>NZ_FYDE01000005.1 GCF_900186535.1 Marasmitruncus massiliensis
TAGACCAGTGGCTCGTCCACTATAACACCCAACGACCTCACAGGGGTTACAGAAACCGTGGGAAACGCCCTTTTGATACCGTGTTGGAATTCGCTTCATCTGTTAGACATGACTCTTAGTTATACACACAGATGTCACACCCATATGGGAATTATGTCCCGGAGGGTGTTACTACCCCACCGGCAAATCTGAAAGACTGGATTTTACATGCCAAAATGAAAATCTGTGATACAGTTTTTTGGTTTGCAGATGAAATAGCAGAGCCGGTGGTTGATTAACGCTAAAGCTACAATACAACGCCGAGCCGACCTGTACGGTCCGCCCGGCGTTGTTAATTATCGGCTATTCTATATCCAGCAATCCTTACGCGAATGGTTTAAAAAAGGCATTCATTGATCGATGCGGGGAACGGTTTTATTTAAGCCGTTTCCCGCATAACTGTTGTAAAAATATCCTGCCGGGATATCCCACAACTAAGCGTTGTACCTCGGGGATTTCCCATATATATCCGCCTGATGCTTTAACCCAATCGTACTTTAACCACTGCTTTCACAATGGGTTCCCTGACCTCGTCAATAGCACGTTCCGGCATATGCCCGTCGTCTGGAAGGACAAGGGCAAACAGATCGCCGGTCAGCGTGATCGGCTCACATCCACCTTCAAAGTAATATACATCGTTTTCAGGGTGGGGATCGATCATTTTGAGATTATCGAGGGGGGCATAACAGAAATATTCTTTTCCACTTACCACCATTTGAATATCGGCATAGAGGTGATGGTTCTCCAGTTTACACTCCGCCAGAGGGAAAGAATCATAACGCTTCACAAGAATATATACATCATCCCCGTCAATCGGGTATTTGCCGGTTTCCATTTTGGAGATGTCGTTTTCCTGCAGATATTTCAGCCCGATTTCAAATCTTGCTCCCAGCCCATAATACAAATGGGCATTCTTTAAATGGTCAATAATCATCGTATTTGCTCCTTTTATCCAATTTGTGTACCGGTTAGCTTCTCATAGAATTTTGCAAGCGCACTGTGATCATCCTGCCCGCATCCATCCGCATGCAATGTTTGCAGCATTTCCATTACCGCCGCGGTCAGCGGTACCGGTGCTCCAACTTTATGGGCAGTTTCCAGAGCATTGGTCAGGTCCTTGATATGTAAATCCACCTTAAATCCAGGGATATAATTGTGTGCCAGCATCATGGGGCCTTTGGCGTTCATCACGGTAGAGCCGGCCAGCCCACCCTGAATGGCCTGCAGGACCAATGCCGGATCCACCTTGGCCTTCGCAGCCAACATCAACGCTTCCGCCAGGGCTGCGATGTTTAGCGCAACAATAACCTGATTGGAAAGTTTGGTCGTATTGCCGGCGCCGAGCCCTCCGCAATAAACGGCAGAGGCCCCCATTTTCAGCAAGATATCCTCCTTAACGCGATCAAACACGGCTTCATCACCGCCCACCATAATCGACAAGGTCCCGTCGATCGCTTTCGGCTCGCCCCCGGACACCGGCGCATCAATCATTTTAACACCCAATTTTTCGCACTCCGCTCCGATTTCCTGCGAAACCAGCGGCGCGATGGAAGACATATCAATCAAAATATCGCCTTCCTCAGCACCTTCCGATATCCCGTTTTCGCCGCAGACGACAGCCTTCACATGAGGCGAGTTTGGCAGCATTGTAATGATTGTCCGGCACTGTGCGGCAACATCTTTTGCCGAAGTTCCCGCTTTTGCTCCATCCGCAACCACGGCCGCCACATTTTCCTGCATAATATCAAACACAACAACCTCGTGGCCCGCTTTCAGCAGATTTCTTACCATTGGCTTGCCCATAATGCCCAGCCCAATAAAACCCAGCTTCATATTTTGTGCTCTCCTTTACGCAATTGACTTCAGGGATTAACAACGTTAATCACACTGCCGTTTATAAACGCCTTGAGGTTATCCACAGCCGTCCCCATCAGCCGGGCACGGGAGGCGTGAGGCGCCCAGGAAAGGTGGGGTGTTATGATGCAGTTTTCAATTCCTAACAGCGGGCTGTCCGCAGGCATGGGCTCAGTCATGATCACATCCAGACCGGCGCCGGCGACCTTGCCGTTTTTAAGCGCCTCCGCCAAATCCTCTTCAACCACCAGAGGGCCGCGGGAATTGTTGATGAGCATCACGCCGTCCTTCATCTTCGCAATTGACTCTTTATTGATCATTCCCTTATTGGCGGGTGTCTGCGGGCAATGGAGCACCACAACGTCGGATTGCGCCAGCAACTCATCCAAAGAGCAGTAACGCAATGTGGCGGATTCCACCGAAGGATCCTGACATTCGTCATAAGCCAGTACTTTCATGCCCAGAGCCTGGGCCAGCCTGGCGGTAGCCTTTCCGATACGCCCAAGGCCGATGATGCCCATGGTCATACCGTCCAGTTCAATCAGCGGATAATTCCAGAAGCAATAATCCCGGCACTTTATCCAATCTCCCTGCTGTACTGCCCGGTTATGTTCGCCCACATGGTGGCACAGCTCCAACAGCAGCGCAATCGCTGTCTGCGCAACGGCAGCGGTCCCGTAGATCGGAACATTGCATACAGGTATCCCCAGTTCTTTGGCGGCAGCCGTGTCCACCACATTGAAGCCGGTGGCCATCACGCCGATAAACCGGATATTGGGGGCCCTGGTTAATATTTCTTTTGTCAGCGGTGTTTTGTTTGTGTACACCGCCTCAGCATCTCCAATGCGTTCCAAAATCAGATCCGCCTGCGCCGGGTCGCTGGTGGTTCTGTCATATACCGTGACGTCGCCCAGCTCCTTCAGCGCATCCCAGCTCAAATCCCCGGGATTCAGCGTATATCCATCCAGTACAACAATCTTCATACTTTTCTCCTTTTCATTTCATACTTATATGTACTACGCCTGCGCCGTCTGCGGGCTATCCGAATGCAGCGCCGCCTGCGTCTCCTGTAACATCCGATCCTTTTCACTCAGCCAGTCCGGATGCTTTATGAGATTGCGCTTGTAAACGTATGTTGTTAAAATCGGGATACAGATGGCGGAGGTAATCATCGAGGCGGCAACGTAAGGGGTGGCCCTGGTGGCAACTTCCATGAGACTCGGGTCCACGGCAGCAATGGCCAGCGGTACGCCAACCGCATTTCCGGCTGTGCTGGAGCAGGCCGCACCCGCAACACCGGTACCGCCCGTAAGCCGGTCCGAAAAGATGTTCAGCGCGCCGCCGATTCCTACCGTAATAAGCCCCAGTACGATGCCCATCGGGCCTGCGGTCAGGATCATACCGAAGTTGAGCCGCGTACCCATGGCCAATGCCATAAATGGAATCATAATGCTTCCGCCGCTGGTAAGGAAATCACGCATATCGGGATCCAGATTTCCAAGGATCATTCCGACGATAATCGGAACGATAACGCCAACCAGTTCCATAAACGGGATGTTGGCAATTCCTGCGGTTCCCAGCGCGATCATGGTGAGGAATGGGCCGTCGTTGATTGATAAAACAGATATGGCGCCGATTTCCTCTTTGGAGCCGAATTCGGCTGTAAGCGCAGCAAATAAACCGCCATTGGTATTGGACACAGCCGAGACAATCGCCAGAGCAGACAGCCCCAATAAGCCGCTGGGGCCCATAAACCGGTCTACGAGAATGCCAAGCGCAACAGCAAAGGCGTATTTTGTCAGAGTGGTTACGGCACCAATTTTAAGCGCTTTCGGTGCAGATTTATAAGTCATACCGGCGCCCATACAAACAAGGAATGCACCAATGAAAACGTTGTGGTTATTCATAATTTCGGTTACAAATCCACCAATCTGAAATACCTGGGGGAAAAAAGTATTGATTGTTGCGGATATAAGCATTGGGACTACCATCATGCCGCCTGGAACTTTTTCAATTGTTTTCTTGATTCGCATGTTAAACCCTCCTGCTCAGTAATGATGTTGATAATTGTAAGGCCCCGGTGCACTCAAGGCCTCTCTAAAATATAAAGCAATTATGATGCCAAAGCATTTTTCTTAAAAATAACAGCCAGATAAGCAAAATTTAAACAAAAATGCTTATCTAGCTGTTCAGAAAATATACGCATGTGTAAATTATTTATCCATCTCCATATCGCAAACAGATAAATGTTTATTCAGGGTGACTCGTGTGATACCCAGCCGATGCGCTGTTTTTGTTTTGTTATAGCCCTCTTCCTTCAGTACGGCAAGGATGACGGAGCGGGATATTTCCTCCAGGGTGCCTTCCAACGGGAGAGAGTCATCCGCAGTTTCCTTATCGCGCATCTCCAGCTGAAGATGCGCAATGTCTTTCTCCCGGAAAATGCCATTTTCCGATGAGAGAACCATCTTCTGTACCGCATTTTCCAGCTGGCGCACATTGCCGGGCCAGTCATAGCCACATAAATGCCGCATGACATTATCCTCCATCTGCAGCGGGGGAAGGCAATATTTGCGGCAGCATTTTTTGGCGAAATGCCGTATCAGCAATGAGATGTCATCCCTCCGCTCCCTGAGGGGCGGGATGTTAATGTTGAGCACACTGATCCGGTAATACAAATCCTCGCGGAACAGGTTGGCATCAACTGCATGGAACAGCTTTTTGTTGGATGCCGCGATTATGCGGACATTTACCGGCACAATGCTGTCCCCACCCAGCCGCATCACCTCCCGCTCCTGCAAAACACGTAGAATTTTAGACTGTATGCTCATATCCATTTCGGTGATTTCATCCAAAAAGAGAGTGCCATTATGCGCAAGCTCAAACATCCCTTTCCGGCCCCCTTTTTTGGCGCCGGTAAACGCTCCCTCATCATAACCGAACAGCGTGCTCTCCAGCAGGCTGGGCGGAAGCGTAGCACAATTGATGGCGATAAACGGGCCGTTTTTTCTTTCGCTATGATTATGTATGGATTGGGCAAACAGCTCTTTGCCGGTACCGCTCTCCCCATAAATCAGTACTGTGATATCCACCCGTGCATATTTTTTAGAAAGGTTAATTGCATCCCGTATGGTCTCGCTGTTCCCTAAAATATCGTCAAACCGGTGTTTCGCCACCAGCCCGCGCTTGGAAAGCGTTTGGCGGATCTTCTGCTCCAGTTCCTGGATTTTAGTTACATCCTCACAGGTTATCGCTACGCCCTTGCATTTTTCCTCTACTATAATTGGGACAGTATTGGCCACAATCATAGTTCCTTGTACCCGCACAATCTGTTTTGATATGCTGCGGCCGCCACTAAGCACCGATTGAATATCAATATCCGGCAGGATGGTGTTCAGGTGTGCCCTCATTACATCCTGTGTGGATCTTTGCAACAGGCTTTCTGCAATGCGGTTAAACATCACAATCCGTGAATGCTCATCGGTGACGATAATCCCTTCATTCAGATGTTCCAAAATTGCATTGATGCGGGAGTTTTTTTCCCGCTCGTGCAAAATTGCGGAGCAAATCTTTTCCGCCTTATCGATACCCTCTTCAACCGATTCTATGCCGGACTTGATAAGTTCCACCGCCAGCCCCTTGCGCTTTGCAACCCGCACGGCCACCGTATCCCCCACAACGACATCAATATCCATTCCCCGGATATTGTCTATCTTTTCCTCAATTTCATGTTCAAAAGTAAAGGGAAAATAGCAAATATCCAGCCCCATGATCTCTTCAATGATCTTAACGCCGGAAATGACATTTTCCGCACCGATCACAGCAATCCGATTATTTTTGTATTTGTATACGGCCCTCAGGATATCGTAGGCGCATACCTCTACCTCGACGACCGGCAGCTTGAAGGATTTCCTGAGCAAGCGTGCTGTGCCGCCCCGGCATATGATTACCTCTTTGTTGGAAAGATCGCATTGTTCAATACGCCGTACCGCTTCATACAGCTCGCCCGATACAATTTCCATGTTTTCGCCCCGCTGCTCTGCCACCAGATGAGCAATCTCAGACATCTCTGTATAGGTAGCCACAAATAAAATTTTATTAAGCATGCTGCTCTCCCTTCCTCCGATGATAGGACATCCTTTCAATCTGCCGGATGGCAAATCTCTGCTGCCTGTTATCTTCTATCTGTATATCTGGAAAGAACTTAATATGATTAAGCATTTTCCCCATTAAATTCAAACATTTAATTGTATTTACGTGATATTATGTTAACATTACAAATTATATATTTCAATATAAATCCTCTAAAGCTATACTTTTTCTAAAAAAGAGCAGGTTTCTTTCCATATAGAAGTTGGTCGGCTTTCAAAGTTGAATTTTGATATTTATACTCTAAAAATTTATAGCAAAAGGGCATAAAAATCGCGGGCTTTCCGATAATGATTACCCGCCTTATTTTCGTAAGTAATCAAGTCTTGAATAAATACGATGTTAAATACTTGTCAAAATGACTTGACAGAAAGAAGAAATCGCGTTAAAATTCAAGTTAGCAATTGCTAACGCTAAATCAGGAGGCATTGTGCGTAAATTTTTATGGATAAACCCGGTCGCATCTGAAATGTATGGCACCCCAGAGTTAAAAGAAGAATTGGCGAAAAAAGGGTTTGAGATCGTCACCTGTCGGCAGGATCATATTGCTGCCGTAAAAAAGAAATATCGGCTCGCTATTGAAACGGCTCACACATGTGTCGCAGATATGAGATGTCCCATGGCTGTAAGCTACATAAAAAAAACCTATGCCCCTGACTTTTTGGAGTATCCCGATATCGAACCGATTCTAATGCATTGTGCGAGGGAGCTGCATGAAAGACTGTCTGGAAAGGGTTTTTTATACATTACCACACCCTGCACAGCACTGCGAGAACTTGGGAACAGTATCGGGCTGCCAAAGGTCAGGTTTTACACTTGGGCAGAGTTTGCACAGCTGGAAGGGATTCCACTGCGCAGAAAAATATTGGATATCAGTCCTATTCCGCCAGGTTTCTTTGCAGAATACGGAAAACAGGCAGGCGTGTTGGACAGCCGGGAAAAGATTGACCTTCACTTTTCCTCCCTGCCAAAGCCTACAGAAAAAAAGGTGCTGGAACTGCTGTACTGCCCCCGCGGCTGCCACAACGGCGACGGAGTATAGGGGGAAGAAATTATGAAGACTTTTTGGAAAGCGGTTTTACCTGTGGCGGTGTTGCTTTTACTATGGCAGGCGGCGTGCAACATGGAAATATGGAGCCAATATGTTTTACCCAGCCCGCAGCGGGTATTCCAATCGTTCGAAGCCATGCTGCGGGACGGAACGCTGTTCCGGCATATTCTTGTCAGCTTGTGGCGCGTGCTTTCCGGTTTTTCCATAGCGTTTGTGCTGGCGTTCCTGCTGGGAATTCTGGCCGGTGTACATCCCGCCTCTGCCCCGTTCTATAAGCACATCGTGGAATTTATGCGCAATGTGCCGCCCCTGAGCCTGATTGCGCTTTTGATCCTGTGGTTTGGCATTGGGGAAACCTCCAAACTGATTATCATTGTGCTGGCCTCGTTCTTTCCGATGTTTTTAAACATCAAAAAAGGGCTGGCTGCCTGCGACGTCAAGCTTCTGGAGGTGGGGCGTTCCCTTAATTTCTCTGAAACGCAGCTTTTTCTGAAAATCAGGCTGCCGAACGCCCTGCCGGACATTCTGGTTGGGATGCGCGTGGGACTTGGCTACAGTTGGCGCGCCATTATTGGCGCGGAGATGATCGCGGCCTCCAGCGGGCTCGGATACCTGATTCTGGATGCGCAGCAGATGTCCCGCTCCGATAAGGTGATCGTTGGGATTTTCGTCATCGGCCTTGTGGGGTTTCTATGTGACCGCCTGTTTTCCTATGCGATACAAAAGGTGCTGCATGGAGGTGTTGACGATAGCTGGAGTTAAGATCGAAACGCTGTGCAAAAATTATCAGGTGGCTGATAAACAGCTGCCGGTGCTCAACGGCCTGACAGCGGAATTTCCGGAGGAAAGCATTACCGTGATTCTCGGCAGGAGCGGCTGCGGCAAGACCACGCTGCTGCGGATTTTGGGCGGGTTGGAAGGATATGACAGCGGTTCTCTCACGGTGCCGCACCACAGCAAAATTGGCATGGTCTTTCAGGAGCCCCGGTTGATGCCATGGCTGACCGTCTGGAAAAACATTGTGTTCGGTCTGCCAAAAGGCCGCGTCTCCGAACAGGCGGTACGTGCACTGATCGAGACGGTAGGTTTATCGGGTTTTGAAAAAGCCTATCCCGCACAGTTGTCCGGCGGAATGCAGCAGCGGGCCGCTTTAGCGCGCGCACTGGCCTATGATCCCGAGCTTATCTTAATGGACGAGCCTTTCGCCGCGCTGGATTACTTTACGAGGGAAACCATGCAGAACGAATTGATCCGCATTTACTCCCTGCAAAAAAAGAGCGTTGTTTTTGTAACGCACAGCATCGACGAGGCGCTTCTGATCGGGCAAAAAATCTTCATTCTGGATCATGGCCGTGCAGAGCGGGAATTTTCCCTGTCCGGTTTTCCTTATCCAAGAGAGCTTCTTTCCCCCGAGTTAATCGGGATAAAGAAGGAGATTATAACCATTATGAAACAAAGGAGCAGTCTATGAAACGCATTTTATCCGTACTGATGTCCACCCTGATCGCCGCTTCCGTATTAACCGCTTGCACCGGTTCCGGCCAGCCGCAGACAGGAGGGGAATCTTCCTCCGCCGTGTCCGAAACTTCCGTACCGGAGACTTCCTCTTCTGAAGTCTCCCCGTCCGGGGATTCACAGGAGACTCCGCAGTTCACTGTGGATAAAATCGGCATCACCTATGTAAAATCCCCGCTCAATGTTCCCTCGATCGTGGAAAAGGAGAAAGGCATCTTCAGTGAAGCATTCTCCGAATACGGACTCCCGGTGGAATATTCCAATCTGACAACCGGCCCGGAACAGACACAGGCACTGGCCTCCGGAGATATTCAGTTTCTCTATGCGGTAGGAGCCACTTCCGTGATCCTGTCCGCAGCAAACGGCGCCGATATCAAGATTCTCAGCATGTACAGCCGTTCCCCGGAAGCCTTCCGTCTGTTTACCGGAAAAGATAGCGCCATCCAGTCTGCAGCGGACCTGAAAGGTAAAAAGATTGCCGGTCCAAAAGGCACTATCCTGCATGAACTTCTGGTCGCCTATCTGGCGACAGCCGGTTTGGCAGAAAGCGATGTAGAATTTGTTTCCATGGGAATTCCGGATGCACAGGCGGCACTGGTCGGCGGCGCAGTGGACTGCGCGCTTCTGGCAGGCCCGACAGCCTACAACATGGCAAAAGACGGTTATCAGATTGTCACGACCGGGGAAGGTCTTGTAGACGCAACTATTGTAGTTGCCGCCAGCGGTGAATTTTACGAAAAAAATCCGCTTCTGGTCAATCGCTTCATCGAAGCGCAGGCGCAAATCCAGCAATACATGAAGCAAAACCCGGAAGAAATTCTTGAAATGACCGCAAAGGAGACCGAACTGAGCATTGACGCGGTCAAAGAGATGTTCCCAATGTACGACTTCAGCACAGAAATTACAGATCAGGACATCGCATCTATGAAAAAGACCGAGCAATTTATGAGGGATAACGCAATGATCGAAAATGCGGTGGATATCGATAGCTTAATCCTGAAAGTAGAATAAGCAGGAGCGTGCAGGAAGAATAACCCTAAGGCATAGGTTCAATCCTGCCCACGCAATCACGAAGAAGTGGCTTAAACACTAGATTTAAGCCACTTCTTTGTTTTTTCTTGAGAATTTTAATCAGAATAAACATCAATACATTCCACAGCGGCTTTATGGGCGGGTCTGTTTTTTTATGCATGTGTTTGTTCATGGCGCAAAACTCCTGCCGTAAAGATAGATGAATAAACACGCACAAAAGATTGGATAGAGGGAAAGTGTGGAAAATAACAAAGGAATAAACCCTCTTAAAAACCGCCCTTTTCGTACGCTGACAATCATAAATACATAAGACCATATAATTGATATAAACGGATAAAGAATAATAACTGTAAAAATGCCCAATGAATTTATAATAGTAGCAAAATCCATATCAAATAGAACCATGGGAAAAACGAAACCACGGGAAACAGCAGCGGAATAAACCCTCTCAGGAACTGCTCTTTTCGTACGCTGACAATCATAAATACGTAAGACCATATGACCGAAATAAACAGATAAAGAACGATCATTTTAAAATTGCCTAGCGATTCTGATACAGTAATAAAAGCCATGCCGCAGAAAACCGAAAAAATGCTCTGCCATAAAACCGCTGTTTTCCACAGCGGTTTTATGGGCGGGGTTGTTTTTTCATGCATGTGTTTTTTCATGCATGTGTTTTTTCATGGCGCGAAACTCCTGCCGTAAAGATAGATGAATAAAAATCCAAAGAAAAGTGGATAGAGGGAAAGTGTAGAAAATAACAACGGGATGAGGCCTCTAAAATATTGTTTTTTACGTATGCTGATGATCATAAAGATAAAAGACCAGACAAAAGAGATTAACGTAAAAATTCCAGCTTCCGGCAATACTTGTGTAGAAAGCAAATGTGCACATGGTAAGGCAAGAATGCTCTGCCATAAAACCGCTGTTTTCCACAGCGGTTTTATGGGTGGGTCTGTTTTTTCATACATGTGTTTGTACATACAGCATTACCCCCTGCAGAATTCTATATTGATCTCTCGGATCGTCGTCAAAAGTACCGCTGAATTCCGGCTTTGAGGTCCCCGCTGTCCGCTGTGCGTAGCCGGCGCCCGCAAATAAGAAACTATCCGGAATTCCCAGATATTTTCCAAAATACCCGTACGTGATGTTTCCGAGCGCATCCTGATCCACAATTTCCCCGTCGAAAATAAAGCCGGAGTTATTTTTGTAGGGTTCACGGTTTTTTAAGTCCAGTTCGCCGCCGTTACTTACAATATCCTTGAAAAAGAAGATGTTTTTAGCCCAGTGCCTTTGGCTTTCCTCCCGGTATTTTTCTTCATACTCTTTCATGAGCTGCAGGATTTCCCCGGTTGTATCCCTGCCAATTTCATAATAGCTGTACGGCTTGAAAAAATCAACAGTAAATTGGGGCACCCCGTTAATCGGAGGATGCTCCATCATGATCTGGTACGCCTGCAGGATAATCGCATTGTACTGGCTGGAAAAATCCGCGCTGTCGCGTATTTTCCTTTCACTTGCAGGGAAAAAGCGGGCTAAATTTGCATTAAAACGGAAAATCCGATTATTTTTAGAACATAATTTATGTTAATATATGCTTTCAAAAAAGCATTCTGTGTATTTGACGTTACTTTCCTGTCTCCCGGGCTCTTTTGTATTCGCGGGGCGTAATCCCCATATACCGCTTAAACACTTCCGTATAGTAACTGGCACTTGTGAACCCTACGGAAAGTGCCGTTTCGGTTATGGTGCCGTCAGGTTTTTCCAGCAAGGCGATGCTTTGTTCAACCCGGTACCGCAGCAGATATTCAAAGGGTGTTTCACGCATGTAATCTTTAAACGAATGGCTGCATTCGCTTTTGGATACGTTCGCCGCCCGCGCCATGTCGTACAAGGTAATTTTTGACCGGTAGTTCCCATGGATATAGGACAGGATACTTTTCATCCTGTCATACTTTTCGGCATGGATGTCCGGACTCAGATGACAGTCTTTTTCATTGATATAAAAGAGTTTCCAAACGGAGAGAAGCAGTGCGGTAATCTCCAGTTCAAAGCCGAGCGGCCGCTCGCGATAAAGCAGCTCCATTCCCCGAATCTTCTCCAAAACCGTGCTCTGCCAATCGCCGTCATCGTGAAATAAAAAAGACGGTAACGACGGGTTCTCCAATATCGGATCAATATACCGCTTCCTGATGATGCCTTCCTCTCGCCCGAACATCGACGGGTCCAGCGTGATGGCAAAATACGAGCAGCTTTGATCGTCAATTGCCCATCCCATGTGCAAAGCGTTCGCATTTGAAAACAAGCACTCGCCGGCTGATACGATATAGTCTTTATGGTTCACCTGAATCTTGATCTTTCCGGAATACACATAGGCTAATTCGATCTCTTTGTGCCAATGGCAGGCAAACCGTTTCCCGTCGTAATAGAGGATATCTTCATAACCGATACTGAAAGGAAACTCCGCCGTTCCGTGCATTTTGACTTCCCGCTGGCTTTCATCCGTAACAATCTCCCGCTCCATTCCCGCGCCCCCAATTTTGCAAGATACTGATATAATAAAGCAAAAAATCGATATCACATAGCAGTTACCTGCATTATACTAGCATTAGGGCAGATGTCAACTGCCTGAACGGAAGCATTAGCGCAGAAGCGGCGGTAAAGGATGGTGTGACAACATGCTGCAATGTATTATTTTTGATATGGACGGTACAATTGCCGATACGCTGCCGTTATGCATCACCTGTTTTCGTAAGTCGATTGAAACCATCTCCAAAAAACGGCTGACAGACAAGGAAATTATCGATACATTCGGGCCTTCTGAAGAAGGAACCATTTCCGCATTGCTGCCTGATCACTTTGAGGAAGGCTTAAACCTCTATTTAAAGTATTATGGGGAACTCCACCCGGTGATGTGCCCCAGACCGTTTTATGGAATCGCCGCTTTGTTCTTTCTGATGAAGCGCGCTGGTGTCAGGATTGCGCTTGTAACCGGGAAAGGCGGAAAGTCCCTGAAGATTACTTTGCGGGTTTTAGGATTAGAGAACTGGTTTGACCTGATGGAAACCGGGAAACCGGAAGGCCCAAGCAAACCGGAAGGCATACAAAGGGTACTGGATGCGCTCAAAATCCTTCCAAGTGAGGCGGTATATATCGGAGACGCGCCCAGCGATATCCTTGCCGCACGAAAAGTTGACGTACCGGTCATTTCCGCCGCATGGGCAGGGACAGCCGACATTGAGGATTTGCGAAAGCAAAAACCCGATCAGATTTGCTTCACGGTAAGAGATTTGATCGTATATTTGCGTTCAGCTTACGGTCTTTGACAGGATGAAATCGCCTCTATTTGAGCCACCCGCCAGTCGGGTGGTTTTTCATATCTCCCGACCTATCCTGCGGGCTCCGTTCGCCTCTTTTTGTTTATTTCAGGCTTCTGTCGTCAGCAACAGGCCCTGCATTTCAGTATTTTAAATCGATAAGGAATTTTTTGTGTGAATTGCTTGTGTATGAAATGAAATTATGATAAAATATATTAAATTTTTTGTTCTCTTTGTGTGTTGTGTTTTACATGCAAATAGCGCAAAAATCAGCGAAAGTGCGTTTGAGGTAAGTCGAATTTTGAGGAGGAGTTGTATTGTTAAAGCAGATTAACAGCTGGATTAATTATGTCGATGGAATTGTTTGGGGCCTTCCGCTGATTTTATTGGTAATGGCAGTGGGCATCCTGTTAACCTTACGCACGGGTGTGCTTCAGGTGCGGCATCTTCCGAAAGCGCTGAAGTTCATGGTGAAAAACGAAGAGGGCGGAACCGGTGAAGTTACAAGCTTTGGAGCTTTGTGCACCGCCCTTTCTGCGACAATTGGAACAGGCAATATCGTCGGAGTCGCTACGGCACTTGTATCCGGCGGCCCCGGGGCATTGTTCTGGATGTGGATGGCCGCATTTTTTGGGATGGCTACAAAATATGCTGAAGGGCTTCTGGCGATCAAGTTTCGTAAAATCGAGCCGGACGGCCATGTTTTGGGCGGGCCATTCTATTACATTGAAAACGGCATGGGGAAAAACTGGAAATGGCTTGCGAAGCTGTTTGCCTTTTTGGGCGCTGCCGCCGGTCTGTTCGGTATTGGTACCTTCGTTCAGGTAAACGGCATTACCTCGTCTATTCAAAACTTTTTTGACGCCGGCAATGTAAATACAGTAAATTTGTTTGGACGTCCCTATTCCTGGGCTGTTATCATCGGAGGCTTAATCGTCACCCTGTGTGCCGGGCTGGTGATCATCGGCGGCATCAAAAGGATTGCAAGCGTCTCTCAGATCGTCGTGCCGTTTATGGCAATTATCTATGTCCTGATTTGCCTGATCATTTTAATCGGCAATCTCTCAAAAATCCCTGCTGCTATTGTTGAGATCTTTCAATCCGCATTTGGTCTCAGAGCGGTTGCCGGAGGAGCGCTTGGCACAATGCTTATAGCGATGCAAAAAGGTGTGGCAAGAGGTATTTTCTCAAACGAATCAGGGCTTGGAAGCGCTCCGATTGCCGCTGCGGCCGCGCAGACAAAGGAGCCCGTCAGACAGGGGCTTGTTTCAATGACCGGTACCTTTATTGATACCATCATCATCTGCACGATGACCGGTTTAAGCATTGTTCTGACCGGTACCTGGAATATTGGTTTGGAAGGTGTTTCCGTCACTACGGCGGCTTTTCAGCAGGGGCTTCCGTTTAACTCCAATATTTCTTCGTTTATTCTTATGATGTGCCTTGTCTTTTTCGCTTTCACCACAATTATCGGCTGGAACTACTATGGCGAACGCTGTCTTGAATACTTTGTGAACGGAAAACAGACTGCCATCCTTATTTACCGCTGGTTATACATTTTCGCTGTGTTTATCGGCCCTTACATGACAGTTGAGGCGGTTTGGAATATTTCCGATATTTTTAACGGAATGATGGCTTTCCCGAATCTGATTGCATTAATTGCTTTGAGCGGTGTTGTTGTCCGGGAAACCAAAGCATATTTCGAGCAGAATACAAAAATCTGACAGCCAAATCTTTTATCAAGTGCCCAGCCGTGACAGGGCAAAATAAAAGCCACAAGGTTTTAGCCTTGTGGCTGATTTTTTTGGCAGGGATCAGTGGGATCGGCCTGCCTGCCCGTTTTAAAGCTGCGATTCGTGTGGGGGTATTGCTCTATCATATAGTTAGCGAATAATGCGGATAACATTTTTGCGTGGTTCGGCGGGGCTCGTGTCTCCTGCTGCATACCCCATAACAACTGAACCATACACGATGTGATCTTCCGGGACATCCAAGTCTGTCAGAAGCTCACGGATTAACGGCATATGCGTAAGCCCCGGCAGTTGGTTCAGCCAACAGGAACCAATGCCAAGGGAGTGTGCCGCCAGCATCATATTGCCGATGGCCAAGGCTGAATCCGGCATTGCATTCCCGCTGTCCTTTAAATTGGTGACAATAATATAGGTAGGTGCATGATACAGGAAGTCTGCGTGCTCATCCTTTGCCTTTTCGATCAGGCTCGCTACATATGGGTGAGTTTCAGGTACCACAGGAATCGTTAAGAGGGTCCTGCGGATAGCCTCATTGACTTTTTTTATCACAGCTGCATTTTGTACCGCAGTAAATTTCCAGCTTTGCATTCCCATACCGTTAGGCGCATAGCTCCCTGCCGTAAGGATGGCGTTCAAGTCTTCACCAGGTATTTGTTCTTCTTTGAAGGCGCGTACGCTTCTCCTCGTTAAGATATTGTCAAGTACTGCATTCATAATTGTTCTCCTTTGCTTATTTTATCTTATTATTCAGCATGATTTCCCGCTATATTACTGATCCAATTCCAAAACTGCAGAAAGAGCAGAACAGTAGGATTTAAATGCAAAGGGCGTTATTACTTAAAACGACGACGCCCTTCCTGTTCACCGGCAGTTTCAATCCTTGTTTTTCATATAGTCAATGTACTCGTTTCCCCAAGCACCCAATACATCCAGTACAGATTGGAACTTTTCCCCTATTTCACTCAAAGAGTATTCGACTTTCGGTGGTATCTGCGCATATTCTTTTCGAATGATCAATCCTTCGTCTTCTAAAGTTTTCAACTGCCTGGACAGCGTGGTATGCGTCATTTCTTCCGGCATTTTTCGTTGCAGTTCATTAAACCTGACAGATCCCTGAGACAACAAATACAAAATATACAGCGACCATTTGCCGGTCAAAACCTTCTGCGATGTCACATAAGGACATAAACCAAATAATTCTTTCTTTGCCATACCGGTATCCTTTCTGATAGTGGTATTATAAATTATCGTACTTGAATATATTCTCTTACGATCTATAATAATACTGAAAATATTGTAACACATCATTCCGAAAGGAGCAACCGTCATGGAAGAAGTATTAAATTATCTGAAAGCCTGCGGAACTTTTTATCTGGCAACAAATCATGGTGATCAGCCTCATGTCCGCCCGTTTGGAGCCGTATGCGAACATAATGGCAGGCTGTATATTGTAACCAATAACCGGAAGAAAGTGTACAGGCAGATGCTGGACAATCCGAAAGTTGAAATCTGTGGAATGAATCAGGACACCTGGATCCGTGTTGAGGGCGAAGCGGTGCACGATGAATCGCGGGAAGCCCGTGCCAAAATGCTGGAAGATAACAAAGCCGCATTAAGCAGCATGTATTCAGCTGATGATGGATTGATGGAAGTGCTGTACTTGAAGAATGCAACAGCAACCATTTACTCATTTACGGCAGAGCCTAAAGTCGTTCGGTTCTAACACTGAAAACAGCTACAAAGTACTACCAAGAAGAAGGAATCCTTACGGAATGCCTCTGAAAAGAAATGGCGGCGTTGTATATACAATGCCGCCATTTCTTTTTGGTATACGCGGCAATCGCTGCCGCACATTCACTATGCATACTGCTGGCGGCAGTCCAGGACACCAAACTACGCCACTGCATGAATCACCATCAGTAATAGAAACAGCCAAATTGCGATCACAGGAACTGCATAATACCATTTCTTAGGCCTTTTGTCTTTCCATAAGCTTTCAGATTTCTGGCGGCAGCCCTCCATAACATCTTGAGGTATAAGAGAAACTGTCCATGCAATTAACGCCGGCAAGATCAAAACGTCGTCCAAATAGCCCAAAACCGGAATAAAATCAGGTATTAAATCGATCGGTGATAATGCGTAAGCTACTGTAACAAAGGCAACTATTTTTGCGGCGGCAGGCGTATCTTTTCTGCTTAAAGCTATAAAAATAGCCGGAATATCGGTCTTGAGTTTCCTGGCTCTTTCTTTTAAATTCACAAATATGTCCCCCGCTTTATATGAAATGATTTGACAAAGGCTCGTATGAAAATCCCGTCTATAAGTTTATCATGAATGAACTTCTTAATCCAGCTGTAAATTGCCTTTCAATTGGACCTGATTCAGCCGTAAAAAAAAGATGGATGAATCATGGGCTTATATTATATAACGCAGCCGTCATGCTGTAAAAGACAAAGCGCCGTCGGAAACCGACGGCGCTTTGTCTAAAACTGATTTTTTTTAACGGAAATCAGGGTTGCTGGAGAGTTACCTGATATCCGCCTTGCGGAGGAAATCCCAAAAGGGATCTTGCAAGCACATTTATCATCCACAGGTCAACACTTATCCTGATGGTAATTATATTTTAAAATATCGCTGTTGAAAACGAATTGATTCTTGATTGTTTTTAGATGTTTCTTTTGTGGAAATTATATGAAGATCGCCTTGTTACCGTGCTTTACCTGAAAAAAATCGGAGCTGTACTCTTTGCTGCTTTGTTTCGTTGACTTCCGGTATTGCTCCATTTATAATAGACATAGCTGGAAAATAACCATCCATTTTTTAACTGGATATATGATTGAATTTTTAGAATTTCCCAGTAGATAAAATGAACAGGAGGTTTCACTATGACCCCAACGATTCTTCTGGCAGCGAACGAAACAGATCCTTTCTCTGCCGAAACCGTACGCCAAAACCGCATCCGATTAACGAGGCGAATGTTCGATGAAGGCTGGCATGTTTTATCTGCCACGTCAAAAGAACAGCTTCTGGCAAAGATCACTGCCGATCAAGGCATTGCCGCCATTGTACTGGATGGAACCGGGCAGATAAATACCCAGCATTACAGCAATTCCAGGTTGATATCTTTGCGGAGCCTCACCGACGTGCCGATTCTGATCATCACTGATTCGTCCGATGAAAGAAGTGACCTGGATATCTTAAACAGCGGCATCGACGGATTTCTGCATCAGCCTGTCAGCGACTCCATGATCATTGCTTACATGAAGAACCTGCTGAAGCGGACAGGCGCCTTTGTACGTAAAAAGATTGAATATGGAGGCCTGTATATCAACCAATCCGAGCATACTGTCGAGGTGGACGGCACTCCTGTCATCCTGACCCCAAAAGAATTTGAACTGCTCTATTATTTCGCGCAAAATCCCAACCTTGCGCTGACGCGATATCAAATTTTGAAAAACGCATGGGGATCCAGCTATGACGGCAGTGAGCGTACCGTTGATAGTCATGTCAAATCACTGCGTGGAAAATTGGGGAAAGTAGGGAATCACATTCTTACCATTCGTTCTGTCGGATATAAATTTACTTATAACAAACCTGTAGAGGCCGAAAAATCAGTATGATTTCGGTTTCTTTTTTATATTCACAAATTTACAATAAAACCGGAACATAAACTCCACTAACAATTCATTGAAAACTCACTTATTTTTTATAAAATAAAGAAAATCCCACCTGTCAAACTGACAGATGGGATTTTTACGTAATGGGCCTGGAGCGAATCCATAAGGCCAGACAATCATTTATGATACAGGAGAGATTTTGACATGTCTACAATATTAGTTGTCGATGATAGCCCCAAAATACGCCGCTTGCTGGAAATATTCTTAAAAGCGGAAGGTTTTGAGGTTCTTTTGGCCGAGGACGGTTCCCAGGTTGCGTCTATTTTAGAAAACCACATTGTCAATCTGATGATTGCAGATATCATGATGCCAAACCTTGACGGATATCAGCTGATAAAAATGATACGGGAAAACCATAACGAAATTCCTGTATTGATCCTGACGGCTAAATGTACCTTCGCCGATAAGAAGCAGGGATTCGATTTCGGAGCCGATGATTATATGACCAAACCTGTTGATATTGAAGAGATGCTGCTGCGCATCAAAGCATTGCTCCGACGCAGCAGAATCTATGCGGAAAACAAAATTGTCATTGGGGACATTGTGGTAGACCAGAGCAAACTGGAAGTGCAGATGCCGGACATCTCTCTGGTCTTACCGCAGAAAGAATTTTATCTGTTATATAAGCTGCTTTCCTATCCGGGGAAAATATTCACACGTCAGGAATTGATGGATGAAATTTGGGGTATGGACAGCGAGTCAACACCCAGAACCGTTGATGTCCATATTAAACGCCTTCGGAAGCACTTTGAAAACGTAAAAAAATTCGAGATTGTCACTGTGCGCGGGATCGGCTATAAATGTATCATCCACACGGAGGAAATGAAATGAAGCGAAGCATCTATCTGGAGCTCGTACTGATGATGACTGTCATCATATTTTTTACGATAGCGATCCCTTCTATCGTGTTACAAAACAGGACGGACTTCGTTATAGAAAATTATCTCCAAGCTGAGGTAATCGATCATGCCAAGAACAGCATTTCCATTATGGAGGATTACGACCTGCCGCCGACCGCTTTTCTAAAAATGGTCGATTTTAATTTTATTCATTCAGAAATCAGGGAGGATATTACATCATTAAATCTCAGTAAGGAGAATTGGCAACAGCTAAGGGATGAACAAATTACGCTTTTGCGGGATCGAAATCCAAATTGCTTCACCGCCGTCGCCAATTATGAAACTTGTTATATGGTCATGCATTGGGATGCTTCCCCCCTTTCCAAGACGGTAAAGCGCCTGGGCTTTTTCTTTATCGGCTGCTCGCTGCTGCTCGGCTTTACCACTATCCTGATTGCAGGGCGCTACGCCACAAAGATATACCGGGATTTAAGGTCCGCTACCCAGAAGATTGCCGGGGGAGATTTTACCCAGATGCTGCCCGTGCGCCGGCATCCCGAAGAACTGGCCTCCCTGATTGACAGCTTCAACAAGATGACGGTTCAGCTGCAAAGTATAGAAATGCTGCGCAGCAGTTTCATATCCGACGTTTCCCACCAGTTCAAAACTCCTCTGACCGTCATTGAAGGGTTCGCCGGGCTGCTAAAGCATACCGGCGATGAATCGGTTCGGATTGAGTGTGCCGAAGCGATCTCCGGTGAAGTCCATCGCCTTTCCCAGCTGACCGACAGCATTCTCCTGCTTAATCGCCTGGACAACGGAACCTTTTCCCTGCAAATGGCTCCCGTATCGATCGACGAGCAAATACGCCTGGCACTGGCCCTGAATGAAGCAAAATGGAGTGCTAAAAATTTGGACATCCATGTTCGGTTAGAGAAATTTACCGCCAATGGAAACGATGCGCTGCTGTCACAGGTCTGGATGAATTTAATTGACAATGCGATCAAATTTTCACCCCCGAATGGCTCCATTTCAGTTACCCTGAAAAAAGTCGTCCCAAACCACTGCTCTGTCAGCGTTAACAACGGCGGCATCCCGATTCCGCGGAAAAAATTATTGCATATTTTTGAAAAATTTTTCAGGGCAGACAGTTCGGGGATAACGGAAGGCAGCGGGCTTGGCCTTTCGATCGTGCAGCGAGTAGTCCAACTGCATCACGGGTCGGTTGAGGTTACCAGCGACGCTGAAACAGGCACGACCTTCACCGTCTTCCTGTAAACGCCGCAAAATGCGTGAATATGGTTATTCTTGTTAGTTACACGAGAAATATATATTTTATACAAAAAAGGTTCACATTATTTTCACATTTGGGTCCCCAAAGTTAACCTTAGTGAAATATTCTTCCTCTATAATAAAAATATTGAAAATTATGGATAAATATTTGACTGTCAGGAGGAACTACCAAGTGGTTGTGACCGCTCTATTGGTAATTAAAGAAAACGAAGACCGAAGAAAGATTGCATCACAGCTGATCGACCGGGGGTTTCGGATTGCGGAGGCTCAGGATGCGGAAACGGCTGCAATCATATTAAGTGAGAACAGCAGCGTTATTTTGACGCTTGCCGAATTTTCCCTGGAAAAAGAGTGCGACTTTCCAATCTGCAAGACAGCCTGCGGCAGCAGTCATAAAACATTCGTCCTTTTATTCGGGTGCGAAACCGGTGAGGACGAGCTGCTTTGTTTCCGGCACGGAGCTGACGACTGCGTGCGGGAACCTTTTGACCAATCCCTGCTGCTCATGCGCATCGACAAGCTGACGCGTCCGGAAGGGGCCAACGAACAGGGCGACATCGTTTTGGGCGGGATACGGATCAGCCCCCGGGAGCATCTGGTGGAAATCGACAACCAGCCTGTGATGCTTACACAAAAGGAATTTGACCTCCTTTACTATTTCCTTGTGAACCGGAACCTTGCGCTTTCCCGTGAACAAATCCTGTTTTTTGTCTGGGATGCCGACTACGATGGCGGCGAGCGCATTGTTGACAGCTTTGTGAAATCCCTGCGCGATAAACTGGGACCCTACCGGAAAAACCTGTGTACTGTCCGTAATGTTGGGTATAAGTTCGAATGGCGCATCGCACAATCTGCATAATACCAAAAAGACTCATCAGAAGCGCCGCGGAAAGTTTTCCGCGGCGCTTCTAATTTTGTCAAATAAAGCAAATAGAAAAACCGCTCAGCTGTGGAGGCAGCTGAGCGGTTTTTATTATTTGGTTTTGCTAAAGGTTATTTAGTTACTTTTTTGAATGCAACAGCGCCGGCAGCAGCCAGAGAAACAGCCGCGGCTACAACAGCAACATTCACCATGTCAGAAGAACCGGTATTCGGGATTTCCTTGCCGGTGTCAACGGTAGAATCGGTATCGTCAACGTCTTCTTCGTCAACGTCGTCAGAAACAACATCGAGGTCCAGTTCGGTATCGGAAATCACATAAGTGCCCAGGGTACGGGTCTTGATGCTCCAGCCTTCGATTTCGGTGGTGCCATCATTGTCCTCGTCATAGGTGAACTTGTCAGTCACATCTACCAAGGTGCCGTCTTCCTGTTTCTCATAGATGAAGCAGTCTTCCGGATTGGGGGTGTAATCGTCGTCTTCATCCCACGGAATACCAAGGGTCAGGGTTGCGCGGGAAGTTGCCGGGATCGTGGAAGAACCAACGAAGTCAAAGAACCAGAGGTCAGCGTTTACGGGATCACCGTATTCAGAATAAACTTCGGAATCGGACTTGGTGGACAGACGCGCATAGAACTTGTTGGCATCATCATTCGCCTCAAAGAACAGTCCTGCACGGTCGTCGCCCCAGATCAGGGTATTATCCTCGTTGTCATCCGGGTCAAAGTAGACACGGTCGCCGCTGTCCGGGTTGTCATCATTGGATGCTTTGTCGTTATTGATCCAGAAGGTGTAGTCGATCTTGATTTCTTCCTTTTCACCCCATACCTGAGTCGTATCATTCAGCTTTTTCGAGCCGGATGCTTTTTGGAAATCAGCGGCTGAATCCTTTGCCTTAAAGGTCAGGGTACCGTTGGATTTGATATCGTTCACAGTGGTGGAATCGTTCAGGTCAATTTTCAGATAAGCTGTACGATCCATGTCGCCCAGCTTTTTGTCTTCAACAACTTCGACCTTCTTGACCATACTGCCGTTATCATCCTTGTCAACGTCGAACTTAAAGTAGTCTTCGTTGGTCAAGGATTCGAGAGAGATTTTATAGCTATCATTTGTGCCGCCAGTGGGTTCTGCATCAGTTTTAGCTTTCTCGACGTCCTCTAGAGATGCAGGATAGTAACCTTCAGAGTCTTTATAAGCGCCCTCTAATTTTACTTTAGTCAATTCTGTGACTGCCTTAGATGCGGCATCAGAAGCATTTACAACATAATAATTGGTTCCATCTTGAAGTGCATCGCTAGTAGGTGTTGCAACAGCACCAGAACCATCATCGGCGATTACTTCTGTATCATATGCGCTACCTGTTTTTATTAAAACCCATTTACCGATATCGCCTACTTCTAATGCCTTTTTCGTTGCATTAGCAGCGTCAGCAACGTCTTCCTTTGTCAAATCTGACTCGACTTTTTGAGTAGCTTTGACAACGCCAGTTCCAGCATCATTAAGGTAAGTCGCGTCCTTAATGGGTGTGTCTGTCGGAACTGAACCATTCGCTTTCAGATATTTTGCAATTTCCGCTTTGCCAATTGTACCGGCAGTACCATCAGCAATGATATCTCCGACGCCTGCGCCCAGCGGGATATACATGGTGATGCCCGGAACCACACCATCAATATTGATGCTGTCTCCGCCGTCTTTTAAAAAGCTAAATTTGACATCACCATAAACGTCGTCATCATCGTTTGAGCTGATGTCCTCACCGTCAGAGTCGTATACGTGTCCTGCCTGGGCTGGTGTTGCAACTGCAAGCGCAGGAACCGCCATTGTCGCCATCATCGCTCCGGCAAGAACCGCCGAAAGAATTTTTTTCATGGTTTCATAAACCTCCTTAAAAATTGGTTGATCATTTTTATGTCAGGGAGCATCCTCCAATGCCCCGGACTTTTGAGAAAAGAGCTGAAAACAGAAAGGGCGAGTGTGGAGAGTCACCCGCCGACTTTGTCAGAAAGAGATACGATTAGAAACGGCCGGTTCCGGGATTGGGTTTTTCCTCATCTTCCGGAGCGGGCTCCGCAATCTCTTCGTCCGGGCTGGAAGCGGGGGCTTCCGCAAAGATGTAGGTGCCGAGGGTGCGGGTCTTGATAGTGAACACTTCATCGCCGTCGTCGTTCTGTCCGGCAGTGAATTTATCGGTCACATCTACAAGGGAACCGTCAACGACTTCATAGACGACAACGTCTTCCGCTGGTACGGTCAGTTGATCCTCGTCCTCATCATAGAACGGGTTGTAGATGGTGAGCAGCGGACGGCTGGTCGCAGAAATGGTCGGATGGCCGACAAAATCAAAGATGTAAGCGTCCTGTCCGGCAAAGTTTTCTGCATAGTCGCTGTCACTCCACTTGGTGGACAGTTTCGGAAAATACTTGTTGACGTCAGAATCGCCCTCGAATTCGAGCTTTGCAATGTCGTCATTTTCATCCTGCCAGGTAATGGTGTTGTCTTCGTCTTTTTCCGGTTTCACAACAATGCCGTCTGTACCGGCGTCAAAGGATTCATCATCCGTGTGACGGGTTTCATTGCTGACATGAGCGGTAAAATCAATGGTGAATTTACTGCCCTTTGCAATCGTAACGGTTTCTCCTTCTTTAGCTTCCTTGCCGTCCTTGGTAAGGTCTTCTTTGGCGGTAAAAGTGATTTCCGGGCTGATCTTGAAGTCGTCATCGGTGTAGTCGTTGTTCAGCTCGACATGGATGGCGTTTTCGCGTTCATTAGGGAATATAGTAGTATCTTTCACAACATTTTTCTGCTGGAAAGAAATTTTGCTGATGATCTTGGTGTCGTCGTCACCTTTATCAAATTTTTTCTTGAACAGATCATCATCGCTCAACGCAGATGCATCCTTAAGGTTATCAGTTCCAAATACCTTATCCAAAAGTTTGTCCATTGGAATCCAGATATCTCCGGTCGGAGCAAACTCACCATCTGTAACTTGTTTCCCATCTGTGGTTGCCGCATCGACACCATCATCGTTGTAAACATAATCGCTCTCAAAGTCGATGGTATACTTTACATCAACTTCCTCAGCGGCAAACACGCCGAGGCCGCCCATGGTAGCCACACAGGTTCCTGCAAGAAGAGCTGCAATAACTTTCTTCATAGTCTTTTTCCACTCCTAAAAAATCATTTTTTCTCATAAAGAGCTTCTCTCCATCGGCTCCTTTTGATGTCCTAATTATAGATGCCCCAACTGGAAAAGTCAAGCACTTTTGTTACCGTTTTGTAACTATTTTTGTGTAATAGTTCAGATATATGCTTCTAATCAACGCTATATCGCCTTTATTTTTGTCAATATGCATAAACAATGTAAATTAGGTGATCAATTTGTGCTGTTCATATGAATACTTTATGAGTGGTTATTTCTGTATTTTCATTTATATTTTTTATTCATGATATATACATAAATCCATCGCATAAAATGAATAATAATTTTATAAATCCTGCATAATTGTATTGAAAACAGAAAAATAAAAAGGCGGAATTTCCCGCCTTTTTCAGACTAATTTCAGAACATTCGGTTATAGTAGTAGCAAGGCAAAAATCTTTTTCATCTTCTCTCCTCAACAAAAGCGCCGCCGGACATTCCGTCCGACGGCGCTTTCCTGATTACTAACAGCTTATCTGCCCGCCAATTCACTTGTCTGATGGAAGAGCATTGCGGCTCCGATAATCCCCGCCTGATTTCCCAACGTGCACGCTTCAATACGGGTAACACCTGCGTCACACCCGCCAAATGCCTGGGCATACGCTTTTTTGCGCAGAGGTTCGAGCAGCGCATCCCCCTCCTTGCTAATGCCGCCTCCCAAGCTAATCATTTCAGGCTGCAAGATATTGATGATATTGGCGACCCCACAAGCAAGATAATTAATATAGGTCTCCGCCACCTCGCCGGCCGCTGCGTCGCCGCGTCTCATGGCCTCAAAGGCCGTGCGCCCGTCAATTTTGCCGTTTTCAGCGGCAATCTTGCCCATCAGGCTCTCCGGGCAGCGGCCGATTGCCTCCTTTGTAAAAGCGATCAGCGCAGTGGCTGAGGCATATGCTTCCAGACAACCCCGCCGTCCACAGGTACATAAGCGTCCTCCCTGTTCGATCACCATATGCCCGAATTCGGCGGCCCCGTAGCGATGGCCGCTCCAGATCTGCGAATTCAGCACGACACCCGAACCGACGCCTGTTCCCAAGGTAAGAATGACCGCACTTTGCGCGCCCTTGGCGCTGCCCGCGCAGACCTCGCCCAGCGCCGCTACGTTTGCATCATTTCCCACCCGTACAGGCCGTTCTGTACGGCTTTGCAGGTAATCCCGCATAGGAAATTGGTGCCAAGCCAGGTTGTTGGAATATTCCACAATTCCGGACTGGGAGTTGACCGTTCCGGGACAGCCGATACCGATACCGGTTATATCATCCCAGCCTATTTTCGCCTGTTCAAGAGTTGCCGTGCACGCTTTCAGCATATCGTCGCAGACCTCTTCAGCCGGACGCGGCAACGCGGTCGGGCAATCGGACTGTGCCAGAATTCGGCAAACCTCATCAACGATGCCCGCTTTTATATTGGTTCCTCCGAGATCAATTCCGATATAATACTTCATAGCTGCCTCCTAAAGCGTTGTAAACAGAAATGAGCCCTGCCCTGATAGGGTAACTTCTGAAAGGCAGCTGGGGATGAACAGATTGCCGCCCTTGAATATCGTTCTTTCAGCCCCGTTATAACAAATCTTTGCGTCTCCATCGGTGCAAAGAATAAAAACAAAGCTGCCGCCATTCATTTTGCGGGTGTAACTGCCGTCAAGCTCCACTTTCTCCACATTAAAATAATCACACCGGGCCAGCCGCCGGACGTTGTAACCGGCGGTTCTCTCCAAAACCGCCGCATTTGGCGCGTCCGCGCTCGCAGGTCGCAGATCTGCCGCCTCCAGCGCTTTTTCCAGATGCAGCGCCCGCGGTTTTCCGTTTACATCCAGACGTCCATAATCATAGACCCGGTAGGTTGTATTGGAGTTCTGCTGGATTTCGGCAAGCAGAATGCCTGCTCCGATTGCGTGAATGGTTCCCGCGGGAATAAAAAAGACATCCCCCTTTTTCACAGGCATTTTCTGGAGGATTTCGGTGACCGTACCGTCCGAAAGCCTGCACCGCATCTCTTCCTTGGAAACAATATGCCTGCATCCGAAGTATAAAAATGCGCCGGGCTCCGCGCCGAGGATGTACCACATTTCGGTTTTGCCCAGCCCGTTTTCGTTGCGCCGCGCATAAGCGTCATCCGGATGCACCTGAATGGAAAGCGGTTGTTTGGCGTCAATCAATTTAACAAGCACCGGGAATTTTGTATGTATCGAACAGCGGCTGCCAAGTAATTCTGGAAACTGTTTTACAAACTCTGAAAATTTGGCGCCAGAGTATTCCCCATCCGCGATTATGCTGTCCCCGTCTGGATGCGCAGACAATTCCCAGCTTTCCGCAATCCGTCCCAGAGCAGTCTGCTTGTGAAACTCCTCTTTTAATTTCGTTCCACCCCAAAGATAGTCCTTAAACGCAGGGGTCAACCGAAAAGGCAGCATGACGTACCCTCCTTGCAGTTACGTTTTATATCTATAAAGCAAAGTCAGAATTCAAACAGTTCCGACTCCACATACTCACAGATAAAATGATAGATCATCAGGTGGTATTCCTGAATCCGGTAGGTTTCTTCCGCCGGAGCAATTACGTAGCAATCCGCAATCTGCACCAGCTTTCCGCCGCTCTTTCCCGAAAGCGCGGCACATTTTGCCCCTTTTGCCTTTGCCGCCATCAGGGCATACCATACATTTTTTGCATTGCCTGATGTGCTGATTCCCAATACGAAGTCCTCCGGTTTTGCGTATGCCGCCACCTGCTGGGCATAAATCAAATCCGCGTCCACATCATTTCCGAAAGCGGAGTTCAAGGCCGTGTGCGCGTTCAGGGAAATCGCGGGCAACCCCCGTTGCAATTTTACTGCAACTTCATGCCCTTCATTCCCAAACAAAGCCCGGAACCGGTCTTTCAAAGAATCTTCCAGCGGCCTTTTTAGCAAAAACCCCTTCATAAGTTCGCCTACGATATGATCGGAATCCGCGCAGCTGCCCCCATTCCCACAGACGAGAAGCTTGCCGCCGGCAGCATAAGTGTCAAGCAGTATCCCGCAAAGCATGAAAATGGATTGTTTGATTGGCTGAAGATCCGGATGCTGTTCAAAAAAGCGGCGAACCGCCTGTTCTGTTCTGTTTTTCATTCTTTTCCTCTCCAGATGCAATTTGTCCTCATAAAACGCGCTGGAAAAGCGAGCCGGAAATTTCCCGGTCATACCATGCCACCGTCAGCGCGGCAACATCCCCCACCGATTCCGACAATTGGCTGGGAACCACCTCACAGACGGCTCTGGCCGGTTTGAGCGTCTCACGGAGGATGATTTCCTCCGCCGCCGGCCACAGTTCCTCATAGCAGCGCGCAAAAATACTGCCGATCACGATTCTTTGGGGATTGAGCAGATCGATCAGAATCGACAGCCCTTTTCCCAACTGGGCGCCTGTCTGCTTCAAAATTTCTTTCGCCAGTGCATCCCCTGTTTTTGCAGCGAGCCCGATCTTTTCCGCAGTGAGGCTCTCCAGATCAGCAAGGCTTGGGCAGAGCTCCGGCGTTCTTCCCGCCTGCAATTCCTGCATCACAACCGCCTTCGCGAACTGCGCAATGCCTCCCCCGCTGCAAAACCCCTCGAAAGAGCCCATCTTTCCGTATCCAACGGGGCCGTAATCGGACAGCCGGATATGCCCGAGTTCCCCCGCCATATCGCTTGCGCCCGTATAAAGCCGGTTGTTCAGAATCAGTCCGGCGCCCAACCCAGTGCCAAACGTCAGAAAGAGCATGTCCGAACAGCCTTTTCCTGCCCCGAACCGCCATTCCGCAAGCGCGCAGGCATTTGCGTCGTTGCAAAGCGTCGTTTTCCATCCGGTCTGTTTCTCGAAATAATCCGTAACCGCGACATAGTTCCAGCCCGGCAGGTTTGGCGGAGAAAGAATGACCCCCGCCCTGCTGTCCAGCGGCCCTCCGCAGCTGATCCCTATTCGCTCCACCATTTTACCCGCATCCGGAAGCTGTTTCAGGGAAAGCAGGTCCCCGCACAGCGCGTCCAGCATTTCCGCGGGGGCATAGTCTTTGGTTTTTCTGGGAGGGCATCGGTGCAAGATCCGATACTCTTCGCCTGACACCTCACCAATACATACGGCACATTTTGTTCCGCCAATATCAATTCCGGCTGCCAGCATACAGTTTTCTCCTTATCACTGATGGTGTTCAGATTTGATAAAAGGTGGTTCCTACTCCACGTAGAAACCACCTTTGCGTGTTGAAAGCAAAAAGATCAGAGGGCATCCTTATTGATGACAGATACGCCTGTATCAATATTCTTCTCGCCTGTGTCTTCGCCCGAAAGCGCCTTCACAGCTGTTTTCATGCCTTCATAACCCATGACATCCGGGTTTTGCGCCATCGTGCAGAGCAGGTAGCCGTTTTTGATCAGATTGAGGATTGTATCGGATTTATCAAAACCAACGCCGACCACCGTTCCGCCGGCTTCCTGAATCGCATTGCCCGCACCGACAGTGGAACCTTCGTTGGCGCCAAAAACGCCGACACAGCCCTGTGTAATATAGTTCGCCGCGATATCCTTGGACTTTGCCGCGTCGCCTTCGCCGTACTGTGTTTCCAGAATTTCAAATTTACTGCCTTCAAAAGCGGCGCGGAAGCCTTCCTCACGCGCAACGGTGGAAGCAGTCGCCGCGTTGACGTTCACGATACCGATTTTCCCCTCGGTGATGCCGGCGGCTTCCAGCGCTTTGATCATTTCCTTACCCGCGGTTGTGCCTGCCGCTTTGTTATCGGTTGCCAGTGTCTGGATTGCCGGGAAATCGGCGGCGGAGTCAACATAAATAATCTTCACGCCCGCGTCCTCGGCCTCTTTCAGCGCGGCCGTCACAGCGTCCGGACCGTTCGCCGCTAAAAGAATAGCGTTTGCGCCGCCCGCTATCGCATTGTTGATGCATTCAATCTGCTTCACATCGTCTTTCACATCAGGAGCCAGCCAGGTATAATTCACATTGTAGTTCACATTGGCAAGCTCAGAGACTGCCTTTTTGCATCCGGCATCCACATTGACCCAATGCTGGTCCATCTGATCCATGGTGATCAGATAAACATTATAGGATTCAGCGGCAAACGTGGAAGATGCGGATTCCTCGGGGCTTTGCGCCGCTGAGGATGCTTCGGACGGCTGTGCGGCGGAAGAAGCCGCGGGCGCGGGGGTGCTGCCGCAGCCCGCCATTAAACCAAGCGTTAAAACGAGACCCAGTAAAGCCGAGACCAGTTTGCGTTTCATTTCAATTCCTCCTAATTAATTATCATCAAAGCTTACGCTTTAACTTCCATGTTTAAAAGGGCTTTCTTTTTCTTTTTTCTGGGTTTTCCGGTCCTGACGATGACGTCCAGCAGCACGGAGATGACAACGATTACGCCGATTACGATATTCCGGATGGCAACCGGCGCGCCCGCAAACTGCAGGCCATTTTGCAATACGCCCCAGATGGATGCGCCTACAACGGTGCCGATCAGAATGCCCTGCCCGCCGAGCGTGCTGACGCCGCCGATTACAGATGCGGCAACCGCATACATTTCATAGGTGTTGCCCGCGTCCATGGTCCCCATCCCGCTGGTCGCACAGATGATCAGCCCCACCACACAGGAGCAGATCGCACTGACGATATACGCGTTCGTTGTAGTGGATACGATGTTGATGCCGGACAGCCTTGACGCCTCCACATTGCTTCCGATTGCATAGATATGGCGGCCGGTTCTGGTTTTGCTCAGAAGGAAATCGAAGATCAGCCACAGGATTGCCGCAATCCAGATCGTATTAAAGACACCCAGCACCTTTCCGTAATAGAAAAAGTCCCGGAATCCCTGTGCCGCGTCCCCGATCGAGTCGGTATTATAGTTGTTGTTGACAATCTGGGCGATTCCCCGGGCAATGGTCATCGTGCCCAGCGTCGCAATAAAAGGGGGAAGCTTACAGTTTGCCACCAGCTGCCCATTGATGATCCCCACCAAGACGCAGCAGACCAGTGTAATAAGCACCGCGACCCACGGGTTCACGCCTTTTGTCATCAGCGTTGCGGAAATCATACAGCTCATGCCCACAACGGAACCGATGGAAAGGTCGATGTTCCCGGTTATCAGCACATAGGACTGCCCGATGCCGATCAGCAAAATCGGCGCGATCTGGCGCAGCAGGTTTGCCACGTTTTTATCCGAAAAAAATGTGGGGTTCAAAATACCAAAGACGATGCACAGAATGATAAGGCCGACCGTAACCGTAATAACCTGCCCCATGCCTCTGGCGGCAATCAGTCTTTTCAAAGGGTTCTGACGATAGTTCTGTTTCATATTCAACTCTCCCAAGGCAATTTTTATTCTTCAGAGACTGGCCGCCGGGTTCAGTTTCTGATCGAATTTGGTGGCACACTCCAGAATGCGGTTTTGGGTTGCCTCTTCAGCCATAAATTCGCCGGTAATCCTGCCGTCACACATAACAAGTATCCGGTCACTGATTCCCATGATCTCCGGCATTTCGGAAGAAACAAAAAACACGCCGATTCCGCTCTGCTTCAAACGGTTCATCAGATTGTAGATTTCCACCTTGGCGGCAACATCGATCCCGCGCGTCGGCTCGTCGAACATCACGACACGGGAATTGCGCGCCAGCCACTTGCCCACAACCACCTTCTGCTGGTTGCCGCCGGACAGGCTCCCCGCGTCTACTTCCGCGTTGGGCAGCCGGATGGTAAGCTCTTCTACCGTCTGATCCACCATTGCCGTTTCCTTTGCGCGGTTCACAACGCCCGCGCGTCCGCACAGAATGTCCAGATTGGGCAGCGCAATATTTTCGCGGATGCTCAGCTTCGTGCACAGGCCGTCTTTTTTCCGGTCCTCCGGTACAAGAACCAGCCCGTTTTTAATTGCATCCATGGGCTTCTGGATGGAAATGCTTTTTCCGTCCAGAATGATCTCCCCGCTTTCTTTTGGGTCGACGCCAAAAACCGCCCTTGTCATTTCGGTTCTTCCCGCGCCCATCAATCCTGCTATGCCGACAATTTCACCCTCATGCAATTCAAAGTTGATATTTCTGACCAGTTTCCCGGCATTGAGATTTTTTACCTCCAGTATTTTTCTCCCGCGCCTGCTCTCCACTTTCGGGAATTTTTCTTTAATTTCCCGGCCAACCATGTTGGAGATGATCTCCTGCATCGAGGTATCCGCAAAGTCCATGCTGGTCACATACCTGCCGTCGCGCATGATTGTAACGCGGTCGACAATATGCTGCAGTTCTTCCAGCCGGTGAGAAATATAAACAATTCCGCAGCCTTCCTCCCTCAGTTTGCGTATGATCGCAAACAGATCGTCAATTTCTTTCGAAGTCAGCGCTGAGGTGGGTTCATCCATGATCAGGATTCTGGCATTTGTGGAGAGGGCCTTGGCAATCTCCACCATCTGCTGTTTTGAAACAGCAAGGTCGCCGACGATGATCTCCGGCGAAATTGCGATATTCAGCCGGTCAAGAATCTTTTGTGCCTGGCTGTTCATTTCCTTGTTAGAGAGCACACCCGAACGTGTCATTTCACGCCCTAAAAAGATATTTTCCGCGACGGAAAGGTGCGCGCACATATTCAGTTCCTGATGAATGATCGCAACCCCCAACTCCTGCGCCTTTTTGGGGGTCAGATCGGTTACAGTTTCCCCAAAAATCGAAATGTCGCCGCTATCCCGTGTATAGACCCCGCTGAGCACCTTCATCAGCGTCGATTTTCCCGCCCCGTTTTCCCCAAGCAGTGCCATGACTTCGCCGGCTTTTAAGTTGAACGAAACATCGTCCAAAGCTTTGACGCCGGGAAATGATTTCTGAATATGTTCCATCTCAACGATATATTCGAGCATTCCGTTCACCCATCTTCATCATTTGCTACGCATCGATTACAGTTTTCAGTATAGCATTGGCGTCCCCAATGGGTAAGGGGGCAGGATTTGTACTTACAGGGGGTTTTTTTAGAACTTTTTATATCGTTCGTATATTATGCAATGAAAATGTTTATTGATTTTATTGCTTATGCCTAATTACATAAAAAAAGGCCGCCCTGTCTGAGGACAGCCTTTTGGCCTATACATTTTACTGATTCGTCCTAAAAAAGTGAAATTCTTCACTGTGATATTCCCTGCAAAGCCGGCCGTTTTCAATGACCATCAGCCGGTCGGCCACCACAAGGGAATCCGAAATACTGACCGCCAGAATCACCACGGCAATCTTTCTTTCCCGAAGCCGGTTGATCAGCCCGATCAGATGGTGCCGCAGGTACATGTCCGCTCCGGAAAAAGGCTGGACACACAAAACCACCTTGGGATGATAAAGATGCACTTTATAATAGACCAGGTTATATAGGGAAAACGGGGTCAGCTTCGTAATATCGTCCGCGTAAATATCTGTTCCGATCAGCGGTTCATATTCCTGTGCGACACTTTTGCGGATGCTCGGATTTGTCCATAAAAAGGGGCGCTTTTGATCCAGCAGGAAGCAAAGGTTGTCCAGGTAACTCATTTCCTGAAATAGCATGGCCCGAATGGGGTTTTCCTCGATAAAGCAGAGTTCCTTTTTCAGGCGGGAACCATTTTCCTTCCAGTCAGACCCATCCAGCAGGATTTTGCCGGAAAGCGGCAGCATTTCGTTGTTCATCAGGCGCAGGATATCTCCCAGCGCCGTGTTGTTCATATCGAGAAAGACGACACACTCGCCTTTTTCGACGGTAAAACTTATGTCTTTTATCGTTTCGGTAAAAACATGCTCGAATTTCAAAATCCCGTTTTTTCCGGATTTATGGATTGCAGGAGAATCGATCCGACTGAAGTCCAGGGTGTAATGGCTGATAATCTCGTCGTGAAAATTCGTTTGGTCCAGGACTTTCCGGACCTTCCCGTTCTCCATCAAAGAGACGTGGTCACAGATTTTAAACGCTTCCTCGTGATGGTTGCAGATATACAAAAAGGACAGACCCTGCGCGGCATAGTGCCGCAGAAGGTCATGAATGATTTTTAAATCCGAAGCGCTGATAAAGTTGCTGATATCGCGGATCACAATCAGCTTTGCGCCGGTCACGACCGCTTTGAGCAGTTCCACCACACACTTTTCAAAAAACGACAGATTGGCTACCAGCTCATTCGCGTCGATATGGACATTCAGCTCTTCCGTGAACCGGGCAAGCTGCTCCTCGAGAATTCCCGGATGGATCAGATATTGTTTGAACCCCCTGCGCAGGACAAAAATGTTGTCCGCGACCGTCAAGTCCTCAACGAGGCGGCTGCGCTGTTCGATGACGGAAACCCTGTTCACGCTCATGGAGCTGTGCTCATAATTGTTGACAAGATTCCCCTGAAAATAAACGTAGCCATAATGGATGGGGACATTCTGGCAAAGCAGGCGAATCAGGGCCTCCTGCCCCTGCGCGTTGATACATACGAGCCCCATGATTTCGCCCTGAAAAATGTGAAGGTTCAGCTGGTCAAGAAGAGTCACCCCGTCGGCGATCTGGGTAACGCGCTCCAATCGAATGATCTCGTTTTTCATTCAGACCCTCTTTTCCTCCCCCGCAATCAGGGGCAGCGTGATTTCAACATCCGTCCCCACATTGACGGTACTGTACAAAACGATGCCGTATTGTTCCCCGAACAGCAGCTTAATCCGGTTATTGACGTTGATGATCGCAATGCCGCCCTTCTTTTCGCCGTCCGGATTTACATATTCAAGGGACTGGATATTGAGCTTTTCATTCAGCTCCCGCAGCCTGCTTTCCTCCATGCCCATCCCGTCATCCGAAACCGTAATAATCAGGCGTTTAGGCGTGGTCTCAATCTTAATGCGGATATTACCCCGCCCGATTTTTCGCTCAATCCCATGAAAAATCGAATTCTCTACAATCGGCTGCAGCGTGAGCTTGGGCATCCGGTATTTTAATATCTCTTCGCGATCCTCACAGTCGTATACAATGCTCAGGTTCAGTCGTTCCCCGAAACGGTACTGCTGAATAATGTAATAGTTTTCGATATTGGTCAGCTCGTCCTCCAGCGTAACCAGGTTTTCGACGTTGGAAATCGTATAGCGGAAAAACGTCGCCAGAGCCTCCGTCATTTCCGCGACATTGTCCAGCCCTGCCGCGATCGCCTCGCCGCGGATTCCCTCCAGCGTATTGTATAAAAAATGCGGATTGATCTGGTTTTGCAGCGCAAGGTACTGCGCCTGCTTTCTGGTTGCGCTGATCAGCTCGTTGGTATTCAGGTGGGCTTTCAGCTTTTTCAATGTATTTTCCATTTTAGGGCTGAAAGGATAGCGCAGCTCATAGATTCCCTGCAGCGTATATCCGCTCGCAAAAAGCTGGAGCACCTTCTCCGTCTCCTGATAAGGCAGCCAGACCCAACGGTATCCGAAATACAGAAGCCCGGCCAGACACAAAAAGCCAAACAGCAGCAACACGATGTAGTCCTTAGATGAAACAGCTATCAAGAGTAATGCCAAAAGTAAAAGACAGATATAAGTAAACAGCAGCAACAAAAAGAGGGACACTCGCCGGGAAAGAAATCGGCTTTGGTATCTTTTCATAACATTCGTTCCGTTCTACGAATATAGCTTCCGAAACTCATTCGGTTTCAGGCCTGTAAATTTCTTAAAGCCCTGCGTGAAATGCTTGATATCGCTGTAACCGACCTGTTCACAGATGCTGGCAACGCTCAGGTTGGTTTCTTTAAACAACTCTTTCGCCTTGTTCATGCGCACCTCAGACAGATATTCCATAAAGTTCTGCCCGCTCTCCTTTTTAAAAAGCACGCTGAAATAGGAGGCGTTGAAGCCGGCGACGCCGCTCACTTCCTCAAGGCTGATCTGCTTGCTGTAATTTTGCTGGATGTACTGTTTTGCCAACCGAATCGGTTTCTTTTCCGCCTGCTTTTTGTCCTGAATAACGGTTCCCATGGATTCCTGAATAAAATTCAGCAGGCAGCCAAACAACTGCGGCACAGAGGAACAAAGGTCGGCGCGGCTGATAAATTTTTCGTGGAGGGTTTCTTCCCTCTCGTCCGAAAACTGATGGTTTTTCAGCAGTATCAGGTAGTTGAGGCAGGCGCTTGTGACAAGTTGGAAAACCTCCTGCCCTGAAATCTGAGGAATCTGCTGAATCTGCTTTTTCAGCGAATCCACCGCGGACGCCGCAGCATTAATGTCCAGAATTTCAAGCGCCGCTTCGATCTCCTTATTAAACTCCGCGAGCGGGGCACCGCCGACAGGCGGGCAAGCAGGTATTCCAGCCGTTTCGATCATCTTGCCGGTCCCTTCCACCAAACGCTGCGACACTGCCCATTCGGCAGCTTTCAGGGAATCTTCAAGCTGATTCAGATTCTCCACAGCTAACCCCAGGCCGATTGTAAGTTCCACCTTTCCAAAAACACTGTTTTGGACCAGCAATTCATCCATCACTGCTCTTAGCTGCCGCCTGAGCGTTTCTTTTGCGTCTTTACCATAATTTAAGATACAATAGGCCCTGCTTTCCTGAAAGCTGATTTCCAGATCAAAGCATTTTGCTTTCAGCAGTCCCTGCAAGATCTGCTTCATCTTATCTTCCAGAATCTTCATGCCGCTTTCATAGAGAATTCCATATTCGCAGTCGATTTTCACAAGAAAGACCTGAAAATAGCCGGGCTCAAAATGAAAGTGGTATTCATGGTTGAGCTTTTCCATTTGAAGACCATTTGAATTTCCGCCTCGCTGCAAAAGCAGGTTGGTCATCAGATTTGACCGCAGTCTGCTGATATCGCTTTGCAAGCGGATTTTGAGGCGTTCCTCCGCGGAAAGCTGCTGGGTCCGCTGTCTGTATTTTTCGCGCATCCTATGGAGTGTGTCCAGCAGCGCATCCTTCTTGATCGGTTTGAGCAAATAATCGCATACCCCATATTTGATCGCACTTTGGGCATATTCGAAGTGACGATAGCCGCTTACAATAATAAAGTCAATATCCTCTTTGATCTTCTTTCCGCGTCCGATCATCTCCAGGCCGTCATATCCCGGCATGCGTATATCGGTGATCATCAGGTCAGGACGCAGAGTTTCAATCATTTCCAGTGCTTCAATCCCGTTATGCGCAACGCCGACAATTTCCATCTCCAAAGATGCCCAATCAACAAGCCCGGAAATTAATTGGCATACCTTGGCCTCATCATCTGCTATCACAACTTTCATCATTGCAACATTCTCCATCTTCTCGAACTTCGGCAGGATAACGCCGCAGCCGCATACTGCCGAAACAAAGTAAAATTTGATTGTCTATTTATATAAGACTCTGAAATTATATTATATTGTTGATTTGGGAATGTCAACCAAAACATACTATAATATGTCAATTGTTTTTATTCTTTTTGATAATTTAATGGAAGCTGCACGGGAGAAACACAAGCAGAAGAAGTGATGAAAGCTACCAGAAAGGGCCCTGTCCGAAATCGAACAGGGCCCTTTTACATTTTTTATTTTATAATCAAACCTAATAATTTTGCTAATTCGGAAGCCTGAACGCTATTGACAATTGCTCCTTTTAATTCCTCGCCGGACACAAGGATTCCCTCTATTCGGCTTTTTGTAAAGTCAATATCCTTCAATAGCGTTTTAAAAAAATTGGTGCTGATCAGTTTGACACCGTCCAGTTCCAAATTAGATAGCTTGCATTCCGTCACACTTGCATGGCTGATATCACTGTTCACGACGCTTACATTTTTTATTTTGGCGGAATCCGTATTTGCATATTGAAAATTGCAATCCGAGACTGTAAGATTTTGTAAACTCGCGTACTGCAAGTTGACGCCCACCCCTTTGCAGGATACAAGCTCGCACCTGTTAAAATACCCTTCATCCATATCACTATTGGAAAAATCACAGGATCTCATCGTGACGTCAATAAAATCAGTCTTTGAAAAGGAACAGGTTATGAACCTGCAATTTTCAAAAGCAACTTCCTTAAAACACAATTTTGACAGGTCGGCATTTTCAAATGATACATCTTTTATTAATTTCGCGGCAATATCGGTTTCATCCATTTGGGATGCGCGGATAAATTGCAGCGGATCCTCTACAGGTTCTAATTCTTTTACGATGTTCGGTTTCAAGATTTTCATTTTGTTCTCCTGTGATGCCATGCTTTTTACGGCGGTTTTCTTCATCTGCAGCCGTCCCTCCATGCCGGTGACTGTAATCACGCGGCACGAGAACATACTTTCTCTTCAGCATTATATACCTCTCTGAACGTGTAAACAAGTCCTTTCATAAATTTTAAAAGATCAAGTGCACTCACTTGGATATTTTATGATAAAGAATTACCGGGCAGCATAAATGCTGCCCGGTAATTCTTTATAATGATTCCGTAAGAGATACATACTTTTTCTTATGCCCCGTAAATCAGATTGGGCACAACCAGACTGAGCGCCGGAAAAACGGTAATGAGAATCAAAACGACAAACAGCGCAAGCATAAATGCCCAGCACTCGCGCAGGAAGTCACTGATTTTACAATTCGTGATGCCGCAGGTAGTAAACATCATCGAACCAAACGGCGGGGTCAGACCGCCAAGCATGATATTAACGATACAGATCATGCCGAAGTGAACCGGATCGACACCCATTGAAGTGACGACGGGAACCAGCAGAGGCGCAATGATCATCAGAGCAGCTCCGCCCTCGAGGAACATGCCCATAATGAGCAGGATCACGTTGCAGAGCAGCAGCATGACGTAAACATTTGTTGTGAGTGAGGTTAGTGCGCGGGTAACCATCTGCGGAATGCCCTGCCAGGTAAGGTAATAGCCAAACACGCTGGCGGATACCATAATCATCACAACCGAAGCACTGCCGGAGATTGTCTCTTTCATAATGGGGATAAAATGTTCGCGGAAACTCAGCTTTTTATATATAAACTTACCGATTACAATTGTATACAGCACAGCTACAGCGCCGCCTTCTGACGGTGTGAACAAACCGATACGCATGCCAAGGATGATTGCGAACGGGAATGCCAGCCCCCAGAAAGAGATCAGCGCCTGCCTGCCAATTTCACCGATACTTGCACGTTTCGTGCGGGATGGCTGATAATTACGCTTTTTGGATATAATGGCTACCGCAATCATCAAAGACAAACTCATCAGGATGCCGGGCACATAGCCTGCCGCAAACACGCGGCCCAAAGAACAGCTTGCCAACAGGGCATACACAATCAAATTGACTCCCGGCGGGATAACCGGCGTCGCGGCGGACGATGCCGCGGTGATTGCAGCAGAAAACGCCCTCGAGTAACCGCGCTCCTCCATCTGCGGAACCAGCATCTTGCTCTGCATAGCGGCATCAGCGTTTGCGGAGCCGGAGCAGCCGCCCATCAGCATGCTCAGCAGAACATTGACCTGGGCCAGTCCGCCGCGCATGTGGCCGGTAAGCACTTCGGCGAACTCCATCATCTTTTCACTGATGCCGGAGTAATTCATGATGGAACCTGCCATAACAAAAAATGGAATTGCCAGCAGGGAGAACGATTGCGAACTTGTCAGCACCTTTTGCAGGATGAGATCCATCGGCGAAGTGGTGTCGATAAACATAAAATAGAAGAAGGTGGAACCCAGCAGCGAATAGACAATAGGGACGCCTGCAAAATACAGGACAAACACCAGCACAATGGGCAGATAAACAATAAAACCGGACATCACTTCACCTCCTCTTTCTTTTTATTAAGTTTTAAGAAAATTTCCTTGATATTCTGCACCATAAAGAGCACGGCCCATATCAGGGACAGACCGAAGCCTGCCGCCACAGGGAAAGTAGACCACAAAATCGTTTGCTGCAAAACGTTCGAAAGCTTGCCTGCGGAATTGACAGCATACAGAATGCTGTTATAAGTCAGCGCACCAAGAATCAGGATTACTGTGAGATCCATTAAAAACTGGACAACTGCACGCGACCTAGCCGGCAAGTGCTTAATGACGATATCCACACCTAAATGCGCCTTGTTCCGGAAAGTCACGGCGCCGCCAATAAAGATGGTCCATACAAAACAGGTCGTCGCAACCTCTTCCGACCAGGTCAGCGGGCTGTTGAGGAAGTATCGCATAAAAACGTTGATCAATACCAGCGATGTCGTGGCGATCAGCGCGGCACCTGTAATGATGGCGTCCAGATTCATTAAAATCAATTTAGGCCAATTTTTCTTCATAGTGTCAGCTCATTTCCAATTGAGTATCAAAATTTTTCACTTACGCGTTCTTGCGGATCTTAGCCAGTTCGGCCAGCAGCGCGTCATGAATCCCCTCGGTGCAGCCGGAATCTTTCACGAGCCAATCGTAAACCGGTTCGCAGGCTTTGGCGAATGCATCCGCGTCGACTTCGTTGAATGTAACACCTTCGCTCTCCAGTTTGGAGACGGTGGCATCATAGCTGGCCTCGACGGCTTCACGGCACTCTTTTGCGCCGTACGCAAATTCCTCGTCGATTACTTTACGATACTCCTCGGGGATGCTGTTATAAACATTGGAGTTGATATAAACACCGCGGACAGCGATGAAATGGCGGGTCAGGGCAACTCTCTTGCAGACCTCCCATGCTCCGGTATCCTGCAGAGTGGATTCCGAGCCCTCGAAGCCTTCCACCACGCCGGACTGGATCGCTGAGATACACTCGGTGAAGGACATCGGAGTTGCAACGCCGCCCATAGCGTTTACGGTATTGATAAACAGCGGGCTCTCGGTACTGCGCAGCTTGGTTCCCTTGAGATCTGCCGGCGTCTTGATATCCTTGTTAGTGCACAGGCTGCGGAAGCCGAACTCATAATTCATCGAAAGGATGTGGATACCCTTTTCCTCCGCTTTGGCTATCATATCCTTCACAAGATCGGTTTCGACCATCGCTTCCCACTCATCATAGCTCTGATAGAGGCATGGGCCGACCAGTGCGGCAAAATCCGGGACGTAGGCACCCAGATAGGAAGGTTCTTCGACCGAAATAAAATTAGCGCCGCGCTCAACCTGTTCGAGGGCATCCTCGTAAACAGAAAGCTGGCCCTGACCGTAAACTTCCACGGTCACATGTCCATTTGTCTTTTCAGTAATGCGCTTGCCGATTAGCTCCATGGATTTGTAAATCTGCTCGTCCGGCTGGAAAACATGGCTTAACTTCAGGGTGATCTTGTAATCATCACCGGCTGCCGCAGAAGCGGCGCTGCCGGAAGCTTTGGGAGCCGGACTGGTACCTGCCGCGGAACCGCAGCCTACCAGCAGGGCAGCGCCCAGAACAAATGCAACGGTACATTTGATAGCTTTTGCAAGTTTTTTCATGTGATCGTCCCTTCCTTATTCTGTTTCGGCTTTTTGCATACGTCTTTCGGAGATACCTGCGCATCTCCCAGAATTCGACATGCGGAAAACGCAAAAAAAACAAAACGCATCAGCAGGGCATACAAGTGCCATGCCCCCTTTTGCATTTTGCTCGTCTCACGCTCTAAAGCAAACTCCGCATTGATCGTTTTCTGTTATTACGGTTATCATAACACAGTATTTTCCATTACGCAATATATTTTTGTCTGTTTTCCATATTTTGTTTTTGTTGCACAATTTTTTTTTATACATTTTCACTTTTCATTATAAACAGTTCATAATGCACTCATGATTTATTCACGATTTGAGCTGACACATAAAGCAACGAGCATGCAGAACTTCCGGGCTCCGCGCGTTCTTTTGGCAGAAAGGGAAAATGAAATAGGAGCGGATTCATGACAGTTCCAGCAGCATCCGGCCCATCTCGCCAAGAGAGGCATAGACACCATCCGGCTGCACCCTGCTAAGGGGGATATCCTCCGGTTTTGTCTCGCCGGTCAGCACCAGCAGGCCTTTGGCGCCGTTGTTCACGCCGGTTGCCACGTCGGTATAGATGCGGTCACCCACAAAAGCGACCCGCTCGCGCTTTTCGCCGGTTTTGTCCAGCACCATGTCCACCGTCTCGCCAAACGGCTTGCCGAGATATTTGGGCTGCTTGCCGGTGGAAAGCGAAATTGCCGCGCAGAATGCACCGCAGTCCGGGATAAACCCGCCCTCGACGGGGCAGTTGATGTCCAAATGGGTAGCAAGGAAGAGCGCGCCGTTGCGAATATAGGTGCAGGCACGCTCCAGCTTTTCGTAGGTAAGAGTCGTGTCAAACGCCACGACAACAAGATCGGGCATGTCCTTGGTAAGCTTAATCCCGCCTGCGCGAAAACTCTCCGCCAGCGGTTGGGTACCGACAAGGTAAACGGTCTTATCCGGGTGATTGGAATTGAGGTAGCGAATGGTGACATCACCCGACGTCATAATCTGGTCGCGGGTGATGCGGCAGTTCATTTTCGCCAGCTTTTGGATATAGATTTCAGGCGATTTTGAAGAGTTGTTTGTAAAGAAGAGATAATCCCGTCCGGTCTTTCTGACCGCGTCAAGAAATTCCAGCGAGCCGTCCAGAATCCTGTCGCCAAGATAAAAAGTGCCGTCCATGTCCAATACAAAAAGCCGGGTCTCCTGCAAGAGCTCATGTTGTTTGTCCAATCGTTGTTCCTCCCTGCGGGCATCGCCCTGTTAAAGTTCTTCCACAAAGCGCACGCACTCCATGGCACGGATATTATCGAAAATCACAGGACGCTTATAGCGTTCCTCTACCTCAATGGTGGCAATGGCATTCGGGCCCTCGCCCTTGATCTTGCTTTTTCCCAGTTCAAAGCTGGCGATGCGGATATTCTGCTTTCGCATTTCGTCGATGAAAAGGGTCACATTCTTATTATTCTCAAATTCCAGATAAAGGTCAAATACTTTTGAGCGCTTGTGGATCTGTTCGTCCACCTTGGAAAGTACCTTCAGGGTAATAATGACAAGCATAAGGGTGATAAATGCGCCCTCGATAAAGCCAATTCCAACGGCAAGGCCAAGGCAGGCGCAGGCCCACAGGCCTGCGGCGGTCGTCAAGCCGCGCACCTGGTTGCGGCCGGTGACGATGATGGTGCCGACGCCGAGAAAGCCGACACCGCTGATGACCTGTGCGCCAAGCCGGGCAATGTCCATATTGCCCGCAAAGTTCATATGGATGTACTGCCCGGTAAGCATGACAAGTGCGGAGCCCAGACAGACGAGCGTATGCGTTTTGATTCCCGCGCCTCTGCGCTTAATGCCACGATCGATGCCGATGACGAAGCCGATGGCCAACGCAGAGACCAGCCGCAGGGTAATCGCTCCGGTATTCCATTCGGCGGCAACCTCCATAAATTCTTTCCATGGCATGGCAATTCCTCCGCTTCTGCTTGGTTATTCCTTTCGGTTACTTGCAAAAGAGCAGGGCAAACACACGGAAACTCCCGTTCGTGTTTGCCCTGCTCTTACTCTAAGGCTGTCATTCAATTGGAAGCAGACCCACAATCTGCCTTTCGCTGGCTTTATGCTAACACACGAGTATGGGATTGTCAAATGCCAATTTGTAATATCAAAACAATATATGCAGTCCGGCGGCGAGAGGTCCGAAAACTGCGGTTTCTTTTCAGCCGTTCGTTCTTGTGGCACAAACACCGCATGAAATGCCCCGCGCGCTGTGTGTGCACAAACGAACAGGTCTTCGGCAATTTGTACAGAATCCCAAAATCCAAACACCGTTTGTGTGCCATTTGGAGATTTTTAAATGAAGTGTTGATTTTCACCCCCATGCATGGTAAGGTAATAAATGTAAATCGTCTGCTGAAGTTCTCACGCAATAGTCGGTTTTTAAGTTTCAGTTTCAATATGGAAAACCCAGAGTAGAGAGAATGGGTTAAACGGAATCACTGGTCCGTTTAATCGGGTTACTCTTTTTTATTTTGTCTTTTTACCAGGTCAGCGCTTTATCTTGAGAAAGCGGCGGCATGCGTCGTGCAGTAAAGGAGATCTTTTGGGTTTGGATCAGCATTTTTACGATACCGTTGCAGCAAATCCGGTCATCGCGGCCGTAAAGGATTTCGAGGGTCTGGAGCACTGTCTGGCCGAGGAGGATATCCAGGTGGTATTCGTTCTGTTCGGTGATATCTGTAATATCAGTGAAATCATCGAACGGATTAAAACCGCCGGCAAAATGGCCTTGGTGCATGTGGATCTCATCACCGGCCTTTCCAACAAGGAAGTTGCCGTCGACTTTATCCAGCGCAATACTTTGGCCGATGGAATTATTTCCACGCGGCAAAGCTTTATCCGCCGGGCAAGGGATCTCCATCTGTATACGATTCTGCGCGTTTTTGTCATTGATTCGATTGCGCTTTCGAGCCTTGAAAAGCTTGAATCTGTCCGGCCGGACTTCATCGAAATCCTGCCGGGCGTCATGCCCAAGACCATTCGCAAGGTCTGTGCCATAACTTCCATCCCGGTGCTGGCAGGAGGCCTGATCGCGGACAAAGAGGATGTTATGAACGCCCTTGAAGCGGGCGCAACCGCTATTTCCACGACAAATCAGCAGGTCTGGCAGATGTAACCATATTCTAAATCCGATATTTATGATTCCTGACTCTCATTCAGAGTATGAGAAAGCTGTGAGTCAGGCAGTCCCGTTTTTACGCTTTTTGGAGCGTTTAACGGGGGTGCCTGGCTCTTTTTTTATAAAACAGCGATACATTCCATCCTGAAAACTACTGTAAGGAGTGACAGTCTGTGTACGACATTGTAATCATCGGCGCCGGCGTCACCGGCTGTTCCGTCGCGCGCGAGCTTTCCCGCTACAAGGCGAAGGTCTGCGTGGTGGAAAAGTGCGAGGACGTTTGCTGCGGTACCTCCAAGGCAAACAGCGCCATTGTGCATGCAGGCTACGACGCTGCGGCCGGCAGCCTCATGGCAAAACTTAACGTTGAGGGCAACCGGCTGATGGGGTCCCTCAGTGAGGAACTGGATTTTTCCTTCCGGCGCAACGGCTCACTGGTTGTCTGCATGAGCGAGGCCGACATGCCCGGACTCAACAGGCTTTACCAAAACGGTCTGGAAAACGGTGTGGAGCGGCTGCGTATCCTCAGTCAGGAAGAACTGCGTGCCATGGAGCCGAACATCAGCCCGGATGCAGTGGCCGCCCTCTACGCGCCTACCGGCGGAATCGTCTGCCCGTTCGGCTTGACCATTGCGCTGGCCGAGAATGCATATACCAACGGTGTGGAATTCAAATTTGATACCGAGGTTTCCGGCCTGAGCCCTACCGCCGGGGGATGGAGCATCGAAACAAACCGCGGCAGGATCGAAACAAAGTATGCGGTCAATGCCGCCGGTGTTTACGCCGACGTGTTCCATAATATGGTCTCCGCAAAAAAGATTCACATCACCCCGCGCCGCGGAGATTACTGCCTGCTCGACAAATCCACCGGTGGTTTCGTGGAAAAGACCATCTTCCAGCTGCCCGGCAGATACGGCAAGGGTGTGCTGGTCAGCCCCACGGTACACGGCAACCTCATTGTCGGCCCCACCGCCATCGACATTGAAGACCGCGAGGGTACCAACACCACCGCAGGGGGCATCAACGAACTGATCGGCAAAGCGGGCGCCACCGTCAGGAACCTGCCCATCCGGCAGGTCATCACGAGCTTCGCGGGCCTGCGTGCCCACGAAGACGGGCACGAATTTATTATAGGCGAAGCGGAGGATGCGCCTCGTTTCATCGATTGCGCCGGTATTGAGTCCCCCGGCCTCTCCTCCGCCCCCGCCATCGGTATCATGGTCGGCAACCTGCTGCGCGACCGGCTGCGCCTCGGACCAAACCCGGACTTTAGCGGAAAACGCAAGGGCGTATTGAACCCCAAAACGCTCTCAAAAGAGGAACATACAAAGCTCATTCAGGAGCATCCAGCTTACGGCAATATCATCTGCCGCTGTGAGAACGTAACTGAGGGCGAAATTCTGGATGCGATCCACCGTCCGCTCGGCGCAAAGAGCCTTGACGGTGTGAAGCGCCGCATCCGCGCCGGAATGGGCCGCTGTCAGGCAGGCTTCTGCAGCCCGCGCACCCTGGAAATTCTGGCCCGCGAGCTTAACCTGCCGCAGGGTGAGATAACCAAATGCGGCGGCGCTTCGCGGCTCATTGTTGGTACCATCAAAGACCGGGTGTAAGAGGGGTAATGTGATTATGACAAACTACGACATCGTTATCATCGGCGGCGGCCCCGCGGGCCTCGCAGCCGCTGTTTCCGCCTATGACGCGGGTACGCGCAGCATTCTGATCCTCGAGCGTGACACACAACTCGGCGGCATCCTGAACCAGTGTATTCACAACGGCTTCGGTCTGCACACCTTTCACGAAGAACTGACCGGGCCTGAATATGCGGACCGCTTTGTACGGCAGGTTCTTGACCGGGAAATTGTGTATAAACTATCCACGATGGTCATGGACATCAGCGGACAGAAGATCGTCACCGCCATGAACCGTGAAGACGGTCTCTTTGAAATTCAGGCGAAGTCCATTATTCTGGCTATGGGCTGCCGTGAGCGCAGCCGCGGCGCGCTCAATATTCCGGGCTACCGCCCCGCCGGAATCTATTCCGCCGGCACTGCCCAGCGTCTTGTAAACATGGAGGGCTTTATGCCCGGCCGCCGGGTCGTTATCCTCGGCTCCGGGGACATCGGCCTCATTATGGCACGCCGCATGACCCTTGAGGGCGCGAAGGTTCTCGTTGTAGCCGAGCTCATGCCCTATTCAGGCGGCCTTAAACGCAACATTGTGCAGTGTCTTAACGATTTTGACATTCCGCTTAAGCTCAGCCACACCGTGGTGGACATTGAAGGCAAGGAGCGTGTCTCCGGAATCACCCTTGCGGAGGTGGACAGCGGCTGCAAGCCTATTCCGGGCACCGAAGAGCACTACGACTGCGATACCCTTCTGCTCTCCTGTGGCCTTATCCCCGAGAACGAGCTTTCCCGCGAAATGGGGGTATCCCTGAACCCGGTAACGAACGGCCCGGTGGTCAACGAAAGTCTTGAAACGAACATCCCGGGCGTGTTTGCGGCCGGAAACGTACTGCATGTCCATGATCTGGTTGACTTTGTTTCAGAGGAAGCGGCCGCCGCCGGACGCAACGCTTCGGCATATGTTTCGGAAGGCGGATTTGAGGCGGCACGCCATGAAGTACCCATTGTCTGCGAGGGCGGGCCGCGCTATACAGTACCCGGCACCATTGACCCCGCTCATATGCCCGACCGGCTGACCGTCCGCTTCCGGGTAGGCAGTGTGATTAAGAATCATTTTGTCAGTGTTTATTTTGGCGATAAGCAGGTGCTTCACCGCAAGCGCCCCGTCATGGCGCCGGGTGAGATGGAAGAACTATACCTGAGCAAAAAAATGTTCGACGAACGCCCCGGTCTTGACAAGATCACCATCCGGATAGAGGAGGCATAAAGTATGAAAATACGGAATTTCATCTGTATCGGCTGCCCTCTCGGCTGCCCTTTGCAGGTCACGATAGATGATGCCGGCACCGTTGCCAGGGTTTCGGGACACACCTGCCCGCGCGGCGAGGCGTATGCCCGCAAAGAGGCTACAAATCCCACCCGCATCGTCACCAGTACCGTGTGGGTTAGGGGGAGTAAAAGCCATGCTGTCACCGTTTCGGTCAAAACTGCGTCGGATATCCCCAAGGGCAAAATTTTTGACTGTATCAAAGACATCAAAGATGTCACCATTTCCGCCCCCGTTCGGATCGGCGATATTGTAAAAACCAATGTAGACGGTACCGGCGTGGATATGATCGCCACTAAAAATGTTTTTTAGAATTCTCTTCCCGGCCGCTCTGAATCAACCGGCATTTCATCCGACCAAACGGGGAATTCCAGAATAAACGGCCGGCAAGTTTCCCAGAACTCTGCGTTTCACATAAGATTCTCCAACAAAAAAGATGCCGAATGATTTCGGCATCTTTTTGATAGGATCATATAAAGTTCTGTCAGATTTTATTGATTCGGTTACGCAGATTTTGCAGTGTATGCTTCAGCCGCTCATACCGTTCCAGCGAAATGTTTCCGTAGAAGGGCGGCAGAGCCTTTCCAACGCTGATACCGCGCAGTGAAAGTCCCAGTTTCAGCAGCGGCAGGTTTCCATATTCGGTAGCCTCAGCCAATTCATTCACCATCTGCTGGAGCTGCTCAGCAGTATCCCATTGCTGATTTCGCGATGCTTGAGCCAGCCTGACAAACAGTTCCGGCAACACATTGGCATTCCCTGAAATACTTCCCCCTGCCCCCAGCGCAAAAGCCTGTTTGATCAGGTCATCGCTTCCAACCAGAACCCGTCTGTTATTTCCGATCACTTCCAGATAGCGCTGCGTCAATGTGATGTCTCCCTGGCTGTCTTTAATCCCTGCGAAATTGGGATATTTACATAATGTCTGCACGACCCCAAGTGAAATGGAATTGCGGGCAAAGGCAGGGATGTTATAAAGGAACAGCCGTGAATCGGGTTTCAGCTCCTGGAGGATCGTCCGGTAATAGCAGAGCAGATCCGCATCACTGAATGGAAAATAATAAGGAGGGATCGCGCTTAAAAACGTGGCGCCCTGTTCCTGGACTTCCCGGACGAGCGAGCAGCATTCCTCCACCGGCAGCATCCCGACATGCACCATAACGGGGATGCGATTGTCTGCGGCTTTCAGAACCGCTTTTAACATTCCTATCTTCTGCTGCTTATTCAGCAGCATACTCTCTCCTGTCGTGCCAAGCGTATACAGACCATTGACACCCGCATTGACAAAGTAATCTACTAATTCATAAACAGTTTTTTCGTTAATATCGCCATATTCGTCAACCGGCGTCACCATTGCCGGAAAAATTCCTTCTATTTGCTTGACAGTGTCATCCAACTCATTTCCCTCATTTGATGACGCAGGCGCCCCTATTGTAGGCCAATAACGGGCGCCCACATCTAGTTTAAAATTTTACGCAGACCTCTTTGATATTGTCGTAATCCAGTTCCATTCCAAGCCCCGGCTTGTTGGGAAGCTCCAAATAACCGTTTTTCGGCTGAGGAGCATCCTTGAATACCATTGCCGACACGTCCTCAAACATAAACAGACGTTCCAAGAACGGCGCGTTCGGGGCGGCAGACATCAGATGCATATGCATATATTCCATACCGTGCGGCGCAAAGGCCAGGTTCCAGGCCTGCGTCATGCCGATAATTTTCAAAATTTCCGTAAAACCGCCGCAACGTGTCACATCACACTGGACATAATCCACCGCATTCGCAAGGATCAGGTCACGGATTCCGAATTTTGTATATTCATGCTCACCGGTGGCAAGCGGGATATCAGTGCTCTGTTTAAAGTGGGCGAGCCCTGGGATATCGTCCGCAAAGACCGGTTCCTCAAACAGCAGAATATCCAAATCACGCAAGCGGTTTGCCACCTGCACGGCGGTTGCGGAACGCCAGACATTGTTGGCATCCAGCATCAGGCCAATATCCGGGCCGATCGCGTCACGCACGGCGCGAATACGGCGTACATCCTCATTCGGATTATTGCCGCCCTCGACGCCGACTTTGAGTTTGATCTTCGTATAGCCGCGGCGGACCATCTCCCTGGCTTCCTCCACCAGTTCTTCAAGCGAGTAAGAGGTCCAGCCGCCCGACGCATAAATCGGGATCTGCGTTTTGACACCGCCAAGCAGCTTATAAAGAGGCATATTCAAAAGCTTGCCTTTCAGATCCCACATGGCAATATCCACTGTGCTGTATCCGCAGAAAGCCAGCCCCTTGCGGCCTACTCCGCGGATATAATGGAAGCATTCTTCCCAGATTGCTTCCGTTTCAAACGGACTGCGTCCAATCAGTTTGGGTTTGAGCGCTTTCAGGATGAACTCCCGGATAGCTTCGCCGCCAACCTCGTGATAGGTGAGACCAAAACCGTGCAGGCCGTTATCGGTTGTTATATCCGTGATGCAGTATCCGATGGTTTCAACATTACGGGTGGAATCCGCAAAATTGCCTTTTATCGCCTTTTCCACCAAATAAACTTGTACGTCTACTATTTTTGCGTCGTAACTCATACGCTGCCTCCTAATAAAAGATTGGGGATCATAAGCGTTAATGCCGGGACAAAAGTTACCAAGGCCAGAACAAGCAGGCACACGCCTACAAACGGCCATATCTGTTTGAATAATGCCGTCAGTTTGATTTCTCCCACATTGGCGGTAACAAAGAGTGTCATTCCAACCGGCGGGGTGATCAGCCCGACTGTCAGGTTAATGCAGACCAGCAACCCGAAATGCAGCGGATCAATGCCATAGGCAAGAGCGACAGGAAGCAGAATCGGCACCATAATCAGCAGCGCCGGTGACTGGTCAAGGATCATGCCGATCAGCAGCAGCAGAATATTCACAAAGATCAAGAATACGGTTGGGCTGTGAATATAATTCATACAGAACGCAATAATCTGCTGTGGAATCTGCAATGTTGTAATGGCCCAGCCCATTGCAGAGGCAACCGCGATGATGAACAAAACGTTTGCGGTCGTTTTTGCGGTACGGATACAGCAGTTAAAGAGTTCTTTCCAGCTCAATGTCTTCATCATCAGCCCGGCAACCAACATCGCGTACAAAACGGCAACCGCACCGGACTCCGTCGCTGTAAAAACACCGGATGCGATACCGCCCAGAATAATGACCGGCAGCAGCAGGGAAGGCAGCGTTTCAACTGTTGATTTGAGGATTTCTTTCATAGGGGTGCGCTGCATCCTTTTCGGATGGTTGTAGCGTTTCGCCATAAAATAGCAGATCACCATTTCTGACAAGCCAAGCAACACGCCCGGCAAGAACCCGCCAAGAAACATTTTGGATACCGAAACATTGCCTGCCACTACCGCATAGATGATCATAATGCTCGAGGGAGGAATAATCGGCCCGATAATAGCGGAGGCTGCTGTGACTGCCGCGGCATAATCACGAGGATAGCCCGCTTTGTCCATCATATCAATTTCAATACGGCCAAGACCGCTGGCGTCAGCGGTCGCTGAGCCGGAAATCCCCGCAAAAAACATACTTCCCAGAATATTCACATGCGCAAGCCCGCCGGTGACATGCCCGACAAGACAATCACAAAAATGGACGATCTTCTCGGTCAGGCCGCCGCTGGCCATAATTTCGCTCGCCAGAATATACAGCGGAATACAGAGATAGGTGAAATTATCCATGCCTGAAAACAATTTTTGCGGGATAATCAGCATGCTCCCGCCCAGAGCCGCAAAAGACGATATTGTGATAAAGCCCATCGCAAACCCGATCGGCACACCTATCAAAACCACAAGCAGGAAGCCGATTAAAAGTAATAACGCCATTTGGTTCCCTCCTAATTGATTGTACAATTTGTTTTCAGTCTGAATCAGAAATCAATTTGCCTGATTCAGACCATTGTCTTCCGGCCGCTTTACACCCGCTTCAAACGGTTTGAGCTTGCCGCACAGCACTCCCAGCCATTCGGTAATCATTTCATAGGTCATTAGCAGGCATCCTGTGACCGGCGCGCTGTATAGATACAATCCGGGAACCCTGAGAGTAGCCGATTTAAAGATCATATTGTTTTTGGTAACAATCACGCCATAGACCAGCGCGACAATTAAAAAAACGCTCATCAGCAGGCGGGTCAGGCTATAGAGCCACAGTTTTGATTTGGGGCCCAGCCGGTCATAAATAAAATTGACCGAGGCCTGCGAACCTTCTTTCAGGCAGATTCCCAGGCATAAATAGGCAGACCAGATCAATGCGTAACGCGCAAACTCCTCAGTAAATGGAAAAGAGAAAGAAACAAATTTAACAATTACAAAACGATATAACACCTGAAACAGCAACGCTGCCGTGCAAAGCGCGATTAATAATCCCGCGATCGCCTGCAACAGCTTTGCGACTGCGTTCGAAAGCTTATCCATCGCTGCGTACAATCTGCCGATAGCCGCCATAATGAGTCCTCCTATTGGGATTTCCCTCCGGGCAGACCTGCCCGGAGGGAGTTAATTCTGCTATTCTTTTCTATAATGCTGGCTTTATTATTTGCCTCTGTACGCTTCAATTGCGCTGACAAGGTCGTCCATAGCCTGGTCGCCGAGAGTGCTTCTGATGTAAGCCTGGCAAGGCTCCAAAACTGTTTTATGCCAAGCGTCCAGTTCCTCAGCGGTCGGCTCATAAACGCTCATGCCTTTGTCTTTCAGAATCTGAATGCCTTCGGTATTCTTTGTTGCAACAACCTTCTGCGCTTCCACCATCGCTGCGGCGGCCCCGGCATCAATCACACCCTGAAGGTCTTCGGAAAGAGAGGTATAGAACTTATCGTTCATGATATACGCCATGATGCCTGCCATATGTTCATCGAGCACCAGATACTTCTGGACCTCATAAGTCTTGTCCTGGATGATATTCAGAATCGGGTTTTCCTGACCGTCAACAACGTGGTTCTGCATTGCGACATACATTTCGGAGCCAGGCATAGGAACCGCCTTTGCGCCGAGAGCTTCCACCATTTTAATGGAAACCGGGTTTTCCATGACGCGGAACGTAACGCCTTTCGCATCTTCCACGGTTTTCAGTTCCTTATTGCTTGTGGTAAAGTTACGGAATCCCTTTGAATGCATGTTCAGAACATTGACACCTGTTTCTTCGCGAACCAGTGTTCTGAAGGAGGTTCCCCAGTCGCCGTTAATCACCTCGTCGCATTCTTCAACAGAGTTGAAAATACCGGGCGTGGAAAGGACCTGTGCTTCCTCGTAAATATTGTTAATCAGGGAAGCATCGATAATGGACATCTCGATGCTGCCGCCCACAACGCCCTGCAGAGTTTCCGCCGCGCTGCCAAGCTGGCCGGAAGGATAAAGGTCTACCTTGATTGCGCCTTTGGAATTTTCCTCGACATACTGTTTGAAAACTTCCGCATACATAATGTCCGGGCTGTCAGTCGCCGGAAGGCTTCCGGGCGTATACGCCAGTTTAATGGTATACACCTTGTCGGGGGCGGCAGATGCGGCTTCCGAGGAAGCTGCCGCGGAGGAAGCAGCAGAGGATGCGCCGGAAGCCGCAGGCGCGCTGCTTGAAGCCGACGAACCGCATCCGGAGAATGCTGCCAGCCCCATCGCTGCACACATTGCAAATGCTAAAACTTTTTTCATAATTTTACTCTCCCTATTCTTAAAATATAAATGCTCCACAGTGAAGCATTGGGAACGTGTTCATTATAGATGAACAATGTTCATCTATGCAACGTTTTTTTAAATGCAAAGCACTGAGCTTTGCATTTTCGTTTATTCAGATTCTCAGGCTGATCTCATCCGCGCTGCGCTGCAGCATTTCCAAATAAGTCGGTATTTTTTCATCTTCCAACCGGGGCGACGGGGCGGAAATGCTCATTGCCAAATGAATCTGTCCCTTGCTGTTGCGCAGAGGCACCGACATGCAGCGAATCCCGTACTCATGCTCCACATTATCCATCGCATAACCGTGTTCCCGTACCCAGCGGAGTTCTTCACGGAACTTTGCTTCGTCGGTAATCGTATGGGTAGTATGGGCCTCCACTCCTTTACGGAAAGCTTTCTCAAAATAAGCTTCTATGTATTCCGGTGAAGAATGCGACAGCAATACTTTGCCAATTGCCGTGCTGTGAATATCCGTGCGGTAACCGGCTATTGAACGGGTGGAATAGGCACGCGGGGCCGCAGTTGCAATATAAATGACTTCATAATCGGAAAGGCGGGCCAGATGCACGGACTCTCCGATATTGTTGCTCACCTGTTCCATATATCCCCTGATGATTTCATAGCTGTTGTTGGAGCTCAAATAGATGTTTCCCATCTCCAGAGTCTTGATGCCTAAACTGTATTTTCCATTCGCAGGATTTTTTTGTAAGATATCACACATTTCAAGCGTCGACAAAATATTATAAACGGTGCTTTTTAATGTATTGGATTTTTTGGAAAGCTCTGATATGCCCCACTCAGGATGCTTCGCATCAAAATAGGAGAGCAATTGCATTGCTTTATAAAGGGATTTCACTAAAACTTCAGCCATGTTATCACCTGTTTATTGAACAGTTTTTATTATTAATGAATCTTATGCATTTATTATAAACGCATCATCGCACTTTGTATATGCATTTTCCGACTAAAGATTTCCGATGGATTTTGTAAAATGTATAAAAATAATTGACTTCGTTCATCGATAACATACAATTGATCAATAATGATAAACGAAATCGTTAAATTTTTCATTTTTAAAGTAGGGGCAGCCCCTCTGATTGCGGTTCATTTCTTACATTGACAGTCGATTCGTATGGAAAAGAGCGTTTTGCCGATATTCCTTAATTCTTTTGAACAAAGTACTTTGGCTGACACCGCACTGATAAGCGAATTCATTAATTTTGATCTCTTTCCTGCTCCATTGATCATACAGCAGAGTAAAATTTTCCGGCATGGGCTTATATTTGCCACCCCAGCGAACGCCTCTGGCCTTTGCAGCCGCAATGCCTTCTGCCTGACGTCTCCGAATATTTTCACGCTCATTTTCTGATACAAAAGAAAGCAGTTGCAATACGATGTCACTGATAAATGTCCCCAAAAGATCCTTGCTGTTGGTTGTATCGAGCAACGGCATATCAATAATTTTGATATCCGCGCCTTTTTCTTTCGTAATGATTCTCCATTGCTCCATAATGTCCTTATAATTTCTGCCAAGCCGGTCGATGCTTTTTACGATCAGCAGATCTCCCTTTTTAAGCCTCTTAAGCAGCTTTTTATAAGCGGGGCGATTAAAGTCTTTGCCGGACTGTTTATCTATGTAGCAATTATTTCTGGGAATATTCCTTTCCCGCATTGCGATTAACTGCCTGTCTTCGTTTTGATCTTTCGTAGAAACCCGTATATATCCGTATGTATTATGCATGTTTCCTCCTGAATTCTGATATGGGATTTAATTTTCTTTTCGGCATTATGAAGATCTTTTGAAAGTATTCTCAAAATACTTTATCAGGAAATTGTTTCCATAGTTTAAAAAGCCTTTACACAGTCTGTGTAAAGGCTTTTCCGTAAACAATCGTATAATCCTGCTCACATAATGATTTGGTGGATTAGATAACCCTAATTCACAGAGGCAACAATCAATCTTTCATAAAATTTTAAAAACGAGCTATTTCATTACGCTTAATTCATATTTCTCACCCTCAGAAACATTGCCATAATTTGGGGTTGACGGAGCCGAAGTTTCGGCCGCATTTATGCTGTTCCGGAGTTTAAACCCACTTATCAATTGCTTCAGCACCTGCGCCTGACCGCTCAGTTCTTCACTTGCCGCGGCACTTTCCTCCGCTGTGGCGGAGTTCGTCTGAATAACTCCGGAAATCTGGTCTACTCCCGTGGTCGTTTGAACAACCGCTGTGGCCTGATCGTTTGAAGCTGTGGCAATCTCATTCATGATATGTGCCAGACTGTCGGCCTTCTCGACAATCCCGTTTAACGACTTCGCGGTTTTATCTGCCATTTCCATGCCGTTTGAGACCGCCTTAATGGCGTTTTCGATAAGAGTCGTTGTGTCTTTTGCCGCTTCGGCACTTTTCCCCGCCAAATTCCTCACTTCATCTGCAACAACGGCAAACCCCTTTCCTGCCGCTCCGGCGCGGGCCGCTTCGACCGCTGCGTTCAGCGCAAGAATATTGGTTTGGAAAGCGATGTCATCAATTGTTTTAATAATTTTGCTGATCTGATTGGATGTCTGGGAAATTTGATCCATGGCGGATACCAGGTTTTCCATCTGCTGATTGCCGAGCGTAATTTCATGTGTTGTTTCGCTTACCATCAGGTCGGCCTGCTGGGCATTTTGCGCGTTACGCTTCACCTGCTCCGATATTTCGGCAATGCCCGCAGACAGTTCTTCAATCGAACTGGCCTGCTCCGTTGCACCCTGGCTTAAAGCCTGTGCCCCGCTGGAAACCTGCTCTGATCCGCTTGCAACCTGCTCTGACGATGTATTGATTTGAATCAGTGTCTTATTAAGGGACTCCAGTATATGAATCATGGATTCTTTTATTGCAGCGAAGTCCCCGATATAATCCAGATCTATCGAAACAGTCATATCTCCCTGCGCCATTTTTCCCAAAACATGATCAATGTTGTTTACATAGCTGCGCAGGTTATCCATCATCGTTCTCATGCTATCTGCAAGCGTACCCAATTCATCTTTGGAGACATAGGAAATCATGGCGCTCAAGTCGCCTTTAGACATCTTGTCCGCCGCTGCTTCAATTTCAAAGACGGGCTTTGTAATACTTTTGATAATATAAATACAGAATAATAAAATCATAATGGCAGACAGCAGCGTAAATACAGCCAACATTAAGAAAGCTCTTTTCTGTGCGGTTACACCTTGATTATAAAAGTCCTGGGCGTTGTTTTCGGCAGTATCGCCGACCTGTGTCAAAAGATCCCTTGCCTTTTGCGTGATTGCGGAATATTGCTCATTGTAAAGCTTGACAGCGCCCTCATTGTCCCCCTTAAGAGATAATTCATATAATTTCTCTCTGACAGGTGCGCCCTGTGCTAAAGTACTTTCAAACTCTTCAATCAGTTTTTGATCACCGGTGTAGCTTGATTTCAGCGTACTTACATTTTCATTCAGGGCATTAATTGTTGTCGTACACTGGTCGATATACTGCTGGCTTTCCTTGGTGTTTTCGGTTGTGCAGGACAAGACGATATACTTTTCCATTTCCTGAAACCCGCGCCGCATATCCATAGCCTGTTTTGCCGCGACAAACGGGCCATTATAAAAGGTTGTAAAGTTTGAGGAAAGTGTGTTCATCCCGAGTATCCCGGTAATCACTGTGGCAGCGAAAAAAAGAAAGATTACTCCAAAAGCAACGGTCAGCTTTTTACTTATTTTAAAATTCTTCATTCATGGTTTCCTTTCTTGACGATCGCCATAAAATCATTTTCATGAAACAGCTGAGAAGTGTTTAGCAAAAGGATCAATTTATTCAGCAGCATGCCAACCCCCACTAAGTATTGATTATCAGAAACAATTTTGGGCGGTACGGATACATTCTCCAACGGAATATCGGCCACTTCATCAACTTCTTCTACAATCAGGCCAAATAACATGTTCTCAACACTTACCACAATAATGCAGGTTCGATCCCGATAAATGATTTCCGATCTGTTGAATTTTTGGCTTACGTCAATCACCGGAATCACATCACCGCGCAAATGAATAATGCCTTTCACATATGCGGGCAAATCCGGAATCGGCGTGATTTTCTGTATCCCAATTATTTGGACTACATCTTCAATCGGCAATCCAAATAACTGTTCGCCCAGTTTAAATGTCAGGTAGCGCTCATTTAAAGAATCCAAAGTATCACGCAAATTTGTCTACTCTCCTTCACTCTTTTATTGAATGGAACCCCTCTTTATCACCCCGTTCTTTTTTGCACCGTTATCTATCGAAGTACACTAGACTAAAAAATTTTAATTTCAATTTATTCAAGAATTTTGCGGCTATTTTTTGTGCTTTATTGATCAAATGCGAACCAGTTTCTTGTGAATTATCACAACAAAAAAAGGACTCTACCAAAGTGTACTTTGATAGAGTCCTTTTTTAATATAACAAACATTTCCATAAATTACAACATATTTCGACAAAATAAGACCAATCAACCGATTGTGACGACTTTTAAAAGTTGGCGGTTACGCAGCCTGTGAGCTGAATTGGCGGGAGGCCGGGGGATCATTCAGTTTCGCCCTTCCCGTATCTAACGCAGGATTTTCCTATCGAAACCCCCTCACACGCCAAAAGAAGTATGAGGGGTTGAGGGCGCTACAGAAAAAGCACAAGCGGTAGTTCCACAAATAAAACATGCCCTGCATTCATTGCCTTGTTCATTTTTTAATACTTAAATTTCTCAATCAGGTGCTTCAGCGTTTCTGACTGGTTTGTGAGTTCTTCGCTTGCGGCCGCGCTCTCCTCCGCTGTTGCGGAGTTGGTCTGGGTAACGCTGGATATCTGCGACATGCCGCTTTCGACAGCCGAGATCGATTGCGCCTGCTGTTTTGAAGCGGCGGTGATGTTGTCTATCAGGATATTAACGCGATTGGTCTTGTCCACGATTTCCTGTAGGGTCTGTGCGGTTTGCTCTGCAATACCCCTCCCATTCTTAACCGATTTCATTGATTTTTCAATCAGGGAGGCCGTCATCAGTGCGGCTTCCGTGCTTTTGGAAGCCAGATTTCCCACCTCCTCGGCAACCACGGCAAACCCTTTTCCGGCAGCGCCTGCCCGGGCAGCCTCCACAGCGGCATTCAGGGCAAGGATATTCGTCTGTGAGGAAATATCGTTGATGGCTTTGATAATTCTGATGATTTCGTTGGAGGAGGCATCGATTTCCTGCATGGAACGGAGCAATTCTCCCATCTGCGCATTTCCGCTTTCTACAAATTGAATGGTCTCACCCGACAGTTTTTCCATTTCAACTGCGTCAGCCGCATTTCTGCCCACATGTTCTGAAATGTTTTTCACCGTATTGGTAAGCTGTTCGATTGTTCCGGCCTGTTCGGCGGAGTTTTCCGCAAGGTTCTGCGCCCCCATTGCTACCTCCTCCGAGCCGGTATGTACCTGAAGTGCGGCGCGTGTAACAGAGGCAAAGGTTTCGCGGAGAGATTTTAAAATCATATCCAGTGCCTGCCGGATTGGAATGAAGTCCCCCTCATAGGTAATCGAACTGCTGACCGTCAGATCACTTTGGGACACCCGTTCCAGAACCGTTGATATATCGGCAATCAAATCCCGCAGCCAGACAATCGTATTGCTGAGCGCCAAAGTGAGGCGCGCAACTTCGTCTTTCCCTTTGACCGTGCTCACTTCGGCGGTAAGATTGCCAGCCGCGAGAAGCTCTAAACGCTGTGTGACAGATAAAATGGGCTCGGTCATTTTTTTGGCAAAAAGCATGCTGACGACAGACGCTGCGATCAGGATCAGAATACCTGTCCCCAGACAGATTTCAAGCGTTTGGTAGAGATTTTGCATCACCTGGCTGACCGGCGTGGTTACAGCCAAAGACCATTCTTCCGCGCCGTCAATGGGAGCATAGGCCACTAGGCGTCTCACACCTTTGTAGACACTGTAGCCCGTACCGGTCTCACCCGCGACCATATGCGTAAAGATATTTGCGATAGGCTCGTAACTTTTATCTTTTTTGACAAGCTCAAAATAGTCAACAGGGTTGATAATTGAATTTTTGTCAGGATGGATGACCGTTTTGGCATTTTTGTTCACCGCAAAAGCATAGCCGTTTTCACCCACCTTAATGCTGTTGAAAACTTTGCTGAATTCATCGTAAGAGATATTCCCCAACAGAACTTTCCCCCCAGACCCCAGAGGCGTACCGACCGTTAGCGTAAGGCTCTCATCTTCCTCATCGTAGACGGGACTTCCGATATAGGTGTCGCCGGCCTGCGCCCGCGAAAACACGTCCTCCCCCGATACGTCTTCGTGAAGCTGGGTAATCCCCTGTTCATTCGCAATGTCCAAAGATTCAAACCCGTATTTTTGCGCTGCCGTATCCAGCAGACGGCGTTCATCGGTTGAACCTGCGGCGCTTAAGTCTTTTGCCGCAAGCATTAAATTGCCGCGGATGGCGTTCAGGCTGCTGTCGACGGCAAGTTTATAAGCGCTTGACATGTTGCGTGCATTTTCTTCTGACTGTGCCGTGGAACTGCGGTAATAGAGAAACGATGAGAGACCGGTCAGCAGCACAATGGTCAGCAGAATTAAGGCGGCAATAAATACCTGTAATTTTGTCTTTAGAGATTTCACAATGATAACCCTTTCCTGATTTTGTTGGAGTATTCTTCCATTTTTTATTATACTATTTTAGTATACATATTTTTCGTAAAAAGTAAATATCAATATTTTAAAATTTGTGTCAGTTTTATTTTTTGCAGTCGGACCCGGCTCATCTTGCATTCAGGTTAACACACAATAGCAGAAATCTTCATCCCAGCTTCATAGACACCGAAAGATATATAGGGTATGATAGCAACATGAAATCAAGTTTCGGAAGGTGTGCAGCGGTATGTCATATACAATTCTCGTCGTTGAAGATGATAAAAATATCAACGAAGTCGTTACAGAGTATATGAAAGATGCAGGCTATGTGGTCATTTCTTCAGAAGATGGGGAAGCGGCGCAAAAAGCGATTCAAGCTAACCCAAACATCGATTTATTTGTCCTGGACATCATGCTCCCTGGAATCAGTGGATTAGAACTGCTCCACTGCATCAGAGAAACGGAAGAGCACAGAAACAAACCGGTTATTATTCTGACTGCGATCGGCGATGAGGCAACGCAGCTGTTCAGTTTCGACGAAATGGCTGACGACTATGTCACAAAGCCCTTTTCCCCCAGGATACTGGTGAAGCGGGTACAGTCGCTCATCCGCCGCAGTGTTCATGAGAGCCCCACGCTGCAATATGGGGACCTGCTCATGAATTTTGATAGTTATGAAGTATTTGATTTTGGTAAAAGGGTGAAATTGACACTCCGTGAATTCGAGCTTTTGAGTGTCCTGATGACGAACGCCGGAAAGGTGCTGAGCCGCCAACAGCTTCTGAATCATGCATGGGGGTACAACTATTTTGGCGACGAGCGGATCGTCGATGTACATGTCAAGAATCTGAGAAAAAAACTCAAAAGCAATGTGATAACCACCGTCAAAGGCGTTGGGTATAAATTGGAAGGGGGAATATAAGATGTTTCTCAAGAGGGGGATTGTGAGAAAAACATTCCTGTTTTCCGTTCTGTTAACGGTACTTGTGACGCTTGTGGCTTTCGCGATCCTTTATTGCACCATGCCGGGATATTACTATAAAGCAAAAAAGGAGAACCTGCGGGAAAGCCTGAACGCGCTTACGGCGCAGCTTTCATCCGCTCAGACACAAGAATCCTGCGCGGCCCTGATCTCAAAATTTTCTGATGAAAATAATGTCAATGTGCTCTCTTTTGATAAAGACGACGCATTGCTGCCCGCGCTCTCCACTCCGTTTACTTTCCTGCCGAAACTGAAACAAACGTCCGTGATATCTTCGTCAGAGGAAGCGGATGGCGGGATGAGTTATTCCATACTGATCCAGGACGATGAGCCGCTTAAAGCACCCGGCCGCGTTATGTATAAAACGTTCTTCACCAACACAAGCAATGCAATGGTTTTGCAGAGGAATGTCGGTACGGATTCGATTGATCATGTAGTGGTGAGCGGTACCTTGCAACCGATTGATGAAGCAAAGGAAGTTATTCTTTCTTTAATTCCTTATGTTCTGATCGTCGCCATATTGATTGGAATTATTTTATCAGGTATTTACGCGCAGCAGATTTCCAAGCCAATCCTGAGAATATCGGACGCGGCCTTAAAAATGCAGAAGATGGAGCCGGAGGCTGTTTCAAATATCCGCACAAAGGATGAATTGGGGCAGCTTTCAACCAATTTGGACGCGTTATATGCGAGTTTGCGCAAAAATATCGCGCATCTACAGGATGAAATGGAGAAAGTGAACCATCTGGAACGTTCCAAAACTGAAATGATGCAAGGCGCAAGCCATGAATTAAAAACCCCCATCGCGGCGCTGAACGGGATGATTGAGGGGATGATCGACAATGTAGGCTCCTATAAAAACAAGGAAAAATATTTGGGGGAATGTAAAAAGCAGGTTGATAAATTGTCCCTGCTGGTCAGTGAAATCTTAGGGGCGTCCAGGGCCGATGTTGCCGACGACAATCTGGTATATGAGGAGCTGTCCGTAAATGCACTGCTGGAACATCTGCTGGAGGAAAACGGCCACCAAATCAATCAGAAACACTTAAATCTGCTGAAAAAATTACCTCCCACGTCCATTAAAACCGACCCGGATATCTTCCGCCGCGCTCTTGGCAATCTGATCTCAAATGCCGTCCGGTATACCCCGGCCAACGGCAAAATCTCAATATCGGTTCATACGGATGGATGCGGCCGGTATCTTTCCATTGAAAATGAATGTGACCTCATACCGCAGGAAGAACTGGAAAAACTGTTCGAACCCTTTTATACCTGCAGTTACAGCCGCAGCAAAACGGAAAGCGGGACGGGGCTGGGGCTTTATATCGTGCGCCGCAGCCTGGAGCGGCTGAATATTCCCTATGAAGCCGGGACTACGGAAACCGGCTTAAAGATCACATTGCAGCTGTAGGTTTCTCATCAAAAGATGCTGAACGCCCCCCAGGGCGTTCAGCATCTTTTTTTGTGCGCTATTCTACATGCACATTACATATGGACTTCATAACAGCTTCATACTGGAACGGTAAACTGGCCTCAAAACAACGAAGACGGAGGCACGAAAATGAAACGATTATCTGCGATGATATTATCCCTCATTCTTACCATCTCCCTGACGGCGTGCGGCGGCACAGGCGAAGCGGGAATCCCATCAGGCGCCGAAGACAACAGCACGGATGAAACATCCGGCCAGTTATCCCTCAGTGGAGAAATCGGAGGCGAAATCACCATATCTGCTTATGACACCATGCAATACAAAGCATTTTTGGAGGATGCGGCAAAGCTTTTTGAGGAGAACTATCCCGGAACCAGGGTGAACGTGGAGACCTTCTCCGCCATGCCGGAAATCAAGACCTCCGGCCAGGGCGATAAAAAGATGGTCGTCGCTCAAATGCAGGACGATCCCCAGGGCCGTCAGGATTATATCAACAAGGTCAACACCGCCCTGATGAGCGGCGAAGGCGCGGACATCCTTGCCATGGACGTTCTGCCCATTCATAAGTATGCGGACAGCGGGCAGCTTGAAAATCTGGTGGCCTATATGGAAGCAGATCCGCAGTTCAGCCGCGCCGATTACCGGGAGAATATCCTGGACGCAATTGAATACAAAAACGGAACCTGGTTTTTGCCCATGGACTATACCTTCGATTACTACGCCTACGACAGCACCCTGCTCACCGGGGAGGCGGCTTCCGGCTTCGGAACGGGCAGCGCCTTCACCTCCGGAGAGCTTGTCGCCCTGGCGGAGCCCGCCTTCGACGGAAGCTCCAGGCTGTTTAATACCCCCCACTACCAAAAAGGGAGCGGCGGGGGAATGTGGGGCAATTTGCTTGCGGAAAATTACACATCCTTTGTTGATATCCAGAACAGGACTGCCAATTTTGACGACGGCAGCTTCGCTGCCCTGCTGGAAACCGTGAAGCAGTACAGCGAACAGGGCTATATTTCAAAAGGCTCGACAGGACAGAAGGATGCCGGGGAAATGATACGTCAGCCTAAAGAAGCCTCCGCCGACCGGTTTTTCTTCAAACCCAAAAACGCCTTCAACCTGATTTCACTCTTTACCCGTAATTTGGGCATGAGAATGAACGTCATGGCGGAGGGCGACACCATGGCGATCGGGGATGACGATGAGATTGCGGGGATCGCCGCCGCCGCGGACGGTTCCGTCCCCTTCACCTATGAGCAGGCATATGGCGTCAACGCCAATTCGCAGAACAAGGAGACCGCGTGGGCCTTCCTGAAATTCCTGCTCAGCGAGGAAATGCAGCTGAGCACCAGCCTGAGGCCTGCGGCTCTGCCGATTTTAAACTCCGCCAGGGATAAAATGATGGAAACCAGGCTGACCAGCATGATGGAGCAGCAGGGGCAATCCCTCAACGAAGCCCAGCTCGAGGCGATTGCGGGGTACAACGAGGCCGTGGAACAGCTTTCTGATCTGATTAACGCCTATATTCTCGAGGATACAGTAATCAACGACATGATCTCCGCTGAAGTGCAGTTCTTCTTTGACGGTTCCAAGACAGCCGAAGAGGTGGCCAACGCTCTTCAGAACAAGGTGAGTCTGTATCTCAACGAATAGGATGAGCAACATGGAGAAGCTACCGCCCCGAAAAAAGAATCCCCGTCCCCGCTTGAGAACCCACATGCGCGGCGCGAAAAGGCCGCCGCGCATCCCCCCCGGGGTACTGTTTCTTGCTCCCGGGCTGATTGGATTCCTCGTTTTTTACATCTGGCCGTTCTTCATTTCGCTCGGGTACGCATTTCTCAATAAGCCGGTGAACGGCTCCTTTGTCGGGCTGAAAAACTTTTTCGACCTCTTTCATAACGCGGCCTATCGGAAAGGTCTCGGAAACACACTGCGGTTTATCGGCATCTCGGTTCCTGTCAATATGGCGCTGTCCCTGGGCACCGCCATGCTGATCCATAAAACAAAGCGGCATAAAGAGCTGTTTTCCCTGATGCTGCTTGTCCCTCTGGTGATTCCGTCCGGCTCCATGGTTTCCTTCTGGAAAGCCCTGTTCGCCTATGACGGGGCACTGAACGGCTTTTTGAACACTCTGGGGATTGCCAAAATCAACTGGCTGAACTCTCAGCTTGCGTTTTTTGTCATGGTGGTCATCTTCGTCTGGAAAAATCTTGGCTACAACATGGTTCTGTACCTGTCGGGTCTGAACAATATTCCGAAAGATACCTATGAAGCGGCCTGGGTGGACGGAGCGAAGCCATGGCAGGCGTTCCGGCACATTACCCTGCCGGGCCTCGCCCCCACCTCGGTTCTGGTCCTGATCATGTCCATTATCAACACTTTCAAAATATTCAAGGAAATCTATCTGATCACAGGCGGGTATCCCCACGACAGCATTTATACGCTCCAGCACTTTATGAACAATATGTTTGCGTCCCTCAACTATCCGCGGCTCACAACCGCCACAACGGTTCTTGTGGTGATCGTCGCGCTGTTTACGCAAACGATGCTGCGGCTGGAAAGGAGGGCGGCTTCATGAGCAGGCATAAGGGGATTGCTACTGCGCTCCTGCTGTTCCTTCTTGGGTCGCTGTTTTTATTTCCGCTCATCGTCACCTTCACCAACTCTTTTATGACGGAAGCGGAGATTGCGCTGAACTATACTTCAACCCTGACCGCTTTTGATCTGGTGGACGGTATTGTGGAAAAATTCCAGCAGATCAGACTGATTCCGGAACAGGCCGGGTTCTGGCAGTACGCCGAAGTCCTGATCAAACAGCCGTCTTTCCTCGTCCTGCTGACAAATTCATTGAAAATCACCCTGCCGGTGACAGTGGGCGGCCTCGCGGTATCCCTGCTCACCGCATACGGCTTCACCATTTGGGACTGGAACTATAAGGAAGCTGTATTCGCTGTCTACATTGTGGTCATGCTCATGCCGCTTCAGGCCGTACTGGTACCCAACTACATCGTCGCCGATGCCCTTGGGATAAAGGACAGCTATCTGGCCATCATTCTGCCCGGCATTTTTTCGCCCTTTGGAGTATTCCTGATGCGGCAAAGCATGAAAGGAATCCCCGCGGCTTATCTGGAGGCTGCCCGGATAGACGGGGCGGGCAGCTGGTATATCTTCTGGTACATCATGGTTCCCCAGCTGAAGTCTTCTGTGGCGGCGCTGCTGATGCTGACCTTCATAGAGTACTGGAATCTGGTGGAGCAGGCAGTCATTTTCATCGGCGATTATACCAGGGAACCCCTCTCGGTTTATCTTTCCCGGATTGCAGAAGGACGGATGGGGCTGGTCTTTGCGGCATCCTGTGTATATATGTTTTTACCCTTCTGGTTTTTATTGATCGGGCAGAAGGATCTGGAAAAGGGAATCGAGCTTTCGGGAGTGAAATAAGATGAAACAACAGAACCAGGCCGGCATATCGGCTTCACGATACCGTATCGTCCAAAGGCGTGTTCCGGCTCCGTCAGGCCGGCCGGCAGCAACACAGGCTCTGTCTCCGGCAGTAAAAAGAGATTATAAAAAAATCGTTGGTGCCGTCTTTTTAGCAGTTCTCTTTCTTCTGATTTTTTTCTCCAAAACCATTTACAGCTACAATCTGCCTGCCGTAACAGCTGTAAATCCGGAGAACGGCAGGCTGAGCAAGCTGGAGATGAGTACCGGCATCGCAAACTTTGCGGAAGTCGAAACTATCTATGCGGCCGCAGGCGGCAAGGTGGAAGAGGTCTGCGTCAAAGAGGGGGACAAAGTCAGCAAGGGTCAGGCGCTCTACCGGCTCAGCTTCGACCGGGAGGAAGCGGACCGCAAGCTGCGGGAAATTCAAAACAGCCGCAGCAGGCTATACAACGATATACAGGGGATCAACTTAAAACTGGAGAAATTAAAACGGTACATGAACGATCTTTCCGGCGAAACCTATGAGGACGAAGCTTCAAGCTATGAACTGGATGCTTTGGCGATTGATATCCGTGAAGCCCGGGCGGAATTGGAGGCTGTGCGGGAACGTTACGATGAGGATGAGGCCACGGAGCTTGAAGTGGACAAAGCCCGGTACAACCTGCAAAGCCTGTATCTGAAACGTGACGAACTGGAGCGAAAAGCGAAAGAAACGATAGCGGAACAGGAAAAGGACCGGGAAACCAGACAAAAGGATTACGAATCGGATATCGCCGCTCTGGAGCTGGACCTGAAGGCGAAACAGATCGACCTGAACAACCTGGTTTTACAGGAGGAGCCTTATCAAAAAGCCCTGGCGGATTTTGAAACCTATGCCACGATTGCCGCTCCGGAGGACGGCACAGTCGTCTCTCTGCCCGTACAAAAGGGGGAAGCCATTCATGAGGAACAGCTTCTTGCTTCTGTCGGCGCGGGCGGCGCATTTGAAATTGAATGCGATCTGTCTCTGGATAACAACTTCGTCATTGCAGGCGACTCCGTTGAACTGTCTAATGCCTCCCATGCGCTGGAGGGGACTGTCGTCAAGGTGACCCCGGCCGCTCAGGGGAAAACGGTCACGATTGCGGTCAATTCTGATGGGATCACGGCAGGCGAGACATTCGATATTACCTTTCAAAAGGACAGTGACACCACCTATGTGCTGGTGCCGAACGGGGCGCTCAATCAGGATAACGACGGTTATTTCTTAAATCAGATCAAACGGCGGGACGGCATTTTAGGGGAGGAATACTATCTTGAACGGCTGGATGTTTACATCGGGGATTCAGACTCCGAAAACACCGCTATTCTCCAGGGAATTACCTTCTTTGAGCCCATTGCGTTGATCAGCGACCAGCCGATTGCGCCGGGTGACGTCATATCCGTATCGAATGTGGGTGATTTCTTTGAGAAGTAAGAGAAATATAATGGTTCTGATTGTAATTTCTTTTTTACTGGCTGCCCTGTTTGCCCTGTCTGAACTTTCAAAACGTGAGCAATACCGGGGCCTTCTGCTGGTGACACCGTCAGGTCCGGCAGAGCCGGGACTCACGCCCGAAAAGCTGGATCTTTTTTCAGAGGAAGAATTCCTGCTCACATATGAGCTTCGGCAGCCCGCTGAGGCGCAGGCTGTCCAGTCCAAACATCCGGTCACCATCGTGGGCACCAACAGCCGTTACGCGGATGTGCTGGGATACATCCCATTAGACGGCGGTTTCTTTACCCAAACCGCTCAAAACGAAAAAAGCAGGCATGCCGTATTAAACGAAGCCGCGGCCTGCCAGCTGTTTGGCAGCATTCGCATTTCCGGGAATACGATCAGGCTGAACGATCAAACCTGGCTGATCACAGGAGTGATCCGCGACCAGGAGCCAGAAAATGCCAACATCTATGTTCCGGCCAGTGTCTTGGGCGGGCAGGCGGATACGCTGATGGTCCTGATGGACGACGGCATTTTTACACAAGCATATGTGAAAAGTGCCTTAAAAAGCATCGGGATTCATGAGGGCGGTTACGACTTTATCAATCTCTCCAAATCGGCCTCTGCGTTTGGCGAGCGGTTTTCCGTGGCCTGGGAATTCACTCTGCTTTCAGTGATGCTCACAGTTGTCCTTGGTCTTTTCGGATGGCTGCGGCTAAACCTGTCCTGTTACCGCTTACGGATGCGGGAGCTCTATTTGCGCGAATTGTTCCTCGCCTATCGTGCGGATTTTCTGAAAACCGCAGGCGGATGCCTGCTGCTGGCGGCAGGCATTTGGGGCATGCTCATGCTTTCATTGCAGATTCTGGAAACCTGCCTTGGCTGGCAGGAACTTGCACCCATCACAGGAACACTGCTTGCGGAAGAGTTCGGACAAAAGCTCAAGTGGCTGCAATATTACCAGTGGGTTGACCTGGCTCTATTTTGGACATGCATAGGTTTGGTTGTTCTTTGCCTGATCGGCGTCCTGTTTTCGCGGAAACGGGAAAGACTGAAGGCAACAACTGTGCAAAGTGATCTATCCGTTTAATTTCCAGCCGAAATCATTGTGGTAAATCATCTGATGGGTCATACCGCCGTCGATGCAGATGTTTTCTCCGGTAATGAAACCGGCTTTTTCGGAACAGAGATACAGCACCATATTGGCAATATCAAGCGGAGTTCCGACGCGGCCGGCCGGCTGCTGCTCTGCATCAGGGCCACTATATTGCGTATACTGCGTATCAATCCAGCCGGGTGAGATTGAATTGACGCGCACCTTTCCGGTCAGGCTGACTGCCAGCGCATGGGTCAGGGCGGCAATGCCGCCCTTTGCGGCGGTATAGCTTTCCGTGAACGGCTGGCTCATGCGGTCGCGGCTGGAGGAAATGTTCACAATGCTGGCTCCTGCGGCAAAATGCTCCAGAAATAACCTGGTCAGCATATACGGCGCCGTCACCCCGACGCGCAGCGCATAATTGAATTCGTCATAGGTGCATGTGTCGATTCCTTTGAACAGCGGCATGGCATTGTTGATGAGATAATCCACACGGCCATACTCTGCAATCACCTGATCCGCGAAGTTCCTCAGCGTCTGTTCGTCGCCTAAATTCCCCTGAAAGTAAGCATTCTCCTTGAGGTCGATTACGCAGACATGTGCGCCGTTTTTCTCAAATTCTTCACAGATGCATCTCCCGATCCCGCCTGCGCCGCCGGTCACGACGGCAACCTTATTTTGAAACATCGCAATCCCCTTTCAACAATGATCCGGTTTTATACCCCATCTATTTGACTACGATCAACTCATAGTTTCGAGTACCCAAACCGATTTTCTCCGCGTGCTCCAAACAGGTGCGCCATTCGGACTCAGGCGCAGAGTTGACAAAGTGGTCATGATGGTCAACAAAACCGGCTTTTTTCATATTGTCAAACAGTTGGCTGCCCGGAAGCGGCTGAGCGTTCAGACAGGCGTCTGCACAGGCTTGATCGAGCGCCAGCGGATCAAAGGATGCAAACATACCCAAATCAGGCAGAATAGGCGCATCGTTTTCTCCGTGACAGTCACAGTTGGGGGACACGTCCACCACCAGGGAAATGTGGAAGCTGGGGCGGCCGTCCACTACCGCCTTGGTATATTCCGCCATGCGGCAGTTCAGCAGCTCGTTTACGGCGTTGTTGTCGAACGCGATCGCGTCAAAATTACACGCGCCCAGACAGCGTCCGCAGCCAACGCAGTTTTCCTGATTGACCGTCATCTTTTTGCGGGCGGTATCAAACATCAGGCCGTCGTTGGCACACTCCTTTTGGCATCTGCGGCAGCCCCGGCACCGGTCCCGGTCGATATGCGGCTTCCCGTTGCTGTGCTGTTCCTTCTTTCCGGCGCGGGAACCGCAGCCCATGCCGATGTTTTTGATGGTACCGCCAAAACCGGTCATTTCATGCCCTTTGAAATGGGTCAGGCTGATAAACACATCCGCATCCATGATGGCCCGGCCGATCTTGGCCTCCTTCACATATTCGCCCCCCTCTACGGGTACCGCGACATCGTCGGTGCCCTTCAGCCCGTCACCGATCAGGATAGGACAGCCCACTGTCAGCGGTGTAAAGCCGTTTTCCCATGCACATGCCAAATGTTCCAGAGCATTTTTCCGGCTGCCGGGATACATTGTGTTGCAGTCGGTCAAAAAAGGCTTGCCGCCCAGTCCCTTCACCACGTCAGCCACTGCCCTGGCATAATTGGGCCGGAGATAGCTGATATTTCCCAGCTCGCCAAAATGTAATTTAATGGCGACGAACTTGCCATCCATGTCGATCTGCCCAATTCCGGCTGCTTTTATCAGCTTTTTAAGTTTCGTTGGCAGCCCGTCTCCAAAAGCCACTGTACGGAAATCTGTAAAATAGACCTTTGCTTCTTCCATTTTTTGTTTGCTCCTTTTAAATTACTCCCTACCCAGATAGGGCGCGGTTCGGTGTGCCTGACTGAGCCGCACATTCGCAGGACTCGCCACACCTTCAATAGAATTATACACGTTGGTGTAAACTTCAAGTCAAGAGTAAAATAAAAAGCTTGTCCATTCATTTTTTATGTTTAGATTTAATACATTTTTTCACAGAAAAGCTTGACTTAGAGTGAACTCCAAATGCTATACTACACATATTCGGGAGGGGCAAAAAATGACAATTACAGAAGTAAGTAAACAATATGGCCTTTCGCAGGATACGCTCCGTTATTATGAACGAATCGGATTGATCCCCAGTGTGCATCGCAATTCAAGTGGAATCAGGGACTATGCTGAGGAAGATTGTAACTGGATCGACTTTATCAAATGCCTGAGGAGTGCAGGCCTTCCAATCGAAGCGTTAATTGAGTATGTTACGCTTTTCCAGCAGGGCGATACGACTGTTGAGGCCAGAAAGAGGCTCCTGATCGAGCAGCGAAAGCAGCTGATGGCAAAAATAGAAGATATGCAAAAAACGATGGATCGCCTGAATTACAAAATAGAAAGCTATGAACAGGTCATCATAAAAAAAGAGAAAAAACTGAAAGCGTTCCATGTGTAGATGCAGGCATATAAATAGATATAAAGGCGGTGGAAATTATGAAAAAGCTGGGAATGGGTTTGATGCGGTTACCAATTACGGAAGAGGGAAATCCAAAGAGTATCGATCAGGCACTTGTGAACAGGATGGTGGATTATTTTCTTGAGAAAGGGTTTACTTATTTTGACACGGCGTATCCGTATCATCAGGGAATGAGCGAGACAGCCGCTGCAAAGGCGCTTGTGGAAAGGCATCCAAGAAATTCCTTTACGCTTGCGGATAAGATGCCAACCTTTCTTGTAACAAGAAACGAAGATTACGAGAGATTCTTCAGCGAACAGCTAAAGCGTTGCGGAGTCACTTATTTTGACTATTATCTGCTCCACACCCTCGGTGAAAAGAATTATGCAAACACGCTGCAGCATGGCGGGTTTGCATTCATGAAGAAATTGAAAGCCGAGGGAAAAGCTAAGCAGATCGGATTTTCCTATCACGACAAGGCGGAACTTCTGGATCAGATATTGACAGACCATCCGGAGATGGAATTCATACAGCTGCAAATCAATTATCTTGACTGGGAAAACGATATGATCCAGGCGCGGAAATGCTACGAGGTGGCGGTGAAACATCAAAAACCGGTCATCGTTATGGAGCCTGTCAAGGGCGGGGCCCTCGCCAACGTGCCCGCAGCAGTGGAACAGCTTTTTAAAGGCCGCCATCCGGAATTGAGTACGGCCTCGTGGGGAATCCGCTTTGCGGCCTCTCTGGATCATGTTTTTATGGTCCTGAGCGGAATGAGCAATTTCGAGCAGATTATTGACAATGTAAGTTCTATGCAGAACTTTGCCCCTTTGGATGAGGAGGAAAAGCAAATCATTCAAAAAGCCACCGAAATGATCAACAGCGGCATCGCAATCCCCTGCACTGCCTGTCAGTATTGCGTGGATGGCTGTCCCAGGAACATCCCCATTCCGAAATACTTTTCACTCTATAATGATCAAAGGCAGTTTGGTCTTGTTCCCTCACACAGAGGGTACTATACGAATCTATCACAAACTTATGGGAAGGCCTCCGACTGCATAGGCTGTAGGCAGTGCGAGCAGCACTGTCCTCAGCATATTGAAATCGTTGAGCAATTAAAAGAGGTGTCCCGTATTTTTGATGCTGTTTAAGGAAAAGGAAACTGTAACACAGAATGATATTGACAACCGGATCAGATTCCGGCTTTATGACCCTGCCGGAAATTGTGTGTGAGCCGCTGCTCTTTTGGGAAAGCGAGGTGTTTTAGGTGAATATTCTGGTCATCGACGGCCAAGGAGGCGGGCTTGGCAAACAGCTGGTCACCGCAATGAAAGCGGCATATCCCGAAGTGGAAATTACCGCCGTGGGAACAAACAGCATGGCGACGAATGTCATGCTGAAAGCTGGCGCCGACAATGCCGCCACGGGTGAAAATGCCGTTGTGGTAGGCTGCCGTAAAGCGGACATCATTGTCGGTCCAATCGGTATGGTGATTGCGGATGCCCTGTTGGGCGAAATCACCCCGCGTATGGCAGCGGCAGTCGGGCAAAGCAATGCAAAACGCATCATGATCCCCATCAGCCACTGCAACAACCTGATCGCGGGAATTCCGGACCAGCCTGTCAGCCGTTTGGTGCAAAGTGCGGTTGAACAGCTTAAAAAAATTATAAATTGAACCGGATCTTCTTAAAGATCAGGCAATTCGGTATGATATCTTATTTGGCCGGCATGAAGTCGGGCAATGCGGCAGAAGCGGCAGGAAATACATCTGAGCATATTTATTTTATTATCATGGATGCCAGGAAGGCGTCTGCTTTCAGAAGGAAGCAGACGCCTTTTTGTGCAAATAAATAAGGAGTCGTTATCATGAAAATCAAAAAAATGGTTTTTTCTGCATTCTTTCTCGCGCTTGCTCTGGCTTTGCCGTTCCTGACGGGACATATTCCGCAGATTGGCAATATGCTCAGTCCCATGCATATTCCGGTGCTGCTGTGCGGCTTTCTATGCGGCTGGCCCTATGGCCTTGCCGTAGGGTTTATTGCGCCGCTGCTTCGTTTTATGCTCTTCGGCATGCCTCCGATTTTTCCTACCGGCGTCGCTATGGCATTTGAACTTGCAGCCTACGGTGCCGTTTCGGGCCTGATTTTTGGCAGAGTGAAACACAGCCTACCCATGGTCTATACAACACTCATTTCCGCAATGGTTGCCGGGCGCCTTGTCTGGGGTACTGTGCGCTTTATTCTGGCAAAGCTCTTTGGAATGGATTTTTCCTTGTCAATGTTCTTATCTGGCGCTTTCATCACTGCGGTACCCGGTATTCTTTGCCAGCTGATTCTGATCCCGATGATCATCGCGGCGGTTCAACGCCAGGAAGTGACGCTGATGAACCAGCCAAAGAAAGAAGCGTTAACAGAATGACAAGAAATCCGGAACTGGAAACAGCATCAAAAGAGTATCTGATCGAGCAGACCAATATGCATCCCTCCATGCGTCCGCTGGACATGATAAAGCTCTGCTATCAGGCCGCATTGGGGTCAGAGCATCTGCTGCGGGAGCTGGCGGCGGCCAAAAGGCTCTTTATGGAGGAATTTTCGGCTGTAACGAACGGCTCATCGCGCCTTTATGAGAAGATTTCTCCCGACCGCTGCCGGGTAAATCTTTTTGCATGGAAAGAACGCGGGCTCCCTCCGGAGTGGCTTTTTCGAATGTTTGCCGGTTCCGCATCCATGCCGTCCGGCACGGATGCGGAATTCCGGCGTCTTCTTAAGGAGGCCGGTTTACTTTGTGCAGCGGGCGCAATGCCGTTTTCCTGCCATGACTGGGAAAATGAGCTGAACACCTATTGGGGTGCCGGAGGCGGCGCTGTTCACCACAGCGAACAATACAGGATATCGGAACACCCTGCCTACCGGCTGGTTTGCACGCGTTTTATCCGCCTTTTTCCGCTTTTGGAAAGAATGGCAAAGCTGGACCAAAATAATGATGTGTGTGTGATTGCGCTGGATGGGCGTGCGGCATCCGGGAAAACCACCATGGCCGATCAGCTGTCGCTGATTCTGGGTGCGGGGATCGTACATATGGACGACTTTTTCCTCCCGGCACCGCTGCGTACGGCAGGCCGTCTGGAAGAGCCCGGCGGGAATGTGCACTATGAACGCTTTGCGCAGAAAGTTTTGCCTAAGGTTGCTCAAACGAAGGCATTTTCCTATCGTCGGTTTGACTGTTCCAAGCTGGACTTTGGCGATACACAGGAAGTTCGCGCATCCAAATGGCGGATTGTGGAAGGCGCTTACAGCTGTCACCCTTTCTTCGGTGATTACACGGATCTGCGGGTGTTCTGTGATGTTGAGCCGGAAGAGCAGCTGCACCGCATTGAACTGCGCAACGGTACAGAAAAAGCGAAAGTATTCGCTGCGCGATGGATTCCGTCAGAAGAACGCTACTTCAGCAGATATCAGATACGGGAAAAAGCAGACGTTATTTTATAGCCCTTATTTGATTACCCGGTACCGGAAAGGTACTTTTATGTATTTTTTATAGTATGTGCGACCGCTTTTATAAACTCTTCTGCAGTAGGTATTTTCTCTTTACGAGGAATGCTTTTCTGCATCATCTTTTCACTTTCTGATTTATCACTCTTTTGATAAGCATAATCAATCGCAGCCTGCATATCTTTTCTGACTTCAGTGACAGATACGCCATGTTTCTTAGCCACTTTACGATAGATACTTCTCATGCTCATGTCAGTATACCACCTTTCACGCCAACAAATCTTGTATCTGTTTCAATTTTACAATATTTAAAATTGTACGTCAATCAAAATAAGACTTTATACCTTGTGAATATTGCTTATATGAAATGTACAATATTGTACATGAGGTGGCGATAACACATGTATGAGAAATTCTTATCTGAACGAATAGCAAAATTAAGGGCTATAAAAAAGGTTTCTGCTCGTGATATGAGTTTATCCATTGGGCAAAACGAAAATTATATTAACCATATTGAAAATGGGAAATCATTTCCTTCTATGCAAGTGTTCTTCTATATCTGCGAGTACCTCAAGATTTCTCCTAAGGAATTCTTTGATGATGGAGCCGAGAATCCCGCTTTGATCAAAGAAGTAGTCGAGGACTTAAACACACTGGATGAAAAACAGATAACCAACATCCACGAGATCATTAAGGGGCTAAAAAAATGAAGCAGGTGAGCAACCTGCTTCATTTTTTCTATTCATACACAATTGGCTTAAGACAACTTCCGAAAATGCGTAAATCTTAGGATTATATAAAGTCTATGCGGGTTTTCGGATACTGTTTATTCCTTTGCATCATTTCGGCATAGTTTTACCACGCACTCCACATGATTGGTATGCGGGAACATATCGACCGGCTGAATTCTGACGACCCGGTAGCCGGATTTTCTCAGGAACTGCAAGTCCCGCTCCTGTGTTTCAGGATTGCAGGAAATATAGACGACCTTTCTGGGGGACAGCACCAGCAGCGAAGACAAAAATTTCTCGTCGCTTCCCGCGCGCGGCGGGTCCAAAAAAACGACATCCGCGGTCTGCCCCTCATGAGCCATCTGTTCCATAAACGCACCCGCGTCCGCTTTATGGAAGTAAACATTTTCAATCCGGTTGCGTTTCGCGTTGACAATCGCATCGCGGACGGCATCCCCGTTCAGTTCCACGCCAATCACATGTCCGGCATGCTTTGCGGCAATCAGGCTGATGGTACCAATCCCGCAGTAAGCGTCAATAACGGTTTCCTTTCCGGTCAAGCCGGCAAACTCAATCGCTTTGGAATAAAGGCGTTCGGTCTGCACCGGGTTAATCTGATAAAAAGATTTCGCCGAAATGCGGAAAACACACCCGCAAAGGGTATCTTCAATATATCCCGGACCAAACAGTACCTTTTCCGCATCCCCCAGAACCAGGCTTGTGCGGTAAGGATTCACGTTCATTAATACAGTGGTAATCTCCGGATGCGCTTTCCGCAGCGCCTCCACAAATCGGTTTTTTGCCGGAAAGATCGGCGTTGAGGTGACCAGCACGACCATAATCTGCCCGCTTGCAAAGCCGCGCTTCACCAGCACATGACGCAGGAAACCAATGCCGCGGTCCTCCTGATAAGGCTGCAGCTTAAAGCTTTTCAGCAGGCTGCGCACCGTCACAATGATTTCGTCGGCCTTTCGGTCCTCGATCATGCAGCTGTCCACCGGCACAATCCGGTGTGTGCTCGACTGATAAACGCCCGAAATAATTTTTTGATCACGCGTCAGCCCGAACGCAGCCTGCACTTTATTGCGATAGTGGCGTGGATTTTCCATTCCGATGATCGGTTCCACATGGCAGAACTTTCCCAAAAGCCGCTGCACCAGAGACTGTTTCCACCTTAGCTGCTCCGGATAGGACAGATTCTGCATCTGGCAGCCTCCGCATTTTTTATAAAGCGGGCACTGCCCTGCCGGCCGCTCCTTCACCTGTTTTTTGGGCTGCCGATCGATTTCCTGCGCCATGTTTTTTCCTGCCTTTTCCCGGCATATCAACTGCCGATTCCCTATTCTTGATCATTGACGATAACCTGTTCAAATAAACTGGAAAACCGCTTAAACACACTGTTTAAGCGGTTTTTTGGCGGGAATATGTGGGAGTCGGACCCACCCGGGCAGCGCTGAGCTACCCACAACGGTTTTGAAGACCGCAGGGCACACCGGCACCCATCTATCCCCACATCAGAAAGCGTTATAACAGCGTACGAAAGTCGCCGTTCTTGACAGTAAACCCGCAGTCATCCATATGCTCCAAAAGCGCGGCGGCATACTTGCGGGAAAGCCCCATCTCATCGCGCAGCTGCGCCAGCGTGACACTGCCCGCGGACTGAATCAGCCGCACCGCAGTTTCCTTTGCCTGATCGTAAGCAGCACGGGAAACAAGCAGGGCCGGGGTCAGCTGTTCGAGCTCTCCCTGCTCCAGCAGCAGGGCAATGATCTGCATTGCATCCTGTTCCGGCACACCGGCCAAAGTGGGGATCGAAGAAACGTCCTGCGGCATACAGCCCCACTTCGCATACAGGTTCCTGATTTTTTTCCCGGCTGTTTGAAAAGTACCTGTTTCAAGCGGAGAAAATTCGGGGGCCGCCGCCCAGCCCTTGCCGCATCTGATGACGCCCTTGGTTTTCAGCGCACCTATCAGCCCGTTTTGAACCTGTTTCGCCAGTTCCGGCAAAGGCATCCCCCACGCCAGCGGGTGCGCGACATGATAATCCGCAAGTACAGACAGCACCTTTTCCGCGGACGCCCGTAACGACTGCGGCGTAAAGAGCAGTTCTCCCGATTTAAGCAGCTTCCCATCCGAAAGCAGGCTTGTCACAGTCTGCCGGAGCCTGTCCGGTTCCACGTGAGGAAATAATTCCAGAAGCAAAATTTCGGTCAGCGCGGCTTGCGAAGCCTCATAAACGACCTGATCGGATAAGGAACCTGTATCGTACCATTTTAACCGTTCCACTGCCGCTCTGTCAAGCCGCTTTTGGCGCTTTGGCCTTGCGTCAAGAACTATGCCTCCCCCGATCGTCTCCAGCGGGGAATAAAATCTCACGACGAACCGGTCGCCTGTGAAAGCACAGACCGATGTTTCCAGCCGCAGCTGCGCATAAGCGGTCTCTCCCGCTGAAAGCGACTCCGGTTCAGCCAGTGATACCCGGCAAAGCACACAGGCAGTGCCCAGATGCAGGTGCAGCCGCGTACCGGATTTCACCGTTCTGGCGGATTCCTTCAACAGCGTCAGCTTTACGCAGAGCAACGTTACCGCCTTTTGGGTCCCCGGCGCCGCCAAAAAATCCCCCCGCGAAAGTTCGTCCTGTTTCACGCGTGCCAGATTCAGCGCGGCACGCTGCCCCGCAAAGACCGTCTGCGCCTGTCTGCCATAGCTTTGCAGGGTACGTATCCGCGCGGTTTTCCCGCCCGGATACAGCGCCACCTCTTCGCCCTCGTAAACCGTACCATCCATGACCGTGCCGGTGGCAACCGTTCCGAAGCCGTCCAGAGTAAACACCCGGTCGACCGCCATGCGGAAAGGCCGTTTGCAGTTATGTTCCGGTATTGTCCGTGACAGATCGCAGATTGCCTCCCGCAGGGCAGGGATTCCGGCTCCCGTTTTGCAGGAAACCGGAAAGACAGGCGCGGATTCCAGAAATGTCCCAGCGAACGCCTCTCGCACATCCCCGGAGGCAAGTTCCATCATTTCCTCATCCGCCAAGTCGCATTTGGTCAGTACCACCAGTCCGCGAAGGGTGCCAAGCAGTTCAAGAATCGCGAGATGTTCCTTTGTCTGCGGCATGACGCCCTCGTCCGCCGCCACTACCATCAGGACGAGGTCCAGCGCGCCCGCTCCGGCAAGCATGTTTTTGATGAATTTTTCATGCCCCGGCACATCAATGATTCCCGCTCTCCCCTCCGGAATGTCCATATGCGCAAAGCCGAGGTCGATTGTGATTCCCCTGCGTTTTTCTTCTTCCAGCCGGTCGGTGTCCATCCCGGTCAGCGCTTTGATCAAAGCTGTTTTCCCGTGGTCAATGTGTCCCGCAGTGCCGAACAGTAAATATTTCATGACCGTTTTCCATCCAGAATTTGAGTGGTTTGCTGAACAACAAGCCCGAAATCCGGTTCCTCCAGTGTGGAAACGTCCAGCAGCAGACGCCCGTCCGAAATCCGCGCAATGATTGGGACAGCCGCGTGCCGGAGCCTGTTTTCCAGCTCGGCGACAGACATGCCCACCGGGACAACGCCGACGGCATAGCTGTCCAGTTCCTGCCCCGGTGCGGAGCCGCCCCCGACCGGCCGCTTCTGCGGCAGAAGGGAAAAGGCCGCCGAAACGCATTCATTTTGCAGCAGCGCAAGAAGGCGCCCGCCCTTTTCCCGCAGTTCCCCACCTGTCGCGTTCAGCATCCGCAGGGCCGGAATGCAGTTCCTGGCATTTGCGGGGTCTCGGTAGAGCAGCAGCGTCGCCTCCAGCGCCGCAAGGGACAGTTTATCAATCCGCAGGGCGCGGGCGAGGGGGCTTTTGCACATCCACGAAATCAGCCTCCGGTCCCCCAGCAGGATACCCGCCTGCGGCCCCCCAAGCAGTTTGTCCGCGCTGAAACAGACCAGATTCGCGCCGTCCCGCAGGGTCTGTGGAACGGTCGGCTCTCCCGTGAACGGGTATTTCGTTTCTTCCAGCAGAGCGCCGCTTCCCAAATCCACCAGCAGGGGGACTCCGTAAGTTCTGGCAAGCCCCGCCAGTTCCGGAATGCCCACGCTTTCCGTAAATCCGGTAATCCGGTAATTGCTAGTATGAACTTTGAGCAGTATCCCGGCGTCGCCGGATTGCAGCACCTCTTCATAATCCCGCAGCCGGGTTTTGTTGGTGGTTCCCACTTCGGATAAAATGCCGCCGCTCTGCGCCATAATATCCGGCAGACGGAAGCTGTCGCCGATTTCCACCAGTTCCCCGCGCGAAACCGGAATTTTCTTGCCCGGCGACAGAACGGAAAGCGCCAGCAGCAGGGCCGCGGCGTTATTGTTGACCGCCATCGCGGCTTCGCAGCCGCAGAGCTCGCACAGCAGCGGCTCCAAAAGGCTGTTCCGGCTCCCGCGGGTACCCCGCTCTAAATCATATTCCAGATTGCAGTACCCCTCGGCCGCGGCCGCCACGGCCTTTACGGCCGCTTCCGCCAGCGGGGCGCGCCCGAGGTTAGTATGCAGCGCGACGCCTGTGGCATTCAGCACCCGCCGCAGAGAGGGCTTTTCCTCCCGCTCCAAACGGGAGCATACCGTTTCACACAGTTCCTCCGCCGCGGGTACGGTGCTTGTGCTTCCTTCCAGAAGCGCGGCGCGGAGGGAATTCAGTTGTGCACGTGCGGCATGCAGTACCCTTTCCCTTCCATATCTGGCAGCGGCATGCTCCATTGAGGGCTCGCGCATCAGCAGGTCTACCTGCGGAATGAGCCGCAGGACGTTTTGATCCAATTCCAAAGCAGTTACACCTCCTGAGACAAGATGGCCTCGATACAGTCGGCGGCGTAGTCGATCTCTTCCATTGTGTTGGAATATCCAAAGGAAAAGCGCACGGTCCCCTGCGGGAAGGTTCCCAGCGTTTTATGCGCATTGGGCGCGCAGTGCAAACCGCAGCGGGTCATGATGCCGTAACGGCTGTCCAGTTCAAAGGCGATTTCCGCGTTGTCCCGTCCCGGGAAGTCCAGCGAAACTACCGCAGTCTGTTTTGCCGCGTCGCCGGTTCCCGCTACGCGGATATTGCTGCATTCACGCATACGCACAAGGAAACGGGCGGTTAAAACGGTTTCTTTCTGCCGTATGGCCTCGATGCCTGTCTCCTCCAGATAACGTAAAGCGGCGTTCAGTCCATAAATGCCCGGCAGATTGGGGGTTCCCGCCTCGAACCGATCGGGCAGAAGCTCCGGAACTGTTTCAAGATGAGAAAAACTGCCTGTCCCGCCCGCTATCAGCGGGATCATTTGAGCCGCCAGCGCGTCCGTCACCAGAAAGCCGCCGATTCCCTGCGGGCCCAGCAGGCCTTTGTGGCCGGTGAATGCCAGCGCGTCAATCCCCATCTCCTGCATATCAATCGGTTCGGTGCCGCCGGTCTGAGCACAGTCCACAATGAACAACAGCCCGTGTTTCTTACAGAACGTGCCAACCCTGACAATCGGCAGAACCGTGCCGCAGACATTTGACGCGTGCGTCATGACGACTGCTTTTGTATTTGGACGCAGCAGGGGAAGAATCGCGTCAAAGTCCAGTTCCCCCGTGCCGCCGCATGGTATCCTGTCGAAGGATACCCCGCATGCTTCCAGCTGCACCAGCGGCCGCATGACTGCGTTGTGCTCCATGGAACTGGTGAGCACATGATCCCCTGAACGCAGAGCCCCTTTTAAAATCATATTCAGCGAAGCGGTCACCGACGATGTAAAGATCACGTTTTGCGGCTTAGGAAAATGAAACAGGGAGCAAATCCGTTCTCTGGTATCCAAAACCAGTTCAGCGGCGCTGTAGGCGCCCGCATAGCCGCCGCGGTTGACATTGCAGCCCACCTGCTCCACATAATACAGCATCTGCTTTCCAACTTCCGGCGGCTTCGGGAAAGAGGTTGCCGCATGATCCATGTAAACACTTCTCAAAATTCCACCCGCTTTATCAGAGATGCTTTTATTTTACTATGAGCGGTAAAAATAAGCTATCGTTATCAGAATTTTCTATCAATGCAGTGTTGTTATTCAAAATTGCCCCGGGCCGTATGCAACGAAAGACTGCGCGGGCGGCGCATGCCCGCCCGCGCAGTCCCTTCACACAATCATCCGGTCAAACACTTACCCGGCATGCTCCGCCTTTTTAAAGATTGTAAGCTCCACTGTATTACCATCCACCTGAATATCGGCATGGTCGATCATATGCCCGATCAGCGAAAGCTCGGAATCCTGCCCAAGGCTGCTTACACCGGCGAGCTGCCAGAAAAACTCTTCCATTCCTTCGTTACGTTCAGTGATATTCAGAAATTTATAAAGATCGTGCACCTGTTTCCGCGCATCAGCATCCGGAGAATAATTGCTTTTCAGATAAAGTGTATATCCTTCGCTCTGCTTTTTTAAATTCATTTCGATCCCGTCGGAACCGATACTGAAAAAGAAACAGACAAGCTCGTCTATAATCTTTGACATTTTTTTAGCAATCGTGTTCATATCATCCAACTACCTCTCTGCCGGTGATTATTCCGGCGCTTCCCTTTTCAGAGCCTCAATCAATGGGATTACCACAATACAGATCAGCCCGGCCGCAAACCCATTGTTATATAGGTTCAGCCCCGCGTGCAGGATACCGACGTTTAAAACGACGGAAGCGTGGATTGCTCCGGTAAGAATCCCCCACTTCCATCCAAACTGTCCGGCAACCGGGGCCAGTCCGGTCGCAAACAGCGCCGCCAGCAATACATTCGGGTCACTCAGATTCCAGACCATCGGGAAGGAACTGAGCACTACGCCCAGCACTACCGGCACACAGTTGCGCAGATGCTTGCCGAATGCGCCGAACCCACAGATGGCAAGAATCCCCCCAACCGTAGGGCCGTTGAGTGCGCCTCCTACAACAAGCACATACAGAGTCGATGCGGCCCCCATGATTCCCATATTGATCATGGTAACCGGGTAACCGTCCAACAATACGAAATCCGCCACCGAGCGGCCGGAATGCCGAAAAATCCTGATCGTTCCGCGGAAGCTGAAACCATTATAACAAAAGCCTGTGAAAATGAAACCCCCAAACAGCAAAAAAAGAAAAACAGAGAGCAGAAGGTTATTTCCCGTGCTCCATTCAAATCTGGAGGAAAATGTATATCCAAAGGATTTCGCCACAGAAGCAAGCACCATGCCGATCAGTCCGGCGGTGAACCCAACATTATACAAATTGTAGCCCTGATGGACGCGAAGGGTATAAGACGCAATCGGCGGCAGGATAAACCCGATCAGGATGCCAACCCCTACGACCAGCGCAAGCCGGACTGCCGGATGCTCTTCCCCCGCAATCGCGGTCATTTCCGTTACCATGGGCGCGAGCGCTGTACCAAACAGCGACATATGAACATATTTCGAAAATTTTTCTTTTTTATACACCGAGTATAAGAATCCGCCCATAATGATGGGAAAAATATTACCGATATCCTTTCCGAACAGGGCAAATCCCGCCATTAAAAAAACACACGCTACCGAAATACCGGTGAAGGAAAGCTTCACCAGCCTCAGCAGCGCGATAGAGATCAGCGTTACAAGCCCTGCGTTTACAAACGCACCGCTCATGCCGCCTACCATAATAGAATCCGTGATCAGCCCCGCGGGTGTTCGGACAATGCGAATGATCCCCGAAACAATCTCTCCGGGCGACCCGGTTAAAAAACCAAATCCAATCAGCAACAGTGAAAACGCAATCATCGTGGTGACAATAAAATCGCCGGGTTTTTGCTCGTCATAGCGCAGATAAGATTTTATTTTCATACAATACCCCTTGCTTAGTTTTGCAGATCGCAGACTGCACTTGCACACGCCGGAAGCTATAGGGATGACCGAGATGTCCCCATAAAAGGGACAAAGCAGCGTGGCAGATTAAATCAGACGGAATCAGGTTTTTTTAACAAACTGTTGGTGGCACTTGGGGCAGGTGATCATAATTTTCCCCCTGCCTTTCGGGACACGCAGCCCCTGTCCGCAGTTTTTACATTTAAAATGCCGGTGTGTCAGGCTGTCCTGATACCGGTCATGGAGACCGGACAGTTTCCGGCGGATAGGGTCCCACCACTGCAAAAAGCGCTGATTTTCGGCCCATCGGCGGCTGGTATCGCGCGAAAAGATTCTCAGATAGCACAAAACCAAGACAGCAAAAGCCAGCACGGAAAAAAGATCCCAGCGGGTTGCCCGCGCCAGCAGCATCAGCAAAAGTGACACGCCCATCATGCCGAATGAAAGTGCGTCCGTTCCATAGCGTCCCACCATAATCCGTCTGAACCAGTTCATCACAAACTCCTCTTTCCAAGTGTCCTGCTTTTTCACATCAATCATACCATAATCCTATGCGAAAGGCATGAACCATTTGTGAATTCTCGCTAAATCCCGCTGCGTTTATAAGTAATGTGGTTGACAACGGCAAGAACCAGCATTGCCGCAAGCGCAATACTGATCGCGCCCATCCCGGCTTCAATGGTGCTTCTCTGCGCAATGGCGCCCACAAGCATCGGCATGACGATACCGCCCAGCGTCGCAAGGGAAATACAGGTGCCCACCGCGGCGGTAGACGAAGTATACCGGGGATCCATGCAGGAGAAGGTCGTGGAATAAATACCAGCCATCGAAATGCCAAGCCCCATTAGGCAGGGAAAGATGACCCGGATATCCCTGGTAGATATCATTGCCACATAAAAAACAGTCACGGCAATCGACATGCAAATAATCAGGCTGCTTTTTCGCACCCTGCCCGAAAAATACGCGCACAGCAGCCGCCCTGCCAAAATCATGATCCACAGGATGGCTGAGGTGCTTTGTGCAAGCGCAGTTCCCATAATCCCGCTGTCTTTGAAATAGCTTACCAGCCAGCCTACAATAGTAGCTTCCGCACACAGGTAGAAAAACAGAATTGCCGTTACATTCCAAAACCGGAAAGAACGCAGGAAACCGGCAGCGCCGCCCGCCGCTTCCTTCGAACCCGGCATATTGGAAAGAGAGGAACGTCCAAACATGACCAATGAGATCAGTGAAAACAGCGCGACAATCCAAGCGGCAAACCGCCATGAGCCGTGCAGCGCAGTGGTAATAAACATCGCGATAAACGGCGCCATGAACGCGCCTACCGCGAAGGTTGCGTGCAGTACGTTGAGTGATTTTGTTTTATCTGTCGTGATCTCCGATACAACCGCATTCGCGATGTTGCTCATCGTTCCGCGTCCAACGCCGGTCGCCGCAAAGGCAACCAGAAGCATCACAGGATTTCCGGTGAGTGTCATCAGCACCATCCCGACCAGAATGCCGGCACCCAGGGAAATGGTTGATTTTTTCCGTCCGATGGCATACGGCAAAAACCCCGAAACAAAGCAGGCAAGCAGATTCCCGGCCTGGTGCGCGGAAATGGCCATCCCTCCTACCGTATAGCTCAGCTGATATTCTGCCGTCATAAGCGGCAGAATCGAGCCGATCATGGTACTCATCATCCCGTTGGCAAAAAAAGCGAAGAAAACAATTGCTAAAAGCTGAGGGTCTTTGGACAGTTTCTGAAGTCCCTGCACAATTTTTGTCATGTCAGTCCTCTTTCCGATTTGTTTCACAGAAGAAACGGGATGCCCGCGGGCACCCCGTTTCTCCACCCGCATAAGCGGGAACTAAAAATTACTATATCATACTGCCCGCAGAACGTCAACCGCCCCGTTCAGGCAGGCATAATCAGCTGGGGAATGAAGAGCGAGAGCTGTGGAACGAACGTGACCAGCAGCAGCACAATAATCATGCCCGCATACATCGGAAGCAGCGCCTTGGTCACCTTTTCCATAGGCAGCTTTCCGATTGCGCAGCCCACAAAAAGCGCGGAACCGACAGGCGGGGTGCATAACCCGATTGCCAGATTCAGGATCAGCATGCAGCCGAACTGTACCGGATCCATACCAAAAGTCTGCACTACAGGCAGCAAAATCGGAGTACAGATCAGGATGAGCGGAGCCATGTCCATAATGCACCCTAAAGCCAGCAGCATCAGGTTGATCAGCAGGAACACAACCACCTTACTGGTGCTGACCGAAATCAGCGCATTGGTCACCAAAGTCGGGACTTTCAGATAGGCAAGCAGCCAGCCAAACGCGCCCGCCGCGGCAATCAGGCTGAAAACCATTGCCAGTGTTTTTACCGTATTCATCAGAATACGGGACATCATCTTGATTTTTAATTCTTTGTAGACAAACACCGAAATCAGGAACGCATAAATCGCTGCAATAGCCGCGGATTCCGTTGCCGTAAAAATACCGGCCGAAACGCCGAACATGATGATTACGGCGGTGAAAAGCGCCAGAATTGCGTCTTTTGTAATTCGGAGCGCCTCCTTGAGCGATATTTTCTCTCCTTTTGGATACTGCCTCTTTACAGAAATAATGCCGCAGACCAACATCAGAGAGACACCCAGCAATACACCCGGCACGAAGCCTCCCAGAAACAGGCGGCCTACCGACACGCCGCCCGCAGCCAGTGAATACATAATCATATTATGAGACGGCGGAATCAGCACACCCTGACAAGCACTTGTCACGGTTACGCCGATGGAGAAGTCCCTGTCATAGCCGGCATCCACCATCATCGGGATTTCAATGGTTCCCAAGGAAGAAACATCTGCCACTGCGGAACCGGAAATCCCGCCGAAAAACATGGATGCCAAGATATTGACATGCGCAAGGCCGCCCCGCAGCCGTCCCACACAGACATTGGCAAACTGTAACATGCGGTCGGATATGCCGCCTGCCCCCATAATTTCACCCGCGAGAATGAAAAAAGGGATCGCCATCAGCGAAAAGCTGTTGATGGCTTTGGCCATCTGCTGCACCATCGCCATCAGCGGGATGCCGAGGTACAACATCGTCAGCGATGTGGATGCCGCAAGCGCAAAAGTGATCGGCATTTTGCAGATGACGAAAATAAAAAAACTGCCAAGTAAAATTGCAATCGCCAGATTCATATCAGCCATTACTCGTCTCCTCCTTCAATCTTCCGGTGACGGAATTGATCGAGTTTAAAGAAATCCAAGATCGTAAAATAACAGATAAAAAGGCCGCCGACAGGCATCATCAGGTAAAGCGTGCTGGCGGGCCACTTCGTCGCCGGCAGCGTGGAAGTCGATGTGCTGTTGATCAGCTTAATGCCATAATTGATTAAAACGACTCCGAAAGCGAAGATTACCCCAAAGTTAATCTTCTCTAAAATCCATCTGAGTGTTTTGGGAAACATATCATAAAACATTGTTATGGCAATGTGAAGCTTTTTTTCCACACCGATTGCCATAGAGATAAATGCCATCCAGACCATCAGCAACAGCGCGACCTCTTCCGACCAACGGATAGACGTGCCCAAAAATTTTCTTGAGATGACCTGTGCACTTACAATAAACACGATAACCAACAGCACAAGTTTAGAGTATTCGAGCAAAATGCGATAGATCATATCAAAAGCCGTCGTTACGGCATTGATCAGTTTCTTCAAATCCGTTCCCCTCCTTTGTTTTTATCTGCCCGGTAAAGGCGCACTTTTTGTCCGCGCGGCCGTTTGATCCGGGCCAAAGAAAATGCCATCCATTCCCCGGGGCAGAAAGCAAGCCGCCCGCCAGGGGCGGCTTGCACCGTTTCAGCATCTCTGAAAATTTATTTTGTTTCGATAATCTTATTTACGATATCCATATAATCCGCTGCAAATTTCTCATAAAGAGGTTTGCAGGCATCCTGGAATTTCTGCTTTTCTTCGGGAGACAGTTCAGTAATAATACTGCCGCCGGCTTTCACCTTTTCTTCAGAAGTCTTTTCACGCTCTGCCCACAGTTCACGCTCAACCTTGGCGGATTCCTCTGCGCATTCACGGATGATCTGCTGGTCTTCGGGCGAGAGCTTATCCATGGTCATTTTGGAAATGATCTGAAGCTCAGGAACACGGGTATGCTCGTCAATGCTGAAGTATTTGGCAACCTCGTAATGAGAAGTGGACTCATAGGAAGGCCAGTTATTTTCCGCGCCGTCGATGGTACCGGTCTGCAGTGCGGAATACACTTCACCATAGGCCATCGGGGTGGGGTTCGCGCCAAGGGCGGAAATCATGTCCATCATCATTTCATTTTCCTGAACACGGATGTTTAAGCCCTTCATGTCTTCAAAGGTTTTGACTTCCCTCTTGGAATTGTAGAAATTGCGTGCGCCCGCATCATACCAGGAAAGGCCAATCAGTCCGGATTCCCCCAGGCCGTCTTTGAATTCATCGCCGATCGGGCCTTCCAGAACCTTCCACATATGCGCTCCGTCACGATAAAGGAACGGAAGCTGAAGCACGTTGAGCTGTGGGGCGAATTCCGCCAGAGGAGACAGGCTTACACGCGCAAAATCGATCGCGCCGAACTGCATTTGCTCCATAACAGATTTCTCATCACCCAGCTGAGCGCCATAATAGATCTCAATTTTAATTCTTCCATTGGTCTTTTGCTCGACAAGTTCCGCAAATTTATAGGCGCCCTGCGTGGTCGGGTAGTCCTGAGGCTGGTTCTCGGCATATCTGAATACAAACTCAGGCTCTGCTGCCGCAGCCTGCGACGAGGACGCGGCTTCCGAGGAAGCGGCCTGGGACGAAGGGGCCTCGCTGGAAGCTGGCTGAGAGGACGCAGCGCCGGAACCTCCGCAGGCGGCCATAGATGCAGCCATCATTGCTGCCACAAAACCGGTAAGAAGCTTTTTCATTCTTTTTCTCCTCCATACAATTGATTTTACTTGGCTTTCTTTGCCTTTTAAAAACATTATACCGTACACCTTTCATTCATGAAATCGTAAATTATTGCGAATCCTAGCATTTTTTTAACTAGTTTATGAAGAAAGTTTGAACATTTTCTATTCTCTTATGCGGTATGATTACAACAATCAACATGCAATTAGCACAAATTTCATCTCTTGTTTTCCGTTTTTTTATATTTAATTTCTATTTTGACTAGATTTTTAATTGCTATTTATCAGATTTGTATAATTCACAATGACAAAAAATTCCCCGGACAAAACCTGTCCGGGGAAACAGTCAGCTGATCGTATCCGGCAGCGCACTCGCACGGTATTCCGAAGGGTTTTTTCCGGTTGCGCGCCGAAAGACTTTTGTAAAATAATTGGAATCCTGATATCCGACCTGTGCTCCGATTTCCTTGATATTTACAGTCGGGTTGCGCAGCAATCCCTTTGCCGCCTCCACCCTGGTCTCGGTCAGGTAGGTGATGAAATTCTTATGAAAGCACTGTTTGAACAATTTACTGAAATAAGCGTCCGAGTAATTCATTTCCCGCGCTACCTGCTGCAAAAAGATATCTCTCTGATAATTCCTGCCGATGTAATCTGCAATTTCCTGCATGATTTGTGTCATACGGGAACCCCTTGTCCCATTTACTTCCGCGGTAAGTTCCCGAAGGACCGCACTGGCCGCTGTTCCCAACTCCTCAATCCTTTCCAGGCAGGAAAATCGTTCATGCAGATTCATCAGATTCCTGTAATCGACTCCCGTTTCTTCCTGAATTCGGTTCAGCACGCCGCCAAGCCTTTTTTCCACTTTTTCGAGGATAGACTGATATTCCAGCTGCTGTGCGCAGAGGCCCTCCACCGCCATGCTCATCATTTTCGCGGCTTCTTCGGTGTTTCCTTCCATCACACAGCGTGAAACGGCGCTTTCAAAATCAGTCCGTTCATGCTGTTCTTCCAGAATGTCCTGGGTATCGCAGACACGGTGATTCGGTGTACAGTGTGCCAGAGCGGCCTGCGCCTGATAGTAAGAATTCTGCGCGTCCTCCAACCGGTCAAAACAGCCGCCGATCGCACAGAACAGGCTTTTCCTCCCAACTTTCGCAGCCCAGTCGGACAGGCTTTCCATACTGCTTTTCAGAAGCCTCGCACAGTCCCCGCCATTGGAACTGATCGCAAATAAATACAGCCTGTCATCATATTCATAAGGGATCAGGCTGATTCCCTCCGGCCAACGGGACCCCTTCACTTCTTCGCGGATACGTTCCGTACTCACTCCATCCGGGCTGCGTATAATCGCAAACGCGCCGCTGCAAAACCGGATGCTGAGTTCCTCCAGCTGGCTTTGCACCCGTTCCGGCCGCAGGTAGCCCCCCATAACGGTCAGCACCAGCTGTTCCTCAAGCCACTGCGTCAGATTTTCAATTTTCCGGCTGGAAAGCCGGTTCACCTGTTCTTTTTCCCGCTGTGCATCAATTTGGGTAATCACCCGGCTGACCACACCCTGCAGGTCCCTGTCGGAACAGGGCTTCAGCAGATAATTCACCGCCCCGAGCTCGACGGCCTGACGGGCATAACCGAACTCGCTGTAGGCGGACAGAAACACAATCCGGCAGTCCGGAAGCTCGGCACGGATATGGCGCGCCGCCTCAATTCCGCCCATACCAGGCATCTCAATATCCAGTATGGCAAGGTCCGCATGAATCCGCCGGGCGGCGGTAAGGGCTTCCCGCCCGTTGGACGCCTGTATAATGCGGGCATCGTCCAGGAATTCGCTCAGCACCTTCTGCAGCGCCTCACATTCCAGCTGTTCGTCGTCCGCCACCACAATTCGATACATTTGCGCTCCTCCTCTTACTGTTCTTCCCGGCTGATCGGAAGTGTAATACGGACTGCCGTTCCAAGCCCTACCCGGCTGAAGATGCGAAACCTGCTGTTCGGATAAAGCAGCTCCATGCGTGTTTTCACATTTCCAAGTCCAATTCCCGACAAGTGCCCCTTGTGCTGCGCCGTATCATCCAGCAGATCCCGCAGACGGCCGGGGAGCATGCCGCCGCCGCTGTCCGTAACCGAAAGCGTTACTTCGCCGCAGCGTTTTTTGATCCGGATGCGTATCTGGCCGCCGCCTTCCTTGGGGGCCACGCCGTGAATTACCGCATTTTCCACCAGCGGCTGCAGCGTAAAGGTCGGGACCATGATTTCGTCCGAATTGACGCGGCAGTCGAGTTCAAAAACGATATGCGCCCCGAACCGCATATGCTGAATGTAAATATAGTCCCGGATAATGTTGAGTTCCCGGGTCAGCGGCACCCGCTCGCTTGCCGTCTGCAGGTTGTAGCGGAACAGGTTGGCCAGCCGCAGAATGAGTTCCCCGGTATCGCGTGCGGATTCGATCTTCGCCGTGCGCGAAATGATATTCAGTGTGTTAAACAGAAAATGCGGGTTAATCTGGCTTTGCAGCAGGGACATCTGCATGGTCTTGAGCATCTTTTCCGTGTTGATGCGCGCCAGTTCTTCCTGATGAAAGCGGTTTTCCATCTCGCTTTTTTCCTGCAAAGTGGCGATCGAATGGGCGGTCGCATGTTTCATGATATTGAAAACAGTAACCAGCTCCCCGATTTCATCGCGGTTGGATACCTGAACATCCGGGCCTGACAGCTTGTTGGCGGCAATTTCCCGCGAAGCATCCGCAAGCTTGAGCACCGGATTGATAATATGGTGGACAGTGATGCTGCACAGTACGATCGCAAACAGAATGATAACCGCAGCCATGACAATGGCCAGAAAAGGCAGGATACGGAACACCCGCACCTTATTATAGTAGTCTTCATTGCCTTCCGCCAGAGTCGCCTGCATCAGCTGTTTGATATAACTGTCAATATAGCTTCCTGTCTTTAACGTAGTGTAATATTCTTTGATGAACGTATCGCTTTCCTGCGGCAGCCGCAGCGACTTGTCGCAGCGGCTCATATAGGCCTCATGAGAAATACGGATGGCCTGGGTCAACAGGTAACGGCTGATGCCGGTATCCCGATAACTGAAACGCAGACGGGATACATCCTCCTTCGCTGCCTTCCGGGCCGCCTCATAGCCGGCGTACAAGTCATCGCTTCTGTCATTTGCGTATACCCTGTATGCCTCCTGCTCTTTTTCAAAGCTGATCAGCGCAGCATTGACGGAATAGCTGTCCCCCAGAACAATATTGAAATCCCGCAGATAAATATTGAGCATGCCGATACAGGAAAATGTGATAAACAGCACCATAAAAATGACAAGCGCAATAAAAAAAAGCATCTTTCTGCGAATGGAAACGGATAGCCACCAATCTCTGAAAAAGTGCCTGTTCAGTCGCAGTAGTTTCATCGGCAGAACGCTCCTTTATTCTCCGGAAATTTCTATTTTTTTGGGTATATTTTAATTATATCACATTTTTCGTCCCTTCCACAATTTCTACATAAGATTTCCACAAACAAAGAGCGCCCGTCTGTGACACAGACGGGCGCCGCATATGATTTGTCTTAACGTTTGGGCGCTACATGAACCGCCCGGCCGCCGAGGTCTTCCGCCGCTTCCCAAATTGCTTCGCTGAAGGTCGGATGCGGATAGATTGCCGATACAAGCTGTTCGGCGGTCATCCGGTTGACAATCGCGGCCGAAATGCCCGCAATCATGTCGGTGGCGCGGCTGCACATCAGCTGTGCGCCTAAAAGCACGCCTGTCTGGGCATGGCAAACAAGTTTGACAAATCCCCTGTCCGCAAGTTCGATCATCGATTTTCCATTTGCGGACATCAGGAATTTTCCGGTTTTAACAGGAATGCCCGCCGCTTTTGCTTCCTCCGCAGTGATTCCGGCGCAGGCAATTTCCGGGTCGGTATAGATACAGGCGGGCACAATGGAAAGATCGGCGGACGGCGCCTGACCGCACATGTGCGCAACAGCGGAAAGCCCCTGCGCGGTTGCGGCATGAGCCAGCCGGACGCCGCCCTTGATCACATCCCCTACGGCATAAATCCCTTTCACACAGGTTTCAAAATTGGCGTCCACGGGGATTTCGCCCCGGTCAAGGTGCAGGTCAACTCCGTCGAGCAGGTGTTCCGTATTGGCGACGCGACCGATACTGACCAGCACCCTGTCCGCTTCAACTGTCTGCTGAGCCTCTTTCACCGTATAGGTGCAGCAGAGGGAATCTTCTTTGGTGACCTCCTGTACATGCGCGCCGGTCATGATTTTGACTCCACGCTTTTTCAGAATCATCGTGAGGTTCTGGGAAATCTCCCGGTCCATGCCAGGCAAAATCCGTTCCATCGCCTCAAGAATCGTGACCTCACAGCCAAGCGCCTGATAGATTGTAGCAAACTCGACGCCGATAACGCCGCCTCCGATGATGGTCAGCCGACCGACAGGGGTCCCTGCCTCCGCAAGGAGCTCATCGCTGGTCACAACCCCCGGAAGGTCCAGACCCGGTATCGGCAGCCGGGCCGGTTTGGAACCGGCCGCAATCAGCAGATGGTCCGCGGTCAGCCTTCTGCCTTCTACGGAAACCGTTCCCTGACCGGAAATCAGGGCCGTGCCGTGAATCAGCTCAATCTTGTTCGCTTTCAATAACGCTTCGATTCCCCCGCGAAGCTGCGTGACCACTTCATCCTTACGGGCATAAATCCGCTCTATGTCCACGGATACTCCGTCGACGCGGATACCAAACGTGCCGCACCGGTTCAGTTCCCGCAGCAGATTTGCCGTATGCAAGAAAGTCTTGGTGGGAATACAGCCGCGGTTCAGGCAGGTCCCTCCCAGCTCCCGGTTTTCGACCAGCGCAACCCGCATGCCGAGCTGTGCTGCCCTGATTGCCGCTGTGTAACCGCCCGGCCCCGCGCCGATGATAATCAGTTGGTAATCAGCCATTGTTCCCCCTCCTTAAATTTCATGCAGCAGCGACGCGATGTCCTCCGCCATTTGTTCGCTTAGCGTACCCGGCATTCCCAGGCGCAGAACAACCTCCCGCATGGCTTTTGATGAAAACTCCGTGCCCTCCAGCACCGCGGGCAAAGCGGAGATAAACTGCTCCTCCATTGCGTCCGAGAAAGCGGCGGCCTGAATCACTTTGCCGCTTTCTACCTGAAGGCGCAGGACAAGGTCCCCCCAGCCGAACCTTCCGGAAAACTCGGCGGTAAACGGAATCGGCCGGCCGAAAATCCATTCCTGCGAGGAAAATTTCTTTTCCCATTCCAGCAGGCGGTCTTCGGGAATCCTTTCCGGCGGCAGTTCTGAGGGCTCGAGCCCATAAACCTCCCCGAAAGCCCGTATCAGGGCTTTTTGCATCCTGTCGGGTGTTATCTCCGGGCAGAATTCCGTCAGGTTGGCGACGCGGGACTGCACCGACGCGACCCCCTTGGACTGGAGCTTTGCGGCGGAAACGTTCAGATATTTGGACAGTTCTTCCCTGTTGACCTGAATCAGCAGGGTACCGTGATGGTAGCAGTGGCCCCCTGAACGGTAAAAGGCGTTTCCGGAAAACTTGCGGCCCTGCGCAGTCAGGTCGTTGCGGCCGGATTTTTCCGCGGGAATCCCGAAGCTCTGTACAGCTTTCAGGATTACTTCAAGCTGCCTGCCGACATCGTAATCCTCCTGCCGCACCAGAAACGTGAAGTTCAGGTTCCCCAGATCGTGGAATACCGCGCCGCCGCCGGACAGCCTGCGTACCACAAAGCCCCCATCGGCCTGAAGCGCTTCCACCCGGCATTCCTGCCAGCAGTTCTGGTTCCTCCCGACCACCACCGTGCGGCGGTTTTGCCAGAGATAAAGGATACATTCCCCCGGCCCCGCCTGTTCCAGCAGGCAGGCTTCCAGCGCAAGGTTCCGATAGGGGTATGTGCCGGGGGCGGTTACGGTCCGGATATGGTCGATCATGAAAGTCCTCCTGTAATCGGCATGCCGCCCCGCCGAGGCAGGGCGGCATACTTGTTAAAATTGATAGCGCAGGCGCGGATTACGCGCGGCCGCCACCTCGTCCGGACGGCGCACAGGCGCGGTCGTCGGGGCGTCATGCAGCGACTGCGGGTCGCGCAGCGCCTGCTCATAAACACTGCGGAAGATTTCCGCCGCCGCGTCCAGCGTTTCCCTGGATTCGGTTTCGGTGGGCTCCACCATCAGCGCTTCGTGTACGATCAGCGGGAAATACATCGTCGGCGGATGGATTCCGTGGTCAAGCAGCGTCTTGGCAACATCCAGCGCGGAAACATCCTGCTCCTTTTTGAGCTTTTCGAGCGTCAGCACAAACTCGTGCATACAGATACCGTCGAAGGCAACCTCATACGTGTCTTTCAGCTTCTCCCTGAGGTAATTGGCGTTCAGGACGGCGTTCTGCGCCGCCTCGCGCACGCCGTCGCCCCCCAGCGTAAACAGATAGGCCAGCGCGCGCACCACCACAAGGAAGTTGCCGTAAAAGGCTTTCACACTGCCCACAGACTGCGCGGGCTGTACGAACGCGTAGCCGTCTCCGGCTTTTTTCGCGTAATAGAGGGGCAGGAAGTCCGCCAGCAACTGTTTGCAGCCGACCGGGCCGGAACCGGGGCCGCCGCCGCCATGCGGCGTGGAGAAGGTCTTGTGCAGATTGAGATGGATCACGTCAAACCCCATGTCGCCCGGCCGGACCACCCCCATAACCGCGTTCAGGTTCGCGCCGTCATAGTAGTTGAGCCCTCCGGCGTCATGAACGATTTTTGTAATTTCTAGAATAGCTTCATCAAAGATCCCGACGGTGTTGGGATTGGTAAGCATCAGGCCCGCGGTATCCGGGCCGACAGCCGCGCGGAGCTTCTCCAGATCCACACAGCCCTTGTCATTGGACGGAACGTTGACCACTGTGAAGCCGGCCATTGCCGCCGAAGCGGGGTTGGTACCGTGCGCCGCGTCCGGTACGATGATTTTCGTTCGTCCGGTATCGCCGCGTGACTGATGATAAGCCTTAATCAGCAGCAGACCGGTAAGTTCCCCGTGCGCGCCCGCCGCCGGCTGAAATGTCATAGCGTCCATGCCAGTGATTTCACAAAGGTACTGTTCGGCGGTGGCAAGCACCTCCAGGCATCCCTGCACGGTATGTGCGGGCTGGAGCGGATGGATTCCCGCAAAGCCCGGAAGGGCTGCCATTTCATCGTTGATTTTGGGATTGTACTTCATCGTGCAGGAGCCAAGCGGATAAAACCCGTTGTTGACCCCGTGCGCGCGCCGTTCAAGCGCGGAATAGTGGCGGCTGATGTCCACCTCCGCCAGCTGCGGCAGGCGCAGTTCCTTTCTGCGCAGCTCGGTTTCCGGCAGGGACGTCACAGGGACGTCGCAGGGGGGAAGAATGGAACAGCCGTGCCCTTCCCGGCTGGTTTCAAAAAGCAGATTCATTTACCGCTCACCTCCTTGAGAAGTTCCGCAAGCCGGTCGATCTGCGCCCTGGTGTTCTTTTCGGTGACGCACCAGAGAATACCGCCCTCTATCGGCAGCCCGCCCAGAATCCCGTATGCCTCCAGCTTTTTAAGCACCGTTTCGGCGTCCACGGGGGAATCGGTTACAAATTCATGAAAAAAATCACCCTGATAGCGAAGCGGGAAACCCGCCCGTTTCAGCGCGGCCGCGGCGTAATGCGCCTTGGAACAGCATTGGGAAGCGGCTTCGCGCAGACCCCGCGCGCCCATCGCCGCCAGATAAACCGAGGCCGTCATCGCGCAGAGCGCCTGATTGGAACAGATATTGGAGGAGGCCTTTTCTCTGCGGATATGCTGCTCGCGCGCCTGCAAGGTCAGGACAAACGCGCGTTCCCCGTCCGTATCTGCGGTTTCCCCCACAATGCGGCCCGGGAGCCTGCGCATCATCGCCTGCGTGCAGGCCATAAAGCCCAGATACGGGCCGCCGAACGAGAGCGGCATCCCAAGCGGCTGGCCCTCGCCGACTGCCACGTCCGCGCCGCATTCCGCGGGCGTTTTCAGCAGAGCGGCGGCAATCGGGTTGATTCCCATCATGTACTTTGCGCCTTTTTGATGAACCAGTTCACCGAGCGCGGCGGCATCTTCAATCAGACCGTAATAGTTGGGCTGCTGCAGATAAAAGCAGGCGCACGAATCGTCCAGCAGAGACACCAGGGCCTCGCTGTCGGTCTTTCCGTCTTTTACCGGCACAAGCACAACTTCGGTTCCTGAAGCTTCGCAGTAGGTCTGCACCGTCCGGATGACCATGGGGTGCGCGGCGGCGGAGACGAGCGTCTTCGTGCGGCGGCGTTCACGGCACATGGCGGCGGCCTCCGCCGCCGCTGACGCGCCGTCATAGACGGATGCGTTGGCCGCGTCCATGCCGGTCAGCTCGCAGATCATCGTCTGAAACTCGAAAATGGACTGCAGGATGCCCTGCGAGATCTCCGCCTGATACGGCGTGTAGGCGGTCAGAAACGTTTCCTTGGAAACAACCGACTTCACGATCGACGGAATGTAGTGGTCATACGCTCCCGCGCCGCGGAAAATAGTCGGAAAGACGCGGTTTTTGCCCGCGATTTCCTCCATCATCCCGCGTACTTCCAACTCGGATTTCCCGTCCGGAAGGTTCACATGGTCAATCTTCATCGAGGCGGGAACAGCGGCGTATAAATCGTCCATCGATGCAAGCCCGATAAAATCGAGCATCTGCCGCCGTTCCTCCTTCGTAGTGGGAACATAGCTTCCCATCGTTCAGTCCTCCTTCTCGCAGTGTACCGCATAGTCGTCCGCGCTCAGAAGTTCCTCCCGGTCGGTGATGTTCTCAACTTCCACAAGCCACGCGCCGTAAGGGTCCTTGTTGATGGTTTCGGGCGCGTCCAGCAGTACCTCATTGATCGCTTTCACCGTCCCGGTTACAGGACTGTACACGTCGGATACCGCCTTGACCGATTCGACATCGGCAAAGGATTCCCCCTGCGTAACCTCGTCGCCCTCCTGCGGCAGATTGACAAAAACGAGATCACCCAGGGAGTGCTGCGCGTAATCGGTCAGGCCGACCTGCGCGGTGGTTTCAGTAAGAAATCTGACCCATTCATGGCTTCTGGTATAAAGCAGTTCACTTGGATTATTCATCATCATAACCTCCTATTTACTTGCCTGCGGATTTTTATAAAACGGAAGCTTCACAACCTCGGCGGCGATCCTTCTTCCGCGTACCTCGACCTCAACCGATGTGCCCGGTTCTGTAAAATCAGTCTCCAGAATTGCCATGGCTGCGGCATAGCCAAGGAAAGGGCAGTGGGTGCCGGAGGTAGTAAATCCGATCTCCCTGCCCTGCGCAAACACGGTTTCGTGCTCACGGATAATTCCGCGGCCGGTTACCTTCAGCCCGACCCGCTTGCGTTTCAGCGGGCCTTTTGCTAAGATGCCCTGTTTTCCGATGAAATCTTCTTTTGCCAGTTTCACGGCAAAGCCGAGGCCGGTTTCCAGCGGGTCAATCGTCTCATCCATCTCATGCCCGTAAAGCGGCATGGCGGCCTCCAGCCGAAGCGTGTCGCGCGCGCCAAGACCGCAGGGGATCAGCCCGAGATCGTTTCCGGTCTTTAAGAGCAGGTCCCATAGCTTCGGGGCGTCCTCATTGGAACAGTAAAGCTCATAGCCCGCCTCCCCGGTATAACCGGTGCGGGAAAGGATGCAGGAAATTCCCCCGATCGCGGCTTTGGGAACAAAGCTGTAGTAGTTTTGAGGGATCCGGGATTCTTCCGTTACCCGCAGCAGAATTTCTTTGGAAAGCGGCCCCTGCAGGGCGATCTGTGCCACGCTGTCCGAAGTATCCTCAAAAGCAACGTTCCCGACGAGGTGCTCACGCATCCACGCCACGTCTTTGTGGCGGTTTGCGGCGTTCACCACAACCATATATTTTTCGTCATGATACTTGTAGACAATCAGGTCGTCCACAACCCCGCCGTCCTCATAGCACATCGGGCTGTACCGCACCTGACCGTCATACATGCCTGTAAAGTCATTGGTCAGCAGCCGGTTCAGGTTTGCCAGCGCGTCCGGCCCCGTATAGACGACCTCGCCCATATGGGAAACATCAAACAGGCCCGCTTTTGTCCGGACCGCCATATGCTCCGCGATGACTCCCGTTTCGTACTGGACTGGCAGCAGATAGCCCGCAAAGGGGACCATCTTTCCACCCGCCGCCGCATGGCAGTCATAGAGTGGTGTTTTCAGTTCCATCCTCCATACCTCTTTCCTTAAAATAAACCGGTTCCGCCGCGCCTTTGAGCCGGAACCTGCAACAGAATCATTTTGCCCCGGAAAAATAAAAAACGGAGGCGCGCTGATAAACAGCGCACCTCCGTCATGATACCTGAAAGATTCTCCCTTGCGGGATTGCTTCTTCGGCGCCAATTAAATGGCTTTCCAGAGTTCCGTCCAAATCCGGTCCTTTTGCCTGAGAGTTTGTCGCAAATTCACCTTCGGCTCCGTGCTTGCACGGCCTCTCCCGGATTTTTCATTCGAATGATTCAGTTGTCGGTTAAATTTGTCATCAGTATAGGGGATGGCGCACACAAAGTCAATCCTTTTTTGATGCGACCTCTCTAAAAAACAGCGATTTGGAAATCTATCCAAAAAAACCGACATTTTCTCCTGCCGGTTTTAAACAGATTGCCGCAAGCCCGCAAAGCTGCTCAGTCATCAGATATCTTCTTCGTCCGGCGGCATACAGGCCAGATGTTTATCCAGCCAGTCAAGCAGCTCCAGGTAAACCTGAGCGCGGTTGTTCTCATTCAGCATTTCATGGCGTCCGCCTTCGTAAAGCACCAGTTCCACGTCGGACACTCCCGCTTTGATATACCGCTCATAAACCTGCTCGGGTCCTTTCCCGAATTCCCCCGCCGGGTCCATAGAGCCGGAGATCAACAGGATCGGAAGCGTCAGAAGCGTATTTGCATAGCATTTTCTGGCGTTCGCTTTGCGAATCAGGATAAACAGATCGCGGAAAGCCGAAGCGGTAAACAGAAAGCCGCATCGGGCGTCATCGGTATACAGCCTGACCAGCTCCCGGTCTCGGGAAAGCCAGTCAAATTTTGTTTTCGCGGGCTGGAACTGGTCGTTGTAGTTGCCGAACGCCAATTTATCCAGCCCCGCGTCGGGGTAGGCCGGCCCGTTCTTTTTCACCGACCGGTTGGCAAGCTGAATTGCCGTTTCCACACGGATTCCCGCCCTTGTGGTTCCGGAAATAATCAGCGCACTCAACGACTGAGGATATTTCGCGGCAAAAAGGCGGGCAATCAGGGACCCCATGCTATGACCAAGCAAAACGACATTGCAGCCCGGAATTTCGCTCCGGATAATTTTATTGAATTTATACTGGTCATCGATCAAGATGCGCCAGCCGTCCTGCTCTGCGAAAAATCCAAGCGGGGCACCGGCTGCCGAACGTCCATGTCCGAGCTGGTCAATTCCGCAGGCAACATAGCCATGCTGGGCGAGTTCGCGCATGAATTCATGATAGCGCCCCATATGTTCCGCCATCCCATGTATGATCTGAATAACGCCCCGGTTCCCTTCCGCAGGAATATAGATCCAGCCAAAAAGGCCGGATACGCCGTCTGTGCTTTTAAATTCGATCTGTTTGACCGTTATATTCATAAATTGACATCGATCCTTTTTCAGGCAAAGTCCTCCGGAAAGACCGTTAAAGACCTGCTCCGGCAGGCTCCCTGCGATACTTGCGGTCGAGCACCTCGTGCAGTTCCCCGCGCTCGGTTACCGTAAAGAAAGAAATATTCTGTAACGTTTCCCACATCCGGACGAGAATGGATTGCTCACTCACCGGAATACCTGTTACAGTATTGATGACATGGTTGCTGTGAATTAAATGAACAATGGTGCTTTGGGGATTATCCGAAAATTCAACTGTCATGCGGGCGCTGTATTCCTTTGCGACGCTGAACAGGTGTTCCAGCGCGGCGGGGTTGGTCTGTGCACCCGTCCTCATAACGCTGAGAACAATCAATTCCGTCTTGGAAAGGTCTGCTATCAGGCGCGCCGACTTAATAATGCGTTCACATGCGAACTGGTCGGTTACCAGAGCCAGCGTAGTATAAACAGACTGAAATTTATTCATGTCGAACTCCTTTGACTGTGATTCTTTATCAGCAGATTTATCACAGTTTATTATACAATACATTTGTAAATAAATTGTGAGCAATTCTATGATTTCGAAAAAACTTGATCAGAACTCTCCTGCTGTTTTCAGAACCCGGAGTATCCCGCTGCTTTGAGTTGATTGTCCTGCTTTCAAATGAACGCCTTTTCCACGCGGATCACCGCAAAATACTTTTCATCAATCGACTGCACACTGTTGCGGATACAATTCGCCACCTGCGCGTCGGTAAGCCAGAATTTGTGTGGCACCGTGACGTCAAATATCAGATTGGTATGCGTTTTGCCCTGTACCATGCGAAAATCATGAATGGTAATGGCAGGGTCAATCTTTTGGGTCAGCTGTATCACTTTTTCCTTCAGCACCGCCGCCACTTTATCATCTGTCACAATCGGGTCCATGTGGATGGTTGCTTCACAGTTGAACCTGCTGCGCAGTTCCAGCTCAATCAAATCGATGGCGTCGTGCATCACCAGAACATCCATGCTGCTGGGGACCTCCGCATGCAGGGAAATCATGCAGCGCCCGGGGCCATAGTCATGCACAATCAGGTCATGCAGCCCGATCACCTCTTTATGGCTCAGAACCGTTTCTTCAATCTGCTTCACAAATTCCGCGTCCGGAGCCTGCCCAAGCAGCGGGGATAGGCTGTCTCTGGCGGTCGTAAAGCCGGAATAAAGAATAAAAAGCGCTACCAGCATGCCGATCCAGCCATCCGCCTGCAGATGGAAAAAATGACTGAACAGCGCCCCGACCGCTACCGCGGACGTCGCGGCAACATCGGTCAGGGAGTCCATCGCGGTAGCCTTCATGGCGGTGGATTCGATCCGATTGCCCAGTGTCCGATTGAAATAGCTCATCCAGAGCTTTGTAAAGATCGACACAATTAAAATCGTGAACGGAAGTATCTGAAAAATCACCGTCTGCGGGTGCAGAATTTTTTCGAAGGAGCTTCTTACCAATTCGATTCCCACCAGCATGATCGCCATTGAGACAAGTAAGCCGGAAAGATATTCGATCCGTCCATGCCCGAACGGGTGTTCGTGGTCGGCCGGCCTTCCCGCCATCTGAAAGCCCAGGAGTGTCACCAGTGACGAACCCGCGTCCGACAGATTATTGAACGCGTCCGCGGTTATGGAAATGGAGGAGGTGAGCAGACCTGCAAAAAATTTAGCGGCAAACAGGCATAAATTCAGAAAAATGCCAACCGAACCGGCTAAAATTCCATACCGCCCGCGCACCCGCAGATCATGAATCCGCGCGCTGTCTTTAATGAATAGTTTAACCAGCAGGTCAACCATATCATTCACCCCGTTGTCTAATAGTCTATGTCATATTATTCTGATCATTCTAACGCAATTCAGGAAAGACGTCAAATCAAACGCATTACAGGAATTTCTATAAATAAACGTCACAAGGTGTCATATACTATACATGAGCACAGGCACAGGAAGGAGAAAAGAGTATGTTTTTTAAAAAAAAGCGAGAGCAAAAAGAATCAAAAAAGCAATCTAATTTCACTTCTCAAAAAACCGAATCCATGAGCCAGGCAGGAAAATCTTTCGATGAAGTCCTCCCTTACCTCTTATCCGGAGAAGCGGACGACCTGTCCAACGATTTTACAATGAAACTTCAATAACGTAAAAGCCGATTACAATTGTCCTCCTGATTTTCTGTTTTATTCAAAAAACAAAATGCCCTCCTGATGAATCTTCCATCCATCAGGAGGGCTGCTTTTATTCTTCGTCTTCCTCTTCAGGCATATCCCAGTTGTGATAGACGTTCTGCACATCGTCGTTGTCATCAAACATGTCCAGGAGCTTCTGCATTTTTTCAACCAGTTCCGGGTCGGTAATCTGAACCTTGGTCATCGGGATATATTCCACTTCCGCTGAATCATAGACATAGCCCATCTCCGCCAGCTTTCCGGCCACTTTGGAAACATCGTTGGGCTCGGTGACAACCGTAATCATCTCATCCTCATAATTATAATCGGATGCGCCCGCTTCAAAGCAGTCGTCCATGGCTTTTTCCTCGCCGATTTTGTTGTCCTCGTTCTCGATGTAAATCATTCCCTTGGCTTCAAACAGAAACGAAACGCTGCCGCTCTGCCCAAGGTTTCCCCCGCATTTGTCGAAATAGTGGCGCAGGTCGCCGGCTGTGCGGTTGCGGTTGTCTGTCAGAGTCTCAACGATTACGGCTACGCCGGAAGGTCCATACCCCTCGTATGTAATCTCCTCGTAGTCTTCTTTACTGTCGCCCGCTTTTTTCAGCAGGCGTTCGATATTATCGTTCGGCACGTTGTTTGCCTTGGCTTTCGCAATCAGGTCGCGGAGCTTGCTGTTGTTGTTCGGGTCGGCACCGCCTTCGCGGGCAGCGACGGTAAGTTCACGCCCTATTTTCGTAAATACCTTCGCCTTGGCACCGTCCGTTTTTTCCTTTTTCCGTTTGATATTGGCCCATTTGGAATGTCCAGACATCTCTCTCAACCTCACATTTATGATTTGATTTTATGATGAGCTTATTTGTTTTCCCGTCTCAGCATGGCTCCCCGCGGAAAAGGCTTCGCGCAGGGGATTCGGTACTGGCGCATGGGATGGCAGGCGCTCTCCACTTCTCCCGTCTGGGGATCATGGATTGCAGCAATGGTAAACTTCTCCGGGGGGTGCCCGGGCTGCATAATTTCCGTTTCATCGCCGCGGGAAAATTTGTTGCGGCCGGTAACCATCAGTTCGCCGTCCTCCCAGCCCTCCACGACAGCGATAACGTCCCAGTTCCGGATATATCCCGCATTCTGATAGCACTGGTCCGGACGTCCGAAATAAAATCCGGTGGAATATTCCCGGTGGCTGACGCGCAGAACTTCATCCAGAACCCATTGCGGAGGGTGATAATGAAGCGGGTCCCGCAGATAGGCGTCCACAGCCGCGCGGTAGGCTCCGGTCACGACCGCTACATAATACGCAGATTTGGCACGCCCTTCGATTTTCAGGGAGGTTACCCCTGCTTCTGTCAGCCGGTCAATATATTCGATCATGCAAAGATCCTTTGCATTCAGAATGTAGCTGCCCTTTTCATCCTCAAAAATCGGATAATACTGTCCGGGACGCTTTTCTTCCATGAGGTGGTAGCCCCATCGGCACGGCTGCGCGCATTCTCCCCGGTTCGCGTCACGCCCGACGATATAGTTGCTCAACAGGCAGCGCCCGGAAAAAGACATGCACATCGCGCCGTGGACAAACACCTCAATTTCCAAGTCCGCCGGCGTATGCTCGCGGATACAGCGAATCTCCTCCAGGGAAAGCTCCCGCGCCAGCACCACGCGCTTCGCGCCGAGCCGGTGCAGTTCGATGGCAGTCAGATAATTGACAACGCCGGCCTGCGTGGAAATATGCAGCTCCAGTTCCGGAACAAGCCTCTTGGCCAGCATCAAAATGCCGATATCCGCGACAATGAGCGCGTCTACACCGGCATCGCGGGCCATCCGCAAAAAGTCCGGCAGCTGCTCCAGTTCCTCGTTGGATGGCAGTGTATTGCAGGTCAAGTAGACGCGGACGTTCCTTTCGTGCGCGTACTCAACCGCGGACCGGAGCCCCTCCCGGTCGAAATTTGCGCAGGCGGCGCGCATGCCAAACGCGGTACCGCCCAGGTAAACCGCATCCGCGCCATAAAGAACGGCATTTTCCAGCCGTTCCATGTCGCCCGCGGGCGATAAAATTTCGGGTTTTTGCAAATGAATTTCTCCTTTGGAAGGGTTAGGACCCGGAGTTCTGCTCCTCCTCATTAACGCCCGTTCCGTGCGCGCCGATGCCCGCATTCTGGATATTGACATCGTGCTCTTCCCTCGTTTTGGCAAAATAGAATTTGCCGTCTTTGTCAGACAGGAAGTAATAGTAGTCAGACTGCTCGGGTGAAATAGCCGCCTCTATGGCGTCCATACCGGGATTGCAGATCGGGCCCGCAGGCAGGCCGTTGCACTTGTACGTGTTATAGGCATCATACATCGGCTGGTTTGTCACTGTCATAAACGGTTTGATGTCGTTCTCAACATAATGAATGGAGGGGTCGGACTCAAGCCTCGGCAGCTGCATCTGCGGATTCTCCATACGGTTGTGGAAGACAGAAGAAACCATCTTCATATCTGGGACCTGCGCCGCCTCTTTCTGAATCAGGGACGCCAGTGCAATAATATCGTCAATGGACATTCCCGACGCTTCAATTTCTTCCGAAAGGTCGCCGGCAATTTTATTATTAAAGTTGGAGAAGAACTTGCGGGATACCGCCTCCGGACTCATCCCTTTATAAAAGATATACGTGTCCGGGAAGAAATAGCCCTCATAACGGCGGAACCGGTATTCTTTTTCAGGGACATCCGCCAGCGCCTCATATTCCCACGGGAATTCGCCTGCATCCAGATAGGCGTACAGGTCGTCCGCTTTGCAGACATCGTTCTCTTCCAGTTTATCGGCGATCTCCATCAGCGTGACGCCCTCGGGGAACATCAGCGTGACTTCTTCCTGCTTACCGCTGTTCGGTGTGCGGAACTTTACCATGATCTGGTCATAGCTCATGTTGGAGTTGAGCGCATAATCTCCCGGCAGAAAGTCCTTCGCATCATTTTTCAGCCCTGCGTAAATTTGGAAGGTAAACGGCTGGTCAATAATTCCCTTTTCTTTCAGCATCGCCGCAATCTGCGACATCGACTGCTCGGGCGGAAGCGTAAACTCTATTTCCATGTCTTTTTTATTCAGCCCGAACAGATCCTGCGCACTTGCAAGCGCAAAAAGAGCCAGAAAAACGGAAACGCCCAAAACCACCGCAAGCACGATCAGCGCCCGCATCCAGCGGCTGAAACCGCCGGGTTCGTGCCTGTAGTCTTCCTCGCCGTCATCCCCATGGCCGCCGCCACCTCCGCCGCCATGATGATTGATTGGCGGAGCCGGTGTGGAAGGCTCATAAAATTCATTGTCATCAATATTAACCTGAAATGAACGCCGTTTAGGCCTGTCCGGTTCCTTTGCAGCCTGCGCGGACGGCTGTACCGCTGATGAAGCACCGACAGCTGTCCGCTGCCTCTGCGGCTCAGGAGCATCAAAATCAAATGCACGGCGCCTCCTCTGCGGCGCCGCAGACTGCTGCGCATCCACGTCGTCCAGCTTGAAGCTTTTGATCAGGCCTTCAAACTCATCGTTGTTACTCATGTGTCCTCCTTGTCCTCCTATGCGGCAGGCTGAAAACTGCGCGAAAACACCGCTGCCGAGGCCAGACGCGTTTCGCAAAATACTGATCAGCGCATTTTCTGATTTTACACAGCAAAAGCCAATATACAATATATAATACCTCAATTTGTCAGAATAATCAAATAGTTCCCGCTATTTTATCGCAAATTTATCGCAAAATCTTTTCACATTGTTTTTATTGCATCCCTGTTGTAACCCATTTCACCGCAAAAACATAGAATAAAACAAATCTATAACTGTGAGGTGTCAATTGATATGAACAATTGCTGCAACGACTGCGTTTCTCCCGTAAGCAACAGTTGCGGTTGCGGATGCGGATGCGGATGCGGAAACAGCGGAGTGAATTCCTGGCTTTGGATTCTAATTCTCATTATCATTGTGTGTGGATTTGGATTCTGGGGCGGCTCAAATACCTGGTACTAAGCTTGCCAATACATGCACATGAGCCGCAAATGGCGGTCCCGAATTGATAACGGGGCCGCCATTTGCCTATCTTCTTTTCTGTGCGGACACCGGACTGTACAGTCGTTTCTCGGTAATAATCAAATTCACGGGAACATCATAGCGGCCGCTCCAAAGCCGCTTCCGCAGGTTCTGCTCATAAACAATGCCAATTTTAACCCCGGGATAACCGGACAGAAACCGGTCGTAGTATCCCGCACCGTATCCGAGGCGATAGCCGGCCCTGTCATATGCAAGCGCCGGCACGATGCAGATGCTGTCTTGAAAATCCCGCACCAGTTCGCACCGCTCTTTTATCGGCTCCAGTACGCCGAAAGTACGCGGAACCAGTTGGCCAAGGGATTCGATCAAATAAAATTCCATCAGGCGGCTGTCGTCTATGCAGCGCGGAACCGCCACCCGCTTCCCATCGGCCAGCGCCCGTACAATCAGACGTAATGTGTCAACTTCTATCGGCAGGGAAACATAGGTCAGCACCAGTTTGCAGGCCTGATATTCCCGCACTGACAGCAGTTTCTCCAAGATTTTTTCGTCATGGGCGTCCTTCATTTCTGCACTCATGGAACGCCGCCAATCCTTGATTTCATTTCTCATTCGCTGCTTGAGCGGCCGGATGTCTATCCCCTGCATTGCAGCGAATCCTTTAAAATCTCCGCACGCCGGGAATTGGTCAGCACCTCAACCAGCTTCAGACCAAATTCAATTGATACGCCCGGCCCCTTCGCGGTAATGATGCGCCCGTCTACACATACGGGCTCCGCCGACAGCACAGCGCCTGCCAGCTGTTCCTCATAGCCGGGGAAACAGACCGCCTGTCTGCCGTTCAGCAGCCCCTTATGCCCTAAAATAGACGGGGCGGCACAGATCGCCCCAATCCACTTATCGTTCTGCACACAATAATCAATAACGGTCTGAACCGCCTCTGATTTTTCCAGTGACAACGTTCCGGGCATCCCCCCGGGAAGGACAACCATGTCGAGTCCTTCCGGCTTGATGTCATCATCCACCAGATCGCAGCGCACTGTAATTCCGTGTGAACCGGTAATGTCCCGTTTTCCAATGCCCACCGTCTGAACCGACAGTTCGGCCCGCCGCAGCAGATCCACCTGTGTCAATGCTTCAATCTCCTCGAACCCCTGACCTAAGAACACATAAATCATCACCGAAACCTCCTTCTCGTTCAATCCAGTACAAGGCTGATATAGGGCGCGGCGCCTCCCGCACGATAAACACGCTCCCTCGCATCCGCGTCATACCAGCACGCGGCTCCGGACGCCGCCTTTTTGAGCGGATAAGGCGAATGCATATCCATAGGAAGCCGCAGATGGTATTCGTCCGCGCTGAATTTCTGCTGCAAGACCGCCAGCGCCGTTTCCACAGACATCCCGTCCACAGCAAGCTCCTTGAGAAGGACAGACCCGCCGCGGTTATAGCAGACAGCTACGGCGTGCGAAGCGTCTCCGGTAGCCAATGTCAGCGTCTCGCCGCCGTTGAAGGCGGTTTCCGCCATCCGGTAGGCCAGAGAATCGCCGTCCCACCGCACGAACATGGTGCGCCCGGCAAAGGCCCGCTCCCTGATTTCCATAAATTCCTGTACGGTAGTGTCGGTAATGACAAAGCTTCCTTCAAATTTTGGTATGCGGCCGCGCTCCACAATTGCCTGTCCCGAATAAAATTCAGCGGAAAACCCGCGTTTGCCGTAAAAATTATATAACTGCGCGGAAGCCGGAACCAATACAGAAAGTTTTACCCCCTGCTCCTTAAGATATTTATGCACACACTCAATCAGTTTGGTGCTCAGCCCCCGCCCCCGGTAGCTTTGCTTTGTCGCCACCGCGTAAATATATCTGGCCGGCATAATTCCCGCCGGCGTCACCACCGTCATCGGCAGAAGCGACAGCATGGAAACCGGATGCTCGCCGTCCATAAATACCAGCATATGGCGCGAAATATCATATCCGCCGAAATACAGGTCAATATATTGGTTACTGTCCCCGAAACACTCTTTCCAGAGTTCACGGAGTTCTCCCCGCATGGACTCTTCTGCAAATTGTATCACTTCTGAGCCTCCTCCGGTTGCATTGAATCTTTTATTTTTCTGTCAGCGAGAATTTTTCCAGGAGGATCGCCGGCTTATAGGATAGCTTTGCCTTTCGGAGCCCTTCATCGCCGACGTCATCCTCCCGGTTGACATACTGGAAATCTTCGCAGTTATGGGATACAAACTGCTGGTTAATCATCGGGTATGCACCGGCTATCTCATGGAATGCTTTTTCAATGTGCACAATAAACGTATCGGAATTGAGCGGGCGTCCCATCGTAAAGGCGATCACCTCGCCGTCCAGCTTCAGCAGGCCGCCGGACAGCCCCAGTGCCTGAAAATTGTTAAAGCAGTTGCGCACCGCACAGGCTTCCTCCGCCAGATCCGGGTCATCCCCGCAGCCGTACTCTTCGCACCAGCGCACATTCATCTTCCAGCATTCATCAATATTATCGCCCGTAATCGCCTCATAACTCCAGGCGCCCTCATGCTCCGTCTGGAAGCGGTTAATAAAGTTGCGCTTGGAATGCAGCTTTTTCCCGGCAAGCGTGATCAAAGCCTTGCTCTCATAGATATAATCAAAGGAATCCCTGACCTCCGTAAATTCAAAAGTATCGGGGTAAAGCATTTCAAGAAGCGCACGGTTTTCTTTTGTGATCGCGTGCATCCGAAACAGCTCTCCCCTCCGGTCTGCGTCACGGCGCAGTTCCTCAATGATCGGCTTAATGTCGCCGCTCCCAGAGGGAAACAGATAGCTGGGTCTATGGGTTTCATCCTGCCTTGAGGAATGGACCACATAATACTGATCTACCCGGGCAATCTCGATGCCGTACAGCTTCCGGTAGATGAAATTGTTGGAAAAGGTATATTCACTGCCCCGCTGATCCCCCATTGCAAGAAGCGGCTCAATCCATGTTTTGTCACTCAGTTCTATTCTTTTAAAATCCAGCATAAAAAGTCCTCTCGAATTTTTGTCAAATTTGTCCTGCTGCCCGATAGACCTGATCGGCTATCAAGCTGACATCAAACGCCGCGTTTTCATCTGAACAGTGCACCACCCGCCAATCAAACTTCTGCGCGGCGTAAAGCGCGCAGGTGCGGCAGCGCGCCATATAGCTCAGATTGGCCTCGTGGATATCTTTTTTGCTCTCATCGCCATGGTAGCGCAACGAGAGCAGTTTTTTGGAAACATCGGGATGCATGTCCAGATAGATTACTAAATCGGGGCGCGGCAGCCCCAGCTTCTGATATTCAAAATCTTCCAGCCACGCCGCAAATCCGTCCCACTCCTCCATCGGCAGCTTTGACATCTGATGCACCAAGTTGGATGTCGTGTAACGGTCAGCTAACATAGTATATCCGGAAAGGTACTCTTTTTTCCAGAATTGAGTATAGCTGGCATAGCGGTCAACAGCATAAAAGCTGGATGCCGCATAAGCGGAAACCTCGTCCGCCTGCCCGAAATCGCCGCCAAGGTATTGTTTCACAAGCGCAGAAGAAGGCTGGCTGTAATCCGGAAAACTGATCGCACGCACCTGTTTTCCTTCCCGCAGGAGCCGTTCCTTCAGCAGGCCGGCCTGTGTCTGCTTTCCGGAACCGTCCAACCCGTCAATAACAATCAGTTTGCCGCTCATTCGGCCGCCCCCTGTTTCAGGCGCTCGATCAGTTCCCGCGTTTCCTGCGGCTTTCCGCAGGACATCTTTCCTTCCGTACAGGCTCCGCGCACACAGGGAGGCCCGGCTTTGGAAAACAAAGCGGGGGCAACAGCACTGACCAGCGCGAGCATTTGATCGGCGACATCACGGATCTCCCACTGGGCCCGGTTGCAACAGCGATGCCGGAAAAAATTCAGCAGGCTGCGTGCGTTCATGGTGACCACCATCTTGGTATCGCAGGCGTTAGGGAGCACAAAACGCGCGTCCTCAATCGCCTGCTTCTCCGCAAGGCGCGCGGCTGTCTTTTCCTCTTTTCCCTGCGCTGTCAGAGTTCTGGTGTGCTTGTCCCTCAGAATCTCAGCAATTCTGTCATAGCTCTCCTGAGCCGCCCGCATCGCCTTTTCGAATTCTTCTCTGGCCTGCGGAACAGAGACAATCTCGGGCGGCGTTACATAGGTAAACTGTCTTTCACGGACATAGCGCTGGCTCTGCACGCTATAGGATGCGATTCGGTGGCGGGTAATCTGTGCCAACAGCGAACGGGAAACGCCTTCGATCCCGAAGGTAAAGCTTGCGTGTTCAATCGGGCTTTCATGCCCGATTTCCGCGAGCATTTCCACAAATCCTGCGGTCTTTTCTTCGGTAAGGTTGTCCAATAAGTCGTCAATCGAAGCAGGCGAGTAACAAAGCTTCGCCGCCGCCGCAACCGTCCGCTCCGGGTTGGGCGTATACGTAATCAGGGTAACATTTGCCATTTTTTTGTCCTCCATGAATAGCCGGTTTTGGACGTGGGCGCATTTACGCCCACGTCTTCCGGCAGGCTGGTTTAGATGAGATCGCTTTCATTCAGCTTTGGGGGGAAGAACTGACTCACCGGGAACTTGATTTTCTTGAACACTTCGCGTGGGTCATCCGTCGTGTTGCAGCTTTCCTTGTCGGGCACTGCGTAATCATATGCAGGAATCATCATCTGCACGCAACGCTCCAACTGGACAATGGTGAACAATCCAATCGTAATCAGTACGACCTTCTGGGGCTTAACGGGGGCAAAATCGCCGTCAAACTTGCCGCAGACCGCGTTCGGCAGGTTAATTCCGCAGTCGAACACCCGGTTTGGAGTACATTCAACAAGTTTGGCGTCAAGGCACATCGGGTCGACGACATGTACACTCGCTTTGGGCATGTTCGTATTGTCATGCTCGCAGCAGTTCCTTGGGTCGGTGGAACAATAGACCTTCACGTTTCCGTCACTGCCAAACAGGATGACTTTCTTTGAAAATGCGGCGACTCCAACCACATTTGCAGGCGGAGCGGAAGCGGATGTATGAACACCCAGCGTCACCTTAAAGAAGAATGTGATATCAACCGAATAGAATCCTTTGTTAAAAGGAACCGGCTCCACATCCAAATAAACGGTGATAATTTCCACGTCTTTGCATTTAACGCTCATCGCGCTGTCAATGACCGGCTGAGCTCGGTCAGTAAAGAATACCTGCAGATCCGTGAGGCAATCTTTGTCGGTGCAGGAATCAAAAATCCTGCCGGCATCTATGCACACTGCTTCTTTAAAGCAGTTCGCTCCGGTTGCAGTAACAGGAGCTGATTTTTGTTCTGCCATATGAATCCTCCTAGTTATGTTTTGAGCTGTACTCAATATCATTTTATGAGGGATTCTTGTTTTTGTGCATCTGCGCGGAAATTTTCTGCCTGTTCCCTATTTTATTCTGTATTCGGCGTTCAGTCAACCATTTTACTCATGAAATAGTTACCCCCCGGCAAAGCCGGGGGTTCTCCATATGCGGGCAAAGCCCTGTTTTACTAGCTGCGCCTCAAGGCGCTGGTACGGTCTGCCAATTGCAAAAGTTTGTTACTTGCTACCCGTAAACGGGTTTACGTACTCCTTGAGTGTCATCTGGTCTTCAACCTGATCTTCTTCCAGTTGATTTTTGATATATTGGGCTATTGCTTTATCATTCTTCCCTGCCGTATCCACAAAATAGCCCCTGCACCAGAATGTCCGGTTTCCATACTTGTATTTCAAATTCGCATGCCGCTCAAATATCAGCAAGGTACTCTTTCCTTTGAGAAATCCTACGAATCCGGAAACGCTCATCTTTGGTGGTATTTTCACCAACATGTGTATATGGTCCGGACACACCTCCGCTTCTATGATCTCCACCTGTTTCCAGTTACATAACTCCCTCAGTATTTTTCCTATCTCAGCCCGCATATTTCCGTATGTTACTTTTCTTCGATACTTTGGGGCAAACACTATATGGTATTTGCAATTTCAGCTCGTATGATTTAAACTATCTATATCATTCGTCTTCATGTCGAATGTTCCTCCTTTTGATATGTCTCGTTGCAGTTGGCAGACCGCAGCTTCATTATATCAAAAGGAGGTTTTTTGCTATACTCATCGCTAAAGCTTTTTTGAACTCCCGGCACAGCCGGGAGTTTTCGTACGACAAGAAGAAAACAGCGGATTCCAACACGTTCGTGTGAAACCGCTGTTTCCGATATGTAATCACTTCGACGGCATCTGCATCCAAAGCTTTTCCATCTGCCGGGCACGCCATCCAAACTCCCGATTTCTCTCGTCCAGCCTGACCAGCTTGGGAGAACTATACGGTACATGCTGTCGAATCAGGAGTTCCATCCTTTTACGGTTGCATTGGATTCTCTTCCATAGATATTCGATTTTAAACGCCAAAACCCACTTTTTCATCTGCAGCATTAACACTCCACCTTGTTTTTAGACATCTTTTTTTTACTAACAGTTTTATTATATGCAGATGAAGATAAAAATTTGTCGAAGCAAGGAACTTTCAACAATTTTAATTGTTAATTCTGGTCGAAAACTACTTATTCTTACGCAATCTAGCGAATTTTTCCATTACTTTCTTTGTACCGACACCGTCAAACGCTACTTCTATCAGATGGTCATTACCCATAGGCGTTACCGACAGCACCAGGCCTGTTCCAAACACTTTATGCGTTACCATATCCCCCGCCCTGATCGTAAACTCACCCGCGTCGGATGCCGGCATTGAACCGACACCCAGCATCTTATCGGTTTCGGATATGCGGGGCTTGCGCGGCTCTGTCTGTACCTGCTGGCGGCGGACCAGGGTTGAATCGTCCACCTCACAGAGTTCCGGGGGAACCTCTCCCAAAAAGCGGGAGATACGATTGCGCATGGTCTGGCCGAACAGCATCCTCTGGGCAGCTGTTGTGATAAAAAGGCGTTTTTTTGCGCGCGTGATTGAAACATATGCCAGCCGGCGTTCCTCTTCCACCTGCACAGGATCGTACATCGCCTGCATCCCGGGGAAAATCCCTTCTTCCATGCCTGCAATAAATACATTGTCAAATTCCAGGCCCTTGGCGGAGTGCATGGTCATCATGACAACCGCATCCGTATCAGGATCGTATTTATCCAGATCGGTGTATAGGGAGATTTCTTCCAGAAATCCTGATAAAGACGGCTCCTCGTTTTCCTCCTCGTAACGGTGCATGGAGGTTTTGAGCTCCTCAATATTTTCCATGCGGGTCTGCCCTTCAAACCCCTCGGCGCGAAGCATCTGCAGATAGCCGGTTTCCTCCAGCAGCCTGTCCAGAAGTTCATCAAGCGGGCAGGTGCCCACCGCGTCGATCAGGCGGCGCATCATCGAGGCGAACTCCATCAGGTCACCCGCCTTGCGGCCCAGCGATGCATATTCATCCGCATGTTCCAGAACCTCAAAAAGGGTCACGCCAACCCCTTGCGCGATTTCTGCCGCGGCATTGACTGTGCTGTCGCCGAGTTTCCGTTTCGGCTCGTTGATAATCCTGCGCAGACGCAGCGTATCCGCCTGATTGTTGAGAACGGACAGATAAGAAACAATATCCTTGATTTCCTTGCGTTCATAAAACCGCAGCCCGCCGATAATGCGGTATGGGATGCCGAACTTTACCAGGCCGCGTTCAATCATGTTCGACTGTGCGTTCATCCGGTATAAAATCACATGATCGGAAAATTTCGCACCGTTTTTGACATTTTCGGAAATGGTATCTCCGATAAAACGTGCCTCTTCTCCCTCGTCCACAGCCCGGTGCACCTTGATTTTGACGCCGGTATCATTCTTTGTCCAAAGGGTTTTCCCCTTGCGTTCGGTATTATGTTCAATCACCGCGTTGGCCGCGTCGAGAATCGTGGTGGTACACCGATAATTTTGCTCAAGCCTGATCACCTTTGCCCCATGGAAGGTATCCTCAAACTGAAGGATATTCTCAATCGTAGCTCCACGGAATTTGTAGATGCTCTGGTCGTCATCGCCCACAACGCAAAGATTGCCGCTGGAAGAAGAAAGCAGCTTCACCAGTTCAAACTGTGCCCGGTTCGTATCCTGATACTCGTCAACCATCACATAGCGGAAGCGGTTGCGGTAATATTCCAGTGCCTCCGGGAATTTCTGAAAAATCTGAACCGTCAGCATAATGATATCGTCAAAGTCGACTGCATTCGCCGTCTTCAGCTGCCTTTGATAGATTTCATAGGTTTTCGCAATGACCTGTAAGCGGTAATCATCCCCCACCGTCAAGGCAAATTCGGCAGGGGTTCTCAATTCATCCTTTGCACGCCCAATTGCGGACAGAATTCCCTTCGGCTGAAATTTCTTGTCGTCAATATTCAGGTCTTTCAGCGCAGCTTTAACCAGGCGAACCGAATCGTCGGTGTCATAGATGGTAAACGAGCTTTCATAGCCCAGCCGGCTGATTTCCCTGCGCAATATCCGCACGCAAGCGGAATGAAAAGTAGACGCGTTTATATCTTCCGCAACCGTCCCGAGCATCGCCCGCAGCCGATCCCGAAGCTCCCCCGCGGCTTTATTGGTAAAGGTAATGGCCAGAATATTCCACGGCAGCACCGTTTTGTTCCGGATAAGCGCAAAAGCCCGGTCCATATCCCAGTTTCCGCCGTCGGCATAGTCCTCTAAAAACTCTACATCTTCTTCCGTCAGCCGGTCAGGCACGTGTTCGCTTGTATACGCATCGCCAAACTGAACCATATTGGCGATGCGGTTGATAATCACCGTAGTTTTTCCGCTGCCCGCGCCCGCAAGAATCAACACCGGCCCCTCGATAGTAAAAACCGCCTGTTTCTGCATAGGATTCATCCGTGCAAAGAAATCGTCTATAACCCTGCGCTTCGCCCTATGAAACCTGTCCTTCAGAGATTCATCCATTCCTATTTACCACACATTCTATCAGTATTACAAAGTTCCTCTACACACTTTATCCGGCAGACTCCCACAATCCGGAAAAAATGCTCCCGCCGCATGGTTGCAGCAGTTTTTCTTCTGCTCGACCAATTCAGGCATTTTTCCTTACCGGCTCTATTATAACATAAAATGGAGTTTTAGAGAATAGAAAAAGGCAGGTCTTTCGACCTGCCTTTGGAAGATATAACGATTATTTTAAAATGGAAAGCAGAACACCCGCGGCAACCGCAGAGCCGATAACACCGGCAACGTTCGGCCCCATGGCATGCATGAGCAGGAAGTTGGTCGGATTTTCGGACTGGCCGACTTTCTGGGAAACACGCGCAGCCATCGGAACTGCGGAAACACCCGCGGAACCGATCAGCGGATTGATCTTGCCCTTGGAAAGCACATACATCAGGTCGCCAAGGAGCACGCCGCCGGCGGTGCCGAAAGCGAATGCACACAGGCCCATGACGCAAATTCCCAGCGTTTTAGCGGTAAGGAAGCTTTCCGCATTTGCAGTCGCGCCAACTGTGACACCCAAGAAAATGGTAACAATGTTCATCAGCTCATTCTGAGCAGTCTTATTCAAACGGTCGACAACACCGGATTCACGGAACAGGTTGCCCAGCATCAGCATACCGATCAGAGGAGCAGTATCCGGTACGAGGAAGGAAACAACAAGCGCCACCATAATCGGGAATACCACCTTTTCCAGCTTGGAAACAGGGCGGAGTTGTTCCATTCTGACTGCACGCTGTTTTTTAGTGGTGAGCAGCTTCATAATCGGCGGCTGGATGATCGGCACCAGCGCCATGTAGGAATAGGCCGCGATTGCAATCGAGCCAAGCAGATGAGGTGCCAGCTGTGTCGTGGTAAAGATCGCGGTCGGGCCATCGGCTCCGCCGATGATACCAATGGAACCAGCTTCCGCAGGGGTAAATCCAAGCACAAGCGCTCCAAAGAACGCAAGGAAAATACCAAGCTGCGCGGCAGCACCCAGAATAAAGCTCTTCGGGTTTGCAATCAGCGGACCAAAATCCGTCATACAGCCTACGCCGAGGAAGATCAGCGGAGGATAGATGCCCAGTTTTACGCCCAGATAGAGGTAGTCAAGCAAACCGCCGGTAGAGGCCAGCATCTCCCAGTCAATATGACCGGTTTGGTTAATGAAGATCAGTGTATGGTAAAGACCCGCGTTGGGGATATTGGTAAGGAACATACCGAATGCAATCGGGAGCAGAAGAAGAGGCTCAAATCCCTTTCCAATTGCAAGATACATCAGCAAAAACGACACCAGAATCATCAGAGCCTGTCCGCCCGACAGATTAAAAAAACCGCTCTTACCAACAAGCGTCTCCACTGACTGCATAAAGATTTCAAACATATTGTCAGCCCTTTCGTAAAAGTTTGTCTCGATTAAAACGGTTGCGTATTCTGCATCAAACCGGCCGCAGTCCACGCAGAACGGGCTTCTCTGACACGTTTGACACTGCGCAGTGCAAATCCGCCGGCAGCGCCGCCCATAGCAGCCACAGCAGCAGCAATTACAGCAACGATCTCATCGCTGATGCCGTCTTCAACCACCATCGCATTTTTCACAGCAGCGCTGGCAGAAGCCTTGGGGGCTGCTGGTTTCGGCGCTTCCGTTTTTGGCTGGGGTTGCGTTGGTTTCGAGCTGATAGCAACAAACAGCTTGCCAAACAGCCAAACGAGTAGCCAGAGGCCCATCAGGGCAATGAAAACGACCACAAGTCCGGTAATAATTACCGCGCCCGCAAGAGTAAAATCAATGTTCATAGTCCCTCTCCTTGCTATATAAAATATAATATTGATAACAAATTCACATTCCGGATAAAATCCGAAACTGGAAATAAGTATACTATATTTTGTGCTTTTTTGCAATCAATTTCTTGTATGAAAATGAAAAATAATTCACAAACCGGTAACATAAATTTGAAAAATACGGAAAGCCGCCATTCGGCGGCTTTCTGTTAATTCCCCTTTTAAACCTCTGACATCTGATAACGCTGATAGGCCGCCCGCAGTTCTTCAGCGGTTTCTTCCGGACAGGTGGGATTACAGTGCGCCCAGCATCCGGTCTCGGATGACGCGTTATATTTCACTTTCTCTGCGCTGCGCATGGGCGGGAAAAACTCGATATGAAAGTGATAGTCGTTCGAATAATCTTTTTCACCGTTAACCGGCGCATTATGCATACACATCATATAGGGAAATTGATACCCGAACAGGCCGTCCAGCATGCCCACCGTCTGTTTCACGGTTACCGCAAGAGCACGCCGCTCCTCTTCACTGAATTCCGTAATATATCTCCTGTGCGCCTTGGACATGATATAAACGCCGTACGGATACTCTGTAAAAAAAGGCAAAAACACAATAAAATGTTTATTTTGAAAGATCACACGTTTGCCGAATTCCTGTTCGGACTGCCACAGATCGCAGAAAAGGCACTTGCCGTTCTTCTGATAGTATTCCCCGGCGGATTCCGTTTCAAGCTGGATTTTTTTCGGAATAAACGGATAGCCGTAGATCTGGCCATGCGGGTGCGGCATGGTAACGCCCACTGCGTCGCCCCGGTTTTCAAAGATAAAGACATATTTTATGTTTGGGTCGGCCGACAGCGCTTCAAAACGTTTACACCACAAATCGACGAGTTTTTCCACATGGCTGTCGGAAAGTTCGGGCAGAGTAGCGGTATGCCTGGGCGAGTACAAAATCACCTCGCACTTTCCATAGGCCGGCGCCGTTTGAAAGAACGCCGTTTCCACCGCGTCCGGCGCGGGCGGGTTCTGGCTCAGCGCCGGAAAATCATTGTCATAGCAATATACCTCATAGTCCTCAGGGACTTTTCCGGAACCGGGGCAAAACGGGCACCAGTCCTTCGGCATCTGGGGCCTTTCCTGACGGTTGGATGCAATCATCACCCAGTCCTTTGTCAGCGGATGCCATCTCAGCTCAGCCATTGTTTTCCACCTTTCCCATTGAATCACTTAAATCCGGACTTAGGCGGACGCCGCCCACCGGTCTGATTGACAAAATATGGCAGCTTCCCTCACCAAACACGTTTTCCATAACTGCTTTATAAACTCCCAGCAGGTCATTGGGAACAAAGCATTGAATCGTGCCGGCAAATCCTCCGCCATGCACCCGCCATGCGCCCCGCCCGGTCAAAAGATGTTCGCTGATCGCCAGTCCCAGCGAAAGGCCCTGCTCGTCCGGGTTTTTGCAGGTATAAACATTTTGCAGATACATAAATGACGATTGCCCGCTTTCAATCACCAGTTTCTTGAACGCTTCAAAGTCGCCCGACTCCAGCGCCGCAACTTCCAGCGGCACCCGGTCATTATCCGCAAAAAAATGAAATGCGCGCAGGATCGCCCGGTCGCTGCATGCACAACGCACACGGGACAGATTCTGATAAAACAGTTCCGGTTTTACCTCGCGGAGGACCTCCCCGCCAAATACCTTTGCCACCGATTTCATCTCGGCGGGCGCAGAGGCATAATCGCCGGTCAGGTCCGCATGGTTGCCGCCCGTGTCCACAATGCACAGTTTGTGCCTGTATTTTGCAAAATCCACCGCCAGTTTTTTGACTGCCGGTTTGTCCGGGTTTTCAAAATCAATGGTAACAAATCCGCCTACCGAACAGGCAGTCTGGTCCATCAGCCCGCAGGGTTTTCCAAAATAGGCATTCTCCGCATATTGCCCAATCTGAGCGATCTGCACAGGATCGGCTTTCCCGCCTGCATAAAGCTCATTGAGCATCACGCCGACCAGCGTTTCAAACGCAGCCGAGGAGGACAGGCCGGAGCCTTTCAGAACATTGGAAGTGGTATATGCGTCAAATCCCCCGATTTCGAGACCCAGTTCCTGGAAACGGGCGGCAATTCCGCGGATGAGCGCGGCGGCATGATTTTTTTCGCTCTCCTGCACAGACAGGTCACTTAGCTGAATGGTATCCATCGGATACCCCTCTGACTGGATGCGGATGACACCGTCGCTGTTTTTCCCCGCTACCGCCAGAATGTCGAGGTTGACCCCGGCAGCCAGAACCCGCCCATGTTGATGGTCGGTATGGTTTCCGCCGATTTCCGTCCGGCCCGGCGCACTGAACAGCGCGATTCCCCTGTCCGTGCCAAAACATTCTTCAAACTTCTGTATTGCGGCACAGTACCGGTCTTTCTGCCCGGGTGCTTTTTCGCTGTAAAGACAGGAAAACGTCCGGTCAAATGCCCCGCCGGAAATTTGCTCTGCCGTCTGCCGTGTATTCATATGGCAACCGCCTTTCAAGCATTTGTTTCTATGATTAAGCCTACCGCACAAACTTCCATTTTGCAACATAAAATTATCCCATTTCTATGGATATTTGTTGCAACAAATCACGCTTTACGCTACACTCTATAAGAAAGGAGTGATAAGATGGGACCCGGTCTGTTTAAATATTCTTATAAAACCAAAACGCGGGAAAGTCTCCCGATCGCTATATATAACAGCGGAATTCAGCAATGTGCCCCCGGTTATACCTGGGGGCCCGGCCTGCGCGACCATTTTTTGATCCACCACGTCATTTCCGGAAAAGGTGTTATCACTGTCTCCGGAGTGACTCACCGTGTTTTCGCGGGCGATACTTTTCTGATTTATCCATCCGAGATGGTTTCCTATACGGCGGACAGACAGGAGCCGTGGGAATATTGCTGGGTCGGTTTTCAGGGCGCTCAGGCAAAGCTGCTGCTCTCACAGACGCCTTTCGCGGAAGAAGCACCTGTGACACAGTTTAAAGAGACCCAGCAGGTTCAGGACGCCATTTTGGCAATTTATCACGCGGTCGGCTCCACTCCGGCAAGCGAACTGCGCGCAATCGGGCTTCTCTATGTTTTTCTGGCCCTTCTCGTTGAGCAGAAACAGGACACGCCGTCCGCGGAAGAACCCTCGCTGGAATATGTGGAAAATGCCGTCCGTTTTATCGCGCATAATTATTCCCGCGCCGTGGACACAACCGATATCGCCAGTAGCGTGGGGATCAGCCGCAGCCATCTTTACCGGGTGTTTATGAAGCATCTGGACACGCCGCCGAACGAATACCTGACGCGATTCCGTATCTCGCGGGCGTGTGAACTGCTGGAGCATTCGCCGCTGCCCATCTCCGCAATCGCGGCTTCCGTGGGCTATGAAGACCAGCTCTATTTTTCCCGCGTGTTTAAGAAAATAACCGGCAGGCCACCTTCGCTCTACCCACGCGGCGAAAAAAAGCAATCTTGACAAAGGAAAGGATGTAAACCATGGATACTGTTGCAATGGACCCCAACACCGTCACGCAGGAGGCTGTGGACGCGCTCAAAAACCTGGCGGAAATGCCCGGAACCACCCGCTGGGACTACCTGTGGGACGGTTTCATAAAATTGCTGCCCAAGCTGTTTACGGCGGCCGGCATTTTAATTATCGGGATCATCCTGATCCGACTGCTTCTCCGGCTGACCCGCAAAATGCTGCAAAAGTCCAAGCTGGACCCGACCCTTCATCATTTTATGCTGTCTATCTTCGGCATCTGCCTGTACCTTGTGCTCGGCACCATGGTTCTGGCAATACTGGTTCCCGACGCTGTCGGCGGGCTGATCGCACTGATGAGCGTTTTTGGGCTGGCCATTTCACTGGCGGTGAAAGATTCGCTGGCCAATCTGGCGGGAGGAATTTCCGTTCTGTTCACAAAGCCTTTCGCGCTGGGGGATTATGTTCAGATCAACAGCACAGAGGGAACTGTCGAAGAAATCCGCCTTAACTATACCGTACTAAAAACCTTTGACAACAAGGTTGTTCACATCCCGAACGGCGATGTCGCCAAGGCCCAGATCGTGAATTTCACCTGCGAGCCTACCCGGCGGCTGGACATTACCTTCTCAATCAGCTACTATGACGATTTTCAAAAGGTGCAGGAATTGATCCGGGCAGCGGTGAGCACCCATCCTATGGCGCTGAGCGACCCGGAACCCGTCGTCCGCGTATCTGAGCACGCCTCCTCCGCAATTCTGATCTGCTGCCGTGTCTGGTGCAAGACCCCGGATTACTGGCCGCTCAAATTTGACCTTCTGGAAGAAGTCAAACGCAGCTTTGATCAAAACGGCATTTCGATTCCATATAATCAGCTGGACGTCCATATCGCAAAATAACTGCCGAAATACGGAAGAACGCCCGCAAAACGCGGGCGTTCTTCAATTCCTGTCTGTTTAGCCTTGCAGAGAAGCCTGCTGGGTCGCATACTGCTGTTTGCACTGGTCGACTTTCTGCTGCTGTGCGGGCTCGGTCTGATACCAGCCGCGTTTTTGCATTTCATCAAATACCTGGTGCTGTATCTGATGTTCTTCATTCAGAATATTCATCATTTCGCTCAGCAAGGCAGGCGAGGCACATTCATTCGCAAAATTATTATAGTTGCCGGTTAACAGCTTCTGACTGGAAAGCACATCGTTCATCATCTCCTGATCTCCGAACGACTGCTGACTCCCTGAAGACCCCATCTGGCTGCCGGAAGATCCCATCTGGCTACCGGAAGATCCCATCTGGCTACCGGAAGATCCCATCTGGCCGCCGGAAGATCCCATCTGGCCGCCGGAAGATCCCATCTGGTTCATTTGGCTCATCGGATTTTGATTTGACTGTTTCATGATTCATTTCCTCCCTAGTTCAGCTGCGACAGCAGACGGTTGTAATGGTTCTGATGCTTGGTGGAAGCGTTCTGAAACTGTGTTTTGAGCTGAGGATCGGTTGCATTCTGGGCATAGTAGTTGCATTTTTTAATAACTACCTGTTCCATTTTCAGCTGATCTTCAATGGCTGACAATTCTTTGCTTGTTAATGGCATAACAAAAAACCTCCTTAGATTTGGATACTCAAAGTATTCCAATTCAAGGAGGCTTTATACGTCCAATTTTTAATGTTTATGGGTAGAAGAGGTAACAAAACCGTCAACAAGCTGGTCGATAAATTCGAACGAACGCCCCGTGCCGATGGCAACACACTCCACCGGGTTTTCCGCGATCCGTACCGGAATCCGGAACTGCTTGCCGAGATAGGTGTCCAACCCGTGCAGAAGCGCGCCGCCGCCTGTCATAACCAGACCGTTGCCGCGGATGTCCCCCGCAAGCTCCGGCGGTGTCTTCTCAATTACAGAATGTACGGCGTCGCGGATTTCCGTTACGCAGTCGATGATGGTCGGGAACAGCTCTTTCCGCGTAATTTCCATACGAGTGGGCAGCCCCGCCGCAAGATTCCGTCCCTTGATTTCGCAGGAAAGGTCCTCAGCGTTTTCGTCGGCGCTGGCAACCGCAATTTTGACACTTTCCGCCATGCGTTCCCCAATCAGAACGTTATACTTCGCCCGGACATAACGGACGATCGCGGCGTTAAATTTGTCCCCCGCCATTTTTATCGAATTTTTGCAGACAATGCCGTTTAAGGACAGGACGGCAATATCCGCAGTTCCTCCCCCGATATCGAGAATAATATTCCCTTCCGGTTTGGAAATATCAATTCCCGCCCCGATTGCCGCCGCTACCGGCTCTTCGATCAGATAGACGCTGCGGGCACCCGCCATGACCGCCGCATCCACGGCGGCCTGCGCCTCTACGCCGGTAATCAAGGAAGGTACGCAAAGCGCGACGCGCGGCTTGAAAATGCTGGTGCCGCAGGATTTTTTCATAAAATACTTGATCATTTCCTCCGTCATTTTATAGTCGGAGATCACACCGTCTTTCAGCGGGCGGATCGCGGTAATTTTTGCAGGCGTTTTGCCGATCATCTCATGCGCTTCATCGCCGACACTGAGAATATCCTGTGTTTTCGTATTAATCGCGACAACCGACGGTTCACGCAGAACGATTCCCTTCGAGCCAACATAAACCAATACCGTTGCCGTTCCAAGATCAATGCCGATATCATTTGCAGCCATATGTAAAGTCCTCCAATCAGACAGTGGTTTGTACGAGCCGAATTTCTTTTTATTATACATCAACTGTCCTTCCAATGCAATTGCCGTTTACTGGATTCGATGCCGGTAGCAGGTAGTTGCCGCAGCGGCAAGATAGACCGCCTGTGCGCCTTTCTGCCGCATCAGGCCGGCGCAGCGGCCGGCTGTCGCGCCGGTTGTAAGCACATCGTCCACCAAAAGGAAAATCCTTCCTTGCAGCTTTGTGTCTTTGCGGATGGCAAAAGACAGCCTCGCATTTTCCTTTCTGGCTTCCGGCCCCTTTTGCTCCATCTGCGCCCCGCCTTTTCCGGTATGCCGCAGGAACCCGCTTTCGACGGGGATCCCAAGCAAAGCGGAAAGCTCGTCCGCCAGCAGACGGGTCTGGCAATAGCCTCTGCGGCGCAGCTTTGCGGGATGCAAAGGTACATAGGTAATCGCTGAAAACTGCATGTCCCCATAGGTTTCCCGCACGCTTTGCGCCATCAGTTCCGCGAGAAAAGGAGCGTAATAGCGTTTCCCCTGATATTTAAAGCTGCCGATTCCGCGCGCGACGGCATCTGTATAGAAAAGCGGAACCGCCGCGCCGTCAAAGCCGGGAGAGTCCTCTTTGCAGACACAGTCTTCCGGTGCCTTTCCGCACCGCCTGCAGAGAGCCCCGGAGGTAAGCGGCAGCTCGGACAAACACCGATCACACAGCCAGACGTCCGCAGGCACCGACTCGCTGCGGCATAAAAAGCACTTGTGCGGAAAAATAAGCGACAAAAGGCGTTCAGACAGCGTCGTTTTCATCCGCACACCTCGCCAAGCAGATAAACCAGATTGGTGTATCTGCGGGATTTGCGATGGTTGTCCACCATATAGCAGACCGTTTCCCGGGAGCCCAGAATGATCAGCAGCTTTTTGGCACGCGTCACGGCGGTATAAAGCAGGCTGCGGTAGTACATCCGGCTTTTCCCAGCCATCAGCGGGAGAATCACCGCATCGTACTCATTGCCCTGGCTCTTATGAACGGTAATCGCGTAAGCCAGTTCCAGCTCGTTTGCCATATCGAAGGAATATTCGGCCGTCCGGTCATCAAACCGGACAATGATGGAAGTCGAGGGCTTATTAATCAGTTCAATCACGCCGATATCCCCGTTAAAAACGCCCATGCCCGCTTCCCCGTCTTCCTTTTCCCATACCAGATCATAATTGTTTTTGATCTGCATGACCTTGTCGCCTTCCCGGAAAACAACCGATCCCGCGGTGAATTCTTTCTTTGACGGGTCGGGCGGGTTAATTGCCTGCTGCAAAATCCGGTTCAGCTCTCCTGTACCGGCCGCGCCCACGCGGGTGGGGGCGATCACCTGAATATCCCACATTGGGGAATAGCCGTAGCTCTGCGGCAGGCGCCGCACGCACAGATCAGCTGCGGTTGCCGCCATATGGAGCGCGGAACTGTCCGGAAGAAAGAAAAAGTCGTTGTCCCGCGTGTCCATCTGAGGATATTCCCCTGTCACAATCGCGTGCGCGTTGGTAATAATCAGGCTTTGGGCCGCCTGACGGAAAATCTCCGTCAGGTGGACTACCGGGAAGCATCCGGAATCAATCAGATCTCCCAGCAGATTTCCCGCGCCGACCGACGGGAGCTGATCGGGGTCGCCGACCAGAATGAGACGGCAGGAAAATTTCAGCGCCCGCAGCAGCGATTCAAACAACAGCGTGTCCATCATGGAGGTCTCGTCAATAATGACCGCGTCGCATGGCAGCGGATTTTTCTCATTGCGTTTGAATTTCGTCGTCCCTGAGCCGTCGGAAAAGTCCACTTCCAGCAGCCGATGGACCGTTTTCGCCTCGACGCCGGTCAGTTCGCTCATCCGTTTGGCGGCGCGGCCTGTGGGCGCCGCCAGCGACACCTTTTCCCCCATCTGCCCCAGCAGATGGATAATGGCGGAAATCGCGGTGGTTTTTCCGGTTCCGGGGCCGCCTGTCAGAATCATCACCTGCCGCGAAATTGCCGTAATGATCGCTTTGCGCTGCAAATCCGCATAAGTAATGCCCTGTTCCTGTTCGTGGCGCGCCACAAATTCCTCCGCGTCGGGCAGGTTTTCCGGTTCCGTCTGGCCCAGCATCATCGACAGCTTTGAAGCGATGAAGCACTCCGCTTCATAATAGCGCGGCAGATACACAAACGACTCCTCCCGCACTTTCAGGCGTACCAGTTCGTTTTTCTCCACCATATCGGCTATGACATCGCCCACCAGATAACTGTCCACGTCGACCAACTTATGGCCTGTTTCAGCTACCTTCCGTTCGGGCAGGCAGACATGGCCGTTTCCGCTGTTGTGGCGCAGGATATACAGAACACCCGCAGACACCCTTTCGTAGCTGTCCGGCGCAAGCCCGTTTTTCACGGCGATCTGGTCGGCCAGCTCAAACGGCACGCCAATTTCGTCACAGCACAGAATAAACGGATTATTCGAAACCATTTCCTGCGCGGAAACGCCGAACTTTTTCCATGTCCTGATCGCATAGGATGCGGAAATTCCGAACTGATTTAAAAAGATCATCACCGTGCGGATGCCAAACAGTTTTCCGTATTCTCCGGCAATCTGCTGCGCCTTTTTCGGGGAAATCCCATCAATTTCCGCCAGTTTTTCCGGCGTTTGCTCAATTATGGTCAGGGTATCGTCGCCGAATTTCCCCACCATCTTTTTTGCAAGAACAGGCCCCACGCCCTTGATTGCTCCGGAGGACAAATAAGACGCGATAGCTGAAGCGGTGGCGGGCATCAGGCGCTCATAAATCTGGGCTTTCAGCTGAAGCCCGTATTTCGCGTGGGTGGAGTAGGTTCCGGTTACAATCAGCGTCTCACCCACCGCGATATCGGCAAATTCCCCAACCACCGTTACCAGTTCCGAATCCGTCGCCATTTCCAAAACGGTGAAGCCGGTTTCCGCGCTGTGGAACACAATCGATTCCACGCTTCCCTCCAGTCTGTACAGGTCTGCGCCGTTCATCCGTTACACCGTCCTTCATTTGCTTTAACCGTTTTATTATAATGCATTGCGTTCCTGTTTGCAACGCCGCCTCTAAACCTTCATCAGTGCGATCAGTTCTTCCGGAGTTCGCGCGAACAGCGCGCCGGTGCTTTTTGTAAGCTGTTCGCAGGCCTTGACTTCCTCTTCGTTCAGCCCCGCGTTGTAAAGTACATAGATTTGACGGCTGGGGTTGGCCTCCCACTGCATGCAGGCATACAGAAGCGACATCTGGTCCCCGGTATTTTTCCCCTCGCCACCGATTGGGATCACCTTGTAAACACGGTTGGATTTGCGGCTGTAACGGACGGCAGTCCATGTGCATAACTGAACCAAACCAACACACGCCAACAGCGCTACTGCTACCCAGATCAACACATCCAACATAAAAATCACCTCGAAGTATCCTATGCTTCGAGGTGAAAAAGTGTTATGATTTTTGCATTTTTATTTTAAAGCGGCCAAAATGGCATCGGTTTTGTCTGTTTTTTCCCAGCTGACGCCCAAATCTTCCCTCCCCATATGGCCGTATGCCGCAAGCTGGCGGTAGATCGGCCGGCGCAGGTCGAGATTTTTGATAATCATAGCCGGGCGCAGATCAAATACTTTGTCGACTGCCTGCGCAAGCCGTTCGTCGCTGACAGTTCCTGTCCCAAAGGTGTTGACATTGACCGAAACCGGGCGCGCCACCCCGATGGCGTATGCCACCTGCACTTCACAGCGTTTTGCCAGCCCTGCGGCCACAATGTTCTTCGCTACATGCCGCGCCGCGTAAGCAGCGGAACGATCCACCTTGGTCGGGTCTTTCCCGGAGAACGCTCCGCCGCCATGGCGCCCGAAGCCGCCATAGGTATCTACAATGATCTTGCGTCCCGTCAGGCCGCTGTCCCCCTGAGGACCGCCGATTACAAACCGGCCGGTGGGATTCACAAAGATTTTCGTGCGGTCATCCATCAGCTCTGCCGGGATGATTTTGCGGATGACATGCTGTACAATATCCTCACGGATTTGCTCAAGCGGGATTTCCGGCGAGTGCTGATTGGAAATGACAACCGTATCGACCCGGACAGGGCTGTCATTTTCATATTCGACCGTCACCTGCGTTTTACCGTCCGGACGAAGATACCCGAGCGTCCCGTCCTTGCGCACCTTTGTCAGCTGCCTTGCCAGCTTATGGGCAAGGGAAATCGGCATCGGCATCAGTTCCGGGGTTTCGTCCGAAGCATAGCCGAACATCATCCCCTGGTCCCCGGCACCGGTTGAAAAGGCTTCATCCTTCTGTCCTTCCCTGATTTCCAGAGCGTCATTCACACCTTGCGCAATATCGCCGGACTGTTCGTGAATGCTGGTGAGTACCGCGCAGGTCTCGGAGTCAAAGCCGAATTTCGCGCGGTCATATCCGATCTCATGGATGACACTGCGCGCAAGCGTCGGGATATCTACATAGCATTTGGTGGATATTTCTCCCATAATCATCACCATACCGGTAGTAACGGCAGTTTCACATGCCACACGGGCGGTAGGGTCCTGCTCAATAATCGCATCCAGCACGGCATCGGAAATCTGATCGCAGATTTTATCAGGATGCCCTTCTGTTACGGATTCTGATGTAAAAAGATATTTTCCCATTGATGTTCTCCTTTACTTTTGCTGACAGCGCGTTCAGCTTCTAGCGCAGCGCCGTGACAATGCTGTCCCCGACAGCGTTGGCTGTTTTAAAGATGCCCTCGCGTGAAGTCAGGTCATCGTACTCGACCGCGTTGGTCAGGAAGCCCATTTCGACCAGTACAGACGGCGCAAAACTGTTCATGGTCACACGATAGTTGGAAAACAGAGCGCCGCGGTTTTTTCTTCCCGTATAACCCGCCACATTGCTGGAGAGGGTCGAGGCAAAGTTTTTCGCAATTCCTTCATAATAGAACACTTCCGCGCCGGAAACGGTGTTGGAATTCTGCTCATAGCCGATGCTGTTGCAGTGCAGAGAAATAAAGAAATCGGCATAAACATTCTGTGTCATGGTCATACGGTCATTCATGGTCAGGTCCATATCCTTGGGGCGCAGCTGCAGCACAGTCGCTCCCAGCGATTCCAGCCGTTTCTGAACGGCAATAGCCGTCGCAAGTGTGATGTCCTTTTCCATTGCGCCCGCGGTACCGGGAATTCCAATCGCGCCCGGATCCGTACCGCCGTGGCCCGCGTCCAGCGCAACCGTGATACCCGTAAGCGGTTTGCTGCCCGAAGACAGGGACGGCGCATATTTCGCGTAGATGGTGGTAACCCCGTTGCTGTATTTAATATCATACCCCCAGAGCGCCCGTTTACCGGAGAGGGTAAACACAATCGTAGTAGCGCCGTTCTTTTCCGTTACAGATGCGCCGGAAAACAATTTGCTTTTTGCGACCGAGAAGTTCTGAACCCCCGTTGTATGGAACAGCTTCACAGTCAGTTTGTCGCTTTCCTGCACTGCGCGGAAAAACGGGGCACTGGCGCCGGTCAGGACAAGCTGTTCGCCTTTCTGCCCGATTTCATAGGAGGCGCTGCTGATCTGGTTGCTGACAGCCACCTTCCCGGTAAGCGGAATAACAGAATCCTTGGGAATCCATCCGCCGGAGGAAAGCTGGTAGCTTGTGCTGCCGATGTCCGTTACATAATCCACGGCACCAAGGCGGGCAGTCTCAATGAACGCGCTGCGCGCATGGTCCTTATAAATGCTGGCTGCATTGTTTTTTACCTTTACAACAAGGCTGGTGTTGCCTTTCGGGGCGATAAAGACACTTCCTGCGGACTGATACTGTGTAATTTTTCCATTATAGGTCAGCGTATAAGTAACAGGGCCGATATTTTTTGTGGCGGAAACGTTGCCTGCCGTTGTGCTTCCGGTAAACGAAGCAGGAACGCCCGCCTTTTCGGTAGCCGCGGCCTGTTTCATTGCCACCTTGCGTCCGCCGATCGTAGCGGTCACCGACGCGCCCGACGGGGCCACGCAGGAGAGGTTGATCGTACTGCCGGAAAAAGTCGCGCAGTCAAAAGACGGGGCCATGCTGCTGACCACCGAAGTAGTCGGGGCAAACGCGGCGTTCCCCTTCGTAATGGTGACCGTTGCAACCACATTCCCCTGCTGGAATGTATAGACGTTCTTTCCCGAATCCAAAGCCACATAGACGCCGAAGCTTCCACGCGAACCGCGTGTCGTCACCGTCTCACCGTTCATTGTCAGACTCTGCCCGGGATCGGAGTCTCCCGTAATGAAAAAGGCGGCGGCTGTTGTCGTGATATCTGCTGACGGCCTGGTAATGATCAGCTTTGCCGGAACCTTCAGATTGACGTGGCTGACAATCGCGTCAAAATCGTTGTATCCTGTTTTCGCCATCGTGACTGTGCCGATTCCCGCGCAGACCGAGGCTGCTACCGCCAAGCTTACTGTTTTTTTCATCCATACTTTTAAATCCATACTGCTGCCCCATCTCGTCATATATTTTTTATACTGTGTTATTTTTGTCGATTTTTACTGCAAAATCTGTCAATTTCAATTAAAAACGCGCCCGGCGATAATTCCGAGCGCGTTTCTCATCCTCATCTGTCGGTCATACCGCAGGATTTAGCACCTTGCAATGCAGGTTGCCGGGTTTCACAGGGCCTGTCCCTCCGCCACTCTTTATAAGGTAGGTAATATTCACTTTTTAAGTATATTTTACATGATCCGGTGGAGGTTGTCAAGAACTCCCTGCAAATTTCCGCCAAAACAATTCCCAAACCGTTTTATTTATGCAGCAGCGGCGATACTCTTTTGTAAAGCAGGAGCGTGACAACCGCAGTCATGACTCCTTTGAGCAGATTGAAGGGGACAACCGCAAGGAGGATAAACGATCTCATATCGGTAATGCCGGCGTTTACTTTGCTTCCCATCTCGACCAGCGCAGAGAGCGGCATCCCGAAAGCCCCCGCATAGACCGGAAGCAACACATATGCGTTGACCAGTGCTCCAATCGCAGCCATCAGGATGGTACCGGCAGCCATTCCGGCAACCGCGGTTTTGACAGATTTCTTCGAACGATAAATGAGTGCGGCTGGTACGATAAACGAACACCCGAACAGGAAATTGGCAAACTCACCGACGCCGGCGGTGAGCGTACCGTTAATCAGCAGGTTCAAAATGATCTTGATCGCCTCAATCATGACTCCCGCGAGCGGTCCCATAGCAAATGCGCCGATCAGCACGGCCACTTCGCTTAAATCAATTTCATAAAAAGACGGGGCAAACCAGAGCGGAATTTCAAACAGCATGAGCAGGGTGGCCGACGACGCCAGCAGTGCGATTTTTACCAGATTTCTGACGTTGACCCTTCTGGTGGATGTCTGTTTGTTTGTGATTACTTCCATAACTTCTTCCTCCATTGAGGTCTGTTGTTAGGGAATGAAAAAGCCCCTGAACCTCTCGGTTCAAGGGCGTTGCGTTTCGTCGGAATCCATCCGTGCGGATACGCAGTTTCTTTCATCCGGACTGTACCGTTGGTATGGGAATCGCACCCATTCGGCCGATCATAATCGGTTCGCGGACTATACCGCCAGTGGGGAATCGCACCCCGCCCTGAAACAGACGTTTATTTATTTCTTTTTCATTATAAGCAGAATCAATCGAATTGTCAATATGCAAAGAAAGCCTGTCAAATGACAGGCTTTCTTTTAATCCCGTTTCAGGAAAAATTAAGCATTGACCTTGGTAACAACGCCGGAACCAACGGTACGTCCGCCTTCACGGATAGCGAAACGGAGGCCCTCTTCGATAGCGATTTCAGTGATCAGTTCCACATCCATCTCAACGTTATCGCCAGGCATGCACATCTCAACGCCTTCCGGCAGAGAAACTACACCGGTAACGTCGGTTGTTCTGAAATAGAACTGCGGTCTGTAGTTGTTGAAGAACGGGGTATGACGGCCGCCCTCGTCCTTTTTCAGGACGTAAACCTGGCCATGGAACTTGGTGTGCGGATGAATGGAACCGGGTTTGCACAAAACCTGTCCGCGCTCGATATCAGTTCTCTGAATACCACGGAGCAGTGCGCCGATGTTATCGCCAGCCTCAGCATAGTCGAGGATCTTGCGGAACATTTCGATACCGGTAACAACAGTCTTCTTCTTCTCTTCGGAAAGGCCGACAATCTCAACTTCGTCGCCGGTCTTCAGCTGTCCACGCTCAACACGGCCGGTAGCAACAGTACCACGACCGGTGATGGTGAAGACGTCTTCAACAGGCATCAGGAACGGCAGGTCAGCTTTTCTTTCCGGGGTCGGAATATAGGAGTCAACAGCATCCATCAGATCCTGCAGCGGCTTGTAAACCGGATCGCTGGGGTCTTTGCTGTCGGATTCCAGAGCCTGAAGAGCAGAGCCCTTGATGATGGGCACATTGTCGCCATCAAACTCATAGAAGGAGAGCAGCTCACGGATTTCCATTTCAACCAGCTCAAGCAGCTCAGGATCGTCGACCTGGTCAGCTTTGTTCATGAAAACAACGATATAAGGAACACCAACCTGACGGGAAAGCAGGATGTGCTCACGGGTCTGAGGCATCGGGCCGTCAGCCGCGGAAACAACCAGAATCGCGCCGTCCATCTGAGCAGCACCGGTAATCATGTTTTTCACGTAGTCAGCATGTCCGGGGCAGTCAACATGCGCATAATGGCGCTTGTCGGTCTCATATTCAACGTGAGCGGTGTTGATGGTGATGCCGCGCTCTCTTTCCTCAGGGGCCTTATCGATCATGTCATAAGCCTCGAAGTGGGCCTGTCCCTTCATCGCGAGAAATTTGGTGATCGCAGCGGTCAATGTGGTTTTGCCGTGGTCTACGTGACCGATGGTGCCGATGTTTACATGGGGCTTGTTTCTTTCAAAATGTGCCTTTGCCATCGAAAATTTCCTCCCTTATCATACATAATTTTAATTTTTAAGGAATTGGGGCGCCCTCCCAAAAGGTGAAAATTCAGGGGCCGACCCTATTATAGTTTGTATTTTATCAAGTTGCATGAAAAATTGCAAGCATTATTCGTCGGACTTGCCTTTGCTGCTGATAATTTTTTCTGCAATTGACTTCGGAACCTCAATGTAGTGACTGGGCTCCATTGAATAGTTGCCGCGGCCCTGCGTTTTGGAGCGCAGATCGTTGGAATAACCGAACATTTCGGACAGCGGAACGAACGCGCGGATTTCCTGTGCGCCAAAGACCGATTCCATGCCCTGGATCTGTCCGCGGCGGCTGTTCAGGTCACCGATCACGTCGCCCATATAGTCCTCCGGCGTGTTGACGCTTACGCGCATGATCGGCTCGAGAAGAACCGGGTCCGCCTTCTGCATCGCCATCTTGAACGCCATCGAAGCGGCAATCTTAAATGCCATTTCGGAGGAGTCGACTTCATGGTAAGAACCGTCGTACAGCGTAACCTTCACGTCAACTACAGGGAACCCTGCAAGAATACCGGCCTGCATTGCGCCCTGGATACCCTGGTCGATAGGACCAATGTATTCCTTGGGAATCGCGCCGCCGACAACAGCATTGATAAATTCGTAGCCCTTGCCGCTTTCGTTCGGTTCAATCTTGATCTTGACATGACCGTACTGACCTTTACCGCCTGACTGACGGGCATATTTATGGTCAACATCGGCCAGTTTGCGGATGGTTTCCTTGTAAGCAACCTGCGGCTTGCCGACATTCGCCTCTACCTTGAACTCACGCATCAGGCGGTCAACGATGATCTCCAGATGGAGCTCGCCCATGCCGGCGATAATCGTTTGGCCGGTTTCCGGATTGGTGTAGGTCTTAAAAGTCGGGTCTTCTTCTGCAAGCTTGGAAAGTCCGATTGCCATTTTCTCCTGGCCGGCCTTTGTTTTCGGCTCAATTGCCAGGTCAATAACAGGTTCAGGGAACTCCATAGACTCCAGAATGATCGGATGCTTGGGATCACAGAGGGTATCGCCGGTACCGGTATTTTTCAGACCTACCGCGGCGTAGATATCCCCCGCATAGCAAACGTCGATATCTTTCCTGTGGTTCGCATGCATCTGCAGAATACGTCCCATACGTTCTGTGTTGCCCTTATTGGAATTGTATACCGAGGAGCCTGCTTCAATGGTACCCGAGTAGACGCGGAAGAAGCAGAGCTTTCCGACATAGGGGTCGGTAGCGATCTTAAATGCCAACGCTGTAAACGGCGCGTTGTCAGTAGAAGGTCTGGTTTCTGCTTCATCCGTATCAGGATTGATTCCCTTAATGTCGGCAACATCGGTCGGCGAGGGCATATAGTCCACAACCGCATCCAACAGCTTCTGCACGCCCTTGTTTTTATAGGATGTGCCGCAGCAGACAGGCACCATTGTGTTGGCAATGGTGGATTTGCGGATCACGGCTTTCATCTCTTCCACCGTGACTTCCTCGCCGCCCAGATATTTTTCCATCAGGGCCTCATCCTGATCGGCAAGATGTTCCAGCAATTCCTCGTGATACTTCTGAGCAAGCTCCATCATATCTTCCGGAATTGCTTCCTCGCGCATATCTTTGCCCATGTCGTCATAATAGATGTCGGCTTTCATTTCCACAAGGTCGATAATCCCTCTGAAGAAGGCCTCTGCGCCGATCGGCAGCTGAATAGGAACAGCGTTGCACTTCAGGCGCTGCTTCATCATGCTGATCACGCGGTAGAAATCTGCGCCCATGATGTCCATCTTGTTGACATAGCCCATACGCGGGACATTATATTTGTTCGCCTGACGCCATACGGTTTCAGACTGAGGCTCAACACCGCCCTTTGCACAGAAAACCGTTACCGAACCGTCGAGCACTTTCAGCGAGCGCTCAACCTCCACAGTAAAGTCAACGTGTCCGGGTGTGTCGATGATATTGATTCGGTGGCCTTTCCAGTAGGCGGTGGTAGCAGCGGAGGTAATGGTAATACCTCTCTCCTGCTCCTGCGCCATCCAGTCCATTGTCGCCGCGCCCTCATGCACCTCGCCGATCTTATGGTTGATACCTGTATAGTACAGGATACGCTCGGTCGTGGTGGTTTTGCCGGCGTCAATGTGGGCCATTATGCCGATATTACGTGTAAGATCCAAAGAGACGTCTCTTGGCATAGTGTCCTCCCTTTTGATACTCCGACGCCTAGACAGCCAGGGGCTGGCGTCGCCGGTTGAAATAAATGCTTAACATCCGGTTGCGGCAGCTCCAAAAGCAGCAGACTACCATCTGTAATGTGCAAACGCCTTGTTGGCCTCTGCCATTTTGTGGGTATCTTCGCGCTTCTTCACTGCACCGCCGGTCTGGTTGAGAGAATCCATGATTTCACCTGCAAGGCGTTCTTTCATAGTCTTCTCTCCGCGGTTCCTGGAATAAGTGGTGATCCAGCGCAGACCCAATGTCTGGCGCCGTTCCGGACGCACCTCCATAGGAACCTGATAGGTAGCGCCGCCGACACGACGGGCTTTTACCTCTAACACAGGCATGATGTTCTCCATGGACTGCTCAAAAGCTTCCAGGGGATCCTTGCCTGTTTTTTCCTTGACGATATCGAATGCACCATATACAATTTTCTGTGCGACACCTTTTTTGCCATCATACATGATGTTGTTAATCAGGCGTGTAACCAGTTTGGAATTGTACAGTGGATCTGGCAAAACATCACGTTTTGCGATACGACCTCTTCTTGGCACTTCGCTTCCCTCCTTCACAATTATAATGAATTCATTGGTACTCGAAAGTGACAAAACTTTCGTCTGCGCCAAAAAACAAGTCTACTATATAGTAGCCTGAAATTGGCAGAATAATCGAAAAGTTTTATTACTTCTTGGCACCAGCCTTAGGACGTTTTGCTCCGTATTTGGATCTTGCCTGCATTCTCTTCGCTACGCCCTGCGCATCGAGAGTACCACGGATAATGTGGTAACGAACACCAGGAAGGTCCTTAACACGTCCGCCGCGGATCAGCACAACGCTATGCTCCTGCAGGTTGTGTCCGATACCGGGAATATAAGCTGTTGCCTCGATTCCATTGGACAATCTAACCCTTGCAACTTTTCTGAGCGCAGAGTTCGGCTTTTTCGGGGTAGAAGTTCTGATGGCTGTGCAGACTCCTCTTTTTTGCGGGGAATTCTGATCAATGGAAACCCTTTTCTTGGAGTTCCATCCTTTCAGAAGCGCGGGAGCTGTCGATTTCTTCACCATGACCTCTCTGCCCTTACGTACGAGCTGGTTAAAGGTTGGCATATTGCACCTCCTTACATGATTGTTCGGCCTTTCGGCCTTTATTTATTTCAAAGGGGCAAAGCGGAATGCTCTGCCCCACCGAAATCAGGGAGCGGAACGCCACCCTGAGGGTGGCCTCACAAGCTCTAATTATATCTCGTGCAGGGTCAAATTGTCAATACATACAGACTGATTTTACACGTTTTGTACGATTACACAATGACATTTTACGCATTCGACGCTTCGTCAGTATCCACATCAAGGTCGCTGATAAAATCATAATCCGCTTTATCGGAATGACTGCCACTTGTACTGTCAATTTCCAGCGTATCATAATCCACCGTACCTGTGCCTGCGGGAACCAGTTTGCCGATGATGACGTTTTCTTTGAGCCCCATGAGGTGGTCGATTTTGCCTTTGATGGCTGCTTCCGTCAGGACACGGGTGGTCTCCTGGAAGGAAGCTGCCGACATAAACGACTCCGTCGCAAGGGAGGCCTTGGTAATACCGAGCAGCACCGGGATTCCTTCTGCGGGACGGCGGCTGCCGCCATCTTTTGCGTTCAGCTCGCTAATTTCATTATTGATGCGCAGAAGCTCGCCTTTTTCAATGTTCGCGCCTGTAATGAGCGAGGTATCCCCGCCGTCAACAATCTTCACCTTGCGCATCATCTGGCGGACAATGACTTCGATGTGCTTATCATTGATGTCAACACCCTGCGTACGGTAGGTTCTCTGCACTTCCTTGATCAGGTAATCCTGTACGGCAAGATGACCGCTGACAGTCAGAATCTCATTCGGTTCCACAGAGCCTTCAGTAATCAGGTCGCCTTTCTTCACAGTATCGCCGGCAGAAACGCGCAGCGTAGAACCGTAAACCACCTGGCGCTCGAAGCGTTCGCCGTCTTCCGCGGTGATCACCACAAAATCTCCGCCCTTCGGGTCCTTCTCAAAGGAAACCACACCGTCCAAATGGGAGATGATCGCGCTGTTCTTCGGCTTTCTGGCTTCAAACAGTTCCTCGACGCGGGGAAGACCCTGTGTAATATCCGCGGCCGACGCGATACCGCCGGTATGGAACGTTCTCATGGTAAGCTGTGTGCCCGGCTCACCGATCGACTGCGCCGCGATGATACCCACCGCCTCGCCGACGCCGACCGGCTGTCCGTTTGCAAGATTGGCACCATAGCATTTTGCGCAGACACCGATCTTGGATTCGCAGTTGAGCGGCGTGCGGATCTTGATTTCCGTATATCCTGCATCCTTGATTTTCTTAGCGTCCGCCTCGGTCATCATCTTGTCGCGGCTGACCAGCACTTCCCCGGTCTTCGGGTCAACGACGTCGTCAGCCACATATCTGCCGATCATACGCTCCGCAAAATCCTCAATGACACGGCCGCTGTCTACGATATCGCAGACGACAAGGCCTTCGTGCGTGCCGCAGTCATGCTCACGGATGATGACATCCTGCGAAACGTCGACCAGACGTCGGGTCAGATAACCGGAGTCCGCCGTTCTCAGCGCGGTATCGGCCAGGCCTTTACGGGCGCCTCGGGAGGACTGGAAGTATTCCAAAATATTGAGGCCTTCACGATAGTTGGATTTAATCGGGATTTCAATCGCACGTCCGGAGGTGTTGGCAATCAGCCCGCGCATACCGGCAAGCTGCCTGATCTGGTCCATGGAACCACGGGCCCCGGAATCCGCCATCATATAAATCGGGTTGCGCTCTCCAAACGTCTTGGTCAGAGCATCCTTAACCTTGGCGGAGCAGTCGTTCCAGGTTGCAACCACGCGCTCGTAGCGGACTTCATCGGAAATAAATCCGCGGTCGTACTGGCGTTTGATCGCATCCACCTTTTTGTCGGCCTCAGCGATGAACTCCGCTTTTTCCGGCGGAATCAGGGCATCGGATACCGCAACGGTGATCGCGCCCTTTGTGGAATATTTGAAGCCCTGCGCCTTAACACGGTCAAGAACCTCAGCGGTTCTCGCGGTTCCATAGGTGCGGATGCATTTATCAATGATTTTTCCAAGTTCCTTTTTGCGGACGAGGAAGCTGATTTCAAGGTCGAAAGCATGTTCCGGATCGCTTCTGTCGACATAGCCCAAATCCTGTGGGATCGGGTCATTAAAGATGATCCGGCCGACCGTGGTGTCAACAATGCGCGAAACACGCTCATCGCCTACCTGTTTGGTAATACGCACCTTAATCGGAGCATGCAGGCCGACAGCGCCAGACTGGTAAGCCATTATGGCCTCGTTAAAATCACGGAACACCTTGCCGGCTCCGATTTCGTCCTCGCGCACCATGGTAAGATAGTAGGAACCCAGCACCATGTCCTGCGTCGGCACAGTCACCGGCTTGCCGTCGGAAGGTTTGAGCAGGTTGTTGGCGGCAAGCATCAGGAAGCGGGCTTCCGCCTGCGCCTCGGCGGACAGCGGGACGTGAACGGCCATCTGGTCGCCGTCGAAGTCCGCGTTGTACGCGGTGCAGGCGAGCGGATGCAGCTTCAGCGCGCGCCCCTCAACAAGAACCGGCTCGAACGCCTGAATACCGAGCCTGTGCAGGGTAGGTGCACGGTTCAGCAGCACGGGGTGATCCTTGATGACCACTTCCAGGCAGTCCCACACGTCCATGACGGTTGCGCGCTCGACCATCTTACGCGCGTTTTTGATGTTGGTTGCCACTTTCAGGTCAACCAGCCGCTTCATGACAAACGGCTTGAAGAGTTCCAGCGCCATCTCCTTCGGGAGGCCGCACTGATACATCTTGAGTTCAGGCCCGACAACGATAACCGAACGTCCGGAATAGTCCACACGTTTGCCGAGCAGGTTCTGACGGAAACGGCCCTGTTTCCCCTTGAGCATGTCGGAAAGGGATTTCAGCGGGCGGTTATTCGGGCCGGTCACCGGGCGGCCGCGGCGGCCGTTGTCGATCAACGCGTCCACCGCTTCCTGCAGCATCCGCTTTTCATTGCGGACAATGATATCCGGCGCACCCAGCTCCAGAAGCTTTTTCAGACGGTTATTACGGTTAATCACACGCCGGTAGAGGTCGTTGAGATCGCTTGTGGCGAACCGTCCGCCGTCCAGCTGCACCATCGGGCGGATATCCGGAGGGATAACCGGGACAACATCCAGAATCATCCATTCGGGCTTGTTGTGGCTGTGGCGGAACGCCTCCACCACTTCCAGCCTCTTGAGGAGCTTAATGCGTTTTTGCCCGGCGGCGGTTTCCAGATCGGTTTTCAGCTCTTTGGAAAGCGCATCCAGATCCAGCTCCGCCAAAAGCTCCTTGATCGCCTCCGCGCCCATTCCGGCGCGGAAGTCGTCCTCATAAGCTTCCTTCAGGTCCCTGTATTCCTTTTCGGAAAGCAGCGTATATTTTTTCAGGTTGGTCATACCCGGGTCAAGTACGACGTAAGATGCAAAATAAAGTACCTTTTCCAACAGACGCGGGGACATATTGAGCAGAAGGCCCATCCGGCTGCTGGTGCCTTTGAAATACCAGATATGGGATACGGGGGCGGCCAGTTCAATATGGCCCATACGCTCGCGGCGGACCTTGGAGCGCGTCACCTCAACGCCGCAGCGCTCACAGATCTTGCCCTTATAGCGGATCCGCTTATAACGCCCGCAGTAGCACTCCCAGTCCTTGGTCGGGCCAAAAATCTTTTCACAGAACAGCCCTTCGCGCTCCGGTTTCAGGGTACGGTAGTTGATGGTCTCCGGTTTTTTCACTTCTCCCCAGGACCATTCCCTGATCAGGTCGGGCGACGCGAGTCCGATCTTTATTGATTCAAAAACGTTAAATTCCAAATGCGAACCCCTCTTTCCTTTATCTTAGAAATTGTCGTCATTCGCTATATCATCCAGTCCCAGCGCCTCAATGGGATCAAAACTATCCTCTATGTCCTCATCAAGTTCCACATCGAGCAGATCGATATCCGCATCGGTATCCGGGTGCTCAATGTCGAAGCCATCCTCAAAGTCGCTCGCGACTTCGGTGCCCGCCGTCAGCGAATCATCCACAGGGGTCAGCCCCATATTATCATCGTCATCGAAGGTCTGCTTCATATCGATTTCCTGATTGTCCTTGTTAAGAACCCGAATGTCAAGGCCAAGTGACTGCACTTCCTTGATCAGCACTTTAAACGCCTCTGGAATACCGGGTCTCGGAACGTTTTTACCTTTGACAATCGCTTCAAATGTTTTTACACGTCCGACCACGTCGTCCGATTTGACCGTCAGGATTTCCTGCAGCGTGTAAGCGGCGCCGTAGGCCTCCAGCGCCCAAACCTCCATCTCTCCGAAACGCTGTCCGCCGAACTGAGCCTTGCCGCCCAGAGGCTGCTGCGTTACCAGCGAGTACGGCCCGGTAGAACGGGCATGGATTTTATCGTCGACCAGATGATGGAGTTTCAGGTAGTACATATAACCCACAGTAACCGGATTATCGAACTCTTCACCGGTTCTGCCGTCGCGCAGACGGATTTTTCCGTCGCGGGGCAAGCCGGCCTTTTCCAGACAGTCAGCAATATCAGTTTCGTTTGCTCCGTCGAATACCGGCGTCATGACCTTCCAGCCCAGTTCCGCCGCCGCGCGTCCGAGATGGACCTCAAGCACCTGTCCGATATTCATACGGGAAGGCACGCCCAGAGGGTTCAGCAGGATGTCAAGCGGGCGTCCGTCCGGCAGGTAAGGCATATCCTCCTGCGGCAGAACACGCGAAACAACACCCTTGTTTCCGTGGCGTCCGGCCATCTTGTCGCCGACGCTGATCTTTCTTTTCTGGACAATATAGCAGCGCACCACCATATTGACGCCGGGAGAAAGTTCGTCGCAGTTGTCGCGGGTAAATACCTTGACATCCACGATGGTTCCATATTCGCCATGCGGCACGCGCAGCGAAGTGTCACGCACTTCACGCGCCTTCTCGCCGAAGATGGCGCGCAGCAGGCGCTCTTCCGCATTCAGCTCCGTTTCTCCCTTCGGAGTTACCTTGCCAACCAGAATATCTCCGGCGCGCACCTCGGCACCGATGCGGATAATGCCGCGCTCATCCAGTTCCTTGAGCGCATCGTCGCCCACGTTCGGAATGTCGCGGGTAATTTCCTCAGGTCCCAGCTTGGTGTCACGCGCTTCAATTTCATATTCCTCAATGTGAATTGAAGTGTACAGATCGTCCTTGACCAGTTTTTCATTGATCAGAACCGCGTCTTCGTAGTTGTAGCCTTCCCACGTCATAAAGCCGATGAGCATATTGCGTCCGAGACTGATTTCTCCGTTTTCAGTCGAAGGTCCGTCCGCAATGACCTGGCCGACTCCCACCCGCTCGCCTTTATTGACAATCGGGCGCTGGTTGATGCAGGTACTCTGGTTAGAACGCAGGAACTTGATCAGATGGTAGGAGTGCCGTTCCCCCTGATCGTCGCGGATCACGATTTCATTCGCGGATACGGCGTCAATTACGCCGGCCTGTTTCGCAACCACAACGACGCCGGAGTCCACAGCGGATTTGTATTCCATACCGGTAGCCACAATCGGCGCCTCCGGTTTCAGCAGGGGTACCGCCTGACGCTGCATGTTCGCGCCCATCAGCGCGCGGTTTGCGTCATCGTTTTCCAGAAACGGAATCATCGCGGTCGCGACGGACACCACCATCTTCGGCGAAACGTCCATGTAGTCGACTTTTTCCCGTTCACAGATCATGACGGAATCGCGGTAGCGCACACTGACCTTTTCATTGACAAAACGGCCTTCTTCATTCAGCGGCTCGTTGGCCTGTGCAACGATATACATGTCCTCAATATCCGCAGTCATATACTCTACTTCATCAAGAACAATTCCGGTCGCTTTATCCACCCGTCTGTATGGGGCCTCGATAAAGCCGTACTCATTGATTCGCGCAAAAGAAGCAAGGTAGGAGATCAGGCCGATGTTCGGGCCTTCGGGCGTCTCAATCGGGCACATGCGGCCGTAATGACTGTAATGCACGTCGCGGACCTCAAATCCCGCGCGGTCACGGGAGAGGCCTCCGGGGCCCAGCGCGGACAGACGGCGCTTATGCGTCAGCTCGGCGAGCGGGTTTGTCTGATCCATGAACTGGCTCAGCGGAGAAGAACCGAAAAACTCTTTAATAGATGCCACTACCGGGCGGATATTGATCAGTGCCTGCGGGGTAACGACATCCATATCCTGCGCCTGAGTCGCCATGCGCTCACGGATTACACGCTCCATACGGGAAAAACCGATTCGGAATTGATTCTGAAGCAGCTCGCCGACCGAACGGATACGGCGGTTGCCCAAGTGGTCGATGTCGTCCACAGTTCCAACGTCATGGCCAATCCCGCAGAGATAATTGATGGATGCGAAAATATCGTCTTTTATAATGTGTTTGGGAATCAGTTCGTCACGGCGCGCTACAATCTGAACCTTCAGCTCGCCGTCATTCTGACAGTTCTCCAGAATCTCGCGCAGCACCGCGAAGCGAACCTTTTCATTGATTCCAAGCTCCGCACAGTCGAACTGAACAAAGTTCTTGAGGTCCACCATGCCGTTGGAAAAGACTTTGATCTCACGTTCGCCGTCCTTGATATAAACGGTGTCCACGCCGCATCTGCCGATTTTTTCAGCAAGCTCGCGGGACAGGACGGTGTCCGGTTCGGCGAGCATTTCGCCGGTCAGCGGGTCGACAACCGGACGGGCCGCGATACGACCCATAATCCGCGGCGTGATTGCGAGCTTTTTATTGTATTTATAGCGTCCGACCTTGGAAAGGTCGTAACGGCGCGGGTCAAAGAACAGGGAATCGATATGGCTTTGGGCCGAATCCACCGTCGGCGGCTCGCCGGGGCGCAGCTTGCGGTAAACCTCGAGCAGCGCTTCCTCCATATTAACGGTGCTGTCCTTTTCCAGGGTTGAGAGAATCCGCTCGTCGTCGCCGAAAAAGCCTATAATCTCGTCGTTGGACGCAAGGCCCAGGGCGCGAATAAAGGTGGTTACCGGCAGTTTGCGGTTTTTATCGATGCGCACATAAAAAACATCATTGGAATCGGTTTCATATTCCAGCCAGGCGCCTCGGTTGGGGATAACGGTGGCTGTGAACAGTTGTTTTCCGCTCTTATCGTGAGAAGAACCATAGTAAACGCCCGGGGAACGGACTAACTGGGATACAATAACACGCTCCGCACCATTGATGATGAATGTGCCGCTGTCAGTCATCAGCGGAAAGTCTCCCATGAATATGTCTTGCTCTTTTACCTCGCCGGTCTCCTTGTTCAAAAGGCTGGCCCTGACCCTCAAAGGCGCGGCATAGGTCGCGTCGCGTTCCTTGCACTCCTCGATGGTGTATTTCGGTTTGTCGTCCAGACGGTAGTCGATGAAATCCAACACGAGATTCCCCTGATAGTCAGTGATCGACGAGACGTCCTTAAACACCTCTTTCAGCCCTTCATCAAGAAACCACTGATAAGAATTCTTCTGGACTTCAATGAGGTTCGGCATCTGCAGCACCTCATTGATGCGAGAAAAACTCATACGAGTCGTTTTGCCTTGCTTTACTGGCTTGACATTCACCATAGGCTTTTGCTCACTCCATTCATCTGATTTGCCCGACAAAATTTTACCTTTGCCGGACATGGTCCTCCATGCCCCGCGGACATTTGGAAAAATCTATCACAATGTTGTGCAAAATTTATAAGATTTCCAACCAACACCTATAAATTTTGCAAATCACTATTGCCAAACCTGTCGAAACATGTTATACTCTTTATAGTTTAATGCAAAATTAGCCATTTTGATACAGTATATTAGTCTACCATACTTCATTATGGTTGTCAATACAATTTTATAAACCGCAAAAGAAAATCCATGCGAACATGCATGGATTTTTTGTTGTTTTGTCCTTTCGGACTACAAATTGTAGAGAACCGGCACTAAAATTGGAACCAGCGCTGTGAGCACTACGCCTGTGATGACTGCCATCAAAGCGGTTTCATGATCGGTGGATTTTGCGATGGCGGGAAGCGTGGTATCCATGGCGGTCGCTCCGGACGGCGCAATTGCCGCATAACGGCCGCAGTATTTCGCCACAAGAGGAATCAATAAATAGGAAAGCAGTTCCCGGAACATATTCGTCATAAATGCAACGGTGCCAAGCCGGGAGCCTCCCAGTTCGCGCAGAATCACTGCCGAAACGCTGTAAAAACCAAAACCGGAGGAAATCGCCGCGCTGACATTCGGTGCGTCACCAAGGAAAATTCCCAGCAGAATTCCTCCGGAAATCGACCCGACCGCCACGCCCAGCGGAATTGCCAGAATCTTAATATGATACTCCCGTATCTTCCGAAACACTGTTTTATTGGTGCCCACTTCAATTCCGACGGAAACCAGCAGAATCATGAGCGCGTAGGACATCAGCGTATCCATGCCCGCCGTCATCTCCGGAGACAGGAACAGGCCGCCGCATAAAATTCCAAGCACAAGGCTTCCCAATGCGACAAAAATCACTTGTCATCCTCCCCCTTTTTCATGACGGCTCTGCATAAAAGAAATACGGCCAGCACAGACCCCGCGATGGACACCAGCGCATAAAGAAACGCTTTCATGCCCGCGCTGCGCAGATCCGCAAAGAAGGTGGGGCTGCCTGCCATGGACGCGCCCATGGAAAACAGGGTGAGCGCAATGCCCACGATTTGCAGCCAGCCGTTTGCCTTCAGCCATTTGAGGGGGAAAACAGCCGCGCCGATGACAATGCCGATCACAAAAAAGACAATCAGTGAAAACGGCCCCAAGAAGTCAAACAAAATACAAACATCCTGTCATTCAAAATTGCGTGCAGCCCGCTATTCCGCCTCCGCGTAAGCCTTAAACGCACAGTAGGTGGCATAAACGTCGTTTTTGGAAACCACTTCAAAAGGTGCGTGCATCGAGAGCACCGGTACGCCGACGTCCACCACGTCTACATTCAGCTTGGCGACATATTTCGCGACCGTTCCGCCGCCGCCGCCGTCAACCTTTCCAAGCTCGCCGGTCTGCCAGGAAATTTTTGCATCGTCCAGCATACGGCGCACAGAAGCCATGAATTCCGCCGAGGCCTGACTTGTGCCGTATTTCCCGCCCGAACCGGTATACTGGGTGACAACCACGCCGTAGTTGAGATAGGCGCAGTTGCGCTTTTCCATCGTATCCCCGAAGGTCGGGTCAAACGCGGCGTTGACATCTGCGGAAAGGCAGGTGGATTTCGACAGCACATCCCGCGCGTCCGCGTCCTGCTGCGCCGCAAGATCCGCCACAAAATATTTGAGATAATAGGAATCCAGACCGGTATTTCCGTCGGAACCGGTTTCTTCCTTATCTGCAAAAACAGTGACTGTTGTATAGGGAGGATTCTGCACCTCCAGCGTCGCCATCAGGGACGTATATGCGCAGACGCGGTCATCATGACCGTATGCGCCGACCATCGAGCGGTCAAACCCGATGTCACGCGCTTTAAATGCCGGCACCATCGAAAGCTCTGCGGAAAGGAAATCCGCCTCCACAATGCCGTATTTTTCGTTCAGCAGACGGTGAATATTCAGCTTGACTTTTTCGCTGATCTTGTCATCCTTGAACGGGCGGCAGCCGATCAGAACATTCAGTTCCTCGCCTTTCAGCCCGTCTTTCAGACTCCGCTTCATCTGCTCGACTGCAAGATGCGGCAGAAGATCGGTTACGGTGAAAACAGGATCTCCCTCGTCTTCGCCGAGGGCAACACGGAGGGTCTCTCCGTTCTTTTTTACAATCACGCCGTGCAGCGCAAGCGGAATGGTCCCCCACTGATAGCGCTTGATTCCGCCGTAGTAGTGTGTCTTGAAGAGCGCCAGCTGAGCCTCCTCGTAAACAGGGTTGGGCTTCAAATCCAGACGGGGCGAATCGATATGGCTCGCCATAATGCGTACGCCGTCGGTAATCGGTTTTTCCCCGATGGTTGCGAGCAACAGCGCTTTCCCGCGGTTATTGCGATAGACCCGGTCTCCGGGCTGGTAGTTTTTCGTGCGGTCAAATTCCGTATAACCTGCCGCCTGCACCATTTCAATCATCGCAGAGACCGCTTCGCGCTCCAGCTTGCAGCGGTCCAGAAACGCTTTATAAGGCTCACAGAAAGTCTGCGCGGCTTCCTCAGCCGCTTCGTCGTTCGTCATGCCCATATTCTTGCGGTTCAGCAGAAGTTCTTCCTGCAGAAGCTCGCCCTGGGTTTTTTCTTTCTCCATCAAGATTCCTCCCTGTCAATACAAATTTATAAATCATAAAGCTTTCGGTAAATTCCCATCGTCTTCGTTACTTTCGCCACATAGGCCGCCGTATCCTGATACGGAATATTGGTCACCGTCTTCCCGTCCGGCGCATAGTCGCTGTTTGCCAGCCACTTTTTCACACTCCCCCAGCCCGCATGATACGCGCACAGCACATTTTCAGGCTTAGAAAACTCATCCTGCAATAGTTTCAGCATCGTGGTTCCATAGTCAATATTGACCGCCGGGTCGAACAGCAGGTCGTGGTCCAGCCCCGAGGCCTCCCCGCGGCGCATCTGAACCCACTCAAACGCGTCCGGCATCAGCTGCATCAGTCCCCGCGCGCCCACACCGGACACTGCCTTTGGGTCAAAGCCGCTTTCTGTGCGGACAACCGCGTAAACCAGCGCACGGTCAAGCCCTTTTTCAGCGCAGGCTTGGTCAATCAAATCCGAATACTTCATCGGATACGCGCTGCGGTAATACTGCTCAAACCCATATCTTGAGGCAAAAATTCCTCCGAATACGGCAAGGAGCAGCAAAAACAGTTCAAAAATCGTTTTTCGTACATGTTTGCTCACGATCGCCCTCCGTGTCAAGAGTTCAGTTCGCCGAATTCCCCTGTATCACCCGGAGTCCCATCAGGAGTTTCCCGCCTGCCCGGCGGTCCTTTTTCCAGACGTTCACAAAGCTCTATGAACGCGAGGCGAAGCGCATCCATATCTTCGTCGTTATAAAGGACTTCATCGGCCCGGGAACTGTAAAAATCATCCCCATTCTGCGCTTTGATACGGCGCGCAGCTGCTTCCTCTGTCATATGATCCCGGCTGATAATCCGCGCCATCCGGGTTTCTTCCCTGGTAATCACCGCAACCACCAGATCACATTCCTTATCCAGACCCGATTCAAACAGAGTTGGCGCGTCCAGAACAAGGAACGGCACCCCGCGCTTCTCCGCATCTTTTAGTTTATGCGTGATCGCCTCAATGATGTACGGAAAGGTAATTTCATTCAGGCGCCGCAGCTTGCTTTTATCTCCAAAACAAATGGCCGCCAGCTTTTCCCGGTTCAGCGTCGCGTCGGGATGGATGACCTCCGTTGAAAATTCCAAAACCAGATCGGAGAGGCAGAGATTCGATGTTTCCATCGCTTCCCGCGCCACCGCATCCGCATTAATCACTTCATAGCCGTGATCGGCAAACATCCGGCTGAGGGTGGACTTTCCGGCGCCGCTCTGGCCCGTCAGCCCTACCACGGTTGTTCCTCCTGTTTCCTTCAAATTGCAGCCTCCTAATCTATCTCATAGCCGGATCTCGTCAAATCCCGCGGCACGCAAAAGCCGGTTATAAACGGCCTGCCCGATTCCTTCGCCGTCCGCAATCCGGACGTAGACCAGCTTCATTTGTTCTTTATCCACTTTTCGCAGCGCGTCAAACAGATGTTTTGCCTGCGACGCCGCGTCCCCTTTTACGCCGTAAACGATGCACGGCCTGGAAAATCCGGATTCTTCCCCTGAAAAACATAAAATTCCAAAATCGCCGCTCTGTCCGTCGATAAACTGCCGGAACGCTTCCAGCGGCCCGCGCACAAGCACCACCCGCGCCTTTGGGGAATAGTGCTTATATTTCATTCCGGGAGACGACACCTTGCGGTCGTCCGAAAGATGCAGGAATATACCCGGGTCAAGCCGGATATCCGGGAGAACCTCCCGCAGCATTTCCAGCGTCACAGCGCCGGGCCTGAGCACCGTGGGGGGCGTTGTGCAGAGCGTCAGCACAGTGGATTCCACACCGACCTCACAACTGCCGCCGTCCACAATCGCCTCGACGCGCCCGGTCAGGTCATCCATACAGTGCTGCGCGCAGGTCGGGCTGGGAGAACCGGAAAGATTTGCCGAGGGCGCCGCCAGCGGCACGCCGGAGCGGCGGATCAGTTCCCGCGCGACAGGATGCGACGGCATCCGAATCGCAACGGTGTCCAGCCCGCCCGAGGTCTCATATGGCACCAGGTCGGATTTTTCCATTATAATTGTCATTGGCCCGGGCCAGAAACGCTCCGCCAGCCGGTACAGCGTTTCTGGAACCTGCTTGACCAGCGGCGGAATTTCCCGAATATCCGAAACGTGCACAATCAGCGGATTGTCGCTCGGGCGCCCTTTTGCCGCATAAATGGCAGAGGCGGCCTTAGGGTCGAGCGCATTTGCCGCCAGCCCGTAAACCGTTTCGGTCGGGATTGCCACCAGATGACCCGCCGCGAGCAGTCCGGCGGCTTCCTTCAAAATCGCTTCGTCCTGCTGTGTATGAGTTATTTTTAACAATTTGGTCTGCAAAATTACATCTCCGTTAATTTGGTATCCCGCGCTGTCAATCTTCCGCCGACGCCTGCAGCTTCTCCGCCTGATCAAACGTAATCAGTGCGTCCAGCAGTTCGGCAAGGTCGCCGTTAAGGATCGAATCCAGTTTATAGAGGGTCAGCCCGATGCGGTGGTCGGTCATACGCCCCTGCGGATAGTTGTAGGTACGGATGCGTTCCGAGCGGTCGCCGGTACCCACCTGGAGTTTTCGTTCGGTCGCAATTTTGTCGTTCTGCTCCCGCACCTTGATGTCAAGCAGACGGGAACGCAGAACTTTCAGCGCCTTATCCTTATTTTTATACTGGCTACGTTCATCCTGACATTCCACAACCATGCCGGTCGGCAGATGGGTCACGCGGATGGCGGAGGAGGTTTTGTTGACATGCTGGCCGCCCGCGCCGCTGGAACGGAATACGTCAATCTGCAAATCCTTCGGGTCAATTTCCAGTTCGACCTCCTCCGCTTCCGGCAATACGGCGACTGTTACGGTGGAGGTATGGATGCGTCCCTGCGTTTCGGTTTCCGGAACGCGCTGGACCCGGTGGACCCCGCTTTCAAACTTCAGGCGGGAATATGCATTCTCGCCGTTGATAGAGAAACTGATTTCCTTATAGCCCCCAAGTTCCGTCTCGTTGGCGTTTAAAACCTCCCAGTTCCAGCCCAAGGAATCCGCATACATGGTATACATGCGGAAGAGGCTGTTGGCAAACAGCGCCGCCTCTTCCCCGCCGGCACCCCCGCGGATTTCCACGATCACGTTTTTGTCGTCGTTGGGGTCGCTGGGCAGCAGCAGGATTTTTAGTTCCCGCGCGGCGGTTTCCATCCGCTCCCTGTTGAGGTCATATTCCTCCTGCGCCAGCTCGCGCAGTTCCCTGTCGCCTTCCTCCAGCAGCTCAAGCGCGTCCTGATAGCCCTGCTTTGCTTTCTGATACTCCTGATATTTTTCCACAATCGGAGTCAGGCGTTTATATTCCTTCATCAAATCGGTATATTTTTTCTGGTCATTTACCACGTCCGGCTCCATCAGCCTGTGGTTGATTTCCTCGTAACGCGCAGCAACAGAATCCAGCTTGTCAAACATAAATGAACTCCTTTATTCGATAAAATCACATTGGCGGACAATTCCTGTCCGGCTACAAATGTGATTCCCGGAGCGCATTTTTGTCAATCTCCACGCCGTCCCGGAAAACCTTTTTGATGTTCTTTTCCACCTTTGCGCGCGGCACCATCACTTCGTGCCCGCAGCCGTTGCAGCGGATACGGAAGTCCATCCCCACCCGGCCGACGGTGAAATGCGTCTCCCCGCACGGATGCGGCTTTTTCATTGCCAAAATGTCGCCCACCCGGATATCCACAGGAGTCCCTCCATTCTTGCAGAATCTTACAATCTATTATTATACAGGCAACTCCCTCTTAACGCAAGAATTCTGCTGTAAATTATTTGACATTTACCCAAGCGGCCCTTCCTCCCGCATAATCTGTGCGGGTCACCGCATATGATAGGACATGTGCAAAGAGGAGGGGTATCAAAATGTCAACCTATAAACCAGAAGGTATGTGGGCGGATACTTTAGCAAATCGGCAGTCCTTCCGTTCGGTTTCAGCCCTGCAGGATGCCTTTGCCGCCGAAAAAATTCTTGAAAGCCGCGCAATTGTCTGCGATGCCCAGCACAACCTGATTGTGGATATGGGGGCATTCCGCGGCATCATCCCGCGCGAGGAAGGTGCGCTCGGTATTGCGGACGGCACCACCCGCGATATTGCAATCATTTCCAAAGTTAATAAGCCCGTATGCTATAAAATCACAGAGCTGACCCGCCATGAAGACGGGTCTGTCGTACCCCGGCTGTCCCGGCGCGCGGTTCAGCAGGAATGCATGGAGAATTATATCAGCAAGCTGACGCCGGGTGATATCATAGACGCAAAAGTGACTCATTTGGAGTCGTTTGGATGCTTTGTCGATATCGGCTGCGGCATTCCCTCCCTGATTCCCATCGACGCCATTTCCATCAGCCGGATTTCCCACCCGCGGGACAGGTTCCGCCCCGGGCAGGATATCAAGGCGATTGTACGCGCGGTGGAGCCGGACGGGCGAATTTCCCTATCCCACAAAGAACTGCTCGGCACCTGGAGCGAAAACGCCGCACTGTTTTCCCCGGGTGAAACGGTCGCGGGCATTGTGCGCTCGATTGAAGATTACGGTGTCTTCGTCGAACTCACCCCCAACCTTGCCGGGCTGGCGGAACCGCGGGACGACATCAGCGTGGGGCAGCACGCAAGCGTTTATATCAAAAGTCTGATTCCCGAAAAGATGAAGGCCAAGCTGATTATCGTGGACGCGTTCGACGCATCGTATCGGGTGGCGCCCTCCGCTTATTTTCTCACACAGGGGCATCTGGACAGATGGCGGTATTCCCCGGAATGCTCCGACCGCTTAATTGAAACCGTGTTCAAACCTCCTACATACAATTGAAGATAAGCCGCCCGTTACCGGGCGGCTTATCTTTGTTTACTCAGATTCCCGCACAATCTTTTCGCGATAAGCCCTGGCGGCGGATTCCAGCTTGTTTTCCCCAAACCGGTAATAAACACGGTCCTTGAGCGCGTCAGGAAGATACTGCTGCTTCACATAATCATTCGGATAGTCGTGGGCATAACGATAGTCCTGCGCATGGCCCAGCTTTTGGGCGCCCGAATAGTGCCCGTCCCGCAGGTGAGCGGGAATTTCGCCGGTCTTTCCGTCCCGCACGTCCGCCATCGCGGCGTCGATCGCGCAGATCGCGGTATTGGACTTGGGGCTGGTGCAAAGAAGTATCACCGCCTGTGCAAGCGGGATCCTGGCTTCCGGCAGGCCAAGCTGCACCGCGGCGTCCACGCAGGATTTCACAATGGAGATCGCCTGCGGGTACGCAAGCCCGATATCCTCGCTCGCAATGACCAGCAGCCGGCGGCAGGGGGAAATCAGATCGCCCGCCTCCAGCAGGCGCGCGAGATAGTGCAGCCCGGCGTTCTCATCCGACCCCCGGATGGACTTCTGGAACGCGGACAGGATGTCGTAATGGGCGTCCCCGTCCCGGTCATAGCGCATCGCGCTTTTCTGTGCCACCTGTTTGGCGTCCTCCAGCGTAACATGTCCCCCGGCGGAGGCCAGCGCGAGCATCTCCACCGCATTGACGGCTTTGCGCACGTCCCCGCCGCAGGCGGACGCAATATGCTCCGCGACGCCCGCTTCCACGGTAAACTGCCCTCCGAAATACTCCTCCGCTTTTTGGAACGCACGCCGGACCGCGCGCAGAACATCCTCGGGCCCGACAGGCAAAAACTCAAACACCGTGCTCCGGGAAAGAATCGCGTTATATACGTAAAAATATGGGTTCTCGGTGGTTGACGCAATCAGGGTTACTGAGCCGTTTTCGATAAACTCCAGTAACGTCTGCTGCTGTTTTTTATTCAGATACTGGATTTCATCCAGATAGAGGATGACCCCGCCCATCCCGTCCAGGGTATCCAGCTGGCTGACGACCTCCCGGATATCGGAGGTCGAAGCCGTGGTGCCGTTGAGCTTAAACAGTTTTTTCCCCGCGCGCTTTGCAATAATGGATGCAACAGTGGTTTTCCCCACTCCGGACGGGCCGTAAAAGATCAGATTCGGGATATTTCCGGTTTCCACCATGCGTCGGAGGACTTTATCCTTCCCCAGCAGGTGGGGCTGCCCCACAACATCGTCCAGCGACTGCGGGCGGATTTGATCGGCAAGCGGTGCAGACATCACGCCAGCCTCCTTTCGAAATAAAGATGAAAAGCCCGCCGCGGCGCGGCGGGCAGTCGAAAAATACGGCTTTATTCGTACAGCGGATATTTTGCGCAGAGCGCTTCCACACCGGCGCGGATTTCTTCCACTTTGTTGTCAAAGTCGGTGGCGCACAGATAGATAAACTCCGCAATTTTGTCCATATCCTCTTCCCTGAAGCCGCGGGTGGTAACCGCAGGGGTACCAATCCGCACACCGCTGGTAATGAACGGGCTCTGTGGGTCGTTCGGGATTGCGTTTTTGTTGACGGTAATATAAACCTCGTCAAGCTTTTTCTCAAGCTCCTTACCGGTAACTCCGAAGTTGCGCAGATCCAACAGGACAAGGTGGTTGTCGCTCCCGCCGGAAACGAGCTGGAATCCGCGTTTGGTGAGCCCCTGAGCCAGCGCCCGGCAGTTCAGGATGATCTGATGCTGGTATGCCTTGAACTCGGGTTTCAGCGCTTCCCCGAGGCAGACGGCTTTCGCGGCGATAATGTGCATCAGCGGCCCGCCCTGCGTGCCGGGGAAAATGGCCTTGTCAATTGCCTTGGCAAGCTCCTCGCGGCACAGGATCAGGCCACCGCGCGGTCCGCGCAGGGTTTTATGGGTGGTGGTTGTCACAACATCCGCATAGGGGACCGGAGAAGCGTGTTCCCCCGCGGCGACAAGACCCGCGATGTGCGCCATATCCACCATAAAGTAGGCGCCGACTTCCTTTGCGATGCTGCTGAGCTTTTCAAAATCGATCGCGCGCGGATAGGCGGAAGCGCCGGCCACAATCAGCTTCGGCTTATGCTCCAGAGCCAGTTCACGGCATCTTTCATAGTCAATCTGCTGCGTTTCGGGATTGAGCCCGTAAGGGATAAAATGGTAGTATTTCCCCGACATATTCACCGGAGAACCGTGGGTCAGATGGCCGCCGTCCGCCAGGCTCATGCCGAGTACCGTATCGCCGGGGTTCAGCAGCGCAAAATAGACCGCAAGGTTGGCCTGCGCGCCCGAATGCGGCTGTACGTTGGCATGCTCGGCGCCGAACAATTTTTTGGCGCGTTCAATGGCAATTGTCTCCGTGATATCGACATCCTGACAGCCGCCGTAATAGCGCTTACCGGGATAGCCTTCCGCATATTTGTTGGTGAGCACGGTGCCCATTGCCGCCAGCACGGCAGGGCTCACAATGTTTTCAGATGCAATCAGCTCAATATTTCTGCGCTGACGAGCCAGTTCCTTCTGCATTGCCGCCCCGATTTCGGGGTCCCTTTCCGAGACAAACCCAATTGAATCCATGAAATCCTGATACATTTTAAAAACCTCCGATTAAATTCGTATAATAAAAACCCAAGGATCAGAAAAACTGGCGTATAAAATGAAACACCCGCGGAATAACAGCCCGAGGCTCATAAAAAGCGGGATACTGCCCATTGACGTATGCAACGGCCCTGACAATCCACCAAATGACAAACAGGATCATCAGCGGTATCCACAATCCTTTCGCGCGCATCATTTTATCTTTTCCCAAAAGCCACAAAACAGCCAGAATTCCCGCGTAAAGCAGAACAACAAAAATCAGGGGATGATAACGCCACGCCTGCAGAAAATGAAAATGCAGCAGGGCGTTTGCCGCTCTTGTCATCCCGCAGGTGGGACATTCTATGCCTGCTGTCCACCGTAACGGGCAAAAGTATGGCAGTCCATGCGTAAATGCCCATACCAGCAGAGCCGCCCCGCCTAAAACAAGGGCCAGCCGGATACAGCGCCTGCAAAATTCCCGCTTTGTCATCAGATCGGAATTCTGAAAATTGCAATGATTTTTCCGAATAACAGCAGAATAAGCGCCGAAGCTGCACAATATACTATGATTCGCCATGTCGGAGGCGTCGGGCGGTTGAAAAAAGACATCCAGTCATTCCCTTCTTTCATTGTTTTTAGTTTAGCATATTTATGTGAAAAAGAAAAGAATATATCTGACATGAAACCAGTCATACTAACGATCAGAATTCCATCATCTTGCACAATCCTTATCTGATACAGACATAAAAACAAACCGGCGCCTTGCGGCGCCGGTTTGTTTTTATGAATTAGGAGAAAAAATGAAAAGCAATTGTTAAGCTGTTCTGCCCATCTGTGAATCGGCCGGAAAACAGTGCAGCTTTGCAGGCTTCGATTGCCTGGTAGTTTTTTCGCTTCGGGCGCCCAAAACAACTCTGCTGGTCAGATAAGCAATCAGTCCCAGGAAAAGGGATGCCGCCAATTTCTGAGTAAACTTATTCATCAGTGCATAAAGCACTGCCTCACGTGCCCAGCGCAGCAATCCCACGTCGGGCGATATCTCAATCAGGCCCGCGGCGACAACCGAAAAAACAACTAAGGTAGCAACTGCCACTACGCCTGCGATCATGGCAGAAATTTGTTGAATCTCTCTCTTTTTCACAGCAGTCACTCCTTTAAAGGTTACAATTTGTAACTTTTTCAATAAATTAATTGAACTTTTTTACGATTAGTATATCTTATAGTTTTACTATACCATAGTATACGCAAAATGCAAGAGGAAATTACATGTTTGTTAAAATTTTTTTCATATTTGTTACTCTTTTGTTACCGGTCTGTAATTGATTTGTAATATTTGTCCAAAAGTTCATTTCTCTAGACCAATGAAAAAATAATTGGATAAAAAATCGAATCCTGACGGTTCTTGCCGCATCTTGTATCAATGTAGTCTTTTATGCGGCCGCAACCTATTATAAACCGGGGGATAAATATCAGTTTTTACAGATTAACCGCATATATCCGCATGGACAGTATCCATGTCAGAAAGTATGGATACCGGTGACCTCGTCCCATATGCCGAATGAAAACCCGCATAAATTTATGCGGGTTTTTCAAACACTGCGTTTATACCGAAGATCAGCCTGGACGTTAATAACCATTATTTTTTTCGGCAGCCTGTGCAATCTCTTTTGTCTCATGAACTGTACCATGCGGGTGCTGAGGCGGCGAATAGATCGAATACAATTTAAGCGCTGTATTACCTGTATTAATCAGATTATGCCATTTACCCGCGGGGATCATGATCGCGCAGCCATCATAGACCAGTTTTTTGAAATCCACTCTGTCTTTGGTGTCCCCGATCAGGATGAGTCCCTGGCCATCTTCAATCCGCAAAAACTGGTCGACATCGGGATGAATCTCCAAGCCTATGTCCTCCCCGACTTTGATACTCATCAAGGTGACCTGCAAATGTTCGCCTGTCCAAATCGCTGTACGAAACGTATTATTTATCTTAGTCGCTTCTTCAATATTGAATGCAAATGGATTAGGTCCATAATCAGTTAATTTCGTAACCTGCTTTGATAGATTGCACATTTGTGCATCAGCATGGTACGGACATGGACGCCCTTTATAATACATATGCACCTTCCTTTCCACATTTTCTAATTTATCTTATTCCTTTTGTCGGAAAGTGTGTTTGTTCTGCAAAAAATCAGAAAGAGGTGCCGCGGCATCCCATTTTACGCCGGATTTGATACAGTCCGGCGGTGTATCAGGAAATTTGGAAGCTCAGGTGGAGAATATCCCGATAAAATGCCTGAACCGCTTTTATCGGGCTTGGCACTTTGATACCCAGCGCCATGAGTATCGCAAGCGTGAGCACCGCGAGAAAAAAGAGCAAATAGACGGCAAGATCGCGCCACAATTTCTTTTTGATCATGCCCGGCAGGTTGATTGCAGCCATTGCGGCAAACCCGATAAAGACCATCAGAAGCCTCATGACTTCACCTCCGAAACACTGTTTACTTTGCGCAGGCAGGCTACCAGCAGAGAAACCGCCGGCAGAAGAAATTCAAAGGTCAGCGAGAAAAAAGGAGCTGTGCTTGCACCCCAGTTCATGTTTTCCATCACCGATTCAAATACAAAAAGCGAATAAAAAAATACCAACGATGCGGAAAGAAGCGTGAGCGGCAGATAGCTTTTGAGGTTTAGCAGTTCCGACAGTCCCAACACGAATGCATACAGCAGAATGCTCACCTTAAATAAAAACAGAATGATCAGAACCACTGCATAAAGGCTCTCCATCCTTGTCAGGACACCCGCGAGACTCACATAGCGCACAGATTCAAAGGAAGCCAGCGACACGACCGAAACGAGAGGCCCCAATGTTATGATATCGCGCAGGATGACGACCGCCATAAATACAGCCGAAGAGGTCAGTCCGAACAAAAGCGGCTTCCCCGCTTTTTGGCTTTTTTTCAGCATTGGGGCAAGCATGATAAAAGCTAAGACCTCCCCCATCGGAACCGCTGTCACAGAGACCGTGCCCTGCACATATTTCATAGGTGGCAGCCGGAAAAACGGCTTTAGAAAATCAACCTGCACGTCTTTGAGTATCAGAATAAAGTTAAAGACTATCGCACCCACGGCGAGGATGCAAAAAACGATAGACAGGCGCAGCAGGGTTTTCATATTCTTGTAAATCGCATAAACACATACGAGCAGAAAAAGAAGATTGATTGCCGCGATTGGAGTTTCCGGCATCATATAGCCTACCACAAAATCCCCGAGGTCGCGGGTGTTGAGTGCGCAGAGCGACAGGAAGAAAAAGAGATACAAAATAGATACGGCTTTTCCCAGAACCGGGCCAAAGATGATATCATCGATCTCTATAAGGCTTTTCCCCGGGAAGCTATACAGAAGCGCAGCGTAGATCCCAACAATCGGCAGCGCGAGCAAAAGACCGGTAAAGGCCATGGCCCAGGAATCGTTCCGGGTCACGCTGATAATAAAGCCGGAGCGCAGCATAGTGCCCTGCATAAAGCAGAATACCGAAAATAAAAATTCCCATCCGGATATGCATCCCTTTTCGAGTTTCATTCCGCACCTCCCGGAGTCACCGGCCTCGTCAGGCCGCCTGTGGAACGCAGTTCGACCTCTACTTGGACATCCAGCCCGATTTCACGGAATACCTCGTCCCAGTTTTCTTTCATCTTCTCCCACTCCTCCGGGTATTCACGGCGGATCGCTTCCCCGAATCCGAACACGTCGGCAGAAAGCGATCTTGCCTGTGAAAGCGCACTCTCGACATCCGAGCGGATTGCCTCCTGCCCGAGCTTCTTAAGCAGTTCAAGGTTTTCTAAACGCGACATATCCTCGGTGGTCTCATTGCTCTCGATGGCTCCATTCTCATTGATTTTGAGCTCTATCCGGATACTGCCGTCCTCCGCTTTCACGGGCTCTAAGCTGGTTCTTGAATGAACCATTTCCAAAACGACCTGCCCCCACTTCGTATCTACGGTTATTACACTGCTCTTTGCCTTGCCTGTGGCAAACATAAGTCCTCTTGTCTGCATTCCGTCCAGCTCCCCTACCATCTTTCCGTCTTTAAAAACCGCTGTGCCCTCAAGTTTTCCACGCTTCTTCCCGCCCGACTCATGTACTTCGATCATCGGAGCCACAGGAGCCGTTGAACCGCTCAGCATCGCAATAGCGAAGTCGCGCATAGTTACAATCACCGTCTCCGAGTTGGATTCCTGGTTTTCTATCATCCCTGAGATATGGACAGACGGTATCTTTTCAAGCTCGCACTCCTCTTCCAATACCTCTGATGCTTTGCCCTTCGAGACCAGAATATGGACATTCATACGCGCCTCGTAATCACGCAGGAACGCGTCCAATCCTTCCGCAATATCCTGTTTTGCCAGCTCACTGCTGAAAATAAGCACCTGATTATGCGGAAAATACAGCCTCCGGTTAGCCATATGCGATATTCCCCGGACGGCGGCGAGCACGCTTTTATCTGTGCCTTGCATGTTGACGAAAGCTTTCTCCGCCGATGCGCTGCCGTCGGGCGAAGAACCTCCCGACTTCATTTCTCCGGCCCGCACCACCTGCGCGGTCAGCTCCAGCGTATCCGGCTGGTTTCCCACATCCAATCCTGTTCCAAGAACGATGGCCAGCGTATTAAGTTCCCTCCGGTTCCAGCAGGCACAAAAATTCAAAATAAGCACCGTACAAAGAAATAATACGGCGGCCCGGCGCACCCATTCCCGGTACTTTCTGAGGAAGGGGATAGGAAGGAATTTAAAAAATTTCCTGTAAGCTCCAATGGCCTGTTTTTTCATGGTTTCTCCCCCTGATTTCCCCCGTTCCCTGCAGCCGGATCAAATGGGATATCGAAATTCTGCCGCTTCAGGTCCTGCGGTCTTAACGACCTGGGGCGTGTCCGCATAGACCAGAGCGGAGCACGAACGGCGGTATCTTTCAGGTCGGCTGGCCGGAATGGAGCAAACGGAGCAAAATAATCGGCGTTGAAGGACTTCAGCGAGGTAAGGTGGATGAGTATGGCAAGCGTACCAAGGGTGATGCCAAAGCTTCCCATGCTGGCGGCCAGAATCATCAAAACCCATCTCAGCAGTGAAATGGCGTCAGAGGCATATGGGCTCACAAAGCTTGATACCGCCGTAATTGCAATGACGATCACAACCGGCGCACCTACCAGACCGGCCTGCACGGCCGACTGCCCCATCACCAAAGCGCCCACGATGCTGATGGCCTGGCCAACTGGCCGGGGCATGCGGATGCCGGCTTCTTTAAGAATTTCAAAAGTGAACATCATAATAGCCGTCTCCACCGCCGCCGGGAAGGGTACACCCTCGCTTGAAGCCGCCATGGTGAAGAGCAGAGAGGTGGGAATCAGTTCCTGATGGTAAGTGCTGAACGCTACATACAAAGCGGGGGCAAACAGACTGATAAGGAAGGCAGACAAGCGGAGAAAGCGTATGACAGACGCATAATAACTGCGTACAATATAATCTTCCGCGGTCTGAAAGTTCTCCATAAATAACATGGGAACCGATAGCACGAAGGGCGTCCCGTCCACGATAATGGCGGCCCGGCCCTCCATCAGTTTGCCGGCAATGGCATCCGGCCTTTCGCTGTACCAGATGGTCTGGAAAACCGAATATGGCGCGTCTTCGATATACTGTTCAAGATAGCCTGCGGCAAGGATCGCATCGGTGCTGATATCCTTCAGCCGCCGTTCGATTTCCTGGATCAGGGCCGGGTTTGCAATGCCTTCCATATAAAGGATATTCACCTGGGTACGCGTCCGCCTCCCGATTTCAAGGGTACGGATTTTAAGCGCAGGGTCCCGGATCTTCCGGCGGAGCATGGCTGTGTTGGTGCGCAGATTTTCAGTAAATCCTTCGCGCGGGCCACGAACCACCGTTTCCGTATTGGGTTCGCTGATTGCCCTTTTCTCCCAACCTTTCGCACTTACGTCAAGAGCATTGCAAAAGCCATCGACCAACAGTACGGCGTCGCCCGAGAGGCAGGCTCCCATCACCTCGTAAAGAGTGCTGACGACCTTCACATCTCCGACGGATAGGAGTCTGTCCCGAAGCTCACCTATGCTTGAGATACCGGTAGTTTCTTCCGTACGGAAAAAACGGCTGTCATACATCAGCGGCTTGATAATGTTGTTGTTTATCAGCGGCAGGTTCGCCATCCCATCCAAAAAGATCAGTGCAGCCTTGATTTTCCCGTCTTTTCCGAAAGAAAATTCCCGGACGACCAAGTCGCAGCTTTCCCCAAATTCAGCTGTGACAGCATCGAGATTCTTTTTAAGTTCCTGTGAAAGGCTCTGTGGCTTTTCCGCTTCGTCAGCGTTTTCTTTTTTCGCTTTTTTATTTTGTTCTTTAAACCGCCAAATCAACTTTTGAAAATAACGCATTGGGTCAGTCCCCCGCTTTACACGATTAAAGACAATTTACAGTATAGGATTTGCATTTATGTCCATATTTATGTAAATTTATTTTCCCAAGCCTTCCAAAAAAAGTCTAAAAAATAGCCATCTAACAGCAAAGGCAGACAGCGAATTCCGCTGTCTGCCTTTGCAAAAATCTTTAACTGCTCTTTGACTATTCTCTAATATCCAAACTCTCTAAATTAATCACAATCACCGTCAGTTCCATAAATTGCAAAAACCCTGTAAATCAGCCATTCAAGCCATTCTACAAGGTTTTTTCTGGAGCTGATAACGCGATTCGAACGCGTGACCTCATCCTTACCAAGGATGTGCTCTGCCGACTGAGCTATATCAGCAAATACAGGCTGCCCAGCCTGTGTAGATATTGGCAGGGGCAGAAGGATTTGAACCCTCGGCACGTGGTTTTGGAGACCACTGCTCTACCAGCTGAGCTATACCCCTATAAATACCATTTCATAGCGATTTTGCAGGGCCACTCCCTAATCGATGGTCACAATAAGCGATGGTGGGCCATCAGGGACTCGAACCCCAGACCGACCGGTTATGAGCCGGTTGCTCTAACCAACTGAGCTAATGGCCCTAAAAGGGTCGTGCCGCCGTCGCAAGACGACGGCACAATTTAAAATTGGCTCCCCAAGTTGGACTCGAACCAACGACCCTGCGGTTAACAGCCGCATGCTCTACCGGCTGAGCTATTGAGGAATATCAAGAGCTGGCAAAGACCTATTTTCCCAGGCAGCTTCCCGCCAAGTATCATCGGCACTGCTGAGCTTAACTACTGTGTTCGGAATGGGAACAGGTGGGACCTCAGCGTAATAAACACCAGCCATATGAAACTGTAAAAGAGTTGGTGACCCGTACGGGAATCGAACCCATGTTAACGGCGTGAGAGGCCGCTGTCTTAACCGCTTGACCAACGGGCCACAAGATGGTGCGCCATCAGGGACTCGAACCCGGGACCCGCTGATTAAGAGTCAGCTGCTCTACCAACTGAGCTAATGGCGCATATAGCCTCCTCGGCTTTCAGCCGAGCGCGCTTCGCGCGACGGCTATTCAAAGGGCCTCGCCGGTCCTTTGGAACCTGCTTGGTATCGCCTTCGGCGACCCGTCGCTCCGCGCCGGATTTCCTAAAAAGAATGCTTTCGGCATAGCCTATATACGCACCCTCAAAATCGAACAATGAAAACTTTCTCCGCACCAGAGTACCTTAGATTACGCTTGGTCAAGCCCTCGACCGATTAGTATCACCTTGCTCAACGCCTCGCGACGATTACACATGTGACCTATCAACCTCATAGTCTTTGAGGGGTCTTACCTGATTATTCAGTGGGATATCTTATCTTGAGGTCGGCTTCACGCTTAGATGCCTTCAGCGTTTATCCGATCCGCACTTAGCTGCCCAGCTGTGCCGTTGGCACGACAACTGGTGCACCAGAGGTGCGTCCATCCCGGTCCTCTCGTACTAGGGACAGCTCCTCTCAAATATCCTGCGCCCACGACAGATAGGGACCGAACTGTCTCACGACGTTCTGAACCCAGCTCGCGTACCGCTTTAATTGGCGAACAGCCAAACCCTTGGGACCGAATACAGCCCCAGGATGCGATGAGCCGACATCGAGGTGCCAAACCTCCCCGACGATGTGGACTCTTGGGGGAGATCAGCCTGTTATCCCCAGGGTAGCTTTTATCCGTTGAGCGATGGCATTTCCACTCACATACCACCGGATCACTAACTCCAACTTTCGTTACTGCTCGAGATGTCTCTCTCGCAGTTAGGCCCGCTTATGCGTTTACACTCAAAAGCATGGTTTCCGTCCATGCTGAGCGAACCTTTGAGCGCCTCCGTTACCTTTTTGGAGGCGACCGCCCCAGTCAAACTGCCCACCTAACAATGTCCCCCGGCCGGATTCACGGCCGCAGGTTAGAATTTCAGCACTTCAAGAGTGGTATCCCAACGGTGACTCCCCAAACACTGGCGTGCTTGGTTCCCAGTCTCCCACCTATCCTGTACATGAAATACCGAAATCCAATATTAAGCTACAGTAAAGCTCCATGGGGTCTTTCCGTCTTGTCGCGGGTAACCGGCATCTTCACCGGTACTACAATTTCGCCGGGCGGGCTGTTGAGACAGTGTCCAGATCGTTACACCATTCGTGCGGGTCAGAACTTACCTGACAAGGAATTTCGCTACCTTAGGACCGTTATAGTTACGGCCGCCGTTTACCGGGGCTTCAATTCAGAGCTCTCACTCCTCCTCTTAACCTTCCGGCACCGGGCAGGTGTCACCCCATATACGTCATCTTTCGATTTAGCATAGAGCTGTGTTTTTGCTAAACAGTCGCCTGGACCTATTCTCTGCGGCTCACTTTCATGAGCACCCCTTATCCCTAAGTTACGGGGTCAACTTGCCGAGTTCCTTAACAACCCTTCTCCCGTTGGCCTTGGAATTCTCTTCCTATCTACCTGTGTCGGTTTGCGGTACGGGTATCTTGGATATACATAAGACTTTTCTCGCCTGCCGCCAAGTATGCTTCCCTACTAAATTTCGGTCCCTTTCGCCCGGGGCAACCAACGCCCGGGACATACCCTTTGACAGTGTCCTCTTACTTAAATCCTTCGACAGCTACGGAATTTCTACCGTATGTGCATCGGCTACGCCGTTAGGCCTCACCTTAGCTCCCGGCTAACTTGGAGCGGACGAACCTTCCTCCAAAAACCTTAGACTTTCGGCCATTATGATTCTCACATAATTCTCGCTACTCATTCCGGCATTCTCACTCGTGTAAAATCCACATGCGCTTCCGCTCATGCTTCGCCTCTTACACGACGCTCCCCTACCATTCCTTTCGGAATCCCAAGCTTCGGTGATGATTTTAGCCCCGTTACATTTTCGGCGCAGAGTCACTCGACCAGTGAGCTATTACGCACTCTTTAAATGAGTGGCTGCTTCTAAGCCAACATCCTGGTTGTCTGAGCAACTCCACATCCTTCTCCACTTAAATCATCTTGGGGACCTTAGCTGTGGGTCTGGGCTTTTTCCCTTTTGACCACGAGACTTATCTCACGTAGTCTGACTGCTGTACATCAATTATCCGGCATTCAGAGTTTGATAAGGTTCAGTAACCTCTCGGCCCCTAGCCTATTCAGTGCTTTACCTCCGGTAATCTAATACAACGCTAGCCCTAAAGCTATTTCGGGGAGAACCAGCTATATCCGGGTTCGATTGGAATTTCTCCGCTATCCACAGTTCATCCGCCGCCTTTTCAACGGAGGTCGGTTCGGTCCTCCATGGGATTTTACTCCCACTTCAACCTGACCATGGATAGGTCACCCGGTTTCGGGCCCTATGCATGCAACTTGACGCCCTCTTCAGACTCGGTTTCCCTTCGGCTCCGCACCATAAGTGCTTAACCTTGCTGCATACATACGCTCGCCGGACCATTCTACAAAAGGTACCATATCACACATTGACGTGCTCTATGTGCTTGTAGGCGCAAAGTTTCAGGTTCTTTTTCACTCCCCTCCCGGGGTGCTTTTCACCTTTCCTTCACAGTACTGTTCTCTATCGGTCACTAGGGAGTATTTAGGCTTGGAGGGTGGTCCCCCCAGCTTCCCACGGGGTTTCACGTGTCCCGCGGTACTCTGGATCCTGCTCGCTGTCTCAACCTTTCGAATACGCGACTCTCACGCTCTCCGGTCTGCCTTCCCATGCAGTTCTTCTAGGCTTTAACATGCTAAATGCAGTCCACAACCCCGGAAACATTGCTGCTTCCGGTTTGGCCTCTTCCGCGTTCGCTCGCCACTACTAGCGGAATCTCTGTTGATTTCTCTTCCTCGCCCTACTTAGATGTTTCAGTTCAGGCGGTTCCCCTGGTATACCTATGTATTCAGTATACCATGACAGGCCGTTACACCTGCCGGATTGCTCCATTCAGAAATCTGCGGATCAATACTTATTTGCAGCTCCCCGCAGCTTATCGCAGCTTATCACGTCTTTCTTCGGCTCCTAGTGCCAAGGCATTCACTTTGTGCCCTTTGTAGCTTGACCATGCTTGAATCTTTGGTTCTCTGTTTTACGGTTATTTCTAACCGCTCGGCTTTATTGTAGTTTGTTTACCCTTATTTCTAAGTCTAAACTTTTAATAAAACTTTATTGCAGATATTTGTTTTCATTGTTCAATTTTCAAGGTGCGTTGGTGGAGATGAGGAGGATCGAACTCCTGACCCCCTGCGTGCAAGGCAGGTGCTCTCCCAGCTGAGCTACACCCCCACATAGCTGTACGCATGAAGACTCTTTTCATCTGCGCCTCCGCCTCACAGCGGCCGATCGCGCAAANCTACAGCGCCTTCAAAAATAAACAACGAGCAGTCTAAAATCAATCCCTGAAACTGACCAGAGTCACCGGCATTTTACTGCCGGATGTCTCCTTAGAAAGGAGGTGATCCAGCCGCACCTTCCGATACGGCTACCTTGTTACGACTTCACCCCAGTCATCAATCCCACCTTCGACAGCGTCCCCCTTGCGGTTAGACTACTGGCTTCGGGTGTTACCGACTCCCATGGTGTGACGGGCGGTGTGTACAAGGCCCGGGAACGTATTCACCGCGGCATGCTGATCCGCGATTACTAGCAATTCCGACTTCATGCAGGCGAGTTGCAGCCTGCAATCCGAACTGAGACACTTTTTCGGGATTCGCTTCATCTCGCGATGTAGCAGCCCTCTGTTTAAGTGCCATTGTAGTACGTGTGTAGCCCAGGTCATAAGGGGCATGATGATTTGACGTCATCCCCACCTTCCTCCGTTTTGTCAACGGCAGTCTCACTAGAGTGCTCTTGCGTAGCAACTAGTAATAAGGGTTGCGCTCGTTGCGGGACTTAACCCAACATCTCACGACACGAGCTGACGACAACCATGCACCACCTGTCTATGCGCCCCGAAGGGCTTCCCATATCTCTATGGTATGCGCACGATGTCAAGACCTGGTAAGGTTCTTCGCGTTGCTTCGAATTAAACCACATACTCCACTGCTTGTGCGGGCCCCCGTCAATTCCTTTGAGTTTCAACCTTGCGGCCGTACTCCCCAGGTGGATTACTTATTGTGTTAACTGCGGCACGGAAGGGGTCAGTCCCCCCACACCTAGTAATCATCGTTTACAGCGTGGACTACCAGGGTATCTAATCCTGTTTGCTCCCCACGCTTTCGAGCCTCAGCGTCAGTTAAAGCCCAGCAGGCCGCCTTCGCCACTGGTGTTCCTCCTAATATCTACGCATTTCACCGCTACACTAGGAATTCCGCCTGCCTCTACTTCACTCAAGAACTGCAGTTTTGGATGCAGTTACCGGTTAAGCCGGTAGTTTAAACATCCAACTTGCTGCCCCGCCTACGCTCCCTTTACACCCAGTAATTCCGGACAACGCTCGCTCCCTACGTATTACCGCGGCTGCTGGCACGTAGTTAGCCGGAGCTTCCTCTTAGGGTACCGTCATTTTCTTCCCCTAAGACAGAGGTTTACAATCCGAAGACCGTCTTCCCTCACGCGGCGTCGCTGCATCAGAGTTTCCTCCATTGTGCAATATCCCCCACTGCTGCCTCCCGTAGGAGTCTGGGCCGTGTCTCAGTCCCAATGTGGCCGATCAACCTCTCAGTCCGGCTACCGATCGCTGACTTGGTGGGCCGTTACCTCACCAACTATCTAATCGGCCGCGAGCCCATCTTTCAGCGGATTACTCCTTTGGTTGCAATAGGATGTCCCATCGCAACATCATGCGGTATTAGCGATCGTTTCCAATCGTTATCCCCCTCTGAAAGGCAGGTTACTCACGTGTTACTCACCCGTCCGCCACTAACAGAAGCTAAGCAAGCTTCTCTTCTGTCCGTTCGACTTGCATGTGTTAGGCGCGCCGCCAGCGTTCGTCCTGAGCCAGGATCAAACTCTTTGTTTATTGTATTAAACGCCTTTCGGCGGTTTAACCGTTCTACAAAGTGTAGATCCAGCATCATGTTACTTTTGCTGGTTTCGCTTTCGCGTTTGTACGTTCACACTTCCATGTGAATGCACTCAAAAAATTTTCAAGGGTTTTTACTTCGTCTCTTGTGATTGCTCACCAGAAACGTTGTGATTTCTTCCTTACTCGTTGTTCATTTTTCAAGGTGCTGTGCCTCTCGTTTTCGCCGTTTTCCGCGTCGCTCACGAGACAGCTTAGTTATAATACCATTCCCATCCCTTTTTGTCAACACCTTTTTTGCAAAAAGGTTCTATTTTTTTAAAAAACTGTATCTAGGCACCGCTTCTAAGATTCTACACTATATATAGGAAGAATTTGTTCTCCTTTTCTTCCGTTTCATTGTAATTAAGCGCTCATAATTTAGGAACAGCTGTGCATACTACAATTGACCGTTTCAAAAAGGAGGATTTTTATGTCACAGCAGTCAGAAAATTGTTCTCAATCTACTTTCATTTTGCGTGTACTCTCTCTTTGTGTAGCACTTTTTCTGCTGGTCGGCCTTCTATTATATAGTACACAGCTTGAAGTGACCAGCGTGCTTTCAAAAACAGGCTCGCAGGGCAACGAAGTGCGCCAGATTCAAACCGTGCTGAAAAACTGGGGATATTATAACGGTGCCGTAGACGGGATCTTCGGCGTCAAAACCAAAAACGCCGTGGTATCGTTCCAGAAAAAGAACGGCCTGACCTCGGACGGAATCGCCGGACCTGCCACACTCAGGGCAATGGGGATTTCTACCGGCGGCTCCCAGGGCGGCAGCGGTACCTCCGGCAGCGACGTTAACCTGCTTGCGAATATTATTTCGGCGGAAGCAAGAGGCGAACCGTTCGAAGGGCAGGTGGCCGTTGGCGCCTGTGTGCTCAATCGTGTTGAGCACCCCTCCTTCCCCGACACCCTTTACGGTGTTGTTTACCAGCCCGGCGCGTTCACCGCGATTACCGACGGCCAGATCAATGAGGCAATTTCAGAATCAGCCCGCAAAGCTGCACGCGAGGCGCTTAATGGCTCAGACCCTTCCGGCGGTGCCATCTACTATTATAATCCGGATAAGACCTCAAATAAATGGATTCGTACCCGTCCAGTTATCAAACGGATTGGGTCCCACCTGTTTTGCAGCTAATATCAGGCGCCCAGCGCGCCTTTTACATAAGAATCTGTCTTCTGATTGACATGATCCTTTTTCTTCTTATTTTATTCATAGGGGCTTTTTCCATGCAGCTTAAAAAACCGGATCCTCGCATCCTGACTGTCTGGAGGCTGCGGCTGCTGCCAGCCGCGGCCCTTTTCTTTTTTTTGTCGATTCGATTCGTGGCTGTGCACGAACCGGTCTGGTGGCTTTTTACCGGATGTTGGATTACGATATGTATGATTCTTCTGTGTTTCTACTTTCCGTTAAAATATCGTTATCTTTCCTACGCCGTAAAACACCGTGTCTTCCTGCTGCACTGGGGTGTTCTGTACACCCGTATCAGAGCGGTGCCGTTTCATGCAGTGCAGTATGCCGCGATTTTGTCCACACCGCTGGAACGGCGGTTTTCGATTTGCTCGCTGAAGTTATATATGGCGGGCAGTCATATTTCTGTTCCGGGGCTGCATAACGAAGATGCGAAAGAACTCCGTGATATTCTGTCGCCAAAAAAGCCGGAGAGGGAGAATCCGCATGAATAAACCAGACAGTCTTCGGCGTACACACCCTTTCTCGATTTTCCTTTACCTTTACCGGTTTTTGTTCCTGCTGATGATCCCGTTACTGCGCAGTTTTTTCTCCGCGCTGAACGGAGGGCTTGCACAATGGTTTGCAGGGGCGTGGATCGATGTGTTGCTGGTCCTGTTTCTTTTTCTGATATCCACGCTGAAGTGGATGAATTTTAAATACAATATGGATAGTAATGAGTTTTATTTAACTTACGGTATATTAATTCGGCATAAATTACGGATTCCAATGCACCGTATTTCTACCCTGTCCGCGCTTTCTTCTGTCTGGCTGCACCCGCTTCGGATTACAAAAATCCGTATTGATACGGCAGCCAGAGGAGTCAAAAAAGCCGATTTTTCTTTTTATGTCCGTCAGTCGGAAGCGTATCGAATTCTGGAACTGCGCAGCGAACCGCTTCAAAATCAGAACGGCGTTCCAAACGAATACCGTCCGGGCATCTGGAGCATTGTGCTCCTGTCTTTGTTCACCTCCAACACCTTTCCGGGAATTGTAATGGTTTCCACGTTCGTCTCACAGGCGGGCAAGCTTCTGGGGGAGGAACTTTCCGTCCTGCTGCGTCATACGTTTGAGGAAACCGCCCGCAAGATCGCGTTCGGCCTCCCGCCGATTGCCGCTGCCGCCGCGCTCTTTTTATTTATTGGCTGGTTTGTGGCGTTCCTCGTCAACCTTTTGCAGACAAAGGACCTGCTGACTACCCGTACAACGCACACCCTACGGGTAAGCGGCGGCATCCTGATGCGGAAGCGCTATTCCCTGCGGCTCTCCGAGATCAGCTTTGTGGATCTCCGGCAAAGCCTGCTTACCCGTCTGCTGCGGCTCTATTCTGTCTATCTCAATGCAATCGGCTTTGGAAAAGAGCAGGCGGATATTGCCGCCATTGTGCCGTTTTCCCGAAAAACACGCGTCCTTTCCCATCTGTCGCTTTTGCTGCCCGAATTTGTGCCCTCCGACCGCACACTCCGTCCGGGGCGTGGAGCGTTCCTCAAATTCCTGTTATGGCCCGCCGTTTACTGTGCGCTGATTCCGGTCTCAGCGGCTTTTGCCATGCGCCTGTTCCCGTTATGGGCGGAAGTGATCCGGTTTGTCGCTTTTATGGCAGCAGCACCCGCGGTCTGGTATTTCGGGGTGTGTATGCTGGATTTTGTTTCATCAGGCTTATCTAAGGAAGAAAATTATTATACGATTCGTTATTCATCCGGATTTTATCTACACACAGTAGTTGTTTCCTGGCAGAAAATCACGGTGATTGATCTTCGACAGAGTATTTTCCAGCGCAGAAGCAAAAAATGCGATGTTTCAGTTCTAACACGGGCAGAGGGGCGCACGCATCATAAGCTGCGTGCATTCTATCTGGAGGAATGTCTCAGCCTGTTCGGCCTTGGAGACAATGGCTGACCCTCTCCCCTCCCCTGCCATAAAAAAGGGATGAAAAAAGGACGCTTTACAAAGAAAGCGTCCTTTTTGGTGACCTGTGCGGGAATCGAACCCGCGAACCCGCCGTGAAAGGGCGGTGTCTTAACCGCTTGACGAACAGGCCTTGCAGTTATGAGTGAAGCCTCAATTTGAGGCGAAGCTTCACTCGGTGGTAGCGGTAACTGGATTTGAACCAGTGACACTTCGGGTATGAACCGAATGCTCTAGCCAGCTGAGCTATACCGCCATTTATTTCGCTCAGGGATGTCCTGCACAAGTGAGCGAATTAAATTATAACCCACGAATTTGTGTTTGTCAATAGTTAATTTCTGATTTTCAGCACAAATTAACAAAACAGGATTTCCGCTTCAAAGCAGCGTTCTCCAGCAACCCGACCCCCGATGTAATAGCCGCCTTCTTCTCTTGGACAAACTTCCAGATGAATGACCTGTCCGAATTTTGCCTCCTTCTGAAACAGGATGCCAAACGAAACGGGTTCCTTTTCCATTGCCGTCTCAGCGGGGAGCGCGTCCATCACCACTTCGGCATAGATGGCATTGTTCATATGCCCGTTATAGTCCAAATCACTGAACCGTACCTGACGCAGGTGGGTAACTCCCGTGCTGTCCGGCCTTTGAATCCGGTATCGGGTAATGGATTCCCCGTCGTTGGGGAACATTTCCAAGCCATAGACATCAAACATCGACGGACGCAGAATTTTGTGGGTTTGCGGATCGGCAAGCAGCCATGCAATGCTGACATCAATCAGCCGCTCCCCATCCTCCGTTTCAAACAGTGTGTCACGGATAAACTGGGCGCCCTTAGGCTTGCGGGGTATCGTGGTCAGCAGCAGCTTTTCCCCGAAGGAAGGCCGCCTGTGGATGGTAATGAGCTGTTTGGCAACCAGAAATACCATGCCGTCCCTGACCATCTGATTATAATCCAGCCCAAACTGCTCCAGATGGTCACTGCCCATCTGCTGGGCGTGCCGCATGATATTGGAAATGCTCATCTTCTGCCGGATATCACATTCCGGCTCGATAACTTTGATATGTTTCTGGCAAGTCTCCATCCACGCTGTCCCTCCTTATAGCTTGTTCGGTTCACCGCCAAACATGCGCCAGATTCATCTTCCTGATTCTGCCTTTTCCATGCAAAAGCCGGGAACCTGCCGAAACTGACAGGTTCCCGGGCAATCAAAGCCCTTTATAGCCGGGTTCAGCGGATGACGTCTACGCCCATTGCGGCACGCAGCGCCTCCGGAACGGTGACGCTGCCGTCATCATTCTGGTAGTTCTCCAAAATTGCCGCGACGGTGCGGCCCACAGCCACGCCGGAACCGTTCAGGGTGTGCACCAGCTGCGCCTTTTCCTTGACATTGTCTTTAAAGCGGATGGCCGCGCGGCGCGCCTGGAAGTCCTCAAAGTCCGAGCAGGAGCTGATTTCCACATATCTGCCATAGGAGGGCATCCAGACCTCGATATCATAGGTTTTCGCGCTGGAGAAACCAAGGTCGCCTCCGCAGAGCGTTACCACGCGGTACGGCAGGCCAAGGCCCTGCAAAACAAACTCCGCGTCGTTGGTCAGCTTTTCCAGTTCCTCGTAGGAATTTTCCGGACGGGCGAATTTCACCAGCTCCACCTTGTTGAACTGGTGCTGACGGATCAGGCCGCGGGTATCACGCCCGGCGCTTCCCGCTTCGCCGCGGAAGCATGCGGAATAAGCGCAGTATTTCAGCGGCAGTTTTGTGCCGTCAAGAATCTCGTCACGGTGCATATTGGTGACGGGCACCTCGGCCGTCGGGATCAGATAAAAATCCTCATGTTCGATTTTATACATATCCTCCGCGAATTTCGGCAGTTGGCCGGTACCGGTCATCGATGCGGTATTCGCAAGGAACGGCGGAAGAATTTCGGTATAACCGCGGCTGGTATGGGTGTTGAGGAAATAGTTGATGACCGCGCGCTCCAGCCGCGCGCCTAATCCTCTGTAAAAATGGAAGCGGGCCCCCGTCACCTTTCCGGCTGTTTCAGGGTCAAGGATGCCCAGGGACGCGCCGATGTCCCAGTGCGCCTTTGGCTCATAGGGGAATTTGGTCGGCTCGCCAAAGCGGCGTACTTCAAGGTTGTCGCGGTCGTCCTGCCCTCCGGGGACAGATGCATGCGGAATGTTGGGGATACTGTAGATAATCTCCTGCTGGCGGGATTCCAGCTCGGCCAGCTTCACGCCGCATTCCTTTACCGCTTCCGAAAGCTCCTTCATCCTCGCCATCAGCTCATCGGTGGATTTGCCTTCCTTTTTCATTGCGGGAATCTGTTTGGAGGCGGCGTTCTGCTCCGCCTTCATGCCGTCGGATTTCGCGCTGATTTCGCGTCGTTCGCGGTCGATTTCCAAAATTTCGTCTACCTGGGCGTCCATATTTTTATTGCGCTTTTTCATGCCTTCTTTAACGGCGTCCGGGTTGCTCCTGATAAACTTAATGTCCAACATGGTTTTTGTTCCTCCAATTATCTGTTCCAAATGAATTTTGCACGAAGCAGCTAGTTTTCACACTTCTCCAGCACGGCGGCGATCTGCCGCAGATCATCCTCGTCATAGAATTCAATGACCAGCCGTCCCTTGTTCCCTTCCCCTTCCACCTTGACCTTTCGAGAAAGGCATTGGCAGAGCGCGAGCTGAACTTCCGCGAAATAGCTGTTGTCCCACGCGCTCTGCTGCCTGGGAGCTTTCTTTTCCTGACGGCTCTTTTTTGCCAGCGCTTCCACCTGGCGCACCGAGAGCCCTTTTTTGAGAATTTCCTTCGCCACCATGCGGATCGCGCTGTCGCCGTCAAACGCCAGCAGCGCGCGCGCATGTCCCGCCGAAATCCGACCCGACTCCACCATGGCCCGCACCTCGGACGGCAGGTTGAGCAGGCGCAGCGCGTTGGTCACCACCGGGCGGGATTTCCCGACCCTTGCGGAAACCTGTTCCTGGGTAAATCCAAATTTTTCCATAAGTTCTTTATAGCCGGATGCTTCCTCAATCACGTTGAGGTCTTCACGCTGTAAATTTTCAATCAGCGCGAGTTCCATCGTCTGCACATCGCTCAGTTCCCGCACAACCACGGGAACCTCCGAAAGCCCCGCCATGCGCGCGGCACGCCAGCGGCGTTCACCGGCGACAAGCTGATAGCTGCCGTCGGTCATCGGCCGCACCACCAGCGGTTGGAGTACGCCGTATTCCCGTATCGAATCGGCCAGATCAGCCAGAGCCGCCGGGTCGAACTGCTTACGCGGCTGATCCCGGTTTGGCTCGATATCACTGACAGCAAGCACCGAAGTAGAAGCCGCGTCGGTGTTGTTATCCACAAACAGCGCGTCCAGCCCTTTGCCCAGTCCGCCTTTTGCTTTTGCCACTTCGCATCCTCCTAACTGTTCTGTTTCATTAATTTCCTGTTTTTCTGCAAAAATTCATCCGCCAACTCGTCATAAGCGGCACAGCCTCTGGATGCGCGGTCATAATACATCACCGGCTGCCCGAAACTGGGGGCCTCGGAAAGACGCACATTGCGCGGGATTACCGCGCGGTAGATTTTCTGCGGAAAATATTTTTTCAGTTCCGCCACGACCTGCACGGTGAGGTTCAGACGGCTGTCATACATAGTAAGCAGGACCCCTTCGATGTCGATATTGGGGTTATACAGCCGTTTGACCTGCCGCAGAGTAGACATCAGCTGAGAAAGCCCCTCCAGCGCATAATATTCACATTGAATCGGTATTAATAAGGTATCGCAGGCCGTAAACGCGTTAAGTGTAATAATGCCGAGGGAGGGAGGGCAATCGATCAGGATGAACTCATAGCTCGATTTCAGCTTGATGAGCGCGTTTTTTAAACGCATCGTGCGGTTTTCCAGTTCAATCAATTCAATCTCCGCACCCGCAAGCGCAATATTGGAAGGCAGCAGATCCACATTTTGGAACGGCGTATGCACTACCGCTTCAGCAGCAGGAACATTGGAAACCAAAAGCTCATACGTAGACAGCTTCAGGTCCCGTTTATTGACACCAAGCCCGGAGGTGGAATTCCCCTGCGGGTCAATATCCACCAGCAAAACTTTATGACCTTTCGCGCCCAACGCCGCTGTCAGGTTGACGGCGGAGGTCGTTTTACCAACGCCGCCCTTTTGGTTTGCAATTGCTACTATCTTGCCCATTTTTTCCTCCCGCTTACCTATCTGCTGTCGGAAACTTCATTTCTTTTTGATTATAGCACACTTTCTTCCTCCTGGAAAGTATCATCTGTGACAAAAAATGTTTCATGTGAAACAATGGTTTTGCCGGATACCTCTTTTTCTCTCCCCTGCCCTGTTATTCAATTTTCTGAGTATAAATCGACAGACGCAAAAAAACCGCCTATAGGCGGCCTTTTTGCAGGGAAACGTGTATTTATTTTGACCAATTCCGAACGCGATTCATCGTGTGCTGTTTCACGTGAAACAACGCCGCGGAATGTGGCAACCAATTTAGCCTGCCTGTCCGCTTTATGCGGGTTCAGGCAGTGTGCGTTTTATAAGCGCTCTTTTTCGGAATTTTTAAGGTATAATGAATGTACTCGTCATCCTCGGTTTTACGGGTATCCACTTCGATTCCCGCGAGCTTCATCGTTGAGACCGCGCGGGAGATGGTGTTCATAAAAATCCGCAAATCCTTCACCACAAACAGGCGGGTCGGCTTCGGTTTTTCCGGTTCTACCGGCTGTGCGATTTGGTCAATGTATCTCTCGCTCTCGCCCACATTCAGCCGTTCCTGCACAATATGTTCCAGCGCCTGACTGATCATCATTTCATCAGATAGCTTGAGCAGTGCTCGTGCGTGCCGTTCCGTCAGACCGGCATCCAGCATTCTCCGGCGCATCGACTCGCTGAAGCTGAGCAGCCGCAGCTTGTTCGCAATGGTTGACTGTGCTTTTCCAAGTCGCTGTGCAACCTGCTGCTGGGTCATGTGGTAGTGTTCCATCAGCTGATGAATTCCGGCCGCTTCTTCAAAGTAGTTGAGATCGCGCCGTTGCAGATTCTCAACCAGAGAAAATACCGCGGATTTCTCATCGTCATACCGCTCAATAATCGCGGGAATCTGTTCCATGTGAAGTATCTTGCACGCCATCAGGCGGCGTTCGCCCGCAATCAGTTCGTATCCGGAATCAACTTCCCGAACGGTAATCGGCTGAAGCAGGCCGCTTTGCGCGATGCTGTCCGCCAGTTCCTGAAGCGCCTTTTGCTCAAACTGGCGGCGGGGCTGATAGGGACTTGGCGAGATTTTTTCGGTGTCAAGCAGAACAACGCGGTTAACGGTCCGCTGTTTTAAAAGCATCCCCATCTGTTCACACGTCCTTCCAGTTTTATGTTACGCTCATGTTAACATGAATTATGCAAAAATTCCAGAACTTTCGGTCGCAATAACCAACAAAATCCGCTGATTTTATCATTAAATCAGCGGATTTTTTGCGATTTTCGCAGACGGTCTCGGATATTTTGTCGTGTTCTGCGATATTTTTTTGATGATGATGATACTTCTCCGGCTCTCGTCAGGCAGCGAAAAGCGTTTGATTTCCTCTACCTTCCCGCCCAGCAACCCGATTGCTTTTGAAGATTCGGCAAGTTCGGCATCTATATCGCCGCCTTTCATTGCCGCGAACCTCCCCCCTACCCTGACAAACGGCAGGCAGTATTCGGACAGTTCCCGCAGATGTGCAACTGCGCGCGCGGTTGCGAGATCGAACTGCTCCCGGTAAGCGGGGCTCCTTCCAGCTTCTTCGGCGCGGAAGTGGATGCATGTATTTTCCTGCCCCAGTGCAGCGGAAAGCGCGTCAAGAAAAACCACACGCTTGTTTAAGCTGTCGAGCAAGGTCAGGTGAATATCCGGGCGGGCGATTTTCATCGGGACAGACGGAAAGCCCGCGCCGGTTCCCACGTCTATTACTTTGGCGCCTTGCGGCAGTTCCACGGCGGTCAGCAGCGCGAGGCTGTCTACAAAATGCTTAATTACAATTTCCTGCGGCTCGGTAATTGCCGTCAGGTTCATTTTTTGGTTCCACTCCACTAATGTCTGAGCATAGCAGTCGAACTGCTCGAGCTGGACATCCTCCAGCGAAATACCCAGCGCGGACGCGTATTCCTTCAGTTTTGCCCTGACAATCATGGTCCCACCTCTGTCTTATTTGATTTTCGCTCGTTCTTATGCTGTTCCAGCCAGATCAACAGCACTGAAACATCTGCCGGACTGACTCCGCTGATGCGGGAAGCCTGCCCGATATTGGTGGGGCGCAGTCTGGACAGCTTTTCGACCGCCTCCAGACGCAGACCGCCCACACGCGTATAATCCAATCCTTCCGGCAAGCCTTTCCCTTCCAGACGGCGCATCTGTTCCACCTGCGCCATCTGTTTTTTAATATAACCCTCGTATTTGATGGTGATTTCTACCTGCTCGCGGACATCAGCAGGAAGCAGCTCCCGGCCGCTGTCAAACGGCACGAGATCTTCATAGCCGATCTGCGGACGGCGCAGAAGGTCATAAAGCCGGGTACCCGTGGTAACCGGCGCTGTTTCACGTGAAACAAGCAGCTTGTTCAGCGTTTCGCCCGGTGAGACAGAGGTTTTTTCCAGACGTCTGATTTCTGCGGCAATCTGCCCCTGCTTTTTGCAGAATTTTCCCCAACGTTCTTCGCTGATCAGCCCGACTTGATGGCCAATCGGCGTCAGACGGGCATCGGCATTATCCTGCCGCAGCAGCAGGCGGTATTCCGAACGCGAAGTCATCATACGGTAGGGGTCGTTGCAGCCCTTGATGACAAGATCATCAATCAGCGTCCCGATATAGGAGCTTGCACGATCCAGGATAACCGGCGATTTTCCCTGCAGCATCCGTGCTGCATTAATTCCCGCAATCAAGCCCTGCGCCGCGGCTTCCTCATAACCCGAAGTGCCGTTAAACTGCCCCGCACCATAGAGGCCACCCACCATTTTAAATTCCAAGGACGCGTTCAAACTGGTGGGGTCTACCGAATCATATTCGATGGCGTAGGCGTTGCGCATGATTTTGAGATGCTCGAATCCCTCAATCGTGCGATACATTTTGATCTGCACTTCCTCCGGCAGCGAAGAGGACATCCCCTGAAGATAAATCTCGTTGGTATCCAGCCCCATCGGTTCAATAAACAACTGGTGACGGTTCTTATCATGGAAGCGGACAACCTTATCCTCAATACTCGGGCAGTATCGCGGCCCGACACCCTCAATTTTGCCGCCATAAAGCGGAGAACGGTGCAGATTTTCGCGGATAACCTCATGCGTACGCTCATTAGTGTAGGTCATGTAGCAGACCGAACGATTTTGCAAAATAGCAGGATCGGTTTCAAAAGAAAACGGTACAATCGGGTCATCTCCCTCCTGCACCTCCATTTTGCTGAAATCAATCGACCGTTTATCAACGCGTGCCGGTGTGCCGGTCTTAAACCGGCGCAGTGGGACTCCAAGCGCGCGCAGGGAATTTGAAAGCTCCCTCGCGGGGTGCATCCCGTCGGGGCCGCTTTCTGCGGTGAATTCCCCTACATAGATTTTACCGCGCAAAAAAGTCCCCGTGCAGAGGATTGCCGCCTGAACCGGAAAAACCGCACCAAGATCGGTTACAACCGCCGAAACCTTGCCATCTTCTGTACGAATCTCAACAATTTCAGCCTGTTTGATATCCAGCCCGTCCTGATTTTCCACACAGTGCTTCATATAACGGTGGTAGTCCTTGCGGTCGGCCTGCACCCGCAGACTGTGAACCGCAGGGCCCTTTCCCCGGTTGAGCATACGGCTCTGCAGAAAAGTGGCATCCGCGGCCTTCCCCATCTCTCCGCCAAGCGCGTCTATTTCACGAACAAGATGCCCCTTTGCAGTTCCGCCGATCGACGGATTACAGGGCATATTGCCGATCGCATCCATTGATATGGTAAAAAGAATTGTTTTTGCGCCTAAACGCGCGGACGCCAGCGCCGCTTCAATCCCAGCATGTCCGGCACCGATTACCGCGACATCATAGCTGTCCGCAAGATATGTTTGCATACGAATCTCCCCTATTGCCAAGCCAAAATGTTTCACATGAAACATCCGGCAATTTCTCCTACTTGAATTCCTATTTTCCCACACAAAATCTCGAGAACACCTGATCGACCACTTCCTGCGAAGCACGTTTCCCAGTCAGTTCCAGCAGTCTATCAATTGCGTTTTCAATACAAACGCAGACCGCGTCATAAGAGACACCTGAAGCAAGTGCCTCTCTTGCCTCCCTGATTTCCAAAACCGCATCCAGAGCCCCGGCGCGCTGCCGCTCATTTGCCAGCATCGCGGCGGAGCTGTCAAAAGCTCCGAGGCCAAACAGCTCCTGAATTTTCAGCCGAAGTTGTTCAGCACCATTCCCCTCTTTTGCCGAAAGAGACAGCACAACGGAAAACTGTTCCTCCAGTTCGTGAAGGTTAAGCACCTGCGGCAGGTCATTTTTATTGACGAGCGCGATGGAAGTCATTCCTCTGCAAAAAGAAATTACTTTTCGGTCATCCTCATCGAGAGACTGAGAACCGTCGAATACCGCAAGCACCAACTGTGCACGTTCCAGATGTTCCACCGCAAGCTCGACCCCTGCCCGCTCAACCGGGTCATCGGAAGAACGAATCCCTGCGGTATCCGAAAGATGCAATACGATGTCACCAAGCTGTACAGTATCACTCACCACATCACGGGTTGTCCCTGCAAGGTCCGCGACAATGCTTCTGCGATAACCGGACAGCAGATTCATCAAAGTAGACTTTCCCACATTCGGACGCCCCACAATCGCGGTGTCAATTCCTTCACGGATCACTCGTCCCGCGTCGTAAGAATCCAGAAGCTGGGAGAGTTCTTCCTCGCAGTTTTGCAAAGCGGAAGCCAGCTCCCCAGCGTCTACCTCCACGATTTCTTCTTCGGGATAATCAATCCATGCCGCCAGATGCGCCGCCTGTTCCACAAGGCGTCCGCATATACGGTCGACTTTATGGAAGAGCGCACCGTCACGCGCGGTGAGCGCGGCCTTCGCCGACTGCTTTCCCTGCGCGGAAATCAAATCGGCAACCGCCTCCGCTTGCGTCAGGTCCAGTTTGCCGTTGAGAAAGGCACGCTTGGTAAATTCACCGGCAAGCGCGGGCCGCGCGCCATTTTCACAGCAAGCACGCAGGATACGCCGGACGAGATAAACGCCGCCGTGCGACGAAATTTCCACAACATTTTCCCCGGTATAACTTCGGGGGGCACGAAACACTGAGACCACCACTTCGTCAATGTCCCCTTCCGTATCATAAGCGCGACCGTAAGCGCAGGTATAACCCCGCATCTCAGAGATCGCGTGGTTCTGCGCGGTTTTGATCAGCCTGTCCGCAACCGTGAAAGCATCTTCACCGGATATCCGCACGACACCGATCCCGCCGACACCGAGCGGTGTTGCAATCGCGGCAATTGTATTTGTATCCATAGCTTCCTCCAATCACTTCTGGAACAATAGGAATCGCGTTCGTCAAAAAGGGGAAGTTTCACGTGAAACCTCCCCTTTTGTCGTATTCAAACAATCTTACAGCTCAATTTTTCCGTACAGCGGAAGATCGTCGCCCTCTTTGCGCACTTCTGTCCGTGCGGGAACCGGCTTCTCTGCGGGCTGAGGATTTGCCTGAACCGGACGCGGTGTCTGCTCCAGTTCTTTTGCAAAGACGCGGTCAACATTGGTAGGGGTCGGGCGCACAACCTCGCCCGTTCTCTCCCGGTTAAACGGAGGACGGGAACCATTCCCGTTTCCGCGTCCCACATTATCACGGCGCTGGTTTTCTCCACCCTCACGGCGGTCATTTCTGCGGAGTGGGCGGTCACCAAACTGTTTTCCGCTCTTTCCTCTGCCGCCGCGGTTTCCCTGCGGACGCAGACGGTCGGGCGTTATGACGACACGGCGATTTGGTTCCTCTCCGATAGAGGAAGAAGAGACGCCTTCAATTTTAGAAACAGTCGAATGAATGATACGGCGTTCATAAGGGTTCATCGGTTCCAGCGTGGACGGACGTCCATAGCGGATTGCAGACGCGGAAAGCTTCTTCGCAAGCTGTTCCAGCGTATGTTCTCGTTTTTCCCGGTAATTTCCGGAATCGATCGTCACACGCATGTAGTCGCCTTCCTGACGGTTGGCAACCAAACCCGCAAGATGCTGCAAAGCGTCCAGCGTTTCACCGCGGCGGCCAATAATTACCCCCAGTCCTTCACCGGAAAGACGAAGAATAATTCCATTTTCTGTAAATGCAACAGAAATTCCAGCTGTAACGCCCATTTCAGCCAGCACATTCCGGACATAATCAGCTGCAGTCTTTGCCTTGCCATCCACTTCCTCAGCACTTACAAACTTCAACTCAACGGGTTCCGTTTCCTTCTGAGGAGCGCTTGCCTGAATTTTTTCCGGAATCTGTGCTTCCTGCCTGCCTGACTGTTTTGGCTCCGGCTTCGGCTGAACAGGCTTTGAAGGCCTGTCCGCTTTTCTTTCGCGTTCCTGAACAGAATTTACACGAGTTTCCTGAATGGCCTGCTCGGGTTCCTCCACATAAACGCGCACTTTGGCGGGCGTATTCCGCAGCCCCAAGAATCCGCGTTTGGGAAGACTGATAATTTCAAATTCAACTTCATCTCTTGACATGCCAAGTTCCCGGCACGCAAGTTCAATCGCTTCCTCAACATTCCTCGCTTCTTTAATACTCTCTTTCATAGTGCCCTCCTGTCACTTCAAATCTTCATCCGTGACTTCTTTGTATTCTTCGCCGTATTTCTCCGCGTCACGTTTTCTCGCTGCCGCAAGTTTCTGGCGATTCAGTTCCTTCAGGGACACTGTATCGTCGTCCGGAAGCCCCTGCTCCCGAAGTTTTTTCTTCGCTTCTATCCGTTTTTGACGTTCTGTTTCTTTTCTTTCCTCGTATTCCTTTTTCGCCTGCTCAGCAAGTTTTGCGGGGTTCATATACTTATTCAGCAAATAGGTCTGCACTGCCATCAGCAGGTTGGAAATAATCCAGTAGATGCCCACGCCGGCCGGCAAAATAAACGCAAACCAGGTCGACATAACCGGCATCATCAGCATCATACTTTTGGACATGCCGGCCATCTGCGGATTATCCCCGGCGGTCGCGGCAGTCTGCTTCATGGTGAAGAACGATACCAACAGCGAAGTAACGCCGGAGAGTACCGGCACCAGAATCAGCATGTTAAACGCAAGCGTTGGGGTCTGGGTGAGGTCGATACCCAAGAAATGCAGATTCAGAGTGGAAATTGCGTCCATGAAGCCCGGAAGAGAGGCAAATGCATCCGGGTTTTGCTGAGCCGCGCCGATAATTTTCAGCTGAGAGGAATAGTCCTTCGTAAGGTTGGCCACTTCCACATTTAAAAGAGGAGCGGCAATCGTGGCTGCCTGGGAAATCAGATCAGAACCCAAGCGCAGAATATGAGTCATGGGTTTATAAATGACATCGATTAAACCAAAGAGGATCGGAAATTGAATCACCATAGGCAGGCATCCCGACATCGGGTTATAGCCTTCCTCCTGGTACAGCTTCATCAGCTCTTCATTCATCTTTTCCTTATTATTGGCATATTTCTTCTGGATTTCTTCCATGCGGGGCTTAAAAATCTGCATTTTCACCATGGATTTTTGCTGCTTAATCGAAAACGGCACCAAAATTCCTCTCGTAATAATGGTGAACAGAATCAACGAAACACCATAGATGGGAATGACTTTATAACAAAGCCACATTACCCAGCCGAGCGGATAACCCAATATCATATACAACCATTGCATCTATTCTTATTTCCTCTCATTTCAATTTTCGAAACGTAAACTTGTCCGGAACGGGATCCAGCCCGCCCGGATGAAACGGATGGCATTTCAGGATGCGTCTCAGCGCCAGCCATCCGCCGCGAAGCGCGCCAAATCGCTGGATAGCGGTGTAGGCATAAACCGAACAGGTGGGGTAAAACCGGCAGGTAGGACGACCCTTCAGCGGAGAAAGCCGTTTTTGATAGAACCGGATGAAAAAAAGCAGCAAATCTTTCATGATTCAGGAAACAGCCGCAGGATGGCTTGGCGCATCGCTTTCATAATATCTCCCGTTTTGCAGAAAACAGTCCTGGAACGCGCGACAAAAACGAAATCCCATCCGACGGGAAATTCCGGTTCAAGTAACCGATAAGCTTCGCGGATAATGCGGCGCGCGCGGTTGCGCTGCACCGCCTTTCCAATCTTTTTGGTAGCGGTCAGTCCAATGCGGTTGATGCCTTTGTGGTTTTTGATAGCGTAGACCACGACTACGGGAGTAGTAAAGGCACGGCCCCGATAGTAGGCTCTGCGGAATTCTTTGTTCAGCGTCAGTGTTGTGGTATGAAACATGTTTTGCCCTCCGGACAGCGGCGCTCCTAGATTAAAAATAAAGACCACAAGCATAGCTGTGGTCGAATATTTTCTGCCAGCGCCCGCGGCAGCCAAAAATTCCTGACTTGATCGGTATTTTACGCAAAAACGGAACAAAACAGGAATTCTGCGCTCTTAGTGAGTCAGTTTTGCTCTCCCTTTGGATCTTCTGCGGGCAAGCACTTTACGACCATTCTTTGTGGCCATTCTTTTACGAAAACCGTGCTCCTTTTTTCTCTGGAGCTTCTTGGGCTGATAGGTTCTAAGCATCTTTAACCCTCCTCTCATCGTTGCATCAACACCTCCGGCAGGAGGGTGAAATGAACATCAATCATCAAAGCATACTTTCATACCTTGCAGAGTAGCATTATACCCCAGAAACAAGGGTTTTGTCAAGCCTTTTCAGCCGTTGTTCCCAATCGGCACGGGTTTTACACAGCCTGCCAACCCCTTTATACATATTAATATATATATAATGTCAACGGTTGAATACTTGAAACAACCGCGCCGGTGTGTTACAATGTATAAGTTATAAAATAGTTAAAAGTGTGTGTAAAACTTTTTTCTGCACAGAATTTCTCTCTGATTTCCACATGTTATTCACTAAAGGAGCTGCTTTTATGGAATCATTTGCCGATTTGTTTCAGTTCGTTCTTGAAACCTGCCGGGGAAAAATGTCGGATGTGGCGTTCAGCCTCTGGCTGAAAGATATCGTCCCCCTTCGTCTGGACGATACCACTGCTTATCTGAAAGTAAACTCTGAATTTAAGATGAACATCGTTAAGGAAAAATATACATCCATTCTCAAAGCAGCTTTTGAAGAAGTGCTCGGTTTCGATGTGGAAGTAGAAATCACCTGCGACGCGCCCGCGGCGGAGCCTCCGGCCGGTTCCGTCTCCGATGCCGCTGCGCAGAACAGTTTCACGGCAAATGGTGAATATGAATATACATTCGATACCTTTATCGTCGGCCCATCCAATAAATTTGCGCACGCGGCTTCCGTCGCTGTCGCAGCAAATCCCGCCAACGCCTACAACCCCTTATTTATCTATGGGGCTTCCGGGCTCGGCAAAACGCATCTGCTTCACGCCATCTGCACCGATATCCGGAAAAACCGGCCGGGTTACAACATCATCTATGTCAAGGGCGATGAATTTGCCAACGAAATGATTACCTCTATTCAGGACAAGACTACCCCTGCCTTCCGCGAAAAATACCGACAGGCCGATGTCCTGCTGGTGGATGACATTCAGTTCATCGGCGGCAAGGAGAGTACGCAGGAAGAATTCTTCCATACCTTTAATACGCTCTATGAATCCGGAAAACAGATTGTGCTGGCATCCGACCGGCCGCCCAAAGAAATCAAAACGCTGGAAGACCGTCTGCGCACCCGCTTTGAATGGGGCTTGCTCGCGGATATTCAAACACCGGATTTTGAAACCCGCATCGCGATTATCCGCCGCAAGGCGCAGCTTTTGGATATTCAGGTTCCAGACGATGTCGCTGAATATATCGCCAACCGGCTCAAAACTAATATCCGTCAGCTGGAGGGCGCGGTTAAAAAGCTCAAAGCCTATAAGCTTCTACAGGGCACCTCCCCCTCGATCGTAATTGCGCAAAACGCCATCCGCGATATTCTGAACGATAATCAGCCCGTTCCCGTTACGGTAGAACGAATTATCGCGGAGGTTGGACGCACTTACGGCATTACGCCGCAGGATATCCGCTCCAACAAGCGCAGCGCGCAGATTTCATCAGCGCGGCAGATTTCTATTTATATCGTACGGGAAATCACTCAAATGTCGATGTCCACGATCGGAGAAGAATTCGGCGGACGTGATCACAGCACGATTGTCTACGCGATCCAGCAGGTTGACAAAAACATGTCCAACGACCTGCGTTATAAAGAAACGATCGAAGATATCATTAAAAATATCCGCGACAGCTGACTCTTGACCTTCCGCCCGATTCCGAATTTCACTTTCAACATTACACGGATTGTGGAAAAAGTGGAACCAAAAGAAAAGATTTCACACTTTCCACTAAGTTTTCAACATTTTTTTCACTTTCCCCTGTTGTTTTCCACGTTCAAGTGCATTTCTTTTTCTTTTTACACCGCCTCCACAACTATTTCACACGCTCTCTAAGCTGTCCTCGGCTCACGGACGAGCCTGTAAAGCGGGGTCTCGTCCATTCCCAACTTTCCAACTGCTTCTACTACTATTACTATTTGTAATATACTCACTCTATCTATATTATCTTGTTTTTTTCTTTGTGGAAATGATATGCCGCCTATTTTCATCCATGCAGGATTATAATATAAAACTTTCAAGGCAATTCATTTTAATGAATTTTTATCAAACCCGGAGGTGTTCTAATGAATATAGTTTGCAATAAACAGTCTCTGTCAGAAGCGGTATCCAATGTATCCCGCGCCGTCTCTGCGAAAAACACGCTGCCCGCGCTGGAAGGCATTCTGCTGAAAGCAAAGGGAAACCTTCTTTCGCTTACCGGATACGATCTGGAGCTTGCAATTTCCACGGAAATAGAGGCAAAAGTCTATTCACCAGGGGAAATCGTGCTTTCTGCCCGGCTATTTTTTGATATGATCCGTAAAATGCCTTCTGAGGAGATCAGTATTGTTTCTGATGAAAAGCTGCTGACTGTTATCAAAGGTTCTATGATGGAATACACCATTCTCGGTATTCCGGCCTCGGAATACCCGGAGCTCCCTTCGGTTGAACAGACCACAGAGTTGGTTATCCCGCAGAATACACTGAAAAATATCATTGGTCAGACGCTCTTTGCTATTGCGGTCAGCGACAGCAAACCGGTGCATACCGGTTCACTGTTTGACATCAAAGAAGGGGAGCTTAATGTGGTTTCGGTGGACGGCTACCGCCTGGCACTGCGTCGGGAGCCTGTAGCGTTTGCCGAGATGATGTCGTTTATTATTCCCGGGAAATCGCTGTCTGAGGTTTCCAAACTGCTGCATGACGAGGATATTCCCGCGGAGCTTGGTGTAGCGAAACGGCATATTCTTTTCCGTATCGGCGGCTATCAGATCATCTCCCGTCTGCTCGAAGGAGAGTTCTTAGATTACCGCTCCGCGATTCCAGCCGGTGAAGCAACAGTTATTAAAATCAGTACAAGAGAGTTGATTAATGCCATTGAGCGTGCCAGCCTGCTGATTTCCGATAATATTAAAAGCCCTCTCCGGATGCTGTTTGAAAACGGTGTCATCAAAATTTCCTGCTCCACCGCGATCGGTCGCGCGTACGATGAAATTCCCTGTGTTCAAACCGGAGCCAATGTGGAAATCGGTTTTAATAACCGCTATATGCTCGACGCGCTCAAGGCTTCCGAATGTGATGAAATCAAACTGATCCTGAATGGGGCACTGTCCCCGATTAAGCTGGTGCCGCCGGAGGGCGAAAGCTTTACCTTCCTTGTCCTGCCGGTACGGCTGAAATCTGAGCTATAAAATCCGGTACGGCAGAAAAAATCCGTACAAACGGAAACGGAGAGGTCCAAATGAAAAAAGAACAGATCAGGATTGAAACGGAATTTATTAAGCTGGATTCCCTGCTGAAATTTGCGGGAGTCGCCGAAACGGGCGGCCAGGCTAAAGAACTGGTGGCCGGCGGGCTTGTTACGGTAAACGGCGAAATATGCACCATGCGGGGCAAAAAAATCCGTTCCGGTGACAAAGTAGGCGTTGATGAAATTGAAATTGAGGTTGTGTAGCGTTTGAAAGCAGACCGTATCAAACTGCATGATTTCCGAAATATCTGCAATTTGGAGCTTACTCTGTGCGAAACTGCCAATATTATCTATGGAGATAATGGGCAGGGTAAAACCAACCTGATTGAAGCTGTCTGGCTGTTTACCGGAGCAAAAAGCTTCCGCGGCGCGCGCGACAGCCAGCTTGTCCGGTTTGAGCAGCCGCAGGCAAAGCTGGAATTGGAATTTACTTCCGAGGAACGCGCCCAGACAGCGTCGATAACGATTGAGTCACGCCGTTCGGCGCAGGTGAATGAAATCCCGCTCAAATCTCCGGCAGAACTTGCCGGAAAATTCTGCGCTGTGGTTTTTTCCCCGGTTCATTTGGCCCTCGTCAAAAATGGACCGCAGGAAAAACGGCGGTTTATTGATACCGCGGTCTGCCAGATGAAACCCCGGTATATTCATATACTCGGCCAATATAACAGGGTGCTGGACCAGCGTAACCGCTTGCTGAAAGATATTGCTTATCAGCCCGTCCTTCTGGATACGTTGGATGTATGGGACGCAAGGCTTGCTTCTTTCGCAGCGGTGCTGATCAAAACGCGGGCCAGCTTTCTGAAAAGGCTGCTCCCCTATGCGCAGGAAATCTATGCGGGGATTTCCCGGGAAAAGGAAACGCTGGATTTCTTCTACCAGTCGTCGCTTTCCTGCGATCTTTCCGCTGACATCCCCGATATGGAGCAGCAGGTGCTCGGATGTCTGCGAGACACAAGGCAGGAAGACATCCGGGCGCGTGTCACCTGTAACGGTCCCCACAGGGACGACATTGAGATCACGCTCAGCGGCAGCAGTGCGCGGCTGTTTGCTTCCCAGGGGCAGCAGCGAAGCTGTGTGCTTTCACTCAAGCTTGCGGAATGTGAACTGATCCGTGAGACCATCGGGGAATATCCTGTGGTGCTGTTGGATGACGTCATGAGCGAGCTGGACGAATCCCGGCGGGATTATCTGCTCAACCATCTGCGGGGCAGGCAGGTTCTGATTACCTGCTGCGATGAGAAAGATTTCAGAAACCTTGGGCAGGGCCTCGGCGTGCGGCTGGAAAATGGCGCCGTCACTTCCTGCAACCGATACTGAAACGGGAGGAAAATGCATGTATCTTCATCTTGGGCAGGAGACAGTGGTACGTACAGATGATATTATAGGAATTTTCGATTTGGAAAACACCTCAATCTCCAAGATCACCAAGGAATTTCTCGCCAAAGCCGAACAGGCCGGGCGGGTGGTCAATGTGTCCTATGAACTGCCGAAATCCTTTGTCATCTGCACCTGCAAAAGGAAAACCGCCGTCTATATCACGCAGATTTCCTCCGCTACGCTGCGTAAACGCGCGGGATTTATCGATGGGATCGCTAATATTGACCGTTAGACAGAATCTTTTACCAATCAGCTTATAAATTTTCCCCGGCTCTGCCGGCGGAGCTTTTGAAGATAGCCTAAGAGAGGAGTACAAACGTGGAGAACACACCGCAAATTCAAAATTACGATGAAAATCAAATTCAGGTTCTGGAAGGACTGGAGGCGGTTCGGAAACGACCGGGCATGTATATCGGTTCCACAGGGCCCCGCGGGTTGCACCATCTGGTCTACGAAATCGTGGATAATTCCATCGATGAAGCGCTGGCGGGCCACTGCGATAAAATTACGGTGGAGATTCTGCCCGGCGAAATCATCCGGGTAACGGACGACGGCCGGGGAATTCCGGTTGGCATCCAAAAACAAACCGGCCTGCCGGCTGTTACCGTTGTGTTCACCATCCTGCACGCGGGCGGAAAATTCGGGGGCAGCGGCTATAAAGTTTCCGGCGGTCTGCATGGCGTGGGCGCTTCGGTCGTCAACGCGCTTTCCGAATGGCTGGAGGTAGAAGTCTGCGACGGCAGCCACTGTTATTTCCAGAGGTTTGAACGCGGCAAGGAATGTGAACCTCTGAAAATCATCGACGAAGCAGAATCCACCGGCACGCGGATCACCTTTAAGCCCGATACGGAAATTTTTCAGGAAACGACCGAATTTGATTACGATATACTGCTCACCCGCTTGCGGGAACAGGCATTTTTGAACGCGGGTGTTTATATTGTCCTCAAAGATCTGCGCGGCGCCGAGCCGAAAGAAAATGATCTGCATTACGAGGGCGGTATCCGCAGCTTTGTGGAGCATATTCATCAGCGCAAGGGGCTGGAAACGCTGCATGACGAGGTCATCTATATTTCCTCGCGTGATGGTGACAACACCGCCGAGGTGGCAATGCAGTATAACGACAGCTACAACGAGCTGATCCTTTCTTTCGCAAACAACATCCATACGACCGACGGCGGCACCCATGAGGCGGGCTTCAAGGCGGCGCTGACGCGCGTCTTCAACGATTACTGCCATAAATACAATATCCTGAAGGATACCGAGAAACTGTCCGGAGAGGACGTGCGTGAGGGGCTGACCGCGATTGTCTCAGTCAAGCTCACCGATGCGCAGTTTGAAGGCCAGACAAAAGCCAAGCTGGGCAATACCTCGATGCGCACTTTGGTAGACGGCATGGTCAGCGAAAAGCTGACAACCTATTTTGAAGAGAATCCTGCCGTTGCGCGCGCAATCATGGATAAATCTCTGACGGCTTCCCGCGCACGCGAAGCCGCCCGCAGGGCAAGGGAACTGACCCGCCGCAAGTCGGCGCTGGAAACCGCCGCCCTGCCCGGAAAGCTGGCCGACTGCTCTCAGCAGGGACGCGACGGAACGGAAATTTATATCGTCGAGGGAGATTCCGCAGGCGGCTCCGCGAAAATGGGACGCGACCGGAAATTCCAGGCGATTCTCCCCCTCTGGGGCAAGATGCTCAATGTGGAAAAAGCTCGGCTTGACAAAGTCTACGGCAACGAAAAGCTGATGCCGATTGTCACAGCGCTCGGAACGGGGCTCGGTGATGAGTTTGATCTCAGCAAGCTGCGCTACGGGAAAATCATCATCATGGCCGATGCCGATGTTGACGGCTCCCATATCCGCACGCTGCTGCTCACGTTCTTCTACCGGTTCATGCGCCCATTGGTTGAGGAAGGGCATGTCTGCATCGCGCAGCCGCCGCTCTTTAAAGTGAGTCGCGGTAAGCAGGTGCGCTATGCGTTTTCCGATAAGGAACGCGATCAGTATACCAAAGAACTTTGTCCTGAAGGCAGCGGGAAATGTGATGTCCAGCGCTATAAAGGTCTTGGTGAGATGGACCCCGAGCAGCTTTGGGAAACGACCATGAATCCCGAAAACCGCACCATGATCCGCGTGGAGCTTTCCGACGCGGTCAAGGCTGACGAGACCTTTACCATCCTGATGGGGGATAAGGTTGCCCCGCGCAAGGAGTTTATTGAACAGAACGCGCAGTATGTGCAGAATCTGGATATCTGAGGAGGGACGAAATGGAGGATTTGGAGACTACAGGAAGAAGTTCCCCTCTTTTTTCGCTTACATTCCAAATCCCGCTGGAAGACTATATCCGGTTTCATCTGGTTATCGGTGCGGAAAACGAGAAAAAAGGAAGAAAAAAAACGGTTCTGCTGGGATGGGTGGAATTTGTAATCGGCGTTTTGCTGCTGATTTCCCTGTTTGTCAGCGACACCGAAAGCGGCCTGTTTTTCTATTTTATGATCGCCGTCATGATTCTCATGGGACTTTACAGCATTACCTACTACCGGTTTTTTTACCGGAAATCTCTTGAAAAGGTGTTGGCGAAGCAGCACGCCTCCACCCCTTACCTGCAAAGCGATCTTACAATTGATCTATACGAAGACAAATTAACCGAACATGTGGAGGATAAGCAGGCGGATACACCGTGGAATGCGATCCACGAGATAAAAAGCACTGACGCGCTGTTGCTGCTCATGCTCGATACGAAACGATGCCTGCTGATTCCGAAGAGCCAGCTTTCTCCGGTCGAACTGGAAAAACTAGAAAGCCTGCTGGATGAAGTCAGCGAAAAATACGGAAAGCCGAGGTATGCCGTGTGAACGAGCCGGAAAAGAATGAAGGGGTAACCTTTTCCTTTGACAGCAGCGCGGAGGATTTTTACGAGGCGGCCTGTGCGGTTGACCGCAAAAACCGGTCGGAGACCCGCAGGAATCTTGAAAGCGCCGCGCTTGTGATTGTGTTTTTTATGTATCTTCCTCCACAAAGCCTGCTGCACTGGGCAATGCTGGCGCTCTGCGTGGCAATCGGACTGCTGCTTTGGAAATATCCCGATTATACGAACCGCAAATTTGCCGAGCGTAAAGCGGCCGCTTCGCCGCGCTTTGAAATGACCGTCACAGATGAAAAACTCGAATTCCACGACGGCCAGAGCCGCGAAACCATCCGGTTTGAAGAGGGCGGCGCGGTCTATCATTACCGCGGCGTTCTGGCAGTGAACTGGGATAAAAACCGGCTGGTGGCGATCCCGCTTTCCCGGCTGGACGAAGAAACCGCCGGGAAACTGACTGCCCTTTTGAAAAGTGGCCTTGGAGAACGATATGAAACAGTTTCAGATAAACGAAACGCGGGAGGGCTGTTTTTCCGCAAAAAAAGCTGACGCGCCGGCGCGTTTGCTCTGAACAGACATGACAAGTTTGAATCCAGGAGATGAAGCAGATGAACCGCAAAGAAGATTCGTCCATTAAGGACGAGGCCTTTGATCAGGAATTGATTGAAAAACGCATTCACCATATCGATATTGAGAACGAGATGAAAAAATCCTTTCTCGATTATTCGATGTCGGTCATTGTAAGCCGTGCGCTTCCCGATGTGCGTGACGGGCTGAAACCCGTTCACCGGCGTATCCTGTATACGCTGCATGAAAACGGGCTGACGCCCGATAAGGCTTACCGCAAATGCGCCGATACGGTAGGTTCCGTATTGGGACGCTATCACCCGCACGGAGACGCATCGGTTTATGACGCGATGGTCCGTCTTGCACAGGATTTTTCGATGCGCTATCCGCTTGTGGACGGCCACGGAAACTTCGGCTCGGTAGACGGAGACCCGCCCGCGGCCTATCGATATACCGAAAGCCGCATGAGCAAGATTTCCCTTTCCCTGCTGACAGATATTGATAAAGAAACGGTCGATTTCATGCCCAACTACGACGACCGCCTCCAGGAACCGGTCGTCCTGCCCTGCCGCTACCCCAATCTGCTGGTCAACGGCTCTACAGGCATTGCGGTCGGCATGGCCACCAATATTCCGCCCCACAATCTGGGAGAAGTCATCGACGCGGTGGATCTGCTCATCGATAACCCCGACGCCACCCTTGAAGATCTGATGCAGTTTATTAAGGGGCCGGATTTCCCCACCGGCGGCGTCATTATGGGCCGCAGCGGAATCCGCGCCGCCTATGCGACCGGACGCGCACGCCTGACTCTGCGTGCCAGATCGGAAATTGAGGAGCAGCCCAATGGCCGCCAGCGCATTATCGTCACCGAGATCCCCTATATGGTCAACAAGGCGCGTCTGATTGAAAATATTGCCGATCTCGTTAAGGAAAAGCGAATTGAACAGATATCCGATCTGCGCGACGAATCCGACCGCGACGGCATGCGTATTGTCATTGAGCTCAAACGCGACGCGAACGCGCAGATTGTTCTGAATCAGCTTTATTCCTTCAGCCAGCTGCAGGACACCGTCGGCGTCATCATGCTCGCGCTGGTGAATGGTGTGCCCAAGGTTATGGGGCTTAAAGAAATGCTGGTTCACTATGTTGATTTCCAGGGGGAGATCATCACCCGCAGGACAAAATATGATCTGCGCAAGGTGAAGGAACGGGAACATATCCTGGAAGGGCTCAAGCTCGTCTGTGATAACACTGACGAAGTGATTTCAATCATCCGTAAATCCAAAGACCAGCCGGACGCGAAGGTAAACCTGATCGCCCGCTTTGGTGTCACCGAGCTGCAGGCGTCCGCCATCGTGGCAATGCGTCTGGGACAGCTCTCCGGTCTCGAGCGCATCAAGATTGAAGAGGAACTGGCCGAAATCCTCAAGAAGGTGGCGGAATACGAGGAAATCCTCGGCGATTACAGCAAGGTTATGGCGATCGTAAAAAACGAACTGAAAGAGATTAAAGCCAAATTCTCCGACGAGCGGCGCACGGAAATCGTCTCCGTAAGCGGCGAAGTCGACATCGAGGACCTCATTCCTGTGCAGGACTGTGTCATCACGCTGACCCATTTCGGCTACATCAAGCGCCAGCCTCTGGATGTCTATAAAGCGCAGCGGCGCGGCGGCCGCGGCGTTGCGGGCATGACTCAGCGTGAGGAGGATTTTGTGGAGGAACTGTTCATCTGCTCCACCCACGACTATATTATGTTCTTCACGACGAAAGGGCGTTGTTTCAGGCTCAAGAGCTATGAAATCGCGGAGGGCTCCCGTACATCGCGCGGCACCAATATTGTGAATTTGCTCCAGATGGACCCGGACGAAAAGGTCTCTTCCATGATCAAGGTCTCCTCTTATGACGACGAGCATTATCTGGTTATGGTAACCCGCAAGGGTATCATTAAGCGCACCGAACTGACCGCTTACCGTAATGTCCGCCGGATGGGGCTGATCGCCATCGGGCTGGACGAGGATGACGAGCTTGCGTGGGTGCGTCAGACGGACGGCGGCAGCGAGCTGATCGTTGCCACCAAAAACGGTATGGCCATCCGGTTTTCTGAGCAGGATGCGCGCCCGCTCTCCCGTACGGCGCGCGGCGTAAAGGCAATCACGCTGGACGAGGGCGACGAGGTCGTCGATATGGCCCGCGTACGTCCGGGCGCGACGGTGCTGACTGTCTCCGAAAGCGGCCTGGGCCGCCGCAGTGAGTTGGACCAGTACCGCATTCAGAGCCGCGGGGGCAAGGGTATCCGCAACTATTACACCGATAAAAACGGACCGGTTGCGGGAGTCAAGATGGTCAATGAGGATGACGACATTATCATGATTTCCGATGACGGCGTCATTATCCGGATTCAGGCCGTTGAAATCACCGTCCAGTCCCGTTACGGCGGTGGCGTGCGCGTCATGCGTATCGGCGAGGGAAGCCGCGTAGTTACGTTGGCCCGTGCCCCGAGGGAGGAAACGGAGGACGACTCTGAGGAAAAGCCGGAAAATGATGAGGAAAATGATTCCCAAGTTGTTCCGGAATCCGAAAATCAGGAAGAATCCCTGTAATTTTCAGCCAGGCATAGAAAGGACAGGCAGTCGGAAAAACCATCCGGCTGCCTGTTTTGTTGTTGAAAACCGTCTAATTTCACCAAATCCTGCGGGACATACTATACAAAGAACCCCTCGTAAAGTATAATAAAACCTGTGAATGTAAAAGACATGTCAAGAATGTGAAAAAATTTGATTACGAGTGGTGTTGTAAGTGAGTGTATTTGGGGTAATCAGTATGTTCGGCGGGCTTGCGCTGTTTCTTTACGGTATGGCGCTGCTCGGGACTGGACTGGAACGCGCTTCGGGCGGAAGGCTTGAACAAACGTTGGAAAAGCTGACGGATACCGTGCTGAAAGGAGTACTGCTTGGTGCGCTTGTGACAGCCGCTATCCAGTCTTCTTCAGCTACAACCGTTATTGTAGTAGGGCTTGTGAATGCCAATATGCTAAAGCTGCGCAACGCCATCGGCGTCATTATGGGCGCCAATATCGGAACCACTGTAACCGCCCATATCCTGAGGCTGAGCGGCTCCGAGTCAACCGGATTTTTTATGGCATTTCTCAAACCGGCAACGATCGCCCCGCTGGCGCTGATTGTCGGTGTTTTGCTGTTCCTGTCGTCCAAAACGGACCGCCGGCATGATGTGGGGCAGATTCTGCTTGGCTTCGGCATCCTGTTCACCGGTATGTTCACGATGGAAGCGGCCGTAAAGCCGCTGGCGGCTTCTCCGTCTTTCAGCGCGGCATTCACCGCGTTCGGTGATATTCCGCTGCTTGGTGTTCTGGTGGGCGCGGTAGTCACTGCGGTCATTCAGTCTTCTTCCGCATCTGTGGGCATTCTGCAGGCGCTCACAACGACCGGACAGATCACATTTGCCATGGCCTTTCCGATCATTATGGGCCAGAATATCGGAACCTGCATCACGCCGGTTCTCGCATCGATCGGCGCCTCCAAAAACGCAAAGCGCTCTGCCTGCGTCCATGTGACGTTTAATGTGATCGGGACGATCGTATTTTTCATCGCGGGGTACTCTATTCAGGCCATGTATCCCCTGCCGTTCTGGAATCTGCCGATTGACAAAGGCGGCATTGCAAATTTCCACACGGTGTTCAATGTGGTTGTCACATTGATGTTCATCCCTTTGGCCGGCGTGCTCGAAAAAATTGCCTGTACCATTGTGAAGGACCGCTCCCATGGATCGGAAACGGAAGGAATGGCGCCCTTTACTTTGGATGACCGCCTCCTGGTTTCCCCCGGCCTTGCCGTCGAGCATACCCGCGAGGCGGTGGTACGGATGGGAGAACTGGCGCGGAAAAATTTTATCAGCGCGGTTAGCCTGATGAGAAATTACGACGAAAAGGAATTTGAGCGCATCAACGAAAACGAAGATCTGGTGGACAGGCTGGAGGACAGCGTGGAAACCTACCTGCTTAAGCTGTCCCACCTGGAGCTTTCCGAAAGCGATAACCGTTCGGTTTCGGAATTGCTGCGGACCTGCGGAGAATTTGAGCGCATGTCCGACCATGCGCTCAATGTTGCGGAAAGCGCACAGAAGCTGAAGAAGAGCAAATCGGAATTCTCCAAAAAGGCTGCGGAACAGCTTGGCGCGATCAGTGAGGCAGTCATCGAAATTATGGACCTTGCGATTGACGCTTTTAAAACCCGCAACTTCACGGCGGCGGGCAATATTGAGCCGCTGGAGGAAGTCATCGATGTCATGGAGCAGACCCTCAAAGACCGGCATATCGAGCGTCTCCGCAAAGGTAAGTGCACCGTGGACGCCGCGTTCCCGTTTGTCGAAACCCTGTCCGATCTGGAACGGATCGCCGACCACTGCTCCAACGTGGGCGTTTCGGTGCTGACCTATGACAGCGATCAGAATGTGATCGACCGCCATGACTATGTGCACAAGCTGCATAAGGGGCAGACAGAAAACTATCTGGACAAATATACGGTTTACACCACAAAATATATTTCCCGCATCAAAAAATAAAAAAATAGAAACCCTGTCCGGAAAACCGGACAGGGTTTTTACTATTTTGCGGGAACATAAGGCAGATCAAATTTTGAAATTTCCAATCCCTGATCGCGTATTTTATCGATCAGTTGCCCGAGGATTGTCGCATTGTCGCGGCTTACGGCATGAAGCAGATAGATAGCGCCTTCGTGAATGTACTTGGTGGTCCGGGCAAGCGCTTCCTCCTCGCCGACCTGGTTGTTGGGGTCCCAGTCGGAATAGGCGAAACTCCAGAGCACGGTGGTATAGCCCATCTGCTGTACCATGGCAAGCGTCTGTTCACTGAACGCGCCTTCGGGCGGACGGTAAAGATGCATCTCATAGTCGAAGTGTTCCAGCATATAATCATGCAGGTCGCTGATATCGGATTTCGCTTCCGCAAGGGTTTTCTGGGTGGGGTTCCAATGATGGTTTGTGTGGTTGCCCACGATATGTCCTTCATCAATCATCCGCTGTACGAGTTCCGGCTCCGACTTTACAAACGGCAGTGTGACAAAAAAAACAGCGCTTGCGCCTTTTTCTTTCAGAGTGTCCAGAATCTGCGGCGTGTAGCCGTTTTCATAGCCTTCGTCAAAAGTGAGGTAAAATTTACCGCAGTCTTTCGGAGCGATAAAATATACGCCGTATTTCCCATAAGTATCCTGCAACCCTTCGGCATCCGCAGTGCGATTGGTATCGGGGTCCCGCTGGACGCCCGGCCCCCATTTTACCTGACTTGCGCTATGAGCACCGATTTTGTTAAAATCGGTGCTCATAGTCGGCTTTACGGCGCTTTCAACATCTGATGCGGTATCCTCTAGTTCTTCTTCCAGTTCGGACACCGGCTTCGGCTCCGACGAAGCTGCCGGAGATGCTGCCGGGGAGGCCGCGGGAGAAGCTGCTACGGAGGTAGTGGGAGCGCTGGACGCCCCGGTGTTGCCGGTGTTGGTGCAACCAATCATACCGGTTACAATAGCGAGCGTCAAAACCAAGGTCATAAACGCTTTCATAGGATTCTTCCTTTCACTGTATACTGGAAAGCTAAGATTGTCGATGAAATAAAAATGCTTTATTTCGGAGTTAGTTTGTGCAGTTCAGCTGCGAATAACACAATCTTAGTCAGGAATTATTTTCCATTTTAATCGGAATCCGCGTACCCGATACCACATAAAGCTCGGATGAATCCACTAATGTATCCACATCGAAATAAGGATTCAGGGAGATGGTCAGTGTTTTCGCGGCCGGCAGCGGCATTGTGAGCTGGATCGCATTTGCATCGTGGTTGGAATTGACGGCGCTTCTGCCCTGCGGATGGCAGATGATGGCACGCCCGCCCGGCGCAAGCAGATTGTGCAGCTGGCGGATGATGCTGCCACGATTTTCAAACAGCGGAAATGCGCCGCAGATGATGGCGCAGTCGAACTCCTCTCCGGTAATCTCCATAATATCCGCGCAGCGGAATTCCACGCGCGGGTCGGAGCATTTTTCCTTTGCGGTACGTATCATTTCCGGCGAAAAATCGACGGCCAGAATACGGGACGGGTTTTTTTCCAACAAAAAAGGTTCGAAACTTCCGGTCCCGCTTGCCACATCCAGAATACGGGCGCCCTCTTTTAGATCACAAAGCTCAGCAAAACAGCGGAGCTTTCCGGAATCTGCGGGAAATTCGGCGTCCCAGCGGTCGGCCAACTGGTTGAAATAAGCAATTAAAGAGGGTTTGTCCATATCGTTAAGGTTCCTTTCTTATGAAAAAATCGCAAAGCGTTCACGGGCTGATCCGACCCGCGTCGCGCAGGGTTTTGTATTTGAGGATTCCAAGCTGAGTCTTTGCGTCGGGGATTTTGCCCGCAAGCACCAGTTCCACAGCCTCGGCAACCGGAATTTTCTGAACGGTTAAAAATTCGCCGGGATCAAGATGCTGAGCACCTTCGGTCAGCCCGGCGGCATAAAAAACATGAATGATTTCATTGTCGTAGGCACAGGTGGGATAAAGTATCGCCAGCGGCTCAAAAATGTTTGCTTCGCAGCCGCATTCCTCCAGCAGTTCGCGCCGGCCGCACTGCGCCGGATCCTCCCCTTGTTCGAGTTTTCCGGCCGGAAGCTCCAGAAGTACTTCCCCAAACGGATAGCGGAATTGGGAGACAAACAGGATGTTCTCCTCGCTGTCCACGGCAAGCACCGCAACACCCCCGTTGTGCTCCACAACCTCGCGGAAAGCGGTCCGCCCGTCTTCAAGCTCAACCTTATCGCGTCGGAGATTGAGTATTTTACCCTGATACAGCTGGGTGGATTCCAGTTTTTTTTCATAATGCCGCATTGGAAAAACCTCCTTGCCGATTCATCCCGCCGCGTCCCCGGACGGTAGGGAAATCGCGTATAATCCAAGCTTTCCCCTACATAAACTGGCGTAGAGGTGAAGCGAATGTTTGACGGGTTTTACAAAGAGCCGCCATGCTATGAAAATATGCACCGCGCGGTGTGCGAACTGGGAAACAGGTTCCCGGGGCTTCGCACCTTCCCGATTGGGAAGTCGGTGCTGGGACGAAGCATCTATGCGCTGGGAATCGGCGACCTTTATAGGGGCACGCTTTACGTGGGGGGCGTGCATGGAATGGAATGGCTGACCACACTTCTGCTGTTCCGCTTTATGGAAGATCTTTTGTGCGCAATCGAAAGCGGCGCGCCTTTGGCGGATATTGACATCGGCCGCACACTGGAAAACCGTTCTGTCATTGTTGTGCCCTGCCTGAACCCGGACGGGGTGGAAATTTCGGTGAACGGGGCGGCGTCCGCGCGCCATCTTGCGGACTTTGTTGAAAAAGCAAGCGGCGGCGACACCCTGCACTGGCAGGCGAATGCCAGGGGCATCGACCTCAACCACAACTTCAACGCAGGCTTCGAAAGACTCAAGCAGCTGGAGCGCGAAGCGGGCTACACAGCGCCCGGCCCCACGCGTTACGGCGGTTCAGTGCCGTGCAGTGAGCCGGAAACGCGCGCGCTTTGCAATTTCTGTACGGCGTTCGAGCTGCGGCAGGCGTATGCATTCCATTCACAGGGGGGTGAAATTTATTACCGCTACGGCAGCCATACGCCTGCCCGCTCGCAGCTGATGGCACAGGTTCTCGCGTCCGCATCGGGCTATAAGCTGGCGTCGCCGGATGAAATCGCTTCGCACGGCGGCTTTAAGGACTGGTTCATCGATTGCCTGTGCCGGCCGGCGTTTACCATTGAAATCGGCCGAGGGACCAATCCTCTGCCGGTGGAAGAGCTGGAGCCGATCTATGCACGGCTATTGGAAATGATGCTCATTTCTATTTTACTGTAAAATAGATCAGAAAGCATCTGTAAAAAAAAGGAATTTTCCCGGTTCGTTAGTATTATACCGCTTTTCGCACGAAAATGAAAGCGAAAATTTGTAAATATCATATGCAATCAACAGCACAAAATGAACGGGGACCGTCCCGCAAGAGACAGCCCCCGAAAAACGAAATGAGTACCAAACTTATTTGAGCGCTTCTTCCACAGCAACCGCGCAGGCGACGGTAGCGCCGACCATCGGGTTGTTGCCCATGCCGATGAGGCCCATCATTTCCACATGCGCCGGGACGGAGGACGAGCCGGCGAACTGAGCGTCACCGTGCATTCTGCCCATCGAGTCGGTCAGACCATAGGAAGCGGGACCCGCAGCCACGTTGTCCGGATGCAGGGTACGGCCGGTGCCGCCGCCGGAGGCAACGGAGAAATATTTGACGTCGTTTTCATACGACCACTTCTTGTAAGTGCCGGCAACCAGATGCTGGAAGCGGGTCGGGTTGGTGGAGTTGCCGGTGATGGAAACGTCCACTTTCTCGTGTTTCATGATGGCAACGCCTTCAAGGACGTCGTTGGCACCGTAGCATTTTACCTTGGCACGCTCACCGTCGGAATAGGCGGTTTCGCCCAGAACCTTGAGTTCGCCGGTGGCAAAATCATAATCGGTATTTACATAGGTAAAGCCGTTGATTCTGGAGATGATAAAGGCGGCATCCTTGCCCAGCCCGTTGAGGATGATGCGCAGCGGCTCCTTGCGGGCTTTGTTTGCGTTTCTCGCAATACCGATGGCGCCTTCCGCGGCCGCGAAGGACTCATGTCCGGCGAGGAAGCAGAAGCATTTGGTTTCATCTCTCAGCAGCATGGCGCCGAGGTTGCCGTGGCCGATGCCGACGTTGCGCTGCTCGGCGACAGAGCCGGGGATGCAGAACGCCTGCAGGCCGATACCGATTGCTTCGGAAGCGTCGGCGGCCTTCTTACAGGATTTTTTGATTGCGACAGCGCAGCCGAGGGTGTAAGCCCAAACAGCGTTTTCAAAAGCGATCATCTGAACGCCCTTTACGATTTTTTCGACATCAATGCCCTTTGCAGCACAGATATCTTTTGCGTCTTCGAGAGAAGCAATGCCGTATTCCTTCATACAGGCTTCAATTTTGGGCATTCTTCTTTCCTGTCCTTCAAACTTAACCATGTTGTTACCTCCTTCTCCTCTTATTCTTCACGCGGGTCGATGTACTTCGGCGCGTCGGCGTAGCGGCCGTAGGTGCCGATGTTCTTTTCGTAGGCAGCCGCGGGGTCCACGCCGTGGCGGATGTCCTCAAGCATTTTCCCTACGCGCAGGAATTTATAGCCGATTGTTTCTCCGTTATTGTCTACCGCGACGGAGAGGATGTAGCCTTCGGTCAGTTCCAGGTAGCGAACGCCCTTTGCCTTGGTGGAGAAGATGGTGCCGACCTGCGAGCGCAGGCCTTTTCCGAGGTCCTCGAGCCCCGCGCCGATGGGCAGGCCGCCCTCGGAGAACGCGGTCTGGGTGCGTCCGTAGACAATCTGGAGGAACAGCTCGCGCATAGCGACGTTGATAGCGTCGCAGACGAGGTCGGTGTTGAGCGCCTCCAGGATGGTTTTGCCGGGCAGGATTTCGCCTGCCATGGCGGCGGAATGGGTCATTCCGGAACAGCCGATGGTTTCTACCAGCGCTTCCTCAATGATACCGTTCTTCACGTTCAGGGTCAGCTTACAGGTACCCTGCTGGGGAGCGCACCAGCCCACGCCATGTGTCAGGCCGGAGATATCTTTGATTTCGTAGGCTTTCACCCACTGTCCCTCTTCGGGAATAGGAGCCGGGCCGTGCTTGGGCCCTTTGGAGAGGACACACATTCTCTCCACTTCATGGGAATAATTCATATCGGTACTCCTTTCGGTTTTTTGACGGCAAGGTCAATCTTTATTATATTAGGTCGAATCTGAATTATCAAGGGGCTTGTTTCCGATTTGTTAATCTTTAGACAACAAATTCGCCATAGTTATCAGATGTTTTCTGTATATAATAGTAGAGGCCGGCCGATGCCGCGAAAACTTCACAAAATAAGGATTGACATTGACACAGGCACATTGTAAACTATATAAGTTATAATGTGTTCATTTTCAGATGAGAGTACGTTCTGTCCGGCATAATTGCAGAACGAGTTTTATGAGGTGACAAAATGGGATTGATTCAAAAAATCTTCGGGACCTATTCCGAACGGGAGCTGAAACGCGTTTACCCCATTCAGAAGAAAGTGCTGGAACTTGAAGAAAAATACCGGGCGATGACCGATCAGGAGCTGAAGGCCTGCACACCCGCTCTGAAAGAGCGTCTTGCCGCCGGGGAAACACTCGATGATATTCTGCCGGACGCTTTTGCAGCCTGCCGCGAGGCGGCTGACCGTGTGCTTGGGATGCGCCACTTCCCGGTGCAGATCATCGGCGGCATCGTGCTGCATCAGGGTCGTATCTCCGAGATGCGTACCGGCGAAGGTAAAACGCTGGTGGCGACTCTGCCCGCCTATCTGAACGCGCTGACAGGAAAAGGTGTCCACATTGTCACCGTGAACGACTATCTGGCAAAGCGCGACTCCGAGTGGATGGGAAAAGTATACCGCTTCATGGGACTTTCCGTGGGGCTGATTGTCCATGGGCTGGACAACACCCAGCGCCGCGCGGCCTATAACTGCGATATTACCTACGGAACCAACAATGAATACGGATTTGATTACCTGCGCGACAATATGGTCATCTATAAGGCGGACAAGGTGCAGCGCGGGCACAATTATGCCATCGTCGACGAAGTGGACTCCATCCTCATCGATGAGGCAAGAACTCCGCTGATTATCTCCGGGCAGGGCGATAAATCTACCGACCTGTATGAAAAGGCAAACCAGCTTGCCAAAGGCCTGAAATGCTTCCGCGTGACTGAAAAAGACAACAAAGTCGAAAACGACGACGTGGACGGCGATTACATCGTTGACGAAAAGGCCAAAACCGTAACCCTCACCAAAACCGGCGTGGAAAAGGCGGAACAGTTCTTCGGGCTGGACTGCCTCACCGACGGCGATAATATGACCATTCAGCATCACGTCAATCAGGCGATCCGCGCACATGGAATCATGCAGCGCGATGTGGACTATGTGGTGAAAGACGGCGAGGTTATCATTGTCGATGAATTCACCGGGCGCCTTATGCTCGGCCGCCGCTATAACGAAGGCCTGCATCAGGCCATCGAGGCGAAAGAGGGCGTCAAGGTGGAGCGCGAGAGCAAAACCCTCGCCACCATTACTTTCCAGAACTTCTTCCGCATGTACGATAAACTCGCCGGTATGACGGGTACCGCTCAGACCGAAGCGGACGAGTTTATGGAAATTTATAAGCTTGACGTGGTCGAAATCCCCACCAACAAACCAATCGCCAGAAATGACCATCCGGATGTGGTTTATAAGATCGAGGCAGCCAAATTTGACGCGGTCATCAACAATATTATTGAATGCCATAAAAAAGGGCAGCCGGTACTAGTCGGCACTATTTCGATTGAGAAATCCGAGCTGCTTTCCAAGATGCTTTCCCGGCACGGCATCAAACATGAGGTGCTCAACGCGAAGTATCATGAGAAGGAAGCGGAGATTGTCGCGCAGGCGGGCAAATACAGCGCCGTCACCATCGCGACCAACATGGCCGGACGCGGCACCGATATCGTGCTCGGCGGTAACGCGGAGTATCTTGCCAAGGCTGACCTGCGCAAAGCCGGCTATGAGGACGAAATCATCGCGGAGGCCACCGGATTTGCCGATACCGATAATCAGGTCATCAATGACGCGCGCCAGCTTTATACCGAGCTGATGCAGCGCTATAAGAAAGAATCCGATACCGAGGCCGAAAAAGTCCGCGAGGCAGGCGGCCTGTTCATCATTGGTACCGAGCGGCATGAATCCCGCCGTATCGACAACCAGCTTCGCGGACGCGCCGGCCGTCAGGGCGACCCGGGCGAAACCCGCTTTTTCATGTCGCTGGAGGATGACCTCATGAGGCTGTTCGGCGGCGAGCGCATCCAGAATATGATGAACGCCATCGGTGCGGAGGATGATATGCCCATCGAGGCGAAGATCCTCACGAACTCCATCCAGAGCGCCCAGATGAAGGTGGAGGCCCGCAACTTCGGCATCCGCAAAAACGTGCTCCAGTTCGATGACGTTATGAACCGCCAGCGCGAAATCATCTATTCCCAGCGCTCCAAGGTACTTGACGGCGAGGATATCAGCGAAGTGATCAAGGGCATGGTCAAGGAAACCATTGACAGCACGGTTGACCGCTATCTGGTTGACAAGGAAGTGCATGACAACTGGAACCTCGAGGGCCTGCGCGATTACTTCCTCGGCTGGCTCACCACCTCCGATGACCTGCGCTATGATACCCAGCGGCTCGGCGAAATCACCGACCAGGAAATCAAGGATATGCTCAATGAGCGCGCCATGAAGCTCTACGCCATGCGTGAAAAACAGTTCACCCCTCCCATCATGCGTGAAATCGAGCGCGTGGTGCTGCTGCGGATTGTGGATACCAAGTGGATGCAGCATATAGACGACATGGAGGAACTCAAGCGCGGCATGTATCTGCGCAGCTACGCGCAGAAGGACCCTGTGGTGGAATACCGTATCGAGGGCTTCGACATGTTCGACGCGATGATTGAATCCATCCGTGAGGATACCGTGAAGCTGATGTTCACCATCCAGCTGCGCACCAATGAGGAACCAAAGCGCGAGCAGGTCGCCAAGCCCACGCAGGAAGCGGGCGGCAGTGACGGCAGCCTGGAGCAGAGGCCTGCCAAGCGCAGCATTACAAAAGTGGGGCGCAATGACCCCTGCCCCTGCGGAAGCGGCAAGAAATATAAGAAATGCTGCGGGCGTGACGAATAAAGCGTAAAAACCGATAAAAAAAGCCGCTTACGGGCGGCTTTTTTGTCGCCGTCCTGCATTTGCCAGTGGATTTTTCATGTTTTTAGGGAAGTCTTTAGGGAAACTAAACAAAAACGAGGAATCTTTATTGACAGGATAACGGTGAATGGGTATTATATTCTAGTGTGAATAGAGAAACTTTTAGCCGTAAACGCGGCAGATTGGAAGATTACCATATGAAGATCAAACGCGACGACCTTAGAAACGTAGCAATTATCGCCCATGTTGACCACGGCAAGACTACCCTTGTGGACGGCATGCTCAAGCAGAGCGGAACCTTCCGCGAAAATCAGGCGGTGCAGGAGCGTGTCATGGATTCCAATGACATCGAACGCGAGCGCGGCATCACCATTCTTGCAAAGAATGCATCCGCCGAATATAACGGTATTAAGATCAATATTGTCGACACCCCGGGACACGCGGACTTCGGCGGCGAAGTGGAACGTGTGCTGAAGATGGTGGACGGCGTGCTGCTGCTTGTCGACGCGGCGGAGGGTCCGATGCCCCAGACCCGCTTTGTGCTGAGCAAGGCGCTTGACCTTGACCTTGGGGTCATTATCGTCATCAATAAAATCGACCGTCCCGACGCCCGCGTCTATGAGGTCGTGGACGAGGTGCTGGAGCTGCTGATGGATCTGGGCGCCTCCGACGAACAGCTTGACAGCCCGATGGTGTTCTGCTCCGGCAGAGCGGGCACCGCCTCCTATTCCCCGGAGGTTGCGGGAACAGACCTCAAACCGCTGATGGATACGATTGTCAATTATATTACACCGCCTGAAGGCGACCCGGACGATGCCACCGCTGTGCTGGTCTCCTCCATTGACTATAACGACTATGTCGGGCGCATTGCGGTCGGCCGGATTGAACGCGGCACGCTGAAAGTCAACGAGCCGGTTTCCATCTGCGACTATCACGACCACGAGCTTTCCAAATCCGGGAAAATCACCGCGATTTACCAGTTTACCGGCGTCGGCCGCACACAGGTGCAGTCCGCGACGGTGGGCGATATTGTCATGTTCTCGGGAATCGAGGACATCAATATCGGAAACACGGTCTGTGCCGCAGGGACCCACCAGCCGATACCGTTTGTGAAAATTTCCGAACCGACTGTTGAAATGACCTTCTCGGTTAATAACAGCCCGTTTGCCGGGCGCGAGGGCAAATTTGTCACCACCCGCCAGATCCGCGACCGCCTGAACCGCGAACTGCTGCGCGATGTTTCGCTGCGGGTTTCCGACGGTGAAACCGCCGACTCCTTCCGTGTCTGCGGGCGCGGCGAGATGCACCTCTCCATCCTGATTGAAAACATGCGCCGCGAGGGCTTCGAATTCCAGGTGAGCACCCCGAAAGTGCTCTATAAAACCATCGACGGCCAGCTTTGCGAACCGTTTGAGGAGCTGACTGTGGACGTTCCGGCTGAATGCTCCGGTTCCGTCATGGAGAAAATGGGCGTGCGCAAGGGCGAGCTGCAGAGCATGACTCCTGTCGGCAGCCGCATGAAAATGGTATTTATTGTTCCCGAACGCGGGCTGTTCGGATATAAAAGTGACTTTTTAACCGATACTAAGGGTGAAGGCATCATGAACACCCTGTTCCATGATTACCTGCCCTACAAAGGCGATATTGAGCGCCGCACCAACGGTTCCCTCATCGCGTTTGAAACCGGGGAGACCATTACTTACGGGCTTTATAACGCTCAGGAACGCGGAACGCTGTTCCTCGGCGCGGGCGAGCCGGTCTATGCCGGACAGGTTGTGGGCATGTCCCCGAAAAATGAAGATATCGCCGTCAATGTCTGCAAGCGCAAGCAGCTCACCAATACCCGCGCGTCCGGTTCGGATGACGCGCTGCGCCTGATTCCGCCCCGCCGCTTCTCGCTTGAGGAGTCGCTGGAATTTATCGGCGACGACGAACTGCTGGAGGTTACCCCCAAGACCATCCGTATCCGCAAACGCATCCTCGACCACGCGATGCGTATGCGCGAGCAGATGAAAAACCGCTGATACTCAGCAATCCGACAGCTTGGGAACCGTCGGAAGAATGTAACGTTTGGAGTTGTGTTTGTTGGCTAATCCGATTGTGCCGCCGGTTTATTCCCAGATCGCGCTGGATATTGCTCTGCGCATCGCGCGCGGGGATCTTCAGGAAAATACAAAGGTGTACGGCCGGTCGGTCATGGCTTCGGAATATGGGGTCTCCCCCGAAACTATCCGCCGGTCGATGAAGCTGCTGGAGGACATGGAGGTCGTCGAGGTTCGGCAGAACAGCGGCGCGGTGGTCCTCTCGGCGGACAAGGCGCGTGCCTATGTGGAGAAGTTCGGCGAGCAGAATGATATCCGTGCGCGCCAGAAGAGCCTCGGGGAACTGCTGGAGCGCCAGCAGGAGATCAGCCGCGAAATCAGTGAGGTTGCCGGCTCGATTGTCCGCATCAATGAAAAATTCATGCAGACCAACCCGTTCCACAACTATGAAGCAAAGATTCCAGACGATTCCCCTTTGATCGGGCAGACGCTGGGCGAACTCAAGTTTTGGCAGCAGACCGCCGCGACGGTTATCGCCATCCGGCGCGGCGAAAGGATCATCCTGTCGCCGGGGCCGTACGCCGCCTTGTTTGCGGGCGATATCCTGGTCTTTGTAGGAGATCTGAAAAGTGTTTCCGCTGTCAGTGAATTCATCGGGTAACCAGAAAAATAAATGAAAAAAACCATCCGCTTTGAACAATCGGCGGATGGTTTTTTTGTCGTATTTTCACGAATATTTGACAACTGACAACTTGAATGATATAATTGAGTTGTTATTTTGCCCGTTTGTGTGATACTTTATACATTCTGAGAAAGGAGAATTTGATGATACAATTCAAAAATATTACGAAAAGCTATGGCCGCAACGTGATTCTTGATAATCTGAACTTTACCATTAAAGACGGAGAATTTGTTGTCCTGATCGGACCAAGCGGATGCGGAAAGACAACGACTTTAAAAACGATCAACCGGCTCATCGAACCGGACAAAGGTGAAATCGAAATAGACGGCAAAAATATCGCGGCGCAGAATCCTGTGGAATTACGGCGCACCATCGGTTATGTCATCCAGCAGATTGGCCTGTTCCCCAACATGACTGTGGAGCAGAATATCGCGGTGGTGCCCAAGCTGCTGAAATATCCCAAGGAGAAATGGCAGCAGACGGTGCGGGACCTGCTCGCGCTGGTCGATATGCCCTATGAAGCCAACGCGCACAAATACCCCTCGGAGCTCTCAGGGGGCCAGCAGCAAAGAATCGGTGTTCTGCGCGCGCTTGCCGCTTCCCCGCCGATTGTGCTGATGGATGAGCCGTTCGGCGCGCTTGACCCGATCACCCGCGACTCGCTTCAGGAGGAGGTCAAGCGGATTCAGAAAAAACTGAAAAAGACGATTGTCTTTGTTACGCATGACATGGAGGAGGCGCTGCGCATGGCGGACACCATTGTGTTCATGAATCAGGGCAAAGTGGTTCAAATGGCCTCCCCGGAGGAGATGCTCCGCAATCCCGCCGACCCGATGATCAAGAGCTTTATGGGAAGGCATATGGACAGCAGCGGCGGCACGCCGGTGAAGATGCTGGCGGAGGAATTCATGCGCACGAAGGTGCTGAAGGTCCCCAAAACCAGCCACACGCTGGAGTGCATCGACATGATGATGCGCCGCGACGTCAACTCGTGTATTGTATTGAATGAGGATGACACCTACGCGGGAACAGTTTCGATTGAAACCATTAAAACGCAGGGTAAGGCCGGGCGCGAAATCGGCGAACTGACATCGAACGATGTCACAACAATTCATCGCAAGGACGACGCGCACGATGCGTTTGATCAGTTGCTAGCTTCTTCTTTTAATTATCTCGTGGTGCTCAACGACGACAACACCGTTGCCGGATTGATTACCCGAACCAGCATGGCAAAGGCGATGGGAGAAGCGCTTTGGGGGGAACTGCCGTCATGAGTATGATGCAGTTTATCACCCAAAACTACGACAGCCTGGTGGACAGCCTGCTGCGGCATATCATGCTGGTCGCGGTTTCCGTTGGGATCGGCGTGGTGGTTTCAATACCGCTGGGCATCTTCCTGACACGGCATAAACGCCTTGCCGCTCCGGTGCTTGCATTTGCGGGTACCATTCAGACCATTCCCGGCCTTGTCATGCTGGGGTTTGCGCTTTTGCTGTTCGGAATCGGGGAACTGCCTGCGCTGGTGGTGCTTTCCCTCTATGCGATCCTGCCAATCCTGCGCAATACCTATACCGGAATCATTGGCGTGGAGGACGGCTATATTGAAGCGGCCCGCGGAATCGGCATGACCAACCTGCAGGTTCTTTTCCAGGTGGAACTTCCGCTGTCGATGCCGTCGATTGTCAGCGGCATCCGGATTTCTGCCGTTTACATCGTAAGCTGGGCCACCCTCGCGGGTCTGATCGGCGCGGGCGGTCTGGGCGACCTCATCTGGACCGGCCTTTCCACCTATAACACCGGGTATATTCTGGCGGGCGCAATCCCCTCCGCAATTCTTGCGTTTATCATCAGCGGCGCAATGGGGCTTTTGCAGAGAGCGATCACGCCGCGTGGCTTAAAGGGGGGACACGCATGAGTACACTGATGCCATTAATTGTTGAGCATATGCTGATTGTAGCAATCGCTACGGTGATATCCGCGGTACTGGGGGTCGGGCTTGGCGTGGCAGCCTACTGGCTGCGCTATTTGGATTCCGTTATCCTCTGGGTGGCGGAAACCATTCAGACCATCCCCTCGCTTGCGCTGCTGGCGATGCTGATGATTGTGTTCGGGCTTGGCAATACGACGCTGATCGTGGGGCTGACGCTTTACGCGCTGCTGCCGATCGTCCGAAACACCCATACAGGGCTATCCTCTGTGCCGGCCTATCTTAAGGACGCGGCCCGCGGCATGGGCATGTCCAAAATGCAGCGGCTGTTTAAGGTGGAACTGCCGCTTGCGTTCCCGCTTATATTTTCGGGGATCAAAATCGCGGTAGTTAATTCGCTTTCCATTGCGGTCATGGGTGTTCTGATTGGTGCGGGCGGGCTTGGCTACCCGATTTACCGCGGCATTCAGACACGAAATTTTGAAAGGATTATCACAGGCGCCGTGCCTGTAGTCTTAATGGCGTTGCTGTTTGATTATGGAATGACCAAAATGGAGCAGCGTTTGGTGAAAAAATCGACAAAGTAAAAGGAGGTAACTAATGAAACACACAAAAAGAATAACCGGGCTGATTCTGGCCCTGTCCCTGGCTTCGGTCAGCCTGCTTGCAGGCTGCTCGGGGGGAAAATCCGTGACCATTGGATCGAAGGATTTTGGTGAGAATATTGTTATCGGAGAGATGATGGCACAGCTTGTTGAGGCCAAAACAGACCTGAAAGTCAACCGCAAGCTGAATATGGGCGGTACCTTTGTCTGCTTTGAAGCGATTAAAAACGGTGATATTGATATCTATCCGGAATATACCGGAACGGGGCTGACGGCCCAGCTGAAACGGGATGTGATTTCCGATCCCGATGAGGTTTATCAGATCGTGTCAGAGGAATTTGACAAGCAGTTTGGCGTGAAATGGTTGGAACCGTTGGGCTTCAACAACACCTATACCCTTGCGGTAACCGATCAGGTCTATCAGGAATACGGTGTAGAAACCTTTAGCGACCTCGCCAAGGTATCCGAAAACCTCGTGTTCGGCGCCGACCATGAATTCTTCAATCGTCAGGACGGTTACGACGGCCTTGTGGAAACCTACGGGTTGGAGTTCAAAGGGGACCCCAAAAAGATGAATGTCGCGCTGAAGTATCAGGCAATCGGAAGTGGGGACATGGATGTTACCGATGCGTACGCAACCGACGGTCCCATTAAGCAGTATAATCTCAAGGTGCTGACGGACGATCAGAAGTTCTTCCCGCCTTATTACGCGGCGCCGATCATCCGGAACGAGACGCTGGAAAAGTATCCCGAACTGGAGGACGTTCTGAACAGCCTGGCAGGCAAAATCGATGACGCGGCCATGACCGAACTCAACTATAATATCGATGTTGAGGGACAGGACGTGGAAACAGTAGCGAAAGAATTCCTCAAAGGGAACGGCCTGCTCTAAACAAAAAAGCAAATAAAAACCCGCCCGGCCATTTGGCCGGGCGGGTTCTCACGTGACGATTAATAATCCCAGTAGCTGTCGGGCATTTCTTTGGTCAAACGAGATTCCAAATTATCTTTATTTGCTTTATCAGGCAAGTCACTTTCCTTATACCATTTACCTTCAAATTCGTACTGCGTATACTTTTCGATCCAGTTAGCGCGCTTTTTCTCATATTTTTCTTCCAGGCGGTCTTCCTTATCGTTCTGCGCGTCGGTGGAAAGGGCGCGTATACCGTAGCTGCCGTCATAGAGGTAGAAGTTATCCCAGCAGATCACGTCCGGGCGTTCGAAGTTGTAAGCGCTCAGGGACGCATAGGACGGATAGACGTCGGTGGTGGAAAGCGTGCAGTTGCCCAGCTTCTTCTCATCCACATAGTAGGAAATCACGCCGTTGGTGGCTTTGATGAACAGGCTGTGCTCGCCATCCTCTACGATAAAGTCCTCCTGCTCGTCGTCCCCGTTGATAAATTTGTTGCCCATACCCCAGCCGGTGTTGGCTTTCGGGTTGTAGAACTTGAAATAAGAGGCGCTGCTTCCGCCCTTCACCAAAGCGAGAGCCGGAGAGTCCTTGATCGGATTGCCGTCGCCGTCGACCAGATCGATGCGGAATTCGGCACGTTTACGGTTGCTGCTGGAGTTAAACCAGGTGTCGTCAATATCCAGCTTTACAACGGCGGTCCAGGTGGTACTGGAAGTCTGGCCCAGCTTGAGCTTTTTACCCTGCTGTGCGTAATATTTGCTCTTTCTGTCGGCGGGACGGTATTTGTAATAGCCCGATTTGCCGAGCGCAAGATAGAGCTTACCGTCTGAAATGTCGAACTCCTCAGGGTCGTAACGGTCGGTGACCCAGTTGCCGCTTTTGGAAGCGGAGGAGAAGCTGTCGCCTGTAATGATTGCGACTGCCGAGGCGGGTACGGAAAGAACCGTGACCAGCGTCAGCAGGAGGCTGGCAGCGCCGAGTAGTTTTTTCATAATGGAAATTCCTCCCTCACTGTGACCGCCGGGGCGGCGATCTTTATATTTTTAATACTATCAGTATACCAATAGAGAACTGTAAAATCAAGGATCAGGAGGAAAGTTTGTCAAAAAAACACTGCCAATTTATTCTTAAAAGGAATTCATGCGCAGTTCTGATCGAATTTGCTAATAATATGTGCAAGTACGACAAATCCAGGATTATATTTTATTAAAATTGGTAGGTCGCCACAGATTTTTAAGATTTTTTAAGGTTTTATTTAAAATTCCTTGCAATCGCGGATAAATAAGAATAAACTGTAAACCGATAAAATCGGGGCAATAGCTCCTTTTTTGTTCGATGATACTCCTGGTGGGTGTTCTTATCCGAAACACCGACCGGTCAGAAAGGGATGATAGTATGGAGAAAATCATCAGCAAACTGGTCGAGTTTGATCACGCCGGCCAGAAGATCGTTCATGAGGCCGAAGAGCAGAAACGCTATACGCTTGCGCACATGAACGATTACAAAAAACAGATGTCCGACCAGTACCGGCAGCGTTCGGACCATCGCATCGAGTTCTTCCGTCAGCAGGCGCAGACTGACACCGAGGAACAGCGTGAGCAGCTTCGCCGTGAATATGACGCCAAAATGGAAAAGCTGAGGCTGCACTTTCAGGAAAAGGGCGACAGCTGGGTTCATGAGGTCGTTGGCCGCTGCATAGGCGGGTGAGCGGCATGGCAAACTATGCGAACGCGGTGATTGCGAAAACGCGCGCCATGTTCGGGCAGATGCTGTCTCCTGTGCAATATGACGAGCTGCTGCGCAAACAGAGCATTCAGGAGATTTCGGCTTATCTCAAGGAAAAAACGACCTACCGCTCCGCGCTGGCGGGCGTTCAGGACAGTGAAGTCCACCGCGGCCAGCTTGAGATGCTGCTTCATAAGGACGTTCTTTACCAGTATGTCCGGCTGGTCAAATATGTCCGCGCCAAGGACAGCGTCTACGAGTATATTATCATGGATATGGAGATTGAAACAATTCTCTCCCGTCTTCGTGATCTGATTTCTTCCCGTGAGGAGGACGATTATATCACATCGCTCCCCTCATTTATCCAGCCCTATGTCAGCTTCAACATTTTCGAAATGGCGCATGTCGACAGTGTGGAACAGATGGCAGAATTCCTGAAGAACACCCCTTACGGGCCGGTGATCCGTGCTTGCAAGGAACGGCTGGACAATCAGGACGGGCGCATCGACTATACCGCCTATGAAATGGCGCTTCGCAACTATTATTTCAACACCCTGCTCGAGAGGGCGCAGAAAAATGAGTCGGGCGCCGCGCGTGACCAGCTTCGCGAGCTGATCACCATGCGGGCGGAAACGATGAATCTCAACACAATTTACCGCATGAAGGCCTATTTCGGTGCACAGCCGGAACAGATACGGGCGGTGATCCTGCCTTTTCGCTGCAAGCTGTCCCGCCGGGAACTGGATGCACTGATTGAGGCACGGGATGAGCAGGCGTTTCGCAAGGGGCTGTCCGGAACCATTTACGGGAAGCATCTTCCGGAAGATGCAAGATTCCTCGAAAATGAGACAGACAATATGCGCTATCGTCTCGACCTTCGCATGCTGCGGTTTTCCACCGATCCACAGGTAGTGTTTATGGCGTTTATGCTGCTTCGCGGAATGGAGACGGAAAACATTGTACGAATTATTGAAGGTGTGCGGTATCAGCGTTCCCCGGAGAAAATACAGCAGCTTCTCTATCGGGCCTGACGGCTGCCCCCTCAACGGAGCGGGGGCAGCTGCGAAAACCGTGTGCGGCACACCGCCGGCGGCTGTAGGCGCACGGGCAGGCCGGACATCAAAAAATTAGCCGCTGGAGAAAGGACGGGTCAACATGTCCATTGCCAAGCTGTCGCTTGTTACGATCGTAGGCGATATGAAAAGCCTTGACGACGTGATTCTACGTTGTTTGGACAGAGGGGATTTCCATCCGGAAAAAGCAATTCAGTCGGTGGAAGGAATCCATGGGTTCCAGCCGCTGTCGGAGCAGAACCCATATACCGACATTCTGAACAGGATTACCGACGTTGGCGTTCAGGCGGGGCTGAACCCCAAATATATGCCGGAGAGCATCAAGGACGAAAAGTTTGCGCGGCTGACCCCGCATAAAGCGCAGTATTATGAAGATTTCTGCAATTCTTTTAAGGAACGGCTTGATTTTTTGCAGGAGCGGTGCAACTATCTGAAAGGTGAAATTCAGCAGGGGGAAAATGCGTTGACCCATCTCGCCCACCTCAATGCGCTTGAGGTTGACCTCGATGAGCTGTTCTCCTGCAAATACATCAAGGTGCGGTTCGGCAGGCTGCCGCAGGACAGCTATCAGAAGCTTTCCTATTATGACCGCAAGATGTTCCTGTTCTCCTCGTTCGATACAGATAAGGGGTATGTCTGGGGCGTCTATTTTACGCTTGCGGACTATGCCCCCGAGGTGGACGACATCTTCTCCTCCCTTTATTTTGAGCGGATGCGCGTCCCCGATTTCGTCCATGGCACGCCCGAGGCTGCTGTGGAGAAGATCAAGGCCGGGATTGCCGCCAATCAGAAGGAGCTTGTCCTGGCGGAAAACCAGATCAAGGAGCTCGCCGCTGCTCATAAAGACGAACTCTACCGATTTTACACCCGGCTGAAATTCCTTTCGGATTCGTTTGAGATGCGCCGGTATGTTTCGGTACTCAAACGGCAGTTCCTGGATGTTTTTTACATTACCGGGTTCATTCCCGAGGAAGACGGTGAGGCGTTCGTCGCCGAGCTGCGCGAGCTGGACAGCGTGACGGTGGAAGTCAAAGCCCACGACTCCGACAAGCGCATCCAGGCGCCCACCAAACTGAAAAACGGCTGGTTCGCCAAGCCGTTTGAGATGTTTGTGGAAATGTATGGTTTGCCTTCCTATAACGATATCGATCCCACGCCGTTTGTGGCGTTTACTTACAGCCTGCTGTTCGGCATCATGTTCGGCGACTTGGGGCAGGGGCTTTTGCTGGTGGCAGCCGGAGCGCTGCTCTGGAAGTGGAAGCGGATGAATATTGGACGGGTGATCAACCGTATCGGTATTTCCTCCTGTGTGTTCGGCACGCTGTATGGCTCGGTCTTCGGCTTTGAAGAATTGCTGACTCCGCTGTTTGTCGGCGTGTTCGGCCTTGCGGGGAAACCCATTGAAATTATGGCGCCGGAAATGACCAATGTGATCCTGCTGTCCGCAGTGGGGTTGGGTGTCTGTCTCATCTGCGTCTCGATCCTGCTGGATATCTTTATCGGATTTAAGCGGCGGGATATCGAACGCGCGGTTTTTTCAGCAAACGGCATCGCCGGGCTTCTGTTCTATGGTTCCATCCTGTTCGGCGCGGCAACCCTTGCCGTGACCGGCAGAAACCTGTTTACCGCGCCCTATGTTGTAGGGCTGATCCTGCTGCCGCTTGCGGTAATCCTGTTTAAGGAGCCGCTGGGCAGACTTGCAAAAGGGTATTCCGGGAAGAATGCTCTGCCGGAGGACGGTATGGGCGCTTATCTGACAGAAGGCGCATTTGAACTGTTTGAAGTGGTTTTGAGTTTCTTCTCCAATACCATGTCTTTTCTGCGTGTGGGCGGCTTTGTGCTCAGCCACGCGGGCATGATGGCGGTGGTGTTTACCCTGTCCGACATGGTCGGATCGGCGGCCAGCCCTGTTGTCATTATCATCGGCAACCTGTTCGTCATCGGTATGGAGGGCCTCATTGTGGGCATCCAGGTGCTCAGGCTGGAGTTTTATGAAATGTTCAGCCGCTATTTCGACGGGAACGGAAAGCCGTATACCCCTATCCGCATTTTTTCCACCGAGGAATCCTGATAAAAAATTGTTTTTTGGAGGTTTTTAAAATGTTATTTGTTATTCCGACGATTGCTGTTGCGATTGCTGCATTCCTGCTTGTTCCTGTCATGAAGTCCGGCTCCGCTCCCCGCGCCAGAAAGCGTGTTGCGCTCAACGCGGGCGTATTCATGGTATCCACCCTGCTGCTTGTCTGCCTGTCCATGACGGTGGGCGCTGCCGAGCCTGACGCCGCAACTGCCGCTGCCGCCGTATCCGGAGCGGGCGCTGGTATGGGTTATCTTGCCGCCGCGCTGGCCACAGGGCTGAGCTGCATCGGCGCGGGCATCGCGATTGCGTCTACCGCGCCGGCGGCGATCGGCGCGTTCTCCGAGGATCCCAAAGCATTTGGTAAAGCGCTGATCTTCGTGGTCTTGGGCGAAGGCGTTGCGCTTTACGGACTGCTGATTTCGATCCTTCTGATTAATAAACTTTGATGGGATGCCGCAAGTTTCAACGGCCTATCCGGCTTTTCCACAGGAAAAGAAAAAGTTGTTGAAAACTCCGCGGCATCAGACACTCATAAGGGGTGGAAAAAATGAAATTTTACACACTGAGCGATAATGTGGACACGACCATGGGAATGCGGCTCGCGGGAATCGAGGGCCGTACGATCCATACTGCGGACGAGGTAATCTCGGCGCTGAAAACCGTTATGGCGGATCCGGAAATCGGCGTTGTGCTGATGACCGAAAACCTTATAAACACTTGTCCGACTGTCATCTATCGCTATAAGCTGACCTGCAAGCGCCCCCTCATTGTGGAGGTTCCCGACCGCCACGGCAAGGGAGACGTTTCTCAAATGATTGAACGGTATGTAGGGGAAGCAATCGGTGTTCAATTGTAGCGGGCGCACCGGCGTCCCATATCAGGCAGAGAGGTGAACAAGAGTGGCATACACACCGGAAGAAAAGCTCGAACTGTTCGAGCAGGCGATCCTTAAAAAAGCGGAAGCTGAAAAGCAGGCGATCCTGCGCGAATCCGAGGAGGCTAAAAAAGCCGAACTGGATCAGGAGGAAAACAAGCTGCTCGAAGAGCTTTATCATCACATACAGTCCGAAGTGTCCCAGATCAAAACTGCCGGTATCAAGGAAATTTCCCGGGAAAACAGCATGCTGAAAAAACAGCTTTTCCAGCAGCGGGAACAGTATATTACTGAAATTCTTGCCCGCGCCCGCGCGGAGCTGGTTTCGTTTGCCAAAACAGAGGCCTACGGTGAGTTCCTCCTGAAAAAGGCGGGGTCCCTTGCCGAGGCCCACCGGATGGACGGCAGCGTGATCAAACTGCGTACACAGGATCTTTCCTACGGAGATAGGATCAGGGAGATTTACGGCCCCTGCAAAGTGCAGGCGGACGACGCGTCCATCGCGATCGGCGGGATGATCCTTGAAAACCGCGCAAAAGGCATCCTGGTGGATTACAGCCTCGACACCGCCCTGGAGGAGCAGAAAAACTGGATTTACAATTATTCCGGGTTTCACATTGAATAAGGGGGGCGGAACGGATTGAACAAGAATCAGGTTTATTCAATTAACGGCCCGGTCGTAACCGTACGCGGCGCAACCGGGTTTCAGATGATGGAAATGGTCTATGTGGGCGAAAAACGCCTGATCGGAGAAGTCATCAATATTTCCGACGACCATACCACCATACAGGTTTATGAGGTCACCACCGGACTGCGTCCCGGCGAGCCGGTGGCGGGCACAGGCGGGCCGCTTTGCGCAACGCTCGGCCCGGGCATCCTTTCCAATATCTTTGACGGCATTGAGCGCCCCTTGGGCGAAATCGCGAAAGAATCGGGCGCGTTTATCCCGGAGGGCAGCGATATTCCGTCTCTCGATCTGGAAAAACGGTGGAAGACCGCTGTACGGGTCAAGGTTGGCGATCAGCTGAAGGGCGGCGACATCTTCGCCGTTACGCAGGAGTCCTCGGTCATTGAGCACCGCGCCATGGTGCCCCCGACGCTGTCGGGCGAGGTGGTGTCGGCAGCTGCCGACGGCGACTATAAGGTTTTTGATACGATTATCGTGCTGCGTGACGAAAAAGGGACGGAACAGATCCTTTCGCTGGCGCAGAGGTGGCCGATCCGTTCGGCGCGCCCGGTTGCGGAGCGTCTGCCTATCGAGCGCCCGCTGATTACCGGCCAGCGCGTGATCGACACGCTGTTCCCTATCGCCAAAGGCGGCACCGCTGCGGTGCCGGGCGGTTTCGGAACCGGAAAAACGATGACCCAGCACCAGCTCGCGAAATGGAGCGACGCGGATATCATTGTCTATATCGGCTGCGGCGAGCGCGGCAACGAAATGACACAGGTGCTTAAAGAGTTCGGCGATCTGATCGACCCGAAATCCGGCAAGCCCCTGACCGACCGCACCGTCCTGATCGCCAATACATCCAACATGCCCGTGGCGGCGCGTGAAGCCTCTATCTATACCGGCATCACGCTCGCGGAATATTACCGCGACATGGGCTATCATGTGGCGGTCATGGCGGACTCCACCTCCCGCTGGGCGGAGGCCCTGCGTGAGATCTCGGGCCGTCTGGAGGAGATGCCGGCCGAGGAAGGCTTCCCTGCCTACCTGCCGTCGCGTATCTCCCAGTTTTACGAACGCGCGGGTTATATGAACAATCTCAACGGCACCGAGGGTTCCGTGACCATCATCGGCGCGGTTTCCCCGCAGGGCGCGGACTTTTCCGAACCGGTTACCCAGAACACCAAGCGGTTTGTGCGCTGCTTCTGGGCGCTGGACAAGAGCCTTGCCTATGCGCGCCATTACCCCGCGATCAATTGGACATCCAGCTATACCGAATATTTGGATGACCTGACACCGTGGTATTCAAAAAATATTTCGCCCGATTTCATGAAATGCCGCCAGCAGATTTCCAATCTGCTGCTTGACGAAAGCAAGCTGATGGAAATTGTAAAGCTGATCGGCTCGGATGTCCTGCCCGACGACCAGAAACTGGTGCTCGAGGTTGCCAAGGTTATCCGCGTGGGCATTCTGCAGCAGAACGCTTACCACCGCGACGACACCTATGTACCGCTGCCCAAGCAGCTGAAGATGATGCAGGTTGTCCTTTACTTCTATAATAAGGCTAAGGAAGTTGTGGGCAAAGGCGTTCCGATTTCGGAGCTGACTGCCACCGGCCTGTTTGAAGCGCTGATTAAAATTAAATATGATGTGCCGAACGACAACCTTGCGCTGTTCGACAACTATTACAAGGACATCGACGAGAAGCTGGGCAAACTCAACCAGCTCGCCGAGCAATTCTGAAAGGAGGGCATGATCCATGCTCCAATTTGTGGGACTCAATGAAATCAATGGCCCTCTGGTGGCTTTGCAGGGCGTAACCGGCGTTGCGTTTGACGAGATGGTTTCGCTCAAGCTGAATACGGGGGAAACCCGTTTCGGGCGCGTGGTTCAGATTGAGGGCGAGCGCGTTGTCATTCAGGTGTTCGAGGGAACGCGTGGTATGTCGCTGGACAATACCCGTACCACCATGCTTGCGCACCCGATGGAAATGCCCCTTTCGTTGGAACTGCTGGGCAGGACCTTCAGCGGCTCCGGCCGCCCGATTGACGGGCTGGGCGAAATCTTCTGCGAGAAGAGCGCCGACATCAACGGCAAACCGATGAACCCGGTTACCCGCGTCTATCCGCGCAACTACATCAACACCGGCATTTCCACCATCGACGCGCTGGCTACCCTGATTCGCGGCCAGAAGCTGCCGATCTTTTCCGGCTCGGGCATGAGCCATAACAAGCTGGCTGTCCAGATGGTGCGGCAGTCGCGCCTTTCCGGCACCGATGAAAAATTCGTCGTCGTCTTTGCCGCAATGGGCGTAAAAAACGACGTTGCCGACTATTTCAGGCGCTCCTTCGAGGAAGCGGGCGTTATGGAAAAGGTGGTTATGTTCCTCAACCTTTCCAATGACCCGATCATCGAGCGTATTCTGACACCCCGCTGCGCGCTGACCGTTGCAGAATATCTCGCGTTTGAACACAATATGCATGTGCTTGTCATCATGACCGACGTCACCTCCTACTGTGAGGCGCTGCGCGAATTCTCGTCCTCCAAGGGCGAGATCCCGGGCAGAAAGGGTTTCCCCGGTTACCTTTATTCCGATCTGGCATCGCTTTACGAGCGCGCCGGCATCATTGAGGGCAGCTCCGGCTCTGTCACGCAGGTGCCGATCCTGACAATGCCCAATGACGACATCACCCACCCTGTCCCCGACCTCACCGGCTATATCACCGAGGGGCAGATCGTGCTGGACCGCCAGCTCGACCAGACAGGCGTTTATCCGTCGATTTCCGTCCTGCCGTCCCTTTCCCGCCTGATGAAGGACGGCATCGGTGAGGGCTTTACCCGCGCGGATCATCAGGACTGTGCGAACCAGCTGTTTGCGTCCTATGCGAGGGTGCAGGACGCGCGTGCGCTGGCCTCGGTTATCGGCGAGGAGGAGCTGTCCGACGTGGATAAACGGTTTATGGTATTCGGCAAGATGTTTGAAAAGCATTTTGTCAACCAGGGGCCGACGGAAAACCGCTCGATTGAAGAAACGCTTGACCTCGGCTGGCTGCTGCTTTCGCTGCTTCCCCGTGAAGAGCTCGACCGGGTGGGCGACAAGGTGCTCGAGCAGTATTACCGCCCGCAGGCGGCCGCCGAAAAATTCCATGCTTAATGCGCATCCGCTGAAGGAGGGATACGGTTGGCAAATGAACTGAATATCACGCCGACAAAAGGGAGCCTGCTGGCGGTGCAGAAATCGCTCCAGCTTTCCACGCTGGGTTTTGAGCTGCTCGACCGCAAGCGCAACATCCTCATCCGCGAAATGATGCTGCTGATTGACAAGGCAAAGCAGCTGCGCGGAGAAATCAGCAGCACCTTCGGCGAAGCTTACGACGCGCTTCAGGAGGCGAACATCACGCTTGGCGTGGTGCAGGATATTGCCGCCGCGATTCCCATCGACGACGGCCTCACCATTACCTACCGCAGCGTCATGGGGGTGGAAATCCCGAACGTCCGCCTTGCCGAAAGGAAACTGGAGATGTGCTACGGCTTCGACCGCACCAACTCCCGCTTCGATTACGCCTATGCCTGCTTCCAGAAGGCGAAAAAAATCACCGCCCTGCTTGCGGAGGTGGAGAACAGCGTTTACCGGTTGGCCAACGCCATCCGCAAGACGCAAAGGCGTGCCAACGCGCTGGAAAACATCGTCATCCCCCGTTATCAAGAAACGGCAAAATTCATCACAGATGCCCTGGAGGAAAAAGACCGTGAGGAATTCTCACGGCTCAAGGTGATTAAGGCTGCGAAACTAAAAAAACAGGCATAACCAGTCATAGAGCGCCGCGCGGAAATTTTTTATTTCTGCGCGGCGCTTTGCAGCGGATGAAAAAATGCAGCTTTCCGGCCTGAATAGCCGCCGAAAATGATGTTAAGATCATAAAAGTATACAAATTTTGTAAAAATTTAATGGAAATAGAATTCCCAAATTGACCGCGTGACGAAAGAGTGTTAGAATAGGGTTATCCAGCAGGTTGATACAGTTTTCCGGACTGTCTGCGGGATTTTAAACATAAAAAGAATCTGTTTTAGAATACAGATGAACGGGTTCCCCCGGTAGTTCTATCCGGGATGTCGGGGAGCACCCAAGCGATTGTACTGCCTGTTTTGGCACAAAGGGGGAATTCCAATGGGGACGACCGTTGGAATCGATATCGGTTCCACAACTGTCAAGGTCATTGTCGTCCGGGACGGTGACTTGGTTTATCAGCAGTATGAACGGCACCTTTCCCGTGTCCGGCCCAAGACGCTCGAGCTGATCCGGCTCGCGCGGGACGTATTGGGCGGGGAGCCGTTCACCGTCGCGCTTTCGGGCTCGGCGGGACTTGGGCTTGCCAAAGCGGCGGGCCTTGACTTTATTCAGGAGGTCTTTGCCACCGGTGAGGTGGTCAAAACAACGGCGCCGGATACCGACGCCGTAATTGAGCTGGGCGGCGAAGATGCAAAAATCATCTTTTTTACCGGCGGCCTGGAGGAGCGTATGAACGGCTCCTGCGCGGGCGGGACAGGTGCGTTTATCGACCAGATGGCGACGCTGCTCGACGTGACGCCGGAGCAGCTCGACACGCTCGCGCTTGCCAGCACAAAGCGCTATACCATCGCCTCCCGCTGCGGCGTGTTTGCGAAAAGCGACATTCAGCCGCTGCTTAATCAGGGCGCGCGCAAGGAGGACATTGCCGCCTCGATTTTCAAGGCGGTTGTGGACCAGACGATTACCGGCCTTGCGCAGGGGCGTAAAATCACCGGGAAGGTGCTGTTTTTGGGCGGGCCGCTCTATTTCTTCAAGGGGCTCCAGCGGGAATTTGTCCGCTCCCTGAAGCTGTCGCCGGAAAATGCCGTGTTCCCCGAGATGGGGCGTTACGCGGTGGCGCTTGGCGCTGCGCTCTATGCACAGAAGACCGGCAGGCCGGTGACCTTTGAGGAACTGGAGGAAAAAATCGGGCAGGCGGCCAACTGCGCCCAGACTTCCCGCCATCTGGCGCCGCTTTTTGAAAACGCGGACCATTATGCGGCATTTGTAAACCGCCACGCGAAAGCGTCGGTGGAGCGGCGCGATATTTTTCAGTACAGAGGGGACGCCTACCTGGGCATTGACTGCGGCAGCACCACGACCAAGTTGGTACTGATGGCGGAGGACGGGCGCATCCTTTACGATTTTTACAGCGCGAACAGGGGCAACCCCGTGCAGATTGTGAAAGAACAGCTTGAAAAGCTGCTGGATACCTGCGAAAACCGGATTTCGATCCGGGGCAGCGCTGCGACCGGTTATGGCGAGGACCTCATCAAAAACGCGTTTTCCATTGATGCCGGGCTTGTGGAGACAATGGCGCATTTTAAAGCGGCCCGGTATTTCAACCCGAAGGTGGACTTTATCCTCGACATCGGCGGTCAGGATATCAAGTGCTTCCGGGTGCGCGGCAACGCAATTGACAGCATTCTGCTCAATGAGGCGTGTTCTTCCGGCTGCGGTTCGTTCATCGGCACCTTTGCACGTTCAATGGGCTATGAGGTGGAGGAATTCGCAAAACTCGGTTTGTTCGCGAAGTACCCGGTAGACCTCGGCTCCCGCTGTACGGTATTTATGAACTCCTCGGTGAAGCAGGCGCAGAAGGAAGGCGCGGGTGTTCGCGACATTTCCGCGGGGATTTCCATTTCCGTCGTGAAAAATGCGATTTACAAGGTCATCCGCGCATCTTCGGCCGACGAGCTTGGCAGATATATCGTGGTGCAGGGCGGCACTTTCCTCAACGACGCCGTTCTGCGCAGCTTTGAGCTGGAACTGGGCAGAAGTGTTATCCGCCCGAACATTTCGGGGCTGATGGGCGCTTATGGAGCCGCGCTATATGCGAAAGAGCTGGCACTCGACTATTCTGCCCTTGTCACAAGGGCAGAACTGAAAGAATTCCGGCACACCTCCAAATCGACAACCTGCGGGCTTTGCGGCAACCATTGCAGCCTTACCGTCAACGACTTCGGCGGCGGAAAGCGGTTCATCAGCGGCAACCGGTGCGACCGCCCGCTGGGCGGGGGCGCGGCGGAAGAACTGCCGAACCTTTTCCATTACAAGCTTGAAAAGGTAAAGGCGCTCCGGCCTGTCGCTGGCAGACGCGGCAAAATTGGTATCCCGATGGGGCTGAATATGCTGGAAAACCTGCCGTTCTGGCACGCATTTTTCACCGATCTGGGGTTTGAGGTGGTCACTTCCGGCCTTTCCAGCCGCGCGACCTATCTGAAAGGGCAGTTCTCCATTCCGTCGGATACCGTTTGCTATCCGGCGAAACTGATTCATGGCCATATTGCCGATCTGCTCGAAAAGGGTGTGACCGACATTTTCTACCCCTGCCTCACGTATAATTTTGATGAGCGCAAGGGCGACAACCATTTTAACTGCCCGGTTGTCGCTTATTATCCCGAGCTGCTCCGCGCCAACGTGGAGGAACTGAACAAGCCGCCGGTGCGGTTCATCCAGCCCCTGCTGGCGATCGACCGGGAAGTCGGCCTGCCGGACAGAATGCACCGCAAGCTGCTCCCCTATTTCCCTGATCTGACGCGCCGCGAGACAGCACACGCCTGCAAGGCCGCCTACGCGGCTTATCACGCGTGGATGCAGGATATTAAAACCGAGGGCCTCCGTGCCATCGACTACGCCCGCCGCAGCGGCAGGCGTGTGGTCGTGCTGGCCGGACGCCCCTATCATATCGACCCGGAGATCAACCACGGAATCGACCGGCTGATTGCGTCGTTCGGGATTATTGTGGTGAGTGAGGACTGCGTGGCGGACCTCGTGGAACCGGTACGGGTGAAGGTGCTCAATCAGTGGACTTATCACGCGCGGCTTTATAACGCGGCGCGCTATGTCTCCGAACAGCCGGATATGGAGCTTGTTCAGCTGGTATCCTTTGGCTGCGGCATCGACGCAATTACCACCGACGAGGTGCGCGCTATCCTGGAAGAAAACGGGAAGCTGTATACACAGCTGAAGATTGATGAAATCACCAATCTGGGTGCGGTAAAAATCCGTATCCGCAGCCTGCTTTCGGCTGTGGAGGAAAGGGAGAGGGAGAAAACGCATGTCTGTGTCTAATGACCGCGTCCTTTTCACACGGGCAATGAAAAAGGATTATACAATATTGATGCCCACCATGCTGCCCATTCACTTTAAATTAATTGCAAACATCCTGCGGGAATATGGTTATCACTGTGTGCTTTTGGAAAACACGGGAAAGAATGTTGTGGACAGCGGCCTGCGCGGCGTACATAACGATACCTGCTACCCCGCACTGCTGGTCATCGGGCAGATGCTCGACGCGCTGGAAAGCGGAGAATATGACGTCAATAAGGTGGCGCTGCTCATTACGCAGACGGGCGGCGGTTGCCGCGCCTCCAACTATATCCATCTGCTGCGCAAGGCGCTGAAAAAACGCGGCTACGGGCAGATCCCTGTGGTTTCCATTTCCTTGGGGATGGAGAAAAACCCCGGATTTTCCATAACGCCTACCATGCTTGACCGGATCTTTTATGCGATCCTTTACGGGGATCTGCTGATGCTGCTGGCAAACCAGGTAAAACCCTACGAGTGCGTGCCCGGCGCCGCCGACACGCTGGTGGACCAGTGGGTGAAGCGGCTCACCGCGCAGATGAAAGGGCGGGGCCTGCTGCGCTATGGGGGCGTGCGTGAAAACTACCGCAGGATCGTTGCGGAGTTTGCCGGGATTCCCCGCCGCGCGGAGAAAAAAATCCGCGTGGGGATTGTGGGCGAAATCTATGTCAAATTTTCGCCGCTGGGCAACAACAACCTTGAGGATTTCCTGCTTTCAGAAAACTGTGAGGTAGTTGTGCCGGGTCTGCTTGACTTTCTGCTCTACTGTGTCTATAACCTGCTGACAGATCATAAACTTTATGGGCTTCACTCGGCGGTTTCAGACGCGGTAATGAAAGTGGCCTACCGGATGCTGGTAAAGAAACAGCGCGACGTTATCCGCGCGGTAACGGCGGAGGGGACGTTCCGTCCCGGCGGATATTTCCCCCACACTGTGACACTGACGGAGGGCTATATTGACCACGGCGTCAAGATGGGCGAAGGATGGCTGCTCACCGCCGAAATGCTGGAGCTGATTGAACAGGGCGTCGGCAACATCGTCTGCACACAGCCGTTCGGATGCCTGCCGAACCATATTGTCGGAAAAGGGATGATGCGCCTCATTAAGGAGCGCAACCCGCAGTCCAACATCGTCGCGGTCGACTACGACCCCGGCGCGACAAAAATCAATCAGGAAAACCGCATCAAACTGATGCTGGCGAATGCCGCGGCGATTGAGGAACAGGCGCAGGATGCCGCCGAAGCCGGAGAGCCCGTTACTACGGTTTATACCGGGCACACAAACGGACCGTCTGTGCAGGGAACGGCTGAAAAGCCTGTGGCAGCAGCCGCTTCTTAAAAAAGATATCAGGCGGGTCCCGCACTGCGCGGGTCTGTGACGGAAGGGGGATTATGCCACGCATAGGAAACGAACGCTTTTTTGTGAGCTTTGCCCGTTTACCTACCGGCTGTCCGTATGGAAGGGGCAGGCAATCCGGGCTGTGTCGGATCTGTTCCACCCTTCCCCGTTCTGTACTGTAAAACAGGAGGAAAAGCTGCCCGCGCTCATTTGCTGCCATAAATCCCTGATCCGGAGGACACTGGGCGAGGTAGACCCGCGTTTACAGGAGAACAAGGCGGTCAACCTCGGCATTGCCGCACCCAAAGTTTCCGGCATTCTCATCCGGCCCGGCGAATGCTTCTCGTTTTGGCGGCTGGTGGGCTCCTGCACCGTAAAAAAGGGATATCTGGAGGGACTGACCATTAACCGCGGGAAGACGGGAACCGATATTGGGGGCGGCATGTGCCAGTTCACAAACCTGATTCATTGGCTGGTGCTGCATACGCCCCTGCGGATTACGGAGCACCACCATCATGACAGCATCGACCTGTTCCCCGATTTCGGGCGGCAGGTGCCATTCGGAGTAGGTACCTCGGTTTTTTATAATTACCTCGACTACCGCTTTGTTAACATGACCAGCCGGACGTATCAGCTGATCACCTATACCGACGACACGTATCTCTGCGGTGAGATGCGGGCTGACCGGCCGCCGGACAAAAAGTACCATATTAAAACCGAGGGCGAGTTCTTTTCCCGGGAACCGGACGGCGTCTACCGCAACGGCAGGGTCCTCCGGGAATGCGTCGATATAAAAACGGGCATGGTCATTGGAAAAGAACTGATTAAAGAAAACCATGCCAAAGTGCTTTACGATACCGAAGGTTTGGAAACTGTCCGGATTTGAAGCGCAACAAAAAGGCCGGCGCCGTAATAAACGGCACCGGCCTTGGTTCTGTCTTTTGCGTTGGCCTCAGACGTTGAATCCGAAGAAATTTTTCGTGTTATTGTAGCAGATGTCCTCCACCATTTTGCCGAGCAGCTTGCGGTCGTCGGGGAACTCGCCGTCTTCCACCCATGTTCCGATGAGGTTGCAGAGGATACGGCGGAAATACTCGTGGCGGGTGTAGGAAAGGTAGCTGCGGGAATCGGTCAGCATGCCGATGAAGTTGCCCAGCAGCGAGAGGTTGGCAAGGCTGACGAGCTGCTTTTCCATGCCGACCTTGGTGTCGTTGAACCACCAGGCGGAACCGTGCTGGAACTTTCCGGCCACTCCGGCACCCTGGAAGCAGCCGAGGACGGTGTCAAGCATTGCGTCGTCCGACTGGTTAAGGGAATACAGAACTGTTTTGGGCAGCTCGTCAGTGGAATCCAGCGCGTTGAGCAGCCGGGTAAGCGCGACGGCGTCAAGGGTGTTGCCCATGCAGTCGAACCCTGTGTCGGGGCCGAGGCGGTCAAACAGGCGCTTGTTGGTATTGCGCACCGCCGCGAAGTGCAGCTGCATGACCCAGCCGCGGCGTGCATACTGGCGGGCAAGGAACAACAAGATCCCGGTCTTGTATTTGAGTACGTCGTCCGCGCAAACGGCCTTTCCGGCAAGCGCGTTCTTTGTAATGGCGTTGAGTTCTTCAGCGGAAGCCGGCGCGTAGAACGCGAAATCAAGCGCATGGTCGGAAGCGCAGCAGCCGTTCCCGGCAAAAAAGTCCAGACGTTTGTCCAGAGCGGCGCAGACAGTGTCAAAATCCCTGATTTCCACGCCGGAAACGGAAGACAGCTTCTCGATGTATCCAACATAGGGTGCCTGTTCGATGTTCATCGCCTTGTCCGGGCGCCATGCGGGCAGGACCTTGACTTCCCAGCTCTTGTCGGCGGCAAGCTGCTGATGATAGCGCAGGTCGTCCACGGGGTCGTCGGTGGTGCAGATGAGCTTGACATTGGAACGGCGGATGATGCCGCGCACGCTCATGTCCGGCTCGGCGAGCTTTTTGTTGCACAGATCCCAGACCTCCTGGGCGGTGTCGGCGCCAAGCCTGCCATAGTAATCAAAATAGCGCTGCAGTTCAAGGTGCGTCCAGTGATACAGCGGGTTGCCGATGGCCTTGTCCAGCGTTTCGGCCCACGCCTGGAACTTCTCGCGGTCGGAGGCGCCGCCTGTGATCAGTTCCTCGGGGACGCCGTTGGAACGGATCTGCCGCCATTTATAATGGTCACCGGCGAGCCATGGCTGGGCGATGTTGTCATAGCGGCGGTCCTCGGCGATTTCCGCCGGGTTGATGTGGCAGTGATAGTCAATGATCGGCATTTTTTCCGCGTGATTGTGGAAAAGGTCCTTTGCCACCTCGTTGGTCAGCAGGAAATCAGCATCCATAAACGGTTTGCTCATACTTATTACCTTCCTTTATGATAATATAAAATAATCAGCCGATACTATTGCGGGAAGCAAAGCGGCTCTGCGAGCCGCGCATGACAGCGTCCGAACTGCAAAAAACAGGCCTGCGGGAACTTTCCGCTTTCTTACAGTCTGGTCGAATAGCGTTTAACCAATTCACCCGAAAGGGTGGTTTTATCAGGAAAATCCTTTCCGGCGATCACGCCGAACAGCGTGGAAATAGCGGTCATGCAAAGCGCCTCCACGCGGCTGTCCACCGAAGTCAGCTCCGGTTCGCAGCAGCGCGCCAGAATGGAATTGTTGTAGCCGATAATCTCGAGATCGCGGGGAATGGCGCGTCCGTGCGCAAGCGCCGATTTGACAGCGGCGACCGCGAGCGCGTCCTCCGAGGTCACTACCGCGTCGACCGGGAGTTCGGATTCAAAAATCCGGTCGAACTCCCCACGGATATTTTCGATGCCGGAGGAGCGGCATCGCATCACCATCCGCTCGTCGGCAGGAATTCCTGCCGATGCCAGCGCGAAGCGGTAGCCATCCAGTTTCTGGCGGCCGGAATAGGTGGTGGTGTCATAGGCGTAAAGCACATGCCGTCTGTCCTTAGCAATCAGCGCGTCCACGGCGTCACGCACCGAACCGAAATCGTCGCAGACGACGCAATAGACGTTTTTCGCTTTGACATAGCCGTTGATGAGCAGGATCGGCACCTGTTTGGCAGCGCTTTCGATATAAGAGGTATCCCCGCTAAGAAAATGGGAGCCGACCAGGATGATAGCGTCCACCCGCTTGGAAAGCAGGATCCCCAGATAGCCCTTTTTCGCCTCCAGCTCGCCGCCCGTACAGCAAAGCAGGGAATCGTAATTTTGGCGGCGAAGCTCCCGTTCCAGTGTGGAAACGGCCTGCGCCAGATAGATGTCCGCGACGTCCATACAGAGGATGCCGACCGTTTTCATGCTGTTCATCCCCAGCCCGCGGGCGATGGCGTTGGGGGTGTACCCTTTTTCCTCCATGACGGCAAGCACCCGCTGGCGGGTTGCTTCGCTGACGCCTTTTTTATTGTTGATCACCCGGCTGACCGTAGCAATCGAAACACCGGATTTTTTGGAAATATCATAAATGGTCATTGCAGCCACCCCTGACCCGCCGTTATAAAACGGAATCTTTGTCTAGATTATATGCCAAACGTAAGCGCTTTACAACCTCTTTCTTGCGCTCTTACAGAAGTTCGGTGAAAAGCGCCAAATTGACGATACAGAATTACTCGAAAACGACAAATATTCGAAAAAAACGATGAAAACACAGTGCTTCTATTGACTTTCTTTTCATGCGCAATTATCATAGATGTATACAAGAAACGTAACCGCTTACATTATCTGCGCCCTATCTTTGCAGAGGGCCATGCAAGCGGATGATCAAAATGATTTGAAGGGGACTTTTCAAATGAAAACAATGAACAAAGATCTGTTCACCGCAAAATCCCGCCCGATCGGCGTCATGCAGTACGGCGAGGGTAATTTCCTGCGCGCGTTTGCCGATTATATGATTGATATCGCAAACGAAAAAGGCGTTACCGATCTGGGCATCGCAATCGTAAAGCCGATCCCGTTTGGCAGCTTGGACCGCTTCCACGAGCAGGATAACCTCTACACGGTGGTTCTGCGCGGACAGATGGACGGCAAGGTCATCAATGATGCCCGCGTGATTACCTCCGTGCAGAAAGCGGTGGACGCTTACAGCGAATATGCGGACTATATGGAGACCGCCTGCCTTGACACGCTGAAAATTGTGATCTCCAACACCACCGAGGCCGGTATCGTATTTGACGAGACCGATAAACTGGAAAGCGAGCCGCCCGTCACCTACCCCGGTAAGCTGACCAAGGCGCTTTATGCGCGTTTTAAAAAATTCGCGGGCGCAGCCGACAAGGGCCTTGTGATTATCCCCTGCGAACTGATCGAACACAACGGCGATAAGCTGCACACCTGCGTGAATCAGTTTATCGACCTGTGGAAGCTCGGCGATGATTTCAAAAAATGGGTGGAGGAGAGCTGCACCTTCTGCTGCACGCTGGTCGACCGCATCGTAACCGGCTATCCGCGCGACAATGTGGAGGAAACCGCCAAACAGCTCGGCTATGTGGATAATCTCGTCGATACCGCCGAACCGTTCGGCCTGTGGGTAATCGAGAGCAAAAAAGACATTTCAAAGATCTTCCCCATCGACAAAGCCGGGCTTCCGGTTGTCTTCACCGATGACCAGACCCCGTACCGTGAACGCAAGGTCCGCATCCTCAACGGCGCGCACACTTCCACCGTTCTGGCGGGCTACCTTGCCGGATTTGATATCGTGGGCGAAATTATGAAGGACGCCGACGTCCGCAAGCTGATGGAAACCATTGTGTTTGAGGAAATTGTGCCCACCGTCAAACTGCCGCATGATGAGGTTGTCGCGTTCGCGAACTCGGTGTTCGAGCGTTTCGAGAATCCGTTCATCAAGCATCGCCTGCTGGACATCTCCCTCAACTCCGTTTCCAAGTGGAAATCCCGCATCCTGCCTACCTTCCGCGACAACTATAACAAGAACGGCGCGATTCCCCGCCTGCTCACCTTCTCCTTTGCGGCGCTGATGGCGTTCTATTCCACCACCTGCGAGATGGACGGCGGAATCCTCAAGGGCGACCGCAACGGTGAGCGCTATGACATCAAGGACGACGCGGCCGCGCTGGAATTCTTCGCTTCCCACAAAGGCAGCTCAGACGAGGAATTTGTGAAAGCATTTGCTTCCCATACCGCGTTCTGGGGCGAAGACCTCACCAAATATACCGGCTTTGTATCCGCTGTAGCTGCCTATCTGGGCGACATCCGCGCCAAGGGCATGAAAGCCGTCCTACACGGGCTGGTCAAATAAACAGCCAATTTAACCGATTCACCCACAACAGGGAGGTTCACCATGTTAAAATTTCTGGTCATCCATCCGTCGGATAACGTAGGCGTTGCGCTTTACCCGATTGCTAAAGGCGAAGCTGTGGACGCGCGCGGCGTTTCCGTCACTGCCGCCGAAGAAATTACGGCGGGACATAAAATAGCCATCAAACCGATTGCCAAGGGCGAAGATGTCATCAAGTACGGCTATCCGATCGGTACCGCGCAGACGGATATCGCGCCGGGCCAGTGGGTGCATGTTCAAAACATCAAAACCAAATTAAATGATAAGCTGACCTATTCCTACCAGCCCGCGCTGAAACCGCTTACGCCGGAAACGCCCAAGACATTTGAGGGTTATGTCCGTGAAGACGGGCGTGTCGGCGTGCGCAACGAGATCTGGATCATCCCTACCGTCGGCTGTGTCAATTCCATTGCCGCGCTGATTGAAAAGGGCGCGCAGGAATTCGTGAAGGGCACCGTGGAGGGCGTCCACGCCTTTGCGCACCCCTATGGCTGCTCCCAGCTGACCGAGGACCATCTCAATACCCAGAAAGCCCTTGCCGGGCTGGTGCGCCATCCCAACGCGGGCGGCGTGCTGGTTCTGGGGCTCGGCTGCGAGAACAACAATATTGCGGAATTTAAAAAGGTACTTGGCGAAACCAACCCCGACCGTGTGAAATTCCTCAACTGTCAGGACAGCGAGGATGAGGTCGCGGAGGGCGTCCGCCTGATCGGGGAACTTGCCAACTACACGGGCAGCTTCCGCCGGCAGACCTGTTCCGCCTCCGAACTGATTGTCGGTCTCAAGTGCGGCGGTTCCGACGGCCTTTCCGGCATCTCCGCGAACCCGCTTGTCGGCGCCTTCTCGGATATCCTTACCATGCAGGGCGGTACCTCCATCCTCACGGAGGTCCCTGAAATGTTCGGTGCGGAAACGATCCTGATGAACCGCTGCAGGGACGAAGAAACTTTTCAGAAGACCGTTGATCTCATCAACAACTTCAAGGATTATTTTGTCCGCCACAACCAGACCATTTATGAGAACCCCTCCCCCGGCAACAAGGCGGGCGGCATCTCGACGCTGGAGGATAAGAGCCTCGGCTGTACACAGAAGGGCGGCGCGGGCATTGTAACCGACGTTCTTGCCTACGGGGATCAGGTGTCGACCCGGGGGTTGAACCTCCTGCAGGCGCCCGGCAACGACCTTGTGGCGGCAACCGCGCTGGCGGTAGCGGGTGCGCAGATCGTACTGTTTACCACCGGCCGCGGCACACCGTTCGGATGTCCTGTGCCGACGGTGAAAATTTCCAGCAACACTCCCCTATTTGAGAAAAAGCGCGGCTGGATCGATTTCAATGCCGGCCAGTTTGTGGAAGGCGTCCCGATGGAGCAGCTTTCCCGCGAATTTTATGATTATATTCTGTCGATCGCTTCCGGTGAACAAACCACCGGTGAAAAGCATGGCATCCGCGATCTTGCCATCTTTAAGGACGGCGTCACCCTGTAAAATCGAACACAAACAAAAAAGCAGGCCCGGTGAACTTCACCGGGCCTGCTTTTTGCTGATTCAAGTTGTTTCGGTTTCGGAAGGCTTGTCCGTTTCATGAAGCCGGCTCTTGACCAGTCTGCCGAAAAGGAAATAGAAAATTGCGAAGACAGGCGTTCCCAGCACCATTCCGGGAATGCCGAACAGCCCGCCGCCGATCGTCACAGCGAACAGCACCCAGAGCGGAGGCAGGCCCACCGATTCCCCGATGATCTTCGGTGCGATGATATTGCCGTCCACCTGCTGCACCACAAGTACAAAAATGATATATAAAAATGCTTTGACGGGGCTGACCATCAGCAGGATAATAAAGCCGGGAACCGCTCCGATAAACGGCCCGAAGAACGGGATCACATTGGTGACGCCCATGATCACGCCGATCAGCAGAAAATATGGAAAGCGGAACAGCCAAAGCCCCAGGACGCTGACAATGCCGACAAAGAGCGCGTCCAAAAGCTGGCCGGAAACATAATTCGTAAAGGTGTGGGAGGCGACGACAGCAATTCCCCGAACTTGCTTTGCGGAGCGCTCCGGGAGAAAAGCCCGCACAATCCGGTCCATCTGAAAAAACAGGGTCTCCTTGTTGAGCAGGATGTGGATGGATACAATCAGGCCGATGACAGCGTTAATCACACCGCCGCCCAGGGAAACCACCATGCCCGCAAGCTGCGGAACGGAGCTGAGAATACCAAGCAGAAAATTGGGCAGGGAGTTCATCATCTGCCAGAACCAGCCGCTAACCGTTTCTATGATGGCCGGGTCAAGGTTCACTCTGGCGATCAGCTGTTCCACCTCGCTTTGCAGGGAATAGAGATACTGCGGAATGCTTTTTGAGAGGATGGAAAGGCTTGTAACAAACTGCGGTACCACGACGGTGAGCAGCAGCGCCAAAAACAGAAATAACAGAAAATAGGAGCACAGCAGGGACAGCGGGCGCAAAAGCTTTCTCACAATGGGATATTTGTGATGCGCGAGATCGCAGAACACATGTTTTTCAAACGCGCGCATCAGAAAGTTCACAATGAACGCAAGCACAATCCCAATCAGGAAGGGGGTAAACAGACGGGCAACCGTATTCAGCGCGCCCGAAATGGAAGCGAGATTGCTCAGCCCCAGATAGAGTATGACGGTGAATGCCGCGACAATGCAGTATCCCCGGATCGTTTCCTTTCTCAAACAGACACCTTCCTTTCCTGTTTTGTAACGGCTTCCCGACGCCCCAGTGTGCCTTCCGCAATCATAACGCCCAGCAGGATCAGCACGCCTCCCGCCAGCATCAGCAGCGTGATCCGCTCGCGCAGGAAGATGACCGAAAATACCATTGTTACCAGCGGGTTCAGATAAACAAAATTGTTGGCCCGCACCGCGCCCAGGTGGGCTACCACCTGATACCACAGCACATAGCAGACCGACGAGGCCACCAGTCCCAGAAAGACCAGATGGAACCAGACCCACGGCAGCAAAAAGACACCCGGGGCAGGCTGACGCCTGTCCAGAAGCAGGAGCGGCACCATTGTAAGGATCGCATAGAAGAAGATCTTGCGCGTAATGTAGACGGGCTTATACGGGCTGTCAAACCTGCGCAGCAGGATACAGTAAAACGCCCAGAGCAAAGCGGCCGTAAGTGCCAGCAGGTCGCCTGCGGGAGACAGTTTCAGCACGAACTTCCCGTTGCAGACCACGAAAAAAATACCGGCCATCGCCGACAGGAACCCGTAAATCTGCCGGCGGCTCATCTTTTCGTCCCTGGTGCAGAGGTGCGCGGCGACAGAGGTGAGGATTGGCGCGGCGGAAATCAGGAGGCTCACGTTGGAGGCCTGCGTAAAGGACAGCGCGGAGTTTTCCGCCAGAAAATAAAAAGTACTCCCTGTCAGCGCCGCCAAGAGATATCTCAATTCGGATTTCGTACCCTCGGGACGGTGAAAGCGCGGATAGATGACCAGCAGCCCCAGGTAGGCGATCAGATAACGCGCCAGCATAATCTGGATGGGGGTCAGATCATCCAGCAGAATTTTTGTGGAAATAAAAGTAGAGCCCCAAATAAAAATTACCAGGAGCGCGAGCAGGATATAAACGCGGTTTGTTTTCATATTGCGGTTTGTTCCACCCTTTTTATGTTGTCAGCTCCGCTGCGAAGTCTGAAAATTATCCCAGAACCCCTTCCCGTCGGCAACCTCGGAAATCTGGGAAAACACGACAAGCGCAAGCAGCACGATAACCGCCGCGATGATCAGCGCGGCGGTCAGCCTGCCCCGTTTTCGATTGCCGCGCTGCGGCGCTTTTCTCAGCAGCTTTCCCATGAGGGTCTATCCTCCTGTCAAATTTGGCCGCGTCCGGCTTCAAACATCCGCGAAATCAGGCGGCAGAAGGTGAGCAGAACCACGGTTTGAACCAGAGGCGTCAGCTTTTTGCGGTCTCTCACGGCATACATGCCAAAGAGTGTACCCGCCGAAAATAAAAAGATTTTAAAAACAGCGACATCAAAAGCGGTAAAACGTTTCCACTTCTCCATTCCCCAATCCATTAAATCAAAAACAACATCCATTGCAGATCCCTCCTCTCGGCTTGGGCATATACGCATAATTTTCCTGAATTCAGTGTACCATAAATGAAGCTGTATTGAAAGGTCAAATCCTTGCCGGAATCATATAGTTCCGGTATAATAAGCACATTGTAAACCGTATATCGGTTTGCGACCCGCCGTTAGCGGGTAGTCGCGCGCTGCGCGACATCGTGCTTGTTACACGATAGCCAAAACGGACTTGCACTTGTGGTATAATAGCCGCAAAGCGGCCATTATACGCTTATGGCCAGAGCGATGCGCTCGCAAAACTCGCTCCCGCCCTGATGGCCAATGATACCACACGTACTCTGCACTTGTGGTATCATAAAAAAGATTTCATGGAGGTATGCGGTATGAAACTGGGCAAAACCGATTTCCATGTGGGAATGCGCAACCTGAAAACAGCTCTGGCAATTTTATTTTGCCTCCTGCTTTATCAGGTTATCCCGGGATCTGCGTCCTATGCATGCATTGCCGCGCTGATTGTCATGCAGTCCACTCTGGAGGAATCGCTCGAACAGGCGCGCAACCGAATCGCAGGGATTGCGATCGGCGGAGTTTTCGGGGCGTTATTTTCTTCGGCCAATCTGCTGATTCGGGTCTCTTTTCTGCGAATTCTGGCTGTTTCCCTTGGTGTCACACTGCTGATTTTTCTTTGCAATCTGCTGGGGAAACGCGGTGCCATCGTCATGGGATGCGTGACCTTTCTGGTCATTATGCTTCCCGATACCCCGCAGAACCCGTGGCAATATTCCCTGCTCTGTGTAATTGACAATACGATCGGCACCGTTGTTGCCGTACTGGTAAATCTGTTGATCCGGCCCCCAAAAAAGAGCGGACAGAATCTCAAATCCGGACCATAAACAAAACCGCCTTTTGCAGGCGGCTGTTTCATTTAATCCATAGAGTTTTCATCGACGACAGGCTTGGTACATTGAGTGCGGCGGGTTTCGGATTCCTCGCTCTGTATATACAGTTCTTCTGTCTGTTCCTGTATCTGCTGAAGCTCTATGATGACGTCCGTAATTTTGTTAAACAGTTGGCTGTACATCTTTTGATAGTCTGCCATAACGAATCACCTCCGTATAATTTTCGGACAAATAGTCCAATTTGTCAATAGGACAATGCGTCCTAAATTATACTATTTATGGTGATGTAAATGAAATTGAGAATTCGTGATATGCGGGAAGATCATGACCTAACCCAGCAACAGGTAGCAGACTATCTCATGTGTGATCAATCTCTTTACTCCAAGTACGAACGCGGGGAGCGGGATGTGCCCCTGGCGGTCATGGTAAGGCTTGCCCGGCTCTATAAAACCAGCGTGGATTATCTGGCCGGACTTACCAGTGACAAAAATCCCTATCCCAAATAAAAAGCCGTCCTCGCGGACGGCTTTTTATTGTTTTAGAATTTTTCGCGCTCCACATAAGAGGTGTGGAGAATTTTATGTGCGAGATGGCTTCCGAACTCACCGAAATAATCCTCATAAATCTTGAGCAAAGCGGGATTTTCATGGCTTTTGCGGAGCGGGTTGCTGGCGTCGGCGTCATAGAGCGCCTTGGCGCGCATGCTCTTGAGGTCCACGAAGTTGCGCACACTTGCCGGCTGGACAGGCTGTCCGCCGCCGTTTACGCAGCCGCCGGGGCAGCCCATGATCTCGATGAATTGGTAGTTTGCCTCACCGGATTTGACCTTCTCAAGTACCTTCTTGGCGTTGGCAAGCCCGGATGCAACCGCAACATTCACCGTCAGGTCGCCGATCTTGTAGCTTGCCTCCTTGACGCCTTCGATACCGCGGACTTCCTTAAAGTCGACACTCTCGAGAGGCTTTCCGCCGACCCATTCGGCAGCGGTACGCAGCGCGGCTTCCATTACGCCCCCGGTTGCGCCGAAAATGACGGCGGCGCCGGTGGCTTCGCCCAGAGGATTATCGAATTCCTCGTCAGGCAGGGTATGGAACATGATGCCGGCACGTTTGATCATGCGTGCAAGTTCGCGGGTCGTCAGGGCGACGTCCACATCGGGGACGCCTGCGGCTTCCTCGTTGGGGCGTTTCACCTCGAACTTCTTCGCGGTGCAGGGCATGATGCCCACGACAAAGACATCCTTCGGGTCCCAGCCCATCTTTTCGGCATACCAGGTCTTGGCGGTCGCGCCGAACATCTGCTGCGGGGACTTACAGGTGGAAAGGTTCGGAATCATATCCGGATAATAATGTTCGCAGTAGTTGACCCAGCCGGGTGAGCAGGAGGTGATCATCGGCAAAACACCACCGTTCTGGACGCGCTCCACAAACTCATGCGCCTCCTCCACGATGGTCATATCCGCCGCGAGGTCGGTGTCAAATACCTTGTCAAAGCCCAGCCTGCGCAGAGCCGCGACCATTTTGCCCTGGACGTTGGTGCCGACGGGATAGCCGAACGCCTCGCCCAGCGTCGCGCGGATGGAAGGCGCGGTCTGCACGATCACATGCTTCTTGGAATCGCCCAGCGCGTCCCAGACCTCCTGAGTCTGGTCTTTTTCAGCGATTGCGCCAGTTGGGCAGACGACGATGCACTGCCCGCAGGAGACGCAGGCAACTTCGTCCAGGTTCTGCTCAAAGGCGCAGCCGATATGGGTTTTGAACCCGCGCTCGTTCGGGCCGATGACGCCGATCCCCTGCCATTTGGAACAGGCGGCTACACAGCGGCGGCAGAGAATGCATTTGTTATCGTCGCGGAACATATGCACGGCGGAATCGTCAACCGGATAGGTCGGATTGCTGCCGGCATATTTATTTTCATCGTCCACTTTAAAATCGTGGCAGAGTTTCTGCAGTTCGCAGTTGTCGGAACGCACGCAGGAAAGGCATTCCTTTTTGTGGGTGGAAAGGATGAGCTCCAGCGAGAGCTTTCTGGCGGTGAAAACACGGTCGGAATTTGTGACAATTTCCATGCCCTCCGCGACCGGGTAGACACAGGCGGAAACGAGGCTCCTTGCGCCCTTGACCTCCACAACACAGATGCGGCAGGCGCCGATGGCGTTGATTTCTTTCAGGTAGCAAAGTGTCGGAATATCAATTCCGGCCATTCTTGCGGCTTCCAGAATCGTACTGTTCTTCGGCACGGACAAGGGCATACCGTTGATTTTTACATTGACCATTTCCATTTCAGGTACACTCCTTTCTTATTTCTTCACAATCGCGCCGAACTTACATTTTTCCATGCAAGCGCCGCACTTGATACACTTGGTCTGGTCGATAGCGTGCGGTGTTTTCACCGCGCCGGAAATCGCGCCGACAGGGCAAACGCGGGCGCACAGGGTGCAGCCTTTGCACTTGTCGGTGATAATGCTGTAGCTGAGCAGGTGCTTGCAGACGCCTGCCGGACAGCGCTTGTCAACCACATGCGCCAGATATTCGTCACGGAAGTAATGCAGGGTGGAAAGCACCGGGTTCGGAGCTGTCTGCCCAAGGCCGCACAGTGCGTTGTCCTTAATATAATGGCAGAGTTCTTCCATCTTATCCAGGTCTTCCAGTGTTCCCTGTCCGCGGGTAATCTTATCCAGCATCTCGTAGAGGCGCTTGGTGCCGATACGGCAGGGGGTGCACTTTCCGCAGCTCTCGTCAACGGTGAATTCGAGGAAGAACTTGGCGATATCCACCATGCAGTTGTCCTCATCCATGACGATCAGGCCGCCGGAACCCATCATCGAGCCGATGGCAATCAGGTTATCGTAGTCGATTTCGGTGTCGATGAGCGAAGCGGGGATGCAGCCGCCGGAAGGGCCGCCTGTCTGGGCTGCCTTGAACTTTTTGCCGTTCGGGATGCCGCCGCCGATTTCCTCGATGATCTCCCGCAGGGTGGTTCCCATCGGGATTTCAACAAGTCCGGTGTTGTGGATTTTGCCGCCCAGTGCGAATACCTTGGTGCCCTTGGACTTCTCGGTTCCCATGGAAGCGAACCATTCCGCCCCTTTTAGGATGATCTGCGGGATATTGGCATACGTCTCCACGTTGTTGAGGATGGAGGGGCGCCCGAACAGGCCCTTGACAGCCGGGAACGGCGGACGGGGACGCGGCTCGCCGCGGTGGCCTTCGATGGAGGTCATCAGAGCGGTTTCTTCGCCGCAGACAAACGCGCCGGCGCCGAGGCGCAGCTCAATGTCAAAATTAAAGCCGGAGCCGAGGATGTTTTTACCCAGCAGGCCGTTTTCACGGGCCTGTTTGATGGCGATTTCAAGGCGTTTGACCGCGATCGGATATTCCGCGCGGACATATATGTAGCCCTGATCCGCGCCGATGGTGTAGCCGGCAATCGCCATGGCTTCCAGGACGGCGTGCGGGTCGCCTTCGAGCACCGAACGGTCCATGAACGCGCCCGGGTCGCCTTCGTCGGCGTTGCAGCAGACATATTTCTGTCCGGGAGGCTGCGCCTTGGCAAACGCCCATTTTTTACCGGTCGGGAATCCTGCGCCGCCACGGCCGCGCAGACCGGAACGCAGCAGAATGTCGACCACATCGTCGGGGCTCAGCTCGGTGAGCACCTTTCCGAGTGCCTGATAACCGTCATAAGCGATATATTCGTTGATGTCCTCAGGATTGATGACACCGCAGTTGCGCAGCGCGACGCGCTTCTGCTTTTTGTAAAAGTCGGTCTCGTTGAGGGATTTGACCGTGTCCTCCTGAACTGTTTCGGTATACAGCAGGCGCTTGACGATACGGCCTTTCAGCAGGTGTTCGTCCACGATCTCCTTGATGTCCTCGGGTTTCACGCGGGAATAGAATGCGCCTTCCGGGTAGATAATCACCACAGGGCCGAGTGCACAAAGACCGAAACAGCCGGTTTTGATCACTTTTACCTCGTTAGTCAGCCCTGTCGCCTGAATCTCATCTTCAAAAGCCTTGATGATTTTCTCGGAACCGGAAGATGTACAGCCTGTACCTCCACAGACCAACACATGGGAACGATACATGATGTTGCTCCTCCTTCTCTTTATTTGGCGGCAGCGCCGATGGTGTATTCCGTCATGACATTGCCGTTCACCAGATGGTTGGAAACCACCTGAGCCGCCTTTTCAGCGGTCATTTTGACATAAGTAACCTTTTCCTTGCCCGGTTCCGTGATTTCCACGACCGGTTCGTATTGACAGATGCCGATGCAGCCTGTCTGCGCAATCGTTACATTGTGCAGGCCGCGCTTGGCAACCTCGTCTGTAAATGCCTGCAGAACAGGGCGCGCGCCCGCCGCGATGCCGCAGGTGGCCATGCCGACCACAACGCGGATGTTGCCGGAATCATCAGCGCGGATACCCATGCTGTTTCTCATCTTGTCTCTGAGAGCCTGAAGCTCTGCCAAACTTTTCATTACGATTGACCTCCATCCAGTTACGGGTACAGGGCGGCGCCCCGTCCCGGATTAATTGCACTGTGTTTGGATTTCCGCCGAGTTTTCCCGGATGAATTCCCCGATAAAAGCAAGCACCTCGGGGGTTTGGAGCGGGATCTCCCCAAGCGTTTTCCGGAATTCGCGGGTATCGGCAACGAACGAATGTTCTCCATAGCGCCGTGTATAAACGAAATCAATTGCGGGATTGCACTGTATGAGCGAGCAAACGGTGCCCGCCATATCCCCGAGAGGCATCCTGTCGATATGTGAAAGGCCGAACGAGGCAGTAACCGTCGTGCCCTGCCCCGGCTGGGATTCCATATGCAGGGAACCGCCCGTCAGCTCGGCGGCCATTTTGAAAAACGGTACGCCCAGACCTACCTTCCGGGTGGTGCGGGTGGTAAAAAACGGGTCCGTCACATGGGCGGTCTGCTCGGCGGTCATGCCGCAGCCGTTGTCGGTAATGGTAATGATCAGCCGGTCATCCTTTGGCTGTTCATCCACTTCAATGCCGATCAGCGTCGCGCCTGCCCGTACGGAGTTTTCCGCCACATCCAGCACATTCAGCGACAGCTCCTGCATCATGGCTTAATCGTCATACTTCGCCAGAATGGTGTCCACGTCGTCTACGGTAAGACGTCCGTAAACCTCGTCATTAATCGTCATTACGGGGGCAAGGCCGCAGGCGCCGATGCAGCGACAGGCGTCCAGGCTGAACTTGCCGTCGGGAGTGCACATACCGCTGGCAATGCCCAACTTTTCGGATATACGGTTAAAGACATCTCCGGAGCCCTTGACATAACAGGCAGTGCCCAGGCAGACGGAAATTTTATATTTTCCTTTGGGGTTGAGGGTAAACTGGGAATAGAACGTTGCAACGCCGTAGATCTCCTCCAGCGGAATGCTTAAGCCTTCGGAAACCATTTTTTGCACTTCAATCGGCAGATAGCCGTAGATTTCCTGCGCCGCCTGCAAAACCGGCATCAAAGCGCCTTTCTGACCCTTATGCTCCTCGATCACTTCCAGGAGCCGCTTCTCCTGTTCTTTCGTGCCGGAGAAAGGAACCACTGTTTTGGTGTTCGCCATTCGCTTATAACCTCCTTGGATATGTTGGGTGCATAGCGGGCGGATTGCCCTATTGCACATCAATCCAGTTTAATTGTTATAATTATATCAGATTCTTTTGGGATAGTCTATATCATTTACGTCAAAAAGTCTAAAAAATCGCAGGATAATTTTAGTTTTTAAGTAAAGTGAACAAAAATCGTATAGTTACATTCCAATTTTGCATGACTCCTATTCTCTTTTACATATTACACATCTTTTCTCACTTTAATTGTTGCCTTTATCCATTGCACATGCTTTTGTGCGAATGGTATAATAACCGCAAGACGATTATTATATCGGATTATAGCCAACGGCTCGCCGCTTTTGCGGCAGCCGCCTCTGGGTGGCCAATTATACAGAAGGCTGCCCGGCTCACTTCGTTTTTTTGGAATGACCGCTGATTTGGGCTGATTCTGATGCAAAAGGGGGATGGCAGAATGCTGATCAAGGAGATCGAAAAAATACTGAAGGCAAATGTGCTCTGCAAAGGAGACTGGTATGAGGGGGAGGTGCATACTGCCTGCGGCAGTGACCTGATGAGCGACGTGCTGGCGTTCGTGAAAGACCAGTCGGTGCTTCTCACAGGTCTGGTGAATTCCCAGGTGGTGCGTACCGCCGACATGATGGATATGCGGTGCATTGTCTTTGTGCGGGGGAAGCAGCCCGACCAGAGCATCATCGACCTTGCAAACGAGCGCGGCATTGCGCTCATGACCACGCCTTACCGGATGTTCACCGCATGCGGGCTTTTATACGAAAACGGGCTGAAGGGTGGCTGCGAGTCCGATGCCTGAACCGATCAAGATGGAATATGATGTCCCGGGGGACGATTTCACCCGCGCCGGAGCGGCTTCGGGCGATGTGAAGAGCGTTCTGAAAAAGCTGGGGCTTTCCTCCGAGGCGGTGCGCAAGGTGGCGATTTCGATGTATGAGGGCGAAATCAACATGGTGATCCACGGGGGCGGAGGGAAAATCTATGTGGAAATCACACCGGAGGCTGTCCGGATGTCACTGGTGGACCATGGGCCGGGAATCAAGGATATTTCCCTGGCAATGCAGGAGGGCTGGTCCACCGCTCCGGAATCGGTGCGCAACCTCGGCTTCGGCGCGGGCATGGGCCTGCCCAACATGAAAAAATACAGCGACCATATGGAGATCCATAGTGTGGTCGGCGAGGGAACTACGGTGGATATGACAGTGCAGGTAATCTGACATCAGCCGCCGCGGCTCCCGGCAACGGGAGGAACGACATGGATACAACAAATTTTTTTCATTCTGTGACGCTCGACCGTGACAAATGCCACGGCTGCATCAACTGTGTGAAGCGCTGTCCAACCGAGGCAATCCGCGTGCGCAACGGCAAGGCGGTGATTATTAAGGAACGCTGCATTGACTGCGGCGAATGCATCCGCGTCTGCCCGCACCACGCCAAACAGGCGCTGTTCGATCCGCTCACGGTGATGGACCGCTTTTCCTATAAGATTGCGCTGCCGGCGCCCGCGCTGTACGGGCAGTTCAACAATTTGGACGACATCGACCTGATTCTGGGCGCGCTGCTGCGCATGGGCTTCGATGATGTTTACGAGGTGGCAAAAGCGGCGGAACTGGTTTCGGACGCCACCCGCAGGTATATGCAGCGGGAGGACATCCCCCGCCCGGTCATCAGCTCTGCCTGTCCGGCGGTTCTGCGGCTGATCCGCGTGCGGTTCCCGCAGCTGCTGCCGAACGTGCTGCCCATGCACGCGCCCATTGAGGTGGCGGCGCGCATGGCGAAGAAAGCCGCCGCCCAGAAGACCGGGCTGCCGATGGATCAGATCGGCGCGATCTTTATCAGCCCCTGTCCCGCCAAGGTGACGGCGGTCAAAATGCCGCTCGGCGCTGAAAAAAGCTGGGTGGACGGCGTGCTTGCCATCAGGGAAGTTTATCCCAAGCTGATTTCTCTGATGCGGGAGGTGCCTTCTTCGGCCGAGCTGGCGAATGCCGGCAGGATGGGGGTCGGCTGGGGAAGCAGCGGCGGTGAGGCCGCCGCCGCGCTCAAGGAACGGTTTCTCGCCGCCGACGGGATTGAAAACGTCATCCGTGTGCTCGAGGACCTTGAGGATGAGAAATTTTACGACCTTGATTTTGTGGAGCTGAACGCCTGCTCGGGCGGCTGCGTGGGCGGGGTGCTGAATGTGGAGAACCCCTATGTGGCGAAAGCCAAGCTGAAGCGCATCCGCAAGTACCGCCCCGTCTCCTGCAACCACCTTCCCGAAGACGACGACCTTTCCCGGCTGCTCTGGGACGAGCCGGTCGAATACGAGCCGGTCATGGAGCTGGATGCGGATATTAAGGTAGCAATGGAAAAGATGAACCGGATGAAAGAGATTGAAAGTCGGCTGTACGGGATGGACTGCGGCTCCTGCGGCGCCCCCTCCTGCAAAGCAATGGCGGAGGACATTGTGCGGGGCTTTTCCTCGGAGGAGGCCTGTATTTTCAAGCTGCGGGACGAAATGCGCAGCCTTGCCAGCGGGCTGACCCGCCTGTCCCAGTTTATGCCGGGCCCAAGCATCAATTCCGACGTGGAACAGGACAAATAGAGAACAGCCGTACCAATTATAAAAGAAGAAAGGTGATCCGGTTGACCATAGAACAGATGGCAAAAGCATTGGGATATGAAATGATCGGAGAGAGTGGCACGTTTTCCCGGGAAATAGAAAGCGTCTACTGCTGCGACCTGCTTAGCTTTGTCATGGGCAGGGCCCCTGCCGGAAGTGCATGGGTTACGGTGATGGGCAACGTGAACGCGGTCGCGGTTGCGCGGCTGGCGGATGTCGCCTGCGTGGTGTTTGCGGAAGGTGTCAGGCCCGATCAGGACGCCATAGAAAAAGCGGGACAGAATGAAGTTGCCCTGTTGTGCTCCCCCGCGCCGGTGTTTGACACCGCACGCGCCATCGCGGAGGCGGCCGGGCTGTGAAGCCGGTGTTCTACGACCTTCATATCCATTCCTGCCTGTCACCCTGCGGCGACAATGACATGACGGTGAATAACCTTCTAAACATGTCACTGCTCAAAGAACTGGATATGATTGCGCTCACCGACCATAATTCCTGCAAAAACTGCCCCGCCCTGATGGATGCGGCAAAAGATGCCCCAATTGCTGTACTGCCCGGAATGGAGCTGACCACCGCGGAGGAAATCCACATGGTGTGCCTCTTTTCCTCGCTGGACGGCGCAATGGGGTTTGACTCCTATGTGTGGGAACGCCTGCCCGATATCCAAAACGACGTGCGTATCTTCGGCGACCAGCTGATACTGGATAAAGAGGACAGCATCATCGGGCAGGAAAAAAAGCTGCTGGTCAACGCTGCTTCCATCGAAATCGGTGAGGTATCCGGGTTGATGCGCCGGTTCGGCGGGCTGTGCTATCCCGCCCACATCGACCGAAGCAGCTACAGTATCCTCTCGAACCTTGGGTTTATCCCGCCGGAATACGGATTCCACACGGTCGAGGTAGCAAATCCTAGCCGGTTTTTTGCCGACCGACATAATTTGTCCATAAAAGAATGGTATACTGTCATTACCAGTTCGGACGCGCACTATCTGGAGCAGATTTCCGAACGGGAGCACTGTATTCATTTGGATACGGCAGATTTCTCCGGATTGGCGGCTCGTCTTTTATGAAACTGAAAAAGCAGGAACTGATCCTGATTGTAATCATGCTGCTTGCCTGTGTGGGGTTCGGGGTGTGGCTCTATCGCCCGCGCATCGGGCATACCGTCGCGGTGATTACGGTGAATTCAAAAGAATATCGGCGTATTGATCTCGAGACCGCTCCCGATGAGCTGTTTTCGATTTCTGACGATACCGGAAAACCGGTCAGCTTTGAAGTGCAGGACGGAAAAATCCGGTTTATCAATGTCACCTGCCCCGACCACATCTGCGAAAAGGCAGGCTGGTGCGAGAATCCGGGCGACCGCGCGGTCTGCCTGCCCAACCGCACAACCCTCGTCTGTTATGACGCAAAGGATTTGAAATGAGCCGTTAGTACCAATCACAAAAAGAACAGAAAGCCGTCCTGCTGGTATCAGCAGGACGGCTTTTTTCAGTTAGATCGTTATTTTTTCAGGGAAACAGCCAGTTTGGCCTTTTCGACAATTCCTTCGGCAGAAAGACCAAACGCTTTCAGCACCAGAGGCGCTTTACCCGAACGCCCGAAGGTATCATTGATGCCGTGCTTAACGACGGGTACCGGATCATGCTCGGAAAGGAACTCGCAGACCGCGCCGCCGAGTCCTCCGATGATGCTGTGCTCCTCACTGGTCACGATGCAGCCGGTTTCTTTGGCGGCTTTCAGCACCAGATCGGTATCCAGAGGCTTGATCGTGTGCATGTCGATGATGCGCGCGGAAATACCGTCCGCCTTCAGCAGTTCAGCCGCTTTCAGCGCTTCCTGCACCATCATGCCGTTGGCAATGACGGTGACATCCGAGCCATCGACCAGGACCGCACCTTTTCCGATTTCAAAACGGTAGCCCGGGATGGAGTCGGTGACGGTTTCAACGGCGAGGCGTCCGAGCCGCATATAGGCGGGGCCGTTATAGTTGAGCAACGCTTCTACCGCGGCTTCCATTTCATTGCCGTCGCAGGGGCAGAGAACCGTCATGCCGGGAATCACGCGCATCAGCGCGAAATCCTCAAACGCCTGGTGGGTGGCGCCGTCCTCCCCGACCGAGAGGCCGCCGTGGGAACCGACGACTTTGACGTTCAAATGCGGATAGCCGATGGAATTGCGTACCTGTTCATAAGCGCGGCCGGCGGAAAAAATCGCGAACGAGTTGGCAAACGGGATTTTTCCGCAGGTGGCAAGGCCCGCGGCAATTCCCATCATGTTTGCCTCGGCGATGCCGATGTTAAAGAATTTTTCCGGATAAGCCTTTGCAAAGCCGTTGGTCATGGTGGCGGATGAAAGGTCGGCGTCAAGCACAACCAGATTCGAATTGCTGCCGCCGAATTTCACGAGTGCTTTTCCGTAAGCGGCACGGGTTGCAATCACTTCTCCCATCTTATTTCCCCTCCAAATCGCTCAAAGTTTTTACCAGTTCTGCGCGCGCCAGTTCATACTGTTCACTGTTGGGCGCTTTTCCATGCCATCCCGCGTTGTTTTCCATATAGGATACGCCCTTGCCTTTTACGGTCCTTGCAAGGATCATCGTCGGTTTGTCTTTGCAGGCTGCTGCCGCGTCGATAGCATCAGAAATCTCAGCCAGATTGTGGCCGTCAATTTTGATCACATTCCAGCCGAATGCCTCCCATTTCTGATCGAGCGGTTCCGAAGGCATGACATCGGTAGTTCCCCCATCAATCTGCAGGCCGTTCACGTCGATGATGCCGCAGAGATTGTCCAGATGGAATTTCGCGGCAGCCATTCCGGCCTCCCAGATCTGGCCTTCCTCGATCTCGCCGTCGCCCATCGCCGCATAAACACGATAAGTTTTGCCGTCAATTTTTCCGGCAAGCGCCATACCTACAGCGGCGGAAAGCCCCTGTCCCAGAGAACCGGTGGACATTTCGACGCCATTTACATGCACCATGTCGGGATGGCCCGAGTAATGTCCCTCAATACTGCGAAACAGCTTCAGATCCTCTTCGGGGAAATAACCGCGCAGGGCAAGCGCTGCATACAGCGCGGGCGTGCAATGTCCTTTTGAAAGGACAAAGCGGTCGCGGTCGGGATCTTTAGGGCTTTTGGGGTCCACATGCATCTTCTCAAAGTACAGTACGGTTAACAGGTCTGCAATTGACAGAGAACCGCCGATATGGCCCGATGCTGCGGTATAAACCGCGTCCATCGCGGCCAGCCGGATTTTGGCAGCGGTTACTGACAGTTCCTTAGCGCGTTTTTGCTCCATTCTGGTCATCCTTTCACCTTTAAAATAACTGCTTTGAATGTATGATTCCCATATTCTGGAATACTCTCATCCAACCATTCATTATGATAATACACAGTTTGTGAAATATCAAGCATATGCCAGATTTTCTGGAGGATTAGCGCTGGATGCACAAAAGCAGGATTGACTTTGCCAAAAGATTCGGGTATAATAATAACCTGTTGCAGAGGCTTGGCATGTATATCATACTGTTCAGATGCTTAAAAGACTGACATTATGTTTCATATATACATGGAAGCGTATTGAAGTGGCTGTAACGAGCCGCACTCGAAATGAAGTAGGTCGAGTGGAAGTGTCACAGCCCGGAAGCCGCATGAAACCAGCGTTTTTCCCGCTCCCGGAGTTCGAGTAGCCTCAAGTTTTGGGGCTGTTCTATCCGAGTTCTATCCGGGACGGTCTTACAAGTTCATACTATCTGGAGAAGTACCCAAGTGGTGAAGGGGTCGCACTCGAAATCCACTCGGTCAGTTGCCTTGAAAATGCGGGAAACCCTTGAGTTTCTGCGGGTTTGCGGGATTTTGAAAATTTAGCTTTTTACCGATTTCTACGGTTTTTCTACACTTTGCCTTGACTTCTACGAAAGGCTCGGTGTATTAAAATAGAATATGGAGGCGTATCGAAGTGGTCATAACGAGCCTGACTCGAAATCATGGTCGCTATTCGGTAGCTCTGTTTTGAAAAAGCCTTGATTTTACGGGGTTTTTCGGGTACTCAAAACTTAATAATTTTCCTTGTTCTCCCCATCAGTTCTCCCCGTTTTCCGAGGTGCCTGATGATGAGATAAATACGGAGCGGTATCGAAGTGGTCATAACGGGACTGACTCGAAATCAACTCGGTTCGCTACTCACCCCATCGCCGCAAACCCGCATGAATACAGGGTTTGTGCCATCTCAGAAAGCAAGAAAGCAGAGCCTATGCTCACAGCTTGCTCACAGTTATCCAAACAAGTAAATATTCGTTTTTTCGTCGGGAAATCGATTGAAAACAGATGGAGAGTTGTCCGAGTGGTCGAAGGTGCAGCACTCGAAATGCTGTGTACGTCAGTACCCAGGGTTCGAATCCCTGACTCTCCGCCAAAAAGCCCAGATTTCATCATGATTTCTGGGCTTTTCTTTTTTGTTTTATGATGTATAATTTGGTTGTTGGTAAAAATTATCTTTTCGCAGAAATTACATAGCTTATAATGGAACCCAAATATCAATTTAGAAAAAAGGAGAAACAATTATGAGCGAAACGACAAGTTTCTTTAATGAAGAAGCGCTAACTAAAGCTGTTGAATCACACAGCAGTGAAGCCCAGGAAATTATTGAAAGCGAAGATAAATTTGAAAGGTTGATTCAACGTCTTGAAAAGATCCTAAAAACAATTCCCGCCATTGGGAAATATGCAAGTGATTTAGCTTGCATGGTATCATTAGTAAAGAGCTACATAAAAAAAGAATACACCGACATTCCCATAAGTGCAGTAGTTTTAATCGTTGCATCAATAATATACATTGTGTCCTCAATTGATTTGATCCCCGACTTTATTCCGGCATTGGGCTGGCTTGATGATGTAGCAGTATTTCTATGGGCACTCAAAACATTGCATACTGAGATTGAGGATTATAAGACATGGCGCAAAGATAACGGTAAGCAAATAATCGACGAAATCTAATGCTTTACAGTTTGCAAAAAATACATCTCCTATTATGAAAGGCTGCAATGCCATTTTTGAAATAGGAGGTTGTAAAACTGAAAAAACGAGGACTCTTAGGACTAATATTTGATTTTATACTGGTATTTGCACAGGTTGAATATGGCTTATTTGGATAGTCATTCGATACTTAAGAAACAGTTAAAATCTCACAGCGACATGGTAAATTCCATGCCGCTGTTTTTCTGTTCTGCCATAAATTCTGCTATTACACCTTGATGAAACTCCGATTTTTGCACAATGTCCTGTCCGTCCTTGGATGACAGAAAGTCGGCAAGTGACTCTTTTGAAACCAAATATCGCTCATGATATAACACCCCTTTTACCTGTTTTCGATTTACCCATCGCAAAATGCTCGTCCCCACATATCCGCTTATCTCACTTGCCTGTTTTATGGTGAGCATATCGGGCGCATCATACCAATCGGCAAGAAATTGTTCTTTCAACTCATCGCAATCAAGATATTCTTGGGGAGGTTTGCTGGTAGCTCCGCTTGCAAATATGCCGCTTGGAATTGACACATCGAGCGTTCCGCCTTGTGCCTTCTGCAAATAATCAATGACATCATCAAGTTTGATCTTGAACCGCCGTGTCTTTTTGCCGCTGTCCTCGCAGGGGATAATGCCGTTAGTGAGTAGCCAATTTGCTTTCCGCTTGCTGATGTGTGCAATCCGATAAAGCTGCTCCATTGTTATCACTTCGGGGTACTCTTCCCTTAGCTTTTCATAATCCATAGCTTACTCCTACACCTGCATGGTCATGCCCGGCTGCTCCTCCGGCTCCTCTTGTAAAGGGTTCAGCGCCGCACTAATCGCATTGGCAGAATCCTGTTTGGAGCTAAAATCGAGGTGGGAGTAGATATCTGCTGTGGTGTTAAACGTGGAATGTCCCAGCCAATCCTGAATCTGTTTCATGGCAATGCCCTGCGCCAAAAGTAAGCTGGCACAGCTATGTCTGAGGTCATGGAAGCGAATTTTCCGTAGCCCATTTTGCGTCAACAGCAGCTTAAAATGGTCGGTGATGTAGTTGGGGCGAAAGAGCTTTCCCATTTGGTCAACACAGATATAATCCTCGTAGTCCTTGCAATAAGAGCCTTTGAACAACGCCTTGTATTCTGCCTGTTTTTCCTTGGCGGCGAATAGCAGCTCCCGCACACAGGGAATCAGTGGTAGGGTGCGAAAGCTGGATTTTGTTTTCAGCTTGTCCTCGGTAAAAATAGTCACCTTGCCGTCCACCTTGCCCTCGGTCACCTTGTGATTCACCGACAAGGTGTTTTGCACAAAGTCGATACTGCTCCAGCGAAGCCCCAGCACCTCGCTGCGCCGTAGCCCGTAAAAAGCGGCAAGCTGAATGACGATTGCCACAGGGTCATCCTTGGTGGCTTCAAATAATGTGGTTAGTTCCGACTTGCTATAAAAGGAAGCAAGGTATTTATTCTTTTTCGGTCTGTCAACCTTATCTGCAGGATTGTTAGCAATCAGTTCATTTTTCACCGCATATTGCAGTGCCTTGCGCACCACTGCATGGTAGTGAATGACCGAATTGGCATTGCAGCCGTCGGCAAAGATAGACTGGTGAAGTTCACGGATATGCCGTGCTTCTACCTCGTCCAAATGCAGCTTGCGTTCTCTAAAAAAGCTATCCAAGCGAGCATCAATCATGCTTTTATAGCTTTGGTAGGTGGTGCGCTCGATAGTCGGGGCGGTCAGCTCCAGCCACTCTTTTAGAAAATCTGCAAATAGCGGTGACTCTGCTTTTGCCCGTTCAGTTTTGATTTCTTCGCTTTCATACTGGCGCAAAAGATCCTGCAAAGCCGCCTCCGCCTTACGCTTGTTGCCTTTGGTGGGAATGCCAAGGGCGTGATACTTTTGCTGCCGCTTACCGTTTTCATCGTAAGCATTAATCACAGCGGTATACTTGCCGTTTCGCTCCTTTAAGCTGCCCGTAACAGGGCGGTTTTTCTGTTTCATCTTAGTCCTCCGTTCTTAAAATAAATGAGCGTCTGCCCAAGGTGTTGTGATGTTACCTTGGGCAGACGCTTTTTGCAAGTCGTTTCGGTTATAAAGTTTTCACTGGGTATTTCCGCATAGATAGTCGATGACCGCCAGCTTCGGCACACGGTAAATTCGCCCCATGCGAATACCAGCCAGCTCGCCACTTTTCAGCAGGTCATAGGTTTTTCTCCGTCCAATGCCAAGCATCTGCTGCACCTGCTCTGGTGTAACGGCATCAGGATAGTCCCTAAACATCAAACCATACTGCTTTGCCATTTTCTCTTCTCTGTTCATCCCATTCCCCCTCTTGACAAATATAAAATGTAATAGTATATTATAATTACATCAATTACAAATGAGTCTAATATATAGACGTTGAGAAAGTGAAAATCGGAAGTTGGAAAGTGAGGGACACGAATGAAGATGTTTGAAAAAGAAAAGCAAACCCGCTTGTGGGGTAACCACATTGACCCAGAGGTATCTGCCGAGAGCTATTTGAACAGCGAGAATAGCGAGGTATCACAATGGGCAGAAGAGAATGAGCGAGAGCTACAGCAAATGGATCGTGACACCATTAACCTCTATCGCCGCCACATGGCAAATAGTGATTTGAGAAATACCGATACTGTACTGGAAAAGCGGAAAAAGAAAGAGGCCACGCTAAGGCCTCAAAGAGGAAACCAACCAAACGACCCAACTGACCGCTGGATTAATCATATGTTTTCTCATAGTCCGGAGGATTTGTTTCAGTTGGTAAGTGATGAGAAGCTTGCCAATGAGCTCAAGAACCTGACACCTCGCCAGCAGGAGGTGGTTCACATGAGCATCGTCAAGAAAATGAAAAATAGCGAGATTGCAAAGCGGTTGGGCACCACAGACCGCAATGTGCGAGACATTTTGCAAAGAACCTATGAAAGGATGCGTGAGGTTTTGCTGGATAATCGTGGGGAGGCCTCTATCGTCGCCGCCACAGCAATTTTGCTTATCCTGGTATTCCCCACGTTCGCAATTGGATGGGGCATCAGCTGCTGGATTTACCCCAAGCTGAAAAAAGCAGTTCTGGGACAAGCAGCATAACAGTTACAAATTGATATGCCACAAGAAATGTGATATAGTAATTACATCAATTACAAAATTGGAGGTTCACCGATGGAACTAAAAAATATATTTCCCACTTTCAACGCAATGTGGGTGCGATGGTCAGCCTATGAAATAGCAGATGTTCTGAACGGTCGCTATATTATGCCCACTGCTGATGCCACTGCAATTCCATACAGCAGCACCGAAAGCTTGCAGGAGCTACTGACGGATGCTCTAAACCTTGGCAAGGCTGTCTATCAGAAATCGGACGACGTAGAGCATGTCTGTCTTGCTTTTGTGCAGAAGCATGGCTTGCTTGGATTACACAAAAGTAGCGGCAGCCGAGTGTTTCCGCTGAAAGGCGGGAATGTTTCCCCTGCTCGCAAGGAACATAGCAGTCAGGAATACGGCGAGGAACCCGGCCATTTTACAGCGGAGTTTCAAAAGCTGTATCTGCATTTTCTCTCCACCAGAGGAGAACTGCCGACGCAGCTGTCAAAGCATCTGCAAGCCGACCTTGCAACACTGACCACTCAGCCTATCCCCAGCGGGTTAAGCTACCGCCTGACTGCTACCTGCCCGCCGCAAATGGCGTGGCAGCCGGACGATCTGATTGATGTGCTGTACCTTGCCTATGGGCTGGCAGTGACTGATACTGCCACACCGCTCAAGGTCTGCAAAAATTGCGGTACGGTATATTTCAATCCCCACCAGAAAAGCGAGTTTTGCAGCGTGAAGTGTAGGAATTACTTTAATGTAAAGGTGTTTCGGGAGAAAACAACAAGTAAATAGAATTGCATTATTCATGCGAACACATTATTAGCTGTTGCCTTCATTGCCTGAATGTGGTAAAATAATATACAACACTGTCGAAATCCGTTGTTGTGATTGGCAGAAATGATGAAATGTTAGACCTGCCACCTTGGCAGGTCTTTGTTTATATCAAAGCAGAGAAAGCGAGCATGTTCCCATGGCTGTTAGCTATAAAAAATTGTGGAAGCTACCGATTGATAGAGATTTAATAAAAAAAGAACTGTGCCGCCTTTCCACTATCAGCACTGTCACAGTCACCAAAATGGACAAGGGTGGATATGTTTCCACCGAGGTTTTGAAGAAAATCTGTAAAGCACGGAACAGTAAGGTGGAGGACATTATGGAGATTACGGAGGGATAAATCATGCTGAAAAACGGCCTTTATGAGCAGGTTATCAACAAAGAGATACATACCGAGCTTTCAGAATTAACCGACAAGCTCTCCCAAACTGGGGCCATCGACAAGGCGGAGTCCTCAAAGATTTTAGCACAGTATATCACCGATATTATCCAAAAGGGTTTTGATAACGTTCGAGATAATGGCGGTGACACCCCTGCTCAAATTGACCTTGCCAATAAAATTGTAACCACAATTATAAACGAAACAAAAGAAGCTGACTTTGACACGCTGAAAATTCACGAGCGTGCCGAGCAGCTTCTTGCGCTTTTAGACAGGAAAAATAGTGTGCTTGCTTTAAACGAAAAGGCAAACATTATCCGTCCCGAAACCTCCATTGCCCAAAGCAGTTTGTTTACAGGAGCCATTCACGAACCTCAAATGTTCAGCGAACTAAAAAAGGAAATTGTATCTGCAAACAAGATTGATATGCTGGTGAGCTTTATCAAGTGGAGTGGCTTGCGCCTGATTATAGAGGAGCTTTCGGAATTTACTAAAAACGGCGGTGAGCTTCGCATCATCACCACATCTTATATGGGTGCTACCGATGTAAAAGCAGTCGAGGAACTTCGCAAACTCCCAAATACGCAAATCAAGGTGAGCTACAACACCAAAAGCACCAGACTGCATGCCAAAACCTATGTGTTTTATCGAGATACAGGCTTTACAACTGCCTATGTAGGTTCTTCCAACCTCTCAAACGTGGCAATTTCCAGCGGTCTGGAGTGGAACGTTAAGGTGACGAGAAAGGATTTACCCGAAACTATCGAGAAAATCAAAGCCACCTTTGACAGCTATTGGAACAGCAGCGAGTTTGAATATTATGCCGAGAATCAACGGGAACGGCTTGCCAGAGCCTTAAAGGCAGAAAAATATTTTGACAGCAACAGCGAGGTGACGTTCACTTTTGATGTTACACCCTATTCCTACCAGCAGGAGATTTTGGATCAATTAGAGGCAGAACGTACGGTTAGAGGCTACTACAAAAATTTGGTGGTGGCAGCAACTGGAACCGGAAAAACGGTCATTTCCGCCTTTGATTACAAGCGCTTTTGTAAGCAAAATCAAGGGAAGACGTGCAGATTGCTGTTTGTGGCACATCGAGAAGAAATCCTAAAGCAAAGTATGTATACTTTCCGTGGGGTACTTAAGGATCACAACTTTGGTGAAATGTTTGTGGGTGGCCATAAGCCCGAGCGGATTGATTACCTCTTTGTGTCTATTCAAACTCTCAATTCCTCGGAATTTTGGGACAAAACCTCTGCGAGTTATTACGATTACATTGTAGTAGATGAGTTTCACCATGCCGCCGCACCCAGCTATCAAAAGCTGCTGACCTATTACCAGCCCAAACTTTTGTTGGGGCTGACCGCTACTCCCGAGCGTATGGACGGCAAAAGTATTTTGGAATACTTTGACCACCGCATTGCAGCGGAAATCCGTCTGCCAGAAGCCATCGACCGTAAGCTCCTTTGTCCATTCCAATATTTCGGTGTCACCGACAATGTGGACTTGGACACGCTGAAATGGGTGCGTGGCGGGTATGACAAGAAGGAGCTCACTAATTTGTACACCATCAGTGGTGCCGTGGCAAACCGCCGGGCGGATATGGTAATTTCCTCAATTTTGAAATATGTTACTGACCTTGACGAGGTGAAGGGTCTGGGCTTCTGCGTTGGGGTGGAGCACGCACAATTCATGAGTGATTATTTTAATGCCCACAACATTCCCTCTATATACTTAACTGGAAATTCGCCGGACGAGGATCGAAACACCGCTAAGAAAAGTTTGGTAAGTGGCAAGGTTCGCTTTATTTTCGTGGTAGATTTGTACAACGAGGGAGTGGACATTCCCGAGGTGAATACCGTACTGTTCCTGCGTCCCACAGAGTCGCTGACGGTGTTTTTGCAACAGCTTGGTCGTGGTCTTCGCCTGTCAGAAAAAAAGGAATGTTTGACGGTGCTGGACTTCATCGGGCAGGCGAACCGAAAGTATCACTTCGAGGATAAGTTTGCGGCACTGCTGTCCAATTCCACCAAAAGCGTGCAAAGGGAAATCAAAGACGGCTTTGTTTCCGTGCCAAAGGGCTGCTACATTCAGTTGGAGCGGAAGGCACAGCGATATATTTTGGATAATATTCGTGCCTCCTTTGGCGCAAGGGCCGGACTGGTTTCTCGCATTGCAACCTTTACCGAGGATAGTGGCTTGACACTGAATTTACAGAACTTCTTGGACTATTATCATCTGGACATTCGCACAATTTACGCACGAGATAACTTCTCGCGGCTTTGCGTGCTGGCAGGGGTCAAGGACGATTTCCAAGAGGAAATAGAGGAAACCCTAACCAAAGCCTTTGCACGGTTTGCATGCGTGGACTCTCGCCGATGGATTGGGTTTTTGCTAAAAATATTTAGCGCCGAGCAAACAGCGTTTTCTCCGCTGGACAAGCGAATGTTGCAAATGCTCCAATTCACCGTGTGGCAAAAATCCATTGAAGAATGCGGCTTTTCCTCTCTGATGGACGGTGTAAATGCAATTAAGCTTTGCCCAACCTTGTGCGGTGAGCTGCTGGAGGTGCTGAATTATAATTACAACCGGATTAATTTTATCGACGAGCCGGTGGACATCGGCTTTGACTGCCCGCTGGATTTGCATTGCACCTACACGAGGGATCAGATATTGGTGGCAATGGACTTTATGAAGCCCAATACTGTGCGTGAGGGTGTGAAATATCTGAGCGATAAAAAGGCGGACATTTTCTTTATTACGCTTAACAAATCGGATAAGGACTACTCGCCAACTACCATGTACCACGATTATTCCATTAACAGTGAGCTGTTTCATTGGCAGAGCCAAAGCACCACAGCAGACAGCTCTGCCACAGGCAAGCGATACATTGGACATCGGCAAATGGGCAATCACATTTTACTGTTTGTCCGAGAGTTTAAGGTGGATGGAGTGAGTGGCACTGCCGGAAGCTATACCTATCTTGGCAAGGCCAGCTATCTGTCCCACGAGGGCTCAAAGCCCATGAATATCACATGGAAGCTGGAGCGTCCAATCCCCGCAAAATTCTTGAAGAAAACAAATAAATTAGTGGTGGGGTAATGAAACAATTGGAACAGGAATTTGAACAAGAGTTGCAAAGGAAAATGCGAACAGCAAAGAACGAGTGTAAGTATAATCCTACGTATTTCAATCAAATGCTGGCTGAATATGGTGGCGTCGGCACCACAAAAAGACTGATTCAAAAAGGAATAACAACAGGAAACCCTTCGGATGGATACACAACACTTCTTTTGATGGGAAGATTGGATCTAACCATGGAGGATTCCGTCGTTGAAGATAAATACAAGGCAATGTTTGAGCAAACTGAAGTTGAATATTGCCGAAAACTATTAGGGAGATAAATATGACCGAAGTAGTAGCAGCCCTTATTTGGGATAAGGATCAATTTTTAATCTGCCAACGACCTGCCAATAAAGCGAGAGCACTTTTGTGGGAGTTTGTTGGTGGCAAGGTAGAATCTCTGGAAACGAAGGAACAGGCACTGGTGCGTGAGTGTCGGGAGGAACTGGATATCACACTTTCTGTTGGCGATATATTCATGGATGTTATCCACGAATACCCCGACATTACTGTGCATCTTACATTATTTCATGCCAAAATTGCCGATGGTACACCGAGGCTACTGGAGCATAACGATTTGAAATGGATTAATGTATCTGAAATTGATAAGTTCAGCTTCTGCCCCGCAGATGTTGAGATTTTAAGGAGGCTCAAGGATGAGTACCAAAATATATAACAAGCTCGTGCGTGACCGCATTCCTGAAATAATCGAGGCTGACGGCAAAACCTGCGTGATGGAGGTTTTATCGGGTGATGCCTACATCAAAATGCTGGATGCAAAGCTTCATGAGGAGTTAACAGAGTATCAGGTTAGCAAGGAAATTGAGGAGCTTGCAGATTTACTTGAAGTCATTCAAGCTGTCGTCAAAGCTCGAGGATACTCGCTTGAGGATCTGGAACGGATTCGCCATGAAAAAGCGGACAAGCGAGGTGGATTCGAGAAAAGAATATTGCTAAAAGAGGTTAGAGTGAAGTAGATATGGACATTACAAGAGCAAAAGAGCTACTTACCGGACTTGCAGATGGTGTAAATCCGCTCACCGGAGAATTACTTCCCGATGACTGCATTTGTAATCAAGCGGAGATCGTCAGAGCGCTTCACGTAATTCTAAGTGAACTATCTCCTCAAGCAAAAAAAGAACGCTCTTTACCTGCAAATGCCGGAAAACCATGGACAGAGATAGAGGAAAACAAGTTGGCGGACGAATTTGATTTGGGAATGAAATTGTCTGTAATTGCAAAGGAACACAGTCGAACCAGAGGGGCTATCGAAGGGCGATTGTTCCGAATGGGGAGAATTGAAAGAAAATGAGGTGACCACCATGCCGACTTACCGTAGTGCCTCGGGTAGCAGTGCCGAGGATCTATTTATCGACATCTTTTCTGATGCCTTCGGTGCGGAAAAGGCAGGTTTTCTTTATTCTCAATACCCATTTTACGATATTTACCAGAACAGCCGCTTTGCGGATTTCGTGGTGGAAACCGGACTTCGTCGTGTTGCGATTGAGGTAGACGACGAGGCGAGCCACAACAAAAACATCATCGCCGAAAACAAATTTTATGACTATCTGTTAAAGCAAAACAGCATGGTGCATTTGGGCTGGGATGTGTACCGCTTCGCGGTGAAGCAAATGCAGGTACAGCCTGACCGCATCAAGGATGAATTGCGTGTGTTTCTGGGTACCTACCCCAAATTCAAGGAGATTGAGGACTATCTCCCGACCCAGAGAGTCAAGGCAGTGGACGCTGTCAATTTGGAGCTGAAGCAGCACCAAAAGGCTGCGTTGCAATCGCTGCATGAAATGCGTGCAAACAGCGAAACTATCGGGCTTTTGTACCACGCAACGGGCACGGGAAAGACCGTTACCGCCGCGATGGATGCCAAAAGCTGCGGTGGCAGAGTACTGTTTCTTGCCCACACGGTGGAGTTGGTGGAGCAGGCAGCGGCAACATTCCGCAAGCTGTGGAGTAAGGTCACGGTGGGGCGCTATGTAGACAGTATCAAGCAACCCAACGCCCATGTAGTCTGCGGCAGTATTCAGAGCGTTGCACTCCATCTGGAGCAATTCAAAGACGATGCTTTTGATTATCTCATCATTGATGAAGCACATCATGCGGCGGCGGACACTTATCAAAAGGTGCTCAGCTACTTTAAGCCGAAATTCACTTTGGGTCTTACGGCAACCCCAGAACGCACCGACGACAACACGGTTATCTTGGATATTTTCAAGAAAACCGCCCATAAATTAGACATTCAAACAGCGGTGGAAATCGGCGAGCTGGTGCCTGTCCGCTGTATTCGCATACATACCAACATCGACCTCACCAAGGTTCGATTCAACTCCATTCAATATAATATTCGGGATTTGGAGAGTAAAATCTATGTTCCAGAGCGAAATCGCCTCATTGTAGAAACATGGCTGTCCTATGTAAAAAACAAGCGAACTGTCATTTTCTGTGCCAGCGTGAATCACGCAGAAGAAATCTCCGCTCTGTTTGTTTCTGCAAATGTTGAGGCGATGGCGGTTTCAGGAAGCATGAAATCCAGCGAACGCCAGGAGCATTTGGAGAAATTTGCAACAGGCGAAATCAAGGTGCTTTGTGCCTGCGATTTACTCAACGAAGGTTGGGACTGCCCCGAAACCAAGGTCCTGTTCATGGCTCGCCCCACCATGTCCAAAGTGCTGTACACCCAGCAGCTGGGTCGAGGTATGCGACTTTCCGAGAACAAAGAAAGTCTGATGGTTTTCGACTTTGTAGACAATGCAAGCCAGTACAATATGCCACAATCGTTGCACCGCCTGTTCCGCTTGAAGGACTATCGCCCCGGTGCGTTGGTACTGGCACCCGCAACACAGAAAACCGCACAGGAAGGCTTGTACGCCCGAGGTGAGCGACCAGACGCGCTGATTGATTATCCGGTGGATGCCACCGACTATGAGCTGGTGGATATTTTCAACTGGCAGGAGGAAGCGGCAGGAATGATATCCCAGATGGAGTTTGTCCGTCGTGTGGATGTGCAGAGCGAAACCATTGAACGCTATGTCCGTGAGGGCAAAATTGTACCGGATTTGCTGGTACCCATGAGCGAGCATCGCACCTTCAAATACTTCAAAGAGGAAACCTTGACACAGCATGCCGAAAAATTTGGCTGGCAACTCATCACCGATGATAACCGTAAGGACTTGTTTTTAGACATGGTAAGGCAGATGGATATGAGCTATTCCTACAAGCCGGTGCTACTGAAAGCAGTTTTGCTTTATGCGGATGATAAGGGCAGAATCAAGCTTTCCGACATTGTCTCGTATTTCCGTGCCTTCTACGAAAATCGCCGCAGTAGCGGACTTGTGGTGGAGAAGAAAAATAGCATTTTTATCAAGGGTAGTTATACTGACAAGGAAGCTGAGCGAAATATTCTCGCCAATCCGTTCAAGCGATTTGAGGATATGGATATGCTCCGCCACACCAAAACACTGGGTATCGTCGAGGTGGATAGCAGCGTGTGGAAACGGTTGAGCAAAGAGGATAAGACAGAAATACTGCGTGTGTGCGAGGAAAAATTAGAGGGGTACTATCAAAGATTTGAGAAATAGCCCTTGATAGTATATTTAGCAAAGGAGTCCCCTGGTAAAATAATTGGTGAAACCTATTTAATTATAGTCCAAATGGTAGACTTAGGAAGGGAATTCGTATGGTAACGATTTATACCCATTGAAAGACTAACTATGTTGAGTCGACTCATCCGCATCATTAAAAGTTCTTTATCTTCTTTTGGTAGCTATTCCCCTCATCTTGTGGTATTGTGTGTCACTAAGAAGGAGGCGATACACAATGAAAACCATTTTAGAGGAGCTGTACGACAGCTACAACAATTTCATCCCCGACACTGCAGCGCAAGCTGAAGTTGACAATGCGCACCAAGCGCTGATCCGCAGTTTGGAAAAACCGGAGCGAAAGCTGGTGCTGCGCATCATTGATAACAAGGATTTGATTGCCGGGGCTCGTGCCAGAGAAAGCTTTGAATGTGGATTCTGGCTTGCGTGGCGGTTATGCGCACAGTTGAATATGATTGACAACGGTCGTTTGCTTGAGCAGCAGTTCAATGCAGGCGGCCGTTTTGTTATGGAACAGGAGGAATCCGGAGATGAAAGCTAAAATCGTATTCTTCACGAGCGTTACCTGTGCCATTTTGCTGGCAACGCAAATTGGAAAACCGCAGCAGGCAATTCTAAAACCATCGTGCATCCAGCCGAGCATCCCTCAATTTTCTGAGTGCTTAATTTCTGACTTTCCCACAATGGATAAAGGGCAAGCGGACAAGGAATTTCCCCATAGGCCAGTTACACCTCCCCAAGGAGTTGAGATGCCAAAAACGAGTGTAGGCTCCGAGGAAATCGCAAAAACAAGCACTCAGGCAAAGCCTTTTTTTAAGCCACCAGCCAAGGAAGTCACATTACCGCAAAACGATCAAATCACTACACCTAAAATGGGCGACACCCGTGTGGTAAACGGACAAAAGCAATGCTACTTCTTAGGCTTCGGCTGAATAGATGATAACGATGAACCGAATGAATGCATCTATGCCGAGGACATGTGCGAAAACGGCAACAAGATCGGTAGCATGGGTGGTGGCACCTTGGTGGATGGCGATGGTGACATCAATAAAATGGTTGGCACCATGTAATCTTTAGATAAAAGTGACCAAGACGTAAAGTTAATAGAAGCCCCATAACTAAAGGGCTCTTGGTAATTGAGCCGCAGGTGGATTCATCTGCGGCTCAATTTATTTATAAGGTTAATCTCTAAAGCAGTATCGCCCCTTTTTATATGGTACGATAAGGCAATTGTCTTGTTAGACATATAAAAAACGCAGGAGGCGATGTTTATGGAATTAAGCATTATTAAAAGGGAGTCGGAAATCATCGTAGCGCTTTTCGATGATGACATGCGGCTGGTCAAGCCCGTATGGGAGTTTTTGAAGTATCAACGGCTTCGAGGCATGGCGCACAACACAATAAAAGCGTATGGCAGGGATCTGAAAATATTCTGGGACTATTTGAAACACAGCGGATATGCGTATGATGAGATGTCAATCCAGCGCCTGGGCGATTTTGTAGAATTTCTCAGGCAGCCGCAAGGCAGGCATAGTCCAGCCTTGTTTCAAGACAGCTCGCGACAGCCGCAAACCATCAATCATATCTTGGGGACAGTCCACAGCTTTTATCAATACTGTGAAATCATGAATCAGGTTGAAACCCCCATTTTTATGAAGGATATTGTCCGGCCTCAAAGCATGTTCAAAAGTTTTCTGTACCATACAAGGCGTGACAATCAGACGAAACAATCCGTTTTTAAGGTCAAGGAAAGCAGCAAGGCTGTGAGGCTGGTACAGCCGTCAGAGATAGACGCGGTGTCAGCGCATCTGGGCACTTCAAGAGACAGGCTGATACTAAAAACGCTTCAGCTTACAGGGGCACGCATTGCGGAAGTCCTGGAATTACGGATAGCGGATATTCCTTATCCTGATCCAGCCTCACCCATCAGCATCCTTCAGGACATAAAATCAAAAGGAGGCCGGCGCACGCTATATCTTCCGACATCCTTACTGGAAGAAATCGACCGGTATATTCTGGAGGAAAGAGCCCTAATCAATACCGCACACGATTATATTTTCGTATCGCTGAAAAAAGAGCATTATGGAAAACCGCTAAGCTACCGCGCAGCATACGAAGTGTTCCATACGGCAATGAAAAAGGCGGGCGTTTCCTTTCATTTCCACGCACTCAGGCACACCTTCATCTCAGCCCTCGTTGAAAGCGGCATGGATATCAGCGTTGTGAGGATTATTGCCGGCCACCGGCAAATCACCACCACGCAGCAGTACACTCATATTTCCAACCGATACCTTTTCGAGAGTCTGAGCAAGTACTGGAGCCGCTGTTCCGGCATGGGAGGTGCGCATGGTGAATGACAGCCAAGATGTCTGGACTTTATTAGAAACCGATGAATGCTCCCAATACTATGGGCAGGATTTCCGCTTTGATTTTTCCTATATGAAGGCCGCGCAAATCAAAAGAGTGTACAAAGCATATATCCGGCAATGCTATCAAACGCAGAGCAAGTCGGTATGCAGGCTCTACAATGAAATATTAGGGTTTAAGTACTTTTTCGGCTTTGCGCAGCAGAAAGAAATCCACAGTCTGCGTTCGCTTTGCAACGATGACATCTGCCATTTTATCATATATTTGAAAACCTCGGTCTTAAGAAAAAAGCAAAAGCCACTTGCTTACGCATATCAGAAACGTTGTCTGGATGTTGTAAAAAACGTAATCCGCTGGGGCCAGCTTCATATGCCGGAGGAGGTTCCACAAACAGAAATTTTCGCCGGCAATGAGTATATCGGAACAAACAGCAAGCTTAAAATTGAATTCATTCCAGATGAAATTATGGCTCAGGTTTCATCCGCCCTGGAAGATGAGCAAAACCCATTTATGAAATACGGCATTATCATCCTGCGTTCCACCGGAATGCGGATTGAGGATATGCTTCGGTTAAAAACGGGATGTCTCGCCCCACACCCCATCAGCGGCGCCACATTAACCTGGTACAACCATAAAAACAGAAAACCGCAGCCGCCGATGCCAATACCGGACGAATGTGCCGATGCTGTACGAAAGTTGGCAGAGCACACAGAGTATCTAAGAACGCAGGCCTCCCTCGAACTGAAAGAGCTTATATTTTTGAAACTGCGCAGCAAAGGCGGCAACGCGGGCAGGGTCACACGTATTGGGCAATCAGAATTCAGAAACGATATGCAGGATTTTGCATCAAGGAACAATATCACTGACCAGGGCGGTGAGCTTTATCGCCTGACGCCGCACAAATTCCGGCGGACTTTGGCAACGGATATGCTTTCCAAGGGCACGAACATCAGTGTAATCCAGTCTGTCCTTGGGCACAGCGCGGTTGGCTCCACGAAAATGCATTATGCGGACGTAAAAGACAGCTCCCGTGCGGATGTTTTCCGTTCCATCGGAATCATCGGGAATATTCAAGCCGTCGATGAGTCGGTTATACCGGACAGCGCGGAGCTGTCCTGGTTTCAGGAAAACCGGAATGGTTGTGCCAGAATGTGTGACGGCTACTGCACGCAGCCATTTCAGCAGGGCGTTTTATGCGAACGCCTGCTGAACAGGCAAAAATGCTATACATGCAGCCGATATATCACAACCCCGGAGTATTTGGAACACCACAGGGAATATCTGCGTTCCCTGGAGGAGCAACTTGCCAATAACCCATACGGGCATCACTATGCCGAACACTTTTCGGGGACAGTAGCCGTCTTAAAAGAAATCATTGCGGGACTGGAGGCGTTAAAAGATGATTGAGGCATTGAAACAGCAAATCCTCTCCGGAGGGGCTGACTTTGAAAACATAAAAATCGGGAATTCATGGTTTGTAGAGGATACATGGGATCTCACACCGTACATGCCGCGTAAAACGCTGTCAAGTACCCATAAGCAAATCCGTTTTGGGTACATCGGCGATGAGCAAATGAAACAGATTGTGAAGCAGTATGCCTACTTTCGGCTGGGTCAAATCAAACCCTTTTCCGTCCATCATGAGATCAATGGGGTTCTTCCGGTAGTTTTTGAGTATTTCAAGTTGATGGGAATCAACAGCTTCCGGGAGGTTACACAGGAAGTATTCCTGGAATTCGCATTATGGATGAAGGATGTGAAGCAGTATAAACGCTCAGTTGGATTTAAGCGCTCTCGTATTTTACAGCAAATTATTCAGACAGGCCAGATTAAGGGATGGGATGTCCCATGCGAGAATATCTTCCTGCATATGTCGGCGGCCAGTCTGTGGGGAAACCGTGCTTCGATGAATCGGGAAAGCAGTAAGTTCAAACCGATCCCGGAGGATATTTTCAATACAATCCTTGACTGCGCTGTTAACAAAGAAACTGATGTCTTAACAAAGGCGGGCATCATCATCCAAAGTCAGACAGGGCTGCGGATCAGTGAAGTCGTGTCTATTCAGGAGGGCTGTATCCACACCACAGATGACGGGAACGCCTATATGGAGATTATGCTGGGAAAAACGGAACGCGCTGAACCAGCCCCGCATAAGGTATTTGTCAATCAATTGGTATGCGATGCGGTAAGAGAATTGAGCGATTACACGAAGCCGCTTCGGGAAGAAAGCGGCCTGAAAGAGCTGTTTTTAACAAGGGCATTACGGTTTCATAATCATGTGGTGGTATACAAAACCGACCTTTTTGCCACATACAAGATAGCTCCATTCATCAAGCGATGGAACATCTGCGGCAGCGATGGTGAGGTTTACCCTCTAAAAAGCCATCAATTCAGAGCGACTTATGTGCGGGAGCTGATTAAGCGTAAACTGCCAATCTCATATATTATGAAGCAGTTTGGGCACGTATCCATTGAAATGACCGCTCACTACCTGACCTTGCAGGAAACCGAAGTAAAGGAAATCTATGCGGAGATTATTCTAAGCCCTAACGCAAAGCTCGCCGGCCTTAGAGCCTCAGAGATTCAAAACAATCTCCAAGCCTACTTCAGAGGACGGGCTGAAACGGATATCGATTTGGTGATTTCAGAACTGGCAAGTGCCGCCAGTTTCAATCCGCTCCCCAATGGCATCTGTTTGTATGATTTTCGCCGCGGCAACTGTACAAGCGGTGACGGATGCTTCTTTTACAACTGCCCGAATTACATCACGGAAATCAGTTTTTACCCGGTGCTGAAAAAAGAACTGGAGCTGATGGAGCGGGAAATGGAGCGGTTCCGTTCGTTAGGCCGAGAACGGGACTGGCAGCGGCAATATGTGAAATATCAGTATTTAAAACCATTGGTGGAAAATTTGGAGGTGCAGATAGATGATTGAAAGAAACACATCCGGCCTGAAAGCGCATTCTGAAACAAAAAGTGCTAAGACCGAAAAGAAGGTCAATACCGCAATCGACCGTTTGAAACAGGACAAACGACCTATTAATTTCAACACGATTGCTGCGGAGGCTGGCGTATCCAAGGCTACCCTGTATAACCATCCCCGTTTAAGAGAGCGCATCTCCAGCCTTCGGATGATGCAAAAGCAATCACAGCAGCAGCCCGTTCCTGTTGAAAACATGGATGCAGTTAAGCTTCTGCGTGCTGAAGTCCGGCGATTGAAAAAGGATAAAGAAAATCTCATCCTGCAGCTGCTGGAATTTGAGGAGATAAAAGAGGAAAACCGCAAACTGAGGGACAGGCTGTCATTGCAACCCCGGCAAGAAGTGATTGACAACCGATTTATTCAAAAGCTTCGTGAAAGCAGTTTTGCCGCAATCTCAGGCAGGGCTGAAGCCGAAATTTTACGTCGGTTTGGCGGTGAAACTCTTGGGGTAGAGTCAACTGAGCAGGACTTTTATGAGCAGATTCGGAAAATCATCTCAACGTATTAGACGCGGAGGAATATCTAATGTGTAAAAATCCCTGTAAAACAAGGCGGTTGTTTCGTGTTAGACATCCGCCTCCTAAAGATAAACAATGGATTAAAACAATGTTTATATGAAGGTACGGTTGAAAGATACCGTGCCTTTTTCTTTTGCAAAAAAGGAGGTCAGGATGAAAAAATTCCTTTTGAGAGTCTTGCCGATGCTCCTCATTTTTTGCCTGCTTTGCCCGATGACTGCGTTTGCCGACACCGGCGGCAACGGAAACATTGACGGCGGAGGCGGTGGCATGGGGCAAGGAACCAGCACCAATTCATGGAACGGCGGCAACGAAGGTGTGCGTGTGACGGTGGTGCGTGCGAGCGATCATGCGTTTGTTACCACACCGATAGATTTTACAAACAAGAAACCCGATAATATTCAAGTGCATTTTGGAAAAGTGAGCAAGCTGCAATATACCACAGGCAGTGGATTGACGCCTACCACAAGCGTATATCAATATATCAATCCTGCTCAGACCATGCCCCGCATTATCAGCACCAACGGCAGTAATAACATTGAAGCCATCAAAAAATACTTCTGTTCGGAATATGTGGTCAAGCGAATAGCGGATGTCACAGGCATGAATTACGATGTTCTTATTGGCGGTGAGTATAAAATACTTTTAGAGTCTGTCGCCTACTACAAGTTTGAGGGCACCATGATTGCCACCACTGCCACCGAGGCGGCTCTCTATGACGAGCAGACAAGCGGCCTGCTCCGAAAAAGAATGGTATCCCTCACCCACAAGAATCTCCCTCTCGCCATGTTCTTGGAAGTAAGCGACCTGGGCTATCCCGCATGGGGAGGCAGCAAAACCAGCGCCGCCACCAATGCGGATATCAAATCCAGCCTTGGGCTTGGCATCGTCCGCTTTGAGGAAAAGCCGGAGGAACCGCAGATTGAAGCCTACGACTATGAGTACCGGGTCAACACCGACGTCATTACAGCGGTTCGGATCAGCGGCGGCCAGTCCGATCCGGATAAACCCACCCGTGTCAGCTTCAATATCGGCGGTCAGACCTACAGCGTGGGCAATGTTTACTACCCTGACGGCGACAGCCAGCTTGCGTGGGTGAAATGGAAAACCCCGGATACCGAGCAGAACATGGCCATTGAAGTGACGGTGTCCGGCCCCGGCAGCACAGCGAAAACGACCCTCAATGTGAAAATTGTTGACCTTGATAAGAACCCGCCGCCCAATCCTGTAGCCGATGACCGCAATGACAGCTTCTCCCGCGCTTCCGTTCCAAGCAGAGCTGTGAAAAGCACGGCAAGCTGGGGCGTCTGGCGTCCGTGGTGGCAGGAATATTGGGTGTGGCATGGAGATGATGAGGATGGATACTGGTGTGACCATGGATGGTGGGAATTCGATCTGGATCGCTATAGCGCCAGCCTGACCTCCAATATGAGCATCCAGTGCGACAGCAAGAATCCCACCGCCAGCAGGACGGTAATGAAATCAGGATACGGCATCAACCAGACTGCCACCGGGAGCATCGGCTCCAGCCAAAGCTCGGCGGTTACCCAGCCGCAGAACGCGGTCAGCTACTTCTCTGAATTCGGCTACAAAACCTACTGGCGGCTCTTGGAGCGGATGGGTACAGGGCGGTTTGAGTTTCAGAAAAATCCGTATTCCACCTACAAAAACCGCACCCATTTCAGCCCGATCTGGATGCCGGACGGTGCTTATACCGTCAACACATGGCTCATAGATGCGTGGACGCCCGACGGGATGCTGTCCGCCAACCTGACCGACAGTCTGACCATAAAGGGCAATCTGTGGCAGGATTGGCATGCCGGTCCCATCCAGCCGTAAGGGAGGGAGAAGAAATGGCATATGAACGGATTGAGTCTCCCAAAGGCAGCCTATACCACTACACAAAAACGGATCTGCTGGAGGCCATTCTCAAGGATGGCCGCATCCGGCGGTTCGGAGATCGTGAGTGCTGGTTCTGCACCTCTCTTGCGGATACCCTGCGTCTTATGGAAATGACCGTCATGCAGGAGGGGCATCCCTATGTGGACGCGCAGGGCTTCTGGCGGAAATACCCCGCTTTCGTGCCGGAGGATTATGTGATTCTCCAGTTGGAGCCACGCTATCAGAACGGCGATTGGGTGCGCTGGAATCAGGAGCTGCCGCCCGGCTGTTCCGCTGAACTCCTTACGCAAGCAAAAGAGTTCAGTGAACTGAAAAAGGGATTTCGGGGCGACCTGAAGTTTTACCAGAATCCGCAGGTGCTTGCGGTAGCTCCGCTTTTGGAGGAACAGACTCCGGGTATGGGTATGACCATGCAGCTATAAAAGCAGAAAAGGAACAAGGCCACAGGAGTAATTCTGCTGCCTTGTTTGCAATTTTAGAAAGGTGGTCTTTATGAAAAAGTACAAAAAAATCGCCCTTGTTCTTACTCTCGCACTTATGGTAACAATGCTCTTTAGCACAACAGCCTTTGCAGCCAATGGGGATGTAGCCGGGGCGATTGAGGGAACGTGGAACGATGCCTCCGGGCAAATCAAGACGGTGGTCAACAAGGTGGTGTTCCCCGCCATTGACCTGATTCTGGCGGTGTTTTTCTTCGCCAAACTGGGGACGGCGTATTTCGACTGTGCGCCCGTAACGGCGATGTAATAATTCTGGACTTGGCAATCCAGCGGGTAAAAGCTCATTTGCCCGTCATCAACCGGCTTACCTGAGAGGGAAACCTCATAGGGGAAAATAGCACACCGGTAAACCCATGAGTTGGGCAGTTGTCAGCCCACGACTGAATGGGAAGATGAAACAGATGATATGAGGATAAAAGCCATACTGCCTGAAGCGCAGTCCGAGAGGTTTATGTAGGAACTTTGGCGAAAGACAGCTATCGCCATACCGCACAGCCACAATACATTAGTCGAGTATATGTGGGTGAGCTTCTGTGTGGCTCAACTCCGTATGGAGAAAAGGACGGAAACGCTATCCGACAATCATCTACGCTATTATTACATTGCTAAACGGGGATTGCCTAACCCGAAATGCCGGAAATCCGGCTATGCGTAATGCCTTTGTGGTGATAAATTTCAAGGCTTTGCCAAGAAAGATGACGCTGAATATTCGGCATGGCAACGGAGCCGCCGTAGTAGTCCGAGTGCGGTAACGCCGCATACATGGCGAAGGGCGGCAGCTTGTTATCTTAACAATAGAGAAAGGAAGGTGTGTGATACACCATGAGAAATCCAATCAATATGTTAAGCAGTTTACAGAACCACAGTAGTGACAGGTCGTATACCTTTGAACGGCTCTACCGCAATCTGTATAACCGTGAGCTGTTTTTGCTGGCTTATCAGAATATCTATGCCAGCCAAGGGAATATGACAAAAGGCACCGATGGAAAAACCATCGACGCAATGAGCCTGAATCGCATTGATGGCATGATTGCGAGCCTAAAGGACGAGAGCTATCAGCCACAACCATCAAGAAGAACCTATATCCCAAAGAAAAACGGAAAAATGCGTCCGTTGGGAATCCCTTCTTTTGACGATAAGCTGGTACAGGAATGTGTGCGGCTCCTGCTGGAAGCAGTATATGAGGGCGGTTTTGCGAAAACCTCGCATGGCTTTCGCCCAAAACATAGCTGCCATACGGCACTTAGTCAAGCACAGGTCTGTTTTACTGGCGTGAAGTGGTTTGTTGAGGGAGATATTAAAGGCTTCTTTGACAATATCAATCATGAAGTCATGATTGGGATATTAGCGGAACGTATCAAAGATGAAAAATTTCTGCGTCTTATCCGCAAGTTTCTAAAGGCTGGATATTTAGAGGATTGGCAGTACCATAACACCTACAGCGGTACGCCGCAGGGCGGTATCATCAGCCCCATTCTTGCCAACATCTATCTGGATAAATTGGACAGGTATATGGAGGAACTGAAAAAGCGGTTTGATAAGGGAGCTGTCCGTGCTGTCTATCCTGAAACCTATGAGCTGGAGAAAAAACGTGGGGTGCTTGCCAAGAAATTGCGCAACACCAATTCAGAGGAAGAAAAGCAGGTGCTCACAGAGAAAATTCGTGAGATTGACCGTAAAAAGCTGACGATTCCTTATTCCGACCCGTTTGATACCAGCTTTAAGCGACTTCAATATGTCCGTTATGCTGATGATTTTCTTATCGGCGTTATTGGCAGTAAAGAGGACGCAATCGCAATAAAGGAACAGGTAAAGGCTTTTGTTGCTGACACGCTGATCTTAGAGCTGTCAGATGAAAAAACGCTGATAACCCATTCCGAAAAAAGAGCAAGGTTTTTGGGGTATGACATTTATGTACGGCGTTCTACCGCTACCAAAAAGGATAAGACAGGGCGGCTCTGCCGCCACCTGAACGGCACTGTCTGTTTGGAAATGCCAACGGAGCTTATGCGTAAAAAGCTATTGGAATACAGTGCTATGACCATTGAAAAAACGGTCTATGGCAAAGACAACTGGAAAGCGAAAGCCCGGTACTATCTCAAGGATAACGATGACCTCGAAATCCTTGACCAGTACAACAGTGAAATCAGGGGCTTCCGCAATTACTACCGTATTGCCAATAACGCCGCTCATGCCAGCTCTTTTGGCTATATCATGCAGTACAGTATGTTCAAAACCTTTGCGACCAAATATCGCACAACCATGCGCAGAATGATTGAGAAACTGCGTATCGGCAAGAACTTTGGAGTACGCTTCACTGATAAAGAGGGAAAGACAAAAACACGACTGTTTTACAATGAGGGTTTCGCAAGAAAGCCTTTGCAGAAAAATGCCGTTGTAGACGTTATCCCCCAAACTGTGATGTATTCCAGTAAAACAAGCTTGATGGCAAGGCTGTCCGCAGGGCAATGCGAGCTGTGCGGCAAAACTGACTGTGAGATTGAAATTCACCATGTCAGGAAGCTCAAAGACCTGAAAGGTAAAAGCTATTGGGAGCGCTTTATGATTGCGAGAAACCGCAAGACGCTGGCGCTCTGCTTAGACTGTCACGAAAAGTTACACTCTGGAAAACTGAATTAACAAGTGGAGAGCCGTGTGCATCGAGAGGTGCAAGCACGGTTCGGGGGCGAGTGTTCGGAAACCTGCCATAGGAATATGGTAAGGCGCTGGGCACTTAGCCCACATAGAAAACACGGACAATTTGAGTGGGCCGCGCCAGCGATTTTGTTTGCCTGTTTGGTGTTCACCCTGACGGCGCCGACCTATATCTGGACTATATTGGGCATGTAGATACAGCAACAGCCGTTGCATCTAAGTAAGGTGCAACGGCTCAATTTCGTGGCAAGTCAGATTTGATTGTGTAGGTGAACTTAGTCACCAACTGAGGGGTTTCTCATTTGGTTCGTTCAGAACATTCATCAAATAAAACAGGCAATAATGCTTTGCTCCATTGATTTGATCAGAACAACCTTTTCCCATCTGAAATATCAATATCTAACTCTTTTGCCACACTGTTTTGCTTAAATGGATTTATTTTTTCCACTACACCGTCACGTTTGAAAAGTGAGCCTGTATTCTTGAACCAAAAGGTTACATCTGCTTTTACGCATTGTTCACGGATATTAAGTACCCAATCATAATCACACACACGGGTTTCTCGCCCTGTTTCACCACCGACAGTCACATGGTCTACGCCATGAAGATATGGCGTTAAATCTATCATTTCTAAAAGTGGGGCACAAGCAATAAACCGCCTCTTTATCGGATAGGATAAAAAGAGTGGAAGCCTTTCGTCTGCTAATTTTTGATTTTCAATAGTACACCCAATATTCACATTGTCATATCCTGCGTCCCAATCTGATGGAAGCGATATGAGAAAACGGTCAATTCGTTTTGTTAAAATCAAAAAATCTATGTCCGTTCTTTCCTTGATGATAGACCAAACTTCTTTACGCCATTCATCTGCTTCGGGAAGAAAAAAGTCAGTTGCAAAACAGGTCGCAAGAATTTTGTTTCCTTTAATGTTGTATTCGCCTTTTGCAGTTTTTCTTATAGGCCAATCAAATTTATCTGTTTTTTGTATGGTGTTTTGACCATAGCGTTTCGCGTGTGGCCCGTAAAAATAACAATTTGTGCAGCCATCACTTATTTTGTAACAGCCTGTCCACGGCTCCCAATTCATAGATACCCTCCTTTGTTCAGAGTAAAATGGCGGCTTGGATTTACCAAAGCCGCCATGTGTCATATATCAAAGCACGACGCATACTGTTTTACGACTTCAAGGGGAAACATTGTGCGCTTGGCCACTTCCTCAGCAGACATGCCCTGATTTAAAAAGCGCTTGATAGCGGTATTCATATCCTCTGCAATCTCCACAATGTGCTTGTCCGGGTCATATACCCGAATGTCACGCTGCCCCCACGGGTATTCCTTTATTTCATGCACCCATTGTAAGCCGGATATACTTTTCATTTCGGCGTATACTTTGTCTAAATCCTCTACTTCAAAATAGACTTGAAAGTTGTGTGACTGCTCTTTCACGCTATCGACTGCTACACCAACAAGCTCGGCGTATCCTTGTTGCAGAGAAAAGCCCTCAAAGGTTACATGCACGCCAATATCCATGACCGCGTTTTGATGAAGCACATTTTCATAAAAATGCTTAGAAGCGAGTATATCCTTAACCGCTAAAAGACAACCTTGATATTTCATTTTTCAATCCTCCTTTGAGGATATTGTATCGTATATCTCTGTGCCGTCATAGTAAAAATCCGACATTGTTTTCAGATAGTCTTGAGGTGAAACACCGCTGATAGCCTTGAAATCCTTATCAAAATGGGCTTGGTCGAAATAGCCAGCTTGTTGCGACAATGCTGCAAAAAAGCAAGGCGATGTTTGAATGTGCTTTAACACATAGTTAAAGCGGGTTAGGCGTGCAAAGTCCTTAATATTCATTCCAATTTGCGCAAGAAACAAGCGATTTAATTGTCGCTCACTGTAACCCGATTGCCGGGCAACTTCTTTCACTTGTACTTGTCCGTAACTATCAGAAATTACTGTGGTAGCTAATAACAAAGCGTCCGAAATAAGGGGATTTTCCATGCGCCTATATAATATTTTTTCACAAGTATTTACTAACTCTATTGCGGTTTTTGACTCTATAAAGGCTTGATACAACGAATGAAATAGCTCGTTGTCAATGTCCTCAAGCGAAAGGCGCTTGTCTGCAAACTCCGCTTGGCTTTGGCGTGTGATTTGATACAAACCATAGGGCGAAAACTGGATAAGTAGCAGGACATGATAACCATTTGGTTCCATTCCTAAGAAAACAGGGGTTAGGGATGCTCCCCATAGTTCAGCAATTACAGCGGTTCCATCAAAGGCAAGCGACAATGTTCCGCAAGCGTTAGGCATAAGCGTATATTGTGCCATGAACGTATCATTTTCTGGAAACACGATATTGTAATATAGAATATATTTTCGTAGCCCTACATGTGAGGGAAACATATTGAATTGCTTGTCATTTTTAGTAATCATATTGTTCCCCCTTATATTCAAAGTGACGTTTTCATTATGTTTATCCGCCAAATCCAAATTAAGCAAAAATAAATACACCCTTTTGAGGCAATTTTTTCTTCACTATCATTTCAAAATGGTTTTACTCAGTAAATATATGAAATAAGTTTACCATAGCAAAATAGAAGTTTCAATCAATTAAACATAGGCAATAGGGAGGAGTTCGGTGCTATGAAAATTAAAATCCGTTCACCGTCTTTATGCAAGCATTGACTGGACGATTTGGGGGATGTAGTGAAACAAATAATGTTCCATTGTTTTAATATGTCTTGTAGATGTCATATTATCATCTTATAATAAAAGCAGTAGAGGTGATAATATGCAGATTAACAGGCTATTTGAAATGGTTTATCTATTGCTAAACAAAAAAAGTATGACCGCCGGGGAGCTTGCTACACACTTTGAGGTTTCACCCCGCACGATTTACCGGGATGTGGAACTTCTGTCCTCGGCGGGAATACCCATTTATATGACCAAGGGCAAGGGCGGCGGAATTTCACTGCTCCCGGACTTCGTTCTCAATAAAACTGTCCTGACCGATGGCGAAAAGTCAGATATCCTTGCTGCACTTCACGCAGTAGAGGCGGTCAACTTAGAGCAAACCAATACTGCGGTGCAAAAGCTGTCCTCCCTGTTCGGAAACACCAACACCGATTGGGTCGAAGTTGATTTCTCTGGTTGGGCAAATGCTGATGAGGAAGCGCAGCTGTTCAGCCTACTGAAAACCGCCATTCTCGGAAAGAAAAAAGTGGCTTTTCGGTATCACAGCAGTGAGGGCAGCACGCAGCGCACAGCAGAACCCATGAAGCTCTGTTTTAAGGGACAGAGCTGGTACCTTTATGCGTTCTGCACAGTGCGTCAGGATTATCGGTTTTTCAAGCTGCGGCGCATGAAAGAATTACAGCCGCTTGATGAGCACTTTGAACGCACTGCCCCGGCGAAGGTATTTGAGGGCGGCGAGATTTTTAAAGATGATTTCGTGACCATTAGGCTAAAGCTGTCAAAGAAAATGGCGTATCGTGTCTATGATGAATTTTCACAGTACAAAACGCTTCCCAGCGGTGATTTCATTGCGCAGCTCACCATGCCCAGAGGTGATTGGGTCTATCAATATCTCGCGACCTTCGGTGAGTATTGTGAAATTATAGAACCGGAGGATATCCGCCTGCAAATAAAGGATAAGCTGCAAAAAACACTGGCACAATATTTATAATATGACACGCTGCTGTCAATTGGTCTTTGCTATGATAAATGCATCAAAGACAAGGAGGCCGATCAAATGAACTACGAAGTTGTGCATTTAGAGGAAAAGATTATTGTTGGGGTAAGTGCTGCGACCAGCAACAGCGACCCTGAAATGGGAAAAATCATTGGCGGACTTTGGGAGAAGCTGTACCAAGGTGGTATCAATGCCATGATAAAAAACAAGATAAACGAGTACGCCATTGGGCTGTATTCCGATTACACAGCTGACGGGTACTGCGTAACGGCGGGCAACGAGGTTTCCAAGGCAGAAAATCCTGAACTGACCGTAAAAACAATCCCTGCCGGAAAATACGCCAAATTCTCTGTGCATGGGCATAGGGAAAAGGCCGTCTCTGACTCATGGGGAGAGATTTGGCAGACAGATTTAGATCGCAGCTTTACAGGTGATTTCGAGGAATACCGAAATGCCGACCCGGAAAACTGTGATATTGATATTTACATTGCTCTGAAGTAAAGGGGGGAAAACGTATGAAATTAGATGGCTTCGGAATTTTCGTAAAAGACATGCCAACAATGGTGCGTTTTTACCGTGATGTTCTTGGGTTTGAAATCAAGGAGGAAGAAGATGCCAGCAATGTCTATCTGGTGAAAGATGGCACTTTGTTTTTACTTTATCGCAGAACCGATTTTGAGCAGATGGCAAAAAGGTCGTTTTCGTATGCCAACGGCATCCATGGCCATTATGAAATTGCGATGGGTGTAGAAAACTTTGCTGCAGTCGATGATACTTTCAAACAAGTTGTGTCAAAAGGTGCGGCGCCTGTCTTAGAGCCTACAACAGAGCCATGGGGACAGCGGACTTGCTATGTTGCAGATCCAGAGGGTAACTTAATTGAAATCGGTTCCTTTATCAAATAAGCATTGATACGATTGCCTAAGACCTAAAGAAGGATGCGAAATAACCAATGGACTATAGAAAAGAATTTGAGCGCATGATGCATACACAAACAGCTATGGCGCTGGCTACAGCGGCATATGGAGTGTCCAATGTGCGCATCGTTAATTTCTATTATGATGCAGAGACGAAAACCCTGTATTTCTCCACCTTTCGCGACAATCAAAAGGTTGCGGAGTTTGAGAAAAACACGCATGTGGCATTCACAACGATTCCGACGAATGGTGAAGAACACGTTCGGGTCAAAAATGGTATTGTTAAGAAAAGCTCTGTTTCGATTGAAGCAATCAAAGACAAGTTTTTGACCAAGATGCCGAAATACATTATGAGTATCCCGGATGTGCTCCCTGCGCTGCTTCTGTTTGAAATCACCTTTCACGAAGCAGATGTGGTCATTGACTTTAAACACATGGACACCATTGCGGTATAATCTGAAACTCCTGTAAGCATAAGCGAGTTGCAAATATTCTCTAAGGCGCACTGTGAACGAACCCACGGTGCGCTTTTTTATTTCCCCCCAAAAGACGTTTGCAGCAGCAAAACAAGGAGAACGGCAGAACCGCTCTCCTTGCTTTTTATAAACGGGCTTTGCTATTTATCGTTGTTGTCGGGCTCCGGATCTCTTTTGAGCTCCACAATAACGCCGTCGTCGCCGGAGATGAAAAGCTCCTCCGTCTTTTGCTGCGCACGCTGAAGCAGCGAGATGGCATCCGTCACATCGTTAAACAGCGAATCATACATTTTTTTGTAGTCTGCCACGCAATTGACCTCCTTTTCCTTATTTCGGTGGCCACCGTTGTGTGGTATTGAAGCTCTGAATGGGCGGATTGTCAAGTCGTTTTTGAAGTTTTCTAAATCTTTGCTCCCTGTCAGAAATCCGTTCAGACGGATACGCAGGCACACCGCAGCATTGCTATGGTGTGCCTTTTTTATTTTCACAGAAAGGGGTGAGAATCCAATGTTCATATGGGACTTTGTCCTTGGAACCGTCATGGATCAGATCATCGAATGGCTCTACGGACAGGTAGTCGGCTTTCTGGCCGACTTTTTTGCACAGATGGGAAACATGGGCGTGGAGCTGTTCGAAATGAATTGGGTGCAGTCCATCGTCCTGTTTTTTTCCTATCTGGCTTGGGCGCTGTACGGAACCGGGCTGGTGGTGTCGGCGTTTGAAACCGGCATCGAGTACCAGCACGGCCGGGGCAGCATCAAGGACACCGCCTTAAATGCTATCAAGGGCTTTATGGCGGTGTCCCTTTTTACCACTGTGCCGGTGGAGCTTTTCAAGCTCTCGGTGAATCTCCAGAGCAGCCTCACGGCGGGCATCACCGGCTACGGAACCAGCTTCGGCGACCTTGCGGGGAACATCATTTCCGAGCTTGGCAGCTCGGCGGATATCGGCGGCGCCATGGGCTCCGGCGTGTTCGGCGGTCTGGCTGTCATTACCAGCCCCATCCTGCTGCTCTTTATGATTATCATGATGGGCTATGCGGTCATTAAAGTGTTTTTTGCCAACCTGAAGCGCGGCGGTATTTTGCTGATCCAGATCGCCGTGGGCAGCCTGTATATGTTCTCTGTTCCCCGCGGCTACATCGACGGCTTTACACAGTGGTGCAAGCAGATTATCGGCCTGTGCCTGACCACGTTTTTACAGGCGACCATCCTCGCGGCAGGGCTTATGGTGCTGCGAACCCATGCTTTGCTGGGGCTTGGTCTGATGCTGGCCGCCGGAGAGGTACCGCGAATTGCCGGAGCCTTCGGGCTGGACACCAGCACAAAGGCCAATGTGATGAGCGCCGTGTATACCGCACAGGCGGCCGTCAACACTACCCGCACCATCGTGCAGGCGGTTGCGCCAAAATAGCACAGAAAGGAAAAAGCCTATGAAACTAATCTATGTGGCGTCCCCTTATGCCGGGGACATCGAACAGAATACCGAATTTGCCAGGAAAGCGTGCCGCCATGTGATGAGCGAGGGGCACGCTTTTTTTGCGCCCCATCTGTTATACCCGCAGCTCCTTGATGATTCCAAGCCGCAGGAGCGCCAGGCGGGTCTGGATATGGGGCTTGCCATGCTGCCCCGCTGCGACGAGTTGTGGTGCTACGGCGACCGCATCTCCCATGGAATGCACCTTGAAATCGAGGAAGCGGTCAGAATCGGAATCCCGGTTCGCCGGGTGATGGAACAGGAAAACGGCTTTGCTGTCGGCAGAGCGAAAAACAGCGAACCGGCCGAAGCTCCCCAGCAGGCGATGAGGATGGCCTGATGATGACGATGGGGAGCCTCTTCGATGGGATCGGAGGTTTTCCATTGGCGGCTATCCGCAACGGTATCACTCCCGTATGGGCCAGTGAAATCGAAGCCTTTCCCATTGAAGTGACCAAAATCCGATTCCCCGAAATGCTCCATGTCGGGGATATTACAAAGCTGGACGGAGCGAAACTGCCGCCTGTGGACGTCATTTGCGGCGGCTCACCCTGCCAAGATTTATCGGTCGCTGGCCAGCGCCGGGGCTTGGCGGGTGAGCGTTCCGGGCTGTTTATGGAGCAAACCAGAATTGCAAAGGAGATGAGAAAAGCTGATGAGCAACGAAACGTACCAGCTTACCTTGTTCGACCTCGATACCTCGTTTGGGAGAATGTCCCCGGAGCTTTCAGCTCCTCAGAGGCGGAGGATTTCAGGGCGGTCATTGAGGAGGTCGTCCGCATTAAGTACAGTGTCTGTGATGTGCCTCGACCTGAGTCCGGGCGCTGGGAATCTGCTGGGGCTGTCGTATTGGGAGATGAATTCAGCCTGGCTTGGCGTGTCATGGACGCTCAATTCTGGGGAGTCGCCCAGCGCCGCCGTCGCATCTTCCTTGTCGCAGATTTTGGAGGCACGACCGCACCAGAAATACTATTTAAGCAAGACAGCCTGTTTGGGGATATTGCGCAGAGCGGAGGCCCGCGGCAAGGAACTGCCGCCCCAGCTGAAGGATGCCCTGATGATACAGGCGGGGCTTGCCTGACCCCATGGGATGTGCAGAGCCGCCGCATTTTTGAGGAAACCGGGACATGGCCCGCCCTCTACGGCGGCGAAGGCGGCGGACACGGATATATCCAGACAGAAGAAAAAATAGCGATAGCCTTTGCCGCCAACCAGCGTGACGAAGTGCGGGATTTGCACGATATTGCGGGGGCGGTACAGGCCCAGCCGGGGATGAAGCAGCAGACCTTTGTGGCGGATACCGAGAAAATCAGTGCCTTTCATGTCAACCAAAGGGATGAAGTAATTGATTTGGATGGAATATCTGGTGCACTGTTAGCAACCCAAAATATGCAGATGCAGACCTTTGTCACCCGACAGCCGCTGTTCTGCTTAAACGATCAGGGCGGCGAACGGATGGATGTCACTGAGGATGTTTCGTCTACACTGCGCGCCGGTATGGGAGGGCATCCTCCGTTGGTATCCCAGCCCAATTGTATGAACGGCTGGGATACCCAGCATAGCCGTGTGTTTACGCCGGAGGGTGTGGCGCCGACTCTTGTCGGTGCAGACGGCGGCGGGGGCAGAAATCCGGCAGGGCTGCTGTTTGCTGCAGGCGTTGTCAGCAAGGGTAACGGAGATTGTTTTCTGACTCCCGAAACACACACCTCGCTAACTGGCGGTGGTGGGCAGGCCGGACAGGGTTACCCCTGTGTGCTTACCGCAGGCTTCTGCGGCAATGCCAGTGCCGAAGCCAGGGGAATCGGCTATCAGGCGGAGTGTTCCCCTACCATCAAAACGGGTACGGCTCCATCGGTGCTGTGCCTCAACGACCAGGGCGGCGGCCAGATGCACTGCACCGAGGATATTACCGGTACGCTCCGCGCCCAGGAGCATGGACACCAGCCGCTGGTCATGGCAACTCAGCAGGGCGGCGCTGAAATTGGCGAGGGCATCTGCCCGACTATTACCTCCGCCGCAGGAACCTCCGGCAATAATCAGCCCGTCTTGTTTGAAAATCACGGAATCGACAGCCGCTACACCGGCCCGCATGCTGTGGCGCCCACCATGTCCGCACGTATGGGAACCGGGGGTAATAATGTTCCGCTGGTGGGCAGTGCCGTTGCCTTTTCGCTGGATTCAAAGGAATCCAACAGCATGAAATCGGCAAATCCCCATTCAGGATGCCGGGAAACGGACGTTGCCAGAACCATTGACACGACAAACCCCGACCCCAGCAAGAATCAAGGCGGCATTGCGATTTTGCAGGAAACCATCTGCATTGCGGGCAACACCATTGACCGGGAGCCGGAAAATGGCGGCAACGGTCTCGGTTGTCAGTCGGACATCAGCTACACCATTACGACTTCCGACCGCCACGCAGTGTGCGAACCATACCAAGAGGTGGTGGGTGCGCTGTGCCGAGGGGATGAGAAAGGCATCGGCAGCCAGTATGTCAGTCAGAATAAATGCATTGTGGAAAGGCGCAACCTCATTCGCAGGCTGACACCGCTGGAATGTGAACGGCTCCAAGGCTTTCCCGATGGCTGGACGCTTATTCCCGGCGCATCGGACAGCGCCCGGTACAAGGCACTGGGTAACAGCGTGGCGATACCATGTGTGAACTTTGTTCTCCGTGGGATCGCCTATTTTTTGCGAAAAATCTATGAGGAACAGGAGGAATCACCCCCATGTACATCTACCCCGACAACTTAAAATCCAAGGCGACCCTGTGGCTGTGGGAGCTGCGAGACATCGGAATCATCGGCGTTGGCTGCCTGATTTCCGTCTTCGCACTCTCCCGGCTGGGCTGGCTGCCGCCCATTGTTCTGACGGCGGTCTATGCCTTTTTATCCATCCGTTTCGAGGATGTGAGCATTCTTGATTTTATCCGCTACGCCGCCGCTTTCTTTTTTGGAAAGCAGCAGACCTATGAATGGAGGGCGTGAATATGAACCAGAAAAAGAAACAGGAGGCCAGAGGAAAAGCCTCCACCCGCCAGCTCATGGGCATTGATGGCATCACCGGCCACAGTCTTGTAACGCCCCATGGGGAGCTGGTATTTTTTATGATTAAGCCTACGAATATCAGTGTTTTGTCTGAGAGCAGTGTGGGGGCAAGGATTTATGCCCTCATGAATGTACTCAAGGGAATTGCTGAAATTGAAATGCTGTGCTTAAACAGCCGGGAAAACTTTGAGGACAACAAAAGCTACCTGAAAGCCAGAATGGACGCCGAGCAGAACCCTGTCATCCGAAAGCTGCTGGCACAGGACATGACTGCCCTTGACCGTATGCAGGTGCAGATGGCGACGGCAAGGGAATTTTTAATCATCATCCGGCTTCGGAATGAAAAAGAAAGCGATGTTCAGCCCTATCTTTCCCGCATCGAAAAGAGCCTCAAGGATCAGGGCTTCACGGTGCGCAAAGCGGGTGAATCGGACATCAAGCGCCTGCTGGGTGTCTATTATGAGCAGAATGTTACAACGGAACAATACGAGGATTATGACGGAGAAAGGTGGGTGATTTTCGGTGAGTAAGAACAGAAAAAAAGAAAAAACAGTGCCGCAGGAGGATGTAAAAATCAAGGATTTTCTTGACATGATCGCGCCCTCCATCATCAAATTCAACACCGACCACTTCCTCTGCGGCAACACCTACCGCTGCGTTTGGGTGCTGCGGGAATACCCCACTGCCACGGAGGAACAGGCTATCCTGCGCCACCTTGGAGAAAAGGACGGCGTGACTCTGCGCATCTACACCCGTCAGGTAACTGCGGCTGAGGAAAAGAAAATCATCCACAACGCCGCCAACAAAAACCGCATGGACAAGAGCTCCACCAATGATATCCAGCAGACTGTCACCGCTGAAAGCAATCTGCAGGATGTGGTCACGCTGGTGTCCTCCATGCACCGAAACCGGGAGCCGCTCCTGCACTGCGCTGTTTTCATTGAGCTGACCGCTCACGATTCCGATGCGCTGAAACTCCTCCAGACCGATGTCCTCACCGAACTGGTGCGCAGTAAGCTCAATGTAGACCGGCTCATGCTGCGCCAGCGGGAGGGTTTTCTCGCCGTAGGCCCTGCCGGATGGAATGTGTTCGCCAGCCAGTTTGAACGGGTACTGCCCGCAAGCTCTGTGGCAAACCTCTATCCCTTCAACTACAGCGGCAAGACCGATCCCCACGGGTTTTACCTCGGCAGAGACAAATTCGGCTCCAACATCATTGCGGATTTTGACAAACGCGACGATGACAAAACCAACGCTAATGTCCTGATACTCGGAAACTCCGGTCAGGGCAAGAGCTACCTGTTAAAGCTCATTCTCTGCAATATCCTCGAATCAGGCAAGTCTGTTCTGTGCCTGGACCCTGAGCACGAATATGTGGAGCTGGCGGAAAACCTCGGCGGCTGTTTCATTGACCTCATGTCGGGCCGGTACCGGATCAATCCGCTGGAGCCGAAAACGTGGGATGAGGGCGGCAGCCCGGAGGATGCCGATGCACCCCAGGCATTCCGGCAGTCCACCAAGCTCAGTCAGCACATCAGCTTTCTCAAGGATTTCTTCCGGTGCTACAAGGATTTTTCCGACCGCCACATTGATGCCATTGAAATAATGCTGGGCAAGCTGTACGAAAACTTTGGCATCAGTGACCGCACCGATTTCAGAAAGCTGGCTGCCACGGACTATCCCATTTTGTCAGACCTGTATGCCTTAATTGAAACCGAGTACAAGGGCTACGACAAAACCAAATACCAGCTCTATCCGCCGGAGCTTTTGCAGGAAATTCTGCTGGGGCTTCACTCCATGTGCATGGGCGCGGAAAGCCAGTTTTTCAACGGCCACACCAACGTGACCTCAGACCGCTTTATTGTGTTCGATGTTAAGGGGCTTCTGCAGGCCAGCCGGAATGTGAAAAACGCATTGCTGTTCAATGTGCTGTCCTTCATGAGCGACAAGCTGCTGACTGAGGGCAACACCGCCGCATCAATTGACGAGCTGTATCTGTTCCTCACGAACCTGACGGCTATTGAATATATCCGCAATTTTATGAAGCGTGTCAGGAAAAAGGAATCCTCGGTCATTCTGGCTTCTCAGAATTTGGAGGACTGTGCGAAACGTTGTGCATAAATTTAGCTTAACAGGCTAAGTGAACAGCACCCGTCAGTTGCACTAAAACATTAGAAAATACTGATGAGAACTTAAATCTCGAATTCAAGGGGGCAGTACCCTTGCCGTGCAGAATTAACGCCGATGATGAAATGTTAAAATCTATGGCGGCACGAGAAGATGATACTCCACTGTGCGTTAGGCGACTGTAATCGCCTATGGTACAAAGCGTGGTAAAGTCGTAATTTGATGTTCTTGGCAACAAGGGCTATATAATGCGGTCATCTTGAACCTATGGTTATGATAGAAAAAGTTATGCAGCATCGTAAAGGTTTAGGGTCGAAAGACCAGCAAATGAAAAGGGGTATTTCCGTAGTCTTTGGGGGTACTCGCTCACGCTTGAAATAACGTGGGAAAGCATACGCCAACTGTAATTCAAAGTATGCTCAATTTTCACGGTGTAAGGTAACAACCTAAGGGTTCAGCATAAAAAGATAGAGATTTAGGAACGTTTGAGAGCCTGCACACGGAGTGTTACAGCACGATGAAATGTGCAGGAAGTCAGCCGTCCCATAGTAGTCCGAGATTGGGAAAGCCAATTACATGAGGCTGAAATGCCTCACGGCGAAGGGGACGAGTCAATTTGATTAACAGATTTCAAAACCGAAAATCCGTAACTCCCTGAAATATGGGTAGCGAACTGCAAAGGAAGTGATTGCTTTGTGCATATAAACGCTGGATTTTCAAACGAAACAGAGCTTAGAAAATTAACCGATCTGCTGTACGAAAAATCCAAACAAGGCACTACGTTCACAGGTTTAATGGAAGCGATTTGTAATGAAGTGACAATCATTACGGCAATTCACAATATCAAAGCAAACGCAGGCAGTAAAACCGCAGGGGTTGATCGCAACAAAATGGACAAGTACCTGCAAATGCAAAAAGAAGCGGTGATAGAACTAATTTCTCGCACTGTAAGCAACTATAAGCCCAAGCCCGCCAAGCGAATCTACATCGAAAAGGCGAACGGTAAACAAAGACCTCTGGGCATTCCTACTGTGCTTGACCGCATCATACAGGAGTGTATCAGAATTATCATTGAACCAATATGCGAAGCAAGATTTTATCCGCATAGCTATGGGTTCAGACCGTATCGGGCACAAAAGCACGCTGTACGAGACATCGTGAACATCATTAACGGTTCAAACAAGTCGGACAGTATGCCGACCTATGCGTTAGAGGGCGATATAAAAGGCTGTTTTGACAACATCAATCACAGAATACTTCTAAGTAAACTATGGAAAATGGGAGTACACGACAAGCGACTTTTAAAAATCATAAGTCAAATGCTAAAAGCTGGATACATGGAAAAAGACCTATTTTTCGACACATCGGTTGGAACTGGTCAGGGTAGCGTCCTGTCTCCGTTGCTGGCAAATGTATATCTCAACGATTTTGATTGGTACGTCGGACGCAAATACTATCACCCTTTCCCGAAACTCAACCTAAAAAGCAGTGACATGAGAAAGCTACGGCAACAGGGTGTTTTCCCGAAATATAACATCCGTTTTGCCGATGATTGGGTTATCCTCACCACTGCTGAAAAGGAAGCACACAGGCTGAAAAAGGAGCTCACCAAATACTTCAAGCACCGTCTGAAGCTTGATATATCCGAAGAAAAGACGGTCGTAACAAACATGAAGTGTGATGGGGTGAAGTTTCTTGGGTTCAAAATCAGAGTAGCGAAAAGCGAGAAAAACAAGGGCAAACAGATAGTTCGTTGGGTGGCAAAACCCTACCCTGACTACATCAAATTGGGCAAAAAGGTTAAAAACTTGCGCTCAGCAATTCAGGAAATTAAGGAGCATAAGGCACTGAATTGTCGGGTGGCTCAAATTGAATATGTGAATTCGGTCATCATGGGCATATCGGAATATATCAAAAGCAGTATCAGTTCCCATGCCTTTAACATGATTGATTACAGGGTAAACAACATGGTGTTTGCAGTTTGGAAGCGAATGTACCCCAAGAATTATTTGCAGATGAAGGTGGAGTTGCAGAAACTGAGCAACCTTCCTGCAAGGCACGAGGGGCATGAAACCAAAACTTTTGCTGTGAATTATCAAGGTAAGTGGGTAGGTATCACCTATGCATTTCTCACCCATGTGCAGTATGAAAAGAAACCCTTTAACCAAAATATGACACCGTATACTGCCGAGGGGAGAATGCTCTACCAGAAATACTGTTCTGCTAAAAAGCAATTTCTGCGTGACCGCCCTGCTCTGTATAGCCCAGACCTACTCAAAATGTCAGTCTACAAAAGCAAATACAATTTTGAATACTACATGAACCGTGAATACGCCTTTAACCGAGATAAAATGGTTTGTCGCTGCTGCAAACAACCACTTTTACACACAGAACAACGTGAATGTCACCACGTTAATCCTACCCTTCCATTGAATCAACTGAACAAAGTTCCCAATTTAGCGTGGGTTTGTACCGAATGTCATAAACAGATACACGGTAAGGAAATTCCACAAGGTACAGAAGTCAAAATCAAATGCAAAATCATTTCGTTTAGAGATAAACTTAACAACTGAAATCTGTTAAGCGACCATACGCCGTGAGGTCTATGGTTGTATGAAAGCCCAAGAGGGCTATGAAATCAAATTGATGGTGCGCCGGGTGCGCTGAAAGGCGCATGCCCGGTGTGAGGTGGGGGAAAATTCGGAGATAATTTCAAAGAATTACCTATCACAACAAAGTATCTACCCTGCGTATGCCTTACGGCAACGCAGGGATGGTACACATTCAACATTGAGCATATCCGGGAGCTGACCAAGCCGTTGTTTTCTATCCCTACCCACGCCTTTCTGTTCAACGCAGGCAACATCGACAAGCAGTTCTATATCGACAGCCTCCAGTTAGAGGAATCGGAATACAACCTCATCCGCTTTCCCCAGCGCGGCGTGTGCCTTTACAAATGCGGCATTGAGCGGTACAACCTTGCGGTCCACGCTCCGGCGTATAAGGAGAAACTGTTCGGAACGGCAGGCGGCAGATAATGAAGAAGGGAGAAAAAATCATGAACAGACTGCAACAGCAGAAAGAAAACAAATCGGGACTCCTCGAAGATATGCTGTCCTTCATTCGCTACACCCCAAACCGGGAGGCGGATATTTTAGCCTTTATGGAGAAGTATCAGAAAGCGGACTGCGACGAACGCCCCGCTGTTTTGGAGCAGCTCCGCAGCTGCATGGACGGCAAGGAATACCCCGATCCCTACGCTGGGAGCTATCACTATACCCCGGAGGATGTGTCCCTCATGGGGCAGATTCTGGATGAATACATTGACGACCTCATGTCCGCAGAGGGCGATCCCGCCGCCGTTTCAGAGTGTGTGCGGGATACGGTATTGAAAATCAATGCGCTCAACGAGGAATGCGGACGCTATCTCATTGATACCTGGCGCAGGGAGCGGCTGTGCGGATTCATCAATTCCGCGGCGGAGCTGGCGGCGCTGGCTCAGGAAAAAGACCTGACCCTGCACCACAGGATGTGGTAAAGGCGGTGAGTAAATGGAGATACAGGGTCAGGATTTTGGAATCGAAATTGAAATGACCGGGCTTACCAGAAGCCGTGCCGCCGAGGTCATTGCCGCGCATTTCGGCACCACCAAAGAATATGAGGGCAGCTTCTACGACGCCTATTTTGCAAGGGATACCACCGGCCGCAAATGGAAGGTCATGAGCGACGGCAGCCTTGACTGCCAGCGGAAGGATGGGCGCAGGAAGGTCAGCGCCGACCGGAATTACAGCGTGGAGCTGGTCAGCCCCATCTGCCAGTACGGAGATATCGAAACAGTGCAGGAGCTGATCCGTAAGCTCCGGGAGGCCGGGGCGTTTGTGAATTCCTCCTGCGGCATCCATATTCACATCAACGCCGCGCCCTTTGACGCGCCGCATCTCCGCAATCTGGTCAACATCATGGCGGCCAAGGAGGATATGATCTACAAGGCGCTGAAGGTTTCGCGGGGGCGGGAAAGCCACTACTGCCGAAAGATTGACCCCGCTTTTTTAGAGCGGCTCAACCGGCAGAAGCCCGCCACCCTCGACCGGCTGAAAAGCCTCTGGTACAACGGCAGGGACGGCAGCCGGGAGCATTATCACGACAGCCGCTACCACTGCCTGAATCTGCACAGCGTGTTCCAGAAGGGCACGGTGGAGTTCCGGGCGTTCAACGGAGAGCTGCACGCCGGGAAAATCAAGGCATACATCCAGTTCTGCCTTGCCATGACCGCGCAGGCGCTCAACCAGCGGTCGGCAAGCCCTACCAAAACCCAATCCAGCAATGAAAAATACACCTTTCGTGTCTGGCTTTTACGTCTCGGCATGATCGGGGATGAGTTCAAAACCGCCCGTAAGCATCTGCTGGATCATCTGGAGGGCTGCATCGCGTGGAAAGACCCGGCACAGGCCCAGCGGCAAAAGGAACGGCTGCGAGAAAAACGTGAGGCGGAGCGTTCCCAGGTGCAGGCGCCGCCGGAGGAAGCGGTATCGGAACCAATTATGGAAGCGGAGGACGAGCAGTCCCCCGCTTTTACTATGTCCATGTAGAAGGGAGAATGTATGAAAAACAAACTGTATATTGCCTATGGCAGCAATCTCAATCTGCCGCAGATGGCGCACCGGTGCCCCTCCGCCAAGGTGGTGGGGGCATCCGAAATCAAGGATTATGCCCTTGTGTTCCGGGGCGGCCGAAACGGAGCCGTTGCCACCATCGAACCCTGCGAGGGCTCCTCCGTCCCTGTTCTGCTGTGGAAAATCACGCCGAAGGACGAAGCGGCGCTGGATGTTTACGAGGGCTTCCCACGGTTCTATGACAAGGAAACCATGGAGCTGCCTCTGGACGGCCAGACGGTGTCCGCCATGGTCTATGTCATGACGCCGGGTCACCGGCTGGGATACCCTTCGGATTATTACTACAACACCATCCGTGAGGGCTACGAAACCGCAGGCTTTGACACCGCTGTTCTGGAGCAGGCGGTGGATTATACCGAGCAGCTCATGGAAAGCGAGCCGGAGTCGGAACAGCAGAGTCTGTTCGGCTTTGGCGGCTTGAAATGGTGGTGACGGCATGGCAGATCCCGCAACCATTGCAGCGGTTGCAAAGGCCGCCGTTGCCGCGCTTTCCGATGAGCGCACCCGAAAGACCATCGGCTGGGTGATCGCCGCCGTTTTGTCTCCGCTTATTTTAATGATCGTGCTGGTCTGCTCCCTGCTTTCCGGCACCACCAGCCACAACAACACCGCCGTGGAGCTGTGCTTTCACGGCGGTGTGATTCCGGCAAGTATGCCTGCAGATTACAAGGAGTACATCGGGGATATGCGACAAAGCTTCACCCTCATAGACGGAGCCATCGCCACCGTAAACGCAGAGATGGAGGATGGCGACAGCCTTGACGATGACCGGGTCAAGGCAATTTTTTATTCTCTGTTCTTCGGGCAGCGTGACGCTGCACCCATTTCGCACCATACGGCGCGGGAGTTTGCAGATTGTTTTGTGACCTACGAGGAACGCACCCGTACCGTGGACAACGGCGACGGCACTACATCGGAGGAAACCTACACCGTAGCCGTTCCCATTGATTCTCTGCCCACCGTCTACAACAACATCCGCACACTGCTGGGCAGAGCCATAACCTATGAGAATCAGGCCAACGCCAATGAAATTTATTACCGTGCCCGATACGGCACCGGCGCACCCATGGAGGGGGACGGCTCCGTGCTGTGGGAGGACTGGACGCCGGATCAGATGGACGGCTTTTATTCCGATTTGCCTGTCGGAGAAGCAGGTGCGGAGGCTGTCCGGCTGGGGCTTTCCCGCCTTGGCGACCCCTATTCGCAGGAGCTGCGCGGACAGGGCAGCTACACCGACTGCAGCTATCTTGTGCAGTGGGTGTACAAAAAGCTGGGGGTAACCCTCCCCGGCACGGCTGCGGCACAGGGCAAATACTGTGTGGACAACGGGCTGACCATTCCCAAATCCAGCCTTGCCCCCGGCGATTTGGTGTTCTGGAGCCACGAGCCCAACGGTCGCTTCATGAACATTACCCACGTTGGCATTTATGCCGGGGACGGCAAGGTGGTGGACGCGTCCTCCTCCAAAGGACAGGTCGTCTACCGGGATTTATTCGATTCCAGCAAGCAGGTGCTGTACGCAAGGCCCTATGCCGAAGCGCCGGAAGCCTCCGCCACCGGCTTTGTTTCCCCATTGGGAAAGAGCTGGCGTTCCATGGTAACCTCCGAATTTGGCGGCAGGACAGACCCACTCACCGGCGAGTGGGCGGGACATTCCGGCATGGATCTCGGCGCTGCCAAGGGCACCTCCATCCGTGCGGCACAGGCTGGAACTGTGAAAACCGTGGTCTATGGCAACACCGGCTACGGCTACTATCTGACCATCGACCACGGAGGCGGGTTGGTCACCTTATACGGACACTGCTCGGAAATTCTTGTCCGGGAGGGGCAGACCGTCAAAGCCGGGGAAACCGTTGCCAAGGTGGGCTCCACCGGGCGCAGCACCGGAAACCATCTGCACTTCGAGGTGAGGGTGAACGGCGTGAAACAGAATCCGAGAAACTATCTGCCATAAAAAAAGAGAAAGAAGTATGATTTTATGCGTGAAAACAAGATTAGGGTACTCAAAATTGAGCCGGGGCAGGCGCCCCAGGTCAAGGAAATCCAAAACGACCTTGCCAGCCTGCAGGCGGAGGTGGGCGGCCTGATTGAATGCATCAGCTTTCCAAACGGCTGCGTTGCCGTCTGCAATGAGGAAGGCAAAATAAACGGAATGCCGCCCAACAGGCGGCTGGGCGCGGACATTATCTGCGGTCCGTTTTTTGTCTGCGACACCACCCGCAACGGCAACTTTACCTCGCTGGGCAAGAGCAAAATCGCGGAATACAGCCAGCTCTTTGCTGACATTCCCGAATTCACCGGGCAGGAGCCGGAGCTTCAGCCCGGCTTTACCTTTATCGGATTTGAGTATTAGGAGGCTCCCATCATGAAAAAAGAAAACATTACTGTTCAAATGGACGGCGAAAAACTCCGTGCCGTCAAACGCTACATGGAGAAAAAGGACGTGGATCTCACGAAAGAGCTTTGCGATCAGCTCCAGCGTCTCTACGAAAAATTTGTTCCTGCCAGCGTGCGGGAATATATTGACGAGGGCAGCGAAGATGCTCCCTCCGCTGCTTCGTTCAAAAAGCAGAAGGAAAAAGAGAAGGCCGCTGCTGCCACCGATGGAACACAGAACGGGGCGGCGCATTAAGGCACACACCCGTCCCCCAGCGTTGCCCTCTGTTCGCCCCCGTGTGCCGTTTTCAGGACAGAGGTGGCATCCATCACCCATCACGCCCCAAACGGCAACGTGAAGGCTTTGTGCAAGGCGTTTGGAAAGGCACATCGGCTCCCGAATCCGGCAGCTTCCTACGGTCGAAAAAAGAGCAGGATAAAGACGGGTGGTCGCAAGCGACCGCCCGCCGCCCACTTCGCCCAGCAGTGCTGGGCGTTTTTCGCACTTCCCCATGAGGTGGTCGGATTGCAGGTTTGTCACAGCCGGGGTGGTCGAAATCAGAGAAACCGCAGGAAAACAAAGGCTTTCTGACCGTCACCTTCGGGGTAGACGGCAGGCGTTAGGAGGATTTGCCGATGAAAAACAACAAGGAAAGAACCGCCGTCTGGATGTATCCCGAAACCATGGACCGGATGGACGGCTGGCTGGATAAGGACAACTGCAAGAGCCGCAGCGAGTTTATTGAGAAAGCACTCGGCTTTTACATGGGCTACCTTGGATCGGAGGACATCACCTCCTACCTCTCCAAAGCCCTGCTCTCGTCCGTTGAGGGAACCTTGCAGAAAACCGAGAACCGGGTGGCGGCCAACCTCTTCCGTCTGTCGGTGGAGATCAGCATGATGATGCATCTGCTGGCAACCACGCTCAATATCACTGATGATGAACTGCGCCGGCTCCGCGGCCGCTGCGTTGCCGAGGTGAAAAAGACCAGGGGCAAGATCCGTCTGGATGATGCGGTGGACTTCCAGAGCAGCCAGGATGATGAAGAATAATGGCCCGCATTATTCTCAAGTGCCCCTACCTCAAAGGCGGGGAAAAGAATGCCGCCCATCTGAATAACCTGGTCAAGTATATTGCCACCCGTGACGGTGTGGATAAAATAAAGAGCGGCCGTGAGCTTTGGCACGCCACGAAAAAACAGCAGGCGCTCGTGGGGGAAATCCTCCGGGAGTTTCCCGACACCAGGGAGCTGTTCGAGTACGAGGACTATCTGGCATACTCGAACCGGGAAAACGCCTCGGAGTTTATCACCATCGCATTGGAACAGCAGCTTGATAAAATTGGTGACAGGGAAAAATATCTGGACTACATTGCCAACCGTCCCCGCGTCGAAAAGTTTGACAGCCACGGTCTGTTCACGGGCGGCGATGATCCACTGGTCTTAAATCAAGTTGCGGATGAGCTGTCCGTATATACCGGAAATGTGTGGATGCCGATTATTTCTCTCCGGCGTGAGGATGCCTCCCGGCTGGGGTATGACAATGCGCTTGCATGGAAGGCCCTGCTTTCCTCCAAGGCTTTGGAGATTGCGGAGAATCTGAAAATCCATCCGGACCATCTGAAATGGTACGCTGCCTTTCATAATGAAAGCCACCATCCCCATGTCCATATGCTCTGCTATAGCACCGACCCCAAAGAGGGATACCTCACCAGGCAGGGCATTAAAAAAATGAAGTCCTCACTGGCAAATGATATCTTCCGTCAGGAGCTCATTCCGCTCTACGGTGAAAAGTCCCAGCGGCGGGATGACCTGAAGGAACGGGCGGCCGAGTCCCTGCGGGAGCTGATCCGTCAGATGAAAGGGGGTGTTTTGCAGAGCGACCGCATGGAGCAGCTCATCACACACCTTGCCGAGCGTCTGCAAACGGTGGGAGGCAAAAAACAGTATGGATACCTCAAGGCAGAGCTGAAAAATATCGTGGACGAAATCGTGGATGAGCTGGCGCAGGACAGTCGTGTCGCGGAAGCCTACCGCCTGTGGTGGGAAACCAGGGGCCGAATCGAATCCATCTATACCGAAACCCCATCCGAGCCGCCGACTCTTTCCCGCTGTGATGATTTTAAGCCCATCCGCAACATGGTCATTCAGGAAACCTTGCGCCTTGGGACCATGACCTTCGAAGAACCGGCATCCGTGGAAACAGCTCCGCCGGAGCCGGAGAATGATCTGGAGATACCCTCCGCCGATACGGAGGATGAAGAAGATCGGGAGCCGGCAAATGATGAGGAACGGTCCACAAGGGAAAAAACCCCTGACGGCAAGGAATCCTCCGACTCATGGTGGTCGGATAACTATAAGCAGGCAAAGCAATATCTGTACGGCGATGAGGATGCCGGAATCCCACAGGACTTTGAAAAAGCCCGTGAACTCTTCCTTGCGGAAGCAGATGCGGACAATCCGCTTGCTCTGTATGACCTTGGCCGAATGACCGCCGATGGTCTTGGCTGCGAAGCGGACGCCGGGGAAGCATACCGCTGGTATGAAAAAGCCCTTGCCGTTTTCCATGCCGCCGAGGAAGAAAAGCCGTGGAAGTACACCGAATACCGAATCGGCAAAATGGTTGCCGCAGGGCTTGGCACCGAGCAGGACTATCTGCAGGCGGCAGATTGGCTCACCCTTTCTGCGGATGAGAACTACAAATACGCGCAATATTCCCTTGGCGGTCTGTATTACCACGGCAAGGGCGTGGAGCAGGATCATGAAACCGCCTTTGCCCTTTATACCCGCTCGGCAGATCAGAGCTTTCCCTATGCCTCATTCGAGCTTGGAAAAATGCTGCGGGACGGAATCGGCTGTGAAAAAAATCAGCAGGACTCTGACCGCCGCTTCAACGAAGCCTTCCTCGGCTTTGTTTCCATGGAGGAACAGAGGCACGACGACAAGCTCCAGTACCGCCTTGGCTGGATGCTTCTGAATGGTGTTGGTACCGACAAGGATGAGACAAAAGCAAAGGAATACTTTGAAAAGGCGGCATCTGTTGGAAACCTCTTTGCCTGTTTTCAGCTTGCCAAACTCATCCTCTCGGATGAAAAAGCACAGCCGCAGGATGTGGAGAAAGCCCTCGGCTATCTCAGAAAAGCGGTGGAGGCTGAAAATCCCTATGCCGCATATTTTCTTGGAAAGCTCTATGAGAAAGGGCAGCATGTTCCGCAGAATACCGCCGAGGCGATACGGCTCTATACACTGTCGGCAGAACAGGACAATGACTTTGCCGCATACCGGCTCGGCAAGCTGTACCTCGGCGGTGAGGGCGTGCTGAAGGATGTGGAGTCAGCCGTCCGCTGGCTGACCTTTGCCGCAGACAGAAAAAATCAGTTTGCGGAATACGCCCTCGGCGTCCTCTACTTCAAGGGGGAGGATGTCCCGAAGGATATTTCCAAAGCTCTGGAGTACCTGAAACGGTCTGCCGGTCAGGGAAACCAGTTTGCACAATACCGGCTCGGCAAGATTTACCTCATGGGCGAGGATGTGTCAAAGGATGTACAGGCAGCCCTTGGGTTTCTGACTGCCGCCGCTGAACAGGGAAATCAATATGCGCAGTACACCCTCGGCAAGCTGTGTCTGATGGGAAAGGATGTCCCAAAGGACAAAGATACCGCTGTCCGCTGGTTTACCCTCTCGGCAGCGCAGGGCAACATCTACGCTCAGTTTTTCCTCGACCATATGGATAGCTTTAAAGATCCCTCCGTCCTGCTGGCGGGGACACGGCTCCTGAATCACATGAGCCGTATTTTTTCTGACAACACGCCGCCCTTAAAGCCGCCAGGCCCTCGCATTGACCGAAAACGGCGCCTCAAGCTGAATGAGAAAAAGCGTGCGGCCGGTCATGCCCAGGGGGACCACGAACAGACTATGTCGCTATAACGATTGGAGGATAACTGTGAAGAAACAGAAAAATAAAATCAAGCAGCAGCCCATCAAGGGGAAATTGCTCCAGAACCATTGCCGTCCTGTAAAAAGGGCGGCTTTTTTTCATAGAATCGGCAATCGCCACAGGTAGGAGGTGCATCTATGGGTGTCTATGTGCATTTTACAGATGAGCAGAAGTACCGCGCCAATAATGTGGATCTTGTGGACTTCCTCCAGCGGCGCGGTGAGAAGCTGATTCCCAGCGGCCGGGATAAAAGGTTGGCGTCCGACCGCAGCATCACCGTCCGGGGAAACGAGTGGTACGATCATTCCGCGGAGAGCGGCGGGTATTCCATTGACTTTGTACGAAACTTTTACGGTCTCACTTTTCCCGAAGCCGTGACCATGCTGCTGGGTGGTGAGCAGGGGGAGGTCTATCTGCCCGCCTCACAAAAGAAGCAGGAGCCGAAAAAGCCCTTTGCTCTTCCGGCTCCCCACAGCGATATGCGCCGTGTCTATGCCTACCTTACAAAAACCCGGCTTATCGACCGTGAAGTGGTCAGTTACTTTGCCAGAGTAAAGCTCCTGTACGAGAGCTGCGAAAAGTCCAAGGACTGCACGAAGGAATACCATAACGCCGTATTTGTAGGATTCGATGAAAACGGTGTGCCCCGCCATGCCCACAAGCGGGGGCTCTATACCGATGGACCCGGCTTCAAAGGCAACGTGGATAGCTGCGATCCAAACTACAGCTTCCACCACATCGGCACAAGTGGCCGCCTCTATGTATTCGAGGCGCCCATCGACCTGCTGTCTTATATCACCCTGCATCCCCAGGACTGGCAAAGTCACAGCTATGTGGCGCTCTGCGGTGTTTCCGAATACGCCATGCTGAAGATGCTGGAGCTGTATCCAAACCTAAACCATGTGATTCTGTGCCTGGACCATGATGAGGCGGGAATCGAAGCGTCGGAGAAATACCAAGACCTGCTGTACACAAAAGGGATTCCATGTGAGATGGAGTTGTCCATGCACAAGGACTGGAACGAGGATATCAAGGCCAAGCACGGAGTGCCGGCCATCCCCGCCGAGGAACATCCCCAGCATATGCTTCGGGATGAACTCTGCCGGCAGCTTATGGAATCGGGATTGCCTGCGAAATCCGGCTGCTCCGCGGATACCCTGTCCGCCCTGCTCATAAAAGTCCGTTCCCATCTGCATTGGGGGCGGTTTTCCGAGGCGGATGACTGTCTGCGGGAGATGTGCCTCCACGCTATAGCCGGCGCCGTGAGGGAGTACCGGCAGATGGATCACAGCCGGGATCTTTCCGCTGTGCAGACAAGGCTCCGCAATGGGTTCAGAACCTATGAAAACCGCGGGCATCTGAAAACCCGGCTGGATTTACTGGAGTCCGATATCATGTCCCTGCGGGGCTATGAGCATGTGGTGTCCGCCGCCGAAAAGGAAAAGCTGGCAGAGTGCTATGAACACATTGCCGCCCACGGTCTCAAGGGCGCCATCCTGCTGGAGAAACACCGGCAAAAGATGGAGCAGAATCAGGAAATGAAGCTGTCCATGTAAAGCCCGGCAATAGCACTGCCTCCGCTTCTGACATTTCAAGTCGTCAGAAGAATAAGGAGGATCTCTATGCAATCTCAGGTTTACATCTTGATTGGCGCCGCAGCCATTATGTTCGCCGTCATCGGCGGCTTGTCTCTGCTGGCGCATTATTATACTTTAAACGGCATCAAATCCCGCACGGTGGGTGACGGTCAGCATGGTACGGCACGGTTCGCATCAAAACAGGAGATCAAAAACACCTATAAGCACGTTCCGTTTCAGCCGGAGCTGTGGAGGCGGGGCGAAAGCCTCCCTACCGAGCAGGGAGTCATACTCGGAAGCAAAGGCGAGAAAAATGCGGTCACCGCATTGGTGGATACGGACGATGTTCACATTTTGATGATCGGCGCATCCGGCGTGGGAAAAACAGCGTTCTTCCTTTACCCAAACATGGAGTATGCCTGTGCCAGCGGGATGAGTTTCCTGGCGCTGGATACCAAGGGGGATCTTGCACGCAACTATGGAAGCATTGCTCAAAATTACTATGGTTACAATGTGTCAGTCATAGACCTGCGGAACCCCAGCCGCTCAGATGGTAACAATCTGCTCACCCTTATCAACCGCTACATGGATATCTGCCGCAAGGAGCCGAATAATCTGGCCGCCAGAGCCAAGGCGGAAAAGTATGCTAAGATTTTGGCTAAGACCATTGTCAATCCGGAGGGGGACGCTTCCACCTATGGTCAGAATGCTTTCTTTTACGATGCTGCCGAGGGGCTGTTGACAGCGGTCATTCTTCTGTTGGCCGAGTATCTGCCGCCCACCGAGGAAAACCCGCAGGAGCAGCGGCACATCATTTCCGTTTTTAAGCTGGTGCAGGATTTGCTGGAGCCATCTAAGGTGAAGGGCAAAAGCCAGTTTCAGCTTTTGATGAATAAACTGCCCGGAGAGCACAAAGCCCGCTGGTTTGCCGGTGCCGCCTTGAACAGTGCGGAGCAGGCGATGGCGTCGGTTATGTCCACGGTACTGTCGCGTCTGAACGCTTTTTTAGATTCCGAGCTGGAGCAGGTGATGTGCTTTGACAGCGCCATTGACGCCGAAACCTTTGCAAACGAGAAATCAGCCATCTTCTTAATTCTTCCGGAGGAAGATCAGACAAAAAATTTCATGGCCGGACTTATGATCCAGAACCTGTCCCGTGAGCTGTTTTCCGTAGCTGACGAGAACGGCGGTAAGCTGAAAAACCGCGTGGTTCTCTTCTGTGACGAGCTGGGCACCATGCCTCCGTTTGATATCCTGCCCCTGTTTTCGGCAGGGCGCTCTCGCCGCCTGACTCTGGTACCAATCATCCAGAGCCTTGCACAGCTCGAAAAGAACTACGGCAGAGAAGGCAGTGAAATCGTGCAGGACAACTGCCAGGACACCATCTTCGGCGGTTTCGCTCCCAACAGCCAGACTGCCGAGGTACTCTCCAAAGCAATGGGCAGCCGCACCGTGATGAGCGGCAGCATCAGCCGCGGAAAGAATGACCCCAGCCAGTCCTTGCAGATGATGGAGCGCCCGCTCATGACGCCCGATGAACTCAAATCCATTCCAAAGGGCAGCTTTGTTGTGATGAAAACCGGTACCCATCCCATGCGGACAAAGCTGCGGCTGTTCCTTGATTGGGGTATTCGTTTCGGGGAGCCTTATACCGTGGAGGAAAAGGCAAACCGGAAAGTGGCCTATGCCGATAAGCAGGCACTGGAGGAAAATATCGTCCGTAAGCACACGGCCTGCATGATGGTGGATGAGGAAACCGGGGAAATACTGGAGCCGCCGGTGGGAACAGGAACCCTTCATACCCCGGCAGCAGAACCATCTGAAAACACCATGCGCCGCCGATCCATACTCAAAACGTAAAGGAGGGTCCCATGAGCTACTTCGACCACATTTACACCGCCTCGCCCGATGAGCTCCCCCATCGGGCGAGAGCTGTTTATATATACCTTCGTGACCGCACAGGCCAGGGGCAGGACTGCTGGCCTGCTGTAAAAACCATTGCCTCCGATTTGCAGCTCTCCCGCAGCACCGTCAAGCGCGCCCTCCATGATCTGGTCAAGGTGGAGCTCATCGAAAAGGAACCACGCTACCGGGAAAATGGGAGCAATACCAGTAATAGACTCATTTTACGGAAATAGCTGCAGTATTCAAAAAGGACAGTCTTCCCGCCAAGGGGAATGACTGTCCTTTTGCTGAACCGAGGTGTGGTTCACTGTGAACCCACCAGAACCTCTCACTCTAAGAATCTTTATTACAGAAAAAGAACAAAGTGTATCTTCGTATATTTCCAAACATTTTTTGTTGGTCAAATTGATCAAACCATCTTTTCATGAATTTGTTGATCCAGAAAGATTTTGCGTTCAGACAGCACTATAGGTAATGGATCTATATTGTTGTTACCTCCTATGCTGGGAGGCAAAACTGTTCCATTAAGACCTTGGGTTTGCACTCCGTATCCCAGTAATACCCCGATTCCCAACGAAGAAATACAGGATAATGCAAATAGCAACGTTTTTTCTTTTCTTTTTTAAGCCATCATTACTTCTCCTTTTGAATGATTAATGGGCTTGAATCCCTTCTATTAGCAGACGGATATGCGCTATCGTATGCTCTCTTAAATCAAAATCAGGATAGCGGACACACCATTCATAACTAACGCCCCTTATTGCCATCACAAAATGTCGGGAAAGAGCCTCGGGCGGCAATGCAGATGTGATCTCACCGAGCCGGATGCCCTTGTCCAATATGCTGTAAAATAGCAAATAAAGCTCTCTGCCATAGCCCTTGACCGCTTCGGTGTCCACGGTTCCCGTCAGCAGCATCTGATAGATTTTTTTCATATTCTCGCAGCCGATGGTATCCGCAAGTTCATCGGCTATCTTTTGGGTCAGGGCAAGGATCACCTCTGAGGCTGGCATCTCATTGGGCAGTGCTTCCACAAAGGTTTTGTAATTCGTATCGGCACTGGCTACGTAGTCTGCAATTAAACTGGCAATCAGAGCATCCTTAGACTCGAAATGCACATAAAAAGCTCCCTTGGTGATACCGGCTTCATCCGTGATGTCCTCTACACTTACGTCAGAGAAGTTGCGCTCTGAAAACTGCTTTTTCGCAATCTCGTACAGCTTCTTTCTCGTTTCTGCTCCTTGCACTTTTCTCTTGTCAGGCTTTTTTTCTCTCATGTTTCCTCTCCTCTATTGAATTTTCTTAAAAAGTAAAGTATAATAAATCATATTAGTAACCACGTTCACTAAGTTGGGTCATTATAATTTTAGTATAGCACCTGACAGTCTTAAATTCAAGCAGTCTGGCTAAAACGATCCCAGTTCTTCGAGTTTTGCTTGGCGAAGTGTGCGGGAGCAGTTGTAGATTCAATAGGAGTTTTTATAGTACGAAATGGAGGAAATAGTATGAGCAGAAAAAAAGCGTTTCACAAAATCACAGCCATGCTGCTGTCCGCAATCATGGTTGTGGGAATGACACCTGTGCCAGCATCGGCGGATACAGGTATGCTTTCAAATGGTGCAAGCGGCGAGATTATTGCCTTTGAAGCACTGAAATCAGATATTGCGGAGCAGAGCGTTCCCCTTGGCACATCTGAGGCGGATTTGGAGCTGCCGGATTCCCTGACATCGACCATACGGCTTGCGGCTTCTACGGAAGAACCGGTACTGGATTCAGGGGAACCGGATGAGAATTCAGGCAACGCTGATACGGTAAGCGGGTCAGCGATTGGTATGGATGAAATAGGTGATACCGAAGCTGGAGCAGGGGCGCAAATTGCCTCCCCCTCCGATGCACAAGAAGATGGGGGTTACTTTGAAGCCGAACCCACGGAGAAAACCGTGGACAGCGTGACGGAAATCACCGTCCCCCTGCCTGTCACATGGGGTTCCTCGCCGGAATACGACAGCGAAGCGGCGGGTACATATATTTTTACTCCCGAGCCGCCGAAGGTATTTACTCTTGCCAGCAGCGTGGAAGTCCCGGCAATCACCGTGACCGTTGGTGCGGTTACCATTATAGGCGCAGTGACAGCCTTTGACGAACTGCCCGACGACATTCGCTGGCAGAACACCACCGCACCGGAATTCCCGGAAACCGTAAGCGGTACGGTCGAGGGCGAAGCGGTCGAAATCCCGGTGACGTGGGAGGCCGACCATGACTATGACGCCGAGGCTCCCCAGCGCGGCCTGTATGTGTTCACCGCTGTTTTAGGCGAGGGTTATGGCCTTGCCGATGACGTGGAGCTGCCCCGTATCACGGTGTATATTCCCCAGACGGAGGGCAGGATGGGGCGCATGGCAGGCGGCGGCACAGATACAAGCCCGCTGGAAATCACCACGGCGGCGCAGCTTGCCGAGATCGCCGCGCTGGTGAATGCCCGCTTAAACGGGCTGGAGCTGTTTTTATTCAACAACGCGGACGCAAGTGTCAGTCTAAAGCTTATGAACGATATCGACCTCTCGTCGTACTCTAAAAGCGAGGGGTGGATGCCCATTGGTACAAGCGAATTTCCTTTTACCGGTATCTTTGACGGTAACGATAAAAGCATCCTTGGCTTGTACATTAACCGAAACGTTGATTATCAGGGCTTGTTCGGCTATGTTGGAAATGAGGGAGCAGTGAAAAGCCTGGGCGTGATAAATGTAAATATCATCGGCCGAATTAATGTCGGCAGCGTGGCGGGATGGGTTCGCGGAACAGTGCAAAATTGCTACAGCACCGGCAATGTTACCGGCAGCAGTTATGTTGGCGGCGTGGCGGGAGAGGTTGACGAGGGCATGTTGGAAAACTGCTACAGCATCAGCAACGTCACCTGTACAGGCTCCGGTACAAGCGGCGCTGTTGGCGGTGTGGCGGGGTGGGTTTCCGGAACGGTGCAAAACTGCTACAACACCGGCAACGTCACGGGTGCAGGTACCAGTGTCACGATAGGAGGCATAGCAGGATGGGTCACTAATACCGGTATAATACAAAACTGCCTCAACACGGGCAGCCTCACCGCATCCGCCACAGGTACAGGCATTCTTAGAATTTGTGTCGGTGGTGTAGCGGGGTGGGTTTATGGGACGGTGCAAAATTGCTACAACACCGGTAGCATTACAGGCACAGGCATAGGCCCATCTATAAGCGCTTATGTGGGCGGTGTGACGGGAACTGTTTACGGCACGATACAAAACTGTGCCGCGCTGAATCCTTCAGTTATCGGTTTAAGTGCTGTCGGGCGCGTGGCAGGCAGCATCTCCGGTTCCGGCTCACTGATAGGCAATATTGCCTTTGGCGGGATGACCGACCCCGGAGCGGGCAAATTCGGCGGAACTTCAGGCAGCGATGATAAAAACGGCGAAACCAAAACAGCATCAGACATCAAGGCGGCAGGCTTCTTTGAAGAGTTGTTTGACAACGATACTGTATGGACATATGAGGAAGGCGAGCTGCCCGGCTTCGGCGCGGCAATCGATATGCCTTCGCATATCGTAGATGGCAGCGATCCGAATTTCTTTGGTGTCGGCACCAGCGAAAATCCTTACCAAATCAGCACCCCCGCCCAGCTCGCCAAGCTGGCGGAGCTTGTAAACGCGGGGAACGCAAGCTATACTGCTGCGTATTATAGGCTTGAAAATGATATTAATCTTTCCGGTTACGCCGCTGAGGCGGGATGGGTGCCCATCGGTACCTACAGCAACCGATTCACAGGCACCTTTGACGGCAATGGCAATAAAATTACTAACCTAACCATCAACCGCGACACAGGCGAATATCAAGGACTATTCGGGTATATAGGCAGTGGCGGAGCGGTGAAAAACCTTGGTTTGGCAGGCATCAGCATCAATGGTACAAAAATGGTCGGCGGCATCGCAGGCTTTATGGAAACCGCCACATTACAAAATTGTTACACTATGGGCAATATCACGGCTTTAGGCTTTGTCGGTGGTGTGGTCGGTTATGTGGACAACAGCAGTACGGTGGAATACTGCTATAGCACCTGTGAGATCAAGAGCACCGGGAGTGCTCCTGACCAATGCCTGGGCGGCGTGGCGAGTTTAGTTCGCATAGGCAGCACGCTGCAGAACTGCTACAGCACCGGAAATGTTTCCCGCACAGGCACAGTCCAAAATGGTTATGCCGGTGGGGTGGTGGGCAGTGTAGCCGCAGCCAGCGTACAAAATTGCTACAGCACCGGCAATGTCTCCGGTGCCTCGCAGGCCGGCGGCGTGGCAGGTGGGGTTTCTTCCGGTTTAACTCGCGGTATGGTCAAAAACTGCTACAGCACCGGCATCGTCTCTGACAGCTACAAAGCCGGCGGTGTAGTGGGTCAAATCCGAGACACCACGGTAGAAAATTGCGTTGCACTTAACCCCTCAGTCAGTGGTTCAGGCTATGTCGAGCGCGTGTCGACACTATATGAGGAGGGGACTCTAAGTGGTAATTTGGCTTTTGATGGTGTGGAAGTCTTGAAAAATACTGCCTCGCAATCCATTACCAGCGATGCAGATGGCGTAGACGGGTTATCCAAAACCGCCGCCGAAATCAGCGCTGCGGGATTTTGGACGACGGCAAGCGGCTTTACAGCAAATTGGGATACCGACACATGGACGATAGAAACCGGCAAGCTGCCCATCCTCAAGGGCATTGCAGGGCAGGATGCTTCCATGCCGGCACATCTGCTCCCGGCGGGCGCCAGCTTTTTTGAGGGCGCGGGCACAAGCGATAGCGACCCCTACCTCATCAAAACCGCCGCCGACCTTGCCAAGCTGGCGGGGCTGGTAAATGCGGGAGCCTCACCTTATGCGAGTTCAGGAAGGTATTACAGGCTGGAAAAAGACATCGAGCTTTCCGCCTATGCAAGCGGGGATGGCTGGATGCCCATTGGAATAAATGCGAGCTACGGATTCAATGGCAGCTTTGACGGCAACAACAAAACCATTACCGGGCTGACGATCAACCGTCCGGCGGCTGATTATACCGGTTTATTTGGCTATCTCTACGTCGACAGCAAAGTGCAGAATATCAGAATCATCGACGCAAACGTCATCGGAAAAGCCCGTGTCGGCGGTGTAGCTGGAAGTGCCTGGGGTGCAACCGTAGAGAACTGCGCCGTTATTGGCAACGTATCCGGTTTGGAGAGTGTCGGCGGAACAGTGGGTCGTGCCTCAAGCAGTACGTTAGAAAACTGCTACAGCTCCGGCCGTGTAACCGGCAGCGGCAACTATGTTGGCGGTATAATAGGGTATCTTGAAATTGCTGTCACTACGGTGCAGCGCTGCTACAGCGACAGCAGCGTTTCCGGTGCGGAGAGTGTCGGCGGCGTTGCGGGATTCGTTGGAGCTGCTGCCGTGCAAAATTGCTACAGCACCGGCAATGTCACAGGCACTCGCTTTGTCGGTGGCGTTGCGGGAGATATTAGCAGCGGCAGCGTGCAAAATTGCTACAGCACCGGCAGTGTTCGGGGAACGGAGCATGTTAGCGGTGTGCTGGGTTTTCTCGGCGGCGGCACAGCAAAAAATAGCGTAGCGCTGAACCCTTCCATCAACGCAGGCGAATACAATTATGGGCGCATGGTGGGCAATAACACCTCCGGCATTCTCTTAAACAACTATGCGTTCAGCCGCATTCCCGGCACATGGGCAAAGAAGGGTCTAAATGCAAAAGACGGTGCGGATGTGACATCGCAGGCCCTGTTTGGCGACAGCTTCTGGACGACGGCGGAGAATTGGAATACATCTGCCTGGGACAGCGACGTTTGGACATTCGCCGAGGGTAAGCTGCCCACGCTAAAAGGGCTTGCGGGGCAGAACGGCGACGGCGGGCTGTATCTGACGGCGCGGGATATCGGGTACGCCACAGCAAGCACGAACCCCCTAATTTATAACGGCAGTGAGCAAATTCCAACTATTACCTTTGACGGCGAGACGCTGGTAAAGGGCACGGACTACACCGTCTCTATCACCAGCACGGACGGCAGCGGAACCAGCGCGGGTACAAACGCCGGAACGGTGACCCTGACCCTCACCGGCATCGGCAGCTTTTACGGAACAAAGAACCTTACCTATACCATAAGCAAAAAGTCGGTTACCATCACGCCCAACTCCGGTCAGAGTAAAAAATACGGCGCAACTGATCCCACGCTGACCTTTACATCCCTGCCTCTGCTGTTTGGCATGGATTCCTTCACTGGCGTGCTCACCCGCACAGAGGGCGCTGATGTAGGAACCTACGCCATTTCCCTCGGCACTTTAAGTGCGGGCGGCAACTACGCGCTCTCACTCGCTTCCAGTACGGTCTATTTCACCATTGAACAGGCCAAGGTGGCGAGCATCAGCACAATTATGGCCAATGTCAGCAGAACCGCCTATCAAATGCGCACTGCCACAACCGCGCAAGCGGTGGTGGATTCGGTGGGTCTGCCGTCAGATGTAAGTGTCATCACCGATGGCGGCACGGCAATGCTGCCAATCACATGGGGAACTGCCACAATGTACAACGCAAAGGGTGCGGAGTATGCGGCAACCGGTACGCTCACAGGCAACAGCAATATTGATCCAAACGGCGTGATTGCGAGTCTAACCGTTACCGTTGCGCCGGTTACGGCGGTAAACCCCACCTTCAGCGACACGTTGGTGGTCACAAACAGCGACAGCTCGGCTACAGCCGCTGAATTGGGAAGCGCCATTCTCCCCGCAAGCGGCAGCATTGCCGTTGAGGGCCAAAGCATTGCCTATACCATAAACTGGAACGGCGGCGAAATGCTGGACAGAACGGCTGTAGGCACCGAGCAGACCTTTACAGGCGCCGTCAGCTACATAGCTCCACCCGCATGGCTGACCCTGCCGGGTGACCATTCCGTCAGTCGCAAGGTATCTGTTACGGCAAAGCAACCCGTTACCATTGGCGGCATCACAACCACCAATAAAACCTATGACGGCGCGGCATATGCCCCAAGCGGCACGGTGACCGTTGCAGGCGGCTCTGTTCCGGTAAATCAACTGGAATGGCTGTATGAATCCACAGACGGTGCAGGCTACAGCAATAGCACCGCGCCCACAAACACAGGCGCATATAGGTTGACCATTTCTGTGCCGGAAGGTAACCCCAATTATGCAGGCGGCGAGATATTCAACTTTATCATCGCAAAGCGGGAAATCACCCTTGTTGCCGATAACAAGACGGTCATTAAGGGCGGCAGCCTGCCGGAGCTTACCTATACAGTAGGCAATTTGGCTCCCGGCAAGACCAAAGCGGATGCCTTGAGTGCCGAGCCTGTGCTGTCTTGTTCGACCTTTAACGGCAATGCGGTGGGCAGTTACGCCATTACTCTCACAGGCGGCACGGCAACAGATAACTACACCATTACAACTCGCACGAACGGTACCCTTACCGTTACGGAGCAGACCTATACTGTTACCTTTAACTTGAACGGTGGCAGCCGCACAGGAGGGGGCGAGCTGTCACAGACCATCGCGGAGGGTGGAGCGGCAACTGCTCCCATCGTTACCCGAAATGGCTATACCTTTACCGGGTGGGATAAAGCCTTTACCAATGTGGCCTCCAATCTGGCCGTTACGGCGGGCTGGAGCTACAACGGCGGCGGTGGCGGTGGAGGCGGTTCCTCCACTGTGCCGAGCGCTCCAAGTGTTCCTGAAAAGAAGCCGGATCAGCCAGTGACGGCAACGGCTCCTGTCACAGCAACAACGGGAACAAATGGCACAGCCAGCGCAGCTATCCCGGATAAAGCCATCACCGATGCCATTGCCAAGGCGCAAGCTGACGCCAAGGCACAGGGCAAAACTGCAAACGGTATTTCTGTGGAGCTGAACGTCACCATGCCGCAAGGCGGAACCTCCCTGACGGCTACCCTGACCCAAAACGCTCTGAACAGCCTTGTGAGCGCAGGGGTGTCCCAGCTTGAACTGGATGGGACGCCGGTTTCCCTCGGACTTGATTTGAACGCCCTCAAGGAAATTCAGAAGCAAAGCAGCGGCAATGTCAGCATCACCATCGCCCCGGCGACAGGGCTCTCCAAAGAGGCAAAAGCCCTTCTTGGAAACAGGCCGGTATACAGCGTCACCATCAGCTATGTTGATAAAAACGGAAAAGCACAGACCATCACCAGCCTCGGCAGCGGAACAGCTACCCTTTCAATTCCTTATACACCGGGCAAGAATGAGGCTATCGGCTACCTGTTCGGTGTGTATGTGGACGCCAACGGAAAAGCACAGCGCATTGACGGTTCCGCTTATGACGCAAACAGCGGAAGCCTGCTGATCCCCACCGGCCACTTCTCCGTATACGGCGTGGGCTACACGGCTCCAAGCGCCAAGTTTACCGACATCGGAACCCATTGGGGAAAAGAAGCCATTGATTATGTAGTCGGCAGAGGACTTCTCTCCGGTACATCAAAAACTACTTTTGCACCTGACACCGCCATGACACGGGGAATGCTGGTGACGGCTCTCGGCAGACTGGACGGTGTGGATACGAAAGCATACACCACCAATAGCTTTACCGATGTGAAAACGGACAGCGTCTTCCGTCCCTATATCGAATGGGCGTACAAGAAAAGCATTGTGCAGGGCATCGGCAACCAACAGTTTGCACCTGACCGGGCTATCACCCGTGAGGAAATTGCGGTTATCTTCGCAAACTACGCAAAAGCCACCGGCTACAAGCTGCCTGTGACCCGTGAGGCCACCGCCTATGCGGACGCTTCCAGCATCGGCAGTGTTTACCAAACAGCAGTAACAGCCATGCAGCAGGCGGGCATCATGATGGGCGGCACGAACAACCAGTTTAATCCGCAGTCCAGCGCCACCCGCGCGGAGGTCAGCTCCATGCTTCACCGCTATATCAAGCTGACCATTGACCCTAATACTGCACAGGGTTGGGCGAAAAACGATGCCGGACAGTATCTGTATTACACGGACGGCAAAGCCCTTACCGGCACACAGACCATCGACGGCGTGAAGTATTTCTTTGAAACCACCGGCGTACTGAAAACAGGCTGGATAAAGGACGGCGACAACTGGCGGTTCTACTCCGGCAACAAGGCGTTGGTCGGCTGGTGGAATATAGGCAGCGGCGATGCCCAAAAGACCTATTATTTCACCAAGGACGGCCTGATGGTGTCCGGCAAGTGGCTCCAGATCGACAGCAAATGGTATTACTTCTACTCTGACGGCGCTCTCGCCAAGAACACCAAGGTTGACGGCTACGAGGTAGACAAAAACGGTGTGAGAAAGACGAAGTAAGAAAAACAAATCAATATAGACAAGGGCAAACCTGCTGAAAGGCAGGGACGCAAAGCCGAGGGTCTAAGGCGTCTTAGGACGTGATGATAGTCTGGCCGCTGAAAGTCAAGCAAAGCCTGCCCTCTTACGTGGAGGGCAGGCTTTTACGGCTTTTTACAACTATTATCGGTGGCATCAGACAGGACTTTCGCTATGAATGATGATGAAAGAGTTTAATAAGAAGATTTATATATAAAACAACCTCCTATGCAGTAGCCTGAAATATAAACCAGCCATCCTTAACCGAAAACTGAAATACACCGCCATGCTTTTCTACGATATGAGCGATGCTTTTTGTGCCAAAGCCATGCTCCTGTTCTTTTGATACTGGAAACCCTTGCCTAAATATCGGCTCTGCCTGAAAGCTATTGTGCAGATCAATGCACAGCTTATTATTTTTGGAATACATACGCAGCCGGATGATACGTTTGTTGCTATCAGGTATCTGTTCACAGGCATGGATCGCATTTTCCAAAGCGTTGGACAGAAGCGAGCAAAGCTCAGTATCGCTAAAGGGAAGCAAATCAGGTAGTTTCGCATCTACTGTCAGCAAGATTGACCCTTGTTTCGCTTTCGCAGCGAAAGCGGACAAAATCAAGTTGACGGTTTCGTTTCCACAAAAGCGTGTGGGCGTGATGGCATCCATGTCGGACTGGGCAGTTTGTAGGTACTCTTTGATCCCCTCGATGTGTTCTTTGGAGGCCAGTCCCTGTAAAAGAGCAAAATGGTGGCGCATATCATGCCGATAGGATGCGGCGTTCTGCTGTAACTGCCGCAGAGAAGCAAACTCTGTCTGCGCCAGTCTAAACTGTGCATCCAGCATATCCTTTTCTCTTTGAAGGCTTGCCTGTTTTTGTGTCTCAGCGTAGTAAAGGATCACAAACACAAAATAGAAAACAGATATTGTTGAGGGCATGAACTGTACCGCCCATTCGGCGCCGCTGTAAAGCACATCGGTGTAGATGGCGGTCATATAGTCAAACAGATAGTAAAAAAGCGGAACTCCGCCTAAAAATAAGCAGGATTTCGTGGACTTCTCCATCAACTGCCGAACAGATCCGGCTACATATCTTTTCAAGAAATAATAGGCCAAAAACACGAATGCTATGTAAAAAATATGGTCTGCAAGCCTGCTGTCTAAAGCGGCTCCTGCAAGGAAACCAAACCAGCGCGGCGCTTGACAGCAAAGATAACCGGAAAGCACGCTGACGGCGGATATGAGCCATGGCCGTTTATGGTACAGCGAGAATATCACAATCAGCGGCAGGTGGATAATCAGCGGATACAGCTTTGATGTCAAATCCAAGCCCAAAAGCCAATAGCTGGCGGTCTGGACAGAAAGAAAAATGACACAGAGCAGGCCGGTGACGAGCCTGTTTTTCTTTGTGGGTTCTATTCCTGCAAAGAGAACGGACACCGTGAGGCCAAAGACCAAAGAAACACCAAATCGCAAGAGTCCTATCACTGTTACTGCCATTTTAAGCACCCCCCTCCATTTGATAATTCAGATATTGCTGCTTCATCTCCTTTGCCTTGCCCTGTGCAACAGGAACAGAGGAAAGGGTCTGCAAGGTAATCTGAAGGTTTTCAATGGTATCCACATACTGCATATTCACAAGATAGGAGCGGTGGGGCTTCATAAAACACCCATATTTCATCAGATTATCGCAGACAGGGGAAAAGGCTTCCGTACATTCGATGACTTTACCGGAGCGCAGATGATAGAGCACGTTTCTGCCGATGACCTCGGCAAAGATCAAATTGGAGATCAATATTTTTTGAATACCCTCATTGCCCTTTATAATAACTGCATCCTCATCCTTTTCCAATTTAATCTGCTCCAGCAGCTCGTCAAAAGTGAAGAATAGTTTTTCTTTTGAGATTGGTTTGAGTACATAGTTGATAGCCTTCACCGAATAGCTTTCCAAAGCAAACTCAGGCGATGAGGTAAAGAATAAAATCGGTGCGGTTTTGTCAAAGGTGCGAATTTCCTTTGCCGCATCAATGCCGGTAAAGCCCGGCATCATAATATCCAGACAGTATATATCAAACCGCTTTCCTTTTTCCAAGGCTGAAATCAATTCAAACCCGTTTGGAAATACAGCGTGTTCGCAGTTTAGATGTCTTGATGTTCGGTACAGGTCGATGAGCTGTACCATATTGGATAGCTCGTCAATATTATCGTCACAGACCGCAATATGCAGCATAAGCAACCCTCCATGTTCTATTAGACTTCTTTGGAAACTCTCGCAGGCTCGCTCTCCTGCAAATCGGGTAGTTGCCGATTACCAGGTTCAGATTGTATAACGGCATTTTCATCAGGAACATACTCCATGATGTCGCCGAAGTCGCAGCCCAAAACACTGCAAATCCGAACCAAAATATCGACATATATATTTTCATCTTTTGAGATTTTCAGAAGCGAGCCGCTGCTGATACCCGCCGCCTTGCACAGCTCGCCTTTTCTTATTTTTCTGTCGATCATCAGTTTGAATAATTTGTTATAACTGACACCCATAACACGCCTCACTTCTTTCTGAAAAACGAAAATCGTTTATGTAAATATTAGATTACAGTATATCATCAAATTATGACAAATACAAGATAAAATTCGCGAGAACGCATCTATTTTCGTGCAATATTGTGTTTTTCACATCTAAAAGCAAAAAAGGCAGGAGTGTGCTTTCCTCCAAAATCATGTTTCATGTCGAAAAAATTATGTTTCATGCAGCGGACGGTTTTGCAGAGATATTCCTGATAGATTGAATGTGGAGAAATAGATGTTATTTCGTTCAATCAAAAAGGAGGAAAAACTATGAAAAAGCAATTTATGGGCATACTGCTCACTCTGTGTATGGCGCTTACCCTGCTGCCGAGCACGGCGTTTGCGGCGGAAAATGTGACCATACTGTCATACCCCGCAAAAACCGAGTATACGGTTGGCGAGGGATTTGACCGAACCGGGATTAAAGCGGAGGTTACAATAGGCGGCGGGAAAAAGGACATCTCAAGCGAAATCAGTTTCAGAAATTCCGGAAACGTGACGTTAGAACAAGGTACGGTATTCGCGTACACTGCGGGAAAGCAGGAGATTACCCTGCGGTGGACAGCTCCGGGCGAAAAAACGAGCCAAATCGTGGGGAAATATACAGTTACATCAACCGGCACATATGTTCCACCCGCGCAGGCTGCACCTAAGCCAAATGATACTACTTATAAACTGTATGACGCCATGGACAACGGCTGGTACAGCATCCGTCTGGGCCCCATTGGCGGTGGCGGTGGCGGTCTGATGTACGCCGGTGGGAACGACACTTTTATTAATATCGACTCCGCAGGCAAGGCATTCTTACGCACTGGAGGAAGGGCCACGAAATTTTATGTTGAGAAAAAGCGCGTTGTAGACCGTGACTGGGCTGAGATAACCATAAAAATGGCGGATGGGCGCTATTTGGGAATTGCGGGCGAAATAGATAACAGAGCAATGTATAAAGTCGGAACGAACCCGGTCTACCGTGCAAAGCCGGATGGCGACATTGTCGGGGAGTTTCCATCAGGCACCATTCTGGAAGTTACCGAGATCAAGGGCGACTGGGCGAAGGTGAAGCATGAAGGCCGAGAGTATTATATGTGGGCTGCCAGACTGACAAAAGTGAATGCGGGCGGCACGCGGGTAGCGGCTGTGGATAAGCCTTATCTATGGCAGATATCCTTCGGCAACAATGTTGCTATGCGCCCCTCCGAGAATCCTAAAATGATGGTCCGTCCTGCGGAAAAAGGATATCCGGACGGAGCGGGGGTTGTCCTGTCCGAATACATCGCCAACTATACCGATATATCATTTGAGGACTGGAGCAGACCCATCAGCAATGCTGAAATGGCGGGGTTATTCTGGGATGCGTTCAGTATTTTAGGATACCATTACCCTGCAGAAGGTCCGAAAGGTTTGCATGAGAGTTTGCGCAAAGAAGGGGGGCAAGCCGAGGAATACAGGGGCAGTATTGTGCTTTGTTACGCTTGGGGTGTCTTTACTGATAAAAATATGAATTGGAGTGCGAATCCCACCTACGGGGAGTTTACCTCTTACTTAATTAAGCTCATGGACTATAACAAAAGCAGGAACAGTACCAAATTTGCCGCTTTCACCAAGGACACCATCAAGAGCTTTGCCATCAGCGGCGACACAAGCGCAAACGCCAAAATAACATGGGAGCAGGCAGCGGCTCTCCAATACAAAACCATCCATTGGGCGGCAGCAGAACATTTGAGGTTAGGTGAATGGAGTGGCCTTTTGGATAGGGTGGAATCGCTCATTTCGGCCGTGCCGAAGAACCTAACGTCCTCTGGGAGCGCATCCGGACAGACACCCGCTCCGGCGCCGACACCCACCAACACCGTTACGGCAACACCCACCAACACCAAGTTTATGTTAAACGGTGCGGAAGTCGCGCTGCCCGCTTACAGCATCGGCGGCAACAACTACGTCAAGCTGCGGGATGTGGGCGCGTTGCTTAAAACACGCTTTGATGTGCGTTTTGAGGATGGCAAGGCAAAGCTGTATAACCATGCGGCGTACACCAAGACGAGCGGCGAGCTTGCCGCAATCGGCAAAGACAGTAAAAATGCTACACTGAGTACCACAGCCTTTGTATGGGGTGACACCGGTGCGGCGGTGACGGGGCTGACCGCCTATACTATCGGTGGCAACAACTATATCAAGCTGCGGGACATCGCAAAGCTGTTTGACTTCGATGTGGATTGGCGTGACGGCAAAGCGTGGATCGAGCCTGATGTGTCGCCGTACACGGAGGACTAACCGCGCTGCCCCCACGGTACAAACTAACCCCTATAATTATGTTTCATGTCGAAAAAATCATGTTTCATGCAGCAGACGGTTTTCTGTGGCAGGGTTTTGATAGAGTGAGCACAGGGAATCTCCCCTATAAAACCCAACAGAAAACGGAGGATTTAGAATGAAAAAGTTACTGGTACTTATGATGGCGCTTGTCATGACAATGAGCCTTGCAGCCTGCGGAGGCAATGCTGAACCCCCTGCATCCACGCCGGAATCCACCCCCGCCGCTGCGGAACGGAAAGACAATGTAACCCCCGAGCAGGCAGCGGCCATTGTAGACATCATGGCGAAGATGGGACCGCTGTACGAAGAGGCGGCGGCAGCGGCCACGGCAAACGGCTGGGATCAGGACGAGCTGGCGGTGCAGGAGCTGAACGCTGTATATGCCATTATGGACTCTGCAAGGGTTGGACTTGGAGAGCTTGACGGATACGGAGACACCAGCACAGAGGATATTGACGCCGTTATTGAACAGTATCAGACTATGCTGGACGAAATGCCCAACTTAGTCGCCAAGTACAGCGAGCCCTACAGCAACTAATCACTGCGTTTTATCAAATGGATAAACCATAAAAAATAATCTCATGGCAAAAGCGGATGCGGAACACCCGCATCCGCTTTTGCAAAAAGGAGGAAATGACTATGCTGCCAACTTTCATCACAATCGCCGTAATTATTGCGGTTATTGTTCTATGGATTATCTCCACGCAGCGCAGACTGGTAGTGCTGGATGAGAATATCAGCAATGCCATGAGCCAGATCGGGGTGCAGCTTTCCAGCCGCTTTGATGCGCTGACGGCCCTTTTGGATTTGACAAAGGGCTACGCCAAGCACGAAAGCGAAACTCTGATTGAAACAATCAAATCAAGAAGAAGCGTCATCACGGCAAAATCCACGCCGGACGAGGTGATGCGTCAGGAAGGGGTTATTTCCGAAGCCCTTGGCAGGATTTCCATGGTGACGGAGCAGTACCCCGATCTGAAAGCCAATCAAAATTACATCAAAACCATGGATGCGGTGCAGACCTTTGAAAACATGGTTCGCACCAGCCGTCTGATCTACAACGACAGTGTAACAAAGCTGAACCGTGAAATCCGAATGTTCCCGGTCTCCATGGCCGCCGGAATGCTGGGTTTTAGGCAAAGAGACTATCTTGTGGAGCAGGCTGACAAGGCGAATATGCCCAGCATGAAATGAGGTGCCCGATGCGTAAAAAGGTGAGCAGCCTAATTCTATGCTTTGCCTTATTATTTGCCCTCCCTCTCCCGGCTTTTGCGGCAAATCAGGTCAATACCATGGATATTCAGGCGGTCATTTACGAGGACGGCTCCATGTATGTGACACAGGTGTGGGAGGGAGATTTTAACGAGGGAACCGAAAGCTACATTCCCATGAACGCACCCGACTATCTGACCATCAGCCAGCTTACGGTCTCCGACCAAAACGGTGCTTATGAAACCGTACCGGAGTGGAATATTGATTGGAGCTTTGAAGAAAAGGCGAGAAAATGCGGCATCCATGATACGGACAGTGGGTATGAAATTTGCTTTGGCATCAGCCGGTATGGACAAAACCGCTATGCGATTGAATATAAGCTGGACAATGCGGTGGGCGGTTACAGCGACAGGGACGGCGTAAACTTCCGATTTGTAAACGATGGGATGAACACCACACCCACCGATGTGAAGGTTGAAATCCGGCTGGCGGACGGCACACCCATCACCGATGAAACCGCCGACATATGGGGTTTTGGCTATGATGGACAGGTGGAATTTTCAGACGGCGCTATTCTGGCCTACACGGAAAGCCCCATTGCTCCTGAAAACCATGTGACGGTACTGTTTTCTCTGGAGAAAGGAATCCTGTCCCCCTCACGGCAGGAACCGGGCAGCTTTGAGGAAGTAAAAGAAGCTGCCTTTTCAGGCAGCGATTACGATGATACCGGCGAAGAAGTATCCACATTTGAAGCGATTGTCACGATGCTTTTGTCCATCGGACTTCCCATCGGGTTGATGATTTGGTTTTTCAGAATGAAAAAGAAACGTGCGGAGAAAAAAAGGCAACGATTTGCAGAGCGGTTCGGGTATTTCAGGGACATTCCCAACGACGGCAATCTGAGTGCCACCTATGCGCTGGGACGGCTGTTTGATGTGTGTGAGGACGGTGCGATTCTTTCCACAGGAATGCTGCGGCTGATTCAGCTTGGCTGCCTGTCCCCCGTGGAAACGCAGCAGATCGGTTTGAGGGGCAAAACCAAAGAAACCGTAAGCCTGCGGCTGGTGGGCAGCAATCATAGCAGTATGAACGAATTTGACGAGTACCTTTATACGGTGCTCGAAAGCGCGGCCGGTTCGGATTCTACTTTGCAGGCAAAGGAACTGGAACACTTTGCAAATCAAAACGACAAACTGCTGCGTGCCTACATACAGAAATGCGAAAACGCAGGCAGAACTTGGCTGAATCAAAAAATCTGCCTGAAACGGTGGGATATGCCCGCAAAGCTGACGTATTTGACGCCAACTGGTGAACAGGAGCTGGGCGAGCTGATGGGGCTGAAACGGTATCTGACGGATTTTTCACTCATTGCCGAGCGCGGCGTCAAGGAAATGCCGATTTGGAGGGAACTGCTGACCTATGCCATGCTGTTTGGCATCGCCGATCAGGTGGCGGAGCAGATGAAAGAGCTGTACCCCCAAATTTCTGCCGAGCTGACCGATTACAGCGGGAGCATGGCGGCCGCCTATTCCTACCACTACTTGCTTTACAGCAATATGAAGCAAGCCGAACAGCGGCGTGAGCAGGAAAAACGCAGCGGCGGGGGCGGCGGATTTGCTTCCCTTGGCGGGGGCGGCGGCTCTATTGGCGGTGGATCAGGCGGCGGAACAAGATAATGCGAACAAAAGGAGGAACGGAATATGGGCTTATTTTCTAAAAAACCCCCTTGCCCCATCTGCGGCGGCAAGATTCCACTGATTCTGCCATCGAAAATCGAGGGAGAATATATTTGCAACGATTGTTACAACAAGATTGATATGGGTGCCGACAAGGAAAGCAATCTGACCATGCAGGGCTTTCGGGAGTATCTGGCATTCTACGATCAAAACCAAATACTGAAAGGCCAGTTCGTGGTTTCTGAGCGGATTGATTTCGGCCTTTGGGATACTAAAATCATCTTTGATTACCAGAACAAGCTACTGTGTATGAGCAAAAACCCGGATAAAACCGTGTTTGAAGGAAGGCAATTGAAATCCTTTACCATCAGGGAGGACAGTACCCCTCTGTTTGAGGGTTCAGCGGCAGGCATACGCCGCTATACCAGCACCGTAACAGAGCGGGCTATGGCGATGGCGCCGCAAATCGCACAGATTGCAGCGAACAAGCGGATGGCACGAACCCTTGACAGGCTGGACGACGGCAAGGTAAATAACTCCGCACCGGTGCAGTATTTTGATATTCCTGAACCCTTTCAGGCGTTTCACGTGGAGCTGCATTTCGACCACCCTTACTGGACGGTGCTCAAATGTGATATGGACGGTCCCCGGTTTAATAACACCCTCCCGGATGTGAACAACTACCTCCGCTCCTATCAGCAAAGTATAGAAGAAATTGAAAAGCTGGTGGCTGCACTTAGGACGGTAGCCTTTTCCGGCGTGGCCGAGCAGTCTGTTGGCCACGGTATGATGGGAATGGGGGCGTTACATACCAACATGGCTCCGCCTACCGACGCCATCGAAGAAATCAAAAAATACAAGGCGCTCATGGAAGACGGCGTGATTTCACAGCAGGAGTTTGAGGCAAAGAAAAAGCAGCTCCTTGGGATTTGAAGAAAATCAGCCTGTCTATGCGGAAGGGGGACATGACATGACTTACGCCTGCGAGGACTGCGGCTTTTTATTCTGCCGGGTGGGAGCGGTAAAGGAATGCCCTTCCTGTGAAAGACCCCATATTCGCTCTGCCACCGGGGAAGAAATCGGGAGGCTGGAAAAACTTTTGGAACAAGGAAAAACAAGTTTAGAAATCAAGGAGGGACAGACCTTATGAACAAACGACTATTAAGTATGTTTCTTGCGCTGTGCATGATTGTGACCATGCTGCCGGTATCGGCAATGGCGGAAGAAATACATACGGCCATTGGCGGGAGGGTCGAAATTATCAGCTTTGCACCGCTGACAGAAACCAAAAAAGCAGTATCACTCGGAACATCCATTGAAGATTTGGAATTGCCCGAAACGCTGACCGCCACAGTGCGGACAGCCGTGCCTGCCGATGAAAATTCCACACAGGATTCCGGCAGCCCGGAAACGGCAACTCCCACAACGGCCGCCGAGCCTGAATGGGAAGAAACCACCGGGGATATTCCAGTGGAATGGGATTCGCCTGACTATGACATGGATACCGAGGGCGTTTATATCTTCACCCCGGTGATTGTGGGTTATACGGTCAGCGCCCCGCTACCGGAGCTTACCGTGACGGTGGGTGAACCCGTACTTGATATGCGGGGAATCGGGCTGTTGTCGATTGAAGACACCGATGTTGCCGCAATCGACGACACAGGCTATGCCACCCTGCAAGAGGCTGTGAATGCCGTTGCAGAGGGGCAGACTATTAAGCTGCTGGATGACATCAACCTCACAGCTACTGTCGAAACCCTTTCTTCTTCGACTAAGAGCTTCACCCTTGACCTCAACGGCAAGATGCTGAGGTCATCAGACAAGTTGAACCTCCTGCACCGTGGCAGCGGCACACTAACCGTTACCGATAGCAAAGGTGGCGGCAAGATAGAGCATGGCTCCATCTGGCAAGCCATTAGTAACCTGAACTACGGAACCATCATCGTATCTGATACCGAGATAATAACCACCAGCGGAGATGGACGTGGAATTGTCAACGTCGCTGGAACCCTCGTCGTTTCTCGCAGCAAGGTAAGCGGAGGTACCGGTATTGAAAACAGTTCCGGTACAGTGACTATTTCCAACAGTACAATAACGGGAACATCATCTTCCGGTAACGCTTATGGCATTTATAGCATACAAAAATGCACTATAAATATTTCCGGCAGCACAATATCGGGAGAAGGAAACGGCTCCGGTCTATACGGCATTAGAAATACAAACGGCGGCACAGTGAATGTTTCCGGAAGTCCCTCCGTCATCAAAGGCAAAAGCTATGCTATGCATGGTGTGACGCCGACGCTGAACGGCGTAATAGCCACGGCAAGCGCCGACTACGATGGGGGCAGTGCAGTCGCTTATGACGCGGGGAGCATCGCAAGCTACAAATACTTAAAATTTGAGCCTGCCCCTGTTGTCAACTATGACCTATGGGTGGGCGGCGTGCGGGTTACCAGCGATAACAAAGATGGTATCACCGGCGCAGGTATTACTGGAACCGTCATCTATGACAGTGACACAAATACCCTCACACTAAACGGCGCTACTATCAACGGGGCCTATGAAGGGACATGGATTGACAGTACTACATCCGCCTATTACGGCATTTACGCCGACACCGCTTTGAAGATTGAGATGGTGGGAGACAGCACCATCATGGGCAAAAATCTGGCCAATATCGCCAGCATCGGCATCTATACCGGTAGCACGCTGAACCTCTCCGGTAGCGGCAGCTTGTACGTCAGCGGCGGCACAGGAAAATTTAGCGTCGGCATATACAGCGGGGGAAGTATCACAATTGAAGGCGGAAGGGTTACGGCTGTCGGCGCAGCAGCAACCCAGACCTCCATCGGCATAGCCTCTAATGGCAATATAACGATTCACGATGGAGAAGTAGAAGCGTTAGCGAACACTGGTGCAAGCATATCTTGGGGAATGATGGCAACCAACGCTATCACGATTAACGATGGCGAGGTAACTGCAAGCGGAAAAACAGGCTTGCACACAAATGCAGCAGCAGGCTCCGTCACAATCTCCGACGGCATGGTAACTGCAAATGGCTCTGAGGTAGGCATAGCCGGTGCGGTAACTGTCACAGGCGGCACGGTGACAGTCAAAAGTGATGCGAAGGCGCTGAACGGCAGCTTAACGACTTCGGGTTATGAGGGATGCATCGTTACTGCGGGAGCCAATAAAAACGGAGATGGTGCGGGTGCGTATAATGCGGAGAATCTCGCAACCTACAAATATATCAAGGTTGAGCCGGGCGTTGCGAGCACAAATGTTGCCCAAATTGGCAGCACAGGCTACCCAACCCTGCAAGCAGCAGTTGATGCCGTTTCAGATGGGCAGACAATTACGCTGCTGGATGACATTAACCTCACAACTACTGTCGAAATCCCCAGCACTATGGTCAAGAGCTTCGCCCTTGACTTGAACGGCAAAACGCTTAGTGCCAATAAAAGCACCGTCATCACACATCTGGGCACCGGAACGCTGACCATTGCTGACAGCGTCAGCGGCGGCATGGTGATTGGACACGCAAATTCATCTACAATTAATAATTTCGGAATAATGCATATTTCCGGTGGCACAGTGAGTTCAACCTATATTAATACAACCACAATTTTTAGTAGTGGCTCCCTACATGTTTCCGGCGGCATAGTGCGCCAAGATGGGGGTGGTTCACAAACAATTTACAACACTGGCACTGTAACCGTTTCCGGCGGAATGATAGAACATCAAAATGGCAGTGCGATTATTAACTATGACAGTGGCAACATCATAATTGCAAGTGGTACGCCCGTTATTAAGGGCAGCCATATGGTAATGAACACCCCCCCGGATTTGAGTGGTTATGCTAATGTGCGGATTACGGCAAGCAAGACGAAAATAGATGGCACGGAAACCTCTGTAATTACAAAAGAGGATATTGATACCAACATAAAGGTTGGGGCTTATAAATACCTCAAGTTTGAGCCTGACGTCATATCGCCTGTGCTTTCGGCAGGGAGCGTAGACCGCACAAGCGACATAGCGGCTACAATCGGCTTTACCACCGACAAGGCTGGTACAGCGTATTACCTTGTTACGGACAGCGGCGCAGCCGCTCCGGTGAGCATGGCGGTAAAAGCGGGTACTTCTCTCGGTTCCGTAAACGGAACAGTGACGGGCAAAGCCGTTACTCTGACGGCGGGGGCGAAAGATATTTATGTGGTCGTGGAGGATTCGGCGGGTAATATCAGCACCCCATTAAAAATCGAGGCGGCGGCGTATGTCGCGCCTGATACCACAGCTCCCGTCGTCTCTTCGGTAACGGTGCCTACCAACGGAACTTATTTGCCCGGAACTTATTTGGACTTCACAGTAAATTTCAGTGAGAGTGTGGCTGTCACCGGCTCACCGTACATCTCGCTGACGATTGGTTTAGATTCTAGAAATGCAATTTATCAAAGCGGCAGCGGCACAACGGCGCTGGTCTTTCGTTATACGGTACAGGCGGACGACAGCGACAGCGACGGCATCACCGTCGGCACGTCGTTAAACGCCAGCGGCGGCACCATCCGGGATGCCGCAGGAAACGATGCAAATTTGGCGCTGAACAGCGTGGGCAGCACGGGCGGCGTACTGGTGAATCCCCCGGCTCCTTCTATCAGCGGCCAGCCATCCCCTCAAATGGTGGATGAGGGTCAGACGGCTACTTTCTCGGTTACGGCAACCGGAGAGGGTTTAACCTACAAGTGGCAGGTTGACACCGGCAGCGGCTTTTCCTACATTCCAAACGGTGGAGTATACAGCGGAGCCACAACGGCGACGCTGACCATCACAGGAATAACCGCAGGGATGAACGGCTATCAATACCGCGCCGTCGTTGCAGGCACCTACCTGCCTGCCGTTACCTCAAACTCGGTCCTGCTAACGGTAAACGCCGCCCCTACCTACACCATCACCGCCGCCCCGACCAGCAAAGATTTTGGTTCACTGGCAGTGGGCTACAGTGCCCCGGCAACGCAGACCGTGACCATCACAAACACCGGAAACTCCAGCGTGACGCTGACCCAGCCGACCAGCACCAACTACTCCATCGGCGCACTCAGCACCACCACACTGGCGGCAAACGGCACGGCTACCTTTACCGTTGCACCGAAAGCCAGTCTTGCAGTGGGTAATTATAATGAAACGCTGACCGTAAGCACCAACCACAGCACCAATGCTACGGTAGAACTGAGTTTCTCTGTAACGGCGGTTCCCACTTACACCATTACAGCCGACCCGGTAACCAAGGATTTCGGATCGCTGACAATCGGCTATATTGCCCCGGCAGCGCAGACCGTCACCATCACAAACACCGGAAACTCCAGCGTGACCCTGACCCAGCCGACCAGCACCAACTATACCATCGGGACACTCAGTACCACCACACTGGCGGCAAACGGGACGGCCACCTTTACCATTACGCCGAAAACCGGTCTTGCAGTGGGGAATTATAATGAAACCCTGACCGTAAGCACCAACCACAGCACCAATGCTACGGTAAGTTTAAGTTTTTCTGTGACGGCGGCTCCTACCTACACCATCACCGCCGACCCGGTAACCAAGGATTTTGGATCGCTGACAATCGGCTACATTGCCCCAGCAGCGCAGACTGTCACCATCACAAACACCGGAAACTCCAGCGTGACGCTGATCCAGCCGACCAGCACCAACTATACCATCGGGACACTCAGTACCACCACACTGGCGGCAAACGGCACAGCTACCTTTACCGTTGCACCGAAAGCTGGTCTTGCAGTGGGGAATTATAATGAAACGCTGACCGTAAGCACCAACCAAAGCACCAATGCTACGGTAAGTTTAAGTTTCTCTGTGACGGCGGCTCCGAACTACACCGTCACCTTCAACCCGAACGACGGCACGGTCAGTGAAACTTCACGCTTGGTTGCACCCGGTGCTGCGGTAGGAACGCTCCCGACACCGACACGCTCTGGCAGTTACAGCTTTGACGGCTGGTATACGGCGGCAAGCGGCGGAATTCAAATCTCCGCAGGCACAACCGTCAGTGCAAATGTGACCTACTATGCTCATTGGACTTACACCGGTGGCGGTGGAGGTGGCGGCGGCAGCTCCTCAAACGACAACAGCAGCCCTGTCATCGTCACCCCACCCGCACCGGATAAGCCGAATTCACCCACTCAGGGGGAAATCAAGGTTCCCGGCACAGTGGACGGCAAGGGCAATGTCACAGTGAGCCTCACTGACAAAACTGTGACTGACGCTTTTGATAAAGCATTGGCTGAGGCCAAGAAAAACGGCACGGAGCAAAATGGCATCACGGTGGTTCTCCGTGTGGACACCGGTAGCAAGACCGGTTCTCATGTTACGGTCAATCTGCCAAAGGCCGTGCAGGATGCCATCATTGCAAAGAAAATCGTCAACACCATTGTGGTGGTAGATAACCCCGACATCAGAGTCGGTATGGATTTGGCGACCGTACAGGAAATCAATAAGCAGGCAAAATCTGATGTAAATATCACCGCCACCCGCACGGACAGCGGTAAGCTGACGACCGAGGCGAAAAAGGCGATTGGTAGCCGTCCGGTATTTGACCTCAAGGTGAACTACGGCAACGGCAAGGCGGTCAGCAGTTTCGGCTCAGGCAGCGTATCGGTAACCATCCCATATACCCTCGGTGCAAATGAAAAGGCGGGGAATGTGCAGGCTGTGTATGTGGACAGCAAGGGTAAGGTGCATTGGCTGATAAACTCGGTCTATGACAGTGCGGAAAAGGTACTGCGCTTCAGCACAGATCATTTTTCCACCTACGGCATCGGCTATAAACAGGCCAACACCGCATTTACTGACATTGCAGGCCATTGGGCAAAGGAAGATATTGAGTTTGTGGCAAGCCGTGGGCTGTTCAGCGGAACTTCTGAAACCAAGTTCAGCCCGAACACCGCTATGACAAGAGGAATGTTCGTCACGGCACTGGGGAGGCTTGCAAACGCCGATGTGAGCGGCTACGCAAAGAGCACCTTCAGCGATGTGAAAGACGACGCCTACTATATGGGTTACATTGAGTGGGCAAGTAAAAACAACATTGTAAACGGGGTTGGCAATGGAAAGTTTGCCCCGGATCAGTCCATCACCCGTGAGCAAATGGCGGTCATTATGAGCAATTATGCCAAGACCATCGGTTGTACTCTGCCGAAGGTCCATGTGGAAAATATCTTTGCCGACAACGGCAAAATCAGTACCTACGCCAAGGAAGCCGTGAAGCAGATGCAAATGGCAGGCGTGATCAGCGGCAAAAACGGCAATCTCTATGATCCGCAGGGTACAGCCACAAGAGCCGAGGTGTCCGCTGTTCTGCGCCGCTTTGTGAAGCTGGCGATCTCCAGCGACACAGCGCAGGGCTGGTCCATGAACGATTCCGGCAAATGGATGTACTTCAAGGACGGCAAGCCCCTCACCGGCAAGCAGGACATCGACGGGGCGACCTATACCTTTGACCAGTACGGTGTGACAGCGGATGTGCCGAAGAATTTGCGGTACACCACCTACACCGTGCAAAAGGGCGATAGCTTCTGGAGCATATCCCGCAAGCTGGGCTGCCCCATGAGCGAGCTGGAACGACTGAACAACAAGAGCCGGTTTTCTCTTATTCTCCCCGGCGAGGTGCTGAGAGTACCGGAGAAGTAAAATAACAAATAAATAAAGCTATGGGCAAACCCGGTTAAAGCCGGGGTCGAAAGCCGAGGGTCTAAGGTGTCTTAGGACGCTATGATAGTCTGGCTGCAAAGAAGCTGCAAGGGCCTGCTCTCTATTCTAAGGGCGGGCCCTTGCCATATTTTACGGCCATTTGCGTTATTAGGAAAATGAAAAAAACAAGCTGATTTTAAGAAAACAGCCACAACAGCAAAAAGGCAGCCTTTCCGCCGAAGGGAATGACTGCCTTTTTCGATAAAACCAGATACGGTTTACTGCGCATCCACAGCTACCTTGGTAAGGGCTCCCTTTGCTCTACCCCTATTGGCAGGGATACTTCCGCATGGAAGCCCTTTTTATCCGCATACAAATTGATTACCCCGCCGTACCGTTCCACCGTTTCCAGCACTGATGGGATACCTAAACCAAAGCCGGAGCGTTTGGAGGATACATATTTTCCTCCTCGGATGTTCAACTTCCCATCAAAGCTGTTGTCCACCACAAACTCCAGCTGTCCGTCCTGCAACCGCCCTGCGATAAAAATTGTTTTTTCATTATTCTTCTGACGCTGGCAGGCTTCTGTCGCGTTCTCCAGCAGGTTTCCGAGAAGTCCGCATAAATCGACCATGGGAAAGTCCAGCTTTGCAGGTAGCATCAGTCTGGAGCGGAACCGGATGTCTCTGGACTGCGCCAGACCGCTGTAATATTGCACCAACGCATCCAGTTCAATGTTCTCGGTGAGGCGCCCGATACGGGTACCCTCATTGATAACCGTAATTCCGCGGATATAGTTTTCGAGCTCCTCCCGGTGTCCATCCCCGGAAAGTGCCATCAGGGTGCGAAGATGATGCCGGAAGTCATGGCGCAGCTTGGCGCTTTCCTCAACCTTTTGGTTGATTTGGCGCAGATGCTCCACCTGCATGGCAAGTTGGCGCTTCATCTGGCGCTGCTCCTCGGCATAAATCAGGCTGTGCTGGTAGCCCATGGCAACGTCCTTCCATAAGACCATGCCCACGGAGAGAACCAGTCCAAGACCTCCCCATTCCTGAAACCATCCGCCCAACACAGGTTCGTAGTTGGGTAGCAGACGATCCCATGCAAAAGCGCAGGCATACAGAATATCTGTATAAAGCAGAAGCGCCGCATTCTCCATATTGCGCCGTACTGCCATAATGGCTGTTCCCAAAAGATAGAGAGCTGTTAAAAGCTTGAAAGCGAAAATTACATGGGAAAAGACAAGCATCACAGGCAACGTGAGTTGTGAGGCAAATGCGCCGTACAGCAAGGCCAGCGTGCTGATTGAACCGGCCGCAATTCCGCTGACAAACCGAAGCCGCCTTTCGGTGTCACAAATACGATTGTGAAGCAGGAGGACAAGCAACGTCATCAGATACCCGCTTACCAGTTCCACCGTATACCATGGCTGTACAGGCAACGCAAGAATCCCATGTACAATGGAGTAAGAAAGAAATACGGAGGCGGTCAGACATAAAAGGGCAAAAAGCCAGATATTGTTCCTGCGGCGGGTACGCAGAGCGAGATAAAGGCTGAAAACAGCCATCATCAGGGTGGCCGTCACCACAATCAGGCAGATTCCAATCCGCAGCCCCCGTGTGGTGTTTACGTGCAAGGGCTCTCCGAAAGCGGGCGGATAGACAAGACCGCTGTATACCCAGGAGTGGTCGCTGACCGCCAGCAGAAGAGTTGCCTTGCCGGAGGCCTCAAAGGTGATGATGCGGCATTGGGTCTGATCCCGGTAGCTTTGCGAATCCGGCTCGCCCATCTGCAGCTTTAGCTTGTCATTGACATAAAACCGGTATGCGGAATAGATTTCCGGTAGTTCAATGGCGTATGTGTGCTCCGTTTCCGGCAGGTAAAGGGTTATGGCATAGCTGGCGCTGCCGTGGGGGGAGTGGCGGAAGTCACCTGCGGCAAGATTGGATTCTTCTCCGATGGACAGGTACTGATAATTGTCTCCCTGCCGCTTCAGGGTTTCCGGTGTCAGCAAGCGGTCCGGATAGTAACGCCAGCCGTCCCGCAGGTAGCGAATCGGCATGTCCGTCCAGTCTGTTTCCGAAAGATAGAGCGTGCCGTTGATGGCTTGCGAGGCGTCTTTTGTGTACTTATTATCGAAATGATACAGGATGAGGAAAAAAGCGGAGGAAAGGACGACCATCAAAAGCATCGCCAGAGAGCGCCGCAGAATGAAAGCTTTTTTATCCATGGCGCCTCCTCTTGAAAAACACAACTCCCCCGGCGGCCAGAAGCAGACCGCCTGTTACAGGAAGCAGTGGGGGCAGACCCTCCTCTTTTTCGGATGCCTCTGCCGTATCCAAAATGGTATAGGTTCCGGTTTGATTGACCGTAAACTGAAGAATGCTATCCTCATAAATCGTATCCACAAGCTGTTCACCCGACCCATTACGAACAGATATTTCAGCATTCTCTGAAACAGGCGTATAGCGGAGGCGTATGATGGTGCCGGGAAGCTCCGTAACTACGGTTCCGGCGGCCTCCACAGAAAAAAGAATCTTCCTGTCTTCCGGCTGAGTCAGTATGACCGTCAGAGTATCCGTATCCGACAGGTTCAGCGCTAAAAGCAGCTTGCTTGGAATGCTGACGGTTACATCGCCGGAGCCAAACACCACGTTTTCTTCCTCTGTGCAGAGATCCCCCAGACGCAGACCGGAAATGACGGTTTGGGTGGGAGAATAGGATTCGTAAACTGCGGCAGACTCCTGAGAACCCGAAATTTCCTCTTGGGGTGTCTTGTTTCCATCTGGCAACGGGTTCAGCACTGCCTTGACATTGCTATCGGGCTGTGATGCCACATGATTTTCCGGTTCCAGCGAAGCATCATTTACCGCTTCATGAGAATGGGAGACATCGGAATACACCGGTACCGCCGATGGGGCTACCACGGCAGGAGTTCCGGCTGCCGGTTTTTCTGTCACAGGAGCCTGCACAGATAAATTGTTATCGCTGTTATCCTTTTCGTTCTTTTGAGAGTCGTCTGGTGTCTGTGAAGCGGTTGGAGCCGGTCCGGTTTCACCGGATGCGGAATCCTGATTTTCCTGCGGCTTTTTTGATTCTCCCGGAGCGGAGCCGGAATCCTGTGCCGCATCATTGGACTCGGAGGATGAATTATCCGGAGCAGGCGTGTGATTACCTCCGCTCTGATGATTATCATCCTTGGAATTACCGGGTGTCTGCGGAGCAGTTGGGGCTGGCTGGGTACCTGACCCTGCATTGCTGCCGCCTGCGTCGCCGCCGTCCCGGTCACCGCCGGAATAATCGAGGATACTCAGTTCACCGTCATATTGAAATGTCAGAACACCCGTCTGACCGCCGGGATAGGTCACCTTTAACTCATAAGTGCTTCCGCCCTCAAAGATTCGCTGGGAGAGCTGGAGGCCGTCGGAAACAAACAGGAATCCATCACTTAAGCTTACCCATTCCTCGCCATCCTGCCGCAGCCACACAGCAAATTCATCCAGCTGTTCCTCCTGTGCAGAAGAAAGCACCCATGGAAAACGCAGGAAGCCCCGTCCGGCGACGCAGCAGTTGATGTCCGGCTCTCCGGGCGTTTGGATCGAGACAGCGCAAAGCTGCCTGGGCAGAGAAACACCGTCTGCCAGTGTATATTCCGTTCCCAAATCGGGCGACGTCCATGCGTAATAAACGTTAGCCGAAGTCGTATCCACGGCATCCAAATTCCATTCGCCGGACGTCAAATCGTAATAATTGCCCTGTGCATCATAGCCGGAAAAGCCCATGACAGACGCGGAAAACCAGTCGGTAAGCGTCTCCTGTGAGGTTCCAATGGCAAATGCCACGGCATCTGTTCGGTCGGGTTCATCAAAGCCGGTCAGAGTGATTGCCGCAGGTGTTACGGTAGACATCGGAGCGGATATTTGTACGGAAATTGAGATAGTATCCGCCAGCCCATCTGCCAGCGCCGCTCCTTCCGGAATGACAATCGTTCCGACAGCGGTGTATCTTCCGGGCACTTCTGCATCCACAGTACTGAAATCCCATGTGACAGGCATTGAAATCTCATAGGCAGTGCCGTCTTTCTCTGCTGTACCGGAAATAGCAACAGAGTCGAGTGCGTTATGTAACTGCGTAAAACCGGTATCGCCGCGAACCATGTCCAATGTACCCATGAGGGCATCCGGTACAGTATAGGAAATGACACTGCCGGTATAATCAAAACTTCCGGGTGATAAATCATCTTCGACCGTATCCGGTATATCTGTGCTGTCATTTGTTTCGGCAGGACTGCCGACTGTATCGACCGGTTCAGATTCGGAAGGTGTGGCGGTTCCGACGGGAATGTCCGAACCGGTACCGTTGCCGGAATCGGTAAGTATATCTAAAATTTCTGTTTCGGCAGAAACCAAGGGTGCATTTGCCGCCAGTACGGAAGGTGCGAGCATTCCGCAGAGCAAGAGAACGATTAAAATCAGTGTAAGTATCCGCTTCATATCTCATCCCCCCGCAGCGAGCCTGCTGAAAGACTCAGACGCTGCTGCTGTACCTGCTTTTGCAGGCGGCGGCTGATAGGCAGCCGTTCCCCGTTTTTCAGGATAAGTGAATCGGCGGCAAGCTCCCGAACTTCCTTTAAATTGACCACAACACCCTTAAAGCAGGACATAAATTGCGGATAAACTGTGAGCTGCTCGGACAGTTCTGCAAAGCTTCCCGATACAGGGACAAGGCAGTCCTTTAAATGGACACAGGCACAGCGGTTCTGGTAATCGGCATAAAGAATACAGCTCAGGGAAATTTCCAGCGGCTGGTTTTTGGTTATAACCGAAACGGAGGGGTCGCTGACCGGTTCTGCAATTTTACAGTAATGCAAGGCCCGGGAGAGTTTTTCCAGTGTAGCAGGTTTTACGATGTAATCCGCCGCCCGGACGTCGTAGCTTTTTACGCCGAATTCCGAGCTGGTGGTAAGGAATATCAGATTGACCTTCTCATCAAGCTGCCGCAGCTTCAGTGCGCAGTCCACGCCGTTTTCGTTATTCAAAAAAATATCCATAAACACAACATCATAGCTGCCCGGTATGTAATCAGCAAGCAGTTGACTGCCGCTGTGAAACTCTGTGATATGTATGGTCTGCCGCTCTGTTTCTTCATATTGCTTTAAAAGGCTGCGGAGTATTTCACACTCATCCGCCATATCATCTACAATTGCCGCATTCATTTGAAATCCCTCCTCTGCATACAATTTTCCATTTAACATTATACCATAAATCCCGGAAAAATGTTGACCGCTTGTGCAGATTTTCGACCGCTTGATCATAACCCGTTGAAAACCTCTTGACAAAATGCTACCCTAATAAAAACTACCAGACTTCCGAAAAAGGGGGTCTGGTAGTTGTTTTTTTTAGATTTTCTATAAGGAAAGGAGGACTTCAAATGAATCTTGCACTGTGCGGTATCAAAGAGGAAACTGCCCATGAACTGGAACAGCATGACGAATACTGTATCTTGCGTTTTTATGATGAGCCGGAGCGGCGCGGGGATGTGAAGCTGGCTTATTTTCTGCGGGATGGTCCACCCGTTGACCTCGCCGTGGTAGGTTATCCCGGAGCCGAAGGGCTTGCTGCCTGCGATTATCTGCGGACGCAGAGCCGTGCGTTGCCTATCTTGTGGCTGTGCGACAGGAGAGAATTCGAGCCGGAAGCAAAACGGCTTGGTGTAGCCTTTTACAGCACCGGTCCACCCGGTATTGAGCGCCTTGTAGCAGGAATGCTTCGTGCCCGCCCTCCGACCGAGGTCGGATCGACTGCCCTATTAAGGCAAATCAGAACAAAAATAACAATTCAATGCTACTTCAAAAACAAGGGCATTGAGCAATGGAGGGAATTATGGAAATAAAACAAATGGCAGAGCGCCTGAACAGCGTCCCTGTCAGAAAAAAAGCAAAGAGATTATTGGCGGTAACGCTGGCGGTCCTGATAGTAAACCCGGTTACAGGCTACGGTGTTTCCGCCCATGCACAGGAGGCGGAAACCATCACAGCCTTTGCGGAGCTGTCAGGAGAGGTCGCCAGCCAGCAGCTTGCGGTAGGTGCGGAGGAATCCGACATTCATCTGCCGGATACACTGGAGGTAACAATCGGTGTTTCTTCCGCCGATACGGCGGATGACAATGCGGAAGAATCCCAACCCGACGAAAGCGTTGTGGAGGAACCGCAGACGGATGAACCCTCTGACGGGGATTCCACTGTTTCGGGAAATGACACGGCAGAACAGCAGGATGAAGCAAATGATGCAGAGGACGCCACGGCTACGGACAGTAACGCCACGCCAGTCGTGGACAGCGGCGCGGCGCCCACTGTAGAAACTACGACCAATTCCGTAATTCATACGGACACGGAAGATACGGAATCAGGTTCAGCGGAAACGACACAAGCCGTCACGCTGAAGAATATCGAATGGAAGATTGATGCGGACACCAGCAGCTCCGACACCTTTGATTCCAGTGAAAACGGCGATTATTATACCTATGTGCCGGTTCTGCCGGCAGGCTATGTCCTCGCGGACGGCGCTAGTCTGCCGGAGATCAGCGTACTGATTGGCAGCGCTAGGATGCGAACAGCACTTGGGGCCACGGAAATTCCCATTGGCGATACCGTTACCATTGACGGTATCGACTATACCTATCAGGGTGACATCAGCGAGGCAGGACTTAACCTGAGCACCGCCCCCACAGAAGCCACCTATTACAAGGCCGGGGACGGCTATGCGCTGTTCACGCCTGCAAACGGCAGCACGCCCGCAACACTGGTTCTGCATGGTGCGACAATCAGCAGCGCTGCCACCAATACGCTGTACTTGGGCGCAGACACTGTCATCAAGCTGGAGGGTGACAGCACCTTAACCAATAGCACCGTTGGAAGTGGAATAGGCATTTTTGCAGGTGCAGCCGATACGGCTATGTCCATCACCATTGAGGGTAGTAGCCAAGCTTCCTTAACGGTGAATGCACACCAATGCACAAATGTTGGCGCTTTGACCCTCTCCGGCGGCAGCGTTACCATGAATGGTACAGCCTACGGCATGCTTACCACGGGAGATGTCATGTTAAAAGACGGTGCCAAGGTGTCCCTTTCCGGGGGCGAATTTGGAGGAGCGCTGCAAGTCGGTATGCCGCCAATGGGTAGCGGTATGTCCGGTCCTTCTCCCTCCGTTACAATGCAAGGGGACAGTACCCTCACCACGAACGGAGACACAATGATTGTCGGTGGTTTAAAGGTAGAGAGCGGAAGCACCATTACAATACCGGCAGGCAAACGCTTTAGCGTCTTGGGACTAAATGGCAGTGCCATCACAAACAGTGGCACGATTGACAATAACGGCACCGTTTTCTTGCCCTTCACGCTTACCGTAGAACAGCTGACCGCACTGGGCATCGGCGGTGAGGTGATACTGATTGACCCGAATACTCCTGGAAATGAATACATCTATGTAGGTGAAAAGCGCTATCTGCGTGTGGAACTTAAGAGCAGTGGAGGATTTCCGCCAGCCCCAGTAAAATTAGACCTCTCCGCAGCTCTGCCTGCCGAGGCTACCTATTATGAGGGAAATCCCGACACCCCACGCACAAGCTATATTCTCTTTACACCGTCAACAGAGGGTAAACCCCCTGTTCTGACACTTCACGATATGGATAATATCGGTTATCTCATGGGCGGCATTGCATTGCCCGATGCTGCCATTACCATTCATTTAGAGGGAGTAAATATAATAGACTCTATAACTGGTGAAGGCAACATTGCCATTACAGGTGACGGCAAATTGGAGAGCGTAATTAGCCGTATAGGTCATAATGCCACCTTAGCAATCGCTCAGACAGCCACGGCAAATGTGTTGCACAAATTGGGTGCAACGAGTGAAGCTGTTAAATACACGATTTATGGCAGCTATTCACATACCATTGGAGTAGGCAAAAATGGAAAGCTGATTCTGGCTGACGGGGCGGTTTTGACACTGGAAGCTGCCTTTAGGCAAACGCTATCTTTCGATGAAGGTACCACGCTTGACAATCATTTGGAAATCGGCAAAGGTGCTAGGATTGTGAACAATTCTGCTGTTATTCTTCCAAAAGGCACCACGCCAGAACAAATAAAGGCACTTCCTCTTTCGGGAACTGGCTTGGTAACAGTGCCAACCGCATATGGCGATGAGGGAGAGCCTACGGCAGCCGATATCTACCGTAACGACGGAACAAGAATCAATCCAATTAATGGACTGGATGTAACCATAGGTGACCACACCAGCAAAACGGTGGGAAAGGACGGTTATGCGTGGGATGCTTCCACTAACACCTTGACATTGGGCAATGCCGCATTGGGCGGTGAAATTAAACTCCCTGCAACGGTAACTATTAATACTATCGAACCTTCTACCATTGTGGGTGGTTTGGATGCACCATTCGGTGAAGTACTCAACCTGACGCTTAGCGGAATAGCCCCACTGAATATCATGGGCGGAATAAGTGGTAGCGCAGACGGTGACACCTTAACAGTGCAGGGCGGCGCAAAGGTTACCGCAGGGCGCATTTCCATAGGTGGTTCAGGTGGATCCAACGGCACGCTTAGTATCGAAGGTGCAGGCACAAGTCTGACTGTTTCGGAGCAATACTCCTCAGCGGTATATTGCCAAACGGTTAATGTGACGGACGGTGCTACACTTACCGCAAGCAGTGAGCATGGTGTAGGCGTTATGGCAATGAGCGGTAATGTTACCGTGACAGGTGGCTCTACGTTAACCACCAACTGCAGCTACGGTGTTTATATCATAGATGGTAAGCTGACAGTAGATACAAACAGCAAGCTGATTACCAACGCCACAATTGCGCCCTTCTGCATTGTGGACAGAACCTCGGATAAACCGCAGAACGATGTGCTTACACTGGCGGGAGTTCCCTCCGATACGGAAATTGCTTCTGTAACAGGCAGTTCGGCAAAATACTGGAGCCTTGTAACCATGGGCAACGACCTGACGGTATCCAATGAAAACAGCGAGCCGGTCACCTTGACAGGTGCGGTACAGGGTCAGAAGCTGGACTTTTCCAAGCCCTCACCCATCAACCATTCTGTCACTGTGCAACATGATGGAAATGGCACGGCAAGCGCAACCCCTGCCTATGCAAAGCAGGGAGCGGAAATCACGCTGACCGCCACTCCGAAGGAAGGCTACAAGTTCAAGGAATGGCAGGTAATCAGCGGCGGTGTGACGATTACGAACAACAAATTCACCATGCCGGATGGAGAAGTGACGGTGAAGGCAATTTTTGAATCCACCTCCGGCAACAATGACAATGGCGGCGGTAACAATAATAATGGCGGCAACAACGATAATGGTGGTGGCAACAACAACGGCAGCGGCGGCTCGTCCTCTGGCGACAGTTCTTCCGCTGTGACAATATCAGAAAAGAAGCCCGATCAGCCTGTTATCGGCAGCGTCAATGCCAGCGGCAAGGTTTCAGATAATCATGCGGTTATCATCATTACCGACAGCATGGTGAAAACAGCTATTGAAAAGGCACAGTCTGACGCAAAAGCGCAAGGAAAAACGGTGAACGGCATCGGTGCGGAGATTTCCCTTTCTGCTCTCGGTGCAAAAAGCTTCACAATCATAACAGAACGCGCCGCGTTGGATAGATTAGTCAGCACAAATGTAAAACTGTTTCAGATTGTCGGTCTGCCGGTTAATATCTGCTTTGATCAGGCTTCCCTGAAACAACAGCAGACACAAGGCAGCGGTGATATTACAATGACGCTAAAACCTGTCACGGTCAAAAATATCCGCAACGCTTATGACATTGCGCTAAGCACAGTAAAAGACGGGAAAACCGTGAACATTACTTCTATGGGTAAGGGAACCGCGACCGTATCTATCCCCTACACACCGGGCAAGGGCGAAGCAATCGGCGGTCTGTACGCGGTTTCTGTGGACGCAAAGGGCAACGCCACCCGTATCGCAGGCTCCGCCTATGATACGAACAGCAAGAGCATGATTTTTGCTGCCAATCACTTCTCGGTGTATGGCATCAGCTATACGGCACCAAGTGCAAAGTTCACGGATATTTCAAACCATTGGGCAAAGGAAGCCATTGACTATGTGGTTGGCAGAGGGCTTCTCTCCGGCACATCGGAAACCACCTTTGCGCCGAACAGCGCCATGACCCGCGGAATGCTGGTAACAGCCCTCGGCAGACTGGCCGGTGTGGATACCAAGGCGTACGCTACAGGCAGCTTCACGGATGTAAAGGCAGACAGCGCCTTCCGTCCCTACATTGAATGGGCGTACAAAAAAGGCATTGTGCAGGGTACCGGTAACGGCAAGTTTGAACCTGACCGTGCTGTCACCCGTGAGGAAATCGCGGTAATCTTTGCGAATTATGCAAAAGCCACCGGCTACACACTACCTGTGACGCGCACCGCCACAACTTATGCGGATGCCTCCGGCATCGGTAGCGCCTACAAAACAGCGGTTACAGCTATGCAGCAGGCAGGCATCATGATGGGCGGCACCAACAACAGGTTCAATCCGAAAGCCAGCGCCACCCGCGCGGAGGTTTCCTCCATGCTGAGCCGCTATATTAAGCTGACCATTGATCCTGATACGGCACAGGGCTGGGCGAAAAACGATGCCGGACAGTATCTGTACTACAAGGACGGCAAGGCTCTCGCCGGCACACAGACCATCGACGGCGTGAAGTATTTCTTCAACACCGACGGTTCACTGAAAACCGGCTGGGTAAAGGACGGCGGCAACTGGCGCTTTTACTCTGGCAAAACCATGCTGGTAGGCTGGTGGGATCTTGGTGCGAATGGCAGCAATAAGACCTATTACTTCACCAAGGACGGTCTGATGGTATCCGGCAAGTGGCTTGAGATCGATGGTAAATGGTATTATTTTTACACCGACGGCTCCCTTGCCAGAAGCACCAAAATCGACGAGTACGAGGTGGATGAGAACGGAGTGAGAAAAATAAAGTAAAACAGCCTATTTCACGGATAATCAATAACCTTGCAGGAGTCTACCCTCTTTATGGGGCAGGCTCCTGCAACTGTTTATTGCCATGAAATCAGGTGAAGTTTTGACCGCTTGTGCAGATTTTCGACCGCTTGATCATAACCCATTGAAAACCTCTTGACAAAATGCTACCCTAATAAAAACTACCAGACTTCTGAAAAAGGAGATCTGGTAGTTTTTCGTTTTTGATAAGGAAAGGAGGAGGTCGTATGAATGTTGCGTTGTGCGCAGATTTTTTGGAAGAAGATGTTTGGGGAAGCCGTCTGTGTGCGGCCGCTTTTCCGCAAAAGCTTGACATTACGGAATGCAACAGCGCTCAGGCGCTTTTACGGATACTGGAGCTAAAGCCGTTCTCTTTTTTGACGGTAGCCTTAAATGGCGTGGCCGGATTGGAAGCGGTTCGGCAGCTCCGGTCGAAAGCGCCGGACATCCCTATTTTGTGGATTTCCGACGAGGACTACAGTCTGTTTGGGTATCAGTACCGTGTGACCAGTTTTCTGTGCAGACCTGTACCGGACACAGAGCTTCGGGACGCGGTTTCAAGCTGTATGCGACTTGTGGAGAAAGGAGCGGGAAACTTATGAAACGCACGATTGCGCTTTGTGGCACAGATGAAAGTACCGCCCATGAGCTGGCGTGTTGCGGCAGATACCTTGTTTTGAACTTTATTGAAGAACCGGAACGGCGCGGGGATGTGAAACTGGCCTATTTCCTACGGGACGGCCCACTGGTGTCGCTGGCCGTCGTGGGCTATCCAGGCGCCGAGGGGCTTTCCGCTTGTGATTATTTGCGGTCGCAGAGCGGTACGCTGCCCATCCTGTGGTTATGCGACAGAATGGAATTTGAACCGGAAGCAAAGCGGCTGGATGTCTGCTTTTGTGGCACCGGGCCGCCCGGAGCAGAGCGGCTTGCCGTATATTTCATTTTCACCGGTATCAATGGATTGGCCGTTACCAGTGCGGATAGACAAAATAGGAAAACAATAAGAAGAACCATGCCTTGAAAAGGCACGGAGCAATGGAGGTTATTATGGAAATAAAACGAATGGCGGAGCAGATAAACAGCGTTTCCGTCCGAAAAAAAGCAAAGCGGCTATTGGCGGCGGCGCTTGCTCTGCTGATGGTGAACCCGATTACAGGATATGGTGTTTCTGCTCATGAACAGGAAACAGAAATAATCACCGCTTTCGCGCAGCTGTCCGATGGAATTGCCACACAGCAGCTGCCGGTAGGCGCGGAGGAATCGGACATTCATCTGCCCGATACGCTGAATGTGACAGTCAGTATTTCTTCTTCCGATACGGCAAAAAGCACTGAGGAGGAATCCCAACCTGATGAAAACATTGTGGAAGAACCGCAGACGGATGAAACCTCTGACGGGGATTCTACCGTTTCGGGAAACGATGCGGAAGAACCGCAGGAAGATGAGAACAGCACAGTGGACAGCACCGCTACCGACAGCGAGGCAACGGTGGTTTTGGACAGCGGCGAGGTGCCTTTAGTAGCAACCGCCACCGGCTCTGCAATCAGCGCGGATTTAGAGGCTACGGAAACCGAGCAGACGGAAACCGAGGAAATCACCTCAGAAGAGCGGACGCTGACGGGCATCACATGGCAAATCAATGCGGAGCGCAGCGGTTCGGACACCTTTGATTCCGAAAGCGCAGGTGCGGTATTCTTCTATGAGCCGGTTCTGCGGTCGGGCTATGCCCTGGCGGATGGCGTGAGTCTGCCGCAGATTGAGGTTCGGATTGAGGATGGCGGCAGGTGGACATTTAGCCAAAGCCAGACCATAGACGGCATAGAAATCACTGTTAAGGCGGAAAAAGACGTGTTTCCGGAGGGAGCTGTTCTTCATGCCGAGAAGGTGACCAGCACAGAGGACAAAGAGAAAATCCAAAGTGCGGTCAGCAAAGAAGTACAATCCACGGATACCGCTAAAACCGTAATGGAGCTGGTTTCCTTTGACATCACCATCACCGATGCGGAGGGCAACGAGCTTCAGCCAGACACCAGTAAAGGCGAGGTAAAGGTTTCCTTTGCACAGCTGCCTATGGTTACGGAGGACACCTCACCCACGCAGGAGCTGAAGGTTTTTCACATGGATGACACCTTAAGTGACGCACAGGGCTTGGACACCACTGTGGATCAGGAGGACGGAACGCTGGAAGCGCCTGCCGAGCATTTTTCGCTGTATACGGTGGCGTTGCTGACAGCTACAGCTGAGGACGGCGAAGCCAGCGTGACCAACGCAGAGGGCGCAATTACCTACCATGCCACCGTTGAGGAAGCCGTCGTAGCGGCACTGGGCATGGAGGGTGCCACCGTTACTCTGTTGAAGGATCCGGCTGTATATGTATCTATTGTAGATATGAAGGGAGAATTTACACTTGACCTAAACGGAAAAACTTGGAGTGGTCTTGGTTTGGATGTAGGTATTGCCTCTGGCTCGCTAAAGGTACATGTCAAAGACAGCGTGGGTAGTGGCAAAATGGGAACCCTTGCATGTGGAATGCGTTCAAGCGCAACTCTTGCAGGTGGCTCATATGATAAGCTTGATTTTTCTAAATTCACCCACACTACGGTAACCCTTGATAGTATACTTGAGGACGGATATGTTTATAAGAATACTGATGGTACGATTCATCATGTAACCGAAGATGAACACTCGGACAAAATAATCAAAAATGTCAGTGTAAAGCGACAGGTATCTGCGACACTCTATGATGGAACGGTGGTGTATTGTCGTAGTATAGATGAAGCATTAACAAAACCGAATCTTGTAACAATTAAGCTGCTGGATGATATCGTCCGTGACGATTACGTGGCTGCTACCACTGAAGCCCGTACAATAGATTTGAATGGAAAAAGCTGGACTTGTAGAACAGCAGGAACAGCGCTTATACTCAGAGATTGCAGAAATATTACTATTACGGACAGTAGCGCCGAGGCTATCGGTAGAATCTCCAGCACTGGGGGTGAAGCTGTAATCAGTATTACAGGGTCTAACACAGAAAACATCGTAATTGAAAAAGGAAGATATTCCAATACAGGTGGCATGGCGATAAAGCTGGATGCTGATAACAGCAGAATGCAGTTAAGGATTAATGGCGGCACATTTATCAATGAAACTGGTGGTTCTGTTGCAATCCTTAATGGTGGGACTTGCCATATCTTCGGCGGTACATTTAGCGGAGAGCTATCCGCTAACACAAGTGTACGCCTAAGTGGCGGTAGCTTTTCAAAGATTCGCCTGTCAAGCAACTATGGTAGCCCTTTAAATCATATTCTTGGAAGCGAGCGCTGCTACAAGGCGAACGATGGTCAAAAGCTTACAGGGGAAGGGACAACATATCTTGAAAATGTAGAAGTCATACAAGCACCCATTACGATTACGGGGCAAAACAATCCCAATACGCAAGAACAAATAGCAACAGTTCCCCTTTCGGTCAATGTAAAAAAAGCCGCAACAGCCGTGGGAGAAATTACCTATCAATGGTATCAAAGACACAATGGCTCTGAATATACTAAGATAGCAGGGGCGACTACGGCACAATATTTTTTGCAAGGAAGCTTTCTTCCGGGGAGCTATAATTTCCATTGTGTTGTTGCCTGCGACGGGCTTGAGTTAACCGCACGAGAGAGTAGTAACTTGGTTATTGAGAAAATAACCCCTACCATTTCGCTAAAGCTGTTTGAAAAAGACGGAACCGAGATACCCAATGGTGGAAAATGCACAACCGATGCGTATTTTAAGGTATGGCTTAAATACCCGGATGGAACGCCTGCAGAAGTTAACGGCATTAGATTGAGCCGACTTGGACAGGAATCCAATGACAGCAAACCAGCAACTTGGGATGGAACTGAAGGCTGCTACATTACCGGTGCTCTTGGTGATTTATATGCAGGTGAGGTGACGCTAAGGGCTGGCTTTAGAGATTTTTCTCATGAAACCTTTAATGCGGTATGGAGCGAGGAGTTTACCTTTACTGCAACAAAAGTTAAAAAGGATCAGAATCCTCTAAGCACCGAATGGGAGATGAGCACTTACAACAATACCACCAAATATGGTACCGGAAACGGTAAGCTGGCTTGGCTCCAACTTGATGGTGGACCGTCAGGTTTTCATGGAATGTATTTTTATGTACAAAAGGATAATGGCGTTTTAACCGGATACGAGAATCCTAATTATGAGGGAGTATATACCTCCCCATTTAATGTGATAGGTGCAGGAACTGTTACTGTTACTGCTGTGCGTGTGGGTGACGCGGATTACAACGATGCCACAGTCAGCAAGGAAATCACCATTGCAAAGGGCGATGCACCAAGCATTACTTATCCTACAGCGAGTAATATTGCATACGGACAAAAACTGTCTGACAGCAGCTTGACAGGTGGTAGCACACAGTACGGTACATTCGCATGGACAAACGGTGATATTATTCCGACGGTTTCTAACAGCGGCTATGAGGTTACATTTACGCCAAACGCAGACACGATAAAAAATTATGAAACTATTTCCGGCGTCACCGGCAATGTCAGCATTTCTGTAAGCAGGGCAACTCCTGTCGTTACCGTTAGCGCGGCAATTTCCGGAAATACGGGGAGCCGTCAGGCAACCCTGACCGCAACGGTGACCGGCTCGGGCGACGGAGATGTTCCTGCCGGTACGGTGCAGTTTGTCAATACCACCGGTGCCACCGGTGGCAGCTCGGTGAATATAGGCAGTGCCATAACGCTTGAAAATGGCACCGCATCCTTTGACTGGACAGGGCTTGCAGATCAGAGCTACACGGTCAAGGCAGTTTACAGCGGAAACAGCAATTACAATACCGCCGACAGTTCGGAGATGGAAGTGGATATTCGCAAGCAGAATCAGGCGGCGCTTGTCATTGGCAGCATCAGTCCCAAGACCTATGGAGACAACAACTTTGTCCTTTCCGCCACCGGAGGCAGCGGAACCGGAGCTGTGACCTTTGAAAGCTCTGACCCAACCATCGTCAGCATTGCCGGTACCACAGCAACGATTCACAAGGCTGGTACCGTGACCATCACCTCTACCAAGGCGGCAAACAGCACCTATAATGAAGCAATCGCATCGGTATCCCTGACTGTTGGCAAAAAGACGCTGACCATTAAGGCGAATGATCAGCTGAACATTATCAAGGGTGCGGCAATGCCAGCGCTTACCTATATCGCAACAGGGCTTGTGGGCAGTGATACCTTTACCAGCCCGACCATATCAACTACAGCGACGGATACCGGCACCGTTGGAGAGTATGCCATTACGATCAGTGGCGGCACTCTTGCCAATGCTGACAGCTATTCCGTCACCTATACGAACGGCAAGCTGACGGTGGTCAACGTGGTTTACGCCGTAACTGTGACAAACGGAACCGGAGGCAGCAGCTACAGTGAGGGTCAGACCGTGACTATTACAGCAGATAGCCGAAACGGCTATACCTTCACCGGCTGGAGCAGTAGCGACGGGGTCACCTTTGCAAACAGCACAGCAAGCACAACAACCTTTATTATGCCGGACAAGGCAGTTACTGTCACGGCAAATTACAGCAAAAACAACAGCGGTGACGGTGGCGGTTCTTCTGGTGGCGGCAGTTCTTCCTCTGGAGGAAGCTCTACTACAACGCCTGCCGCAACGCCGGAAAAGAAACCTGACCAGCCGGTAACGGCGGCGGCTCATGTTACAGCAACAGCGGGGACGAATGGCGCGGCAAGCGCGTCCATCCCCGATAAAGCGGTAACCGACGCGATTGCGAAAGCACAAGCGGACGCAAGGACACAGGGCAAAACCGCAAACGGCATCTCCGTGGAGCTGAACGTCACCATGCCAAAGGGCGCAACCTCCCTGACGGCGGCTCTCACACGCAGCTCTTTGAATAGCCTTGTGAGTGCAGGCGTAAGCAGCCTTGAAATAGGCGGCTCCCTTGTCTCGGTAAGCTTTGATAAAAAGGCGCTGGCTGAAATCCAGAAGCAGAGCACCGGCAATATCAGCATTGCCATTGCACCTAAGACAAACCTTTCCGTAGCGGCCAAAACCATGATTGGTACAAGACCGGTGTATGACATCACCGTGGGCTATGGCAGCGGCAAGAGTGTAGCAAGCTTCGGCGGTGGAATGGCGACGGTATCCATCCCTTATACACTGGGCAAGGGCGAAGCAGTCGGCGGCCTGTATGCGGTCTATGTAGACGCAAAGGGCAATGCGGCCCGTATTGCAGGTTCTGCCTATGACACAAACAGCGGCTGTGTGATTTTTACAACCACCCATTTCTCCCAGTACGGTATCGGCTACACCGCACCGACAGCAAAGTTTACAGATATCAGCTCCCATTGGGCAAAGGAATCCATTGACTATGTGGTAGGCAGCGGGCTCCTCTCCGGCACCTCGGCAACCACCTTTGCGCCTGACACCGCCATGACCCGCGGAATGCTGGTAACGGCTCTCGGCAGACTGGCAGGCGTTGATGTGAAAGCATATACCACCAACAGCTTTACCGATGTCAAACTCGGCAGCACGTTCCAGCCTTACATTGAATGGGCATACAAGAAAGGCATTGTGCAGGGAATCGGAAATCAGCAGTTTGCACCGGACAGGGCGATTACCCGTGAGGAAATCGCGGTCATCTTTGCAAACTACGCAAAAGCAACCGGCTATACCCTGCCTGTGATGCGCAATGCCGCCACCTACGCGGATGCTTCCAGCATTGGCAGCACCTACAAAACGGCGGTCACAGCCATGCAGCAGGCGGGCATCATGATGGGTGGCACAGGCAATAAATTCAATCCAAAAACCAGTGCCACCCGCGCGGAGGTTTCCTCCATGCTGAGCCGCTATATTAAGCTGACCATTGATCCTGATACGGCACAGGGCTGGGCGAAAAACGATGCCGGACAGTATCTGTACTACAAGGACGGCAAGGCTCTCGCCGGCACACAGACCATCGACGGCGTGAAGTATTTCTTCAACACCGACGGTTCACTGAAAACCGGCTGGGTAAAGGACGGCGGCAACTGGCGCTTTTACTCTGGCAAAACCATGCTGGTAGGCTGGTGGGATCTTGGTGCGAATGGCAGCAATAAGACCTATTACTTCACCAAGGACGGTCTGATGGTATCCGGCAAGTGGCTTGAGATCGATGGTAAATGGTATTATTTTTACACCGACGGCTCCCTTGCCAGAAGCACCAAAATCGACGAGTACGAGGTGGATGAGAACGGAGTGAGAAAAATAAAGTAAAACAGCCTATTTCACGGATAATCATTTAGCACCATGAAATCAGACGGATTTTTGACCGCTTGTGCAGATTTTCGACCGCTTGATCATAACCCATTGAAAACCTCTTGACAAAATGCTACCCTAATAAAAACTACCAGACTTCTGAAAAAGGAGGTCTGGTAGTTTTTTCGTTTCTGATAAGGGAAGGAGGAGGTTGTGTGAATGTTGCGTTGTGTGCGACATTTTTAGAAGAAGATGTTTGGGGAAGCCGTCTGTGTGCGGCCGCTTTTCCGCAAAAGCTTGACATTACGGAATGCAACAGCGCTCAGGCGCTTTTACGGATACTGGAGCTAAAGCCGTTCTCTTTTTTGACGGTAGCCTTAAATGGCGTGGCCGGATTGGAAGCGGTTCGGCAGCTCCGGTCGAAAGCGCCGGACATCCCTATTTTGTGGATTTCCGACGAGGACTACAGTCTGTTTGGGTATCAGTACCGTGTGACCAGTTTTCTGTGCAGACCTGTACCGGACACAGAGCTTCGGGACGCGGTTTCAAGCTGTATGCGACTTGTGGAGAAAGGAGCGGGAAACTTATGAAACGCACGATTGCGCTTTGTGGCACAGATGAAAGTACCGCCCATGAGCTGGCGTGTTGCGGCAGATACCTTGTTTTGAACTTTATTGAAGAACCTGAACGGCGCGGGGATGTGAAACTGGCCTATTTCCTACGGGACGGCCCACTGGTGTCGCTGGCCGTCGTGGGCTATCCAGGCGCCGAGGGGCTTTCCGCTTGTGATTATTTGCGGTCGCAGAGCGGCTTGCCGCATATTTCATTTTCACCGGTATCAATGGATTGGCCGTTACCAGTGCGGATAGACAAAATAGGAAAACAATAAGAAGAACCATGCCTTGAAAAGGCACGGAGCAATGGAGGTTATTATGGAAATAAAACGAATGGCGGAGCACATAAACAGCGTTTCCGTCCGAAAAAAAGCAAAGCGGCTATTGGCGGCGGCGCTTGCTCTGCTGATGGTGAACCCGATTACAGGATATGGTGTTTCTGCTCATGAACAGGAAACAGAAATAATCACCGCTTTCGCGCAGCTGTCCGATGGAATTGCCACACAGCAGCTGCCGGTAGGTGCGGAGGAATCGGACATTCATCTGCCCGATACGCTGAATGTGACAGTCAGTATTTCTTCTGCCGATACGGCAAAAAGCACTGAGGAGGAATCCCAACCCGACAAAACTGCTACGGAAGAATCCGAACCTGACGAGAGCATTGCGGAAGAACCACAGACAGATGGAACCGCAGACAGGGATTCCACCGTTTCGGGAAATGACGCGGAGGAATCGCAGGAAGAAGAAAATAGCGCAGAGGACAACACCGCTACCGACAGCGAGGCTACAGTGGTCTTGGATAGCGGCGAAGTGCCTTTAGCCGCAAGCACCACCGGTTCTGCAATCAGCGCGGATTTAGAGGCTGCGGAAACCGAGCAGGCGGAAACTGAGGAAATCACCTCGGAAGAGCGGACGCTGACGGGCATCACATGGCAAATCAATGCGGAGCGCAGCGGTTCGGACACCTTTGATTCCGAAAGCGCAGGTGCGGTATTCTTCTATGAGCCGGTTCTGCGGTCGGGCTATGCCCTGGCGGATGGCGTGAGTCTGCCGCAGATTACTGTGACGGTGGGCGCACCCGTAGTGGTAGGGCTGGTCACCGCCTTTAATGCGCTTGCGGACGATATCCGCTGGCAGTCGGTGGAGTATGGCACGGCGCAGGAGCAGTTAAACCTCCCCAAAACCCTGTCTGCCATGGCGGAGGGTGAAGCGGTGCAGGCTTCTGTAACATGGGAAGCCGAACCTGCCTATGACGCAAATACCAAGGGTCTGTATCTCTTCACGGCAAGGCTTGCTGAGGGATTTCGCACCACAGCGGAGCTACCCCATCTCGCCGTTGTGGTGCGTGCACCAGAGATGCGGATGGCACGCAGCTTTGGCGGAGGCGCACAGGAAGCCGATCCATTCCTGATTGGCACGGCAGCGCAGCTTGCCGAGATTGCCGCGCTGACCAATGCTGGTCAGCTTGAAACGATCTTTCTTGGTACGTCCAGCGGCAAGGTATACTTAAAGCTGGACAATGACATTGACCTTTCGGGCTATAACGCCGACGGCGGCTGGACGCCCGTCGGAACTGGCACAAACAACTTCAAGGGCAGCTTTGACGGTGACAATCATATGATTACCGGGCTTACCCTTAATCGCCCCGATGACTACTTTCAGGGGCTGTTCGGATATATCGGCAACGGCGGAATGGTGCAAAACATAGGTGTGGTGGATGCCAGTGTCAGTGGCAAAGACTATGTCGGCGGCGTGGCGGGATATGTTTATGGCGGCACGGTGCAAAACTGCTATGTCACCGGCAATGTCAGCGGCGCAGGCTTTGTCGGCGGCGTGGCGGGGCAGGTTGACAGCTACGGCACCATGAAAAACTGCTACAACACCGGCAGTGTCAGCGGCACAAGCAAGGTCGGCGGTGTGACAGGGCGTATTAACGGTGGCACCGTACAAAGTTGCTACAACACCGGCAGCGTCATCGGTACCGGAGACTATGTCGGCGGCGTGGCTGGGGATACTAGCGGCGGCGATGGGATGCAAAACTGCTACAACACCGGCAGCGTCAGCGGCGCAGGCTTTGTCGGCGGTGCGGTGGGCTTGCTTGACGGTGGCACCGCGCAAAGCTGCTACAGCACCGGCAGTGTCATCGGCACCGGTCAATATGTCGGCGGCGTAGCGGGACGGGCTGTAACCAGCACACTGCAAAACTGTGCTGCGCTGAACCCTTCTGTTTCTGGCGGCAGCAATGCGGGCCGTGTGGCGGGGAATATTATGGGCGGCACTCCCTCCGGCAACATCGCCTTTGGCGGCATGACGGTAAACGGCAGCACAGCAACAGGGGGTTCGGCAGACAATAATAACGGCGCAGACACGACTGTTGCCGCCCTCAAGGCGGATACAGCCGGTGTGCTTTCTAGTCTATTCACCTCAGCAAACGGCTGGGAATACACAGCGGGCGGGCTGCCCATCCTCACCGGTTTTGCCGCGGATGTACAGGACAGCACCATGCCTGTGCACATCGCAGACGGCACCGATCCGAATTTCCGTGGCGAGGGCACGGAAGCAAACCCCTACCAAATCAGCACCCCTGCCCAGCTTGCCAAGCTGGCGGAGCTTGTGAATGATGCGGCTACCAACGCAGCTTATGGCGGTACAATGGTTTATTATAAGCTGATGAATCCTCTCAATCTTTCGGGCTATGCCACGGGTGAGGGCTGGGTACCCATCGGAGTTCATTCAGCAAAACCGTTTAATGGTATATTTAACGGTAACGGCAACCAAATCACAGGGCTGACCATCAATCGTACCGGCAGTATAAATCAGGGGCTTTTCGGACATATCGGCGGTGGCGGCATGGTGGAAAATCTTGGTGTGGTGAATGTCAGCGTCAACGGCGGGGATAATACCGGCGGCGTGGCAGGATATGTCGGTGGCGGCATAGTGGAAGATTGCTATGTCACCGGCAGTGTCAGTGGTAATGATGCGGTAGGGGGCGTGACGGGATATGTCAATTTCGGTGGTAGGGTGCAAAGCTGCTATGCCACAGGGCAGGTAACCGCCACAGGAAGCACCGTGAATGCCGGCGGCTTGGTAGGGCGTGTACAAGATGGCACGGTAACAAACTGCGCCGTACTGAACTCCGGTGTAACAGCGATATCCACCGCCCAGGGTATCGGCCGTGTAACGGGTCGTCTGCAAAGTGGCGGCCTCTCCGGCAACATCGCCTTTAGCGGCATGTCGGTGATGGTGGGCGGTACTCCGAAAAGCATCACCGACAGCGCAACCGGCTTAGACGGCGCGGGCCAAAACAAAGCCGCACTGCAAACAGCGGACGCTTTCCCCGCAGTGTTTATAAATAGCCCGTGGACATACACAGCAGGCAAGCTGCCCGGCTTGGGCGGCACAGCGGCGGATATGCCTGCGTACTTACAGGCGGAGGGCGCAGCCCCCTTTGAGGGTGCGGGAACTTCCAGTGAAAACCCCTTCCTTATCAAAACCGAGGAGGATCTCGCAAGGCTGGCGCAGTTTACAAATGCGGGGGATAACTTTTACTCCCAGTATTTTAGGCTGGAAAATAACCTTGACCTTTCAGGTTATGCAACCGGCGGGGGCTGGGTTCCCATTGGAACAGACGATATGGCAACCTTCAAGGGTATCTTTAACGGCAACGGCAAGACGATAACAGGGCTGACCATCAACCGCCCCGATGCCAACTATCAGGGGCTGTTCGGATATATCGGCACAGGCGGCACGGTGCAAAGCTTAGGTATACTAAATGCTAGCGTCAGCGGAAAAATCTCCGGCAGCGTGGCGGGGCGAGTTGACGGCACGTTGGAAAACTGCTACAGCACTGGCAGCGTCAGCGGTGAAAGCAGTGTCGGCGGCGTGGCAGGTATGGTTGACGGCACGGTTAAAAACTGCTACAGCACCGGCAGCGTCAGCGGTATAAGCAATGTCGGCGGCGTGGCGGGGATTCTTTACGGCACGGTGATAAACTGCTACAGTACCGGCAGCATCAGCGGCACAAACTATATCGGCGGTGTGGCGGGGTATGTGACTACTGCCGCCAGCTCCGTGCAAAACTGCGCCGCGCTCAATCCCTCCGTTTCCGGCAGCAGCAATGTCGGTCGTGTTGCGGGGGATGTTTACAATGCAACCCTCACAAGCAACTACGCCTACACCGGCATTTCCAGTACATGGGATAACAAAGGAATCAATGCAAAGGACGGTGCGGATTTAACCTCCGCCACCCTCTTTGGCGGCAATTTCTGGACGAATGCGGCCAACTGGGACACCTCCGCTTGGGATTCTGGCATATGGACTTTCGCAGACGGCAAGCTGCCCACCCTAAAGAATATTGCAGGGCAAAGCGGCGCGCCGGAGCGGTATCTGCTTAATCTTTCTACCGATGCACTGTCTGTGATTCTTTCGGGAACGGATGTAAGCGGCAGCGGCAGTGCCTACACCGCCCTTGCCAGCGCCAACTCGCAGACGGTCACGGTAAACGTCACCGGCATGGAGCGCTGGACAGAACCGGATGTGACCATCACGGCAAAAAATGCGGCTGACAGCGGCGTCATAAGCGTGACCTCCGTAGAAAACGGCAGCGGCACGTTTGACATTCCTGCCGTTTTTTCCGGCGGTATCATCATCACCACCCAATCGGTCAGCAATCCCAACAATAAGCAAGATGTCACCCTCACAGTAAACAAGAGGGAGTTGACGGCGGCGGACTTTACAATTGACCCGAGTGACAGAATTACTCCCTATAGCGGTGTGATACAGTCGCTTCCCGTCATCGCACCCAGCGGAGCGGGTGCTGTAACGCTGAAATATGACGGCACAGCGACCCCTCCGGCAAATGCCGATACCTATGCGGTGACGGCGAATGTAACCGCTGGAACGGTGTATAACGTAGCAACCGATATTTCGCTGGGTAATTTCAGCATTGCGCCCAAGTCAGTTACCATCACAGGTGTAACCGCACCAGCCCGCACCTATGACGGTACCACCTCCGTTGCGCTTGCCGGCGGAAGCCTTACCGGCGTGGAGAGTGGCGATGCTGCAAACCTAAGCTTTACTCTCGGCACAGGCACAACAGAGGACGCAAATGCGGGAACTAACAAGCCGGTCACGATAACCGGCGTTGCCCTGACCGGCACGGCTGCGGACAACTACACCCTAACGCAGCCTACCGGCGTAACGGTGAACATCACCCAAAAACCGCTGACCATTTCCTCCGCTACGGCAGCAAACAAACAGTATGACGGTAATCTGGACGCTACGGTTACAGATGTGGTGTTTAGCGGTTTGGTTGACAGCGAGAATTTTGTGATTGGTACCGACTATACCGCCACAGGCTCGTTTGACAACGCAGATGTTGGCACTGGAAAAACCGTCACCATAACACCCATACTCAATTCTACGGAAATGGCGAATAATTACAGCCTTCTCGGCACGGTTAATGCAACCGCCAATATCACCGCCAAACAGATTGACGGCACGGTTTCCATCGTCGTAACCCAAGGCGGCGGCGATTCTGGCAGAATCGATGCGGGTGATACCCTCACGGCGAACACCGGCGGCATTACGCCCCATGATGCAACCCTTTCCTACCAGTGGTATCGGAATGGAACCCCAATCAGCAGTGCCACCGGTACAACCTACACGATAGCAGGCATAGGCACCGACCCGGTTGGTTCACTCATCACTGTGCGGGTAACGGGAACGGGCAACTATGCGGGCAGCAAGACGAGCGACCCGGTGGAAATCGGCAGAATCCCACTGGGAGGCAGTGTTTCCATCGACGGAACAACCGCCTTGGGCGAAACGCTGACGCTGAATACCGCTTCCCTGACACCGAGCGACGCAACCACCTCCATCGAGTGGCTTCGTGAGGGCAGCATAATCAGTGGTGCGGTCGGCAGCAGTTACACCATCACCAGAAGTGATCTTGGAAAAATAATCTCCGTGCAGGCGACCGGCACAGGTAATTACAACGGCACAATAACCGCAGAAAAGGCAGTCCCTGCAGTCGTGCCCGATGCGCCGGTACTGACCGCCACGGCGGGCAACACGCAAATTACGCTGAACTGGACAGTGCCCTTTAACGGCGGCAGCGCGATTACGAAATATCAAATTTCCAGCGATAACGGCACGAATTGGACGGATGCCGGACTTGTGACCACCCATACCGTTACCGGGCTGACCAATGGCACAGCCTATACCTTTAAGCTTCGGGCAGTCAATGGAGTTGGTAACGGTGCAGAAGCTTCCGCAGCGAGTACGCCTGCTGCGCCTCACTCCGGTGGTGGCGGTTCTTCTTCTGGAGGAAGCTCTGCTACAGCACCTGCCATAACGCCGGAAAAGACACCGAACCAGCCGGTAACGGCGGCGGCTCCCGTCACGGCAGCAGCAGGAAAGAACGGTTCGGCAAGTGCGTCCATCCCGGAGAAATCCGTAACGGATGCCATTGCCAAGGCGCAGGCTGATGCAAAAGCGCAGGGCAAAACCGCTAATGGGATCTCTGTGAAGCTGAACGTTACCATGCCTAAGGGTTCTACTTCCCTGACGGCAACGCTAACCCGCAATTCTCTGAACAGTCTTGTGAGCGCGGGAGTAACCAGCCTTGAACTGAATGGCTCGCCTGTGACGGTTTCCTTTGATAAAAAGGCGCTGGCGGAAATCCAGAAGCAAAGCACCGGTGACATCAAAATTGCTGTTGCACCTAAAATCAACCTTTCTAAGGGCGCGATAAAAATCATCGGCACAAGACCGGTCTATGACATCACTGTAGGTTATGGAAACGGTAAGACCGTATCCAGCTTTAGCGGTGGAATTGCGACCGTATCTATTCCGTATGTGCTGGGCAAGAACGAAGCAGACGGAGGTCTGTATGCCGTTTACGTAGATGCAAAGGGCAACGCCACCCGTATCGCAGGCTCTGCCTATGATACGAACAGCGGATGCGTCATTTTCACAACAACACATTTTTCACAGTACGGCATCGGTTATACGGCTCCCAGCGCTAAACTGGCGGATATCTCCTTCCATTGGGCAAAGGAAAGCATTGACTATGTGGTCAGTAGAGGGCTTCTCTCCGGCACATCGGAAACCACCTTTGAGCCGAACAGCGCCATGACCCGCGGAATGCTGGTGACGGCACTTGGCAGATTAGCAGATGTAAATGTGAAATCCTACAGCACAAACAGCTTCACCGATGTCAAAATCGGAAGCACATTCCAGCCTTACATTGAGTGGGCGTACAAAAAAGGCATTGTGCAGGGTACTGGTAACGGCAAGTTTGAACCTGACCGTGCTGTCACCCGTGAGGAAATTGCGGTAATCTTTGCAAATTACGCCAAGGCAACCGGCTACACCCTGCCTGTGACGCGCACCGCGACAACTTATACGGATGCCTCTGGCATTGGAAATGCCTACAAGACAGCAGTCACAGCCATGCAGCAGGCAGGCATCATGATGGGCGGTACAGGTAATAAATTCAATCCGAAAGCCAGTGCCACACGCGCGGAGGTTTCCTCTATGCTGAGTCGCTACATCAAACTGACCATTGATCCGGATACAGCACAGGGCTGGGCGAAAAACGACGTTGGACAGTACCTGTACTACAAGGACGGCAAGGCTCTCGCCGGGACACAGACCATCAACGGCGTAAAGTATTTCTTTAACACCGACGGTACGCTGAAAACCGGCTGGGTAAAGGACGGCGGCAACTGGTGCTTTTACTCCGGCAACATCATGCTGGTAGGCTGGTGGGATCTTGGTGCAAACGGAAACAACAAGACCTATTACTTTTCCAAGGACGGCCTGATGGTATCCGGCAAGTGGCTGGAAATCGACGGCAAGTGGTATTACTTCTATGCCGATGGCTCCCTTGCCAGAAGCTCTAAGGTGGACGGCTATGAGGTCGATGCAAACGGCATGAGAAAGACGCAGTAAGCAGAACAAATCAATAGAGCTATGGGCAAACCCGGTTAAAGCCGGGGACGCAAAGCCGAGGGTCTAAGGTGTCTTAGGATGCTATGATAGTCTGGCTGCGAAGTTAGTCAAAAGCCTGCCCTTCGCAATTTTGAAGGGCAGGCTTTTGCGGCTTTTAACGGATGCTTCAGGTATCAGGATATCGGCTTTCGCTGGGCTATGGCGAGAGAGGTATCCGCATGAAGATATTTAGGTTTCGTCCCTTTCCGAGGTGTAAATAGAGACAGAGCAACTCGTACATATCCTCCTTCACCTCTACAATTTAATTATACAAGGTTAAAAAAGTTAGCACTTTGCCGTGGGCATCGTGCTGACTTTTTTCTTTCGACAAGAAAATCTATACAGCGACTAAATATTCCATATAATGGGATTTTTTTCGCTGTTTTTTATATAGGCGAAGTTATTCCGCACTGCCGCTCTCCTCCGCTTCTGACATTTTGATTCACCATCAAAATTTCAGAAAACGGAGGACAAGCCATATGGCAGAGAAAAAAGAATATCGAATCAAGGTGCAGGGGCAGCTCGTCCCTGTCAGCGAAGAAGTCTATTTGACCTATCACCGCATGAAGCGCCGCGAAACTTATCTGGAGGAAAGGGATACGACAAACGGCGTCTTTTATTACAGTGCCCTGGATACGGAGGGAACCAATGGTGAGGATGTAATTCCAGACCTTGTTTCTCCCCGTGTGGAGGATGCCGCAGTGGACAAGCTGTTGGCAGAAAAGCTCCACCAGTGCCTCTCACAGCTCACCAAAGAAGAACAGGAGCTGATTTTTACTCTGTTTTTTCAGAATAAAAGTGAGCGTCAACTCGCTGCGGAAACCGGCATTCCACAGAAAACCATCAATGACCGGCGGCACAGAATTCTGGTCAAACTAAAAAAACTTATGAAAATTTAAAAATAAGTCCGCTCAACCCCCTCACGAAATCGGCTTAGTAGTGAGGGGGTTTTTCTATTCTCCCTCACGGCTCTTTGAAAACTTCATATCCGATGACCTGAATACGTTAGCTGACGGACCCCGAAAGGGAAAGCGACCCCGGAGGATGCGCCAAGACCACCTGTAGGCAGGCAGCAAGAAAAGCGGAATCACTCATTTTTCTGTTCGCTCGTTTCTTTCTGCTCCTATCAAAGACGGCCAAATAAGGTGCAAAGCGGTACCCATCCGGCCGGAAAACAGGCTGTGGCAGCCTGTCTCGCAATGACCCCGTCAGCCTATATTGATACTTCTGTCCAGTCACAGCCCCCCTTGACCGGGGGATCACGCAATGAGGGCAGCCGGCAGAGATCCTGGCGGGGGTGGAATTCCCATGATGCGGTGAAGCCAGCCGCAGTTCAGGCCGTCGCCTTTGTTGTGCAAGGCATTGCTTTGCACAGTGCGCTTGGGGAGTAGTGTCGAATTAAGCGCCTTGATTACAGAAAAAAGACTTAATGTCAGAAGCGATGGGGATCGCTCTGCCTTCACAGCAGGGCGGTCCCTATATTTGTGTCATTAAGAAAAAAGAGGATTTCACATCAAGGAGGTGTAAAGTTTGGACACAATAAAGCAAGGTGTCAGCCGTGGCGATATTTACTACGCCGATTTAAACCCCGTTGTAGGCTGTGAGCAGGGAGGCATCCGCCCCGTACTTATCCTGCAAAACAATATCGGAAACCGCCACAGCCCCACCACCATCGTCTGTGCCATCACCGGCAGGCCGAAAAAGCCCTTACCAACTCATACAGCTATTACCGGTGCGGGCAAATTGTCCAGGGAGTCCTTTGCACTTCTGGAGCAGATACGCACCATTGACCGGTTCCGGCTTCGGGGCTTTATCGGCAGGCTGGACGAGCAGGAGATGGAAGAAATCAACCAGGCACTTTCTATCAGCGTCGGACTGAGTCCGGCGATTTTTTTATTTGGGAGGGAAACGCCATGACAAACACCCAGGTAACCGATAACCTTATGTTCGTTGCCGCCCTGCAGCAGCTCGTGCAGCTTGCGGCCGCCAAGGGCATGACGGAGTCGGAAATCGAAAAGGTCAAAAAGGACTTGGAACGCAGGCTGCGGCCCACCATTATCGCTCCTTGCTGACCCCCTGTCTTGTTTTCTGTTTGTTTTCAATGATTCAGTAGCTATGTGCGGGGAGGTGTGGTAGTGTATGTCGTTGAAAGGAGGGAAAAAAGATGTATAACCCCAATTTAGCATCGGCGGAACCGCCGAAAATCACTGTCATATCAGCAAAATCGCAAGAGATCGCAAAGCTCCGCGTGGCGGCATACGCCCGTGTGAGCAGCGACTCGGATGACCAGCAGAACTCCTACATCGCACAGGTGGACTACTACACCAAAAACATTGCCGCCCATGAGGGCTGGGAGCTGGCGGACATCTACGCCGACGAAGGCATTACCGGCCTTGTGGCAAGCAAACGGGACGATTTCAACCGCATGATACAGGACTGCCGGGACGGAAAAATCGACCGCATCCTCGTTAAATCCATATCCCGCTTTGCGAGGAACACCAAGGAGTATATCCAGTATGTGAGGGAGCTCCTCCGACTGGGCGTCTCCATCCACTTTGAAAAGGAAAACATCGACACCGGCAAGATGACGTCGGAGCAGATCGCCACCATCTACGGCGCTTTCTCACAGATGGAATCCCAAAACCACTCGAACAATATGCGGATCAGCGTCCGCATCCGAATGGAAAAGGGCGACTACGTTTCACCGACAACCCCCTACGGCTATAAGCTGGAGGAACGCACCCTGGTGATCATCCCGGAGCAGGCCGAGGTGGTGCGCCGCATTTTCACCGCCTATCTGAGCGGCCAGGGCAAGGAGGATATCGCAAACGAGCTGAACCGGCTGGGTATCCCCCGCACGAAAGACCGAAAGATGTGGTATTCAACCACGATAGGGTATATCCTGACCAACATCTCCTACACCGGGGATATGGTCTGGCAAAAGAGCTTCGCTACCAACGACATCCCCTTCCGGCAGGTACGGAATAAAGGAGAAAAGCCCAAATATTTCGTGGAGAACTGCCATGAGCCGATTATCTCCAAGGATGAATTCCAGCGGGTGCAGGCGCTTCTGGAAACTCGCAGGTTGCAGATAGCGGGCACGGTTTCCTCCGCACTGCTGAAAAAGAAACTCCACTGCGGAAACTGCGGTACCCTGTTCCGAAGGAAAATCGTCAATGAAAAGGTCTACTGGGCTTGCCGGAGGCATGACAGCCATAAAGACCTTTGCCCGATTTCTCAGGTACCGGAGGAACAGATTATCACGGCAATCCTCCGAATGTACCACAAGCTGAAACGGCACCGTGAGCAAATCCTGTCGCCGCTCCTAAGTCAGCTCACTGAGCTGAGAGAAAAGGAACTCCGTTCCAATCGAAAGATCAACGACATAGATAAGGAAATAGCACAGTTAACCGAGCAGAATCTCGTTCTTGTTCGACTCAAGTCGAAGGGATACGTAGATTCTGCTCTTTATTTATCCCAAACCGGCGATATCGACTTCAAGCTGCGGGAACTGCGCCGTCTGCGCCGCCGCATCATGGAAACTACCGGCGAGGATGGGCAGATCAAGGCCACGGAAACAATGCTGGATTATCTGGAGTCCAGCCCCGAACACTTAGGGGAGCTCACCGAGGAATTGTTTGAAGCCTTGGTGGAGAACATCACCATCTCCTCGGAAACCGAGATGAACCTCACCCTTTACAACGGGCTCACCCTGAAGGAAACCATGGAAAGGACGGTGCGGTAGCATGGCATGGCAGAGAAAAATCCCCTTCGGCTATATGATGAAAAACGGTGAAATCCTGTGCTGCCCCACGGAGTCGGCAGCCGTCAAAGAGATTTTCAGGCTTTACTCCGAGGGGGTGGCCTACAGCAAGATTGCCGATGAGATGATGCTCCGGGGCATTGCCTATCACAAGCACACCGACCAGTGGAATAAGCACATGGTCAAGCGCATCCTCGAAAATGAACGTTACCTCGGAGAAAAAGAGTATCCGTCGATTATCGAATCGGAAACCTTTATGCGTATCCAGCTTATCAGGGGAGATAAAAATACCTACACCCCATGCCCGGAGTACATCAAGCCCATCCGTGAAAAGGCGGTCTGCGGTGTGTGCGGCGGGAAGATGGCCAGGGACACAAGAGCATCAAGCAAGGTTCGCTGGTACTGCCAGACGGAAGGCTGTACCAACCGCCGCTACATAGAGGACGAGGACATCCACACCGCCCTGACAGGACGGCTGAACACACTGGCTCAGAACCCCGACCTCTTTGTCTGGCCCTTCCCAAAGCAGGCTGGAGAGCTGACGCTGGAGGCGGCCCGCATCCAGAATGAGGTGATCCGAGAGCTGAACAAAGCGGAGCCGGGTGTAGAATACACCAAAATGCTGATACTGGCCTGCGCCGCCGAGAAATACAGCGGACTGCCCGATGATACCCCTTATCACCAAATGAAGATATTGCGGGAGAGAATCACAGAGCGCCCGATGGACGATGAGCTCCGCAATGAAATCCTCCAAACCGCCGTACAGGAAATCCGGTTTACAGAGGTTGGCTTGGAGCTGCGGCTCATCAACGGAGAAACCCTTGAAGCGAATGGAAAGGAGATTGGACGATGCCTGCGACAGCAACAAGGAAAGTAACGGTTATCCCTGCCGATCCGATATACGCCCAAAAGGATATCCGCAAAAAAGCCCTGCGTGTGGCTCCTTACTGCCGGGTTTCCACCAGCTCCGAGGAACAGCTCGACAGCTATCAGGCGCAGATTGAATACTACACGGAAAGAATCGCCGCCCAGCCCGAATGGACCATGGTGGATATGTTCGCGGACGAGGGCAAAACCGCCACCTCCACCAAAAAGCGCAAGGATTTCCTGCGGATGATCAAAGCCTGTGAAAAAGGCAAGGTGGATCTGGTCATCACCAAATCGGTATCCCGGTTCTGCCGGAATACGCTGGACGGCCTCGACTATGTCCGCAAGCTCAAGCGAATGGGCGTCGGGGTTTTCTTTGAAAAGGAGAATGTCAACACCCTCTACATGGACAATGAGATGATCCTCACCTTTATGATGAGCCAGGCTCAAGCCGAGAGCGAGTCCATGAGCGGCAATATCCGCTGGGGCCACCGCAAGAACTTCAAGGACGGCAAGGTCTACTACCACTATGCGGGATTCCTCGGCTACCGCAAGGGCGAGGACGATCTGCCGGAAATTGACCCAGAGGAAGCGGAAATCGTCCGCAGGGTTTTCTCCCGATATCTGGTCGGGCACAGCGTCGCTAAAATCATCGCTGACCTTGAGGCGGACGGCATCAAAACGGTGCGGGGCAAGGAGAAATGGAATGATGGCGTCATCCGCGGCATGCTTAAAAACGAAAAATACATCGGGGACGCCCTGCTCCAAAAGACCTTCATCGCTGACCTTTTCACCCGCCAGTCCAAGAAGAACAACGGAGAGCTTCCCCAATATTATGTCGAGAACTGCCATCCCGCCATCATCGACAAGCTGACCTTCCAGCGGGTGCAGGAGGAAATGGCCCGCCGTTCCAGCCTGAGAAAGGTCAGCGCAAACGCTAAAACCGAGCTTGCCAAGTACAGCGGCAAGTATGTGCTGACCGAACTTTTATCCTGCGGGAACTGCGGAAGCCCCTACCGCCGTGTCACATGGACGAGGCCGGAGGGCAAGAAAATCGTCTGGCGGTGCATCAATCGGTTGGAGAACGGCAAAAAGTTCTGCAAGGATGCCCCCACGCTGGAGGAAAGCCGCATCCACGCCGCCGTGGTCTCCGCCATGAACGAGATGTTCAGCCTGAAAACCATGAAATCTCTGCTGCAGGACAGCATCCTGTCTGCCCTTTCGGGGAACAGCGGAGAAACGAGTATCGCAGCCATCGACAGCAGACTGTCGGAGCTGCGGGCACGGCAATATGAGCTCCTCCAATTCGCCGCGTCTGTGGGGGCAGACTCCACCCAATACGATGAGGATTTGAACGAAGTCAGCATGGAGTTTTCCGCACTGGTCTCAAAACGCAGCGAGCTGGAAAAAAACCAGCAGGGCATCGCACAGGCAGACAAACGAGCCGAGCAGATCGCCGCTGAGCTGGACAAAGTGGACACGGGAATCACCTGCTTTGACGAGCTGACGGTGCGGCAGCTCATTGGCGCCATCAAAGTGCTGGGTGAAGATAAACTGCTTATCCGTTTCAAGGATGGAACGGAAATCGAGCAGATCATGTAACGGAGGAACCGACCATGATTTATATTATAGGAGACACCCACGGTAATTTCCGCAGATTTGAAAAGGAATACTTTCCCGCAGGGCAGAGCCTGTGCCGGGATGACTATATTATTGTCTGCGGCGATTTTGGGATATGGGATGAAACACCCCAATCGAACCGGGATCTGGACTGGCTGAACAATCAGCCGTTCACCACGCTGTTTATAGACGGCAACCACGAAAACTTTGACCTGCTGAACCGTTTTCCGGCCATGAAATGGAAGGGCGGCGATGTCCATCAGGTGCGGGAGCATATCCTGCACCTGATGCGCGGGCAGGTCTTTGAGATCGGCGGGATGACCTTTTTTACAATGGGCGGCGCCGCCTCCCACGATATCAGCGCAGGCATACTGGAGCCGGACGATCCCGACTTCCTGTATCGCAAACAGGTGCTGGACAGGCACAGGGCGCTGTACCGCATCAACCATATTTCATGGTGGAAAGAGGAACTGCCCTGCGATGAGGAATATGAAACGGCCCTGAAGAATCTGGAGAACGCCGGCTGGCGTGTGGACTGCATCCTGACTCACTGCGCTCCCGACAGCATTGCGGCACAGGTGTGCCATCCCTACAAACCGGACCGTCTGACCAGCTTCTTGGAAACGGTCAAACGCCGGTGCAGCTTCGACTACTGGTTTTTCGGGCACTACCATGACAACTGCACCGTTGAGGGACAATTCATTCTGCAATGGGAGCAGATGGTGGAAATACAATGAGGAAACATATGGAGGGAAAGAGTACGACAAAGGAAGAAGCAATTGCCAAGGGTGAAAGCCGCTGGTACGAGGGGAAATCCCCACAGGAAATTGTGGAGTTTCAATTATATGAAGATCGGCTGTGCATGCCCCTGGAGCTTTATCGGGAAGCGGTGGAGAAAGTGCTGGGCCGGCCCGTGTTCACTCATGAGTATAAAGAACCTGAAAGGCTGATAGCCGAATATGAGGCTGTCAAGGCTGTGGACGGCAGCCAATCACAACAGGGCCATGAGATGGCCTGATAGGAGGAATCGTGATGTTTATGGACCACAAGCAGGTACAACGTATCAAGGATCAATACCCGCAGGGAACCCGCATCCGTTTGATTGGAATGGATGACCCCTATGCCCCCATTCTGCCCGGTACGGAGGGAACGGTGAATGTTGTGGATGACATTGGAACGCTTCACTGTACATTTGACAACGGGCGCACTCTCGGCGTCATTCCAGGCGAGGACAGCTTTTCCGTGATCTCGCGTCCGGAGCAGCCTGAACTGCAGGAAAGCGAATCCGAGCAGTTCGGCATGAAGATGGAATGAGGGTGAAATAAAATGGAAGAAAAAGATTTGCGGGCGGTCTATATAGACCGCCTGAACGCTATGCTTCCGACAGTGGAGTTTGCAAAGCTGGACCACTCCTGCAATTCGGACGATTTCAGCTATGCCAAAGAGATACTGAAACGGATGCATGACCTTTGCATTGAGGTATACGGCACGGACTATTTCGACGACTACACCTATGAAATCGTTGATCTTCCCGCTGTCATTCGAGGCCGCAACACCGGCCATATCGGGTTGGGCATCGTGACCCTTGATCTGGAGTCCTCCGGCGAGCATTGGGGAACCTTCTTTCTGACGCCGAAGGGTGTCATTGAACAAGGCGGCGAAAATATCACGGCCGCAGAGTCCAAGTACCTGTCAACCGTATATATTCCTTACGAATACTGGTACACCGTCCCTGTCGAGGGGGATATTCATGTGGATTTCGACAATGTACCATGGAGGGTGCAGGATCTTCTGAACCATTGAACTCCGTACCATGACAGACCGTGAGGGGCTTGTTATCCAGGGCTGTGGCGGTGACCTCTCGGAATGGGTAGACGGCATCAATGAACTGCTGACGCAGGAGGGCATCCTGCAAAACGGCGATACGTTCAAAGATGTTTCCGTCTTTGAGCATAACGGCTGTACCAATCTGCTGTTTTCAATGGAAAATATGGATCTGGACATAGGAAAGCTCGCCATGTGGCGGCTGCAGAGCCATGCAACCTTTGGCGGCACCTGGCTGAGTGATTATCTCCCCAACCGGCTGGGTGTCGATATGAACGGGCCGCCTGTTCAAAAGAAAAAACCCGATTGCGCCCTCATCGGGCAGGACGGCAATATTTTCAATCTGATGGGCATCGCCGCCCGAACATTGAAGGAAAACGGACTTGGGGATCAGGCAAAAGAAATGCGGGAGCGGATCACCGCCAGCGGCAGCTATGACAACGCGCTCTGCATCATCGGAGAATATGTCAACATCACCTCTGTCGAAGATGCCCAGGAGCAGGACTGCGGCTTTGAAATGGAGCAAAGCTACTGATACCCTCTTAAAATATCACCGGCAGAGCTGACTCTGCCGGGTACATAAAAACAGGCTCACAACGAGCCGGAAAGGAGAAGCCCATGAAAGCACTGAAAAATGATGGTTCCCTCTATATGGAGCAGATCGCATCTGCCATAACAGCTTGCTACCAAAGCTATGACAAGCCATCCAACCAATCTCTGATGGAGCTTTATACCCTGATCGGCCGATGCATCTGCCGCCAGGGAGAAAAAGCCTTTGTCGCTCACTTGGCCGAAACCCTCGCCATCCGGTTCCCATTGCTGAAAGGCTTCTCCCTTCGCAATCTCCGCAGGATGCGTGACTTTTACCGCACCTACGCAAACGATCCGGCTCTCATGGAAAAAGCGCAGTCTCTGAGCTGGACGCAAAACGCCGTTATACTGGAGTGCTGCGAAAGCGATGAGCAGCGCTCTTTTTATATCAGACTTGCGGCAGCACAGAATCTTTCCAAGCTGGCCCTCATGAAAGCCATTCAGGAAAATGCCTTTGATATTTTATATAATGAAGAAAGTCCTGCTGAAAACACTGAACCCGATATTGCCCCTGTAAGCGATATATCGTCCAATACGGGCGTAGACACTACAGCAACCGTTGAAACGGCGTGTGCGCCGTTTGTGCCAGCGTGTGAACCGCTCCGCCAAGGAGTTGATATGCCCAGCAGAACGGGCAGCTTATCTACCGCGGTCTCCCCATGGAGAGAGGGCAACCGGCAGGCCAAACGCAAAGCAGATGATGATCCGCCTCCGCTCAGTTTCATCAATCACCATCCACCTGATTCTCCGCCTCTTGTATTATGGTTAGACAAGCTGAAACCACCGCAAAACTTTCCGCCCGGTATGCGACCTCGAATGGAAAATCTCCGGGAGCTTTTTATAAGCGCAATAAAACAAAACACCCCCGCCAAATTGACGAGGGCAGTTTTGTGCCAGAACAACTTGTGTCTTTGCACATTATCATAATCCGCAGAGCCAGGATCGAGGCTCACCGAATACAAAGCGCCTCTCTGCATTCGACACCACAAGCATATCTAATTTGAAAAAAGTCAATAGATTCTCCTTCGGCATAACTGCTGAACAACTACCAATAATGTTGGATAAGACCGTGAGTTGCTTATATTAGATCTTCCTGATATAATATTAAAAGTCTTTATTGGGGTCTACAGTTTTATCCTCAGAGGTAAAACTGCTGCTTGATTTTTTAACGGATCGCTATTTTTTACGGGGGGTTCGAGAAATTTTTTTTCCACGGTTTTCACACAAACCCGCATGAACAGCTGATTTATGCGGGTTTTCTTTTGCCTTTCAGATGGTTGCTCTTTCTTTATATCTATCGTGGTGCCTGAAACTGTGGTGCCGTGGCACCACGAGAGATTTTTCAATATTCAACATATTCAGGAATTATGAATATTGTGGTGCCAAAATAGTGCCAAAACGTATAAAACAGCATAAAAAGAGAAGCGGTTGTATGAGAATTTACACTCATTTACCGCTTCTTTTTGTTAGTCTGAACTTGGGAGAAGGGCCTTGTGATAAACCTCCAGAACTTTGTTTTCTTTCCAGACGGACATCCACATACTGCGCTGTGACGGCTTCAAGATTGGTTGAAATGCCAAGAGATATACCGATTCCCTTTAGCGTATGTCCTAAGATTTCCCCCGCCGTGTAAAAGTCACCTGTCAGTTGATGCATATTCGTGGCCGCTGTATGTCGCAGGTCATGGAAACGGATGTGCGGCAAATCCAGTCGACGGATTAACTGTCCAAAATCGGAGGAAACGCTTTCTCGCCGGAAGGGTGCTCCATTTGGTTTTGCTACAACCAGGTTATTATCATAGTATGTACCACCGCTCAAAGATGCGAGTTCTTTTTGCCTTTTCTGCAACATAAGCTGCCGCTCAAAAAACAGCCGGGCTTCCCCGGTGATGGGCAATACCCGGTCATTAGACTTGGTAGGAGCCATTTCAGTGATGGTGGTTGTGCCTGCCGGTACGCGAAACGGAAGCTGTTCCACAACGCCGAATACCTCATTCTCCAAATCTACATTTAACCAGCGCATACCTAATATTTCGCTGATTCGTAGGCCGTACATTCCCCCAAGCATAACGAGCATTTCCCATTCCGTACCCACTACATTTGCCATCAGCTGCTGCATCTGCGCAACTGTATAGGGATCAGGGGTCTTGCCCTGTTTGCCAAATTTCGTAATGATGTCGCGGGCAGGATTGTTCTCTATGTAGCGGTACTTCCGAGCGGCCTCCAGCGCAACACTTAAAATACGCTGGGAATACCGTACCAAGCTCTGTGACAACCCTTTTTCAAACATCTTCTGAAACATATCGTCCAGCATAGCGGGAGTAAGTTGCCGCAGCTGCACATACCCAAATTTGGAATAATATAATTGCGAATATATCCTTTGTAACTTGCAAATGTGCTTGGCCTTAAATTTGCTTTGCCATGGTTTTCCACCCATGTTTCCATATACTCTTTCACACTCATCTTACTTTCCAGTGGGGCGAAGAAAATCCCGCAAAAATTTGTTCTTCATCTGCAACTGTTTGTTTTCCTGTTCTAGCTCTTTTTGCGTTGTAAGGGGTCTTTCTCTCGGATGCCCTTTTTGTCTTGGCGCTTCTCGCCGTATATTTGCTTCTAGCCGCAATCCACTTCAACTTTGTATTGCATATCGGCTAATTTCATATTCTCGACTAAGCTCTCGTATTGGTACGCCGGTTTTATACTTTGTCACAACTTCTTCTATGCTTTGGGGATAATGCTTGTGCCCTTTCTTTCCTGACATATGAAAACCTCCTGTCATAGTTTATTCTACGACAGGAGGTTTTTTCATTCAATGTCCGTTTATCTTGTTGCGGTACATGGCAAAGGGGCGGTTTTTGTTCATAAAAAAGATTAAGGCGTTTTCTGGATGCGTTGGGCCAATCTGACCAGATAATCAGCAGTAAGAGCGATATCCTCTCGCAAAGAGTAGAAGTTGCAGCCTTCCAGTGTGATGGTGCCGGTGTAGCCAATAGCCTGCAGCATGCGTAACACAGGGGCAAAATCCAGAGCACCAAGGCCCGGAAAATAACGATTATTGTCCGACAGATGCAGATTCTGATACGGCGATTGATATTCTACCAAAGGAGACAGCAGGTGCGGTTCCTCAATGTTCATATGATAGGTGTCCGGCAGAATATGCAGTTTATCTTGTAGCTTCCGGCAAAAAGCGGCACCCTCGCAAACGCGGTTTACCAGCAGCGCTTCATAATGGTTGGTGGCTTCCAGATAAAGTGGAGCCAGATCCAGCGCACCGCAGGCCAACAGTTCGCTTAGAGATCGTTCCAACTGTGCGGCGGCAATGGCACGGTCTCCGCCGGGCCCGCCTTTAATAAAGCCGCAGATCACGCCGGCTTGCGCCTGATGGGCATAGGTCAGCATTGTGCGGATAGCAGCTACACTTTTCCGACGCACAGTTTCGTCTTCTCCGCTGAGCGAAAGTTTGTTGTGATTAGCATAGGCACCGGAGGCCACCATAGTCAGGCGCAGGCCGTACCGGGTCAGGTGCTCTGTCATCTGCTGAGGTGTGGGGTTATCAAAATCGATAAGGTTTAGCTCTACACCGTAGAACCCCCGCTGTTGCAAAAGGGCGAGAGTATCGCAAAAATCAACATTGTCCAACTGTCGGGGGGCGGCCAGCTGAATGCACAAAGGGTACAGATAAAGTTCAGACACAATGAATTTCCTTTTTGGTTTAGAGATAATCGCAATAGTTGTTGTTCATAATAATGCCCAGCTTGACGTAACGAATTTCCTCCGCTACAGCCTGACCGGAAAGATATTCGTAGAGCATCCAGACGGCATTCTTGCTCTGTAGTTCGGGTGCCTGCCAGATAGTGGCATCTACAGTACCGTCTTCCAGATAGGGCACAAGTTCCTCAAAGATATCGCTACCGATTGCCACGACCGAATGATCCCGTCCGGTGCGTTTAAGGGCCTTGCACATCGAGATTACATTTGAGGCACTGTTACAGTAGATTCCTGTGATGTCGGGATGGTTTTCCAACTCCTGTACGACAACATCCTCCAGAGAACTGCTACCGCCGGTATTGTTGATTTCGAAGATAGCAAGGCTGGGATAGTTACCGTCCACATAGCTGAAAAAGCCAAAGGAGTTGGCGCGCAGCAGGCTCATCAGGCGGTTGCCGCCCAGTAAAAGGATTCGTCCGGTGGGCGGCACCATTTTGCATAGAAGCTCGGCAGCCAGACGGCCGGTACGTTCGCCGCAAGCTGTTACACAGCCGATCCGGCAGGAGTCTACCGCATCGGAATCCACCGTTACCACAGGAATACCTTTTTCCTTGAGCTGCTCAAAATAAGGGTTCAGGCTGGTATCATCCCAGCAATAGGTGATAACCCCGTGGATGTCGTCCCGTTGCAAAATATTCTCAAAAATGTCGAACTGTTCGGCACTGGTGTGTCCGCAAGGCATGCGGATCAAGGTGACATTATAGTCCAGCATCATTTTTTCGGCCTCATCGATGCCATCCCAAATCTTGCGAAAAAACTGATTGATGTTGTGGGGCAGCAGCGGCAGTACGATGGCGACGTTCCACATACCGCGCTTAAGGCAAGAGGCCGCCACATTCACAGAGTAATTCAGTTCATTGGTAATCTCCAGAATGCGGGCGCGAGTCTGCTCACTTACGCCTGGCTTGCCGTAGATGGATTTATGTACAGTGGGGATGGATACTCCAGCCAGCTTAGCGATGTCCTTAATAGTGGGTTTTGTACTTTTCATATATTCCTCCCCTACAGTGCGGCTTGAAAAAACCGACTAAGGCTACTCTTATGTCAATTATAATAAACGATATAAAGTAAAAAATCAAGTATAAAAAAACGCATATAATCGTCTAGCTAAATACACAATTTAATAAATTTAAAACTATATAAAATGTAAAAATTGTAAAAAATCTATTGCATTTTGTTTAAGTTATGATATTCTAAAAATATGTAAAGATAAACGTTTATCTACTCAAAAATTGCATAAAAAACTTTAAATTCGCTATATATTGGGCTGATTTAGTTCGAAATGCAAAAGATGCAACATAATATTGTTTAATCGTTTATCAAACATACTGCCTGAGATCCTTGTCCGGGCAGTAAAACCGTCTAATTTCTTATTAAGGAGGAAATAATTGATGAAGTATTTTGCAACTGTCGACCGTTCGGTAGAGCGTTTGCCTGCCGGCGCGAAAAACTACCCCATCTTTTTAGATGAGAAAGCCCCTATTGCCGGGTGCAACGCTAGCATGGGCCAGTACTACTGCGAAGAGTACCCCACACCCGGCGTACACGAAGACAACGAGGGCTTTTATGTGGTAAGTGGCAAAGGTATGGCCGTGGTGGGCGATGAAGAAAACAAGATCGCAGCCGGAAGCTTTTTTTACGCTCCTGCCGGTGTGCCCCACGCTATCAAAAAGGATGCCGGCACCCCGGACCTTGAGATTGTAATGTTCCATTTTGCCAAATAAAAACGTTCAAGGAGGGCTTAAATCATGAAAATAGTAATTGCCTGCGAGGCTTCTTCCTTCGAACTAAAGGAAGCTGTTAAAAAAAGAATCGAGGCACAGGGGTATGAGGTGCTGGATGTAGGCCAGACCAGCGCAGACCAGAGCGTTCTGTATTACGAGGCAGCCCAAAATCTGGCCAAGGTTATCCAAAGCGGCGAGTGTAATCGTGGTATTGTCATGTGCGGCACCGGTGCAGGAGTTTCGATGGTTGCCAATAAGTACAAAGGTGTTTATTGCGTAGCCTGCGAAAGTGTTTTTACCGCAGAAAAAATCTCGCTGATTAATAATGCCAATGTGTTGGCCATGGGTGCCCGCGTAGTAAGCCACGATATGGCTGGCGAGATGGCTGAAAAGTTTTTGGCTGGTAACTGGTGTGAAGGCTTTGCTGAGCAGCGTCGGTTGAATAACGAAAAAGGCTTTGCTATTCTGCAACAGTTGGAAGCCGAACAGAGCCAATAAATTCCAGGCTGCTTGCAGCCTGCGCAACACAGGGGGATTTAGCACATGAAAAAAGTGTTAGAATGGGTCAACAAAGGGTTGAACGCCATTTTCCATTTCTTACAGTTTTATTCCAAGGTTGTGTTGGTGGCCGTCGTGGTCATTGTCAGCGCCCAGGTTATTTCACGAAAATTTCTGCATTACAGCATCATCTGGTCTGAAGAGGTGGCACTGTTGCTGATGGTTTGGACAGCGTTCATTTCGCTAGCTATCGGTGTTGCAAAAAAGCTACATATCTCGATTGAGTTGTTTTACAACAAGTTCCCAAAGCCTATCCGTACATTTTCGGACTGGCTCAGCTATTTGGTTACTGTTTTTGTGGGTTCAGCGCTTATGATCAATGGTGCCAGGCTTGTTATGGCTACTCTGCATTCCACCTTGCCCACCACCAAATGGCCAAGCTTCTTTTTGTATCTGATGATCCCGGTGGGCGGATTTTTCACCGTGTACTGTACCGTATTACATATGTTTTTTCCCAGCGCGGCCAGAGTGTTTGCGGACGAATTCGCCGACCCGGCCCCTAAACTGCCCCCTAAAGAGGAGGAAAAACAATGACGACGAGTATCGCAATTGCCTTGCTAGTAGGCGGGTTTATCCTGCTCATTATATTAAAAGTACCTATTCCCATCGCGCTCATTGCTTCTACGGCTGTTACCATGATCTATCTGGATCTGCCATTGATGACGATGGTGCAGCAGATGGCTAAATCCATCAACAGCTTTTCACTGATGGCGGTGCCCTTTTTCATTCTGGCTGGTGAGATTATGGGCTCGGGTGGCATATCGGATAGGCTGGTAGATTTCGCTAATGCCATTGTGGGCCGGTTCCGCGGCGGTTTGGCCTATGTCAACTGTCTGGCCTCCATGTTTTTTGGCGGCATTTCCGGTTCGGCTGTAGCCGATGTTTCCTCCCTGGGTTCTATCGAGATCCCTATGATGATGAAAACCGGTTATGACAGAGAATTTGCCACTGCGCTCACCGTTACCACTTCCTGCCAGGGCATTCTTATTCCGCCCTCGCACAATATGATCTTTTTTGCTTTGGCTGCCGGCGGTGTGTCGGTTGGCAAACTCTTCCTGGCAGGTGCCATCCCTGGCGTTGTGCTGGGCCTGAGCTTGATGGGCTATTCTGTTTTCGTTTCCATTAAGCGTCGATATCCTAAGGGCGAGGCTATGAGCCTGCGGCAGGTGTTGCATGTTTCTAAGGATGCATTTTTTGCGGTGTTTACCACTGTGATCATTATGGGAGGCGTTATCGGCGGCCTGTTCACAGCTACCGAATCTGCAGCTATTGCCTGTATCTATGCGCTGATTATCTCAATGTTTGTGTATAAAGAGCTTAAATTGAAGGATATTCCTAAAGTCTTGGGTAACGTAATTAACACCCTCTGTCTGTCTTTCAGCCTGATTGCGGCAGCTGGTGCATTTGGTTATGTGTTGGCCTACCTGAAGGTACCGGCCCTGCTTACCAATTTCCTGCTATCAATCACCACAAACAAGATCATTCTGCTGCTGCTGATTAATATAATGCTGCTGATGCTGGGCTGCATCATGGATATGGCGCCTATCATCTTCATCGTTACACCTATTCTGCTGCCGGTGGTCATATCCCTTGGGATGAATCCGATACACTTCGGTGTTATGATGATCTTTAATCTGGCCTGCGGTCTGTGTACCCCGCCTGTCGGTTCTGCCCTGTTTGTAGGGTGTGCTGTTGGTAAGATCTCTATTGAGCGGGTTGTTAAAGAAATGCTGCCTATGTATGCTATTATGATCGCCGTGCTCCTCATTGTTACTTTTGTACCGGCAATGTCAACCTGGTTGCCTAATTTGATCATGGGATAAGGAGGCTAATATGAAATCTCATTTTACTCCCGGCGAGACCCTTGAAAAGCTTGAGCCAGCAAATATGGGGCTTACCTATTGTTCGGCTCAGCGTCTGGAACTGGATACCCCCCTGGAGCTACAGAGCAGCTCCGAGGAACTTTGCCTTGTTTGCATCGGAGGTGAGTGTACTTATCGGTGTAACGGTAACACAGGCACCGCAACCTTGGGCGATATGCTTTATGTGCCGATTGAAACTGCCATCCAGCTGGATGGCAACCAGACGGTGCTTGCCCGGTTCGGCGCGCCTTGTACCCAAAAGTATAGCTTTGGACACATCCGCTTTTCTGAGGTAGACGCCGATGAAAGACACAAGGTGTACGGCAAGACTGAAAACGGTACCAGACGGGATGTCTGGAACTTTATCGACGAAAGCTTTCCTTCCGGCCGGTTCCTGACCGGTATCTGCTATAGCGTACCCGGCGGTTGGACGGCCTGGCCTCCCCATGAACACGGTAAAGAGCGGGAGGAAGTATACGTCTACTTCAACATGGGCAATGCGTTTGGTGTGCAGTGTGTTTATGACGAGCTGGAAACAGCAAGTGCCTATGTGGTTCAGAATGGCCATTTGGTGGCGATTCCGCACGGTTATCATCCCAATGTTGGCTGTCCGGCCGGTAGCCTGCGGTATGTGTACTGCATGGTTTCTACCACTGAAGGCGACCGCAATTTTATGGATCTGCGTACCCAGAAAATTTACGGCGATAAGTTAGAGTAAGGGAGGAGAAAAGCCATGATTAATACCGCTTCTGTCCTTAATATCAACTTTTTAGAGTTAAAGCAGGGCATAGACGCACTGGTGGCGGGTGGCACGACCTGCTTGCATATTGACGTGATGGATGGCCATTATGTGCCCAATTTGTGCATGCCGGTCAAATTCATACATGAGATCCATCAGGCTTATCCCCAGCTTACCCTGGACGTACACCTGATGGTGGATGATCCTGCCACCTATATTGGCCAGATGCAAGAGGCCGGAACAGATTATTTCTGCTTTCATACCGACAGTACCAGGTTTGTACGGCGCACTATCAATCAGATCCGCGCCGCCGGCATGAAGCCTGGTATCACAATTAATCCCTCTCAGCGCATCGATGAGATGCTACCTTATATGGAATATGTGGATATGGTCATGCTGATGGCTGTAGAACCTGGGTTTGCCGGTCAGGCCCTGTTGCCCGGCAGCATGGAACGGCTGGCCGAGATTGCCGAACTGCGCAAGCAGTATGGTTGCAGCTTTCTTATTTCAGTGGATGGCGGAATCGACTACGAAAAGGGTCACCAGTGTAAGGAGATCGGCGTGGATATGATCGTGGGTACCGTTCACACCATCTTTAAACAGCCCGATGGCATTACCGAGGCTTGCCGCCGCTTTGAGCGGGAGCTGGGCTGATGCCTCAAAAAAACCGTGTTATTGGCAGAAAATCCCTGCTGAAATTTCAAACTAATTAGGAGGATAACCATGAACTTGAAAAAAAGTTTAGCTATCGTACTTGCAACCATGCTGACGCTGTCCCTGACAGCCTGCAACTCTTCTACCGCATCATCATCCAGCGCTTCCGAAAGCGCCTTGGCTCCTGCCGAGCCCAGCACGCCCGCCGAGACTATAACTCTGCGTCTTGCCTCCAACCATACCGAGGATTTTGTTACTTCTAAGGCTTGCATTAAATTTGCTGAGCTCGTTGCTGAAAAAACCAACGGTGCTGTTGTCGTGGAAAACTACTTCAACGCTGTGTTGGGTGAAGAAAAAGCCACCATTGAGCAGGCTCAGTTCGGCGGTATTGATCTGATCCGTGTCAACATGTCTCCTCTGGCTGAATTCGTGGATGAGCTCAACGCATTGCAGTTCCCTTATATCTTTGCAAGCCGCGAACATTTTTGGGATGTAATGGATTCCGATGATATCGGTAAGGCCATCCTGCATTCCGACGCTATGGTCAGTAACAACCTATATGGTCTGTGTTACTACGATAATGGTACCCGTAACTTTTTCTTCTCTGATGCCGATGTACACACCCCTTCTGATATGGCCAACCTGTCCATTCGCGTGCAGGAATCCAACCTGATGATCGGCATGGTTAGGGCCATGGGTGCAAATCCCACCGCTATGACCTCAAGTGAAATTTATTCTGCTCTGCAGACCGGCGTTATCGATGGCGCTGAGAATAACCTGCCTTGGTACCTGTCTATGTCACTCAACGAAGTTGCTCCCAAAATCACAATGGACGAGCACAACCGTTCTGCTGACCTGCTTGTTATGTCCAAGGCTTCAATGGATAAGTTGACTGAAGACCAGATCACTGCGATTCAGGAAGCTGCCGACGAATCCAGCCAGTATCAGCGTGAGCTATGGGTAGAGAGCGAGAAAGAAGCTCGTAAGACCTGCCTGGAAGTTGGCTGCACAATCGTGGATCTCGAAGATTCCGAGCGTCAGCTGTTTATGGACTCTGTTAAAGAAATGAACGCTACCGAAGGCGCGAAGTACAGCGATTTGTTCGCTAAGATTGCTGCATTACAGTAAATTGAAAATTACCGCTTGGGTGCGGCGAGCCTGATGTGCAAATAATGTGCGAAGTGTACATAGCCGTCCGTTTGGCCGTGTACACTTTTTTGTACAAGGGAGAGAACGTATGTGAATCAAGAATTTAATGTTGTCGTAGTGGGCGGTGGAGTCGCAGGTAGTGCCATTGCCCGTGAATTGTGCCGTTATCAGCTTATCGTGGGTGTTCTGGGAAAAAATCTAGACGTCTGCTATGAAACAAGCGACCGTAATTCAGCCGTGTTGCACAGTGGTTTTGCCTATGAATCCGGTTTCCTTAAAGCAAAGCTCTGCGTGGAGGGCAACCATGAGTTCAATCATGTGGTCAAAGAGCTTGATGTGCCGTTTTTGCGCACCGGCAAGGTGCTGGTGGGCAACACGCCGGAAAGAGATGGCCAGCCTGCGCAAAACCCTGGAAGCAGGAAGGATCAACGGTGTGACCGGTCTGGAGATCATCGATAAAGAAAAACTGTACTAGTTGGTACCGGAGGTAGTGGGTGAGTTTGCTCTGTACAGCCTCTCCAGGGGAATTTTGGACTCTTTTAATTACACCATAGCACTGGCGGAAAATACCGTGCAAAACGGTGCAAACTACTTTTTTGATTGTGAAGTTACCGGCATCCGGTGGGAGCAGGGCAGGTATCGGCTGTTCACAAAGCAGGGAAATTTCACTGCAAAATGGGTGGTCAACAGTGCCGGTTTGGGCTGTAGGCGAATCGCCGAGATGTTAGGCATTCATGGGTATACCATTAAAGGCAGCAAAGGTACCCATATCATTTTGGATAAGCGTACAGGCCCTCTGCTGCCCATGCCGGTCTATTCGGTGCCCAGCAATACATATATGGGTATTCACGTTACGCCTACAGTAGACAGAACCGTCACCGTAGGCCCGGATGCTGAGTATATGGAAGATTTTTGGGATTATGGAGTACACCAAAAGAATATGGATTATCTGGCCGAAAGTGCCAGTTCGCTCTGGCCGCATATTCATCGGGCGGATTATATCCGCAACTATGCCGGCACTCTCTCCAAGTGGGTAGATGATCAGGGCGTGATCCACGATTTTGTTATCGAAACTCGGTCGGAAGCGCCTCAGGTGATCAACCTTATGGGTATCGAATCTCCCGAACTGACGGCGGCGCTGCCCATTGCCCGGTATGCGATCAATCTGCTCGTTAGTAGGAACGGCCGGACAAAAACCATGCCTTTGAACCGAAACGTCAAGGCATCCGGCGATTTGTGACGGCTACCGAAGAGCAAAGACCCGACCTGATCGCGCAGGACCCGAATTATGGCGAACTGATCTGCCGCTGCGAGTAGGTGACCAAGGCCGAACTGCTTTAGGTTATACACAACTCTCTCGGCGTTCACACCATGGTGGGCATTAAGTACCATACCCGCTGCATGATGGGACGCTTCAGATGCGCATAACGCAGTTTATCCAAGAGGAACTGAGTCTGACACCCGAACAGATCGAATATGCACGTGTAGGCTCCAATCCATTTACAGGGAGGATGCGGGAATGAACCAGCTGAAAAAAATTGATGTCATTATTGTAGGCAGCGGTCCGGCTGGGCTTGCAGCTGCGATTCGGTTATATAAAAAAGGTATAACCGACAGGTAACCGATATGATTCAGCAGAGCTTTGCTGATAAGGTTCCTATTTTTAAAACCCGCATTCCCCGTTCCATTAAGGTAGCAGAAGCCGTGCTGTACCATCAGACCATCTGTGAATTTATGCCGGGAAATCCTGCGGCAATCGCCTATGAGCAATTCGTGGACGAACTTCTGTCCAAGGAGCAGGACAAAACTGCGGAAAGGAGCGCATAATTATGGCTACACCAAAACCGAAAGCCCGTTTTGTGGATTTTGAAAAAATGTTGAGCAGTTGAGCCGTAGCAAGGCATTATCAGTGAACCAGCCGCGCCCCAAAATGGGCGCATAATGAGTGACGCCAACCGCACGTTGGCGTCACTTTCTACTTTTTGATTTCACTGTTAGCCGGTATCTCCGGCGAGTCATCTTCGAGCTCCGGTAAATTTTTGAATGGATCTTCGAACTCTTTAAAACTTATAGCAATTTAACAATTGAAGGGAAATAGGCATAATAGGAAGAAAAAAGTGGATGAGGGAAAATGATTAGTCTAGAAGTGCGAAAATTAATTGTCGCAGCACACGACAATGGGATGAAAATTCAAGAGATTTTAAAAACCTTTCAGGTAAAAAAGACAGCCGTATATAATTTGTTTCAATTGGTTAAAGAAACGGGCAGCGTAGAGCCCAGACCGCATGCGTACGGCAGAAAACCCGCTTTGAATTCTGAGGGTTTGATGCGTATGGAACAATTGATTGACGCTCAGCCGGATATTACGTTTCAGGAGATTAAAGATCAAATGAATTTGCAAATCAGCATTCCGGCAATCAGTAAGATTATCAGCGGTAAACTCCATTACCGCTATAAAAAAAGACGATACATGCCAGCGAACGCGAACGTCCGGACGTACAAGCGCGGCGAAAGTTATGGAAAGAGCAACAGCCAAACGTAGAAGCGTCCAACCTTGTGTTCCTGGACGAGAGCGGTGTAAATACAAACATGACAAGGCATTATGCCCGGGCCAAAGACGGAAGGCGGGCAAACGATCATACGCCGCTGAACACAGGCAGAACTACAACAATCGTCTCTTCTGTCCGGACAGACGGAACTACAGTGCCCCTGTTTTTTCCGGTTCGCTTAATGGCAAAATTTTTAAGGAATACATTGAACAGCATCTTGCACCAACTCTTCATACAGGAGATATCGTCGTTATGGATAATTTGCGTTCCCATAAAGTAAATGGAATCAAAGAAGCCATTGAGAAAGTCGGAGCGCATGTCCTTTATCTTCCGCCATACAGTCCCGACTTAAATCCCATTGAACAGATGTGGTCAAAAATCAAAGCACATCTTCGTAAAGTAAAAGCTCGCTCTGTTGACGTCCTTTTGAAAGCCTTGCCTGCCGCTTTTGATGCCGTCACCGTTCAGGATATTCTCGGCTGATTTTATCTCGACGGTTATTCCTGTTTATAAATTAAGATGCTATATGGTAGCACTTTTATATCAATTAGCTATTTGCTTTATTGTATTATTACTACTTCTTTGGGATTGGAGAAAAAATAAGAATGTATTAAAAAATGGAAGAATCTATACTGCAACTGTGGTTGGGCATAAATCATTATATCGTTTTCCAGTTGTACAGTTTTACGTAAAGGATTCTTTGATAGAACAAACCGTTACATGCGGACTCACTTTTAAAAGAATACCCTGCGGTAAAAGTTTAGATGTATATTATTGGGAAAAGATACCGGATATTGTTATTGTTGAAAATTCTCACGCATAGACAAAATCAATTTTTGGAATTTGCTTGTGTCTTATTCTTGCTTTGCTAGAAATAATGAATTATATATTTTCACATTGATTGCAATGTGCAATAAGATCCGGTTGCATTCCAATACTGTTCAAATGGACTCTATCACGGCAAATCTTGTGGCACATCCATTGCCACTCACCTGTGGATGAGCAGACCATCGTTGATAAAGTCTTATTGAAAAATATTAAAAGCGATTTTGTATTAAATAATTTATGCTATAGTATATAGGGGCTGATATAATGGAAAACAATAATGAAAAGCTAGCAGTTGTCATTTGTAGACAACCTAGGAGTATACCAAAAGGTGAAATCCTGGTAGAGGAAATTCAAGGAATTCATTGGGACAATATTTCTGGTGGTGTGAAAAGCCGACAAGGTGCTTATAATTTGTATGGATATATCTCATACGAGTTGGCTGTAAAATTAGGTGTACAGTCCCAGATTGAGATGGGACGGGTCAAAGTGGAAGAGATCAGGGTTTTCAGCCCATGATTTTACAATAAACTCATAGGGAGTCAGACCGCGAATAGTTTTTAGGCGTTTAGCAAAATTATAGGCGGCAATAAAAATGTCCAGATGCTTTTGAAGCTCGTCACCAGTCTCATAGTAATAGCGGTTGACCGTTGCATCCTTTATGGTACGATTCATGCGCTCAACCTGACCATTCGTCCACGGATGATTGGGCTTGGTAAGCCGGTGTTCAATGCCGTTTGCCCAGCAAATTTGGTCGAAAGGATGCCCACGAAGCATGTCAGTTGCACCGTTACGGTTCTTTGGAAGATCAGCGAATTGAATGCCATTGTCTGTCAGAATAGTGTGGATGCGATAAGGCACAGCTTCGATTAAGGGCTTCCAAGAAACCCTTTGCCGACTTCATTGTAGCTCTATCATATAGTTTCGCCATTGCAAACTTTGAAGTGCGGTCTATTGCCACGAAAAGGTGGAGTTTCCCCTGTTCCATCCGGAGTTCTGTGATATCGATGTGGAAAAAGCCGATGGGGTATTCCTTGAACTTTTTCTTGGGTTCGATTTCCTTTTTCAGATCAGGCAGACGACTGATGTCATGCCGCTTGAGGCAACGATGCAATGAAGATCGGGTCAAATGAGGTATGGGTTCTTCAAGCGCATACAGGCAGTCGTCCAGTGGCAGCAAGGTATGCTTGCGAAAGGCAACGATGAGTGCCTCTTCCTCTTTGGTCAAAATAGTGGAAGAAGGTACTTTGGGTCCCATCCGCAGGTCGCTTGCACTGTCGCGTTTTCGCCATTTGGCAACCGTCTTCGGATTGATGCCATATCGAGTTGCCAACGTCCTTAAACTCTCTTGACTATTTTGTATTGCTCGGCGGGTTGTCTCTGTCGTTCGGGCGCTCCCGTGTAATATTTGTCCCACAGTATTTCCGTCTCCTCTCTGTTTGGCTTTGTACCATTATACCATGGGACCGTAGACATTATGGAAAGGATGTTAAAATTTGTATTTGCTTTTCAGATAATAAAGATGAGCACTATAATGGCTATTCTTACTTAGAAAGTCTGGCAGGAGAAAAGCCAGAATCCATTATTTTACAAAACAGACCAAATGGACAACCTCCTTGCACAAAAAAATACTAGTAGCGTATTAAAGTCGCAATAACCATATATTTTATCCGAAAATGAAGAGCTCCACATATATACGTTTTAATTTTAAAAGGGGCTTACCGCTCATTTTATAAGGAGGAGTGGTATGGGCGATATAATGGCACCCGAACAGCGAAAAAAGACTATGAGCCATATAAAAAGGAAAGACACCAGTATCTTTCTGAACCAATATTTACTGTTTTGGTAGCCTGGATTAAGCTTTATCTGTCTTTCTCGGTAATTCATTTCATCCTTATGCTCTTGAATTAAATGGTCGGGATCCCTCAGTTGTAAAGGTACGATTATAGAATTACGGATTGCTTGTATAAGTGCTTTGGACTTTTCCGAATAAATATATAGCGAGTCCTTAGAAAGTAATTCGGTATCTGACAGAGTTTTCACATCTTTTGAAATTTGGATAGCGTAACCAGAAACGTGTTTCTTGTTTTCTTTTGTAAGCGCGGGAAGAGGGATTTTTTGTACTTCCTTCCCTGCACGAAGTTTTGCCCAAAATCCGGCAGGAGGCACAGGTATTCCTGCTGCAATACACCTTTTCCTTAAGGCCACATCTGATATACCATACCTTTTGGAAACAATCGTCATCGGCTCTGACCAAACTTCATTATAAAGCTTTTCGCGTTCCTCTATTGTCATTATTCTCACCTCAAACAAAAGTATATTATAAACTTGCTCTACTAGAAATAATTTCAGTATTACATCATCTCCTATCCTTAAAACCAAAGGACAGATTTTATAGCAATCCATATCTACATGAAAACCGTCGCTTGTATGTAAGCGACGGTTACTCTTTGTATAAAAACCACTGGATGTGCCAGTGGTACGAAAAAAGCTATAGCGATGAAAATATAAAAAAACTCCTTTTGATATAATAAAGATGCGGTCTGCCAACTGTACCAACATATCAAAAGGAGGACATTCAAGATGAATGACACCAACAGTTCAGCACATACAAAATGGAACTGCAAATACCATATAGTGTTTGCCCCCAAATACCGTAGGAAGCTTTTCTATGGAGAGATGAAAGCAGAAATAGGGAAAATACTGCGAGAGTTGTGCAACTGGAAGCAAGTAAACATTGTGGAAGCAGAGGTGTGTCCTGATCATATTCACATGCTTGTAGAAATCCCCCCTAAAATGAGCGTGTCGAGTTTCGTGGGGTTTCTCAAAGGAAAGAGCAGTCTAATCATACACGAACGACATGGGAATTTGAAATACAAGCATGGAAACAGAAGCTTTTAGTGCAGAGGGTACTATGAGTGTTATATATTAGGAAAACCGACAAACCGTTCAAGCGGTGAGCTTATCCCACCTGTAAATGCGAGTTGACTTCGATATACTCGATAATGCGGCGAAGCTCGTCGGCAAACTTAAACCTTATGCTAATGTCGCCGCCCTCGTATACCTTGATATGGTCAACCAGTTCAATCAGTATTTCCCTTGTCAGCTTGTCGATGTTTTCATATTTTCGGAAAGTAGTCAAAAAAGGATTTTCAATGTCAATACCGTTTTCCAATTCATCCCGTTCTGTTTTCAAGTTGGCAATAACTGCGCTGATGGCTTCATTTTACTGCTCGTAATTTTCGCTCATGTGGCGGTAATCGTTGTGCGTAATGCTGCCATCTTTCCAGTCCTGATAGAGAGATTGCTTATATCGCATGATTTTAGCAAGCTCTTTTTCTTTTGCGGCAATCAATTCATTCAGCCGTACAGACTGGCTCTTTTTAAGCGGAGCCAGATTAATTTGGGAAACGATAGCGGAGTAGCTAACCGCAATACAGTAAGTATAGCAATCGCGAGGAGTGTATCATATGAAAAAAGCACTCGGCAAGCTCAACCGAGCGTATATTCTTCTGCTCATCCTGATGGCCTCCGCTGTGACGCTTCTGGGGATCTACCAGGTTTTGGCTCGCTATGTGTTCAAGTGGCCCATCTTCTGGACGGAGGAGGTCATTCGCTATGTCTATATCGCAACCGTCATGCTGGGCATCAACTTTGCGGCCAAAACCGAAGCGTACACGGCTATCACGCTCGTCAGTGATTCCATCGCGCGGCGTTCCAAGACTGGCTACAAGGTTCTCAAGCTGATCCATCATCTGGTCCAGCTAATCTTTTTCGCGCTGCTGATGTACTGGGGCGCCCGCCTGGCTATCCACGCGGGCAATCAGAATCAGTTTTCATCGGCTGTTAAGATTCCCTTTGTTCTTGTTTATCTGCCGATACCTATCGGCGGACTCATGGGAGTCGCGGATGCAGTTGAGAAAATTATCATGCTCTTCCAAGCGCGACCGCCGCAGGAACACACCGGATCTGAGGAGGTGCATGTCGTATGACCGTCGCATCCATTATTATGATTGTCTCACTTCTTGTACTGATGATTCTCGGTTTTCCGATTGCCGTAAGCCTTGGCCTTTCGTCAATACTGGCCTTGCTGGTGGACGGCAAGATTTCGCTCATCGCTTTCCCGCAGCGGCTGTTCGTCGGTATCGACTCCTTCCCGCTCCTAGCCGTCATTTTCTTCCTCATCGCGGGAGAACTGATGCTGCAAGGCGGTATCTCCAAGCGCCTGGTCAATTTGGCTTCCTGTTTCCTCTCCGGTATCCGCGGAAGCCTTGCACTCATCTCGTTCGTGACCTGCGCCTTTTTCGGCGCACTGTCCGGATCGGCGCTTGCAACCACCGCGGCAATCGGCAATGTTATGTATCCCGAGATGCTCAAGGACGGCAGCTACGACAAGAAGTTCGCGCTGTCCATCCAGTCGGTTGGTGGTACGCTGGGCACGATGATTCCCCCCTCGACGCCGTTGATCCTCTACGGCATCCTGACCAGCGCCTCTATTGGCAATCTGTTTTTGGGCACCATTATCCCCGGTATCCTCATGTGTCTCCTTTACTGCGGCGTGGGATATATTATCATCCGTAAGCGCGGCATGGCCACGAACATGCGCAAGTTTGAAAAGGGCATATTGTTCGCGCTAAAAGACGGCATATGGGCGCTGCTCACCCCCGTCATCATCCTGGGGGGAATCTACACCGGTATCTTCTCGCCGACCGAATCAGCGGCTGTCGCGTGTCTCTACGCGTTGATTATTGGGCTGTTTGTATACAAGGAGCTGAACATTAAGACTTTGTATAAGGCCATGTACAACGCGACGTTGGGCAGTGTATCCATCATGTTCCTCATCGCCGCAGCCCAAGTATTCGGCTGGGTGCTGACGGTACAGGGGCTGCCCCAGGCGCTGACCTCATATCTGGTGAGCGTCATCCAGAACAAGTACACCTTTCTGCTGCTGGTTAACCTGATCTTCATAATAGCCGGGATGTTTATGGATGTCGGCACGATTATCCTTCTCGTCATCCCGCTGCTGTTCCCCACCGCCATACAACTCGGCATCAACCCGGTTCATTTCGGCGTCATCGCGACCATTAACCTGTCGCTCGGCAACGTCACACCGCCCTTCGGCACCTGTCTTTTCGTTGCCGCAGGTATTGACAAAAGCGTGAAACTGGAGGCAATTTACAAAGAGGTTATTCCCTTCTGCCTCATCGGCATTGTGGGTATTCTCATTACTACCTTTGTACCGTTTATATCCACGTGGATGATTTGAAAATTTTATGTATTATATGAAGGAGATAACATGCCAAGAACAACCATTGAAATATTGGAAGGCCGCTCACTGGAACAAAAAAGAGCGCTTGTGAAGCAGATTGGTCTGTCGGTTTCGGAGTGCTTTCATGTGCCGACGACGGCCGCCCTGGTACGTATTGTAGAGGTGAAATTCGAGGATTTCGGATCTGATTGTGAGCTGCGTTGTGACACATCTTTGCGCGAGGGCAAGCCTGCGTATGGACGCATACTCGAGCCCAGAATTACCGTGCAGTTCTTTGAGGGACACCCGTTCGAGGAAAAGCGTGCACTTGTGAAGGTTATGGCGGAGCGGGTCGCGAAAATTCTTGAGCTTCCATTGGAGGATGTGAAGATCTTCCTTTTGGAAATGAAGTACGATCAGATGGCCACAGGCGGTTTGTTTGCCTCCGAGGATCCGAAGGCTGCATCTTACACCTACACCATGGGTAACAATTAGAGGAGGATATTCATATGCCAAGAATCACTGTGGAAATGTTGGAAGGCCGCACGATGGAGCAGAAGCGCGCACTCGCCAAGGAGATCTGCGATGCGGTGGCTGAGATCTTTAAGCTGCCCACAAGCGGGGTAGCCGTGCGCCTCATGGATGTGAGCTTTGAGGACTTTGCGTGCGGGTCGGAGCTTTACTGTGACACATCTCTACGCGAGGGCAAGCCCGTGTACGGCGGCGGGGCGGATCCCCGCATCACCACTCAGTTCTTCGAGGGCCGTTCCATCGAGGAAAAACGCGCGCTTGTCAAGCGCTTAACCGAAATAACTGCCAAGATCCTTTGTATCCCTCCCGATAAAATCAAAATCTTCCTGCATGAGATGAAGGACGACCAGTTCTCGATTGGCGGTACTTTGCACTGCGATGCGAAGTAACACAATTTCGCAATGAAGGCCATGAATGCACGGGCATTTCCATGGCAACAAAAAGCAAAGGGGATTGTATACTCATGGGTAAAAATCGTGAACAAGCGCTGAAGCTGATCAAGGGTACATATGACCTGCACATACACAGCAGCCCCTCGCACTTTCCGCGGGTGATAGACGATTTTGAACTGGTGCGGGAAGCGGACGAGTACGGCATGGCCGGCGTGCTGATCAAAAACCATTACGAGACGACAGGCGCGCGAGCCTTGCTGGTGAACAAGTATTCTGGAGCCAAGACCAAGGCTTTTGGCAGCGTCACGCTCAACTGGCCGGTAGGCGGACTCAATCCGTTCGCTGTCCAGTCCGCGATCAGGATGGGAGCGAGATATGTCTGGATGCCCACCCGGGACACCGCACATTGCCTGAGCTACGGCGATCTGCCCGGAGATTTCTATAAACGCCCCGGGATCACTATCTTCGATGACAATGGCAAGGTGCTCAAGGTTGTGTACGAAATATTTGAATCGGCCAAGGCCGAGGGAGTATATGTTGCATCCGGGCATCTCTCCCCGTCGGAAACCATCGCCTTTTGCAAGGCGGGACGCGAAATCAATGCAAACGTGATCCTTACACATCCCGACTGGGATCGCACCGTCTTGCCACTGGAGACCCAGATGGAGCTCGCTAGAATGGGAGTGTTGGTGGAAAAGCTGGGGTGTAACATCCTGATGAATGACATTTCCCAGCAGGCGATGGCCGACTCCTTACGAAAACTGGGAACCGAAAATGTTTTTATGGCCACCGATTGCGGTATTGTGGGGACGATAAAGCCAGCCCCCGGTATGGCGAATTTTATCGAGCAGATGCTGGACGAGGGCATCTGTGAAAAGGATATCCGCACCATGACTGTAGATGTGCCCAAACGGATCCTCGGAGAGAAATAGGAATCCCCCGTTATTAGCCGCGGTGTTTCAGGATTCGCCTGATGCCTGCGGCGGTAAAATTAAAGAGAATAAGGAGGATAAACATGCTTTATACCATTACCCCTGTCTACATGGGCGCTGCCAAATTTGAGAAGTCGGAGGCTGTATACCGCCGTCACTTCGGTGTCAAGGAAGAAAATTGTTTTGTCGTCTTTTTGCTCCGCTCGGAATCGGAGCTCATCATGGTTGATTCGGGGCCGCCCCGCAAGGAGATCAACGACAAACTGCCGATGTTCAGCGACATTCCCGATTATGTCCCGATGGAGGAGGCGCTTGGCAAGGTTGGTGTGAAAACTTCTGACATCACAAAAATTATCCTCACCCACCTGCATTGGGATCACTGTTATAACCTGGATTTGTTTCCGAATACGCCGATCTATGTGCAGCGGAAGGAAATCACCTACGCGGTGGCGCCGATTGGGCCGGACATCCGCATGTTTAGCGCGCTGCCTGATTGTGGTAATCCCGGCTGGTTTGACGGTTGGGGTCGCTTCGTGGTTGTGGACGGCGACGTTGAGGTCGCCCCCGGCGTGAAGGTTTACTTGACGCCCGGCCATTCCCCGGGCAGCCACAGTGTGCTGGTGGAAACAAAAGAGGGTCCCTATCTCATACCTGGCGATTTTATTCCAAAGTTTGAAAACTTTACTGATGGAGTTCCCAACGGTATACACGGCAGTATCTACGAGTGGTACGACAACTACAACAAGATCAAAAATCTGACCGAAAACGTATTACCCGCCCATGACATGGCGATATTCAATCGCAAGGTATACGGCTGATTCTTATATGTTATACTGTGGAAGCCGCAGTGCATAAAGCAATTTAGACGGTCTGGGAAGAATCAGCGAAATTACATTGCGCTTTTACTCTGCTTTGGCAGGTTGGGCGGAGCAAGACAAAAGCCGCCCGCTGAGCAGGTGGGATTCGGCGCTCAAGCAAGCCTGCTCATTTATCGAATATTCCGTTTTAAACTGATCTTGATAAAAAGGTGGAGAGATCGCATCACCTGCAACTCGTCTGGCTGCGCCGCTCTTAGTTCTTTGCTTGAACCTTTCCTAAAAACACATTACCAATGAAAGGTGAAAGCACTTAGGAAACGCCATCGCAATATATCCGTTGTTGCTTATAGAAATTCGGCCTGATTATGACGTCACCAATCAATCTATATGTGTGAGTAATATGCAACCACATATCTCGAAAACTGGCATGATGATAGCGTCGGCGGGTTCACCATTCACAGATCCACCGAAGAATTCCGTAGTCCGCATTTAATAACCACTTCCACATGGTGCCTACAATAGTCGCAGGTATCACATAAGGAAGCAAAATGCAGACCGCAGCGTATTCGCCCCTTTAAAATTCTTATACAGAAGAAGTGCCAGCGAAAACCCAAAAAGCATTTGCAATCCCACGGATAATACAACAAAAATGATCGTCACCTGAACCGAATCCCAGAATTCCTTTTGCATGAGCGCTTCCTTATAATTTTGCAGACCTACAAATTCAGGAGTCCTGCCATTGAGCAAATTGTAATCGAAAAAACTTATATAAAGCGAATATAGCAAAGGATATATTAAAATAACCATAAAAATTGCCATTGGTATTTCCAAAAGGATAATCGTTAACCTTCGAATTTCCTTTTCCATCTGTTCCTCCGACAAAGATGTTTTAGGGCGAAGCGATACTTTGCCCTAACTTGGCAATATGTTATGCGGCAAGAATTGCTTCAATCTTATCCTGCATTTGCGCAAGCGCAGCGTCTATGTCTGCTGCACCCGGTATCGCATTGCTCAATCCTCTGATTAGGACTTCGCTGACTGCGTCATACCTAGGCCAGAGTTCACGCCTGGCTTTACTTAGGGATACCAGCACCTGCTGCATCTCAGGCAATGTTTCGAAGATCGATGCATCGTTCAAAACCGATACACGGCATACCGCAGAACCGTTCTTTGCGAGGGTCATCATATTTTCACCACTGATAAGCCATATACATCAGATACCCTTTTCTCTGTTTCGGACTAGTCGTCCTGTGCAGCCCCAAAATAGTGCGGCTTTACTGTCTTAAGCCGATCAAAGCAAATGTGGCAGCACTGTTAGGCCTGTGAGTAGCGATAAAACCAACTACATCAATTTGTTCCAACAAGCTATCAATCCTTTAGGTTGTGAATCTGGCCGTTTCCTATAGGATACTGTTGTGTAATATTTTAACACCAACCCTTCTGCTGAATTATTCCGATTGCTATAGTGAGCTTCCCTCTGAAATATGTATAGAGTTATGCGAAGTACATTGAAAAAACATTAATTTTAAATATAAAAATTTAATTGACGATATTGAAAACATTCGATATACTGTTACCAGTTGCAATTCAAAATTAGGAATGAGGGAAGATTATGCCGGAAGTTAAAAGGAACCTGACACCGCCAAACCAATCCTCAGACAAACTGCTGTCCATACTGGAAATGATGGCGAAACAGACCGCTCCGCTCCGCTTGCAGGATATTGCAACGCTGTGCGGAATGCACTCCAGCACCGCGCTGCGGTTTCTATCGGCTCTGCAAAAACGCAATTTTGTCGCACAAGATCCCGATACCGGGCGCTATTATATCACCTTCAAAATCTGTGCGCTGGCACAAAGTGTTTCCGCCTACAACGACATCCGCGGTATCGCGTTGCCCTTTCTTCGCAGCGTGGCCAATCGATTTAAGGAAAGTTGCAATCTGGCCATTGAAGATGATATGACCATCATGTACATTGAAGTAATGAATAGTCCGACCGGCACTTTGCTCAGCACGCAACGGATCGGGAATATTGCCCCTATGCACTGCACCGGCGTGGGGAAACTGTTTCTGACCGATTATTCTACCGCGGATTTGGACCGGTATGTTGCTATTAAGAAGCTGACCAGATTTACCGGCCACACCATTACCAATATCAGGAATTTGTCGGAGGAATTGGAGCGCATTCGTGACGTCGGTTATGCCTTTGATAATGAGGAATGTGAGGCTGGTGTGCGTTGTATTGCAGCCCCAATTCGGGATTATACCGGAAAGGTACACGCCGGGCTCAGCGTGAGCGGTCCCTCGGTTCGGATGACCGATGAGTTTATCTATACAAATCTGGAATTTTTGCTGGAGACAGCTCGGCAGATATCCATGTGCATGGGGTGGCGAGCCGACTGGTAATATTTCATATCCTGAAATATTCAGACACCAATCTGACAAGGAAAAAAATCATTTTTGTACAGGGTGTGGAAACCGATCGAAAACCTCTTGCATCATGGAGGATAGTCAGCTATTCTATTCATATATTACGAAATATAAATTGTCATTTCGAATAATGAAATGGAGTGAGCGCTATGAAAGCAGCTGAAGCAATGATCAAAATTCTGGAAATGGAAGGGATCGATACCGTATACGGAATTCCCGGCGCAGATATCAACGGATTCTATAAATACCTTGGGGAATCGGAGAAGATCAAGTCCTTCTGTCATCGCCACGAGGAAGCCTGTGTTCACGCTGCGGGTGGACACTACCGGGCCAGCGGTAAGATGGCGGTTGCCGCTTGCACCTCCGGCCCCGGTGCAACCAACTTTGTCACCGGCGTGTATACCTGCAACATTGACAGCATTCCTGTTATTGCTATCACCGGTCAGGCGGTTACTGCCCAACTGGGAAAAGACGCTTTCCAGTGTGTTGACATCGCCAAAATTTGTGAGCCTATTGCCAAAAAGACCTACCAGATTACCGATCCTTCCAAAGTAGCAGAAACCTTCCGCGAAGCCTTTTATATCGCGCAAGAGGGGAAACCCGGCGCGGTGGTCATCGACCTGCCACTGGATGTGCAAAACGCCGAGATTGAATTTGATCCCTCCGCATACAAATCCCTGACATGGGAGACCCCCGCTCCCAAATCGGAGGACATCACCAAGGCAATCCAAATGATTAACGAGGCGAAGAATCCTTTGCTGCTCATGGGCGGCGGTGTCATCCTGGCCAATGCGGCGGCGGAGTGCGTTCAGCTGGCTGAAGAGTTGAACCTGCCGGTCATCACCACCTGCATGGCAAAGGGCGGCATCCCGGTGGAGCATCCTCTGAATGCCGGGCATTGCGGTATCCAGGTGGGACAGCCCATCGGCAACAGGGTATTCCTTGATTCAGACCTGGTGCTGGGCATCGGCTGCCGCTTTACCGACCGCCACACCGGAGCCATCGACGTTTACCGTGGAGAGCGCAAGTTTATCCACATTAACATTAAGCCCTCCGAAATCAACAAGATTTTCCCTGCCGACCTGGGTATTGTTACCGACGCGAAAAAGGCGATCCTTGCCCTGCTGGAAGAGGCCAGGAAGACCGGCAGGAAGAGCCAGCATGTGGACATCGCCGGCATGCCTCAGCTCCGTAAGCAGCTGGCGCGCAAGGTGGATTATGATGCAAAACCCATCAATCCCCACAGGGTGTTCCACGAGTTGAACCAATATTTTGGCGACAAGGCTATTTTTACCACGGGCTGCGGCATCACGCAAATTTGGTCGGGCCAGCTTCAGAACATTGATGCGCCCCGCCTCTATTTGCCCGCTGGCGGTGCGGGCACTCTGGGCTATGATATTCCGGCGGCATTTGGTGCCGCTGTCTCCACCGGAAGACAAGCGGTTGCCGTTATGGGCGATTTTGGCTTCACTTTCCATGTCCAGGAACTGGCGGTCTGCGCCAAGAACAAAGTACCTGTCATCGTGGTTATTGTAAACAACGCCTATCTGGGTCTGATTCGCCAAAATCAGAAGTATGCTTATGGTTACGAGTGCGATGTGGAAATGCCGGAAAACCAGGGTATGATCGACTATGTTAAAGTTGCGGAGGGCTTTGCCTGTTATGGCGAGCGCGTTTTTGACGCCAGAGATATCCCGGCTGCTTTGGAACGGGCGCAAAAGAGTGGCAATCCTGCTGTAATCGACATTGTCTGCGATCCGCAGGTGGATTGTTCCATGGGTACCGCCCTTAACAACTGCAAGGAATTCGTATACTAACCAGCTCCAGGTGACTCCGGTGATTCCGTTTGCTTATGCGGTCTGCCGGAGTCATCCCGTATACAGAACTAACAAAACTGGAAGGAGAATCTATATGAAGGATTCCATTCACAAATATTTTCAGGTAGGTACTATCCAGTGGATGAGCCATCCCCCGGCTCAGTACGAACTGTTGGATTCCCTAAAAACCATTGCTTCGGATGATTATTTTGATGCCATCGAGATAAGCCAGATCAAAGACAGCGAAACGCGGGAGAAGGCAAAACAGATTCTGCGGCAGTCTCATTTGAAGGTCTGTTACGGCGCGCAACCACGCCTTCTCGGACCCAAGCTGAATCCAAATGACATCGACGAGAATGGGCGCAAAGCCGCCGAAAAAACTTTGCTGGATGCCATTGACGAAGCGGAATATATGGGTGCTGGCGGAATCGCTTTCCTTTCTGGCAAGTGGTCTGCAGAAACTAAAGAGCAGGCCTATGCCCAACTGCTCAAAACTACCCGCAGTCTCTGTGATTACGCTGCTGCCAAGGGAATGATGGTAGAGCTGGAGGTCTTTGATTTTGATATGGATAAGGCGTCCCTCATCGGCCCAGCCCCTTACGCCGCGCAGTTTGCCGCCGATATGCGCACAACCCACAATAACTTTGGACTACTGGTGGACCTAAGCCATTTTCCAACCACCTATGAAACCTCCAGGTTCTGCGTTCAGGCCATGCGCCCTTATATCACCCACCTTCATTTTGGCAATGCAGTAGTGAAACCCGGCTGTGACGGATACGGCGACCTGCATCCCCGCTTTGGATACCCCAACAGCGCTAACGATATCCCCGAGTTGCTGGACTACCTTCGGGTGCTGAGAGAGGAAGGCTTTTTCCGCAACGATGATCCCCTTGTATTTTCGATGGAAGTCACCCTCCGTCCCGGCGAGGACGGCAATATTATTTTGGCCAACACCAAACGGGTGTTGAACCGCGCATGGGCCCTATTAGAAGATTGATTGGAGAGGAGCGGCATCCTATGAAAATTGTCATACTGGACGGCTATACGGAAAATCCCGGTGACCTGAACTGGGATAGTATCAAAGCGTTTGGAGATGAACTGGCGGTCTATGACCGTACTTCCCTGACCAATATAAAAGAAGTGAATGAGCGGATTGGAGACGCTGAGATCGTCTTCACCAACAAAACTCCCCTGTGCCGGGAAACCTTTGAATCCTGCAAAAATATGAAATACGTGGGAGTGCTGGCCACCGGCTATAATGTGGTGGATGTAGCGGCAGCAAGGGAAAAGGGGGTTACCGTTACCAACATACCCTCCTATGGTACCGATGCGGTGGGGCAGTTCGCCATCGCCCTGCTGCTGGAAGTCTGCCACCATGTCGGCCACCATGACAAGGCGGTACATGAAGGCCGCTGGGAAAGTTGCCCCGACTTCTGCTTTTGGGATTATCCCCTCATCGAATTGGCAGGAAAAACAATGGGCATTATCGGTTTTGGACGCATCGGACAGGTGACCGGGCGCATCGCCAAGGCTATGGGAATGAAGGTTGTTGCTTTTGATGAACACCCCAGCGATTCCGGCAGGGCGGTTGCAGACTATGTCGGGCTACAGGAGCTTTTGGCCCAATCCGATGTCATCAGCCTTCACTGTCCCCTTTTCCCATCCACCGAAGGCATTATCAATAAGGTCAACATTGCCAAAATGAAAAATGGGGTCATCCTCATTAACAACAGCCGGGGGCCACTGATTGTGGAGCAGGATCTGGCAGATGCCTTAAACAGCGGCAAAGTGTACGCGGCGGGCCTGGACGTTGTTTCCTCAGAGCCCATCAAAGGAGATAATCCCTTGCTAAAAGCCAAAAACTGCATGATCACCCCCCACATCAGTTGGGCACCTAAGGAAAGCCGCCAGCGCTTGATGGATATTGCCGGGGACAATTTAAAACAATTCCTGGAAGGCAACACCATCAATGCGGTGACGCCCTGACAGAACGGTTTCGATGAGAGGAGCAGAACACCTATGGAGAAAGTTATTTTTGCACGTAACGGCTTCGTGGAGACCAAGCATCGTTCAAAGTGTGATCTTCGCCTGACTGCGGACAATCTGACGCGGCTTTTAGCGATCGATAGATAAATCCCGTCGAACAGAGCATACATGCATAAAGTATTTTACTTGTTTAGAAAACACTATCAGAAAAATTGATGCTGATTCTTTTAATAGCGTTTTCTTGATGCGTTGGTTCTCAACTCCCAATTGTGTTAGAGCATCCCCGTATTTTTTAAAGCTGCAAAAAGTGATGTCCACCGTTCAGGAAGCTTTCCGGATTGTACTGCACCAGTGCGGACGGACAGATATAGCGAGCCCCTATCATAGAGTATCGAAAGTTTATACAGTCTAACGTTGCTTTTCGAGCGGCGTCAGATCCTTTGTAGAGAAACCACTGGATGTGCCAGTGGAAGTATGAAAAAACTTTCAGCGGTCCATTGAATATCATGAAGCAGCGGTCTGGCAACTGTGACTAAACATATAACAAAAGTCTTTGTTATTTTGTAAAAATAGACATAATAAGCATTCTTCTTTTGTTAGTGGTACCAAAATGGTGCCCAACTTTCCTATACAATAACATAAAAGAATTCATAATAATAAAAGTGTTTATAAGGGGAACAGCTAAATAAAGGTGTTCCCCTTATAAATTAATAACTCTATATAAAGTAAAATAAACAAATATTATAAGAAAACAGTACTTGAAATGATCTTGTCTTTATAGCTTTGTGATGCCATACGGCAACAGCTGTGCAGATTCCCAATTCTTGGCGAAAGTGTCCAAATATGCAATTAAAATAAAGCAGTAGAAAGACAATAGGAGCACAACACTCGTTAAAGCGTTATGCTCCTATTGTTAATTTAAACGAATCAAAGAAATCGATGCGCTCTCTTCCTGTGGTGCGGTACATAATCCGGTTCGATGAGGGGGTTGCACGGAAGAATTTTCACTTTTCTAATATTTTAAACTGCTTGCCCTTATATAGAGAGAATGGCTTGTGTTTGGTCGTTCATAGACTTATAAAAAGTGCTGTATTCGTCATATTTCATATTGACAAAAATTGATTTGACATATATACTAATGACGTATCAAATAATATTGATATGAGGTGATCACTTGGCAACCATCTATGAGGAACACGCAAAGGTGTTCAAAGCATTTTGTGATGAAAAACGTTTAAGGATACTCGAACTTCTGCGTGGCGGCGAAAAATGCGCTTGCGTTTTGGTGGGACAGCTGGATTTAGGACAGTCAGGGCTATCTTATCACATGAAAATTTTAGTTGAATCAGGCATTGTGGAGAGTCGGCAGGAAGGCAAATGGACGCATTACAAAATCAGTGAAAATGGCAGCGCCTATGCCGGTATTCTGCTGAAGGAACTGACAACACCGAGCACAGTTTTGGAAGAAAAAATTTGTTGCAATAAATAAAGGCCATCGTCCGAATGGCTTTTATTAAGCAGAATATATCAAAATTATTTGATATATTGCCTCTATATTGAAAAAGTGAGGTTTAATTCCCATGCAAATGCTAAAAGCAATCTGGGACTTTTTCCAATACCAGATTCTCGGCATGAAATGGCTGAATGGGCTGATCGATAGCGGACTTTCCGCCATGGGACTTGATACATCTACCCATCTGATCGGAAGCATTGAGTTTTTTCTTTATGATGTAATCAAGATCACGGTACTGCTGTGCTTCCTGATCTTTCTCATCAGCTACATCCAAAGCTACTTCCCGCCGGAGCGCAGCAAGAAGATTCTCGGACGGTTTCATGGCATCTGGGCAAACTGCATTTCGGCTCTCCTGGGTACGGTGACGCCATTCTGTTCCTGCTCTTCCATACCGCTGTTTATCGGTTTTACGTCCGCAGGACTTCCGGTAGGCGTGACGTTCTCATTTTTGATTTCCTCCCCGATGGTGGACCTTGGCTCGCTGCTCCTGCTGATGAGCATCTTCGGAGCAAAAGTGGCTATCATCTATGTGGGCGTTGGTCTGGCTGTCGCGGTCATTGGCGGTACGATTATCGAGAAGCTGCACATGGAGAGATATGTTGAGAGCTTTATTCTGTCAGCGGGCAGCGTAGATATTGAATCCCCAGACCTGACAAAGAAAGACCGGCTGATCTACGCGAAGGAGCAGATGCTGTCCACCTTTAAAAAAGTCTTTCCCTATATCCTGATTGGCGTAGGGATCGGCGCTGTTATCCACAACTGGATTCCGGAGGAATGGGTATCGCTTGTGCTCGGCAGCAAAAACCCGTTCGGCGTCGTACTGGCAACGCTTGTCGGTGTCCCGATGTACGCTGATATCTTCGGCTCCATTCCAATTGCGGAGGCTCTGCTCTCCAAAGGAGCACAGCTTGGCACCATCCTGTCATTTATGATGGCGGTCACGACTCTGTCTCTGCCGTCCATGATCATGCTCCGTAAGGCGGTTAAACCGAAGCTGCTGGCGCTGTTTATTGCAGTCTGTACGGTCGGCATTATCATTGTTGGTTACTTTTTCAACTCCATTCAGGGCTTGATCATATAGGAGGAACGTATGATGGCAAGAACTTGGTATCCCGTAATCGACTATCTGACCTGTGCGGAGTGCGGTACTTGCATTGCAAAGTGTCCCCACGGTGTTTACGATTCCGCAAAGGCCCCATCACCCGTCGTAACAAATCCGGAAGCCTGCATTGATCACTGCCACGGATGCGGAAATCGCTGTCCGGCTGGCGCAATTACTTATGTTGGAGACGACACCGGCTGGACGCCGCCGAACGGCACACAGGAATCTGAGGAAATCTGCTGTTCCTGCGGATGTGAAGCATCTTCTGAGAAGAAGATTGTCGTCGAGTATCTCTATCTTGATCTACAGACCTGTGACCGCTGCATCGGAACGGACGCTGCGCTTGACGAAGTAATGGCGACACTTTCACCAGCGCTGCGGCTTGCCGGTTTTGATATTGAGTATAACAAAATTGAGATGAAAACGGCAAAACTTGCCGAACGGTTCAAGTTCTTTTCCTCTCCGACGATCCGTGTAAACGGGCAGGATATCTGCGGGCACGTGAAAGAAAACAGTTGCGGATGCTGTAGTGAAATCAGCGGAACAGATGTGGATTGCCGGGTATTTGAATACAATGGGAAAAGCTATGAAGTGCCTCCCAAAGAAATGCTTGCCGAATCAATTCTGAAAACTATATTCGGAACAACCGGCAGCTGTTCCTGCGGCGACTATATTTTACCCGATAACCTGAAAGCCTTTTACGAGGGAAAAACCAGTAAATCAGCATGCTCCTGCGGGGGCAGCTGCTGCTGACAAATAATATTAATTTATAAAGGAGCGTAATGAATATGTCACTGTTTGGAAAGAAAAAGGAAGAAACGGCTTCATGCTGTTGTGCAGGCAGCTGTGATGCGGAAAGCATGGAAAAAGCCGAGAGCGCAAAGGCCGACGGTGCGAGTGTAAAAATCCTCGGCAGCGGCTGTACAAAGTGTAACCAGCTTGAAGCGGCTACAAAAGCGGCACTGGAACAACTCGGTATGGATACAATGATCGACCATGTGAGCGATTTTTCACAGATCGCAGCCTATGGAGTAATGTCTACGCCGGCACTGGTGGTTGACGGTAAAGTAGTTTCATATGGCAAAGTGCTTAAAACGGAAGAGGTCATAAAAATCCTGCAAAAGGTCAGATAGCATCTATGGCGACGTTCTGCACCAGCTTTTGCAATATCGATAATTTTCATTCATTCCGTTTCGGCTGTAACTTCCGGCGAAGATTGCTGATATTGCAACCGTTTCTTTTAGTTGTAACTACCGTATTTCATGCAATAAACGTTTTCTTTATAGACTGAAAAGATTGACAAAGCAGATGTTCACGGTGTACCATATGACTGTAATTGCTATTGTGGTCATATGGTGATGAGGATGCGACAGCGTTTACACAGCAGGAAGAAACCATTATTATTGGAAAATTGAAAAGTGCGGCTCAGGAAAGCGCCTTTTCCCTTGGCATGCGTAAAACGACGGTAGACCAGCTCGTCGCGGCAGCCGGTATTTCCAAGAGTGCCTTTTATAAGTTTTATGATTCCAAGGAGCTGCTGTTCTTCGATGTGATGGAGGATCTGCACACTGAGATTTATAAGACTGCGGCTGCTGCATTGAGTCAAAACCAAGCGCTTTCGGCCGCTGATCGGGCGGCCGAGGCGGTGCTTGCTGCCTGCCGGACCATGGAAAAATCTGGTATGATGGCCTTTGTAGAGCGGGATGTTCTCTATCTCCTGCGCAAGGTGCCGGAGGATTACCAGAAAAAGCACTGTCACAGCGACGAAGTGCATGTCCGGGAACTGCTGGGGACAGCGGGACTTTGTCCAAAGGGAGGCATGGATCTGACCGCTGCTGTAGTCCGGGGACTCATACTCACAATTTCTCATCGGCATGAGATCGGGATTCTTTACCCCCAGGTGCTGGATACGCTGGTGCGCGGCGCCTGTCGGGAACTGTTTTAAAGAGGCTGTCCGGCAAGGACGGCTTCTTTAAGCGAATCTGGTTAGCGTAATCTAACCGAGTTGGATAGATAGAAGGGATGCGGAAATATGACGGACGGGACAAACATTAATTTCTGGCAGCGCATGGCGAAACTTTACGCACCTTTTATGCGAAGCGCGGCTCCGCTGTACGATGCGGTCTGCGGGCGGTGCCGCCCCTATCTCAACCAGAAGATGGATGTACTGGAACTGGCCTGCGGCAGCGGGCAGTTGACCTTCCGGCTGGCGGAAGGTGTCCGATGGTGGGAAGCAACGGACTTTTCGGAAAAGATGCTGGCGGAGGCAATGAAACATCCCGGCCCGCAAAACCTAACTTTTGCGGTACGGGACGCGACGAACCTGCCGTATTCCGACGCTTCTTTTGATGCGGCGCTCATCGCCAACGCTCTGCACGTCATGCCGTCGCCGGAGGGGGCGCTGGCAGAGATCCGCCGCGTTCTAAGGCCCGGCGGTCTTTTATTGGCCCCCACGTTTATCTGGGGGACGGATATTCGGCAGCGCATCAGTACGCGGTTGATGGCGCTGGCGGGTTTTCACGTGTTCTACAAATGGAGCGCCGGGGAATTTGTGGCCTATGTGGAAAAACAGGGCTTTGCGGTACTGGGGCGCGAGATGCTCGGCGGTGGGATTCGGCCCCTATGCTGCCTGATCGCCCGAAAAGTGTGAAAAAAGTCAAAAGGAGCGATGATGGAAATGGCACATGAAGAAATCCGACAGGCATACCAGATGCTGGGTCAGGAGGCAACCGCCTACGACGGTATGATTACCTGCTCCACGTTCTTTGGCAGGATGATCTGTAAACTGGTGTGGGATATGAACAAGGCGGATAATGACCGCTATCTCCAACTGGCGCTTTCCGGAATCCCGGAAGACTTTGCCGGAAAACTGCTGGAGGTTCCCGTGGGCACGGGCGTGCTCACCATGCCGGTGTACCGAAAGCTGGAAAATGCGGATGTGACCTGCTTAGACTACTCGGCGGACATGATGGCTACCGCGCAAAAGCGCGCGGCGGCGTCAAGCCTTTCCCATGTCCGCTTTCTGCGGGGTGACGTTGGTGCACTCCCCTTTGAGGATGAACGCTTTGACACTGTTTTATCCCTGAACGGCTTCCACGCTTTCCCGGACAAGGAAGCGGCTTACCGGGAAACCTTCCGGGTACTGAAACCCGGCGGTGTCTTCTGTGGGTGTTTTTATATCCGGGGCGAAAATCGGAGCACCGACTGGTTTATCCGTCATTTTTACGAGCCGAAAGGCTTTTTCACCCCACCCTTTGAGACGGCAGAGAGCCTGAATAAAAGGCTGGAAAGCCTTTACACAAGCGTAACCCTGGAAACGGTAAAGTCCATGGCGTGCTTTTGCTGCCGAAAGAGGAAAAAGGAAAATGCCTCATAAAGAAAACAAGGACTGCAGGTACTCCGAGGGGAACGATTATACCCCATCCGCATTTCCCGGCAGATTACTTGTAAGAACAGTCGCTGCAGATATGCTCAAATAACCAAGACATTCCATTTACAGCTCCTCTTTGCGTACCGGTCGGCCCTGCTCCAGCTCCAGCAGAGCCTTTTTCATAGAAAGGCCGCCTGCATAACCGGTGAGTGTGCCGTCTGCTCCAATGACTCGATGACACGGAACGGCAATTGTAATTGGGTTTTTGTTGTTTGCCATCCCCACTGCGCGGCTTGCTTTCGGATTGCCGATCGCCACCGCTATCTGCTTGTAGGTACGGGTTTCTCCGTACGGAATCTGGCAAAGCGCATTCCACACGTTCTTTTGAAACGCCGTGCCATTAAGCTCGCATGGGAAGTCGAAGATCCGGCGCTTCCCTTTGAGATACTCGCATATTTGGTGAAAAGCCAGATCCGAAACCGCCGAACGCTCGCTGTCGGCGTCAATCTGATCCACTTTCTTTAAAAGAACAACTGCCGAATCAGTATATCCGATTTTCAGAACTCCGAATTCAAAATTATAGAAGGCGTATCTGCTCATTTTTGATGCTCCTTTCGGTATGCGGCCGGGGATAAGCCTGTCCCGTTTTTGAAGAAACGGTAAAAGGATGATAATCCGCCAAATCCCACGGAATATGCGATATTAATAATCTCGTCATCGGTGTCTGAAAGCAGCCGTTTTATTTCTGCTAAACGCAAATTGCTCACATATTCAGACAGGGTAACACCGTATTCCTCTTTAAAGATTTCAACCATGCGGCGCTGGGATACTCCCAGATGCTGTAGCTCCTGATTCAGTTCACATCGTTTGCTAAATGAATCGTCCAGTAACCGCTTCGCCTTTTCTGCAATTTCTTTGATTGGCTGATAGTCTGAAAGGTCGCTTCTACAGCGCTTGCAGGGACGGAATCCAGCAGCTCTCGCTTGCTGTGCGGTATCAAAAAAGCAAACATTTTCCCGCTTGGGCATTTTGGATTTGCAGGAGGGGCGGCAATAAATTCCGGTGGACTTCACCGCGTAGAAAAAAATGCCATCATAAGACGCATCATTTTCGGATACCGCCTTCCACATTTTTTCCTGCGTCATTTCTTTGCCACCGCCTTTTTCCTTGCTAACGCGTAGTCCCTCATTTCCGGAATCGCACCTCCGGCAATGGCCCAGAGATACAGGCTTGCCACCGTGCCATAGGGAGAGTAACGCCTTGCGTATTTGGAAAATTTTTGCCGGTCGATGCTTCTATGATGATACAGCATCCGCATTCCGCGGTGGATAGCGAGGTCCCCGAAGCTCACAACATCGGGACGCTGCATGCAGAATATCATAATCATTTCAGCAGTCCACACGCCGACCCCTTTCAGGGCCGAAAGCTCTTTTATAACCTGCGTATCAGGCAGAGCGTTGAGTGCCTCTATATTAAATTCTTTGGTTTTTACCTTCTCCGCAAAGTCTTTGATGTACGCGGCCTTTTTAAACGTTATGCCGAGTTTTTGAAGTTCATCCAGTTCCATAGAATATATCGCATCAGCATTGAGAGCCCCAATCCTGTCACGAAGTCTTTGCCAGATAGTTGCTTGCGCACGGGTGGAGATCTGCTGCCCAATGATATGATGAACTACGGAGGAGAAAAGATTATCGTCAACCGTTCGGTATATATGCCCTATCTGGTCAATCGCCGTGCCGAGCAGCTTATCACGGCTTTTTAAGAAGGCAATTTCTTCACTGCCATATTCAAAATACAAAGAATCACCTCCAGTACGATCATTATAGCATTGGTATCCAGGAATTTTCTTCTCAATTTTGGATATTCAATTTATGTAATTTAAATTTCTGCACACCATAGGGAACGGCTATAAATCACTGTGCATGCTAACCCGAGTTGGAGGTTATCGATCTGGCTTATAACCTCTTTTTCTGCATCTGCAATATTGCATAGAATCGCATGGGTTTTCCATTTATCGGGATCTCGGTATATTCCATATAAGCGGCGTTCGTGTTACCAAGCGGATTAAATGGCCATGAGTGAATGATAAGTATCGGTAGAATCTCTACTGGTACTTTTTTATCTGATACAGTGTTCGCAAACATGTGTTAATCATTCTATTGTATATGATTTATAGACATGATTTCAATAGAAAGGTTATTGAAAAAGGTACCATGTGCAAGATGGCGCGGGGCGAGATGGTGCGCTGGCTTGCTGAAAACTCGATAACAAACCCTGCCGATATCAAGGGCTTTGATCGTCTGAGATATACATACCGTGAAGAGCTTTCCAGTCACGATCATTTTGTGTTTATCAAAAAAGGAGGAACCAAAGATCCCGCAAGCTGGTAGCAAAGCGTATGATGATCAATCAGAAAAACACCTTACATCCTCCTATGTTGACTAGGCATACGCGCATAATTCTTTGAGTGCTTTCCGGAAAGCATTCCCGCGGAAAGTATTGTGGCAAATGGTATCGTGAGTAAAATGCTCAGACTTCCCACAAGCGATTGCAAAAACTCAAATATAATTTCTTCTTTGTTCAGCAAGCTGATAAGTGGATAGTTTGAAGAAGCATACATCAGCACAACGGTGAGGGAACTGCCTATATAGGCGAGAATCAGCGTATTCGTCATAGTGCCCATTACATCCCGTCCAATTCGCAGCCCCGACTGTACCAATGCGCCGGCGGAGATGGCTCTGTTATTTTCTTTCAACTCCCAGAGTGGTGAAACAACCGACATGGACATATCCATAATCGCCCCCAAGGCACCGATGGTAATCATGGAAAAAAGAATCGCTTTCACATTTAAATTCTCTATTCCCAGAAGCGAGCTAAGCATATAGGTACCTTCGTTTAAATATCCCGTCAGTTTCATACTTTTGTCCATAACAACTGTAACAAGGCCGGAAAAGAGGACGCCAGTGATACAGCTTAAAGCTGCCGCAAGGCTCTTCCCATTGATCCCGAATACAATCGAATCCGTAACAACAACGATAAAGGCGCAGATTACCGTGCAAGACAGGTAAATATTGCAGCCAGCCTTGATAGCTGGAATAAATACATAGAAAACGGACAGACAGGTAAGCCCCAAAGAAAGAAGCGTACTGATTCCCTTCAGGCCGCCCAACAACAGAATAAACAGGATGAATACCGCGCCGAGGATTGCTATTTTATCGATCCGGAAATAGTACTGGAACAGGTACTGGTCACCGTAAGCGAGCAGAGACACTTTATCGCCAACAGAAATAGGAACGACATTGGAGTCGGGATCGGTTATTTTCTGCACCGCCGTCATGGATGCCTGATTGTCCCCGCCACCCCAAAACGGCCTGGCCGTAAAGGTGATTTCCTGCACGTTCGGCTGAAGCACGTCCTGAACGATATGATCAATTGATAGAACCTTTGCGTATACCATTGTATCCAATTCGGTCTCTTTGTCAAAAACAATACCGGAATGCTGTTGGCCAGACACATAAAGATTGCCGTAATAAACGAAAAGGACCGACAATATTAAAATAAACAGGCGGGCTGCTGCTTGGGCTGCAGTTTTCATAATTCCTCCATATAACGCATCTTATCTTTTCCTTACGTCAAAAGCATATGAGTAAAAAAGAGAAATTATAAATGCTAAAAAAATATAGAAGAAATTTATTCGGACAATATTGATTTTACACTGTGCACCGCGAATACCTGAAACGCCTTTTCCTTTCAGATCGAAGCACAGACTTAATGCAGCAATCAAATCAGGTTATACATGTGAAATTCTGATCATGATTTTACCCGATTGCTTCATCTGATAGGATGTAGATCCCTAATGTATTGTTCTAAAGATCAGTGAGCTGAATAAGAAAACCTATAGTCATGTCAAGGTGTGGCTCAGCCGTCCTTTGCAGGAGAGTAAAACACCCATATGTCAAATTCCCCGCATAAACACACTGTTTATGCGGGGAATTCTGTTGAATTGCATGTACTTATTTGACACGTTCCGCTTTTACATCTTAATGATCATTTTCATAACATCGTCGGGGTGCTCGTCGGCGAAATTTAAGGCTTCCTGATATTGGCTGAACGGGAAAACCTGGCTGACGGTTTTGGAAATTGTAATCTTTCCTTCATTCATTAACCGGATAGCATCTTCGAAATCTTCCCATACATACATCATATGGCCGATCAGGCTGATTTCCCGTCGCTGAACCATCGGAATCTCAAAATTCACAGGCGCTTTGTAGTTACCGGTCAAGATGATTTCGGAATTTGGGCGTGCTGCCGCAATGATATCGGCAAATACTGAAGGAATTGCTACGCAGTCGACGATAACATCTGCTTTTCGATCGCCGAACGCATCTTCGATCGCGTCTTTCAGGGAGCAGGCGGAGGTATTAACCGCATAATCGATTCCGCATTCTTTGGCATAGTCCAGCTTTTTCTGATTGATATCGGTTACCATTACCTTACCCGCGCCCAATCCTTTTGCGGCTTGGGCGACAAAGTTGCCGATCGTACCGGCACCGACTACAACCACATTTCCATCCTTAAACATTTGACTGCGTTTGATGGAGCCTACACCGACTGCCAGCGGCTCAACCAGCGCAACCATTTCGTCCTTCATGTCTTGCGGCACGTGATGGAGATAGCGCGGATCGATTGCAAAATATTCGCAATTGCAGCCGTCCATATGTACGCCGATCACTTTTAAATGTTCACAGACGTTAAACCGGCCTTGCCGGCATGGATAGCATTCCCCGCACGTTACCTGCGGTTCAATCGTCACCTTGTCTCCAACATGAAACCCTTTCACATTTTTCCCGGTCTTTTCAACAATGGCGCATACCTCATGCCCCATCACAACCGGCATGGCACAGTATTTATGTTTTCCATGATAAATTTGCATGTCGCTGGCACATACGCCAAAGCACAATATTTTCAATAAAACCTGATCTTCTGTCAGATCGGGTACAGAAGCCTCTTCGAACTGGAGATGAAAAGGCTCCGCAACTCTAGCTAATTTCATGATGACACTCCTTTACCCATGCCGTATAGATTATTTGTTCACAACATTAGTCGGCGCTTTGGAAACAAAAGCTTTTAAATTCTCAACCGCAATGTCCATTAATCTCTGACGGCTCTCTTTGGGCGCCCAGGAAATATGGGGCGTGATGATGCAGTTTTTCGCATTTAAAAGCGGATTGTCGCCCTGAATCGGTTCGGTTGACACGACATCCAGCCCCGCGGCGTAAACTTTCCCGCTGTTGAGTGCATCCGCAAGGTCCTGCTCCACAATGAGCGGGCCTCTGGAGTTGTTCAGAATAATAACGCCGTCTTTCATCTTCGCAATGGTATCTTTATTAATAACTCCCTGTGTTTCGGGAAATAGGGGGCAATGCAGTGCGATCACATCGGATTTTTGCAGCAGTTCGTCCAGCGCTGCGTATTTGCAGGTGTCACTTTCCAGCGCGGGGTTTTTATAGGCGTCGTATGCAAGCACATTCATGCCAAGAGCCTGAGCCAGCCTGCCGGTTGCCTGACCGATGCGGCCAAACCCGATGATTCCCATCGTTTTGTTCGCCAACTCAATCAGGGGATAATCCCAGAAGCACCAGTCCGCGTTATTTTCCCAGCGCCCCGCATACACCGCGTCGCTGTGGTGAGCAGCATGATGGCAGATTTCCAGCAGCATTGCGATCGCGAACTGTGCAACGGCGCTGGTCCCGTAAGTCGGGATATTGCATACCGGAATTCCCTTTTCCTTTGCTGCGGCTACATCCACTACGTTATAGCCTGTGGCAAGCACGCCAACATACCGGATGGAAGAGCATGCATCAAATACTTCCCTGGGGATGGGTGTCTTATTTGTAATGACCGCCTGCGCGTCCCCGATTCTTTTGATTACTTCTTCGGTATCTTTCAGAGACGTCCTGTCATATACCGTCAGCTCGCCGAGCGCCTCCATCGGCTTCCAGCTCAGGTCGCCGGGGTTTTCCGTATAACCGTCTAAAACTACAATTTTCATAACCAGAATCCTTTCCAATCAGGCAAGTTCAGTCGTCCAACAATGCCCATGCACGGTTAATGGTGCGTTTTGTGTTTGCGAGGATAATATCCGCGTCTTCATCTTTCCACGGTTTTACTTCGAGAGAGAGCACATACGGGTTCTGGGCATTGAAAAATCCTTCTTCTTTTAACACCCTGAAGAAATCCAGCAGTTCATCTGTATCATTTGCGCTGTTGGGGAACCCAAAGCGCGGATGCTGGTCCCCATATGCCTCGCAGCCATCTTTTACGACTGCATTTCCAATATGTAAATGTGTAATGTAAGGGCGAAGTGTGCGGACGACGAACCGGCTGGTTTCATAGGTGGTCGGGAAGTGGGAAAGGTCTACCAACAGCCCGAAATTCGGATGGGTTTTCCGCATATCCGCTGCAAATTCAGCCGCGTACGGTGCGGGGCCAATCAAAGCCGCCTTGTCCATGTCATAGTCGAAAACTTCAAGTTCGACCATCATATTCTTAGTCAGGGCATAATCGCAGACAGCGCGGGTCGTTTTCAGCAGCTGTGCATAATGCTCGTCTTTGTGGTCAGGGACCCATTTCCCGGACAGAAAAGCAACCCCTTTTGCGCCAAGATACTCCGCTTCATCCACTGCTTCCAGCAGTGTGTTCTCGGCTTTTTTCCGCTCTTCCTCTTCAAGCGCGTTCGGATTCAGCTTTGGCCCGAGAAGCCTGGGCTGTGCACCGTAGCACACCTTTAAATGCGACTGCGCCAGCAGGTTTTTTGCCTGCTCCCGCAGTGAATCGTCTGCGATTCTGCCGATTTCCAGGGCATCAAAAAATTCATCGCATGCAATCGTCTTAATGGATTCCAGTAATGGATAGGCCGGGTGGCTCATCCACTGGATGGTACCAATTTGGAAATACTTGTGTATGGAATCTCTCATAACCAAAACCCCCTGTAACTTTCTGTTATACTTTATTTTCGTGATACGGCGCGTTCCGCCGCCGAAGCAATGGCGTCAACATCCAGCCCGTATTTTTTCAGCAGGTCACTGTAGGCGCCGGACTCGCCGTGGCAGTCTTTCATACCGATCATTTCAACCGGCACGCCGATTCCTTCCTGCGCAAGGACTTCGGAAACCGCACTGCCTAATCCGCCGATGATGTTATGTTCCTCAGCGGTCACGATCGCCCCGGTTTCTTCCGCCGCTTTTCTGACAATCCCGCGGTCAATCGGTTTAATGCAGAACATATCCACAATTCGGGCAGAAATTCCCTTACCGGCAAGAATTGCGGCTGCTTCCACAGCTTCACTCACCATCAGGCCGCAGGCAATAATAGTCACATCGGTGCCTGCATGTACCTCTGCTCCTTTTCCGATTTCAAAGTTGTAATTTGCAGGATGGCACACAGGTACAGCGTCTCTGGAAAGCCGGATATACATTGGCTGATTGACTTCAACCGCCGTTTTCACCATCCACTCGGTGATGATCTCATCGGAAGCAACCATCACCGTGATATTCGGCAGAGCACGCATAACCGCAATGTCCTCCAGTGAATGATGGGTTGCGCCGTCATAGGCGTCGGACAACCCGCTGTAACCGCCCATCATTTTAATATTGAGGCCGGAATAGGACATATACGCCCGCGCGCCGAGAGAACCAAGAGTGGTAAGAAACACCGCGAAGGTGTTCACAAACGGTATTTTCCCGTTTCTTGCCATTCCTGCCGCAATTCCAACCATCGCGTATTCCGCAATACCGCAGTTAAAGAATCTTTCGGGATACGCCTGCCCGAAGACAGACGATTTCGTAGAGCTGGAAACATCCGCGTCTAAAACAACAATATTCGAGTTTTCCGCGCCGTACTTTTTGAGACACTCCCCATAGACATCACGAATTGCTTTGGACATCAGGATTCACCCCCCAGTTCTTTCATTGCCTTAGCATAAGAGGCATCGTCGATTGGTTTGCCATGCCAGGCGTTTTGACCCTCCATAAAGGAAACACCCTTGCCTTTAATGGTATTGGCCAAAATGATGGAAGGCTGGCCTTTATGGCTTTTTGCCTGATCAATCGCATCGCAGAGGGCGGATACATCGTGCCCGTCACAGGAAATCGTATGATAGCCGAACGCCTCAAATTTTCTCCCCACATCGCCCATCGGCATAATCGCGTCGGTTGTGCCGTCCAGCTGAACCTTATTCCAGTCCAGGATGGAGATCAGATGGTCCGCCTTATACTTTGCGGCATTTTCACAGGTCTCCCAGACAACACCCTCGTTGATCTCGCCGTCGCCCAGAATCGCGTAGGTATAGGCATCCATGTTGTTCAGTCTGTCGGACAGTGCCATTCCCAAAGCGACCGGATAACCGGCTCCGAGCGGCCCGGTGGAAACTTCTACGCCGGGGGTGTCCTTAGAGCAGGGGTGGCCCTGAAGCATGCTGTTGATCTGCCGCAGGTTTTTCATCTCTTCCACAGGGAAGAATCCCTTTTCCGCAAGGACACGGTAGAGCATCGGTGCCGCGTGGCCTTTGCATAATACAACCTTATCCCGGGTTGGTTCAGACATGTTTTTCGGGGAAATATTTGCCTTTTCAAAATAAACAGCTGTCAGAATTTCACAAACGGAAAGCGAACCTCCCGGATGGCCGGTCTGAATACGATGCAGAGCGGTAATTACATCTTTACGAAACTGAAGGCATACCTGCTCCAGTTCGTTTTTCCGTTGAGAGGTAATACTCATGTTGATTCTCCTACAATTAAATATTTAAGCCGATTTTCTTTTGGCGTATTTTCTTGCTGAAGAGAGGGACAAATACAAACAGCAAAGAAATAATTAAGCAGACAACCGCGATGGGGTGCTGCAAAATCATGGCAAAGTTTCCGTTTTCGGAAATCATGCCCATCCGGTAATATTTCTCAATCAGCGGACCAAGAATAAAGCCCAGAATAATAGGCGCCATATCGACCCCGAGTTGATCCAAAATATAGGCCAGGATACCGGTGACGATCAGAATCCAAATATCAAAGGTACGGTTGTTCAGTGCGAATACTCCCAGCACGCAAAACATGACAATTGCAGGGAAGAGGATGGAAAATTTTACATTGACCGCTTTGACAAAAATGTTCATCAGCCCAAGTTCCATCACATACATGACAATGTTGGCAAGAAAATAGGAGACCATAATGGTGCCCACAATATCAATATTCTGTGTGAACAAGAGCGGGCCGGGCTGGAGCCCCTGAATCATTAAACCGCCTATCAGTGCGGCAGTGGTCAGATCGCCGGGAATGCCAAGGGTAATCAGCGGAATCAATGCCCCGCCGTTGACCGCATTATTGGAAACCTCCGAAGCGCAGATTCCTTCTGCGGAACCGTGCCCGAATTTTTCCGGGTGCTTTGACATTGCTTTTGCCTGATTGTAAGAAATCAGAGTGGAAGCGTTTTGTCCAATGCCCGGCAGAATTCCAATTCCGGTACCTATCAGACAGCCAAGTGTGAGTGGTTTCAGGCAGTCCTTCATTTCACTTAACGGCGGTAAGAATGAAATCTTACCCAAATGAATTTTCATTTTTGGCTTGCCAAGATCCCGGGATTGATTAAAAATCTCACGGATCGCGAACAGTCCCATCATCAACGCTGTGGACTGAAGGCCGCTTTGCAGCTGCCATGCGCCGAAGGTCAGACGGGAAACGCCGGAAACCGCGTCCAACCCGATACAGCCGACGATCAGGCCGATCAGGGCGCCAATCAGGCCCTTTAAAAAATCGTTGGACGACATGGTGACGACTACCATCAACCCAAGGAAAGCCACCGCGAAGTATTCCCAGTTGCCAAAAATTAAAGATACCTTGGCCAATTGCGGCGCAATCGCAAATAGGGCTACCGCAGAGAATGTTCCGCCGATGAGGGAGGCAAAAACACCTATTGCCAAAGCCTGGCCCGGCTTTCCGCTTTTCGCCATCGGATATCCGTCGTAACAGGTGAAAATGGATGAAGGAGTACCTGGAATATTAATCAGGGTTGCTGTAATCAGGCCTCCGCTGATTCCGCCTACATAAATGGCAACCAGCAAAGTAAGGCCTTGGATCGGTGTCATAGTAAAAGTAAAGGGAATCATTAGCGCCACGCCCAAAGTTGCCGTCAGCCCGGGAATACATCCGAATACGATTCCGAAAAAGATGCCAAAGAACAGCAAGGCAAGCGATATCGGATCCGAAAACAAGGCGGTAAAGCCTGCTATAATAGCATTCATGCCTGATATCCTCCGTATTTCCTTTCATTTTAAGCTGCAGAGAACCAGACTCTGCAGCTTAAAATTTTTGAGTTTCAGTAATACTTTATTTGGATGAGCTTTCTGTCCCCATCATTTCTTCAAAAACAGGATAAAGCGTATCAGCCCACTTGGAAACTTTGAGCTGCATTTCATCGCCTCTTACAAAGTTTACTTCCAAGCCAAGGTCCTCAACCGACTTTATAAATTCCTCGTTCTTAGTGACCTCTTCGATAGCATCGGCCAATATGTTGATGACGGCAGGATCGGTATCTTTCGGGGCATAGTAGCCGCGCGGTTTAGTGGTCGTGATGTCATAGCCCAATTCCTGGGTGCACTGAATTTCCGGCAATGCTTTTGCCCTGCGGTCGCCGATTACCATCAGCGGAATGGTGTCTCCGGAGGCAACAGATGAACGGATGTCGGAACTGGAATTTGTTTCCATCTGGATATGATTCCCCATCAGGGCTGTCTTGGAGGCGGATCCTCCGTCATAGGGGACAAGCGTAACGTCGTCCTTAATGCCCAGTGCTTCCAGGACACGGAGTGTGTCGCCATAGTTAACATTCTGCGCACCGGTAGTGCCCCACTTTACTTCACCCGGATGCGCCTTGATGTAGGCAACCGCTTCGTCGATGGTCTTCCATCCGCTTTGTTTGTTTGTGGAAATCACGTTAAAATCATCCACGACGCCGCAGATCATTTCCATTTCACTCCACAATGCATCCGGCGCAGTTCCGTTTAAAGTGTAGGAAACAACATCCATCGGATTGTGGGCCAGAATTGTATAACCGTCATTCGAAGAGGTAGCAGCCTGCTGGCATCCGATATAGCCTGCCGCACCTTCTACGTTGATCGCGACCAGATTCTGGTCGTTTGGAAGTTTAATATATTTCATGATAGCGCGAGTCAGAATATCCGAGCCGCCGCCCGGAGCATAAGGGATAATGACCTGAACCGGTTTCTTGGGGTAATCGGTCGTTGCCGGAGTTTCAGCAACAGATGATGCAGGGGCCGAACTGGATGGAGCCGATTGAGCCTTGCTGCTGGATGCGGGCGCTGAGCTGCAAGCAGTCATGGATGAGGCTGCCAGCGCCAAACCCAATGCCAGAGAGACCAAACTTCTTGCTTTCATTTTTGAGTTCCTCCCAATTTTACATCTTAAAATTTTTAAGGTAATTGCACACTTAAACCATATGTAAATATAATTTTCAGTACAACCACCAGAATAACAGAATAAATTGCGGAACGGAGAAGCATTTTCCCTAACGCTTTCCCCTTATATTCTTTTAGGGATTTATTGTCTTCTTTTACTGTATACAGGGTGCAAAGAAGGAAAATGGCCAAAAAGGTGGAAACAATAAATCCGATGATGGGCAAAACCAAGGTATAAAGAATTAAGACGATGGCTGAAATAAGGATCGTGCTGTTCATCTGAAAAGAAAAACCGGTTACTGCTGCATCTTTGTTAAAATTGATCGATTTTCCGATTAATACCAAAGATACAATCCCTAGAATGATTGCCAGCAGATGGATATACACATCAGCACGTGCAAAATATCCTCCCATTGTGACGGCGGGCATATTGGTAACAATTTTGTCACTGAACAGCAGGAAAAAACTCAACGCCAACATCATGATTCCAAGAATAAAATCGTTCATTGTTTTAATCAGTTTCATAAGGCTTTTCCTCGCTTTCTCAAATCCCGTTTGATTCCTGCTGATAAAGCTTTACCACATTTTCAATACGTTGGCGCGCTTGAGCACCGACATCTAAATCCATTCGCGGACGCATAATGTGTTCATGAACCGCGGCGGTAAGCTTTGAAAGATTCTGTTCCCGCACCGCCTCGAGAATAAGATGATGCTCGTCATTATCGAGCTGCAGATGCTTACGCGAAAGCGGGTGTTTATTTTCATCCAGAAATGCAAAGTAACTGTATCGGTTGGCTCTTAAACTGGTATAAAACGAAATAAATGCCTGATTGTCCACCGTTTCCATATAGTGGCGATGGAAGTAAAAGTCCAGTTTCAGCCATTTGTCGTAATCAAGTTCCGGAGCATCCAGGACTGCGCGCATCTGTTTAATATTTTCTTCCATGATGGTAACTAATTCAGGATGCTGCTGACTGTAACTGATAATAGTCGGAATCGCAAACAATTCACACATCATACGGATTTCCATATTATCCTGGTATTCATGATAGCTGATCCGTTTTACAATCATGCTTTTGCGGGGAATTGCTTCCACATAGCCCTCGGCAATCAAACGATTCAGAGCTTCTTTAATTGGTGTCTGGCTGATTTTCAGCTCTTCAGCGATTTCCCTGACAATCAGCTTCTGGCCCGGGGCAAGGGCTCCGGTATGAATTTTGTCGCGGATTTTGTTTGTTACAACATCAACAAGCCCAGTATTCACAATAAGTTCTTCAATACCTTCTACTTTGTATGCATCCTTCATCTTTTCAACCTCAAGCTCTTTGGTTTTTCAATCTTTAATTTTCAATTGAAAATCAAAACTTATGACTTGATTATAAAGGCGATTTGAAATATTGCAATAGTTTCTTTCTAATTTCCTCTGTTTTTCTATATAGTTCATTTAATTTTCACAAATATATACCCCCTTCGATTGGTTATAATTTTGAATCGATAGGTCAAAATAGACAAAAATATAACAATCTGCGAAAATGAGGTCATAGCTGTATCAGAACACCATAAAGCCGAAACTATCTCTTACAAAAATCTTATCGATTGATGGGACAAGCTGTTATAAAAGGTCTCGCACAAAACTGAACAGGTCCAATAAAAACCGATAGTGACAGACACCCCCTGATGTAGTTGTTTTTCTACATCAGGGGGTGTCTGCAATGACGCAGCTCGGCATCATAACACATAGCTATCGCAGCGATCCGGAATTCACCGGCGTGTGGATTGCGATTTCTTCCATAATCGGCGTTGTCACAATTCGATTTTTTATGTGGATGCCGCAGAATGTTTTTATTTACAACTGAAGCACTCGTTTCTTGCCAGGGGTCTGACTTTCAGCCAGACCTTACTTTTAGGAGTCCGAAATGAACCCGGAGTTGACGGGTTTTCATCTTTCCGGGGGGCTACTCCTTATTTTCGTTCTTTTGTTTTACATAAACGGCCAGCATCTTTAGAAGGAATGCATCTTTAAAGTCGGCTGTGGGATCAAGGCCGGTCAGATTTTTTAATTTTGCCAGTCTGGCGCTGATTGTATTCCGGTGCAGCTGTGTCCGGGCTGAGGCCGCTGAAAGATTCATGCAGCTGTCGACAAACGCCTCACAGCAGCTGATTAATTCCATGGGCAATGAGCCGTCCTTACGGAGCAGCTTCCGCAGCGCCGGTTCCAACAGCTTATTTACGATTTGTGATTGCAGGTGGCGGCATACGGTTTCAAACAGCAGCGTATCCAGACTGTAAAACGGGGACGGCTTCCCTGCCTGCCGGCCTGCTTCGATCGTCTCCTCCGCCTCATGCCAGCTTTTCGCAGTTAAGCGTACCCCCGGGTAGAGGTTGCCGTAGGCAATGGAAAACGAAAACGCTGAAAAGTGGTTCAGCGTGTCGGCAAAATCACGGCAAACCACATCAAGTGCGAGATAGCTGCGGGAAAGGTCCTCTGTGGGCAAAAAAGACTTGATGATGAGAATCGTGTTCCGATCCGCCATATAAACGAGGTCTTGGGTGCTAAGATAGCGGTTGTGGCGGATACGGTTCACAACTTCTTCCCGGAGCTGTTCAATTGACGACTGGTATCCCAGGTTGAGGCTGATATTGAAATAACTGGTTTTGTGGTAGTGCAGCCGGATACAAATAACGGTGCGAAGCAGACTGGGCTCCAATTCATGACGATACATCAGTGGCAGCAGGACATCCATATCAATCGTCTGTGCCAGCATAAGTGCCGCAATTTGATCGATTGTGTCTAATGGAGTGGCTGACTGCTCTTTTGTGTAGGACTGATAGTCCAGCGCAGTTTCCAATGCCGTTTGCAGGGTATTTCCCAACTGTGCGGCCAAGGGCACAGGCGCATGCACAATAACGGCGCCCCAGAGCTGGCCGTTTTCAAGGATAGGTGTGCCAAAGGTAACAAAGTTTGCCGCCTCGTCCACGCCGGTAAATCTCCCGTTGTCGATGGTAGCCTGCCGGCGGATGCCGATGATATATTCCGCTGTACGCCCCACTGTCCCGACACGTTCCTCCTCTGTTGCGGCAAGTATGCGGGTGCTTGCATCGGTAATGTAAATGCGTGCCGAACCAGCACGGTATTTTTCCAGCAGCTGGTTGAGAAATTGAACATCCATCCTATTCCGCCATCCTTTTCCACGACTTTTAATATGTAGATTTTGCACTTATTTTTGCTTTAATTATAGATGATACAGGCAAAAAGCACAATTATTTTTTTAATTTCCCATATCGGGAAATAATTATGTGCATTTCGCACCGATTTATTTTCTTCTTATCAAATAAATAACATATATTATACATAAATTCAATTGATTTTTAAATTTTTTATGTGTATATTATACATGTCGACAATGTGGCCATATTGAAAGTGATTTACGTGTGATGGAAAAGGAGGCTTATTCATGTATTCGGTATTCCTGTTGATACTCAGTGTTGTGATCCTGATGGTGCTGATCTCTAAAATGCATCTGCATGCATTTCTCTCGCTGCTGTTGGTTTCCCTCCTGCTGGGTGTTGCCAGCGGCCTTCCGCTGGGGGACGTCGCTAATCTGGTCGCCGCGGGCTTCGGCGGCACGATGCAGAATATCGGCATCGTGATTGTTTGCGGCGTCATAGTGGGCGAAGTTCTGGAAGCCACTGGCGGAGCGCAGAAAATTGCAGATTCCATTTTAAAACTGGTGGGAATTAAACGAGCCACCCTTGCGACCGCCCTGACCGGCGGCGTCGTTTCGATCCCCACTTTTTGCGATTCCGGATTTGTTATTCTGAATCCTGTAATCAAGGCACTGTCGCGTACCGGAAAAATTCCCTACATGTGTCTCGTAACCGCGCTGATGTGTGGCTTGCTGACCACTCACTCGCTGGTTCCGCCTACTCCGGGGCCCATCGCCGCCGCCGGAATTCTTGGCGCGGACGTCGGAAAGGTGATGGTTTACGGCTTAATCGTTTCAGTCCCTGTTATTCTGATTACGCTTCTGTGGTGCAATTCCAAATACCTCAAGAACAAATATCCTGAAATAGCGCCTAACGACGACGATGATCTTCTTGCGAATAAAAAATTCCAGGAGGTTGTTGCGCACGCGCCATCCACATTTATGTCTTATCTGCCGATTGTGGTCCCCATTATCCTGATTGTGACGCGCTCATTTGTAGGCCAGTACGCCAATCAGGAGACGGCTGTCGCCCAGTTTGTCAACTTTATCGGGACGCCTTATATCGCGCTGCTGCTTGGTACCCTGCTGAGCTTCCTGCTGCCAAGCAAGCTGACTGCCGAGGTGACCGATACATGGGTCACCCGCGCGCTGAAAAACAGCTGTGAAATCCTGCTGATCACCGGCATCGCCGGCAGTTATGGAAAAGTTCTGCAGAATATGGGCGTGGGCGACGTTTTAGCCGGAATTATCTCGAATACAGGGCTGCCCAGCGTTCTTCTTCCGTTTATGATTTCCGCCATTGTACTGATTGCGCAGGGCTCCGCTACCGTCGCGTTGACGACTACCGCCGGTATTGTGCTGCCGCTGCTTCCTTCACTGGGAATCTCGCCGGAGCTTGCCGTTATCGCAATCGCGGGCGGCTCATTCTGTGGAGTGCTTCCAATGGGCAGTTATTTCTGGTGCGTTACAAAGCTGGCCGGGTATGACATTAAAAAAGGATATGTGGCCGTAACCGCTACCACCTTTATTATGGGCGGTGCAGCTTTGATTTCCATTCTGCTGCTTTCTCTATTTGTACATTAGACGGTTTCATGCATCGGCGGGACGGCATCCCGCCGATGGTTCGACCATGCACATAGCCATTCAAACCAAAAGGAGCCTGTTTATGATTGATATTGCAAACCAAGAGGTACTGGAAAATTACATGCTGGACCGCGAACTGACCGGCCCCGGCGACGGACATTCGATCCATTACTGTAAAGGGGGTGTTTCCGGAACAGTTGTATTCATTGAACGCCCGGGAAAGACCCCGCTCATTATTAAACAAGCTCTGGCGCAATTGAAAGTTGCTGAGACTTGGACGTGTGATCCCAACCGCATGGGGATCGAATATGACAGTAACAAGATTTATCATGAGCTCATGCCGGAAAATGCCCCGGAAGTATATTTCTATGATCAGGAAAACTACATCTACGGACGTGAGGCCGTACCAGACAACTGTGAAATGTGGAAAGCGGACTTGATGAGCGGCCTTCTTGATTTCGAAGTGGCGCGCAAATCCATCGAGACACTGGTTGTCGTGCATAACAAATGTGCGCGGAATACGCAAGTGGCGGAACGCTTTGCGGACAAATCCATCTTCTACGGCCTGCGCATCAGCCCATACATCGAGTTCATTATGCACAAACACCCACAGCTGAAAAGTGCCGCCGATCAGGTGATCCATGAGCTGATGGAAAGCAGCATTACCCTGGTTCATGGCGATTACAGCCCGAAAAATATTATGGTTGTGGGGCGCGGCATCAGCGTGCTGGATTATGAAGTGGCTCATTACGGCCATCCTGCTTTTGACCTTGCCTTTTTCTCCAATCATTTCATTTTGAAGTCCATCAAATTTCCTGAACTTGCCGGCGCTTTCTTAAATATGCTGCGCTATATGACAGATTTTTATCTGGACCATATGGACTTTATGGATAAAAAGAAATTTGAGGACTGCACAATCCGAACACTGGCACTGCTTATGATTGCCCGCGTGGATGGAAAGTCGCCCGTGGAATATCTGGTGGGAGATCCGGAAAAGCAGCAGATGGTACGTGATATCGCGTTTGACCTGCTGGATCAGAAGGCGGATTCTTTTTCAAAGGCGATTCCCATCATTGCATCCCATCGGCGGGCGTAATGTTTTCCTGCTGCAAGATTTGTTATTGATTTAAAAGCATAGGGAGGTTTTCAAACAATGAACGATTATGAGATTGTCAAAGTACAGGCGCGGCAGGTTTTTGACAGCCGGGCCAACCCGACCGTCGAAGTGGATGTCACACTTGCCTGTGGCGCCGTAGGACGGGGCACTGTGCCGAGCGGTGCTTCTACCGGCATTTATGAGGCATTGGAACTGCGTGACGGGGGAAAGGAGCTGGGAGGCAAAAGCGTACGCAAGGCCATCAAAAATATTGAAACCGAGCTGGCTCCCGCCCTGCTGAACCGCAACGCGCTGCACCAGGCGGAACTTGATCAGATGATGATTGCCTTGGACGGAACGCCCAATAAAAGCCGCCTTGGCGCAAACGCAATACTGGGATGCTCCATGGCCGTGGCCCATGCGGCTGCCAACGCGAAAGAAGAGCCGCTGTTCCGCTATCTGGGCGGGGCAAATGCAAAAACAATCCCTGTCCCGATGATTCAAATCATCGGAGGCGGCGCCCATGCGGTCGGTTCCATTGATATTCAGGATTTTCTGGTTATCCCGCTTCGGTTCAAAAGTTTTGAAGAGGGCTTTGCAGCCGTAGTCAATGTTTACAACGCTGCAAAAAAAGTCTTCACAAAGACAGGCCGGCCGCTGGCAATCGCGGATGAAGGCGGCTTCTGGCCTACAAATTTCACTTCAAACGAAGAAGGTCTTGCCCTGCTGACAGAAAGTATTCGTCTTGCAGGTTATGAACCGGGTGTCGATATAGGCATCGCGCTCGATATTGCATCGAGTGAGTTTTATGATAAAGACAAAGGAACCTACAAGCTCAGTCTGGAAAATCTGGAGCTGACCAGCGCCGAATTCGTGGACCTGCTGTGCGGCTGGGTGGAAAAATATCCGATTATCTCCATTGAAGACGGCTGCAGTGAGCTGGATTGGGAAGGCTCCGTGCTTCTTACCCAGAAATTAGGCAGGAAAATCCAGCTGATCGGGGATGACCTGTTTACCACCAATATTCAGCGTATCCGCACCGGCGTGGAGCGCGGCGCGTGCAATTCCGTCCTGATTAAAATGAACCAAATCGGGACCATCACAGAGACGCTGGACGCGATTGAGTACACCAAAAACAGCGGATACCTGCCTGTCATCAGTGCCCGCAGCGGGGAGACCGAAGATTCCACGATCGTACATCTTGCAATCGCCACCAATGCGGGCCAGCTGAAAGTCGGCTCAGTAGCACGCAGCGAACGCACTGTGAAGTGGAACGAGGCCATCCGTATGGAGGAACTGCTGGGTGACGAGGGCGTTTATCTCGGCGGGGATATTTTTAACCGGGTCATTAAATCATAATTACATGCAAAAAAGATGCGCAGGATTGCGCCTCTTTTTTGCATTTATGGTATAATAACCGCAAAGCGGCTATTATACCGGATTATGGCCAGGGCGATGCGTTCGCAAAGCTCGCTCCCGCCCCAATGGCCAATTATACCATATCTACAGCGTGGATATGGTATAATAACAATCATAAAACTGCTGCAGAAATACAAGTGGAAATGGGGGATTTTGTGCGGATACCGGAAATGACCAGCACCGAGCGTGTGATGGCAGCGATCAATGGGACTCCTTTTGACGTTTATCCGGCGATCAGCGTCACGTCTGTCGCCACAATTGATGGAATGAACCAAAGCGGGGCCTATTTCCCTTCTGCTCATACAAACGGCGCCGAAATGGCGGACCTGGCAGCTGTCGGTCACGATGAATACGGCTTTGATTCCGCAGCGCCCTATTTTTCAATCCACCTGGAGGCGGCGGCGCTGGGCGCGGATGTGGATTGGAGCGATCGTTTCGGCACACCGAGCGTAAGGGGAATCCTGCTGAGCAATCTGGACCAGCTCGACATTCCTCAGGACTTTCTGTCCCGCCCCCTGCCAATGCAGCTGCTGCGTGCCTTACGCATTCTGCATAAACGGTACAAAGGCGAAGTCCCTGTCATTGGAAAAGTGGTCGGGCCATGGACATTGGCATACCATCTGCGCGGTGTGGAAAACCTGCTGCTGGACACCATTCTGGAGCCTCAGAAAACAAGCAGCGCCATTGCCGCGCTGGCCGAAATATCCGTTCAATTTGCACAGGCACAATTTGAAGCGGGGGCGGATATTGTCGTATGGGCGGACCATGTCACTTCCGACCTCGTAAGCGCTCAGATTTATCGGGAGATTGTCTTCCCGGTCCATTGTATGGCAACCCGCAAGCTGGCTCCGTTGGGGCCTCTGATCCTGCATGTATGCGGAAATGTGGAGGACCGGTTTGATTTATTCGCCCAGGCGGGATTTACCTGCTTTCATATGGATTCGCGCAACAATATTCCCGCCATTGTACAGGCGGCCGGCAGGCGGATTCGTTTGGCAGGCTGCATCAACAATCCGTTCACATTGTCGCAGGGGACGCCCGGAGGTGTTCAGCGTGAGGTTGAGTATAATATGGCCTGCGGTATATCGCTGATTGCCCCTGAATGCGCTATTCCCACCAGTGTTCCGACTGCCAATCTCAAAGAGCTTGTCCGGACAGCGCATAGCCACCGGTTTGGCGGCGCGCCCAATATGCGGCCAACGCAAAAATCATCCTGAAAGCCCGCCCGGGTCAGCCAATGTACGGCCGACCCGGGCGGGCTTAAACTATTTAGATCATCTCTTTAAAGTATTCAGGATGGTCCCGCAGGATGGCCTGTTTATCCACTTTGTAGCGGGAAAGATGCAGTTCCATGTTCGCCATGGCCGCCTGTTCGTTCCCTGCGGCAATTGCTTCCAGCACGGCCCGATGATCGGCGACCGTCTTATTGTCCCTCAGGCTGGCAAGGCTCATGCGGCGCACCCGGTCAAAATGGATGGTGAAGGAATTCATCATGGCATAGGTCTGCTGCTTTTCGCAGATGGTAAACAGCGACCGGTGGAATTCATCATCCAGCTTCATCATCATGGATTCATCCGGATTTTCCAGATAAAACTCCTGCAGCTTCACACACCGCTCAAGCGCGTTGATCTCTTTCGGCTTTGCCATGGAACATGCAAGCTGTACGATTGCTTTTTCCAGCACAAGACGGGTGAAGCTGGCTTCTTCGACCATGCTGTAGTCTACCAAAGCGATCCGGCTGCCCTTTTGAGGGTAAATCTCTACAATCCTGCTTTTAGAAAGCTCAAACAGTGCTTCCCGCACGGGGGTACGGGACAGGCCCAACTGAGCTGCCAACTCGCTCTCGCTTACCATGCTGCCGGGTGCAAGTTCCAGCCAGATGATATTCTGTTTTATGATGCGCAGCGCATAATCCCGTCCGTTTTCACGAGGTTCTCTCTCGGTAACTATCATGCAGAAATACTCGCTTTCTTTTTCAGGTGATCTTAAATAATTCCATTATTTTTCCTTAGTATAGCAGAAATTCAGCTGTTTTTCATCAGGATCAGCTAAGAAAAAACAAAAATCAGGCCAAATATTTTTGCAGAGTTGCACGCACCGCGCCCGGACCTTTTAATTCTTCCACAAACATTGCTTCAATTTTATCACTCAATCCGGCTTTTACCAGATCCGTGCCGAAAATGACGTCGTTGCGCAGAATCTCTTTCAGCTGGCCGTGATAAGTTTCCGGTTTACCGACGACGATGTCTTTCAGCTTCGCCTGCAATTCATCCTTCATGGGATCGCTGCTCACTTCCATGGGCTCGCCTCTGTCATCTACTGCCAGCAGATAGCGCAGCCAGCCTGCCAGTGCCAGCGGTACGCTGACCAATTGGTTCAGGTCCTTGCCGGCGGCAATATAACTCTTAATGGTCTCGCCGAAGCGGATGCCAACCTTCTGGCTGGTATCGGTAGCGATGCGCTGGGGCGCATCCGGCATAAAGGGATTGGGCAGACGCTGTTCCACAACTTCATCAATGAAGGCCTTTGGTTGGAGAATCTTGGGATCTACCACCACGGGCAGCCCTTCCACATAGCCCAAACGTTTGATGAGGGCAACGATATCCCTGTCTTTCATTTCGTCGCAGATCAGCGTATAGCCAAGCATGCAGCCGTATACGCTCATGGCGGTATGCAGCGGATTCAGGCAGGTCGTGACCTTCATCTTTTCCGTATTATTTACGGTGTCGCGATCGGTCATGAAGACGCCTGCTTTTTCCAGGGCCGGCCGGCCGTTGGGGAACTGATCCTCTACCACGAGGTACTGCGGCCGCTCCGCGTTGACAAAGGGCGCAATAAAGGTATTCTTGCTGGTAACAATGGGAGTCATGCCGGATATGCCGGCCGCCGCCAGACTTTCTTCCACCATCTTATGGGGGCGGGGGGTGATCTTGTCGATCATGCTCCACGGGAAAGAAACCTGTTTTTCGTCCTCCAGATAGGCTACAAAACCGGCTTCCACAAAGCCGTTCCTTTCCCATGCTTTTGCGACGGTCAGCACGCTGTTGCGCAGTTTTTCACCGTTATGGCTGCAGTTGTCCATGCTGACCAGTGCAAGCGGCGCCTTATTGGCTTTATAACGATCGTATACCAGCGCGGTAATCATGCTCATGGCATGCCGCGCTTTATCGGGGCCTTCCTGCATGTCGGCAGCAACTACCGGCATCAGCTCGCCGGCCATATTGGCCAGAGCATACCCTTTTTCGGTGATCGTAAAGCTGACCATCTGCAGCTTTGGGTTCGTAAAAATCTCCTTCAGGCGGGCCATTTGACCCGCGTCGGAGCTATCGGCCCGCAGACCCTCGGCGATGCTTGCCACGATCTCCCGGCTGGTGGTGCCGTCCGGGTTCAGGGTGACGTTCAGCGTCATGTTATCGTAAGGGAGGTAAATTCGATCAATGATGTCGTAATCAAATGTTTCGGCGGCAATGATACCGCTGGCGGCAATGCCATTGTTCAAAAGCTCCTGCTGAAGACGGGCAATAAAGCCCCGGAAGATATTTCCGGCGCCGAAATGAACCCACACAGGATGCTCTTTCGTGGCGGACTTCATCTTGTCCCAGTCAAACTTTGGCAAAGTCACGCCGGCATCTGCCCAGGCTTGAGCATTGTTTTTAACGGACAGCGCGTTCAGTTCCAGCATACAATCCACTCACTTTCTTGCTTTTATAAATTTAGAAAAGAAATCACGCTTTGCAGTTTTTCACGATGGCTTCCCATAAGCCGTTCAGGTAGGTGGCACCCAACGCGCGGTCGTACAGGCCATAGCCGGGACGGCCAACCTCGTCCCAGATCATACGCCCGTGGTCGGGACGCACATAGGTATCGGGGCAGGTTTCGTAGATGGCTTTCATGATCTCGTACATATCCAAATCGCCGGTACTGGAGAGATGCGCACTTTCCCTGAAGCAGCGGTCGCTTCCCAGGTGTTTGATGTTGCGCACATGCATCGCGCCGATGCGGTCCATTTCGCCGAAATGACGGATGAGCGCCGGGATGTCATTGTTTACATTGCTGCCTAAAGAGCCGGTGCAGAGGCAAACCGTATTGCAGGGGCTGTCGTGAAGAGCAACGATTTTATCATAGCCGGCCTGATCGTGTGCCAGACGGGGCAGCCCGAAAATCGGCCAGCCCGGATCGTCCGGATGGCAGGCCATTTTTACGCCCACTTCTTCGCATACGGGAATGATGCCGTCCAGAAAATATTTGAAGTTTTCCAGCAGCTTTGCCTGGTCCACACCTTTGTACAGTTCCAGGGTTTTTTCCAGTTCGGAAAGACGATCCGGTTCCCAGCCCGGCAGAGTGAACCCGTTGCTCTGGGATGCGGTGCGTTTCACGATCTCGATCGGGGTGAGATCGCCAAGTTCCTTTTCGTCAAAATACAGACTATTGCTGCCATCTTCGGGGATTTCCCGGGCCAGATCGGTGCGCAGCCAGTCCAGCACCGGCATAAAGTTATAAATGATTACCTTAATACCGTATTTTGCCAGGTTGCGGATTGTGATTTTGTAATTTTCAATGTATTGGTCGCGTGTGGGCAGCCCCAGTTTGATATCCTCGTGAACATTCACGCTTTCAATTACTTCACATTCTAAACCGGCCGCATGTACCTCATCAACGTAGGACTTGATCTCATTTTCTTCCCATACCTCGCCGGCAGCTTTATAGTCCAGCAGACCCATAATGCCGCTCATGCCGGGAATCTGTTTAATTTGTTTCAGGGTAATTGAATCGCTGCCAGATCCATACCAGCGGAATGTCATTTTCATAGTGGGATTCTCCCTTCCAGTATTTTTTTAATAAGGCACAGAAACCGGGACCGGATTCTGCGCCTTAAAAAGCGACGAAGTCTTATCAAGCGCGAAGTTGCGCTTACGCGCCGTAAACCAGATTAGGCAGCCAAAGCACAGCCTGCGGGAACAGCACCATAAACACGACCACCAGAAGTACTGCCAGATAGAACGGCCAGCCGTATTTTACGGTCTCCTCAACCGGACAACCCATGATATCCGAGGTGGTGTATAAGGCAGTGCCCACGGGCGGGGTCATAACGCCAAAAGTAACGCAGGTCATCATGATCATTCCAAAGACGACCGGATCGACGCCAACGCTCTGCATAACGGGAAGCAGGATCGGCGTAAGGATCAGGGCGATTACGGTAGTTTCCATGAACATGCCGCAGAACAGGAGGAAAAGGATGACCAGCACCAGCAGGGCGGTGGGGTTAGAGGTGATGGCAACCAGACCGCCTGCAATTGTGGTGGTCAAATCGTCATACACTACGCCGTAGCCAAAAATACCGGAAAAAGCCAAAATAATGGTAATAACGGTAACATCCTTCACGGAATCCTTCATGGTAACCATAAAGGTTTCCCAGTTCAGCTCACGATAGACCACCACGCCCACAAACAAAGCGTACGCCACAGCGAACGCCCCGGATTCGGAAGGGCTCATAATGCCGAACCGGATCAGTGCGATGAGCATGAAGGGAAAGATCAGCGCCCAGATACTCTCGATAAGCGCCTTCCCGATTTCTTTAAAGCTGGCACGCTTTGCGTGTTCGGGCTTGTAACCGAAGTGCCGGGCAGAAAGGCTGCATGCGACCATCAAAAAGGCGCACATCAGAAATCCGGGGACCCACCCTGCCAAAAACAGACGGCCAATGGATACTTCACCCACAGTACCGTAGATAATCAGCCCCATGCTGGGCGGTATGGTAGCAACGATGAGACCGGATAAACCGTTAATGGCTGCGCTCCAGCCTTTTGCATAACCCAGGCGGTTCATCTCGGGGCCCAAAATGCGTGTTTCCATTGCGGCATCGGCCACAGCGGAACCGGATACGCCGCCCATCAGGGTTGACATGACGCAGGAAACCTGACCCAGATTGCCGTACATATGTCCGGTGCACACGTTTGCCAGCTTCATCAGCCGCTTTGTGATGCCACAGCTGTTCATCAGGTTACCCGCCAAAATAAACAGCGGAATTGCAAGCATCGTGAAGCTTTGGCTTGTGGAGATAGATTTCTGTACTAAAACGCTCATTGGCAGGTCGCGAACAACAAAAAATGTGAAGCCTGAAAGGCCAATCGAAAAGGCCACAGGCATGCCCAAAATCAAAAATACTAAAAAGACTGCAATCGCTATGCCCATTAGTTTGCCCCCCATTCGTTAACAGGTGTTTTGATGGCCTGTACCATACGGATCGCTTGCGAAACAATCATCAGCAGCGCACCGACCGGAACCGACGCGGTAACCCAGGCATAGCTGATCCTCAGTGTGGAGATGCTGCGCTGAATGCCGGTCATGACCATTGTGTAACCATATCGCACCAGTATACATAAAAACGCAAGGATGATGATTTGAAACAGAATGCTTAGCCATTTTTGAATTGTTTGGGGAAAATACTTCACGATAACATCGATTCCAATCAGGCGTGTGTTGCGAATTGCCAAATCACTGCCCAGGAAAATCATCCAGGCAAACGCCACCAAAGCGGCGTCCTGCGCCCAGTTCAGCGGATGCTTAAATGCGCGAAACATGGCAGATATGAAAACCAATGCCGCGATGCCGAAAAGAAGGACGATTGCAAATATCTGCTCAAATTTGCAGAATGTTTGATATATTTTTTTCATCTTCAATATCTCCCATAAGTAGGTTTCGGTTTATTGAATTCGAATAGAAAAAGAAAAGCCTGAACGAGCGGTAACGCCCGTCCAAGCTTTTGTTCCCTTGACTCGGGTTCCGGCAAATTTTGTTTAGGAAAACAAAATCAGGCTTCTTTGCCGATCTCAGCGTAGATCTTCTCGCGCAGCTCGGTCCAACCCATTTTCTCGTAAGCGGCCTTGGCGGCTTCCTTGAAAGCTTCTTTGTCCACTTCCACAATTTCCATACCGTTGTCTACGAGGGTTTTCTCCATCTCCGGCTGCAGGCTCTCTACCTTCTTGGCATTTTCATAAGCGCTGCCATAAGCGTCATTCAGAAGGATTTCCTGATACTCTGCGGGCAGGGAGGAGAACCAAGCTTCACCGGTAATCAGGCAGTTGACCAGATTGATGTGCTCGGTCTTATCCACGTATTTGCAGACCTCATAGATATGGGTGGAAACAGCGCTGGTGTTTTGCACTTCGCAGCCGTCGATGACCTTGGTCTGAATGCTGTTGTACACTTCGCTCCATGCGACAGAGTAAGCGGTAGCCCCCATGCTTTCGATGCTGTTGACCCAGGGATCAGCGCCGGGGGTACGGATGACCTGCCCCTTCAAGTCGGCGGGAGTGGTAGCTTTCTTGTTGGTCATGAAGGAGCGGGCGCCGTCATAAAAGTTAAAGCACAGTACGCGGATACCCTGATCTACCAACTCATCCTGCCAGCCCTGGAAAATGTCGGTATCCATTACTTTGCATGCCTCGTCATAGTTGTCGACCAGATATGCCATGTTGAAAATTCCCATGTCGTAAACATAGTTGCTCATACGGGCGGCATCGGTCAGAACAGCAATGTTCATGCCCTGCAGCGCCTGATCAATCATGTCCTCTTCCGCGCCCAGCTGGCTGGAAGGATAAATGGTGATCTTCACGCCGCCGTTGGTGTCTTCTGCAACCCTGTCAGCAATGGCCTGCAGTCCCTCTACGATAGGAGCGGTCTCAGCCTGGGTAGTGGAAACTTTCAGCTCATAGACCTTATCGGGCGCGGCATCCTTCGCGGAATCTGCGCTCTCCGAGGCGGCGGCAGAAGAACTGCCGGAAGCAGAACCGCCACAAGCGGCCAGGCTTAGTGACATCGTCATTGCCAAAACTAATGCAAGAGTCTTTTTCATGGGTAATAGTGTCCTCCTTATTCATATCTGCAAACGGCATAATGCCGAATACATCATTTAGTATGGTTTGCTGAATCCGGGTCAGTCCAGCGCAGGGGGCAGGCATTCTACCAAGTGGAAACTTTCACCTGCTAATTGGAGGTTTTGTACGCCCGCAGGTACAACCAGATAATCGCCCTGTTTCAGGGAAAGCGTTTCTTCTCCGTTGGAAGCGCTTCCGCTTCCGCTAAGTACGGCGAATGCCGAAAGCCGCTGCGGTCGTTGCAGAATGCATTTCCCTTCCACCAGCAGGCTGCGCATGGAAAACAGCTTTGTGTAACGCGCGTCAATGAGCGATGTTATGGTACAGCAGGGCAAGCTGGTTACTTGCGGCTCTACCTTCCAGCGTTTCCGGGTCTCCTCCAGTGAAAGCCCTTCATAATGGAAGCAGTCCAGCATTTTTTCAAATCCGACGCCCTGGTGGCACTGATTTAAATGGATGTGCAGGCCGCCGGGGGTCACAAGCTCGGTGCGCATGGTGTAATCGGTGGGCTCCTGCACTTCCGCCAGAAAGCATCCCTGTCCGATGGCATGGGGTACGCCGCCGCAGATGAGGTAAGAATCTCCCGGCTTCACCGGGATGCGATGCAGACATTCCAGCATACCGGAAATGTCCTGCTGATCAAACAAGGCCTTCCATCGCTGGCGGGTAATGCCCGGTTTGAAGCCAAAGTAAATGCAGGCGTCTTCGCCGCCCAGAATATACCACGCCTCGGTCTTGCCATAATCCGAATGAAATACCTGTTTTGCATAGTCCTTGTCCGGGTGCACCTGAATGGTAAGCCGTTCGCCGGCATCAATCATCTTAATTAGTATACCCAGAACACTGCCAAATTTTTCAGCATGTGCCGCGCCGAACCAGCCTTCCGGGTCTTCTTCAAACAACGTTTTCAGTTTGGGCTGTCCCGGCAGATTCAGCACCCGGCTCAGTCCTTCCGGGATTTTTTCCCGGCCGGGGTTGCTGGCCATTACCGTAGACGCAATCCAATCCTCGGGAAAGTTGCCGTCGGCTCCAGCGGAGCGGCCACGCCATTCATCAATACGCTTTCCGCCCTTGTATGTACGCCAGACGCGGGTTTCGCCCACCTGCAGCAGCTTGGTTTGCAATTGCTTCAATTTATGGGTCTCCCTTCCAATCTATAGCAGGTTATGAATGAACTATTTCAACTCTATGAACATTCTAAATAATAACACTAGTATACTAGAAAATCAATTATAAGTATCGCTAAATATCTGAATCGAGTTTTGTGCATATTATTTAAAAATTATGAGATTTACAGACCACGTGAAAATGCAGAGAATGGGTTTACAGTTTGCTTCGGGCGGATTTCCTATGAGCTTAAAAATGACATGCTTTGTCGGTTCATTTTTGTTGAAATAGTGGTAAACTGGAGTGGAGAAATCCAAAATAATGCAATCTATTTGAAAAGTGGAGGAGAACTGAGATGAATTATCAATGTACCCTGCTCGCCGTTCGTGATATGGAGCGATCAAAACGCTTTTACTGTGACCTTCTGGGTATGACGGTCACCGCTGATTTCGGAGCAAACGTCACGCTTTCAGACCGCATCGCGCTTCAGACGTTCGACACCTGGAAAAGCTTTATCCAAAGGGAAGAAAATAGTATTACCTTAGGGCATAATTCCACAGAACTATACTTTGAGGAAAGCAATATGGACGGTTTTCTGGCGCGTCTTGCCGAAACACCGGGTATTGAATATGTCCACACACCCCAAGAACATGCATGGGGACAGCGGGTGGTCCGCTTTTATGATCCCGACCGGCACATCATCGAGGTGGGTGAAAATATGGGCATGGTGGTAAAAAGGTTTCTCAACAGCGGCCTTTCGGCCGAGCAGACAGCGAAACGCATGGATGTGCCGGTGGAGTATGTGCAATCGTGCGTTGAGGGACTCTTTTAATCTGCATTCCAGGATGTCAATGAAATTTCTCCGGCTATGGCGGCTTTGTTATTTATAAGACAGCGAAGATTATCGCATACTTTGCGACCATACTATATAATATATAGAAAGGATAAGCCGGTAACATACCCGTACATACAAGATAAAAAAGGATGATGATTTCATGTATCACGCAGGGTTGTTCTGGGTTTCGGTGTTTCTTTCGTCCGCTTTTTCCTATCTGATTGGAAGCATCAGCTTTTCGATTCTGTTTACACGGCTTTTTTACAACAATGTGGATATCCGGACGCTGGGGAGCGGCAATGCGGGCCTGACCAATGTCCTGCGCTCTGTGGGGTGGAAGGCAGGCGTTTTTACATTCCTGTTTGATTTCCTAAAAGGAGCGGTTTCTGTGATTGCGGGCAGGGCGATTTTTCAGTATTATTGCCAGCAGAGCGGCGCACCCGCCTATTTTCAGCAGTACGGCGCGTTAATCGCCGGACTGATGTGCGTGGTCGGACATGTCTATCCGCTTTACTTTCATTTTAAGGGCGGAAAAGGGATTTTATCATCGGCCGCGGTAGTTGTCTTTTATGACTGGCGGCTGTTTGCGATTGTGTTCATCGTATTTGCGGCTGTGTTTATTATTTCAAAAATTGTATCTCTTTCCTCAATCATCGCGGCGTTCAGTTTTCCATTTGTGCACTGCCTGGTTCTTTCTTTCTGGGACTACCGCACCGGCAGATTTCCTTACGGAACACCCCCGATCTCTTATCTGTGGATTACGACGGCTCTGGCGGCAGGGATTTCCGGTCTGCTGATCTATAAGCACAAACCCAATATCAAGCGATTAAAGAACGGAACCGAAAAAAAGTTTACCTTGAAGCGGCAATCATAAAAGAACGGCCTGCATTATGCGGGCCGTTCTTTTATGTCTTTTCACAGGAGTTCTTTTGTCGCGATAATATTTGCCGGTGAACCGCACACGTTGGGGAGAACGACGTCCCCAAGATGTACCGGCAGGGTAACCGAGTGTCCTGCAACCTCGTTCAGGCAGTCGAAAATTTTGCTTTTATCAATCGGTTCGGAAGTCCTGACCGGAAGCGGATGGCGGCAGCCCCTCACCGGCATGAGCGCCGTAACCGTTCTTTTCGGCGCGGTCAATTCCTCCTGCGCGTATTTTTTTCCGACATTGCAGGTATACCCGCTGAGCGAATGGATTTCCCCGTTTTCCAGAACCGCGGAAATACGGCATCCGATCGGGCATCCGATACAAGTGATTTCCTTCACCATCTCATGACGCCTCCACTTTCACGGTAAGATCATCGGCATCCGCAATCTGCCTGAGCACTTCCGGCTTCAGTTTGAGGCTGACCATTTCCCCCGGTGTGAGGATGCGGCTGGTACGCCTGTAGATCTCTTTTTCACCCGCTGTCACACAGACTTTCGCGTTTTGATAGACGTTTTTGGGACGGAACATGAGGGTGATCGGCTGATCCGCGTTTCCCACATGGATTTTCTGCGGTACGGCGCCCGACACGCCGAACCCGCTGATGACCGGCACAGTTTTCAGGTCTTGGTTCAGGGTATCGGCGATATACCGCCATGCTGTCGCTCCTGCCTTTTCGGCTTCTTCCGAGACGAAATCCACCAGGTCATGCACATGCAGGACATTGCCGCAGGAGAAAATGCCTTCCACCGAGGTTTGCAGAGTTTCGTCCACCGTCGGGCCGCCGGTCGCGCCGCACAGTTCAATCCCTGCCATCCGGCTGAGCTCGTTTTCCGGAATCAGGCCGACGGAAAGCAGCAGCGTGTCGCACGCAAAATACTGTTCGGTGCCCGCAATTGGCAGTTTGGTCTCGGGGTCTACCTGCGCGACCGTTACTCCTTCCAGCCGTTCCCGTCCGGAAATATCCACCACCGTATGGTTCAGCAGGAGCGGGATATCGTAATCGTCCAGGCACTGCACAATGTTTCGCTTGAGGCCGGAGGAAAACGGCAGAAGCTCCACGCAGGCGAGCACTTTCGCGCCCATGAAGGTCATTCGTCTCGCCATAATCAGGCCAATATCCCCGGAGCCCAGAATCACAACGCGCTGCCCGGGCATGATCCCTTCCAGATTGACAAACTTCTGCGCGGTGCCCGCCGTATAAATGCCCGAACATCTCCAGCCCGGGATGGCAAGCGCCCCGCGGGGACGTTCCCTGCATCCCATTGCCAGGATGACCGCCTTCGCCTGAAAATGCTGCAGCCCGTTGCTGCGGTTGACGGCGGTCACCTGTTTCCCTTTGGTGATTTCAATGACCATGGTGCTGCACTGATAGGGTATTTGACAGGCGATGACCCGGTCGATATACTTCTGCGCATATTCGGGTCCGGTCAGCTCTTCCTGAAAGGTATGCAAGCCGAACCCGTTGTGGATGCACTGCCGAAGGATTCCCCCCAGCGTATCTTCCCGCTCCAGAATCAAGATATCCCGACAGCCCTGCTCGTAGGCGGAAACAGCGGCAGCCAGACCGGCAGGCCCGCCGCCGATAATCAGCAGATCGACATTACGCATGGCGCTGTTCCCTCCCTTCAAACAAATAGCTGTCCAGCAGCCTTGAACTTTCACCGAATTTCGTAATTTCCAGCGGCGACAGGTTCAGCTCCTCGCACAGGATCTGGACGGTCCTGGGCGTGCAGAAGCCCGCCTGGCACCGTCCCATGCCTGCCCTTGTCCGCCGCTTAATGCCGTCGACCGTCCGCGCACCCACCGGCCTGCGGATGGCTTCCCGGATTTCCGCTTCCGTCACGGTTTCACAGCGGCACACGATTTTGGCGTAATCGGGATTGGCGGCGATCGCCTTAAAGCGTTGGAGATCATCCATCTCCCTGAACTTCGGAATCGCTTTCCGGATAGGGTTGAATTTCGGGTTTTTTTTGGCCCCCAGCCGTTTCGCAACCAGATTGGAGAGGTCCAGCGCAATCGCGGGTGAGGAGGTCAGGCCGGGGGATTCAATGCCGCCCGCATTGAAAAACAGCGGCGCGTCCGGCGCTTCTCCCAGGATAAAATCGTTTTTGTCACTGTGGGCGCGGATTCCCGAAAAGGTGGTAATCACATCACGCAGCGGGATGTTCTCCCAGGTCATGCTGCCGAATTTCAGGGCTTTTGCAAGCCCTTCCGGCGTGGTGCGGCTGTCCGATCTGTCCTCAATATCCTCCGCGGTCGGGCCTACCAGAATTGTGCCGTCGACGGTCGGGCTCACGAGAATCCCTTTCCCGAGGTTGGTCGGCAGCTGGAAGACCGAGGCGTGAAACACGTCGGCGTATTTTTTATCCAGAATATAGTATTCCCCTCTGCGGGGCAGGATTTTAAAAGCATATTCGGATACCATGCTGTTGATGACGTCGGAGTAGAGTCCCGCGCAGTTGGCGACAGCTTTTGTCTCAAAGGTTCCCGCCTTGCTTTGCACAATCCAGCAGCCGTCTCCCCTTTCCATTCCGGTGACTTCGGCGTTCCGGTAAAACTGCACGCCGTTTTCCGCCGCGTTTTCAGCGTTCGCAATCGTCAGCTCATAGGGGCAGACAATCCCCCCTGTTTCCACCAGCAGCGCCGCACAGGCGTTTTTGCTGAGACCGGGTTCCCGCTTTTGCAGTTCTTCCCGGCCGATGACGCTGAGCTTTGGCACCCCGTTAAGTTCCCCCTGTTTTTTCAGCTCTTCCAGCTTGGGAATTTCATCCTCTGAAAAACAGACAACCAGGGACGTGTTCCATTTAAGCGGAACATCCAATTCGGAGCAAAGCTCCTGAAACATCCGGTTGCCCAGTACATTATATTTTGCCTTCAGTGTATGAGGCTTTGCGTCATAGCCTCCGTGCACGATCGCTGTATTTGCCTTGCTTTGTCCTTCACAGATATCGGCGGCTTTTTCCAGCAGGGCAATTTTGAGGTCATATCTGGCCATGTTTCGCGCGACAGAGCAGCCGATGACTCCGCCGCCGATCACAATGACATCTAGCATCTTCTTGAACACCACCTTTTGATTCCCCTGTTTCGGTAAAACAAAGAAATCAGATGTAAAAATTGAAAAAATTCCATAAGAATGCAGGGGCATACAGGACGATGTTTGCCCCTGCAGATTAAATCGCTTGGGTACTTACCAGGGAATGACGCTAAACAGGAGAACCGCGAGGATTCCGCCCACAATCGGGCCAAATACAGGGACAACCAGGCCGTAGCTGAAATTGGAGCTGCCTTTGTTTTTAATCGGCAGCACCGCATGCGCAAGGCGCGGGCCAAGGTCACGGGCCGGATTGATCGCATATCCGGTCAAACCGCCAAGGGACATACCAACGGATACGATGATTCCGAAAACGAGCAGGTAGTTCACGCCGACCGTGCCCGCGCCCACAACGTTTCCGGTGCCGAGGATGGCGAATACCAGCACAAAAGTACCGACCAGCTCGGAGAAGAAGTTCCGCGGGGTGTTCGGAATGGACGGGCCGGTTGAGAAGCATCCGAGGATGGTCCCCGCGTTTTCCGTCGCGTCGAAGTGATCCTTAAAGAGCAGGTAAACAATAATCCCTCCGCAGAAGCCGCCAAGCATCTGGGAAATGATGTATCCCGGTACCAGGCTCCATGCAAGGCCCCCGTTCATTGCGATTGCAATGGTTACCGCCGGATTAAAATGCGCTCCGGACGCCGCCCCGAAGATAAACGCGGGCAGCAGGACGGCAAGGCCCCATGCAAAGGTGATCTGGACAGAGCCGGCGCCTTTCATACCGGACTTTGTGAGTGTAACATTTGCAACAACACCGTCGCCGAGAATAATCAGAAGAGTCGTTCCAATAAATTCCGCAATAAATGGCAGCATGCGATTACACCTCAATTCTTGATATTTTATGGTTTACCGGGCTAACTTTTTGCCCAGCCCATTGCGCATTTGACTGCTTTGTTCCAGCCCGCAACCAGTTTGGCGCGTTCTTCTTCCTCAAGGGAGGGTTTAAAAATCCGGGAGATCTGCCAGTTCTTAATAACATCCTCTTTGCTTGCCCAGTATTTCACTGCCAAACCGGCCAGATAGGCGGCGCCCATTGCAGTTGTTTCTACGCACACCGGACGATGCACCGGCGCATTGATGATATCCGCCTGGAACTGCATCATAAAGTTATTGGCGCAGGCACCGCCGTCAACCTTAAGCGCGTTCAGCGTGATCCCCGAATCCTGCTGCATCGCTTTGAGCACGTCATGTGTCTGATAAGCCAGCGATTCCACGGTGGCGCGGATGATATGATATTTATTCACGCCTCTTGTCAGCCCGACGATTGCGCCTCTGGCATACTGATCCCAATAGGGCGCTCCAAGACCCGTAAAGGCCGGGACAACATACGCGCCGTTTGTGTCTTTTACTTTTGTTGCCATATATTCTGAATCCGGAGCGCTGTCGACCAGTTTCACCTGATCGCGCAGCCACTGGATGGCGGCCCCTGCCACAAAGATGGAACCTTCCAGCGCGTAGTTGACTTTTCCATCAAGTCCCCATGCAATGGTGGTGACCAATCCGTTTTTGGAGTAAACGGGCGTTTCGCCCGTGTTCATCAGCAAGAAGCAGCCGGTTCCGTAGGTATTCTTCGCTTCGCCCGCGTTAAAGCACGTCTGGCCGAAAAGCGCGGCCTGCTGGTCGCCCGCGGCTCCGGCGATCGGGATGGGGCTTCCGAAGAGGGACGCTTCTGTTTCCCCGTAGACACAGCTGGAGGGTTTTGCTTCCGGCAGCATGGATGCGGGGATATTCAGTTCGTTCAGGATTTCCTCGTCCCATTTGAGTTCCTGAATATTAAACAGCAGTGTGCGGGATGCGTTGGAATAGTCGGTGACATGAACTTTGCCTTTGGTCAGCTTCCAGATGAGCCAGGTGTCGATGGTTCCAAACAGCAGGTCGCCCGCTTCGGCTCTTTCACGCACACCAGGAACATTGTCAAGAATCCATTTCAGTTTTGTTCCGGAGAAATACGCGTCGATGACCAGACCGGTCTTTTGACGGAAGCTGTCGATCAGGCCTTTTTCTTTCAGGCTGTCGCAGTATTCGGAGGTGCGGCGGCACTGCCACACAATCGCGTGATAGACCGGATCGCCGGTGTTTTTGTCCCAGACAACGGTGGTTTCACGCTGGTTGGTGATTCCAATTGCCGCAATGTCCTCGGCGGATGCGCTGATTTTATGCATGGCCTCCTGCGCCACACCGATCTGTGTGGACCATATCTCCATGGCATCATGCTCGACCCAGCCGGGCTGGGGGAAATACTGCGTGAATTCTTTTTGAGCCACGCTGATCATTTCACCCTTCTCATTGAAAAGAATGCAGCGCGAGCTGGTGGTTCCTGCGTCCAAGGCCATAATGTACTGTCCCACTTTAATTCCTCCCGACATAAATTAACATTAGGATTTCGTCCAATATTTTGTGAAATTAATACAAAATATCTTGCAGAAATATCGTAGCATTGTTTAATATCGAAGTAAATGAACAATGAGGCCGTTTTGTCTATACAGTTTTCTGTTTTGTCTAATTAAAGAGCGGGGAGCCCCGATGAACAGGCTCTTTGCACAATTTAAGGTCATCTGAACGCGGTGCGGTTCATCGTTTCGTCCTATAAAAAGCGCTCATGATATGTTCGCAAATTGAAAAATAATAGAATAAGCGGCCGATCTTTTTGAATAGAATTAGAACAGAGCCGGGGTTCCCGGGATTTCACGTTCGTTTGCAGATGAATTCCGGACATACCCCCTAAGCAGGATTCCGCTGTTGGGTTCGGGTCGACAGACTGTATGCAAAAAAACAGGAGGCGAATTTTATGGACAAATCCTTTTTGGGCGCAATGGAGGCCATCACCGGTACGATTCATGAAAACAAGGAGTTCTTGACAGACTTGGACCGGGCCATCGGAGATGCCGACCATGGCCACAATATGGCGCGCGGGTTTCACGCTGTTATGGAAAAATTAAGAGCTTCGCCCCCCGCCGATCTGTCAACCGGGCTGAAAACGACAGCTATGACACTGATTTCCACTGTCGGAGGTGCGTCCGGCCCGCTTTACGGAACCGCTTTTCTGCGCTGCGCTAAGGTCATGCAGGGAAAGGACTCGATTGATAAAACCGATGCGGTGCAGCTCCTGGGTGAATCGCTGGATGGAATTGAAAGCCGCGGAAAAGCGCAGCCGGGTGACAAGACTATGATCGATGCGCTCAAACCCGCTTATGATACGTTTGCTGCCGCCTCAGAACAGAACCGGACTTTTCTGGAATGTCTGGAAGAAGCGTGCAAGGCCGCGGAAGAGGGAGTCAACTATACCAAGACTATAGCGGCCAGAAAAGGGAGGGCAAGTTATCTGGGGGAGCGGAGCATCGGGCATCAGGACCCGGGCGCCACTTCCGTCATGCTGATCCTGAAGGCGCTGACGGAATATTATAAAAGTCTGTAAGAACAAAGCCGGGATAGAAAAAACCGGCTGACAAGCGAAGTGCCGGCGAAAGCCGGCGGAATGGAGAGGCTTATGGTAGGACTTGTCATTGTGTCCCACAGTGCGAAACTTGCGGAAGGGGTTGCGGAAATCGCGGCCCAGATGGCGGGCAGGGAGCTGAAGCTGGTTGCGGCCGGCGGCTTGCAGAACGGCGGGGTCGGCACAGATGCGGTGCGTATCAGCAACGCGATTGCACAGGCGGACTCTGGGGACGGGGTGGTCATTCTGGCGGATCTCGGAAGCGCGATTCTCAGCGCTCAAACAGCGCTGGAGTTTTTGGAGGAACCGGCGCGCGAACGAGTCCGGATTGCGGATGCCCCGATTGTGGAAGGGGCGGTCAGCGCGGCGATTCAGGCAACCATCGGCTCGCCGCTCGGGGAAGTCGCGGACGCGGCCGAACAGGCGCGCACACTGCGCAAATTGTAAGGAACAGGGGCTAATGGGATGAGACAGGTTATGTTGACACTTACAAATCCGGCGGGGCTGCACGCAAGGCCGGCGGCGGAACTGGTAAAGGCGGCGGCCAGATTCAAGAGCAGAATCGTCCTGGAGGGAAACGGGAAAAAAGCCGACGCCAAGAGCATTATTCTGGTTCTGGGGCTGGGGCTCAGGCAAAACGATTCCATTACGATCCGCGCGGATGGCGAAGACGAGGAAGCGGCTGTACAGATGCTGGCGGAATTGGTAAAACAGCGGTTTCATGAATAGGAGGGCGCCGCGTCGTGAATGAACTTAAAACAATCCGTGCAGTAGGTGCTGTTGCGGGAATTGCCCGGGGGTATCTCCATTTTCTGCGCAGGGATCTTCAAAAGGAGCTGGAATCTTATCGCCAGCAGGACCCGCCGCTGGAACTGCAGCGGTTTTATTACGCGCGCGGCGTCGCCGCCGCGCGTACCGACCGACTGGTTGAAAAACTGCGGGAAGGACACCAGGAGGGGCAGGCGGCGATTCTGGAAACGCGCGGCCTGATCCTTTCAGATCCCGGTTTGGGGTCTCTGGTGAGTGAAAAAATACAAGCTTCCGGGCTGTCCGCCCCTGCGGCTGTCCTGCAAAGCTGCGAGGAGATGGCAGGCCCGATTTTGGAACTGGAGGACGCCTATCTGAGGGAACGGGCACTTGACATTCAAAATGCCGGGATACAGATTGCCGAAATCCTGCTTGGAATTCAGGAAACGGAACTCAAGACGCCCGCAATCCTGTTCGGAGAGGAAATCGACCCGTCGCTGATCATCGGCCTGTCGCAGGAGACCGCCGGGCTCATCATCGGAAGCGCCAGCATGACCTCACATGCGGTGATTCTCGCAAGGTCCAGAGGCACCCCGACACTGGTGGGAATCACAGACCTGCGCGAGCAGATTCCGGACAACACCCCGGTCATCCTGGACGGCGGGGAAGGGCTTCTGATTGCTAACCCCGATGAGCGGACGATTCAGAGCTATCAGGCAAAGATGGAGGAACAGCAGCGGGAGGAGCAGGAATACCGCCGCCTCGCGTCGGTTCCGGCCCGCACAAAAGACGGATTCAGAGTCACGCTGGCGGCCAATATCGGGTATCCCGAGGAGCTTGAACAGGCACAGCGGTACGGCTATGAAGGGGTTGGGCTCTACCGCACGGAATTTCTGTTTCTGGGGAAAGGCAGTTTCCCGACGGAGGAGGAACAGTTTCAAGCGTACCGGCGTGTCATCGAACGGTGCGAAAACCGCCGCTGCATCATCCGCACAATGGACATCGGCGGAGACAAGCAGCTTCCCTGTCTGGAAATTCCTCCGGAACGAAACCCGTTTTTAGGCTGGCGGGCGATCCGGATCAGCCTGAAGCGGACCGATCTGTTCCAAACCCAGATTCGCGCAATCCTGCGCGCCGGGGTTTACGGGAAAGCGGCGATCATGCTCCCCATGATTTCCGGCCTTGAGGAACTGCGTCAGGCGAAGCGGCTGATTTCACAGGCCGTGCATTCACTTGAGCAGGACGATATTCCGTTTGCTGAGGATATGGAAGTGGGCATGATGATTGAAACGCCCGCGGCGGCGGTTCTGGCAGGGCAGTTTGCCGAAGAATGCGATTTTTTCAGCATCGGGACCAACGACCTGACACAGTACACACTGGCTGTGGACAGAGGCAACCCTCTCATCAGCCAGCTTTACAGCTATTTTCACCCGGCGGTGCTGCGGCTGATCCGCCATGTGGTGGAACAGGCGCACAGCCGGGGGAAATGGGTCGGTATGTGCGGGGAAATGGCGGGCGACCCCGCTGCCGCAAGGCTTCTGTGCTCCTGGGGAATCGACGAGCTGAGCATGAGCCTTCCCCGGATCCCATTGGTGAAACAGGCGGTTCTCGCATGTGAAACGGACCGGCGCTGGGCCGACGCGGTACTCTCCCTTTCGGATGCGAAACAGGCGGAAGCCTATCTGAAAGCGCAAACAGAGTAAATCCGGAAAAGCAGGAACGTATGCAGAAGCAATTCACTTGCTGCTCATAAATGAAAAAAGGAAAGAGAGGCCTCTGTGATGAAGAAAATAATCAATCATCCGGCGAATGTGGTTGACGAAATGCTGGAAGGGCTTACATTGGCGTATCCCCAATATGTGCGCCGTCTGGAAGGGCTGAATGTGATCGTGCGCGCCGATGCCCCGGGCGATAAAGTGGCGCTGATCAGCGGCGGGGGCAGCGGGCATGAGCCGTCCCATGCCGGATGGGTCGGGGAAGGGATGCTGGATGCGGCGGTTGCGGGCGCGGTATTTACCTCTCCCACTCCCGATCAGATCTATGAAGCGATTAAAGCGGTGGACTCCGGAAAGGGCGTATTGCTGGTCGTCAAAAACTATACCGGCGACGTGCTGAATTTTGAGATGGCTGCGGAGATGGCCGAAGCGGACGGCATCCGGGTGGAGCAGGTCGTGGTAAATGACGACGTGGCTGTGGAAAACAGCACCTGGACCAGCGGGCGCAGGGGAATTGCGGGCACAGTGTTGGTACATAAGATCGCGGGTGCGAAAGCGCAGGCCGGAGGAACGCTGGAAGAAGTGAAAGCGGTCGCCGAAAAGGTGATTGCCAATGTGCGTTCGATGGGCATGTCCATTTCCCCGTGCACGGTGCCGGAAGCGGGCAAACCAAGCTTTGAGCTGACGGAAAATGAAATGGAAATCGGTATGGGAATCCACGGCGAACCGGGAACCCATCGCGAAGCCATCCATCCGGCGGATGAAATTACCGACCTGCTGCTGGAAAAGCTGTTCGCCGATCTTCCGCTGGGAAGCGGCGATGAGACTGCCGTTATGGTTAACGGCCTTGGGGCGACCCCGCTGATGGAGCTGTTCATTGTCAACCGCAGGGTCGCGCATGTATTTGCTGAAAAAGGAATCCGGATTGTCAAAACGTTTGTCGGAAACTATATGACTTCCCTTGAGATGGGCGGATTTTCTGTTTCAGTTGTGAAGCTGGATACGGAACTGAAGGAATTGCTGCTGGCGAAAGCAGACACACCGGCGCTTGCGCAGTTCTGATCTTATTGCTGCTGAATACCCGACAGTTCCAAGATGCCCCGGCCGGACTGGAAAACCCCGGCCGGGCAGCTGCCTGCGCCGGCGAGGCTGTGTTGTGTTCCGTTCAGCTGGAATTTAAGTGGAATCATCCGTATGACAGGGAGGATTTTCATGGTACGAGTATCTCAGACCAAAATACAGCTTGCAAATTCACTGAAAGAATTAATGAAAAAAGTACCTTTTCATAACATTACCGTGCAGAATGTCGCGGACCACTGCGGAGTCAACCGTCAGACTTTTTATTATCACTTTAAAGATATGTACGATCTGTTGGAATGGATCTATCAGAATGATATCTTCTGCGGATTTCAGGAGCTTTCGGGTAAAAACTGGCAGGCCGTGCTGCTGGATACGATAAAATACGCGAAAAAAAACAAGTCTTTTTTACGAAATACCAACCGGTCCCTGCGGAAAGAAACGATCGAAAAATATCTATATCCGTTTATCAACCAGCTGTTTGTGCTGATTTTTGACGATGTCTGCAAGGATGCCTATATCAGAACGGAAGAAAAGGATTTTATCCTCAAATTTTTTACGCATGCCTACGTTAATGTGATTATTCAATGGATTGGAAACGGCATGCAGGAGGAAGATTCCTTCCTGTTCGAAAAGGTGCAGATCCTGCGCAGGATGCTGCAGTCGTACCGCAGCTGTCAGGCAGTCCCCAACACGATTACCATTTATAACGGGCTGCAGAATATGGACATCAAAAATAGCAGGAAGACACTTCGGACAAACTATTCTTATGCTGCCGGAGGCCGTAAATAGTGACTGCAGCGGCCGCCGTAATATAGAAAAAAGCCGCCCATTTTCAGGGTGGCTTTCTTTTATCCATCGTACGTTCCGTTATTCGATCAGCCTGTGAAATTCCTGCATGATGCGAAAGAGTTCCTCCGAATCGATCTGCCCCGGCGCGGACGCTTTTTCCACCGTGCCGAAGGTCAGCGCGGACCCGGACCATTCCCCGAACAGGCGGCTGGCGACGCCCAGTTTCGTCATGGAGATTGCCGCGACCGGCCTGTCCGCGTAAATTTCACTCATTGTTACAGTGGCTTCGAGCAGCCTTAACACATCGGATTTACTGTGCGGTGTCACCGCGATTTTGCAGATGTCCGCGCCCGATTCCTGTATTTTTCTAAGACGGTCAATAATTTCCTGTGTTGGCGGAGTTCCGTCAAACTGGTGATTGGAACCGATCACTTTTGCACCGGCAGCATGAACGCTGTCGATGATTTCTTTGGCGGCTTTTCCCGACGAAAAGACCTCGACATCCACAAGATCGGGCAGGCCGGTCTCTGCGGCCGCCTGATTGATCTTCGCGTAACGATCCGGCTCAACGGCGAGGTTCCCGCCTTCTTTGGCGGTACGGACGGTAAACAGCAGCGGAATGTTCCCTAAAATGCAGGAGAGCTCCCGCAGAACGTCCGCAACCATTGAGGCGTCGGTGACAGTTTCGAACCAGTCGGCGCGCCATTCCACGATATCCGCCCTGCCATCAATGATTTTGTGCGCATCCGCAAGGATTTCCCGCTTTGTGCCCGCGACAATCGGGACGCAGATTTTTGGTACCCCATCCCCGATGATCACATGTTTGACTGTAACTGCCTGCATCTGTCTCTCCTCTTTCCTGCTCCAGTCGCTGACGGAAGCTGTCAAGGCCGGATTCCAGCACTAAAGGACATCCGGCTTGACCAATAGGAAAATTTTACTGTGATTTCGGCAGTTTGTCAATCTTCTCTGCGATTTTCAGTGCGCGTTGCTGCGCTGCGTATCCTCATCAAGGATATCGCGAAGCACAAGAAGCCCCCGCATGGTCTTCGGGAAACCGGCCGTGGGGGCAACCAGAAGCAGGGCGTGCTCGATTTCCTCGCGGGAACATCCGCTTTTCAGCGCTTTCAGAATATGCGTTGTCAGGGCATATTCGTTCTGGCAGTCGGTTGAAAGCGCCACTTTGATCAGCCAGCGCGTTTTTTCATCCAGCGGTCCACACTCTTCGTGGACCAGTCGGCCAAAATGCTCGTAAGCCTGATAAATTTCACCGTGTTTTGCAATCAGATAATCCAGATTGCGTTCGATCTCATCCCGATTGTCAAAATAATCATGCATTGTTTTTTCACCCTATTCTATCTATTTTCGGTATCAGCCGCGGCTGTTCATAGCCGCGGCTGATACCGAAAATAGTATGGGGAAAGCTCCGGCCTTATAAACTTGCCGCCAAAAAAATTCGCGCAATTTGAAAAATTGCTTGACAGATAAAATCTTTCGGAATATACTGGCTATACAGTCAATGATTTAGAGGTCAATAGTATGAAGAAGACATCCAGACAGATGCAAAAGGAACACACAAAGGAGCTTCTGCTCAAAACAGCCTATGAAGTGTTCTCCGAAAGGGGAATTATGAATACTCGCATGTCGGATATCGCGCAGGCGGGGGGCGTTTCACACGGCACGATGTTCGTCCATTTTCAGACGCAGGAAGCGCTGATTGAAGAGGTCGTTGACACCTATGCGCAGAAGATTGCCCTGCGCACCCACGAACTTGCGCAGTCGTGCGAAAGCGTGGAGGCAATTCTGCGCGCCCATCTCAGTGGCATCATGGAATTTGAGCCGTTTTACAGGCGGCTGGTCATCGAAAGCCCGCTGCTCCCGACCGGCGCAAGGGACTGTATGGTGATGATTCAGTCCGCTGTTTCCCTGCATTTCAGCTCGGCAATGCAGCGGCGGGAAAAAACAGCCGAAGAAGGCGATGTTCCTGTATCCATCCTGTTCAATATGTGGATCGGGCTGATACATTATTACCTTGTCAATAACGATCTGTTTGCGCCGGACGGTCATGTGATCGAGCGCTGGGGGGAAACCCTGCTTCAAAATTTCTTGAAGTTGCTGCCGAAAGCAGCTTTATCATAATTCAGAACGAGGAAAGGAAGCAGTTCAATGAAAACATGTATTGCCTGCGGCATGCCGATGACCAAGCCCTCCGATTTCGCGATGGGGGATGAAAGCAAGGATTACTGCGTCTACTGTGCAAGGCCGGACGGCACGATGCAGTCCTACCCCGAAAAGGTGGAGGGTACAACCGAATTTCTCATCCGCACACAGGGACTCGATCAGGAAGCGGCGCATGAAATGGCGATCAGAACGCTCGCCAAGCTGCCTGCGTGGAAAGGAATGGCGGAGGGTGCCTGCGAATAACCGCAGGCGCCTTTTTTAAAAACAGGCATAGGAAACGGCCCATATGAAAATATGGGCCGTTTCCTGTTTATGGGAGAGAGATTATTTGCCGATTTTTCCGGTTTCTTCGATTTCTTTCATCTGGTCGACGCGTACCTGATGCCGCCCGCCCTCATATACACCGGTAAGCCACTGTTCGACGATCATCTTTGCCAGATCACCGCCGACGACGCGGGAGCCCATTGCCAGCATGTTGGTATTGTTGTGTTGGCGCGAAAGCAGTGCGGAATAGGGTTCGCTGCACACAACGCACCGGATACCTTTCACCTTGTTGGCGGCAATTGAGATGCCGATTCCGGTTCCGCAGCACAGAATGCCTTTGTCACATTCTCCGCTAACCACCGCGTTTGCCGCCTTCAGCGCATATTCGGGGTAGTTGCAGCGCTCGGTGTCAAAGGTGCCGAAGTCCTTATAGGCCAGTCCCTTTTCCTCCAGATACTGCATAATCACCCGTTTGAGTTCAATCCCCACATGGTCGCTTCCCAAAGCTATCATTATCTGTAATCCTCACTTTCCAGTCGTTTGAATGCATAAATCCCCGCACCGATTACCCCGTTTTCCTGCTTCGGGATGGAATATAAAATCTCCAGATTTAGAGCAGGATAGGGTTTGCGCAGGTGGCGGTGGATGGATTCTTCCAGATACTGCATGGGGAAATCCGGCATTTGCGGGATTCCTCCGCCGATGATGACATAGTCGGGGTCGAAAATGTTGACTTCGGTGGCAATCGGGATCGACAGGCCGTCGATAAATTCCAGTATCGCAGGCTCGTCCCTGTGGCGGGTAAACATCTCCCGGATAGAAGTGTCCGGGAAAAGGTCCGACTGGATTTTCTCAAGCCGGACGCCGGAGGCAACAGTTTCGGCGCAGCCATAGTTGCCGCAGCCGCACAGGTCGGTGGCGCCGAGCATCGGTATGTGGCCAAGCTCCGCCGCAACGCCGTTTTTGCCGAGCAGCAGATTGCCGCCGATGGAAATCGCATTCCCCAAGCCGGTACCGAGATAGAATCCCAGAACAATTTTCTGATTTTCCAGATGATGGTGGAGAATGTCGTAGAGCATAAGAAAATTGACATCCCGGTTGATATACACGGGAATTTTGAATGCCCTTTCCATAAAGTCCGCCACGGCAATATTCTGGAGGGCACGGACGTTGGGGGTTGAGGTGACAATACGGCGGGTTTTATCGATTGTGGAGGGAAATCCCATAGAAATCGCGTCCGGAAGCTTTCCGTCCAGATGTTCATCGCAATACGCACGGATGCGTTCTTTGATCATGTCCATCGGGTCGGCACAGCAGAATACTTCCTGCGTCGGCTCAATGACGAAATGGGAAAGGCAGTATCTCTCATCCACCAGTCCGAAACGCATGTTTGTTCCGCCAATATCCATCCCGAGGATGAGTTTGTTCGCCATTCTCACACCTGCATTTCTTCTTTTGTTTCCGCCTGATACTGCATAAGCATCTTGTCATAGGCGGTATTGAGGTCCGCGTCCAGCCCAAACAGCCCGGAGGAGCCGAGAATGAACACATCCGCTCCCGCTTCCCGCAGGCGCCCAAAGGTTTTCACGTTACAGGACCCGTCAATCTGGATTTTGTAGTTGTATCCCTTCTTTTCCCGCAGGCGCTTTGCTTGGGCAATTTTATCAAGCATTTCCGGGATAAACGGCTGGCCCGCATACCCCACGTCCACAGTCATGATGGTAATCATGTCCAGACGGCCCATATAGTGTTCAATCGCCTGGAGCGGTGTCGCCGGATTGAGTACCACGCCTGCTTTGCATCCAAGTTCTTTAATGCGTGCCAGCACGCGAAACGCATCGGTATTGATTGTTTCCGCATGAGGCGCAATATAGGTCGCTCCGGCCTTCGCCACCGGCTCCAGCCAGTCGTTGGGGTTCTCGGTCATCAGGTGCACATCCATCGGCAGCTTTGCCGCGCGGCCGGCTGCCCGGATAAAATCCGGGGAGAGGGTAATATTTTTGCAGAAATGCCCGTCCATGATGTCTATATGGTACATATCCGCACGTTTGTTTAAGATTTCCAGCTGATTCTTGATGTCAAGAAAATCCATGCACATCAGGCTTACAGAGAATTCCGGTTTCATAGATAAATTCCTTTCATACGGCAAATGATTACTTGCGGATTTTGCTGCTGGCACCAAAGAACCGGTCAAGTGTAACGGCGACGATGATCAGCGCGCCCATCGCGATCTGCTGGTAATAGGAGGAGACTCCCACCATGTTCAGTCCGTTGTTGATTACACCGATGATCAGGCCGCCCACGACCACCTTCGGAATGACGCCCTGCCCGCCGAAGAAGCTCGTGCCGCCGATGACAACCGCCGCAATTGCGAAGGTTTCATAGCCGGTGCCCGCGTTTGGTTCCGCGGCGGCCAGACGGGCAATGTTTACCATTCCGGCAAGACCGGAGCAGACGCCCGAAATCACAAAGGCAAGTATTGTATGTTTTTTCACGTTAATGCCGGCGAACCATGCGGATTGCGAGTTTCCCCCGATTGCGTAGAGGTTGCGTCCGGCCTGCGTTTTCATCGTAAAGAATACAAGGACGAGGGCTGTCACCAGAGCGACGATAATCGGCATCGGGATGATACCGAAAATTTTGCCGCCCACTGCTTTTGTGAACGAAGCCGGCACCCCGGAAACTGTGCGCGCATTTGCCATAATCATGGTTATGCCGCGAAGAATAGACTGCGTGCCCAATGTAATAATGAATGGGGGGAGCCCTGTCAGGTTGATCAGCCCGCCGTTCACCGCGCCGATTGCCGCGCCAAGCAAAAGCGTCCCGATCAGAACCGCAACGGTGGGGTGATAACCCAGCACCATCAGCTTTGCGGTGATTACGCCGGTCAGAGCCATGGTGGAACTGACCGACAGGTCGATACCGGCAAGCAGGATGGAGAAGAACTCACCGCAGGCAAGCAGGATGGTAATGGCGCTCTGTTCCACAATTTTAACGAGGTTGGTTCCGCTCAGGAAAGCCTTGGGCTGCATTGCGCCGAATACCAGTACCATTAAAATCAAAATGGATACCGTGCTGTACTTATCCCAAAAGTCGCTGAATGTCATTTTCGTTTTTGAAGCTGAATTATTCTGCATATTCATTCCCCCCGGCTTCATTCATATCAACTGTAGCCGCCTTTACAAGTTTTTCTTCCGTTGCTTCCGCGGCGCTGAACTCTGCGCTGATTTTTCCCTCGTTCATCACGATCATCCGGTCACAGACGGAAAGCAGTTCCGGAAGCTCGGAGGATACGACGATAACACCAATTCCGTTTTCGGTGAGTGTCCGCATCAGCTTATAGATTTCCGCTTTTGTGCCCACATCGATTCCCTTGGTCGGTTCGTCAAAAATAATCAGCCTGACGCCCGCGGCCATCCATTTCCCAAGAATGACTTTCTGCTGATTGCCTCCCGAAAGCTGTGTAATTCCCTGCTCCAGGGACGCGCACTTGATCTGAATAGCGGTTCGCTGCTCCTCCGCGACCTTCTGCTCGTCTTTAAAATCCACAAGGCCCCACAGTCCGCCAAAGCCTGTATGTTTGAGCTGGCGTGCGATGGAGATGTTGCGCTTGATGCTGAAGTTATGGAAAAATCCCGTTTCCCGCCGGTTTTCCGTTACCAGCCCGATGCCGCATTTCAGCGCGTCATAGGGATTTTTAATATGCAGCCGTTTGCCCTGCAGATAGATTTCCCCCGAAGAAATGGGGTCGGCTCCAAAAATGGCGCACATTGTTTCGCTCCGCCCCGCGCCGATCAGCCCGGAAAACCCGAGCACCTCGCCTTCGCGCAGGTTGAAACTGATGTTTTTGACATATCCGTCCCGGCGCGTCAAATTTTTGACCTCAAAAATCACCTTGCCCAGTTCATGGATATCGCCGCTGCCCAGATATTTGTCCTTCAGCTCCCGCCCAACCATCATGGTCACCAGTTTGTCCATGGTAATATCTTTCACGTCATGTGTGCCCACATAGGTGCCATCCTTGAGTACGGTGACACGGTCGCCGATCTGCATGATCTCCTTGAGCTTATGCGAGATGTAAACAATCCCCTTGCCTTCGGCTTTCAGCCGTTCAATGATTTTGAACAGCCGCGCCACCTCGTCATCACTCAGGGAGGAGGTTGGCTCATCCATTACGATGACCTGCGCATTGAAGGCAACGGCTTTCGCAATTTCCACCATCTGTTTTTCCGAAATGCTCAGGCTCCCCACCAGCGCAGAGGGCTTCCGGTTCAGGTCGATGCTTTCCAGCAGTTCCCGGGTCACCTTGCGCATTGCTTCTTGATCTATTACGGTTACGCCTGCGACCTTTTTTTTCAGCATCTTTCCTACGAAAATGTTTTCCTGAATGCTCAGCTCGTTAATCACACTGAGCTCCTGATAAATGATGCTGATTCCGCTTTCCGCGGAAAGCTTCGGTGTCAGACGGTTATATTCTTTGTCATGAATGGATATGGTGCCCTCGTCCGGTTCGTAGGCACCGCTCAGAATTTTCATCAAAGTCGATTTTCCAGCACCGTTTTCGCCCAGCAGGATATGGACTTCGCCCGGCCTGATATCAAAGGAGATATCGCTGAGGGCCTTGACGCCGGGGAAGCGCTTGGTAATATGGCTCATCTTTACAAGTGTATCCATAGCATCCTCTTCTTTACATCGGATTCTTTGGGAAGCTCCTGTCCCCGGGTTCCCGGGGACAGGAGAAGGAGAAAAGAGAACAATCAGTCTTTCTTGATCAGGATTGCGTCGATTCCTTCGGTGATGGGTTCCGCGTCCTTGTCGATCTGGCCGCCCTTCTCGACTGCTTCAATCAGCATCTGCAGGCCGCGCGCACCGATCTTCGCCGGGTCCTGCGCAACAGTTGCGGCAAGTTCGCCGGCCTGAACGGATGCCATTGCATCGTCGTTACCGTCGGTGCCTACAACAAGAATGTCTTTACCTGCATTCTTGACAGCTTCCAAGGCGCCCATCGCCATTGTGTCGTTGCAGCAGTAAATACCCTTCAGGTCGGGATATTTATTGATATAGTTGGTTGCAAGGTCATAAGCCTTGGTACGGTCCCAGTCGGCAGGCTGGCTCTCAACAAGTTTCAGCCCATCGGCGGAGAATGCTTCGGTCGCACCCTGCTTGCGGTCTTCTCCGGAAGCGGCGCCGGCTTTGCCTTCGATGATTGCAACTTCGCCTTTTCCGCCGATCTGATCAACAATGTACTGCGCACCCACACGGCCGACAGCAACGTTATCGGTGGAAACAAACGAATAGACAGCGCCGCCGAGAGCTTTCAGGCCGTCCATGTTGATCTTTTCATCGATGTTTACAATATAAATGCCTTTGGAAGTTGCGTCAGCAACCGCGTTATTCAGGTTATCAGCGGAAATCGGCGCCACGGCGATTGCTTTGTAGCCTTTGGAAATGGCATTTTCCAGCAGTGTAACCTGTCCTTCTACATCGTCTTCGGTGTTTGCAGCATAGATATCCACTTTGACGCCCTGCTTTTCTGCTTCTGCTTCCACGCCTTCTTTCATAGTCTGCCAGAACTGGCTGGAAAGCACTTTCAGGACAACTGCATATTCCGCGGTCCCGCCGGCTGCCGGAGATGCTGTCTCGGAAGCAGCTGCGCTGCTTGCCGGAGCAGCTTCGCTTGGAGCGCTGCTTTCATTTTTGGATGTGGAGCCGCCGCAGGCGGCCAGGGAACCTGCCATGGCGATTGAGAGAATCGCCGCGGTCATTGTTTTTAGAACTTTACGCATTTTCATTTCCTCCTTAGATTTGTTTGTGTCAATCCTGTTTATATAAATGAAATAAACAGACATCGTTCATGCATTATTCCGGCTAGAGTAATCGTTTTCGCACTCGGCACAAAATAATAGCACTTTAGTTTCCCCAAATTTTGTGAGAAAACGCAGTTGAATAAACGAGTAAACGTTACCGCAAAGGCTATAATGTTGCTATCTGTCAAAATCAAATCAGGTTGTATCTCTGCGAATCAGTTCAACCGGAAGCAGGTACCGGTTTCTTTCCAACGGAGCCCCATCAAGGATCGAAACAAGCGTATTAGCCCCAAGCAGCCCGAATGAATTCACAGACTGCCGGATCGTGGTGAGCCGGGGGCTGCACATAGACGAATAGGAAATGTCATCGAATCCTACAATGCGGACGTCCTCCGGAACAGATTTTCCCTGCTCCCGAAGCAAATCCAACAGGCCGTATGCCAGGCGGTCGGTGGTGCAGAAAATGCCGTCTATTTCCGGATGTTCTGAAAACAGTTCCATCATCCGCTGATAGCCGCTTTCTGCGTCGGCCTGAACAGCCTGCGCGACATGAATTTCACTTTCCGGGACACCATACGCCTTTAGCCCCCGCCGGAACCCGGCAACCCGGTCCGCATGGGAGGAAATTTCAAAGCGGTACGTGAGTGCCGCGAAATGCCGCGCGCCGCTTTTCATCAGCTCATCGGCCGCATAAACACCGCCGTTTTCATTATCGCTTTCAATCAGGACAAATTCGCCTTCGCGCGAAGAGAACGGGGGCTTGCGGTCGATATAAACGGTAGGCACCTGCAGAACCTGCTGCTCATCTGCGAAGTCACCCGAGATATAGATCAGCCCGCTGACCTGCTGGGACTTGAGCATAGTGATATGCCGCCGCTCAATGTCGTATTCTTCATTGGTATTGCAGATCATGGTAGAATAGTTGAGTTCAAACAGATTGTTTTGCAGTTCAAGCGTAACCTTGGCGAAGAATTCGTTGGTAATATCGGGTACGATGATCCCCACAACCTGCAGTTTGTTGGTCCGCAGGCCGCGGGCAAGCTGATTCGGCTGATACCCATACTGTTCGATGATCTGCTTGACGCGTTTTTCAGTCTCGCTGGAAAAGCGCCCGTTCTGGTTAATTACTCTGGAAACCGTTGCAACGGAAACTCCGGAAAGCGCAGAAATTTCTTTAATGGAGATATTCCGTTTTGGCATCTGCGGTTCCTCCAATCGGCAAACAGTAAGGGTAAAGGTTTACTCAATCATACTGACTTCCCGTGGGGTTGTCAAGACTCATCCAGCAAGATTGTATAAACCACTAAATGTTCTTTTCGGCATTTAGTCAATTTGATCTCTCCGAACTCATGATATCTGTGTAAAAAAGGACGCCGCGGGTTAAAGCTGGCGAGAAAGAGCGATGGACCTATTTCTTAAAAATGCTTCGCCGGTTGACGTCAAGCTGTGCCGAAGAGATATGGATGATTGTCTCCTCCGCGGCGGATAGAAAGGCAACGGCACAGACCAGCCAAAGCAGCGAAATCTGATTCCAAATCAAAAGGATTGGCGCTGTGAAAACAAGGAATCCCGTCAGTTTGTTTCCCCATGTATGCAAAATCGCGAAGGAACGGTATTTACACGCGGCGATTGCCATGTTTACAAAGCGGACAAGCGTGATGAGCACAAGGCAAGGGACAAAACGGCGGATTTCTCCGCCGTAATGCATAACCGCCCAGATGATGACGGCCGCAAAGAAAAGCAGGTCCGCGGCGGAATCCAGCCTTGCGCCGAGCTCGCTCTGCGTCTGCGTTTTGCGCGCGATATAGCCGTCCAAAACATCTGTAAAACCGCAGAGAAGGTAAAGAAACAGGAACAGAGTCTGCCGTTGTGCCGCGAAAAGCAATGGCAGAAAAAGTACGATTCTTACAGCCGTAATGATATTTGGAATATGTTTCAATCCGATCACCTTTTTACTTGATTTTTATTTCTCTGTAATGAAACAGGACATTCTGCTGTCTGGTTTTCAATGCTATGATCATGCTGTCAAAGAAAAACAAGAAAAGAGGATAGCAGCATGCAGTATGAAATGGCGGAGTTGGATCAAAAGATTATAGTAAGGGTATGCGCCCGCACCCAAAACAGCGACCCGGCAGGCGCGGTTTCTATTGATGTGGCTGTCAAATAACGGAAGGATTAAGATACTTGAAGCGATGCCTCAAAAGGAAGAATTGGTGCGTTTCTCAACCTGTGGATAACGTTTTAAATTTCATTTTTAAGAGCGTGATACCATTCATGCTCTTTTTTCCCAGTATATCATTCATGTGGTGTTGCGAAAAGGATATTTAATTTTGTTAAATTTATATCAAAAAATTGTCATCCTGTACCAATATTTTACCTGAGGTTTGTATTTTCTTCTGATTCTTTTGAGATTTCTTGACAAACTCAAAAATAAGTATAAAATTGCATTAGTCAATCGATTGCCATAGCAAATTGTTTGACTGATAGAGGAGACACCATGAAAAACAATGTAACGATTTATGATATCGCAAAGCGATTGGGAATATCCCCCAGCACGGTTTCGCGTGTGCTGAACAATTCTTCCCATCCCGTAAAGCAGGAAGTCCGCGAGCGTGTGCTGGCCGCCGCAAAAGAGATGGACTATGTGCTCAACGCACAGGCGCGCAACCTGAAAAAACAGATGAACCCAACCGTCGGTGTGATCCTTCCCTCTATCGCAAATCCATTTTACCCTTCGATTGTGCGGGGCATTGAAGACGAGGCTATGCGGCGCAACTATTATATCGCGATTTCCAGCTGTGACAAAGACCCCCGCCGCACCGACCAGTATGTGCAGAGCATGTTGGAGCAGAATATGCGCGGGATCATAGCCATCTATCTGGAATATCTGCCGCAGAGCCTTGCCAATTATGTGCAGCGGGGGGGGCAGGTCATCAGTGTTGTAACTGACGGTGTACTGTGCGAAAACGCGCATAACATCGTGGTTGATAAGGTCTTGGAAGCGCGGCAGGCAGTGGAACACCTGATCGGGCTTGGCCACCGCCGTATTGCAAATCTGATGAATGAACTTGACAGCCAGCTCCGCCGCAAAAGGCTGGAAGGCTATTTTACCGCGCTGAAAAATGCCGGCATTGAAATCAAGAAAGATTACCTCTATATATATGGGCAGGACATCCCCGCCTTTGGGGATGAATCTGCGGAAAGTGTAAAAGTCGGCTATGAGCTGGCCCGGAAAATGCTTGAACGAACCCCTGAAGTCACCGGTATCCTGTGTATGAACGATATGATGGCGTTAGGCGTCATCAAGGCGCTGAGGGAGAACGGCAGGCAGATTCCCGAGGATTATTCGATTGTCAGCTTCGACGACCTGTTTTTTGCCGACTGTATCGAGCCGAGCCTCACTACCATGCGGGTGGAAAAATACCAGTGGGGAAAGGCGATGGCCCGCTACCTGTTTGAAATCTTGGAGAATCCCGGTGCGGAATCAGGTACTGCCATGAAGGTGCAGAAAGTTCTGACGCCTTCCGCTCTTGTTGTTCGCGGCAGCACTGCCCCGCCCAGATGCGAAAACTAGGGGTATCCTTCCGGCAGAGCGATTTTTGAAAATCTGTCGGGGTTGCTCGTAAGAAAAAAGGAAATCGATTGCCTAAATAATACTTTTGCTATTTTATTTTGAGAATGTAATTCTTTTGAGAATGTAATTCTTAAAAAAGGAAATCGATTGCCATTAATTCTGGTCCAAAGAGGCGCAAGCCTCTGGAAAATATAATTCCCCTAATCAGGGAAAGGAGAAAACGTTCATGAAAAAGCATGTATCAGTCTTTGCTATGATGATCGCACTTTCCATGCTGGCTACCGGATGCGGCGGTTCAGCCGCGTCAACCGCACCCGCGGTTTCCTCCGCGCCTGCGTCTTCTTCCGCGAATGCCGAATCCGCGGCATCTTCCGCGGATTCCAAAGCGGCTCCGCAGGTTGTCCTGATCGGCGCTCACGTCAACACGGTGGACAGTTCCTATCAGGCGGGCATGGAAGCCATGAAGGAAAAGCTGGAAGAACTCTCCGGCGGCACCATGACCATGGAGATCCACGGCAACGGCGAGCTCGGCGGGAACGAAGCCGAACTGGTTGAAAAAATGGCGACCGGTACTGTGGACATCATTGTTTCCGCGCCGAATTTCGTTGCCACGAGCGGCGTACCCGAAGCCGACCTGTTTAGTATCCCGTTTCTTTACTCCAGCCTTGACCACTGGAAAAAAGTAGTTACCGGCGAAGTAGGGCAGACCATTTCCGACAAGATCGACCAGGCAGGCGCATTCCATTCCCTCGGCTACTGGAGCTGCGGCACCCGCCAGTATTTCGGCGTAAAGCCCATTACGCAGGCTGCCGACCTTAAGGGTGTTAAAATCCGTGTGCAGGATTCCGAAGCGGTTCGTAACGTCTGGAGCGCGCTTGGCGCAAACCCCACCACGCTTGCTTACAACGAACTGTACAGCGGTTTGCAGAACAACGTCATCGACGCCGCGGAAAATGACCTTGGTAATATTCTGCTGCAGAAATTCTATGAGGCCGGCCCCTATGTCTCTTTGACCAACCATGATATTGCGACCCGCATCTATCTGATGGGCGCGAACAACTACAACACCCTCACCGACGAGCAGAGAGCATGGGTGGACGAGGCCGCGAAATACAGCTGCGAACAGGAATGGGCCTTTGATGAAAAGCTGAATCAGGATGCGCTCGAGAAGATTAAGGAGAACGGCGGTATCGTAAATGAGCTTGACACCTCCGAACTGATCAATCTCTGTGCAGATGCGCGTGCCAAAGCAGCTGAAAAGCTTGGCGTTTCCGATCTGCTCGATAAAATCAACGCGGCGGCTTAATCAGAAAAAATCTGCCCTGCAGCGGCGAAACGCTGCAGAGCAGATTTTAAAAACAGTCATTTCATTCAACACACGGATAGGAGTTGAGTTCCTTGCTGAGAAAGATCTGCAACTTGTTTGAAAAGGCAGAAATTTTCCTTGGCGCTGCTGCGATTGTATTGTTTTTCCTGTGTACCGCATGGCAGGTAATTTCCCGTCTGATCGGGGTGCCCGCGGCATTTACTGAGGAAATCGCCAACACAAGCTTTGCATGGGCGACTTTTATGGGAGCGGCTGTACTGCTGCGGCACAATGAGCATTTCAGCTTTTCCGCTTTCAGTGCCAAGCTGAATGGCAAGGCATTTCTGGTTAACGAGTCCATCATTCTGATTCTTCTGCTTGGGTTCAGCGCTTTAATTGCTGTTCACGGCACACAGCTGACCATGCAGTTTGCCACATGGAGATTTACGTCGCTGCCCAAGGTCAGCAGGGCATGGGGCTGGCTCTGCATGCCGGTATGCGGCTACACATCTGTTCTGTACTGCGTTGAGAATATCATCAAATTCGTAAAAGACCCGTCCAGCAGAAAGATTCACGATGAGCTGGAAGAAATTGAAAGCGAGGTGGCGTAACCATGTGGGTTTTAGTAATCGTATTTCTGCTGCTGCTCGCAATGGGCATGCCCATTGCTTATATCCTGGGCGTAGTAGCGGTAGTCGGCATCTCACAGCTGGGGAGCATCCCGCTCATCACGGTTGTGCAGAAGATGTTTACCGGCCTGAACAGCTTCACGCTGCTGGCGGTTCCCCTGTTTGTTCTGGCCGCCAATATTATGAACCGCGGTAAAATCAGTGAAAAGCTGATCGAATTTTCCGATGGCGTTGTGGGGCATTTTGCGGGCGGCCTTGCCTATACGAACGTGCTGGTCTCCATGCTGTTCGCAGGCATTTCCGGCTCCTCCCAGGCCGACACCGCCGGTATCGGCAAAATCCTGATCCCCGGCATGATCAAAGAGGGCTATTCCAAGGAAACCTCGGTTGGCGTTACGGCGGCGTCCTCTACCATAGGAATCATCATTCCGCCCTCCATTCCGATGGTCGTTTATTCCAGCGTGGCGGGTGCTTCCATCGGCGCGCTGTTTCTGGGCGGCATCGTCCCGGGTATCCTGATCGGTCTGGGGCAGATGTTTATCATCTGGATGGGCAATAAGAAATATCACTACCCCAAGCATGAACGCCTGACATTCAAAAAAATGCTGCGGCTGACACTGGTAAGTGTTCCTGCCCTGCTTACCCCGGTTATCATCATCGGTGGAGTGTCTGCGGGTATCTGCACCGCTACGGAAAGCGCCTGTGTCGCCTGTATCTACGCGCTGATCCTTGGTGTATTTGTGTTTAAGACCATTACGCTGAAGGATGCCAAACCGCTGCTCCTGGATACGCTCAAAGTCAGCGGCGCGTCGCTGTTTGCTTTGGCAACCGCCAATGCGCTCGGACAGCTGCTCAGCTACTACAATGTCAATCAAATGGTGGGCAGTTTCTTCACCAGCAACCTCAACAATAAATTTGCCTTCCTCATCGCGGTTATTCTCTTCTATTTATTCCTTGGGACGTTTATGGACGCAATCCCGGCCATGATCCTGTTTGTTCCGGTGCTGCTGCCTGTAGCAACATCTTTCGGAATCTCCGCCGTACAGCTTGGCCTTATCATCGTTATCACGCTGGCTGTGGGACAGGTTACACCGCCTTACGGCCTCTGCCTGCTGATCGCCGGCAAAATTGGCAATATGCCTGTACATAAAGCATTTGTGGCAGTTGCCCCCTATATTGCGGTGTCCGTGGTTGTGGTCACAATCATTGCGTTCTTCCCGGATATTGCGTTTGGTATCCCAAAATTGCTGCAGCCCACATGGTTTTAAGACAAGGAGACTCATTGAATGGAAAAAACAAAAGTTGCGGTTGTCACGCTGGGTGATACCCGCAGAGAATTTTACCAAAAGCGCGCGCAGATTGCCGAGGCGGAAATTGCCAAGGTAAAAGAGGTCTTCGGCGGCAAATACGACCTGTTTATGCCGGATATCGTATTTGATACCGAGGAATGCCAGATAGCCGCGGACCAGATCCGCAGCCGCGGCATCAGCGCTGTAATTCTGCACGTTCCGATCTGGGCAACACCCAGCCTTGCATTTCGCATTGCGTACTGCACGGAACTTCCGGTTCTGCTGCTGGGTAATAAAAAGCGCGATACGTCAAGCCTCGTAACACTGCTGGCTGTGGCCGGTATGCTGGACCAGACCGGCAAAAGCTGTATCCGTGTTTCGGGCGAGTTCTTTGACGATACCATCCAAAAGCAAGTGGACGATTATGTTGCGGCCTGTTCGCTTGTGGACGGTATCCGCCGCTCAAGCTACGGCATGATTGGGGGGCGAAGCATCGGCATCGGTACCACGGTTGCTGACCCGAGCCAGTGGCAGGCCGTTTTCGGCACGGAATTTGACCACTGCGACCAGTTTGAAATTGTCTACCGTGCGCAGACACTGGATGACGCAAGGGTGCAGCAGCATCTGGATTGGGTCAAAGCCAACATTCACACAATCGAGTTCGGCGGCCTTTTCACAAAGGACACCCTTGAACTTCAGGTGCGCAGCTATCTGGCGCTCAAGGATATGGCGGCTGAGAAACATTACGATTTTATGGGAATCAAATGCCAGCAGGACATGAGCGACCATTTTGTCCTGCAATGCCTCGGTGTGGCCCTGCTCAACAATACCTATGACGCGGAGGGTCCCAAGCAGGCAATTCCCACCTCGTGCGAATGCGACTGCGACGGCGCCATGACCATGCGCATTCTGAACCTGTGCGCAAAGGGCCAGCCATCCTGCCTGCTCGATATTAAATATTTTGACGGCAAGGAAAAAGAGTTCGTCCTGGCCAACTGTGGCAGCGTTGCCCCCTATTTCGCAGACCCCGATGATTCCGGCAGCGCCTTAAAGAAGGTTGCTCTGCTGCCCCATATTTTCGGCCTCGCGGGCGGCGCCTCCATCCAGATGATCGCCAAACCCGGAAAGGTGACTGTCGCCCGCCTGTTCCGCAGCAACGGCAAGTATGTGCTGGGATGCTTTGAGGGCGTCACTGAAATGCGTCCCCTTGAAGAACTGAAAAAAACCACCTGGTGTTATCCCCACGCGTTTGTACGCGCCGATGCGGACTATGAGAAGTTTTTCCAGACCATCAACTCCAACCATCTGCACATGGCTTACGGGAGCTATGCAAAGGTGCTGGAACTGTTCTGCCGGATGGTGGGTATCGAATATATCTGCTACAACAAATAGGCGCGTCCGCAAAAAGGAAGTAGGCTATGCAAATTGATATGCAGGTCCTGATCAGACAGCTTGAGACCTTTCTGGTTCTGATCTTGTTCGGGTTTCTGGCAAACAAAATACATCTGCTTACAGATGAACTGCACGACAAACTCAATTCGATTCTGATGCGGGTTGTCATACCGGCGCTCCTCATCTCCACCATGGCGGGCGGCAGCGGGGAGGAGAATTTTCGTCTGCTGCTCCCCATGCTGGCGGGAGGCGTTCTGCTGTTCGGTTTTCTGGCGGCTGCCGGCCTGCTCAGCGCCAAGCTGATGGGATTTTTGGGAGATAAGCGGGATGTCCAGATCGCCGTTATGTCATTCAGCAGCCTTGGGTTTTTCGGAATTCCGCTTGTGTCCGCGCTGCTTGGCGGCACCGGGACCGCTGCGTTTGGGATTTTCTCCATCGTGGATAACCTTACCGTGTGGACCATCGGGCTGGTGCTCTCGCGCGGAGAATCTGGGAAAGGAAGCGGTACGTCCTTCCGGCAGAGTTTTCAGAAATTCATCCAGCCGGCGACCATTGCCGTTTTTATCGGCCTGCTGCTGATGGTCTTGCGTGTTCCGTCTGACAACCTGTTGATGCAGTCGCTTTCGGGCATCGGGAACTGCTCCAACCCGCTTGCAATGCTGTGCATCGGCGCAAGCATTGCGCGAAGCGACCTGCGCCGTCTCTATCTGGGTTGGCCTTCGCTGAGCGTCGTACTGGTTAAAATGATTCTCAGCCCGCTGCTGGTATATCGTGTTGCCGTATGGCTCGGTGTGTATCCGCCCGCGGCCGTCTCTCTGACGCTGATCGCGTGTCTGCCTTCCAGCAGCATGTTTTCCCTGATGTGCCGGGACAACGGCAACACAGAGGTGGACTATGCAACGCAGGCAGCCATTATCACGGTGTTTTGCAGCCTGTTCACCATCCCGCTGGTGGCATGGCTGCTCCGGTAGTATGGCTTGAAAAGTGAGGAGCAGCCGGCAGGATTTCTTTTGGAATCCTGCCGGCTGTGTGCCGTTAAAATGCGGCTTCTTTTATCTGCCCCTTGAAAAAAGAGAAAAAATAAAGTATACTATAAGAAATGCAACTATGGGGTTGTGGAAGATGACAATGTCACTACGCAGCTCCTTATTTTTTACAGGCCGTGGTTTATCACATTAAATCGGTGCTTTTTTTGCAGAATGGTGTTTAGTTTGATTCATTTTTGGAGGGCAGACCATTGGATAATCTGTTGGAAGTGCGCAACCTGAATGTAGATTTTTCTAACGGTGACGGACAGATCAGGGTGATCTCAGATCTTTCGTTCACCCTTGTCCGCAACGAGGTTTTGGGCATTGTGGGAGAATCCGGCAGCGGGAAAAGCGTAACCTCCCTTTCCGTGATGCGGCTGCTGCCGACGGCCGGTGCGCAGACGCAGGGAGAAGTCCTTTTTGAGGGGAAAGATCTGCTTTCCGTCAGCGAACAGGAAATGCAGCAGATCCGGGGGAACCGGGTTGCAATGATCTTTCAGGAGCCGATGACTTCCTTAAACCCGATACATACCTGTGGGAGGCAGATTACGGAATCGATTCTGCTCCACAGCAAAATGACTAAAAAAGAAGCGCAGGCAAAGGCGCTGCAGCTGCTGGAGCTTTGCGGCATCCCGGATGCTCCGCAGCGGCTGAAGGAATACCCGCACCAGCTTTCGGGCGGGATGCGCCAGCGCGTTATGATTGCGATTGCGCTGGCGTGCGATCCCGATCTGCTGATTGCCGACGAGCCGACCACCGCGCTGGATGTGACCATCCAGGCGCAGATTCTCAAGCTGATGAAGGACATCCGCAAACAGCGGAATATGAGTGTCATTATGATTACGCATGACCTCGGAATCGTATCTGACTTCTGCGACCGGGTGGCCGTCATGTATACGGGCGAGATTGTGGAGACCGCTCCGGTGAAACAGCTGTTTCGTGATCCGCTCCACCCCTATACAACCGGTCTGATCAACGCGCTGCCCAGACTTACCGGGCCTGCCGGCAGGCTTGAGGCAATCGAGGGCATGGTGCCCGACGCCGGTCAGATGCCGGAGGGCTGCCGGTTCAATCCGCGCTGCAAACAGGCTACCGAACGCTGCCGGCGGGAGCATCCGATGCTGAAAACGCTTTCGGACGGCCGCTGTGTGCGGTGTTTCCTGTTTGAAGACAAGGATCAAGGAGAAAAGCAACATGGAGAATGAAGTTCTGCTGAAAGCGGAGGGTGTAAAACAGCATTTCACCGTGAAAAAAGAAAAGGGGCGCAAAGCGACCCTTTATGCGGTCGACGGCGTGGATCTTTCCATTTATAAAGGCGAAACCTTCGGCCTTGTCGGAGAATCCGGCTGCGGGAAATCCACCCTCGGGAAGATGTTTCTGAGGCTTTACCCGCTGACAGCCGGAAAAATCAGTTTTGACGGTGCCGACATTTCGGGGCTTAAGGGCAAAGAATTGAAGAACTTCCGGTGCAAGTCCCAGATGATTTTTCAGGACCCGTCCTCGTGCCTCAACCCGCGGCGCAAAATCATGGACATCCTTCTGGAGCCGTTCATCATACATAACCTGTACACAAAAGAGGAGCGCCGCCAAAAGGTGCTGGAGCTGTGCGACATGGTCGGGCTTTCCCAGACCTATCTGGACCGCTATCCGCACGAAATGTCCGGCGGGCAGAAGCAGCGGGTCGGGATTGCGCGGGCGCTCGCCCTGCAGCCCAAACTGATTATCTGCGATGAGCCGGTCTCGGCGCTGGACGTGTCGATTCAGGCACAGGTCATTAACCTGCTGGAGGACCTGCAAAAGCAGCTCGATTTGACCTATCTGTTCATCTCGCACAATCTCAGCGTGGTGAAGCACTGCTGTCAGCGCATTGGCGTGATGTATCTCGGAAAAATCGTGGAGCTTGCCCCGGCGGAACGCATCTACCAGTATGCGAAGCACCCGTATACCAAGGCGCTGATTTCAGCCATTCCGCTGATTCATGACGGCAGCGGCGAAGCGGGACCCGAACGGATCGTGCTGTCGGGCGATCTGCCAAGCCCGATCAATCCGCCGCTCGGGTGCGCGTTCCACACGCGCTGTCCCAATGCCACCGAGCGGTGCAGGCAGGAAAGGCCGGTCTTAAAAGAGCTGGAACCCGGCCACTTTGCGGCCTGCCATCTTTATTAAAACAGGATCAATAAAGGAAGCCATCCTTTATGATATAGGAGGAATAAGATGAAAAGAATACTTGCAGTTTTAGTGACATGTACCCTTCTTTTAACGACTGCCTGCGCCAGCGGGAGCAGCGGGCGTGTGACATCCCAGCCGGAAGCGGGAGCATCAGGATCCGATTCGCAAACGGCGCAGCCCAAGACCGTCGTGATCGGCGCGCAGTCCGACCTGATTACGCTTGACCCGGGCAACATGTATGAGCCGTACGCGAACATGATTTCCTACGCGGCTTATGACATGCTCTACCGCGTGAAGTCCGGCACGATGGGAACCCCGGAGCCGTCGGTTGCAACCGAGGTCACGATTGACGACACCAAAACCGTTTATACCTTCAAGCTGCGCGACGACGTGGTTTTCGCAAGCGGGAACAAGCTGACCTCCAAGGATGTCGCCTGGAGCGTCAACCGTGTGCTGAATATGAAGGACAGCAACGCCTATTCAAACGTCAAGAACGTGAGCAAGGTGGAAGCGCCCGATGACTACACGGTCGTGTTTACCCTCGCGGAGCCGGACGCGTCGTTCCTCGTGAAGTTGACCTCCAACGCGTTCTGCATCCTTGACAGCGAAGTGGTCAAGCAGCACGGAGGCTCCGATTCCGGCAGCGACACCGCCAAAACATGGCTCGACACGACCTCCGCAGGCTCCGGCCCGTATGTGATCAAGAGCTGGACGCCCAAGGAGCAGCTTGTTCTGGAGAAAAACTCCAACTATTGGGGCACAGCAAGCAACATTGACACCATCATCCTGAAAGAAATGCCCAGCGTGGACGCGCAGATTACCGCTCTGCAGAATGGTGAAATTGATATCGCGCTCGGACTCAACTCCGAAACAGCCAAACAGCTTGAGGGTAAGGAAGGCATTACCATTTCAAACGGTGCCACCGCCCTGATGACCTTCCTGGTCATGAGCCGCGACCAGTCCCTTTCTCCCGAAATGTCCAATCCCAAGGTGCAGGAAGCCGTCCGCTATGCGCTGGATTATGAGGGCTATCTGACACTGGGCGGCGAAGGCTGCACCATCCCGCTGAACTTTGTTCAGGACGGCTTCTCCGGAGCGCTGACCCGCGATTCCGGCAGCCGCGATCTCGAAAAAGCGAAGGCTTTGATGGCGGAGGCCGGCTATGCCGACGGCTTTGACATCACGCTCACCTGCGCGAACAACAATTCCGAAGGTCTGGAATGGTCCACCATTGCGCAGAAGGTGAAGCAGGATCTTGCGGAGATCAACATCAACGTGAATATCGAAACCCTTGAGGCAACCCTCGTGTATGAAAAGATGCGCGATGCTTCTATGCCGCTCTATGTGATGTTCTGGTCGCCCGACTATTACGACATCAACAACCAGTTTGCGTTCCTGCCGGGAACCGGCGAAGACGGAACCGCCTACGGCAACCGCACAAAGTGGGAGCTGACCGCCGAGAATCAGCCGCTTTGGAATCTGGCGAACAAGATTCAGACCGAAACCGACCCCGACAAGCGTGCCCAATATTCCGAGGAGCTTCAGAAGCTGTTTGACCAGGACAACCCGTTTGCGTTCCTGCTGCAGCATCCCAAGACCTTCGCGTATAACTCGAATACCCTTGACAACGTAACCTATAACGACCTGTGCAAAATTCAGCTTTGTGACCTGACGGCGAAGTAAACAGCCGCTTTTCAGGCGCAAATCATCTGAACCTGTCCCTGATGCCGTGCGGGAACCTGCGCAGGCGCGCTTTCCCGCATGGCATCAGATTTACTTTCATCAAACAGAAAGGAAGTGCCCGCTTGTTCCGGTATATCATCAGACGTCTGCTCCTGATGGCCGTTTTGCTGCTTGGGGTTTCTGTCATGGTTTTTCTGATTTCGCATATGGTGCCCAGCAATCCTGTCGCGGCCAACCTCAGCCAGACCGCCCTGAACGACCCAGAAATCGTTGCGGCATATGAAGCAAAATGGGGGCTTGACAAGCCATTATATGAGCAGTATATCGTTTATGTTTCCAATATGTTGCACGGCGATTTCGGCACTTCCATCCGGACCGGAAGACCGGTGCTTCAGGATTTGATGCAGTATTTTCCCGCCACGGTGGAACTGTCGGTCTTCGCTATGATCATCGCCATCCTGCTGGGCGTAAGCTTCGGCATTCTGTCCGCGATCTTCCAGAATAAGCCGGCTGATCAGATTCTGCGTGCGATTTCCGTAAGCGGAGTCTCCCTGCCGAGTTTCTGGTTCGCGCTGCTGGTCATGTCGGTCTTCTGCGGGAAACTGAAATGGTTCCCCAGCGGCGGGCGCATCGACCCGCGCGTTTTTAACCCGACAGGGGGAACCGGTTTATATGTCATTGACGCTATCTCGTGGGGAGACTGGGGAATGCTTGCCGATTCGATGGCGCATCTTGTTCTTCCCGCGATTGTCCTCGGATTTTTTACCATGGGCCTGATTACGCGCCAGACCCGCTCCAACCTGCTGGAAGCAATGTCGATGGACTACATACGGACCGCGCGCTCCAAGGGGATGCGCGAAAGCAGGGTCGTCATCGCACATGCGCTCAACAACGCGCTCATTCCGGTGATTACTGTCAGCGGTATGGGGTTCTGCAACCTGCTCGGCGGTATGGTGTTTGTGGAAAAAATCTTTTCGTGGCCCGGCATTGGTCAGTATGCCTACCTGTCGGCCACCACACTGGACTTTCCCGCGATCTGCGGCGTTTCCCTGCTGATTGCGGTCACCTATGTTGTGATCAATCTGCTGATTGACATTCTTTATGGTGTCATTGATCCGAGAATCCGATATCAGTAGGAGGGAAAACACAGGATGAATACGCTAAAACAACTATTTAAACAGAAAAACTTCATGTTCAAGCTCGGCATCGTCATCTGCGCCGCATGGATTCTGGTGGCAATTTTTGCCCCGGTGCTTGCCCCCTACCATCCCATCACCGATCAGAATATTGCGAACCGGTTTCAGCCGCCGGACATGGAACACCTGTTCGGGACGGACAGCCTCGGCCGGGATGTGTTCAGCCGCGTGCTTTACGGAAGCAGGATTTCTATTACAGCCGGCATTGTCACGGTAATGATTTCATTCGGAGTCGGAATCCTGTTCGGCGGCATTTCAGGCTATCTGGGCGGAATCGCGGACGACGTCATGATGCGTTTCAGCGAAATGGTACAGTCCTTTCCGCCGCTCATTCTCGCAATGGTGATTGCGGCTGCTCTGGGACCCAATATCAGCAACTCGATTTTTGCAATGGCTATCATCTGGTGGCCCAACTATGCGAGGCTGACAAGGAGCATTGTCATCTCGGTGAAGGAAAACGATTATGTTACCGCGGAGCGGATTCTCGGCGCGTCGCATCTGCGGATTCTTTATAAAGAAATTCTGCCAAACAGCATCGGCTCGATGGCGGTCATGTCCACGCTCGACCTCGGCAACGCGATCCTGATGTTTTCCGGGCTGTCCTTTCTGGGGCTCGGCGTCCAGCCGCCGATGGCGGAATGGGGCGCGATGGTGAGCGACGGTGTCCTGACCTTTAACTACTGGTGGATTTCCACCTTCCCCGGGCTGGCGATTTTCAGCGTCGCCATCGGCGCCAACTTTATCGGCGACGGGCTCAGGGATTACCTCGACCCCAGAATGCGCAAACGGGTCTAAGAAAAAAGGAGACAGTCAATCATGGAAAAAATCAGTCTTGATCAGATCCCCGTAACCGGACTTCCGCTGTATGAGATGCAGCAGCTGTTCCGCGTTTCCGGCAGCTACAGCGATGTAAAAATCAGCTATATTACGCTGCTCCCCGGCAACCGCGTGCCTGTCAGCGGGACGGGGGCGCATCAGGAGGACGAATATTCGTTCTTTCTGGAAGGAGAGGTCTATACCGAAAGCGGCGGTTTTCAGGGAATCTGCCGCAAGGGGGACGCCACGCTGATTCCCAGAGGGGAAGCGCACTGGTGTGAAAACCGCACAGATAAACCATGCAGGCTGGTCTGTGTTCTGATGAAATAGCGGGAGATGGCTTTATGAATCAACAGCGGCTGAGCCGTGTCACAGCGTATATGAAACAAGAGGGTCTGGAGCAGATTATCGTTTCCTCAACGGCTTCTGTCTATTACCTGACCGGTTGCTGGGTGGAGCCGCATGAGCGCATGCTCGCACTGTATCTCGACGCGTCAGGGAAAGCGGTTCTGTTCGCAAATGCGATCTTCGGGCTTTCGGATACGCCGGAACTGCCCCTTGTCTGCCATACAGACTCCGACAACCCGGTAGAGGCGCTTGCAAAGGCGATAAAACCCGGAAAACTGGGAATCGACAAGTTCTGGTTCAGCAAATTTCTGATCGGCCTGATGGGGCTGCGCGGGGATATTGTGCCTGTGCCGGGTTCTGCTCCGGTTGACCTTGCGCGCAAACGTAAGGATGCGGACGAGCAGGAGCGTATGCGGGCAAGTTCCCGTGTCAATGATCTGGTTGTCGGGTCGGTTATCGGAATGATCAGGGATGGAATCACGGAAAATGAACTTGCCGGACAGGTTAATAAACTGTTTCTCCAAAACGGCGCGGACTGTGAGGGAACGCAGCTCGTCTGCTTCGGTGCAAACTGTGCCGATCCCCACCACAACGCGGGCAATACGGTTCTGAAGCCGGGAGACAGTGTCATTTTCGATATCTTTACCCCTATCGGCCGCTACTGGTGCGATATGACCCGTACGGTTTTCTACCAGACCGTTTCCGAAAAACAACGCGAAGTCTATGAACTGGTGAAACGCGCCAACGAGACGGCGATTTCCAGAATCAAGCCGGGGATGCTGCTTTTCGAAATCGACCAAACAGCGCGGGAGATCATTGCGCAGGGCGGCTACGGCCCCTATTTCACCCACCGGCTGGGGCATGGAATCGGGCTGGACTGCCATGAACCGCCCGATGTGAGCAGTGCCTCGAATACCCCGCTTGAGGCAGGGATGGTCTTTTCCGTGGAACCCGGGATTTATCTGCCGGGTGAGTTCGGTGTCAGAATTGAAGACCTTGTGCTGGTAACAGAAGACGGCTGCGAGGTGCTCAACCGTTATTCAAAGGATTTGCAGGTAGTCGGCTGAACGGTTATCGGCAGGATTGTGATTGTCATGAGGTGAACCATGATTTCAAAATTAAGCAGGTGCCCCTTGTTTGCCCAAATGACTGCCGATGATATCGGCCATTGCCTGGCGTGCAGCCGTTCTGAACTGGTGGCCTATGAAAAAGACCAGCCGATCTTTTTTCAGCAGGATAAGCCTCAAAAACTGTTTATTTTAGTGGAGGGGTCGGTCGCCATCTGCCGGGACACCGCGTCGGGCCAGAGAAACAGGATTACGACCATCAGCCAGCCCGGCGAACTGTTCGGGGAGGTGTTCCTGTTCCTGAATAAGCAGGAATACGACAATTATGCTGTCGCTGTCAGTCCGTCAAAGGTTTTGCAGATGCCCAGGGAATATCTTTTTCACAGCTGCGGCAAAAACTGCGATTACCATACGCTGCTGATTTCCAACATGCTGTCGGTCCTTGCGCAGAAAGCGTACTACCTCAATCAGAAGCTGCAGATTATGGCCAGCCCCACCCTGCGCCAGAAAATTTCGAAAATCCTGCTGCAGAATGCTTCTGCGGACGGAACCGTAGCTCTGCACATGAACCGGGAGGAACTGGCGGACTTTTTGAACACCGCCCGGCCTTCGCTGTCCAGAGAACTGATGAAAATGCAGACGGACGGGCTGTTGAAAATCGACGGGAAGCGAATCCGGGTTCTGGATTTTGAACAACTGCAAAGAAATTTATAAAAAGATGAATTCCGTAACATTGGTTACGGAATTTTTTTGTTTCTCCTGATAAGATAAGGCTATCGAAGCAATCTGCCGGAGCAGATGCCCGGCAGTCATTTCATAAAAACAGATCAGGAGGAATCAAACATGGAAAACAAAATGTTCTGCTATCAGTGCCAGGAAACCGCCGGATGTACCGGCTGTACACAGGTGGGTGTCTGCGGAAAGAAACCGGAAGTCGCTGCCATGCAGGATCTGCTGGTTTATGTGACCAAGGGAATTTCTGCTGTCACGACCCGTCTGCGCGCACAGGGCAAACCGGTCAGCCGCGAGGTCAACCATCTGGTAACGCTGAACCTCTTTACCACGATTACCAACGCAAACTTTGATGAGGATGCAATCGTTGCCCGCATTGTAAATACCTTGGAACGCAAAAAGGAACTGCTCGTACAGCTCGGCAGCGCCGAGAATCTGCCCGACGCGGCTGTCTGGGAAGCCTCCCGCGAAGAATTTGCCGGCAAAGCGGCAAAAGTCGGTGTGCTTTCCACGCAAAACGAGGACATCCGCAGTCTGCGTGAACTGATTACTTACGGCCTGAAAGGGCTTTCCGCTTACAGCAAGCACGCAAACGTTTTGCTGGAAGATAACGAGGAGGTTGACGCGTTCCTGCAGAGCGCGCTGGCGAAGACGCTGGATGACACGCTGGGTGTCAGCGAGCTGGTTGCCCTGACGCTGGAAACCGGAAAATACGGTGTGGACGGCATGGCGATGCTTGATAAGGCAAACACCACCGCCTACGGCAATCCCGAAATCACCAAAGTGAGCCTTGGCGTCGGGAAAAATCCGGGCATCCTGATCTCCGGACACGACCTGCGCGATATGGAGATGCTGCTCAAACAGACGGAAGGCACCGGCGTGGATGTTTATACGCATTCCGAAATGCTGCCTGCCCACTACTATCCGGCTTTCAAGAAATATCCGCATTTTGTCGGCAACTACGGAAACGCGTGGTGGAAGCAGAAAGAAGAATTTGAAAGCTTCAACGGCCCGATTCTGATGACGACCAACTGCATTGTTCCCCCGAAGGACAGTTATAAAGACCGGCTGTACACCACCGGTGCCGCCGGATTCCCGGGCTGTAAGCACATTCCGGGCGAAATCGGCGAGGAAAAGGACTTCTCCGCCATCATTGAACACGCAAAGAAGTGCGCGTCCCCGACCGAGCTGGAAACCGGCGAGATCGTCGGCGGATTCGCCCACAACCAGGTGCTTGCTCTGGCGGATAAGGTTGTCGATGCGGTTAAAACCGGCGCGATTAAAAGGTTTGTTGTCATGGCGGGCTGCGACGGCAGAGCCAAATCCAGAAACTATTACACTGATTTTGCAAAGGCCCTGCCCAATGACGCGGTGATCCTGACCGCCGGCTGCGCAAAATATAAGTATAACAAGCTGAATCTGGGCGACATCGGCGGTATCCCCCGCGTGCTGGACGCCGGGCAGTGCAACGACTCTTACTCTCTCGCTGTGATCGCCCTCAAGCTGAAAGAGGTATTCGGTCTGGACGATATCAACGACCTGCCGATTATCTACAATATTGCCTGGTATGAGCAGAAAGCTGTGATTGTCCTGCTGGCCCTGTTGTATCTCGGTGTTAAGAACATCCACCTTGGCCCCACTCTTCCCGCGTTCCTTTCTCCCAATGTTGCAAAGGTACTGGTGGAAAACTTCGGCATCGCCGGCATCGGTTCCGTTGAGGACGATCTGGAGCTGTTCTTCGGGAAATAGGAACCCTCTGCCCCACCCCGGTGGTTGGAAACGATAGAAAGATCTCCGTGCCAATGATCATTGGCACGGAGATCTTCTAAAAAATTTTAATTAAACTCTTTGATAATTCGATTTTTAGCCGATATAGTAATTAAGAACCGAATATTGTCGAAAATTGCTTTTTCTCATTTCCCTCCTGCCAAAACGCCGCCAATTGCCTGGCGGCGTTTTGGCGTAATGAGATCAATGGCGTTGAGGTTAATTCAAAATATCGCTGATCTCGTCCAGTAAGTTCTGAACATCGGTCTTTTTATCCAAACGCGTATCCTGAATGTTGGCTGCCTCTTCAAGCGCGGCGATTGTGGCGTCATAGTCCATATCTTTGATATTCTCCTTATTCGCCGTCAGGATCTCTTTGATCATCCCCTTTGTGTCCCCATAGGAGGCGCGGACATCTTTGATTTCCTGCCGCAGAGCCTGAACCTGCTGCAGCTGCTCTTCGGTAAGATTCGGGGTTTCTCCGGATTTGCTGGCCCTGATGATTTCTTTGATTGCGGCGCGGAGTTCTTTGTTGGATTCCGAAAGTGCTTTCAGCCCGGCGCGGTTATCTTTGATTTGCTGTTTTTGCGCGGCAATAGATTCCCGGAATGCCTGCCTGGCTTCTTTGTCGGAATCTGCGGCAAAAGCGGGCAGAGACATGCCGCAAAGGATTGCGGCGGCACATAAGACGGACAATGTTTTTTTCATGATAACGCTCCTGTTACTTTAAATTGGGAAACGGCTGCTCAAAAGGCTCCTGTTTCCCTTGCATTCAGCATAGCATCTGCGGCAGGGTTAAATCCACGGCAAAAATGCGGCAATTGTGTGGTTAAATTTAAAATCATCTATAAAATGTTCATGTGCAGGACAGAATTTGCACTCTCCAAATACAAACCCTGTCCTGCATTACATGGAACAATTTTATTTTAACACCAGTCATGGAATCATAAAACGGCAAAAATGCGGCAATTTTGCGGCAAGTATTTACGGGAGGACTGCCGGATGCTATAGTGAGTCTATTAAGATAAAAGGAGAACCGGGATGTCCAAGCGAATTTATATAGCAGATGATGAAAAGAATATCCGGCTGCTGATCCAGACCTTCCTGTCGAAAGAGGGCTACGAAACAACCTGTTTCGCGGACGGAACCAACCTTTTTTCCGCTTTTACAGAAAATCCGCCCGACCTGATTATTTTGGATATTATGATGCCGGGCATTGACGGATTGAGCCTGTGCGCGATGATCCGGCAGAAAAGCGACATCCCACTAATGATCGTTTCCGCCAAAGACAGTGAGCTGGACCGGATTACCGGTATTAATCTGGGCAGCGACGATTATCTGGTGAAACCTTTTTCGCCGCTGGAACTGGTGGCGCGCGTAAAAGCGCTGTTTCGGCGTATGGAAATGAGCAAAACTTCTGCCGCCAATCCGGAAATTTTGCATTACGGCGACCTTGAACTGTCGCTCCAGAAACGCATCGCAAGGAGAGGGAACGATCTGTTTTTGGCAACGCCTACCGAATTCGATTTTTTGACTTACCTGATCAAAAACAGGGAACGCGCGGTAAGCAAGTCGGAACTTCTGAAAGTCCTGTGGCAGTTTGACTTTGACGCGGATACCCGCGTTGCGGACGATCTGGTAAAAAGGCTGCGCAGAAAACTGAAAGAGCAGGACAGCTCTGTTCAGATCGAAACGGTATGGGGTTTTGGCTTCCGGCTTAGCGGGGGGGGGGAGACAGATGAGAAAGATGAGCATCAAAAGCCGGATTTTCCTCCCGGTGCTACTCCTGCTGCTGCTTTTCCCGCTGGCTGCGTATCTGGTTTTTGATGTAACGGCAAAGGCCTATGTGCAGGGGTTGGCGGAAGCGGATCTGAAAAAAATGCTGCAGACCGTCCAGCCCCTTGCGGACCAGATCTTTCAGGCGCCGGCGGGTACAGACGCCGTGACGCGCAGAGAGCAAAGGCGCGAAGAAATCGCGCAGGCGAAAGAGTTTCTCGACCAAATGAAGACCCTGCTGCGCAAGGAAAAAAACGACACCTATCTGATCATTTTAAACGCAAAATTTGAGCCGGTTTATCCAAAAGAATTTGATAGCCAGCCGGGTACCGAAAGTCTGTACGCCCATTATGCGGCGCAGTTGGCGGACGGCGGACAGATTGTATCGGAAAAACACACCGAGCGCCTTACGCTGGACGATCGGCAGTATATTGCATATTTCCAGCAGATGGACAACGCGAGGGCCCGGGCAAATTATCTGATCGCTTATACTCCGGTGAATAATACAGACTCCCTGCTCAGTGGCGTCGCAAAGCTGGTGCTGCTGATTACCGCGTTTCTCGCGGCGCTGTCGCTGCTTGCCATGTGGCTGGTAGCGGGGAGCATTTCCCGGCCGATCAGGCGGCTCTGCAACCATGCGGCACAGATCGGCGCCGGCGATTTTCGCTTGTCGGAAGAAAAAAGCAGCCTGAAAGAAATTGATGCGCTGAACCTTGCAATGAACCAGATGTCGCAGCAATTGAGTAATTATGACACGGCGCAAAAAACCTTCTTCCAGAATGCTTCACACGAGCTGAGGACCCCTTTGATGTCCATCCGGGGATATGCGGAAGGAATCCAATGCGGTGTTTTCAGCAATCATCAGGAAGCGGCAGGGGTAATCGTATCGGAAAGCGCCCGCTTGACGGAATTGGTTGACGGCTTGCTGACGCTGTCCCGTCTGGACAGCGCAAAACAGACTCTGGACCTGCAGCCTGTTCAGCTTTCCGACTTCTTAAGCGGCTATTTAAAAAAGATTGAGGGACTGGCGATTGGCCGCGGAATCACGCTGTCTCTGAAGGAACGCCCCGCGATTTGTGCACAGGCGGACGGCGAGCTGCTTGGAAAGGTCTTCCTCAACCTTGTCTCCAACTGCATCCGCTATGCGAAAACAACTGTCGGGGTTGACGTGAAAAAAGAGGGACGCTTTGCTGTGATTACCGTGGAAGACGACGGGCCGGGGTTTGCCCCGGAAGATGCGGCGCATCTGTTTGAGCGTTTTTATAAAGGAAAAGACGGGAATTTTGGGCTGGGGCTGGCAATTGCCAAATCCTCCGCCGAATATATGGGCGGAAGCATCCGGGCATTTAACGGTTCCTGTGGCGCCGTGTTTGAGCTGAAGCTGTTGCTGTGCGGCTCAGACAACAGGGAACGATTCGGCCGTCCATAAATTCATAACGTTCTATATATAATTAATGTATGAAATTCATACGCAAAAAACAAATTTTATATTGACATCATATAAGTCCGATGCTATAGTTAAGACAATAGATGTTGGGTTGTTACTGTTAAGTCAGGCAAGACCAAATTTTGCAGGGATGTGTATCTCTGTGAAATTTGGTCTTTTTGTTTTTTAAGGAGGTGAGCTGGGACGCCTATGAAAATTCTCAAACCGATCAACAATAACATTATCAGCGCATACGACGAAGACGGACGGGAAATTGTCGTAATGGGGAAAGGAATCGGTTATCGGGCCAAGGGCGGCGGAGAAATTCCCCGGGAGCAGATTGAAAAGATTTTCCGCATGGACAATCAGGATGAAACGGACCGGCTTAAAACTTTGTTCGCCAGCCTGCCGATGGAGCATGTGCGGGTTTCCGACAGCATTATCACCTATGCGAAAAACAGCCTGGACAAACGTCTGAATCAGAGCATCTACATAACGCTGACCGACCACATCAGTTTTGCGGTATACCGGTATCAGCATGGAATGGAGTTTCACAATGCACTTCTGATGGAGGTGCGCAGATTTTATCATCCGGAGTATCTGATTGGCGAATATTCACTGGACCTGATGGAAAAAGAGTTGGGAATCCGTTTTCCCGACGATGAGGCGGCATCCATCGCGCTGCACATTGTCAATGCGGAATATGACGCCTCCATTAGCGAGACAATCCATATTACCCGGTTGATTCAAACAATCCTGGAGCTTGTCAAGGGTACGCTCGGTGTGGTGCTGAACGAGCAGTCCTCCAGCTGTGAGCGGTTTGTAATCCATTTGAAATTTTTGGCGCAGAGGGTGCTCAAGTCCGAAACGCTCAAAGTGCATGACCCTGATCTGGTAAGGATCACTTCGAGCCAATACCCGGAGGAGTTCCGCCACAGCGAAAAAATTGCCGATCTCATCGAACAGCGGTACAGCCACCGCATTTCCGATGAGGAAAAAGCCTATCTGGCCCTGCATATCAGAAGAATCAGGACTGAGGAGCAGGAGAAAGAATAAACAATCAAAAGGGCAGGTTATACCATGTTTCAAACACTCAAAAAAATATTTGCAAATCCCAAACAAGAGAAGATCTGCGACCCTGTTGAGGGGGAAGCCGTTCCGATTACGGACGTCAGTGACCCCACCTTCGGCGAGGAGATTCTTGGGAAAGGAATCGCGATTAAGCCTTTAAAAGGGCGGGTGGTCGCTCCGGCTGACGGAACGGTGACGGTCCTGATCGAAAGCAGCCATGCAGTCAGTCTTTTGACCGACAAGGGCGCGGAGATTTTGGTGCATGTCGGACTGGACACCATTCAACTGGAAGGGCAGTTTTTCACCGCGCATGTCAAGGTCGGTGACCGGGTCAAAAGGGGGGATCTGCTGCTGGAATTCGATTTGGATGCGATCCGGAAAGCCGGCTATGATACCATTACGCCCGTTGTGGTTTTGAATTCCAATGAGTATGCGTCCATTGAACTGTTCCATGGCGGCCCGATCAAAGAGCTGGATCTTCTCATGCGCCTCATGAAATAATCTGCGCGCAAGAGCAACATAAAGGGGTACGGTGAATGATAACAGGAAAGGGCCTGCCGGTATTTTCCGGTATTGCCGAGGGCAAAATTTTTTATTTACGAAAACACGCTTTCAAGACGGAGCAGAATCTTTCCCTTCCGGACATGGAATCGGAGAAAGCACGGTTTTCAGCGGCTAGAAAAGCGGCGGACGAGCAGCTGTCGGCCTTGTTCGAAAAGGTACGCTCGGAAGTCGGCGAGCAGGAAGCGATGATCATCGATGTTCAGCGGATGATGCTGGACGATCCGGATTTCAATGATGCGGTTATTTCGAGACTTGAGGCCGGAAGCAGCGCCGAACAGGCGGTTGACAGGGCCGGACAACAGTTTGCGGAATTTTTCGGCAACATGGAGGATGCCTACATGCAGGCGCGTTCCGCTGACATTCTGGATGCGGCGAACCGGCTGCTGCATATTCTAAACGGCGGGACAGCCGCTGATTTCCAGCTGACAGAGCCCTGTATCGTGGCTGCGGATGACATTACTCCCAGTGAAACGGTTCAGCTGGATAAAAGCAGGGTGCTGGGGATTGTGACACGGCTCGGTTCCAGCCATTCCCACGCGGCGATTCTGGCACGTACGCTGGGAATTCCCACGCTTGTACAGGCAAAACTGCCGGACGGACAGCCGCTCGATGGGCGAATGATGATCGTCGACGGCTGTGACGGGCAGTTTTACATAGACCCGGATGAGCAGACATTTGACCGGATGCGGCAGAAGAAGCTTGACGCGGCCGGCAGGCGGTACGGCCTGGAAGAACTGCGGGGGATGGAAAGCGTCACCGCGGACGGCAAAAAAATAGAGCTGTACGCGAATATCGGAAGCGTCGACGACGTACAAATTGCTTTGGCGAACGACGCGGAGGGGATCGGCCTTTTCCGCAGCGAGTTCCTCTTTCTGGGCAGAACGGCCTGCCCCTCCGAGGAAGAGCAGTTTGCCGCTTACCGCGAGGTGCTCGAGGCAATGGGCGGCAGACGAGTCATCATCAGGACGATGGACATCGGCGCGGATAAAAAGGCAGATTATTTGGGCTTTGCACCGGAGGAAAATCCGGCGCTCGGATTTCGGGGCGTTCGCGTTTCTCTCGACTATACCGGATTGTTTAAGACCCAGTTGAGGGCGATCTGTCGGGCGGCCGCATTCGGTACCGCCGCTGTGATGTTCCCAATGATTATTTCAGTGGATGAGGTAAGGCGGTGCAGAGAGATGCTGCGGCAGGTTCTGCATGAACTCGCGGAGCAGGGGGTTCTGGCCGGTAATGTGGAAGTCGGAATTATGATTGAGACGCCCGCCGCGGTCATGCTCAGCGAGGAACTCGCATATGAGGTGGACTTTTTCAGTGTCGGTACCAACGACCTTACGCAGTACACACTGGCGGCTGACCGCCAGAACCCAAAGGTGGAAAAACTTTACGACGCCGCTCATCCTGCGGTGCTGAAAATGTTGTCGCTTGTCGCACAAAGCGCACGCGGGGCGGGTATCTGGGCAGGAATCTGCGGGGAGCTGGCGGCGGATACGCGCTTCACCGAGACCCTGCTGCGTATGGGATATACGGAACTGTCTGTTTCTCCGGCATATCTGCTGGAGTTGAGAAAAACGGTCAGGGAAAGCACAATGGACCTGATTTCAAAAGGAGGCGAAACCGAATGAAAACAGTTCTGCACATTATCCAGGATAAGCTGGGGATTCATGCCAGGCCGGCGGGGCAGATTGTAAAGCTCGCGTCGCAGTATTCCAGCGATATTAAGTTCACCACTGCCTCCAAAACGGTGGATGCGCGGCGTATCATGGCACTCATGGGACTGGGCGTGCATCAGGGCGACCAGTTGAAGGTCACCTTTGAGGGCACTGATGAAGCGGCGGCGGCCGCCGCGTTTTCGGCATATCTGAAAGAATCCCTGTAATTCCGTATCAAACCCGACCATTCGGCGGGTTTTATAAACCGTGCGGTATGAGGTTGCCGCACAAGAAAAAGAGGAGGAAAATCGTATGATGAAGCACCTGCAAAAGCTCGGCAAATCCCTGATGCTTCCAGTCGCCTGCCTGCCTGTCGCCGGCATACTCATGGGCATCGGCTACTGGATCGACCCTACCGGCTGGGGAGCCAACAACATCATAGCGGCGTTTCTAATCAAAGCTGGCGCAGTCCTGATTGACAACATGGCAATTCTGTTTGCGATTGGTGTAGCGGTCGGCATGGCGGATGATAACGACGGGACAGCCGCTCTGGCCGGTCTGGTTTCGTGGCTGTCCATTCAGACAATGTTAAATCCGGCTACCATCGAGATGTTTACCGGCGCCGAGGCAAACGCGGCGTTTGGAAAAATCAACAATCAGTTTATCGGTATCCTCACCGGTCTGATTGGCGCAATTTGCTACAATCGGTTTAAACACACCAAACTGCCCGATGCTCTGGCTTTCTTCAGCGGAAAGCGAAGTGTTGCAATTGTAACGGTTCTGATCACGCTTGTGGTTTCGCTGGTTCTGTTCTTTATCTGGCCGGTAATCTATACGGGGCTGGTCATCTTCGGCGAAAGCATCGTCAGCACCGGCGCTCTTGGAGCGGGTATTTACGCGTTCTTCAACCGGCTGCTGATTCCTGTGGGCCTGCACCATGCGCTCAACTCGGTATTCTGGTTTGACGTCGCGGGCATCAGCGACCTGACCAAATTCTGGGATGGTTCCGGCGTTTTGGGACAGACTGGCATGTACATGGCGGGCTTCTTCCCTGTTATGATGTTTGGTCTTCCGGGCGCGGCTCTTGCAATGTACCATACCGCAAAGACCAAAAAGAGAAAGATTGCTGCCGGTTTGCTGGGCGCCGCGGCGCTCTGCTCCTTCTTTACCGGCGTTACCGAGCCGCTGGAATTCTCGTTCATGTTCCTCGCGCCGGCTCTGTACGTTGTTCATGCGCTGCTGACCGGTATTTCCGCGTTTATCGTCGCGCTGCTGCCTATCCGTGCGGGCTTTAACTTCAGCGCCGGATTTGTTGACTGGCTGCTGAGCTTCAAGGCACCGATGGCGGTAAATCCCTGGCTGCTCATTCCAATCGGTCTGGTGTTCGGCGTAATCTACTATGTCGTATTCCGCTTCCTGATTGTCAGGATGGATCTGAAAACGATCGGCCGTGAGGATGATGAGGAAGACGAAATGAATATAAAACTCGCCAGCAATAACTTTACAGCAATCGCGCAGACGATTCTGGAGGGACTGGGCGGTATTGACAATCTTACAAGCATTGACAGCTGTGTAACCCGGCTCCGCCTCGAAATCAAAGATTACACGCAGGTCAACGAAAAGAAGATCAAATCCGCAGGGGTAGCGGGCATCATCCGTCCGAGCAAAAACAGTGTGCAGGTAGTTGTGGGCACACAGGTACAGTTTGTCGCGGATGAACTGAAAAGGCTTGTTGACCAGTATACCGTAAGATAAGCTTCCGCATTGAAATCGCGGGCAGGTATCTGCCCGCGATTTCAGAACATTTTGATCTGGCACAAGAGGGGGATTTCATTGAGAATCTATAAAGCGAAGGATTACGCCGACATGAGCAGAAAAGCGGCGAATATTATTTCAGCACAGGTGATCATCAAGCCCAATTCGGTTTTGGGACTTGCAACCGGCTCCAGTCCTATTGGAGCCTATCGTCAGCTGATCGAATGGTATCGGAAGGGCGATGTTGACTTCAGAAAAGTTACCTCCATCAATTTGGATGAATACAGGGGCCTGCCCCAAAGCGACCCCCAGAGCTACAGCTATTTTATGCATCAGTATTTCTTCGATCATGTCAATGTCTGCCCGCAGAATATTCACATTCCGGACGGTATGGCACCCGACCCGCAGGAGGAGTGCCGGCGCTACGACACGCTGATTCAAGCGTGTGGCGGCATCGACCTCCAACTGCTTGGAATCGGCCACAATGGGCACATCGGCTTTAATGAGCCGGGCGAAGCATTTGAGAAGCGCACCCATTGTGTCAGCCTTTCCTCCAGTACAATCGAGGCAAACAAGCGCTTTTTTGACAACGAGGAAAGCGTGCCGCGACAGGCGTATACCATGGGGATGCGTTCTATCATGCAGGCAAAGCAGATTTTACTGATTGTCAGCGGGGAAGAAAAGGCTGAAATCGTGAAGGAAGCGTTCTGCGGCCCTGTCACACCGCAGGTTCCCGCTTCCGCCCTCCAGCTGCACAACAATGTGACGCTTGTGGGCGATCAGGCCGCGCTTTCCCTGATTCCGGACGGAGGAATCGACGAATGAAAATTCAAAATGCAAGGGTTTTTTCGGAGAATGGAGCCTTTGAAGAGCGTGACCTTTTTATCACTGGCTCTTATATCACTTCGTCGGGAGCGGAGGACGAGCTGATTGATGCGCAGGGGTGTTATGCGATCCCCGGACTGGTCGATATCCATTTCCACGGATGTGTCGGCTACGACTTCTGTGACGGTACCATAGAGGCGGTGTCCGCCATGGCGGACTATCAGGCGGGCAACGGGGTTCTCGCGATCTGCCCCGCTACCGTCACCCTGCCGGAGGAAACGCTGGCCCGGGTCTGCCGCTGTGCGGCGTCTTTCCGGGCCGCGGATGACAGCGCCGAGTTGGTAGGGATTAATCTGGAGGGGCCGTTTATCTCTGAGGAAAAAAAAGGCGCGCAAAACCCTGCCTATATCCGAAAGCCGGATACGGGAATGTTCCGCAGGCTTCAGACGCTTTCTGGCGGCATGATCCGGCTGCTGGATATTGCTCCCGAACAGGAGGGCGCAATCGAATTGATCTCTGAGCTGAAAGGGGAAGTGGTGCTGTCCGTTGCCCATACAACCGCGGATTATGATACCGCAGCCCGGGCGTTTGCGGCGGGGGCAAGCCACGTAACCCATCTGTTTAACGCCATGCCGCCGTTTTCCCATCGCAGTCCCGGGGTGGTCGGCGCAGCGTTTGACGCACCCGGCTGCCGCGTGGAGTTGATTGCCGACGGCGTACATCTGCACCCCAGCGTGGTGCGCGCAAGTTTTTGCATGTTTGGGGACGATAGAATCGTGTTTGTCAGCGACAGTATCGCCGCCACGGGTATGCCGGACGGTGATTACGAGCTGGGAGGCCTTGCAATCCGGGTAAAAGGCAACCGCTCTGTTCTGCGGGACGGCGGGGCGATTGCCGGTTCCGCTACCAATCTGATGCAGTGTGTCCGCGTGGCGGTCAAAGAGATGGGCATCCCTCTTTCCAGCGCGGTAAAATGTGCCGCAGTCAACCCCGCCAAAGCAATCGGGGTTTTTGACCGCTACGGCAGTTTGGAGGCCGGAAAATACGCGAATGTGGTGCTTCTTGATGAAGCTTTGAATATCAGGCATATTCTTTGCAGAGGCAAAATCATCGGCTGACTGAAACGCCGGCCTGCTAACGTTGCGCACATATTTTCCAAAACCGGCATAGAATAAAATGTAATCAGCCGAGGAGAAACGAGAGATTATTTATCCATAGTGAACCCGCCCTGCTGCATAAAACAGCAGGGCGGGTTCTTTTTCTTATATCCAATAGAAAGAGGAAAGAAGTCTGCACCCTAAAAAAATAAACCGGTCAGACATAGGCTCTTAATCCATCATAGATATCGCCGTTGTTCCACTTTTCGCTTTGATTGTTTTCAATCTTCAGTTTGCGCTTACGAGCAGAAAGCACGATAAATAACAGCATTACGTCTGCGAGGTGTTTTCTGGCCAGCTTATATGCATCACTTCCGACATCTTCCGAATTTCTCATGAAATAACACCAGATACAAAAGTATAAGCTGAATAACGGGGCGATCAAACTAGGCAGGAAAGCATGGCTGATTTTCTTTGCGGTCATGACTCTGGCATACATACCAATACAGGTGCCAAGATATAAACTCAATAAGCCATATAACAAAACCATTGCCAAAACGTCACCTCCTTTTTATGTATTGGTTAAGAACTGTTTTGTCAATTCTTTCAGGTTTTGAAGCCTTTAAAATAATAGGAATCGGTACAATTAATACCATTGAATAGGCAAGGCCGCTTTTTGACAGTGACAGCCCGCTTTGGATCAGGGTGTTGTCAGACATTACATAATATGCACCTTGATCCATTAGAGAACCGGCAATTATCAGAAAACAAGCCATCACAACGACAAAAGCATAAAACAGGAGAAAACATTTGATGCAGAACAGAAAACTGACCGGCATTTTCTTAAAGCATAAATCGATCACAGGCGGAATGATGTATAAAATGACAGCTAAGGGAGTAAAGCTGGAGGCAGAGGTTGCCAGCACCGCATAGGCAATGAATAAAAATGCGCTTTGCGTCATGCTGTTCGCCCAGCCACTTTCCAAAACACATTCCTTATACGGGCAGACCCGCTTTTTGACTTTTGCCATATTGGTGTTCATCTTCATCCTTCCCTCTGTAATTTTTTATATAGTAATTTATATCGGAGGCTTGTACAGAATATAACTTTCTGCAAAGATAAAGAATGATTCTTTTCAAACGTCGTCGGCTCGAGGATCTGGAAGTGGGGCGAGACAAACTTGCTACAATTAAACAGAGAATGCTGTTTTTGAATGCATTTGATCTGCTGGACGCGTGTGAATGTTTTGTATGTGCAGTGACGGTAAACGACCGTTGACTTAATTTGACATATGTGCTAAACTTTGATTAAGCAAATGCTTAATCAAATGGAGGCTACCTATGAAACAGGCATTGGTCCTGAAAGCAATAGCAGATGAAACCAGGATGAACATTCTCAAACTGCTTTTGCAGCGCAACTATTGTGTCCGTGCACTGGCCCGGAAGATTGGCATTTCGGAAGCGGCCGTCTCCCAGCATTTGAAGGTTCTGCGTGAAGCGGATTTGCTGGTTGGTGAAAAGAAAGGCTATTTCATGCATTACTTTGTCAACAGAGGCGTGCTTCATGAATTGGCCGCCGGCATCAAATCGCTCGCTTCCATTGAGAGCCAATCCTGTATGCCGGAACACGACGTCCCTCGCACAGGCAGGTTTGAAAATTGTTCCAAAGGCGGCTGCATGAATGAAGCCAAGGATTACTGCCGTGAAAGCCAAATGCATGAAGGCCAACAAAGCCACCGGTGCAATCATCACAAGAAAAGCGGGGAATGACAGATGTTTACCTATTTCCTATACGGTGCGGCCGGAGGACTGCTGCTTCTTTCTTTCACCAAAGACAAACAGAAAACCTTCATGGTGCTGAAAAAGGCATGGAGGTCTTTTGAAAACATTCTTCCACAGTTTCTCTGTATCCTGCTCATTATAGGAATGATGCTGTCGGTTTTGGATGCCGATGCCATCTCTCATCTGCTTGGCAGGGAGTCCGGTGTGCTGGGGATGGCAATTGCGGCTGTATTTGGCTCTATTACGCTGATTCCGGGATTTGTGGCGTTTCCGCTGGCCGCCTCTCTGCTAAAAGCAGGCGCGGGATATGGCCAGATAACCATGTTTATTACGACGCTCATGATGGTCGGCATTGTGACGCTGCCTGTGGAAATGAAATTCTTTGGCAGGCGCACAACAATTAAGCGCAATCTGTTTGCATTTATTTATGCCGTCTGCGTCTCCTTGATTATCGGGGGTGTCATCGGATGAGAAAGATCTGGATGCTGATTCAGCGATATCGTTTTTTTCTGATTCTGTTTGCCGTCAATATTCTGCTGCTTTTTGCCGCGCCGGAAATTGGGAAAAACTCTTTTACTGTTACCAAAGAGAACTTTTTGGAAATGATCTCGATTTTACCGCCTATCTTTGTTCTTCTTGGCTTATTGGACGTCTGGGTAGAGCGTGAAACAATGATGAAGTATATGGGCAAGGACGCCGGAATCAAGGGGGCCGTGATCGCATTTATCATGGGATCTGCCGCCGCGGGGCCTCTCTATGTCTCTTTTCCGATTGCCGGCATGCTTTTGAAAAAGGGTGTCAATCTGAAGAACGTATTTATTTTTGTCGGTGCGTGGTCGACTACGAAGATCCCAATGATACTGTTCGAGGCCTCCAATCTCGGGTGGCGTTATATGCTGCTGCGGCTCGTTTGTAATGTAATCGGCATTGCGGCTATTGCTGTGATTCTGGAAAAATCGACACCCGACGCCGAACGTGACGCAATCTATGAGATGGCGAAGGATCAGTGACTGTGTACCTCAAAGCCATAGGATGCCAAGCCGTCTAGAAACAAATAAGCCTGGGGCTCTGCCCCAGGCTTATTCTCATAAACGATATGCAATTACTGTCCCTGAAAAGCGCCCTCAAGATCTGCAATAATGTCATCGATATGTTCCGTACCGATAGAAAGCCGGATGGTATTTGGCTTGATGCCCTGCTCCAGGAGTTCCTCCTCCGAAAGCTGCGAATGGGTGGTGGAAGCCGGATGGATTACGAGCGATTTGACATCGGCCACATTTGCCAGTAGGGAAAAAATCTCGAGCCGGTCAATGAAATCCTGCGCTTCTTTAGCGCCTCCCCGAATCTCAAAGGTGAAAATGGATGCACCGCCGTTTGGAAAGTACTTCTGATACAGCGCGTGGTGGGGATGATCCGGAAGGGACGGGTGGTTGACCTTTTCCACCTGCGGATGACTGCTTAAATACGAAACTACTTTCAGCGTGTTTTCCACATGGCGTTCCACGCGGAGGGAAAGTGTCTCCAACCCCTGCAGGAATAAAAACGCATGCAGCGGGGCGATGGTCGCGCCGGTATCCCTGAGCAGGATTGCGCGGATCTTTGTGACAAACGCCGCCGCGCCGACCGCTTTTGTAAAGCTGATGCCGTGATAGCTCGGGTTAGGATCGACAAGGGAAGCAAATTTTCCGCTCTTCTCCCAGTCAAATTTTCCGCTGTCTACGATAACGCCGCCGATGGCTGTACCGTGCCCGCCGATAAACTTGGTTGCGGAATGCACGACGATGTCAGCACCATATTCGAAGGGCCGGACCAGATAAGGCGTTGCGAACGTGTTGTCCACCACGAGCGGGATGCCATGCCTGTGCGCAATGTCCGCAACCTGCTCAATATCAATCAGCGTTGCGTTGGGATTCCCGATGGTTTCAATAAAAATTGCCTTTGTATTTTCGCTGATCGCGTTTTCAAAAGCGCCTTCCTCATCAGGGTCAACAAAGGTTGTGGCAATACCGTATTGCGGCAGGGTATGGGCGAGCAGATTATAGGTGCCGCCATAAATTGTTTTGGCAGACACAATGTTATCCCCCGCCTGCGCCAGATTCAAAAAAGTATAGGTAACTGCTGCCGCACCTGATGCCACACCAAGCGCCGCAACGCCGCCTTCGAGTGCCGCAATACGCTTTTCAAATACATCCTGAGTGGAATTGGTCAGGCGTCCGTAAATATTACCGGCATCGGCGAGCCCGAAACGGGCAGCGGCATGGGCTGAATTTTTAAAAACATAGGAAGTGGTCTGATAAATGGGAACGGCGCGGGAATCGGTAGCGGGATCGGGCTGCTCCTGCCCAACATGGAGCTGCAGTGTTTCAAATTTATAAGAATGTTTGCTCATTGTAAGTACCTCTTTCATTCAAATGATTTATGTTAAGTCAGCACCGCTTACAATGGCACATTCGCCCGTTTCTAAAATTGTGTCTGAGCATTTTGTAAATGATGGAATACATTTGCAGATGCCTCCTTTACAGATTTTAAAATTACAGGCCGCATTCTATATAATTCATATAAAATTAATATGATTATAACTGTGCAAAGGATTCTTGTCAACTGGAGATTGTATTTTTAAAACAGTCCAAAGGGATAGCGGAGTGTATCCGTAACGGTTACCTTCTATCAGCGAACTGGACAGTAATATTTTCTCTTTTCAAAAAAATAGGGGATGGCATTCCATTTCTGCCATCCCCTATTTTTTTGTACCTGTATGAACGTAGCAATTGAGGTTTGCTAAAGCTACTATTTAATACACCAATGAAACCAAGCCGGTGGACATGAATGGGATAAAAGTAAGAATCATCAAACAGATGAACAACATGATGTAAAAAGGGACCGCTTCGCGAATAAAGTCTTTAATTTTACATTTCGTTACGCCGCAAGTGACAAACATCAGTGTGCCCATTGGCGGAGAAAGGGATCCAATTGCCATATTAAAGATGAAAACCATCGCGAACTGGATTTCGTCTATTCCGTAGGCCGCTGCAATCGGCGCCAATAAAGGCACAAGAACGATCATTGCGGCATTCCCCTCAATGAACATGCCGACAATCAGCAGGAACAGGTTCACCACCATCAAGAACAGATATTTGTTGGTAATCACTTGTACAATCAGTTCTGTCAGTCTTTGAGGAATTCGTTCCCGTGTCAGGACCCATGCAAATGAGGATGCCGCCCCGACAATCAGCATAATGGAAGCTGTGGTGATAATCGTTTCTTTGATACCCTGCCAAAAGGAGCCCCAGTTCAATTCACGGTAGAGGAGCCCAAGCAAGAGTGCATAAACAATCGCAATCGAACCTGCTTCTGTGGGTGTAAAGATACCAAGGCGGATGCCGCCGATGATGATAATTGGCAGACAAAGCGGCAGAGAAGCCTTTTTCAGTACACCTGGGAATTCTCCTTTTGGAAGAGGGCCTGTACGCAAAGGAAGGTAATTACGCTTTTTTGAGATACGGGACACCAGAATCATCATTGCCGCACAGAGTAAAAGACCCACGCCGATTCCTGAAACAAACAGTTTGCCGATAGAAACGTTTGCAATTGAACCGTAGAGAATCATTGCAATTCCGGGAGGAATCAAAGGCGTAATCATAGAGGATGTTGCGGTAACCACTGAAGAAAATTCTTTGGAAAAGCCCTGGCGTTCCATTTCCGGGCAAAGCATTTTTGCCTCCATCGCGGCGTCCGCAAGTGCCGAACCGGACAGGCCGCCCATCAGTGTCGACAGCAGAATGTTCACCTGAGCGAGGCCTCCGGACATCCGGCCTGTAACAACGCTGCAGAAGTCCATAACGCGCTTGGTAACGCCGGAATAGTTCATAAACACGCCTGCGGCAACAAAAAACGGAACTGCCAGCAGTGTAATACTTTCCATTCCGGACGAGACACGCTGAGAGAAAATCTGCGCCGGAACACCTGAAGCCAGCATGAAATAGGACATTGATCCCGCCAAAACTGAAATAAAGACCGGGACTTTCATAAACAGTGCCACCAAAAGAACAACAGTAGCAATTATAATTGGATTCATTGTTCATCCTCCCCGGCATCAGTCTGCCTTTTAAACAGGTCCCGCCATTCAACAATGGTATAATTGATGATCATGAGCACACATCCGACGGGAACCACAGAGTATATTAAGGAGCTTGGGACACTTAATACAAAGGTTGACTTATTTGTGGCAATAAATTGCTGTATCATCATCATTCCTTTAAGGCACAGATAACCAAGCACAATAACAACCAAGGCATAAATCAGGATTTGGATCACTTTCTGTATTTTTTGGGGCAGAAGTTCCACGATCACATCAATTTCGACATGGCTCTTCTCTCGAAAAGCGGCGCTTCCTCCAAAAAATGCGATCCAAAGAAACAGCCAAAGCTGGATTTCCTCCTGCCAAACAAAAGGATTACTGAAAAAATAACGCATAATAACGCCCACAAATGTGATACTCACCAAGATGATCAGGCACACGCCTGCCAGCAGGACATCCACATTTAGAAGACGCTGAAGCAACTTTTTCCCAGGCATTTCATACCCTCCATTTCTAAAAGAAAGGGGGAAAAGCAAAGTGCTTTCCCCCCTGATAGTCCCCCAGGGCGAATTACGCCTTTAAAATTGCGTTTACGGTATCATAAAGTCCGTCGGTCCAAGCTCCGCAAATTTCCGGATCTTCATAGAATTTAAGCGCAGCTTGACGGAACAGTTCTTTTTCTTCCGCGGTGGGCTCGTAAATGGTCACACCGTCGGCGATCAGCTTCTCCCGCACTTCCTGCTCTGCAGCCGCCTGGAAATCATTGTTTTTCACGCCGGCTTCTTCAGCGGTTTCCACCAAAAGTTTCTGCTGTTCCGGAGTCAGGCTGTTAAAAAAGTCTGTGCCCACTGTCCAGGTTGTAAAATTCTTTACATGTCCGTCCAGAACAAGATATTTTGCAACTTCCTGGAATTTTCCGTTATAAAGAACCGGCAGCGGATTTTCCAGCCCGTCAATGGTTCCCTGCTGTAACGCGGTATAAACATCTCCCAGCGCCATAGGGGTAGGGGTTGCACCAAGAACATCGAAGCCCTTTATGAAGATAATGCTGTTCGCAACACGGATCTTCATTCCCTTTAAGTCATCCGGAGTATGTACCGGCTTTTTCGTCAGGGTGTGCCGTTCGCCATAAACCCAGTTGGATGCCAGTATTTTCAGCCCCGCATCCTCGAGCTTTTTACTTTGCTCCTGATACCAGTCGCTCTTTGTCAGCTTCCAGCATTCGTCCCAGGAATCGAAAAGATAAGGGCCAAAGACGATTCCGAAATCAGGAACGCCACGCTCTGCGTAAAACGCACCGTCCGCTATGGTGCATACCGGTGCACCTGCAAGCATCTGGTCGATCAGATCGGTTTTACTTCCCAGCTGGCTGGAAGGAAACAGCTCGACTTTCATGGACCCGCCGCTTTTTTCTTCCAGAAGCTTTTTCCACTCGTTGCATGCAAGGTCAATCGGTTCGCCAGGATTATTCTCATACGCAATTTGCAGCAGGACGGGCTCGGCCCCTTCCGCCGCCGACTGGCTGGCAGAGGATGGCTGCTGCTGTGAAGAAGACGCGGAGGATGCCGGCTTGGAACCGCAGGCACTCAATAAACCGGCAGTCAATGAGATTGCCAAAACAGAAGACAAGAATGCTTTTAATTTCATAGTTTCTCCTCACTTTCAATAGCTGGTGATGTCATTCCATGGTTATAACGGCTTTAAAGACTTCTCCTCCTTTAGAAATCCATTCTTCAAGAGCTTCTTTTGATTGATTAAAAGAAGCTTCATGGGTAATAAATCGTTCCGGGAACAGCTTTTTCTGGGCAATGCAGTCGATCACATATAAGAAATCTTCCCTGCGGGCACCACGGCTCCCAACCAATTCTGCCTCACGCTTATGAAAATCCAGATGGCGGAAGGTCAGATCAGCCTGCCAGATTCCAACATATACCATGCGTCCGCCCTGGCAGAGGTTTTGAATGTTGGCCTCCATTGAACGGTTGTTTCCTGTTGAATCAATAATTTTATCAGGGAAATCACCGTTTGTTAACTCGGCAAGCAAATTGCGATAGTCAGATGCAAGCGGATTGAGCGGCTGTTCATATCCAAAGCGTTCTTTTACAAATGCTCTTCGCTTTTCATCTGTATCAGCGATTAACACACGGGCGCCATAGGTTTTCGCTATTTCTGCCGCGCCCAGACCAATTGGTCCGGCCCCTGCTACAAGCACCGTTTCTCCCGGGTGTATTTGCGCTCTCCAGACCGCATGCGCGCTGATTGCAAGAGGCTCAATCACAGCCGCAGCACGCGCATCCATTCCATCCGGTATTTTAATTAAGTGCGAAATGGGGGCAGTGATATATTCTGCCATTGCGCCGTCCTTATGAACACCGTAAACAGTCAGATCTTCACAGCAGTTGCTTTTTCCTTTTCGGCACGCTATGCAGTGTCCGCAATTTAAATATGGTATCAGTACAACCCGATCACCCGGCAGAAATCCACCATCGGCAGGAGCTTCAGCAATTTCACCGCAAACTTCATGCCCCATCACGCGCGGATAGGTAAGAAGTGCGTTTTCTCCTTTATAGGAATGAATATCGGATCCGCAGACACTGACTGCGATTACACGAATCAGGGCTTCCTGCTCTCCCCTGACTGGCTTGTCATATTCCGCCATTTCAAGCTGATATTTCTCTTTCAGCAATAAAGCTTTCATTTTTTCCCTCCCGATTGATATATTTGATTCATTTTTCAAAATGTTAAAAATTGTAACATTATAGATGATTCGCAACCTGATTTGCTGCAAAATGCATAAATTATTCTGGATTTACTAAGTTTTAAAAATATCTGATATATTAGATTGCCTCTATTCTATCATCCCGTTTATTCAAATTCAATATCCAAGTTGCTGTTTTTTCATTTCTCTTTTTGTTTATGATTGCTATTTTATCAATTTCTGCTATACTATTCTTATCTGATATATTTGCCGGAGGGGATCAGTTATGGAGGCAGCTGCCAATCTGAAAGATACCGCTTATAAGTTTATAAAAGACAAGGTGCTTAACTGCGAGTTCTACCCCGGACAGGAAATCAGTGAAAAACAGATCGCCGAGACTATCGGGGCTGGCCGTACGCCCGTAAGGGAAGCCCTGCTGATGCTGCAAAAAGAAAACCTGATCGAAATCTATCCGCGAAGCAGCACCCGTGTAAAACGAATCCTCCCGGAAGAGACTGCTCAAACCTATCAGATACGCAAGCTGATTGAGCCTACTGTCGCAATAAAATATAAGAACCAAATGAACAGCATCATACTTTTGAATTTTGAAAAACGATTCGATGAAATGAAGCATCGCACAAATCTGGAGGATGAACGGCAGTTTTATTCGTTGGATATAGAATTTCATCAATTTATCGTAGACACGCCCGGTAATGCCCGCCTTTCGCGTTATTTCCATGAGCTCATGCAGGATACCTATCGCGTAGGAATTTTAAGCATGCTTCAGCACCGCAACTCGACCCGTCAGGAAACCCTGTCTGAACACCGGCGCATCATCCGTGCAATCCTTATGGAAGATGACCGCGAGATTGAGGCCGCCTTTGCAGAACATATTAACCATTCCTTACTTTCGTCTCTCGAAACCCTGAAGTATGAGGAAAATCCGGATTAAGTTTCTTGAAAAAACCACGGTGGACAAGTTCCACCGTGGTTTTTCATCATATGACTCTTTTTATTGGATCGGATTGAGACATTCCTCTTTAAAGCTGAATCCCCAACCGGCGCCATCGCGCAAGATTGCATAACCATTTTCAATACGCATGGTATTGTCGATGATTCCGTCGATCCAATCAAAGCTTTCTGCGCCGCATGGATTTGCAATTGTTGCAAGCAAAGGCACATCATAGTCCTTATAATAATGCGGCAGGCAGGGGATATGATAGGCATTTGCAAGTGCCGCGGATTCACGCCATGCCTCCACACCGCCAATTCGGATGATATCCGGCTGCCAAAGATCAAGCGCATTGCGGCGAATGAGGTCAAGCAGGGCGGTATCGCTGTATTCGCGTTCGCCCATTGCCAGACTGATGCCGGTTTTTGCGCGGACTGTTTCATAGCCGGCAAAGTCTGTATTTGCGACTGGCTCCTCAAACCAGTGGATGCCGATGTCTTTGGCAAGGTTCGAGAGTTTAATTGCGCTTGGAACATCCATTCCCTGGTTGGCGTCGATCATGATGCGCATGGAATCTCCAATCGCTTCACGCACCATACGCATCCTGCGCAGATCGCGCTCCATATCAGGGCTCCCCACTTTTACCTTAACTGCGGTGAAACCGCGTGCTTTATACCGGCAGACCTCGTCAAGCAATTCTTCGTCGGTGTAATTGAGCCAGCCGCCGCTGCCATATACCGGGATTTTTTTTCCGTTGCTTCCGAGCAGCTTCCAAATCGGCTGACCCAGCGTTTTTGCCCATGCATCCCACATTGCAACATTAGCGGCGGCCTGCGCCCAGCGCAAAAGACCGGGATTCCCAAAGTATTCGCATTCCGCCTCGTACAGCTGCTTCATGCGGATCACTTCATTCACTTCAAACCGGTTTTCTGTTAAAAAGCGCTTCAGGTCTTTGAGAGCTCCCTCAATTGCTTCGGGAGAATAATGGAAGCTTAGCAAATATCCCTGACCTTTGATTCCTTTTTCCGTGACCAGTTCCACGACGTAAAATTTGATATCTGAAATCTCATGGGTCGCATCGGCGATTGGCCGGCTCATTTTTGAAACCGCACTGTAAAGATGAATGTCTTTAATATAATTTGACATATGAAACCCCTTCTTGCTGTATAATCCAGTTCCTTTCCTTCTAATATATCAGATGATTGTATTATAACATGGCGTTTTCAAAAAAACAAGCTATATTGAGCGGGATAATTGCAATAATGTGATATTTGATTCTCTTTTTCAAAATAAAAAGCCAAAATCAAATATATCAGTGAAATTTTCTTGATTCAGGTTACTTCACCGTAAAATTCACCGCATAGTATTCTTATCAGAATAAAAATTAAGGAAAAAGACAGGGCTTTAAGAAACCTTGACAAAAAGCAAGGCCTGCATGATAATATACTTGTACCCCTAATGGTATATGGAGGCATCAAAAATGAGACAATGCATGGACACTGAAAATCTGCATCGCCGCTTGAAAAAAATCATCGGACAAGTGCAGGCGATTGACAGAATGGTGGAGGAGGATATTCCCTGTGAAGATGTGCTTGCTCAGATCAATGCGGCAAAGTCCGCATTGCATAAGGTGGGACAGGTTGTTTTGGAGGGACATATCAACCATTGTGTCAGAGATGGGATCGAGCATGGCGACGCGGATAAAACGATAGAGAACTTTACAAAAGCTGTGGAGCGTTTTGCCAATATGACTTGATCTTTATATGGTAAAGCCAGCCGTGAACTCACGGCTGGCTTTTTTGTGTTCACTTGACAAGTGATACCCCTATAGGTATAATGTACCTATACCCCCATGGGTAAAATAAAAGGAGGCAAAAATGCAGAAATTAGAGAAATTTTTGGAATGGGGCGGTACCCCGAAGAAGATTTTCTGTTTGGCGATTTCCGGGCTTGCATTGCTGGCAAGTATCTTTGATCTTGCGCCGCTTCCGTTCGACGCGGCGTGGGCCGCTATCATTTTGTGCGGCATTCCCATTATTTTAGAAGCAATCATCGGTTTGGTAACCGCCTTTGACATCAAGGCAGATGTTCTGGTTTCCGTTGCGCTGATTGCCTCCGTCGTGATCGGAGAAGACTTCGCCGCGGGTGAAGTGGCCTTCATTATGCAGCTGGGCGCTTTGCTGGAGGATTTGACAGTTGCGAAGGCACGGGCCGGAATTGAGAAACTGGTTCATCTCACGCCGCGCACTGCCCGGAAAATTGACGGCGTAGCCGAACAGATCATTCCCGCAGAACAGGTGAATATCGGAGATATACTTCGCGTGCTTCCCGGCGAAACAGTTCCTGTGGACGGGGTGATTAAATCGGGGCAGACCTCTATCAATCAGGCTGTTATGACGGGTGAATCGTTGCCGGTGGACAAGGGCATTGGGGATGAAGTATCCAGCGGCACAGTCAATCAATTCGGTTCTTTTGATATGCGGGCGACGAAAGTCGGAGAGGATAGTTCCATCCAGCGCATGATTCGGCTCGTTCAATCCGCAGACGCAGGAAAAGCGAAAATCGTAGGAGCAGCGGACAGGTGGGCCACCTGGATTGTTGTGGCCGCCTTGAGCACAGCCGCGCTGACCTGGCTGATCACAGGGGAAGTTATTCGGGCGGTTACGATTTTGGTTGTATTTTGCCCCTGTTCTCTCGTTCTGGCCACCCCCACCGCTATTATGGCCGCCATAGGAAATGCCACGAAACACGGTTTTCTTGTCCGGGAAGGCGACGCATTGGAGCGATTGGCATCTGTAGCGAAAATCACCTTTGACAAAACGGGGACCCTGACTTATGGAACACCGCAAGTCGTTGCAGTCCACAGCTTTCTTCCCGATATTCCGGAACAGGAGATTTATACTTACGCGGCCTGTGCTGAAGCCCGTTCGGAACATCCGCTTGGGAAAGCAATTGTCCGCTGTTACCGGACTTTAAACCAGAAGGATATTATACAAGCGGAGCAATTTCAGATGCTGCCCGGGCGCGGCGTGCGGGCTATTGTAACAGGAAAAGAAATTGTTGCCGGAAATTTTGAACTGCTCTCTGGCCAGAACATCGCTGTGTCCCCGCAGGATGCGGCAGAGGCGAAAAAGTATATAGACGATGGCTGCACGGTCATATATCTGTCCATCGGGCAAAAGCTGTCCGGCTTTCTCGCACTGGCAGATACATTGCGGCGGGAAGCCACAGAAATGATCGCCGCGGTGAAAACAGCGGGTGTTGCGCCTGTCTTGCTGACCGGCGACCATGAGAACGCGGCAAAACATATCGCGGGACAGCTTCAAATCAACGAAGTACACGCAAACTGCCTGCCGGAAGATAAGCTGAACTGGATCGATGCATATCAGCAGGAACACAAGCAGGTTTGCATGATTGGAGACGGCATCAATGACGCACCTGCATTGAAAAAAGCCTTTGTCGGAATTGCGATGGGTAGGATTGGGAGCGATATCGCGATAGACGCGGCGGATGTTGTGCTGGTCAGTGATGATATTAAAGAACTCCCGCATTTGATGTACCTTGCAAAGAAAATGATGGCGACAATCAAGTGCAACCTCACGTTTTCCATGACCTTAAATTTTGCTGCAATCATTTTGGCTATGGTCGGGATTTTAAACCCTGTCGTAGGCGCACTGGTACATAACGCGGGTTCCGTTCTTGTTATTCTCAACTCGGCTTTTTTATTAAAATGGAGAAAAAAGAAATGATGATCACAGCGGGGCATTGTTCAATCCACTGTTTCAATACGATAATAATAGCGAAAAGCTATTACGAATGACTCCTTTACCAACGGAAGTTAATCAAGGAGCCGGTTTCCAAAGACAAATAACCCCCGTTTGTAATCTTCTTCAAATTCATAAGATATTTCTATCTGAGGAACAGTATGTGGCGGAAAATTTTTGACGCTCTCTTTTCGGATTTCATCGATTTTTCCGGCTATAAGATCATTGCTATAGAGAATCATACGATCCGGATTTAAAATCGCTATATAAGAACCTAGTATTCTTGCATAATAATCAACAATATCCACATCTTTAAAATGAGTCTTTGCATATTCCAAATTATGTTCAATAGGGAGGTAATGCAGTTCTCCTGCAAAGGCAGATGTACCGTGCCAGGCGTGGCCGTCTATTACGACTCCGCCGCCAATTCCCATTTTCCCGAGATAAATGCAGACCACCGCCTTTTTCGGGGGACTACATCTCGCCCAGAACCCTGTAGATACAATTTGCATGTCTCCTTCCACCGCACATGGCAGACCTGAAATATTATTAAGATATGTGGACAGGTTTACGCCCCACAGCTCGCTGTATCCAAAGGATTTCTGAATAATGCCTCCGCAGACATTCGCAGCCAAACCCATTGTGATCGCTCCGAGCTGTGGGTAACGCGCCTGTATACGCCATATCAGCGTATCTATAGTTTTTAAAATTTCTGCTGCACAGAATTCATTCCCCTGTTCCACATTTTTTCCTGATAAGTCGCTTACAAACCAATGCAACTCTTCCGCTTCCAAGTATAGAGACATTATCACCCTGTAAAGGGGATTTATCGCGTAAAGCTGTGCACAACGGCCTCCGGTTGAAGTCCCTACGCCTTTTTCTAACAGTTCCCCTGCGGAAAGCAAAGAATCTACAGCTCGGCTAATTGTCGGAAAGCTCAGCCCGGTTTCTCTTGCCAACGCGTTTTTACTCATAGTTCCTTTGGCTTTCAAAGTATGCCGGATGACGCTTGTGTTGATATTTTTAAGCTCTCCTGCGTCTGCCATAACCGCTCCATTTACAATCATAGTTTTTAATACTATGTTAATAAGTATCTGTTTTTATTATACGCCATTGAAAAAAGAATTGCAAGACTTCAACCATCTAAAAATTGATGAAATAATTACAACAAAAAAAGTAACAACTAATGAGGCTGCTTTGTATGGCCGTAATGATTTATTGCAGCCGAATTTTGACCACATATCGGAGGGACGGTCGACTGGATGGCATGATGGGCAAGCCCGGCAGTTCGGCGGTTGACATGAGTTGCACATTATGATTAGAGAATTATTTGCGGTCAGGCGTGAAAAAAGGCAGCTTGTGATACGTTCACAAACTGCCTGATGTTGGATAATCCCATAGTGCAGAGCCGCTGTCTATGGGAAAAGTATCATTGCTCTTGCTTGATTTCTGGCAAGTATGACATCCGCAAAACTCCCGCAAATCAAGGCTTCCGCGTATGGGGGAAAAAATTATATTTTTTGATATAACAAGCCCCGGCATACTGATATGGAATGCCGGGGCTTGTCCCGTTAAAGCCGACGAGTCCGTCTTTGGTGACTTTTCGGATTTGTTATAGAATTTGTCACGGACAATTTTTTTAAAAGAAGGCAAGAACCTCTGTTTGTACATTTGCGACATAAATTTAATGAAATTTTATGAAATAATTACAATTGTTCACTGAGCCCACTGTTACAGTATCATACCTTATCTCAAAGAAAAAGTCTATACTTTTCTAAAAAAGTCTCTATAATATAAGTTACTTCAAAAGGAGGGTTATCGGATGTTGAATCAAAGTGAAGCTGAAGAACAGCGTTATCTTGAAATGATTTTGATAAAGCTCAGAAAAGCATTTCAGGATATAGATGACAAGATTATGAACTATGCTCACGAAATCCGTGAAAAGAAAAAATACATCTGGGAAAACCTCTCCCAGCTTGACTCGGTGGAAAAAGCGGACAACCGGATTGCTGTGAGTAACACGATCGCTTTCGGAGAAAAAGCGATTCTACAGAGGCAAAAACTTTCCAAACTGATCAACTCCCCCTACTTCGGAAGGATTGATTTCGTCAGGGATGATGAGATCAAAGAAAACGCTTTTTACATTGGGATTCACAATTTCGCGGAAGAAAACGAAAATAAAATATTAATTTATGACTGGCGAGCCCCGGTTTCCAGCCTGTTTTACGATTTTGAAGCCGGGCGAGCCAACTATTTAGCGCCAGCAGGGAAAATGGAAGGGAGAATCACCTTAAAACGGCAATACAAAATTAAAGACAGCCAAATGCAATACATGATCGAGAGCGCCCTTAATATTGACGACGAGGTTCTGCAGAAGGAACTGAGCCAGACTTCCAGCGAGCGCATGAAAAATATCGTTGCAACCATACAGAGGGAACAAAATGCAATTATTCGAAACGAGCAGGCAAGAGTGCTGATCATACAGGGCGTAGCGGGCTCCGGCAAAACCTCCATCGCCCTGCACCGAGTGGCCTTCCTGCTTTACCGCTTCAAAGATACGCTGAACTCAAAAGACATCCTGATTATCTCTCCGAACAAAGTTTTTGGAGATTATATCTCCAATGTCCTGCCGGAGCTTGGAGAGGAAGAAATCACTGATATCGGATTCGAAGAAATCGCAGCAAAGGAAATCGCCGGCAAGATAAAATTTCAGACTTTTGAGGAGCAGGTATCCGGGTTAATTGATGACCCTGACCAAAAACTGACCCGGCGTATCCGATATAAAGCGTCGACAGATTTTGTAAATGCGCTCAAATCTTTTCTGGCACATGCGGATGCAGAATACTTCCATCCGACAGACCTCCATGTTGATTCGGTTGTTGTTTCCAAAGAGGAACTGCAAAAGGGTTATGAAGCGATGAGGAGGCTGCCAATAAGGCATCGGCTCGAAAAGATAGCTGCCAGCGTCATCGTCAAAAGTAAAAATAAGATGGATGGCAAAATGAAAGGTGCGACCACAAGGAAGGTGAAAGCAGCCATTCTGGAAATGTATGAATTTCAGGATGCGCTGTCTCTCTATCGGCATTTCTTCAATGTGATCGGGAAACCGAATCTTTTTCAGCTAAAGCAGAAAAACACGCTGGAATACGCCGACGTCTTTCCTTATGTTTTTGTTAAAATATTCATTGAGGGAGCAAAAGGAGACTACCGGAAGATTAAGCATCTGCTTATCGACGAAATGCAGGATTACTGCCCTGTCCAGTACGAAGTTCTGACCAAACTGTTCCACTGCAAAATAACGATTTTGGGCGACGCCAGCCAGTCGGTCAACCCATACAGTTCTTCGACATTGGAGTCAATCAGAAGCATCTTTCCGGATGCCGACTGTGTGGAGCTCTGTAAAAGCTATCGTTCCACGACTGAGATCATGAATTTTGCCAAGAAGCTGAAACGAAGCAGCAAATTGATTCCTATCGAACGGCACGGTGACGAGCCAACGATTGAGAGGTGTTTCTCTGCGGACGACCAACTCTGCCTGCTTCAGAAGAGGATTCTGCAATTCGCCGACTCCAATTACCATACTCTTGGGATCATCTGCAAGACACAAAGTCAGGCAGCCGAGCTTTACGAACAGCTCAAGGATCAATTCCATAAAGTCAGTTTATTGAGTTTCAGCAGTACAGAATTTCATGACGGTGTGATAGTGTCAACAGCCCACATGGCAAAAGGCTTAGAATTCGATCAGGTGATCGTCCCATTCGCGGATGCTTCCACCTACCGGACAGAAATGGATCAGAGCATGCTGTATATTGCCTGCACCCGGGCCATGCATAAGCTGGAGCTCATGTATTTCAATAACCTTTCGCCGTATTTGAACAAGGGGAAAAGAATGTAAAACGGGTACTAATGAGAAGAGTATGCAGAATAAGATTTCCTTAAGGATGTTTACCGTAAAGTATGATTTTGTTTTGGGTATACCGCAGGAGATATAATCTGAAATTTTTTCAGTCTACTGTGAAGCTCAAACAGCCCCTTAACTTAGCATGAAGCCGGTTACTGTATACTTGCAAATTTTGCATTACGTTGATATTGCTGAAACAGATTGTTCAGTCATATGTTGATATGGTAGAAATTTTCCGGAGCATGTGACGGTGAAATTTAAAGTTGCTTTTGACTTTGATGCGTCCCAGCCAAACAAAATTGAATATCGCTTTGAAAAGACTGCTGACCGGACAGAACTGAAAGCAAGCTAAATACCGGATACGCAAAACAACCACCCAGCAATGGGTGTGGTTGTTTCTGTTAATCAGGGAGATGAAAAGTTAATGAGTCTTAGAATTTTTTTAATAATTCTTGGAGCCTTTTTATTCTTTTCAGGAGTAAGAGGTTGGGTAAAACAAACTAGTATTCTTAAAAATGGAATACGGAAAACAGGAATTATTATAAGATATGAATGGTATGGGCCACCATTTAAAAAGAGCCTATGGCCAATCATTCAATTTGATTTTGATGGACAAACTTTAGAGTTGAAGCCTGAGACGATACCAGTAAATTACTGCAAAGAAGTCGGAAGCCAAATAAAAATTATATATTGGAATAAATACCCGGAAACTGTTGCATTACAAGATCAATACTATTGGTTAATGTACGTACCAATTATGTTATTGGGTATCCTTACCCCATTAATTGGCCAATTCATTAATTTGAGTAGATCTTAGTTTAAGAAATTATAATAATTATAATAAAGTGATTCAGTATCGAAATTGAACGCAACGCAGAGATCACATCTACTGTACAGTCGTGGGACGGCCAAAACATCGTGGCGGAAGTCGTCACGACGGAACTATGACAGCGCGTTATCTGCGCGGAATCAATCTCATTGCGCGCGAACAGGACGGCACCAACCAGTATTACCTGTTCAATGCCCACCGAGACCGTTATCCAACGCACGGACGTGTGGGGCAATGTGCTTAAAACCTGCCGCTACGATGCGTTCGGCAACGAGCAGAACCCTGAAAAGTTGGATTCTAACCCCTTCCGCTACTGTGGGGAGTACTTCGACAGAGAAACCGGTGAACTCTATCTCCGTGCGAGGTATTATAATCCGGAAATTGGAAGGTTTAGCGAAGGCATTACAGGCTATAACTTTTTGACAGACCAGTATAAACGCCGAATAGCCGTCTGAAAAGCGGCCTGCTACTCAGATTTCCTGGTTCAGCCGCTCAATGACATTGTTGGTACGGGTGCGCGTCAAATGCTCGGGTGAGAAATCTACATAAGTGAGCGCCTCTTCAGCACCGTTTTCCACCTTTTTTCAGTCACATCCCCTGCCGTTCGGCTACCGCAGCCTTGGCTTTCTCCCTGAAGAGATAGTATCTTGGTAAGATTCCTGCTGTAGTGGCCGCTACCGCAACCCTGGTGGTGAACTTCGGTAAATACACAAGCTGGTGTTTTATGGTTGATGAGAAAAACAACAAAAGAAGTTTACACTTAAAAATGTTGCATCGTTATTATGTTTATGTTAATGTTAATATAATAAATAGTAATATGTGATTTTGAAAGGCAGGGAAAGATGTACACGGCTGTGTGCGCGATTATATATGAGAGCAGTGCGATTAAAACAAATAGAACAGTATATCTCTGAACGAGAGTTTGTTACAATCAATGAATTGTGTGAATATTTTGCTGTCCACAAGAATACCATGCGGGCAGATATTAACGAGTTGGCTGAACGTGGGATCGTAGAAAAACGATATGGCGGGGTATCCTACAAATCTTACTATCTACCTACTTCATATGATGAACGAACTGCTTTGAACGTGGAATCAAAAGAGATTATTGGACGCTTAGCTGCTCCACTTTTGGACGATGATGATGTGGTTTATGTAGACTCTGGAACAACAGCACCGATGCTGTTTCGAGAGCCTGCTCAATTGCCAAAACGACTAACGGTAATTACAAATAGCCTTTCTGTAATCAATTGGTGTTTTCAGAATTCAGATTATAATATTTTTGCCCTGCCGGGAAAGGGTGACCGGCAGCTAAACTCATTTGCCAGTCTGGAGACAATAGAGAGTGTACGTGCCTATAATATCCAGAAAGCATTTCTTGGAATTCGTGGAATTTCAAGAAATGGGGATCTGTCATCAGCTTCTCCCGTTGATGCAAAATTGAAGACTACAATCCTAGAGATTAGCCAACAATGCATTTTAATGGCTGGCGCTGAAAAGCTCAACAACCCGGCAATGCTGAATTTTGCGCGTATGGACGCAATGGATATGTGGGTGTGTGATCAAGCGACTAATGCGGTGAAACAGTTGGCTGAACGAATGCATGTGCAGTTGATAAGTCCGGCCATTGCGGGGAAAATATAAAAATAACACTGATAAGAAATAATAATATGACAATAATATAACAAAAACAAAACAAAATCGTATTGACAAAGCGCTACCAATGTGCTAATATGACCACAGTCAGTTAACACATTGGTAGTTTTTTGTGATATTTGTGAATACGAGGTGTAACATGGTTCCAAGCATCCTGGCAATTGATATTGGCACGTCCTCCTGTAAGGCTGCAGTATTTTCTGAAGATGGACAGTTGCTTGCTTTGGGTAAGGGACGTTATTCCCTACTCTTTCCAGAGAAAGGGCAGGTCGAGCAGAATCCAAAGGAAATCTTTGAAGGAGTTGGGCAGGCGATCCAGGCGCTAAATAAGGGTGGAAGTGATCTGTCGCAAGTTCAAGCGATTTCTTTCAGTGCGCAAATTTTTGCACAATGCTTGGTGGACAAAGCGGGAGAGCCGCTTACAAATCTGATTTCCTGGATGGATGGGCGCGCGCGGAAAGAAGCGCAGGTGTTTACTCAGAAGTTTTCGGCAACGCGGGTGGAAGAACTGACTGGAATGGATATGGTGGTAACACCGGCCTACGGTGTTACTAAACTGTGCTGGCTCCAAAAACATCAGCCTGAACCGGTACGCTGTGCGTACCGGTTTATTCAGATCAAAGATTATGTGATTTATCGATTGACAGGCAATTGGTATCGGATCCCACCAGTTTAAAAGGATTGGTACACGCACACACTGGCCGCCCGGTTCCGGAGATTTTTTCCTTTACGGGCACATCAGAATCGTTGCTGCCGCAGGTAAAGCAGCCTTACGAAAGAGCGGGGGAACTTCGTGCAGGTGTTGCGGGATTTGAAGCCCTTCCCGTAGGAATTCCAGTTGTTGTTGGCTGGAATGATATGAATGCAGCCTTTCTGGGAATGGGGGCGCTTACAAATGGTTTTGTGGGTTTGAATTTGACCGGGACTTCAGAACATCTTGGGTGCGTGGGTCCCTGCGTTCATGTTGCAAGAGAAGCATATCTGGGTGTCAATCGTGTGCTGTTTTTAGATGACCGGGAAGCCTTCTATGGGGTTACATCTTCTGGTGGTCAGGCGGTAGAGTGGTTTGTAAAGGATCTGATGGGGGCAAAAGATGTCCATGATTACTTCAACAAACTGTTTGAAAATCAGGATGAAATCCCGCTGGCAAGCAATGACAATCTGCTCTTTCTGCCTTATATCGAAGGTGAACGCAATCCGTGGAATAACCCGGAAGTGCGCGGGGTCTTTTTTGGACTCAGCCGTAGCCATCGGCAAATTTATTTAGCAGTCGCCGTGTTGGAAGGCGTGTGTTTTGCCCTGCGGGCCATTTATGACCAGCTGCCAGTGAAGCCTGAACAGATGATTGTTTCTGGTGGGGCCAGTACGGATGATTTATGGAACCAGATGAAGGCAAATGTGATGAATGCCCCTTTTGTCAAGCTGAATACCACCGAGGCCGGCTGTACTGGAGCAGCTATTCTAGCATTATCGATACTTCATCTGGGAATGTCGTTTAAAGAAGGCACGGCTAAGATCGTGCGTCCCATACAGACTTATCGACCGGATGCGGATAGATGTGCACGGTACGAAAAAAATATCAGCAGTTTTTGGCGCTGTATTATCACTTGGAAAAGCCGTTGTTTAACATGAAGGAGGAGTAAGCATGAATGCAATGATTTTTGGCGGTGGAAAAATAGCACGCGGATTTATTGGACATTTGCTGAGCCGCAGCGGATTTCATATTACATATGTCGAGTTAAATGAAGAACTGGTCAGAAGTCTCAACCAATGCGGAAAGTATTATGTGAATGTGATGGGAAATCCGGACGCCTGCCAGTGGGTTACGGACTTCGACTGTATTTCGCTGCGGGATGTTCCGGCTATTGCTAAAGCCCTTGTTAAAGCTGATATCGTATTTATGGCGGTTGGCGGAAAGAATCTGGACAGTTTAGCGGCTACGATTGCGGATGCATATAAGTTGGCAGAACCGGAACTGGGTACGAGAGAGAGAACAATTATTACCTGCGAAAACTGAGAAGAACCCGCCAGCCAGCTCCATGCAGCAATTTTACGGAACTTGAGAACTCCGGAGACGAAAGAATCCTTTGAAGCGCATATGAGCGTTTCAGAAGCGGTTATCATGCGGTCAGGTGTTGAAGCGACAGACGAAATACTGCAGATTGATCCCAATGCGGTTTCGGTTACTGATTTTTGGGAACTGCCCATCGACCGCAGCCGCATGAAGGGGGAATTGATCGCATTGTGGGGACATTGCGCCTTGTAGAGCGCCATAAAATGACCTACACGGCACTTGCTACGACGTTGGCGGCTGCAATCTATTACCCGGCGACCAATCCGAAGGACCCAACGGCCGAAGAACTGCACAGACTGCGTGAGGAACAGGGTATAGACGCTGTGTTAGAGCGGGTCTGCCATATTATGCCGAGTGAGCCGGCAGCAAAGATTGTAAAAGAACAAATTTCGTTTTTAAAGAAAAAGGGGTGGCTGCATGTCTGAACGTGTAGTTATCATTGGTGCTGGCGGAAGTGGCCGCGGCTTTTTGGCTCGGCTGTTGCAGGCGGATGGGGCGGCCCTGTGTTTTGTAGATCAGGATGAGCGCTTAATTCGTGCATTGCAGAAAAACGGCTGCTATCGAATTCAAGTGGGAGAACAGACGCCTCGGACTGTAATCAGGGACTACGAAGCGTTCCCGGTTTCCAGTGAAGCAGCTATTCAGCGTGTGGCGGAGACCGACTGGGTTTTTACCTCGGTGGGCGAAGAACATCTGGCGGAGTTGGCCCCTTTTCTGAAGCAGGCCAGTCAAAAACGGGGAGAACGGTCGCTGCCGGTGATCGCGTGTGAAAATGGGATTGCACCCAAAGTCACGCTGCGAAAAGCACTGGGGGAATCTGCTGAGCAGAACATCTTGGTGACACAGGGCGTCATTTTTTGCACCAGCATTCCGGTGTCCAACGGCAGTTTAGATATTTTATCCGAAGATTATTCGGAACAGCCGTATGATGTGGATGAAGCACTGTTCCAGATGCCTTTTGCGCATTTTCCGGCAACACGGAATTTTGCACAGTTACTCCAACGGAAAATTTATACCTATAACTGCTTGAGTGCCTGCATTGCTTACCTAGGTGCCTATTTGGGATATACTGTCTATTCTCAGGCGGCCAATGACCCCCAGGTGAGGCGATATTGTGACCATCTAAGTGTCGGACTCAATCGTGCACTTTGTAAAAATATGGGGACGGCGCCGGAGGAACAGAAAGCATTTGCAGAGCAGGCGCTAAAAAAGTTTTCTAATCCTGCCGATTTTCCGACGCGAGAGAATAATCCCTTGCTTTTTCAAAGCGACCTTGATTTTACGACTTCCGTAGACTTTGCGGCTTTCATTGAAAACGGTTTCCACAGTATCCTTAAGTTCGGTTTTAGCGGAAGTCCTTGTTGATTCATAATAGTAGGTGCTGCGAGCAATGCGAAGGATTCTGCACATCGCTGATATTGAGTATTTGTGAGCATTGCTCCGGATTACTTCTACTTTTGTGCGAATATTAGCGCTGCTTGTTTTAGAATATCATTCTCCATTTTGAGCTGCTGATTTTCCTTGCGCAACCGGATCAGTCCTTGTTCCTCCGGGGTTCTGTTATCGCACTCTTTGGCAGAACCGGTGGCATTGATCCGTTTGATCCAGCGTTCAACTACTGTAGGAGCCAGATCGTACTCACGGCAGATTTCAGATTTGGGTTTGCGTTATACAGCTGGACAATCTGGTGCTTGAATTCATCATTGAAAGATCGGCGTCGTCTTTTTCTGTTCATGCTATTAATCTCCTTTTCAACTTGATATTAGCATAGAACTAAAATTTCTGTCTAGTTTAGTGTAGCCGATCCACTCCACCGCTCCCAAAGGGCGGCTTTTTTTATGCTCTTAGAGTATATTGGGTTACTTATGCACTATAACCCATCACACGAGGTAAGAAAAGTGCAATACTTGGGAATGCAATAATAATTATTAAAACTGCTAGGTAGGTAAAATAAAATGGAAGAAACCCTTTTAAGGATTTTTCAATTGGGATATTTGCAATTGCACACCCAGCCCACAGCGAAGTTCCTACAGGTGGGGTCAGGAGCCCAAGGCCCAGAGCGAGAACCATGACTAGGCCGAAATGATAGGGATTAAAACCAAACGACATAGCAACAGGATATAGAATTGGAGTCAGAAGGATAATTAGTATTCCCATATCCATAAAACAGCCGAGAATAATCATCAGCATTACCATGAGAAACATAACAATGGCAGGGTTGCTAGAAACTGTAGTCAATGCATTGGCCACTCTGGTTGGAACTTTTAAGTAGGAAAGAACATAGCTGAATGCACTGGAAGTTGCAATAATAGCCATGATGGTGCTCAAGGTTTTAAGGGATTTCATGAAACAGCCTATTAATTTTTTGAAGTTCATAGTGCGATAGAAGAAAACAGTGACAATTAACGCGTAAACTGCTGCAATCGCACCAGCTTCGGTAGCAGTAAAAATACCACATACAATTCCAACCGCAACAATGAGAATTGTAACAAGTCCAAGCAGTGCTTCACGAACAATAGAAATATTCTCTTTCCATGTCTTTTTCTCGGAAATAGGGTATTTCTTCCTTACCGCAATCGCATAGGCACAAATACAAAGTGCAGCTGTTAACAGGACGCCCGGTATGTATCCGCACATGAACATTGTACTTATTGATAGCCCACTGCCAGCAGCTACAATATAGAATATCATATTCTGGCTTGGAGGAATGATAACTCCTTCAACCGAACTAGTACAAGTAACAGCCACGCTATAGTCGGCATCATAGCCTTCTTTTATCATTGCGGGAATCAGAAAGGAGCCAATTGACGAAACGTCAGCAATCGAGGACCCAGAGATTCCCCCAAAAAACATTGAAACTACGCAGTTTACAATCGCTGTGCCCCCGCGCATACGACCTACAAGAACATTACAGAATTTTGTGAGTCTATCTGATATGCCGCCGTCGGTCATAATCTGTGCCATGATAATAAAGAACGGCACACACATAAAAGTAAAACTAGTGATGCCGGTCGACATTTTCTGAAATAAATTCAAAAAAGGAATATCAAGATAGACAGCTGTAAATAGTGCAGAGAGACCGAGACAGAATGAAATTGGAATACGGATACACATCAGAAAAATCAATGAAAAGATCAAAATAAAAGTTCCAACTACGATTTCATTCATACGGTACCACCTCGTTCAATGTTCAGATCATCTATCGTTTTTTCCTTTTGGGATTCTTTTTGATATTCACTGAGCGGTTTCTCTAGCACAATGATAAAATTGAGTATAGAATAAACAACCATTAGAATGCCACCGACAACAAGTGGAGCAAATAACCAGCCTTGGGAAAACTGGGTGGCTGGTTGTCGCTTTGCCATGTTGAGCTTCGTAATTTGTCCGCCGTATTTGACCATTTCAACAAACAACCAAGTTAGTAAGCCATGGCGAATAAGATCAGCCGCTTTTCGGATTGGCGCAGGCATCTTATTATATAAAAAATAAAGTGCGGCGTGCGAGTCAGTATGGATGTCCAAAGCCATACACAAATAACCAAACCAGACAAGAAACATAAGAGTAACTTCTTCTGCCCAGCTAAATGGAGAGTTAAATAAAAAACGCATGCAAACCTGGGCAAATGTTATTAAAACTAGAATAATTAGCAGATAGCAGCAAATAAAACTCTCCAACGAAGACAATTTGTTGAAAAAACTGTTTATCTTTTCTATTCCAGTGCGAAAAGTATTCTTCAATTAGTATACCCCCCTATAAAGTAACTAGAGAGTTTCCCGTGCCGGTTTTAAGGCACGGGATACTCTTTGAGGATAATCGCGTAAATTAAAAATTCTATTTCTATGCTACATTTTTGATTGCTGCGATTATGTCAGCGTACTGGGGATACATATCATAAATTGCTGAAACTGAATTTTGGAACTCTTTCACATCAACGTCAAAAACTTCGCATCCAGCTTCCTCAACTTTCTTCCGTGCTTCTTCCTGATAATCATTCATCGCCTGGCGCTGCCATGTGCATGCTTCCAATGCAGCCTCAGTGACAGCTGCTTTTTGATTGTCACTTAATTTATCCCAGGCAGTCTTGCTCATCAAAACCATTGCAGGAGGAGCCATATGTCCATCGAGCGTATAGTTTTTAGCAACTTCATAATGTCCGGAAGTATAGTAAGAAACGAAATCATTTTCTGCGGCATCAATAACACCCGTTTGTAATCCCTGATAGACCTCGCCATATGACATAGGTGTTGCAGCTGCGCCTAACAATTCAACCATCTTGATTGCCACATCAGATTGCTGAACACGGACTTTTAGTCCTTTCATGTCTGCAACCCCTTTTATTGGCTTCTTTGTGGAATAGAAACTTCTCGAGCCGGATTCCCAGTAACCGAGACCGATCATATTATACTTCTCAAGTGAGTCGATAACGCCTTGACCGATCTTTCCGTCTAAGACTTTATATTTGTGCTCAGTGGAAGTAAAAATGTAAGGCAATGTAAAGACACCAACCTCATCGGCTGTAGATGAGAGCGCAGAAGTATTGATACGAGCGAAATCAAGCGTACCAGCCTGAATCTGATCAATGGTTTCGTTCTCTGATCCAAGCTGCGCATCCAGGTAAACTTCAATATTTACCGTTCCACCAGATTTTTCTTTTGCCAGTTCAGCAAATTTTTGCATTCCTTTAGATATTGGGTTATCAGCTGGTTGGTTCTCCGCCAGCTTAAATTCAAATACCTCATCAGCGGAAGCTGATTCAGAGCTGGCAGGGGCAACGACAGGTGGAGTGGTGCTAGATGTAGCTGCGGGGGAAGCTCCTCCACATCCGGATAACACGCTGGTAAACATCGCCGTTACAAGCATTGCCGATAGTACTTTTTTCATTTTCATTCTCCTTAACATTTATTATTATTTTCCTTTAAAAGAAAATAAAAATTCAGGAACGACCAAGGCGAGAAGGGCTTATTATCTAATTTTATTAAAATCAAATTCTTTCTTCGAAATAGCAAAGATTATTCTTCATAATAATACTAATTGGTACAGTTACTGATTCTGCAGGCGGATCAATTTTTTTCACAATATAGGAAAACAATAGTCTGAAGCCACGCTTCCCTTTGTCATACGCATTTTTATAAATCAATGCTTGAATAACATCATCTTTAAGTAGTTGTGCGCTTTGCTTGTATAGGTCACTTCCAACGCCTCGAATTTTTCCTGCAAGGCCGTAATCAACAACGGCTTTTGCAAGCGGCAGCGTTTCGCGAGCCGTTACAGAATAGAAAGCGACTATATCATCTGTTGATTTTAATATTCTTGTTGCTTCTTTATAAACCTGTTCACAGTCCTGATAATTATAAATAATCAGTGGTTCAAGGGGACTGTTGTGTTCATTCAGATAATCCTGAAAACCACGCAGATTATGCACATGAGAGGCTCTTTCTTCAAAACCGCCGGCAATTAAAATACGCCCCGGTTCATGAGTCAGATAAGAAAGAACTTCCGCGCCCAGACGCCCCGTCAATGTATCATGCGGGGCGACACAACAGAGCCGGCCAGAATCCGGAATGTCATTATCAATAAGAACAACTGGTATGCCACTATAAGTAAAACGCTCAATTGCGCGGCGCATGGCTTCGTCCTGCTTGGCCGGCATAGTCAATAATCCGGAAAGATTCCCGCCACTACTGTTATAAAGATTTTCCAGAACCGCTATTTGACTGTCAGAAGTTTCATCAAAGGCATAGTAATTAACATGGACATTTAAACTATTTGCCTCTGCTTCACAGGAACTTATTGCATCCCAAAAATACTTATTATAATATTGTCCATTGCCAGTTTTTAATGGGAGAACAACCGCCACCTGCATAGCATGACGTTTAAGAGAAGAGGCCACATAGTTTGTTGTATAGCCTAACTCTTTGGCTCTTTGCAGGATTGTTTCGCGCATAGCAGTACTCACGCCATCTTTATTATGGATAGCGCGATGCACTGTTGTCATGGAAACACCTAATTCATCTGCAATGTCTTTTAATGTTACTTCTGTACCCATATTAATCCCTCATGATCTAGATTATCGATTACGTAAATGTTAACGTTATCGTTTACTTAATTCTAACATCAAGGTTCACTAAATTACAATTGATTTAAGTGACAAATATGTCATTATTTGTTTGTATGAATTGACATTCCTTTCGAAAAATAAAGTTATTTGTCGTTTTCGAGTTGACAATTGTGTTCGGACTAGTTATATTGAAAATAAAGTTACAAACCGAAAGGGGGTATCCTTTATGAAAACTTTTATAAACGCGAAGCTCGTTTTAGTTGACTCAATCATACTACATGGCTATTTGAAAGAAGACCATGGCAAAATTGTGTCTTTTGGACATATGGACGATTGTATTATTGAAGGCAATGCAATTGACTGTGAAGAAAAGTATCTTGCGCCTGGTTTTATTGACATTCATTCACACGGCGGTGGCGGGTTTGATTATATGGATGGCACTGTTCAAGATATAGTAGGTGCAGCTCGAGCACATTTACATTACGGTACCACCAGTGTATTGCCTACTACAATGACAAGTAATGATGAAGATCTTTTTCGTACGATCTCAAGCTTTAAAGAAGCTTGTAAAGTTACCACTGATATGCCAAATTTATTAGGCTTGCATTTGGAAGGCCCATATTTTAGCAAATTGGAATTAGGTGCTCAGAGCAATAATCATATACTGAATCCATCTCCAGAGCATTACATGAAAGTGATGGAGCATGCCGATGGTTGTATTAAGCGTTGGTCGTTTGCACCAGAACTACCTGGGGCGCTTGAAATGGCAGATCGGCTAGCTCCTATGGGAGTTGCGCTTGCAGCAGGACATACTGCGGCGACCTATGATCAAATGAAAGAGGCATTTGATCATGGAGTCCATCATTTGACCCATTTTTATTCCGGCATGTCAACTATTGTACGCAAAGACGGATTTCGTGTTTTAGGCGTTGTTGAAAGTGGCTATTTAATCGATGGACTTACTGTTGAATTGATTGCAGATGGGCTGCATTTGCCACCTTCCCTTCTTCGTATGATCTTAAAATGTAAAAGCCATGACGAAATTTGCTTATGTACAGACAGTATGCGTGGTGCAGGCATGCCAGAAGGCCCGTATATTCTTGGCCCTTACAAAGGTGGTCAGGAAGTTATTGTCGAGGACGGAATCGCCAAGATGCCAGATCGTGCTTCTTTTGCAGGAAGTGTCGCTACTTCTGACCTATTAGTGCGTGTAATGGTTTATGAGGCCGGGCTCTCTATTTGGGAGGCTGTGAAAATGATAAGCATTAATGCCGCAAAAATTATTGGTTGTGACAGCTCAAAAGGCTCTATCCATGTTGGAAAAGACGCTGATCTTGTAGTATTTGATGATAGTATTTCTATTTCATCAGTGTATGTGAATGGTATAAAGTGCGCGTTTAACGAAACGCAATCTAGTATATAATAGAAAACAGGAGGTTCTATATCCATGAATATTAATGTAAACATATCACCAAATCCCGAAACCCTAGGTGCACATGCTGCAGCTTCCATTGCCCAATTGCTACGGGAGGCTGTTGATAAGAATGGTTCTGCCCGTATTATTCTTTCAACCGGTGCATCTCAGTTTGAAACAATTGACGCACTAGCTAAAATGGACTTGCCTTGGAACAAAATTGAAATGTTCCATTTGGATGAGTATGTGGCGCTACCTGAAACTCACATTGCATCTTTTCGCAAATATCTTAAAGAACGCTTTGTTAACAAAGTTGAGCTAAAAGCCTCCTATTTTGTTAATGGAGAAGGTGATACTGCCGCAAATATTGCAGAGCTAACAAAGCAACTTCGTAGTGCACCTGTAGATGTAGGTGTTATAGGTATTGGGGAAAATGGCCACATAGCATTCAATGACCCACCGGCAGACTTTGATACAGATGAAGCTTATAAAGTTGTCAACCTTGATGAGCGCTGCAAGAAACAGCAGGTTGGGGAGGGTTGGTTTGCGACTATAGATGATGTTCCGACGCAAGCTATTACTATGACAATCAAACAGATTATGGCTTGCCGCCATATTGTAACTGCCGTGCCCCATTCTGTGAAGGCAAACGCAATTTATGATACGGTAACTCAACCTGTGAATCCTATGGTTCCCGCAACTATCTTGAAAACTCATCCAGATTGGAAACTATTTATCGATGATGCATCAGCACAAAGTCTGTTTAAAATATAATTACTTATATTATTTTGGATGCGACAAAAGCCGACCTATAAAGAAATTAAGGATATTGAATGCTAAAAGCCGCCTATGTGAAGTGACTCCAAGAAGTTAAACAAATATTAAAATAAAGCAGTTTGAAAGGTCAAGAAAAACTGACACAGAGTTAAACATTTTAAGAATATTGTATTTCAAACTGAACAGGGCTAAGCCAGCCCAGAGTAGAGTAGATGCGCTTCGTGTTGAGTAGATTTCAATATACTTGAAAATATCCATGTGAGCTTGTTCGGGATCGTCATAACTGGCATCCTGAACAAGCTCACTTTTTAGAGTGCTATAGAAGGATTCCACGACAACATTGTCGTAAGGATTGCCTTTGCGGCTCATGCTCTGCCGGCATCCATACCGAAGCAGCAACGCTTGAAAGCGTTGTAAATGTATATTGAGAACCACGGTCGGTATGTACAACCAGTCCTTTGTCAGGATGCTCTTGTAAATGCGGGAAACCGTCAATCACTCATTCATACTCGGCTAAGCCAAACAGCTCCTTTAGTTCTATTTCAACCAAACGCTCTGTAATACCTCGCTTTTAAGCGGCCTCCCGAATAGTTCCTGTTAGCACATATAAAACAGTGTATTGGGCTGCTTGTTAATACCATTTACAAGTGGGCCGAGCAGTATAAATCCGATTCGGAAATCTTCCGAAAGCAGCACAAGATTTTCTATCATCATTTTTCTACATATGGTGTAGTGTATAGTCACAATGCCCCAATATTTAATGATATTGTAAACCATTAGGCAGAGGATGAAATATTGTTTGTGACTAATCGGGGGCTTCTAAACGGCACTGAAAACGGACAATTCAGCCCAGACATGACAATACTCGGAGAACGCTTGTAACCACACTTGGCAAACACCCCCAACTACCCAGTGTTGAGGAGCTGTGTGCCGGAGCACGTCGAGTGGCTATACTGGAAGGTATTGCTGACTCTACCAATGTAGGTGCTATTTTTCGCTCGGCTGCGGCGCTCAATATTGATGCCGTGCTGGTTACGCCCTCATGCAGTGCCCCACTGTTACGGCGTGCGGTGAGGGTCAGCATGGGCACCATCTTCCAGGTGCCATGGACCCACATTGGCAATAAACCCTCGGAGTGGCCGCAACCAGGCATCGAACATTTGCGAAGGCTGGGCTTTAAGACCGTTGCCATAGCTTTAAGTGATACTGCTGTTAGCATAGATAATCCGCAGCTTATGGCAGAGGAGAAGCTTGCTATCGTACTGGGTACAGAAGGCAATGGACTAGCACCCTGCACGATTGCCGAATGTGGTTATATCGTGCGCATCCCCATGTCCCACAACGTGGACTCTCTGAACGTTGCTGCAGCCAGCGCTGTCGCCCTCTGGCAACTCAGAGCCCGGTAACCTTTCATATGATAGTGAGAGCCGCTTTGTCGGGGTAACACAGATTCTCATAACATAGATATGTGCAAAACTAAGAAAAGTTATGGACATTCAGTGTGATTTACTACCTATGCTACAAAGTGCAGATATTTTGGATAGTGTTGTTTGTTTACTAGCTGCAAAAGATTTTTTAAATAGTGATGATTATTTCCCCAGTGACTCTAAAAAAGCAAAAAAAAGAAGGTTGGATTTGGGTAGAGAAAATTGATCCCTAATAAACTTCGCATAATGTTTATGACCAACCTAAGCATTTAAAATGCATTATCTATATGATAAGCAGATGAACAAAGATTTGGAGGCAATACCATGAGAATTTGTCAACAATGCCAATGCCAGATGGACGAGGGGTATAGGCTTAAAGTAAATACTTATGGCGCAATCAGAATCGAGTGCGGAATACCAAAAGCAGATGAAATAAAAGTAGCGATATGCCCTTCCTGCGGCGAAATGTCAATGTATCATGACAAGGGTATGAGAAAGTGAATTTCGATTCCACGAACAAGCCAACATCTTATTATGAGAGAGAATTATCCGAGGTCAGGCGTAAAAAAAGGCAGCTTGTGGCACTGCACAAACTACCTGACTTTGGATAATTCCATAGCACGGAATCACCGGATATGGGAAAACTACAATTCCACTTTTGCAATTGAAGAAGTTGAAATGGATGGCGTAATTATACTAATGTGGATTTTCGGTGATGTGTTCCCTTCAAAGCTTTAGCTGGATAACTTTTTGAAACATAAAAATGTAAAAACGACCAAAGAGCTAGCCTCCATCCACTGACGCACGGACTGAATCTTTGGCCGTTTTGTTGTTAAAAAATTGCGTTGAACAAAAAAGAAATTGGCATGACCGCAAGGAGGGACGGCAGCATATTGACAATGGAAATTTTTTTAATTTCCGCAATGCGGATACCCGTAGCCAACATAATCATTCCCCCACAGGCTGAGAAATCTTGTAGCATCTCAGCGGAGGTGTAAGGCGCAATCAGTCCGGACAGAAGGAATATGGTACCCAGAATGACAAATTGGGGGATGGCAATCCAACAGACCACGCTGCCAAGAACCATTGCAAAAATCATGGAGGTAAAGAAGTCCAGCAATGATTTAGTGAACAACAGCGTATGGTCACCCAGAAGCCGGGATTCCATCGCTCCGAAAATTCCCGTACCGGAAGCACAGAACAATACTGCCACACCCATAAGAACACCGATGTTTATTCTGTGGGCGCGGTACCGGTAAATTCGATGTATCAGGCGTTCCGCCCAGGCGTAAAGCCTGTCTTCCAGCCGAAATAGTTCCCCCAGCAAGGTTCCTGTCAGAAGGGACAGCGCCACCGAAGGCAAATGATGCACTTTAAAAATGCCGATGATTCCCATAGCCATGGAAATAATTCCAAAGATGAGGGGAAGGGAGGTTTTTAGCCTTTCCGACATCCGGCTGCGAAGCAAAAGTCCGATCAGTCCTCCGGTTACCAGACTCAAACAGTTTGTAATAACACCAATTGGCAACGGCTTGTCCTCCAGTTTACAGGGTATCCGCTTGGGCAGAATCTTTGTGCTTATTGCGCGTCAGAATCATCATCAGCGTGCCGGCTCCCAGGACAATACCCGCCAGATCCAACACCCATCCTGTCTGCATAAACATCATGGCCACGCTGGCAAACAGAAAAATGCGCGTCGGCACGGAAATCTTTCCCCGAAGCCATCCCATAATGGCCACGGACATCAACAGCACCGCAAAGACGGTAACCGCCATGACATACAGAACTTGGCCGACATTACTGTTTACCATCAGCATGGCGGGGTTGTAAACATAGATGTATGGAATTATAAAACCGGTGAGACCAAGCAAGAATGCCTCTACGCCTGTTTTGGTGGCATTAGCGCTGGAAATACCGGCCGCCGCATAGGCTGCCAGTGCAACCGGCGGGGTAATAAAGGACATGATGGCAAAATAGAACACAAACATATTCGCCGCAAGGGGATCGATGCCGGCCTGGGTCAGAGAAGGTACGCCTACGGTGGCTGCAATGATATAAGCCGCGGTGGAAGGAAGCCCCATGCCCATAATGATGCAGGCGATCATAATCAGGAACAGCATGGCGAAAATATTACCGCCGGAAAGCTTAAACACGATGCTGGTAAACTTGACGCCGATACCTGTCATGCTGACGATGCCGATGACAACACCGGCGCAGGCGCAGGCCATAGCCACGGGGATGGTGTTTTTCATGGCGGACACCAAAGCGTCGTAGATAGTGCACAGTGGGAATTTCTTCTCCTGCATCAGGCTTTTGATGGTGCCGATTACCAGCAGGACGGCAATGGCAAAGATAGCCGCGAAGTTGGCGGAAAGTCCCCGGCCCAGCAGTGCCACAATCAGGACAACGATGGGAATAGCGTAGTACCAGCCTTCTTTGAGTACCCTTTTGATCTGGGGCAACCGGTCGGCAGGCTCCGCCTTGATCCCCACTTTGTCAGCCTCCAGATACACAGAAATGCCAAGGCTCAGATAATAGAGGATTCCAGGAATAATTGCTGCAATGATAATGCGGGAATAGGGAATACCGGTGACGTCGGACATAACAAAGGCGGCGGCTCCCATCACCGGAGGTAGCAATTGTCCGCCGGTAGAGGCCACTGCCTCCACCGCCCCTGCAAAGGTGGGGGAATAACCTACCTTTTTCATCAAGGGGATGGTAAAGGTACCGGTAGTGACTACATTGGCCACCGCGCTGCCATTGATGGAGCCCATCAGCGCGCTGGACACTACGGCAGCCTCGGCGGGGCCGCCCTTCATTCGACCTGTGAGGGCATAGGCCACATCGATAAAGAACTTACCCGCTCCGAATTTTTCCAAAAGCTCGCCGAAAATAATGTACAGCGCCACAAAAGAAACCGATGCGCCGATGGGGGTGCCGAAAATACCCTCCATGGTCCAGGTTAGATAGTTGGTAATGTAAGGAACTGTATACCCCTTATGGGCAATAATATCCGGCATATAGGGGCCGAGCAAGGCGTAAAGGTAAAAGATTCCGGCAATAATCGTCAAGGAGAGCCCCACTACCCGTCTGGCAATATCCAGAACCAGCAGGGTCAGAATAACTCCAAAAACAATATCCATTTGGGAAGCACCCGTTACACTGCGCTGCATCATGGCCTTGGTACCGGTATTCATCAGAAAATAGATACCCGATACCACAGCCACCGCGGTGATAAACAAAAAGTATAACAAACTTTTTTTGTTTTTTTGCAGCCGGTCGACGGATTGATACAGCCCAAATATGGCAATCAGCATAAAGACGTGAAAAACACGCTGCTGAATAACACTGATCGAGGTGCTGCACGCAATGTAGATCTGAAACAGTGCCAAAGTCAGGGACAGCGCTGCAATCAGGCTCTTACTGCCTTTTATGACACTTTCCTTCATATGAATCCCAACCCTTTCCGTTAGATACGAGAGCAATCGCAGCCTGCATAGGGACTGCGATTGCCCGCTATATCATTGATTCTTATTGACGCAGTGCGTCGGGGATTTCCATTCCAATTTCTTCAAAGTAGCGGATGGCGCCGGGGTGGAGGGGAATATCGATTTCTTCCAGTGCATGCTCCAGTATAACCTGCTTTTCCACGCTGGCATTAGAGCCTTTCCACTCGTCACGGTTTTCCCAGATGACCTTGACAATGTTGTAGTAATCATCGTCGGATAGGCCGGAATTGGTAGAACCACAGACAATGATTCTGGAACGGGGGATGACCACGTCCACATCAATACCGGTATAGGTGCCGGCGGGAACAGTGTACTTGGAGTAGGCGGAGTAATTAGCGTAGAATTCGTCATTTTCAATAGGGAGCAGTTTGGTATCCATAGTGGAGGTAAGTTCAGTCAGCGCGGCCGAGTTGATAGGATGGGTTACAATTATCGCCGCAATCTTGCCGTCCTTCAGGGCACTGGTCGCTTCGGAGTCGGGCATAAATTGGGGACTGACATCATCGTAGCTCAGACCGTAGGCTTCCAGAAGCGCCCGGGCTGCCAACTCGCCGCCGCTGCCAGCCGCGCCAACCGCTACGGTCTTGCCCTTCAGATCGGCTATGGTCTGAATGTCGCTGTTAGCCGGCGCAAAAACCTGGAGGTAGTTGTAGATGGTGGAAAAGAGAGCACGGATGTCGGTAAAGGCATTTCCCTCATAGTCCAGCTTTCCGTAGTAGGCGAAGGAAGCAACCTCGGTCTGGGAAATGGCAAGTCCCATATTGCCTTGGTGTAGGCCTCGCAGGTTTTCTACCGAGGCAGCGGTAGCTTCGCCGGTTGCGGCAATGCCATTCGCGTGGTTGGTGATGGTTTCGGACATGGCCACACCCATGGGATATAGTGCACCGGCGGTTCCGGCTGTACCAAAAGTGATACGTTTTATATTGCCGGATTGGGCAGGCTGCTGTTCAGCTGGAGCGGAAGCTCCTTCACCCTGGGATGTTTGCTGTTGGGAATTGCTGTTGGATTGGCCGCAGGCAGCCAAGCTGAATAAAAAAATGACAGCAAGTAAAATGGCAAGACTCTTTTTCATGATATCCCTCCGTTATTATAATGGTTAGTGTCTATTCCTCGATCAAACGCGTAATGTTCGCGCCAATACCAGACATTTCTTCATAGAACCGGGGGAAGGAAACGCCTACGGTTTCCGCGCTGTCGATGAGGGTTTCCCCTTCGGCAGCCAGAGCGGCGCAGGTGGATGCCATGACAATCCGGTGGTCGTGGTGCCCACTGAGGGTAGCCCCATGGAGCTTGGAGTGGTGAATGGTGAGGCTGCCGTGGGTTTCCTCAAACTTACCACCCATTTTGGTGAGTTCTTCCACAATTGATTTGCACCGGTCGGTTTCCTTCAGGCGGCAGGCTTCAATGTTCTTTAGTACCGTTTTGCCCTGAGCATAACTGCCCAAAACCGCAAGGGCGGGAATGGCGTCGGGCATGTTTTTGCAGTCGATCTCAATGCCGGTCAGGGGCTTGCGGCCCTCGATAATAATGCCGTCTTTACCGCCGTTGAGCACCTGCACTGATCCGCCCATGTCGCGGATAATATCCACAAATACCCGCTCTCCCTGAAAGTCGTTGACATCCATATTGAGCAGCTTGATTTTAGAGCCCTCGGTAATGGCAGTTGCTACTATGGGATAGGTGGCGCCACACCAGTCGGAGGGAGCCATCTTGGTAAAGGGTTGGTAGGTCTGACCGCCCGGAATGATGAATTCCTCAAAGTTGTTATTGATTACCGTAACGCCGGCGGCCTTAAGCCAATCGATGGTCAATTCCGCATAGGGGCGTTCGCCCAGGTTGTCCACCCGCAGGACAGTGTCCTTTTCCAGGCTCGGGCAGCAGACCAGCAGGCCAATTAACCATTGAACGTTGACACCGGGAAAATTCACGGTGTGCCCACCCTGAATTTTTCCTTCAATCGCAAGGGGGGCAAGCTCATTGTCCCGTGTGGAGATCGCCTTGCCACCCATTTCCCGGATAGCCTTGAGCAGTGGAGCAATGGGACGGTAGCATATCTGGTAATCACCGGTGATGACAGTTAGACCCTCGATAATAGAAGCCAGAGTGGTGAGCAGGTAATAGCCGGTACCGGAATTTCCCACATCCAAAACAGCGGCCGGAGCTTTCAGGTTTTTCACACCAACACCTTTGATAATCCATTCATCGTCGCTGTTACAGTCAATTTCCGCACCCAGTGCCTTGCAGCAATCAATAATGGAGTAACTGTCAATTCCGGGCATAGGGTTGTAGATACGGCTAACCCCTTCCGCCATGGTCCCTAGCAAAATGCCTCTTGCCGTTCCCGACTTGGATCCCGGAATCTTGACGTCACCCTGCAGACCGTTGGTGGGCTTGACGATATAGTACATGTTTTTTCCTCCTATAGTAATCTTGGATAATTATATAGTATCGTCGGCATTTACTTTTGTAAAATAGCAATGTATAATATCATTTATAAGCAGTGGCTATAAATTGCAGAATCAACGGGGGATTTTATGGATTATAACCAAATTCGATATGTGCTTTCAGTGGCACAGACCAAGAATTTTTCCCGGTCAGCTGAGCAGTTGTTTATCACCCAACCCGCTCTGTCGCAGCAGATCAGCCGACTGGAGCTGGAACTGGGCGTGGAGCTGTTTAATCGCACCACTCGTTTCGTGCATCTCACGCAGGCGGGCGCCGCTTTTGTGGACAATGCCCGGGCTGTGGTTGTGGCATGGGATCAACTGGAGAAAACGACAAAGTACTATAAGGAAATCGGAACGGTTCGGATCATTGTGGGACTGCTCCCCACTCTGGGCAGAACCAATTTGGTGGAATGCATCTCGGAGTTTACAACAAAATACCCAAATGTGAACATTGATTTGGTGACATCGTATAGTTATGACCTTTTGGTGAAACTGAATAATCACAAAATTGATGTGGGAATCATCAATATCCTGCCGTTCCCCACTCCAAATACTGATGGATGCGATATTTTTCCATTGGAGGAAAATCCCATTATGGTCATTATGAACAGGAAGCATCCCCTGGCTGACCGACAGAGAGTTACACTGGAGGATATTCGTACCCAGCCGGTCGTTGCATTGGGAAATAATGCCAGTGTACGTGTGTGTATGGATTATGTATTTAAAAAGTACCACATTCAGCCCCACATTGTCTGCGAATGCGATATCGAAACATTGGCCGATCTGGTATCGGCCAATATGGGAATTTCATTTTTAACGGCAAGAGTGGCCAAAAATCAATGCAACGTGTGTGCCCTGCCGCTGTATCCGCCTGTTGCCACCTATACCTCAGTTGTCACCAAAAAAGGAATAAACAAAAAGCCCGTTATTGTGAAAATTAAGGAGCACATTCTGTCTTCCTTCCAGACTGATGTTACCCCCTAGCAAAGCATTTGCCGGACTGTTTCTGCCTGGTGCATCTATAACGACTCTGCCCTGCATGCCGTTTTGTATTCGGTATTTCATCAGAAGCTAAGGCTAAAACATTAAGAATGGAAAGCACTGATTCATGGTGGAACACAAGTCATCAATGCCCCCAGCATTTATAATGCTGGGGGCAAAAAGTTATTGCAAAATTTACCAGCGCGTGGTATATATATCCCTATAGAGTTATATTATGACAACAAAAAAACTCCCACAGCATACCGATTGCTGACAACAACCGGTATGCATCCGCCTTAAAGATGTGTTACACGCTCGTCTTTAGGTTCTCTCTTTTTTTGGTGTTAACGTCTGCACGGCGTTTTCACATACATAAAACTGAATTACCCATACAAAATGGATACAAAGTGCTTTTGCTCAGCGTGCATTCTGCCCACCAAAAGCTAAAATGTTATACGGTAACGACTGTGCATACGCTCTAAGATGGCCATAACCTGCTGTATTGCTAATTTAGGCTGAGGAGTAGGAACAGATTTTGAGCTGGATGGGAAATCATATTCTACGTATGTATCTATGAAACGGCAGGGCGTTGTTTGCCCAATGCCCTGCCGTTTACATACTGAATTCAATAGAAAATTGGTGCGGGTAAAACGAACCAGTTTGAACCCTCACACTCTAGTAATTTTAAATCACTAAATAAATTGGGCCAATAATTAAAAAATTCGGGAGTTACTATAGTTTTATTGAACACAACAAATTTGCATTAAGTGTTTAGCCATGACTATATATGTAAAATAAACTTACTTAATTTGTATAATAAAAGTTTAGACGTTAACATGAAATCGCATTCTATGATTGATAAGTATCACATAAAAAGTAAAATCGATTATAAAATTTCTATAAAATTACAAAATGCAGAAAAAGGGACAATTACTTCCTGCCAATTTCCTCTCCCATGATTCTTTGGTATATGTTTACTCATTTCATCGACAGAAAGAATGCACAGTTTTTTAGCGCTTGAAAACGACCATAAATGAAACTGAAAGTGCTTAGCCGATGTCGCAGTATTCCATTCATTTTTTGATAACCGGAGTACCGCTTTTCCTATTGGCAGAGATGAAGCCTTAACTTCAATTAAAAGCCTGTCATGATTTGAAGGAGAAACAACTGAAATAATATCATATCCAGTCAAGTTCGTTTCAATCGATTCCCATATAGGCTTGAATGCAGTGCGCTTATGCTCAAAAATAATAGATTCATATTCTCCTTTTCTGCCTGTCTCGAGCACTTCAACCCCTCTTTGATAGCGAATACATTCAGCTAGGTTATCCCACCATAATATACAAGATTCTGTAATATCATCAGATAACAATAATGCTTCCAAGAAACAACGGCGTTCATCATTTGACATAAAAATAGAAGCTTCTCGACGACCACTTGGAACCCTATAGACCCATGCTGGTCGACACTTTAAAGAATATGTCATTAACATACGCCGGAGCAAATCCATAGTTAATTGATTTTCGTTAAAAGAAGCCTTTAGTAAATTACCATCCTCAGTAATGGTAATATTTGAAGTTTTTTCATTAAGGATTATCCATTCGCAATTTAATGCCAATTCTATTACATCTTTTGCATTTGCATTAGAAATATATGCATATTCCTTGATTTGAATTGCAGTCTGTAATTGCAATTTACTTATTTGATCTAAAAGACTTAAAACAGCAGAAAACATTCCTAACGAAGCACGTGTCATGATTCATCACCGCTAAAAAAATAGTTAAGCACGGCTTTGGCGTCTTCTGGAGTAATATCAGAAGATTCATCGCCAAATCCTTCAAAATCATAAGGTATAGTATCTACGATTAGTGAAGGATCATTTAGTGCCTCAGACATTTTAGCAACTTTATCTTGTAGCCTCCTGCGAACAACTTGATCAATAGTACCACTACATTCTACAATTTCAACAATTGGATGTTGATTTTGTTTTAGTCCTAATCTATGAATCCGATCTTCAGATTGTAAATAATGTGCCGCATTGAAAGATCTATCAACATAAATGGCATATTGACACACTTTATGAAGACTTATTCCTTCCGATGCTGCAGATGGATTGGCCACTAAAACCATTGCATTGGGATCGTTATGAAAACGCTTAATTTTTCCTTCCCTTGTATCATCTATGTTTTCATCACCAGTATCAACTCCACCATGTATATAATCTGCTCCTAAATCTTGCAAACGCTCAGAAATCAATTCAACATTTTCCACAAACGTTGACCAGATAATAACTTTTTTCCCCTCAGAAGCAAGTATTCGAGCACGCTTACATGCATATTCAATTTTAGGACCGTTACATGTTAAGAGTAGCTGCCCCATCCTTGGATCAAAGGCGTAATTCATATCATTGGCTAAAAGCGCTGGATTAGAGACAAATTGTAATATTTTCATAGAGCTTTTCCCAATATGGCGAAGGGCGTATTTAGAATCATCACTTAAAGCACTGTTGAGTTGTCGTTTTAACTCTGATTTTAATACGCCATAAATTTTTAGCTGTATTTCATCCATATTAAGCAAAATTAGCCGATGTTCCAGCTTGGGAATACCTAGCTGATCTTTTGTTGTGCGCACAAATATTGGCTGCATTAGATTTATCGCTGTATCTTCTGTTACAGCTTTCTCTGGATATAAAAACTTAAATTGCGGCACCAAGTCTTTAGCGCTTTGCGGCATTGGAGTACCACTCATAATAAGTTTTTTTGTCGGCAAGTAGGACACTTCTAAAATCGATTCAGCAGTTACTCCAAGTTTTCCACTTTTAATACGATGGCTCTCATCTAAAAACATATAGACAGAACTTCGGGTTAGTTCTTGAGAAATTAATTTTTTTACCTTAAGGAATTGTTGGTAAGTAATAAGCATAAATCTAGGATTTTCAGCAAGTAAATTTCTAATTCTTGATTCTCCACCTGTAAGTCTTATGAATTTATCAGTTTCAGATGGAACACATATTTCCAATTGCTCATCCCAAGCACCGAAAGCATTTTTAGGTGCAACCACTAGCAATCGCTCTTTAAGATTGGAATTGCAATAAAAATATGCTAATGCTTCTGTTGTCTTACCTGCGCCGGGTACAGAAAAAGTTGCTCCAGCAGGTAATGTTATTAGCTTTCGAAGATTACTTAGTTGATTAGATGTCAAATTTCTTGCAAATCCAGCTGACGCCAAGTGCATCTTAACAAATTGCTCGCTTGCTAATCCTTTTTTAACGGCAACATTATATGATAATGTTTGAGCATTTTTTAGTAATTCAGTGGCTTTTTGTGAAATGCTTAAATTAACTTGATGAACCTGTACAAAGGATGCGACATCTCCTTTTATACTTAAGAAATTTCGCCATGCAAATTGCATTGATACACGGTTTTGTATTATTTCTGGGATATAATCACCAATAATACGCTTTAACGATTTCCATTCTAATGACTCTGGCGTATCAGTGTATATTACAACATTACCTTGATGCCAATTATAATCAATTTCAATTTTCATTTAAATTATTTAACCAAGCCAAAATAATATTAACTTTTTGTTGAATAGTTTTTAGATGCTTAGCCACACCTTGAGTATTTATATCTGAGGCGTCTAGCCCAATGGTAGCCGCCTCTGTAAGCAACGAAGCAGCTTTGCTTACTTGATTCAACAAAAAATTACCGGCATCCCTTTCTTGTTTTATTTGTTGTTGTGTTGTAATAATATTTGTAGTTATCTTCCTAACAAGATCAAGATTATTGCTATTCTTTATAACTGACGCAACAATAGCTGGCTTATCAATAGGTATATCTCCGGGATCAGCTAACAAAGAAATTTCTTCAGTTTGCAAAGTAGTTGGTGTTATGTTAAGTTTTTCTTCTAAACCCTGAGCGATCTTATTCAGATTTTCTGCGATGTTTGGTATGACTTCATATAAACGCCCATCATCTTTTGATCCTTCAACAAAAGCAAAAGACAATGTTTCAAATAATTCTTTTTCTCCTGAGGTGTCAAGCCTTTTTCTGCCTTTAACAATCTTTTCAAATGCATAATAATCTTTATCTACCAAAGACCATTCATCAGGATGACCTTTCTTTTTTAAATAAGTTTCTGCATATTCGCGACATTCAATTAGTAAATTCATGGCTTGAACACTTTTATCAAGGGACTCAGCCACATCTTTTGAAGGAATACCTTGTGCGATATCTTCGCTTGCCATTAATGCTATAGCGTGCCATCTATATTCCGCACGCATCGAGTTTTGAACTTGAAGCCTTTTTTCTAAGTCTCTAATCGCTCTTTCATCACATTCGGGCAAAATAGCCATTTTAATTGTTTCGAAGTGTTTATATTTTATCCTGTCTGAATAATAAAGTTCACGCCAAGCACAGAGCCTGCGATTCCCATTTACAACTACACCGGAATTAGTTGAAATAATGGGTTCTGTCTGATGCAGATTATCTGACCGAAAGGCTTTTAACAAGCCTTCTTCTTCAACAAGTTGTTTGAGTATTTCATGCTGAGCGTATTGGGCGTCTATTGAATCATGATCTTTGATAAAAATATCTCGTTCAATGTCAGGATTTTTGACAAGATACTCTTGTTGGAATGGTCTAGTTCTTCCATTTGCCAATCTATAGACGGCAAATTCTATTCTAACTTCAATCACAGGAAGTGCACGATATTCACCCATAAATTCAACGTAATGTGATGTTTTAGTTTCATCACATTTTTTACGAATCTCTGATTTTCTTTTAAGAAATGGTGCCCCAAAATTATTCAATTCTTTAACTTCAAAACCCATATATTTTACACTCCTTATTCATAAAATCCAACCAGTAAAATAGGCATAGTTATTACTTGTTTGAAAATAGGGAGTTCCCGTGATAGTCGTTCAAATGATGCAAGATTGCCACCAAGCTTTTTTGCAGCACTAGACATGGGGACGATTATTATACCTACACGAACAATCTCTTTCATATAAAGCGTTTGCAATTTTAAAAGATCTGCATATGTACGGCTTACATTGCCTGTTTGTAAACACAGACCTATACCGTGCAACATAGATGTTATTGATATTTTTGAAGAGTTGTCAAGCCTGACTGAATCTGACCATCCAAATTGTTTTAATTTGGAAGATAATGACTTGTTAATAGCGGATGCAGCATAGGATTTTACATCTATATTGGTTGACTGAAAAATGTCCTTAATATCTTCAACTATGCCATGTGGTACTACATCTAGTCCACTTCTATAACTTTTAAGTTTGATCATCATCCGTCAAGCCCTTCTTTCTTCCACTCGTCGGGAACCTTGGATAAGCCGCTTTTTGTATGATCATAAATTGGTTTATTAAATGGTCGGTATTTTATTGTACCAGCAATTGAATCATTCAAACGCTGCTCTCCAATTTTTACGTAGCTATTGTCCAATTCACATCCCCAAAAAGACCGGTTATGTATTATTGCAGCTACTCCTGAAGATGCAACACCACAAAATGGATCAAACACAAGCTGCCCTTCATTAGTTAATGCCAATACTAAACGTTCTATTAGCCCTACCGGAAATTGACACGGGTGGGCAGTCTTTTCTATATGGTTTCCCTTTACATTAGGTACTTCCCATACATCTTCTGGGTTTTTCCCTTTAGGATTACCAGAAAGTTTACCTTTGTTTTCTCCTTTAAAACTTTTCTTGCCTGGATATTTTGCGGGGATGCGAACAGGATCAAGATTAAAAACATAACTGTCAGTTTTAGAATACCACATTACTACCTCATATCTACCGCTAAATCGTCTTTTAGTATGCAATCCATGTCCAAAATGCCACACGATGCGATTTCGCATTTTCATGCCTAATTCCTTAAAGATAGGTGCCATTTCTATGTCTAGAGGTAATATGCTTCCATTATCTACATAATTTCCCACTTGCCAGCAAATACTTCCAGTGTCTTTTAATCGAATAAAAATTTTATTAATAATTCTCTTTTGCCATTTTAAATACTCTTCAAGTTGCATTGGTCTTTCGTACTCTTTTCCGATATTATATGGGGGAGATGTAACCACTAAATCAAAAATTGGCTCTTGAGGTAAGCAGTCTAAAAAGGTTTCTACATCTCCGTTAAAAATTATATTTTTTTGATTATCAATGTTTATTGCATTAATATTCTTATTTGGCAAAATATTTACAGAAGAGAATTCGAATTCACTTTTGGTTAACTTATTAATATCGCTCATTTTTTAATATCTCCTTATACTGAGCACCTTTAATATCTTAAATTTGATACATCATTGCATTTAATCAATATTATTTTAACACAGATCATTGTCAAGTAAAAGGGGATTACTTACAACTTAAGAGCATATTTAATAAGAGTTACAATGCGGTGAAAGGAAAAGTGCCGATATCAAACAATAGACCAAGCCAGTTGTATCCGTTTCTACATTTTTATAAAATGCAACGCTATGCGTATCAACAAGAAAAATAAATCTATATTCTAACCTTGAATCTAAATTCAAGGAGGTTAACCCCTATGTCAAAATCTATCCTGCACCAACTTTATTACGGCGACCTTAGTCCATCCCAGACGATCACGCCCCCGGACCCCCAATATGAAGAAGCGCAAACCAAGGCCAGCAAACTTCTGTATCAGCTGCACAAAGAATTATCAGACGAGCAGTTTCAACTGCTGGAACGCTATTTGGAATACCGCTCGGATTATTCTGACATGGAACTGTCCGAAACGTTTGCGGAAGCATTCAGGATGGGGGCTCAGGTGGCATTCGAAATACAAAACAGAGATGTTTCCAACTTCGGAAGCATCTCTGTTTCTGTTTGCGGGAGGAATGAGAATGATCAGGATCAGCACATGGAGTGACGTGCAATCACTCAAGCCGGATAATGACCCCGGCCTGTATTTATTGCTGTCAAACCGGTTTAAACAGCTGCATCAAATATTCTGCTCCAATAGTTCTGTACCATTGGAGCGGTTTTCATTGCAGGAATATGGGGAACTGTTTGTCGTAGAAAACGGTTCGGAACTCACAGGCAAACTGTTTGAACAGGTCACCAAGCATACGTTTAGCCAGAAGAATTATTATGTTGCTGTTTTCCTCTTTAACAGTGAGGTTTGCAGCGACTTTTTGATTCCTGCGGAAAACTTGAACGACCATCAAATTCAACAATTAGAACAGGAGTTATAACCATGTTTCAAAACCCACGCTACATGACCAGAGGTATTGCAGAAACACTTCCCCTCTCACTCCAGATCATTCTATGGAGCATGATAGACAGCCTCAAACAATCGCAGGAGCTGGACTACCTCCAAGTGTTCAGCCTGTCTGCTGAGCGCAACCCTGACGGTGTCCTGCAACAGCGCATTGTACATTCGCAGGAGGTACCGCCGTATCAAAAGACGATTATGGTTGCCTGTAAATCGCCTGTGGACTGCAAGGTGTTTTGCATCGACGATGAGACGCACGCCACCATGCTCTATGCAGATGAATATTAGAAAGGAGCTTGATACTATGAACGAAAAAAGCATCATCCGAACGGAAGCATTATATAACGATGAAAAGACACACCGTTTCAGCCTGAAGAAATCCTGGGATAATTCCAAACCCTCAGCCAGCATTATCATGATCGCTCCGTCTGTACGGGCCAATGAGATTGCTATGGACATTACCAGTCTATACGTGCTCAACAACTGTTATCAGCTTGGGTGCGGTTCTGTGGACATCCTCAATCTCTATTCAAAATTGGACGCAAACCCATTTGAAAATTGTCCTGAAAATGATGAATGGATTTTAAAAAGCTGCCATAAAGCGGATCAGGTAATTCTCGGATGGGGCAAGGGGCAGACACAAAAATCAGTGGATAACCGTATTCAGGAGGTTCTGAACATGCTGAAACCTTACAGGGACAAACTGTTTGAAATTGCGGATGTCAACGGGAAACGGGGTTTTCATCCGCTGGGAACCAGCGTACGGCTAAGATGGTATTTGGTACCCTATCAATACCCGGAAAAAGAAAAACAGGAGCAGAAATCCGAATGATTTCTATGCTCCTGTTTCTGTGTTCCGCAGCATGTTTTTAACGCGCAGATATTGCAGAAATTCCTGCCGGTCGGATTCACTCCATTTAGAATAGTCGGATAACAACCGCATAATCTCCAATCCATCCTCTGAATAGCATAGTTCCCGGATTATATCGGAAATCCATTGTGGGACTTTATCTGCATACGCCTCTTCTCCCATGAGATAGGCCACGGATGTGTCCAATGCATCCGCAATTGCTTCCAAGCGTTTTAACGATGGTTTTGTGCGCCCCTGTTCAATATCACAGAGGAACGATGGGGACAGCGCAGTTTTTTCTCCCAAAGCTTTCAGCGTCATTTTCCGCTGTTTGCGTAATGTTTTGATGTGTGAGCCGACTGTCAACGCTGATTCCTCCCCACAATTCGGTATGATCGTATTGATCTTAGTATAGCAAAGAATCTTTCCTGTGTAAACTGCAATGATAATACGATAATATCGTACCGAATCCGTTATAACGTAGAAAGTGTATGGTTGTCCTTGTCTAATATTCTGTATATACGTATAATTGATCTTGTGGCAGAGGTGGTGACAAATGAGTATTGGACAACAGATCAAAAATATCCGGCAGGAACGGCATCTATCGCAGAAACAGCTTGCGCAAATGGCTCAAATCTCCCCATCCTATCTATGTGATGTGGAAAAGGGGCGATGCAATTGTTCTATTAAAATTCTGAAAAGAATCTCATTGGCGTTGAACGTGGAAATCGCGGAACTATTAAAATAACAGACAGAAATGAGGAGACTACATACGTGGATTTATATGCGCTGATTTGCCTGATTCTGGGGCTTCCCATCGGGCTGTATTTTTATCACCTGATCAATAAGTACTTTACAATCTATTATTTTGGCTGCGGCGCGGTCTGGGGATTATTCTGGGGATGCCTTGTTGCGGGAGCGATTATCATGTTTTTGCTGTTGGAATTTCTGAGAGCATTGGCAATCCCTGTCGCAATATTCTTTCTGGTGCTCTGGTTGTTTACGCGCGGAAAGAAAAAGAATTCGGACGATCAGCAGCAATCCAAATAACAAACGCCCACAGCTTTTTATGGCTGTGGGCTATTATCATACGGAAAGGTGTTTATAATATGGAATTTATCCTGTTTTTTCTTGGATTTTTACTGACTTTGATGCGTCCCAGCCAAACAAAATTGAATATCGCTTTGAAAAGACTGCTGACCGGACAGAACTGAAAGAAAGCTAAATACCGGATACGCAAAACAACCACCCAGCAATGGGTGGTTGTTTCTGTTACCTCACAAACGTGAGGGTTTGCTGGTCGGAATGTAATTATAGGACTTGAAAAAATCTGATACATAAAGGCTTTATAGACTTTTGAATGAGTAGTATCTACAAAAAATCATATGGTTCGGTCGGTAACTGTAACCTCAGTAATAATTTCACGCAGTTTTTTGCCTTCGATGATATGGTCAAGCAAATCTTCGGAATTGTCGTATAACGCTTCTGTTTCAGGTTTATATGCTTCACTAATCGATGTTATACCTTCCTCTGGTTGTGTAATGGTATAAATGACGTCGTTATAAATAAACTCAACCTCGGCATTTCTTCTCATGCTTGTCTGAAAGTCTGCAATAGAGCTAAAAGCATTTTCCTCGGGGGAACCGCCTTTGATAATTCGGTCATATTTCATGCCTAATCCCTCTTTTCTACTCTTGAACACCGGCGCTTGTTCATCCCAATAATTGATAGGCGGACCAGGTCGCGGACTGCCATCTTCTGCCCATTTAATTTCGTGATCATGCGGATTGGAGTGCTTGTCAGAACGACGATGATCTGTATAATGCCGCTCCATTACGGCTCGGCCATCCTCACCAATTTTTGTGTCCTTCACATACTTATCTTCTGTACGAATAATGCTTCCCGGTTTTCCAAGATACCGCTCATCTTTAATTTTACTCGGTACCCACTTCCCGCCGTAAGCGCTCCCTGCACCTAATTGTACCACATAGCCGGTATGCTTAACAATGCGGTTATCCGATATGAGCAGAGGCGGATGATTGCTTTCAACATATCCTCCATATTTTACAATGCGATAGCTTTTTGAGGAAAAAGAACGGGCTTGCTTTGGTTCTGTATCAGCAACATCGTCGCTCATATGCTGCCATGAACTCAATTCATAATTTACATAAACAATATTACCTGCCATTTCAGGAAATGGCTCGTGGTAGCAGATAATCTTTTCCGGCTCGATGCGCCGCAGCATTTCGTTATAACCCGCCATAAAAAAGTCCTTTTGTGCTTCACGGCCTTCCTTTCCCTGAACCATATAGGTGGAAAGCGCCACAACCGAACCTTTTTCAATACCCTCGAAACAAAAGCCAAAGCTATTTGACAAGCCAAAGTTAACAGTTGGGATTACCCGTATTCCCTGTGAAGCAAAGTAAGCGCCACACCATCGGTTGCGGAATACGTTGTAGAGCAGCATAGCCTCCGGCATTTCCGTGTACATACTAAAATCAGGGGCCAGAACCGCCCGATAACCTTTGAGATTGTCCAAGTCGGCATCAGGCTTTTCCCAAACCTGTTCAAATTTGTAATCGTAAAGAAAAAAATGCACCATGCGATTTGCGTGTTTTCTGCCATCGGACTTTACCTTGTCAAAACCAATAAGCCTAAGATGATCGAAATCTTTCTCGGTAAAATTTGATTTTGGGATGATAGGAATGCCATATCTGCCAGATTGTTCAAATTGGTTTCTCAAAAAAAGTGGGTCTGTGCGATAAAGATAATGTTCCTGTGTCATTTGTAGCTCCTCCTCGATAATAGTGAAAATATCCCTTCACTAATAGGGAAAAAAGGCTGGTATTTAACTTTCAGAGGAACAAAACAGCACCTAAATGAAAGAAATTCGGAATGTTTGTACGAATGCACAAGTTTGTCCTGATATGGCTTTGATTAATTGTTGTATTTTGCATGTGTGTGGGATGATTTTTGATCCTGTCACTCAATTTCACTTTCGAGTGTCCTTATAGGATTTTAGGGCATCTTGAACTATACAAACCCGCATGGCTACAAACAATGCAAAAGACCGCCGATTAAAAATCGACGGTCTTTTCAATGGTGCGGGTAACAGGACTTGAACCTGCACAGCCTTGCGACCATTAGAACCTGAATCTAACGCGTCTGCCAATTCCGCCATACCCGCATATAGGCACGTCCTTAACGACTGTGCTTGATTATTATATCATCGGGCAGGACAGTTGTCAATAATAAGATTACAATTTTTTATGCTTCGGAATCAATGTCATGCAGCAGTTTTTGCATCATCAAATGGCCCTCCGGCACATAGATACCGGTTGCGGCAGCAAGCCTTTCCGTATAACGATCTGTCGGGCTGCCGCCTTCGCGGTTGCTGCGGTAAAGGACAAACGGGACCGGTTCGGCAGTATGCGTACGAATAGCAAGCGGAGTGGGATGGTCGGGCATCAGCAGGATGGAGAACGGCTCCCCGGATTCCCGCAGGGCAGGCAAAATTCTTCCAAGAATATCCCGGTCAATCAGCTCGATGGATTTTACTTTATTCTCGATCTCATGCCGATGTCCGCATTCGTCGGGCGCCTCCACATGGATATATACAAAATCGCATCCGCCGTGCAGCAGCTTTAGAGCAGCGTCCGCCTTGCCGGCGAAATTAGTGTCGACATTTCCGGTAGCGCCTTCCACATCTACGCTTTTCAAACCGGCGCAGATAGCAATTCCTTTAATCAGGTCGACTGCGGAAATTACGCCGCCTTTCACGCCATATTTCTCAGCAAATGGTGTCAATGCGGGCTTGGTACCTTCTCCCCAGAACCAGCAGGAGGCAGCCGGACGCTTCCCTCTTGCAATGCGTGCCAGATTGACCGGATGGTTTTTCAAAAGCTCGCGGGAGCGCTTCATCAGATCCAGAAGGAGATTGCCGTAACGTCCGGAAGGCAAGTGCTCCCGAATGGGTTTGAGAGAAATATCATGGGGAGGAGTGCAGATACTTCCGGTTTGAGCATGGTGCAGCACGAGACAGTGCCGATAGCTGATTCCCGGATATAGCTTGAGCGTCTCAGACTCAAACTCGCGGTTGAGAAACTGAATCAGCTCGGTGGATTCCGCTGTCGAAATTTCGTCAGAGGAATAATCCAGCATAGTCGCGTCTTCAAAAGAATCTTCGTCCGACAGCGTGACAAGGTTGCAGCGGAAGGTGACATCATCCGCTTCCAGAGGAATGCCGATGCTGACAGCCTCAAGAGGGGAACGACCGCTGTAATAAATCTTGGGGTCATACCCCATAACCGACAGGTTGGCGGTATCCGACCCCGGGGGCATACCTTCCGGTACAGTCTTTACCATGCCAACGATGCCATGTCGGGCAAGCTCATCCATATTGGGCTTCTCAGCGGCTTCTAGCGGGGTCCGGTTCCCAAGTTCAGGCACCGGATAGTCCGCCATGCCGTCGCCGAGCATGACTAGATACTTCAAGACGGTTCACCAATCCTTCCTTTTTATCTGCACGGCTATTTTGTCAGCCACTGCGCAACCGCATTTTTCATCTTTGCGGATTCCACAACGTCGGTAAACCGTTCTGTTTTTTCTTTTAACTCCGCGAGGGCTTTCGGTGCGGGCAGGCCCGACGCGGCGGACAATTCGTCCAGCAGGGCAAAATCGTCCCCCTGCGGCTGTACGCCGATTGCAGGCAGCACACTGCCCGCAAATTTAAACGGGCTGGCGGTAGAGGCAATGACGGTAGGAGTCTGATCGCCTGTCTTGTCTGCATAGTCCTGATAAACCTTGACGGCAACCGCGGTATGCGTATCGCACAGGTATCCTGTTTTACGGAACAGCCTGCCGATGGTTTGGCTGGTCTGTTCATCGTCGGCGAAGCCCGCCGCGAATTCCGACTGGAGGGAATCCAGCACCTCTTTTTCCACCGTGTAAGCGCCCTTTGTGGAAAGTTCCGCCATATAGGCGCGCAGCTTTTCCGCATTCCGTCCGCAGAGCAGATAGAGCAGGCGCTCCAGATTGGAGGAAATCAGGATGTCCATCGACGGGGAAGCGGTGAGGAAGAAATCACGGTTCCGGTCATAGGTCCCGGTGGTGATGAAATCGGTCAGGACATTGTTTTTGTTGGATGCACAGATCAACTTTTTGACCGGCAGGCCGCAGTGCTTAGCAAAATAGGCCGCTAATATATTACCGAAGTTGCCGGTGGGAACGACGATGTTAATGGGGTCGCCGAGGTTGATGTTTCCCTGGTTCAGCAGCTCGCAGTATGCGGAGAAATAATAGGCGATCTGCGGGGCGAGACGTCCCCAGTTGATCGAATTGGCGGAGGAAAGCAAAAAGCCCTTTTCCGCAAGTTCTTCGGCAAACTCTTTGTCGATGAAGATGCGTTTCACACCGTTTTGTGCGTCATCAAAATTGCCCTTTGCGGCGAACACCATGACGTTTTCGCCGCTTTGTGTCGTCATCTGACGGCGCTGGATGCTGCTGGTTCCGCCGTCCGGATAGAATACGCAGATTTTTGTACCCGGTACATCCGCGAAGCCTTCCAGTGCGGCCTTTCCCGTATCGCCCGAGGTAGCAACCAGAATGACGACAGTTTTCTGTTCACCGGTTTTTTTCAGGGAGGCCGTCAGCAGGTGTGGGAGCAGCTGGAGCGCAAAATCTTTAAACGCGCAGGTTGGGCCGTGGAACAGCTCCAGCACGCTGGCCTGCCCGTCGAGCGGACGCAGGGGAGCAACCGCCGTCGGCGGGAATTTCTCAGGCGCATAGGCGCGGGAAATGCTGTCGTGCAGTTCTTCCTTTGTAAAATCGCAGAGAAAACGCGACAGCACTTCGGTCGCGCGGCCGACATAATCGGCTTTGGAGAGCGCGCCGATCTCCTCCAGTGTAAAAGAGGGCAGCGACTCGGGGATAAAAAGGCCACCGTCGGGAGCAAGGCCGGCAACAATTGCCTGCGCTGCGCTGACAGAATAACTGCTGTCGCGGGTGCTGATATAATTCATGTGTAAAATTCTCCTTCAAATTGTGCGCAATAGACGTACATTTGTGTTTTATACTTAATCATATCATATTTGCCAGGTTTAAACAAGAGATCGGACCGATTTGCCAAAAGAAAACGGGGAAATTTGATAGATTGACTAAATTATCAATGAGGAACATTGGTAGTGCTAGCGAAACAGGAATTGCACCATCAGCATATAGGCGGCAGTTGCCACGCCGATGGAAAGCAGGTTATTGCGTTTCCACAGGTGGACAAGCACGGTGAGCACAGAGGCAATCAGTTCCGGAGCTCCGAACGGAGATGCCGACAGGTCAATCCCACGCAGGCAGTAGACGACGAGCAGCGAGATCACCGCGTAGGGAAGTGCCAGCCCCAGATAGGTGACCGCCGGGGGGATTGGGCGGCTGCCGTGGAAGAACAGAAACGGCAGCGCCCGGCAAAAAACAGTAACCGCGGCGACGGTGCAGACAATGGCCAATGCGGAATCGTTCATTTCGCCACCCCCGTTTCTTTGGGATTGATCAGCCGGTGTCCGATCTGATTCCTGCCCAGCAGCAGGGCCAATACAGTGAGCGCCAGGGCGGGAGGCAGGAAACTGTTTGCGCCGAACAGCAGCAAACATGCCAGCCCGGCCGCAATCCCGATCACAGCGGGTATCCGGCTTTTTGCGGTCAGCCACTGTTCTGTAAAAATGACCAGAAATAATGCGGTCAATGCAAAGTCAAGCCCTTTGGAGTCAAAACGCACCAGTTCCCCAAATGCCGCGCCCGCCACGCTGCCTGCCACCCAATAGCATTGGTTGAGCAGCGAGATCAGAAAAAGAAATTGATGCTTTTCGATTCCGTCAGGCGTTTTGACCGAACAGAGCAGGGAATAGGTTTCATCGGTCAGACTGAAAATCATATATGGTTTGCGAAACCGGAATTCCCGGAACAGTTCAATCATGGAAAGGCCGTAAAAAGCATGGCGGATATTGACAACCAGAGTGATAATTGCCGTCTGCAATAGTCCTGCCGGATTGGTAAGCAGCCCAACCAGCACGAACTGCATGGAACCGGCATAAACGATGAGGCTGGTGAGAAGCGCCCACCACCAGCCGTATCCCGCCTTTTGCAGTAAAAGCCCATATGCCATGCCTACAAACACGTAGCCGCAGAAAACGGGTGCGGTTGCGGTGAAAACTGCCTGAATCATTTTTGTTGACTTGTTCGACATCTTTGTCTCTCCATTAAGTTTTATAAAAGAATTGCCGCTTTTCAGCGGCATAAATCTGTCCTCAAACGGACAGGTAAAATTGTGTTTTTGATTCGATGATTGATGACGAGAAAGGGCTAAGACAGCATCATGCGGTCGTTGGCAAACTCTCCGCCGCTCGCGGTGCCGAATTTGGCCAGCAGATCGGCGGTCTTGAGGTTTTTCTTTTCCTCGCCTTCCACATCATAGATAATGCGGCCTTCATACATCATGATCAGACGGTTTCCGATGCGGATGGCGTCTTTCATATTGTGGGTGATCATCAGAGTGGTCAGGCTGTCACGCGTAACGATTTCCTGTGTGAGTTCCAGCACCTTGCGCGCTGTTTTGGGGTCGAGCGCGGCAGTATGTTCGTCGAGAAGCAGCACTTTGGGTTTCTGGAGGGTCGCCATCAACAGGGTGAGCGCCTGCCGCTGGCCGCCGGAAAGCAGGCCGACCTTGGATTTCAGACGGTTTTCCAGCCCGAGATCAAGGCTCTTCAACTTCTCTACATAGGATTCCCGCTCCTCTTTGGTAATGCCCCAGCTTAAGCCGCGTCTTTTGCCGCGGCGGAACGCCATAGCAAGATTTTCTTCAATGCCCATGTTTGCGGCGGTGCCCATCATCGGGTCCTGAAATACGCGCCCAAGCAGCCGCGCACGTTGGTGCTCCGGCTGGCGGGTGATGTCCTGCCCATCCAGAAAGATACTGCCGCTTTCCACAGAATAGACGCCGGCAACCGCGTTCAGCATGGTTGATTTCCCGGCTCCGTTGCCGCCGATGACAGTGATAAAATCGCCCGGCTTAATATGCAGGTTCAGGTCAATCAGCGCTTTTTTTTCGTTGACAGTTCCCTGATTAAAGGTCTTACAGACATTTTCAATTTTCAGCATGATGCTTCCCCCTTAACCCGCTTTGCCGACGGCAGAGCTTTTCATAGCGGCGAAAAACGGCCGCAGCGCCTGTTTAATCACCGGAATCGCCAGTGCAAACGCGACGATCACCGCTGTCAGCAGCTTGAGATCGGTGGATTTTAGCCCTAACTGGAGCACCACAGCGATAATGACGCGATAGACAATGGAGCCAAGCACGACGGTGAACAGCTTATAGGCGAAGGAATGCTCTCCCCAGCCGAAAACGACCTCGCCGATGATGACTGAGGCAAGACCGATGACGATTGTGCCGGTGCCCATGCCAACGTCCGCATAGCCCTGCTGCTGGGCAACCATGCCGCCGGAAAGGGCGACAAGACCATTGGAGAGAAACAATCCGGTGATTTTCATGTTATCGGTATTGCCACCCAGCGCGCGCACCATATATTCGTTGTTGCCGGTTGCCCGGATGCAGCAGCCAAGCTCTGTGCCGAAAAACCAGTAGAGCAGGGCGATGACGATTACGCTTACTGTGATGCCAAGCGCCAGCGCGACAACCGTTTTTGACGGGGAAAGAAAGGAAAGGCGGGTCACAATGGTGTCTTCACCAAGCAGAGGCATGTTGGCCTTTCCCATTACACGGATATTGATGGAATAGAGAGCGATCATCGAAAGAATACCGGCAAGGATGCCGGGAATTTTCAGTTTGGTATGGAGCAGCCCCGTAGCCACACCCGCAAGCATACCTGCCATCAATGCAAACAGCAGCGAAAGAAAGGGATCCATTCCCTTGACGATCAGAATGGCGCTGACCGCCCCACCCAAGGCAAAGCTTCCGTCAACCGTGAGGTCCGGATAATCCAGAATACGGAAAGTCAGGTATACGCCTATGGTCATGACACTCCACAGGATGCCCTGCGACGAAGCGCTTGGAATCGCCTGCAGAATGGTGAACAGGATGCCCATGATTAAAAACCCCTTTTACAATGACATAACAGGGCGGGCTGAAAAACCCGTCCTGTTGTGTAATATCTTTTATATGGATGGTCGGAAATTATGCCGCTTTCTCTGTCCTGACAATTTCTGCCTGATCAAGAAGTTCCTGAGGAACTGTGATGCCCAGCGCGTCAATCGTATCCTGGTTCAGCACGAGATCAGTCTGCTCGAGATATTCAATCGGCATATCCCCGGGGTTTGTTCCATCAACCATTACTTTAACCGCCATATTGGCAGTTTGTTTGCCAAGGTTATAGTAGTTCAGGCCATAGGTACCCAGACCGCCGTTCTTCACCATGCCCGGTTCCGCGACAATTACGGGGAGTTTGGCATTGCTGGCGATCATTGAAACGGTGGCCATGCCGGAAGCGATCATATTGTCCGTGGGGGTGTAAACCGCGTCGACTTTATCGACCATGGATTCGACCACCTGCTGGATTTCATTGGAGCTGGAAACCGTGAAATCAACCGATTCAATACCCATGGTTTTCAGCTGCTCTTTCGCGAGATTCACCTGGAACTCTGAATTCGCTTCGCTGGAGCAATAAAGCATACCGACTTTTTTCACATCGGGGACAAGCTGCTGGAGCAGCTCCATCTGTTCTTTAATCGGGTTCAGGTCAGAGGTTCCGGTCACATTTCCGCCGGGAGCGTCATTGGAAGCGACAAGCTTGGCATCGGCAGGGTCGGTAACAGCTGTGACCAGAATCGGGATCTCGGTGGTCGCATTGGCAACTGCCTGCGCCGCCGGAGTGGCGATGGCGAGAATCAGGTCGTCCTTGTCGTTCACCAGTTTGGAAGCGATGGTGTTGCAGTTGGCCTGCTCACCCTGCGCGTTCTGATAATCAATAGCGATATTTTTTCCATCCTCATAGCCAGCTTCTTTCAGTCCGTCCACAAAGCCCTGATAAGCGGCATCAAGCGCGTCGTGCTCAACAAGCTGCACCACGCCGATTTTATAAACTTTGTCAGCCGGCGCTTCAGACTGTGCCTGGGAGGCAGCGGGTGCCTCGGAAGAAACGGCAGCCTCCGAAGACGCGGGTGCGCCGGAAGAACCGCATCCTGCAAGAAACGCTGCCGTAAGGGAGAGCGTCAGGACTGCTGCAAGTAATTTTTTCATAAGATATCCATCCTTTCGGGTTGGCTCAGATATTCTGTTCATTTACTCTTTTAAAGCTTTTAGCTATTAAAGTATACTCCGTTTCACCAACACCGTCAACCCATGAGAAGCACAAAAACGTGAAAAAGCCTGCTGCAATTTTTATGTATTCTGTGTCCGGATTTTACATTTTCCGGTTGCACGGCAAAGCCCGCCGCGTGCTTGGCCACGCGGCGGGCTTCTTATAAAAAATCAAAGTGGGATTATAAAGAAAAGGTTATCTTTGCACGCGGCCGGAACCGTCGCCGCCTGCAAGCTTTTTGACTTCATCAACGGAAACCATGTTCAGGTCGCCTTCGATGGTGTGTTTGAGGCAGGAAGCCGCAACCGCAAATTCGATTGTTTCCTGCGGAGCGAAACCGCTGATGCAGGAATAGATCAGGCCGGCGCCGAAGCTGTCGCCGCCGCCTACGCGGTCCACAATGTGAATGAGATAATTTTTGGAGAAGTAATACTGGCCGTCAGTGTAGAGCATTGCCGCCCAGTTGTTGTCGTTAGCGGAAATGGAGCCGCGCAGGGTAATGGCAACCTTTTTGAAACCGAAACGGTCTGCAAGCTGCCTGGCAACATCTTTATAGCCCTCGTGGTTGACTTTACCGGTGGTGACATCGGTATCGGAAGCCTTGATGCCGAAAACGTCGGAAGCATCCTCTTCGTTCGCGATGCAGACATCGACGTATTTCATGAGGCCTTCCATGATCTGTCCGGCTTTTTCACGGGACCAGAGGTTTTTGCGGTAGTTCAGGTCGCAGGAAACGGTGATGCCCTTTGCTTTCGCGGCTTTGCAGGCCTCGAGGCAGATTTCGGCAACATTGTCGCCCAGAGCCGGTGTGATACCGGTGAAGTGGAACCACTCAACGCCTTCAAAGATCTTATTCCAGTCAAAGTCGGCAGCGGTGGCTTTCGCAATCGCGGAACCGGCGCGGTCGTAAATGACCTTGGACGGACGCTGGGAAGCGCCTTTTTCGAGGAAGTAGATGCCCACACGATCGCCGCCGCGGGTGATCAGAGAGGTATCAACGCCAAACTCGCGCAGCTTGTTGACAGCGGCCTGGCCGATGTCATGCTTCGGCAGCTTGGTTACAAACGCGGCGTCAATGCCGAAATTTGCGAGGGAAACAGCAACGTTCGCTTCGCCGCCGCCGTAGGTGGCGCCGAGGGACTGTGCCTGAACAAATCTATAATAGCCTTCCGGAGCCAGGCGGAGCATGATTTCGCCAAATGTAATTACTTTTGCCATGAAATGGTTCCTCCCGTATATTATAATGAATGGTTAAAACAGGGATTACTTCTTCTGGAGAAGGTGAACGGCGAAGCCGGCAATTTCATCCTTGAAATAGATTGCAGGATAGTTGCCTTTGGCGTCTTTCTTGGCGACTTCATAATTGAATGCAAAGCCGAGACGCTCAAAATGGGCGATTGCGCGCATCACATTGTTGGTGGCGATGGCAATATGGCCGTTTTTGCCGAGATACGGGGTCTTCATGACCTCCACGTATTTGCCGGCAAATATGGAACTGTTGCCAACCTTGGTTTCGAAACCAAACATCAACTCAAACAGTTTTGCAGCTTTAAGAGCTTCGTCTTCGTTTTCCGCGTTGATGCCGATGTGAGCAAGTTCGAAGCCCATCATGGTCTGGACGGCCTCTTTGCACAGGCGGGTGATCTCGTCGAACTTGCCGTCGTTGATCAGGTCGGCCTTGACCATCCAGGACCCGCCGCAGCAAAGAATTTTATCAAAGGAGAGGTAATCGTTGATGTTTTTGGCGCTGACACCGCCAGTGGGCATGAACTTCATGCCGGTGTAGGGGGCGGAAATCGCCTTGATGTAGTTAATGCCGCCCGCCTGCTCTGCCGGGAAGAACTTCACGACATCCAGACCAAGCTGAATTGCCTGCTCGACATCGGAAGGATTGGCGCAACCGGGGGTAACGGGATAGCCTTTTTCCACGCAGTAAGCGACAACCTTGGGGTTGAGGCCGGGGCTGACAATAAATTTAGCGCCCGCTTTGATTGCGCGGTCGACCTGCTCGGTGGTCAGAACCGTACCGGCGCCAACCAGAACCTCGGGGACTTCCTTGGCGATGCGGCGGATCGCTTCCTCGCCCTCGGCAGTGCGGAAAGTTACCTCGGCACAGGGCAGGCCGCCGGCAACAAGCGCTTTGGCAAGGGGAACCGCTTTCTCAACATCATCAATTTTGATGACAGGGACAATGCCGATTTGGGAAAGCTGTTTCAGGATTTCGTTCATATTATTCACCTCATATATTTTGTTACCGTTTTGGTTTCATAATGTGAAACCAAGTTCCGCAATGTGGTCACAGTTTTATTATACCGAATCCATGGATGTTTGCAACCCTTTTTTTAAAGTTTTCACAAAAATAATCCGCAAAATTTCACTTGCTTTTTTGGCAAAACCAGTTAAAATGGAACTTAGTTCCACATTATGAAACCGACGGCCGGCCTTTTTAAAGCGGTTCAGCCCGGGTGCCTGCGTCTGCCATAAAGCCGGAACAGACCCGAAAGGAGAAATGCCACAATGGAAAATCAGCCCTCCGTCCAGTCGCTGGAGCGCGCCTTTGATCTGATAGAACGCCTTTCCCGCAGCTCGGACGGGATGCTTCTCATGGAGCTTTCCGCCGCAAGCGGCCTGCATAAAAGCACCGTCCACCGCCTGCTGTCGTCTTTGGCAGCCATGGGGTATGTGAAAAAGGACGAGAGCTCCAACAAATACCGGCTGACACTCAAGCTGTTCGAGCTGTCGGGGCGTGTAGTGGACAACCTTGATGTTCTGGAAATCTCCAAGCCCTATCTGGAACATCTGCGCAACGCCACCCAGGAAGCGATTCATCTGGTGGTGCGGGAAGGAATCGACATTGTCTATGTCTATAAGCTGGACAGCAAAAACAGTTCCATCCGCATGTTTTCCCGCATCGGGATGCGGCGCCCCATGTACTGCACTGCCGTCGGCAAAAGCATCCTTGCTACCATGTCCGACGACGAGGTCATTAAAATCTGGGGCAAAAGCGATATTAAACGTTACACGGAACATACGGTGGTGGAACTTGGTCCGCTTTTCCGGGAACTGGAGGAAATTCGGCGGAAAGGCTATGCGCTGGACAACGAGGAGAACGAGCTAGGCGTGCGCTGCATCGGTGCGGTTGTGCGGGATTATACAGGACGCGGCAAGGCGGCGCTGTCTATTTCCGCCCCGATCGCGCGCATGACGGATGCCCGCATTGCCGAGCTGTCGGGCGAAATTCTGCAAACCAGCGCAGCTATTTCTGTGGAGCTGGGCTACCGGGCAAAGCCGGAAACGTAACGAAGACGGCATACTGCCAATTCCGTATTAGCTTTTCCCCGGAAGATGCAGGATATTCCTGAACCGGAATCGATCAAAAAACCGGCGCGTGGTAAATTCCACGCGCCGGTTTTTATACGTAACGGTCAATTTCCCGCAGCAGGGACTGCCTGATCTCGCCAGGGGCAAACGCCACGGCGGCCGCGTTGCGGCACACCTGCCGAAGCTCTTCATGGGACGCACCGCAGTGTTCCTGAAGCAGCGTCATTTCGCGGGTGATGGTGGTTTTGCTCACCGTCCGGTTGTCGGTGTTGACTGTCACCATCGCGCCCGCCTCCAGAAACTGGCGGAACGGATATTCCTGCCATCCTCCGACCGCTTTTGTCTGCAGGTTGCTGACGGGGCACAGTTCGATTCCGACCCGCTTTTCCACACAGCGGCGGAGCAGGGCGGGATTATGGCGCATCGCGATGCCGTGGCCGATGCGCTGAGCGCCGAGATCAAGAGCGGCGGAGATCTCCTGCGGATCGCCGCATTCTCCCGCGTGGATGGTATATGGTACGCCAAGTGCCCTTGCAAGGCGGAACATCTGTGTGTGATTCGTGAGCGGATATGCCTTTTCATCGCCTGCAATGTCGACGGCACAGACACCGGCGTTCAGATATTCTTTCGCAAGCCTCACGACCTCCAGATTCGGTTCAATGGGAAAATGGCGCATGCCGCAGAGGATTGCGGCCGCGGTGATGCCGGTTTCCTGCGCACCGAGGCGCAGACCTTCGAGGACGCCCTCTATCGTGTCCCTTGGAGTGAGCCCATCGCGGGAGGAAAGCATCGGGGCGAAGCGCACCTCCAGATAGCGCACATGCTCGGCGGCGGCATCCCGTACCAGCGCCCGCGCCGCCAGCGAAAACTGCTTTCTGCCGCGCAGGCAGGCAAGCGGCAGATCGAATTTTTCCAGATATTCCGCGAGGCTTGCGCAGTTGTCGTCCGCGCGCAGCAGCCTGTCGAGTTCGGCATCATCCTGCGGCAGATCAACTCCGCTTTCTTCGGCCAGAAGGCGGACTGTCTCCTTGGACAGGGACCCGTCCAGATGACAGTGCAGTTCGATTTTTGGCAGCCCTTCAATCCAACGATCCATAGCCCTTTCCTCCATTTCAGATATCCAGATGATTATCATTATCATACCACATCTTGAAAAAAATAAAAGAGAGTTTCGCGGTTCTACCGTCAGCGGAGAGAAATTGATGGCATGTATTTCCACATAAAATATAGTATAATAATATTGTCATGAGAATAATGCTTCAGGAGGTCATAAAAATGGAACTTTCGGCGTGTATTGAACAGGCGGCGGCATATATCCGCAGGGTGACGGATTTTCAGCCGGAGATCGGCATGATTCTTGGCAGCGGGCTTGGCGATTATGCCGGGCAAATCGAAACCCCCATCTGTATTCCCTATCATGAGATCCCCGAATTTCCGGTTTCCACAGTGGCGGGGCATGCAGGGCAGTTTGTTCTGGGAGAGCACTTAGGCAAAAAAGTGATCGTCATGCAGGGGCGGTTCCACTATTATGAGGGTTATTCCCAGCGCCAGCTGACAATGCCGGTACGGATTATGAAGCGCCTTGGGGTGGACAGGCTCGTTGTCACCAACGCTGCGGGCGGCGTCAACCTGTCGTTCCATGCGGGAACGCTGATGATGATTTCCGACCACATCAACTACTCCGGCAACAACCCGCTCATCGGTTCAAATTTGGACGAATTCGGTCCGCGCTTTCCGGATATGAGCAATGTGTACGATCAGCCGCTGCGCCAAAAACTGCGGGAAGAGGCAAAAAAGGCGGGGATCACGCTGGACGAGGGCGTTTACATGATGTTCAGCGGCCCCAATTATGAGACTCCTGCCGAAGTACGTATGGCCCGTGTGCTCGGGGCGGATGCCGTTGGAATGTCTACCGTTCCGGAAGCGATCACCGCCAGCCACTGCGGCATGAGGGTACTGGGTATTTCCTGCATTACCAATATGGCGGCAGGCGTATTGAATGCGCCGCTCTGCCATGATGAGGTGGTGGAGACCGCAAACCGCGTCCGGGCCGATTTCGTGCGGGTGCTTGATATCATTCTGCAAAAGGTGTTTTGATCTATATAGGTGCGAAAAAGGCAGGCCGGAGGATGACCGTCTCCGAGCCTGCCTTTATTGAGAAGTATGCATGTGAATTAAATGAACCGCTGCTCAGCCTGCACGGACTGAATTTTCCGTTCTATAATATCCGCCGCGCAGACAACCAGCTCAGCGCAGGGACGTTTCCGATAATAGGCGTCTGTCCGTTTTTCCGGAACGGGGCTGTCGGCGCCTTTGCCAAGCCCCAGCAGTTCCCGGCAGATGATCGAATGGTTTTCGGCCCGAAACTGCGCGGCAAGCTCCTGAATCAGCTGATAGTGCTTTGCCTTGGCTTCAATGTTCTTCGGGTCGGAATAGCCGAACTTCATTCCGGCGACCATAAACATGCCGCTGACCGCGCCGCAGACCTCGCGCAGCCGCCCCATGCCGCCGCCGAAGGAGGAGGACAGCCTGAGCGCCGTTTCAAAATCGACCCCTAAATCCTCGCTGAAAGCGGCAAGTACGGACTGCGCACAGTTATAACCCTGACAAAACAGCTCCTGCGCCCGTTGTGAATGACTGGCCAAACAATGACTCGCCTCCGTATAGATATCCTGCTTTTTATTCTGATATCCCTATATTAATACGATAAAGGGTATATGTCAATAAAAAATCAGCCCTTCTTCACAAAAAACAAGCCTGCGAACGGTTCCGCAGGCTTGTTTTCAATTAGAGGCCAAAATATTCTTTTGCGTTATAGTAGCAGATATTTTCCACAACGGTTTTCAGTTCTTTTTCGCCGGAAAAATATTCGCCGCGCTCCACCAGGGTTCCCAGATAGCTGCAAAGCATCCGGCGATACAGCTCATGACGCGGGTAGCTTAAAAAGCTGCGGCTGTCAGTGAGCATGCCGACCGAAAGGCCGATGGGGTACAGGTTTGCGACGGCTTCAAACTGCCGGAGGATGCCGTAAGGCTGGTCGTTGAACCACCACGGCGCGCCGAGCTGTACCTTTGCGCGGGTGCCGCCCTCGCAGAACCCCGCCGCCAGGATGGCAAAGGTTTCAATCTGTGTGGGGTTGAGGGGGTAGAGGATGGTTTTGGGCAGCGCCCCCTCGGCGGTCAGGTAGTTCAGCAGGCAACCGACGCTCTGTACCGAGGTGGTGTCGTCGGTGCAGTCGTATCCAGTAGCGGCGCCGATTTTGCGCTCCATAACGCGGTTGGCGCCCTGATAGGTGCCGATGTGCAGCTGCATGACGAACCCATGCTTCTGGTACATCCGCGCCATGCCGGCCAGGCAGGCGGATTTGTAAAGGTCGATCTCCTGCCTGCTCAAAGTCCCGCCTTTCGCAGCTTTGGCAAATACCGTTTCCGTCTGTTCGGGTGTAAAGTCTTCCCAGGTGAAGCTTTCAATACCGTTATCACTGATCATCGTGCCGATGCTCTTAAAAAATACCAGCCGCTTTTCCAGCGCGGCCATCAGATCGGCAAACGACTTGATTTCCATATCCGCCGCCTTGGCAAGCTGGGGCAGATAAGCCTGAAACGCGGGCTTTTCACAGTAAAATGCTTTGTCCGGACGGTAAGCGGAAAGGATGCGTACCTTGAGAGACAGATCGTCTTTCAGCTTCAGATGATAGTCCAGAGAATCGGTGGGGTCCTCGGTAGTGCTGGCAACCTCCACGTTGGAAACCTCCATACACCAGCGCGGCGTCATCTGTTTTTCGGCAATCATCGCCTTGGTTCTATGGTAGATTTCCTCCGCGTTTTCTGCGCAGAGCGGCTCGTCGATGCCAAAAAAGCGCTTCAGCTCCAGAGCGCACCAGATATAAAGGGGATTGCCGATGAGCTGCGGCAGAATTTTTGCAAAAGCCAGATATTTTTCGTAGTAGCTTGCTTCGCCGGTAATATACATTTCATCAATCCCGAAAGCGCGCATTGCCCGCCATTTGTAGTGGTCGTGCGCCAGCCACATTTCGCCCAGATCTTCAAACACCTTGTTTTCATAGATTTCCCGGGGCAGCAGGTGGCAGTGGTAATCGATGATAGGCATCTGTTTGGCATAGGCATGATAAAGATGCCTGCCGGTTTCATTGGTCAGGAACAGATTTTCGGAAAACATAGCTCCTCCTTTTGCGGCGATTTGGCTGATGCCGCAATTAAAATTTTCCGCTTAGAAGCCGATCAGAGCGCCGCCGTCCACCGGCAGGCAGGTCCCGGTGATATAGCGGGCGGCATCGCTGCAGAGGAATACCGCCGCCATACCGATGTCCATCGCGTCGCCGACTGTGTTCATGGGGATACGCCCCAGAATTTTGGCGAGGCGGGGAGGATCGTTGTCGGTTGCCTTATGGAACATCGGGGTGTCAATCCAGCCGGGGGCGATGGCGTTGACGCGGACGTTGTGCGCACCGCATTCGGTGGCCAGTGTATGCATGAGGCCGAGATAGCCTGCTTTCGCGGTGGAATAGCCCGCCACATTGGGCTGGCCGATATAGCTTGTCATGCTTGCCTGAAAGAGGATGCTTCCTTTTTTGTTGGCTTTCATATGGGGAACCAGCGATTTGGTCAGCGCGAACGCGCCTACCAGATGTACATTGAGAACGCTGCAGTAGTCCTCGACCGTCATTTCCTCAATGGGCTTTTTGCAGTGGTTGCCTGCGTTATTGACCAGAATGCTGATCGGGCCCTGTTCCGCGATGACCCGGTCGACCATGGCCTGTGTCTTTTCGGTCTTGGTGATATTGAACTGATAATATACCGCTTTCCCCTCAAATTCCGCAAGCGCCTGCACGCCCTGCTCCGGGCTCTCAATGCTGAGCACCACAACTTTTGCGCCCGCGCCCACCATGCAGCGGGTAATCGCAAGCCCCAAACCGGTGGACCCCCCTGTCACGACAGCGGTCTGACCCGCCAGTGAAAATAGTTTTTCCGTTGTAAACATGGCCACATCTCCAATTTCGGTTTATTGTTCACACCGTTTGATAACGGCTTTTTCCTGATATTTGTAGGGAATAAAATATTCTTTGTGACCAAGCGCTTCGCTTTTGGTCTGATTGCCGCTAGCGTTTTCCGCTACCATTTCGGCAAGCCGAAGGGCAATTTCCTCGCGGGTACACATGCCGCTGAGTACCGACCCGGCATCAAAATCCATGTCCTCCCGCATATGCGCAAAGGTTTTGCTGTTCCCGGTAATTTTAAGGACAGGGGCTACCGCCGAGCCGACAACATTGCCTCTTCCGGTGACAAGGAATACCAGCTGGCATCCGCAGGAAATCAGTGCCATGAGCCCTTCGTTATCATTTGGGTTGGTGATTCCGAATTCCATCCAGTGCGGGTCAGGGGTGGAATCCAGCAGCCATAGCCCCGGTTGCGGCGGGCGTCCGCCTACCTTCAGCACCCCTTGAATCGGGCGGGAACCGCTTTTAATCAGTGCGCCCATGCTTTTTTCCTCGATGGTGGAAAGCCCGCCCGCGAAGTTGCCGGGGCTGACCGAATACTGCCGCACCGATTGGCAGTAGTCCATTGCCTTTTGATAAGTGAAAGAAATTTCTTCCTTCGCACGATCGTCCACGCCGCGTGCAACCAGCTGCTTTTCCAGCCCGACCGCCTCGACGATTTCCTCGAAGATCGCGGTGCCGCCGCAATCAACCAGCAGATCATAAAAACTGCCGACAGCCACATTCCCGGCAAGGCCGCTGGTGAAGTCGCTGCCGCCGCATTCGGCGCCGATGACCAAATCGGCAAATCCCATGGGGACGCGCGGTACCTGTTCCAGCGCTTTCTGCATCGCGCGTACGCTGTCCACTCCGCGCTCTATGCTCTTTTTAGTGCCGCCCACATCCTGAATGAAGAACCAGTCTGCTTCCTTGCCGGCCTCGGCGGCCTTTTTTGCCAGCCGTTCCGGCTGGACGTATTCACAGCCAAGCCCCACGGCGAGTACGCCGCCTATATTGGGGTGGCGGATGAGGGAGAGGAGGAGGCGCACGGCGTAATCATTGTCGGTGCAGCCTTCAAAACCAACCACTTCCACTTCGCTGTGCCCGACCTGCGATACGATCTGTTTGGCGACAAAGGCGGCGCATTCGACCGTGTAAATGACCAGCACCTTATTGCGGATGCCGATTCTGCCGTCTTTGCGCGCGTAGCCCTGCCAGCGCTTTTCTTTGAACTCCATGGACGCGGCCTCCTTATTCGTATTCCGTATCGGCGGGCGCTCCGGTCAAAACATCCAGATGAGAGGAACGCTCGTCCACAAGGCTTTTCATGCAGTGCAGGTGCACCCAGCTGCCGCATGGGATTGCAGCTGTGGCACAGCCGATGACCACGCCGTATTTGATGATTTCTTCCCCCGGCGCGATGTCCCGCAAGGCCAGCTTGTGCCCCATGGGGATTTCCTGCGCCGCGCGGACAGAAGGCCGCGCGGTATCTCCGGTCAGAGTGATCTCCCCGGGTTCCAGCGCGCTGAGCGCGGTTGCCACATTATCCGCTGTATCAATCACGAAAGCGGTCTGCTCCAGATTGTGCTCCATTTCACACCTCACAGAATTCCGAACACGCGGAATGCTTCGGTCGCGGTCATGCTGCCTTCGATGGCTTTGCGCACTTTCTTTTCGCCCGCCGCTTTTTCCAGCGCCTTTTCCAGCACTTCTTCCGCTACTTCCTTTGGAATGGCGAGCACGCCGTCCACATCGCCGAACAGCAGGTCGCCGTCGTGAATGGTGACCTGTCCTACCTCAATGGGGCAGCGAAAGTCGACCACCTGTGTTCGCACCGAGGAATCCTGCGCATAGCAGCCGGTGCTGAATACCGGCCAGTTCTGTGAGAGCACCTGCGGGGTATCGCGGTGCCAGCCGTTGAGCACCGCGCCGACCGCGCCGCGGGTACGTGCGGTGGCGGTCAGCAGCTCGCCCCAATAGGCGCAGCGCTTGGTGCCGCCGGTCGCGATATAGATTTCATTTTCTTCCAGCTGGTCGAGTGCCTCGGTCAGAAGGCCGAACGGCTTTTTCTGCTCGCCGAATACGTCGATCATCAGTACGGTCATCGCTTTTCCCGCCAGCTTCATATCCTCCCTGAGCGGGCGGATTTCCTGCGGCAGAAACTGATGATAGTAGCCCATGCCGTCCAGAATATCGCCCACCACGGGGGTATACAGCTTTTCTTTCATTAGTGCAAACATTTCTGCTTCATTTTTCCAAATAGCCATGATCATTCTCCTTTTTAAGATCAGAATCCAAATGCGAGGGCCCCGCCGTCCACGCTGAAATCCTGCCCGTTGATATATGCCGCGCTGTCGCTGAGCAAAAACTGTGCCATGGCGCCCAGATCATTCGGGTCCCCGAACCGGTGCAGCGGCATGCGCCCTAGAATTTTCTGCCTGCGCTCCGGGGTCATCACCTGCACGGACATTTCGCTCGGGAACCAGCCGGGAGCGATGGAGTTGACCGTGATATTGTCATTTGCCCACTCCACCGCGAGACCGCGGGTCATGGCAAGTACAGCGCCTTTGCTCGAGCAATAGGGGACCACTTCGGAAAAACCAAGGTGCGCCGCCATGCTGGTAATATTGATAATGCGTCCGACGTGAGGCGACTTGGTGAGGTAGGGATAGCACAGGCAGCTGAGCTTGAAAACGCTGTTGACGTTGACTTTGTGGATACGTTCAAAGTCCTCGTCCAAAAACTCCTCCGCGCGCCGCTTCACGGTAATACCGGCGTTGTTGATCAGAAAATCGATTCCATCCTTGTTGCCGATTTCCTGAACCAGTTCCTCCATGCGCGCATAATCACAGACATCGCCTGCGAGATGGATGACACCCGGCGCCACAGATGCGGAAGAATCTTTCACCTTTCCGCTCCGGCTTACCGCGTATACTTTTGCGCCGGCCTGCGCGAGTACATTTGCAGCCGCGTAGCCGATACCGCTGGATGCACCGGTAACAATACCGGTGCGGCCATTCAATTCAAACATAGACAATCCTCCGTTAAGAAATTTTTTAGTCTTAATATTGATATATCACATTGCTAGATTGTATCATTATATTATCAAAAAATCAATAAAAAAGGACATTGATTTTTTGAAAAAAACATGCTAATATATCAATATGCAAATCGTAACAAGGAGAAATGTATGATGGACAAACAAAACGGCAGCATTGCCGACCGCGTTTTTACCCATCTGAAAACCAAAATTCAAGATTGCGATTACATGCCGGGAGCAACGCTCCACGAGAAGCAGATCTGCGAAGAACTAGGGTGTGGACGCACACCGGTGCGGGAAGCTCTATTGGCGCTCAGAAAAGAGAATCTGGTAGATATATTCCCACGGAGCAGCATTCGCGTAAAGCCGATTACCGGTGGTTATATTAACGAGATATATCAGATTAGAAAACTGCTGGAATCCGCGGTCGCGTCTAAGTTTTGCCAGCTGTATGATAAATCAGCGCTTATGGCGTATGATGACAAATTTCAAACAGTAGACATTTCCGATGACCACACCTATTACACCATTGATACTGAATTTCATCTGTTTCTCATCCGTGTGACCGGAAATCAGACGCTGATTGAATTCTACAAAAGTCTGATGCAGGTACAGTATCGCATCGGAATGTATGCGTCCAGACTTCACACAGCCGTAAAAAGCGATACCTACCCTCAGCACCATACCATCATTCAGTCAATTCTCAATGAAGACCCGGCGGAAATTGAGCGTGTTGTAGCTGCACATGCAAACCGTTCTCTGGTAATTTCCTTAAAGGCAGCAAGCCTCTGTGCGGTATCTGATGATCTCGATAAACGGCAAATGAAAGGAGCATATAAAAATGAAGATTCAAAAGTTTGAAACCTGGTGGGTGAAGCGTGAGCGCTGTTTGTTTGACGAAAAGCGCCGGGGCGGAGCCGCCATGGACTGGGATGTCGTTGTTCTGAAATTGACCTGTGACAACGGAATCGAAGGGATTGCCACCTGCCTTGCGGCGCGCAGCGGCGCAGTTACCGAAAACTATCTGCACGACAGCATCGCGCCGGTGGTGCTGGGACGGGATCCGCATGACCGCGAAAAAATCTGGCAGGAGCTTTGGAACATTGACCGGCACCTGACGTTCTTCCCCGTCTATCTGCCCGGTCCGGTGGACGTTGCCCTGTGGGACATCTGCGCAAAGGAAGCGGGTCTGCCGCTTTATCAGTATCTGGGCGCTTACCGCGATCACCTGCCGGTCTATGCCAGCGGGCTGTTCCACGAAAAAACGGAAGATTATATCAATGAGGCGCTTTACTATAAGAACATGGGCATCCGCGCTTACAAGGCGCATCCTCCCGGACCCTGGACATTGGACATGGAAATCCACGGCAGGCTTCGTGAGGCGGTCGGAGACGACATGGTCCTGATGAGCGATCCTGTTGCCGAATACACGCTTGATCAGGCGATCGCAGTCGGACGGCAGCTCGAAAAACTGGGCTATCGCTGGCTGGAGGAGCCGTTCCGCGACTTTGAACTGTACAAATACACGGAGCTCTGCCGGACGCTGGATATCCCGATTGCCGCCACCGAGACTACCCGGGGCTGCCATTGGGGAGTGGCACAGGTGATTGCGCAGCGTGCGGCCGACATTGTGCGGGCGGATGTGAGCTGGAAAGACGGGATTACCGGCACCCTGAAGATTGCGCATATGGCCGAAGGGTTCGGACTGAACTGTGAAATCCATACAACGACCATGAACTATATGGATCTGGTGAATCTGCATGTAAGCTGCGCAATCCGCAACTGCGAATATTACGAATACTTTGTTCCGGAGGACGATTTCCAGTTCCCGATGAAAGGGAAACTCCCGATTGATGAGAACGGCATTATTACTGTTCCCAAAACTCCCGGCATCGGCGGAGAGCTTGATTGGGAGCTGATTGCAAGAAATTGCTGCTCCTATAGAACAGCGGAGATTTAAGATTTACCCGGCTGCCCCGGCAGAATTTGGTCCAGCCATTGCAGCGCAAGCGGCATCCAGGTTGCGACATGTGCGTCGGGCAGCCGGTTTTTTTCGGGCTGGCCGACCTCCGGCGTAGCGAGTGAAAGGCCGTGTGCGCCATAAGGGTAAAGGTGAAGTTCTGCCGTTACGCCGCATCGCAGCAGTTCTTCAAAAAACAGCAGGCTGTTTTGCACAGGGACACTTTCGTCTGCAATGGTATGCCACAAAAAAACAGGGGGAGTCTTTGGGGTCACCAGCTTTTCCAGAGAAAAGGCGTCCCACGCGGAGGTGTCCTTCCCCGCAAGTTGCTCAAAGCATTTCCTGTGGGCATAAGTCCCGGCTGTAATGACCGGATAGCTCAGAATAAGAGCGTCCGGCTTTTGCGCTGCCGGATCGATTCCGGGCGCAACCAAATCCGCACGGTGCCACAAAACGCCGAGACTGGCAGCGAGGTGCCCGCCTGCGGAAAACCCGCAGACAGTGATTTCCCGCACGCCGGGAACTCCGGCGTTGCCGCTGCGTACCGCCGAAACCGCCCAGCCAAGCTGCCGGAACGGCCGCCAGCCAAGCGGTGGGGGATCAATGCTGTAATGAAGGACAAACGCGTGGTAGCCGGCCTGGTTAAAGGCTTGCGCAATCGGGCGGTCTTCCCGGTCAGAAAGGAAATGATAGCCGCCTCCGGGGCAGACGATCACCGCCCCTTTGGCTTTGTCCGCAGGATAGCAGTCCAGCGAGGCGTTGTCAAAAGGGCATTGCAAGGTTGTCATCAGGACACCACCTTAATTGAAATTTTCGGGTTCCCGCGGTTTCCGTCAGGAAGCACGCGGGAACCCGTTTTAGCTGTTTATGGAAGGATTATGAGCCTATCACAGGCATCATAAGGTTGGGAAGCCACATGACCAAACCGGGAACATAGGTGATCAGCAGCAATACTGCAATCATAACGGCGAAGAACGGGAGCAGAGTTTTAACCAGCCGTTCAATCGGGACACCTGAGACAGCGCTGCCGACAAACAGTGTGCCGCCGACAGGGGGAGTGATCAGGCCGATACCCAGATTGAGAATCATGATCGCGCCGAAGTGGACCGGGTCAATCCCGATACTGGTTGCAACAGGCAGCAGAATCGGGGTGGCAACCAGGATGATTGCGGACATATCCATAATGGTTCCCAAAACCAGCATAATCACATTCAGAATGAACATGATGGCATATTTGTTGTCGGTCAGTCCAAGAATTGCGTTTACGACCATTTCAGGCATCTTCAAATATGTCAGCAGCCAGCCGAAGACTGTGGAGGTGGAAATCAAAATCAGTACAATCGCGAGTGTGCTGAGGGAACGCTCCATCAGTTTCCACATTTCTTTCAGGGTCAGCTCGCGGTAGATAAAGAAGCTGACGATAATGGCCCATACCACGGCAATTGCAGCGGATTCAGTCGCTGTAACGATGCCGGTTACAACGCCCAGAACCACGATAATAACAGTCATGAGGCCCCAGACGGAATCCGCCATGGTGGTTATCAGGCGTTTGATGCTGAACGGATCGCCTTTGGGATAATGACGCTTGACTGCAAGAATATAGCTGTAAATCATCAGCGCAATGCCGAGCAGAATGCCGGGCACAAAACCTGCGAGGAACAGGCGGCCGACAGATACGGAGCCTGCCACCATCGCATACATGACCATATTGTGGCTGGGAGGGATCAGCAGGCCCTGCACCGAACTGGTCATAGTGACGTTGGTTGCGAATTCCTCGTCGTAGCCCTGATCTTTCATCATCGGGATCAGGATCGTACCAAGGGATGCGGTATCGGCTGTTGAAGAGCCGGAAATCCCGCCGAAGAACATGGATGCCACAATGTTAACCATTGCGAGGCCGCCTCGGATCCAGCCGACAATTGCGTCAGAAAGCGAGATCAAGCGCTTGGAAATGCCGCCCGCACCCATCAGTTCGCCGGCGATGATGAAGAACGGAACCGCCATCAGGCTGAACACGTTTACACCCTTGACCATGATCTGTGCCACCTGCATCAGCGGCAGGCCGAGATAGGCGGTGGTCAGGATACTCGAAATACCAATCGCAAACGCAATGGGGAACCGGCAGATGATCATGGCAAAAAAGGTACCGACCAGAATAAAAACCGCTATGGTATTTGTATCCATTTAGTTTGCCCCCCTGTTCTCTTTGCCGGTATTTCTTTTGATAAAATTCAGCAGACGCTCTATTTCCATGAGGCACATGGCACAGCCCGCGACCGGCACCGAGAGATACAGCCACATGGACTTGATGCCCACGCCGGTGATGACGTTTTTACCGGCAAGCAGGGAAAATTTCCAACCGTAAATAATCATAAAGATCGAAAAACAGAAAATGCCAATCTGCGCAGCACATTTCATGACATCCGAAACCCTTTCGGGTACCAGGAAATCAATAATGGTCATGCGGATATGTGAGTCCTTTCGGATTGCAAGCGCTGCGCTGATTAAAGACATATATACCATACACATCAGCACGACCGGCTCTCCCCAGACGGGACTGCTTTTCAGTACGTATCTGCCGAATACCACATATGCGGTGATGCCAACCATACCGATGAAACACAGCTTGCAGAAGCTCATGAAAATGTGGTAGACAATGTCAAAAAACTTTGTCATATCGAATTCCTCCCTGTTTTGAAAAAGGGGCAGCGACAACGCTGCCCCTGGAGGGGATGCCGCCGGAGCTTTCGCGATTGGCACCAAGGCGACAGGTCTTCCCTTTCGTGTATCGGACTTTGCGTTTACATCGAAACGATTTTCTGGTAGTAATCTTCCAGGCCGACAATATATTTGTCAACCACGCTCTTGGTTGCCTCGATATACGGGGTCTTGTCGGGAACTTCTATGACGTTTGCACCGGCGGCTTTGATCTGCTCAAGAAGGTCTGCATCGAGTTTTTCAATGTTTTCCTTATTCCACGCTTCGGTTTCTTTGGACGCCTCTTTGATAATTGCCTGATCTTCTTCGTCCAGCGCATTCCAGACCTGTTCGCTCATCAGAATGATGGAGGGGCTGTAGGTGTGGCCTGTGAGGATATAGTTGGGGGCAACTTCATAGAATTTGTTGGAGAAATAACCGGAATGCGGCTGTTCCGCACCGTCAACGGTCCCGGCCTGCAGGGCGGAATACAGCTCGGAGAAAGAAATCGGGGTGGATTGGATGCCCAAGGCCGCAACTGTTTCGCTCATCAGATCGGTCGTGGGGACACGCAGCTTCATGCCTTTGAAATCGTCGATGGAGCTGACGGGCTTATTCTTAACGGTGAAGAAATTACGGGAGCCCTCATCCAGATAGAACAGGCCAACCATGCCGGTTCCGACTTCCTGAGGCTCCTTGAGGAACTCGTCTCCGATCTCGCTGTTCAGCACGTTCCACAGGTGCTCGCGGTCACGGAAGATGAATGGTAGACCAAACAGGCTGAGTTTTTTCACGCCGAAGTCAACCAGGCTGTTGGTGTTGCCGCGGGTCATATCGACTGCGCCGCCGCCCATCTGGACCGACTGATATGCCGTTTTTTCATCGCCGAGCTGGCCGGCGGGGAAAACTTCAATCGTGATGCGTCCGTCGGACTTCTCTTTTACGAGCTCCGCAAATTTATCGGCGCATTCATCCATGATATGACCGTCGGGATTCAGTTCTGCATACTTGAACGTATAGGTCTTTTTTTCGGAAGTTCCGGAAGCGGCCTCGGAAGACGAGGGAGCGGCTGAGGCAGCAGGTGCTGAAGACGAACCGGCAGCAGACCCGCAGCCGGCAAACAGGGGAATTGTCATTGCAGCGGCAAGAATGAGAGCAAGTTGCTTTTTCATTTTTATTTCCTCCATTTCTTATTTTACAGAATGCTCTGTAAACACCCGTTATAAATACATGTCCAGGTTGCTTTTAAACAGCAGTACGCTTTCCACATACTGAACGTCCCGAACGGGATCAATACCCTTGATCAGACGGTCCATCAATACCTTTGTCGCTGTGTAGGCTTGTTTATAGGGGTTCTTAAAAATAATATTGTTCAGGATGCCGGCTTCCATGTTTTCAACATTTTCATCAAACAAGTCGCTTCCGATTACCCGGAGACGCCCATTTAATCCGAGTGCCTTTACCACCCGGGCCATTGTAACGCTGATGCGGGCGCTGACACTGTACATGGCGGAGATATCTGGATTGCTTTCCAGGTGTTCGCGCAGACGCATGGCAAGATCCTGCTCGCTCAGAAACCCATAGACATTGATGGTATTGAGCTGAATGTTGTTTTCGGCAAGATAGTTTTCAAATCCCTGTACAATACACCGATGGGCGGTAATCAGAACGTCGCCCGCGCAGGTCAGCACACTGCTTCCTGCTGGCACCTGGCTGCTCAGAAGCTCCGCGACAAGCCGGCCTGTGACATCGTAATTGGCCTGTACGCATCCCATCCGGCCGCTTTCAGGAATGTCATCGCAGACCAGCATGACCGGGATGCCAAGCTCTGAAAAGTGCCGGATTGCCTGTTTTCCCCGTTCATCTTCCAAATGCCCGACGGTAATCAGCCCGTCGATTTCATTGTGATAGCGTGCAAGAACCGCATTGAGTTCCGCGCCCTGTCCGTTGACCTCCCCGTAGTAGGGAAGCTCGATCACCTGCAGGTTGTAATCATGCATTTCTTCCATATAAGCCCGGTATCCCTGCCAGACACAACTGTAATAATAGCGGTTTTGTTCGTTGGATCCCGGAAATGCGGCTACCACACGCAGGGCTTTGCGTTTGAGCGAAGATGCAACATAGTTGGGGCGGTAATCGAATTCCTTGGCAACTTCCAGAATCCGGGTGCGGACAGCTTCGCCGACTCCCGGTTTTCCATTCAGTGCCCGATGCACAGTTCCGGAAGAAACGCCGGCTTTATTCGCGATATCTTTAATGGTCGCTCGTTTTTCCACCTTAACTCACCATTTCTTTACTAAAACGTTTTATATAATATCAATAGCTTTATTTTAGTTCACATATGTTAGAAAGTCAATTATTTAATTTGAAGTTCACAGATTTTGTGTAATTAGACATGTCATATAATTGATTTTTGGCTGTTTGGTCTAAAATCCGATTAAATATACTAAAACGTTTTTTATTTCTTTCTTCTCAATACCGAATATGGTATACTTCTTTACACAAAACATATTCTCAAAAGATTCGGGAGGATGAAGGAGAATTTTTATGGAAGTACAGCCGATGATCATCCACACAAAGATGGATAAGCGAGTTTTTACTGACTTCAGCAATTTTAACTCATTTCGCATGAACGGAAGATGGCTGAGCCTGGCTTTGTTCCCGGTTGTGATGGGAGCCTTCGGCATAGTGAATCTGATAACCGACAGCCGGTTATTGTTTTATCTGTTTTGTGCTGCCGGTGTGGCGATGCCGCTGCTTTATCTGGTTTTTTACCATGTTTCCCTGAAAAGGCAGATAACGGCTTATCATTTGGATAAATCCCGCAGCGCGTATACGGTGAGCCTTTCAGCCGATGGGATTGCGGTTTCCACAGAAAAAGAACAGACCTCATTCCGTTGGGATCAGGTATATCGGGTATTTGAACTGGATACCTGTACCTATGTTTATATTACAAAGGCCCGCGCCTTTCTTTTGCCGCACAGCGACCTGTCGCAGGCAACGCCGGAGCAGCTTCATCAGGTGTTTCTGGACTATCTTCCACGGGTCCGCCTGTTCGACAGGCGCAAAAAGCGAGTCTGAAGCGACGCAAAAAGAAACAGCCCCTGCCGCCACTTCACGGCAGGGGCTGTTTGGTAATTCAGCAACCGGAATCTTCCGGGGTTTCTTTTGCAGGGACATGTTTTGTGGCGATTACATCGCTGTTCAGCCCCAGAAGATGCGGAATGACTACCTGACCGGCGCTGACAGGGGCATCCAGATGGATTTTCCGGATTTCACGCATGGCGTCAAAAACCCGGTCTTTGGGGATGGGCGCTGTCAGGCGCACACTCACAAGGGGCAGCCGGCCATGACTGACCAGAACCGAGCTCGCAATGTTCCGCATGGGAGCGGCCAGCTCCTGACGGACATATGCTTCCCCCTTTTTGCAGAACGCGCCGCTAAGCGACTTGATTTTCCCATTTTCAAGAAGTGCCTGGATCTCGCAGCCGTTTGGACAGATGATGCAGGTAAACTGTTTCAGCATTGTACGCATACCTCCAAATCCCCTTGGGTTTTCAGCAGATCTTTGGAAAGGGGAATCTGAATCATTTCCGCGGGGGCGGCTTTTCTGACCTTCACCGTTTTAATCGCACTGCCATTCTGCATGACGTAAATCTGACAGTTCTGATACGGTTTACTGACCCGCAGCGAAAGCCGGATGTCGCGGATCCCGCTGATACGCTGTGGAATCACATGATTGACCCCTGAACCGGCCTGCGTTTTGATAAGGCAGGCGGGCAGTTCGCCGTTTTTCAGATATTCCGCAACAGAGTCGGCAAGCTGTTCGGCTTCCATGGATACAAAATCCACCAGGTCGTGCACATGAAGGGCATTGCCGGCAGCAAAGACGCCAGCCACATTTGTCTGTAAGCATTCGTCGACAACTGCGCCGTGCGTATGTTCGTCCAGCTTCGCCCCCATATCAAGTGTCAGCTCATTTTCGGGGATGAGCCCCACCGAAAGGATTAAGGTGTCGCACGCATGGTATTGCTCCGTTCCCGGGATGGGTTTCCTGTTCTCGTCCACCTGTGAAACTGTAACGCCGGTCAGGCGGGAACGCCCGTGGATTTCGGTAACGGTATGGCTCAGGAAAAGAGGGATCTCATAATCGTTGAGACACTGCTGAATATTTCTGGGCAGACCGCTGGGGTAGGGCTGAATTTCAAATACCGCCTTCACATGTGCGCCTTCCAGCGTCATGCGCCGTGCCATAATCATGCCAATGTCCCCGGACCCCAAAATGACCACCTCTTTGCCCACCATGGCGTTATACAGGTTGATATAGGCCTGCGCCACGCCTGCCGTAAACACCCCCGCGGGCCGTTCGCCGGGGATTGCAAGCGCACCGCGTGTGCGTTCCCTGCATCCCATGGCGAGCACGACCGCCTTTGCCTGCCAGACGGCAAGCCCGCTGCGGGAGACGGTAGTGACCTGTTTATCCGGTGAAACGGAAATGACTGACGTACCGGTCAGGTAGGGGATGCCCAGTTCTTCCGCCTCATCAATGAAGCGCTGCGCATATTCCGGCCCGGACAGCGCTTCCCCGAATCGCGTCAGGCCAAACCCGTCGTGGATACACTGGCGCAGAATCCCGCCGGGAGTATCTTCGCGCTCAATTACCACAATGTCTGTAATCCCTTTTCGGTACAGCCGGACAGCAGCCGCCAGGCCGGCGGGGCCTCCTCCGATAATCACGGCCTCTTTTCGCACTGCGTTCATTCTCTCACCCTCCCGGTAAATAAACTGGAGCCTGCGCGCGCATACAGGACATCCCTGATATCACAGCCGGTTTCCTCACAGATCATCCGGGCAACGCGCATCTGGCAGTATCCGCCCTGGCACCGCCCCATCATTGAGCGGGTGCGGTATTTGATTCCCGCCATGGTGTGCACCCCAAGCGGATTATGCACTGCCTGCAGCAGCTCTGCTTTGGTTACCCTTTCGCAGCGGCAGACCAGCTCCCCGTAATCGGGGTTTTCCCGGATCAACTGTGCTTTTCGTTCATCGTTTTGCTCGGAAAAACGGATAATCCCTTCTCTGCGCGGGTTAAAAGAGGCGTTGGGATACAGCGTTTCGCGCTCCGCCATCAGTCGGACGGCCCGGCGCGCAATCGGAAGCGCGCCGGTAAGCCCCGGCGATTCAATTCCGACAAGGTTGATGGTATGCGGCGCCTCATCGCGGGCCTCTATGACGAAGTCCTGCACAACGCCGTTTTCATCGAGCCATTTGGGCAGGATGCCGGAATAGTTGCGGATGTAATCGGATGTTCTGATATGCGGCCAAAGCGTTGACGCGCTTTGCGCCAGGTAATCCATGCTTTTTTGCGGGACGCCGTAATAAGTGAAGTCGTCTACATATTCGGCGTTCGGGCCTACGGTTACGTTCCCGTCGACTGTCGGGGTCACGTGGATTCCCATGTAAGTATTGCTCGGCACCGGATAGACCGGCATGGGCAGAAGCGGGCCGACGCGCTTATCCAAAACAATATAATCCCCCTTGGAGCCGTCGATGCGGTATCCGGGAATTCCGAGCATTTCAGAGATTTTCCCGCAGCCAAGTCCCGCGCTGTTCACCACCCAGCGGGTCAGGAAGCTTCCCTGCGCGGTCGAGAGTTCATAGGCTTGATCGGGCAGACGGCGGATTCCCGTAACTTCGTGGTCAAAATAATAGTCCACGCCGTTTTTCTTTGCGTTTTCAGCCAGTGCGATGGTGTACTGAAACGGATCGAGAATGCCGCTGTTGGGCGAATACAGGGCAAAATTCCCGATTACGGCGGGCACCAGTTCGTGCAGGCGTTTTTCGCCGATGATTTCCAGGCCGCGGCTGCCGTTGATGCGCCCGGTTTCCAGGGTCCGCTTGAGGCTTGCCAAATCTTCGCCGGTATTGCCAACCAGCACTTTCCCCGTGCGCTTAAACGGGACATCCAGTTCCTTTGCCACCGCGTCAAATTCCAGGCAGCCCTCCACACAGCATTCCGCCTTTTTAGTGCCCGGATCATAAGCAAACCCGCCGTGCAGCACCGCGGAATTCCGTCCGCTTGTCTCATAGCACACATCAAGCTCTTTTTCCAGAACGCCGATTTTGAGCTGATAGCGCGCCATTTCCCTGGCTACCGCGCTTCCGACCACACCGCCCCCGATGATCAATACGTCATATCGCTCTTTCAAAGATATTCCCTCCCTGAAATCATCCCATGAATTTTTGGCTTAATGTTATCATAATCCAATATTTATCAGATAACAACTTGTAAAATTAGACAAATTTATTTATAAAATTTTTATATCTAAAGCTAAAACCTTTAAATCGTCCTATGAATTTATGCGGAAATAAACACTTCCTACAAATTATTCAATTCCTCTAAAAACCGGCTTTGGTTGTAAAGCAGATGCAGAAGCATGGCCTGCTGTGCCTCGACAGGGCGTCTTGCCCGGATTGCCTGCAAGATATCGCGGTGCGATTTTACGGTCTGCACATATTCCTGCTGGCTGACAGCCAGGGAAAAAGCGGTAACGCCGGCGCTGATGGTCGGTATCAGGTTTGACATGACGATGTTATGGCTGCATTTTGCGATTTGCACATGAAATTCCTGGTCTTTTTGGGAAAAATCCTTGCTTTCCTGAATCAGGCGTTCCAGCTCCTCGCAAATGGTACGAAGGGTTTCAAGATCGTCTGCCTGTGCGTTTTCCGCAGCAAGCGCGGCAATCTGCGGCTCCAAAATACAGCGGACTTGAAGCAGATCCAGCACCAGCTTTTTCTGGTCTTCAACCAGGGAAAATCCCAATGGGTCGTCCGCCACCCCGTTCTTTAGAGAAACAAATGTGCCGGAACCCTGCCGGATATTGATGATATTGCGCGATACGAGTACCCGTAAGGCCTCCCGGATCGTATTGCGGCTGACGTTCAGCAGTCCGGACAGCTCATACTCGGTCGGCAGTTTCTGCCCGGGCCGGTATCCCTTTTCACGGATCAGACGGATCAGTTCATCCGCTGTTTTTTCTCCGAGCGTTCTGTTTTCCATTCTATTGACCATCCCTTCCCGCGAATGATGGCATCGGCGGCGAGACGGCACCCCTAAAAAAAGGGCTTACCGCTCAACTAACCATTTCGTATGAATTCAGGGAAATCTTAGCATGTTCAAAAAGCAAAGTCAATCGGCAGAAGAAAAATGCCCCCAGCCTTAAAGTCTGGCTGGGGGCATTTGAACTTCGGCAGCTGCCGGTTTTATTCAATGATTGAGGTTCCGGTCATTTCCGCCGGCTGTGCAAGACCAAGGATTTTCAGCATGGTTGGAGCAAGGTCGGCGAGCCGTCCGCCTTTACGCAGTTTGCAATCCCCCTGTCCGACCACAAGGAGGGGAACAGGGTTTGTGGTGTGCGCAGTGAATGGGGAGCCGTCCGCGTCATACATCTGGTCGGCATTGCCGTGGTCCGCCGTGATCAAAGCGGTGCCGCCCATTTTTAGGATAGCGTCAACCGTCCGGCCGAGGCAGGTATCAACAGTTTCAACCGCTTTGCGGGCGGCATCAAATATGCCGGTATGGCCGACCATGTCGCAGTTGGCGTAATTGAGGATAATGACGTCGTAATTACCGGAAAGAATCCGTTTTTCCACCTCGTCGGTGACGAGATAAGCGCTCATCTCCGGCTGAAGGTCGTAGGTCGCGACCTTTGGAGAAGGGATCAGTGCGCGGTCCTCACCCTCATAGGGGGCCTCTACGCCGCCGTTAAAGAAGAATGTAACGTGCGCGTATTTTTCTGTTTCCGCAATGCGCAGCTGGGTCAGACCCTTGTCGGAAATATAAGCTCCAAAGGTGTTGGTCAGGCTCTGGGGCTTGAATGCCACATGTACGTCGGGCATGGTGGCGTCATACTGGGTCATGCAGACAAAGAACACGTCTTTTTTGCCGCCTTTGCGTTCAAACCCGGTAAATGCAGGGTCCACGATGGTACGGGTCAGTTCGCGGGCACGGTCCGGACGAAAGTTAAAGAAGATCATGGAATCTCCGTTTTGTACATCCGCGTCTTTGACGCAGACGGTGGGCTCTACAAACTCGTCGGTGATTTCGGCGCCATAGGATTTTTCTATCGCGTCCACCGCGGAGGCGTTAAAGTTTCCCTCGCCGTTTACAATAGCGTCATACGCTTTTACGACACGTTCCCAGCGGTTGTCGCGGTCCATGGCATAATAGCGGCCTGTAACGGACACGATCTGCCCTACACCGATTTTATTCATTTCCGCTTCCAATTCGGCAACGTAGTCCCGTCCGCTGGTGGGCGGCACATCGCGCCCGTCCGTGAAGCAATGGACGTAGACCTTATGCAGGCCCGCCTGCTTTGCAAGCCGAAGCAGACCGTAAAGGTGTGTATTGTGGCTGTGAACGCCGCCGTCGGAGCAGAGCCCCATCAGGTGCAGAGCGGAATTGTTCTTTTTGCAGTTTTCAACTGCGGCTGTCAGCGTTTCGTTGGTGAAGAAATCACCGTCGGCAATCGATTTTGTGATGCGGGTCAATTCCTGATAAACGATGCGTCCCGCGCCGATATTCGTGTGTCCCACCTCTGAATTTCCCATCTGTCCGTCCGGCAAGCCGACGTCCATTCCGGAGGCACCGATCAGCGTATGCGGGCAGGTGGCAAAAAGCTGATCAAGATACGGCTTTTTTGCCGCCGCGATTGCGTTGCCGTAATCAGAGGGGTTATAACCGAATCCGTCAAGGATGATTAAGGCCAATGGTTTTTTCATTTTGTAACTGTTCCTCCCTATCTGCGGAAACTGCCGGTAACCGGCAGCATTTCCGGATTCCGAAACCGCCGCCCCGGCTAACCCGAAGGACGGCAGAGCAAACTGAGATCTCTAAAATCACCTGGAAGCTGCGCCGACGATCACCGCAAAATCAGCCGCTTTCAGCGAAGCGCCGCCGATCAGGCCGCCGTCAACGTCAGGCTGGGCCAGGAGCTCATCTGCGTTCTTTGCGTTCATGGAGCCGCCGTACTGGATGGTCATGGCGTCCGCGGCAGGCGCGCCATACAGTTTTGCCACGACGGTACGGATGTAATGGTTCACTTCATTGGCCTGCTCGGCTGTCGCGGTTTTGCCGGTCCCGATCGCCCAGACAGGTTCATAAGCGAGGATGATGTTTTTCAGTTCGCCCGCAAAAACCCCGCCAAGGGCGGCTTTGGTCTGCATGCCGACGATCTCCTCGGTGATACCGGCTTCCCGCTGTTCCAGCAGTTCGCCGACACAAAGGATGACTTTAAGCCCGCTGTCGAGAGCGGCGCGCACGCGCTGGTTGACGGTGGCATCGGTTTCGCCGAAATACTGGCGGCGCTCACTGTGTCCGATGACCACATATTCCACGCCCATTTCCGCAAGCATCTCCGCGGAGATCTCGCCGGTAAATGCGCCGGATTTTGCCCAGTGGCAGTTTTCGGCGCCCACCTTGATATTGGTGCCTTTAGTTGCGTCCAGCGCGGTTTCCAGATTGGTGAAGGGAACACAGATTACAACGCCGCAGTTGGCGTCTTTCACGAGGGGAATCAGTTCACTGATCAATGCTCTTGCTTCCGGGCGGGTTTTGTTCATTTTCCAGTTTCCCGCGATGACTGCCTGACGAATTGCTTTATTCATTTCCATACGCTCCTTTAATCTGTTCTATCAGGGCTGCTTCTATGAAAAAAGGCGGGGCAAGCCGCCCCGCCCCCAAATCATTATTTATCGTTGAGAGCCGCGATGCCGGGAAGCTCCAGACCTTCGAGGAATTCCAGGGATGCACCGCCGCCGGTGGAAATGTGGGTCATCTTGTCGCCAAAGCCCAGCTTGGTGACCGCCGCCGCGGAATCGCCGCCGCCGATGATACTGATCGCACCGCTCTCGGCAACCGCTGTGGCAACCTTCAGGGTTCCGTTTGCAAAGCGTTCAAACTCAAATACGCCCATCGGCCCGTTCCAGACCACGGTTCCGGCCCCCTTGATGGCGTTGCAGAACAGCTCCACAGTCTTGGGGCCGATATCCATGCCCATCCAGCCGTCCAGAATTCCGGCGGCCGCGTCAACTGTCTCCATCGCGCAGGCGGCATCAAATTTATCGCCGCAGACAGTGTCGATCGGAAGCAGAAACTTGACTCCGCGCTTAGTCGCTTTCGCCATCATTTCTTTTGCAAGCTCGACCTTGTCGTCCTCGCACAGGGAGTTCCCGATTGCATAGCCTTGGGCCTTTGCAAAAGTATAAGCCATGCCGCCGCCGACAATCAGAGTGTCGACTTTTTCAAGCAGATTATTGATCACGCCGATTTTATCGGAAACTTTCGCGCCGCCGAGGATGGCGACAAACGGACGTTTAGGATCGGCCAGCGCCTTGCCCATAATGGTGATTTCCTTCTGGATCAGGTAGCCGCAGACCGCCGGCAGATAATCGGCGACACCGGCCGTGGACGCGTGGGCGCGATGGGCGGAACCGAACGCGTCGTTGACATAGATTTCGGCGAGGGAAGCGAACGCCTTGGCGAGATCGGGGCTGTTTTTGGTCTCGCCCGCTTCAAACCGGACATTCTCCAGCATCAGCAGTTCGCCCGGCTTCAGCGCGGCCGCTTTCGCTCTGGCATCTTCACCGACAACGTCTTTTGCCATTGCAACCGGCTTTCCGAGCAGCTCGCTCAGACGGGCAGCGACGGGAGCCAGCGAAAACTCAGGCTTGAATTCGCCCTTGGGTCTGCCGAGATGCGAGCAGAGGATGACTGCCGCGCCATGCTCCAGCAGGTACTTTACGGTTGGAAGCGCCGCGGCGATGCGCTTGTCGCTGCTGATGACTCCGTCTTTAATTGGTACGTTAAAATCACAGCGGATTAAGACTTTTTTACCCGCCACATCAATATCTTCGACGGATTTTTTGTTGTAAGAGGTCATAAAAATGCCACCCTTTCGTTTTATGTGAATCATATCATGCACAGGGGTTTCATGAATTGATACGCTTGTTAAATCGGCATCAATCCACCCATTATTTTAATCTATCATTCCCGTTTTTGCAAGTGTTTTCCTGCATTTGTGCACAGCCTTTGGCAGTTTCACTGCAAGTTTTGCGTGAAATGCTTCCCCAGTTTATAAAATGTGCCTTTATTTGCCCAAACATACAGGCTGCTGTATAAAATTAAGGAGGAAGAAGTTCCGGAATAACAAAAACAGCCTTTTCCCTGCGGGAATAGGCTGTTTCTATTTATATAGGCATTGGAGATCAGAGATAATCCTTTTCGCAGGCGCGGGTGTGGAACCGCTTTTCACCGCGCACGATCATGCCCACCACCTTGGGGCCTGAATTGATGGCGATGGAAGCGCCCGCGCGGAATTTCATTTTTGGGGCGTGCCCGAATTTTTTTGCGGCGGCCTTCCACATATCCTCTCCGTATTGCTCCACCGATCCGTAAACAATCGCGGTGGGCGCTTTTTTATCGACACAGTGTGCAAAGGCGTGTTCAACGATGTGGGTCACTACATTTTTATCACCGCGCACCTTTTCCACTACGGCGGTTTTCCCGTCAATGATCGAGATGACCGGGCGCAGCCCCAGCATATCGCCGACAAAAGCGGCGGCCGCCGGGATACGTCCGGATTTTTTCGCGTATTCAAGGGAATAAGCGGCGAAATAGATCTCGACCGTTGAGAAGAAGTCCTCCAGGTAATCGATGATTTCGGCGGAGGATTTTCCCGCTTTCACCATTTTGGAGGCTTCCATCAGCGGATAGCCGTAGCCGAATGTATAGGAACCGGAATCAAGAACAGTGATGTTCAGTTTGCCCTGCGCCTCGGGGGTTTCCTCAAAGAACATCTTTTTGGCGGATACAGCCGCCTGAAACATGCTGGAACCGGCAGACGTGATTGTGACATTGATGATATCCGTATAGCCGGCTTCAAACGCATCCTGATAGGACTGCTGGTAGGTCAGCGGCAGGATATGGCTGGTGGACGGCAGCTCCTTTGCGGCGGCCAGCCGTTCGTAAAATTCCTCGGTGGTAAAGTCAACGCGTTCAAAATATCCTTTGCCGTCGATGGTGATCGGAATAGGCAGCATAATGACGCCGCTTTCCTGCAGATCGGCATCCGAAATGTCGCTGGCGGAATCGGTAAGCAGAAGGATTTTCTGTTCATTTTTTTTCTTTGCCATGCATATTCTCCTTGTCCTGTTACAGGCCGTTTGCCGGCTCATCCCAGCTGTATTTTGTGAGTTGCCCATGATTTTTCAGCGCAGGAAACCCCCACTGCCGCAGCGTCTCGTATGCCGCAACCGCGACCGTGTTTGACAGATTGAGGCTGCGAGCCCCCTCGATCATCGGCAGGCGCACACAGCTGTCGGGATTTCGCCGGAGCAGTTCCTCGGGTAGCCCCGCGTCCTCCCTGCCGAATACCAGATAGGCGTTGTCGGGATAGGCGATGTCGACATACGTGTGCGGGGCTTTGGTCGTGAAATAGTAAAAAGTACCCTGATTCTTTTCGAAAAAATCTGCGCTGGACGTATACGTTGTGATATCGAGCAGGTGCCAGTAATCCAGCCCGGCCCGTTTCAGTTTAGCGTCGGTAACCTGAAAGCCCAAAGGCCCCACCAGATGGAGGCGGGCTCCTGTGGCGGCGCAGGTGCGGGCGATGTTGCCTGTGTTTTGGGGAATCTGGGGTTCTATCAATACGAGATTCAGAGTTGACATCTATTCACCAGGTTTCAGAGCGGCGATGGCCACCCGGATTGTAACAGTTGTTTCGTTGCTACTAATTTACCATTTGCAGGGCGTATCCGTCAAGTATCAGAACTTTATTTTAGAATCCTGTAAAAAATTCTAATATTTTTAGGAATTTATGCATAAAAGCGGAAAAACGGGTCGGTTTTTGCTGTCAGGTTGAAAGGAGGCTGGCAATGAAACAGTCACAGGAGGAAAAACGAAAAAGCCTGTTCTGCTTTTACACCGCGAGAGGGTATTCTCCGGAGGACGCCGCAAAGACTGCGGGCTATCCGCCGACGGAATGCGGCGAACAGGCCGCACTTCTGCTGGAACAGGCACAGATCAGGCGCCGGTGCAAAAAGCTGTCGCGGGAGCTGAAATGGTGTTCGCCGGAGGCTCTGGCAAGAGCAGGGCTGGAGCGTCTCGCGCTGGCAGGGGCTGACGGGACCGCCGAACTTCTGCGGGACGACGGCGAACTGAACAGCGGGGCCGATTTCTTCAATGTATCGGAGATCAGGCGGCCGAAAGGCGGAGGTTTGGAAATCCGGTTTTTCGACCGGCTCAAGGCGCTTTCGCTGCTGGCGGAACTCGGCGGCGACAGTTCCGACAACGCGGGTTCACTGCTGGACGCGCTCAGCCGAAGCGCGCGCAAACTGGAGGATGGGGACGAAGATGGCGCAGCAGTTTAAGCGCTTTTCCCCCAAGCAGATGACTGCGCTCAGCTGGTGGTGCCCGGAAAGCAGGTTCCGGGATCGGGACGCGATTATCTGCGACGGCGCGGTGCGCAGCGGGAAGACGCTCTGCCTGTCCATCGGGTTTGCCGTCTGGGCGATGACGGCCTTTCACGAGCAGAGCTTCGCTCTGTGCGGAAAGACGGTGACCTCCCTGCGGCGCAATCTGGTTCTGCCGCTTCTGGGTCATCTGCGCGCCTTGGGGTTTTGCTGTGAGGAGCGGCTGAGCCGGGGATACCTTGATATTTCCTCAGGGCGCAGGCGCAACCGGTTTTATCTGTTCGGCGGACGGGACGAGGGCAGCGCCGCCCTGATTCAGGGAGTCACGCTTGCCGGGGTGCTGCTGGACGAAGCGGCATTAATGCCGCGCTCCTTCGTGGAACAGGCGCTTGCGCGGTGTTCCGTCGAGGGCGCAAAGTTCTGGTTCAACTGCAATCCCGAGCACCCCTGCCACTGGTTCTACACCGAATGGATTCAAAAAGCCGGGCAAAAAAACGCGCTCTACCTGCATTTTACCATGCGGGACAACCCTTCCCTTTCCCAAAAGGTGCTCAGGCGCTATGAAAGCCTCTATTCCGGCAGCTTTTACGAACGGTTTGTTCTGGGCAAATGGGTGGCGGCGCAGGGGCTGGTTTATCCGATGTTCAGCGAGCAGACCCATGTGGACAGGCAGATTCCGGAATGCGGGAGGTTTTTCATCTCCTGCGACTACGGGACCGTCAACCCGATGTCGATGGGTCTCTGGGGGGAGAAGGACGGGATCTGGTACCGGATCGCGGAATACTACTATTCATCTAAAGCCGCGGGCGCGCTCAAAACCGACGAGGAATACCATGAAGAGCTGCGGCGGCTGGCAGGCGGCAGGAAAATCGAGGCGGTCATCGTCGATCCGTCAGCGGCGAGCTTTCTGGAGTGCATCCGCAGGCACGGGGATTTTCATGCGATACCGGCCGATAACGATGTCGCCAACGGCATTCGGACTGTCAGCACTTTGCTTGGGCAGGGGCGGCTCAGGTTTGGGGCCGGCTGCCGGGACTGCATCCGGGAATTCGGGCTGTACCGCTGGGACGAACGGGCGGGGCGCGACTGCCCGGTTAAGGAAAACGACCACGCGATGGACGATGTGCGCTATTTCGTTATGACGGCGCTGATGCATGAAAACAGCGGGTTTTTCGCGGCCAGCGTGGGACGTGAAACAGAAGGAGGGAAATGGTGAAATTCTCTGATTTATGGACCCGGGGCAAAAACGCGGCCAGCGTGCAGACGGCACGGCAGCCGGTTTTCGGCTGGGATGCCGCGGTTCCGCTCTACGCGCGGGACTGTGCGGTTTACGACGGGCTGCGCCGGTCGATTCCCGTTATCGACGCGGCCATTGACAAGATTGGAAGGCTCGTGGGCGGGTGCGCCCCCGTCTGCCCGGATATAGCGGCGCAGGCAGAACTGGAACGGTTTTTCTGCGAAGTAGCGGTGGGGGCTTCCTCGCAGGGGATGGAGAGCTTTCTGTGCTGCTATCTCGACAGCCTGCTGACCTACGGCAGCGCGGTAGGGGAAATTGTTCTGACGCGGGACGGGCGGTCAATCGCGGGGCTTTACAACGCGCCGCTGCGCAGTATTGTTTTTCGGCATACGGACGACCCATTCGGCGTACAGATCTGCACGCTGAAAAACGGCCTGACGCCGGTTCCTGCGGTTTGGCCGGAGCTGATCCTGTTTTCGGCGCTCAACCCGAGGCCGGGCGAAATTGCGGGGTGTTCCCTGCTGGACAGCCTGCCGTTTGTCTGCGAGGTGCTGGAAAAGATCTACGCGTCTATCGGGCAGAATTTTGAGCGGATTGCCAACCTGCGCTTTGCGGTGACCTATAAGCCAGGCTCCAGCCCGGTTGACCGCGCCTGCGCGAAGGAGATCGCCGCTTCGATGGCAAAGGAATGGGCGGACGCGATGAGCGCCGCAAAATCCGGCGTCATCAAGGATTTTGTCGCGGTGGGCGATGTAGACATTAAGGTCATCGGCGCGGATAACCAGATGATCGACACAGAGGTGCCGGTGCGGCAGATGCTCGAACAGATTGTGGCGAAACTGGGCATTCCGCCGTTCCTGCTGGGGCTGAATTGGTCGACCACCGAGCGGATGAGCACCCAGCTTGCGGATATCCTGACCTCCGAGCTGGAGAGCTACCGCAGGCTGCTGACACCGGTGCTGATTCGGATCTGTACGGCGTTCCTGCGGCTGCGCGGCTATACCTGCGGCGTGGAGATCGCATGGGACAGCATCAACCTACAGGACGAGCTGGAACTGGCAAACGCGCGGCTCACCGCGCTCGAAGCCGACAAGCTGGAACAAGAACTCGGAAAGGGGAACAAGGCATGAAACAGGTGGTGATTCTGAAATCGGCGGAAAGCGCTCCCGCCACGGCGGAACAGCTGGAGAAGATCAACCGGTATACACGCAGGGATTTAAATGCAGACGAGGTCTATGTTTTTTCGCTGGTGCTCTGCGACAACGAGGTCGACCGCGATTACGAGCGGTTCCCGACCGAATCGCTGCAAAAGCTGGCGGAACTGTATCTCGGCAAAACCGGTATCTTTGACCATAACCCCAGGGGGGAGAACCAGACGGCGCGCATCTTTGAGACGGCACTTGAACGGGACGAAACCCGCACAACACAAACCGGCGAACCTTACTGCGCCCTGCGGGCGTGGGCGTACATGGTGCGCTGCAAAAAAAATGCCGACCTGATTCTGGAAATCGACGCAGGCATCAAAAAGGAAGTCAGCGTCGGCTGCGCGGTGGAACGGACGGAATGCTCGGTCTGCGGCGCGGATACGCGCGGGAATCCCTGCGCGCATGAAGCGGGCAAAAAGTACGGTGGTGAGCTCTGTTACCGTTCCTTAATCAATCCAACCGACGCCTACGAGTGGTCGTTTGTGGCGGTACCCGCCCAGAAGCAGGCGGGAGTGACAAAAGGTGTGATTTCCCCGGACGGCGAACTGCTCAAGTCGTTGGAACAGGGCGGTGTTACGCTCAGCAAGGCGCAGGCAGACGAGCTTGCAAAGCAGTTCCGGGAACTGAACGTGCTGGCGGAGGAAGGGCGCAGACGGGTGCGAGAGCTGCGGCGCGGCTTTGTTGCGGCCGGGGCGTTTGCCCTGCCCGGTGTGGACGCGGAAGTTCTGGGGCAGGTCGCGGAAAAACTGGACGTGGGGCAGCTCGAAGCGCTTTGCAAGGGAATGCGGGAAAAACTGCCGCCCATTTTGCAGCTGGGCGGCGAAGCGGATTCGGAAAAACCCGACAACGGCGCATTCCTGATCTAAAGCAATAGAATGAATAAATTTAACGGAGGTTTTTCAATGAATTATCAGAACATCAGGCTGGACAAATCCATGTATAAGGGCGGCGTACCGTTTTCCGCGCAGCTGGAAAAGCTCGACCCGTCCCAGAACTATGCCGGGACCGAGTTGGCGGGGCTGGACGCGTTTCAGCGCCAGCTCAAGCGGTTTGATATCAGGGTAAGCGGGGCCGCGAGCGATTCCATCTCCAAATTTTTCAGCACAGGCGATTCGGCCGCGCTGTTCCCGGAGTATGTGCAGCGCGCTGTGATGCAGGGGGCAGACGAAAGCGCCGTGATCAACAGTGTGATCGCGTCCAAGACGATCATCAACTCACTGGATTACCGCACGATCGCCACCGATACGGGGCACGATGTGGAAGCGGCGGTTGTCGCGGAGGGTGCCGTAATTCCCCAGACGGTTATCAAGCTGAAGGACAACCTTGTCCGGCTGACGAAGCGCGGACGCATGCTGGTGGCCTCGTATGAAGCGATCAAGTTCCAGCGCATCGACCTGTTCACGGTCACCCTCAAACAGATCGGTGCTTACATCACAAGGGCACAGCTGAAAGACGCTGTCGATGTCCTGATCAACGGGGACAGCCCGAACGACGCAAACGGCAATAAAGCGGAGGTGCTTGCCACCCAGAATACCGGAACGCTGACCTATGACGATCTGCTGAACCTGTGGTCCAAATTTGAGGATTTTCGCATGAATACGATGATCGTATCGCCCGATATGATGCAGAAGCTGCTGACCCTCAGCGAACTGTGCGACCCGATGGCGGGGCTCAATTTTTCCGGCAGCGGTATGATCGGCACCCCGTTCGGCGCAAGCGTAATCAAATCCACCGCTGTTCCGGAGGGGACAATTGTCGCGCTGGATAAGAATTTCGCGCTGGAAATGGTAACCGCAGGAGATATTACCGTGGATTATGACAAGCTGATCGATTCCCAGCTGGAACGCGCGGCGGTGACTTCGACTTCCGGATTCGCGAAAATTTTCCCGGAGGCCACAAAAGTGCTGCGTCTCAAAACTGCTTAAAACGGAGGGCGTCTGATGGAACTTGAACAGGTATATCAGCAGTTTGCGCGGTTTGCGGGGCTGGATGCGGAAGCAGGGCGTGTATGGCTTCCGCTTTGTGAGGCGGCAGTTGCAAAACTGCGCGGGATGCTCGCTTCCGGCGCGGAGGAAAACGACGCAAGGCTGGTTCTCGCGGTGGCGGGCGAAGCGTACTATCAGTACGCCCTTGCCCGCGGCACCGACGCCCAAAGCGTCAAAATCGGTGAAATTTCGGTTTCGTCGCAGAGCGGGACGGGCGCGCAGTCCGTCCGCGCCCTGCGGGACGAGCTTTTAGCGGGTGCGTCGTCTCTGCTGGAGCCTGCGGACGGGTTAAGGCAGGTGCTGTAATGGAAATTCAGGCGGATATCCGGAATGCTTTACAGGCACTTGGCGGGGAAGTCAGCCTCGAAAAAGACGGCGCGGTCTATCTCTTTTCCGCCTGCATTCAGCCGGACGCATACCAGACACAGGAGGGCAGCCGCTCTCCGCAGACCCGGTTCGGAAAAGCGGACCCCCGGCAGTATCTGTATTACGGCCCGCTGGAAAACGGCGGCGAACTGGTGGAGGACGGAACGCTGCTCAGGCAGGGAGAAACGGTCTATCTGGTGCAGATCTGCCACGATTTCTTCTGGCAGGGGGAAGCGGTTTACAGGCGGGCTGTGCTGAAAAGGCAGGAGGACTGACATGGAACAGCTGTTGAAAATCAGGCATGACGCGGCGGAGTATCTGAGGGAAGCGCTTTCGGACATGGATGTAGCGGTTACCGAGGACTACCCGGAGCATGAAAGATTCGTGAAAAAAGAATGTATAGCCGTCGGCCTGGACACGGCGGAGCTCTGTGGCAGCCAGGTGCGCCTGACACTGCGGTTTGACCTGCTGGGGCAGGACGGTGCGGACTGCCGCCGGTTATTTGACCGGCTGTGTGAAGTTCTGCTTTATCGGAAGAACGGGATGGGGGTCAGCAAAATTGCCTGCGGGGAACTGCGGGCGGATGAAACCCTGTCCGGCACGGTGCTGACGGCGAAAGCGGAGCTGGCCGGCATTTTGGAGGAAGCTGAGGAGGAAGACGGAGAGCCGATCAGCGGTGTGATGATCAAAAGTGAGGAAGTGGAAACAGCATGACAGAACTGCCAAAAACATTGCGCCCCGGGGTATTCATCTCCGCCGACATAGCGCCCGCCTGCTGCGGAACAACGCGTGCAGGGGCGGCGGTCGTGGCGCAGGCCGAATCCGGCGAGGCAGGTAAAGCCATCAGGCTGGAGACTGCCGCCGACGCGCGGCAGTTCGGCGCGGACAGCGCGCTTTGCAGAATGGCGTCCATTCTGCTGGAGGCCGGTGTTTCGCCCGTCTGGGCGGTGCCCGCCGGCGCGGATTATGAGGCGGCCTACGCCGCGTGCGAAGCGATGGAGGATATTCTAACAGTGACGGGGGACGGCGGCGCGCAGGCGCTTTGCGCCCATGTGGAACGCTGCCGCGAAAACGGGAAGGAACGGGTGGGAATTCTGCCCGCGTCTCCCGTGGAGGCGGCGTGCGCCGCCGCAAAAGAGGCCAACAGCCCTTATATGGTTTTCGTCTGCGACGGCGGAACAAAAACGGAGATGACTGCGGCGGCGTTTGCGTCAGCGGTCATGGCAGCTCCCGCGGGGGAAAACCTCAACGGGACAACACTGCCGCCTACGGAGTTTGACGGCGCGCTTTCCGACGGCCAGATAGAAGCGCTGCTTGGGTCGGGCGTAACGCCGGTGGAAAGGATGGATGCAAAAGCGTCGGTTGTGCGGGCGGTCACGAGCTGCACTTCCATACTGGGCAGACAGACGCGCGCGTTTTCCAGCCTTTCCGCGATACTTGCGGCGGACGATGTGGTGCGGACAATCCGGCAGGCGATACGGCTTCGCCTGAAAGGTATGAAAAACACGGCGGTCACGCGGGAAAGCGTTGCTTCGCAGATCGTGGTGGAGCTGGAAAACAAACGGGCGCAGGGCGTGATCGACAGTTATCTGCCGCCGGTGGTGAAGCCCCATCCGGAAGACCCGTCTGTCTGCGTCGTTACGCTGCGGTTTCGCGCCGCGCCGGAAATCAGCCAGATTGTCATATCGGCGCAGATTTTGCTCTGAGGCGGCAGAAATTTGAAAGGACAGAAGGTGTTTGGATTGATCACTTTTCCCACGAGCAGGGATATTTACATCGAGGTTGACGGCAGGCGTCTGGCGGCCGCGCAGAGCTACAAAGCCAAAAGCACGCAGGACAGCCGTTCGGTGGAGGCGTTCGGTTCCTCCGAGCCGGTCGGTACGGTGGGCGGTAAAGTCCGCCATCTGCTGGAACTGACCCGTGTGCGCCTGCTGGACCCGGCGGGGCAGGATTTCTATGGGCTGGATGATTTTAACGTGGTGATCGTCAAGCCCGACCGCAAAATCATCTATTCCGGCTGCCGGTGGCTCTCGATTGACGAAACGGTGAACCTGGGTGACCCGGTTTACGAAACGCTGTCGCTGGTGGCATGCCGCAGGCTGGAGGTAGGCCTGTGAGCGCGCAGAAGCTGCCGGAAAACCGGTTTCGCGTGCGGTATCTGGGACGTGAGTTTTGCTTTTGCAGGCAGAGCGCGCTGGAACAGATTGAGCAGCGGGGGCTGGCCGCCCGCCTGACCCCGCTGCTGCTGGCGGGCGGTGTTGAGGCCGCGCAGGCGCAGGCACTGGCCTGCAACTGCACGCTGCTCTGGCAGGTGCTGGAGGGCGGGGAAGCCGGAAATGTACCGGAAGACATTCTGCGCCGGTTCACACTGGGGCAGATCGCGGACCTTTGCGCGCTTTATTTTGAGCAGGGCGATTTTACCGAATCCGGGGTCAGCGAGCGTTATGATGCGGATGAAATCCGGGGAGGCGAACAGGATGGTTAACCTTTCAGCCGAACTGGCGCGGAACCTGGAAGTCTACAACCGGTATTACCAATCGCGCGCGGCGGTGGACTCTCCGGACAAGGTGGATGTCCCCATGGTGGGCGACTCTTATATGGACACCGAAAAGCCGGTGGGAACAGACAGCGCGCGGGAAACGGAGCAGGCAGAGCCATCCGTTTTCGGGAATGACGATGAGGTTACGGAAGTTACCTACCGTTCCCCCATTCCGGGTGACCTCGATTTTCTGGGGCTGATCAATGACCGGCTCAAGACGCAGTCCCGCCGGTATCCGCACCCGATTACCAATGAAATGGAGGAGGTGGGCTGATGGCTTTCAATCTTCAGTTTGGGAATTATGTGTTCGCACACAATCCCCGCAAAATCGAACTGGTATGCGCACAGAAGCTTGCGGCTTACCTCCTGCCTTTTTACGGCACGGTTACTCAGAACCTTGGAGCTGGCTGCCGGAGCGTACGCTGTGAGGGCGAGGTATTTGCCGCCGACGCGCGCGAAGCGGCTGAGGAAGCGGCCGCAATCGGAGCGCTGCGCGGCAGGGAGGAACTGCTCTACCTGCCGACGGGAGAACGCTTTTGCGCGGTGGTTTCCCGGTTTTCCTGCACGGCGCAGGGGGATGGCAGGGTGCTCTCCTACCGGATAGACTTTTGCGAAACGGACAGCGCGGGGGAGGCGGAGGAATGAGCATAGTACCGGAAAACCTCACCTTTTATGGTCTGGACCGGGATCTGATGCGTGTGAACCTGCCGCGCCCGCTGGAATTTGAGCTGGTGAAGTCGTTTGATTCGCCCGCACACTCATTTGAGGGGGATTTTCCCTGCGGAACGGCGTATCCCGAATTCATGTATGTGGAATTCTGGGACGGACAAACGCGGCTGTTCCGGGGGCTTGTCGATGAACAGACGGTAACGGAGAACGACGGTGGTCGGCGGTTCAGGCTGATTGCGCGCAGCAGGGGTTCTCTTCTGCTGGATAACGAGGCCCGACCGCAGACCTATCAGAATGTGGATTTGCAGGACATTTTTGAAAACCACATCCGCCCTTACGGGTTTTCGGAACTGAATGCACAAACCCTGCCGTTGTTCAATGTTTTCCCTGTTCTGAAAGGAACAAGCGAGTGGGAAGTATTTTATAATTTCTTTCGCAACAGCGGCCACGGGGTTGCCTATATCAACGACGAAAACAAAGTGATCTGCTGTGAACACCCCGATACCGGCGTGATACACAGTATTTCCAACCGGGATCCCGCCGCAATGCGTTACAGCAGCCTGAAAATCGTGAACAACCGGTATTCGCCGGTAACGGAGTATATCATCCGTGACCAGGACGGCGCGTACAGCTATTCCTATCAGAACCCCGATCAGACAACGGGGCTGACCCGCAGACGGTATCTGATCCCGTCAGGGGAGTTTATGGACGCATCTTATGCCGGATGGTTTGAGGCGTTCCTGCGGATCAAACGCTCGATGCTGGGCAAACAGGTGATTACCGCGACGGTTCCGGGCTATCAGGCGGCCTCCCTTTGTGACAGGGTCAATCTGGATGCGGGCCTTTGCCGGTATGACGGGCTGTTTGTCCATCAGCTTCGCTGGAAGCTGTCCGCCGGAGGCGTTTCCACCACGTTTACCCTGATCGACCCGCAGTATATTTGATGCAGAAAGGATGAGACAACGATGGATGTTCTTCTTGAGAACGGCGATATCGTTCTAGATCACCGGGGCATGCCGGTGCAGGTAAAAGGAAAACGCGAACTGGCGCAGCGTGCCGTCATCCGGCTTGCGGTCAAACGCGGCTCCCTGCCCGATCATCCGGAATTCGGCAGCAGGCTGCACCGGCTGGGACAGACAGGCTCCCGGGAGCGGTTGGACCAGGCGGCGCTTGCGGCGGTACGCGAAGCGCTCGCGCCCATCAGGGAACTGAAAGTGCTCTCCGTGGGCTGCCATTACGACGGGGAAAACAGCCGCCTTTCCGTCCGGGTACGCGCGGCGGCGGAGGAAGGCCCCATTTCATTGGAGGTGACCCTATGACGGAAGCCGATTTTTATCAGGCGATGGAGGCAAAATACCGGGAACTGACAGGGGTCACACCCGATGCGGCTTCCGATACCGCGATCCGGTTTCACACGCTGGCGGCGGAACTGGAGCGCTTTTCCGAAAGGCTTGAGGAGGCGGAAAAACAAAGTTCCCCCCGCACAGCTGTGGGCGAAGCGCTGGAACTGCATGCCGAGAGCAGGGGTATCTTTCGAAAGCCCGCCTCTTACGCGACAGGTACAATTGTATTTTCCCGTGCGGGTGCAAAGGGCGCGGCAATTATCCCGGAAGGGACCGTCTGCGCGGCAGCGGATGGCACGGACTATGTCACCGCCGGGCCGGCGGAGTTCGGGGAAGAGGATATACAGGTTTCGGCGGCGGCAAGGGCTGTCCGTGCCGGAGCCGCAGAGAATGCGGCTGCCGGCGCGATTGTCCGGGTCCGGCAGGTTTTGGGATTTTCTGCGGAAAACCCGGAGCCGTTCACAGGCGGGTGCGACGCTGAAAGCGACGAAGCCCTGCGTCGCAGGGTGCTGGACGCTTGCTCTGCACCGAACACCGGCATTAATCTTGCTTTTTACCGGCAGGCCGCCCAATCGGCGGACGGCGTGCAGTCCGCGTCCTGTGTTGCGGGTGCGGGTCCCGGCGAAGTGATCGTTTACCTTGCGGGGAATGGAAACGGGCCGGTGCCGGAGACCGTAAAAACAGCGGTACAGGAAAAACTGAACCGGATGCGGGAACCGTTTGCCAAAATCGTTGTGCAGGATGCGGCCATTCTTTCCACAGATAGTTCACTGGCGGTGGAAAAAACGCAAGGCTCAAAAGCGGCCGACGTATGTGAAGCGTTACAGGCTGCCGTGCAAAAGAAGCTTTCGGGGCTTGCGGCCGGTGAAAAGCTGACGCTGGCGGCGCTTACGAGGGTAATTGTGCAGAGCGGACTTGCGGAAAACTGGAAGATTCTTTCTCCCGCACAGGATGTGATCCCGGACGCCTCGCAGGTTGTGCGCGCCGGTACCGTGACGGTAACGGAATGGGGGGCTTAGGCATGGGACTGTTTCAGGCGACCGCGGCGACGGGGCTATATCGCCTGCGTGCCGGGGACGCGGTAGTAAACGAACTGCTTGCCCTGCAGGCGGGGCTTGACCTGATTACGCAAAGATTGCAGTCATTTGAGCGGTCATCGTTTCCCGGCCTTATGAGCAGGGCGCAGCTTGAGCAAGCGTTTGCGCTCTGTCAGCTGGAGGTGCCGGAAGAAACGTGGGACGAAACCCTGCGCCGCGCGCTGAAAGCACTCACGGCACCCTGCGGGTGCAGTCTGGAAAGTATAGAGGCGTTTTTGGGAAAATTAGGTGCGGACATCACATTGGAGGAGCAATCGGACACACGTCGCATCACTGTGAAAGGAGCCGTGGGCGGATTGCTGCGGGACAGCAAGGCCTTATGTGATCTGCTCGCGAAGCTGCTTCCCCCCGACGCTGTCATTGAGGAAGCGCTGGGGGTGCTGAGCTGGGAGATGTTCGACGGGTTTGACATCCCCTTCGGTGCGCTGGACGCACGGGATTTTACATGGACATGGCTGGAAACCAGCGGCCATCTGCTGGAAAACGAGACGGAAGGACGGGATGAAAATGGCCAGCAGTAACAGCACGGCGAACCTGCATCTCAACCAGTGGCTGGGATCGGACAAGCCGAAAATGGAGGATTTCAACAGCGACAACAGAAAACTGGATGAGGCTCTGGGAGCTCACCTTGCCGATGAGGAACGGCACATCCGGGCGGAGGAGCGGCTTTCCTGGAATGCGGGAATCCCTGTCGTGGGCACCTACACCGGCGACGGCCAGAGCTCCCAGCGGATAACGCTTGGATTTTTCCCGTCTTTCGGAATGGTGTTTGCCATAGACCAGGCGGTGGTTCGTGTGTCAGGCAGCAATGTGATTCTATTTACTGCCTTTCTGGGGCCAAACGGCGCATCGATCGGCGTTTCGGCGAACGACACCGGATTTGATGCCTATTATGCTCCCACGGCAATCGGCGGACGGATCACAAATATGAATGTTGCGGACGTCGTATACCAGTACATTCTGTTTCGCTAGGTGATAAAACAATCGGGAACAGGCGCTTTGACCGCCTGTTCCCGTAAAATTTTTTAGTTGCGGGTATTGATTTCTCTGAAAAATTGTGCTATTATAACTTGTACTGTCTAGTAAGTCAAGGAGGTGTAACCTATGCCGAACATTAAATCTGCAAAAAAGAGAGTGCTTGTCAGCGAGAAAAAGGCTCTTCAGAATAAAACTCTTAAGACCAATCTCAAAACTGTTTTGAAAAAAGCCGATGCAGCTGTTGTCGCTGGTGCTGCCGACAGCGCCGAAGCAGTTAAAGTGGCAATCAAAAAGGTGGATCAGGCTGTAGCGAAGAATCTGCTGCATAAAAACACTGCTGCACACAAAAAATCCGCGCTGATGAAGAAGCTCGCTGTTGCTTCCAAATAAGCAGACGGCTGGGCGAACACATCTGTTTTGAAACACTGTCACCATTGGTGGCGGTGTTTTTGTGTTCCCATAAAAAGATATTGTTTAAAACAGGAAATGCTTGACAGGGCCAGTCTATCGTGATAGGCTGGCCCTGGGTCTACTTGGGTAGACAGGAGGCGTCTTATTTGGATCAGGATTTAAAGCTGTACGCCGCGGAAATCCGGCTTGCCGGCATGGTGTGGGAACACGAGCCTGTTCAGTCCGGTGAGCTTGCGAAATGATGCGGACGAAATCAAACAGCTGATTGACCGGGTTAGGGAGGGGTAGCGTTGAAAACAAGGATTGGACGCGTTTTCCGGTGTATGCTGTATATGAGTATTGCCGTTTCGCTTGTGGTTGTTGTGTTGATGCTGCTTGCCAATCCGAACGGCAAGCCCGCGGTATCGACGGTTGAAGCAGCCGTTCCGGAATATAGCGAGACTGAAAAATTTGCCGCAAAGCTGCTGCAATATAAAACCGAGTATGTGGGCGATAACTCCAGGGTTGGCGGAATCCTCTCCCTTTTGCCGTATCCGGACGGAATTCAGCAGGATCATTTTGCGCTGGAAACCGGCGGTGAGCCGTATGGAATCTCCGTTTATCTGAAAGCGGAACCCGGCACTTTTGAACAATACGGTTCGGAGGAATCACAGGCTTCCTTCGCGAAAGACGCGTATCTCCTTTTGGCGCTGGTGGGAAATGCAGACCATATAAACTTTGTCCTCACCGATGGAAGCCGTGAGATGGAACTGCGGTATACGAGGGCGCAGGCGGATGCCGCCGCCGGCAGGGATGTGCGCGAATTTGCCGCAAGCGAAGCCGGATTGGGCAAGCTGGTTTCCGCTGCCGAGCCAGAACTCGCTGAAAATGACCCCTTGTATTCCGTTATGAAGCTGGGGCGGGACGGGATGGTTCTGACAGCCCGTTCGCCCCTTTCCGCTATGGAAACGGAGCTTGCAAAACAGGCGATTTTTAACTATCTGGTCAAATCCGCCGCTGCTCCGGCGCAGGATATCGCTTCGCTGCCCTACTGTTATCTGATCCGTACGTCCTACGAGGACGGGACGGTTTCCGATTACTATGCGTTCACGCTCGACGGGTTCGCCTATATGCAGGGTGGGAAGAGCGGGCGATACAGCAGGCTGGATGACACCCTTTATTACGCGCTGGCGGCGATGACAGACGGTCAGGATTCGCCGACGGATGTCGTTCAGGCTCATCTTGAAGCGCAGAAAGCCACAGGCGCTGTCATCAGCATGGCGATACAGTCTACATCGGTCTCACCCGAGGAAACTGACCGCGTGCGGAAAATGTATGCCGGCAGTGAGCTTGCAAAGACAAACGGCTGGTCGGATGATTACGTTAAAAACAATCTGCTCGCGGTTTTTGCGAAATATACCGTGGATTATGATAACACGAAGGTGCCCTATCCCGAGGGAGCGCTGGAACAGTATTTTTACCTGACCAGAAAAGATGAACAGTCCTCCTGGGCTGTATGGGACGCGATGAGCCCGTCCGATCAGAAAGAAACTTCCAGACTGATTGAGCAGACATATACAGTTCAAAAATAAATCAGAAAATTTTGGGGTATTTTTTGGAAATTCTCGCAACAAATCTCCATTTACTTCCACTGCTATTATGTTATAATGATAAAAAGCAATCATTGTATTGAAATAAAAGTATGAAAAGAAGGGTGACAAAAATGAACCTGATTCGGAAAAGATTGACTTCTATCGCCCTCGCGGCAGTCATGACCGTGAGCACCGCTGTCGTGGCCAGTGCTGCGGCTGCCCCTCTGCCTTATGGCGTGAGTGTTTCGGGGAAAAATCTGTCTTTGACCAAAAACAGCAAGGCGGTCGCTTCCTATACGCTGAAGACTGCTGATCTTTCACTGACCAGCGGAAAAACCGGTTCCCTTCTGCTCTGCTTTACCGATTCCACCGGCAAGAGCCGTGCGATTTCATTGGGCAGCCAGACCGCGCTGACATTGGAAGGCAAGCTGGACTCCCTCTCCGTCCAGAAGGCGCTGGACGACGGTGTGGCCGTATCTCTTGGCACCACCGCTGATGTTGCGAAGTTTATCGTTTCATCTCCCAATCAGATCGCGGTCAGCGGTAAGGTTTCCGCAATGACCCTTTCCGCGGCAGCAAAAGTGACTGTGAAAAAAGGCGCGTCCGTCGCCAAAACGGTTAAGAGTGATTCCAAGGCCACTGTGACGGTTGAAAAGGGTACCACCGCTGCTCCCGCCGCAGTCAGCAAACCCACAACCTCTACATCCAAAACGACTTCCGGCAGTTCTTCCAATATCCGCCTGAAGATCGACCCGATCGAGGGCGACGAAGGCGACCGACTGATGGATCTGGTGGATGAGCTGAACTCCAATGTCTATGCTTACGATGCGTACACGGATGATATTATCGACGGAAAATGCACCTGGAACAATTCCCGTTACGCTGAAGTCGACGATGACGATGAGAGCTATTCCTTTACCTTCACACCCGATGATGATGATTTAGCACCGATCAAGGGAAAAATCACCATCTATGTAAAAGGCGCTTTCGGTGACGTTACCCTGCAAATTGGTACGATTAAGGCCCAGGAAGGTGACAAACTGAGCGACCTCAAAGATGAGCTGGAAGATGCCGTAGAGGCATTGGATGACAATGGCGACATTGTCGACGGCACCTTCAAGTGGGATTCCTCCGGCAGCACCGAGGTGCGTGAGGATCACAGCTACGGCTTTACCTTCAAGCCCAAGAAGAGTTCCCGCTATGACAGCGAGGACGGCAGTATCAAAATTGTGTTTGAAGATAAAGATTAAAATATTTTATAAATTATCTGTTGAAAATCCCGGCTCTTTTATTCAAGAGCCGGGATTTTTTCCTATAATTTCAAATAATATGGGTTGACATTGACGTTGCGTCATAGTCTATACTGAGTATGTCAGGAGGGATTGAGATGGAATACACCGTCAAGGCGCTAGCTCAAGTAGCGGGTGTCAGTGCACGGACACTGCGCTATTACGACCAGATCGGGCTGCTGGCACCCGGCCGTGTCTCATCGTCCGGCTACCGGATCTACGGGCAGGCACAGGTGGATACGCTCCAGCAGATTCTGTTCTACCGGGAGTTGGGGATGCCGCTGGAGGAAATCAAAAAACTGATTTCCGACCCCGGCTACGACTCCCTCACCGCTCTGGAGGATTATCGCGCGGAGCTTCTGCGGCGGCGGGAACGCCTTTCCGTCCTGATTGGAAATGTGGACAAAACCATACTGGCTCAGAAAGGACTGACTGAAATGAACGATAAAGAGAAATTTAAAGGATTTAAAAAGGACCTGATTGATCGGAATGAAAAACAGTACGGCGCGGAAATCCGTGAAAAATACGGAGAGCAGACCGTGAAGGAAAGCAACCGGAAACTGATGAATCTCTCTCAGGAAGAGTATGACCGCATGCAGAAAACCGGGGAGGAAATCAGCCGGCTTCTTGAACAGGCGGTGCGCGAAAACGCAGACCCCGCCGGCGAGGAAGGCAAAAAGATTGCCGCCCTGCACAGGGAATGGCTGGGCTTTACCTGGCCGCAGTATTCCCCCGAGGCACACGCCGGCCTGACACAGATGTATGTGGACGATGAGCGGTTTACCGCTTATTATGACAAAAACGTGAAAGGCTGCGCCGCTTTTCTGCGTAAGGCAGTGCTTGCATGGCTCGGTATGTAAGCTAAACCGGAAAGAGGCATCCATAGGATGCCTCTTTCTGTTCTCTTCTTTCTGTTTGCCGAATTCCATAAATAAAGGTACAATTATCCCGTATAATAAAGAATGCAAATTTATAGAGCGGTTGGATGAAAGATGAAAAAAAATCAAAGGGCCATGCGGGAATTTGAGAAACTGAAATCGCAGCTTTCTCAGACGAGGAATATTGTCCGGCATTCCAAGGATGCCAACCTCTGGAACCACGAGGCGAGCGTCCGGAAAAAAATAAAAGCGCTGGCACAGCTGCAGGACAAGAGCATCCGCGGATACCGGGGCCTCTATGAGGACTGGGTTCGTCTTCTGGATGAAATATCTGTCAGACTGCTCGCGCATTATAATAAAAGAAACGGTACGAATTTTCAATTCGGGGAAATCGTGGAAAAGGACAGGGCGGGATATCTCAGCTCCGGTATCGTTGCGGTTCTGATGTCGAGCCATATTCCTGATCTGGTCGCGGAGGAATTCAAAAAATACTTCCCCAAAAATCCCAAGGACGAATATCCGCGTGCGCGGGCTATGCAGAGAACCCTGCATCTGCATCTCGGGGAAACCAATACCGGAAAGACCTATAACGCGATTCAGCGCCTCAAGCAGGCGGGAACCGGCGTCTATCTGGCGCCGCTCAGAATTCTTGCGCTGGAAATTTATGAAAGGCTCAATCAAGAGGGAGTCCCCTGCAACCTGATCACCGGTGAGGAAGAACTTCTTGTGGAGGGGGCACGCCACGTCAGTTCCACGGTAGAGAAACTCAGCTTGGACCGGGAATATGATGTGGCGGTCATTGATGAAATCCAGATGATCGGCAATTCCCAGCGGGGGCAGGCCTGGTCCCGCGCGCTGCTGGGGCTGCGGTGCCCGGAAATCCATGTATGCGGTGCACTGAACGCCAAAGAGCTGCTGCTGAAAATCATTGAAGACTGTGAAGACCAATATGACATCCGGGAATATACCCGGTCGGTCCCGCTGGAGCTTTACGACCGCCCGTATGAGTTCCGGGATGTGGAAAGAGGCGATGCGCTGGTCGTCTTTTCTAAACAGCGTGCACTTGAAATTTCCAAGTATTTTCTGGACAGGGGAATCAAGACCAGCATTATCTATGGGGATCTTCCGCCCGAGGTACGCAAAATCCAGTATGACATGTTCATCAGCGGAGAAACCAGCATTCTGGTCACCACCGACGCCATCGGTATGGGCGTCAATCTGCCGATCCGCAGAATTATCTTTATGAGCCTGCAGAAGTTTGACGGCGAGGAGGTCCGTTATCTCACCTCGCAGGAAATCAAGCAGATCGGCGGGCGCGCGGGCAGGCAGGGCATCTACGAGATCGGGTATGTCGGCGTCAACAGCCTTGACCAGTCGTTCATTGCGGAAAGCCTGGAAAAGGAGGACGTTCCGGTCAGCCAGGCGGTAACCGGCCCAAGCGAGGCCATCCTGAAAATCGGGAGCCTTCCGCTCAGCCAGAAGCTTGCGCTCTGGAGCACACGGCACGAAACCGTGAGCCATTACAGAAAAATGGATATTCGGGACTATCTGCTGATTCTGGAAGCGGTCAAAAACTACCGCCTGCCGGAAGAAGACCAGTTTAAACTGATGCGTCTGCCGTTCGATGTCAACAGCGACGAACTGCTCGACTGCTTTCTCGATTATGTTGAGGAATTTTTCATTGGTCACTGCGCGGAAATTGCCAAACCCAAATGCGGCGATCATACGCTCACCGGCTTGGAGCTGTATTATCAGAAGCTCAATTTGTATTATTCCTTCTCGAAAAACTTCAGCCTCGAGTTTGATGAGCTGTGGGTCTATCGGGAGCGGGCGCTTTTGAGCGACAAGATCAACCAGTTGCTAATCCACTTATGAAAAATATGGATAGAAAAATAAAACAGCGGTATAACGTTTGGCGCTATACCGCTGTTTGAATTTGGACTATCGGTTGATTTTTTGATTGTTGGTACGTCCAAGAATATAATCCACGCTTACGTCATAGAAATCTGCCAAGGCGCACAAAACGTGCGGCGGAACCATCCGCTGGCCGCTTTCATAATAGGCGTAACTGCGCTGAGGGATATTGATTGCCTTTCCGACTTTTTCCTGCGTTAAATCTGCATCCTCGCGCAGTGCACGAATACGCTCATATTTTTCCATTAACATCACCAATATCAGTATAGATAAGAACAATTTGTTCTACTGACATATTGAACATATTGTTCTAAAATATACCTTAGGTGAGTGTAATGCCAGATTATAAAGAACTGTGCTTGAAGATGTTACAGGCCTTCGGGCAGACTGATCTTGGTTCATTTGAGTTCAGCGCCACGTAAGGGAAAGAGATTTTGTTTTAGTTCATTCCTGCATTTCATTCGACTTACGTTGTATCAGCTGAATCACCGGCTGTGCTGAAAGTGGGTCTTCCCCCGCTGCCAGCCATCCGGCCTTGAAGGCAATTCTGACCATCGAAAAGAGAGCATTTTCCGTAGCGTCATATTTTTTCCGATCAAGGAACTGTTCAAAAGTTTCCTCAAAATCCATGCCCTGCATCATCTTAACAGAATGATATTGGTTCTTTCTGGGCGATGCAATACATTTGCAATGCATAAATCGTAAGGCGTATGTATTACAATCAATCTTGTAAATTGCAGTGTAGGGGTAATTTTGTGAGCAAGTTCCAGATTCCTCGAATACCAGCTACTACAAACAAAACCATACGCTTTCCAAACGACCTTATAGAGCGGGTTGAAGCCACTATATCGGGGAAAGAATGTACGTTTTCAGCCTTTGTCATTGAAGCGGTTCGTGTCGCGCTACAGGACATCTGCGGAGGAGATGAATAACCCATATCCGAATCTGGTTTTGCTACAAAGAAATCATAAACATATGAACGAAAGCGGGCGAATGATTTTTCATTTGCCCGCTTTTGAAAATTACTTTGGAACAATGATGTTCGTTATCCCCGATTTACCAAAGAATTCGTATATTCGATAATATCTTCCACCCGGCAATCAAGCACAAAACAAATCCGGGCAAGGATATCAGTATCAATCTTTTCCACTTGATCATTGTACCACTTATTCACAACTTCAAATCGCGCATCGATTCTGCGGGCAAGATGATTTCTGGTCATTCCACGGGTATCCAACTGTTCCTTCAGCTTGAGCCTTATCCGTCCATATTCTTTCCGCTGCAGTATGGAATTTGTTTCACTCATATCAGTATTACCCCCTCAATGATACTACCTTAAAAGTTACTCCTTAACTATATACATGTTTTAAGTTACTATATAAATAGTATGACCAGATTAGGAGGAGCTTAAAGTGAAACAAACCGGGATAATTAAAAAACTGGATGAACTGGGAAGGATTGTTATACCAATCAAGGCAAGACGGGCATTAGGGTGGGTAGACAATACCCCCATCGAAATCAGTCAGTTTAAGCGGTACATTCTTCTGCGCGAGTGGGGAGACAGCGAAATTACACCTGTTGAACCAAGACGGGGAAGCCCTGTCCTGAAGGAACTGATAGAGATATTAAGCGAATTGTCGGATGAGGACATGCTTCTTGTGTTGAACCTTTTACGCCGTTTGGCAAGAACAGCCGAAGTATCTGAGGATAACCAGAACACTTAATGTATCTCAGCCTGCAGAAAAAGAAGCCCTGTAACGCTTCGGTTACAGAGCTTCTTTTTTGACAAGTCAGGTGAATATAGGTGCCCCGTTATCGGGTGCAAAACAAAGAAAAAACGCTGAACCCAGATGCGAATTGGGTCCAGCGTCACGTTGGCGCGCCTGAGGGGATTTGAACCTCCGACCTACCGCTTAGGAGGCGGTCGCTCTATCCTGCTGAGCTACAGGCGCATAGCCTAATTATTATAGTGCAGGCCATGCAGTTTGTCAACCTGAACCCGATTTCCCATTATGAAATTATTATGAAAAAAATGGGTGGGTACTTTTAAAAGCATCCGCATCGTGGTATATTATTAATTGTGTATTCCGCGCTTATGGAGAGGCGGATGTGGTGCCGGAAGCGTGTTGGCAGGCACCGCCTGAAAAAGAGGGCGTCGTTTTGCGGCGTCCGCGAGAGGATTGTGAAACTGATTGATCAAAGAAAAATCATGCGGGGCGCTGGTTTTCCGAAAAAACGCCGGAAATACGGAGCTTCTGCTTATAAAGCACCGCTGCGGCGGGCACTGGTCTTTCCCGAAAGGACATGTGGAATCCGGTGAAAATGAGCTGCAGACCGCGCTGCGGGAAATTAAAGAGGAAACAGGGCTGGAAGTTTCGCTGATGGATGGGTTTCGCCAGAGTGTTGAATATTTTCCGAAGCCTCATGTAAAAAAACAGGTTGTATATTTTTTAGGAACACCGGATGGGGACGATACCGTCCGGCGGCAGGAGGAAGAGATCAGCGAATATCGCTGGTGCCTGTTAGAGGATGTCGAAGGGATGGTCACTTTTAAAAATGATAAAAAACTGGTAAACGAAGCCAAGCGTTATCTGGAACGGCGAGACGACCTGTAAGGCGAACACCACAATAAGGGAAGGCGATTCATTTTGAGCAACCCCGCGTCGGCCAAAAAGTTTTTGTTTTCGTCTCCCACCAGAACGATTACGTTAAGCTTTGCGGCGGTCATTTTATTGGGCACACTGCTTCTTATGCTGCCGGTATCCAGCCGGCAGCAGGCGGCGACGCCGTTTCTTGACTGCCTTTTCACCGCGACTTCCGCTACCTGTGTCACCGGGTTGGTTGTTTATGACACTTATATGCACTGGTCTTTATTCGGCCAGAGTGTGATTCTCTGTTTGATTCAGATCGGCGGGCTCGGATTGGTCACCTTTACCGTGTTTTTTCAGGTTCTGATCCGCAGAAAAATCGGGCTGCGGGGGATGCATCTGGCACAGGAGTCTGTGGCTTCAATCGACGCGGATATTGCTTTCCTGCTTAAAGTTGTCGTTTCAACGGCGCTGCTTGTGGAACTGGCCGGCGCGCTGGTTTTAATGACCGCATTTATTCCTGCTTATGGAGCGGACGGAATTTATATCTCCGTCTTTTTGGCGGTTTCCGCTTTCTGCAATGCAGGCTTTGATGTCCTGGGGCGCGAGGCGCCCTATGTTTCCCTGTCAAACTATAACAGTCACCCCGTTGTTCTGATTACGATCGGGCTGCTGATCATCATCGGGGGGATCGGCTTCATCGTGATTCATGATATGATTGCGGCGCATAAAAACCATCGTCAGCCGACATTGCATACCCGCATTGTGCTTGTGATTACAGGGATTTTGATTGTGCTGGGAATGCTGATGACCGCTTCGCTTGAATGGGAAAACCCCGCAACGCTGGGTGCTCTGCCGTCTACGGGGCAAAAGCTGCTTGCTTCCTGGTTTCATTCGGTGACCTGCCGGACGGCGGGCTTCAATACGATCCCCACCGACGCGCTCTATGATATTACAAAATTATTATCGAGTCTCCTGATGTTCATCGGCGCTGCGCCCGGTTCGACGGGCGGCGGCATCAAGTGTACTACCGCCGCGGTTATTTTTATGACCGTTTACTGTGTGATTCGCGGCGACGAGGATACAACTATTTTTCACCGCAGGGTGGGGAAAAGTGCTGTTTATAAATCGCTTGCCGTCGGAATCCTCGGCGGGCTTGCTGTCGCAGTCACTACCGGCTGTATGGTTGCCACAATGCGTGAAACCCATGCGGTAGGCGGGGTAGACGCATTGTTCGAGAGTGTGTCGGCATTTGCAACCGTTGGCCTTTCCACGGGGATCTCTGTGGTAGCAAATACCCTGTCAAAAATTTTGCTGATTTTCTTAATGTATATCGGCCGGCTTGGGCCGGTTACGTTTTTTCTTTCGCTGGCCATGCGCCCGACCGCAAAGCGGAGGGAAATTCTGCCCGAAGGCAAAATCCAAATCGGATAATTTATGTAAGAAACGCGGGAAGCCTTCCCGCGTGCAAAGGGTTGGCTGTCAGCGCATCATATACTCCACGCTGTCCAGCATGCTTCCGAGTGTTTTGATGGCTTTCGCTGCGTTTTTTTTGATTTTTCTGCCTGTGTTTGGTCCGCGGTGACCGGACATCATATAAGCCGCGGTGCCGGCTGCCATAGCTACGGCCAGTCCGGTAACGGCAGTGGTTGCTGTTTTGTTCATAATTTCCCACCTCCCGGTTTTTTAGCGATTGCTCGCTTTTCTATTGTAACCCGCGGCCAAAAAATCATTACGCAACTTTCTGGAAACGGGATTTCCTCACTCCTCCGATTTCTCAAAAAATTTCAAATTTTAAAAAAGCAGGTGAATTCATGCAAAACCGTCCGCCGCGCGTTGCCGCTATTCACGGCCTTGCTGGCTTTGGAAGAAGCTCACTGGCCGTCGTAATTCCCACGCTTTCTTCTATGGGGGTACAGGTCTGCCCGGTTCCGACCGCCGTCCTTTCCACCCACACAGGCGGCCTTGGGGATGTGGAATACCGCGACCTGACCGACTACATACGCCCGTGCGTGGAGCACTATAAGCGTCTGAATCTGGAATTTGAAGCGATCTATTCGGGGTTTCTGTCCAATCCGTCCCAGGCGGATGATATGAAAGCTTTTATCGCCGAGTATCCCCATGCGCTCGCGGTGGTGGACCCTGTTATGGGGGATCACGGGAAGCCCTATCGCACCTGCACTCCCGCGCTGAGGGAAAAGATGCGGGCGCTGGTACAGTCGGCGGATATCATTACCCCCAATCCAACCGAGGCCTATCTTCTGCTGGGCGAAACCTATCAGCATGAACCGTTTACAAGGCAGAAGCTGAAAAGTATGCTTGCACGCCTCTCGGAGCTCGGTCCGCGCTATGTCGTCATTACCGGCGTGGAGATGACTTCCGGCGAGTGCGCAAATGTTGGCTATGATAAAGGCCAGAACGCTTATTGGTATGTTGGTTATGACTACGTTCCCATTGCCTATCCCGGAACCGGGGATATTTATGCCAGCGTGCTGACCGGTTCAATGGTTACCGGCGACAGTTTCCCCATCGCGATGGACAGGGCAACCCGTTTTGTGGAGCTTGCTATTAAAATTACATTCAGCTACGGGACAGACACCCGTTACGGCGTTATGCTGGAAAAATGCCTTGAATGGCTGACGCACCGGGAAATTCTGAAAAATTACCAGCTTCTGTAAGACAAAAATAGCCGGCCGCTTCACGCGGCCGGCTATTTTCAAACCGGATATCATTTTAAACAGCTGAAAGGTGTTTTTTAAGTTCGGCTTCCGCCTCAGCCAATCCCGAGTAAAAGCTGGTGCGAAACCCCCAAACCCGGCCGTCGCTGAGAGACAGCGAAAGCGTCTGAACGGGAGCCGTCCTGCGGTACATGGAAAAGCCATAGCTGCCCGCGGAAAAACCCTGCCCTTCACCCAAATCGAACCGCACGGATTTTATTTCCGAATAAGGGGACTCCAGCTCAAAAAACGGCGTATGATAGCGTACGCCGTTTTCCAGCAGGACCAGCCGCTTGCCGGAGTTGAAAACAAGGTGCAGCCCGAACGCGATGCCGATAATCGGAAGGCAGACCGGAACCAGGATCCGATACCAGGGGGCCGTTCCTGAAAAGACGCCGAATTCTCCCCAGTAAAAAATAAACAGAGCGGAAACGGCAAAGCAGAGGAATGCTTTAAACAATAACAGGACGCGTTTCGCCCGCACAGTCATAATCGGGTTTCCCAAGTGCCCGGTGTCGTTATGCGAGTCCACAGTCGTTATAGTCCTTCCATCTTTCGTGGTAGGCGCGCTCGCTGGCATAACGATAAATGGAATAACCCGCCGTAATGCAGAGCACCAGAAGCGCGGCCGCATATGGAAGCATCATAGAAAACAGAGATTTATATTTGTGATTATAGTACATGATTAAGCCCTCCTTCGCGGGTGCGTGTTTTAGTTATCATACCGCAAAAACTTTAGTCCGTCAACCGGACAAGCGTTATTTGGAAGAATTAAATCATTCCCGGATGAGCGGGCAATTATTCAAACAAAGCAATGAGCCGGATACTTCAAAGAAATACCCGGCTCATTTGCGTTTAGCCATAAGAACTTGCAAAGAGGGACGATTACATTGCCGCCAGCCTGCGTGCTTTGGCTTCCATTCTGCCGCGGGAAACATCGATAAAGACCGCAAGGACAATGACGGCGCCGATGACGATATACTGGATATCATTCTGTGCACCCAGCAGGTTCAGGCCGTTGCGGATAGTGCCCATGATCAGCGCGCCGATCAGGGTTCCCCAAATGGTCCCCTTTCCGCCGTTGAAGGAGGCGCCACCGATGATACACGCGGCGATTGCATCGGTGTCAAAGGTGGTCCCGGCGGTCGCGTTGGCGGTTGAAACACGCCCGATTAAAACAATCGCAGCGATTCCGCACATAAAGCCGGACAGTCCGTATACAAAGGTGAGCACATTTTTGGACCTGATACCGGACAGGCGCGCGGCTTCCGGATTGCCGCCCACGCAGTAAATCTGGCGCCCAAGAGCGGTCTTGTTGAGGAAAATGTGGAATCCGGAAAACAGGATCACCACAACGATAAAGCTGATGGGGAAACCGGCGATTGTAGCGGAACCAAGATAGAGCACCGGATCAATGCCGGTATTGAAAAAGCCGACGGGAGTCGCGCTGGTGATCAGAAGCGCGAGCCCGAGGGTGATGTTTTTCATCCCCAGTGTGGAGATGAACGGGTGGGGAAGGTTCAGCCGTGTGAGCAGAAGCCCGTTGGCAACTCCCGCGAGCAGGCCTGTCACAAGAGCCGCGATAATCAGTACAAGGGGGTTCTTGACGCCGAAATTCTGCACCAGCACGCCGACCACACAGGCGGCGAGCACGCAGTTTGAGCCGACGGAGAGGTCAATGCCCGCAGTGATCAGTACGACCAGCATTCCGGAGGCGATCAGGCAGTTCACAGAGGTCTGCTTAAAGATGTTCATGAGATTGATGTAGGTTAAAAACCTTCCGGAAGTGACAGCCGTTAAGATGGCGCATAAAAAAAACAATGCCATCAGAGGCCCTAGTTTCATCATAAAGTCTTTCAGATTTATTTTTCTACGAGACATGGTATTGTTCCTCCCCAAGCAGCTTTCATAATGCCTTCCTGATTAAAATAGCCGCTGTTTTTCTCGATTTCTGCCATCATTCTGCCGGAGCGCATAACCAGTACGCGATCGCTCATACCCAGGATTTCCGGAAGTTCCGAAGAAATCATAATGACGCATTTTCCTTCTTTTACGAGGTTGTTCATGACGTGATAGACTTCTATTTTTGCCCCCACGTCGATACCGCGGGTAGGCTCATCGAATATGAACACTTCGGCGTCCGAATTCATCCATTTGCCGATGACCACTTTCTGCTGATTGCCGCCGGAGAGCTGGCCGGCGATTTCATCAATACTGGGCGTCTTAATGCGCAGAGCCTTCACATTTTTTTCTCCCAGTTCTTCGATCTTTTTATCATTCAGAAAAGGGCCGCTGCAAAACTCCCCTATATTGCTCAAAATCAGGTTGGTCTTGACGGACTGGGAAAGAATCAATCCCTGATTTTTTCTGTCCTCTGTTAAAAAAGCAATTTTATGCCTGATTGCGTCCGTGGGGCTTTTGATTACCACTTTTTTCCCTTTTACAAGCACCTCTCCGCTGTCGTACGGATCCGCTCCGAAAATTGCCCGGAAAGTTTCCGTTCTCCCCGAGCCGACAAGTCCGGCCACCCCGAGAATCTCTCCGCCATAGGCAGAAAAGCTGATATCGTGGAGCAGGCCGGCGGAATTCAGATTGCGCACTTCCAGATAAACGTCTCCTCTGGATGTACACTCCTTCGGGTAAAGGTTATCCAGAGTGCGTCCGACCATCGCTTCAATCAGCTTGTCATTATCCAGTTCACCGATGTCCCTGGTAATGATATGCTCGCCGTCCCGCATAACGGTTACCCGGTCGCAGATTTCAAAAAGCTCTTCCAGCTTATGCGATACGAACAGGACGGCAACCCCCTTTTCTTTCAGGGCGCGGATTGATTTGAAAAGCTGCTCTACTTCCTTTTCGCCGAGACTGGAGGTCGGTTCGTCCATGATGATCAGCCGGGCATCCAGGGAAACCGCCTTGCCAATCTCCACCATCTGTTGAAGCCCCATTCCGAGTTTGCCGCACTCCTGAGCGGGGTCGATGTCGTGCCCCAGTGAAAGCATCGCGTCATGCGCCTGTTTGTGCATCGCTTCATAATCCAGCAGACCCGATCTTTTTTTAACGCTTCTTCCCATAAAGATGTTATCCGTTATCGAAAGCAGCTTTACGATATTGAGTTCCTGATAGACACAGGCAATACCGGCCGAACGTGCGTCAACCGGATTATGAAAGACTACTTTTTGCCCGCCTGCCAGAATTTCCCCCTCATCCGCCAGATGTACACCGGTCAATACTTTAATCAGGGTGGATTTCCCTGCACCATTTTCGCCAACCAGCCCATGAATTTCGCCGGGCTTTATTGCAAGGGACATGTTTTTCAGCGCGATTACGCCCGGAAACCGCTTGGTGATATTTCTCAGTTCTACCACATATTCGCTCATTTTGTTCCACCGCCTGTTTCTTACACTTAGCCTTTTTTAGAGAACGCGGGAGAAGGGGGTTTGTTCTTCTCCCGCGTTGTTCAGTGCCGATTATTTGTTCATGCTGGCCAGTTCATCTAAATATGCCTGTGCATTGTCTTTTGTAATCAGTTTTGCCGGAACAGGGATGACCGGGTCTATTTTTTCGCCGTTAATCGATTTTACCGCGGCCTCGACCGCCATATAGCCCATCTGGAACGGCTGCTGCGCGATGGTGCCTTCCAGTTTTCCGGCAAGGATTAGATCCACCGCGGATTTATTGCCGTCAAATCCGATGATCTTGATATTGTCGATGCCATTTTGCTCGCAGGCCTGCTGGGCGCCGATTGCGGTATCGTCGTTATGGCAGAGGACAGCCTGGATTTCGTTGGGGAAACGGGCGAGCAGGTCCTCCATGGTTGCCATGGATTTATCCGCGGTATTCTGCCCGGAAAGCGTATCCAGCACAGTAATTCCGCCGGCTTCCAAGGATTCTTTATAACCGCTCAGTCTGGATTCGCTGGTTGCCTCGCCGAGCTGGCCGCAGATGCAGACCGCTTTACCGCCTTTGCCCAGCTTGTCGGCAATGTATTTGCCGCCGAGAGCCGCGGCTTCTTTATTTCCCGTTCCGACGAAAGAGGTTTTCCCCTCCAGCTCGGCATCGGTGTCCACAAACAAAACCGGGATTTTTCCGATCGCCGGGGCCAGAGCGCCGGCTGCCGCACTGGATTCACAGGGCGCCACCACGATTGCGTCCACATTTGCGCTGAGCTGTTGCTCAATCTGTGCTACCTGTTCAGAAATTTCGCTTTCGGCCGCCGGTCCCAGTACATTTACGGTAATGCCGAAATCCTGAGCGGCCTTGTCGCAGCCGGCTTTGACATAGCCCCAGTATTCGCTGGAGAGGGTTTTGAGCACAACGCTTACGGTATAATCCTTTTCCGCCGGTTTCGGCGCGGGCTGCGAAGAGGAGGCAGGTTCACTGGAAGCAGGGACTGAAGAAGGCGCAGCCGAACTGGATGCCGGCGCGGGCTGGCTGGAACCGCAGGAAGCCAGAGAAATGGCCAGGATTCCCGCAAGGACAAGCGATATCAGTTTTTTCATGATTTTTCCCCTTTCAGATTATAAAATTTTTCGTAAATCCTATTCACCACAAATACTTGTGGAGAGAGCCGTTATACACCTGCCGCCTCGCGGATAAAGCGGCGCGCCTTTACCGCATACTCGAACGGATTTGCCACGGCGGGGTCCTGTTCTGCTTCGACAAGCAGCCAGCCTTCATATCCGCCCTCCGCCAGTTTTTTGAAGATCGGACAAAAATCGATTGCTCCGTCGCCCGGGACAGTAAAGGCGCCCTGCCGCACACCTTGCAGGAAGCTGCCTTTTTCCTCCTTGATTTTTTTTACCACGGCCGGGCGGATGTCCTTAAGATGCACATGCTTGATGCGGGGGAGGTAACGTGACAGAATATCCAGAGGGTCTTCGCCGGAATAGACCAAATGCCCCGTATCATACAGCAGAAAAACCAGCCTGGGATCGGTCATCCGCATGAAACGGTCAATTTCCGGCGTCGTCTGCACAACAGTCCCCATGTGGTGGTGGTAGACCAGTTTCATTCCTTTTTCCGCCGCCAGCCTGCCCAAACGGTTCAGCCCATCCGTAAGCAGCTGCCAGTCCTGTTCGTTCATTCTGTATTTTCCGTCAAATATCGGCGTTTCCATCTGCCCTTGGATGCTGTGCCCCTGCTCGGAAACGACAATCACTTTTGCCCCCATGGCATGCAGGAAATCGCGGTGTGCAAGGAAGGCCTTTTCTGTTTCCGCATACGGCTTCGTAGTCAGAAACGAGCTGAACCACGCGCTTGCGATCTCCAGGCCGCGGAGATCCAGATAATAGCTGAGCCGGCTTGTATCTCTTGGGTATTTGTTGCCCACCTCGCAGCCGGTATAACCGGCGAGCGCCATTTCGCTGATGCACTGCTCAAAGGTGTTTTCTTTGCCAAGGTCCGGCATATCGTCGTTCGTCCAGCCGATGGGCGCAATGCCGACTTTTACTTTGGATGAATCAAACATAGGTAATCCTCCTTTAATCTTCGGCATATCAGTACATTCTGGCGCTGTCCAAATGCTCCATGCGCCGGCGGTAGGCTTGTTCGACCGCCGGATTTTGGGACTGTCCGGCGATTCCCACATGCCACCAGGATTTATAGGAATCGGTCATTGTTTTCGGGAGCGCCTTAATATCGATCAGTACGGAAGTCTCCTGTTTCTTGGCGTCTTCCAGCGCGGTCTCCAGTTCCTGCATGTTTTTCGCCGTGTAAGTCTTCAGCCCGTAACCGCGTCCCACCATGGCATAATCAATGGGGATCAATTCCCCGTCCTGTGCGCCGGTCTGCGGGTTCCGGTAGCGGAACTCTGTCGCGAGGCTGCCCATACCGTTGCCCATCTGCAAATTGTTGATGCAGCCGAACCCGCAGTTGTCAAACAGCAGGATGGTAATCTTTTGGCGTTCCTGAAGGGAAGTTACCAATTCAGAATGCAGCATCAGGAAGGCTCCGTCGCCCACCATGCTGTAAACCGGCTGTCCGGGGCGCGCCAGCTTTGCACCCAGCGCGGCCGCAATTTCATAACCCATACAGGAGTAACCATATTCCATTAAATAAGTATCTTTTTCGTCGGTCGTCCACATGCGCTGCAAATCGCCGGGCAGGCTGCCTGATGCACCGACAATAATCGCATTTTCCTCGATATGTTCCCTGATGGAGGCAATTGCCGCTGTCTGGATAATGGTACCACCGGTCGTACGTACATAATCTTCAATCGCGTGCTCGCCTTTTGCCGCAATCAGTGGTGAAAAATCAGCGCCGTACCCAATATTGCGCAGATTGTCCATTTCCATTTTCCAGGCTTCACGCGCTTTTGCGATCTCATTTTGATAGCCGGACTGATACCCCTTTTCCTCTAACCCTTTCGTCAGAAGTTCAATCGAGGCTTTCGCGTCGCCAACAATCTGCCTGGCGTCCAGCTTATAGGCGTGGAAGCGGGATATGTTCACTGACAAAACGGAAACCGAGGGATTCCGGAACAGCTCCTTGGACCCTGTTGTGAAATCACTGTAGCGTGTACCGACCCCAATCACAAGGTCGGCCTGTTCCGCGAGCGCGTTGGCAGCCAGATTCCCCGTTACGCCGACACCGCCGACGTTCAGCGGCTCGGAGGATGGAACGGCGCTCTTTCCGGCCTGTGTTTCCAGAATCGGGAGGTTAAATTTCCGGCACATGACGCGCAGGGCCTCGCCCGCTTCGGAGTAGCGCACGCCGCCGCCGCAGATGACAACCGGTTTTTTCTTTGCGCAGATCAGCTCAATTCCCTCTTTGATTTCATCGGCCTCCGGTGCCGGACGGGCAATCCGGTGCACCCGTTTCTGGAAGAACTCGGCAGGGAAATCAAATACCTCTCCCTGCACATCCTGCGGAAGGGAGATGCATACGCCCCCTGTCTGTGAAGCGTCGGTCAGGACGCGCATAGCGCCGATCATGGCCGACATCAGCTGTTCGGGACGGCTGACCCTGTCCCAATAGCGGGTGATGGGTCTGAATGCATCGCTTGTAGTAACCGAAAGGTCATAGGGCTGTTCAAGCTGCTGAAGAACGGGGTCGGGCTGCCTGGTCGCAAAAGCGTCCCCGGTAAAAACAAGCAGCGGGATGTGATTGACAGTGGCATCTGCGACCGCGGTAACCATATTGGCTGCACCCGGGCCGATGGAGGACGCACAGGCGATGATTTTCCTCCGGTTGTTCTGCTTTGCAAATCCGGCTGCGGCATGGCACATTCCCTGCTCGTTGCGCCCCTGATATACTTTCAGGGAACCGGGGTTTTCATCCAGCGCCTGTCCCAGGCCGCAGACAATGCCGTGCCCGAAAATGGTAAAAATCCCGTCTACAAATTTTGATACCTGATTGTCGAAACTTACATACTGATTATCCAAGAATTTCACCAAAGCTTGCCCAACAGTCATGCGGCTTTTTATCATATGTATCCCCCTTGTTTTCTCCGGATTTGCACTTCCGTCGCCTTGGAAGCGGATTTAGGATAGTGGGATTTAAACTTAAGTTGTCATAAGAATACCATCACGTTTTTGTAAAGTCAACAATAATATCAGCAAAAATTGAATAATTTTATATTATTTTTCCTTTTGCATAAATATATGATGCAATTTACTATCATGTTGACAAAACGCAGGGGCGACAAAAATAAATTGTTTTTTATAATTGACAAAAAATAAAGATTGTTTCAGTGAATACTATGATTTTTTTAAATTTAACTTGAAAATGAGAAAATTCGATGTTATACTGTGAAAAAAGTTAACCAAGATATTATATTAACTTAATAAACTTTGAAAGGGCGTTATGTATGTTGAATCTGGGTATTATCGGAATCGGAAGAATCGGCAAAGTTCATGCGCAAAGCATTACATACCACTTAAAGAATGCGCACGTAAAAGCCATTGCCGACCCGCAGATGAACGACGGAAACCGCCAGTGGGCAAAGGAACTGGGGGTGGATGCCTGCTATGAGGATTACCGGCAGATTCTTGCCGATCCGCAGATTGATGCTGTTTTGGTATGTTCCTCAACGCCGACGCACGCAGATATCTCAATTGAAGCAATCCGGGCGGGAAAGCATGTGTTCTGCGAAAAGCCGGTTTCTCAGGATGCATCCAAAATTGTGGAGGTTATGCGTGCGCTGGAAGGTACCGGACTGAAGTTCCAGGTGGGATTCAACCGGCGCTTCGACCATAATTTTGAGGCTGTCAGGGGTGCGGTTGCTTCCGGAGCAATCGGCGATCTGCATATTGTAAAAATCACCTCCCGCGACCCGGATTCCCCGCCGATCGAATATGTGAAGGTATCGGGCGGGATGTTTTTAGATATGACAATCCATGATTTTGATATGGTTCGCTATCTGTCCGGCAGCGATGTCACAGAGGTTTACGTCAACGCGGCTGTTCTGGTGAATCCTGAAATCGGCAGGGCAGGCGATGTGGATACCGCAATTATTACCATGAAACTGGCCAGCGGAGCGCTAGCGGTGATTGATAACTCCAGGCGCGCGGCTTACGGATATGACCAGCGGGCGGAAGTGTTCGGTTCAAAAGGGCAGGCGGCGGTTTCCAACGATACCGCTTCCAGTGTTGTGATCAGTTCGGAAAACGGTGTGACGGGAGAAAAACCGCTCTATTTCTTTCTGGAGCGGTATATGGATTCATTTTCCAAAGAAGTGGGCATGTTTGTGGATGCAATCCTGAACCATACCGAGGTGCCTGTCAATGTCAATGATGGCCTCCAGCCGGTGCTGATTGCGCTGGCGGCGAAGAGGTCCATGCTGGAAAACCGCCCTGTGAAGCTTTCCGAAATTGCTTATTAAAAAGCGGACAGCGCCTGATCATTTTGAGGCCGGCGTGTCCGTAAAAAATCTGTGATGCTGAAAAACCAGAGAAAGCGGGTGAGGCAATGTCTTTATGTACGATGAAGGAACTTCTCGAATCTGCTCAACGGCAGAACCGGGCGGTCGGGGCCTTCAGTGTCGGAAATATGGAAATGGTGGCCGGGGCGGTAAAAGCGGCGGAACAGAGCAAAACCCCGATCATCCTGCAGATCGCGCAGGTGCGGTTCCCTTATTCGCCTCTGCACCTGATGGGTCCTATGATGATTGAAGCGGCCCAGAACGCATCAGTAAAGATTGCGGTTCATCTGGACCACGGAACCACAATGGATGCTGTTCAAGCCGCACTGGACTATGGCTTTACGTCGGTCATGTTTGATGGTTCTCTGCTGCCGTTTGAAGAAAACGTTATGAAAACCTCTCAAGTGAAAAAAATGGCCGACCGTTTCGGCGCAACGGTCGAAGCAGAGCTTGGCATTGTCGGGGGCAGTGAAGACGGCGGAAAATCCCACGGAATCCGCTGTACCGACCCTGCGGAGGTCCCGGAATTCTGCCGGAGAACAGGGGTGGATGCGCTTGCCGTGGCAATCGGAAACGCGCATGGAAACTATCCTGTCGCGCCCGTACTTTGCTTTGATGTGCTGGAAAAAATCCGTCAGGTCTCTCCGGCGTATCTTGTTTTGCATGGCGGCAGTGGTATTTCTGATCTGGATTTTCGTAAATCAATTGAGCACGGGATCCGAAAGATCAATATTGCAACCGCAAGTTTTCAGGCGTTGACCTGCAAAGCGGAAGCGTATTTTACTACCCAGTCAGGCTGCGACTATTTTGGACTCAATGAAAAAATGGTGGAGGGCGTCTACGAAAATGTGTTGCACCACATTATGGTGTTCAACAATAAGGAGGATTTACAGGATGCAGTATCTTAAGTTTGATGAGAGCAGGCCGTTTGACATGGTCCTGCTCGGCCGTGCAGCAATTGACCTGAACCCTTCCGATTACTATCAACCGCTTCCACAGTGCACCACTTTTAAAAAGTATCTCGGCGGTTCACCCGCCAATATTGCTGTCGGCCTTGCGAGGCTTGGTAAGAAAATCGGATTCATTGCAAAGGTATCCGACGATCAGTTCGGAGATTTTATTTACGAGCGGTTTGGGGAGGAAGGCATTGATACCTCGCATGTAACCCGCTGCACCGGGGGTCAGAAACTGGGGCTGACCTTTACGGAAATTTTATCGGAGCATGAAAGCAGCATCCTGATGTACCGCAACGATATTGCCGATCTGCAGCTGACGGTGGACGACGTCGATGAAGACTATATCAGGAACAGTAAGGCACTGCTGATTTCGGGAACCGCGCTGGCGGAAAGCCCATCGCGTGAGGCGGCTTTGAAAGCCGCCATCCTCGCCGAAAAAACAAATACACCGCTGATTTTTGATATTGACTACCGCAGCTACAATTGGAAAAACGCGCAGGAAACCGCAATTTACGATTCGATGGTTGCATGCCGAAGCAGTGTGATTCTCGGGTCGCGCGAAGAATTTAACCTCACAGAGTCGCTGATCAGGCCCGGCATGACCGACCAGGAAAGCGCGTCCTACTGGCATGGGCAAAAGGCCAGGGTGGTTGTCATTAAGCATGGGAGGGAGGGCTCTTCCGCTTATACCTGCGACGGGAACCACTATACCATTAAACCGTTTCCGATCAAGGCGCTGAAATCGTTCGGCGGCGGGGATGGCTATGCCTCCTCCTTCCTGCGCGGGTTGCTGGATGGCTGGGAGATTCCGGACTGCCTGGAATTTGGAAGCGCCTCCGCCTCTCTGCTTGTGGCGAGCCATGGCTGTTCGGAGTTTATGCCGACCGACGCCATGACCCGCGAATATATTGCAAGCTGCAAAGCGGAATACGGGGATATGGTTGCGCGCGGATAGGCGCCGGGATGATTGCGCCAGAAAGAATGGGGGAAATACATAAAAATGGAAAGCATGTTTGGCTATCCGGATTTTAACGAAGCCGGGGAAAAGGTTCTCACCGCAGCAGACGGCCTTTACCGTGATATGATGATGAATATTTCCGTATTCAGGTTCCAAAAGGGCGAGAAGCGGATTTTCCTGAAGCCATCGGAGGAGATGGCGCTTCTGCTCCTGCGCGGGAAGCTTTTGTTGAGCTGGGACGGGCAGAGCAGGGAGACAAACGAACGGAACGACCCGTTTGAGGACGGCGCGAGCTGTCTGCATCTGCCCTGCGGCAGCCCTGTGGAAGTCCGGGCGCTTGCCGATTCGGAGTTCCTTTTGCAGAGTACGGAGAACAGCCGAAAATTTGAGGCCCGCTTTTATGGGCCGGAAGATATTGCAGTAGAGACCTTTGGAAAAGGACTGTGCGCAGATACCGCCGTCCGGGAGGTGACAACCATTTTTGATTACGACTCGGCGCCGTATTCCAATATAGTGATGGGGGAAATCTTCAACCGTCAGGGTAGCTGGTCCAGCTATATCCCGCATTCCCATGAACAGCCGGAGGTCTATTACTACCGTTTCGACAGGCCGCAGGGCTTTGGCGGATGTTTTATCGGAGAGAATGTATTTCAGATTCGGGACGGCAGCTTTTGCGCCATCCCCGGGGGGCTGACCCACCCGCAGGTTGCCGCTCCCGGCTACCGGATGACATATGTTTGGATGATCCGTCATCTGGACGGCAATCCGTGGACCAGCCGGGAACAGGACCCTCAGCACACATGGATGACGGGCAAATCCTTCTGAGATCAATTAAAGAAACAGACCTCTCCCGGAATATGGGGAGAGGTCTGTGAAAATCGGATGTGGTCCAACTATTTGGCAAGAAGAATCTGATGTTTGCAGCCTGCAAAAAAGTCCGCATATTCTTTTGGCGGAGTGCTGTCGGTCACAAGAATATCGATTTCATCCAGTCCGCAGTAGGTCATGAGAGAGGTGGTGCCAAACTTTGAGCTGTCCGCCAGCAGGCAGACCAGCTGGCTTTTTCTCACGACTGTCCGTTTGATGTCATATTCCAGCGGGGAGGAATTGGTGGCACCGTTCTCAATTGACAGCCCGGTGCAGGCCATAAACGCTTTGCTGATGTTATAACTTTGCAGAACATTTGCGGCGCTCAGCCCTGTAAAAGAAAGCGTTTTGCGGTTCAGCGATCCGGAAAGGGAGATCACCTCGATGTTCCCGTAAGGTACTGCCTGATTAATTACATCGAGGCTGTTTGTCAAAATGGTCAGATTTTGCCGGTCTTTGATAGATTCAAGCAGGTGGCAGGTCGTTGTACCGGAATCAATAAAGATGATGTCTCCATCCTCCACGATTTCGGCTGCTTTCAGCGCAATCCGCTGTTTCAGAGGAAGATTCTTGATTTTGCGTTCGTCAAAGGAAATCAGCTCCTTCGCGCTCTGCCGGATACACACTCCGCCGTAGATCTTTTTGAAATTTCCACGGGATACAATTTCTTCCACGTCACGGCGCACAGTATTTTTTGAGACGTTGAATTCCGCGCATAACTGGTCCAGTGTAACGGATTTATGATTAAAAATATAGTCTTCCATCGACTCAATTCTTTTTGAACGCATAAGGATTACCCCATTTTCTGTATAACTCAGCCCGATAAAGGTCAAGTTATCTGTATTTTTGTGATTATTATACTATTTATTGTGGGTAAATGCAAATGTTATTTCAATATTTTAAGCGTTTCTTGATATTGTTTTTAAAATTTTTGTTCTGTTTGTGCTTGACTTATTCAAATAATACTCTTATTATAAATTATAAATGGTTAAGTTAATAATAAATTAACTTGTAAATTGATTTAGTTTATAGGAGGTTTGTCAGATGGCTAAAGTAAAAAAGCTCAAACCGTTTATCAATGGGCGGTTTGTGGAATCCGCAACCGAAAAATATACGAATGCGTATGACCCCAGTACCGGAGAGGTAATCGCGAAGGTACCCTGCTGCACGAAGGATGAAGTTCTTGCCGCGGTTGAAAGTGCAAAGGAAGCGTATCCTGCGTGGTCGGCCACACCTGTGCAAAAAAGAGTTCAAATTCTCTATAAAATGCGTGAACTGATCGTCGAGCACATGGATGAACTGACCTATCTGGTTGCGCTGGAAAACGGCAAAAACTGGGCAGAAGCGCAGGGGGATGTCCTCAAAGCCAAGGAAGGAACCGAACAGGCCATCTCCGCACCGTCCCTGATGATGGGGGAAAGCCTGATGGATGCCTCAAAAGGCTACGATACGGTTTTATACCGTGAGCCGCTTGGTGTGTTTGCAGGGATTGTTCCCTTTAACTTTCCATCCATGATTCCAATGGGCTGGATGACCCCGATTTGCATTGCCTGCGGCAACACCATTGTACTGAAAGCCGCAACCTTTACCCCGCAGAGCGCGCTGCGGTTTGCTGAGCTTTATCAGGAGGCAGGCTTGCCGGACGGTGTTATCAATATTGTAACCTGTTCGAGAAACGAATCGGAAATTTTACTCACACATCCCGATATCAAGGGGATCACCTTTGTCGGCTCCACTTCTGTCGGGTTACATATTTATTCGACGGCCGCAGCGGCCGGGAAACGGGTACAGGCGCTGTGCGAAGCGAAAAATCACGCGCTTGTGCTAAATGACGCGCCGGTAAAAAGAGTGGCGGCCGGAATCATCAATTCCGCATTCGGGTGCGCGGGGGAACGCTGCATGGCGCTGCCTGTCGTAGTTGCACAGGATGGGATTGCAGATGAACTGGCGGCGGAGATAGTGGAGCAGGCCAAGCTGCTTCGCATCGGGCCCGCGTATGAGAAAACAACCAAACTTGGTCCGGTGATCAACGCCGCTCATAAACAGTCGGTTTTAAACTGGATTCAAAAAGGCATTGACGAGGGAGCAACTGTCGCGCTGGATGGCAGAAATGTCGTAGTTCCCGGCTATGAGAACGGATTTTATCTCGGGCCGACAGTTCTTGACCACGTGCGGCCGGGTATGGCAGTCGGCGATCAGGAAATCTTCGGACCGGTGCTGTGCATGAAACGGGTAAAAACCTTTGAGGAAGGCCTTGCCCTGATGAACAAAAATCCGTTCGCCAATGGCTCTGTAATCTTTACACAGAACGGACATTATGCGCGTGAATTTGTACGCCATACGGATGGGGGAATGGTCGGCGTAAATGTAGGAATTCCGGTTCCGATCGGCATGTTCCCGTTTTCCGGGCATAAACACTCCTTCTTCGGAGATCTGCATTGTCTGGGCAAAGATGCCTATCGGTTTTTCACGGAAACCAAGGTGGTTACTACGCGCTGGTTTGATGAGGAGGAAAGCAAAGTCACTTCTGTTTCCACCTGGGATGGAACCATCTGAAATCAACTTTGTCAGTTTATCCGAGCATATAGGATCAGAATGGGCCGGATGTTTCATCTGAAACATCCGGCCCATTCTAAAATTTAATAACTTTTTAATAGCTTGCCTCGCGTATCAAAAGATATCCGCTTTTTCAGGGACATGAGGAGTATTATTCTTTTTTTACCGCTACATCTTGCTCCAATTCGTCATGGCTCAACACGCCGCTGTCTTTTACAAAGAAGTGCAGTGCGCGCATAGAGTTCATTGAAAAATCGTTTTTCAGCAACGCAATGTAATCATCACGCGACGTGCGGATATGACGAATAAGCACCTGTGTGCCGCGCTCACAGTCCCCCTGTTTAATAGCTTGCAGGAGTTCCTGATGGTCATTACAGGCCTTGCTCTGAAGTGAACGCTTTAAAAAAGTTAAAAACCGCATGCGCGTCAGCTGCAGCAGCAACTCGTCGTGTGCCTTGATGAGCCTGCGGTTGCCCGAAAGAGATACTAGGCTGTTGTGGAATTTCTGATCCCACACAAAATGCTCCGTTACCCGGTCATCATGATTCGTATCCACCATGGATTTATAGATCTGTTCCAGGGCTTGTACCTGCTGTGGTGGGATTGGGTTCGCTTTTTGAAATGCCAGCCTCAGCGCAGTAGCCTCAATGCCCTCGCGGAAATCAAACAGATCCCGGATTTCCTCAGCGGTGATATCGGCTACCCGGTAACTTGTTTTGCCGGACTCCAAAGGCTCCAGCAAACCGTCGCTGTGCAGACGCTGCAGGGCCTGACGGATAGGAGTTCGGCTCATTCCCAGTTCTTTGCTCAACAGGTAATCCGACACGACCTGACCCGGAAATAATTCAAAGGCGAAAATCTGTTGCTGAATAATGGAATAGGCTTTGTCTGCCAGGCCGCTTTTAACCATGCATACATCCTCCTACCGATGGCAGATGCCTCAGAGGCTGTATGCCTCCTTAAGGCCCTAAACTAGTTGACTGTTTACTTTATCATAAAGTATTTTTTATCAAAAGTAAAGTACACTTGACAGGTACGAGTATGTAGATTGAAAGGCCTATGATTGCTGCGCCTGCCGGCTGGCCTGATGCAGGTAGCGGGCAGAACGGATGGTATCTTCCAGCTGCGAGACCTGAATATTCCCCTCAATTCCTACCGTCCCGTGGAAATGGTCTTGAAGCAGTTGGCGGTATATCTCTGAAAAGTCCAGTGAGCCAAGCCCGGGAAACGCCCGGTTGTCATCCGACAGGTGCAGCCGGGAAAAGCGGCCTGCAAATTGCGCCAAAGTATGTACAACGGGTGCTTCTTCAATATTGATATGGTAGGTGTCTGCCAGTACCTGCACATAGGGGCATTGCAGCTGTTCGACCAGTCCAAGCGTTTCCGGTATCGTACAAGCTATGCTTGACTCTCTGTGATTGGTTGCTTCCAGAAGGATAGAAACTCGCAAAGATTCAATAGCAGGTTTCAACAATTGCAGCGAGGACAGGAGCAATTGTCTTGCCGACTGTTCGTTCTGGCCGGGCCCCCCTTTAAAAAATCCGATAATCACGCCGCAACCGGCTTGGGCAGCATATTCCAAATTCTTTATGCATCCGTCCACAGCGGCCAAACGGTGTTTTTCATCCGAGTCACTCAGAGAAAAACCATGGGCTTTCGCATATGCGCCTGTAGCCAGCATATCCAGCTTTAAGTCAAATTGAAACAGGAGTTCGGTCAGTTCCCGGGGAGTGAGGATATCCAATGCAGGCAAATTCAGCTCTACGCCATAAAAACCATATTCCTGCAGCACTGCAAGGAGTTGCTTGAATTGAGGTAATTGATCCCGGCTTTCCAAAGTACATTGTAAACAGGTATTGAGCGGGTACGAACGATATGTCTGGGAGTGCATCGCAGTTTATTCCTTTCTGTTGGCTGGTTTGTGCCATGTTGATCATTATGACTATGATAACATATCATTTATATGTATACAATCATTGAATTCAAAAATTGTATACAAATTTTGAATTCAATATTTGTTCCAATTTTCAATTGAAAGCCGTATACACATTTGCTATAATCTAGTTAACAAATTTGACAGTGGTTATTTATAACCATAGGAAATTGAAAATGGAAAGGAAATTTTAACTTATGAACACGATTACAAAACGTTTTGTGGCCGGGGGACTCGCAGCCGTCATGGCTATGATGACTTCCGCCTGCGGCGGCAGCTCCGCTGCAAATACTTCTTCCACAACTCCCTCCGCCACTGATTCTTCCAGTGTTTCCGCTTCCGGTACTGATTCTTCCGGCGCAGCTTCCAGCGGCAGCGCGGCCCCCACCTACACCTTGATGTATGGTCACGCACAAACGGAAACCCATCCTTATCAGGCGGCTTTCCAAAGCTGGGCAGATGCCGTAAAGGAACGTACCAACGGGGACCTGGTGATTGATCTGTACCCCAGCAATACCCTGGGTTCTGAAGAAGATATCATCAACTCCTTTAAAGATTCCGACACCAACTGGGGCTATAATACCGATTTTGCCCGCCTTGGTACCTATGTGCCCGAGCTTGCCCTGTTCAATTTACCTTATTTTGTAGAGGATATCGATGATATCGAAGCAGTCAAAGAACTGGACAGCGTGCAGGGTTGGCTGGAAAAACTGGAAAAGGATTTCGATGTAAAAGTTTTGTCCTTAAACCTGGTACAGGGCTACCGCAATGTTGTGTGCGGTAAAGAAGTCAAAAAACCGGAAGACCTGAATGGCCTGACCCTGCGCAGCCCCAATACCGATATCTGGCGTGCCGGCGTAAGCTCGCTGGGATGCAGCGTTCAGGGGATGGGCCGCGGCGACATCTATAACAATCTGGTTAACAAGGTTATTGACGGTTACGAGGATGTTTACCCCTGCATTGTATCGGAAAGCTACTATGAGATTGATAATGTGAATGTGATCAGCGAGACCAAGCATATCCTGCTCCTGAACCCCACCGTCGTGGATGCGGGCTGGTTCAACAGCCTGCCTGAGGACTATCAGAACATCCTCATGGAAGAATGCGATAACGCCAGCACCGCCTGCTCCGGACAGATGCTGGGCGCATACACGGAAGAGGCAAAACAAAAATGCATCGACGAAGGCATGACCGTGCTTTCCAACTCTGAAATTGATGTAAACGCGTTCAAAGAGGCTTCCATGAAAGCTTACGAACAGTTGGGCCTGACCGAAACTTATAATGAAGTAAAGGCCGCTCTCGGCAAATAAGCTGCCCTTTTACAATCCACAGGTGCATCATGCCGCATCATGCGCATGCCATGATGCACCAATTTTTATTGCCCGGCGACATAAAATGACCGGTGCCCTGAGGGGATGCAAAGAACCGGGCCGGATGTTCCTCTGATACAAAAAATAAAGAGATAAAATATAACTTGAAAGGAAGTAACACGCATGAAGACCTTCTTTGCCGCGTTGAACAAGGTGGAACTTGCCATCACGATGACGTGCGTTGCGGGATTTACCTCCGTGCTAATGTTGGGGGCGGTATTTCGCCTGTGCGGTCATCCCTTGAACTGGTGCAACGATGTGGCCCTGCTGATGCTGGCATGGACAGTATTCTTAGGCGGAGATGTAGCTTTCCGTGCCGGCCGCATGGTCAATGTGGGATTGATGATTCAAAGATTGCCAGTCAGGCTGCAAAAATGCATTGCTGTCCTGGTCTATTTGATATTGCTGGCTATGATGGGTGCCATGGTAGTTCAGGGGCTTAAGCTTTGTACGAATGTAGGCGCGCGCACATTGGAGGGGATTCCGGGTGTAAGCTATGTCTGGGTCGCGGCGGCCATTCCGGTGTGCTTTTCGCTGATGATCCTCACCGCTGTCAACCGCCTGATGGATCTGCTGAAAAGCAACGACCCGGTGTTTCTATCAAAAATGTAAAGGGGGCAGTTTAAACAATGATTGCGGTATTTATTACATTCCTGGTTTTGCTGGCTATTGGTGTGCCTGTTGCCTACGCCATCGGTGCCTCCGGTATGGTGTTCTTTTTTCTTAATACACAGTTTCCCTTTACCCATATTGCCCAGCTGCCCATTACGCAGACACAGAATATCACCATGCTGGCTATCCCGTTGTTCATCCTTGCCGGAAATCTTATGAATAACGGCGGTGTGACCAAACGTTTGGTCAGCCTGGCAACCATGCTCACCGGCCACATGCGGGGCGGCCTGGCCCAGACCAGTGTGGTTCTGAGCACCCTGATGGGCGGATGCTCCGGTTCGGCAACCGCGGACGCCGCGATGGAAGCCCGCCTGCTGGGCCCGGATATGCTCAAAAACGGCTATTCCAAGGGCTTTTCTGCCAACGTGCTTACCTTTACCTCGCTGATCACCGCTACGATCCCGCCCGGGGTCGGACTGATTATCTATGGTACCACCGGCAGCGTATCCATAGGGAAGCTGTTTGCCGCGGGTATCTTCGTGGGGCTGTTCATGATGATTGTGCTGATGGTCACCGTCGCAGTCACCGCACGAATGAGGGGATATAAGCCCGTACGTGAAACCCGTGCAACCATCAGGGAGATCATCTTAAACCTGAAAGAAACCATCTGGGCTGTCATGTTTCCCGTTATCCTGCTGGTGGGCATTCGTATGGGCCTTTTCTCTCCGTCGGAAGTAGGAGCTTTTGCCTGCTTTTATGCCGTGTTTGTCGGGATCTTCATCTACAAGGAGCTTACCTTTGAGACTTTTTTAGCTGCCCTGCGCGACAGCATTTATGATATCGGCTCCATTATGATGATCGTCTCTCTTACCGCGCTGTTTGGCTACGGTATTCCGGTGGATAAGATCCCTCAGAAAATGACTTCCTTTATGACCGGCATTACAAACAGCCCCGCGCTCATTCTACTTATGATTATTCTGCTGCTGGTATTTATAGGGATGTTTATGGAGGGCTCTGTGGTGATTCTGCTGCTCACTCCGATTCTGTTGCCGATGTGCAAAGCGGTCGGAATTGACCCGGTACATCTTGGCCTTTTGATGTGTACCATTGTTACTATGGGCGTCAATACTCCTCCTGTCGGCATGAGTATGTACACGGTGAATACGATTCTGGGTTGTTCTCTTGAAGAATATTCCAAATCGATGGTCCCGTTCCTTGCCGCGATTCTTCTGGCAATGGGCTTACTGGCGTTCTTCCCCAATGTAGTGCTGTTCCTGCCCAATTTGCTGTATAGATGAATACCCAGTACGATAAAGTCCTGTTGTAAGCAAAAAACAAGGAGCGATATAGGCGGTTACGCCTATATCGCTCCTTGTTGTATTTTGTCTGCTTTTTAACTCCATATAACTGTGAACCGATTTATTTTAATAGTGTGCTGCTGTCCGGGTCAAGATAAAGCACAGCATTTTGGGCGCGGCGGAGGATTGATGCGGGACAATGCTCGCCAATCGAACCGTGGATTGTGTCATGAACCGCCTGTGCTTTTGTTTTGGCGGGAACCATGCAGAAATGATAATCCGCATGAAACAGAGTCGGTACCGTTAGGGTCAGCGCCTGGGTGGGTACATCAGCGAGGGAAGAAAAGCATCCGTCATGCACCTGCTGCCTGCGGCAGATTTCCTCAAGAGTTACGGCTTTGATGATTTTTTGATCTGAGAAATCGGCGGCGGAAGGGTCGTTCGGACTATGGTCATGGGGAACACGGTGTTTGAACAGGAAAATAGCCTCTTCTGCGCACCGCAGATAAATAGGAAGCAACTACTCTATGCTCCTGAAAGATAGGTATAAGCCGTTCTTTTAACTACCCCCTCTGCATATAGATGAATAGACAGAATAGCAGGGGAGGCTTTGTCTTGAAAGGATTGCCGGAGGAACGCGCCATTACGTTCGCACATTATATCATTGACCATAACACCACTGTTCGGGCCGCCGCTAAGGAATTTCATATCAGCAAAAGTACAGTACATATGGATGTAACAAAATGGGCCGGATATTTCAGATGAAATATCCGGCCCATTTTGTTTGGTTTGTTAGACTATTTACAAATTCATATATTGCTGTAACCGTCCAATGGAATAATATGCTGGATAAAAGAGGCTCACATTTGCTACTTTGTCAACAGGTCCATCTCGGGATACACCCTTTCTTTGATTCGTTTAAATTGACAATAGGAGCATAACGCTTGTTAAAGCGTTATGCTCCTATTGTCTTTCTACTGCTTTATCTTATTTGCATGTTTGGACACTTTTTGCTAAAAATTAAGAATCTGCACAACTGTTGCCATATGGGTATCACAAAGCAATAAAGACAAGGTCGTTCAGAGCTACTCCGGTTTCCGCAGCTACTAAATCACATTTTGCTTTGAGAATACAGAAGGTTTTCCCCCTAGCTTCCGTCTGGTTGCCAAGGGTTTCAAAGTTTGCCATTCCCTTGGCAATCACAAGCGGGGCCGCATCGAAAACACTGATCGCTTGGGGAGACACCACATGCCGCTCAAAGCCGATCAGCTTTGCGCCGGTTGTTACTACCTCGGTGAGCTGCGTCAGCCCTGTTTCAACGGCATCCTTCATAACCGCGTCATTCAGGATCGGTTCACCCTTTACCATATAGGTGACTTTTTTCCCGAGGGCTAAGAGTTCTTTTACCAACAGCTTATCAAACACGATTTCGCCGGAATTGTCCGCAAGGATTAACACGCTGCCCACCTTTTGCAGTTTTTTCCGAAAGTCTGGGTAATCACTGCGGGAAAATCCGGTATTTATGCCAAGCTGAAGCTCCTGCTTGATGTTATAGCTGTCACGAATTCCAAGGTCGATAATATTGCCTGCCACCGAGGCCTGAAAAGACATCAAAAGATTGTCGGATGCTTCATTAACAATCCTTTCCAAATAAGGGTAGTAAACCTGCGCTTCCCGGTTGGAAATTTCCTTCACTTCATAGAAAGGGTCGTCATTTTCGATCAATCTGTAGATTTCGCACAATGCCAGCGAGGAGTTGTAGGCCGGCGAATCTTCTTTGCTGTATGTTCTAATGCTGTCAAGAAGTCTGCATGTATTCCCGTAAATCAGATCTTCATCGTATTTTCCAAAGCGCATGGCGTTCACAACCTGTGTGACCATACAAGACAAGCACTGTGCGTGGGTTTTCATGCGATGTACCTCCGTCTGTACGAATTGTTTGACTTCGCGCGTATCCCCTGACACTGCTCAACGCATGGAGCCGATCATCCGGCGAACACGCATCAGCGTCAGCCGGTTGCGCACAAAGGGGGAGTAGTCCAGAAGCTGCGGCAACACCGATGGGTCCAGGTTCAGCTCCTCCAATGTGCTTTTCGCGCCGATTTCCCGGAACAATTTTTCCAGTTCCTCCTGCGTTGGCAATTCCTGAATCAGCTTACGGATGGCCGGCCAGCATTCCGTAACCTTTTCCGGCGAAAGTCCTGTCATGCAGTCGTCTTGGTTCTCTTTTGAGACAGAGGGCTGCAAGCGGACGCCGAAGATTTGGGAAAAGAAGGCATCGGACGCAGGCACGCAGGCATGCAGCAAAGGACGGATATCTTCCGCTTCGGCGAGTTTGTGATAGACTCCCGCGGCAATTGCGGTCCCGACACCCACTTTTTCGCCGTGGAGTGCCATGGTATGCAGCGGGAGACTTTCCGGTTCCATTTCAATAAAATGGGAGATATGGTGCTCCGCACCGGAGGCAGGGCGGGAATTCCCCATCATCTGCATCGCCAGACCGGACAGCAGCAGCCCGTAGGTAAGCCGCTCAAAAGCTTCGGGATCGTGTTTTGCTACCTGATGGCAGGAGTCGTGCACCGCGACGACAGCCTGACGGGTCATATCCTCGATGACCGGGCAGATAAATTCATCTGTGAGCAGGTGGGCAATGTTCCAGTCCAGAAGAGCCGTGTATTTGCCGAGAATGTCCCCGACGCCGCTCAACGCCAGATGAAGCGGAGCCTGACGAATGACCTCAGTGTCGGCTAACACCATTACGGGAGCAACACCGGGCATCGTTTTTTTGAACCCTTCCCATGTCATCGCGGAAACCGTGGAACAGAAGCCGTCGACACTCGCGGCGGTGGGGCAGGATATGAATGGGATGCCGCGCTCCTTCGCACAATAGCGGATGGTATCATGGATTGTGCCGCTGCCTACGGCAATCAGCACCTTGACGTCTTCCTCCAGCTGCGCTAAGACCATACCGGTCGCACGTTCGTTGGCATGAAGATTTTTTGGCGGCAGAACAATTTCCTGCTGCGCGGCCGGCCGCCTTAGCCCCTTGGCAGCATACGTGTTTTCGTCATATACTGCAGCGCGTTTTCCGGTCAGTCCAGCCTGGTTCATCCATTCGTCGAACCGTTGCAGGCAACCGCTTTCAATCCTCACCAGCCTGGTAAACATCTTGTGGTTATGCCCGCAGCGGCAGGGGCCACTAAGTTTCTTGCTATCGATCGATATCATCTGTATAACCTCCTTTAGCACCCGTAGAATAATTTTCTAATCAAATATTATTTAATTAAATCGAAACTTAATTCAAAAATAAAAACTTCGATTTGTTTCATATTATACAGCCGAATTTTTCCGAAGTCCAGTAGATATTGCAAAAAATTACAGCAATTCAACAGTACAGACTTACCGATAGTATATTATTTTCATTATATCAACCAATTGTAATATGGTCGAACTGTTGACTCAATCATAAATGGAGAGTAAAATATTAATATAGAATCGTAATTTACGAGTATTTTTTGAATTGCCGATAGGCGAAAATGATTTGAAAGATAGTTGACAGAGAAAGGTGAACGCCCATGCGGATTGAGGAAAGAAAGGATTATATTTTACACCAACTGGATAAAAAATCAGTGGTGACGGTTGCGGAACTGAGCAATGCCCTGGCGCTTTCCGAGGTAAGTGTCCGTAAGCTTTTGGCGGCCATGGAAGCGGATGGACGATTGAAGCGGACTTGGGGTGGCGCCATTTCCGCCTACGGGTCTTTGCGGGAATTCTCCCATAAGGAAAAAGAACCCCTGCATCTGCCGGAGAAAATGGCCATCGCGAAAGCCGCCTATGAACGCATCAACGACGGAGAAGCAATTTTTCTGGATGTGGGCACTACGACGCTGGAACTTGCGCGGCTGATTGTTGCAGGCCCGCTGCGCAATCTTCTGGTCAGCACGAATTCTATCCATCTGGCGATGGAATTGAGCAAGGCGTCTGATATCCACGTAATCGTCATCGGGGGCGAACTGCGCAGCAACATCTATTCCTGCGTGGGGTCTATTGCCGACTGGTCGCTGAAGCAGCTCTTTTTCGATAAATGCTTTATCAGCGGCAACCGCTTCTCCTTAGAGCACGGCGTTACAACGCCCATCTTTCAAGAAGCGGATGTGAAGCGCCTGGTACTTTCCGTATCGAAAGAAAAATGCTTCCTGCTTGACAGCAGTAAGTTCGGGGACGATTCGCTGGTACTGGTGGCCGCTCCCTCCCAGATGGATTTGCTGATCACGGACTGGAAAGCGCCGCAGGAACTGGCGGATGGTTTTATGGAAAAAGGCGTAGAGGTAGTTACCGCCAAACCGTCGGAAGAATAACCGCCGGGAACCCTGACAGGATCAATACCGCCAAAACAGAAGGCCGGGATATGCACCATTATGGTGCATATCCCGGCCTTCTGTTTTTATGGTTTGTTCTCGGATTCACAATTGAAAGAATCGAAATAAATCGCGCGAAGATTTTCGATTTGAAATCGAATGTTACAATTACGAAACATTTAGAAGCAAAATTATGAATTATTCATTCTTTAAAATAACATTGACGATAAAAAATATGGAAATGTTACAAACACGCTGTTTTTTACGGCTAAACCGAACGGATTCGGATGTAACTGTTTGTCATTTGTACTGAAGTTCTTACCGTGAGGATATGATCAATAGTCAGATGAGAGGAGAGTACATGTGAGCGTACGCATCAATATCAAAAACGCAAGGAAACAGTTTGGAGAGGTTGTCGTGATCCCAGATTTAAACCTCAATATCCGGGAAGGAGAATTTTTCACCCTGCTTGGGCCCTCCGGATGCGGAAAAACGACCCTGCTGCGCATGATAGCGGGCTTTAACTCGATTGAAGGGGGGCAGTTTTATTTTAACGATACCCTTATCAATCATATGGACCCCGGAAAACGCAATATCGGCATGGTGTTTCAGAATTACGCCATCTTCCCAAATATGACGGTTCGCAAAAATGTTGCTTATGGGCTCACAAACCGGAAGATACCGCCGGCCGAAGTGAAGAAGCTGACAGACGAATTTCTCGGGCTGGTGCATGTGGATCAGTACGCCGATCGTATGCCCGACAGGCTGTCCGGCGGTCAGCAGCAGCGTGTAGCGCTTGCAAGAGCACTTGTGATCCATCCCGACGTGCTGCTGATGGATGAACCACTGTCCAACCTGGATGCAAAGCTGCGTGTAGAAATGCGCACGGTGATCAAAAATATCCAGAAAAGCGTAGGGATTACCACCGTTTATGTCACACACGACCAGGAGGAGGCTATGGCGGTTTCTGACCGTATTGCTGTTATGAACGGCGGCGTGATACAGCATGTCGGTACGCCCAAGGATATCTACCAGCGCCCGGCCAATCTGTTCGTTTCCACTTTTATCGGGCGTTCCAATGTGCTGAAAGGCGAACTTATGGTAAAGGATGAAATCCCGTACATAAAGCTGAATTCTTTTGAAGTGCCGATGCTGAACATCCGCCCGGAGTATCTAGGAAACCAGAAAATCACGATTTCGGTCAGGCCGGAAGAATTGCTCATGCAAAAGGGCGAAGGCGATGGAATCAAGGCCACTGTGGATGACAGTGTGTTCCTCGGGTTGAATACACACTATTTTATGCATCTTGAAGATGGCACTGAGGTGGAGTCCATTCAGGAATCAACCATTGATAGCATCATACCAAACGGTTCTGTAATCCGCCTGATGATCAATACACAAAAGGTAAACCTGTTTACAGAAGATGGATCCGCCAATATCCTGATCGGCGTTCAAAATGACATTGAGACGCAGACACGCGAGGAGGGATAAGGCTATGGTGGTAAAAACACGCAAAAAACCCGATGTCTGGACAACCGTCAGCGGATTCTTCCTGCTGTTTTTCGCTTTATTTCTGCTATATCCGCTGTTTGGAATCCTCAAAGAGTCGATCATAAATCCCGGCGGGGAGTTTACCATCTCGGAATTTACGAAATTTTTCTCCCAGCCTTATTACAGTAAAACCATCCTGAACAGCTTTAAGGTTTCCATTGCCATTACAGCGGCCACACTGCTGATTGGAATTCCTTTTTCCTATTTCTACACCTTCTACCGTCTCAAGGGGGCAAAAACACTGTTTGTTGTCAGCATTCTATGCTGCATGTCTGCTCCATTTATTGGCGCTTACTCATGGATTCTTCTTTTGGGGCGTTCCGGGGTGATTACTCAGTTTTTGAAAAACAGTCTGGGCATCAATATCGGCAGCATTTACGGGTTTGGCGGCATTTTGCTCGTGCAGGCGCTCAAGCTGTTTCCGCTCGTGTTTGTATATATGAACGGCGCTTTCAAAAACATCGACAATTCCCTGCTGGAAGCATCAGCGAATATGGGCTGCACAGGCGTAAAACGCTTTTTCCGGATCATTTTGGGGCTGTCGATGCCGACGATTCTCGCGGCGGCCCTGGTGGTATTCATGCGGGCTTTTGCCGATTTCGGCACACCGCTGCTGATTGGCGAAGGCTATCGCACCTTCCCGGTGGAAATCTACAACCAGTATCTGGGCGAGGGCGGCGGCAACCATAATTTTGCGGCGGCAATCAGTGTAATTGCTATCTTTGTAACAGCGCTGGTGTTCTTTCTCCAAAAGTATGCCACCAGCAAGTTCAACTTCTCCATCAATGCGCTTCATCCGGTGGAAAAGAAAGAGCCAGCCGGGGTAATCGGCGTGCTAATGCATGTATATTGCTATCTGCTGGCGGCAGTTGCCTTCCTGCCTCAGCTGTATATCATTTATCTGTCGTTCCGCAACAGCAATCAGGGGGTTTTTCTGGAAGGGTATTCGCTGGCGAGCTACGAAATGGCTGTTAAAAAGCTGCTGGGCCGCTCAGTTAAGAACACCATTGTGATGGGAATCGGCTCACTGGCCATTATTATTGTTTTTGCAATACTGATCGCTTACCTTGTAGTGCGCCGCGCCAGTTTCGTCAGCAACACAATCGACACCATGTCCATGCTGCCATACATCATGCCGGGCTCGGTAATCGGTATAGCCCTTGTCATCGCTTTCGGCAAAAAACCGCTTGCTCTCACCGGCACCATGATCATCATGATTCTGGCGCTGGTAATACGCAGGATGCCTTATACCATCCGTTCGGCCACTGCCACACTGATGCAGATTCCGATGAGCATTGAAGAGGCATCTATCAGCCTGGGGGCTTCTAAAATGAAAACATTTTCAAGAATTACGGTCCCCATGATGTCCAGCGGTATTATTTCAGGCGCTATTTTAAGCTGGGTTTCCATTGTAACAGAGCTTTCAAGCGCCATCATCCTGTATAACAACCGGAATATCACGCTGACTATGTCAGCCTATGTGGCGATATCCCGCGGCAATTACGGCCTGGCAGCCGCGTTTTCAGCCGTGCTGACCGTACTGACCAGTGTGTCGCTGCTCATCTATCTGGCAGTAAGCAAATCCGAGGACATTCAGCTCTAGCGGGTTATCCGCCGTGCGGCAGTTTTGCCGGGCGGAAACAATATAATACAAAAGGAGTAAGAGAGAATATGAAAAAATTCATTACAGCCCTGTTAAGCGTATCCCTGCTCTTATCGCTTGCCGCCTGCGGAGGAGGGAGCACAGCCGCTCCGTCCGCACCGGCCAGCCCTGCTCCGGCAAGCAGTGCGGCCTTTGAAGCAAGCAGCGAAGAAAGCGCTGATCTCGGCGATTCGCTGGTTCTATACTCTTCCATGACTGAAAATGACCTGAACAACCTGATCGATGGATTCAATTCTGTATATCCCGACATCAACATTGAAGTAGTCAACGGCTCGGCCGGTGAGCTTACCGCACGTATCGCCGCGGAAGCCAATGCCCCTCAGGGCGATATCATGTGGGGCGGCCTGAACTCCGGTGACGGTGACGTTCATTCCAATATTTTTGAACACTGGGTGAGCGATTACGACAAGGATCTCCCTGACGCGTACAAATCACCAAACGGATTCTATAATTTGGACCATCTTTCCACCGTAGTTCTCTGCGTCAATACAGATCTTGAAAAGGAGCTGGGGCTTAACATCACCGGGTATGAAGATCTGTTCAACCCCGCATTGAAAGGCAAAATTGTTCTTTCCGATCCGAACTCCTCTTCCGCCGCATGGAACAATGTCGCAAACATTATGACAGTCTACGGTCAGGACAGCGACAAATCCTGGAGCCATCTCGAAAACCTGCTCCGCAACGACCTCGTTATTTCCACGTCCTCTTCTGTCTGCTTTAAATCGGTCGCTGACGGGGAGTACGTTGTAGGGCTTACTTATGAGGACGGCGCTTCCACACTGTTGAAATCGGGCGCTAAAAATGTGAAAATGGTTTACCCCAAAGAGGGCGCTTCCGGATTTGCCTTCGGCTGTGCCGTTATTAAAAATGCTCCGCACATGGAAGCCGCAAAAGCAATGGTAAACTATCTGATGAGCCCCGAGGGGCAGACCTATCTGGGCAATGCTCTCGGTACTCTGCGTTTCACAAACCCCAACGCATCTTATAAGAGCCCCTATCTGCCGGCCGACAGTGAGATCAGTTGGGTTATCCGCGACAATCAGTGGCTGACTGAAAACAAGGAGAATATCCTGAAACACTGGAATGACCTCTATACCTCCATTAGCGGTTAATATCAGGGCATAGCGGCAAATAAGTTTCTGCGCGGCAAAAGTCGCGCAGAAACTTTGTGCATGTTCCATCTAACTGTCAGGAATGAAGTGCTGTTGCCGCGCGGATTCTTATCGGGGCAGGAGATTGATTCTAAACACCTGATATGGTATCCTGAAATAAAGGAAAGCATAATGCGGATATCTCCTGAAGCGGCGGGAAAATTTATGATGCCAAAATAGTGTTGGGTTTTCCAAACCGGGCAAGTGTTTAGCTCGCATCGAAAGAATGGGCATGATTATGAAATTATTAATCGTTGATGACGAAAAAGATATTGTAAATCTGATTCAAAGAAGTCTTGAGATGGAGGGCTACGAGGCGTTCTGCGCATATAACGGTGCGGAGGCTCTCCAAATGCTGAGAAAGGTGAACCCGGACATCATTCTGCTGGATATCATGCTGCCCGATATTGACGGCTACGGCGTATTGGAGCAGATTCATGAGTATGACAGCGCAAAACCCGTCATTTTTATTTCGGCTCAGGACAAGCTGACCAACCGGCTTTTAGGCCTTGAACTGGGGGCGGATGATTACATTACAAAGCCTTTCAATACCAAGGAACTCGTTTTAAAGGTCAAAGCGCTGTGGCGGCGCATGCATCAGACCCGTTCTTCGCATGAATGCAGCGGACAGACGATCCGGTATGGCAGCATGGAAATACACCCGGTGCTGCGCAAGGTTTTCGTGGACGGGAAAGAGCGGGTGCTTACCTATAAAGAATTTGACACCATCTATCTTCTGGCCTATAACTACGCCCGCGTCTATTCTAGGGACCAGCTGCTCAACGAAATATGGGGGTTTGACTATATGGGGAATACCCGCGCGGTGGACATTCTCATCAAACGGCTGCGCAGCAAGATTAAGCCCTGCGACAGTTACATACACACTCTTTACGGCGTGGGTTACAAGTTTGAGGTGGTGGAGTAGGAATGACCGAACATTCACTCAGACGAAAGAAGCTTCGCTCGCAGTTTGTGCTTGTTAATCTGTGCGCTGTTTCCCCAATTATTGTGCTGCTTAGTGTAATCATGCTGGTCAGCTTCTTTCGTCAGATGCATGATTCCGCCGTGGAGGCAATGCTCGACAAGAGCTACAATTCCCAACTTTACGCCATGCGCTATTTTTCGCAGAACACCGAAACGGACAGCGGTACCTATCTGCGTAAAATCGCCCCCTATTTTGCATCCCATATGGCAGATGCCGCCGGGCTGGATGTGGAGATTTATTCCAATTCCGGCATGCTCGCCAGCTCGGCAAGACGAAAGGAGCCGGCCTTTCTGAGTCAGGACATCTGGCAGGCCTTCAAGAGCAAGTCCTATATGTTTGTCACTCGAAAAGACGGCGTTGTCCTTTCCTTTTCCAGTCCAATCTATACTGCGGACGGTGAAACCGCAGGCGTCATTCGATTTCTGTATCCAATGGCGGAGCAGTATCAGGAGCTATGGAGGATGGGAGCCATTCTGTGCGGACTCACTGCCGCGGCTTTTGTGTTGATTTTTGTAGTGGGGTTCCTGCTGGCGCGTGAAATCACGTGGCCGCTGTATGCGCTGCGTGACAAGGTGAACCATATGAAGGAGGGCGACCTTCAGCAGCGCATACCCCCGGTCGACAATGCCGAAATGGATGAGCTTAGCAGTGCTTTCAACCTGATGAGTGAACGTCTGAACGAATATATCACGATTCTGGGTACCCAGCAGCAGCAGTTGAAGCAGTTTTTCAACAACACCACACATCAGCTTAAAACTCCACTGACATCCATTATTGGATATTCCCAGATGATTCAGCTCAATTCGGATAACGACCAGGTATGCGAGGACGCGTTCATCATTGAAGAAGCGGGGGAGACGCTGCTGCATTCCATTGAGACCGTGCTTGAGGAATCCCGCTCGCAAACGCTGTGGTACCCGTTGCAGACTTCCTCCTTTTCACTGCATGAATTGATCGGGGAAAGTGTCAACCTGCTTAAGCCCAGATTGCTGAAGTGCGGCATCACGGTAGAAAACCGGGTGCCGGAAGATTTAAAGCTGATCGCGGACCGTACCCTGTCGCAGGAAGTTGTGCTTGCGCTTTTAGATAATGCGATTCTGCACAGCGGCTGTTCACAGATCTGTTTCTGGTGCGGCGAGGAAAAGGACGGAAGGATTTGCCTGCATATCCGGGATAATGGGAGCGGGATTTCAGCGGAAGACGCGCCCTATATTTTCAAGGCATTTTACCGCAGTTCAGCCACTGCCGGAAATGGATTGGGGCTGTCCGTCTGCGACAGTTTCATGCGGCGTATGGGCGGTTCTATCCGGCTAAGCAAACCAAACGAGAATCGGGGCGCGGAATTTGTTTTGGATTTCCCCAAGCAATCATCTTGACGGGAAGAAGGATCATATGAATCACTTTCGTAAAAATGAGGAACAGCCTCGAAAGGGATCTCTTCTGAAAGTTATTTGGCTGCTACCTTCGCTCACGGTTGTTGGCACAGTGATCATTGTATTGACTTCAGGGCTTCCTTATAATAAACTGCACACGATTGAAGATGCCTCCTATGTCCAGCAGCTGTCACATCAGGCTGTGCCTGAATCTCTGACATTGCTGGATCCTGTGTGGGGATCGGTGATTATTGAACAGCCGGATAAGGTTCTCGCCTGTTACGACCTGCTGACCCGTCTCCCCTTTGTAGAGAAGGAAGATAAGAGCCAGGGGCGGATACGAAACCGCGAGTTAAGCGGCACAATCAATTTTCTGGATCGACCCAACATTCACTTCAGTATCTTTGACAGCGTGGTTGTTGACGGAATTACCTACGGTGACGCGAATACACAGCTGGAGGCTTCGTTTCTTGCACAGGAACTGTGCGAAGCGTTTTACACGCCGGAGAATTTAAGCAGTCTGATCGACCGGTATACGCGCATCGTGCTCCGCACCGATTCCTCGAGAATCAATCTTTCCACGACTGCCAAAAAACAGCTGAAGGAGGAGATTCTGGCGTGTAAGCTTCTGCGTGACAATGATCAACTGTCTGAAGTGCTCAGAGGAAAAGGGAATGCCCTGTGCCAGATAGAAATTTACACGGATGATACCCAGACGGAAAATAAGCCCAGACAAATACCGCAGATCTACATCGCGGTATATGCAAACGGGCTGTTGGCTGTGTACGACGTGGATCATTCCGTAGGAAGCGACATGCATCTGCTCGGGGACTTGCAGTCAATCCACTCTATACTGCGGCAGAGGTAAATACGCGCAGTTTGCCGTTCTCAGTAAACGCCTATGGGCAATCGGGGCTCTTCTGCATAAGTTTAGCGATTTGATAGGGGGAGTGCCATATGAAAAAAGCAGTTTCACTGTTGCTCACATTTACGCTCCTGATTGGATGCGGCTGCAGTTCAGCGTCTTCGGCAACTACTTGGAACAACGTTTCCACGACGCCTTCCTCGAATGCTGATCGTAATGGCGTTAATGCTCTGTCTGGTATGCACTTAAACATACTGGGCTCTTACCACGAGGACATGGTCAGACGATTAGCCGAGATGTTTGAGACCGAGAGCGGCTGCACTGTCTCCTACCTGCGTATCCCTACCGGTGAAGGGGTTACCAAACTGACGGCTGAAAAAGACAATCCAACTTTTAACGTCTACATAGGGGGTACGGTTGATGCCCATGAAAGCCTGAAATATCAGGGTATTCTGGCCGCTTACCACTCCCCGGTGGAAAATGAGCTTCCTGTCGAATATATTGACCCTGACGGTGTCTGGAAAGCTCAGTATATCGAGACCCTTTCAATCGGCGTGAATACGGAACGATGGGAGAAGGAGTACCCTGGAGAAAAAATCCCTACCACCCTGCAAGACTTGTTGAATCCGGCCTTGAGGGGTGAAATTATCACTCCCGACCCATCGACCTCCGGGACCGGCTACACGTTTATTTCTTCTGTGCTTCAGCTGATGGGAACGGAGGAAGGCTGGAAATATATCAGGGCTTTTAACGAGCAGGTCGGCCAATATACCATCAGCGGCTATACTGCAGCAGAAAAAGCGGGCCTTGGGGAATACCTGATTTGCGTCAATTTCTTAGCAGATCAGCTGATTGTCAATATCTCCGGCTACCCGTTAAAAAGCACCGTCTATGAAGGTGCCGGATGGTCAATCTGCCCCGTGTCTGTTGTTTCAGGCTCCGAAAAAAACATTGCCGCTCAAAAATTTATTGACTTTTGCATTAGCAAAAGAGCCCTTGATGCTTTGGTGGAGCTGGCGAACTGCGTAGCAGTCCGCAACGACTGTATTGCACCGCAGGATGGCAACAGACTTTCAGAGCTGAACGTCAACCACAACTACAGTCCCATTAAGGCCGCCGCGGATAAAGCTGATATTCTCAAGCGTTTCAGCATCCTTGTGGATGACGAATGAGTAGAACAAATCAGCGCAACTTTACACTGCGCTTCAAGAGTTTTGACCCCCGGCAAGCCGGGAGCTTGGCTAAGCCCTGGAAGGGCATAATACCGATCACCCTCTTAAGAGGCGCCTAAAAGATTTGACCAACGCATCGACTTTTTCAGGCCATCTCTCAAGGGGCTATTTTATACCTTTAAAGTCTTGCTACCCGTAAGCGGGTCTATAAACTTTTTTAAACTCATAGCATCATAAAGATATTCAATACTATCAAGTCAAATTAGCGTGTCATCATATATTTTTTCTATAGTTTCATCCTCTACATTATGAGGCAAAAGAACAGTTCCGAGCCGTTTTCGAAACTCTATAACATTAAATTCATTACTATGATATCGATGACATAACTTGAGTAGATTCTCATATCTTTCCATAAAAAACGCCTTAACCTAATGTGTTATAATCGTGACAACTTGACCTTGCGGATTTGTGATAACCTGAATCGAACCAAGACTCTGTGCTGTTTTGCTTCCTTTATGATACGCTGGATATCCGCCGGTACGATTTGATGCAGAGTTATCACCTTAGCCACTTTTCCGGGCGGATTGGTCTTTGCTTTTTACTCTTGAAAGAGGGGGTATACGCCCTGCAATTTACGGTTGACCGATGTATTTCTCATGTTCCAGCATATCAGCAATTATCCTGCCACACCAATCGTAAGGCTTATTGATATTCAGGGGGGATGTCCTATGCCGTTGATCTGGTATCTTCATTTTGGACAATCCATTTTGGATTACCGAGGCCTTTTCTGTAGCCATAAGGCGGTTCCAAGTCAATATTCTCACCTCGCCGATCATCAACCTGAACAACAGCTTTGATTTTTTACTAGTATCCCGCATGTACTACTTGTTTCTTCTACTTCGACGATTCTCTTGCCCGAAGTACTACCATGACGACTATAAGGTGGATGAAACCGGCAAGCCTAATTATATCTGTGAACTCAACAATAACCTCGCCTCTGGTAATAGTTTCGGAAGGCGCAGGTATTATTTTTGTGCCCACCCTTTATACGCAGGGAATTGAAAACATACGCATTTTCCGGCTTGACTCCGCATTATACCGCCGTAACATCTTGGTCTGCCGTAAAAACCAAGGCAGTTTGGAAGCCGAAAAGTTCCTTGTTGAACTAATCAAGGGGCAGCCGCTGTTTCGCTTGGAAAACACCGATTAATCTCCGTTGTTTTTTCTGTCAGAATTTTATATTTCATTTTCGGCTTTGCCATTCCTGAGATGGGCGGCGCGGTATTGCAGCGGGGTTAGCCCGGTTGCACGCTTAAATAGAACAAAAAAATACTTTGGATTTTCATAACCGATTGAACGCACAATTCCCGTTACTGTTTGATCAGTGTCAATTAATAAGTCTTTCGCGTGCTTAATGCGTACCTCATTAATATAATCGCTGATTGCTTTCCCGTTGATCGCACGAAATATCCTGCCAAGATAGGTGGTTGACATCCCCATTTTTTCGGCAATCTCCTGGGCGGAAAGCTTAGGGTCATCAAAGCTGGATTCGATGCGCCGTACAATCTGCTGGGCAATCAATTGCATCTTTTGCTGTTTTTGTGCTGTTTGCAAATCCGCAATCTTCTCAAACAATTCTCTGAAATACTGATGAAGCTGGTCGCTGCTTTTAATATCGTGCAAGCGGTCTTCAATCGGTGTCTGTTCCATGCAACCCAAATCTAGCTTTCTCATCATTTCTATAGAAAGTTGTTGCAGCTTATTCAAGGCCAGGCAAAGGTCTGAGTAGCGATCACATTTTATAGATTCAAAAATTGCATGATAGGTATCAATAGCTTCTTTTAAATTTCCGGCGTGCAGGGCGTTTGTCAATGCGACAGCATCCTTTTCTGCAAATCCGGACACTTTATTCCGGTTTTCTATCATCTTTTCAAAAATGACACGTTGTCCGGGGAATAAAAAATGAAGTTTCCGCAATTCCAGTAAGTTATTATAGTGAAAATAAATACGATCAGGGTTTTCGATAATTTTACTGTAGTAGCAGATGCAGTTAAAGTAGGATGACAGCTCGATGCACAAGGAGCACGGTGTGACTGGGACCGGAAGGTCAATAAGAAGAATCGCCTGGGCGCCGCCGATTGTTGTTATGACAGCATTGATTTGCAATGACAAAAGGAAGGAACGCAAATTATTTGAGTCTGCGCATTCTGCCAGCACCAGCGCCATTTTAGTATCCGGTTTTATCTGGAGAGATACAGACTTTCCGTTCAGCAACGAAATCAATGCTCGTTCCTGTCTCAATTTTAAAGAGCTTTCTATCAGTTGATCCATCTGATCTGATACTGATATGGAAGTCTCCTTTGCAGCAACAGATGAATCAGTTCCTCCCTGAACGAGTCTGAGTGAAGAAATCATTTCGCGGAAAGGAAAGTAAATATAGATCAGCACAGCTAAAATCCCCACAACAAAAAAAACAAGGATTACTGTAAGTATAGACAGTGCTTTATTACGCAGTGAAACAAGGCCCGGCAAACAATCGTCGTATGTAAGCACACGGATGCAAGACCAGTTGTTGCTTTTCATTCGTGTATATAAACACACCATTCGATCTGTTCCATGACCTTTTCCGATCAGATATCCGCTTTCATCACCGTTTTGAGCACTTTCATTCATACGGTTCCAAAAAACAGCGGCCTGCACTGCCCTGTCTTCCGACTTTGCCGCGACCAAACCGCCATTATGATCCATAATAACGTATGAGTCAGTTGAATCGAACCCTAAAAGCTGCGATACATACCAATCAAAAGGAATGTTAATCATAATTGCGCTGTCGCCGGGATTCCCGTTATTATCCAATTCGTAAAACATAAAGGAATAGCAGCCTTTCACAGAAGCGTTTTCATTGCTGGGCAGCGGTCTCCAAATGGGGCGGAGACGGTTTTCCGCAGTTCGGTTAAAAAAAAGTTGTGCCGTCTCAATGTCGTAAAACTGATCCGCAGGCGCACTGATATTCTTGCTTGAGGTTGTATAAATATATTGATTTTTTTCGTCATAAACCGTGATACAATCGGCAAAGACACAGGAACTCATATAGGAACTGAGTTCGCGCAAAGCAAATACGCGGTCATTATGACTCAACAATCTGTTTTGTCTCAATTTTGTCGCGGCAGAGGAATAAAATACCTGCATACTAAAACTGCAAAGAGTTGCCTGCAAGGAATTTGAAATCGTATCAACCTGAGCGGAAAACTCTTTATTCAACTGGGCAACCGCTTGCAGTGTAATTGACTGGAACACATGGTAAAGGGAAAACAGGATGGAGAATGAGATAGACAATATTACAATTGATATACTCAGCCAACGCCGCAAATACAGCACACCGCGCCTCTTCTTCCGATTTACCGTTTGCATTGTATACATACAGCTCGCTTTCTAAGACAACTAATTTTTTATTATAGCATATCAGGTGTATCTTTAAAATGATGCGTTTGCTTTACTTTCTCTGATAGAAATATTAAAATGGTATAAACAGAAAAAATGCAGGTGAAAGTAACGTGAAACATATCATAAAAAGTTTGCTTATAACAATGATCCTTATGATATCGCAGACTGGATGCATCTCTTCGACCGTCCAGTTTATTTCAACAGAAGCACCGCAAAATACATTAAAAACAGTGAGGCTGTATTCGTCAATGCAGGAAGAAATTCTTCTGGACATCAAAAAAGGGGTTGAATCAAAGAACACAGGCCTGACAATGGAGTATTACTTTGCAAGCACTCCGAAAATACTTACAAAAATTGCCACAGAAAGGCAATCAGGCCAGATCGGTGCCGACATCGTCTGGCTCTGCGATGCCGCAGACTGCCTCTGGTTAAAATCTGACGGCATCCTTCAAAAATACGCATCGCCGGAGTCGGAATCGATTTCGCCTGCTTTTCTTGATCCCGACGGTTTTTTTGCCGGAACCGCCCTTGTAACGGTTGGTATCGGATACAACACGGACGAGTTGGCAGGAAATGATGCCCCGAAAACATGGGAGGAATTAACAGACAGAAAATGGCGCGGGCAGATTGCCATGACCGACCCCGGCTCTTCCGGATCAACCATGTATGCGGTAAGCAGTTTGATGCAAAGTGAACAATATGGGCCTGCTTATTTTAAAAAGCTCCATGACAACCAGATAACATTGGAATGCAATACAGCGGCCACACATTCTGCTGTTGCAAAGGGAGATTTCAAACTTGGGGTTATGTTAAGCCATATGACAGAGGAACTATCCGCGCAGGGTGCGCATGTTGCTTTTCAGCCCTTACAGGAAAACTGCCGCATTACAACGATCAGCCCGGTTGCGCTGATTTCAAACGGGGGGTTGAACGAACAAAACAGTAGACTGTTGTATGATTATATTCTGTCTGAAGATGGCCAAAAGATCTTGACCGATCATCATATGATTCCCGTGCGGGAGGCTTCCCCCGATTATCCAAGAATGCCGCTAGACAGCAATGAACTAATGAAAAAATCAAATGAGTCAATCAGCGCGTTTGATGAAATTTTCGGATAGAATGCAGGCAAAAGGCATTCGAAACCGCCGACCGGCAGTTCCGAAATGCCTTTACTTAGTTATCTATAATTCTTCTACGAACTGAACACATTTAAGTTCGTGTAAGGTGTTAAGAATATAGGGGCGCCCGTTTGGGGTTTCGAGCGTGATAAGAGCGGTAGGGCCTCCTCCTTTCAACTGAGGCTTATTCAACTCCATATTTTGAATTTTAATATTTCTTTGCCGCATTTCCCGCACAAAAACCGATACATTTTTGCTGGTATCAAATTCCAGATAAAGATCGAACACCTTTGAGTGCTGGTATATTTCGACATCCAGCTTTGTAATCAGCTTAAGTGTCAATAGAACCAGCAGCAGGCAAATGACGGCACCTTCAATAAAGCCGATTCCAATGGCCAATCCGATGCAGGCACACGCCCATAGCCCAGCAGCGGTAGTAAGGCCGCGAACTTGATTCCGGCCGGTTACCATAATCGTTCCGACTCCCAGGAAACCAACCCCACTGATCACCTGCGCACCTAAACGAGAAAGATCTGTACCACCGCCAAAACGGCGATAAATGAACTCAGAAGTCATAATAACCAGCGCAGAACCCAGACATACCAAAACATGCGTCTTGATACCTGCCCCCCGTCGCTTCATTTCACGATCGATGCCGATTGTCATGCCTGCAACCAGCGCAAACGTCAGCCGAAAAATGATTGCAATGTGTCCCCAACGGTTTAATTGATTCAGAATGTTTTGAAATGGCATGGTTTGCTACTCCTTTTGCTATGCCTTTGAATCATTTAGTTGCTGGATATGCAGTCAGCCGCTGCATCCTCTCCGAGGGCCTGCTTTTCAAATTTCTTCATGAAAATAGGACTGAAAATTCCGAATATGCACAAAATGATTAATACAATGCTGACAACGCTGGAGCACAAGACCATCGGGTTGCCGCCGCTGAGCGCCAGAGAACGTCTTAATCCGCTTTCCCCCGTCGGGCCGAGAATCAATGCCAGAACAATGGCGGCAGGATTAAGATCAAATTTTTTAACAAAGTAGCCAATGATACCAAATAGCAACATGACAATTACATCAACCATATTGTTGCGGATTGCATAGGAACCTACAACGCTTAATGCAAATATTGCGGGAATCAGGATGCTGTCGGACAAACGGGAAACCTTGGCAAACCAACGCGAACCAAACAAGCCCAATGCTGTCATGACAATCTGTACCAGTACGAAGCCGGCAAAAAAAGTATAGGTTACGTCTGCATATTTGTTGAAGAGATCGGGGCCCGGCTGCATGCCTTGAATCAGCAGTCCGCCCATTAATACTGCCGTTACACTTTCTCCGGGGATTCCCAGCGTAAGAGTCGGTATCAGCGAGCCACCGGTAACGGCGTTGTTTGCTGCTTCTGATCCGGCAATGCCTTCAATACTGCCGTGCCCGAAGTCCTCCTTATGCTTGGAAAACTGGCGCGCTTCATTATAGCCGAGGAAGGAGGCAATGCTGGCTCCGGCACCCGGGAGAATCCCAATTAAATTACCTATAATCCACGAACGAATAATTGTAGGGCTGATCAGTTTCAGTTCTTTTCTGCTAAGCATGACGCGGTCGTCAAATTCGATCATATTTCCTTGTTTACGGATTTTGCGTTCGGCAAGGATTAATACTTGCGACATGGAAAACAAACCAATCAGTGTCGCGGTAAAGGGCAGACCGGAATAGAGAGAAGCACTGCCCAACGTATAGCGCATAACCCCATCCATAGGATCCATGCCGATACAGGCAAAGAGTAGCCCCAATGCGCCTGACATGAGGCCTTTTAATATAGAGTTCGTGCTGACGCCCGCAATAATTGTAAGACCAAACAGCGAGAGCCAAAAATATTCCGGTGAGCCAAACGCCATAGCAAGCTTGGCCAGAACGGGAGCAAAAAAGTATACAGATATACAACTCAGCAAACCTCCGATACCAGATGCTATTACAGCGGTACCGAGAGCCTTTCCTGCTTTTCCCTGCAATGTCAGCTGATAACCGTCGATTGCAGTAGCGGCAGACGCTGGAGTTCCTGGCGTATGTATTAATATTGCGGAAATCGAACCACCGAAAATAGCGCCGCAGTACATACCCCCCAGCACGATTAATCCGGTGCTTGCCGGCATGCCAAAGGTCAGCGGAATCAGCAACGCAACTCCCATTGCGGCAGAAAGTCCCGGCATGGCACCAATAATAATGCCGCCTGCCGTGCTGAGAATCATTGCCAGAATATTGATGGGAGCCAATGCATTTAGAAAACCATTGATAATTTCTGTTGCCATTTCAATCACTCCTTCACATGAGAATTCCGGTTGGCAGCGGAACATTCAGAAACAGCGTGAATGTTGCATATACCATTGCCATAAAACATACTAATGTTATGATAAGAGGCTTTTTGGATACTTTTAAGAATGCCATGGTGCCCAACATATAAAGGAATGTTGCGGAATAAAAACCCAGTATCGACATCAAGACAATGTACAGGATGCAAAGACCCAGCACAACAAAAAACTGCTTGTGCTGAAATGACGCAAAAATGATGGGGTAATCGTTTGTGATTTTCTTTACTTTTGCGAACTTCATTACACACTGTATGAGGTATAACGTATTCAGGAGTGCTAAAATCGCCATGACGATCATCGGGTAAATCTGCGCGTCAGAAGGGAAAGCCAGCGTGGAAACAAAGAATATAAATGTGATCACATAGATCACAACAATTACGCTAATATCACTTTTTTTCATGAAAGACCGCTCCTAATGCGTGATAAAGGAAAGGTGTCATTGCAGATGCAGATGGCACCTTTCCTTTTCCATTTAACTCATTATTTAAAATAAGTCCGGTAAAATTGTATTGACGAAATCAAATTGGGAATGGATAAAGGTTTTAAGTTCCTCCGGATCCATGTAATTGATGGTAAGACCCGCATTCTTGGACTTTTCAACATTATCCGGATCTTCCATTGCATCTTTGAATGCTTTCGCATAAAAGTCGACCATTTCCTGAGGCATTCCTTTCGGGCCGACCAGAGCGCGGTAAGAACCATAGATCAGATCGTATCCCTTTTCCTTAAGGGTCGGAACATCCGGATAATCATCAAGACGTTTTTCTGTATAAGTTGCCAGCATCTTCAATTCGCCGTTTTCTCCGATCAGGCTGGAAACATCGCCGACCTTGGGTACAGAAATATCAACTTCACCCTGACGTAAAGCAAGCAGCTGGTCGGCTGTGCCGCCGTAAGGAACATTGGTAACCTCAAAATTTGCCATTTTGGCAAGCAGCTGAATTCCAATATGGTTGGAGGCTTTTTCTCCGTTTGTGGAGCATTTTATTTCATTGGGATGTTCCTGACAGTATTTAACCAGATCTTCAATTGTATTGAATTGACTATCTTTGCGCACTACAACGCAGGATGGCTCAGCCAGATGATTGCAGATTGGTGTAATGCTGTCCTCTTTAAAGGGAGAGTTGTCCTCTGTTGCAAGGCTTGCATAGGTAGGCAGATTAATAAATCCAATTGTATAGCCATCAGGTTTAGCATTTGCAAGTTCAGTATAACCGATTTTGCCGTCGGCGCCTTCTTTATTGACAACTACCAGTGTTTTCCCAGTGTACTTTTCTGCTGCCGCGCATAGAATCCGGGCTCCGGTATCGGTGCCTGAACCGGCCTTATAGGCAACCACGACATTAATATCTTTCTCTGGTTTCCATCCGGTCGATTCCGTCTCAGAGCTGGAAGCCGCGGAGTTGGAAATAGTGGGATTGGAAGCAGCAGCCCCTTTATTATCCGGAGCGGTACTGCTGCAGGCAACAGTTGATGCCAACAACAAAGTTGTTAATGAAAGACTGATTAGTTTTTTCATGCTATTTTCCTCCTTCAACTTTATAAAGTGCATGCAAGCGATTGACTTGTGCAATTTACACAGTTCATGATATACATGTCGCTTAAAAAAGTAAAGTTTAAATAATTTAAACTATTTATATATACATATTTTAAACTATTGATTTTCGATGAACTGCTATTAAATAACGTTCGCGAGGTCCGATTGGATTCATTGAGGACCTCTGGAAAATAGGTTTATATTCTTTAATACATTCTCCATGCTCATGGAAAACAACAGGGCGTTCAGAATCACCCGTACCCGGCTTTTTGGCACGGGAAGCAATGTCACCGGAACGCTTACCAGTATGGCGGCAATCCTGTAACCGTGTTGATCATGCCGAGAGCCATTTCTCCGCCCCCAGCCTGTGAAATCCGAATCAGGAGCAGCAACGCCATGAAGGCGGTGACAAAAGTGAACAGATCGAACAGGATGACGATTTGAAGATTGGTGAGATAATCTAATGGACTATTTTCTGGCTCTTTCCACTCAGCAGAAGTCGAAATCCGTGTTGTTGCCCGTAACAAAAAAACAGCTTGCCAACTATTTCGGTGTACAGCGCCCCTCATTTTTTCGGGAGCTGAAACGAATGAAGGACGAAGGCTTAATTGATATTACGAACAAGAGAATTCCGATCAAATTTCTTAATGGACAGAGCTGATTTTTAAGGTAGCATCGCACAACAGCATAAAAAGGGCTGCGCGGCCCGCCGAAAACAGCGAACAGCGCAGGATAGGTTCTCTTTTGGTTGCACAGGCAAACTAAATCAGACCAGCAAGCAGAGCCTGTCAGTCAAGATTAAATTCGCCAGTGCGAACATGATATTCAATTTAGCGATTTGTTTTGACAGACCTCGGTATCGTGTTTTTCGGTATCAGAGCAATTTCTTGACTACGCCAAAGACATGCTCCACTTTTGCCCGGACGGATAATTTCCAGTGCTCTGCTTTTCTGGCCGTATATTGTTTGCTGGGACTCAGCTTTCGGAGCTGAGATGGACGGCGGTTGATCCGGTATTTGATTTTCTTGCCCTGATCATTGTACACAACAGCGTCCCCGCGTTTTTTAGCGCCGAGATAGCCACTGTCGCCGTAGGCGGATTCTTCACTTCCGGTTAACAGCTCAGAGACAACCGAAACATCGTGGACATTAGCGAAAGTCACTTTCAGCGTATAAACCAGTCCGCTGTCTTTATCTGCACCGATATGTGTCTTATACCCGAAATGCCATGTATTGCCCTTTTTCACCTGATGCGTATCCGGATCATAGGGCTTGTTTCCACGTTTTCCTTTATAGTAGCACAGTCTGATGATCGTTTCCCATTCGCCCCACGGAATGAGCTGTTCAATCTGCACCAGAAATTCTTTTTTCTTTGTCCGTATCTAGGCCAATTCGTCGCTCAAACTGGACAGGCTCATTTGTTTATCCATGCTCTTATTTTACCATATCCATGGCAGATATAACACTCTGTTTTTGTGCAGTATTGCCTTAGTTAAAACCCAAACCATAATTAAATTTTTCTTTATTAATTGATGAGGGAAATGGCTCAATATGCCCAGTTCCCTCATAGATGTTTTATTGTTGTGAGTGCCTTTATAATGTTATATAGAAAAATTGAAGGCCATTCCTATTCTTGTTCTAAGCGACAGATTATCAGGAATAAGCAGCAGAGGAGGCGTTTGTGATATTATTATAGAATACGGTTTCGGAATTCTATGAAATATTGATTTTTCAAACGCCCTGAAAAAGTTTAATTTTGCGCCATAGCGTGACCCGGCTGATTCCAAGCAGTTCGGCAGCGCGGGTGTAATTTCCATCAGTCGTGGCCAAAGCTTTTCGAATGCGATCTTCCTCCGTTTCGGTAAGTTTGACTGTTTTCGGCATAAATACAGATTCTCCATTTTCCAAAGGGGACTGTACCATAAGCCTACGCCGCCGCTTTTCGAGTTCTTTTGCGATTTGCAGATAAATTTCTTCATTGGGCTGGGTCAGGTCGCAAGTAACGCATATTATTTTTGAAAAGTTTTCCAATTCTCGGATGTTGCCGGGCCAACTGTATGAACACAGCGCCTGAATCAATTGTTTGGAGATCATGTTCAGATGCATCACAATGGATGGGCTCTGCTTGGAGACAAAATTCAGAAATAATGGGTAAATGTCCTCAACACGGTCGCGCAATGGAGGAAGATTCAACTCTAGCACGTTTAAGCGGTAGTAGAGATCCTCACGAAACTTTTTCTGCTGCACCAGTATCCACAGATCCTGATTGGTTGCGGCGATAATGCGGATATCCAGATCAATCACCCGGCTTCCGCCGACGTGAATCACTTGCATCTCCTGTATCACACGCAACAGCTTGCTTTGCAAAGACATGCTTAATTCACTGATTTCGTCCAGAAAGATTGTTCCGGTATGTGCCATTTCAAAGTAGCCTTGTTTTCCGCCCTTTTTTGCACCGGTGAACGCACCCTCATCATAACCGAACAACTCGCTTTCGAGCAGAGCCTCGCTGATCGCGGAACAGTTTACTGCCACAAAGGGCCGTTTGGCGCGGGGGCTGTAATTGTGGATGGATTGTGCGAGGACTTCTTTACCTGTCCCGGTTTCTCCCAAAATAATGATATTGTCATTGCTCTGCGCAAATTTTTTTGCCGTTTCAATCATTTGATTAAACAAGGGACTGTTGGAATTGTAATCTTTAAAATATTTATGTGCAGAAAAGCCTCTTTGCGCCAGAGAACTTCGGATGTGATATTCCTGATTCTGGATAGACTTGATATTATCGATTGTCAGCATAACATTGCAGAGGTTTCCCCTGCGAAGGATCGGAACCGCAGATAGAATACATGTTACTTCTCCAAGCGAACAGATCAGATGATTGACAGGTTCTTTTTTTTCGTAAACATTTTGCAGAGCCTTCTCATTTAACAGCTCGAATATTTTTGTGCCAACCACACTTTTCCCTTTTTGAAAAAGAATCTGCTGCGCGATTGGATTGCAGATGGAGATGATGCCTGTTTCATCAGTAAAGATGATGCCGCTGTGCGAATGGGAGATTACGCTCGCCATACGCTGGTTCTCTGCGGCTTTTTCACAGATTGATACGCCCATATCATAAGCAAGCTTGATAAATGAGCGCAGCGATTCCTTGGGATATAAAAAAATACTTTTCAGCCCGGCAGCCTGTGCCTTTTCACATACCAGGCCGCTGCCAATAATGCATTTGCATCCGCGGGCCTTGTAGGAACTGATCATACGGTCGATGGCATCCACCTCGTCATACCAGCTGGAAATGATATCGAATGCAAGAATGTTGCGGATATGGTCGATCATGGGGGTGGAACGTTTGAGCGGAAAGATAATGACCGGTTTTGAGTCATAAGAGACCGCGGTGCTGTAGGCCAAGAGAATGTCATAGATGCTTGGCTCGATAGTAATGATCGGGCGATCCGTTTTGGCTCGTAAAATCTTGGCCAGTTGGCCGCTGGAAAGGAATACATCCGCATTGCGCACTTCACGCGGCAATTCCATATCGTCGGTCAGCATCGTATCCGAATATAAAAAGTCCGCCGGGAGATTCATAGCGTCAATCTCATCCGAAAGGGACTGCTTTAAAAGGCCGACGCTTAAAACTCCAATTTTACAGCGCATTTCAAGTTCCTCCTATATTTCCTGATTTGTCAATTTACAGGAAGGAAAAAGTTTGATAATATAGTCAGTAATCCGTTTAAATATTTTGATAATAGTATACTAAAATGTGAGCAATAAGGCAAGAAGCGTTACATGTGAAACCGAAAATTGTTTCATATGTAACACTTCTTTGAAGAACAGTGAAACAGTTAAGCGGAAATGTATCATCAAGGTGGGTCTGTAAAAATATGTTTTCAGGAGGAATACAGTAAAATTTGATCTAAACGTAGTAAAACCTGACAAATGCTGTCAAGTCAATTTGTGGGAGCATCCAAAAGAGTATATAGGCAAAATGCATTGTCCCAATTTGGCACGTTAATTGCTCATTATATTGGCATAACATAGCGGCATCACGAAGCCAATATGGAAATGAAAAAAGGAGCAGTGCATTATGGAAAAGTCTTTATCCCAGCAAGTTGCAGCGATCGGCGCAAATTTGAAATTTGAGGATCTTCCGGAGCGAGTCGTCAACAATTCCAAGATGTTTATTCTCGACCTGCTTGGAAACATCATTGCTTCCCGCCATATTGAGTCCAGCGAGATTGTATTGGAGACTGCGAAAGATCTGGGGGGAACCCCCACCAGCACGGCGGTAGGATGCAATTACAAAACCTCGGCGCAGATGGCGGCATTGATCAACGGTACATTCGGCCATGCATTCGATATGGACGACGACCACCGTTATGGTATCCAGCATCCGTCGGTCGTCGTTTTCCCGGCAGTTCTGGCACTGGCAGAACGCTTTAAAAAGAGCGGCAAAGATGTAATCACCGCATTCGCTTACGGCTCGGAAATCACCATTCGCCTGGGTGAATCCTTTGAAGGACAAACCTATTATCAGGGCTTCCATCCCACCGGAACCTGCGGCGTATTCGGCGCGACCGGCGGCGCGGCTAAGCTGTTGGGACTGGATGAAGAAAAGATCACCTACGCGCTGGGATTGGCGGGCAGTCAGGCGGCGGGTTTGCTGGAATGGAAAGCACAAGGTACCTGGTCCAAACGTTATCAGGCGGGGCATCCCGCGATGTGCGGCGTTATCAGCGCACTGATGGCCAAGAACGGTTACACCGCTCCCACTACTGTTTGGGATGGCCAGGACGGTTTCATCCGCGCCTATTCTTACAAAGATATTTACAATTATGAAAAGGTCAGCGGCGAGTTCGGAAAACGCTGGGAAATGGCGGATACCTCGATCAAAGTCCATGCCTGCTGCCGCTTCTCCGCCCCTCTGGCGGATGCCGGCGTAGAACTGTACAAACGTGGGATTGATTACAAAAATGTCGAGTCTGTTCTGGCGCGTGTCAACAAGTATTCCATCAAAGTGCTGACGATTCCCACCGAAACCAAGGCCGATCCGAAAACGGTTGTTGACGCGCAGTTCTCGCTGCCGTATGCGATTGCCTGTGGCATGGTCAAGGGGCACGAGAATATCGATGATTATACCAATGAGTCGATCCGTGATCCTGAGGTGCTCGGTCTGGCGAAGAAGGTCACCTGGATGCTCGACCCTGAAATTGAAAAGGTTTATCCGAAGTATTATCCCTGCACGGTTGAAGTCACCATGAAAGACGGTTCTAAAGAGATCACGCACATCGAGTATCCGAAAGGCGATCCTGAAAACCCGGTTTGCTGGGACGAGGCAGTTGAGAAGTTCCGCTTCATGGCCGGCCATGAGATGGGCTCTTACAAGGTCGAAAAGATCATTGATCTGTGCAGTCGTCTGGAAACGCTGGATAACCTGGATGAACTGGCCGACATGCTGTACTGATCTTAAAATAAAAAGTATTGTTGGAATGAGGCGTTCTGGCCGGCGCATTCAAACGCCGGCCAGAACGCAAAATCAACTAGAAGCGGTGAAAATAATGAGGAATTACAAAATCTATCCGCTGCATCTTGGAACGATCAACCGTGATAATACAAACATGATGTATATGTGCGAGCCCGGCAAGAAAATAGATATTCCCTTGATTGCATGGCTGATTACGGACGGAAAAAGCAATATTCTGGTTGATACCGGAGGAACAGCTGCGGATGGGATTCATTATATGCCATATATGCAGGAAAGCGGGCAGGATATTATTACGCAGCTCGCAAGACATGAAGTAATACCAGAAGATATTCAAATCGTTGTTATGACACATTTACACTGGGATCATGCAGGGAATAACCGGCTGTTTCAAAACGCCGTGTTTTATACGCAGCGAAAAGAACTCGAATATGCGGTGGCTCCACTTGCCATTCAGAAAAATGCATACAACTATAAACTGATTTTTCAAACTCAATACTGTGTGCTGGATGGGGCAACGCAAATCCTTGAAGGAATTTCCGTAATAGAAACACCTGGACACAGCCCCGGAAGTCAATCGGTCATTGTTGAAACTGAAAAAGGGCCTTATATTATTGTCGGTGATTTAATTGGGCTGTATGCCTGTATTGAGCATGATCCGATGATCGTTAATGGACTGCATACAAATCTGTTTGAATACTATGATAGCTTGAATCGGGTAATAGCGTCTGGATGCACCATCCTTCCAGGGCATGATCCTAAAGTACTAGAACATGAAGCTTATCCAATGTAAATTATTTCACGCAGTAAGAAGAAAAGGGGAAGGCAATATGCAAAAATTCAGGGGAGCGATTTCTTTTGTAACAGTATTGTGTATGGTATTCTCGTTTTGCGCTTGTGGCAACAGCAATACTACGCTATCTTCTTCCACAGAAAAAAGTCCGGATGCGGGGTCTGCTGCGGCGAGCGCACAGTCGGGCTCTCAAGAGACCACAAAAGACTTGTCTGGCGCAAAATATATTTTAAAGGCTGGTCACGTCCTAAGTACGGAGCATCCGTACCAGAGCGGATTGGAAAAACTGGATGAACTGCTCAACGAGCGAACCAATGGAGAGGTTCGAGTGGAAATTTACCCGTCTTCACAATTGGGAAATGAGCGGGACTTGTTTGAAGGTTGCCAGCTTGGAACTGTTGATTTAGCGCTTGGAGCGACTGCGCCGCTCGCTAATTTTATAGAAGGGTTTACTGTATTCGATTTGCCATACCTGTTTGCTTCTAAAGATGAAGCATATAAAGCATTGGATGGCGAGTGGGGCAAAAACAAAATGGATACGTTGGAATCAGTGGATATGATTGGGTTGGCTTTCTGGGAATGCGGATATTTTGATGTTATTAACAGCAATCGGTCGATCAAAGAAATTAAAGATTATGATGGCCTGTCCATCCGTGTTATGGAAAATAATGTATTCATGGCAACGATGTCGGCACTTGGAATTAACCCGGTTCCGATGGCCTGGAGTGAAGTATTTACTTCGATTCAGAATGGTACGGTAGATGGTACGTCGAACCCGATAGCGACCATTTATAGTTCCAATATTCACACAATTGCAAAATATTTTACGATAGCAAATATGATTTATAGCCCTACGCCGCTGATCATGAGTAAAGCGACCTATGATTCATTACCGGCTGAATATCAGCAAATCTTAAGGGATGCAGCGCAGGAAGTTGCACTATATGAGCGTTCACTTGTTTCGGATATGGAGGATACTGCACTGGTTGAAATGGAGAAAGCCGGTACTGAGATTATAAAATTTGATGATACACAAATCGCAGAGATGAAAAAGCTGATGCAGGAAAAAGTGTGGCCGCAATTCATTGGAAGCAGTGTCGAACAAAACGATATCGATCAGATTCAGAGCATTATAGGCGGATAATTGTACAATAAGCGTAAGGAATCAAAATGAGGCATATGCGATTCAATTTGCCGGCTGTAGATAAAGGTTTCCTACAGTCGACGAAATTGAATCAACTCACTGAACTTCGAGTTGGAGGTTGTTATGAAAGGCAACGAAAAAAAGAATTTGCTTCGCCGGATCAGCCGCTCCTTTGATATGGTCGAATCAACCGTGGCACTTCTCAGCTTTCTGGCAATGTTTATTTTCGTGCTCATCACCATTATATACCGGTATCTGTTGCATCTGCCGCTTTTGTGGACGGAAGAAAGCGCCCGATACATGATGATCACGGGAATCTTTTTTGGAATGAGTATTGCGGTACGTGAGAATGCGCATTTAGGTGTGGATATTTTTATCAATCTTCTTCCCAAACAATCTAAGAAATCTGTACGGTTATTTTCAGATATCATCACGCTGATTGCATATCTTGCAATTTTGTATTCGACTTATCTGTTTATGGCAAAAACCTTTGCAGGAAATCAAACCTCGCCTGCGTTGAAACTGCCAATGTACATGATTTATGGTGTGATCTATGCAGGATTCCTTTTGGCCACAATTGAACAGATTATTAAAATCATTCTTCCTATGACGGAAAAGGGGTTCCCCACGCATGAGGAGGTGGAAAAATGAGTTCAACAGCGATTGTTTTGTTTGTGATTTTTATATGTTTACTAATTGTTGGAGTTCCGGTTGCGGTATCGCTTGCGTTTTCTTCTTTTGTCTATTTATTTTGTTTTACAAATATTACACCTATGGTGGTTGCACAAAAGTTTTTTACGGCTGCTGATTCCTATAGTTTGATGGCAATTCCATTTTTTATGATTGCGGGGGGATTGTTGGAAAAGGGCGGCGTTGCAAAACGGCTGGTCGACTTTGGCAGTTCTATTTTAGGATGGCTTCCGGGTGGACTTGCAATTACAGCATTTGTCGCCTCTGCTTTTTTTGGAGCGATTTCCGGATCCTCTGCGGCGACAGTTGCCGCGATCGGAGCAATTATGGTACCGATTATGATCCGAGAAGGTTATCCGGAACGGTTCGCATTGGCAACCTGCGCTTCGGCTGGCTTTTTAGGGATCATTATTCCGCCTAGCATTCCAATGGTCATCTATGGAATGGCGGTTGGCATTTCTGTCACAGATGTGTTCCTTGGCGGTATTTTTCCAGGAATTATTCTGGCGCTTGGAATGGCAATTTATTCTGTAGTATATGGATTCAAACATAAAAATGAGATCGTTATCCATAAATTTTCTTTGCGTAAAGTCTGGCAATCTTTTAAAGACGCAGTGTGGGCTCTGCTGATGCCAGTAATTATTCTAGGGGGTATTTACGGTGGGATTTTTACTCCTACGGAAGCGGCTGCGGTAGCAACCCTTTATGGCGCTGTAGTTGGAACTTTCGTTTACAGGGAGTTGGATCTGAAAAAAATTATCGATATTCTGCGCGGTTCCGTAAAGACCAGCTGCGTCATCATGTTTATTGTATGCGCTGCAACGGCTTTTGCATATGTATTGACCCGCGAAAATGTGACGACTTCCATTGCAAAATGGATCATTGGTATTGCTGGAAACCAGCTTACATTCTGGATTCTGGTCACGGTTCTGTTGCTCTTTGTCGGAACTTTTATGGACACCGTTCCTGCAGTTATGATCCTTGCACCGATTTTTGCCAACGTTTTGAACGATTATGGCATCAGTTCAGTAGTATTTGGGGTCGTCATGATTATCAATTTGGGAATCGGTTTGTGCACACCGCCAGTAGGTTTGAATCTATATGTTGCAGCTGGATTGCGTAAGGTTGGAATCGAAATAGTTTGTAATAAACATCTGCTCATTTATCTCATATTAGCTACGGCATTTTTAATTTTATTGATGGCTTGCCCGAATATTATTACATGGCTCCCATCAATGGCTGCATAAAATTGAACTGAGCAGCAAAAAGAAGGGAAGTGGTTTTTATGTATCATCCGGCAATGGAACGTATTCCCTGCGTGATCATGCGCGGCGGAACGAGCAAGGGTATTTTTCTGAAAGGCAATGATTTACCGTGCGACCCCGCAAAGCGGGATGCGGTGATTCTGTCAATTTTCGGCAGCCCTGATACCCGCCAGATCGACGGTCTGGGCGGCGCGGATCCACTCACCAGTAAGCTGGCGATCATCAACCGGTCCAACCGGCCAGACGCGGATGTGGAGTACACGTTTGGTCAGGTGGATATCCACAGTGCATTCGTGGATTATTCCAGCAACTGCGGCAATATTTCTTCCGGAGTTGGTCCTTTTGCGATTACGGAGGGCCTGGTGCAGGCGCAGCAGCCGGTTACTACTGTGCGTATCTATAACACTAACACTGATAAAGTGTTCATTGCGGAGGTTCCGGTGGATGACAAGGGACCGCAGGAGGTTGGCGAATATAAGATCCATGGCGTACCTGGAACGGGTGCCCGTATCGGCTTAAATATGGCAGGGACGATCGGTGCAAAGACCGGCAGGCTCCTCCCCACCGGGAATCCGATCGATACAATCCAGATAGATGGATTCGGACCGCTCACAGTCTCAATGCTGGATGCGGGCAGCCCGATGGTGTTCGTCCGGGCGCAGGATCTGGGGCTTGTCGGGACGGAAAGCCCGAATGAAATCGACAGTGATCCAAAGATGCTCGAATTGCTGGAACATATCCGCTGTATTGCAGCGGAGAAAATGGGAATCGCTGATCGGGCGACCGCACATGAAAAAGTGCGCGCAGTCCCAATGGTAGCATTCGTTTCCAAACCGCAGGCATACCGGGGCTACACCGATGGAAAGCGTATTGAACCGTCGGAAATCGATTTTGTCTCTCGCGATATGTTCATGGGAATTATGCATAAAACCTATTCCGGTACCGCAACGGTATGTACCGGTTGCGCGGCAATGACCCCCGGAACGGTTGTGCAGCAGCTTATGGGGGACAAAGGGGACGATTATACCGTTCGTATCGGCCATCCCAGCGGAATTATCGAGTGCAACGTCACCCGTGAGAACGGCCGGATCGTCCGCGCGGTTTTCGGGCGCACGGCACGCCGCATCATGGAAGGCTACGTCTATGTGCCCAGAACGGTTCTGGATTGAAGTGAGTTTGAAAGGACGAAATACATATGAAAACAAAAGGTCTGAATGGGGCGAAACTCCTGCGGGAGCGTCTCAAAAATCCGGAAATCATTGTTGCGCCGGGCTGCTATGACGCCCTTACGGCGCGTCTGGTGGAACAGGCAGGATTTGAAGCGGGCTTTATGACCGGTTACGGCGCGGCGGGGTCCTTTTTGGGGCTGCCGGATTACGGCCTGATGACCATGAACGAGATGTCCACCATCTGCGCCAACATGAACGCAGTGGTTGATATTCCGCTGATCGGAGATATTGACACCGGCTACGGCAATCCGTTGAACGTACAGCGTACCGTCCGGGAATTTGAGCGTGCGGGAATGGCGGCGGTCCATCTGGAGGACCAGGTGTTCCCGAAACGTTGTGGACATATGGAGAATAAAGCAGTTATTCCGATGGAGGAGCATATCGAGAAAATCCGCGCGGCGGTGGAAGCGCGGGAAAATATGCTGATTATTGCCCGCACCGATTCCCGCGCGACCCACGGAATCGACGAAGCGCTCAAGCGTTTGGAAGCTTACAGGGATGCCGGAGCGGATATTGTCTATGCGGATGCCCTGCGCAGCCAGGAAGAGATGAAGCTGGTCGGTTCCATAAAAGGCGTTTATAAATTTGCCAACCAGGTCGAATTTGGAAAGACCCCAATGCTGCTCACCGAGGAGATTCAGTCGCTGGGCTTTAATATTGTGATCTACCCGACCAGTTCGGTATTTGTTGCCGCCAAAGCTGTACAGCGCCTGTTCAAGGACTTGAAAGAAAAGCATACGACCCGTTACTTTATGGAAGACAACATGACAAAGTTCGACGAATTCACCAATATCGTTGGCATGCCGGAGCTGATGGAGATGGAGCAGCGTTACAAGGTCGACGAGTTTAAAAAACACGATCAAAACTGATCTTCAGGGGCTCCGCGTCGGATTGGGGCGGAGCCCCGATTCTTTAAAACCGAGGTGTTTTTTGTGGGCATGACAATGACTCAGAAGATCTTTGCAAAGCACTGCGGGCGTGAAAGCGTGGCAGCGGGGGAACTCGTTAATGCGAGGCTCGATCTGGTGATGGGCAGCGACGTAACGACGCCGATTGCCATTCAGGAGATGGAGAAGCATCATCTGAACAGCGTATTCAACCCGGAGAAAATCGTTCTGGTAATGGATCATTTTGCGCCGAACAAGGATATCCAGGCCGCCAAAAACTGCGCGCTGGTACGGAAATTTGCACAGAAGATGGGAATCCGGAATTTTTATGACGGCGGACACATGGGAATCGAGCACGCGCTGCTGCCGGAACAAGGGTTTGTAGCGCCGGGAGAACTGATTATCGGCGCAGATTCCCATACCTGCACCTATGGCGCGCTGGGGGCATTCTCCACCGGAATCGGCAGCACCGATATGGCGGCGGGGATGTACGCCGGTAAGAACTGGTTCAAGGTGCCATCCGCGATCCGGGTGAATCTGACTGGAAAATTCCGGCCGTTTGTAAGTGGGAAGGATGTTATTTTGCATTTGATCGGCCTAATCGGCGTGGACGGCGCGCGTTACCAGTCGATCGAGTTTTCCGGCGATGCACTCCCGTTCGTCTCTATCGACGATCGGTTTACGGTCTGCAATATGGCGATCGAGGCAGGCGCCAAAAACGGGATTTTCCCAGTGGATGAGGTCACAAAAGAATATCTCAGCGGCCGCGTCAGCCGGGACTACGAACCGGTATACGCGGACGAAGACGCCGAATATTCCAGAGTGGTGGAGATCGAGCTGTCCAAACTTGAGCCGCTTGTTGCCGCGCCGCATCTTCCGTCCAACGTGAACGCTGCGGCGAACTATGCAGGACTGCATATTGATCAGGTGGTTATCGGATGCTGTACCAACGGACATATTTCCGACTTGAGGCAGGCGGCGCAGATTCTGCGCGGCAAGCATGTTGCCTCCCATGTGCGCTGCATTATCATTCCGGCAACGCCGCAGATTTATTTGCAGGCAATGCAGGAGGGACTGCTCGAATGCTTTGTCCGGGCAGGCGCAACGGTCAGCATGCCTACCTGCGGTCCCTGCAATGGTGGACACGTGGGCGTTTTGGCGGATGGGGAACGCTGTGTTTCCACCACGAACCGCAATTTTGTCGGGCGGATGGGAACCAAGGATTCGGAAATCTATCTTGCAAGCCCGGCTGTTGCCGCCGCGTCCGCACTGAGCGGTGTAATCGCAATTCCGTCGGAGGTGTGATATGGGAAACAAAGTTTTTAAATATGGAGATAACGTTGACACGGACGTGATTTTGCCTGCACGCTATCTGGCGCTGTACCGGCATGAGGACCTTGCCGCGCATTGCATGGAGGATATTGATGCTTCGTTCGCAAGCACGGTCCGTTCGGGCGATCTAATAGTAGGCGGAGAAAATTTTGGCTGTGGCTCTTCGCGGGAGCATGCGCCTACTGCAATCAAAGCCAGCGGAATATCCTGCGTAATCGCGGCTTCTTTTGCGCGTATTTTTTATCGAAACGCAATCAATATTGGGCTTCCGATTTTAGAATCACCTGCGGCAGCGCGGGAAATACAGGCAGGCGATCATATTCAGGTCGATCTGAAAACCGGAGAGATTAAGAATCTGACGCAGAACAAATCCTATTTTTCAGGCGGTTTTCCTCCCTTTATTCAAAAAATGATTGATGCGGGCGGATTGCTGTCCTATTTGGAAAATACAAAGAGCAAAAGAGGATGATTCAACAGTTCAGCCGAGATGGCCGATAGAGCGGTTCGGTTCAGCGGATGAACTGGGAATACACATTAAAAAGGAGACTGCACAAATGAAGATCGTAATACTGGATGGCTACACCGAAAACCCGGGCGACCTTAGTTGGAACGAGCTGGAAGCGCTCGGTGAGCTGACCGTCTACGACCGCACGCCTGCGGATAAAATCGTGGAGCGCATCGGAGACGCCAACGCGGTTTATACCAACAAAACCCCGGTTTCCCGTGAGACGCTTGGAAAATGTCCGAACGTGAAGTTCATCGGCGTTCTTGCCACTGGCTATAACGTCGTCGATGTCGCTGCCGCGAAGGAGAAAGGTATCCCGGTCTGCAACATCCCGACCTACGGAACTGACGCGGTCGGACAGTTCGCAATCGCGTTGCTGCTCGAGATCTGTCACCACATCGGCCATCACAACGAGGCGGTCCACGAAGGCCGCTGGGAACATAACGACGACTGGTGCTTCTGGGATTACCCGCTGATTGAGCTTGCGCATAAAACGATCGGCGTCATCGGATTTGGCCGCATCGGCCAGGCGACCGGACGCATCGCAAAGGCACTCGGTATGAGGGTCATCGCCTACGACTCCTACCCGAATGGATCCGGCGAGGCGATCGCCGAATATGTAAGCCTTGACGAACTGCTCGCACAGTCGGATGTGATTGCATTGCACTGTCCGCTCTTCCCGGAGACCGAGGGCATCGTCAACAAGGCGAACATTGCGAAGATGAAAACCGGGGTCATTATCCTGAACAACTCACGCGGTCCGCTGATCGTAGAACAGGACCTCGCGGACGCGCTGAACAGCGGCAAGGTCTACGCGGCGGGACTCGATGTGGTCTCAATGGAACCAATCAAAGGTGACAACCCGCTGTTGACCGCAAAGAACTGTATCATCACGCCGCATATCTCATGGGCTCCGAAGGAGAGCCGCCAGCGGTTGATGGATATCGCTGTCGACAACCTGCGGCAGTTCCTTGCGGGTAAACCTATCAATGTTGTTAACAAATAGAGGCAGTTTACTTCTTTTAAAAATGCGAAAATCGTCTGCAGCAAAAATCTGCAGGCGATTTTCTTGATGTCTAATCGAAAAAATGCACCGATTTAGCCGGGGGAATCGACGATGGCTTTAGCCGGATAAAAGAACCCTGCTGGAATAGATGAAGGTTAGGCCAACCGCATCAAAAATAGCAGGGAGGTCTTCTCATGAAAGAGAAAGACATAAAAAGTCTAGAACATACGACATAGAGATGTCAATATGATATTGTTTTTTCACTAAAGTATCGGCGAATGGTGATATATGGACAGCTAAAGAAAGAGATGCTTGTTTTCTTATTTGTACTTAGTCTTATCCCAACAGTTTGAACCCGGTCACTTACCTGGCTCTTTTCAGATTTAAACTGCTGCCTGCTCTTCTCAAGCTGTTCTAGATCCTGGGCTGTTTATCCTTCGTTTCATCCAAAAGCCGTTTCAGATTGGCCTGTATCTTTTTGCACTCGTCCTTATATTTCTCTATTCCACCTTTGAGAGATTCCATCTCCTTTTCTGTTTTCAAGGCACCGAGATAAACCGCTTCACCCGGGGAGCCGCATGCCGTCCGCTTTTAATGGTCTTCAGTCATCAGCTACAATTATGGCAGAAAAGATTACGAAAGTCTGAAAGGTATCAGCGATCATTTCTACCTTACTGACTCTCCCCAATATTTTGGTGTAATTGGGGTTTGGGTGGCATTTCCACTTGCTGAACTTGTAACCATTTTCATATCAAGTGGTCTTATAATGAAGAGCTACCATTATCTTTAAGACATTAACATCCATGGCGGGAAATAATAATCTGATGTATATTTTCATTTTTCTGAAAACATACGCACTAAGTTTGTGGAGAGGGATTGCTCCGGGGTTATATAGAGAACTTCTAGCTCAAAAAATTTAATTATAAATAAATACATTCTGCAGCAGCCACGCAAAGACCGGAATGGTGACAACGCCGATTACGGATGAAATCGCAATCCATGCGCCGGTGAATTCCGAATCGCTGTGATAACTGTGCGCCATGATGCCAAGCTGAGTCATTGCGGGCATCAGCGCAAGAATATAAAACACTTGTCGGCTTTGTACACTGATGGGCAGCACAAAAAAGATAAGTCCCAGCAGTACCGGCATTACAAGATACCGCGCGGCAAACAGCACTACGATATCCCGCAGGAATCCCTCCTTGAGAGGCTTTGCGCTGCGGATGGACGCGCCGACGAACATAAGCCCAAGCGGAGGACAGGTAGCCGAGATGTTTTTTATAGATGCAGCCAAAAAATCCGGCAGCGGCAAACCGGTCAGGCGTACTGCCACCCCTGCCAGAAGCCCGATCATCGCGGGCGAGAAAATGCGGATTAAATTTTCTTTTCGAAAGAACCCCTTTTTCTGCCCGCCGTCCACGCGCAGCAAATAGGTGCCAAGCGTCCAGAACAGCAGGGTGTTGGCAATATAGAAGACCATCCCATCCGGAATGACCTTTTCGCCAAACACGCTTGTAACAACAGGAAAGCCCAGAAATACGATATTCGACAACGCGCAGGCATCAATAAACGCGCCCTGCCGCCCCGCCTGTACGCGCAAGACCCTGCATAATGCGAAACCGGCCAGATATTGCGCAAGAATCACCGCTATCGGAACAAACAGCCCCGCCAGCGTAACAAGCAATTCGGTGCGGGTTGAGAATGCCGACAACACGTTGTAAAAAAGATAGATCGGGATCGCCACTGCCGACAGATATTTGTTCAGCACCTGTTCAGCCCGGGCTTCCCGATAAAATCTGCTGCATGCGATGAAAAACCCTACGGCCATCACCACAAGCATTTCGGCCACACTGTAAACAGCGTTGGCGATCATCACAATCCCTCCGCCTCTTATTCCAAAGTAATCCCGGCATTCCGCAGCTCCCAGGCAATACGGCAGCTTTCCTCCAGTTCCTCCAGCCCATAATAAGCCTGCGTCAGCGTTTCTCCCGGAACAACCGGGCCATGCCTGCGCAACAGCCACGCGTCGGCGCGGAAAGCCTGCTCTGCAAATGCATCAAACAGTTCCCGGCTTCCGGGTTTTGCATAGTTCACCAAATTTACTTTACCCACCTTCATACGCAGATAGGGCGTGTTCGGCGGTACGCAGTCCTCTTGGGCGAGTCCCGGCACACAGCTCCACAGGACAGAGTAGGTACTATGGACATGGATTACCGCGCCGGTCTGCGGACGCGCCGCATATACGCTGAGATGCAGCGGCCATTCCTTGCTGGGTCTGGGCCCCGTAAGAAGATCTCCCTGCAGATTCAGGCAGGAATAATCCTCCGGGCACAGTGTTTCGAAACAGCTTCCGCCTGCCGTAATGTACACCTGGTCACCGATACGGAAACTCAGATTGGCGCTGCTGCCCGAAGTTTTTCCGCGGGCATAAAGAGAGTGTGCAATCCGGCAAGCCTCCGCGCAAAGCATTTCAACATCTGTCATAAATCTTCACCTTTCTTTTTGCGGCAGGTTCTGTCCAGCGCGCGCCGGAAAAAATCCGGCTGGCCGAAGTTTCCTGACTTCAGCACCAGCCTCAGCGATGGGTCGGCAACCGGCGTCATGACCGGCACGCCCGGTGCAATGCTTTGGCCGATTTCATACGCGTTAAACCCCAGCTGACGTGTCACGGCACCGCCCGTTTCGCCACCTGCAACGATCACGCGCCGGATACCATCCTGTGCGGCAAGACAAGCTAATTGTGCAAACGTATTTTCCAGCAGCACAGCCACCTTTTCCTGACCGTGAGACTGCATTTTTCGGACATTTTCAGGTGTATCGCTGCTGTAAATCAAAACGGATTCCCCGAGGCAGTCTTTTGCCTGCCTCCATAGTTCTTTTGCATTGGTCGTTCCATCCAGCAGCGCCATCGGGTCAAGTTTCAGGCAAGCCCCGCCCGCAGCGCGGTAATTTTCAATTTGCTCCCGCGTGGCCACGCTGCAGCTGCCCGCCAGCAGAAGTGCGGGCCCGTCGGTTCCGGCATCGGGATGGGAAACCACACGGTCCTCCATCAGAATCCGTGCAAGAGGCTCCGCGATACCGCTTCCGCCCGTAAGCAGGCGAAGCCCTCCAAAGCAGGCGACGATCGCATCCGCATCGGCGTCTGTTTCCATGTCCGGCACATAATAGCCATGAGCTGCTTCCAATCTAGGCAAGGCGTTGCCGTAAGCACGGCCAATGGTACGGCAGGGATATTTGCTTTGCGGCGCCATCAGTTCTTCGATCGAACTCGCCCACATCGGTGTCAGCGGATGGTTTTTCATCGGACTTTGTTCCAGCGGTACACCGTTTACAAACAAGCGGCCGCCCCGCACCACCCGTCCATTTACTGGAAGTGCAGGGCAAAGCACGGTATAGGGTGCCTGCAAAAACTCCATCGATGCATCGCAGATCGGGCCGATATTTCCCCTTGGCGTAGAATCGAAAGTCGAGCAATACTTGACATAAAAGCGCTTTGCACCCTGTTCATGCAGCCATTTCAGCGCAGTTAAACTGTCTTCCACTGCGGAAACGGTCTCCTGCGTGCGGGTCTTGAGCGCGATTACAGCCGCATCGAAATTTGCCTCACATGTATCCTGCGGCACACCGTTATACAGCCGGGTGCGCATACCGCCTTTCGCAAAAAATGACGCGATATCGCCCGCTCCGGTAAAATCATCTGCAATGCATCCTAAAATCACAATGACCGATGCCTCCTTCGTATGGTTTTGCTTACGGACGGAAGCAGATTTTGATCGCCGTATCGTCCTTGTCAGCCAGGTCAAAGCCGGCCTTGATGTCGTCGAGCTTAAATTCGTTGGTGATCAGCGGTTTAATCTGGATCATCCCCTGAGCCACGGGGCGCAGGGCCTCGGGGCACCATACATAGCGCTGCTGCCAGGTATGGTGTACAAGGCAGGTATTGATAAATTCCATCCCATCGTCATGCCAGCGGCTGACATTCAGCGTGACCGGCTGCGTGACCCAGCTGTAGAACACAAATTTACCGTTGTGTTTGAGCATTGCCGTCGCTGCATTGAAGGAATCCGCGGTTCCGGCCGCCTCAACGACGACGTCCGCGCCGATACCGCCGGTCATCTTTTTGACCTTTTCGACGGGATCTTCCTCGCCGAGACGGATGACCTCGTCCGCTCCAAGCTGCTTTGCAAGCTTGAGTTTTCCCTCCAAAACGTCTACGACGACCACGCAGGCCGCACCCTTCTTTTTGGCGCACTGCGCAATGATCTGCCCCGCAAAGCCGCCGCCCATCACCACGACGAAATCACCCAGATTGACGCCGCAGTTCAGGCCGGAATACATTGCGCAGGCGATCGGTTCGCCCAGAGAAGCGATATCCATGTCCAGATCAAAAGGGACTGGCTGAAGCTGAAAGCTTTTTGCACAGAAATACTCGGCAAAATTATTGTTCCATCCAAATGCCATGACCTGATCGCCCACTTTATAATCCGAAACGCGGCTGCCCACCGCCACGACTGTACCGCCGCTTTCATGGCCCAGCAGAAACGGAAACTCGGGAGGCTGGCGAAACTCCGCTGTCTGCGGCGGCATGCTGCCACGGTAAAAGCTCTTATCGGAACCGCAGATGCCCATACGGTGATTTTTGACAATGATGTCATCTTCCCCGCATACCAGTTCCCGTTCAATCAGTTCAATGTCGTACGGCCCGTTCAGACGGGCCGCCCTTGTCATATACTTTTTCATTATATACCTACTTTCTTTTTCATGGAATACCGCTCTTGCAAAAAGATACGGTTGGGTGTCCGGTGTTTTGAAAACTCAGATCACATGGAAAGCCCACAGGAGACAGGTCAGCGCCGCGCCGATAAAACCGGAAACGGTGGACGCTCCGCCGACAGCGCGGATGCCCTGCTTTACATCCATATTGGACATCGAAACCGTGACCCAGAAGCCGGAGGAATTGGTATGTTTAAACATCAGAGCACCGGTGCCGCAGGCGAGGAAGGCCGCAAGGGGGGAGATTCCCAGTGTGGAAAGCATGGGCTCGACCAACGCTGCGGCTGTCATAACCGCCAGAGCATTTGAGCCAGTGATGACATGGATCAGCATTGCAATGATAATCGGGATCAGGATTGCGGGAAAACCGGAGCCCGCAACTGCGTCCGCAACCGTATCCGCAACGCCGCAGTCTTTCACAAACCAGGCAAGCGCGCCTCCCATGCCGGTAACGATAATCGGCATCGCGGCACTGTGACACGCTTCCTCGACCCAGTTATTAAGCACTTCTTTAGTCTTCCACTTTGGTCCTGTGAGAACCAGAGACATCAGGCATCCTGCAAAAAGCGCTGCCAGCGGGCTGCCTAAAAACGCCATCACATTTGTAAAACCGCTTTCAGGGGAAAGAAGAGTTGACACCGTGCTGATACCAATCAGGATCAGCGGAAGAAGGATCGGCATCAGAGACTGGGTCAGGCCGGGCAGTTTTGCTTCATCCGTGTTTTGCGCGGCAAGAACATATTCCTGCTTCGGAAGGACAGGATCTTTTAAAGTCTTGCAGTAAAGGGTAGCACCGATGACGCTGGGAACCGAGATCAAAGCGCCCCACAGAATTGCCTGGCCAAGCGGCACACCCAGCAGAGCCGCGGCGGAAACGGGGCCCGGAGTAGGCGGAACCAGCGAAGCGGTCGTGAGAGCGCCAAGGTACAGCGCCGTGCCGTAACTCATCATAGATTTGTTGGTCTTGACGGCCAGCAGAGAAACGATCGGGATCAGCAGGATTACCACGCTGTCAGCAAAGATGGGAATGCCGAGAATGAAAGATGAAATGGCAATTGCCCAGATGATATTCTTCTCGCCGACAAGGTCAATCGCCCATTTTGTAATGCGAACGGCAGCACCTGTCTTTTCAAGTACGGTGCCAAGGATACAGCCCAGAAATATAACGATGGCCACGCTTTTGATCGTACCGGAGAAGCCGGAGTTGATATTGCCCTCAATATCCGACCAATTATAACCGAGTGCGATTGCAAGAATGATGGAAGAGACCAGAATACCGATGCCTGGATGGACATGGAACTTGGAGATCAAGACGATCATCAGTACGATGACCAGTGCAAAGGAAACCAAAATGTACGCCGTAGACATAAGCGAATCCTCCTGCTCATTTGTTTTTTGCATCTGCCATTCCGGAAAATGCATTCTATAAAACAAGCAGCAAATATCGTGCCACGTTCCGCAAATTCTCCACTTATTTTATTTTAGTGAATAATTTTGATAAAATTAGATAATCATTTTCTGCCAAACTTGTCTAATCGGCGAAGATAGATCGATATATTTCCAGAAACAGTCTTCTTTTCTTCTCTCATTTCACAATATTTCTTTTCCTTCTTCCGGCATGTCATTCGAACGCAACATGTTGCAACGATGCAACACCTGCAACGCTTTATTTTTTGCACAGATCCGGATATTTCTGCATTTTGCGCCAGAGGGTTGTACGGTCGCATCCGAGCAGTGCGGCGGCCCGGCTGCGGTTGTATCCCGACTGCTCCAGCGCCCTGCGGATAAGTTCTTCCTCGCCGGCATCTGAACCGCCGGCCGATATCACAGGCCCCGGCTTTTTTTCAGGTATCAGGCGCGGTACCGGCACATCTTCAATATGCAGGGCCTTTTGGACATCGCCGCAGGCAACGCAGTTGTTTTCACAGCGTACAAAGACCCGTTCAGCCAGATTACAAAGTTCGCGTACATTCCCCTCAAACGGATATCCATGCAAAGCAGCCAGCGCACCTTTCTCGATCTGAGGAGCAGGCATATTGTTCTCCTGCGCCAGCTGCCGGAGCTGATTTTGGAACAGCAGCGCCGCATCACCGGCACGCTCCCGCAGCGGCGGCAAAAATACACGCAGAACGTCCAGCCGATATAAAAGGTCATGCCGAAACAGCCCCTGCCGAACCATCTCGCGCAGGTTCTTGTTAGTGGCGGTGATAACACGTACACTCACAGAGACCACCTTATCGTCGCCAAGGCGGCGAATCTCATGCTCCTGCAGCACGCGCAGCAGTTTTATCTGCATGGAAAGCGAAATCTCGCCAATCTCGTCCAAAAAGATCGTGCCGTTGTGCGCCTGTTCAAACAGCCCGATTTTGCCGCCTTTTCCACTACCGGTAAACGCCCCCTCCACATAGCCGAACAGCTCGCTTTCCAGCAGATTTTCCGGAAGAGCGGCACAGTTGACCGCAACAAAAGGGCCCCGGCGGCGCGGGCTGGCATTGTGAATGCTCTGCGCAAACAGCTCTTTACCGGTTCCCGTTTCTCCAACAATAATAATGTTTGACGAGGTGGCCGCATAACGTTTTGCGATGCGGATCGTCTCGTCCATTACTTTAGATTTGTGGAGGATATCGTCAAATGTATATTTCGCATAAAGGCCTTTGCTGCTGAGCTTGCGGCGAATCTGCCCCTCCAGTTCCTGGATAACCGTGATATCCGATACGGTGATAACAACACCGCTCACGCTTTGATGTACAATCACAGGGGAAAAGCTGCATGCAACCGTCAGCCTGCCCCCTCCCAGTTTATGCAGTTCATTCTGCTCGGCCTGTCCCGTTTTTAAAACGCGGCGGTATGTCTGGCAAAGAAAAGGAAGCTTTTCGGACAGCGGCCGGTAAAGCAAACTGACGTTGCCACCCAGCATATCGCGCACGACATGGTTCCGCACCTGGATCACGCCCTGGTCGTCTACAAACAGAACCCCGTCACGCGAAGCATAAATGATCGTTTTATAGGTCTCGGCACGCACACGTTCGGCGCGCATGGAATCCGCCATACTGATAGCCGCGTTTACCGCGTGCAGGAGGTTGTCTTCACCGGCGCGGATCACCGTAGCGTGCATCCCCAGCGTCTTGGCAGCTTGTGCTATAAAATAACCGCCAATCACCGCCTCACAGCCGCTGTTTTTTGCGCTGCGCAGCGTAGTATCCAACTCGGTGTGGCTTTTGGTCAGGTAGACTTTTGCTTCCACATGAAACAGCCGCGCGATCTCTTCAACCTCGTACAGCTCGGAAAAAAAGCCGCAGATTGCAATTTTTTTAGGATGGTACTGTTCCGTACATCTTGCAATCGCCTGTACGATATCATAACCCGAAATCGACAGTTCTACAAACGGCTGTGCGGGGTACAGTTTCTGGATTTTCAGCGCCGTATAGCCGCGTGCGATCACCACGTCAAACCGGCCCTCTTCGACCTCCGGCGTCTGATCTACGGTATTCAGCGCTATCGTTGCTTCCAGCCGGGCGGCTTCCGGATGGGCTCTTAAAACCCGCTCAAGACGCTCTTTCATCTCGGGATAAGGGGCAAAAAATAATAAACGGATCATGGCTTCTCCTTTACTGTTGAAACAATTTGTTGCAACACCCCAAGTTTAGGCGGGCAGGACACCGGTGTCAACTGCGGAATCCGCCTGTATCAAAAGATTGGGGATTTTCACAATTCATTCGGAATTTGATTGTGGATTCTTCTGGATTTTTAACTCATACGATATATTTTTATGGAATCGCATTGGCTGGCACGATTTTTGCTGTGTTAATAAGAAAAGGAAAAATGTTTCCACACAGATTCAAAGGAGGATATCTATGCTTTATCATCACCTGTTCCAGCAACACAAGGGCGAAGAAGTTCAGGCTGCCATTATCGGCGCCGGCCATTTTGGTACCGCTGTTGTGACCCAGCAGTTGTATACCCCGCATCTGCGGGTTCCCGTCGTAGTCGACTTAAATCTGGAGAGTGCCAAAAGCGCGTTTCTGAAGGCCGGTATTCCGGAGAACAAAATTTTTTATACGGCTGACGCCGACGAGGCGCAGCGACTGATAGCAGCCGGCAACTATATTTATACCGACAGCAGTGAAATGCTTATGGACATCCCGTCTATCCGTGTAATTTGCGAAGGGACAGGCGTACCCGAAGCCGGCGCGGCCAACTGCCTGAATGCGATTCGCAAAGGCAAATGCGTTGCCGCTATCAGTAAAGAAATGGACAGCGTAGTCGGGCCCATTCTGAAGAAACTGGCAAAGGACAACGGCGTTGTTTATTCTCCCGTTGATGGCGATCAGCCCGCTCTGCTGATGGCAATGGTAGAATGGGCGCGCACCATCGGCTTAACGGTCATCAGCGCCGGCAAAGCCCGGGACGGTGAATTTATTCTGGACGAAGAGTCCGGCACTGTTTCGATCAAGGCCGACGGCATCACCGTGCACGATGATTATGTTACCCACATTGCTCCAGAAGATATGAAGTATTTCCGCATGATTCCGGAAGGGAAAGCGGAAGAATATGTTGCAAAGCGCGCCGAACTTTTGAAAGATCTTCCCGGGGCCGGCGCATTTGACCTGTGTGAAATGACCATGGTCGCAAACGCTACCGGCATGCGTCCCGCTTGTCCGGATCTGACCGACGCGGCGCTGCGCATCACCGAACTTCCGGTCGCCTACTGTGCCAAAAAGAATAAGGGCATTTATGAAGGCGAGGGCGTTATTGATGTACACACAAACTTACGCCGGCCGGATGAATCCGGCATGGGCGGCGGCGTATATATGGTCGTGCGCTGTGATAACGCCTACTCAAACTATATTTTGACCACCAAAGGCCAGATTCCGAACTACGATTGCTCTACAGCAGTCATCTACCGTCCATACCATCTTTGCGGCGTTGAAGTGTCGACTACGATCCTTTCCGCGGCGCTGCTTGGGCTGGATACCGGTACGCTGGAATATAGACCTTACTTTGATTTGGTAAAACGTGCCGAGCGTGATATCAAGGCTGGTGAGCCGCTTGGCAACGACCATGACCTGAAGCTGAAAGCTATGATTATTCCGGCTACCCGACGTGCACCCGCAAGCGCAGTCCCCGGCCATATGATTACCGGCAATGTGGCAATCCGGGACATCAGAAAAGGGGAAATTATCACTTACGACATGATTGAAGATCGTTCAAACAGCACTTTGTGGACACTGCGCGTGCAGCAGGAGGAAACTTTTTAATAAATTCCTTAGACCTTAGACGAAGCTGTTTCCTGAGTGTTTCAGCAAAAGAAAACCCGCATAAACACACTGTTTATGCGGGTTTGTGGCGAAAACGGTGGGATTGGAACCCACGAGACCTTGCGGTCTACCTGAATTTGAGTACTATTTTTCGATATTATTTACTCATTTCGCTTTATAAAATGATATTAATTGATGAGGGAAACGGCTTCATTTAGCCGTTTCCCTCATGATTATTTTTTTGACTTAGATCTTTTTATAATGAAATGCAGGAAAGCTTGGCGCCACCAACACCGTTAAAAGGAAGGATACCTTAGAAATTTAGAAATATCCCATTTTATGGGAAATAATATTTGCGGAATTGATGACGATACTGGCAACCTCGTCTTCGCGTTCAAAAAGTTTGCACTGGCTGTACTGACCGGAGACGCTTAATCCTGCAATAACCTTACCAGTACAGTCACGAATGGGGGCGGCAATGCAAGCGCTTCCCAATGCGTGTTCCTCGTACTCTGTGGCATAACCGAGAAGGCGTATCTTTCCGATCTGCTCCATAAGCAAATCTTCACTGATAATGGTGTTGCGTGTAAAGGCTGGAAGTTCGGCCTCTCTAATGATTTCCTTGATTTCTTCGTCAGATAAAGAGGCCAGTAGTACCTTTCCGATTGCAGTACAATGAAGGGGATTGGTATATCCAATCATTGTATACATTCTCGGAGAACTTCGGCTGTCCACATGAGCAAGATAATACATTCCGGTTCCTTTGCGAATAGCCAGATTGGCACCTACGCCGTATTCCTGCTCCAAAAGAAAAAGTTCAGGCAGCGCCTGCTTACGAAGTTCAATGCTGTTGAGAGCAATACTTGAAAGAGTAATAATCCGGGTTCCCAAACGGTAGTACCCGGTCTCTTCATCCCAACTCACAAATTCGTAAGCAACCATGGTTTTTAGAATACGGGAAATATTGCTTTGAGTGATATTAAGACGTTTAGTAAAATCAGAGACTCGGAGCTGTGGAGTCTCCGGGGAAAAGCAAGCCAAAATATCGAAGGCCTTGCAGAGACTTTGCGTCATCCCCGCCGATTGATTACTATCCATGTAAACCCCTCTTTTCCTTGATTGTATTTATTTAATCACAAATTCCTTAATATTGCAATTAATTTTGATGACTTATTTAAAATTAATTGGTGTATTCTGTTTATCCACTAAAGAGAAAGCTGCTCCAGCCGTACTACAGGTACGCTGAAGCAGCTTTGCGGTCGATTGCTCGTCTACATTGGAATCATTTCATAAGCATAACCCGGAGCGCCAAAACGCCGTTCGAAAGAGCAAGGTTCTCAATGTACATTCATGATAGTCCACGCACCCAGAGCAGAAAGAGGGATGTCGGATTGCGGTATGTAGGCGTGAATGTTCCGAAAGTAACCGTCATATTCCAGAATATCCGATATAGCTTGCTGCACGGGCATATTGCCCGCAATCACCACTTCGGTCTGTTGCCTGACGGTCAGGGCACCAGAGCTCCGAATGCTGGTCACATCACTCTGAAGAGCCACACCTAAAATGTAATTTGAAAGCATCTCAGAGCTTTGCCCGGAAAATTGGCTAAGGATACGGGCCGAAAAGCATGCCCGACCTATACCGGTTTTCCTTGCGGTCTCGTAGCCCAAGAGTACCATTTGGCGGTCATAGGTTTCCGCAGAAGCAAATTTCCGATTGACTGCATCTGCGATTATGGTATCGTTTGTAATGCAGGAAAGCAATTCACCGCTGATGCTGGTAAGGCATCCGGTGATTTTCCCACCGGCATTCACTGAAACAAATTTCATGTGTGAGCCCGGCAGTAAGAACAGATATTCCCGTCCCTGAGGGAATATTTCCATAAGTGCGGCGCTCTCAACTTCCTCACCACGCATAATATCCATAGACTCGAAATTAGTCAGGTCAACCGTTTCAACGGCATTTTTGACGCCGGGAATAAAGGTGATGGGTACGGAACAGACTTCGGGAAGAGATACTTGTTTCGCTGCGGCAGCCAAATCGCCGATACCGACAGGAGCCACACAATGGGGAATCTCCACCAGCCCAACGTTGGATGAGATCATGCCGCTTGCCAATACGCTCTTTAAGTCAGATTCCCCGAGTCCGGACTTGGACAGGACTTCATGGATACAATCCTTTACGCCCTCCCTGAGTTTCCTGTTGTTGCCGTCGATGGCGGTATTGCGCACGCCGACCTCCCGCTTTGCCCGGGCGACTACCCGGCGGTCATCATTCCAGAGAAAGGCGCGTGTATTGGTAGTACCGCTGTCGATCGTGATGATGTAAGAGCCCATCAGCTTTTCTCCTTTTCCATTACTGCGGCAGCTTTTCAGTGAAGCTGCGCGCCAATTTGCATAGGCCTTCAAAGTCGCCTTTCTCGATCAGTGAACGTTTCACGATTGCGGAGCCGATTCCAATACCGGTCACGTTTGAAAGAGCCAGATAGTCGTTCATGTTGGCCAAATCCACTCCTCCCATGGGCAAAAGCGGGATATGTCCCAGAGGAGCCGCCATGTCTTTTAGATAGGGGATACCAAGCTTTCCCGCCGGGAAGAGCTTGACCATAGAGGCTCCGGCCTCCCAGGCTGCCGCGACCTCGCTCGGAGTAAAAGCGCCGGGAATGGAAGGAACATTCAGTGCGCGGGCGGCTGTAACCACGGTGGGATCAAAATGCGGGGACAGAAGGTATTCTGCACCGGCCTCCACAGCCACTTTAGCCTGGTCAGGAGTCAGGACGGTTCCGGCACCGACCAATATGCGATCGGTAAATTCTCGGCGAACGGCTGAAATGGCATCTGCGGTCTTAGCTTCGGTATTTGGGTCCGCTTGGTCAAAAGTGATTTCCAGCAGACGGATTCCTCCGTCATAAAGGGCGCGGGCGGCAGCCGTTACATCCTTCGGCTGAATCCCCCGCAGAGCGACGATGATGCGATATTTACGCACCTGTAAAAGAATATCTACCATATTTCAAACCTCTCCCCCTTTCATATATCATAAAAGGTCCACATTAATCTTGACTACAACTTTGCGGTAATGGCCCGGTATTCCTGCGCACACGCCGGGACGGTGTAAATCGCCCGGAAAAAACACCGCATAGCAGCCGGGCACTGCGTGGACAAAGCTTTCATTTCGGGCAGATTCGTAAAGCCAGATATCCTTATCCTGATCTGCACGAATCAAAGGTCCTGCATCAATATAAGGTGCAACACCAAAATACTCTTCTCCTTCGGGCCAAAACTGCACATCCACATATTTCTCATGACGCTCAGGATGGGCATTGTCCAAAGGCTTGCTGGTAAAATCCATTATCATGGCGTACATGTTCTCACCGTCCAGATTATAAGTCCCGGCCGTAAGAGAGGAAAAATCGGTGTGGGCGCAGTAGTCCACCGCCTTCTGAAGGGCAGCGGAACCGATCATGCCATAACCGTTTGCGTATATGCTGGAAAAAATCATGAGTTGGGCTCCTTTTCTCCATGTTTTTCACTCCAGGAGAGAGCCAAGAGGGGATTTCCCTCCAAAGTCTCCATGGTCTGTCTTTTCAGCGCTTCATCCGCGGGAACGCATGGATTGCGGACAAAAGCGGAACGAATAACGCCGCCACGCTTGAGAATCTCTTTATGAATCGACATCGCGTAGCCGCCGGCCAGAGTTCCCATGCGAATATAGGGCAGATAACGAGCGAAAAGACTACGGGCTTCCTCACGATTCCCTTGAAAGAATGAATTATAAATCTGCACCATTACTTCAGGGAATTCAGCTGCCGGCATACAGCCCACGCTGCCATAGCAAAATTCTTCATAGCAATAGAGACCATTTGCGCCCCCCATAACCGTAAGCCTGCCCTCAGCTGATTCCAAAATTCTCTGCATTTTAACAATTGTGGGGGGGCCTTCCTCTTTGACATACTGTATGTTGTCAAAATCCTTTGATAACCGAATCATAATATCCACAGGGATGGCAACACCACAGGCGTTGGGAGCGTCCTGCAGAATGATAGGTATGGATACAGCGCTGGCAATGGCAGCGAAATAATCGTACATCCGCTGAGGGTCCGGCTTGATCATATGGGGCGGCATAATCATAAGAAAATCGGCGCCGCTCTCCTGCGCCCACAGGCAATTTTCCACAGCGGTCTCAAGACCGGCGCCACCGGCACCGAAGACCAGCGGGATGGCACCTGCAACTTCTTCCCGTACTGTCTGCGCAATTTTCACTTTTTCCACCTGAGTAAGAGAATAGCCCTCGCTGGCGTTGCCGAAAAGGGCGATGCCGTGCACGCCCGCTTCCAGAAGGAGCCGAACCACATTGCGCAGACTTTTATAGTCCACCTGCCCGTCGTCATGAAATGGAGTAGTTAAGATGGGGCAGATACCCCTGAAACGTTCATTGTAATTCCACATGGAGGATACCTCAATTCATAGTTTTACTGCGTGATGACGAACCCTGTCTTCGTCCAGAGAAATACCTAGTCCGAAACCGTCCGGTACGGCGAAGATTCCGTTTTCACACGTGATGGGAGCATTCAAAAATTCATTGGCGACAGGAAGTATACTCGGTTGATACTCCTGCAGGCCATAGAAGTTGTACATCGCGGCACAGCATTGAAGGGTTGCGGCGATACATACCCCCTGTCCCACACTGAGGTGGGGAGCAACTTTTTTATGGAAGGTGTCAGCCAGTTTTGTGATGCGCATCAGCTCGGTTATACCAGTGCGGCCCACATCGGGCTGGAGAATGTCGCAGCTGTTGCGCACAAGGTGCTCGCAGTACTGAAAGTGGGTCCGATCGCTTTCCCCCAGTGCCACAGGGATGTCCAGAGAATGGCTAAGCTGTGCGTAACCGTCGATATCCTCAGGGTCTAAGGGGCATTCCAGAAAGCGTACATGCAGCGCTTCCATGGCCCGGCCCAGTTGTACCGCGTCGGCAACGGTGTAATTCCAATGCGCATCGATCATCAGGCCAAAATCGGGTCCGAGCGCTTCCCGCAGAGCGGTCATAATTCGAATGTCCTCCTGCATCCCGTAACCGATGTGCAGCTTGATGGCGGTAAAACCCTTAGCTTTCCATTCCCGTGCCAGATTTACTTTTTCCTCCAGCGATTCCACTGGCAGTCCGGATATGTAGGCCGGCACATTTGTCCGATAGGCTCCGCCCAACAGCTTGTAGATCGGCTGTTTATAGTATTTTCCGGCAATATCCCAAAGGGCGATGTCTACAGCGGAAACGGCATCCACCATAAATCCGGTGAAATAGCCCCGGTCGCGCATCGTGTCGTAGAGGAGATTCCAGATTACATCGATATCCGTTGCCTCCCGGCCCAGAAGGAAAGGAGTGAACATCCGCTCGATGATGATCCCGGCGACTTCCGGAACCACAGGGGCGAGCGCTTCTCCCCATCCTTCGATGCCATCGTCGGTCGTGATTTTCACCAGGAGTGTCTCCATATTTTTGGAGTAGGGACAGCGATAGGAGGGTCGAAGATAATAGTCGTAGGGAGTATCCAAAGCAGAGCTGTTGCCTAGATAAACATGGTCTTTTCTGATCTTTATTGGAAATGCTTCAATTTTTGCAATTTTCATGCCGGACTCTCCTCCGTTTGCATCTCATTTTTATTATGGTGAGCTTGCCAGAGGTTTAGGACGGAGATAGCTATTACCGCTGCACAGCACACCAAGGTGATCATCATCTGAGGAGTCACCACCATTACAATGGAGCAAGCAAGAATGATTGTTCGTGAGATCCCGCGGAGAGGAATAAACATGCATCCGATGGCTCCGGCGGCGATCCCCCAGACGCCAACAAGGGTAATAAGGATGATACCAAAAATTTCGAGCAGGGTTCCCTGCAGGATAAGAGCATTATTGAAAATTAAAGCGTAGGGGATAATAAAGGCGGGAAGAGAAATCCACATGGCAAGCCCTCCTGTCTGCATAGGCTTGGATCCCGCCAGTCCGGCAGCGGCGAATGCAGAAATGGCCACCGGAGGAGTAATACCCGAAAACACACCGAAATAGAGGGCAAACAAATGCGCGGCCAGAACATTAATCCCCATCTGGGTCAGCGCGGGAACAGCAATGGATGCCACCATGATGTAGGCTGCGCTTGTAGGCAGCCCCATGCCCAGAACAAGGCTCGCCAGCATTACCATGGGGAGAATCAGGAAAAGGTTTCCATGGGCAAGCCGGATAATAGCGCTTGCAAATTTTATACCGATACCGGTTTCACTTGATACGCCGATGATGATGCCGGCGGCAGCACAGGTAACAGCGATCATGACTCCGCCTTTGGCCCCTTTGGCCAGGCAGACCACAAATTCCCGAACGCTGACCCGACGTCCGGTCAGAATGCTGTTAATGAGAACGAGAATCACGCAGCTCACGATAGAGTAGAGTGCGGCACGGTAAGCGGGTACCCCCAGTACCATGGTCACAATGATTACCGCCAAAGGCAAGGCAAGATAGCCTTGCGTTAAAAGAATTTTTGTCCAAGGAAGACCATTTTCATTTTCGGCACCCTTTAGATTGGTACGCACGGCCTCGAAATGAACCGCACAAAACACTGCGACAAAGTAAAGAATGGCTGGAACTGCCGCCGCAGCACACAGAGTGATATAGGAAATTCCCACATATTCTGCCAGCAGGAAGGATGCCGCGCCCATGACAGGAGGAAGAATTTGCCCACCGGTTGAGGCGGATGCCTCAACTGCTCCGGCAAAGACCGGCCGGTAGCCGACCTTTTTCATCAGTGGAATTGTGTAAGTTCCGGTGGAAGTCACATTGGCTGTGGAGCTTCCCGAAACAGTGCCCATGAGGCAGCTGGCAACAACAGCCATTTTGGCCGGGCCGCCACGGGCTTTGCCCGTGAGTGCAAAGGCAATGTCGATAAAGAATTGTCCAGCGCCTGAAAATTGAAGGAACTCTCCGAAAAGCATAAACATGAAGATAAAGGTGGCGGATGCGGCAACGGTAGAGCCGAAGATGCCTCCGGTGGATAAGCACATCTGCTCCGCCATACGCAAAAGCGTGGTTCCGGTGTAGCCAAAATCCCCTTGGATACGGTTGCCAAGAAAAGCGTACGCCAGGGCAGCAATGCAGATAATCACCATACCCCAGCCTACTGCACGGCGGGTGGCTTCCAAAACCGCAACCACCAGAAAGACAGAGACGATAAAGTCAATATAATAGAAAGGTGTTACAAACGGAATACGCATGATCAGTCGTCCGTAAGCAATTTGACTCAGGTAGATGAGACTGAACAGTGTGGCAAAAAACCATAAGAAATCCAGCCAGGTCTGCTTGGCGAAATACCCCTTTTTGCTCATCGGAAACATGAGAAAAGCCATGGGAAGCATGAACATCATGTGCAGGGTTCGCATTTTATAGGCCTCTAAAACGCCGGTGGAAGAAACATAAATATGAAATATGGCGGCAGCGAGGCCTATAAAAAAGATAACATATTTTGAAAGCTCGGACAGGGATAAACGAGGCTTGCATTCAAGCGTTTGTTTGGTCATTTCCATACGAAGCGTCCTTTCCTGTTGCAATGGTAGCAAAGAGCATCAAGCTGAAAAGCCCCAGGCTCATTGACCTGCGGTGCGAGGCTCAGGCTACACCGGCTTCTTTGTAATAACGCTCGGCACCGGGATGAAGAGGGATGTCCATGCCGGCCACACCGGTTTTCGGCCCCTTCATGTAATCGGCAAATCCGGAATTGACGGCTGACATGGCGGTAATCCCCTCTTCCGAATTCAGATACTTGGTTAGCTCATAGATGACAGCTTCATTGGCGTTTTTGCTGGCTATAATGGATATGGATACGCCGACGGTTGAAATGTCCTGATCCTGTCCCTTATAACTTCCTGCCGGGATGGTCTTGCTCAGATAACCTTGGGTGAGGAGCTGGTCTTTGACTTTCTGGGGCACGTCCAGAAATTTGAGCTCGCTGCTGGTAGCGACTTCCGTGATACCGGAGTAAGGAACGCCAGCCAAAATGGTAACGGCATTTAGCTGCCCGTCCTTAAAGGCGTCCGAGGCATCACTCATACCGAGAAATTCAATTTTACCTCCCCAGGATTTAATATCGTCATATGTAACACCATAGGTAGAAAGAATTTTTCGAAACAGACTCTCGATTCCCGAACCCTGAGTACCGACGGAAATTTTTAAGGGGTATTTTTGCTCAATTAACTGGTCCAAAGAATCCACAGGTACGTCGGGTGAAACGGCCAGGTGGAACATGGATTCCATAATCGTGCACACCCCGTAGACACTGTCCTTCTTCTCGTTGAAATTCCCGATGCCGTTGGCTGCTTCATAGAGAAGATCGCTTTGGGTGTGAGCAATGACGGTTTGTCCCGCATTGACTAACTCAATATTTGAGGAGGCCGCACCGGTTTTGACTGTACAACGGATATCGGGAGCAATGGAGTTGAAATATTCGCCGATCTGTACTCCCATAGAATAGGTGGAGCTGGTTTCCGTACCAAGGGTCATTAGCAAATCATAGCTTTTTGGAAGGACGCCGGGAGTTTCTGTTTGATTGCTGGAAGTTGGGGCACTTACCGCAGAGTCGCTCATGCTGACAGTTTGGCTGCACCCAGTCATCAAACTGCCGCAGATACAAAGGCTGAGAATAGCTAAAATCAATTTTTTCATAAAATTCCCCTTTCAATACATTGAAAAAATTTAGATGTAATATTCAAATTACATCAATTTATGTGTAATAATAGCATTATTAATTTAAATAGTCAATTAAATATAAAACATTTTTATATATTATATAAATTAAAATAGAAAAAAATAGATGATACATCCAAATATTTTTTATACCCGAAAATCCAGCTGACTCTGTGCCGGTAGGAATCAAAGAAAGAAGAACGAAAAAGATTGTTGGATCAGCTTTTGTATCAGATTCGAGTACACCCGCGCACCAAAGAAGAACATGAGAATTGTCGGCAGTTGACTGAACAATATTAACAGTTTGTTTTCCATTCACTTCATTCGGATTCAATGGCACAGTATCGTTTGAAGATTTTTCATTCTCACCAGTATGGTTGATGATTATTTTTCGCCAAAGCTATAACAGCAAACAGCCAGCTGTACAGAAAAGTACAGCTAGCTGTTTAGAGGATGTTATTTGCGGATCAGATGATCCCTGATATAATCAAAATTGATGTCCCAACCCATACCGGGGGTCTGCGGAACGAGGACATTCCCTGCTCCGTCCAGTTCGTCAATGCTCCGATTGAGCCACGGCGGAGTTGCCCAGTCGAAAAACGGATGGACAAGCCCATATTCATAATATTCTCCGGGAGTTCCAGATGATCGCACAGCCATTTGTAGAAACTCACATTGTATTCATCCATCGGTTCCTCCGGCCATGCAAAACGGGCCTTTTCAAGCTCTTTTCCGAGTCTCAGTGCATCGAACCGATCATAGTAGTGCTACGGCTGATGGTGGTATCTGAAACCTCTATTCCGTAAATATCCTGGATATGGGCTTCTATGTTGCCGGTGGTCATGCCTTTGGCGTGCATGGACAGGATCGTTTCCTGGATGTCCTGGCTCACACTGGTCTGATTCTTTTTCGAAACCTGCAGCTCAAACTCGCCCTTACGGTCTCGAGGAACAGAGACGTCTACATCTCCAAAGCTCGTGCGCAAAGTTTTGCTGCTGTGCTCGTTCCAGCTGTTATCCGTGTCCTTGTTCTTGTAGTCGTACTTGCTATAGCCCAGTTCGTCATCCAGCCGCCTCCAAGCTGTTCTCCATGAACTCGGCGACGCTCATTTTCTTCCGGGATTCGATTCTTTTTTGCCATAATGTAAACCTCCATTGTGGTGCTTCTATTTTATACCATAACGGTGGTTTACACAAAATTGGGGGCGGTCTCATGTATGCCAAGGAGATGACGACCGGCTAGATAGAGGCGCATATGGAGGAATGGGAACCTGATTTCAAAACGCGAAAGAAATGTATCATGAGGCGCCTTTACTATAAGGTTCTTTGAAGACCGGCAGAATAGCCGTTCCATTTTGTCTATAATAGCGGCTTGCCCACTGCCCAATATTTTATCTTAACCTGATTTGGACAATGCTTTCCCTGCCTGATCTTAATGGCATTTTGTGACCAGTGGGTATTTTCATATTATAATAAACCAGCTTTCTTGATCTCATCTCTCATCTGTTCCAGAATTGTGCCTTTTGTTGGCAGATTCGGGCGATAAGGATCGCCAACATCCAGCCCCATAATATTTGCCATATCCTTGGTGGCAACAGGGAAGCTTGCCTTATCCATCATCAGGCGTACGGGATTCAGTCGATACTGCGCTTCCAAGGCGCCGTTCAAGTCCCCCGCGACAAACTTTTTGTAGATGGAGGTTACCAGTTCAGGGAACATATTCGCAGTCGTTGCGACAGCCCCTGCCGCCCCGTGAACCAGTGCGCCGTAGATCAGTGTATCCTTGCCGCCAAACACCTTGAAATCAAGGTGACGGGTACGGCGGATAAACTCGCTGGTCTGTGTCATATCACCGCTGGAATCCTTCATTCCTACGATATTGTTCATCTCTTCCGCAAGCTTAAGTACCAGATTGGAACTTAATGTGTAGCCAATTCTTCCAGGATTGTTGTAGAGCAACATTGGCGTGCCGGAGATGGAAGCCGCAATCGCCTTAAAGTGCTGATACAGTTCCTCCTCAGTAGGTTTGAGAAACATAGGCTGCAAAACGGATACCCCGAAAGCACCTGCTTTTTCTGCCATCTGGGCAATGCGGATACATTTCTTTGTCTGGATTCCGCCAATTCCCATGTATACCGGTATGCGCCCTTTCGTTTCGTCCACCATAATTTTTAAAGCGCATTCCATTTCATCTTCTTCTGCCATATAAAACTCACCGTTGCTTCCAAAGGCAAGGATTCCGTTTACGCCGCCCTCAATGACGTGGTTGACCTGTTTTCTCAACTTTGCTTCATCAATTCGTTCATCCTTGTCAATTGGGGTAAGGATGGGGGGAATAATTCCTTTGATCAATTCAGTATTCATTTGATTTAGCCTCTCATTTTTATGATGTTTTGCAAATACTAATCGGATTTTTGTTTCAAAAATTATCGTATAATACTCCGCTAGCGTATTGCGGTAATCCTGGCCATGCTTACCAGTATGGAAGGGCTCGGTTTTCTTTCAGAAACAGGCGCATCAATGAGGAGGACTCCCTCTGCCGCACACGCTTTTTCAATTATCTAAGAGGCCAGGGAAGTATTCAAATGGCTCAGTTTCGTTTTGTTGCAGTTCTCGATTCTAAAGATTAATTAAAAACTTTTTTCGAAACCCTGTCGTTTTTGTATCATTGCGAGTCTCCATTCATGCAATTCCTTGTCATTTGGCTTATACCCGTCACGAATTGCTGTCCTGCATGGTTCCAGCATCGGTAATTCGGCTTCTTCAGCCCTCCTGCAGGCTTCCGCCAGTCTTGGGGCAATTTCATGTGGAATCTCCACAACTCCATGACAATCTGCAAATAGCAAATTGCCCGGTTGGACTGTCAGACCGCAGACCTCGACGCTACAACCAGATTCCACAACATGGGTATAACCATGTGAGACTAGAAGGTGAGTAGAGAAAAAGCTGAATCCCATTTTATCCACAGGTTCCAGATCCCTTACGCCTCCCTGCGTGATGGTTCCCACTACGCCAAGCGACTGATGAACAGTCGCCTGCACTTCACCCCAAAACGATCCGATAGGGTAAGAATCCACATCCTGTATGACTGCAATCGTGGGATCATACATTTCACGAGCGGCGGCGTAATAAGCCATTAATTGATCCAATTCCGCAACGCCACCGGGATGCAGCGCACTTACCTTTGCCGTAACTGCATAACCTACCATGCGTTGGCTTTTGCATGTACGCTGGGTCATCCCGGCATTCATAAAACCTGCGGTTCTGGGCCTGATATTAAAGAATTCGATCGCATTACAGACCGTGGGTGCATCAAATTGTTTCAATTCTTCAAGCTGCTCTTTTGATAGTAAAGCCACGGATTTGCTCCTTCTTTCTTGTTATGTTACCATAAGATCGTATTTCAGAAGTTCTTTTTGACTTCTTCGGTGACAGCCGTGTTCGCCCTGCTGTTATTTGAGCAAATCCAACGTATTTGCAGTTTCCTTACAACTGGATCTTATTTCCCCAGGACTGTTTCATATATAGCGAGAAGGGCGTACGCTATGTATGATGAGTTCAGCCTTTCAAAGTACGAATGGCGGCCTGAGCATCATTCATCAGCATGGATACCTCGTTGCTGTACAAATTGAATGTCATTCCCTTTGCGATCCATTTTTTCAGAGCAGATGCATTCATCCCGTGTGTGCCGCAGTATTTTCCGGCCTTTTTACTGGCCGCAATTACTTTATCAAGAGATTCGATATAAAGCGGGTTATCCTGCTGTCCAAAAATTCCTAAATTCTGGCAGAGATCGTTAGGCCCCATAAACGCAATATCAATGCCGTCGACAGATAGGATTTCTTCAATATTCTGAATACTTTGAGCGGATTCGATCTGTGCGATTAACAGTGTTTCTTCATTCGCTTTTTTCATGTATTCTATTGGTGACGCGACCGGTATGTAACCGTTATGTCCGCGCATCATGGAAATTCCACGGTTGCCCAAAGGGGCATATTTCGCGTAGGATACCATCTGGCGCGCTTGCTCGGCAGTGTCCGTATTGGGCAGCATCAAACCATCAGCACCCATTTCCATGAACCGCATGATGCATTCGCGGGATGCTTGAGGAATGCGTACAAGCGCCGCAATATTCATTTCTTTGGCCAGCGCAATCATTGCTGCGGCTTTAGAATATTCCATATAACCGTGTTCACAATCTATGATAAAATAATCAAACCCACAAGTTTTAAAAATTTTTACAAAATCAGGATGATCGACAATATTGATCATTGTTCCTATGATTTGTTCCCTGTTTTTTAATCTTTGTTTCAAATTAGACATTGATGATTACTCCTTTTTATCCCCATTAATTGGACGCGTAACTTTCTTTTTATGTGATATCTTAATGAGATCCTGCATTTCGATTCCATGCTTGATGGCCTGATCCATTTCCAGCTCTACCTGCGAAACCATCTCTGCCTGGTAGATGACATCGTCTATTCTGGCCTGCGGCAGAGAGATCACGCCGTCTACATCCCCCACAATATAATCACCGGGCTCTACAACAGCGCCCCCACAGACGATCGGAACCTGTACCGCGGTGATTTGAAAATCAGAGGGTACCATAATCGCGGGCCCGCGCGAAAAGTGCGGTATGCCAGATTCCATAATCACACCCCAGTCCCGGGTTCTTCCATCCAGAACCATTCCGGCAATTCCCTTGCCGGCCAGCGCAAACATCATATTTTCTCCGACTACGGCGCCGACGTGAGGGGCGGAAACCACCACGACATCACCCGGTTTGCATTGATCAAACACTGCATACATGTTATATGTTTTCTGCATAGGATCGCGAACCGTAGAAAACTGGAGGGTGAACGCCCGCCCGCAGATTTTGGAAGAGGGATTGGCCGGATGAATTCCGTCCATCCAGCCGCAAATGCCGATCAATTTCATACCATCGGTGATCGCACCGGTTTCTGTTCTTTTTAAAAATTCAATTCGTTGGTCTTCCATCTCATTCTCCTTTTTAATCCAAAATTGCATCGCTTGGATTCGTTTTTTTCTTTGCATCTTTCAGCTCATTGCGCACAGTCAAAACAATTACAACGCAGGTTAAAATAAGGAACAGCGCGGCAATCGGTGAGGTAAGAATAGGAATAAAGCTACCGTTTGTCCGCATAAGTGAGCGGCGAAGATTTTCTTCAAGCAGCGGGGCAAGAATAAATCCTACCACCAAAGGCGCAAGGGGATATTTAAATTTTTTTAAGACATATCCAATAATTCCGAAAAGAATCATAACCATGATGTCAAAGACGCGGTTATTTGCTGAGAAAGAACCAACAAAACAGAAAGCAATTACAATTGGCAGCAGGAATTCTGTGGGTACACACAGAACCTTGGCGAAGATCGGCAAGCCAAAAAATTCACCAATCAACATTATAATATTTGCCAAAATATATGCAGCGAAAATCGCATAAACGAGTGCCGCACTGGTCTTAAAAAGCAGTGGTCCGGGTGCAATTCCATGCAGCTGAAATCCTGCAAGTATCATAGAGGTTGCGTTATCGCCAGGAATACCAAGGGTGAGAAGAATAATCAGCGCACCGCCGATTGTGGCGTTATTGGCTGTTTCCGAAGCCACAATTCCATCCAAAAACCCCGTTCCGAATTTTTCAGGGGTCTTGGAGCGCTTTTTTACATAGGCATAGGACATCAGATTCGATACATTTCCACCAATGCCCGGTAAAATACCAATTACCAAGCCAATCAGTGCAGATGGAATTGCATTTGGCAGTTGAGCGACAAATTCTTTGAATGATATGCCAAATCCTTTCACTTTATCAGTTTGAGGAATGACAACACAGGAGGTAGCCTCTTTGGTGTTTCTCTGAGCGGCGGTTTCCATAATCTGAGAAACTGCGAACACACCAATTAGAAGCGGTACCAGATTGAAACCGGCGTCAAACTGGCCAAATCCCAAGGTATAACGGGTGTAAGAGCTCAGCTTGTCAATTCCTACAAATGCTAAAGACACGCCGAGCAGGCAGGAAAGCAAACCCTTGACGATATTTCCTGCCGAAAGGGAGGATACAGTAGTGAGCGCAAGTAAAATAACGGCAAAATATTCATAAGGGCTGAAACGTAGTGCAACCTGAGCAATCAGAGGCCCCAGATAGGTCAGTACAATCGCGCTGAAGATGCCGCCAACGAATGAAAAAAGTACGGCAACCCCCAAAGCTTTTTTTGCCTGACCTTTCTGAGCCATCGGATAACCATCAAAGCAGGTTGCGATTGAGGACGGGGTACCCGGGATACCTAATAAAATGGCCGAAATCAACCCGCCTGAACAGCCCCCCACGTAAACAGCGACCAGAAATGCAATTCCATTCACTGGTTCCATGGTAAAAGTCAAAGGCAGCATAATTGCAAGCGCAGTAAATGCCGACAATCCCGGAATCGCTCCAAAAACGATACCCACAATGGTTCCACCCAAAAGAAGGCTGATGGTCAAGGGATGGAACACAGTAATAAATCCATTTATTAATGCCATATATAGTTCCCTCCTTTAACCTAATAAGCCCGCAGGCAGGAAAATCATGAATACTTTATAAAACAGCATATAAATACAGACCGGAGCCACGATCGATATGATGGTGGCAATGGTTAAATAACGCTTGTTTTTGATCGACCCTTTTGGGAGAAGCAAGAAAATTTGACAGAACAGATAGATCGTTGTAAGAATAATAAATCCTACATATTCAAGTAGCAGGAAGTAGCCTGCTAATAAAACGATTGTCAGTATGAGCGGAAGATTCCAAGAAAATTTTTTTTCGACTGCAGATTCACTTTGCATAGTTTCTTTTTGACTTGCTTTTTTGATACATTTGAGTATTTGAATAATAGATAAAACCGCCATTACAATAGCAACCATGCGAGGAAAAAACTGGGGACCGAGTGCATCTGCTTTGGATAATTTAATCGCAAATGATTCTGCATAAAGAAATATGGAGAAAAGAAAGAAAAAAATTCCTGAATACAGGTCTTTTCGTATGCTGCTCAATTGATTCCCTCCTGCTTTTAAGATTATTTAAAAAGTTGCCAAAACCAGCTGCAAACCGGCTTTGGCAACCATTGAACAATTCTGTCTACTAGTTTATTGCGCGGCCAGGAACGCATCCTTATAGGGAAGCATTGTATCTTCATAAAATTTATTTGCATAGTCTGCTGCTGCCTGCTTGCTCATAAAGGTTGCAGTCAGATAATTAGCTTCCATATTCGCCACAAAATCCGGATCTTTGCTGGCCTTTTCTAATGCATCAGCAAGAATGTCGACAACCTCATCAGGAGTATCGGGATGAGTACCAACCCAGAAGAATTTGCTGAAATCAACATTCTCATAACCCATATCCGATGCCATCGGCACTTCGGGCAGCAATTCATTTTTTTCGGCACCGAGAAGGACTAAAGGAACGAATTCTCCGGAAGAGAAATAATCTTTTGCCAGCGAATAAGAGATATTGACCACATCGGTCTGTTCTGCCAGTAATGCAGTCATTTTTGCTGCGTTGTTGCCAACATCCACAAATTTAAATTTAGATTCCCAAACAGAATTCATTGCCACTCCACAGATTTGGTTCGTAGCACCGATTTTGCCGCCATATTCAATAGAATCGGGAGCTGCTTTTGATTTCTCAACCAGGTCCTTCAAATCTGTATAGCCGGAATTTTTATTGACCGCCAGCACAGTGGAGTTATCAACAAGCGGGATGCCCACCGTCTTGAAGCTGTCAATGGAGATATCGGTAGATCCCATCATAAAAGGTACGAACATATCGGTTCCATTAACAACCAGTGTGTATCCATCCGGAGCCGCATCCAAACACTGCTGCATACCCATGACAGTCGCCCCGCCGTCAACATTAGTAACGACTACCGGAGTGTCTAAATATTTCTGCAGCGCGGTCGCTAATACACGGGTGTTGCGGTCGGTATCGCCTCCTGCTTTAACGGGGCAGATAATTTGGATTGGTTTCGTAGGATAATTTACCGCCGTCTTCGAAGCTTCAGAACTTGCTGCCCCGGAAGAAGCCGCGGAAGGAGCAGACGAGGAAGCGTCAGTCTTGGTTCCTCCCCCGCATCCGCCGAGGGACGCTAAAATCGCAGCTGAAGTCAGAAGTGCAAAAAGTTTACAACCTTTTTTCATCATTTTTACTCCTCTTTCATTGAAATAAAGTTTCTTGGTACAAAAAGCCATGAAACCCATTCGCAAAAGCATAACTTTTGTTCGATTTCATTATAGTGACCAAGGCTTTGTTTGACAATTGACAAATAAGCCAAACAATATTTACAAGAATCTATTGATCCTATATTATTTAAAAAAATGAAACAATACATTTCATTTTTCGTTTCATTTATTACATATATAAAAAACGGGAAAAATTATATTTTTTGTAAATAAATCTGAACTTTGTGAAAAGATTATAACTTTACCGGTAAAATGAAATAAATGAAACTCTAATCTGAACGATATAATGCAAAATCAGAATGGTTGTGGATAAGAGGAAAAGTGGGAGCGTAAGTTTATTCCATTTGACAATTGAAAAGATAGACTTCTGCTCTTTATAATTAAGAGCAGATTCGGATATATACTTAAAATGTAGCGGAAAAGGGGTTAATGAAATAATGAAAGTTGGATTTATCGGACTGGGAATTATGGGCCGGCCTATGAGCAAGAATCTGCTGAAAGCTGGTTATAACTTGACGGTACTGGATTATAATGAGTCGGCAGTCAAAGAACTTGTTGCGTTGGGAGCATCATCAGCTCCGACCGCATCTGAAATCGCAAAGCAATGCGATGTAGTGGTTACTATGCTTCCCAATTCACCACATGTAAAGGCGGTTGCACTTGGCGAAGGTGGGATAATAGAAGGAGCACGTCAGGGATTGACGTTCATTGATATGAGCTCCATTGACCCAATGGCGAGTAAAGAGATTGGCGCCGCTTTGGCAGAAAAAGGGGTGGATATGCTGGATGCCCCGGTCAGCGGCGGCGAACCGAAGGCAATTGACGGCACAATTTCCGTCATGGTTGGCGGGGAAAAAGCAACATTTGACCGCTATTATGATTTAATGAAAGCAATGGCGGGATCGGTTGTCTATGTTGGAGAACTGGGCGCCGGGAATGTTACAAAGCTGGCGAATCAGGTGATCGTAGCGTTAAATATTGCTGCTATGTCGGAAGCAATGATTTTGGCTACGAAAGCAGGCGTGAGCCCTGAATTGGTCTATCAGGCTATACGGGGCGGTCTCGCCGGTTCTACTGTGCTGGATGCAAAAGCGCCGCTTGTAATGGATAGAAAGTTTAATCCCGGATTTCGAATTGAGCTGCACATCAAGGATTTGATGAATGCTTTAAATGCGGCGCATTCGCTATCCGTTCCTCTGCCGTTAACATCACAGGTAATGGAAATTATGCAGGCATTAAAAGCGGACGGTCTTGAAAAAGAGGATCACTGCAGCATCATAAAATATTATGAAAAGATTGCTAATATCACGGTTGGGCATTAATTTCAAAAACAGGTACTTTAATTGAATAAGCTCGCTTCCTGACCTCACCCAGAGGAAAACACGGACAGATAGGAGATCCTGTCCGTGTTTTTCTGTCCGGGATATCATGTATTTACTTTTTTTATTTGGCCCTTATAATAGAAGATATTATCCGGACAATACGGCAGGGAGGGTTATGAATGGCTAATATTGCATATCTTTTGCCTAGTATGGAAATGGAAGAACTGGCCCAGAAAGTCATAGACAAAATGGGGATCCGCAACGTAACCATACTGGAATATGTACCCAGCGGACATGCAATCGAACGTGGAAGGGAAGCCGTCCGAAATGGCGCGGATATTATTGTTGCAAGAGGACTTCAGGCCTCACAAATTAAAAGAAGCAACACGGTTCCTGTAGTAGAAATGATGATGACCGGCCAGGAAATGGGTTTATTAGTTGAAAAAGGCAAAAAAATGCTTAAGAAAGAGCATCCTGTTTTTGGCATTGTAGGTTATGCAAATATGTTCAGTAATATGGACTATTTTGATGAAATTTATGGGGTTACGATCAAATATTATTATGTATGGGATTCTTATAATGGCATAGAAAGCCTTAAAGAACGAGCCAGGGAAGCTGTTAACGATCAAGTGGATCTGATTATAGGAGGAGAAGTCGCGGTTACGCAGGCACAGGAGTCGGGCATTCCGTGTCTGTTTGTTGCTGCCACGGAAGATTCTATTCGTGAAGGTCTGCGGGTAGCTCAGCGGGTAGCTTATGCGAGTGATCTGGAAAAGGCCAATACAGCAGAATTAAAAACTTTATTGGACAATTCCTTCGGGGTTTTGGTAAAGCTGGACAGCAAAGGCAAGGTAGTCATTATCAACCATGTTGCAGAAAGTCTGCTTGGGTGGCATCCTCAGGAGGTCATTGGCCGGCCGATTGCCGAACTGACCGATGCGTTTGATGAGTATGCGCTGCAATCTGTTCTTGCTGAGGGAAAAGAGATCTATTCCGTTTATATTTGTATCAACAAAGTATCTATGGTCGCAAATTTATCGCCCATTAAAGCTGGTGTGGAAATAACCGGCGCCATTTTTTCTTGTCAGGAAGTAAAAAGATTGGAAGAAATGGGAGTAACCGCACGAAGAGAGCTGTATCAGCAGGGCTACTTCGCCAAAGCAAATTTTGATGTTTTGGACAGCTCTTCCGAGATGGCGCAAAGCGCGGTGGCAATGGCAAGACTGTATGCGCAGTCGGATGCTCCTATCCTGATCTGCAGTGAATCAGGAAATGAACAGGAATTATTCGCTCAGTCTATCCACAATGCGGGCGATCGTAAAAACGGACCATATGTATCTGTTGGGTGTGCACAGTCGCTCGGTGATGAACAGTTGAATACTTTGTTTGGTCTCATCGACAGAATTCAACCGCAAAATTCCAGGAAAGGGATTATTTCATCTGCACATGGGGGTACTATCTTTCTGAATGGTGTGGAATACTTGAGTCCGTCATGCCAATACCGTCTGCTATGTTTACTAAAAGATGGTGTTGTAATCAGCGATGGGGAGCAGCGCCCGCTTCCTGTTGATGTCAGGGTCATTGCATGTGCAGGAAACGATCTTCCTGTTCTGGTTCAAAATGGCGAATTTTCGAAAGAACTGTTTTACGCACTGAATAGTCTTTATTTGGATATTCCGCCGCTGCGGGAACGTCCGGAAGATATTTTAATGTGGGTTGAACGCTATATGAAGCTGTTTTGCGATCGCTATAAGCGATATATTTCACTGACGGCGGGCGCGAAGAAAAAACTGCAAAGTTGTATGTGGGAGGGAAATCTGAATCAGCTTTCCAGCTTTTTTGAAAGAATCGTATTGACCGCGCCGCACCGATCAGTTGATGAGAATTTCATTGATCATCTATATTGCCAGATGTACCCGATCATTCGACCCGTAAAAACGTCAGCAGTATCCGTTATTTATAAGGACCCGGAAGCGGCTGTCATTTCTGAACTGCTGGAAAAATACAAAGGCAGCCGCACGGATGTTGCGAGAGAACTGGGTATCAGTACCACTACGCTTTGGCGAAAAATAAAAAAGTATGATATCGCCAATAAGTATAAAATCTAGGGAACAGGCTGGTCAACAAATCATAACTAAGCATGCCATATACTGTTTTGTGGCTGAGAACGAATGAATTATCGAGACCCGAATTGAAAGGTAATGTAACAGAAAGGAAAATAAAGATGAAAATTGTTATTTTGGATGGACACACTGAGAATCCGGGCGACCTGAGTTGGGAAGGATTCGAAAGACTGGGGCGGGTCACGGTCTACGACCGCACTCAGGAAAACCAGATTGTTGAGCGTATTGGTGACGCGCAGGCTGTCATTGTAAACAAGACGCCGCTTTCGCGTGAGACATTGTCAGCTTGCCCAAGTATCAAGTATATCGGCGTGTTGGCCACCGGTTATAATGTAGTAGACGTTGCTGCCGCCAAAGAAAAGAATATTCCGGTCTGCAATATTCCGACTTATGGTACGACAGCGGTAGCTCAGTTTACCTTTGCGCTTTTACTCGAAATTTGCCATCATGTCGGTGCTCATGATTTATCGGTACACGAGGGAGATTGGGCCTCCGGCGAAGACTGGTGTTACTGGAATTATCCGCTTATGGAGCTGGCCGGAAAGACGATGGGAATCATCGGATTCGGCAGAATCGGTCAAAATGTTGCCAGGATTGCGAAAGCTTTTGGCATGAGGATTCTGGCGGTTGACGATCATCCCTGTGCTGCAGGTACAGAGCTTGCCGAATATGTCGGGCTGGATGAACTGCTGTCGGAATCGGATGTCATTTCATTGCATTGTCCGCTGTTTTCGACGACGGAGGGAATGATTAACAAGAACACCGTTGCAAAGATGAAAAATGGTGTGATTCTGCTTAATACGTCCCGCGGACCGTTGGTAGTGGAGCAGGATTTGGCTGACGCATTAAACAGCGGAAAAATCTATGCGGCGGGTCTGGACGTAGTATCCACCGAACCGATCAAAGCGGATAATGTCCTGCTTAGCGCCAAGAACTGCTTTTTAACTCCGCATATTGCTTGGGCGCCCAAAGAAAGCCGCCAAAGGTTGATGGATATCGCTGTTGCTAATTTACAGGCATTTATTGATCAAAATCCAATTAACGTTGTTAATCCGTAATAGTAATTAGCGATTATCTAAGCAGGAAAATTGTTATTAGCCAACTCTGGCTCCAGTAAGCGCATGAAGAACCATATGATGACAGCGCAAGCCGTTCTTTTAACCAGTTTCGCCGCTGTTCGGGCCACTGCTAAGGAGTTTCAAGTACATAAAGACGCAACAAAATGGACCGGATATTCCAACTGGAATATCCGGTCTTGGCATTTAGTACCGATAAATACACTCTGTTTGTATGGTGCTTCTTCACCAGTTGAGACTCAAATTCGCTTTTTTGGTCACAAGGTACCTGGATTTCGATGTCACCAGACTGCTTTTCAGTGTTTTCCCGCTGTGTCCGTTTCGGCTGTTATCCGTTTCTTTGGCCCAGTAGTCACTACGTTTATGGCTGATTTATTAGATTAGTCCTTAAAAGATTGAAAGCCGGCGTGAACCTTTTACTGATTCAGTTCCTCATCAAAGCCGGCCTTTTTTAAATATTTCCAAAGGGTCGTCCTGCTGATGCCAAGCATGCTAGCCATTAGTTGCCGATTTCCCCGGCACTGTTGAAAAACATTGTCTAGCTCCGCTTTTGTAAACAGTTTTCCCTTGATCACCGCTATCTCCTGGTTCGTGGGACCGGCATTTGAGAAATCTGGTTCTTTTTCCGACGTCATTGGAGTAAATTCGAAACTGCTTTTTAGTTGTTGACGGATAAAGGAACTTTCAACAGTTGAGTCATCAGATATGGCGGTGACTCTCTCACAAAAATTTTTCAGTTGCCGGAGGTTTCCATCCCATTCAAAATTTTCAAGCTCGCGCAGTGCCGCGGCTGAAAGAATAATGTTTTTTCCGAACTGCCGATTATAGGATTCAACGAAATAGTTTGAGAGCCTCGTAATGTCGCCGTGCCTTTTGCGCAGGGGAGGAATTTTGATAACCAGTACACTGAGGCGGTAATAGAGATCCTTCCGAAATTTATTTTGCTTTACCCTTTCGTACAGATTCGTATTGCAGGCTGCAATGATTCGGACGTCGATAGGAATATTGCTGTCGCCGCCGACCCGGCGGATTTGTTTTTCCTGCAATGCGCGCAGCAGGATAACCTGTCCCTGAGGGTCCATTTCTGAAATTTCGTCCAGAAAAATGGTCCCGGAGTGGGCAAGTTCAAAAAGTCCCATTTTTCCACCTTTTTTGGCTCCTGTAAAAGCCCCATCCACATAGCCGAACAGCTCGCTTTCCATAAGGTTTGCCGGAATAGCGCCACAGTTGACGGCGACGAACGGCCCGTTACGCCGTACGCTCGCGTTGTGGATGCTCTGCGCAAAAAGCTCTTTTCCCGTTCCGGTTTCTCCAATAATCAGGACGTTGGACTGCAGCCTGGAGAAATTTCTGGCAGTATCGATGGCACTACGGATTTCTTCAGACCCCCCTTTAATATCGTCAAAAGTGTACTGCGCCACATTGCCCTTTTGGTAAAGTCCCCTCCGGACGATCGCTTCCATTTTCTGAAGCGCGTTGACTTCATGCAGCGTCACAACGGTGCCGGCGGTCTTTTTTACAAGGATGATCGGGACGATTCGGATGGCATACTTCCTCCCTTGGAGTTCCACGATGCTCCCCACAATTTCTTCGCCCGTTTCCATGACCTTACGGATCATATTCTCTTCTTTTGAGTCGAATATTTCGCGGATATGCCTGCCTTTGATGACCCTGAATTCGTGGCCGAGAATGATTTCGGCATATTGATTCATCAGCGTCAGCCGGCAATTTTCATCGATGCTGATAATCGCGTCGGATACAAGATTGAAGATCGTATTTGTCTCTTCCAGCTTTTTCTTTTCAATTGTCACCGCACGTTGCATTTCCTTCGCCTGCCGGTAAGACTCTGATACGGATTCATAGGATGACTCGATCGTTACGGCTTTCATTCCGGCGGCTCTGATCATATCGCAGCTGAGCACCCCGCCGATTAACACATCCACCCGGTCCCGCTGTGCCTGAAGGATCTGCTCCTGGGTGTCCTTTGTCGTATGGATTTCATAAAGCTTTATCTTGATGTTCATGATTTCCAAAAAGCTTTTCAAGGCGGCGATGATATTCTTAAAGCCGATAAAGCCGATCAGCGGATCATCCATACCGGAAGCTTCTCTGGCCTTTTTGATGCTCTCAATGATTTCCACGTTGCTAACCGGCATTTCAACCACCGGAATCGGCAGATTGGAGTGCCTTAAAAGGTCTGCGGTCGTACCGCGGGCGATGATCACCTCGGCGTCCTGGCTTGCCATTCTTTTGGCGATCCGAACGGCGTCTTCCATGTGTGCGATAATAATTTCCAGATCCTCAGGATCCGGAAGAATTTTTTTCAAAATAACCCCTATCTCCGCGATCCGCTGTCCCTGCGCAATCATTACGATCCTTGACGTAAAAATCCCTCCCAACTCGCAAATCAAAGGCTGTTACAGGACCTTCTAAAAGATTCCGTTCCTCCCCTGTTGGCCGGAGAAGCCCGATTTGCCATACGCCGGGAAAAGACAGGTTTCCCCGGTACAGTTGTGCGCCAACTGTGACAGTTTTACGCTTCATCACAGTCGGGCCTGGCTGGTGTCCAATCGAAATCCATCCATATAAGCCGATTCCTGACGGTCCGTTTTTATTGCGGCTTACGCTTCAGTTAAAGTGAGTATCCTTACAGACGTTTGTCTTTAGAACTTAAAAACATGTTCCATAGTATCGATCGCTGATAGTTATAACCATGCTGAAGACAGCATGTGACTTTGCGGTTCAAATGCCTGCATTATATCATATATCTCCTGTAAACACAATCCGACCACAGGAGCCCCGGAATTCGTCAAAGTGTAGGAAAACCGCCCGGTTTTTCCCGGACGGCTCAGCCTGCAGGCAGCGCGCTGCCGCGCTGCAGAAAAATCTGCAATATGGGAAGTGGGTCTTATTTGTTGCGATTACTTTCCGAACATGTATTTTTGAGTCGTATGGGCTTCCAGCCAATCCCAGTCATAGGTGACGCCAAGTCCCGGGCCGTCCGGAATAGAAATGTTTCCGTCCGCATCGATTGAGTCGAGTTCGTCCTTATATCCACAGGCATAACAGGGTGGAGTGACATTTTTGAGCTTTGGCCCTACTTCGGCAAGCTCATAGAAATTCGTATTACGAATCGCGCCGATGAGCTGCCGGTGAGCCGGCCCGCAGGCGTGGACCTCGACGTCAAGCCCCAGCGCCTCCGCCATCCGGGCTGTTTTGATCGCGCCGGTAATACCCATATCGTATTCCGGGTCCGCACGGATAAAATCGGTTCCCCCGGCAAGAACGAACGCGCATTTTGCTTCCAGCGCACGTACATGTTCCGTAATCAGCAGAGGCGTTTTAATAAGAGAGCGTAGCTTTTGATGCGAGAACGGGGACATTGAGTTGTCGCGATAAGGATCCTCATACCAGAAAAGGTTGGCATCGTCACAGGCTTTTCCGACAAAAAGCGCATCCGCAAAGGTCTGCAAATCAGAGGCCCCATCATACATCAGCGTCATATGGTCCCCAACTTTTTCACCCAGTTTGCAGATGAGTGAGGCTTCCTTCTTTGCATCCCCGTCGAACCATCCATGATGCTTGAATGCACGGAAGCCTATGCTATAGCAGTATTCCGCAAAATCCGTGAATGCCTCGATGCTGTCCAGCATTCCGGAGTGATCACCGTGGAACGTACTGGCGTAGGCCGGGATCTTTGTGCGGAACTGCCCCAGCATGCCAGCAATGGATTTGCCGCACTGCTTGCCCGCAAGATCCCAGAGTGCAATATCCACCGGTCCTTGACCCATATGGTCCATATGACACAGGCGGCGGTTCCACTCATTGTAAAACGCTTCGCGCATGTCGGAATCCTTGCCGGGAAGATCACAGACCAGCTGCAGCGTCTGGGCCAGAGCGGGGCGCGTCCCCCCCCACTGTGTTACATATTCACCCCGTGACCCATCTTCACATTCAATAACAATCGCATACTTAGACACCGGCAGTTTTCCGCCTTTTAAGTATCCAACATGGTTGTGAGCGTTTGCAAACGCCGCACCCATGTCTTCAATCGTATACGTGAAATCAAATACTTCGACCTTTCTAATTTTAGCCATTGATTTGCCTCCTTAAGTTTCCGGCCTGACTGAGGGCCTGTTTTTATATAGATATACAGCAATTCCCGTGCCAAGTCGAAAAAGTCCGAAAATCCATATCAAGCTGTCAAAATTGATGTCCATTTTTTAAAACACCGAACGTTTATGTTTAAATCTTTAAACAAAATTAAACAGCTTCTCCCCATCGCCCGACTGAAAAACGGCTATGATTAAGATCTGAAAAATTTTTAATTACCGGCAAGAACCCTGAAATAAGGCTAATATCGCTGATGTTCTAGTTCATTTATCATAAAATTTTATAAAAATCATAAAAACTTTTTTGCTTGGCACCAATTTTGCTTTTATTTTAGTTGGCGAGTTTGCAAAACATACTACACAATCATGACAGGAGGATTCAAAGAAATGAAAAGGTCAAAAACAATTACGGCAGTTATTTTAAGCGTTCTCATGGCATTATCCCTTTTAGCAGGATGCGGATATAAACAGATGGCCGATCCCGGCAGCGCCGGTGCTTCTGGTGCAGCCTCTACGGCCGCAACGGACTGGCCGAAAAAGACGATTCAAATCGTCTGTCCGTTCGCGCCTGGCGGAGATACCGATTTTAACGCCAGGACAATTTCAAAATATTTGACAAAAGAACTCGGCGTCGACACTGTTATCGTTTCAACGGAAGGGAACGGGGGAGCGGTCGGCAGCCGGAAGGCAAAGGAATCGGCTAATGATGGGTATACGGTTCTGATGAGTTCGTCAGCGTTTATTACGAATCAGCTGAGTGGGGCGACCGATTTTGGAATCGATGCCTTCGAGTTCTCCGGCATTTTTGGACAGGGCCCTGGGAATGTGGTCTGCGTTAACCCAGACCTGGGCGTCAAGGATATTGAGGGATTGATCGAATACTCCAAAGCAAACCCTAAAAAGCTGAAAATCGCCGCTAATACCGGCGCTACCACCCATGTAATTGCGCTGATGCTGCAAAAAGCCGGAATCGACGGTAATATCATTGATGCAGGCGCATCGGCGGACCGTATTGCCGCCCTGCTCGGCGGACATGTCGACGTGATTATTAACTCTTACGGTTCTGTGAAAGATTACATCAGCAGCGGTAAATTCGTCGCTTTAGGGCTTGATTCCCAGGAAGAGCCGGAATTTATCACTGGCATTCCCACCCTCACTTCTCTTGGATATGACATTGCGTTTCCGAGTTATTACTTCTTTGCATTCCCCAAGGGTACCGATCAGGCAATCGTGGATAAATTCACAAAGGCCGTGGAAAAAGTGGTAACCACAAACGCCGATTATGCCGCCGACATCCAAAAAGGATATTATCAGTCCCCCCAATTCTACGGCGGCACCGAAGGCCTGGACAAGTTTAATGTGGCAAAAGAAAAAATCCAATCGTTCCAGACGCAGCTTTCCGGGAAATAGGCTGGTCTTTAAAAGTTCATCTGTGGAAATATGACGCGGTTTGGCAGTCTGAGCATGCGGCCAAACCGCCGTTTCCGGCAGTGTGATGAAGGAGGATTTCAATGCTTACAAAACATAAAGATCTAATCTCCGGGATTTTTTTGCTCATCCTCGGTGTAGTCATGTTTGCTTCTGCGCAGACAATTCCAACGGGAGCTGAAATGGGTGCAAGCTCAGCTTTTATGCCCAAGGTGGTTTCGGTTATGCTGATCATCTGCGGGGCCCTGGTCGCAATACAGGGACGCCCGCGAAAGGAATACGTTCCATCCGAGGGAGGCAAGGCGAAGGACAGCGGGAGATCAAATTATAAAGCCTTGGTTCTCTCACTGATCGCCCTGGTAGCTTATATCGCGCTGATGCCTGGCGTCGGATTTATTATTACAACGATTGTTTATCTGTTTGTACAGATTTTGATCTTTGCTCCTAAGGAAAAGAAAACGAAAAGGAATTTGGTACTGTTTGGGATCGTTTCCATCATTTTCGCCATAACGGTTTATTTTATCTTTGTGTACGGCTTTGCGCTGATGCTGCCTTCCGGGATATTAGGGTAATAGGGAAAGGAGAAATTTTATATGTTTGCTGCGGGACTTTCCTTGGTCATGAATCCGTTCTGCATTGCTTTGATTATCGTCGGCGTTATTGTCGGCATCATTTTCGGCTCACTTCCGGGGCTGACCGCTACCATGGGGATCGCGCTCTGTCTGCCGCTGACGTTTTCGATGGAGCCGATTCAAGGCCTGTCGCTGATGATGGGGATTTTTATTGGAGGGATCAGCGGCGGGTTGATTTCCGCGATTCTCATCAAGATTCCTGGTACGCCGTCTTCGGTGGCAACGACGTTTGACGGCGGTCCGATGGCGGATCACGGCGAAGCCGGAAAAGCGCTGAGCATCGGCGTGTTCTACTCCTTTTTGGGCACTTTGTTTTCGATTGTAGCGCTGATTTTCATCGCGCCGTCGCTGGCAGACTTTGCTCTGAGATTCGGGCCTTACGAACTTTTCGCCATAGGGGTATTTTCCTTGAGCATGGTGGGTAGCCTGGTTTCGGGTTCCGTTGTGAAGGGACTGACCAGTTGTGTGCTGGGATTGCTACTGGCGCAGGTAGGTGCTGCTCCGAGCAGCGGGGCGTTGCGTTATACGTTTGGCTTTCACGAGCTGGACGCAGGGTTCGATATCCTGGTTGTCCTTGTCGGTCTTTTTGCTATTTCCGAGGTGCTGGCCTCCGCTCAAGAAGGGATAGGCACGAACAGCGGAACCATCCGGAAAAAGTATAAAATTTCCTTGACTGGTGTCACCTGGAAGGAGTTCAAGGAACAATCCTTAAATATGATCCGTTCTGCCCTGATTGGAATCGGGATTGGCATTCTCCCCGGGATCGGCGGCGGAACCTCCAATATTATTGCTTATGCCGTAGCTAAAAACCAGAGTAAGCACCCTGAAAAATTTGGCACAGGGATCCCGGATGGCATCATCACCTCCGAGACCTCCAACAACGCTTCGGTCGGCGGTGCTTTAATTCCTCTGCTGACCCTTGGAATACCGGGGGATACCGCCACTGCATTGCTGTTGGGCGCGTTTATGATATTTGGCATCACGACCGGACCGATGCTGTTTCAGACCAACGGGGATCTGGTCTATGGTATTTTTGTGGCGACGATTATCGCGACGATCGCCATGTACATACTGGAACTTGGCGGCATGAGAATTTTTGTGAAAGTGCTTTCCGTTCCACGCTACATTCTTCTGCCGATCGTCGTCGCTCTCTGTGTTGTAGGAACCTTCGGCAACAATAGCCGCGTTTTTGATGCGTTCGCGGCGGTATTGTTCGGCGTGGTCGGGTATATGATGCAGAAATTTGAGTTTCCGCTTCCGCCGTTCATCCTCGGCTTCATTCTGGAAAGTCTGATCGAAACCAACCTGGTCCGCGGCCTGATGGTGTCGGGCGGGAGCTTCCTGCCATTTTTGAGCAGCCCGATCGGGGATGTGTTCCTCGCCATTGCGGTGGCTTCCATCGTTTTCGCTGTACGCAAGGAAATCAAAAACAGAAGAAAAACGGTAACTGCTGCGGACTGACGTAAGAAAAGGAGAATCATTTTATTATGGATACGGAGTTTATTAAGGGTGTCATCGTCCCGATCCTGACCCCGATTGACAAAGAGGAACATATCAACGAACCGGTGCTGCGGAGAATGGTCAACTACGTAATCAACGGCGGGGTTCACGGGATTTTGCTGTACGGCAGCAATGGCGAGTTCTTCGGCGTGGAGGACGATGAATTCGCGTACGGAATTGAGGTTGTACTGGACGAAGCGAAGGGCAGGGTCCCGGTCTATGTTGGGATCGCTTCCGTCACGACCCGGCGCTGTGTGAAAAACGCCCGCATCGCTGCGGAAAAGGGGGTTCAGGGGATCTCTGTCCTTCAGCCCATGTTTGTCTCCCCCAGCGAGGAGGATCTGTATCTGCATTACAAGACCATTGCGGACGTTGTGCCCGAACTGCCGGTACTGATCTACAACAATCCGCGCGTGGGCTATGGAGTCAACCCGCAGCTCGGAGCCCGCTTGAATGAAAGCGTTGAAAATATTGTCGGTGTGAAAGACTCAAGCGGAAACATATCCATTCTTGCGGAGTATGTCCGCCTGACATGCAATACGAACTTCCGGGTGCTGGCAGGGAAAGACACGCTGATTTACGCTTCTCTGGCGCAGGGTGCGGTTGGCTGCGTTGCGACCACCGCCAACTTCCTGCCAACCTATGTCGTGGATATTTACCATTACTTTATGTCCGGCGATTGGAAGAGCGCATTGGACGCTCAATTCAGGCTGACGCCGATCCGCAACGCGCTCGACTTAGCGAAATTCCCGGTCGGTACGAAAGATATTGCCAATCTAATCGGTCTGGATGTAGGGGCCCCCTATTTGCCCAACCGGTCGTCGGAAGGCGAAACGCTGGCAAAAATCAAGAAGGTCCTTCTTCAGGAAGGTGTGCTGTAACCGCCGTGGCTTCCCCGGCATTGTTTAAACAGAGTGAAAGAAAGGGATGGAACAAATGAAAATCGGATTTATCGGTATGGGTATCATGGGAAAGCCGATGGCGAAAAACCTGCTGAAAGCGGGGCACGAAATTGTCGCCTTTGATCTTATGAAGGAAAACCTGGAAAATGTGGTGCAGGCTGGGGGCAGAGCAGCCGCTTCTTCTAAAAGTGTGGCGGAAGAATGCTCGACAATTATCACCATGCTGCCGAATTCCCCCCATGTCAAAAGCGTCGTAATGGGGCCGAATGGTGTACTGGAAGGAGCAAAGGTGGGGACGGTTTTGATCGACATGTCGTCGATTGCGCCGCTCGCCTCTAAGGAAATTGCTGGAGCATGTGCCGAAAAAGGCGTCAAAATGATCGATGCGCCCGTTTCCGGAGGTGAGCCGAAGGCGATTGACGGCACGCTGTCCATCATGGTCGGCGGGGATAAAAGCGTTTTTGAATCCGTAAAGGACATTTTGCTTGTGATGGGTGCTTCCGCCGTTTACTGCGGCGAGGTCGGCGCGGGCAATACGACAAAGCTGGCCAATCAGGTGATTGTCGCATGCAACATCGCGGCTACCGCCGAGGCATTTACACTGGCCAAGAAAGCCGGAGTCGACCCCGGCTTAGTATTTGACGCCATCAAAGGCGGACTTGCAGGCAGCACCGTGATGAACGCAAAAGTACCGATGATGATCGTGGAAGATTTTAAGCCGGGCTTTAAAATCGACCTGCATATCAAAGATCTGAATAACGCGCTGGAAACCGGCCATGGCGTCGGTGCTCCTCTGCCGCTGACGGCGGCGGTTATGGAAATGCTGCAAACCCTGCATGCGGACGGATGCGGTCATAAGGATCACAGTGCGCTGGCCGAATATTATGCCAAAGTCTCCGGAACAAAAATCAGCGGGTGAATCAGCGGATCACACACGCGGAAAGGAGTTGACGTTATGCAAATCAATGCGGTGCTGATCGATCCGAAAGACAATGTCGTAGTGGTTACCCGGCCTCTGGATGCGGGAGGTACGGTTGCATATTTTGCGGAAGGAGAAATCGAAACCTTCCGGCTTTTTCAGCCGGTTCCAATTTACCACAAAGCTGCGCGCCGGGAGATGAAAAAGGGCACCGTGATCGTGAAGTACGGCGAAAAGATCGGAATTGCCGCCTGCGATATTTCGCAGGGCAGCTACGTCCACATCCATAATATCGCGGGGCTGAAGCCGGAGGAACAGAACTAAAATATTCTGGCCGCTTCTGGAAAATTTACCAGATATGGACAATTAAAGTAGGAGAGTCAGACACTTATGGAACTTACAGGATACCGCAGGCCGGACGGCCGTGTGGGGATTCGCAATAAAGTATTAATCCTTCCCACCTGCTCCTGTGCCAGTAAAACCTGTGCCATGGTCGCAGAACAGGTCGAAGGGGCAATTACGTTTACCAATCAAAACGGGTGCTCGCAGACAAAAAAGGATGTACAGTATACCCTTGATGTGCTCACTGGCTTTGCGGCAAATCCCAACATTTATGGCACGGTCATAGTTGGCCTCGGATGCGAGGTCTGTGCGGCAGAAAGGATTTACGGCCTCATTAGAACCCGTACCAACAAACCGTTGGAGCAGGTCGTGATTCAGGAATCGGGAGGCACCATCGGGGCGGTTGCAAAGGCGGTAGAATATGCCCGCCGGATGGCTGAGGAAGCGAGCAGAGTGAAACGCGAACCGATTGCCTTGTCCGAAATAATTTTCGCGACAGAGTGCGGTGGGTCGGACGCAACCTCCGGCCTTTCGGCGAACCCCACGGTGGGAAATGTCTGCGATAGGGTCATCGAGGCCGGCGGTACCGCTATTCTGAGCGAGACGCCGGAATTCATCGGTGCGGAGCATATATTGTCAAATCGGGCCGCCACCCCGGAAATCGGCTCTCAAATCCTGCGCATAGTCGACCGTTTTGAAAACTATATGAACATCCTGCATACAAATTTAAGGGATGCAAATCCGGCGCCCGGAAATATCAAGGGCGGGATTTCCACTCTGGAAGAAAAATCGCTCGGCTGCATCTATAAGGGTGGTAAAACTGCAATTACACAGGTTGTGGATTACGCGAAAGAAGTTACTGCAAAAGGGCTTGTCGTCATGGACACTCCTGGCAATGATACCGCTTCCCTCACAGCAATGGCCGCCGGCGGCGCGCAGATTGCCGCATTCACAACAGGCAGAGGCACTCCGGTAGGAAACCCGATCATGCCGGTGATCAAGGTGACGGGCAACCGCGAAACCTACCGGAAAATGACCTGCAATATGGATTTTTGTACAGGAGCATCCATCGACGGGGACGAAACCATCGAGGAGGTCGGAGTGAAATTATATGATTTAATCATGGAAGTCATCAATGGGCGTAAAACCAAGGCAGAAATCCTTTTTACGGATGATATCGCTATTGCCCGATTTTGCAATTATACGTGAGATAACCATGGATTCAGGGATAAACCGGTTGCAGCAAAGAAAATGAATGGTTGGCAGGCTGACTGCTATTTCCATCAGTACGGAGTAAATTTTCACAAAGAGTGGAATTGTGAATGCACGCATTCACAGTCAGCCGGGCGAAAATATGTTAAGGAGGATTTCAGATGAAAGAATCGATTCACAAATATTTTCAGGTGGGGACCATCCAGTGGATGAGCCATCCCAGACGCGATATACTGGAATCTATTCGTACCATTGCGGCCGACGATTTTTTTGACGTGCTGGAGGTCACCAGATTTGTGGACGAAGAGACTCGCGCCGCGGCAAAAAAGTTATTTGAACAGTCACACCTGAAGGTCTGCTACGGCGCGCAGCCTCGTTTGCTGGGGCCGAAGCTGAACCCGAACGACTTAGATGAATCAGGCCGCCAAAAGGCGGAGGCCACCCTGCTGGAGGCCGTGGACGAGGCCGAGTATCTCGGCGCCGGAGGCATTGCATTCCTGGCGGGCAAATGGGCGCCGGAAACCAAGGATCAGGCATATGCTCAGCTGCTGAAAACCGCACGCGCCATCTGTGATCATGCCGCAACAAAGGGCATGACGGTGGAACTGGAGGTGTTCGACTACGACATGGATAAGGCCGCTCTGATCGGCCCCGCACCATACGCTGCAAGATTCGCCGCGGATATGCGCACGACCCATGACAATTTTGGTCTGCTGGTGGACCTGAGCCATTTCCCTACCACCTACGAAACTTCCCGGTTCGTGGTTCGGACCCTGCGTCCCTACATCACCCATTTCCACATTGGGAACGCCGTGGTGCAGAAGAGCTGCGAGGCCTACGGCGACCAGCACCCCCGCTTCGGATTTCCCAACAGCGCCAACGATGTGCCGGAACTCCTCGACTTTTTTCGTGTGCTGAAGGAAGAAGGCTTTTTCAGCGAGGAAAAGCCTTACGTCCTGTCGTTCGAGGTCAAGCCCTGGGGCGACGAGGAGGAAGACCTGATTGTGGCCAACACCAAGCGGGTCATCAACCGTGCCTGGTCGTTGCTGGAAAACTGACTCAGGCGGCCTCCCAATCAGAAATATACTGATGTAGAAAGAAATATACGGTATGAAAATTGTTATCTTGGACGGATATACGGAGAGTCCCGGCGGCCTGAGCTGAAGCAAACTGGAAAAGCTGGGCGAGCTGACCATCTACGACCGCACGCCGGTCAACGATGAAAAAGAGATCCAGATGCGAATCGGCGACGCCGAGATGGTCTACACCAACAAGACCCCGATCTCCCAGGCCACTATCGATGCATGATCAACAAAAGCTCGATCGCAAAAATGAAGGATGGCGTGATCATTTTGAACAACAGCCGCGGCCCGCTGGTGGTCGAGCAGGATCTGGCGGATGCGCTGAATTCCGGCAAGGTATATGCGGTAGGGCTCGATGTGGTGTCTACCGAACCTATTAAGGGCGACAACCCGTTGCTGAAGGCCAAAAATTGCATTATCACACCCCGCATCAGCTGGGCACCGAAGGAAAGCCGACAGCGCATCATGGATTGCGCTGTGGAGAATGCGAGAGCCTACCTTGCCGGCGCTCCCACCAATGTGGTGAATAAATAAACTGCTGAGATGGACTGCAGCACCTTCCGCCAAAGCCGGCGAAAAAAAGGCGTTGATACAAACATTTGCTTACGGTAGAAAACCGCCCTATACACCCTGAATGTGTATCTAAATTGAGCAAATAACAAAACAGGACATAGCTTTCCGCCAAGGAAGCTATGTCTTTTTATACGCGGGGGCATAAATTTGGAATGATCATGTTTTATCCACTTGTAGATGGTTATGAATTCTTTTTGCCGCAACGGAAAAGGATGACCGCATGATTGTTTCGAAAGCAGATTTAATGCACACTGTATGCAGGCTGGGAGTAACTTGGGTGGATCCATTATTAAAGAAAGTTTTTATGGCTGCGATTTTGTAGTTTTTACGCACCGGGTTTCTCTATATAGATGACGATATACCGTTTGAAGACGAACAGTCCGGGGCATACCGAGGGGCAGCCCCAACGGCAGGAGGCGGTCGGTTTATACTACGCCGCTGTTTTCTGAGCTTTTTATAGAATTTATATTTGCAGCAAAGTTCCCAACTGCCGATAAATATCATTTACGCCTGACCGGAGCTGATCCAATTTGGCTTTTGTGCCGTCATCGGTTTTTATGATTTCTACGTGAGGTGCAGGCAGAATTAAGTATTCTTCCAGCTTGCTTTTGATATTTCCATAACCAATTGGAAGATAGTGACGCTCCTCCTCAGAATTGAGCTTAACAGGGTCGTCACATACCGATTGCCGGTATTGATTAGGCGTTTTTTCAAAGTATTTATGGAAGTTCGTGCTGAATGTTTTCAAATCAGGAAACCCACTGTCAAGCGCTATTTGTGTCAGTGTTTTTTGTGTGGTGTTCATTTCGTAGATTGCATGACGCAGCCGAGTTCTTGTTAGATAGTCGTAAAAATTAATTCCCACGTTTTCTTTAAAAAAAGTAGAAACATAAATGCGGTTGTATTGTGCTATCTTTGCAATTTCATCCAGCGTAATTTTTTGACGGTAATAGCTTTCAATGTAGGTTATCATACGCTGGATTACCTGACGGTGGCTCATCTCATTCCCCCGGCCATCTGTATGCAAATGCTGAGGAGGAAATTTTTCCAGAAGTATTCCGCACAACATTTGAAATGCTCCTTCTGTCACTAGCTGGCTGTAGGGAGCATTTTCCAATTGTGTATACATCATGCGAGCCATATAATATCGGATCATCCGGAAGTCCTGTTGGTGTGCTTGATCACCTACAGACAGGCAATGAAAATCCAGCTTCGTATAGTCTTCAAATGCAGACCGGAATATGATCGGGTCAAATCGAAGAACCATGGCAATTCCGCTTGTGTCCCGCAGTAAGGACGCATGCCCCATATTGGAGTTAACCAGCAGCAGGTCATCTTCTTGGAGAAAATAGGTTTTTCCTTCAATACTGAATTCCACTTTCCCGTTGAGAACCAGAGTAATTTCTATTTCTCTGTGCCAATTGAATCGGTAACGATTGATATCGTGAATGTATTGTCGCAGGTTGATCCCTTTTGTGGGCTCTTGTATGGTTGTATAATATTGCTTCATAGCATTTGTCCTTCTTTCTGTGCAAATTACGAATAATCGTCATATGGAATATATTTATATTAAAAAATCAAATAAATGATTCAAATATTCATTTAAACTGGAAATATCAATGTTCAATTAGGGATATTATTCAGAAAAAATAATTTAATAATAAATATACTATATAAAATATATCTCTAAACTACAATTATTTTATGAAAATATAATGGGTGAAAAATATTATAACGTACAATATACTATAGAAACAAGGTATATTGCATTGAACTGAACTAAATTATTGGGAGGAAATTATGAAAATTACAGATATTAAGGTGATTCCGGTCAATCGTTTTCTGTTTGTGGAAGTTCATACCGACGAAGGTTATGTAGGGCTTGGAGAATCCGGCACATGGGGATTTTTGGACGCGTCAGGGCAAGCGGTCGAATCTTTTAAGACTTACCTGATCGGAAAGGATCCGCTGCGTATTGAACATCACTGGCAGTATATGTACCGCTGCTTTCACTTTCGAGGCGCCGCTATCATGGGCGCAATCAGCGCAATTGATATCGCTCTTTGGGATATTGCGGGTAAGTACTATAATACCCCTGTCTATAATCTGTTAGGCGGAAAATGCAGGGACAAAGCCCGTGTTTATTATCATGTCGGCGGCACTAATATGGAAGACATGATACACAATTTAAAAGATGCAAAAGCCAAAGGCTTTACCGCAGTTGGACATCTTTCCCCATTTTTGGACGAAGCCCGTAGTATGCCGTACTATGAAACCCATGCACAGAAAATTGGCAACGCGATTGAGCGGGTTGCAGCTTACCGTGAAGCTGTAGGCGATGAGGTAGATCTGTGTGTAGAAATCCACCGACGGTTAAAGCCTGCTGAGGCAATCGCACTGGCGAGAGGGATTGAAAAATATCATCCATTTTTCTTTGAAGACCCCACGACTCCAGATAATTTCGATTCCATGGGCTGGATTGCGGATCATATTGACATTCCGATCGCAACTGGAGAACGGTTCCACACACCTCAGGAGTTTGCGCAGGTCATCCGCAAGAACGCGGTGGCATATGTTCGTCCTGATGTCTGCCTGTGCGGCGGTATTACAGGAGCCAAAAAAATAGCGGCTTTAGCTGAAGCAAATGATATTATGGTTGTTCCTCATAATCCACTTAGCCCTGTCTCAACTGCGGCCTGCGTCCAAATCGCCGCCTGTATCCCCAACTTTGCTTTGCAGGAATTTCCGGGAGACGACCGGCCCTGCACCACTGACCGCTATATCTCTCATCAGATTGAAAAAGGCGCAGAGACTTTCGCACAGGGAGACATCGTCAAAAAGACATATATGTGCGAAAACGGGTATATCATCATTCCCGATTCTCCGGGTATCGGTGTGGAACTGGTGGAAAATGCGGCAGAGCGTTTCCCCTATTCCCGCCGTATCGTCGAAACCCGTTTGAGCGTAGACGGTTCCGTGGTAGATCAGTAAAATAGTGCTGTAAGAGAAAGTGAGGAGGTTCCAGATGAAAAAGCTGTTGTGCATTCTGATAATCTTGGGCCTTGCGGCAGCCGGCGTGGGATGCAGTTCATCTTCAGGAAAAGAAGACGTGGTTTATGACTTAAAAATGCATCACGCCGGACCTGAAGGGCATCCCTATTATTTGGGGGCGGAACGATTCAAAGAGCTCGTTGAGGAGAAATCCGACGGAAAAATCCGTATTGATATCTTTCCGAACAATGAAATATCGGCAGGAGCTAAAGCGATAGAAGCCGTACAGATGGGGACGCTTGACATTGCGCTTGAATCATCAATGGCGATAGGCGGCTTCGTGCCGGAAATGGGCGTTCTGGATCTTCCGTTCCTCTTTGGGAACCGCGAAGAAGTCAAAGCTGTGATGGATGGTGAAATCGGCGCGGAGCTTTCAGCCCGGGCGGAAGAGAAAGGGTTTAAAGTACTATATTATTGGGACAATGGATTTCGCAATATCAGCAATTCCCATAAACCGATTCTGACCCCGAATGACCTGCGCGGCCTGAAAATCCGGGTGCCGGAGAGCAAGATTTATATTGCGACCTTTGAAGCGCTGGGTGCCATCCCGACTCCTATGGCTTTTAATGAACTTTTTACCGCGCTCCAGTTGGGAACGGTTGACGGCCAGGAAAATCCGAATGGGCACATGATTACTTATAATCTTTACGAGGTGCAAAAATACTTCTCGATTACCAATCATATTTATACCGCTGAACCGCTGATTATCCGCGGTGATCTGTTTGACAAAATGCCTCCGGAATATCAGCAGATTTTGCTTGATGCGGCTCGCGAAGCCGGTGAATACCAGCGTCAGCTTTCTGCCGACAGGGAAGCCGATTATCTGAAACAGATTACAGAAAAACAAGTGGAAGTTTCCTATCCGGAACTGGAACCTTTCCGCGATGCGGTAAAGCCTGTTTATGATGTATACAGGCAGCAATATGGCGATCTGGTCGACCGCATCTTCGAGGCTGAGGCTTCATTATCAGAAGGAGGGGAAGGAAATGCATAATCTGGTTGACCGGTTTTACAGCAGACTGGATATTCTTCTGAAATACGTATCGGCGATTGCGTTTGGCAGCATGACGGTTGTTATTTTTATGCAGGTTATCTCCCGATATGTACTTAAAAGCTCATTAGCCTGGTCCGAAGAACTGGCACGCTATCTATTTATTTGGATTACCTTTGTGGGCGGTATGGTTGCCGCTCGAAAACACCAGCACATCGGTATGGAAATCGTTCAGGATCTGTTCCCAAAAGGTGTACGGAAATATATGAAATCGCTGGCTTCGCTGGTCTCCGCCGTCTTTTTCTTCGCGGTAGGAATCAGCAGCATCTTTGCCTGGCCTAAACTGATGGCGCAGGTCAGCGCCGCCATGGAGGTTCCTATGGCTATTCCGTATCTTGGCATTATAATCGGAAGTCTGCTCATGGGCCTGTGGTATCTTACTTATGCAGTTCAACTGTTGACATGGAAGAAAGGAGAGCTGGAATAATGGCCATATTGCTTTTCGTTGTTTTTTTCCTATTGCTTGCAATTGGCACACCGATAGCTGTCTGCCTTGGGCTGGCAGCTATGGCGACCTTGGCATTGGGAAGCGCAGTTCCCATATTTGCAACAGCGCAGACCATGTTCAGCGGAGTAGATTCCTTTCCTCTGATGGCAATCCCGTTTTTTGTTTTGGCCGGCAACATTATGGCTTCCGGAGGGATTTCCAAGCGGCTTGTAAATTTTGCGAATATTCTTGTAGGAAAGTTCACCGGCGGACTGGCCTTTGTGGCTGTATTTGCCTCTATGATTTTTGCGGCGATTTCAGGATCATCACCAGCGACAACCGCTGCTATCGGCAGTGTTATGATGCCGGAAATGAAAAAAAGCGGATATGATGAATATTTTGCCGGTGCTACTGTGGCTGCGGCAGGAACGGTTGGACAGGTAATTCCGCCAAGCGTACCGATGGTTGTATTTTCTGTACTGGCTGGTACCTCACTGAGCAAAATGTTTTTGGCCGGAATTGTTCCCGGAATTCTTATGGGGCTCTTCATGATGGTGGTCGCATATTGCTATGCAAAAAAGAATGGCATCAAATCCGAGGTGGAAAAAAAGAGCGTCAAAGAAGTGTTGAAGACTTTTGCTGACAGTCTTTGGGCAATTTTGATGCCGGTAATCATACTTGGCGGCATCTATCTGGGTGTTTTCACGCCTACAGAAGCGGCTGCAGTCGCGGTGATCTATGGTGTCATTGTTGGATTGTTCGTATATAAAGAAATTAAAGTTTCTGATTTGACTGGTATTCTGTGCGATTCTGCTGCGGGTACCGCAGTAATTATGCTCATTATGGCAGCAGCCAGTACTTTCGGTTGGGTCCTTACGCGTGAGCGGATTCCCCAGGCGATTGCTACGACACTCCTTTCAATAACAGATAACAAATATCTGCTTTTACTTCTTTTTAATGTGATTCTTCTGATTGCGGGATGCTTCCTGAACCCGTCCGCGGCAATCGTGCTGTTAACGCCCATCCTTCTGCCTGTACTGACTTCGGTTGGGGTCAATCCGTTGCTGATTGGAATTGTAATGGTTGTCAACCTTGCTATAGGCCAAATTACGCCGCCAGTCGGGTCTTGCTTATACGTAGCCTGTAATATTGGTAATTTAAAGATCGAACGGCTTACCAAAGTGATCACACCATATTTAGTGGCACTGATTCTTTGTATATTATTGATTACTTATGTTGAACCGGTCAGCTTGTTCCTCGCGAATTTTGGATAATCCTTTACAATGGTTTGTTTTCACAAGGTTCTCACTAAATCATGATCACTTAAAAAATGTGGAATATTCCTTTGAGAAGGATGCAAGCAGGAAGAAACTAGAATCAGCCTAAGAAATATCAAAAGCCACCCCGATAAGTGAACAGCCCAGAAGAAATAGATAGAGAAAGAAAATCCTCTCGTAGAATATTGTTGAATTACGCCGGCTGGCACCTCTTTTCAAATGGTGTCAGTCGGCATTTTAATTGCAGGCGTTCAAAGTTGTAATAGAGATGGACGACAACCGGGTTAGCAAGATAACAGACAAGCTGCTGCCAGTGATCCGTGAGTGGCAGGAGCGTCCCTTGCAGAGTGTGTGCGCAATGGTTATACTGGATGCGGTACACTACAGTGTCTGTGTAAACGGGGTTGTTACGAAAAAGGCTGCTTATGTTGCCATCAGCATGGATTTGGATGGAAAAAAGGACGTTCTGGGCATCTGACTTGGCGCAACGGAGTCAGCAAAATATTAGCTGGATGTGCTGACCGGCCTGAAAAACCGGGGTGTCAAGGATATTCTGATTGCATCTGTTGACGGACTTTCCGGGTTTGTCGAGGCAATCCATGCCGCATTCCCGCAGGCTGAGATTCAGCGCTGCATAATGCGCCAGATGCGGGCCTCCACTCGCTATGTCAGCTACAAGGACATCAAGGCTTTCTCGGCGGAATGAAGCCCATCTACAAGGCTGCGACTAAGGAATCCGCTCTCTGGCGGTTTTGGACGAGTTGGAAGCCAAATGGGGCGCAAATATGCCCTTGGAGTCAAAAACTGGCGGGCCAATTGGCCGGAGCCTTCCACCATGTTCAAGTATCCGCCGGAAATTCGGACGCTCATCTACACCACTAACGCCATCGAGAAATTCAACCGCCAGCGCCGCAAGGTGACCAAGGCCAAGAGCGCCTTCGTTTCCGATGATGCTCTCATGAAAATTCTCTATTTGGCAACCATGAACATTACCGAGAAATGGACGATGCCCATTCGTAATTGGGGACCATTCTTGACTATCTCATGATTTATTTCGGTGACAGGGTGTCGGTTACCCTTTAATTACAAATCCTTTGACTTGGGACTTTACACATAATTTTACTCACTACCAAAAACACCGCTGAAATTGTCCGTTTCAGCGGTGTTTTCGTCTCAAAACCCGTTCCAAAATCTATGTATCAGTACTTATATGTTTTTGAAACGATATTCTTGCGGAATCATATGTTCAAATAAATTAGCGGCATAGGGAAAACCCTGTGCCGCCTATGTGTTTCATTGTGCCTTTTTTAGACCGTTGATCTGATCGGTATGGCTTGCCACCACCCGCTCGAGTGTTCTCACTCTGCCCCGAAGCTCGGGTACATCGCTGATAGATTCGAGCTTTTTTGCAATATCAGTGTACTGTTCCGCAACTAAACTGATATTGTGATCCAGATGCTCGACAAGGACGCGGGTCTGCCGACTATCTTCTTCAATCCGATCAAGCCTACCGCTCATGCTGTCAAATCTGGAGTCCATACTGTCCAGCTGCTCATAGATCGGCTTATTTTCTTCCCGAATCATCAGACGGATTGCATTAAGCAACTGTTTCTCGTCCATCCCCTGCAGCCCCTTTCTTGCGTTACTGTCAATTATACCCCATGTCTTGGACATAGGCAAGAGTATTTCTCTCCTTTCACAAGGCTCAATATTCGATTTCCCCAATATAACTCCCTGCTATCAGCAGTGTTATTGTGGCCCTGACTATTTTGACAAACGTCTTCCAAATCTCATATATAGATACCATCGTATTGCTGCCCATATCGATTATCCAAGAGCCATAGAAATAAGGCAGCGAAAGTTACCGACTGATGGTATGGGCGGCGTATGCAGCAAATCTTGGCTTCCAACGGAGGTTTATTCCCGTTGAACATTGGCTACGAGGAGGGCGCCTACTGGTGGCTCAATCCATACAAATGCCATAGATCCGTTGTTCGGTTCTGGCAACAAAACGGCAAATATTTTGCCCTGTCTCAAAGCAAAACACATGCCGCATTGTACAGTGCCGGTTGCTTGGTTGTTCCGCAGCAAGACAAGGTCACAAAGTATTTGTGCCGGACATCCTTTCCACCAAGGCCTTACTATCTAAAAATGAATCGAGATGCCATGCTCGCCTTGCTGGAGTTAAACGAGTAAAAGCAATATGTGAGTGCTGGATCACAATTTTTCACTTGCATATTATTTGAATAGGTGATGAAAAGTGGTCGTAATCTGGAATGTTTTTCATCGGGCGAGCATAGTTATGGGACAAATAACACAATAGGAGGGGACAGGCGTGAAGCATAAGATTGTATTTGTGAATGACAATCCGCCGGGCGCAGCCGACCAAGTGCTGCCGGCAGTTCTGGCGCAGGCGATTCTTAACCGGCTGGAACGGGACAGGCAGGAGCAGAAAGACTACATAAAGAGCAAAGCAAGTTAAAAATGCTGGCTTCCAGATGATTTTGAAAGGAGGTGGAAGCCCTGCGGAACAATCTGCAAAAACCGAAGGTGGCAGCCTACTGCAGGGTTTCCACCGACAAAAATGACCAGTTGATGAGCTTGAAAGCCCAACAGGAATTTTTTCAGGAATATGCACAGAGAAATGGGTTTGAACTGGTGCAGCTCTATACGGACGAAGGAATCAGCGGAACCAAGCTGAAAAATCGAAAGCAGTTTAACCGTATGATGGAGGATGCGCGGCGTGGGCTGTTTGAGCAAGTCTATGTAAAAGACGTTTCCCGCCTCGCGAGGAATGTGGTGGATTTTTTGCAGAGTATCCGCCAGCTGAAGGCACTTGGCATCGACTGCAAATTTGTGACTGCCAATATGTCCTCCAACGATGGGGAACTGACATTGACCATTCTTGCCGCGGTTGCACAGGAGGAAAGCGCTAATCTTTCCAAGCGTGTGAAATTTGGAAAAAAGAAGAATGCAGAACACGGAAGAGTGCCGAATCTGGTATTTGGCTATGATAAAACGCCGGGAGAATACTTTGATCTTGCAGTAAATGAAAGGGAAGCGGAAGTCATTCGACGAATATTCAACTTGTATACGCAAGGCGGGTTTGGAGCAAATAAGATTGCGCAGCTTCTCAATCAGGACGGTATCCAGACCAAACGGGGCTGCCGCTGGTCGCAAAACGCAATCTGCCGTATCCTTCAAAATCACCTCTACACCGGAGTTGTCGTCAACTGCAAAGAGCGCGTGGAAGATTTCTTAACCGGGAAACGGGTGCGGACAAGCCCGGAAGAACGTTTTGTTGCTGAAAAACCCGATCTGCAGATTGTATCGGACGAGCAGTTTGAACTTGCTCAACAGTTACTGGGGAAACGCATAGATACCTTTAAAGCGGATAAGGTACGGCAGTCAAATAAATTTCCGCTTAGCACGCTGATCCGATGTGAGGACTGCGGACGCAGCTTCCGCCGCGTTTGCCATAAGCGGCAATATGGAGATTACATTAAATGGGCCTGCAGTACCCGCAACAGCGAGGGAAAAGACGCCTGCGGCAACCACACGATTGTGGACGAGGAGGAACTCTTGGAGGCAATCCGGAAATATCTTGCGGATCAGGTTTCCTCTCCGGAAAAATTATTGGAACGTACGGAAGCGGAGCTGCGCAAAAAATACCGGCCGGATAGGGAAGAGGAAGGAGAGGAGGCGCTTCTTCTTCAACTTTCGAACCTGAAAAAAGCAAAGGCGAAACAGACACAGATGTTTGAGGCGGATATCATAACGCTGGAGGAGCTGAAGGAACGCACTTTGCAGCTCAACCAATCAATTTCCCGCTGCGAGGCACAGCTTGCGCTTCTGCGTGATGGACAGGGCGTTTTAAACGGGTTGGAGCAGATGGTCAAAAAATATTGCAGCAGCATCCGCGATGTACTGTCTGCGGAAATGGTAGACAACGCGATGCTGAAAAAGGTCATCGACAAAATCACTGTCTCGAATGACGGCACCATTCGCGTTCATTTAAAATTGTTTTCCCAGCTGGAGCTGGATTAAAAAGAGCAGCCGGAGTTACGGCTGCTCTTTTTGTATAAACCCGTGTTAGATGCGGGGTTCGGTAGAGCTTTAGCGATAAGACATAACAAAAAACTCCTTTTGATGTTTCTTGCGGTCTGGCAACTGCAAGAAACATCAAAAGGAGGACTGACACACATCGTTTATCACATACAAGTTGGAACTGCAAATATCATGTAGTTTGGACACCGAAGTATTCCCCGCAGTAGCGAAACGGGTTGGAATCCAGCGATTCCGGATCGGTTTCGATACCAAACGCATCATATTTGTAATTTTTTAGCGGATTGTAATTGGCATCATACCGCTGGATCACATCGCCATTACAGAGGAAATAATCGGAGAGATGATTTGCGAAGATAGAATATGGGCATCATTCGCTGCCTATTGGTAGCATTTTACCTGCTGTTGTGGTAAAATGGTGGAAAAGTTACTTTTGATTGGAGATTTCTTATGAAGCTCTGCATTGACACGGCTCCGTGCAAGGTCTGAACCGGACGAAGCTGCACGGAGCGGACTCATTCTCGCTCGTTGGGCTTTGCACTTTTTTAAAAATCACATTATTTGATTTAAAAGAGGAGCAAAGTCGTGAAAAATAAAATTTTAACCGATATCAGGGAGCTTCGCACCTTCCTGATTTTACGGGTGACCCAGCCCCTTTCGACACTGGGCAGCTCTATGACGAGCTCTGCGCTGGTCATCTGGTCCTATCAGCAGGAAGGTTCGGCGCTTACCACCTCGCTGCTGGCTGTCTGTTCCTGCGCACCCTATGTTCTTTTGAGCATCTTCGCAGGCGTTCTGAGCGACCTCTGGAACAAAAAGCTTACCATGCTGGCAAGCGACAGCTTTGCCGCGCTCTGCACCGTTTCGGTGTTGGCGCTGCTGGCAACCGGCCACCTTAAGATTTGGCACCTGTATGTGATTAACATCCTAAATGGATTGATTAACACCGTTCAGTAACCAGCGTCTGATGTGGCGGTCAGCCTGCTGTCCCCGCAAAAGCACTATCAAAAAGTCAGCGGGATGCATTCTTTTCCCATTCGCTGATGACAGTGCTTCCCGCACCAAAAAGCCGGGTACGGGTGCTTCTTAACGCCCTGTTGTTTTCCATGAGCACGGAGAATTTCATTCTGGCGTTTGGCAGGAGCACGCCGGTGTGGTGCTTTGGCGCTGTCCTCGGATGGGTTTTTATTTCGGTAATGAGCGCCAACATGGATGTTCTTTTCCGCACCAAAGTTTCCATCGAGATGCAGGTGCGTGTCTATTCGGCAAGGAAGGCCCTCCAGTTTTTCACCATTCCACTGGGATATTTATGCGGCGGCCTTTTGGTGGAACGGGTATTCGAGCCGTTTATGGCGATGCCGCCCGTGGGTAGCCTGTGGATAACGCTGTTTGGTTCCGGAGCGGCCTTTTTATTTTTGGTAATCGGATTTTTCGGATCCCTGTCCTGTCTGCCGTTTCGGGCAGACAAACATATTCGCAAGCTGGAAGAATAAGCAAGCAATTGTTAAGACTGTGTGCAGCCGGACTAACCCCGCTGCCCATCCCAGGAACGGCAAATCCGAAAATGGAATATAAAATTCCGGCAGAAAAAAGCAACGGAATTTAATCGGTGTTTTCCAGGTGAAACAGCGGATACCCTTTGATTAGTTCAACAAGGAACTTTTCGGGTTCGAAACTGCCTTTGTTTTTAACTCCCTGTGCGTAAGGGATGGGCACAAAAGCAATACCTGCGCCTTTCGAAACCATTGCCAGCGTGGCGCGGTTACTGTTGAGCTCACAGATGACATTGGGTTTGAAAAGAAGACTTTTAAACAGCTCGTCCTCCACTAACCGTATGAATTGGAACCTCAGCTTTTTAACGGTATAATAGAACACAGAATCAAGTGGAACTGAGATATAGAAAGGATGCGCTTTTATGACCCCAACCATCGCAAACATGGAAGTATTCCCTGTGGCAGGCAAGGACTGCATGGAGCTGAATCTCTCCGGTGCCCATGCTCCCTATTTTACCCGCAACATTGTAATTCTGACCGATTCCGATGGACGTACAGGTGTAGGCGAAGTCCCCGGCGGCCAGAAAATCACTGCCGCACTTGAGAGCGTGAAAGAATATGTGGTGGGTACCAGCGTCGGTACTTATAAAAATACCCTGAAAAAGGTGTCCGATTGGCTGAATGCAAATATTAAGGATGACATCCGCGGCCTGCAAACTTTTGACCTGCGCACGGGGGTCCATGTAATCACTGCGATTGAAGCGCCTATGCTGGACTTGTTTGGCCAGTATTTGGAGGTTTCTGCAGCGGCCCTTCTTGGAGACGGTATTCAGCGGGACCGCGTCCGCTTTCTCAGCTACCTGTTTTTTGTAGGCGACCGCAAAAAAACAGATTTGCCATACTACTCTGAACCGGACTCTGACTGCGATTGGTACCGTCTGCGTCATGAAGAAGCGATGACCCCCGATGCCATCGTCGCGCTTGCGAAAGCGACGCAGAGGAAATACGGATTTCAGGACTTTAAGCTCAAAGGTGGCGTACTGGCGGGCAAAGACGAAGTCAAAGCCGTCGCCGCCCTGAAAGAAGCCTTCCCAGAAGCCCACATCACACTGGACCCTAACGGCGGCTGGCTGCTGAAAGAGGCGCTCGAGCTCGCCCCTGAGCTGAAAAAAGTGCTCACCTACTGTGAAGACCCGTGCGGTGCGGAAGGCGGCTTCTCCGGCCGTGAAATCATGGCGGAATTCCGCCGGGCAACCGGTATGCCCACCGCAACCAATATGATTAATACGGACTGGCGCCAGATGTGCCATTGCATTTCCTTGCAAAGTGTAGATATTCCGCTTGCCGACCCGCATTTCTGGACCATGAGCGGTTCTGTGCGCGTTGGACAGATGTGCAACGATTTCGGCCTGATGTGGGGCTGCCATTCCAATAATCACTTCGACATTTCACTGGCTATGGTTGTGCAGTGCGCTGCCGCAATTCCGGGAAAAATGAACGGCATTGATACCCACTGGATCTGGCAGGAAGGCATTGAGCGCCTGACCAAAAAACCGCTGCAGATTGTAGACGGCTGCATTGATCTGCCCCAGAAGCCCGGCCTTGGCATCGAAGTGGATCGGGAACAGGTTCTGAAAGCCCACCAGCTCTATCTTGACAACTGCCTCGGTGCGCGTGATGACGCCATCGGCATGCAGTATCTGATCCCCGGGTGGAAATTCGATCCCAAATGCCCCTGCATGGTCCGCTGAATACTGATACTATTGAAGATGCCTTTGACGGCAAAGGCATCTTCCTTTTTGGGAGGCATCATGGAAAACTTCTTAATGATGGTCAGAATACAGGCCATTTTGCTGATTTACCTGCTGGTAGGCGTTTATGCCCGCAAAAAAAACATCATCACCGACAACAGCCAGCAGAGTTTTATTGATTTTCTTATCCGCATAGCATTACCCTGTATGGTATTTGAATCGTTCAACCAGGAGCTCACAGCCAGGCAATTATTGTCCGCATCACTCATTCTTGCAGTGGCGTTTGCTGTTTCCCTGTTCAGTCTGCTGCTTGGCAAAGTGCTATTTCGCCATTATCCGGCGAGACGAAAAAGTATTCTGCAGTATGGCGCGCTTATCAGCAATTCCGGATTTGCCGGACTGCCATTGGTGGAAAGCGCTTATGGAAGCCTCGGCCTTTTTTATGCTTCCGTTTTTATTATTCCAAACAGGATCTTTATGTGGAGCGCCGGAATTTCGCTGTTCACACAGGCGGACTTTAAGAGCCGTATGAAAAATATCCTGCTGAACCCCGGTATTATTGCCGTTTTTCTTGGCATCTTCAGAATGCTGACCCGTTTGCCTTTTCCCGCTTTTGCGGACACCGCCATAAAGTCTATTGGAAACTGTACCGCATCGCTGTCTATGATTGTTGTGGGAACAATTCTGGCCGATATTTCGCCCAAAAGCGTTTTTGACAGGGATGCTTTCCTGCTCAGCTTCATCCGGTTGCTGGCACTGCCGGGTTTCACGCTCATCCTGTTAAAAATGGTGAATTTTGACATGACTGCCACAGCGGTAGCGGTCATCCTCACTGCAATGCCGGTGGGCACTACCACCGCGCTTCTGGGCAAAAAATATCATGCGGATGCGGAATTTGCCTCAAAATGCGTATTTGTTTCCACTGCGTTAAGTCTGGTGACCGTACCGTTTCTCACGCTGTTTCTATAAAGTTCTTCGCTTATACCTCTTCTTCCAGCCCGTATTTTTTGATGCGCCTCCAGAGCGTTGTCTTCCTGATTCCGAGCTCGGCAGCGGTTTTCCCACGGTCGCCCTTATATTTTGTCAGAATCTCTCTCAGCTGCTCTGCCTTGGGACTGCTGTACACCACAATCTGCTCTAAATGCTGCTGTTCACGGATGACGGGATTATCGATAAAAGCCGTGCCCTTTTTGAAATGAATTCTTTCTCATTTCTCTCATATTTGCATTGTAATAGTTTGTTCATGAATTTCCATTCGCAAAAAACCTAATCTTTTTGAAATAGTATAGATATTTGCATTATAATTTCATTTTTTGCTTCTATTAATTTCAAAAATGCTTATTTGTTTCATGATTTTTCACGTTTTTCGTTTTTTATAAAAATTTTACCTGCTTCGTACGCTGTTATGAAATTTAAAAATCCGACAGCGTGGAAATGAAGAAGAAATGACATTTCCAAATACAGCCCAGAAAAAGACGGCAACAGATATGAACCCATAGTTTTAAAAAGGCTGTATGGCTTTTCCCGGCGTATATGCCGGGAATCAGCGGAGACAAGAAGAAGGTGGCTGCCTAACGGCAGCCACCTTCTTCTTGAATGATTTGGTTCATATTAAGAAACAACGATATGTTCACGCTGAAATCATATTTGCGAAATATGAAAGGAGACTGAATTATCCGTGCCTTTTGATGCGCTTATAAACTGTTCCTTGCACCGTCTTCGCTGTATCATATCGCAGAGAGCGATCGAACGTGATTTAATTGGGGCTTGAATATACATATTTCGTTAGAGACTGCAAGTGCTTTGCCAAATTTCTAACTGTGTACAACAGCATAATGGAAAAATTAAATGGCATGCACAGATAAAACCATCTCTTTTGAAGCCTGAGCACCGGGCTGGTCTGCACAGCTTCAGTGGTCAGCTGCCAACTATAAAAAATAAAAATCAATAAAAACAGCGCGGATACAACATCTATGAATAGTTCAAGAATCGAGCACCACTTGCATTCTCCTAACTTCATTTGAATCAAGTCTACCCGAAAGTGTTGGTTCATTCTGGTTAGAAGAGATGCCGCTGAAAATACCATCCATGCAAATAGCAGTTCTACAATTTCATCAAACCATCCCATCGAGAAATTCGAAAATACAGAAAGGACGGGAATAAATCTGAAAAACACATTGAAGACCAAAATCACAAAGAGCAACACTAAACAAAGAAGCACGATCATTTTTAAGGTAGTAAAAATCGCTCTGTCAACTTTATTCCAAATAGCTTTCATAGAGAACCTCCCTACGCAAAAAGATTGGGAAGAAACATGGAAATGGGCGGGAAAAATGCAACAAGAAGCAAAACAAGGAAAATACCAATCAAGTATGGTAATACTGCCTTAGATAGACTTACAACATCAACATCGCAGATACTGGAGACCGCATATAAACTCATGCCTACCGGTGGCGTTAATAACCCGATCATAGACGCGAGAATCATAATGACCCCGAATTGAACAGGATCCATTCCCATCTGTGTAATGATTGGATAAAAAATCGGCGTTGCAATTAGGATTACGGCAGTTCCTTCAATAAAACACCCAAGTATCAACAAAATAGCAATAATGATTAAAATCAGAATATAAGGGTTGGATGTTAATGAGGTCATTCCGTGGATTACTTGATCAGGAATTTTCTGATGCATGAGAAAATACGCTAGAAAGTTTGCGATTGCAATGATAAACAGAGTTTTGCATGACTGAAGCATCGATTCGAAAAGTATAGTTTTGAGCTTTACAAATTTAATTTCTTTATAAACAAGTGTTCCTAGAATTAATGCATATAAACAAGCGACGGCCGCTGCTTCAGTCGGAGTAAAGATTCCGCCCCAGATGCCCCCAATAATAATAATGATTGTGAAAAGCGATGGTACAGCCTTTATAAAATAGTTTACTCGAAGTTTGAATGGTACCCGTGGCTCCACAGGGTATTTTCTTTTGACGGAAGTATAATATACGGCAATCGCCATTGCGATTGCCATCATGAACCCGGGAATAAACCCGGCCATAAACAGTTTACCGACAGAAACACCGACAATCGACCCGTAGACAACAAAAGGAATGCTTGGGGGAATGACTGGCCCAATGGTCGAGGATGCAGCGGTAATACCCGCTGAAAAAGTCTTGTCAAAACCGGCGTCTCCCATTGCTTTCATTTCAATCGCACCGAGTCCGGCAGCATCCGCGACCGCCGCTCCGGACATGCCGGAGAAAATTACGCTTGAAAAAATGTTAACCTGTCCAAGACCGCCCGGGCAATGGCCGCAGCAGGCCCTTGCAAAGTTAAAAATGCGGTCTGTAATACCACCGATATTCATTAAGTTCCCGGCGAGAATAAAAAACGGTATTGCAAGCAGTGTGAAACTGGTTGTACCTGTGTAAGTGCGTTGCGCCATGACAGCCAGAAAATCACCTTGTCCTAATGCACTGAAAATGCCGACCGCAGTCAATCCCATACTGATTCCGACGGGAATTCCGATTGCCATAAGTCCAACTAACAGGATACAAACAATCAATGCCAGCATAGTGTCCCTCCCTTACTTTAAAGCAGCAGCCAAACCGGCCGTTTTTGATAAAACTCGGTTTGGCAGCAGCATACACTACTACCAAACCGAGAAGACAAATGCTACTTCTTCCTGCAGTCATCAACCATTTTTAAGAATGTATCAATATACTCTTGATTTCCGCAATATTCTGAAATTGCTTTATAAGATGGTTCCATTAGAGCCGCAAATTGAGCACGGTCAGGATAAGTAACCTCCATCCCTTGTTCTTCCAGCAGCTTAATATAGTTTTCTTCTGAAGATTGGATTGCTCCGCGCATATAATCAGCTGCGTTTTTGCTTTCTTCCCTGATAATTGTCTGCTGCTCGGGAGTCAGTTTTTCCCACGTTTTTTTACTGATCACAAGGTTCATAGAATTATAAACATGGTTTGTAATCGCAAGATATTTCTGGGCTTCGTAATATTTGTTGTAATAAATTACAGCAAGAGGATTTTCCTGCCCATCTACAACGCCCTGCTTCAGGGACAAGTAAAGCTCGTTAAACGCAATTTTCTGTACATTGGCGCCCAGAGCCTCCATGCAAGACTGCAGCTGAATTTCACCGGGCGTACGGATTTTCAAACCGGAAACGTCGGCCGGAGAATTCACCGGATGTTTGCTGTTGGTTAGGTTACGGAACCCGTAATCCCAGCTTCCGACAAAAACCAAACCCTGTTCGTCCAGATCATTGACTGTCCAATCGTAAAATGGACCATCAAGTACGTCATACGCGTGTTGATAATTGTCAAACACAAAGGGGAGCATCACTGTTGCAAATTTTTTCGAGTATTTATCAAGAGATCCCTGGGTACCTAAAGTCATGTCAACTGCGCCGAGTATATTTTGTTCCAGCATTTCATCCGGTGCGCCCAGTTCATTGTTTGGATAAACTGAAATATGAATCGCACCGTTTGTTCGCTTTGCAATATTATCTGCAAACATTTGAGCCGCAATGCCGCCGGGATGATCCACAGCCGCATAATGCGCCAGTTTCATTTCGATAACCGGACCGGACGCTGTGGTCTCGGAGCCGGAACTTGAGGCGGCAGAGGCTTCTGATGATGACGCTGGTTGAGATGAGGAAACTGGGGCTGACGAAGATGAACTGACCGCTTTATAGTTTCCGCATGCAGTCGTAGAAACTGCCAATGAAAGGGCAAATACAACAGACAACAGCTTTTTCATAACTTTTCCTCCTCATGATATGTATTGAAATTGACACAACTGCTTGTGCTTATTTTTTAGACATTGCTGCCATTACCGCCTTAAACCAGGTTTCAATTCCCGCATCAATTTTGTTCTCGGGGTAGCTTCCATCGGGATTCGGCATGGTTTTGTATTTTTGCATCCGCTCAACGTGACCGCCAACCCCATCCCTAGGAGGGGAGAAAATGTCGATGCCCTTAAATCCCGTTAGTGTTTTACCACCGTGCTCTACACCGCCCGGGTGAACACATACATCTCCGGCTTCCATATGAAACTCTTTCCCATCCACAATGTGTTCCTCGGTGCCTTCCAGCATAATGAGAATCTGTTCACAATCGTGGCTGTGCAGCGGGAAAGTTGCTCCCGGGGGGTTCTGAATAAAGCTGATTTGGATATTATCTCCCAGGATAAATTGTGTGTTAATGTTTTCTTTTTCTACCAGCGGTGTAAACGGGAGTGCATCAATGTGATAGACAAACTGCTTTCTTTCGGCCATAATAATCCTTCTTTCTTTTGCCGTGCACACTTTCAACATTTTTTTATGTTTTTGTACTAGTTGCATAGTATACACAAGAATTTGATCGAGGTTTTGTCTTTGTACACATGATATACTCTTTGACGAAAGAACGTCAATAGGCTTGTTTCAGTTAAAAAATCTCTATTTGTATTTGTAGAACAAGAATAAGAAGATAAAACCAAAATAGCTAATTTAAACAAATAAATTAGCTACATAATATAAAAATTAAAGCAAATTTTAGCGATAAAATATATTAAATGCTTTAATTCCAGAAAAAATTATGAGGTGAATTCAAATAAATTGATTTAAGTTTCTTTAAGTTTTGTATAATTGAACAAATAAAAAAAATAAACTTAGGTGATTGCATAATTGACTTTTAAGTTCGTCATTGGTATCATAATTTTGTGCTTGTATACATGTATATGAGATTAATCAGAGGGGTACCAAATGGACAAAATAGGAAGAGCGGCAAACATTTATGTTTCAAATTATGACATCTATACCATTCTCCGAAATGAAATACTGGACATGACAATTCCACCGGGACAGTTGCTTTCTGAAAATGCGGTTGCAAAACGGTTTGAAGTCTCCAGAACACCAGTCCGAACTGTTTTTGACTGGCTGCGCAAGGACGACCTGATTGAAGTTCATCCTCGAAAAGGTACATTTGTGAGCTTGCTGGATTTAGATATGATTGACCAGATTATTTACATGCGTACCATGGTGGAAGCCGGTGTCATGACCAAAATTGCAAAAGAACGCCCGCCGATGGTGATAGAGAAGCTGCGGGCAAACATTAAACAGCAAAAATACCTGATTGATTCCGGCATCACGCCCAAAGAATTTTTTGAAGTTGATAGCGCATTCCATGAGCAATGTATGATTGCTGCAAAAAAACAAAAGCTCTGGCAGATGATCCGTCATTTAGATGTGCATTATTCCAGATATAGAATGCTTGATTATACAGTGACCTATCGGTTTGAGGACCTGTATGAGCAGCATTGTCAATTGTTTCGTTATATGGAGACGGGTCAGCATGCAAAAATCGCCAGCGCAATTAAAGTCCACTTATTCAGCGGATTTATTTATATTGGGGATCGTTTGACCACAGAATTTAAGGATTATTTTTCAGATGGGAAGCGTTCGATTTATGAAATCCTTACAGACTTGCGGGCAACGATTGACGATATAACATAACAAGAATAGTTAAAGGAGGGCCTAATCTTGGAAATTCGTTATTCCGTGAACCCTGAAGATTTTAAAGGCTATCACACTGAGGAGATGCGCAAGGAGTTTTTAATTGAGAATCTCTACCTCCCGGATAAGGTCGTTTCAGTCTATTCCCATGTAGACCGCATGGTAACGCTTGGCTGCATGCCGGTTAATGATACCGTTTCCATTGACAAAGGCCTGGATGTATGGAAGAACTTTGGAACATCTTATTTCCTTGAACGTCGCGAAATTGGTATCTTTAACATTGGAGGAGCAGGCAGTATTTTTGTGGATGATATGGAGTATCCGATGGGCTTTGAAGATTGCCTGTATATTGCCAAAGGGGCAAAGAAAGTCCTGTTCAAAAGCGATCATACTGAAAATCCCGCGAAATTTTATATGGTCTCAGCACCAGCACACAAAATATGCAGAACAACATTTATCTCTATCAAGGATGCGAATAAGCGCCGCTTGGGCGCAGCAGAAACCGCAAATGCCCGCACTCTCAACCAGTTTATCCATCCAGACGTGCTTGAAACCTGTCAGCTTTCTATGGGCCTGACCCGGCTGGATCCGGGATCAGTTTGGAATACGATGCCTGCGCATACCCATGAGCGTCGTATGGAAATTTATACTTATTTTAATCTGTCTGAAACTAATGTTGTGTTCCACATGATGGGGGAAGGGCAGCAAACCCGCCATATTGTTATTCAGAATGAGCAGGCAGTCATTAGCCCAAGTTGGAGCATTCATTCCGGATGCGGAACCAGCAACTATACCTTTATTTGGGCAATGGGTGGCGAAAATCAGGCTTTTGATGATATGGACAGCATTCCGACTGAAAACCTTCGCTAGACGAGACAAATGAAAGGAGAAGCTATGTCTAAGAAAATTTTTATCACTGGAGCAGGCACAGGAATAGGCGCTGAGACTTCTCGTCTTTTAGCTCCCGGGAATGAATTGTTTCTTCATTACAATACGTCTGTTGATGCTGTCTGCGCGGTCAAAGAGGATTGTGAAAAAGCCGGTGCTTTAAAGGTACATCTTTTACAGGCTGATATCATGACTGAAGAAGCATGCCAAAAATTAGTCAGCGATTTGCGTTCGTTGACTGATTCACTCGATGTCCTCGTCAATAATGCGGGCGGAATGATTCGCCGGCAAGCTGCCGACCAGCTGCAATGGGAAACTATGGAACAGATTTTTTCGCTCAATGCATTTTCTCTTTTTAAAATAACATCATTATGTATTCCTTTGCTAAAAAATGGTACAGATCCCAACGTCGTCAATATTTCATCAATCGTAATCCGCCATGGCGGCGCAGGTTCGACCCTTTATGCAGCTGCCAAAGGTGCGGTAGACGTTTTTACCAGGGGACTTTTCCGCGAACTTGCTCCTGCTATTCGTGTCAATGCAGTTTGTCCAGGGGTTATCGATACTCCTTTTCATGAGAAAGTGTCTACACCGGAACAGATGCAGGCTTGGGCGCAGGGGAATCCATTAAAACGCAACGGCTATCCGATTCACATAGCAAAAGCAATTAAGCTTTGCGTTGATGACGATTTCATTAATGGTGAAACCATAGATGTAAACGGAGGACAAATGATTCGATAAAACGGGCAAAAAGAGAACGATGCAGTTTTTATTTTAAACTGCATCGTTCTCTTTTTATAGGAAGAAAACCATTCGTCCAGCGAGTAGTTCCTAATACAAATACCGGAATCGGAAATTCTGGCGCCGGGGGTATTCACTTACTGTTTTCACGATGCTCTTTCTTACGGCTACTCCAATGGAGCGAAGTAGCTCCAAAGCTCCGTATAAATTTGGCTGCCCAGCCGTCGTACGCCGCCATACAGATGCTGTTGCATTAACTGTTCAATTGCCGCGATTGGGATTTTCCGGTCTATAATATCCATCATTTGCTTATGCTCGGAAAGAACATCGGGCACATTGTTTGCTTCAACGATGTCTAACATGCAAAAACGTGTATAGTCTGCCTGCGGATGGCTGAATGCGTTCCACAGGCAGACTTTGTCCGTTTCACGGAACCAGACTTCATGCATGGCAAAATCGAGCTGTAAAAAGCGGTCGATATCGAAAGAATCGGTGCCGTCGGTGAGTTTATTTGCCTCGCTATTCATTTGCTCCAGCTTATAGCGGACATGTTCCGCAACCGGAGGGCTGCACTGCAGGACGAAATCGCGCAGCACCATCGTTTCTACCGCCACACGCTGATAAATCAGTTGATTCATAACGCTATAATCAATAGGAGTGACAAAGGTTCCCTTATAGGGGATGATCTGTACAAAGCGATTTTGCTGCAGCCTCTGCAAGACACTGCGAATAGGAGTGCGGGATACAGAAAATCGCTCGCACAGCTGGTTCTCACTGAGAGTTTCGCCTGGCTTCAGCTTTAATGTAACAATTTCACGCTCCAAGATGGCGTAAATCTCTTCATTTGATAAGAAATGGTTCAACCGCGCTACCTCTTTCTCATTGCATATCCTGTATACAACTAGTAAATTCACACTATCTCAGATTCTAAAACAAAAAGATAAAATTGTCAACAGTTGTTATTTATTCGATAATTAAATCTCAAATCAATAATTATTTGTACAATTTATTTCAATTATTTTATGTAAACTGCTAAAACACACCTGTATACAAGCATAAATAATTCAGTACATGTCTTAACAAATTGGCAATGATTATGTTATATTCAACAACTGATTGATTAAATATTAGGAAGATATAAACAAATCAATCTAAAATGTAGAATAAAAAGTAAGGGTTGAATTCCCAAAAGTTCTTTGCTATTATTGGGGAAAACAAGCACAAGCCCCGTGAATTGCATAGGATAACCCGGTTTATTGGCTTGGTGAATTGGCTACTGGCCAAGAAGCAGGACCTACAAAGCTTGTATACAGGAGGCTCGAAATAAGGCTTGTAACATTTAAGGAGGCTTATTTGTGAAAAAGATGATCGCACTTGTCCTGAGTTTTGCAACGGCGTGCAGTCTGACCGCCTGTGGCAACAGCGCTCCGGAATCCACGAAGACTTCTTCCACCGCACCCGCCGGTTCTTCTGCGACCGCCAGTGCTTCTGCGGCTGGCGGAAGTGAGGATTCCTTTGCTGCTCTGGGCGACTTCACCATGACGGTCTGCCATGCGCAACCCGAAGGCAATCCTCGTTTTGTTTCTATGGAAAAGTTCGCCGCCGATGTTGCGGAAAAGACAAACGGCCATGTAACTGTTGAGGTATTTGGCAATGGCCAGCTGGGCACCGAGAAAGAGATGCTGGAGCAGGTCGTTCAGGGGACTGTGCAGGGCATGCGCGGCGGCCAGTTCGATTTCAGCCCCCGCCTGCTGATGTTCACGCTGCCGTTCCTCTCCAATACCCGTGCTCAAATCACTGCTCTGCTGCAAAGTGATCTGGCCAAAAAAGTTTGTACCGAAGCGGAAGAAGCGACCGGCACTGTCATCATTAACCTGTGCGATGCCGGCGGCTATCGTCAATTTTCAAACAATTCGCGCCCGATTAAACAGCCGTCCGATCTGGCAGGCCTGAAGATGCGCACAAACGGTATGAAGACCATCGATCTGACTTTCCTCACTTTGGGCGCCACCACAACGACCATCCCCTATGCCGACCTGTACATGGGCCTCAAGACCGGCGTTGCTGACGGTCAGGAGAACCCTTGGGTGAACGTTGAAGGCATGAAGTTCTATGAGGTGCAGAAATACTTCACCGAGGTGAACTACCAGTTCCATCCCGATCCTTTCTATGTAAATGCTGCCTGGTGGAACGATCTGCCTACCGATTATCAGAATATCATCAGCGAATGTGCTGCTGAAATGGGCAATTACAATGACCAGTTGATTGACGAAAACAGCGAAAAAGCCAAACAGGTCATTATCGACAGCGGCGCAGAGGTGTATGTGCCCACTGCCGAGGAGCTCGCTGCGTTTCAGAAAGCCTGCGAGCCCGTGTATCAGGCCTGTGTTGATGAAGGCATTTGCAGCCAGGAAGAAATCGACGAGATGATTAAAATTGTAGCCGATGCCGGCTGATCGTTTCTCCCAAACACTTTTTGCGTAAGTAAAAAGGGAGGGGCTTAGCCTCTCCCTCTTTGAGACTTTTGCGGTAGACCGGGGGAAAGAAAGGGAGACTGTTCATGGATCAAAAGAAAAAAATCAGTCAGAAGCTGACTGATTTGTATGCTGCCGTCGGTACCGTGGCTATGGGATTACTGGCGTTGCTGGTCGTGTTTACCGTTATCATGCGGTATTGCTTCTCGCTTAGCTGGAAAGGCCTAAGCGAGTTCAATGTAGTGCTGTTTGCGTTTACTACCTTCTGGGGCATGGGTCTCAACATACTGAAAGGCGAACACGTGATGATCGATATTTTATATGATGGCGTTAAGCCCGCTGCCAAACGCTGGCTCAGCGTATTCAATTACATCGTTGTATTGATTGTTGATCTGGTGTTTACCTATCAGGGCTGGCTGTACACTGCCAAAATGGGCAAGCAAATCAGTCAGGGCATGGAAATCCCCATGTATTTCATGTATGGCATTATGCCTGTGTGCGGGGTGCTGTGCGCGATATGCGTTGTGGCGAAGATCGTCGAATTTATCATGGCCGACATTTCATATTTTGCCCCTCGTAATAAAGCAGAGACCAAAAAACCGGAAGAAAGGGGCTGACGCATTATGGCAATGCTGATTTTACTTGTGCTGCTGATCATTTTTGCAGCCCTGGGCGTGCCCCTGGCCTTTGCCATTGGCGCTTCCTGTGTTTCTTACATCGTTACGAATGCTCCCAATTTTATGAGTATGGTACCCCAGCGCGTATGGAACGGTGCGTTCAGCGAACTCATGATTGCGATGCCGCTGTTCATGCTGGCCGGTGAACTGATGAATACCGGCGGCATCACCAAGCGCATTATCAATTTCTGCCTGCAGCTGCTGAAACCGTTTCACGGCGGGCTGGGCGAGGTAAACATCGTTGCCTCCATGATCTTTGGCGGCATTTCCGGATCTTCGGTGGCCGACACCTCGGCGCTGGGCAGTATTTTGATTCCTGCCATGGAGGACCACGGTTATCCGCCCGATGCGTCCGCCGGCATTACGGTGGCTTCGTCTACCATGGGAATGATCATTCCGCCCTCCACACCGATGATCGTGTATTCCATGATCTCAGGCGCCAGCGTGGGTGCTCTGTTCATAGCAGGCGCTGTGCCCGGCATTCTCATCGGCCTGACACAGTTGGTTCTGGTTTTCTGGATCAGTCATAAAAAGCGCTGGCATCCCGCCCGTACACCCTTTGTGGCGAAAGAATTTGCCGGCGCGATTCTGTCCGGTATTCCGGCGCTGCTAATGCCTGTGTTCATTATACTGTGCGTATCCTTTGGCATCTGCACCGCCTCTGAAAGCGCCGGAGTGGCCGTTCTGTATGCTCTTTTAGTCGGTTTCTTCATCTACCGTGAACTTACCTGGAAAAGCGTTTGGGAGGCCCTCAAGAAAACGCTGATCTCCTCATCCGCCATTATGCTTATCATCGGTTTTACCACCATCTTTACATGGGTACTCACCATGCAAAAGGTACCGCAGATAGTGGCGGCGTTCTTCAGCGGTCTCAATATGCCCGCTTGGGGCATTGCGTTGATGTTCGATGTGCTTATTCTTCTGATCGGCACGTTTATCGATGTCAGTCCGGCTATTTTACTGCTCACGCCCATCATGCTGCCTGTTATGCAAAGCTTTGGATTCTCGGCGCTGCAGTTTGGCGCTATGATGATCACCGGCCTGGCTATCGGCTTGGTCACGCCGCCGGTAGGCATGTGCCTGAACGCCTGCAATAAGATTAACCGTATGCCCGTAGTAGATATCTTCAAAGGTGCGATGCCCTATGTTACCTGCAATGTAATCGTGCTGGTTTCGATCAGCCTGTGGGGTCCGCTCACTACCTGGCTGCCCCAACTGCTGGGGTACAGTCTGTAAGTCGGAAACCCTCAGCATAGAACCATGGACGGCCCGTCCGCCCCGATGCGGAATGGGCCTGTCTTTTTATGTACGTTTTATAAAAAAGGAGCTGTTTTATCATGACATTGAAAGAAAAAATAAAGAGAGGCCCCGTGTTTGGAATGGCTTGCTTCACCGGCACCACCTGCATTATAGAGAACATTGCCATGTCCGGCCTTGACTTCATCTATCTCGACCTCGAGCACACGAACTGGATGCTGAACGAAGAGTTTGAAAAGCAGATTATGGCCGCCCGCTTGCATGACATTTCGGTGCTTGTGCGCATGGCCGATGATGACGAAGTGGCTATCCGCAAGGTGCTGGAATGGGGCGCCGACGGTGTCGTGATCCCCCATTGCAAAACGGCGGAGATAGCCCGCCGCTGCGTGGAGGCGGCCAAATTTTCGCCCATGGGCCGCCGCGGAGGAGAAAACAACGTGCGCGCTGCCGGATTCGGCTATCACAATTTTGATTGGAACGCCTACATGGCGCAGCAGAACCGTGACACAATGGTAATTCCTATGGATGAGGATTATGAATTCACCGATAACATTGACGAAATTTTAGCGGTAGAGGGCGTGGATGCTGTCAACTTCGGTCCGATCGATTACGCGGTGTCTAAAAACCTCAAAGTAGGCTATTCCATGGGCGAAGAAGTGAAAGAGGCTTTCCATGTGCTGGTGAAAAAGGCTAAGGCGAAAGGAATCGGCGTACTGGGCCCTGTGGTGCCGCCTACGTCTGAAAACCTGAAAAGCGCCATTGCCGACGGCTATAATATGATTATTTTGGGCAATGACATGTGGCACTTCCAGGGAGCTTTGAAGGGCATGATGAACACTGCTGTCGACCCGCTGCGCAAAGAACTGGACCTGTAAAGCAATTACCTTTCCATGCAGCGCCGGTTTACCGACGCTGCATTTTTTCAATCCGTCATCCTCAAAAAAGCAGGGGGGCTGTTTTATGACCACACGTCAGGCACGGCGCATGCAGTGGATTTGTTTTGTTACCATGGCACTTAATGGTCTGTACGCCACCAGCGGCAGTCTTGTAATGCCGCTTTTGCGCGCACAGTACAGCTTGAGCTACGACATGGGCGGTATGCTGCTTAGTGCACTTAACTTCGGCAATCTGCTTACCAGCTTTGTATGCGGCGTACTGGCAGGCCGTATTGGCCGTAAGCCGGCTTTACTGCTGTTAACAGCCGGCTCATATCTGGGCTATCTGGTACTTAGCTTCACCGGCATGCCGATTCTCATGCTGGTGTGCTTTTTCGCGGTTGGCGTTTCCAAGGGTGCAGTTTACAATATGGATAATACCATTGTCCCCGAGTGTTCTGAGAACAAGACCTACAGCGTCAATATTTTACACGCCTGCTTTGCCATTGGCAGTCTTTTGTGCGCGCCGCTGGCTGCTGTATGCTGTACGCGTTCGATACTGTGCCTGACGCTGGCGGCGGTATGCATGGTGTTGCCCTTGCTCTATATCATGAGCCCTCTAAGTAGCCGGCTCGCGATGACTAGCGTACAAAAAGGCGGCTGGCGGTTTTTGCGTCGGAAGAGTTTCTGGGTATCAGGCCTTTTGATATTTTTTGAAATTAGCGCCGAAACCGCTGTCTCCGGCTGGATTGTCTCCTATTTTCAGGACAGCAACATTATGAGCCGTGCAATGGCCCAGATGATGCTGTCGCTCAACTGGATTCTTATGATGGCAGGCCGTTTGCTCGTGGCTTTTGTGCCGCTTCAAGTGAATCCGCACAAACTGGTGTTGGGGCTGGCTGTGGGCACGGGGGCCAGCTACGCCGTTATGTTGATAGCACGGGCACCCGTGTCTGCGGTACTGGGGCTGTGTGGTTTCGCGCTGTGCGTGGCTCCGGTACAGCCCACGGTACTGGCGAATCTTGCACCCGAAGACGGAACATCTCGTGCACTTTCGGTGCTGCTGCCCATAGGCTCTGCGGGAGGTATCTTTATGCCGGCTGTTACCGGATGGGTGGCTTCTGCCACGGGTATATGGGGCGGCATGGCCGCAATTGCGGTTGCCTGTGTGGCTTTGATGATCTGCGCGTTTTTGAATATGCGAAGCCTACGATAACTTTATATATCCGGTGTCGATAAATTTTCATTATCAATTTCGAGGTCCTCTATGCCCTTTTGCAGGTGCTCACGCATAATGCTGCGCGCTCGTTTGCCATCATGCTTTTGCAGCGCATCCAACAGTAGGGTGTGATAATAAATACCTCCATAATAACCAACCGCGTTATTAAGTTGTACATGCCGCTCGCTTTTTTGCTTTAAAATATCGGACATAACCGTTTTTAGGACTGTGTTGTTCATTACGTTGCAAATTTCCTGATGAAAATCCATATCAGAATGGACGAAGCTCTCACCATGCCCGATTTCAGCCTTCATTTTCTCTAAAAGAAAGGTTAGTTTTTCAAGAGTTTCAGGTGTAATTTGTTGTGCAACAATGCTGCAAACTTCCGGCTCAATTAGCAGACGAAATTCGAGCATCTGTTTCATATCTGAAAAGTTCTTATCCGGTGATAGTCCATATCCGAATACCTCAAGGTTGTCCGACAGCACAAATGTTCCTTTGCCATGCTGACTTTGCAGAACATTAAGGGCGATAAACTGTTGAAGTGCGCTTCTGACACTGATGCGGCTTACCCCGAGTTCCCTGCAAAGCTTATGTTCCGACGGTATTTTGGAACCGACCGGCCAAATGCCTTCCCGGATATTTTTTTTCATATAGCTAACCACGCGACTTGTCACATTCTTTGTGCCTACCATCGGTGAACACCCTTTCTGCTACTACTATGGAATGGTAATACAAGTATATTTTATTGTCGTACGAAAACTCCCGGCTGTGCCGGGAGTTCAAAAAAGCTTTAGCGATGAGTATAGCAAAAAACCTCCTTTTGATATAATGAAGCTGCGGTCTGCCAACTGCAACGAGACATATCAAAAGGAGGAACATTCGACATGAAGACGAATGATATAGATAGTTTAAATCATACGAGCTGAAATTGCAAATACCATATAGTGTTTGCCCCAAAGTATCGAAGAAAAGTAACATACGGAAATATGCGGGCTGAGATAGGAAAAATACTGAGGGAGTTATGTAACTGGAAACAGGTGGAGATCATAGAAGCGGAGGTGTGTCCGGACCATATACACATGTTGGTGAAAATACCACCAAAGATGAGCGTTTCCGGATTCGTAGGATTTCTCAAAGGAAAGAGTACCTTGCTGATATTTGAGCGGCATGCGAATTTGAAATACAAGTATGGAAACCGGACATTCTGGTGCAGGGGCTATTTTGTGGATACGGCAGGGAAGAATGATAAAGCAATAGCCCAATATATCAAAAATCAACTGGAAGAAGATCAGGTTGAAGACCAGATGACACTCAAGGAGTACGTAAACCCGTTTACGGGTAGCAAGTAACAAACTTTTGCAATTGGCAGACCGTACCAGCGCCTTGAGGCGCAGCTAGTAAAACAGGGCTTTGCCCGCATATGGAGAACCCCCGGCTTTGCCGGGGGGTAACTATTTTTTTATTTTAAAATCAACCATGAACAACCGCCGCCCGTTTTTTGGCGGGCGGCGGTTGTTGTCCGCTGTATGGGTGTGTTCAGATAGGGCTTTGTAAAATGGGCCGAAAAAGAACAGACGTTATTTTATATCAGGCGAACAGATTGGGGAGAAACAGGCAGATGCCCGGTATGTAGGCCACTATGAACATAACGAGGATAAACATAATAATGAATGGCCACATTTCCGGCAGCAGCCTTGAAAACCGGACTTTGCCGACCGCACTGGCAACATACAGCGTGATGCCGACGGGAGGGGTAATGCCGCCAAGAATGAAGGTGAGCACCATAACCATACCAAAATGGATGCCGTCAATGCCTAGCGACGCTGCGATTGGCTGAAAAATTGGCACCATGATGATTGCCGCAGAGGTGGTATCCATAAAACACCCAATAACTAACATGCAGAAGATCATCAGTAGCATCAAAAGATTAGGATCTGACGATATGCCAGTTAGAAGAGCACTGACCTTTGCTGGAAATTTTTCAATTGCAAGGCAATAACCAAATACAGTTGCGCTGGCAACAATCAGCATGGTCATCCCACTTGTTTTACAAGCGCTAACGATGGTTCGCACGGAGCGCTTAAAATCAAATTCTTTGTAAACAAAGATGCCGATTAACAGCCCATATCCACCTGCAATTGCGCCAGCCTCAGTTGCGGTAAACACACCCGAAAGTGTACCTCCGATTATGATCAGTGGCATGATCAGCGCTGGAATAGCGTCAATAAAACTTTTCCAAAACCGTTTCAGATTGAATGTGTAATGTGTATTTCCGTTGTATTTTGAGGGGCAGCGCTTCGCCTGCACAAAAGCATAGGTCATTTGTGAAAAGCAAACCAGTAGTCCAGGAATTACACCTGCCATAAATAATTTTCCGCAGGAAATGCCTGTGATGGAAGAATAGAGTACCATCAGAATTGATGGGGGAATAATGGAGCCGATCGTAGCGGAAGCTGCGGTAATCGCGGTGGAATATGCGCGGTCAAAGCCTTCCTTTTCCATCCCGGCCACTTCCATGACACCAAGAGATGCGACATCGGCAGTTGTAGAGCCGGAAATACCGGCAAACAGCGTAGAGGCCAGTACGTTGACATGCGCAAGACTACCGGGGATGAATCCGACCAGTTCGTTTGCAAAATTAAAAATGCGCTTGGTGACACCGCACTCGTTCATAATCTCTCCGGCGAAAATGAACAAGGGAATTGCCATTAGCGTAAAAGAATCACTGCCGGCAAAAATACGCTGTGTCAAAATAATCAAATTTTCATTGTGTGTTGCAAGGTATAGCACGGAACACAGCCCCATAGTAAACACAGCCGGCACGTTTAACAGGAGCAGTATAAAAAACAAAAGCAGCATCAGAGTCATTCAGAGCGCGCCCCCTTCTTCGGAAGTGATATCCGGATCCAGCTGAGGGATGCGCTCCGGATGAAGAATATTGAGCGCGATCTCAATCATCATGCCAAGACCTCCGACCACCATAGCGGAGTAAGGAATCGCCATCGGAATCTGCATAGCGCTGGATTTTACAGTAATGCTAGTGAGAGTCATTTTGATCGCCTGCCATGTAAAAATCAGTAAAAAAAAGAAGACTAAGATCCGTCCGCACAAATTAACCGTGTCACGCATTTTCGTGGGCATTTTGTTAACAAAAATATCAAGGCCAATGTGGCCGTTGTCTCGCATGACATAAATGGCACCGAGATAAATCACACCCGCGAAACAGTAACGGCTAAGTTCGACGGCATAAGTAATAGGGGCATTAAAAAAATAGCGCATAATCACGTTAAGTGTCGTAACACTGAACATTGTAATAAAAAGCAGAATCATGAGCGTATAAAGGAGCTTATCAACTATAGCCTGCACTTTTTTCACAGTTTTGCCTCCTAGTCAGGGTTGTTGTACGCGGAACTTTCGTTCCGCGTACGTCGTTACGACAGTTATTTTGCGGAAACCTGCGCAGACTCAAGAATTTTCTTAGCGGTATCACCTTTCATGCAATCAAAGGTGGTGTAATCAATTTTTGCTTTCATCGAATCCACGTCGGTGTCCACAATCGTCATGCTTTCCTTAAGGATGTCTCGAGCGGCGGTGTCATTTTGCTGCGTCAGCTCCAAACCGAATTTAGAAGCGGCCCTGGCTGCTTGGGTCAGGATGTCCTGCTGTTCTCCTGTCAGACCCTCAAATACTTTATGGGAGATGGAAGGGCTTGTTTCTCATTATATCCCGTTCAGCAAAATCAATGAGGTATTTTACCATATTGATCATCCGGATGCCAGTGTAAAAAAAATGATAATCATTTTTGATAGATAATGCAAAAATAGGTATTAAAGGAGCAAATGATCATGGTTTCTAGTAAATTTGATGTCGCAGGGAAATGCTGCATTGTAACCGGCGGCGCTCAGGGGCTATCCCGCAGCATGGCGGAAGGCCTGCTTGAGAACGGCTGCAAGGTTGTACTGATGGATGTCCAGAAGGAAAAGCTGGAGGCTGCCGTGTCCGAATACCGTTCAATAGGCTATGACGCCTGTGCCGTATCCGGCAATCTAGCCGACCGCGCCGAAATAGACCGGATGTTTGAGGAAGCAATGAAATACCTTGGAGGAAAGCTGGATGTTCTTGTGCCGGCTGCCGGTATTCAGCGCCGCCATCTGCCAGAGGAATTTCCCGTTGAGGAGTGGGATTTGGTGCTGGCTGTCAATCTGAACCATGTCTGGCTCATGTGCCAAAATGCGCTGAAAGTTATGCTTAGGCAGCCCACCGGCGGAAAAATCATCAACATTGCCTCTATGGTGTCCTGGTTTGGCGGTACGACCGTACCCGCTTATACGGCGGCTAAAGGCGCTGTGACCCAGCTGACCAAATCGCTGGCCAGCGACTGCGCAGGGCGCGGCATCAACATCAATGCGCTTGCCCCCGGCTATATGGATACCGAAATGAACAGCGGACTGACCGATGCCCGCAAAGCGGAAATTTCTCAGCGCATTCCGCAGGTCCGCTGGGGAACCGGAGAAGACATGAAAGGCCCTCTGCTGTTTCTGGCTTCCGGCGCTTCCGACTATCTGAACGGCGCTATTATTCCGGTCGACGGCGGTTATCTGGTGAAGTAAATACTGTTACGGAGGAAATTTAAATGAGCCCCAAGATTCAGGATGTGCAGGTGATCTGCACTGCGCCGGAGGGTATCAATCTGGTAGTCGTCAAAGTGCTGACGACGGAGGACGGACTGTATGGATTGGGCTGTGCCACCTTTGCATACCGCCATTTAGCCGTAAAACTCCTGATTGAAGAGTATATCAGGCCGCTGATTGTAGGCCTGGATGTGAGCAATATTACGGAAATCTGGCAGCTGATGCACCAGAACGCATACTGGCGCAATGGCCCCATTGAAAATAACGCAATATCAGGCGTCGACATGGCCCTATGGGATATCAAAGGGAAAATGGCCGGCATGCCGCTTTACCAGCTGTTCGGCGGAAAAGTGCGGGAAGGGGTTCCCGTCTATCGCCACGCGGACGGCAGGGACGTAAATGAAATCTGCGAAAATATCGAGAAGTACCGCGGTATCGGCATCAAGCATATTCGCTGCCAGTGCGGCGGCTATGGCGGCGGCGGCTACGGCGCCGCGCCAACAAGCGCGCCGGCAGGCGCAACCCCCGGTATCTATCTGGACGGCGGGAAATACATGCGCGATACCGTGAAGCTGTTTGAAGGAATCCGCAGCAAAATCGGCTTTGAAATGGAGCTGGTGCATGATGTGCATGAGCGCATTCATCCCGCTGACGCCGTTCAATTCGCAAAGGAAATGGAACCGTTCAAGCTGTTTTTTCTGGAGGATACCGTTTCTCTGGAACATTTGGACTGGCTGCGCCGCATCCGTTCCGCCACGACTACCCCGCTGGCACAGGGCGAGCTGTTTAACAATCCACAGGAATGGCAGCAGCTGATCAGTAGCCATCTGATCGACTTTGTACGTGTCCATATCAGCCAGATCGGCGGCATTACACCAGCGCGTAAGCTGGCCCTGTTCGCAGAGCAGTACGGCGTACGGATCTGCTGGCATGGGCCCGGGGACATGAGCCCGATTGCGCACGCCGCGAATATTCATATTGACCTTGCCGCCCCGAATCTGGGTTTACAGGAATGGAGCGGCATTGAGCCGCCCAATTTCGTGATACAGCAACTCAAGGGCCCGCGCGGAGCACTGCTGGATGTTTTCCCGGGATTGCCTGCCTACGGCAACGACGGATTTGTTTATGCCAATGACAAACCCGGTCTCGGTGTGGACCTTGTCGAAAAGGAAGCCGCAAAATATCCCTGTGAAAATACGGTGACAACCTGGACGCAGACGCGTTTGCCGGATGGCTCTCTGCAAACACCGTAACCATCTTTTTAAACATTGAAACGGCGCTTCGCACAAAAGATTCTTACTTTTGTATGGAGCGCCGTTTCCTATCAAAAAACCGGAGGCAGATTGCTGTGAAAATTATCGGAGTTCATACCTATCTTGTTCGACCCAGATGGGGATTTGTAGAAATTCTCACGGATGCCGGGATATCTGGTTGGGGAGAACCCGTGCTTGAAGGACATTGTTCTACGGTTCAGGCTTGCGTGCAAGAAATGGAGTCATATTTGCTTGGTGAAAACCCAATGTGTATTGAGGATATTTGGACTAAACTTTTCCGCTGTGGCTTTTATCGCGGCGGCGGCGTGCTAATGAGCGCTATTTCCGGAATTGATCAGGCACTTTGGGATATCAAAGGCAAGTATTTTGGAGTACCTGCTTATGAACTATTAGGCGGTGCATGCCGTAATAAAGTTAAGGTATATTCATGGGTCGGCGGGGATCGCCCGGCTGATGTTGCCGCTGCTGCAAAGGATCGCAAAAACGCAGGTTTCCCGGCCGTTAAAATGAATGGAACAGAAGAATTGCAGATGATTGACAGCTATGAAAAAATAGATGCTGTATTAGAACGTGTAGCGGCCGTAAGAGAGCGCTGTGGTAAATATTTCGGAATCGCAATAGATTTCCATGGCCGGGTTCATAAGCCATTAGCTAAGATCCTGGCAAAAAACTGGAAGAATTCGACCCTATGTTTATTGAAGAGCCCGTCCTGTGTGAAAACATGGAATATTTTCCTGAGATTGCAGCGGCATGCAATATTCCGATTGCCACGGGAGAACGTCTTTTTACAAAATATGATTATAAGCGGCTATTGCAAACCGGCGGCGTAGATATCATACAACCTGATCTTTCTCATGCGGGCGGTCTGACAGAAGTCAAAAAAATTGCCTCGATGGCAGAGGCCTATGACGTAGCGCTTGCGCCCCACTGCCCTCTTGGCCCTATTGCACTGGCTAGCTGCCTTAACATGGATGCAACCTGCTATAATGCGATAATCCAGGAGCAAAGCGTCGGTATTCATTACAATAAAGATCAGAGCGTTTCAGACTATGTGAAAAATAAAAGTGATTTTACGGACGGCTTTATTAATTTGCCATGCCTACCCGGTCTCGGAGTAGATGTAAATAAAGAACTTGTGCTTGAGGAAAACAAAACCCCTCATACTTGGAAAAGCCCGGTTTGGCGGCATAAGGATGGTTCGATTGCAGAGTGGTAAATAATAAGGGCTAAGACTTTACTGTAACAACAGTAGTGATGAATAGGAAAAAGTATATATCCCGTCCGACAAACCCAAAGCGGATTTGAGCAAGCCCCTTGCGTGTGCTGGACCGTGCCAATGCCATTTAGGCGTGACCAGTAAATAAGAGCTACCCCATCAAAGAAAAACCGCAGGCTACTTTACTTATTGATAAAGTTCTGAGCGCCTTTCACATCAGCCATTCTCTCAGCCTGAAAGGTTGCCTGTATGACAACGGCATTATCATAAGGGCAGCCCTTTAGACTTATGGGTCGGCTGATATGAAAAGAATCCAGAACTTTATCAATAATCTCATTATTGAATTCACTGCCCCGATCCGTATGAAATATCTGGATGCGATCCAAGTCGGTATGCACAGTCGCAAAGGCATCAAAAACAAGTTCTGCATTTTTATGTGCTCCGGTACTATAGCCTATGATCTCCAGGTTAAAAAGATCAACAAGTAGACATATGTAGTTCCACTTGTAATTAACCCTTACATAGGTCAAATCGCTCACAACAGTTGCGTATTCAGGATGCTCATTAAACTGGCGATTCAGTAGATTCGGCAATTCATTGGTGGTGTCAACCCCGGCGCATTACCAGCGGCATTGTAATGAATATACCCCTTACTCTTGTTACTAGTAAAGATTAATAGTTGCTCCTTTGGCAAGAGTTGGGATAGATAGCGCTGACGACAGGGCCTTGAATGTCCGTATCGACTGGAGCGCACCACCGAAACGATCAGTATCGTACCTACAGGCTCAAATCCCGTCAGGAAGGAAACAGCCAGCTCTAATGTGGCAAGAGCGATGAAGCCATCAGCCAGCGTAATAAGGTATTTGTGATTATACCGATCTGTTAGCGCGCCGCCGAATAAAGAAACACCAGTACCTATGGCACCATAGAACAAATGGTTACAAGCATAATCCGGATTCTCGAGGATGTAGTGAGTATGATGTACTGTAGAGCGGTAACCACCACGGATGAGTCGAATAGGGAGATATTTTGGCTTATCAAAGACTGGGAGGTCTTTGTTTCAAACCGATATTCTTTAATTTTATATTTGAATCCATAAAAAATGTTCTCTCTACTGAAATATCTTTTTGTCCTACCCTTTTTACCCATCCTTTTTCACCCCAATTATAAGTATAACCTATAAGTAAACAGTGGTTTTTCTGTCTACTTACAGGTTATCACTTCACTTTGCCGAGGTTCTTCATATGAGGACAAAGCCCTAGCTAAGCCAATCCTCTATACGGAAAATTTCAGTACCGTACTCCGGATTTTCTGCTTTGATTGCTTTAGTTTTGGCGGCAAAGATTTTATTGTGTTGTACCTCTACTTGGGAAAGGCTAAGAAGCTCTGATTCCAAGGAATTCTGACTATACCATGCCTCCCGCAACTGGCGGACAACGGCATCATGCTTTACGGCTGCGGCATAAGCCTCGGCCTTTTCCTTATCGAGTTTTCCCCCTTCTCACTGATGACCACATAAAAAGAGCCGCCAAGCTGACTTTTTCCAGTCTGGCTACATCCGCCTGTTCCTTGGAACGAATTTTAGCAAGCCTTTGCTCTTCCATTTCCAGTTTCGTGAGTTGGGTGCGAATGCTGGTTAGCATAGATTTAATCATTGATTTACGAGCCAGATTCTCCCTAAGCACGTTGAACTCGATGTCGTAATCCTTCATGTCAGAATCCCCCTTTTTGGATACAGTTCAATTAAATTTTTCTATTAAAACAGACTGTTCTTTTTGCTCTTCTTCAGACGTTAGGTAGCCGCTGGAGTCCACATCTATTCCGTTCTCCCTCACTTCAAAATGAAGGTGTGCACCAGTTGCGTTGCCGGAGGAGCCGATTTCCCCAATCTGCTGTCCTTTAACCACTATTTCGCCTTCCCGCACAGAAGTTTATTCAGATGCGCGTAGAGAGTGGCGATGCCGCCGCCATGATCCAGAATGAGATATCGACCGTATCCCCCTCCTAGATTCTCCTTTGCATTGTTTGCAAAAGCAACCATATCGTCCTGCGCGGCGACCACTGGCGTGCCACGGACGTCCTTGCCGCCGATATCAATGCCGGTATGGAAATCCTGTCCGTCGTTCATCCAGCCATAGGAGTGATAATATGTTCGGCTTTCGGGGCGGGCCATGCCATTGCGCCGCCAGGATACTGAGCCGTACTGTCAGACATAATGCGCTCAAACACTTTCTCCAGTTCCAGTAGCGTATCGGTGCCGATATCGTTTAGCATGCTTTCTGAAGGGCTTTCGTGTTCTTCAACCAAATCCACCTCTTTCTCCGGTTCCGAGGATACCGAAATAGCTTCCTGCGAAGACACCACCTGCAAAGAAGCGTCTGAAATCGGCTTTTGCAGCATCTCTGTCGAAAGCGGGGCACAGCCGATCAGCAGGCTTCCAGCTGTAATGAAAGCGGTACAAAGCGCCAGAAGTGACAGCCCTCTTTTTTTTGCAGGATGTATCCGCAATCTGTTGAATCCGAATTTTCATATCCTTTTTTCCTCCATAAAATTGTGTGCTGAGTATCATGTGCTTTGTCCTGGCGAGCTGAGACAGGATTGCAAGCCCGTATTCTTGTAGTAAGGAGGAGTCTTGCATGGAATCCTATAAGCGTCTTCCGGACGCCGAATTGGAGGTTATGCTGCTGATTTGGCAGCATAGAACGTTATTATAATAAATGTGCAGCCAGAGATTCTAATATCTCGACCAGTTGACCGGTATTGACAAACGAAATGTCAACTATGGCAGAAGCATTTTCCACACTATTAAATCAGCAGAAGTCAGAGTTCTAATCTTATTAAATAAATTATTAAAAGGTAATTTGGTTATTTTGCAAGTAGACATAGCATATATTAAAATGTTAATATTTTAATATACCAGTTTCAAGGAGGAAATACGTATAAAACTATATGAGCGATATGAAGCTGTTTCTGTAGAGGTGTAGTGAAAATGTAGTCGTTGCTCCAAGTAGGAGAAGCTGAGGAGTCCCCATTGTGGAAGATCAAAATTGTTTTAACCGGCAGGGTTAAGCCTTAATGCAAAATAAACTTGAACTTTGCATGATGAACATTTCCCTGCAAGCTCTATGATGCTATACATAATAAAAATATGCTTTCGAAATAAGTCATTACCAGTCGGAGTTTTCAGGACAACTCTATTTTTAAAGCATAATTGAATAAAGATTTTATAGGAAAGCAGGGAAAAAATGGGGGAAAATAGTGCGCTTTACAAAAATTATGAGAAGCTGACAGTAAAGGGACAGCAAAAAGAGCGCATAGATGCGTTAGACATTATTGAAAGCGGTATCCGACGCGCTGTTCCGTATACAGAAACGTTGAAGCTGCTGGAGGTATCCAAAGATAGGCTTCGGATCGGTGGGAGAGAGTACCTTTTATCTGAAATCGGAAACATTTATGTTGTTGGCGTAGGAAAAGGCAGTTTTCCAATCGCTCAAGCATTGGATGAAAAGCTTGGAAGCCGGATTGAAAAAGGATTGGTCGTCGTCAAAGAAGGTGAAAAACGCAGATTAAGTCACATCGATGTATTTGAATCCAGCCATCCTATTCCGGATGAGCGGAGCATCGTTGCAGCAAAAGAGATGGTAAAAATTTTGGCTGAGGCGAAAAAAGGTGATATTGTTTTTGCGGCAATCACTGGAGGCTCTTCTGCGATGGCCAATATGCCCGCTGACCCGATTACCATTGACGAGCTGAAAGCACTGAATGTTATGCTGCTTAAATGCGGTGCTTCCATTGGGAAAATCAATGCAGTGAGAAAACATATTTGCCAGATCAAGGGTGGTCGCCTACTGGAATATGCGGCTCCGGCGAAAATTATTACCTTAACTCTTAATACTGCGCCGCCTGATATGCCTTGGCCGGACATGTGTTTGCCAGACCCCACCACATATCAGGATGCCATAGAGATGCTTCAGGAATACCGACTATGGGATCAGATAGCACCATCAATTCGCAACAGATTGGAGAAAGGGCTTCGGGGAGAAGTTAGCGAGACTGTAAAATCTCTGGATGCATTCGACTGTAGTCTGTACAGTGTTGCGGATCCGCGTTCCTGCTGTGAGGCGGCAGCCAAAAAGGCGGAGGAGTTGGGATATCATACGATGCTACTTTCTACAACGCTGGAAGGTGAAGCAAAAGATCTTGGTATTGTGTTGGCGGGAATCGCGACAGAAGCTGCCCGCTTTGGTCGTCCTGTGAAAACACCTTGTGCAATCATTTCTGGTGGAGAAACCACAGTCACAATTAACGGAACCTATGGAGACGGCGGTCCGAATCAGGAAACGGCACTTGGTTTTTCAACAAAGTGGTATTTAGATGTACCGGTGGCTTGCGCATCAATTGATACAGACGGGACAGATGGACCATGTATGATCGCGGGTGGAATCGTTGATGGACTGACGAAAGCAAGAGCAGAAAAAATGGGCCTTAGCATAAATAATGCTTTAAATACGCACGACGCTTCCAATGCGCTAAGGTTGCTGGAGGATGAGATCATTACTGGACACACAGGTACAAATGTAATGAATCTCAGAGTAGTTGTTGTAGGGAAAGGAGGAGAATCCAATAGATAAAATCGTTTCGGTTACAGGCAGAGAAATTTTAAATGCCAGGGGCAAACCTACAGTAGAGGCAACAGTAATTACGGAAAACGGAATCAAGGCTATCGCATCTGTCCCAAGCGGTACATCCAGAGGAAAGTATGAAGCGCATGAGTTGTATGATGGCGGAACACGTTATCGCGGATATGGTACAAAAAAAGCGGCGCAGAATATTTCTACGGTTATTAATAAAGCAATATGTGGAATGGATGTAACCGACCAGCAAGGGATCGATCAGAAAATGATTGATCTGGATGGTACTAATAATAAAGAAGTACTGGGCGGAAATACAATTTTGGCGGTATCTGTTGCTGTCTGCCGTGCGGCAGCGCTTTCGCAGGGAAAGGAGTTGTATCATTACATAGCGCCCAATCATTCTAAAGGGCTTCCTGATGTAATTGCGACAGTAATTGCAGGCGGAGAGTTCTCAACATCCGGTTTGGAATTTGAAGATTACTTGTTGCTTTTAAACGGATTTGATACTTTTGCACAGCAGGTGGAAGCATTAGCCGATATGCGTTACAGGTTGGAAAAGCTTCTTGTTGGTAAGTATGGTATGTTCCCAGAGGATGGAGGTGCATTAGCGCCACCGCTGAAATCCACAGCAGAAGCGTTTGAATGCATGCTTCAAGTTGCGCGGGAATCCGGATATGCGGAACATGTAACACTTGGCTTGGATGTTGCCGCCAGTGAACTTTATAATAAGGAAACGGGCTGCTACAAGGTCTGTGGAAGAGAAATGGATAAGCATGAACTAATTGCATATTATGTTTCTCTGGCAAAATCGTTCCCGCTTACTTATATCGAAGATCCGTTTGACCAGGATGATTTTGATTCATACACGGAATTGAAAAAAAAGCTGGGCGATGGAATTCAGATCGTTGGAGACGATCTGTTTGTCACAAATATTGAAAGGTTAAAAACGGGAATTGAAAATAACTGCGCTAATACGCTACTACTCAAAATGAATCAAATCGGCACGGTAACAGAAACAGTAGAAGCTTGTGCATTGGCGGAAGAAAACGGATATGATGTCACAGTTTCATTGCGCTCCGGAGAAACCACAGATGATTTCATCGCGGATTTGGCGGCAGCGCTGGGAACAAGACAGATCAAGCTTGGTTCGCCGGTACGTGCCGAACGGAATGTGAAATATAACCGCCTGTTGAAGATTGCGGATGACATGCACGCTTAGCCTCTTTTCAAAAGTCGCAGAACGGTATAAGATATTAGTATAGTAATATCTTAGAACGCTATATGTGAAAAAGAGAATGGATATGAGGTGTGCGACATGTATGTCAAAAAAACGATGGGCGATTATATTTATGAAGACCTCAAGGAGGGTATTTCCAAGCTGGTATATGCTCCGGGTGAAAAATTGAGTGAAACGGTGCTTTCTCAAAAATACGGAGTTAGCCGGGCACCAATTCGCGATGCGTTTACAAAATTAGAAAGAGAAGGCCTTGTCAGAATATTTCCTCAAAGTGGTACGATCGTAAGTCCAATCAGCGAAAAAAAAGCCATGGACATTTGTGAAATCAGAATGCTGTTTGAGACATACGCAGTGAAAAAAGCTGCTGAAAAAATAACAGATGAACATGTTCGGGAACTGGATAGACAGTTTCAGCATCTGGAAGCAACAGAGAAAGGCACTGATGAAAAAAGACAGACAGTTTTTGAAGTGGATCGCTTTATGCATGATTTGATCCTTACACTTTGCGGAAATGATGAAATTACAAAAATACTGGATACTTTTAAGCCAGAGATACGCAGAATACAGCTTTCGAATTCACTGCATAATCTACGCTTTATCGATTCCGAGCAGGAAATGATTGCTGTTTACCGTGCGCTTCGGGAAAGAAACACTGAAGATGCCGGAAAAGCGATGGAAACGCATATTGGCAATATACAGAAAGCTGTAAAAAAATATTTGATGGATCTGGCAATTGAAAAAGGAGAATGAATATGCTTAGTAAGCAAATAGTTACAGTTGCTCTCGGTATCGCAATGATTCTTTCGATGGCAGCTTGCTCCAAAACGCAGAATTCTACAACAGTTTCTTCCGAAGCGTCGGTTCCGGCAGTTTCGTCCGAGCCTGATTCGACGACGTCTCCGGAAAAAGCGCCTGAAAAAACGGCGGAGATTACAAAGCCGATCACATTGATCGTTCCATGGAATGCCGGCGGCGGTACGGATATTATGGCGCGCTATTTGCAGCCCATCTTTAAAAATGAGTTGGGTATTGACCTAACAATTAAAAACGTTGAAGGGGGCGGCAGTGCAGTTGGTTTGACCGAAGTTATTGCGTCTAAACCGGATGGATACACGCTGGGATTGGCTTCCAGCTCCTATCTTGCGCTAGTTGCTCAAGGCAGAATGGACGCAGGAATTGATAAAACGACCAATATCGTGACTGTTTCTGAGGATCCGATTATTCTCGTTGCGAAAGCAAATGGCAAATATGCAGATGCAAAAGCATTTGTTGACGCTGCCAAGGCGAATCCCGGAAAGGTCTCTATCGGTGTCCCCGGTTCTAACAATGTTAATCAGGCATTTGCAGCCCTGCTTGGCAGAGGCGCTGACACGGAATTTAACTTTTTGCCTTTTGATGGGGCCTCGCGTGTTAGTGCGGATATCATCGGTGGGCATATTGACGCGGGCGTTGTAAAACCCAGTGAAGCAATCACACAAATTCAAAGCGGCGATCTAATTGCACTCGGTGTGTTCAGTAACAATCGGCTGACACTTTTACCTGAGACCCCAACCTTCGCGGAAGTTGGCTACGATGTTTTTTCACTTGGTCAGATTACCCAGATGAGTTATATTATCGGTCCTGCCGGAATGGATCCAGAAATGCAGAAAACACTTGCAGAGCTATTCCAGAAAGCGCTGCAGAGCAACGATTTTCAGAAGTTTGCTGATGAAAGAGTTTTTGTGTGCAGTCCAATCATCGGCGATGAGCTGGATTCTTACATAAACGATATCTATGCAGGTATGGAGAAAGTCAGCACGGAGATCTTTTCCTGATTTGATATTGAGATATTTCGGTTTCCGGTCGTAGGAAATCTTATCCGCCGGAACGCAAACTGCGGCAGGTCGGTACGAATCGGCTTGCCGCAGTAAAACAGGAGGATGCTATGAATAAAACACAAAGGCAGTTTGAATTGTGTGTCCTGGTGATATTGACAGTGGTGTGCAGCTTTTCGCTGTATACAGCATTTACCGCGGAGTCAAAATTTGCCGTCGAAGGGCTCACCTCCATGGATTTTCCGAAAGCAGTTTTCGGAATCATTGTTTTTTTCTGCCTCTGTCTTATGGTTCCAAATGTGAAAGCGCTGATTGTTTTTCACAAACAGAGCAGTAACGCAGAGAAAATTATGGACTGGCGAATTCCAGGTACGATGTTGTTAATCATCGTGTATGGGCTTAGCTGGAAATTGTTTGGATTTTTTTTGAGTTCTTTTCTATATTTTACATTTCAGGCTCGATTATTGGATAAATCAACTGGGATTATAAAAAATGTAGCCATTAGCTTTTCGCTGGTTGCATTTGTGTACTTAGTGTTTGGACTACTGTTTAGAGTAGATTTTCCGGAACCTTTGCTGGAAATGATTTTGGGTTGAGGAGAATAGAGTATGGATTTGAATGTTATTATAACAAATGCTATTGCAGTTTTTCTTGACCCATCTACACTGCTGTTAGTAATTGTCGGTACATTTATGGGGCTGGTATTCGGTGCGCTTCCCGGCTTGACTTCAACAATGGGAGTTGCAATTTTAATTCCGCTGACCTTTACACTGGAACCGGTTCAGGCGATCGGTATGATGTTGGGAACTTATGTTGGCGGTATGGCTGGGGGGGCGGTATCGGCAATCCTGCTGAATATCCCCGGTACTCCGTCGGCAGTAGTAACTTGTTTGGATGGATATCCAATGGCCAAACAAGGACGCGGCGCGGAAGCATTAGGCTGGGCTGCCTTTGCTTCGGGCTTTGGCAGTATCATCAGTTGGCTTATTCTCGTAATCCTTTCGCCTTATCTGGCCAGACTTTGTACAGGTTTTGGTTCGCCTGAATATGCGGCTCTTGCGTTTTTTGGATTGACGATTATTGCGGCGGTATCCGGAAAATCCATTATCAAGGGCATCATTGCGGGATTGATCGGTGTATCGTTGTCTTTCGTAGGAGTGGATCCGATCTGGGGAGATCTGCGTTTTACATTTGGAAACATCAACCTTATGAGCGGTATTAGCACAATGCCTGCGCTGATCGGATTTTATTCGATCCCACAAATTTTGATGAGTTGCACGGATAAAAATAATACGGAAAAGGTTGATATTAAGCTACATAATTTTGTTCCTTCTTTAAAAAAACTGTTTCAGTCAATGGTGAATATTATTCGTTCCAGCGTAATTGGAACGATTATTGGGATTATTCCTGCTACTGGTGGCAATATTGCTTCATTTCTAGCCTACGATCAAGAAAAACGTTTTTCAAAAGTACCAGCAAGCTTTGGTAAGGGAAACGAACAAGGAGTTATCGCTTCAGAAGCTGCCAATAATGGCGTCTGTGGAGGTGCATTAATTCCGATGCTAACACTTGGAATTCCAGGAGACAGTGTCACAGCTATATTGCTTGGCGGTTTGATGATTCACGGATTGAAACCGGGCCCTGCACTATTTCTGGAATCTCCAGACGTTGTCGTCGGAATTTTTACGACATTGTTCATAGCGACAGTGGTAATGGTTCTGATTCAAATGGTTGGAATTAAACTTTTTATTAAGGTGCTCAATGTCCCGGTTCATTATTTGACTGCTGCTCTGGTTATCCTTTCGTTGGTTGGGTCGTATGCGCTGCGCAATAATTTCTTTGACGTTATTTTGACGTTGGTCTTGGGGATACTGGGATATTTTATGGCGAAAGCCAAATTTCCAATGGCGCCAACGGTTCTGGGGTTGGTATTGGGTGCTATGTTTGAAGGCGAAATTCGCCGTTCACTAAAAATGAGTGCTGGTGCAGTTTCGATTTTTTTTACAAGACCGGTTGCTTGCGTAATTATTTTAATTGCATTGACGGTTGTAGTGACTAATATCGTGAAAGCAATTAGAAAACAAAATGAAGCGCAGTAAGGTGCTTTTCAAGATGACTTAAACTTTTAATAATTTGCGAAATCTTTTTCAGCCCTCACATTTTCCAACATTCCTCCTTTAATGCTGCCGTGTTCTATAAAAAGGGTATAGCGTATCATGCCCTCCATAAATTCAGAACCCCACGCAAGGCGTGGGGTATGAACAACGGTCCTATAGGGACCATAATATCAGCCGCGCCTCAAAACGGGCGCATAAAAGTGACGCTAGCCGCACGTTAGCGTCACTTATTGTATATGAAAACCCCGCGATAGTCGCGGGGTTCAGTGGAGCTTTAGCGATGAGACATGACAAAAAAACTCCTTTTGATGTAGGATAAACTTGCGGTCTGGCAACTGCAAGGGACATCAAAAGGAGGTCAGTCAAAGTGAATGACAGTCATAGTCTATCACACACAACATGGAACTGCAAATATCACAAAGTATGGGCACCAAAATACAGACGCAAAGTATTTTATGGAGAGAAACGTCTGGAAATAGGAGCAATATTGAGGGAATTATGCCAATGGAAAGGTGTAAATATCATAGAGGCAGAAGTATGCCCAGACCAGATACACATGCTGGTAGAAATACCGCCTAAAATGAGTGTAAGTAGTTTCATGGGCTTTCTAAAAGGAAAGAGCAGCCTGATGATATATGAAAAGTGGGGCAATATGAGATTCAAATATCGAAACAGAGAATTCTGGTGTAGGGGGTACTATGTGGATACGGTAGGAAAGAATGCGGAAAAGATACAAGAATATATCGCAAAGCAACTCAAAGAAGATGAGCTTAATGGTCAGCTGACACTGGAGGAAGAGAACCCGTTCACGGGTAGCAAGTAAAACGCTCTTCGCGTGTGCCAGACCGTACCAACCTCATTTAGGGGTGGCTAGCAATCAAGGGCTACGCCCGTTAAAGGAAAACCGCCGGCTAGGCCGGCGGATAGTTATTTGTACGCGAACTTGCGCGGTACCTGTAAATGGGATATACTGATATCACGAAAGCGAGATGTATCATGAGGTGCCTGTACTGTAAAGGCTCATTGGAAGATCGGCAGACCAATTTTATCGTCGACCTTGGCGAATGCATTATGATTATTAAAAATGTACCTTCGCAGGTTTGCAGCCAGTGCGGCGAAGTGTCTTACAGCAACGAGGTTGCTAAGAAGCTGGAGGCAGTTGTTGACCGGATGCGGTCGATGGTGAGGGACGTCGCGGTATTTGAATATTCCAAAATCGTAGCATAGCACGATTGGAGCTTTTACAAAATGGAGACGGCGGAACAGCCGCTCCATTTTGTTACATCAGTACATAAAGACGTAACGGACCGGCTGAAAAAAATCAACCCAACTATCTATACGCAGGTCAAAGCCGTTTTGGAACAGAATAAGTCGGAACGACACATCCGCGGCGGGATTGCAACACGCGAAAAATACGCAAGAATTAAGGCACATCATTAAAAGATGCGGGCACGACAATTGTTGTGTCCGCATTTTGACGGTAAAATATGTATGCATCGAACGGCTATTCAGCCGACGGTTCTGTCTGCAAAGCGACGTCCTGCGCTTGAAGTACGGAATCTTGCAAGGCCGCGTCTTTTTCCCGCACAAAGATGGAATCATCTTCTGATGCGGATGGCTCCGTTCCCCGTGCCGCCTCAGCGACCGCTCGTTTCATAAGTTCTGTCTGAGCCTGTGCATAGGTAATCGTGCCTTCCTGAACCAGCTCATTGATCTCATCCTCAGTCAATGAGCTTAGGTCGGTGTAGTCGGATGTGCTGCCGTCGGTTTTCCAGGTGGTTTCTGTGCTGGAAACCGTGGGGCCCTGTGCTGCTGATTTCGCAGCGGCGAGCGCGGCTTTTCCTTCTGCGCTGATTTCAACTGTGTCCAGCCGGGATACAGATTCCTGCTGTGATTTCCCCGCCTGCTGCACAGAGGAGCTGCTTACGGCCGAAACTTCTTCCGTAGAATTTGCAATATCCGAAGAACTGACCTGCTGCTGGTATAAAAGCTGCTCCAAAGAATAACTGCTGCTGTTGATTGCCTCGATCATGCTGTTCACCTCTTATTTTCTGTTGTTTTAAAAGAAATGCTGTTGAACGACGCTATTTTATTTAATAATAGGTCACTATTGTGTCACAAGCGTGAAATTTCGGTGAAACTTATCTGAAGCCTGTAACAAATGATGCGTTTTATATACAATAAAAAATACTCCTGCTATTTGAAAAGCAGGAGCATTTTGCGCATCAGCGGATCTGAATCTGGTAGGTTTTGAGCCAGTAGTTTACCTGCAGGAAATAAGCAATTGTCTGCGGGACGGTCATGAGCTGCCCATACCAGGGGATTTGATTGCCCGAATGCAGCAGTTCAATCAGTTTTTCCCGCTTGACGAACTGGAACAGCGGTTCCTCAGGATTTTGTATGATTTCTTCCAAACGTTTGGAAACTGCATTCAGATAGGATGGGTTGTGCGTTTTGGGATAAGGGCTCTTTTTGCGCCAAAGAATCTCATCGGGCAGGAGCCCCTCTGCCGCCTTGCGAAGCAGTCCCTTTTCATAATTCTGATAATCTTTATATTCCCACGGAACCGAATAGAGATATTCCGCGATCCGGTAATCGCAGAATGGCACACGGACTTCCAGCCCCGAATACATGCTCATACGGTCTTTCCGGTCGAGCAGCGTCTGCATAAACCAGTTCATATTGAGGTTGATCATAATTTTGCCCATGCGGTCCTCATACAGGTCTGTGCAGCTCAGATCGGTAGAGCCCGCCGTCATCCTGTATCGGTCGAACACATAGTTCTGTACGTCGACCTGCGCAGCGAACTCGTCTTTCAGGAAGCCTGCCCGCCAGCTGGTTGACTGCGCCCAGGGGAATCCCTCCGTTTCCCGGATGGTCTTATCCCGATACCAGGGGTATCCTCCGAAAATCTCGTCGGCGCATTCACCGGACAGAGCAACGGTACAGTGTTCCTTGATGGATTTGCAGAACAGCAGCAGGGAGGAATCCACATCCGCCATGCCGGGCAGATCGCGTGCGTCGACCGCTTCATATAAGGCATCCGCGAGCTCGTCGGTATCAATTACCACATGGTGCGGACGACAGTTTAAATACTTTTCCATAATGCCGATGTACTGTGAATCGCTGTTTGGCTGGAATTTGCTGGTTTTAAAATATTTGTCATTGTCTTTATAGTAAACGGAAAAAGTATCAAGCTGCCGCCCTTGCTCCGCCATGGAACGGGCCGCTATCGAGGAGATGATGCTGGAATCCAGCCCGCCGGACAAAAAAGTCCCGATTGGAACATCGGATACAAGCTGCCGTTTGATGGCATCTCCGACCAGAAAACGCACCTTTTCCACCGTTTCTTCGAAAGAATCCGTATGCTGCCGGTCAGTCAGATCCCAATATTTCCGGATAGATTTTCCATTGGCCGTCACAAATCCGCAGCAGGCGGGGGGCAATTCCTGAATGTTGCAAAAGACCCCGTATCCGGGCGTTCTGCCCGGCCCGATCAGCATGATTTCCGAAATGGAATGGAGATCAATTTCCGGGCGGACGAGCGGATGCTTCAGGAGGGTTTTGATTTCGGACGCGAATAAGAATTTTCCGCCGATTTCGGCATAAAAGAACGGTTTGACCCCCATTTTATCCCGCGCGACGAAGAGCCGTTTCTGTTTGCTCTCCCAAACTGCAAACGCGAAGATTCCATTGAACCGGTTGACACAGTCCTCTCCCCAGGCGATGTATGCTTTGAGCAGCACTTCCGTGTCGGAATGGCTTCGGAAGTTCCAGCCCATTTGCGAAAGTTTCGCACGCACCTCGTCCGTATTGTATAATTCTCCATTATAAACAACGGTATAGTCCTCGTTTTCAGTTTGCTCGGTCATCGGCTGCCTGCCGTTTTCAAGATCGATGACACTGAGGCGCGCGTGCAGCAGAGCGGCGTTTTCCGATAAAAACGTATCGCTCTGGTCGGGCCCCCTGCGCCGCATGGTTGAAAGCATATCCTGATAATAGGTATGACTGCATTCCAGCAGATTGTTACAAAAGTCAAGCTCGCCCGCGATTGCGCACATGATATCCCCTCCCAAAAAATCAGGTGCCCTTCCTTTGGGAAGAACACCTTTGTTCCGTTTCTATCCTATGCAAATTGAACCGGAATATTTACAGATGGGAGGACGAACGAAAAATACGTCAATACAAATCTCCATTGCAGCCATATGCTTCAATTCGGATGGGCGTTACCCGGGCGGTATCCGGATGTATGTAGATAATGCCTTTTCCTGCCTCCTTCGCGTCATTGACGATTGCAGTTACAGGGTCCAGCGTGGTGGTAATTTTTGTGTTATAAACCGCGAGTACGAAGTTGGAATGCTCCACCAGATAGTTGCCGCAGAGCCGGTAGCTGTCCTGAGTCAGTTGTTTCTGAATATAACAGCTGTCCGTACACTTTTCCAGGATATTAAAATAACGGTCCCGCAGATCCGGTGTCCATTTTGTTGCCTGTTCCTCATAGGGAATTGCGCAAAACAGCCTGATAGATTTCAGCTTGTCCATCAATGCAATGATTGCTTCCGCTCCCCACATCGGCGGGCCCGTTTCACAGTTTGTGAAAAAATCTGTGACGCCGTTCTGGTAAAGAATTAGAATCTGGCGGATCATTTCCAGCTTAATTTTGTGGCAAAGAGCATCGTCTTCATCATAGCCGAATCGAAATCTCATGGGGTGCTGTCCGATTAACGTGCAGGACATGGTGGTCACAAAAATCATCCTCCTTTCTGCTTTACATCCTTTGCTTTCTTTTTAGTTAATTATATACCAATTATGTATAATTTCCGTGACTTAGTTACAAATAATCTGTGAATGAAGATGTTATTATTTTAGCGGTGTTTAAAAAAGGCTCTTTCATAGATGAAAGAGCCTTTTCAAGTGAAATTGTCACTCTGCAGAGCCGATACTGTTATCAGCAACAAGGGTATATTTGCCTGGTTGCTTGTCGGCAGAAACGGAATGCTTATCTGCACTTATACCGGTATCCGTCCTGGTATGGAGGAGCTTAAATTTGCCGGCCAGTTTTTTGAGTATCTGCGCCTGCCCATCCAGCTCTTCGCTTGCCGCTGCGCTTTCTTCCGCCGTGGCGGAGTTGTTCTGAACGACCGCCGAAATCTGTTCCACACCAAGTGTAGTCTGAATCACCGCGTCTGCCTGTTGATTGGATGCTTTGGCAATTTCATTGACCAGAAGGGAAACATCGCGGGCCTTTGAAACAATTTCGTTCAGAGACTGCGCCGTCTCGTCTGCAATTTGTGTGCCGTTCTTTACCGCGTGAATCGCGTTTTCAATCAGAAGAGTTGTGTTTTTGGCGGCCTGAGCGCTCTTGCCGGCAAGGTTTCTCACTTCATCCGCAACGACGGCGAACCCTTTGCCCGCGGCCCCGGCTCTGGCGGCTTCCACCGCAGCATTGAGCGCGAGGATATTGGTCTGGAACGCAATGTCGTCGATCGTCTTAATGATCTTGCCGATCTCGCCGGAAGTTCCGGAAATGTCGTTCATTGCCTCGACCAGACGGCTCATCTGCTGGTTGCCGTGCTCAATCTCCGCAACGGTTTCCAGCACCATTTTATCCGACTGCTGCGCGTTCTGCGCATTTTGCCTGATCTGCCCGGAAATCTCGTTGATCGTGGCGGAAAGTTCTTCGATCGAGCTGGCTTGTTCGGTGCTTCCCTGGCTGAGTGTCTGCGCTCCGTCCGACACTTGTCCGGACCCGCTTGTGATCTGATCAGAAGTCAGGGCGATTTGGGACAGCGTATCGTTTAGCGCCCGCAGAATCCGCTGCATGGAACTTTTGATCGGCGCGAAATCTCCCGCATAGTCGAGATGGATGGTGGGCGTCATATCTCCTTCGGCCATCCTGCCAAGAACTTCAGAAATATTCGCGACATAGGAGCGGAGGATGGCTACCATTTCCCGTATGCTTCCCGACAGGCTGCCCAACTCATCCTTTGACTGGTAAGAGATGGCCACATTCAAATCGCCGTTTGCCATTTTGTTTGCCGCCAGTTCGATTTCGTGTATCGGCTTTGTGATACTGCGCACAATATACAGACATACCAGAATAATAAAAATCAGCGAAACCGCGGAGAGCAGCAACAGCAGAATAAATGCAAATTGCTGCATAGAGCTTCCCTGGGCATAAAAGCCGGATGCATCGTCGGCGCAATCCTGTTCAATCTGGCTGAGCAAATCCCTTGCGGAAATCAGAACCGGTTCATATTCCTGATTATAAGCCTTCATAGCCTCGTCATTTTGGTTATTTGCCGCAAGCTGAAAAATTTTCTCTCTGATTGGGGCGGCTTCACCCGTCGTTGTGCTGAAATCTTCAATTAATTGTTTATTACCGGTATAATTTTCCCTCAATACAGCGATTCCGTCATTTAAGCGATCAATGGCGGCCTGGCATTTGTCAATATAATCTTTGGTGGTTTCAGGGTCTGTGGACGTGCAGGATTTAATTAAATATTTTTCAGCTTCCTGTATATTGGCACGCATTTGGATGGACTCGGTGGCCACGGTATAGGGGCCATGATAAAATGTTGTAAAGTTCGAGGACAGGATGCCAATACAGAAGAGCCCTGACACAGCTGAAGCTGCAAATAATAGGATTACGATTCCAAATGTGACAAAAAGCTTTTTCCCAATCTTTAAATTTTTCACGTTCGTTCCTCTTTTCCAATTTCATAGTAGCCTTTCCGGCTGAGTCACATTCAGCATGTCCCACCCCTTGCTTTACGTTGAAAACGGAATTTAGGAATTTGTCAAATGAAACCGTTTTTGATAGACTTATAAAAATATCATGTAAAAATAGCACGGTCCCTCTTATGGCATTTTATAAATAAAAGTAAGATTTTATATAGAAAACTTTTCTGGATTATAGTTCATTTAATAAATTAATTTTTTGGATTTTGGTAATATTATACAGTCTTTATCTTGCCAACATTATATCAGTTTTATTGACATTGATCAACAAAATTCTAGCTAATATTTGGAAAAATATTTCCAAAACAGGGTAAATATAAGCAATCTGCTTATATAATATTCCGGAATGGAATAAAAAACCAAAAAAATGGATTTATCATAGAAAATAGATTCCATCAGGAGGGAATTTATGAGAGTTATAGCCCTGACAATCCGGCTGTATGCGCCATGGGTACACTCGCTGAAAGAAAAACGTATGGAGGTCAAAAGTCTGATTGCAAAACTTCAGAACAAATTTCATGTATCCGCTGCGGAAGTTGACGAACAGGACATTCATCAGACAATTGTCATTGGCATTGCGGCGGTTGCCGTCGGCCAGATGCAGGCGGACAGCATTGCCGATCATCTTTGCAATTACGTAGAGGCGAATACCGAAGCGGAAATTATATCCATTCAGAGAGACTTCTATTGACTGTTTTTTCTTATGAAAAGCGGAAGGATTTCTATAGAATTTTTTCATAATACCTGCTTCTTCGGGTATGATATCATTGAGGTGATACTATGAAAGTAAAAGAAATTATGTCCAGAGATGTTGCCTGCTTAAGTTCCGAAGATTCTGTTGAGAAGGCCGCGTTGCTGATGAAGCAATACGATGTAGGCTCGATCCCTGTTTGCAGCCAGAAAAAAGTAGTCGGTATTATCACAGACAGGGACCTTGCGCTGAGATGCGTTGCAGTGGGACAAAATACGAAACAGCAGAAGGTCAAAGATGTCATGAGCGCGAACCCGGTGACCGGATATCCCGATATGGATGTTCATGAGGCGGCCAATATCATGGGCTCAAGGCAGATTCGCAGGCTGCCCATTGTTGAAAACGATAGTTTGGTTGGTATCGTCGCCTTGGGCGATATCTCCATGGAGCCCGAGCTTCAGGACAATGCCGAGCAGGCGCTGAAAAATATTTCTCAGCCAAGCAGTTTTCAGTAAAAACAATATACAAAGAACAAAACAGCAGGCCGCTTCCGGTCTGCTGTTTTCGCTTTGTGGGGGTTATGTGACTTAATCACTGTATGTAAACCTGTCGGGCGCTATAATGAGAATGAAAATCAGAATTGACATAAATTTAACAAAATCAATTACTGAAAGGTGGCTGCTTATTGTGCGTAAGATACTCATTGTCGGCGGGGTTGCGGGCGGCGCCTCCGCGGCGGCACGTATGCGCAGACTGGATGAACACGCGGAGATTATTCTGTTTGAGCGGGGGGAATATATTTCATTTGCCAACTGCGGGCTTCCCTATTATATCGGCGGGGAGATTACGGAGCGGTCGGCGCTGACTTTGCAGACTCCCGAGAGCTTCAACGCGCGTTTTCGGGTGGACGTGCGCGTGCAAAGTGAAGTCCTGTCAATTGACCGCGCGGGCAAAACGGTCTCCGTTCGGAATCTGAAAACAGGAGAAGAATATACGGAAAGTTATGACAAGCTGATTCTGTCACCCGGTGCGGCGCCAGTGAAACCGGCGATCACAGGTGTGGACAGCGGCAGAGTTTTCACGCTGCGCAATATCCCGGATACTTACCGGATCAAGGACTTTCTGGAAGAAAAGCATCCCAAAACGGCGGTCGTTGTGGGCGGTGGGTATATCGGCGTGGAAATGGCGGAAAATCTGGTGCACGCCGGAGTAAAAGTGACAATTGTTGAGTTTTCTGATCACCTGATTGCGCCGCTTGACTATGAGATGGCCTGCGATGTACATAACCACGTACGGGAAAAGGGTGTAAAGCTGATTCTGGGCGACGGCGTCAAGGCGATTGACGATACCGGCAACGAACTCCTGATTACGCTCGGCTGTGGTGAAATTTCTGCGGATATGGCCATTCTCTCTGTTGGTGTGCGGCCGGATAGCCTGCTTGCCCGGAAAGCAGGGCTTGAGGTAAACGGACGCGGAGCCATTCTCGTGAACGCGCAGATGCGGACCAGCGATTCGGATATCTATGCTGTGGGAGACGCGGTGGAGATCACCGATTTTGTAACGGGCGGACAGGGATATATCCCGCTTGCGGGCCCCGCCAATAAACAGGGGCGGATTGCCGCGGACAATATCGCGGGGATTGCAAGTACTTACGGCGGCACGCAGGGCACAGGAATCCTGAAAGTCTTTGACCTTACGGTCGCAACTACCGGAATCACCGAAGCCAAGGCGCGGCAGGAGGGCCTGCCCTATGAAAAATCCTATACTTATTCCGCTTCCCATGCCTCCTATTATCCGGGCGCGGTGAACATGTCGGTAAAGCTGCTGTTTGAAAAGGACGGCGGCAGGATTCTCGGCGCACAGATTGTAGGGTTCGACGGGGTAGACAAACGAATCGATGTAATTGCCACCGCCATGCGCGCCGGCATGACCGTATATGACCTGACCAAACTCGAATTGGCTTACGCACCGCCGTTTTCTTCCGCGAAGGACCCTGTCAATATGGCGGGATTTGTCGCTGAAAATGTGCTGGAAGGCAGGGTCAAGCTGTTCCACTGGAATGAGGTGGATACGCTCCCGCGCGACGGGAGTGTTACGCTTCTGGATGTGCGCACAGCGCCAGAGTTCCGCAACGGCGGTCCCGCCGGATTTGTCAATATTCCGCTTGATGAACTGCGCGCGCATGTCAGCGAACTGGACAGATCAAAGCCGGTCTATGCGACCTGCCAGATTGGTCTGCGCGGCTATGTGGCGTGCCGCATGCTCAGCCAGCTGGGGTTTGACTGCTATAACCTTTCCGGCGGCTGCCGCCTCTACAACAGTGTCTTTGGACGACAGGGAATTGTGAGGGAGGATGTTACCATGAACAGCGAGACTATGCTGCCGACCTCGGCTCCAACCGTCAAAATCAATGCCTGCGGCCTGCAGTGCCCCGGTCCGATTATGAAGCTCGGCGAGGCGGTCAAAAAAGCGGCCGACGGCGAAATCATCGAAATTCAGACAACAGACCCGGCCTTCTCCGCCGATGTGGAAGCATGGTGCCGCCGGACCGGAAACACCTTTGGAGGGGTCAAAAGCGAAAAAGGCGTGTATACCGCTTTGGTTAAAAAAGGCGGTGCAAGCGTGTGCGCGGCAGCCGGTTTAAAGGGCGACAAGAAAAACATCATTGTCTTTTCCGGCGACCTCGATAAAGCGATCGCATCTTTTATTATCGCAAATGCCGCCGTTTCCATGGGACGTCAGGTATCGATGTTCTTTACCTTCTGGGGGCTGAATATCCTGCGCCGTCCCGAACGGGTTAAAACCGGCAAGGATTTCATGAGCCGTATGTTCGGGGCGATGATGCCCAGAGGCTCACAGAAGCTGTCCCTTTCCAAGATGAATATGGGCGGCATGGGCGCGAAGATGATCCGCGGAGTCATGAAGAACAAGCATATCGACAGCCTGGAAGACCTCATCAAAGCATCCCGGCAAAACGGCATTGAATTGGTGGCCTGTTCTATGAGCATGGACGTGATGGGCATCAAGAAGGAAGAACTGATCGACGGAGTAAAGCTTGGTGGTGCTGCTGCAATGCTGGCAAACGCCGAGGAATCGGATATGTCGTTGTTTATCTGATGTATAAGCGCACTTAAACTATAAAAATCCCGCAGACTGGTCTGCGGGATTTTTATAGTCCGTAAATTTGAAGAAACCGTAATGATTACAAGAAATAGGCGCACAATAGATAGCATGAAAAATTTTCATTTCATAAGGAGGACATTATGTCTGTTAAAGTTCTGCAAACAAAAGAAGGACGCATGAGTTATCATGATTCCGTTGAAGAAATGCTCATACGAATCAGGGATGACGGCCTTTCCAGCGTTTTTTCCAGATGGGGTGAACAGGAAAAAATCCGCTGCAAGTTCTGCCTGGAGGGGTTAAGCTGCCAGCTGTGCACCCAGGGCCCCTGCCGCATCAGTGAAAAAACCGGAGCGGTCAAGGGTGTCTGCGGAATCGGCCCGGACGCAATGGCGATGCGGAACCTGCTGATGCGCAATATTATGGGCGCGGCAACCTATGCGCACCATGCCTATGAAACATTCCGGACGCTCAAAGCTACCGGCGAGGGCAAAACGCCGTTTCAGATTACCGATGTAAACAAGCTGAAAACGATGTGCCAGAAAGTCGGGATTGACACCAATCAAGAAGTCAATCAGCTGGCTGTTCAGCTGGCGGAGCTGTTCGACGCGGAACTAAGCGTCAATCCGGATCAGGACAGTATCATGGTAAAGGCCTTTGCGCCAAAGAAACGGATCCCGGTCTGGAAGGAACTGCATATCTATCCGTCGGGTGTGCAGCACGAGGTGGAGCTCTGCATCGCAAGCTGCCTGACAAACGTGGACGGAGACTATGTCTCGCTGGCGAAAAAAGCGTTGCGGCTTGGCCTGTCGACCATTTACACCGCGCAGATCGGGTTGGAAATGACACAGGACATCCTGTTCGGTACGCCGATGCCGCATGAAGTAACTGTGGACCTTGGCATTATGGACCCCGATTATGTGAATATCGCTTTCAACGGGCACCAGCCGTGGATCGGCGTAGCAACGCTGCAGAAAGCAAAACAGGCAGACTATCAGGAGATGGCAAAAAAGGCCGGTGCGAAAGGGATTCATATCGTCGGCTCGATTGAAACGGGGCAGGAGCTGCTTCAGAGATTCAAAGTGGACGACGTGTTTGTGGGTCTGATGGGCAACTGGCTGGCGATTGAACCGTTCCTGGCGACCGGTACCGTGGATGCCCTCGTCATGGAAGAAAACTGTTCACCGCCCGCCATTGACCAGTATGCGGAGAAATATCAGGTCGCACTTGTAAGCGTGAGCACGATTATCGGCGTGCCGGGCGCACAGCACGCCATGCCTTATTATCCGGCGAAAGCGGACGAAATGGCAGATCAATGCATTCAGATAGCCATTGAGAACTTCAAAAAACGACATGGATACGTTGCCCCGATGGTTCCCAAAAGAACGCAGAAGGCAATTGCGGGATTTTCCACCGAGGCGGTTTTAGGCGCCATTGGCAACGACCTGAACACGCTGGTTGACGTGATCGCCAAAGGCCAGATAAAAGGCGTTGTAGCTCTGGCAAACTGCTCGACTTTACGGAACGGGCCGCAGGACTGGAACACCGTTAATCTGACCTATGAGCTGATTAAAAAGGACATCCTTGTGGTTGCCGGAGGCTGCGGAAATCACGGCCTGGAAGTAGCCGGCCTTTGCAGCCTTGACGCCGTTGAGCTTGCCGGAGACGGCCTGAAAGGCGTTTGCAGGGCGTTGGGGATTCCCCCGGTGTTAAGCTTCGGCACCTGCACGGATACAGGACGCATCTCCATGCTGGTTACCGCGCTTGCGGACCATTTGAATGTCGATATTCCCGATCTTCCGATTGCGGTAACCGCGCCTGAGTGGATGGAGCAGAAAGCGACCATTGACGGCATCTTCGCGGTTGCCTACGGGGCGTACACGCACCTTTCTCCCACACCGTTTATTACAGGCGCGCCCAACCTCGTAAAACTTGTAACGCGGGATGTGGAAGGTCTGACCGGCGGAAAGGTTGCCTTGGGGGACGACCCTGTTGAAGTGGCCAAAGGAATCGAAGACCACATTCTAAAAAAACGGAAAAAATTGGGCCTCAGTTAAAGGTATGCTTTTCCTGCTTGACTTTTTTTCGGCACTGTGCTAGACTCAAACAATCAAATGAACAAGGAGAGGGATTATGCGTCTGAAGTTCTAATAATCAGCCTGCAGCTGCATCGGACACCCGGAAAAAGGGGTTTTTTGTCGTGCAACGAAAGCGGTCGATTATCAGAGCAAAGACCAGCGGCCTTACAGCGCCGTATCTCTTTCTGCTCACTGTCGCCATGCTTTTGCGCGGGCAAAGACCTAAACCGGTTTTTGTCCGCGTTTTTTGTTTTGTAATCCGCGGCATCTGCGTGATTCCAAAAGGTTCTGAAAGGAGGATGGGCACGATGCGTTTTTTCCAAAAACCATGGGATAGAAAGCAGCGTAAACAACCAAACTAGGTACATCCAATGAAAAGGTGTGCCTTATCTGCCAACAAAACGGCGGCTCTTGCCCGCTGTTTATCACTTAGGAGGAACACCGCTTGAATCATTTGAAAAATTGGAAAAAGACATTTGCCATTATTTATATCGGCCAGGCATTTTCGCTGATTGGATCGGGTGCGGTCCAGTTTTCGATTATCTGGTGGCTGACCGTGAAAACCGATTCGGCGATTGTGCTGACGATCGCATCCATTGTCGGGCTGCTGCCGCAGGCGCTGATTGGCCCGTTTGCGGGCGTATGGGTGGACCGGTACGACCGGAAAACAATTATGATAGTCGCCGACGGGGTGGTTGCGCTGTCCAGCGGCGCGCTTGCCGCCGCGTTTTTGTTCGGTGACCCGCCGCTTTGGTTTTTCTATCTGGTTGCATTTATCCGCGCGCTGGGCAGTACCTTTCACGCTCCTGCCATGCAGGCAAGCATCCCGCTGCTGGTCCCTCAGGAAAAGCTGACGCAGGCGGGCGGCTGGGGGCAGCTGGTCAACTCCGTAAGCTTTATGGCAGGGCCTGTCATTGGCGCGGCGCTGATGGGAGTCCTTCCCCTGCACAGCATCATGTTTGTCGATATTCTTGGCGCGGCATTCGCCATTTCCGCTTTGCTGCTGGTCAAATTTCCAAAGGCACCGGTCCAGACCGTAAAGCTGCATCTGTTTGAGGACCTGAAACAGGGGCTTCGTGCAATGCGCTCCAACAGGCCATTGATGGCGGTAACCATTCCCGTGCTGGTGGCCTGCGTCGTCTACATGCCGCTGGGGTCGCTGCTGCCGCTTTTAATCCGTACCCATTACAGTGGGACTGCATGGCACAGCGGCGTAAGCGAATTCCTGTTTGCGGCGGGGATGGCGGCGTCGGCGTCGGCCATTGGCATCTGGGGCGGGATGAAACGGCAGTTTCTGATGATTTCCATCGGCCTTTCCGCACTGGGCCTGTGCGCCGCGCTTTCGGGAATGCTGCCCGGTTCCTGGTTTACTGTTTTTGCGGCGATTTCCTTTATCATGGGCGGTACCGGCACCTTCTTCAATGTGCCTTATACCGCTTATATTCAGCGTACGGTGCCGCCGGAATCCATGGGCAAGGTGTTTTCGTTGGTCGTGAGCGCCATGAGCCTCGCCTCGCCTGCCGGCTTGATGCTGGCGGGTCCTGTATCGGAAGTTGTGGGGATTACCAACTGGTTTACCGTTTCCGGCATTCTGATGTTTTTGACCGGTATTATCTGCTACTTCGTCACTCGGCGGTATGACCGTCCAGCCGAGACCTCGCAGCCAAATCAATGAAATTTTGCGGCAATTTTTGCGGATTCTCTGTATTTTCTGCATGAAGCCGGGAAAAGCGCGCAAAATAAGAGCAATGCGGCAATCTTTTTACGCAAAGCTGCAGGTGGGGACAAATCATCCGGAAACACCATCGATAAAATGGTCTGCATGACTTGTCAACCTTTTGGAAATGGAGTATAATAAATCCAATTCTAGTTCTATATAAAATTTACCGGATACAGGAGGAAGCAGCAGATGGGAAGAGGCACCTTTATTTCAATCATTGCTTTGTTGGTTGCAATTGCAGGGGCAATTGTAGCTTTTGCGGCCTATTTTAAATATCGGAACTTTGTGCTTTGTGACGACATGGAGGATGATATGGAGGACGATGATCTGTCGGATATTGACTATTACTCCACTTCGGTTCCGGACAGTACCGAAGCGGAGGAAACCGAAGAAGAAAGCCAGCCCTCTGAGGACACTCAAACCGATAAAGCCATGGAAGAATAGCACAGGAATTCTAATCAGAAACCCCTCCCGCCACTGGCGGGAGGGTTTTGTTCTGCCTATTTGCCGATGCGGGCATTCCCGGGTTCAATGGCTTCATCGGCAACCGCTTTTGCCACTGTATCCGCGACGCTCTTGTCCAAAGCGGACGGCAGGATATAATCGGCGGAAAGCTGTTCCGATGTTACAAGCGCGGCCAGCGCATAAGCGGCGCGCCGTTTCATGCCTTCTGTAATCTCCCGGGCGCGTACGGAAAGCGCCCCCTTGAAAATCCCGGGGAAGACCAGCACATTGTTGATCTGGTTGGGATAGTCTGAACGGCCTGTGCCCACGACCGCCGCGCCGCCGGCTTTCGCCTGCTCCGGCATGATTTCGGGTACGGGATTCGCCATGGCAAACACAATACCCTTGTTCATCGTGGAAACCATCTCCGGCGTTACCAGATTCGGGCGGGAAACGCCCACGAAAGCGTCGGCGCCTTTCATGGCGTCCGCCAGGGTTCCATGCTCATGATTCAGGTTGCTGATATGGGAAATCTGCTCCTGTCCTGCGTTCAGGTCGCTGTCACCCTCGCAGATGATGCCGCCGATGTCGCACATGACCACATTGCCAAATCCCATCGAGATCAGCAGGTTGCCGATGGCGATGCCCGCGGCACCCGCGCCGTTGATGACGATTTTCATGGTTCCCATCGTTTTCCCGGTTACTTTTGCCGCGTTGAGCAGTGCGGCCGCCACCACAATGGCGGTGCCGTGCTGGTCGTCATGGAAAACCGGGATATCACAGAGCTCCTTGAGCCGCCGTTCGACCTCGAAGCAGCGCGGGGCGGCAATGTCCTCCAGATTGATGCCGCCAAAGCTTTTGGAAATCAGCGCAATGGTTTCCACCAGCTTGTCCACGTCCTTGGTGTCTACGCAGATAGGAAACGCGTCGACGCCCGCAAACTCTTTAAACAGCACGCATTTGCCCTCCATCACCGGCATGCCGGCGGCAGGGCCGATATCGCCAAGCCCCAGCACGGCGGAGCCGTCGGTAATGACAGCCACCAGATTGCTGCGGCGGGTCAGTTCAAATGATTTTTCATAATCTTTTGCAATTTCGCGGCACGGTTCGGCCACGCCCGGAGTGTACGCGAGCGATAAGTCCTCCCGCGTTTTAATCGGGATGCGGGAGACCACTTCGAGCTTTCCGCGCAGCTGATAATGAAGTTTCAAAGATTCCTGATTAATATCCACAATGGTCCTTCCTTTCAAGCAGTCCCTATACCATCTGTTCCGGATGGAACACCTCGTCAAACCGTTCGGCGGTGAGAAAGCCGAGCTGCACGCAGGCTTCCTTGAGCGAGATGTTTTCGGCATAGGCTTTTTTTGCGGTTTTGGCAGCGTTGTCATAGCCGATATAGGGGTTCAGCGCTGTCACCAGCATGAGCGAATGGTGCAGGTTCGACCGCATTTTTTCGCGGTTGGCGGTAATGCCGGCGGCGCAGTGGCTGTTGAACGAAACCATGGCGTCCGCAAGCAGCCGTACCGACTGGAGAAAATTATAAATGCAGACCGGCATAAACACATTCAGCTCGAAGTTGCCCTGTGAAGCGGCCATGCCGACAGCAACGTCGTTCGCCATCACCTGTACGGCAACCATCGTCATGGCCTCACACTGGGTGGGATTTACCTTGCCGGGCATAATCGAGCTGCCCGGTTCGTTTTCCGGGATTTGGATTTCCCCAAGCCCGCAGCGCGGCCCGCTGGCCAGCCAGCGGACATCGTTGGCGATTTTCATCAGGTTTGCCGCAAGCGCCTTGAGTGCACCATGGGCAAAAACCAGATCGTCTTTGCTGGTGAGGGCGTGGAATTTATTCTCCGCCGTTACAAACGGCTTCCCGGTCAGTTCCGAAGCGGCCTTTGCCACCTCGGCGCCGAATTCCTTCGGCGCGTTCAGCCCTGTCCCAACTGCCGTCCCGCCGAGCGCCAGCTCGGACAGCCCGGGGATCGCCGTCTCCAGCATGAGGCGGGTCTTTTCCAGCATATTGCGCCAGCCGCTGATTTCCTGCGCGAAGGTGACGGGCGTTGCGTCCTGCAGGTGTGTGCGCCCTGTTTTGATTGCGTCCGCGTTTTCCGATTCCAGCCGCCGGAAGGTACCGGTCAGCAGGTCCATCGCGGGGAACAGCCTGTCCTCCAGTTCTATCACCGCGGCAATATGCATTGCGGTGGGGAAGGTATCATTGGAGCTCTGCGACATATTTACATGGTCGTTGGGGTGGAGCAGTTTTTCCCCATGGAGCTCGTTGCCCCGGTTGGCAACCACCTCGTTGACGTTCATGTTCGACTGGGTGCCGCTGCCCGTCTGCCAGACGGCAAGCGGGAAATGCGCGTCAAGCCTGCCTGCGATGATTTCCTCGCAGACTTGGACGATCAGCCCGCAGCGCTCCGCATCCAGCTTTCCCAGCCGGTTATTGGCGATTGCTGCCGCTTTTTTGAGATAACCGAAGGCGCGGATGATTTCCGGCGGCATCTTCTCCACGCCGATTTCAAAATTTTCAAGGCTGCGCTGGGTCTGTGCCGCCCAGTACCGGTCGGCCGGTACCTGAATTTCCCCCATCGAGTCCTTTTCGATACGATATTCCATTTTTTATGGAGCCTCCTTTCCGACATTGCGCGCCGCATGCGCAATTACATCCCGAAAAATGCTACGGGATATCAGTTAATAAGCATACCATAACGCTCGCGGAAAGAAAATAGCATTTTTAAGTTATAGACGGATTTTCCACTGATTTTTGGAGCCTGCCCAGCGCTTCCTTGAGCGTCGCCCTCGGGCATGCGATATTCACGCGCTCAAAGCCTTCTCCGCCCGCACCAAACATTGTCCCTGTATCCAGCCAAAGTCCGGCTTTTTCCACCAGCAGCCGTTCGCGCTGCTGATCGTCCAGCCCCAGTCCGCGGCAGTCCAGCCAGACCAGATAGGTGCCTTCCGGTTCCACCAGCCGGATCTGCGGGATCTGAGCTTGCAGAAACTGCCGGACACAGTCCAGATTTCCGGCGAGATAGGCGCGGAGCTGGTCAAGCCACTCCTGCCCCTGTGTGTAAGCCGCGCGGCAGGCAACCAGCCCCATAACGTTCGGCTGGCTGTAACCGGCCCTTCCGATTTCATGGCGGAACCGCGTGCGGAGTGCGCTGTTTGCGATCAGGATATTGGAAATTTGCAGTCCCGCGAGATTAAAGGTTTTAGTAGGAGCGGTGCAGGTGACAGTTATTTCAGAAAACGCGGGGTTCAGCCCCGCGAATACCAGATGGCGATGGCCCGGATAAACGAAGTCGGCGTGGATTTCGTCCGAAACCACGATAACGCCATGTTTGACACAGATATCCCCCATGGCGGTTAGTTCTTCTTCGGTCCAGACGCGCCCGACCGGATTGTGCGGGCTGCACAGGATAAACAGTTTGACCTGATTCTGTACGATTTTTTCCTCAAAATCGCGCAGATCAATGGTATACTTCCCGTCCGCGTAGATCAGCTGGTTCACCACCAGTTTGCGGTTGTTGGAAACAATGGACTCCGTGAACGGGTAATAAACGGGCTGCTGGATCAGGACGGCGTCCTGATCCTTTGTAAACGCGCGGATCGCTGCACAGATTGCGAACACCACGCTGGGGGTTTTGACAAGCCATTCCGGGCGGATCTCCCAGTCGAAGTTTTTACAATACCAGCCGCTAAGCGCGGCAAAATAGTCCTCGCGCCCCTCGCTGTACCCGAAAATTCCGTGGCGGCTCTTTTCAGTCAGCGCCTCGATCACGGCGGGCGGGGCGGGGAAATCCATATCAGCCACCCAAAGCGGCAGAATGTCACGCGGTTTGCCGCGTTTTTCCGCAAAGTCGTATTTCAGGGAATCGGTATTCCTGCGGTCTGTCAGCCGGTCGAATGGATACTGCATTATGCATTCCTCCCCAGTGCCTGGTTCAGGTCGGCGATCAGGTCGTCCGCGCATTCCAGACCAACTGACAGCCGGAGCAGCCGTTCATTGATCCCCTTTGCCTCCCGCTCCTCTGCAGGAACATCGGCATGGGTCTGCAGCATCGGGTAGGTGATCAGACTTTCTACGCCGCCGAGGCTTTCCGCATATTGAATCAGTGAGACATGCTCCAGCAGGCGGCGGGCGGTTTCGCTGCCATCCACCTCAAAAGAGATCATCGCGCCGAAACCGGACGCCTGCCGTTTGGAGATTTCATAGTCGGGATGGGAGGGGAGCCCCGCGTAATGCACCGCGCGAATAGATTTCTGCGTGCGGAGCCATTCCGCGATCTTCAACGCGCTTTGCTGCTGCCGCTCCATGCGGACGGACAGCGTTTTGATCCCGCGGATGAGGAGCCAGCTGTCAAAAGGGGACAGACACGCCCCGGTGGTCTTATAGATATAGCGCAGACGCTCCGAAAGGCCGGCATCCTTCGCAACCAGAAAACCTGCGAGCGTATCGTTATGGCCGCCCAGATATTTTGTGCCGCTGTGCACCACAATGTCGGCGCCCAGCAGAAGCGGCTTCTGAAAGTAAGGCGTCAGAAAGGTGTTGTCCACAATCAGCAGAAGATTGTGAGCGCGGCAGATCGACGACACCGCGGCGATATCGGTCACCTGCATCATCGGGTTGGACGGGGTCTCGACCAGTACCGCTTTTGTCTGTGGATGGATGTGGGAAGTAATCAGGGAACAGTCCGAAGTATTCACAAGGTCGACGGCAATCCCGTTTTTCCTGGAGATGCTGTGCAGCAGGCGGTGGGAACCGCCGTACAGGTCGTCCGAAGCGATGATATGGTCGCCCGGGGAGAACAGCTCCATCAAAGCCGCGACGGCCGCCATCCCGGAGGAAAAGGCCATGGCGTCCGCGCCGTTTTCCAGCTTGGCGACGGTCACTTCCAGCTGCTCCCGCGTCGGGTTCTGCAGCCGGGAATAATCATAACCGGTGCTTTGCCCCACCGCCGGGTGGGCGAATGTGGCGGATTGATAAATAGGGACGCTGACAGCGCCCGAAGTATCACAACAGCATTTGCCGCCGTGAATGCAGAGGGTAGAGAAATCCATGAAAACACTCCTGTCAAATATAAAACATCGGCGCGGAATCGGACTGATAGTGTTCAGCCTCCGCGACCAAATCTTCAAGCGTAATTTTTTCCAAAGCACTTTTGATGGCATGATCCAATACGTCAAACGCAGATGACCGTATGGCGGCTTCGATGGCCGGGGCTTTCTCGGGGACGGTATCCTCGGCTTTTTCAAATAACGAGAGCTCCACAGCGGAAAGCACGTCCAGTACAGTAATCTGCCTGGGCATTCGTGCGAGCTGGTAACCGCCCTGGGAACCTTTGACGGAGGTGACGATTTTACTCCGTTTCAAAAGCGAAAAGACCTGCTCCAAATAGATCTTGGAGATCCCCAGATATTCTGAAATGCGTATAACGGTGATCGGTTCACCAGCAGCATAGTTCTGCGCCATGTGGATGACAGCGGCAAGCGCGTAACGGCCTTTTGCAGAAACTCTCATGATATAACCTCATTTCATACTTCTATACTATGTATTAAATAGTATGCGATAATCGGCAACTTGTCAATAGCATACCCGTTTAGCATCTTGAATTTGCGGCTCAATTAAAGTACAATATAAATGTTATGAAAATGGAGGAAGTTGCCATGAAAATATCCACACGGGGGCGTTACGCGCTCAGGCTGATGCTGACTCTGGCGATGAATGAAACAGATCAGTGTATGACGATTAAGAGTATTTCCGAACAGCAGGAAATATCAGGAAAATATCTGGAACAGATTATTTCTGTCTTAAACCGCGCGGGATATGTAAAAAGTGTGCGGGGTGCGCAGGGCGGTTATAAGCTTGTGCGTCCGGCTCAGGAATATACCGTGGGGATGATTCTCCGCCTGATCGAGGGAAGCCTTGTCCCTGTGGCGTGCATGGAAACAGAACCGAACGCATGCCCGCGCAGCCGGCGGTGTGTAACGCTCGATGTTTGGGAGCAGCTGAATGAGGCGATCAACGGCGTTGTTGATCATATCACGCTTGCCGACCTTGTCGAAAAACAAAAGCAAAAGCTTGCCGCGGAGGAAACCGGAAGCGTGATGGAAGAAACCATTGGAAGATAACAGGAGCCGCAGCCAAATGGCTGCGGCTCTATCGTTTTACCGGGGTATGCTAAGACACTGTCTGCGAACAAGCTCTATTTGATCATAATAAGCTCGCGCCTGATCTTGGTCCGGCGTCCGGCGCCAGAGAACCCGGTCAGCAGAATCGGCACCCGGCCCATCGTTTCGATATTCTGCGAAGACGGCGGTTTTTTCATTCGCTGGGTTATCCCAGTTGTTCCAGCCGGATGGCGCGATATGCCGGCCAAGCTCACACTCCAGAAATACCGCCTTTCCGTATTCCCTCCAGGGACGGCCTAAAAAAACGGTGCCCGGTTTGCAGTTTTCGGATAACAGGCGGCAATGGTAAAACAGGAATCCGAACGCCTGCCTTTTTGGCGTGCAGGGAGCGGCGATATAACCGTTTACCGCTTCATTGCGGCTGAGAGAAACCAACTCGCATCCTTCGAATACGGTATGCGCTCCGCCGAAAATAAAATCCACATCACCCTCGATGTGGCAGTCAAGGTAATATTGTGTGTTCGGTTCCCGGGGTGCGTTTTCGCGCGGCCCGATAAAAGAACCGGGAATGCGCGGCGCTTCGGGCAGCGGCGCGGCAAACAGCGTATCCTGCCTTCCCAGAAACCGAACATTGCGGAAATACGCGAAACGCGTATCCACATAGGCTGCGATTGCCTGTCCGGCGACCCGCCCGTCTCCCGCTGTATTTTCAATCGTCAGATTTTCCGCCCGCACCCTGCCGCCGCCGAAAAAAGCAGTATAACTGCGGAAAGTGCCGAAAGGCCGCCCGTCGGAATGCCTGTGATAAGCGCCGTCGCCCCAGGAAAGGATCGTATTTTTCGCATTTTCCCCAATCAGAGCGATATCCGCCTTGTCGCAGGTCAGCTTTTCACAATAGATTCCGGAACGGATGTAAATAACCGACGGTTCCTCATATGGAATTTCCGCGATGGCCTCACCTATTGTCCGAAAGCTGCCGCTGCCGTCTTTTGCGACTGTCAGTTCCATGAAATTTTCCCGGAATGTGTTTTACACGGTCCTTCCTGTGCGCGAAGGATTTCCGAATAGGCCATAAACAAGGGTGCCAACCCTTTCCCTTCATTTTCCACCACCGGCTCGCTCAGGTAGTAGGCGAGGGACCCGTCCCGCTTTTGCGCCCCGCCCAGACCGGCTACAAGGCAGATACCGCCGAGCGTCAGCTCGCCGCTGCCGTCCCGCCGCAGATAGCGGTCGATCGTTCCGTAAAACGCGCGTTCCCCGTAAGCCCGGTAACGGCGGGGCAGAAGCTCCAGACGCACCGCCTTCAGAAGACTGTATGCGATGAGAAGCGTACCGCTGGTTTCGGGATAATTGCCGGGTTCATCCGGCCGGTCGACCACCTGATAAAACATCCCGCAGTCCTGCTGATAGAGGAGAAGCGCGTCAACCAGTTCTTTGAGCATCGCGGAGAGCTGCCGGTATTCGTAATACAGCTGTTCGTCCATTTTTTCCAGCGTGTCGGTGAGTGCGCAGGCCAGCCACCCGATTGCGCGCAGCCAAAAGTTTTGCGAACAGCCGGTTTTGGGGTCTGCCCAGTACATGGTACGGGATTCGTCGTAGCCGTGGTAGTACAGCCCGGTTGTCTCATCGCGCAGAGATTGGCGCACCCGCAAAAACTGCTGCACGATGTCCAGACAACGGCGCATACCGTGACAGCGGGTTTCGTACTCCATATAGAATGGCTGTGCCATATAGAGTCCGTCCAGCCAGACCTGATTGGGATAAATCTTTTTATGCCAGAAGCTGCCCTCGTTTGTCCGGGGCTGATTCCTGATCTGGCGATAAACGGTTTTAATCCCCGTGCAGTAACGGTCTTTCCCGGTCAGGTCGCACAGGGTAAACAGGTTTTTAGCGGGGTTGATGTTGTCGAGATTGTAATCCTCTTCCTGATAGGTTTGAATCGAACCATCTTCCCGCACAAACCATTCCATGAATTCGTCCGCAAACCGTAGATAGTTTTTTTCTCCGGTGATGAGGTAAAACTCCAGAATGGCATAAATCATGCAGCCGTCCACATAGTTCCAGCTGTTGGGTCTCCCGGAGCGGATTTTTTCCAGATTCCAGGCAGGATTCTGCGCGTCGCTTTTCATAAGCAGACTGTCAAGGAACGCCAGCAGGCAGCCTGCGTCCGGTTTTTGCATTTCCACAGGCTACTCCTCCTCGTCAAGCTGTTCGACGGCGTCCGTAATCAAGCGGCGTCCTTCGTAACCTTCGATTTTCACCCGCTTGAGGCGGAGCTGTTTTACATTGCAGGCGAAGAGCCCCATCTTTTCTGTCATCTCAATCTGATCCATCATCGCGGGGAATCCCTTTTGTGCGTCGGGCCGGAAAGAAATCAGGATATTTTCGAGTTCCACACAGGCAATCGGCATTTCGGGAAGCCCGTAAAAAAACGCCCCCGCCACGCTGCAGTTTACGCAGGTCACGTCCCGGCAGAGCAGTCTGCCTACACGTGGCGTCTCATCGCTGACCGGCATAGGCGATTTCTCCCAGACATACTTCGAATGCCCGTCGGGGTCGCAGAAATAGAACATATTGATCACAAACGGGGTCAATACCCCGTCCATATGGACATTTTCAAACAGGATGTTATCCAGGATACAGCTGCTTCCGCGGCCGCGTCTGGTTTTGATGCGCATTCCCCGGTCGGTGTTGTTCAGCAGGCACTGGCTGACCCGGACGTCCTGTACGCCGGCTGATACTTCGCTGCCGATGACCACTCCGCCGTGCCCGCGTTCCAGCAGGCAATTCCGCACGATAATTCCGGCGGAAGGCATTTTTTGCTTTTCCCCCATAAACCGCTTGCCGGATTTGATCGCGATGCAGTCGTCCCCCACGGAAATGCGCACGCCGATAATCTGCACATCCTCGCAGGATTCCGGATCAATCCCGTCGGTATTGGGGGAAAGTTCATAATTCAGTATGGAACTGTCCAGCAGACGGATCTGCTTGCTGAAATACGGATGGATGGTCCAGGCGTAGGAATTGCGGAAAGTTACCCCCTGCACCCGGATATTGCAGCAGCGGCATAAAAACAGGACGCGCGGGCGCCACGCGCCGCGTTTGACCTTGGCCTGTACCCACCAGTCCCCGTTTTGCGCGTTCGCGTCTATCGTTCCCTGTCCGGTAATGTTCACATTGTTTACTTCTATTCCTGTCAAAAGGCTGGCATAGGAGGTCAGGGGATTTCCTTCCCATGTGCCCAGATAATATTCGTCGTTTTCATTGGCGGAAAGGGTCACGCCGGGCAACAGCGGATACTTTTCACGGTCCGTCTCGCCAAGCAAAACAGCGCCTTCCTCCAGATACAGCGTAATGCCGCTTTTCAGAAAGAGCGGCCCGGTCAGAAAAATGCCCCGCGGAAAATAAACCGTCCCGCCCGCCGGGCAGCTGAGGACCGCGGCCTGAACAGCCGCGGTAGACGGGGTCACCCCGTCACCGACTGCTCCGAACCGCCGCACATCGAGAAGAATTGATTCGTCAGGTGTGCGGAAGACGCATTCCCGCTGTTCCCCGCCGGATTCAAGCAAAACGGTATAGCCGGTGCCGGGCAGCAGATGATAGAGCGAAAAAACATTCTCTGTCCGGTTTGACATAACCAGCCGCCCATTCAGGTAAACGCAATAGGGCCTGGCTGTCCGGTAGATCTCGCGGTTATCCAGTTCAAAGGTTGCGCTTCTGACAAAAAGCTCTAAAAGATGAAAATCCATATTCGATACACCAATTCATAAAATTTCTGATTTTTTTCTGTTTTCAAACGCCGATTTATGCTACACTAAAGAAAAAGTGGGATGCAGGAGGTCTGCGGCATGGTGAAAGAATTCGTTTTTTCTCCGCACTGCGATTTTTTCATTGATAAGGCGCACCGGGAGTCCGGCTATGATATGCGTACCTTTCATCTGCATAAAAAGTATGAAATCTACTATCAGGAGGAAGGCTGCCGCAAATATTTCATCAATGACGCGGTTTATCTGGTCAATGCCGGGAATGTCGTCATCCTCGGCAGAGACGAGGTGCATAAAACCAGCTCAGTTGACGACACGCCTTACACCCGTTATGTGCTGAATTTCAACAGCGAGTACATAGAGGACGTGGCGAAATCGCTGGGAAACGTGGATTTGCTGTCCTTCTTTGATGAGGGCATTAAGGTGCTTACCGTTTCGATGAAGATGCAGGGCATGGTGCAAAGCCTGCTCACGCGGCTGATGGAGGCGAGGACCAGCCCGGAAGGGGACGCCGAACCGTTTTGCAGGGTGCTGCTGCTGGAACTGCTGTTTTATCTCAAAGGCTGTGTCGCCGAGCAGAAAAGCAGGCAGGAAAATGCCCCCATTCTCAGCAATAAGACGATTGACAAGATTTCCAGTTACATTGCCCGGAACTACCAAAGCAGCCTGACACTGCCGGAAATTGCGGCGCGCTTTTATATCAGCCCGTTTTATTTGAGCCGGCTGTTTAAAAAAACCACGAATCTGACGCTTGTGGAATATATCAACAGCGTGCGCATCCGTGCGGCGAGGAATCTTCTGGAAACCACCCATCTGCGCATTTCCGCTATCGCGGAGCAGACCGGATTTTCCACGACGGCGCACTTCAGCCGTATTTTCAAGGAAGGTACCGGTGTTTCTCCTCAGAAATACCGCAAGTTCTATCATCTTGAATAATTTTGAAACGACCCTGCTTCCGGCGGGGTCTTTTTTATCCTTTTACGCTGCCGGTCGTAATACCGTCAATAAACTGGCTCTGCGCGCACATAAACACGACAATAGACGGAATCAGGCTGACAATCGACATCGCAATGATGCGGTTTTCATCATAGCCCGCGCCTGTTGCGTCCATCGACATTCGAAGGGCAATCGTGATTGGATATTTTTCAACACTCGAAATAAAAATCAGGGGACCCATAAAGTCATTCATCGTCCACATAAACGAGAACAGCGCGATAGAGGTGATTGCCGGTTTGATGACCGGCACCAGAATCCGGATGAGTGTCATAAAGCGCCCGCAGCCATCGATTCTTGCCGCTTCGTCGAGTTCTTTCGGGATTCCCCGGAAAAACTGGATGAGCATGAATACGAACAGTGCGTCGGTTGCGAACAGCGCGGGCAGCGTCAGCGGCGCGTAGGTATCCAGCAGATGAAACCAGTTCCACATCAGATAACTCGGGATGCGCAGAATGATGTTTGGCAGGAGCAGCGTCCCGATCAAAAGCGCAAAAAGCTGCTTTTTAAACGGAAACTCAAAGCGCGCGAAGCCGTAGGCGGTGAGCGTCACCGAAATGACGGTAAAAATCACGCGGGGAATGACAATTTTAAATGTGTTTACGAAATAATGCCCCATGGTATACTGGGAACCGGTTTTCCATCCGTCTATGTAGGGTTGGAGGCTGAACGACTTGGGCATGAACCAGATGGAAGAGTGGATTTCGGCGTTATTCTTAAACGACGCGCCGAACAGCCATACCATTGGATAGAGCATGACAATCGCCACAAAAATCAACAACACGTATAATACGACAGATTTTATCCGTTTTCGTGCTAAAGTACGTGCATTATATTCGGTATTACGCATCTTTCTCGCCGGCCCCCTTTCCATCGTCGCTGTAAAATACCCAGTATTTTGAGCCTTTGAAAGCGAATGCCGTGAAAATCATAATAATAATGAACAAGATCCAGGACATTGCCGCCGCATATCCCATTTTATAATATTTAAAGGTGTTTTCATAAATCAGGATCGGCAGCAGGTAGGTGCCTTTCTGCGGACCGCCTTTTGTGATCAGGTAAGGCGCGTTGAATTCCTGGAAGGCATGGATTAACTGCATGACAAAGTTAAAAAAGATCGTGGGGCTGAGCAGCGGAATGGTGATCCGGAAGAACTGCCTGAATTTGGTGCATCCGTCCACTGACGCCGCTTCATAAACATCCTGCGGAAGGCTTTTGAGTGCCGCAAGGAAGATGACCATGGTAGACCCGAATTCCCAGACACGCAGCAGCACAATTGTGATCAGCGCGGGGAACTGCTCGCCAAACCAGCCGACAGAAGGCATCCCCAGCAGATTCAGAACCTGATTGACGAGGCCGTTTGTCTGGAATATAAATTTCCACAGGACGGCAATGGCTACATTGGACCCCAAAATGGAAGGGATGTAATAAGCGGTGCGAAAGAAATTGATACCGCGCAGCTTCATATTGAGAATCATAGCCACAAACAGGGAGAATGCCAGTTTGAGCGGCACTTCCCAGATCACATACTGAAATGTGACGGTGAGTGCTTTCCGGAAAACGGGATCCTTGAACATGCGCACATAGTTATCCAGCCCGATAAATTTCGGCGCGGAAACAAGATCGTATTTTGTAAAGCTCAGATAAAACGAGGCCACAATGGGGTAGAGCGTGAAAACCAAAAACCCGATCAGCCACGGCGTGATATACAGCAGACCATGATAGGGGCTTTCACCGAGCCTGCTTCTGCGTTTGCCGGATTTTTTGCCGGGCTGCGTCCCGAGGACAGGTTTTGCGACAGTTGCTTGAGACATAGTCAACCTCCTTGAGTAGCGCGGTATCGTTGCTGAAACAATACGGGTGTGCCCGGGGACACACCCGTATGATCATTTTGCCTTGTCTGGTCAGGCTGTCAGTTCGGCAAGAATGTCGGTGACGGAATCGAACATGGTTTGCGCGGCGTCCTGTGAAGTCGCCGAGCCGTATGAAACGGATTCCACTGCGGTCTTATAGGCTTCCTTCATCTCAGCGTTCTCCATGTAGGGGCTTACGATGCATGGGTTACAGTTCATAATCTGCTCTGTTCCGAGAAAAGCAAGGTCATTTTCCAGATCAACGCTGGCTTTAAGCGCTTCCATTGCGGATTTGCTGGAGGGGATTCCGCGGGAGGTTCCGAGAATGACAGACGCCTCGGGGTCGTTGAGCAGATAGTTGAGGAACAGCGCGGATTCCTTGGGATGGGCTGTTTTTGCGTTGATCGCGAACAACAGGGACGGTTTCATGAACCAGCCATTCATTTTCGCACCGTCAATGACAGGAAGATCGCCGAGCACCAGTTCGTCGGGAGGATCTTTTTCGGTCAGCACTTTTGCAAATTTACCGATAGAGGAGCCCCATTCCAGAACGCCCGCCACGTTGCCCGAGATAAAAGGATCGGTCTGGTAAAGCGCGGTTTCACCGGCGTCGTTCATGCGGGTCTGCTGGGTCCGGATGGCCTTGGACTGCTCAAGGCTCATATAGAAGTCAAGCGCGTCCTTGATCTCATCCACGGTGAATCCGAGCTTATTATCGTCGGTGATAAACTGTTTGCCGGTTTTCTGCTGCTCATAGACACAAGCGGCATACCAGGCAGGGAAGCCGGACCCGGTGTCAAGGTCGAACGGGTACATGTTTTCGCCCGCGGCCTGGAATTTAGCGCCCGCAGCTTTCAGGTCATCCCAGGTATTGGGAATTTCCACACCAAGCCTGTCAAAGGTTGATTTGTTGTAGTAGAGGCTGCGGCCCGTGACAGAAACCGGAATAGCATTCAGGATACCGTTGCTGTAACCGAATTTCAAAACGGACTCGTCCCAGTTGGAAAGATCAATTTCCGGCGCGGATTTCAGATCGAGGAAGCCTTTTCCGTCGGGTGAAAGGTTTGCGATCCAGTCGTAATTGACCTGAAGTACGTCCGCCGCGGTACCGCCCGCAAACTGGGTGTTGACCTTTTCCGTGTGTCCGTCCCAGCCGCCGTACTCGGGCTCAACGGTGATATAATCGTATTTCTTCTGGAAGGCTTCAATCGCTTTGAGGGTCGCCTCATGCCGGTCATCGCCGCCCCACCACTGGACGCGGATTGTTACCGGTTCCTGAACGGCTTCGGAAGATTCTGCTGATGAGGACTCGGAAGCTGCGGGAGCCTGGGATGAAGCCGGGGCTTCGGGCGCTGCATTGCCTCCGCAACCGGCAAAGGAACCCAACGCCAACATTGCTGCCAAACTGATTGCGATAATCTTCTTCATGATTTCTCCTCCATTACTACATTTATCAGATTGGATTGTTGTTTTTCCTTGTTTTCATTCTAGCAGAAGCGGGAACCAATAACACGGTATTTTTTGGCTGTCCTGTTCGAAACCGCGCATATTTTGCTCTGTTTTTTTTCGATGAATAAAAAATATCGACTGTAAATACTTGATGAGTTTAAATATTTTAGCAAAAGTATCTAAAAATTTTTGCAAAAAACTGCTGTCATTGAAAAAACAGCAGTAAAGGAGTTATGCAAAATATGTCTGATGAGCGTTTAATTTACCTTTCCGGGATTCCGGATTTTTGATATAGCCAGCAAAAAGCCGATCATCACCAGCGTGGTGAGGCCGTCCGCCGCAGCCTGGGCGTAATAGATGCCCGTCGTATTCCATATCCGCTCAAATAAAAAGAGCACAGGCAGATACATGAGACCCTGCCTGCCAATGCTGAACAGGAAGCCCGCACGATTGTATTTGATACAAAGCAGATATACCGTAGCCATCGCCTGAAATCCATAAGTGAAAAACAGGACGCTTGCCGCAATCAAAGCCTGTACGCCGATGGAAATGACAGCGCCGTCCTGCGAAAACGCCCGCACAATCGGTTCCGCGAGCAGAATCTGTCCCAGCGAGATAACGGCTCCGCCGCCAAGCCCCCACAGATATGCCTTTTTGGTTGCTTCGCGGATGCGCTGCCAGTAGCCCGCTCCGTAGTTATACGAAATGAAGGTCTGATACCCGCGCGAAAATCCTGTGATAGCAAAGGTCGTCATGCCGACGACGCGGTTTGCAATTCCCAGCGCGGCGACCACTCGGTCACCGTATGGCGCGGCGGCGATATTGGCCGCGCCGAGCGAAAGGCTCTGAAACAGGTTGATCGCGAACAGGGGGACGCCGATCTTCAGAATGGGGGAAACAATCCAACTGTGCAGGCGTGTCTTCCGGAAGTCCAGTCTCAGATAGCTTTTTTTCCTCAGATAATATTGGACCAGAATGGCAAATGACACAAACTGTGAGATCGCGGTTGCCACTGCCGCCCCGCGGATACCCATTCCAAGGGAAAAAATAAAGATGGGGTCTAGGATGATATTTAAGATAGAGCCTGTCAGCTGGGAGCAGGTGCTGAGTCCCACCGCGCCTTCAGCCCGCACCAGGTTCATCAGGCAGACCGAAGGGATGTGGAACAGAAAGGAAACCAGCAGAATGCGTGCATAGTCCAGCGCAAGCGGAAGCACCTGCTCCGACGCGCCCATGGCGGTGAGAAGTCCCGACAGAAAGGGGAGAGTAAGCTGGGAAAGCACGCTTAAAGAGAAACAGTAAAAGATGGTCGATGCCAGAACGGTTTCCGCCTCATCCTTTTTCCCCGCACCCAACAGCTCGGAAATAAAAGCGGCGCCGCCGTTTCCGAACAGCAGGCCGAGACCCGGCACCAGCGTGACAAACGGATAAACGATCGAGATTGCCCCCATAGCCTCGGTACCGAGCTGCGCGACAAAGTAACTGTCCACAAAATTATAAAACCCGGTCATTAACAGGCCTACAATCGTGGGAAGCCCCAGATAGAGCAGTGCCTTGCCGACCGGTCCGTTTTCCATCATCTGCAGTTTTTTGTTCATGGGTAAGCTCCTTTGAATCTATTTTTTAACGATGTGGTCAACGCCAAAAACAGCACTCAGTCCGAGTGCTGTTTCCACTGTTCTTCCATTCGTTTCAGAAATTGACAGACAGCGGCGGTCTCTTCGTCGGTGAAGTCCTGCAATGCGTTTGCAAGATCCCTGTCGAGGCGATTATGGTAACGGCAGTGCCCATCAAAAGCAATCTGCCCCTTTGCCGACAGACGCACAACCATCCTTGTTTTATTCCCGGTGTCCACCGCTTTGATCAGATATCCTTTCCGCTCCAGCTTTTTCACCATCTGCGATATGGCGCCTTTCGTCACCTGCAGTTCCCTGGCAATTTCTGAAATATAGCAGTCCCTGTGGCTGCCGATATAATCAATCAGATGAATTTCGGAAAGGAAAAGCACATGGTCAGTCCCAAATGAGCGGGTGAGCCGGTCATAACAATTAAACTGTTGGATCGTATCCAGAAGCTGTCTGGACAGTTTTTTTACGCCGTTCTTCTGTTCCATACCGTAATCGTATACCTACTATACGTTTTTGTCAAGGGTTTGCCGCCGCACAGGGACAAGAAAGCCCGCCGCTTCCGCGGCGGGCGGATCATTATCTTTGTACGTTGAAAGCCTGCTTTTTGAGGTATTTGGCGCCGACTCCGAGTTCTTCCTCGATGCGCAGCAGTTGGTTGTATTTCGCCACCCGCTCGCTTCTGCTGGGAGCGCCTGTTTTAATCTGCCCCGCGTTGAGAGCGACGGCGAGATCGGCGATCGTCGTGTCCTCGGTCTCGCCGGAGCGGTGGGAAACGACCGCGGTATAGCCGGCCTTGTGCGCCATTTTGATCGCCTCAAGTGTTTCGGAGACGGAGCCGATCTGGTTGAGCTTGATCAGAATGGAGTTGCCGCAGCCCGATTCGATTCCTTTCTTGAGTCGTTCCGTGTTGGTGACGAACAGGTCGTCGCCGACCAGCTGAACCTTGCCGCCAAGCTCCAAAGTGAGCTGCTTCCAGCCTTCCCAGTCCTCCTCGTCGAGCGCGTCCTCGATGGAATAGATGGGATATTTTTCACAGAGCGTTTTCCAATGGGCAATCAGTTCCGACGCGGTCATCTTTTTTTGTGCCTTCGGCAGCAGATAGCATCCGTCGCCTTTCCATTCGCTGGACGCCGCGTCAATGGCAAGTACGAAGTCGTCTCCCGCCTCGTAACCTGCCTTTTCAACCGCCTGCAGAATCAGTTCGATCGCTTCTTCATCCGACGCCAGGTTCGGCGCGAATCCGCCTTCGTCTCCCACAGAGGTCGCAAGTCCGCGTTCTTTCAGGATGCCGGCCAGCGCATGGAACACTTCGGTGCACCAGCGCAGGCCCTGCCGGAAGCTTTCCGCGCCCACAGGCATGATCATGAACTCCTGCACATCCACGTTGTTTGCCGCATGGGCGCCGCCGTTGAGGATATTCATCATCGGCACGGGAAGCGTATTGCCGTTTACGCCGCCGAGATAGCGGTACAGCGGAAGATGGAGGGCGGTGGCAGCGGCCCTCACGCAGGCGATGGATACCGCGAGAATCGCGTTTGCGCCCAGGCTGGACTTGTCTTTTGTTCCATCCTCTTCACACATGAGCCGGTCAATCGCGTAGATGTCCAATGCGTTTACGCCGCTGAGGACTTTGTTGATACTGGTGTTGATGTTGTGGACTGCCTTGGAAACGCCTTTTCCGCCAAACCGCTTTTTATCCTTGTCGCGCAGCTCCAGCGCTTCAAAAACGCCGGTGGATGCGCCGCTTGGCGCGGCCCCGCGTCCGACGGTGCCGTCTGAAAGGTATACTTCCGCCTCTACAGTAGGATTTCCGCGGGAATCAATGATTTCCCGCCCTGTGACTTTTGCGATCGTGAGTTGTTTCATAGCCATTTCCTTTCTGTTTCATATATTAAATGATGGTTCCGAAAAATTTCCGTTGCCTGACGGAGCTCCTCAGAAGAAGGCGCGGGCGTTTCGTACAGTTGATAAGGTTCGTTTAGTTCCGCCCATTTATACTCGCCCATTTTATGGAACGGGAGCAAATCGACCCGTTTGACGCAGGAAAGACCGCTGAGATATTCCGCGAGCTTTTCAAGCAGCGGCGGGGAAAGCGTATAGCCGGGGACGAGAACATGCCTGATCCAGACAGGCTTGCCGATGCTTTCGCAATATTCCAGCGTTTTCAGCGCAAGGGAATGCGCACTTTCCGAACCGGTCAGCTTTTCACAGAGCCCGGGGTCATAGGACTTGATATCAAGCAGCAGCAGATCGGACAGATCAATCACTTCCTGCGAAACCTCCAGCGGCACGCTGCCCGCTGTGTCGAGCGCCGTATGGAATCCCAGCCGCCTGCATCCCCGCAGAAGCGCGGCGGCGAATTCCGGCTGGAGCAGCGGTTCACCGCCGGAGAGTGTGACACCCCCGCTTTTAATGAAGTTGCGGTAGGCGGCGATATCCTCCAGCAGCTTGCCGACCGTAACCTCTTTCCCGCCGCCGACAGCCCACGAATCGGGATTGTGGCAGTAGAGGCAGCGCAGACGGCAGCCCTGAAAAAAGACCACATAGCGGATGCCTGGGCCGTCCACCGCGCCGAACGTTTCTATCGAATGTATCCTGCCGGCAACCGCGTCGTCATTGTGCATGTTCAATCCTAAAACCTCTCGTGGAAAGTACGATGAATCACATCAAGCTGCTGCTCTCTGGTCAGTTTGATAAAGTTGACAGCATAACCGGAAACTCGGATCGTCAGCTGCGGATAGTTTTCCGGATGTTCCATCGCGTCCAGGAGCACCTCCCGGTTGAGCACATTGACATTAATATGGTGGCCGCGTTCCGCGAAGTAGCCGTCCAGCAGCGCGGCAAGGTTTTCGACCTTCTCCTGCGCCTCCTTGCCGAGCGCGCCGGGTACAATGGAAAAGGTGTAGGAGATGCCGTCCTCGGAATAGTCATAGGGCAGTTTTGCGACCGACTTCATGGAAGCCACGCAGCCGTGGGTATCCCGGCCGTGCATCGGGTTGGCGCCGGGGGCAAAGGGTTCGCCCGCCTTCCGGCCGTCGGGGGTGGCGCCGGTCTTTTTGCCGTAGACCACGTTGGAGGTAATCGTCAGAATCGACATGGTCGGTTTGGATTCACGATAGGTGCGGTGCTTTTCAATCTTTTTCATAAAGTTTTTCACAACGCTGACGGCAATCTCATCCACCTGTGGGTCATTGTTTCCGAATTTGGGATAGTCGCCCTCGATTTCGAAGTCCACCGCGAGGCCGGACTCATTGCGGACGGGTCTGACTTTGGCATACTTGATGGCGGAGAGGCTGTCCACCACGACCGAAAGCCCCGCAAGGCCGCAGGCCGAAGTCCTTACAATAGTTTCGTCATGCAAGGCCATTTCAATTCGTTCGTAACAATATTTATCGTGCATATAATGGATAATATTCAGCGTGTTGATGTAGAGCTTGGACAGCCATTCGCAGACGGTGTCGAACCGCTGCATCACTTCGTCATACTCCAGATATTCGGAAGCAACCGGCGCCAGCACGGGAGCGACCTGATCTCCGTAGCGTTCGTCACGGCCGCCGTTGATTGCGTAAAGGAGCGCTTTGGCAAGGTTGGCGCGCGCACCGAAAAACTGCATCTGCTTGCCAATTCTCATGGCGGAGACGCAGCAGGCGATGCCATAGTCATCCCCGAATTTTTCCCGCATGAGATCATCGTTCTCATACTGGATGGAGGAGGTGCCGATGGAAATCTTCGCGCAGTATTCCTTGAAAGCCGTGGGCAGATGCCCGCTCCACAGGATCGTGAGGTTGGGTTCGGGCGCCGAGCCCAGGTTGACCAGCGTATGCAGGAAGCGGTAGGACATCCTGGTCACCATGTGCCTGCCGTCCAGACACATGCCGCCGATTGCCTCCGTGATCCAGGTCGGGTCTCCGGAAAACAATTCGTCATATGCGGGCGTGCGCAAAAACCGGATGATGCGCAGCTTCATGATAAAGTGATCGACCAGCTCCTGAATTTCCTGTTCGGTATATCTTCCTTCCGCTAAGTCCTTTTCGGCGTAAATATCAAGGAAGGTGGAAATCCGCCCGATCGACATGGCCGCGCCATTCTGCTCCTTGACCGCCGCAAGGTACCCGAAATAAAGCCACTGGATGGCTTCCTTTGTATTCTGTGCGGGAGCAGACAGATCAATTCCGTATTTTGCGGCCATCTCCTTGAGTTCCCTGAGGGCTTTGATCTGTTCGGAAACCTCTTCCCGCAGGCGGATGGTAGGGCTGTCCATGATGTCAAACACAAGGTTTTTCTTGGCGGCCTCCTTCTCCCGGATCAGGAGATCCACGCCGTAAAGCGCAATGCGCCGGTAATCACCGATGATCCTGCCCCGGCCGTAAGCGTCGGGAAGCCCGGTAATGATGCCCGTATGGCGCGCTTTTTTCATTTCATCAGTATAGGCGTCAAACACGCCGTCGTTGTGTGTCTTGCGGTATTGAAAGACATTCGCGACCTGTGGGTCCATTTTCTTGCCGTAGGCGTCCAGCGAGGTATAAACCAGTCGGATGCCGCCGAACGGCATGATCGCCCGTTTAAGCGGTTCGTCGGTCTGCAGGCCGACAATCTGCTCCAGGTCTTTGTCGATATAGCCTGCGCTATGGGACGTGATGGTGGAAATCGTCTTTTCATCAATCTCATAAACGCCGCCGCGCTCACGCTCCAGTTTCATCTGTTCGCTGAGCCTTTTCCATAATTTCAGTGTCCGTTGTGTCGGCAAGGCGAGAAACTCTTCCCCGCCGTCATACGGCGCATAGTTTCTCACGATAAAATCGCGAACATTGACTTCATCCTGCCAAACACCCTTTGCGAATTCCATAAATCCACATCCCCTTCCGTCACGTCAATTAGTATGTACTAATTTGCGGTGCAATCAGTATGTCAGGCCGCATCAAAGTTGTTGCGGTCAAATTGGTTAGCCTGAACTAACCTTTCGTATACTATTATAATATACAATCCGTCCGAAGTCAATAACAAACGGGCTGCGGCGGCGGTACTGACTTTTTGCCGGCAGCGGCTTGCCTGCGCGGCAAATCAAAAATCGTCCGGCAAACATATCATACAATAGCGCCATTCTCTTCTTGGACCAAACAGATAGAATCAAAAGACAGGAGGAACCTTTTATGAATAGTATTCAAATCCTTCGATCGGTTTTGTATGTCCTGACTGCTGCTTTTGGCGGGCTGGCGCTCTGGTACCGGCAGAATGCGGCCATCAGGAGCAAAGTTGCAGGCCTGATCGCGGAAGCTGAGAACAGATACAGCATACTGTCCAAATCCGGTGATATCAAATTTGAATGGGTGGCCAGTAGAATCTATCAGATGGTTCCCGCCGCGCTCCGGCTGTTTATTCCACGGAGCCTGATTAATACCGTGATTCAGGCAACGTTTGACGCGATGGAAAACTATGCAGGGCAGCAACTTGAGCGGCTTGCCGAAAAAGAAAAAAAGGATGTGAATGAGGATGCCATATGATGAGTGCAATCTGGAGCAGTCTGTCGCTTCTCTGAAAGAAGATAGCAAAGAGAATCAGGCTGCCCATCGGGAAATCTATGCTAAAATTGAAAAAATCAGTCAGGATAATGCCATTGCGAATGAACGGTATCAGCAGATATTAACGTCCATGAATGAACTCAAAGCCGATGTGAAGGAACTCAAAGAAAGACCGGGGAAAAAATGGGATTTTTTAATGAGTATCGTACTGCAGTGGGCCGTTCTTGGAATTCTGGCCGCTACGGTTGTTTTAAAATAAAAAAGGAGCCTGCCGCCGGCAGGCTCCTTCGCTTTACCAATTCCCGTATAAAATGCCGATGTTTTTTCAATTTCAGGATACAATTCGGTAACAAATCACTTCTATAATAAGAGCAGTTTTGTTTGGGCTCAATAACAGGCCGCGCAGTATTGCGCAGCCGTCTGGGAGGCAGATAACAGATGCTTGAGGTGAAACATCTCACAAAAACCTATGGCGGCAAGCGTGCCGTTGACGATGTCAGCTTCACGGTGGAACGGGGGCAGATCCTGGGATTTCTTGGCCCGAACGGCGCGGGGAAATCCACCACAATGAATATGATTACCGGCTATCTGGCGTCCACTTCGGGAACAGCATTGATTGACGGGCTCGACATTCTCTCCAGTCCCGTGAAAGCCAAGTCGAAAATCGGGTATCTGCCGGAACGGCCCCCGCTTTACATGGATATGACCGTCCGGGAATACCTGGATTTCATGTATGAGCTCAAAGCGGTCAGGCTGCCGAAGGAGGAACATATCGGGGAAATCTGTGAACTGGTGAAAATTTCAGACGTTTATGGACGGCTGATCAAAAACCTTTCAAAGGGTTACCGCCAGCGAATCGGCATTGCGCAGGCACTGCTGGGAAATCCCGACCTGCTGATTCTTGACGAACCGACCGTCGGGCTGGACCCAAAGCAGATCATCGACATCCGCGGCCTGATTAAAACGCTCGGCCAGAAGCAGACGGTCATCCTGTCTTCCCATATCCTGCCGGAGGTGCAGGCGGTCTGCGACCGGGTAATCGTCATCAACAAGGGGCGGCTGGTCGCGGATGACACACCGGAACACCTCGAACAGGCGATGAGCGCCGAACACAGGCTCACTGTCCGTATTGCTGGGCCGGAAGAGGAGCTCTTCCGGCTGCTCTCGGCGCTTCCGGGCATGCTCGAGGTACACAGGCTGGGCGAACGCGAATCCGGCACTTTTGAATTCAGCCTGGAAACAGGGCGCGAGCAGGATATCCGGCGCGAATTATTTTTCCGGCTGGCGGAAAAAGGCTGGCCGCTGCTGGCGTCCCGCCCGGCGGGGCTGAGCCTCGAAGAAGTATTCCTGTCGCTGACTTCCGAAAGCGAAAGCGGACCCGGGGAACAGACGGACGCGGAAAACAGCGAAGCTCAAGAGGGAGGGGAAGCATAATGCTGGCAATTTTAAAGCGGGAGATGCGCAACTATTTCACCTCCCCGATTGGCTATGTGTATCTCGCGGTATTCTATTTTTTCGCCGGGTTCTATTTCTTCGGTTCAACGGTGCTGCCAAATACCACCGATCTGTCCAATGTGTTCTCCAGCCTGTTTATCATTTCCCTGTTTGTTTTGCCGATTCTTACGATGCGGCTGATGAGCGAGGATTTAAAGAATAAAACCGACCAGGCGCTTCTGACCGCACCGATCAGCCTGTTCTCTCTGGTCATGGGCAAATACCTCGCGGCGCTTGCCATGTTTGTCATCGGGATTTCGGTCACGCTGGCGTATGCGCTGGTGATCGCGCTGTTTTCCACGCCGGACTGGGCGATGCTGGCGGGGCACTTTATCGGGCTGTTCCTGCTTGGCTGTGCGCTTGCCGCCATCGGCATGTTTATCTCCTCCCTGACAGAGAACCAGGTGGTTGCCGCGGCGGGCGCTTTCGCTGCCAGCCTGGGGCTGATGCTGGTCGACGGGCTTTCCTCCCTGACACAGAACACCCTGCTGAAAAAGATCATGGACGGGCTGTCCTTCAACAGCCATTATACGAGCTTTACGCAGGGGATGCTCAGCCTGAAGGACGTGGTCTTTTTCCTGAGCATCTGCGCGGTGTTTCTATTCCTGACGGTCCGCGTATTTGAAAAACGCAGATGGAATTGAGGAGGCGCAGACATGAAGATGAAAGAATGGTTCCAGTCCAAACAGGCCCGCTACGGCGGAATGTCGGCCGCCATCACCGCGGTGTTCCTGATCGTAATCGTACTTACTAATATTGTGGCTTCCGTATTGACCGATAAATTCCCGCTGACAGCCGATCTGACAAAAAATCAGATTTATGAAATCTCCGACCAGTCCGTGCAGTTCCTCAGTCAGCTGGAGAAGCCGGTCAAACTGACGGTGTTCATGGATGAAAAGCAGGCGGATACCGATAAATACCTGCTACAGTTCAAACGGGTGATTTCCCAGTATGAGCAGTACACCAAAAATCTGACCGTTACCTTTATCGACCTGCTTTCCAACCCCGGCTACGCGTCCAATTATGCCGACCTCAACCCCACCGATTACGACATCATTGTGGAGTCGGACGGCAAGACACGAAAGGTCAACATCAACGACCTGTTCAATTTCGACAGCAATCCTTATACCGGAGAGACCGTCATTATCTCCTCCAAAGCCGATCAGGTGCTGACCTCCGCGATGATGGGTGTTACCAGCGACACCGCGGTAAAGGCAGTGCTGCTGACAGGGCATGGCGAAACGGTGCCGGACGGGTTCAAAAATTTGCTTACCCAGAACAATTTTGAACTGGAGGAGCAAAACCTTGCCACCGAGGAAATCGACCCGCAGGCCGATCTGGCCATCATGGTCGGGACGAGCCGCGACCCGGACGAAACGGTTCTCAAAAAGCTGGACACTTTCCTCGAAAACGGGAAAAACTACGGCAAAACTCTGTTTTACGCGCCTGCCACCACCGCTTACGACCTGCCTAATCTGGATGCGTTCCTCGCGGAGTGGGGCATTGAGGTAACCCCCGGGATCCTGCTGGAAAGCGATGCAAAGAACATCTTTAACGCGACCCCCGCTCTCTGCGCAGTGGAATATAAGGCACCGGATTATACCGACGGGCTGCCGGCAAATAACCGGTTTGCCAGCTATGCGGGACGAGAGCTGAACCTTCTGTTTGACACTCAGGACGGATATCAGACCACAGAACTGCTTTCGTACTATGACAGTGCATTTGTGGTGCCGCCTGATGCCGCGGAGGACTGGGCTCCCACCGATGCCGATATCCACGCGGCTCCGGCAATGATCCGTTCCAGCTATGCAAAGGATGTAAACGGCAAACCGTCCGTGAGCAATGTGCTTGTGGCGGCGTCCTCCGCTTCTCTCGACGAGATGTTTCTGACCAACAAATCCGTTTCAAACGCGGATTATCTGCTTTGTGCGTTTAACACGCTGACCAATCGGGGGAATGCGGTCACCATCGCGCCCAAGGACCTTGGCGGCGACGAGCTGGGACTTTCCAACATGGTGCAGGCTTATCTGCTGGGAGGCATCTTTACCCTCCTTCTGCCGCTGGCGGTTCTGATCGCGGGTGTTGCGGTCTGGCTGCACAGGCGCCACCTGTAAGTTTGGGAGGGCCATATGAAAAAGCAACTGATTCTGTTATTGATCTGCGCCCTGCTTGCGGCGGGGCTGGGCGGTGCGCTGTGGTTCCTGAACGGCTATACGCCGGATCAGGCAGCCCAGAGCAGTGCCGCCGCGCAAGGCAGTACCCCACTGCTGCAAAAAAAGGAAAGCGAACTGACTTCCATCACTGTCACGAATGAGGCGGGAGGCTTTGCCGTAACCTTCTCCGACGGCGGTTATCGTGTCGTGGGGCTGGACGACTCCATTCTGCTGGCAAAAAGCAGGGTGGAGAGTATGCGCAGCGCGATGCTGAATGTGCAGGCGGCCACAGTCATTGGGCAGGTTTCTGACCTCGCAGACTTCGGGCTGGACCGTCCGCGTGCCGCCGTAAAGGCGGACTATACGGACGGGACTGTCTTTACGCTGGATATCGGCGCGGATGCGCCTGCCGAGAAAGGTATTTACTGTAAAACCGGCGAGGGAACCGTTTATGTTGTTACCGCCGCTCAGGTGGAGAATTTTCTCGGCGGCCTGACGGATCTGGTGGATACCACGGTAACGGAACTGCCGGAGTCGTCGGGATCATCCGGTTCCGCGGGGCCGCGGGTTCAAAAAGTGACGTTCGCTGGCCCGGCGCATAAGCAGCCGGTGTCCATAGAACGCAAACAGGATTCCTCGGCGGTTGAGGTTTACCGGATGGTTTCGCCGGGGCAGGGAAGCGTAGGTTCCGAAAGGGAACAGATGATTGCCGATCTGCTCGAAATCAAAGCGGAACGGGCGGTTGCCGTCCATCCAAAGGCCGGACAGCTGGAATCTTTCGGGCTCGCGGAACCGTATTCCACCGCGGAATTTACCTGGGACAATAACGGAACGGAAGAGAGCTGCCTGCTTTTGGCGAGCGCCCCTTCGGGCGAAACCGTTTATCTGATGCGGGAGGGCAGACCGGTTGTTTATCAGGCCACGGCGGACAGCCTGCCCTGGCTGGAAATGAACTACGGCGATTTTGTCAGCACCAAGCTGACAATGCCTGACCTGGAGGACTTGCAGTCGGTTTCCGTTGCGACGCCGGATAAACAGGTGACTTTTAATCTTGCCGGCGAAAAGGACAGCCTGAAAGTAACCTGCGGCGGGGAACCGGTAGATGCCGGGCGGTTCCGGAGTTACTTCCAGTCCCTGACGGGTGTACCGGCAGACGCTTACACGGAGGACGCGCCTGCCTCCGAAACACCGCTCCTGACCGTTACCTATACCTATCGCGACAGCGCAAAACCAGAAGAAACCGTACTCTGGTTTACGGGTCCGGCCCGCCGGGCGATCCTGCAAACGAATAATGGCGACCGGTTTTTGATTCGTGAAAAGTATCTGGAGACACTGACCGCAAATACGCAGGCGATTCAGTCGGGCGGAGAAATCGAGCAGTTGAGCTGATGATGGACAAGGAGGCTTCCCGTGCTACGGGAAGCCTCCTTGTTTTTGAATAGCTATTCCGACAACAGCCGGACGAGACGCAGCAGCAGTTCCGGCGCTTTGCCGAAGGAATACGCGAGATCTACCCGTTCGGTAAATTTGTGAGGGTCCCGCCCGAGCGGCCCGAAATTGATAAACGGAATGTCCAGCGCGCGGATTTCTTCCAAAGGCACCGAATAGCGCGCTCCCCAGACCGGGAAGCTTTCACGCAGGGCGGCTGTGTCCACATCCCCGCGCAGGGAAAGATAAGACATATCGGTCAGCCCGTTGAAGCAGTAGTCGATTGCGAACGCTTCCCCGAAATTTTCCGCTTCCTTTGCCAGAGCTTGGCATGCGCGGACGGTCGGGCTGTCCTCCTCAGTAAACCCGCTGTGCGGATAATAGGGCGGGGCGAAACACAGGATGACCATGGGGTCGCGGTCGGGGCAGAAACTGTGCGCCTCCCGAATCAGTTCCACCGTCAGCAATCGCAGGTCGGTTTCCTCCGACTGCTCAAGAAACTGCTCCATATGCGCGGTAAACGTTTTGCCGTGCGCCTGCTCGCAAAGCCGGAACAGATCGCCGTACCGCATCACTTTTGGGGTAAACACATCCCGGCGGACAGCGCGTCCCAGCTTTTTTTCCGCCCCTGCGTGTTTTTCTTCGATCCGGCGCAAGGCATCGGCAAAAGCGTCACGCGCCGTCTGCTCCATCAGGCGAAGCAGCTGTTCGGGCGTATGCGTGATCGTCATCACATTGTAATAGGCGTAGGCGGCGCAGGGGGTCTGCACAGAATACGCTGTTTTGAGGTCGCTTTGCTTCAGGCAGGTGGGAGCGGGCGTATAGCAGCCCCGGTCGGAATCGATGAAATCAGCCGAAAGCTCCATGCGCGCGGTAATTTCAGAAAGCAGCAGGTCGGGGTTTAACCCGCAGAACGGTTCCCCGACGTGCGTCTCTTTTCCCGCGCAGTAAAAAAGGGGCATCAGCTTGCCCGCCGCGCCGACATGCATTTTTTGGGCGGAACCTCCCTGTTCGGGCGAGATGTCCGGTTCTCCCACAAGACAGCAGGTATAGGTCAGCCGGTTCGCTTCGCGGTAGCTTAGAAGCCGTTTTGCCGCCGAAAGCATCCCGATGGAGTTGCGTTCCTCGTCGGGCACCGAAACCATCAGCAGATTAACGCCGAGCTGTTCGGGATGCTCCGAAAACCAGCGGAGCAGTTCCAAATCCGCGGCAATGCCCCATTTCATATCGCAGGTGCCGCGTCCGAACAGGAAATTGCCGGACTCCAGGTCCATTTTTGCCTGTGCCGGGAGACTGATTGCTCCGGTTTTTAAATAGCCGGTATAGCGGGCGGGGTCGAACGCGAGGGCCTGTGCGGCGCCGTATTCCTCCACGCCGACTACATCAAAATGGCTGAGCAGCAAAAGTGTTTTTGCCTGTTCCCGCCGGCAGCGCATCAGCGCGAACAGATAGGTCCCGCCCTTTGGATCGTTTTCAATAAGGAAACTATCGATCTGCGACGGATGCTGCGCGAAATAAGGAATGCGCAGCAGCATCTCGCGCAGTTTTTGGGACATTGCGCGCTCTCCGTCACTGTCGCTGATACTGGGAACCGCGCAAAGCTCCAAAAGATTTTTCATGATCAATTCTGAATTCAAAGTCCTTCACCCCTCAAGGATTTTATTATAACACCGATCACTGATTTTGTATCGGAAATGGATGATTTTGTCGGAACCCGTTGACAAAATATCAAACACGGCACATACTTTTGATAAAAGCCTGACCATACCAAGGAGGAGTAGCATGGGCCGCTATATCATGGCGCTTGACCAGGGGACGACCAGTTCCCGCGCAATCCTGTTTGACCGCGAACAAAATATCGTGGAACTGTCCCAGAAGGAATTGACCCAGTATTATCCCAAAGAGGGCTGGGTGGAGCATGACCCTATGGAGATCTATTCCTCCCAGTATGCGGTCATGATGGAGGTCATTGCGAAAAGCGGGGTGGATGTCCATGAAATCGCCGCGATCGGGATTACCAACCAGCGGGAAACCACGATTGTCTGGGATAAGTCGACCGGCCGCCCGATTCATCCTGCGATCGTTTGGCAGTGCCGCCGTACGGCGGATCTCTGTGACGACTTGAAGGCGCAGGGCCTGTCCGAATACATCCGCGAAGCGACCGGACTTCTGCCGGACGCTTATTTTTCCGCAACCAAAATCAAATGGATTCTCGACCTTGTGCCGGGGGCGCGTGAAAAAGCGAAACGGGGGGGAATCCTGTTCGGCACGGTCGACAGCTGGCTGATCTGGAAGCTGACCGGAGGAGCGGCGCATGTCACCGACTACACCAACGCTTCCCGCACCATGCTCTATAACATTCACCGGCTGGACTGGGACGAACGGCTGCTGGAAGCGCTGGACATTCCACGCGCAATGCTGCCCGAGGTGCGCAATTCCAGCGAAGTTTACGGGCATGTCCTGATCCAGAACACACCGGTCCCGATTGCGGGCATTGCGGGAGACCAGCAGGCCGCCCTGTTCGGGCAGACCTGCTTTTCGGAAGGCGAAGCCAAGAATACCTATGGAACCGGATGCTTTCTGCTGATGAATACGGGGGATACCCCCTGCAAAAGCGAAAACGGCCTGCTGACCACGATTGCCGTCGGCCTTGGGGGGAAAGTGCAGTATGCGCTGGAAGGCAGTGTCTTTGTGGGCGGTGCGGTGATCCAGTGGATGCGCGACGAACTGCGGTTTATTACGGAAAGCTGCGACGCCGCATATTATGCCCAAAAGGTAGAAGATACCGGCGGCGTTTATATCGTTCCCGCGTTTACAGGGTTGGGGGCGCCTTATTGGGATATGTACGCGCGCGGCTGTATCATGGGAATCACACGCGGCACACGAAGAGAGCATCTTATCCGGGCAGCACAGGAATCCATCGCCTATCAGAGCCTTGAACTGGTGGAAGCGATGGAAAAGGATACGGGAATCAAATTGCGGGAACTGAACGTGGACGGCGGCGCGAGCCGCGATGAATTTCTCATGCAGTTCCAGTCCGACATGCTCAGAAAACCGGTGCGCCGCCCCATGATCCGCGAAACGACCGCGCTGGGTGCGGCTTATCTTGCGGGGCTTGCCGTGGGCATGTGGAAAGATACGGAGGAAATCAAACGGCTGTGGAGCTGCGACACCACGTATCAACCCAATATGGAAGAGGAAAGACGCCAAAAGCTGCTTCGCGGCTGGCGAAAAGCGGTCTCACGCAGCCTCGACTGGGCGGAACACGACGAATAGCAAAACGGGGCTGTTGATCCTGCAGGGATATTACGTATTCTGGCGGGAAACATAAGAACCTGCCAGAGAATTCCCACAGATTTTGGCAGAGAGCAGGGAGTTCGCACTGGGAAAAGCAGTTTTGAGACTGCCCGCAATCAGAACACAATGGAGGGTTTGCCATGACAGACTATCAGAAAGCAATCAACGAGCGGTGCTCACGGCGTGCTTTTGTGCTGGAACCGCTGGAAAACGCGGCTTCTTTGCGGGAACGCATGGAGCTTTATAATCTTGAAAGCGGCCTTCGTATCCGTTTGGTGGAAAATGACCGCGATGTCATGAAGGGAATTTCCGCAAGTTACGGGATGTTTTCCGGCGTGCGGCATTTTTTCGCGCTTGCCGGAAAACAGAGTGAGCCGCGCCTCAATGAAAAAGCCGGCTACTGGGGGGAGCGGCTTGTTTTGGACGCGACGATGCTTGGACTCGGCACCTGCTGGGTAGGGGGCACCTATCATAAGGACCTTTGCGAGAAAAAGATCGGGCTTGCGCCGGACGAAAAACTGGTGGCAATTATACTGGTGGGGAAAGTGCCGCACCAAAAGACGATCAAGGAACACCTGATCCGCTCCGTAGCGCGGCGTGGCACCAAGCCGCTCGATGAGCTGTATACAGCCGCCGAAACACCGGAAAATTTTTTAAACGGTATGAGAGCCGTCCAGAAGGCTCCGTCCGCGATAAACAAGCAGCCGGTGCACTTCCAGTATAAGAACCGTACGGTAACCGCGGAAGTGCCCGACCGGAGCGGTCACCAGGGAATTGATCTGGGCATTGCTCTGCTGCATTTTGAAGTCGGCTCCAGAGCGGAAAACCGGTTCGGGGAAATTGACGGGCATTACATGCTCCAGCTTTGAATACAATAAAGAAAATATTGCAAGCATGTAAAAGCGGGAACCTGCGGTCCCTGCTTTGGAAGGACGGAGTATGGGGAGAGACGATTTTATTACCACCGCGTCCGGGATGCATTTTACCCCTTTTTCACCGCGCGCGGAGCAGATCCGCATCGGGGACGTCGCGCACGCGCTGTCCAATCTGTGCCGCGCCAACGGCCATTGCCGGCACTTTTATTCTGTTGCGCAGCATTCCATCAACTGCGCACGGGAAGCGGCGGCGCGCGGATACAGCCGGCGGGTGCAGCTTGCCTGCCTGCTCCATGATGCCAGCGAGGCGTACCTGTCCGATATCACCCGGCCGGTCAAACGGAACATGCCCGCGTATCTGGACTTTGAAAAAGTGCTGCAGGACGCGATTTTTGCCGCTTTTGGGTTGGATCATCTGACAGACGGGGAACAGGCGCAGATCATCAGCGTGGATGATGCTCTTCTGTGGTATGAATTCCTGGCGCTGATGCCTGAGCCGATCTCCCCGGAAGCGCCCAGGCTGGAAAGCAGTCCGGAATTCGGCAGGCTGGAATTTGAATCTGTGGAGCAGGACTTTTTGAACCTTTTTTCCGAATTGAGCGAATGAAAACAAGCCCCGGAAAATTTCTCCGGGGCTTGTTTTCAAATCAGATGACCAGGTTATTTTATGTTATAATAAAGCCGGGTGATGGAACGTGCAGACACAGCGATTATTTGAAATGACCTATCTGCTTCTCAGCCGGCGGAACATGACCGCCAAAGAACTGGCAGAACGCTTTGAGGTCTCCGAGCGGACAATTTACCGCGATGTAGACGCGCTTTCCGCCGCGGGCATACCCGTTTATACGGCAAAGGGAAAAGGCGGCGGGATTCGGCTGCTGGATGATTTTGTGCTTGACCGGTCGGTGCTGTCAGAGGCGGAGCAGAGGGAAATCCTGTCCGCGCTCCGCGGGCTTGCGGCAGTCCGCATGCCGGATATGGACCGTACCATATTGGAAAAACTGGGCGGTATCTTCCGCAAGGAGACTGTCAACTGGGTGGATATCGATTTTTCGGGTTGGGAAGGTAAGCAGGAGCGGGACTGGTTCCCATTGCTGAAAGAAGCCGTTCTGCAGAATCGAGTAGCCAGATTTGATTATTTTAGCAGTACGGGGGAACAGTCCGCACGGACTGTGGAACCGCTGCGGCTGATTTTCAAAGGGCGGGGCTGGTATTTATATGCCTATTGCAGAACCCGCGGGGCGGAGCGCTTTTTTAAACTCACACGGATAAAAAACCTGCTGGTGACACAGGAACGGTTTGAGCGCGCCGCGCCGGACAAGCTCCCTTTTTCGGAACCCTATCCGCAGAAGATGCTTCGGCTGAAACTTCGTCTGGACGCGTCCTGCGCGTTCCGGATTTACGATGAGTTTTCGCCGGAACAGATTACGCGCAACCCAGATGGCAGCTTTTTGGTGACCGTTGAATTCCCGCCCGGTGAGTGGATATTCGGCTATCTTTTGACTTTCGGCGGTGCGGTGACTGTGCTGGAACCGGAAGAAATTCGCTCGGAACTGATTCTCCGGCTTCGGGACGCATTGAAAAATTATTTATAATATGACATGCAGATGTCCGATTCTGTCTGCTATTCTTACTGTAAGAAATGTGAAAGGAGCAATCAGAATGGAAAAAACGCATTATTGCCAAAGCTGCGGGATGCCGATGGAGGACAGTTTGTACGGAACGGAGAAAGACGGGACGAAAAGCCCGGATTACTGTTCCTACTGCTACCAGAACGGAACGTTTACCGGGGAGATGACGATGGAACAGATGATTGATTTCTGTGCCACGCCGATGGCGGAACACCAGCCGGGGATGACGGAAGAAAAAGCGAAAGAAATGATGCGGCAGTTTTTCCCGTCACTGAAGCGCTGGAGACAGCAGTGATCGGAGAAATCCCGCATAGGGGAGCCTGATATGGACTATATTCCCGCCAAAACGATTGTCACGCGTAGCAAATCCAGCACGTGGTTCGGCATCGATTACAATATGAATATTTACCGCGGCTGCTGTCATGGCTGTATCTACTGTGACAGCCGCAGCGAGTGCTATGGTATCGAGGCGTTTGACCGGGTGCGCGCCAAGGAAAACGCGCTGGAAATCATCCGCAACGACCTGCGGCGCAAGGTGCGCCCGGGCGTGGTGGGTACCGGCGCGATGAGCGACCCCTACAATCCGTTTGAGCGGGAGCTGCAGCTTACCCGTCATGCCCTCGAACTTTTGAATGCCTATGGGTTCGGCGTGGCAATCGCAACCAAAAGCAGCCTCGTGACGCGCGACATCGATCTTCTGCGGGAGATCAAAAGCCATTCCCCGGTGCTTGTGAAGGTGACGGTAACGGCGGCGGACGACGACCTTTCCGCGTTGGTGGAACCGGGCGCCCCGCGCTCCTCCGAACGGCTGGAGGCGGTTGCGAAGCTATCGGATGCCGGTATCTTTACCGGGCTTCTGCTGATGCCGGTTCTGCCGTTTCTCGAAGATAACACAGATAATATCCTTGCCATTGTCCATAAAGCGAAAGAGGCCGGCGCACGCTTTCTCTATCCCGCGTTCGGTATGACTTTGCGGGACCGCCAGAAAGAATGGTATTTTCAAAAGCTGGACACGCTGCTCTCCGGGCAGAATCTGCGGCAACAGTATGCGCGCGCTTTCGGGAACAGCTACCAGTGCGTCAGCCCTCATGCTAAAACACTGTGGAAGGAGTTTTCCGCGGCATGTGAACAGCAAGGGCTTCTGTTTCGGATGCAGGATATTATCCGCGCGTATAAAGTGGGCTATGGCGACAGCCAGCTGACCTTCTTTTGACGGAATGCTTGCAGATGAAAAGAAATTACTTTCCCGTTTAGTTGCATAAAGCACAGAGGCAGGTGACTACCTGCCTCCCTGCTTTATGCGAAGCCTCTGTAAAATTCAGTTGAATGTTCCGCCGCCGATGAATTCCCGCAAAAGAGAATTTTTGGGGACCAAATCGGCATCCACCGGTTCCACATGTTCAAGAAATTCGCGGATTTCCGCGAGATCGCCGGTTTTTCCGCCGACCGCCTCCAGTTCAGAAAGCAGAAAAGGGCGGTAGACAGACAGTTCGCTGGGGAAAAAGGTGTCGATATCAAATTTGGCACGGTATTTGTAGGGCATAATAAACAGATTTTCCCCGCGGGAAACGCTGCGGAAGCTGGCTAGTGTGTCGTCAAAACCCCGCCCGCGAAACAGTTTGTTGCGGATCAGTCTCCGGGCGAGCCGGATTTTGGACGGATGCAGCAATGCGCCGGAAGGATGCTCCGCGCGTGTCCGGACGCTGACATAGATGCAGGTGGCGGTTTCGTCGGTCTGGCCCGTCACCGACGGATTCAGCGCGTGAATCCCTTCCAGAATAATCAGTTCGTCTTTTTTTCGGTGCAGCGGCACCGAGCCGGTGCGTGTCTGGGTCGTAAAATCAAAGATCGGGACTTCCACGGGTTCATAATTGAAGAGCCGGGTCAAATGCTCGGTCAGGAGCTCTGCGTCCAGCCTTTTGGGAGATTCAAGATCAACATGGCCCTGCTCATCCAGCGGCATCGGGCCGAAATCGTATGGCAGAAAATAGTTATCCATCGAAATTGTATGGGTTTCACAGCTCCAGCTGTCAAGAAGCTGCTCAATCCGCAGCGCGGTGGTAGTTTTTCCGGAACCGGATGGGCCTGAAATCAGGATAATCGGTTTTCGGGAACGATTTTCATACAGCTGCTGTGCGACCGCAAGAATCTGCTGACTGTAAACATGCTCGGCCTGCGCGACAAATTGTGCCGCGTCGCGGCGGATGCTTTGATTCATACTGTTAATTTTGTAGTACTTCACAGAATTCCCCCTGCCTTTTGGAGCTATAAATTCATTATATCACTTTTTTGGTTGTTTTACCACAGCTGACAAGGATTATCCCTCTGTTTTTGTATAAAAGCATTCAGAAGAAAGTCGAATCTGCACGCTTTTTGGTATTTCACAGGTGTCAGTTCAAAAAAAATCAGACAGCGCCCAGTCGCTTGATAATTTCTGCATTTTTTGGCAAAAATAGGATAGAATGAATTAGCAGCATCCAATCGAAAAGGAGGAAAATCATGAACTGGTTTTTCGCGCTGGAAGGAGAGGCGCCGCAGGAACTCTGGATTCCCGTTTTCAGCAGAGCCCACGCGGCATGGTTGATTTCTTCCGCGGTATTCTGCGCGGCGGTGACCGTTTGGTTTCTCAGACAACCCCCCGCCAGAAGAAAACAAGTGCTGAAAATCTGCGCGTGCGCGGCTGTCGGCTCTGAACTGCTGCGGGACGTCTGGCTTTTATGCAGCGGGGAATTTGACCCTGTTTATATGCTGCCGCTGCATCTTTGCGGCGCCATGCTTTTTGCAGAGTTTGCTGCGGTTTATACCGAAAAGCCGTTTCTGAAAGAGCTTTGCTACTGCCTTGGGCTGCCCGGTGCGCTGAGCGCGCTGATTACCCCGGGGGTCACCGGCTTCCCATTGTGGAACCTGATGTACCTGCAGTTTATTTTTGCGCATACAATGCTGCTGCTGATACCGGTTCTGCTGCTGGCCGGCGGGTTCCGGCCCGACTGCAGGCAGCTGCCGAAATGCTTCTTATCCCTGCTTCTGCTGGCTGTTTTCGACAGCCTGACCAATTTTATCCTGAACAGCAACTATTTGTTTTTGCGCAGCCCTTCGGCAGGCTCGGTATTGGAATTGATCGGGAATATGGCAGGCTCGTTTTACTTGCCCGCTGTTATGGGTTTCGTCTGGCTGGTATGGGCCGTGTTCTATCTGCCGTGGGTACTTTTGCAGAAATCGTCCCGGCTTCAAACGGCTCCGCAGACCGCGGCTGCCGAACTTCCGAAACAAAGGGTTTCGGCGTTGAGCCTTTTCCAAAAAATCGCGCTCGCGGCGCATATCCGCCCGCGCGGCTGAACAAGCGATGCAGGAAGGACCGCTGTGAAAAAGCGGTCCTTTTCCTGTGTCGAAATTTCTTGCAATCTTCTCGCAGAATGCGTAAAATAAAGAAAAAACTTGCGGCAACAGGGCGGGGGAAATGATGGAACTGTTAACCATCCTTGATGAGGATTTGCGCGAAACCGGCACAGTCCCGCGCGGGCAGGCGCACGCACAGGGTCTGCTGCACCAGGTGGTCCACTGCTGGGTGGTGTCTGAGCGGGAAGGCGGGACATGGGTCTATTACCAGCAGCGGTCTTTTCAAAAACGGGACTTCCCGGGCCTTTATGATCTGGCGGTAGGCGGCCATATTGGGGCGGGCGAGGATCCCGCGGACGCGATACTCCGCGAAATGTACGAGGAAATCGGGATTGCGGCGAAACCCGGGGAACTGGAATTTCTCGGCACGATCCGCGAGGATACCCATATCGGCGATTTTTTCGACAGGGAACTCGGATACATTTATCTCTACCGCCATCCAGAACCACAGTTCGCGGTGGGTGAAGAGGTGGAGCGCATGATTCGGGTGCCGCTTGAGGAACTCCGGCATAAAGAGCCGGGAGGCCCGGAACCGATTCAATGCTATACGCTTGAGGGCGAGCCGTTTCTGGCGGGGGCGGACTGCTGGTGCAGACACCCCGGGGAATTTCAGACAAAACTGCTTCCGGTATTGGGACAGAAAGAGGAGGGTTAAATTTGGAAATTTATAATCTGTATCATGATGGATTTCTGGTGAGAACCGGAACGCATACGCTGATTTTTGACTACTATCCGGGAAAACAGTCCGCGGGCGGGCTGCGGGATGGGATGATTGACCCGCAGGAACTGCGTGACGAAAATGTTGTGGTGTTTGCCTCGCACCGTCATCCTGATCATTTCAGCCGTGAAATACTTGACTGGCGCGAGAATCTGCCGCAGGTCCGCTATGTGCTCTCCGACGATATCCGCACTGGTGAAGATGTTCATAAAATGGGGCCGGGTGCTGTTCTGGATTTAGGGGATGTCTGGGTGCGGACACTGGAATCCACCGATGAAGGCGTAGCTTTCCTGGTCAAAACAGATGGCGTCTGTCTCTATCACGCAGGTGATTTAAACTGGTGGGATTGGGAAGGGGAACCGCCGCGCGCGCGGGAACTGATGGGCCAACGCTACCGGGAACAGATTGACCTGCTTCGCGGAGAAAAAATCGACGTTGCTTTTCTTCCCGCCGATTCCCGGCTGGAAAAAAGCTATCTGCTCGGCATGGATTATTTTATGCGGACTGTCGGCGCGGATTTTGTGGTGCCGATGCATTTCTGGGACGACTATGCCGTCTGTACCCGCCTGCAAAACGAGGAACAGACGGCGGACTACCGGAACCGGATTGCATCCTATGCCAAACGGGGCCAAAGAATTCTGTAAAGAAAAAAGACTTGACCGGATGCCTCCAGTCGGATAAAATAAGCCTGTACGCGCGCAGGCGCAATTATAATGGAGGAACGTGAAACTATGAAAGCAAGAATACCGAAACATCGGGAGTTCATTATCGACCTCAAGGAAGAGGAAGAGCCGAAGCACGAAGAATGCTGGGCGAAACTGACTGCGATTCTGGACGATTATAAAAAGCAGGGGAAATCCGTTTACACCGACACCTTTATCGAAGACAATGAGGACAAAGTGAAAGCACTCCAGCAGGAGTACAAATTCACCTACACGGTGGAATGGCAGAACTAAACGACCTTTCCGGTCATCAAATGAAAACAGGTATCCCGCATGCGGGATACCTGTTTTATTCTATCGGCTCTGCCGGTTCGATTATACAATCACATTCCGGGGCTTGCCGTCCAGCCATGCCGCGATATTATCGCAGACAATGACCGCCCTTTTTTCCATCGCCTGCTGGCTGGCAAACGCCACATGCGGCGTCGCCACAAGATGCGGCGCGCCGAACAGCGGATGATCGGAAGGAATCGGCGGTTCCTTTTCAAACACGTCAATGCCCGCGCCCGCAATCCTGCCGGACTTCAGCGCTTCGGCGAGCGCGGTGCTGTCCACGATGGGGCCGCGCGCCGTGTTAATCAAAATGGCCGTGGGTTTCATCAGCGCCAGCTTTTCCGCGCTGATCAGCCCGATGGTTTCGCTGGTCTGAGGAACATGAAGCGAAACAATGTCGCAGGTGGAAAGCAGGGTATCCAGATCCACATAGGTAATACCCGGCAGATTCTTTTGGGTCCGGCTGTAAGCGTAGACCTCGCAGCCGAACGCCTGCGCGATTCTTGCGGTGCGCAGGCCGATTGCGCCGGTGCCCACCACGCCGAATTTTTTGCCTTCCAGCTCAAAGCCGATCAGTCCCGCCTTGGTGCCGCCCGCACGGACTGCCTGATCGCAGGGAAGGATATTGCGCGCAAGCGCGATGACCAGCCCGAACACGAGATCCGCGACCGCCACGGTGGAATAGCCCGCACAGTTGCAGACGGTGATTCCCCGCTCCCTGCAGTAGGCGATATCCACATGGTCGATGCCGGTAAACGCCACACACACCAGTTTCAGGTTGGGGCAATGCTCCATCACTTCGCGCCGGTACTGGAAGTTGGAAAGGACTATCACATCCGCATCGCGGCTCCGTTCGATCAAAGTCGGCGTATCCTCCGCGCGGGTGTCATAGTACACGACCTCCATACGCCCGTTCACAGCTTTTTCCGCCATGGCGAGCAGGTTTTCTTTTGCCACACCCAGCGGTTCCAAGATTGCCAGTTTCATAAGAAGCCTCCCGCTTTCTTTTTTTCTTTTATCATAGCGCGATTCATCGGTAAAATCTACCCCGATTTGCAGAATCCATGTAATTTTGAGGGAATTTATGGTATGATAACCACAGATCAAATCAAAAGAGGAAGGCGGCGGTTCCATGAAAGCGCTGATTACCGGCGCAAGCTCCGGGATAGGGCGGGATATGGCGATCATTCTGGATGAGATGGGGTTTGACCTCATTCTTGCCGCGCGCAGACAAGACCGGCTGGAAGCGCTGAAAGAGCAGCTGTCCGGGAATGTGCAGATCATAACCACGGACCTTTCCCGTGAGGAAAGCTGCTTTGCGCTTTATGAGCAGGTGAAGGAGCAGGAAATCAATATTCTCATCAATAACGCCGGGTTCGGTCTGTTCGGCCGGTTTGACAGAACAGACCTGCGGCGTGAACTGGAAATGATCAACCTGAATATAAAAGCGGTGCATATTCTCACCAAACTGTTTCTCCGGGATTTTAAAAGAAGAAATGCGGGTTATATTCTGAATGTGGCATCTTCCGCCGCGTTTCTTCCCGGACCGCTCCTGTCCTCCTACTACGCGACAAAGGCGTATGTGCTGCGGCTGACACAGGCGGTCTATGAAGAACTGCGCCGCGACAGGAGCAGGGTCTATATCGGGGCGCTCTGTCCCGGCCCGGTGGATACGGAGTTCAGCAGCACTGCCAATGTCAGATTCAGCCTCAAAGGCATGGGGAGCCGTGATGTCGCGCTCTGCGCGATCGACGGCATGTTTCAAAGAAAACTGGTGATTGTGCCGGGCCTGAAAATGAAGCTGGCGCGGATTGGCGGGCATTTCCTGCCTGACAAACTGCTGCTGCGCGCAGCTTACCATTTTCAGAAGAAAAAAGAAGGCTGAACCAGTTTAGCCCTCACGGAATAAAATCAAAAACAGATCAAGGAAAGAGTGGCTTGGATGAAGGTACCTGACAGCGCCATGACGCATGGCGGAAAATTTCACGCGGATGATGTGTTCTCTTCCGCGCTCCTGCGGATTTTGAATCCCAACATCCGCTTTACACGGGTTTTTGAGGTCCCGGAAAATTACGACGGGCTGGTGTTTGACATCGGATGGGGCAGATTTGACCACCACCAAAGGGACGCGAAGGTGCGTCCCAACGGGACTGCTTATGCCGCGTTCGGCCTGCTGTGGCAGGAATTCGGCGCGGAGCTGGTAGGCGGGGAAGAGGCGTCGCGTATGGACGAGTATTTTGTCCAGCCGCTGGACAGAGACGACAACACGGGCTGCGGAAGCGTTCTCGCGGATGTCATAGGCTCGTTCAATCCCAACTGGGATTCTGAGGAGGATCCGGATGTCTGCTTTGAGGAAGCGGTGCAGTTCGCGACCACGTTGCTGAAAAAGAAGCTGGAAACCGTCTGGAGCATCCAGCGCGCGAAAAAACTGGTGGAAGCTGCCTGCGCCGATATGCAGGACGGCATTGTCGTGCTGCCGCGCTTTGCTCCGTGGAAACAGGTGCTGGCCGGTACCGGCGCCGATTTCGTGGTTTATCCGTCTCAGCGCGGCGGGTTCAGCGCACAGGGGGTTCCGGCCGACAGGGAAAGTTCTGCGCTGAAATATGAGTTTCCCACCGCATGGGCGGGAAAGCCGGAGGAGGAACTGACGGCGGTATCGGGCGTCAAAACGCTGCGGTTCTGCCATAACAACCGGTTTTTAATTTCCACAGGCACCATGGAGGACGCAATCCGTGCCTGTAAACTGACAAGGGGAGAAAACGTGTGATTTACAGGACAGCAATAGAGCACTTTACCATCCGGACGGCAGAACCGGAGGACACCGCGCTGATTCTGCGGTTTATCAGGGAACTGGCGGTTTATGAAAAACTGGAGCACGAGGTGGTGGCGACGGAGGAAGTGCTGCACCGGTCTTTATTCAGGAATCATCAGGCGGAAGTGCTGATTGCGCAGGAAGAAGATCGGCCGGTGGGATTCGCCCTGTTTTTCCATAATTTCTCCACTTTTCTCGGCAAGGCAAACCTGTATCTCGAAGACCTTTATGTTGACCCGGCGTGCAGGGGAAAGGGTTACGGAAAGGCGCTGCTGTCCTGCCTTGCGAAAGTTGCCGTCGAACGCGGGTGTGAGCGGCTTGACTGGTGGTGCCTGGACTGGAACGAACCTTCCGTCCGGTTTTACCGGTCGCTGGGTGCAAAGCCGATGTCCGACTGGACGGTTTACCGGCTGGAGGGGGACAGCCTGAAGGCACTTGGTAACAACTAAACAGAACGCGCCGCCCGATTTTACCGGGCGGCGCGTTCTACCGTCAGCCGAGCTTTTTTCCGAAGAATTCGGCTGTTTTGCGGATTCTTTCCATCACAGGCCGGAATTGGGCCGGCGTCAGGGACTGCGCGCCGTCCGAGAGCGCTTTTTCCGGGTGCGGATGCACCTCGATGATCAGCCCGTCGGCGCCCGCCGCAATTGCCGCGAGGGAAAGCGGCTCTACCATCCAGGTGATGCCGGCGGCATGGCTGGGGTCTACCACAACCGGAAGATGCGACATTTTTTTGAGCATGGGGATTGCGGAGATATCCAGCGTATTCCGTGTGGACGTTTCAAATGTGCGGATACCGCGTTCGCAGAGGATGACCTGTTCATTGCCGCCCGCCATAATGTATTCGGCGCTCATGAGCAGTTCCTCCAGTGTGTTGGCGAGCCCGCGTTTAAGCAGGATGGGGCGGCGGAGCTGCCCCAACTTTTTCAGCAGCTCGAAATTCTGCATGTTTCTGGCGCCCACCTGAATGATATCCACGTCCTCGAACAGCGGAATTTCGGAGGCGTCCATAATTTCCGTAACAAACGGCATCCCTGTTTTTGCGCGTGCCAGCCGGAGCAGTTCCAGCCCCTCCGCGCCCATGCCTTGAAACGAGTAAGGGCTGGTACGGGGCTTAAACGCGCCGCCGCGCAGCAGCCCCGCGCCTTCTTCGCCGACCGCATCGGCAACCTCCAGAATCTGTTCTTCGCTTTCCACAGAGCACGGCCCCGAAATGACCTGAAAGTGCCCGCCGCCGAATTTTCTGCCGCAGACGTCGATCACGGTGTCCTGCGGGTGGAATTTGCGGTTTGCGTTTTTATAAGGCTCCTGAATCCGCTTCACCTGGTCGACGGCGTCATTTGCGAGCAGGGCGTTCTCATCGACCTTCGAGGTATCCCCTACCAGCCCGATCAGGCGGGTATGCAGCCCCTGTGACTCGTGGATGGCAAATCCCTGCTCCTTGAGCTGTGCAATCAGCAGGTTTACTTTCTCTTCCGGGGCGTGTTCTTTTAAAATAACAATCATAAAAAACAACCTTTCCAAATAAATTCCGGGCATTTGGGAAATGAAAAAGCGGTGCTTTCGCCATGAAAGCACCGCTCGAAAATCTGCCGCAGGAGAAACCGTCAGCCCGCGTTTTTTCGAAATGGAACAGTTTCACAGCAAAACAAACCCGGATAGCGATACTCCGAGCCGCAATAATAAAAGTATGAAGCTGTTCTGCCGATCAATACCGTCATTCCGGGTTTCCTCCTCTTTAGTGATTTTATGTGTTAAATTATAGCCGTTTTGCGAGCGGCTGTCAAGTGCCGCCGCTGTTTTTTCTGTCGGACTCCGGAATCCGCTTATTGACGGCAATCAGCATGCAGGGCGGGATTTGGCACTCAGCTTTCAGAAATTCCTCCATGGTGCGGATATCATCCGCCGCCCCGGACAGCGCATTATAAAAATGGAACCGCTCATCCTCCCGGCGCAGTGCGGCGAAATGGTTGCCTTTGCGGTGGCGGTAGAGCAGAATGCAGGCGTCCGCGGTTTTCGCCACTGCGGAGAACCGCAAAGGAATCACGCACAGGCGCACCCGGTAGCCGCGCTTTCGCAGATAATGCTGGACATAGTAAACATGGGTCCCGAACTTTCCGCCCAATACAAGCCCGCCGCGCAGGTCTTCCATCACCCATTCGGGGCGGACCTTTGCTCCGAGCATTTTCAGCACATTGTAGACAGCGATCCAGCCGCATCCGTTTTGGTCGGAACCGAACCAGCCGTTTTTCAGATCACCCAGCAAAGACTGGTTGATCAGCAGCCCTTCTTTGGAAAATGCGCGTGAATCGATAAGCCAATCCTCCTTTTTCTTTAGTGTTTGTCAAATAAAGTGAAACAATCGCTTTTCACGGAAAAAATCGAATTTGTTGAAAGCCGGCCCCCTAAACAAGCCGTTTATGCTGCCATCTGCTGCCGCAAAAACGGATGACAAACGCTGTGGTGCGGACGCCCCAGTCCGATATCATGGCAAACCAGACACCGGGGACTCCCCATCCCATCATATGTACAAACAGGTAGCTCAGCCCGATCCGGCAGGTCCACATCGAAATGATCGAAACCGTCATTGTGAATTTTGCGTCGCCGGCCGCACGCAGTGCGTTCGGAAGGGTAAACGAAAGAGGCCAGATAATCATGGCGCCGATGCCGTGGATAATCAGCAGCTGAAGTGCCACCGATGTGGTTTGCTCAGACATCCGGTAGACATTGACAATCGGATGGCAGAAAATCAGGATGGCAGCGTTCAGTGCAATCATCGAAAGATAGGTGATTTTCATCAGCTTTATCGTATACTGTCTTGCCTGCACATAGTCCTGCGCGCCCACACACTGCCCCACAACCGTGATCAGCGCGAGCCCGATTGCGGCGCCCGGAATGACCTCCATACTTGCAATGTTGTTGGCGATTGCATTTGCCGCGATCGCGGTTGTACCGATGGAAACGATCAGCCCCTGCACAAGTACCTTTCCGATCTGGAAAATACCGTTTTCCAATCCCGTTGGGACACCCACTGAGAGAATGCTGCGCACCATGGCAGGCCGAAACTCAAGTGTCAGCAGATGCTCAATATGGATGGAATTTTCACGGTGACGCAGAAGCAGCAGCATAATTACGCAGCCGAGCATGCGTGAAACAAGCGAAGCGATAGCGGCTCCGCGCACCCCCATGCCGAACCCGAAAATCAAAAGCGCGTTGCCGCCGATGTTGGCCATGTTCATCAGCAGCGATGTAAACATGGAAATCCGGGAGTTGCCCATTGAGCGGAACAGGGCGGCTCCCGCATTGTAAAGGGCCAGAAAGGGATAGGAATAGGCAGATATGGCAAAATAAATCTGCGCGTTTTTCATGACCTGAGGATCAATGTTGCCGAAAATATTTGTGAGAAGAAAGTCACGCAGTGTCAGGCAGGCCAGCATGATGACCAGTGAAAACAACAGCGTAACATAGATAAGCTGTTTTGCCGCGACACAGGCATTCTCCGGCTCCTGCTTGCCCAGATACTGTGAGGATACGACAGCGCCGCCGGTTGCCAGGGCGGAAAAAATATTGATAAGCAGCACATTGATGACATCAACCAGAGCAATGCCGGAAACGGCCGCTTCCCCGCTGCCCGACACCATGATCGTGTCGGCCATACCGATTGTGACAGCCAGCACCTGCTCAACAATCAGCGGGAAAATCAGCCGCTTTAAATCCTGATTTGTAAACATGGACCCTCCTATATGCGTTTATAATACAGCCTTTATTCTACCTTCAATGTGCAACGAATGCAAGCATATTATCATTGGATCATTCACGGCCGAATCGTCAGGAACGGACTATGTTTGGCCCCTTGACGCAGAAAAAGGTCCGCCGACGGGAACACCTGTTCCGCTTGCCTTTTTAAAAAAAATTTGTTACAATTCCAAATTGTGCGATTTTTGAGGAAAGGATTTTTTAAATTCATGAGTGATATCAGCGAAATCTATAATAAACCGAAATATCTTCCCTTTTTAATTTACTGCCGGGAGCATCATTACAAAGCGATGGAGGATCTGGCCCGATGCCCATTCCATCTTCTGACCAAGGAACCGGGGTTTACGCCCCTTCTTGCAAGCCGCGTCAAAGCGGTATATATCACTTTTTGCAAAGCAGGGAAAAACACAGACAATATGCAGGGGCAAACAGGCGAATGTCCGGAACCCGAACAGCCAAAGGCTGCCGTGAAAGCGCCGGTTCTTCCCAAAACACTAAGCGAACCGGAGCTGGTGATTCTGCTGCATGCGTATTTTGAGAAGAACGGCGACCGGCTGATTTCGATCGACGACGCCTGTAAAGCGGCGGGAGGGCGCGCCAAACGGGCGGAAATCGCAAAAATCCTGCAAAATGTGGCATGGTGCCGCATCGTTGATAAGGGGACTTTTTTCTACGCGCCAATCAATTGATTGAAAATTACCGCTGTTCCGGCGGCTTATTCTCTTTACAAGTTTGAAGAAATTTCCTATACTGGAAGTCATACCGAAAGGGGCGCTGGCGGATGAATATTCAGATTTTCGGAAAAAGCAAATGCTTCGACACGAAAAAGGCGGAGCGATATTTCAAGGAGCGGAACATCCGGTTTCAGAGCATCGACGTTGCCAAATTCGGCATGAGCAGGGGGGAACTGGGCAGCGTGAAAGCTGCTGTGGGAGGAATCCGGGAGCTGATAGACCCCAAATCGAGGGACTATGAGAAGTCTTTTATTGCTTATCTGGCGTCCGAGCAAAATATGGAGGATAAGCTTCTGGAATATCCGGCGCTGTTTAAAACGCCGATTGTCCGAAACGGGAAGCGGGCGACGGTAGGCTACCATCCTGAAATCTGGGAAACATGGGAGTAAAATGATGAACGGGCAGATTAGAAAAAACATTACAATCGGCGCGCTGGTAGACATCGTGCTGAAAAAGGACCAGCCCACCGGCAAGCTGACCCGCGGGCATGTCAAACGCATCCTGACCAACAGCCCCACGCACCCGCATGGCATCAAGGTGATGCTTGAAGAGGACGACATGGTGGGGCGCGTGCAGGAAATCTTAGAGGAAACTGCGAACTGAAGACGGGAGAAAACAGTGGAAATTGAACGGAAGTTTTTGATCGACGGGTTCCCGGATCTGCCGCCGCTCAGGGAATCGGTGGTTTATCAGGGCTACCTGTCCACAGAGCCGGTTGTGCGTATCCGCAGTTCCCAAACCGGAGATGAAATCCGGTTTGTGCTTTGTATCAAGGGGAAGGGAACCCTTGCGCGCGAAGAAATTGAACTGGGTCTCGACGCGGAAACGTTTCTGCGCCTGCGGGGCCTGCTCACATTGCCGATGATCCGCAAGGATTATAAGACCTACGCGCTGCCCGGCGGGCTTACACTGGAATGCAGCCTGGTTGACGCGGGGGAACCGACCGCGTTTTATTACGCGGAAGTGGAGTTCTGCTCTGTGGAAGAAGCCCTCTGCTTTGTTCCCCCCGCATTTCTGGGCCGGGAAGTGACCGAAGAACCGGGCTGGGGCATGGGCCATTACTGGCGGAAGAGAGCGCTGCCCGCAAAAAATGCGGCAGGAGTGAAAAAAGCGGATTGAAAAGGGGCGCTCTGTGTGAAAGAGAGCGGCAATTTTGTCTACATCCTGCGATGCGCCGACGGAACGCTCTATACAGGCTGGACAACAGACCTGCAGGCGCGTCTGCGCGCGCATAATGCCGGAAAAGGCGCGAAATATACCAAAGCCCGTCTGCCGGTACGCATGGTGTATTCGGAAAGCCTTCCGTCAAAAAACGAGGCCATGCGGCGGGAATCAGCCATTAAACGGCTGACACGGGCCAGCAAACTGAAGCTGGCTGGAATTGACAAAAGTGGAGTTTAATGGTATAGTTGTCCCTGATAAATAAATATCATTTACCGAGGTCAAGGAAAGAAGGAATCTCCAATGAAAAAATTCATGGCTGTTGCTTTGTCAGCATTGCTCAGCGTATCGCTTCTGGCGGGCTGCGGCGGCGGATCGGGCGCATCAGAAAGCGCTCCGGCATCCGCGGTATCGTCCCCCTCGGAAGCGGCGCCGTCCGGGGAGCCCGCATCTTCGGAGCAGGAAACTGCCGGCGAAAAGACGGCAATCCGGGTGGCGTCTATGAAAGGGCCGACCTCCATTGGGCTTTTGAAGCTGATGGAAGATGCGGAAAAAGGAGAGGCCGCCAATGATTACAGCTTTGCCATTGTCGGAACCGCGGACGAAATTGTCCCGAAACTGGTGAAAGGCGAACTGGATCTCGCGGCGATTCCGGCCAATCTGGCCTCTGTGCTGTACGGGAAAACACAGGGGGAAATCAGCGTGCTTGCCGTTAACACGCTGGGCGTGCTTTATCTGGTTGAAACAGGCGACACCATCCATTCTATTGCCGACCTGAAAGGGAAAACCATCTATTCGACAGGTAAAGGGACAACCCCGGAATACGCGCTCAACTATGTGCTGTCCGCGAACGGCATCGATCCGGAAAAAGACCTGACTGTGGAATATAAGTCCGAATCGACCGAAGTGGCTGCGCTGCTTTCCCAGGGGGAGAATGCGATTGCGATGCTGCCGCAGCCGTATGTAGCCACCGTGCAGGCTAAGAATGATAAGCTGCGCATTGCGCTGAATATGACCGAAGAATGGGATAAGGTACAGGGAGAAGACAAGAGCGCCCTGATCACAGGCGTAGTAGTCGCACGGAATGATTTTATCAGTGAGAACCCGGAGGCATTGGATACGTTTTTGAATGAATATCAGAAGTCGGTCGCGTTCGCCAACGATAACCTCGACGAGAGCGCGGCTCTGACCGAAAAATATGGGATTGTTCCGGCAGCGGCCATTGCCAGGCAGGCGATCCCGTACTGCAACATTACCTTTATCGAGGGTACGGAAATGAAGGAAAAGCTGAGCGGCTATCTGAAAGCCCTGTTTGACCAGAATCCGCAGGCTGTAGGAGGAACTCTCCCCGATGATGCGTTCTATTTCAGCCGCTGAGCGAAAAAAAGCGGGGATAAAAATAACCGCCCTGCTGTTCTGGCTGATCGTCTGGCAGGGCGTCAGCATGGCAATTGGACAGGAGATACTGCTGGTATCTCCTGTTTCTGTTGTTGTGCGTTTGGTAGAACTGGCGGGTACGTGGAATTTTTGGGGTACCGTCTGGTTTTCGTTGATGCGTATTGCATCAGGCTTTCTCCTTGCGCTGATAGCCGGGACAATATCTGCTGTGCTGTCCGCGAATCTTGGACTCGTGCGCATACTGCTCTCACCCCTGGTTTCGGCGGTGAAGTCCACGCCTGTCGCAAGCTTTATCATCCTGTGCCTGATCTGGGCGGATTCGCGCAACCTGTCTGTCATCATTTCATTTTTGATGGTATATCCGGTGGTTTACATCAATATGCTGCAGGGAATCGACAGCGCCGACCGTCAGCTTTTGGAAATGGCGGATGTTTTTCAAATCCATGGCATGCGCCGGGTGTTTTACATCTATACCCCGCAGATGATGCCCCATTTCCTTTCCGCCTGTACGGTTTCACTTGGCCTGTGCTGGAAGTCAGGCATATCGGCCGAAGTCATCGGAATCCCATCCGGTTCCATCGGTGAAAAGCTCTACCAGTCAAAGCTGTTCCTCTCCACCGCCGACCTGCTGGCATGGACGCTGACGATTATTTTAGTGAGCACGTTGTTTGAACGGCTGTTTCTGCTTTTGGTGCGGAAAATCTGCCGCCGCATAGAAAGGATGTGACTGGATGGAAATTGCGGTAGAAAATCTTTCGAAACAGTATCGCGGGATTCCGGTCCTTTCCGGCTTCAGCGCCGCATTTCCGGAGGGAGAGACCACCTGCATCATGGGCCCGTCCGGCTGCGGGAAAACAACGCTGCTGCGCATTCTCATGGGGCTGGAATCTGCCGACGGCGGAAGGGTGAAAGGACTGTCGGGGCGGAAGATCAGCGCGGTCTTTCAGGAGGACCGTCTGTGCGAAAACCTGAGCGCTGTTTCAAATATCCGGATCGTCTGCCCCAAAACGGTGAAACGAGAGGCGATAGAAGCCGCGCTGCGGGCGGTCGGCCTGGAAGAAGCATCCCTGTACCAGCCGGCGGGGGAGCTGAGCGGCGGAATGAAACGCCGTGTGGCAATCGTACGCGGTGTGCTGGCGCCCTCCGAGGCAGTTTTAATGGATGAGCCGTTCAGGGGATTGGATGAAGGTACCCGCGCCCGGACAGCGGCCTTTGTGAAAGAAAATCTCCGGGGGAAGACGCTGATTCTTGTTACACATGACCCCGAGGAACCGGACATGATGGGCGGCAGTTTGATCGTCATGGGCTAAATTTGCCGCCTCGATAAAAAATTTTAAAGAAGAACCGGAAGCTATTGACAAAACGTTTGTCGGAACATATAATGAACATATGAACAATGATTCATATGAAGAGGTGAGAATATGACAGATATAAATGGAGTGGAGCGCTGTGATTATATCTGCACACATCCGGAAGTTATTTCAGCCGTTACGGAACAGATGCCGGATGAAGAACTGCTTTATGATCTGGCCGAACTCTATAAGATTTTCGGGGACAGCACCCGCATTAAAATTCTCTATGTGCTGTTGGAGGCGGAAATGTGCGTGTGTGATATTGCGCAGCTGCTCAATATGAGCCAGTCCGCGATTTCCCACCAGCTGCGGGTGCTCAAGCAGTCACGGCTGGTCAAATTCCGCAGAGACGGAAAAATCGTTTTTTATTCCCTGGCGGACGGTCATGTCAGAACCATTATCAGCCAGGGTATGGAACATATTACAGAATAAAGAATGGGGGAATTTGTATGAAAAAGACATACCGTATGAAAGATCTTGACTGTGCCAACTGCGCCGCAAAGATGGAGGCGGCGATTAAGCAGATCGATGGGGTCAGCGCCGCGACCGTCAGCTTTATGACGCAGAAGATGACCATTGAGGCTGTCGATGAAAAGTTTGAGGCAATCGTAAAGGAAGCCGTAAAAATTTGCAGGAAAATTGAACCCGACTGTTCTGTCGTGCTTTGAGACATATTAAATTAGCAGTTTGAGGGGGTATCGTTGTTGTCGAAGAAACAGAAACGTGCTTTTCTGCGCATTGTATTAGGGGCCTTGCTGTTTATGATCGCGCTTTTGATTCCGCAGAGCGGGATTGGGAGGTTATTCCTGTTTCTGCCCGCTTATCTGGTGGTGGGGGGAGATGTGCTTTGGAAAGCGTGCAGAAATATTGCGCAGGGGCAGGTGTTTGATGAGAATTTTCTCATGAGTATCGCCACCATGGGTGCATTTTTTGTGGGGGAATATCCGGAAGGCGTTGCGGTTATGCTGTTCTATCAGGTGGGGGAACTGTTCCAAAGCTACGCGGTCAGCCGCTCCCGCCAATCTATTTCCACACTGATGGATATACGTCCCGATTATGCCAACGTTCCGACCCCGGACGGCCTGAAGCAGGTAGACCCGGAGGAAGTTGCCGTCGGAGATCGAATTGTCATTAAAGCGGGCGAAAAAGTGCCGCTGGACGGTAAGGTGCTTGAAGGTACCTCAACACTGGATACTTCCGCACTGACCGGTGAGGCTCTTCCGCGTGAGGTAGAGGTTGGGGACGGCGTGATCAGCGGTTGTATCAATCTAACCGGTATGCTGACAGTGGAGGTCACCAGAGAATTTGGCGAGTCCACCGTTGCGAAAATTCTTGACCTTGTGGAAAATGCGGGCAGCAAAAAAGCAAAGGCGGAAAACTTTATTACCAAATTTGCCCGCTGGTATACACCGGCGGTTGTCCTTGGCGCGGCTCTGCTCGCGGTAATCCCCCCGCTGGTTTTGGGCGGCGGGTTTGCTAACTGGGGGCATCGCGCACTGATCTTTCTGGTCATTTCCTGCCCTTGCGCACTGGTGATCTCCGTTCCGCTGAGCTTTTTCGGAGGAATCGGCGGCGCGTCAAAATGCGGCGTGCTTGTAAAGGGAAGTAACTATCTGGAAGCGCTGGCAAGGACGGATATCGTTGTTTTTGATAAGACGGGAACCCTTACAAAAGGAACCTTCCGTGTCACGGAGCTGCATCCCAGCGGGGTTTCCGAGCAGGAGCTGCTGGAGCTGGCCGCCCTTGCGGAAAGCTATTCCACCCACCCGATCTCGCTTTCCCTCCAAAACGCTTACGGCGGACAAAAAGAGGAAAACCGTGTGAGCGATGTGGAGGAACTTGCCGGATACGGCGTGAAAGCGCTGGTGGACGGAAGAAAGGTATGCGTCGGGAATGCCCGGCTGATGCAGAAAATCGGTGTCGACTGCGCTCCCGCAGAGGCCATTGGCACCGCGGTGCATGTAGCGGCCGACGGCGTTTATATCGGTTATCTTGTGATATCGGATGTCATTAAAGAGGATTCGGCCGCCGCTGTCGCGGCGTTGAAAAAAGCGGGTGTGCGCAGGACGGTTATGCTCACCGGAGACGCCAAGGCGGTCGGCGAGCAGGTTGCCGGACAGCTCGGGCTGGACGAGGTGCATGCCGGGCTGCTGCCCGCCGACAAGGTGGACCGTGTGGAAGAACTGCTGAATCGGAAGATTCCGGGCGGGCAGCTTGTCTTCGTCGGGGATGGAATCAACGACGCGCCGGTGCTTTCCCGCGCGGATATCGGAATCGCAATGGGCGGCCTTGGGTCGGATGCGGCAATTGAAGCGGCGGATGTCGTGATTATGGACGACAAGCCTTCCAAAATTGCTGTTGCCATTCGAATTTCCCGTAAAACACTCGTTATCGTAAAGCAGAACATCGTGTTTGCGCTGGGCGTGAAGGCCCTGGTGCTGGCGCTGGGCGCGTTTGGCATGGCAAATATGTGGGAAGCGGTATTTGCGGATGTAGGCGTATCGGTGATTGCGATTCTCAACGCCAGCCGCGCGCTGAAAACACGAAATTTATAAAAAAGAAAGGAACCCCCTTGCCGCTTGCCGGCAGGGGGGTTCCTGAAATTTTGTTCAGCTAATGCTGATGACCGATACAGGACAGCCGTCGCGCGCTTCCTCGGCGGCATCCTCCTCTTCTTCGGGAATTTCATCCACATAAGCTTCCGCCAGACCGTCTTCCGCCATCCGGAACACCTCAGGGCAGGTTTCGGCGCAAAGGCCGCAGGAAATACAGCCGTCACGGTCGATGATTGCTTTCATAGCAACCCTCCTTTCCATTTTCAGGGGACGGCTATAGTATGGTCAGAGTTTACCAGGCACATACATTTTTAAAACTGAAAAAAGTGCCGCCCGGGCAGGGCGGCACAGTCTATGCTAATTTCGAGATGGAAACAGTTTCTGGCCGAACCCCGCGCGAAGCAGGGCGGCGCGGAAGACAGGCGCCAAAAGCACCGATACCACAACCGCAAACACCGCGTTGAATCCGGAAGTAATCAATTGGATTCCGCAGGCGGCAATCGCGGCGGAAAATCCGCTTCCCGCGAGCAGCAGGGTAATCAGGCTCTTTCCGATATGCAGTACCAGATAGGTTCCCGCGCCGGAAACCGCACCGATGATATTCCATTTGGTGTCCGTGCCTTTCCTCCCGTTCCAATGGGCAATCAGCCCGCATACAAAGCTCATAAGAAAGAAAAAGAGGAGTGTAAACGGGGCGCTTGCCGCAAAAACCGGATCGGTCAGATCATAAAGCGCCGAACCGATGCCTGCGGAGAGCCCTCCCCGGATACCCCCAAACAACAGTCCGCTAAGCAGGCAGACGATGTTGCCGACCTTCAGCATCGTGGGGCCCGCCGGCGTAGGAATCGGCCCGATTTTCAGAAAAGCGGTTGTGACAAAACATAAAGCCGCCATAACCCCTACGATGACGATATCATAGGTGGAAAAATGCCTGGATGAACGCATGGTAAAAACCTCCTCAAAAAATCTGTCCACTGTTATTATATCGTTCCCAATTTAAACAGGCAAAAAGCCTGACAGCAGGAGGGGTCTGCCGGGGAAGTAGGTTATTTGCACAAATGCGGTCTTTAAAAATTTTAGAATTTAGAGAGAAAATACAGCCCGGTTCCGCCCGCCGGAGCGGAAAAAACCGGACTGCAAAAATGTGCATAAATGGTATAGGGAAAGAGTTCCTGAAGCTGTGAAGAAGGTAGAATTTTATCATTCAGCGGCAAGATAAGCCGCTCTTCCTTTTTGTGTAACGGTAACGACTCCGCGTTTGACAGCCGCAGTGTCAAACAGGAATCCAGGCTTGCCGCGTCCTTCCTCCACAAGCCCGCAAAGCTGCGCAAACAGATCGCTGTCGTAATAGATCTGATAATCCGAGCGGGCGGAAACGGGCAGATGGAAGCAGACCTGAATCAGCCCTTCTTCGCACATTTCCCGAAGCAGCGCGCCTCGGCTTTTTACAGCCTCCATGGTATCGTGTATATCCTTGATGCGGACAAAATCCAACGCGGTTGAGATTAAATCGCTTTCGCGGCTGCTGCGTAACTCAAACTTTGCCACACAATACCGTTTGCAGTTCTTCACATCGGCAATCAGCGCCTTTTGCTCTGGGGATAGTTCCATGATGAATCCTCTTTTCTTCCGGTTAAACCGGATAAACTTATTTTATCATTTCGTCATTTTTGTTTCAATAAAATTCGAAAACCTGTCCAAAATTCAGTAAGAGATGATTTTTTTCCGAATCCATACCGCTGTTACTGTTGGAAAATTTTTCTTTTTGTTGTAAAATAAGAGAAATAAAGCAGAGCCGCGGATCGCGGCGAATCTGCGGTAGGAGGTGCTAAAATGCCGGAGTTTTTTGTGGACGGCGCATCGCTGCACTACGAGGATACCGGAGAAGGCGAGCCGTTATTGCTGCTTCACGGTAACGGGGAGGATCTGCACTATTTTGATAAGCAGATCCCTGTATTTGCCCAGCGGTACCGGGTGATTGCGATGGATACGCGCGCTCACGGAAAATCAACCCACGGAGAGGGCGAGCTTCGTTTTGAACGGCTTGCCGACGACGCAGCGGCGCTTTTAAAACATTTGGGGATCAAAAGCGCCCATCTGCTCGGTTTTTCCGACGGAGGCAATACGGCAATGCTGTTTGCGCTCAGGCATCCGGAAATGATTCGTTCCCTGATTCTTAACGGTGCGAACGCAGACCCGTCGGGCGTAAAACTGTTTTGGCGGATTTTTACATGGATCAGCTATTGGCTGCTGTTTCTATTCGCCCAATTTTCTGAATCGGCAGGATATAAGCGGGAAGTCATAGGGCTTATGGTCTCTCAGCCACATCTTACCTCGGTCAACTTATCTGCGATCAGAATACCTACGCTCGTGGTGGTGGGGCAACATGATATGATCCGCGCGTCCCACAGCAGGATGCTTGCAAGGAATATCAGGCACGCAAAGCTTGTAGTCGTTCCGGGAGCCGGTCACGCGGTGGCCCGGAAAAAGCCGGAAACATTCAACCGGATTGCGCTGGATTTTTTTCAGGACCCCATGAAACAAACGGATGAGGAAGCCGGGCTTTTGCAGGAGCAATAAAAGGGAATTCTTTTACGGCGCGCAAATTGACAATCGATGTCTGTGTGGTTATAATAAAATGGCTCAATTGCGGATATGCTGGGATTTCCGGCCGAAAAATGAGTGAAATTGGAAAATGTGCGGTTTAAAGAACCGAAAAAGAAAAGGAGCTTATGCAAATGGCATCACAGATGGAAGTTGGGGATTTTTTTAATTTGGAAAACCGGGTGGCGCCCCTTGGCTTGGTTGTTACCGAAGGTGCTCAGGAACTCGGTGCAAAAATTGATGCCCACCTGACCAAATGGGCTGCGGAAGGCGGCAAAGATATTGAGACCTTTATTGTAGAGAGTGAATGCCCGAGGTTTTCCTCCGGAGACAGCAAGGGCCTGATTAAATCCACGGTTCGCGGTGATGACCTGTTTTTTCTGATTGATGTCGGTAACTATAGCTGCACATACGATCTCTTTGGCGAAAAGAACCATATGTCGCCGGATGACCATTTTCAGGATTTGAAGCGCCTGATTCAGGCGGCATCCGGAAAAGCACACCGTATCACTGTTATTATGCCCATCCTGTACGGCGGAAGGCAGCATCGCCGCAACTACCGGGAATCCCTTGACTGTGCCTGCGCCCTGCAGGAACTGCAGGCAATGGGCGTTTCCAACATTATTTCCTTTGATGCGCATGATGCCCGCGTGCAGAACGCGATCCCTCTGATGGGATTTGATAATGTCATGCCTTCTTATCAGGTGCTGAAAGCATTGTTCCACAATGTTCCCGACCTTATGCTGGACCGGGATCATTTTATGGTGGTCAGCCCGGATGAGGGCGCCATGAACCGCAATATGTATTATGCCTCCGTTCTTGGAGTGGACCTCGGCATGTTCTATAAGCGCCGCGATTATTCCCGCGTGGTCAACGGGCGCAACCCGATTGTCGCCCATGAATATCTGGGTACTTCCGTAGAAGGCAAGGATGTTTTCATTACAGACGATATTATTTCATCCGGCGAATCGATGCTGGATATTGCCTATGAGCTCAAAAAGCAGAAAGCCCGCCGTATTTTCTGCTATGCGACCTATGCGATTTTCACAAATGGGCTTGACCCGTTTGACAAAGCCGTGAACAGCGGGGTAGTTGACGGCGTATTCGGAAGCAACCTGACCTATCGGAGCCCCGAACTGCGCCGCCGGGAGTGGTTCTATGAAGTGGATGTTTCCAAATATATCGCTTATTTCATTGCGGCAATTAATCATGACATGTCTATCAGCTCTATTATTGACCCGCATGAAAAGATCAAAGCGCTGCTTGCAAAGCGTAAAGGCGAATAAAAACAGGAGAGGCCGGCGCTTGCTTTGCTCCGGCCTTTTCCCGAAAACAAAAGCCGATCAGATTGTAGGACTGTAATATCATAAAAAATTAAAATGTACGAAACAAAACATTTAAATTTCGCCAATTTCAGTCGATAATCACAATGTAGGTAAACTTGTTTTACAGCGAATGATCGTTCTGCAAGCGGGTGTCAGGCTGTTCACGTACATCATTTGTAAATGCGCATCAGGCTGGTGCTGTCTCAATAAAAAGGAGGTGCACTTGTTGCTACAAAATGATAAACGTTCTGTCTACGAACAACAGGACGTCAATCTGCTGGACTTGGAGATGGAAACTATCCGCAGTGTGGAGACGGATTTTTCCATTATCCTGTCGGAGTTATCGGAAGCCCAGGAATATGATGGAGCTTATTGTTGTACCTATGAGGGCTTCAAGAACATTTACCGGTTTGTCACGCGAAACACCAAACGGAGCAGGCAGCCCTGCTATCTGGTGCTGTATACGCTGATCGACCGCAATAACGATGTGCCTTCGGCCAGCTTGGGGGATCGGGCTATCCGTATTCTCAAGGATGCGATTTCCCGCTCGCTTCGCTGTGGGGATTTGTATGCGCGCTACAGCTATTGTCAGTTTGTTGTGATATTGCCCGGTGCTTCGGATGAAAATGCGCAGAAGGTTGCGCAGCGCGTTTTGGAATGCTACAGCAGCTATGGCACGATCCCCGGTATCCGGCTCACCTATAAACTCCACCCCCTTGCGGACGATGAATAAGAAAAAAGGCTGTCTCACTCCGTTGAGACAGCCTTTCATATGCCTTAAGCTTCCACAAGTTCTCCTTTTTCATTAAAGCGAAGTTCCACCACATGGGCACGGGCGTATTTCAGAATATTGCGCAGGCGGGGAAGCTCTTCCCGCGAATAAAAGATATAGGAAGTTCCTTCTTTTTTTGCCCGCCCGGTGCGCCCGATCCGATGCGTATAATATTCATTCTCCGTGGGAATTTCAAAATTGAAAACGGCATCCACATCGGTGACATCGATCCCGCGCGCGGCCACATCGGTAGCCACCAGCACATCAATTTTGCCTTCGCGGAAATCGGACATGATTTTATTGCGTTCGGACTGGCGCATATCGCCGTTGAGACAGTCCGCATTGAACCCCTTTTCCCGCAGCATGCTGGAAAGGCTGGTGGTGGAATATTTGGTGTTGCAGAAGATCATCACTCTGTGATATTCATAAAACTGCATGATATATACCAGATCCGCGAATTTCTGCCGGCCCACGCTTTCAATCATATATTGTGAAATCTTCGGCTCGTTGTCCTGCACCGGCTCTACGGTAAGCTCCACAGTGTCCCGCTGGTAAAGCCAGCCGATATCCATAACCTCGCGGGAGATGGTAGCGGAAAACATCACCATCTGCTTGTCCTTGGGCAGGCGGTCAAGAATTTTGCAGACATCTTTGTAGAAGCCCATATCCAGCATTTCATCCGCCTCGTCGAGGACGGCGTATCTGACCGCTGAAAGGTTGATTGTCCGGCGGTGCATATGGTCGAGCATGCGCCCCGGGGTGGCGACGACAATCTGCGCGCCGCGTTTGAGCGCGTTGATCTGCTTGTCGATCGGCTGTCCGCCGTACACGGAAATAATTTTAAGCCCCTGCTTGAAAAATGCCAGCTCCCGCAGCTCGTCGCAGATCTGGGTGGCGAGCTCACGGGTGGGACAGAGCACAATCGCCTGCAGTCTGGGGCTGGAAAGGTCAACCTTTTCAATCAGCGGGATACCGAAAGCGCAGGTTTTCCCGGTGCCTGTCGGCGCTTTCGCAATGATCTCGTGCCCTTCCAGCATGACGGGAATGGCTTTTTCCTGAATTTCGGTCATTTCTGTGAACCCCATGCGTTCCACAGCGTTCAGCAATTCCTCAGAGAGGGGCAAATCGCGATATTTTGCCATCTACTATTCAAACTCCTTTATTAAAAACGGCGTCATAACCGTTTAAATAAGCATCTTTTATGTATTATAGCACATACCTATCCTCACCGTAAAGGTCGGAATGCCAATTGCCGGCGGAGGAAAGACATGAATTCGAAAAAAAGAATGCTGATTGCACCTATTCGTGGTATAATAAATGCGCTAACCGCGAAAGAAATGGAGTGAAACCGAATGAAAGATTCAGCCGAAATTCTCTGTATCGGAACTGAAATTTTGCTGGGAAACATCGTCAATACCAACTCGGCGGTGATTTCCCGCGGGCTTGCCGATATCGGCATTGACATGTATCACCATACGGTCGTGGGCGATAACCCGGAACGCCTGAAGCAGGCGCTGGATATCGCTTTTTCCCGTAATAATATTGTCATCACCACCGGAGGGCTCGGCCCCACCTATGATGATCTGAGCAAGGAGACGATTGCCGAATATTTTGGCATGCCGCTGGAAATGCACCAGCCGTCTGCGGATTTTTTGACTGCCTTTTTTAAAAAGGTGGGCCGGGAAATGACGGAAAACAACCTCAAGCAGGCGATGATGCCAAAAGGCTGTATTGTGCTGGAAAACCATAACGGGACCGCGCCCGGCGCGATTCTGGAAAAGGACGGAAAAGTAGCGGTCATGATGCCCGGCCCGCCCCGTGAGATGGAGCCGATGTTCCAAAAGCAGGTTCTGCCGTGGCTGATGAAACGTTCTCATCAGGTGTTCCGCTCCCACTGCATCTATTTCTTCGGGATCGGCGAGAGCGCGCTGGAATATCAGCTGCGCGATCAGATGCAGGCCATGAAAAATCCGACCCTGGCGCCGTATGCCAAGGAAGGGGAAGTGATGCTCCGTGTCACCGCCTCCGCCAAAACCGAGGAGGAAGCGGAAGCGCTGATGCAGCCGGTCCTGAAGGACTTGCAGGAACGGTTTCCGGATCTGATTTACGGCGTGGATGTGGACAACCTCCAGACCGCGGTTGTATGCGCGCTCAAGGAGAAGGGGCTGAAACTTGCGACGGCGGAAAGCTGTACCGGCGGCTATCTTTCCAAGCGCATCACCGATGTGCCGGGAAGCTCGCAGGTATTTGACTGCGGCGTTACCAGCTATGCCAATGAAATCAAAGAGAAGGTGCTGGGCGTCAGCCATGAAACGCTGCAAACATACGGCGCCGTATCCCCGCAGACCGCGCGCGAAATGGCGGACGGCGCGCGCAGGATTTCAGGGGCGGATATCGCCGTTTCCACAACCGGAATCGCCGGCCCTGACGGCGGCACCGCTGAAAAACCGGTCGGGCTGGTCTATGTGGGAGTCAGCAGCGGATGGCACAGTGATGTAATTGAGCTGAAGCTTGGCCGCGGATATGCCGCCGAGCGCGACCTGATCCGTTATGTCGCCGCTTCCCATGCGCTGTCCCAGGTTCTGAAAGCCGTCCGGCTGAAATGACGGGGAGCGGAAAACCGGAGCGTATTGTCCATGAGATTTCCCCCGTTTACGATACGCGCTCCCGCGTGCTGGTTCTGGGAACCATGCCGTCGCCCAAGTCGAGGGAAGCGGGCTTTTTCTACGGGCATCCGCAGAACCGGTTCTGGCGGGTGATGGCGTCTATCCTGAAAAGTCCATTGCCCCGGACTACGGAGGAAAAACGGGCGCTCATGCTGGAAAACCGGATTGCGCTGTGGGACGTACTTCATTCGTGCATGATTGAAGGGGCGGGGGACGCCAGTATCCGGGATGCCGTCCCGAACGATCTTACGCCGATTCTGCGGGCCGCGGACATCCGCGCCGTTTTTACCACTGGGACAAAGGCGTTTGCGCTTTACAACCGTTATATCCGGCCAAATGTCGGCAGGGAAGCGATTCCGCTCCCTTCCACAAGCCCCGCAAACTGCGCACAGTCGCTGGAAAGCCTCTGCGGGCGGTATGCGGAAATTCTGACTTATTTGGAGGAACTGCCATGAATAAAATTGCCAGTTTTTGCGTCGATCATACAAAATTGAAGCCGGGCGTCTATGTTTCTCGCGTGGATGGGGACGTGGTAACCTATGATATCCGTATGCGGCGCCCGAACTGCGGAAACTATCTGGAAAACGGTGTGCTGCACACGTTTGAGCACCTGTTTGCCACCTACGCGCGCAACAGCCGGTTCAGCGACAGCATCATCTATGTGGGACCCATGGGCTGCCGCACAGGGTTCTATTTCCTCGTGCGCGATAAAATGTCCCATGAGGACGTCATCAGGCTTTTGCAGGAGTCGTTTGCATTTGTAGCCGCTTTCGAGGGGGACATTCCGGGAGCCGCCGAGTCGGAATGCGGGAACTATCTGGAGCATGATCTGGAAGGCGCCAAACGGGTAGCCGCGGAAATGGGCGAAGTGATTAAAGACTGGACGCCTGAAAAGACGCGCTATGAAGCCTGACCTCCGGACACGGTTTGTCTGTAAGAATTCCATAAAAACGAAAAGCGCGCTGTCCGGCTGAATACCGGGCAGTGCGCTTTTGTTTATCATCACCAGCGTCCGAATTCGGTCAGGCGCAGGTCGGGGTTTTTCTCGAGCGCCCAGCGGATATTCCATTCGTTGGTGAAAAGCAGCAGGAAATTGCCTTTGAAGTCCTGCACGATTTTCGTATCGGAGGTGAGGTCGAGCTTTTTCAGGTCGCTTTCCTCGTAGTCATTTTCAATCCAGCGGATAAACTGGTAGGAGAGGTTCTCCCGCCTGATATCTACGCCATATTCGTTTTTCAGACGGTATTCCAGAATTTCAAACTGTAGGACGCCGACAACGCCCACAATGACTTCCTCCATGCCCTTGAGCGGTTCCTGAAAAATCTGGATAGCGCCCTCCTGCGCAATCTGCGCGGTGCCCTTGATGAACTGCTTGCGCTTGAGGGTGTCCACCTGCGTGACACGGGCGAAGTGTTCCGGCGCAAAGGTCGGGATACCCGCGTACTCCAGCTTTTGTCCCGGCATGCAGATGGTGTCCCCGATGGAAAAAATGCCGGGGTCAAAGACGCCGATGATGTCACCGGCGTAGGCTTCCTCAACAATTTCACGTTCCTGCGCCATCAGCTGCTGCGGCTGGGAAAGCTTGATTTTTTTGTTTCCCTGCACATGCCAGACTTCCATGCCCTTTTTAAACTTACCGGAACAAATCCGCATAAACGCGATACGGTCACGGTGCGCTTTATTCATGTTCGCCTGAATCTTAAATACAAAGGCGGTAAAATTCGGGTCGAACGGGTCGACCGTATCTTCACCCGCCTGACGGGGCAGGGGCGAAGTTGTCAGGCGGAGAAAATCCTCCAGAAACGGTTCCACACCGAAATTTGTGAGCGCAGATCCGAAAAATACGGGAGACAGCTGCCCGTTCTGCACCGCGTCCGTGTCAAAGTCATAGCTTGCCCCGTCGAGGAGCTCAATATCGTCCGAAAGCTGCCGATGCAGATGTTCGCCCAACAACTCATCCAGACGGGGGTCGCCGGGCTGGAACGCCTCTTTTTCAACTTCGCGCTGGCCGTTTGCGAATTCGCCGGCGGTAAACTTGATGACCTCTTTCCGGTTACGGTCATAAACGCCTTTAAACTCTTTCCCGCAGCCGATCGGCCAGTTCATGGGATAGGTTTGGATGCCAAGCTCCTGCTCAATCTGTTCAAGCAGATCAAACGGGTCGCGTGCCTCACGGTCCATCTTGTTGATAAAGGTGAAGATAGGAATATGCCGCAGGACGCAGACCTTGAACAGCTTGCGGGTCTGATTTTCCACACCCTTGGAAGCGTCGATGACCATGACGGCGGAATCCGCCGCCATCAGTGTCCGGTAGGTATCTTCCGAGAAGTCCTGATGTCCGGGTGTATCCAGAATGTTGATGCAGAAGCCCTCGTAATTAAACTGCATCACCGAGGATGTAACCGAAATTCCGCGCTGTTTTTCAATTTCCATCCAGTCGGAAACGGCATGGCGCGCGTTCTTTTTCCCTTTGACCGAGCCGGCCAGCGCAATGGCGCCCCCGTACAGCAGAAATTTTTCCGTCAGCGTTGTTTTGCCCGCGTCCGGATGGGAGATAATCGCAAAGGTTCTCCTGCGTTTTATTTCATCAATATAGTCAGACAATCAAATTCCTCCAACCTGTAAACCACCCGGACATACCGGCTGTATAACGCCGAAAGGCGGTCACAAAGCATTAACCAAATTATTTTACCATTTTTCCCGTTCCTGTGCAAGAAATCCCGCGAAATTATTTCTGCCGCCGCCAAAGTGATCCCCATGTTTTCAGCCCGCGCGGGTTGGCGGAACCGCGGATTTATGCTATAATAACCGCAGAACAAATAGCGAAGCTGTTTGTGGCCACGCTGATGTGCCGCGCTGCGGATGTTCAAACATAATCCAGCCGACATTGTCGGCTATCGCCGCTTTACGGCGAATCAAACCATAAAATGGTTTGTAATTATGTTATAATAACCGCAGAAACAACCGGGCATGCCGCCCGGAATTGGGAGGATGCGCATGGGGCCGGTTTATTATACTGTCAGACAGATTAACGGAGAGTATGCACAGCTGATAACGGACGACGGGGTTGAGAACACAGTGGCTATGGCGCTGCTGCCGCCCGAAACGGATGAGGGGATGCGTCTGCTGTGGGAGAACTTTCTCTATTCCGTAATCGTCTGAACAAGCAGATGCGTGAAAAGGGGAAACATCAGATGAGCTTCTATGAACTGGTATACGACGCGGTGCAGAAAATCCCGAAGGGCCGGGTCGCATCTTACGGACAGATTGCGATGCTGTGCGGAAATCCCCGGGCGTCCCGCGCGGTGGGCGGCGCGCTCCACCAGAACCCGCTGCCCGGCGTCATCCCCTGCCACCGCGTGGTGAACCGAAATGGGCGTCTCGCGCCCGAATTCGCGTTCGGCGGGCCGGAGGAGCAGAAAAGGCTTCTGGAGGCGGAGGGCGTCGAGGTAGGGGACGATCACTGTGTCAATATGGCGCGCTATGCATGGTATGGCGAACCGTGAAGCAGAGCAGGAAAGCGGCTGCCCGGGACCGGGCAGCCGCTTTTTCACAGTTCCTTGATGATGTAGGCGAAGATGGTGGGGCAGTTGGGGCGGTTGACAAACTGGCTGACCACCACGGTATAACACTGGGAATCAATGGTTTGAAAATAACGGAGAAGGGCATCCCGCTCTTCAAACCCGGATTCCCCGCCGTAGTAGATGCACATGCTGATCAGCCCTTCCGGACGGACAACCCGCATGGCGGCCTCAATCGCGGGGATACTGGTTTCCGCCCGCGTAAAAATGGAGTGGTTGCCTTTTGGCAGCCAGCCGAAGTTGAACGCGACGCAGTCCGCCGTTTCCGGCTTGACATACCCTTCCATGTTGCTGTGGCTGTCCAGAATCAGGCGGGCATTGGAGAGCCCGCGCTCTTTTAACAGTTGGGTGGTGCTGTCCAGCGCGTCCTGCTGGATGTCAAATGCAAGCACCTGCCCGTCCGGCCCTGTCAGGCCGCACAGATAGGCGGTATCAAATCCGCGCCCCATCGTCGCGTCGACGCAGAGGCCGCCGGGACGCACAAATTCCGCCAACATTTTGTGCGAGAGGGTCAGCGCGTTGTAATTTTGCGGCATGATGAACGCTCCTTCAGAAAATCTCCAGCTCCACCGGGCAGTGATCGCTTCCGGTGATTTCCGGATGGATTCTGCTGTCGTGCATCCGGTCCCGGAGCCGCGCGGAGACCAAAAAATAGTCGATGCGCCAACCGGCATTGTTTGCCCGAGCGTTGAACCGGTAGGACCACCAGCTGTAAGCGCCGGTCAGCTCCGGATAAAAATGGCGGAACGAATCGATGAAGCCGCTGCCGAGCAGCGTGGTCATTTTAGCGCGCTCCTGATCAGAAAAGCCGGGGTTTTCCCGGTTGGTCTTCGGATTTTTCAGGTCGATTTCCTCGTGCGCGACGTTGAGGTCCCCGCAGAGGATGACCGGTTTTCTGGCGTCAAGCCCCATGACGTAGGCGCGGAAATCCTCCTCCCAGCGCATGCGGTAATCGATGCGGGCCAGCTTGTCCTGCGAGTTGGGGGTATAGACATTCACCAGAAAAAACGAATCAAATTCCAGCGTGATGACACGGCCTTCGTGGTCATGCTCCTCAATCCCCAGCCCGTAAGAGACCGAAAGCGGAGGGATGCGGCTGAAAACCGCCGTGCCGGAATAGCCCTTGCGTTCCGCGCTGTTCCAGTACTGCAGATAGCCCGGCAGGTCGACCTGCGCCTGTTCGGGCTGCATCTTTGTTTCCTGCAGGCTGACGATGTCCGCGTCCAGCGACGCCAGCGATTCCAGCATGCCCTTCCCCAGGCAGGCCCGCAGGCCGTTCACATTCCAAGAAGCCAGTTTCATCCAACCATCCTTTTCCATTGTGATTCTTGCTTCAGCATACCATAGCTTGCCCGAAAAGGCAATCATTCCGCAATTCTGTACAGCACTGGACATCCATGGGGAAATTTAGTAAAATAAAGGATAATCAGATAAAAGCGGGGAAAAGACAATGAAAACAGGTTTGGTTCTGGAAGGCGGCGGAATGCGCGGCCTTTATACGATCGGTGTTCTGGACTGCCTGATGGACAGCCAATTTATGGTGGACTATGTGATCGGCGTTTCAGCCGGGGCCTGCAACGGGGTTTCCTATATTTCCGGCCAGCGGGGGCGCAGCCTGCGGGTCAACACCGGTTATCTTGGCGATGAGCGTTATGTCAGCCTGAAGAGCTTTCTCAAAACAAAATCCATGTTTGGGATGGACTTCTTATTCGACGAAATCCCGAACCGGCTTGAGCCGTTTGACTATGACGCGTTTTTCGCCAATCCCTGTGAATTTACAGCGGGTGTAACGGATGTCGAAACCGGGAAGCCCGACTATTTTGATAAATCGCATTTTGACCATGACTGCACGGTGCTGCGGGCATCCTCTTCCATTCCGGTGTTTTCGCCGATTGTCCATTACCGCGGCGGAAGCTATCTTGACGGCGGTACCTCCGACCCGATTCCGGTGAAAAGGGCCCTGGAGGACGGCTGCGATCGGGTAATTGTGGTTTTGACGCGCGACGCGGGCTATGTCAAACGTCCGGAAAGCTTCCGGCCTGTCTACCGCCGCATGTTCCGGGATTATCCGGCCATGGTGGAGACCCTTGATCACCGGCATGAGGCGTATAACCAAACCCGTGCCGATCTGCACGGTCTTGAAAAACAGGGCAGGGCAATTGTAATCGCGCCCGAAAAGCCTGTGGAAATCAGCCGGTTTGAAAAGAACCTCAAAAAGCTGACGGCGCTTTACAAGACGGGGATGACGGACGCCGCAAAACGGCTCGCTGCCCTGCGGGAATTTGTATCTGTATAAAAAAATAACAGGCGCGGAGGCATTTACGCTCCGTGCCTGTTGCTATTTTCTGGCGGAGGAATTCGGGATGCCGAGTTCCTCGCGGTATTTTGCGACCGTACGCCGCGAAATGGTGAACCCCTCGGCGGACAGCAGCTCCGCGAGCTTCTGGTCGCTGAGCGGACGAGCACTGTTTTCGGCTTCAATGAGCTGGGTAATACGCCGTTTTGCGTCCGGGGCTCCCGGAGCTTCCGGCGAAGCGCAGTTTTCCATCCCGCGCACAAAGAAATGTCTGAGCGGATAGACGCCGTGTGAACACTGCAGATATTTGTCCCGTACAGCCCTGCTGACGGTGGATTCATGAATTTCCAGCTGGTCGGCGACATCCTTCATCCGCAGAACGTTCAGGTACTGCGGCCCGTAGCGGAAGAACCGCTCCTGCCGGCGGACAATCGCTTTTGCTACGCGCAGCAGGGTATTGTTGCGGCTTTCAATGCATTTGTGAATCCATTCGATCTGCCTGATTTTTCCGCTGATGTAATCGGATACCTCGCGGTCTCCACTTTCCTGCGCCATGCGAAGATAGCTTTGGTTGATCCGGATTTCCGGGTAGCTGAATTCACAGAGCATAACGTTATACTGGTTTTCAAAGCTGGTGACCACAACGTCCGGCGTGATATAACGCGGGGCTTCCGTGCGGCTGTAAAGCGCGCCGGGTTTGGGATTGAGCTGCCGGATGCGGCGGATTGCACTCTCAATCTCGGTTTCCGAAGTATGTAACTGTTTCACAAGATTCGCAATCCTGTTTCTGGCAATCTCCTCAAGGTGGCAGTCCACCAGCCGGCGGGCAAGCGTATCCTCCGGCGCCAGCTGCAGGAGCAGGCATTCGCGCAGATCCGCGGCGCCTACCCCGGCGGGGTCGAACCCCTGCACGACTGAAACCGCCTGAGAAGTTTGTTCTTCGGAAAAATCGGACGAGGCAAGCAGTTCCTGTTTTGACATGGCCAGATAGCCGTTTTCATCGAGACATCCAATCACGTAACGGACGGCGGGCAGCAGGGTTTGGGCAATATCAGAGTAGGAAGTCTGCCTGAGCAGATAATCAGCGAGGGCTTCCCCGCCTTCCGCGGCAGCCATTTTTTCCACCGTCATGCCGTCGTCCTCATCATAGTAACCGACGTTTTCTTTTTCACGGACGGTCTGGTTTTCCAGCCATTCCATTTTTTTGATTGCCAGTTCATCCCGGTTTTCCCTTTCGGGCGGCAATTCCAATTCGGCGACCGGATTTTCCAGCATGACTTCCCGGAGATATTCTGTCAACCGGATGCTGTCCATCTGCAAAATGCGGACAGACAGTTCCATCTGGGGCGAAAGCGTTAGATTTTGTGAAGTTTTTAAAGAGAGCTCCATCTGCCCACCTGCCATTCAAATTTGTAATAATTATATCAAATTTCAAAGAATCGTGCAAGATGATTTGGCTATTTGCCGATTTCTGCCGATTTTTAGACGATTCAGCGGGACATCCGGATGCGTTAAATGATTGCGCGCTTTCATAAAAACGGACTGCGCGGCTGGTTTCGGTTTCCCGTTTCTGCTATAATCTTATTCAGAATATCCCGGCTAATTGCCTGACCGGAGAAAATCCGGGATAACAAAACTCCGGAGGGTACGAAACCGGGAACAGGAGGGAATCGACATGCGCATCCTGCATACATCCGACTGGCATCTGGGTTTGGCGCTGTATCATGTTTCCATGCTGGACGAGCAGCGGGAAATGGTGCGGCAGCTTTTGAAAACGGTAGAAATCGAGCGGGTGGAAGCGGTGATTCTGGCGGGGGATGTTTTTGACCACGCGGTGGCGAATGCCGAGACCATCAGGCTTTATAACGACGCGATGACTGCGCTTTGCCAGAGGGCGGGTGTCCCTGTGCTCATCTGTGCCGGCAACCACGACGGCGCGGCGCGCCTCGCTTCCTGCGCATCCCTTCTACGGGAAGCCGGGCTGTTTGTGTCCGGCAGGCTGACCAGGGAAATTCAGCCGGTTATCGTCGGGGACGCGGCGATCTTTCTGCTGCCTTATTTTCATATCGATGAAGTGCGCGCCCTCTACCCCGAAGCGGAGGTGAAAAGCTATGCGGAAGCCATGGCGGCGGTAACGGCGGAGATGCGCGGCAGGTTCGTGGCGGGCAAGCGCAATATTTTGGCGGCGCACTGCTTCGCGGCGGGTGCGCAGCTTTCGGAAAGCGACCGCGCCGCCGCTGTCGGAGGCAGTAATCAGGTGGGCTGCGACGTGTTTGAAGGGTTTGATTATGTGGCGTTGGGGCATCTGCACCGCGCCCAGAATCCCGCGCCGCAGGTACGTTACAGCGGGACGCCGCTCTGCTATTCCTTTTCGGAAGCCGGGCAGGGAAAGTCCTTTACCCTGCTGGATACGTCCGATCTGTCGGTGCGGGAGATTCCCGTCTGCCCGGTTCACGAACTGCGCGTCATCAAAGGCGGTTATGACCGGATTCTGGAACAGGCCCCTTTTGACGTCCGGCCGGACGACTACCTGAAAATAGAACTGGACGATTGCTTTGCCGGGCTGGAACGGCTGGAGCTGCTGCGGCAGTATTACCCGAATCTGCTTTTGCTCACCGGCAAAGCGGAGGAAGGAAAAGACTCCGGTGAGCTGACGGTGGAAGCACTGTCCGCGCTACAGCCAAAAGATCTGGTTTGCCGCTTTTACGCGGAAATGACCGGGGAGGAACCGGATGAGGAGCTGCTTGGCTGGTTTGAGCAGGCGGCGCGGGAGATTGAGGAGGCTGAGGCAGAATGATTCCGGTATCGGTGCGTTTTTCGGCGTTCGGCCCTTATGTCGAGGAGCAGACGGTGGATTTCACAAGGTTCCAGCCCTCCGGGCTGGTTCTGATTCATGGCGAAACAGGCGCCGGCAAAACGGTTTTGCTTGACGCCGTCACATTTGCGCTCTATGGACGCAGCAGCGGGGGCTCCCGGGGTGACTTTGCCTCCATGCGCTGCCTTTCCGCCCAGCCGCTCGCACAAACGATGGTGGAGTTTCTCTTTGAAGTGCGCGGAAAGCGTTACCGCTTTACCCGCAGCCTGCGCGTCCGGAAAAAACGCGGCGGTTCCCTGGAATACCTGCCGGAACAGAATACGGCATTTCTGGACGAAGCGGGCGTATGGATTCCGTTTTTTGAGAATCCGAAAGCGCGGGATCTGGAACAGAAGGCGCAGGAGCTGATCGGGCTTTCCTGCGAACAGTTCTGCCAGGTCATGATCCTGCCGCAGGGGCAGTTTGAACGGCTTCTGGTGGCAAAATCGGAGGAAAAGGAAGCGGTCCTGGTGAGCCTGTTCCATGCCCGGCGCTGGCATGAGATTGCGGAACGACTCTGTGCGCGGGCAAATGCCATGCGGCAGGAACTGGATGCCCGAAAGACTGAGATCAAAGCTGTGCTGGAGGGGTTCGGTTCCTCAGACCTTACGGGATTGGAAAAGCTGGCGGCGGAAGCGAAAGAGCAGCTCGCGGCCAAAACTGCGAAGCGGCGGGAGCTGGCCGGGGCGCTTGAACTTCAACGGAAGCTTCTGGAGAGCGAAATACAGCTGTCTGCGTTATTCGAAAAGCGGGCGCAGCTTCAAAAGGCAGCCGCAGGGTTTGCGCTGCGGGCGGATGAAATGACGGAAAAAGCGGCGATGGCCGCGCGCGCAAGGCGTGCGGCCGCGATGCTTCCGTATCAGGAACGGTTGGAGTCGCTGCAAAACGCCTGTGCGAAACGCAGGGCTGAAAGAGTTGCGGGAGAAGCCGCTCTGGCAGGGGCGCAGCATGCGCTTGCAGCCGCGGACGGCAAACTGGAAGCGCTTCACAGGGAGGAACCGCGGCAGGAAGGACGGAAAACCCTGCTTGCACGCCTGACGATGCTTGCGGAAAGTTACCGGCAGCTGGACGCGGCAAGAGCTGAAAAAGGACAGGCCGAAGCGGCATGGGAGAAAGCCCGCGCTGCGGCTGACGGTGCGCAAAGCCGCCTTGCGGGGCAGCTTTTGAGCGAAGAATCCATCCGGAAGGAATCCGACACGATATTCGACCGTTACACCTCGCGGCTTCCCGCCCTGCGGGAACAGGCGGAACGGATGTCCCGCGGGAAGGTGCTGGCGGACAAGCGGCAGGAGCTGTGCGCAAAGCTGGAGGCATCGGAACAGCTCCGCGCCCGGCTCGACAGGCAGGAAGCGCAGCTTCGTCTTAGCCTGGAACAGGCGAAAGAGAAACAGGAAAAGCTGCGGGCTTTGTGGATGGAAAACGCAGCCTTTGCGCTTGCCCAGCAGCTGCGCGAGGGGGAACCCTGCCCTGTCTGCGGCAGTGTTCATCATCAAAAGAATGCGCAGTTCCCGCTGGAACATCAGGTAACGGAGGAAATTCTGAATGCCGCCGCGAAGGCTACGGAACAGGCGAGGAAAAATCTGGCGGACTGCGGTCAGAAACGCGCCGAAGCGGCGGCCTCCTGCGCGGCAACCCGAAGCGAACTGGAAACGCTGGAAAAACAGGCCGCCGGGTCGGAACGTTATGACGAAGAACAATTTGCCGCGCTCAATGCAGAACTGGAAACCGCAAAAGCGAAAAATGCCCGCCGGGAGGGGCTGACGGAACAGCTCCGGCAGGCGGAACTGCTTCTGGAAAGTTTGAAAAAAGAAGCGGAAACCTCGGCGAACAAGCTGGTGGAGCTGTCCGCGCAGAAGGAACGCGCCGCCGCCCGCTTCCAGGCGCTCACAGACCAGCGTGACCCGGAAATCCCGGACGGCGCCGCGCTTCAATTGCATATGGCTTCGTTAAAAAAAGAGGCGGAAGCATTTGAACGGGCGTATCAGGAAGCGCGGGAACAGGCTTCACAGGCGGCTCTGAAAGCGGAATCAGCGAAAACTGCGCTGGAACATTTATGCGCCGAAGAAAAGCAGGCAATGGCACAGCTCGCCGAGCAGGAGGCCCAATTTAGCCGGCTGCTTGCGGAGAATCAGTTTGCGAACCACCTGGAGCTGAAAGCGGCGGCCATGGATTCCACTTCGCTAAAGGCTTTGGAACAGGAGCTGATCGATTTCAGCGCGCAGCAGACAGCCGCAAACGAGCAGCTTGCCGTTCTGGCACAACAGCTGGAGGGAAAGCAGCCCCCCGATGTGGCACAGCGTCAGGCGCAGGTTGAAATGCTGGAACGCGAGAAAGCGGATATGGATGCCCAATGGGGCGCGCTTTCGCAGGAATCGGAGCGCAGGGAAAAAAGCGCGCGCGAACTTAAACGCAAGACAGAACAGCTTGACCGGCAGCGGGAAGTTTATGACAAACTCAGCGGGTTCGGGAAACTGCTGCGCGGGGACAGCGGCGTCAGCCTGCGGCGATATGTGCTGGGAATCATGCTCTCTTCCGTGACGGCAGAGGCGAACCGCCTGCTGCGCAGGGTTCACGGTGGGCGGTATCAGCTGTTCCGTTCCTCGGAGGGAACCGGACGCGCCCGCAAGGTGGGGCTTGATCTGGAAGTGCTGGACAGCAATTCCGGAAAGCGGCGCGGTGTGGCCAGCCTTTCGGGCGGGGAAAAGTTCCTTGTTTCACTGTCGCTCGCGCTGGGGCTTTCCGCGGTGGTACAGGCGCAGTCGGGGGGCATCAGCATGGAAGCCATGTTCATTGATGAGGGGTTCGGCTCCCTCGACCCCCAGTCGATTAACGACGCGCTGGAAGTGCTGGCGACTGTAAAGGGGTCCCGCCGCCTTGTGGGAATTATTTCGCATGTGGAGGCGCTCAAGGAAAGCATCGGGACTTCCATTGAGGTCGTGAAGAACCGGCAGGGGAGCCGCCTGATTTTTCATATGTAATGCGCAGCTGCTTTGCACGGTTCAGGCAGGGCAGTTGCGTTGCAGACATTGACGTCGCACGTCGTACGAGATATAATAATAAGGATTTTTGAAAAATAAAGAGGAATTTTATGAAGCTACTTTTGGAAATCAGCCTGATTTTTGCCGTCTGCCTTGCGGGACAGGGGCTTGCCGCGCTGCTGCCGTTCCCGTTTCCGTCGAGTGTGATGGCAATGGTGCTGCTCTTCCTGCTGCTGTTGATAAAACTGATCAAACCACGGCAGATTGAGAATTTTTCCGGGTTTCTGCTGAAAAATATGGCGCTGCTGTTCATTCCGTCCGGCGTCGGGATTCTGGAAAGCCTGGATGCTTTGCGGGGCAGTATTCTCCCGCTGCTGGTCATCTGCCTGGTTACAACGGTGCTGACCTTTGCCGTTACAGCCTGCACCGTCCACGGCGTGATTCTGCTGCAGGAGGCGGTCTGCCGAAGAGCGGAGGAAAACAAATGCGGCATGTCCAAAGGGCTTGCCGGGAAGGAGGATATTCTGCATGACTGAATTTTTCAACAGTCCGCTTTTCGGGATTATCCTCTGTGTTGTCGCCTATCAGGCCGGCCTTCTGATTCAGCACAAGCTGAATTCCCCACTTGCCAATCCGCTGCTCATTGCAATTGCGCTGGTGATCATTCTGCTGAAAACCGCCAACATTCCGCTGGAGTCCTTCCAGCGCGGCGGGGATGTGATTACCATGCTGCTGCCGCCGGCAACGGCGGTGCTCGCCTCCTCGATTTACGCCCAGATTCAGGTGCTGAAGAAGCACTTTCTGCCGGTTGTGCTCGGCTGTCTTGCCGGTTCCGTGACATCCGTAGCCAGCGTCTATGGGTTGTGCAAACTGTTCGGGCTGACCGATGAGCTTGTTTTTTCCGTTCTTCCCAAGTCCGTTACAACGCCGATTGCCATGGAGATATCAGGCGCACATGGGGGGATTACGGCGATCACCGTCGCGGCTGTGGTCTGCACCGGGATTTTCGGCGCGGTTTTCGCGCCTTTGATGATCCGGGTTTTCCGCGTAAAGCATCCGGTTGCGGCGGGTGTCGCGATCGGAACCTGCAGCCACGCGGTGGGGACCTCCCGCGCACTGCAGCTCGGCGAGGTGGAAGGGGCGATGAGCGGAATCGCGATCGGCGTTTCCGGCCTGATCACCGTTGGGCTGTCCCTTCTGCTGTAAAATGGGTGAATCGATTCGTTTTGGGAAATATGCAAACAGGTTTTGACGCCAATGATTCAAAAATTTTGTATAAAACCCAGAATTATTCCCGGCATGGCCGACTATGGCAAATTGTGTCTTTACTCCCGCGTCCGGACGTAATATGATGAAACCATATAAGGGCGGCTCAGATCTGCGCGGCCGACAAATATGATATGGAAAAGGCGGGAAACAATTATGACAATTAAGCCCAGAAAAGTTGCGATTGTCGGTGCAGGCCATGTCGGGTCCCACTGCGCGCTTTCCCTGGCCACGCAGGGAATCTGCGATGAACTCATCATGATTGATGTCGATCAGCCCAAAGCGCTCGCCCAGGCGACGGATCTTGCCGATGCTACGGTATACCTGCCTCACCATGTGGATGTGCAGAAAGGCGGCCTGAGCGACTGCGGGGATGCCGATGTGGTGGTGATCAGCGCCGGGCCGCTTCCAAAGCCCGGACAAACCCGCGTGGATACGCTTTTTGATACGATAGCGGTCATGGATCAGATCATCGGGCCGCTGGTGAAATCCGGATTTAACGGAATCTTGATTAATATCTCCAATCCGTGTGATGTGATAACGCGTTATCTGCAGGAGCGCACCGGATTTGACAGCAGACGCGTGATCGGCACTTCTACTGCGCTGGATTCCGCGAGGCTGCGCAGGGTCCTTTCGCAGAAGCTGGATATTGATCAGAAATCCATTCAGGCATATGTCATGGGAGAACACGGGGAAAGCCAGATGGTGCCGTGGTCGAATGTGACCGTCGGCGGCAAACCGCTCTTAGCGCTGATGAGCCAGTATCCCGAAACTTACGGCAGGATCGATCTTGTAAACGTTGCCGAAAAGGCGAGGCGCGCCGGATGGGTGGTTCTGGAAGGAAAAGGCTCCACCGAGTTCGGTATCGGTACATCCCTTGCCGAAATCGTTAAGACGATCTTTCACAATGAACGCAGAATTCTTCCGGTGTCTGTCCGGCTCAATGGTGAATACGGACAGAAGGATGTTTATGCCAGCGTTCCGGCAGTCCTGGGCTGTGACGGAGTGGTTGATATTCTGGAAATCTCCATGACATCGGACGAAAAAACGGAATTTGCGGCGTCCTGCAACGCCATGAAGGAATTCTATGAAAGAATCGGCAGCATTTAGTTCTGACCGACCGATAAAAAGGGTACCAAAGCCGGGTATAAACCCGGCTTTTTGTCGTTTTCCGGCGTATCGTTCGCGTTGACATGGGGAATAAACTGTGATAGCATGGAAATACCAAATTATGAGAACCATCAGGGGGGATTTTTCGTTGGAAAACAGTCAAATTTATCCTCATATTGATCATACATTGCTGAAAGCGGTTTCTGATTGGGCAGGGATTCAAAAGCTCTGCGAGGAGGCTGTCCAATACTGCACGGCTTCTGTGTGTGTACCTCCATCCTATATCTCGCGTATCCATGAGGCTTACCCCCAGTTGAACATCTGTACCGTAATCGGGTTCCCTCTGGGATATAACACAACGGAAGTGAAAACGTTTGAAGTGCGTCAGGCGATAGCGGACGGCGCGAACGAGGTGGACATGGTGGTCAACCTCGGCGACGTCAAAAACGGAGCATTCGATAAAGTGACCGCCGAAATAGCCGCACTGAAAAAGGAAGCCGGCAGCCACATCCTGAAGGTCATCGTTGAGACCTGCTATCTTACAGAATCGGAAAAGATCGCGCTCTGCAAATGTGTGACCGACGGCGGAGCGGATTATATCAAAACGTCTACCGGCTTTGGAACCGGCGGGGCAACTCTGGAGGATGTGCTGTTATTCCGTAAGCATATCGGGCCGAAGGTAAAGATCAAGGCGGCAGGCGGAGTAAAAAGCAAGGCTGATCTGGAACAGTTTTTAAGCGCCGGATGCGAACGTATCGGTACCAGCTCAGCCATTTCCATTCTGACCTCCGGACAGTCCGGAACGTATTAGAATACGGAAAGGGAAATCATATGGTAAAAAGGGTTTTTCTGATTGTACTGGACAGTGTGGGAATCGGGGAAGGCCCTGATGCCGCCGCTTACGGAGACGAGGGCAGCAATACGCTGCGCGCCTGCTGGCAGTCGGGCAAGCTCCAAATCCCGAATATGCAGAAGCTGGGAATTTTCAATATCGAAGGGGTCGGATGCGGAGAACCTTCCGGCAGCCCTCTGGGATCGTTTGCGCGTATGCGGGAATCCTCCGCCGGAAAAGACACGACGATCGGGCATTGGGAAATCGCGGGGATTATTTCCCCTCAACCGATGCCAACCTATCCTGACGGTTTCCCGGAGGAGATTATTTCCGAGTTTTCCCTCAAGACGGGACGCGGCGTGCTGTGCAATAAGCCGTACTCCGGCACACAGGTGATCCTCGACTACGGCAGGCAGCACATGGAGACAGGCGAACTGATCGTCTATACAAGCGCCGACAGCGTTTTCCAGATTGCGGCGCACGAGGAGGTTGTCCCCCCGGAATCCCTGTATGAATACTGCCGCATTGCCCGGGAATTATTGCAGGGCAAGCACGGTGTGGGCAGGGTAATCGCGCGCCCGTTTATCGGCGTTTATCCCGAATTTAAACGTACGTCGAACCGGCATGACTTCTCACTGGTCCCACCACGGGACACATTCCTGGACAAACTGAGAGCGGCGGGGAAGGATACCATCGCCGTGGGGAAGATCAATGACATCTTTGCAGGCAAGGGGATTTCTTCCACAAGCCGTACCGTGAATAACGATGATGGAATGGACAAAACCATTGAGCATGTTTCGGAAGATTGGAACGGGGTCTGTTTTGTAAACCTTGTGGATTTTGATATGGTATATGGGCACCGCAATAACATTGCAGGCTATACCGCCGCGCTCAACCGCGTGGATGAGCGGCTTGGGGAGTTGCTGCCGCTGCTTCAAAAGGGCGACGTGCTGATGCTCACAGCAGACCACGGCTGCGACCCGTCCACCCCCTCCACCGACCACAGCCGTGAATATACGCCATGGGTGATTTACGGCGATGCTATCAAAGCCGGGGTTGACCTCGGAACCAGACCGACCTTTGCCGACATCGGCGAGACAGCCGCGGCCCTGCTGGGTGTTACCGCCGAAACCGACGGCACATCGCTCGCGGGGAGGCTCTTAAAATGAGGCCGGATTACGGAATGCTTGTGCGCGAGGCGATCGCCGCGCGTGAAAACGCCTATGTGCCTTATTCCCGGTTTGCCGTCGGCGCCGCCCTGCTGACGAAAAGCGGCGCAGTGTACCGCGGCTGCAATGTGGAAAACGCATCTTATACCCCCACAAACTGTGCGGAACGGACAGCCGTTTTCTCCGCGGTTTGCGCGGGGGAACGTGAATTTGAGGCAATTGCGGTTGTAGGCGGCGGCAAGGATGCCGGGCCGCTGTCCGCGTGCTTTCCCTGCGGCGTCTGCCGGCAGGTGCTCGCAGAATTCTGCCCGCCGGATTTTCCGATTATCATCGCTGCCGATGAGCAGCATTATCAGGTTTTCACACTGGCTGACCTGCTGCCTCACAGCTTCGGCCCATCCGACCTGACCCGATGATTTTAAGACGCGATACAGCGCCTTAAAATAAATGAACGCTTGAAACATAGGAGGAAAGATAATGAAAAAATTTCTTGCACTCACAATCGCGATGCTCATGACCGCATCCATGGCGGCATGCGGCGGTTCCGGGGCCGCATCGTCTGCGCCGGCCGCGTCGTCTGAAGCCGCTCCGGCTTCTTCTGCCGCTGCTTCCGAGACCGCATCCGCGGGCGAGGACGGCAAATTTGAACTTGCGCTGATTACCGATATCGGTACGATTGACGACAAATCCTTCAACCAGGGCGCCTGGGAAGGGCTGAAAAAGTATGCGGAGGAGAAAAACATCTCCCACAAATACTATAAGCCCACCGAAAAGAGCAACGACGCTTACCTGTCTGCGATTGAACTGGCTGTAAAAGGCGGTGCGAAGGTGATTGTAACGCCGGGCTTCCTGTTCGAGGAGCCGGTCTATATCGCGCAGGACCAGTATCCGGATGTCAAGTTTATCCTCATCGACGGCAACCCCCACGATGCGGACTATAACTACAAGACCGGCGACAACACCGTAGGAATTACCTACGCCGAGGAACAGGCCGGTTTCCTTGCCGGATATGCGGCTGTTAAAGAAGGCAACACCAAGCTGGGCTTCCTGGGCGGCATGGCGGTTCCCGCGGTTGTGCGCTTTGGCTACGGCTTTGTGCAGGGCGCCGACTATGCGGCAAAAGAGCTGAACGTTCCGGAAATCTCCATGAACTACCACTATACCGGCGGATTTGACGCGACCCCTGAAGCTCAGACGCTGGCGGCATCCTGGTACCAGTCCGGCACAGAAGTCATCTTCGCCTGCGGCGGCGCGGTCGGCAACTCCGCAATGGCGGCTGCCGAGCAGGCAAACGGCAAGGTCATCGGCGTTGACGTTGACCAGTCCCCCGAGTCCCAGACGGTTATTACCTCTGCGATGAAGGGCCTTGGCGCCTCGGTTTATACCATCGTATCCCAGTTCTATGACGACAAATTCCCGGGCGGCCAGAATCTTGTGTTTGACGCTACCAATGAAGGTGTCGCCCTGCCGATGGACACCTCCAAGTTTGAAAAGTTCACCCAGGCGGATTATGACAAACTGTATGCGGCTCTGGTTGCCGATACCGACGGCATTGCCTCGAACATTATGAAAGATACCGAGAAGCAGGTCACCGATATTGCTACCACGGCTGTAAAAGTAACAGTTGTAGAATAAGCGGATTTTTCCATACGGATATAAAAGGGCGCTTTTGCGCCCTTTTATATCCGCGGCGGTTTTTCTGGCGGCTTTGAAAAATTGCATCCCTCATTTTTCAAAACAGCCAGAAAAAGGACATTCTAAAAATTTGTATTCAGGGGTGAACAGGAATGGACTATATTATTGAAATGCTGGGTATCACAAAAGAGTTTCCCGGTATCATTGCGAATGACAATGTGACGCTCCAGCTCGCCCGCGGAGAGATTCACGCTCTGCTGGGGGAAAACGGCGCAGGAAAATCCACCCTGATGAGCGTACTGTTCGGCATGTACCAGCCGGAGGAAGGCGTCATTAAGAAGAATGGGCAGGAAGTTCATATCAAAGACCCGAACGATGCAAATCACCTTGGAATCGGTATGGTTCATCAGCATTTTAAACTGGTGCACAATTTCACCGTACTGGAAAATATTATTTTAGGCGTGGAAACAACCGCAAACGGGTTTTTAAAGATGGACAAGGCCCGCAAGCGTGTGGTGGAATTATCCAACCAGTATGGGCTGCGCGTGGACCCGGACGCTTTGATTTCGGATATTACGGTTGGCATGCAGCAGCGCGTTGAAATCCTGAAAATGCTTTACCGCGACAATGAAATCCTGATCTTCGACGAGCCTACCGCAGTGCTTACCCCGCAGGAAATTGAAGAACTCATGAAAATTATGAAAGGGCTGGCAGCCGAAGGCAAGTCCATCCTGTTTATCACACATAAGCTCAACGAGATCAAGGCAGTGGCAAACCGCTGCACAGTTCTGCGTAAAGGAAAATACATCGGTACCGTTGATGTGGCGGATACCTCTATGGAGCAGATGTCCGAGATGATGGTCGGGCGCAAGGTCAGCCTTCAGGTGGAAAAGGGAGAGACCCAGCCCGGCGAAGTGATTCTCGAAACCGAGGGATTAACGGTGCGCAGTAAGGCCACCGGGAAAAATGTGGTGGACCATGTCTCGCTGTCTGTGCGCGCGGGGGAGATTGTCTGCATTGCGGGAATCGACGGCAACGGACAGTCCGAACTGGTATACGCGCTGACCGGGCTGATCAGGCCGGACGAGGGAACCATCCGCCTGAATGGAAAAGACATTACGCATGCCTCTATCCGCGAGCGCAATATCAGTGGGATGGGGCATATTCCGGAGGACAGACACCGTCATGGTTTGGTGCTGGATTACAGCCTTGCCTATAATCTTGTGCTGCAAACTTATTTTACCCCGCGGTTTCAGAAAAGCGGGATGCTGAAATTTGATGCGATCAATGACTATGCCAACGGGCTGATTCAAAAGTTTGACATCCGAAGCGGCCAGGGCGCAAATACGGTTGCCCGCAGCATGTCGGGCGGAAACCAGCAGAAAGCGATTGTGGCCCGCGAGGTTGACCGCAATCCAGACCTGCTGATCGCGGTGCAGCCCACCAGAGGACTCGATGTCGGCGCAATCGAGTACATTCACAAACAGCTGATCGCGGAGCGTGATTCCGGAAAGGGTATTCTGCTCGTTTCGCTGGAATTGGACGAGGTTATGAATGTCAGCGACCGGATTCTGGTGATCTATGAGGGGGAAATCGTAGCGGAACTGGACCCGAAACAGGTCTCTGTTCAGGAACTGGGGCTGTATATGGCCGGATCGAAAAGGGGGAATCAGGCGTGAAGGAAAACAAATTCAGCCGGTGGCTGCACGGCGAAGGAGTCACCAGCTTCCTGTCCTCTTTTATGGCGATTCTGGTTGGACTTCTGGTGGGGTTCGTCATTTTGCTGATCTCCAATCCCTCTCAGGCGCTGGGCGGATTCAAAGCCATTCTGATGGGCGGTTTCGTCGACAGGAAGAATATGGGGCAGGTGTTTTACTTTGCAACTCCCATCATTATGACAGGACTTTCGGTGGGATTCGCTAACAAGACCGGTCTGTTCAATATCGGCGCGCCGGGGCAGTTTATTGTGGGCGCTTATGCGGCGGTCTATGTCGGCGTGCAGTGGAAGTTCCTGCCCGCGGGCGTGCATTGGATTGCAGCGCTGGTCGCCGCCATGGTGGCAGGCGGAATCTGGGGGCTGCTGCCGGGGATTCTCAGGGCTTACCGTAATGTGAACGTGGTCATTTCCTGTATTATGATGAATTATGTGGGAATGTATCTGGTGAATTACGCGATTACCAAAACGATCTTTGACTCGCTGAAAAATCAGACAAAACGCGTCGCATCCACCGCTGTGATTCCAAAGCTGGGGCTGGATTTGATTTTTAAAACCGGGAACAGCTCTTCCAGCGTTAACGCGGGTATTTTCCTGGCGGTCATCGCGGGAATTGTCATCTATGTGGTGCTGGATAAAACCAAATTCGGGTTCGAACTGAAAGCCTGCGGCTATAATATGGATGCCTGCAAATACGCCGGTATGAATGAAAAGCGCAGCATCATCTATTCCATGGTGATTGCGGGGGCGCTTTCGGGGCTGGGAGGCGCGCTGCTCTATCTGGCAGGTTCGGGCAAAGGAATCGAAGTGCTGGATGTTCTGGCCGCGGAAGGCTTCAACGGCATTCCGGTCGCGCTGCTTGGGCTGAATAATCCCATCGGGATCATTTTTGCGGGGATTTTTGTTGCCTATCTGAACGTGGGCGGCTTCAATATGCAGCTTTATGATTTTGTGCCGCAGGTCATTGAAATCATCATTGCTGTCATCATCTATTTCAGCGCGTTTGCGCTTCTGCTTAAAGGCTTTATCCGTTCGCGTATTGCCCACAGGAATCAAAACGGCCCGAATGCCAATGCGGAACTGAATGCGGAAGGGGGACAGGCCTCATGAATACGTTATATTTTCTCGTGCAGCAGACCATGTATTTTTCCATTCCTCTGCTGATTGTCGCTTTGGGCGGTATGTTTTCCGAACGCAGCGGTGTTGTCAACATTGCCCTGGAAGGCATCATGATCATGGGTGCCTTCTCCAGCATCCTGTTTATCAGCGTGTTCCAGACGGTCCTTCCCGGCCAGCCGGTCCTGCTGCTGGCAATTTTGATTGCGGCGGCAACGGGCGTCATTATATCGCTGGCGCACGCGTACGCCTCAATCAATATGAAGGCCGACCAGGTCATCAGCGGTACGGCAATCAACATGTTTGCGCCCGCATTCGCGATCTATGTGGCGCGCATGATCCGCACCGTGCAGCAGATCCCGTTTGTTAATCAGTTCCGCATCGAAAAGGTTCCGGTGCTGGGGAATATTCCGGTGATCGGGCCCATGCTGTTTCAAAATACCTATATCACCACTTATCTTGGGTTTGCAATTTTAATTGTGTCGTGGATGGTGCTTTATAAAACGAGGTTTGGGCTTCGGCTGCGCTCCTGCGGCGAGCACCCGCAGGCGGCGGATTCCGTAGGCATCAACGTTTACAGGATGCGTTATGCCGGCGTGGCGATTTCCGGAGCGCTGGCGGGCATCGGCGGGCTTGTGTTCGTCATTCCCACCTCCACCAACTTTAACGCGACAGTGGCCGGGTATGGCTTCCTTGCGTTGGCAGTGCTGATTTTCGGACAGTGGAAGCCGTCCAAAATTCTGATGGCGGCCTTCTTCTTCGGCCTGATGAAAACAATTGCGTCGGCCTATTCGGGAATCCCGGTACTCGCGGCAATGAAAATACCGAATGACATTTATAAAATGATTCCCTATGTGGCGACGCTGGTGGTGCTGGCGTTCACATCGAAAAATTCCCAGGCGCCAAGGGCCGAGGGAATCCCCTATGACAAGGGCGGAAGATAACCAAAAGGGAAATGATATGGGAAAGGAAGGTGCACAATCAGATGCGCATGTATGATATCATCATGAAAAAGCGCAACGGCGGAGAACTGTCCGACGAAGAAATCACATTTTTTGTGGAGGGCTACACCGCGGGCACAATTCCGGACTATCAGGTCTCTTCACTGATGATGGCGATTTATTTTCGCGGGATGACGCCGCGCGAAACCGCGGTGCTGACCGACCGGATGGCCCATTCCGGCGATACGGTGGACCTGTCCGCAATCCCCGGCATCAAGGTGGATAAGCATTCCACCGGCGGCGTAGGGGATAAGACCAGCCTTGTGGTCGCGCCGGTGGTCGCTGCCTGCGGGGTGCCGGTGGCGAAGATGAGCGGGCGCGGACTCGGGCACACCGGGGGGACGCTGGATAAGCTGGAGTCTATCCCCGGGCTGTCGGTCAGCGTGGAGCAGGAGCGCTTCTTTCACATCGTGCAGGAAGTGGGACTTGCGATTATCGGGCAGACGGGTGATATCGCACCCGCCGATAAAAAGCTTTACGCCCTGCGGGACGTGACGGCAACGGTCGACAGTCTGCCGCTGATTGCCTCCTCTATTATGAGCAAAAAACTGGCAGCGGGTTCGGACGCCATCGTGCTTGACGTTAAAACGGGCAGCGGCGCGTTTATGAAAACGCTGGAGGATTCCATCCGTCTGGCGCAGGCCATGGTGCAGATCGGCGAGCATAACGGGCGGCGCACGGTAGCGCTGATTACCGATATGGATATTCCGCTCGGCCATGCGATCGGGAATTCGCTGGAAGTGACCGAGGCGGTGGAAACGCTCAAAGGCCATGGCCCCGCCGATTTGACAGAGGTCTGCATGCAGCTTGCCTCCAATATGCTGTCGCTGGCGGGCAAAGGCAGCCTGCCCGAATGCCGGAAGCTGGCGGAGGAGGCTGTATCCAGCGGCAGGGCTTTTGAAAAGCTCAAAGGCATGGCGGCCGCTCTGGGCGGGGATGTGTCTGTACTGGACGACCCCGAAAAGTTCTCCAAAGCTCCGATCCTGTCGGAAGTAAAGGCGCCCCGTTCCGGGTATATTACCCGGATGCAGACCGAACAGTGCGGGATCGCCTCGGCGGTGCTTGGCGCGGGAAGGGAAAGCAAAGAAGATGCTGTCGACCCGAGCGCCGGCATTGTGCTTGCAAAAAAAATTGGTGAGTCAGTCACTGAGGGCGAGACGATTGCCCGTCTGTATACCTCGAAGGGCGAAACGCTGGAACAGGCGCGGCAGATTCTGCTGAACGCCATTTTAATCGGCGCGGAAAAACCCGCGCCGGAAAAACTGATTTATGCGCGTGTGACAATAGATTCTGTCGAGCGCTATTAAAAAAGGACATCCGGCCGCTAGGCTGGATGTCCTTTTTTGTTATTTGGGTTTTACATAAATTAGCTTTACCCCGCTGTCCTGTGTCCGGACGCTTTTAATATCAAACAAGCCGAGCGATTCAATAAATGGCGTCAGTTTGCTGAATCCGAAGTTACGCACGTCGAAATCAGGATAGCGTTTCACCAGCAGATTCCCAATCGTGCCGATAAACATCCAGTCGTCCTCGTCGGAATTTTCGGCAGCGATCGTCTGGATCGCCTGCTTGATCGTTTCCAGATCGGTCATATCCTCTTTTGGAAGCGGCTCGGGTGCCGCGGGGGAAAGGTTCAGGGGTGTATCCCTGCGGAAAGTCTGGGGGGCAACCACCGGTTTCGTTTTGCAGGGCTCTTTGCAGACAGGCAGCTTTGCGGGCTTTGTCTGCGCGGACGGTTCGGCGGTAGCAAGAATATCAAGATATTTAAACCGGTTGCAGGCGGAGATAAACGGCTTTGGCGTTTTGCGTTCCCCCATCCCGACAATGATCATGCCCGATTCCCGCAGTCGCGCTGCCAGACGGGTGAAATCACTGTCCGAGGAAACGAGGCAGAATCCGTTGACCTGTCCGGAATAAAGAATGTCCATTGCATCAATGATCATCGAGGAGTCGGTAGAATTTTTTCCGGAGGTATAATTATATTGCTGAATAGGCAGGATGGAATAATCCAGCAGTACATTTTTCCAGGAAGCGAGGGCCGGTTTGGTCCAGTCCCCGTAAATCCGTTTATAAGTAGCAACCCCATCATTGGAAATTTCGTCCAGAATGATTTTAATATATTTATCAGATATGTTGTCGGCGTCGATTAATACTGCAAACTTATTGTCGTTTTTATTGTCGTTTGGCATGACATCACCTCTTTTTTAGTATAACATAAAAATTTGTCGAAAACGAGGTCTTTTGCAGATAAATGCAAGAGAAAAGGTCCGCGGAGTACGTTCCGCGGACCTTTTCCTGAGGAATGCTTATTGTATGTCAATCTGCCGTTGCTGTGAGGTCTGGGGATTGGCTTTTGGCAGCCGAAGCTCCAGAACCCCATTGTTGTAAGCGGCAGAGATGTCCTGCGTATCAATACCGGACACATCGTAGCTTCTGGCGAAGGAACCATACCGGCGTTCGCGGCGGATGAAGCTGTTATCCTTTTCTTCCTTCTCATCGTTGTGCTCTGCGGATACCGTAAGAGTATCGCCGTTGAGGCTGATATGGATATCCTCTTTGGTAAAGCCCGGGAGATCCGCCTGCAGGAGAAAATGGTCGCCTTTGTCAAGGATATCCGTGCGCATTTCTGAAAACATGGACGGGAAATCGCTGAAAAAGGCTTTTTCGAAGTTGTCAAAATAATTTGTAAGGTTTCTGGTTTTACGGTCAAAAGGCATCAGGTCAAACATAGAAAAAACCTCCTTAATTTATCAGTTTTGTTTGTTTAATCTTAAACGAGTAGATGAACGATCATTCTGCTGCACAACGCAACCATCTTCTTTCTGTGAAGTTAGGTTTTTATTTCTTTCATCGCTTATAGTATAGATAGCATTTGTTAAAAAAGAGGGAAGAAATTGTTTCTGAACTGTAAAAATTAGCACTCTTACATATTGAGTGCTAATAGATTTGAAGCGGAAAAGCTGTGAAAAATTACTGTTCAAGTAATTCATTTTATGATAGGATGTTAAGGAACGAAACATGGGGGGATAAACAACATGTTGCACGTTATTTTGTGTGACGACGATTCGGAAATTTTGGATAATTACAAGTCCATGCTGGACCGGCTGGCAAAAAAACACAAACTGGAACTGGCGATTCGATGTTTCAGCAGTGCGGAGGCCATGCTGTTTGCGCTGGAAGATAACTGGTACACGGATATTATTTATCTGGATGTACAGATGTATGCAATCAACGGAATAGAGGCGGCTAAAAGATTGCGGGCGATGGGAAACCATGCGCAGATTATTTTTCTCACCAACAGCAGAGAATATGTATTTGAAAGTTTTGATGCGGCTCCGCTGCAATATCTGATCAAAGGCGGGTTTTCCGATGAGAAGTTTGAACAGGTATTCCTGAAGGCGGCTCAGCTTTCCAGCCAGAATTCCGGTGAACTTTTTGAATGCGTCAGAGGTTCCGAGCGGCTGGCGATTCCAATCCGCCAGATCGCATATTTCGAAGTGACAAAACGCATTATTACCGTTCATTACGATGATGGCGAATATGAGTTTTATTCCAGCATGGATGAACTGGAAAACCGGCTGCTGAAAAAAGGCTTTGTGCGTTCTCACCGCGCATTTTTAGTCAATGTATCGCACATCCGCCGGCTTGGGCAGGAGGAACTGGAGCTGACCGGGGGAGAACAGGTGCCTTTGGGGCGTACCCATGTGAAACAGGTAAAACAGGAACTGTCACGCTTTTTGTCAAGTGAAGGCATGATCAGATAGGAGATGGCTACATGACAAAATTCGGGGTTATTTGCCTGCTTGCGGGAATTGCTCTGCTGCTTTTTTATCTGCATGTATTTACTTATGAACGCCAGTTTTTCTCGGAGCAGCATACGAATAAGATGCTTTGGGCGCTTATATTGTTAAATACGCTGGCAGATCTCTGTGCGGCATGGGCCGGCGCTCCGCTGGCAGTTCTTTATCTGCTGGCATTTGGCCTTTTTGTGAATGAGTTTATTTTTATTTTCCACCGGGGGGTAATTCACGGCTTTCTGGTTGGGGGAATTTTCATTTATACATTGCTTTGCCTGCATGGTGTTATCATTCCGCTGATGGCGCTGCTATTCGGCATGAACATGTATATGCTGGTGCGTGATCCGTATTTATATGGACTTTCGATTTTCTGGGCGCTTGCGGTTTGCGATGCAATCCTGCTGATATTTCGGAAACTGGTGACGGTTGAACGGTTAAAAATGCTGCTGCGCTGCCGCTCACAGGCCCGGTTGGTTTGCACCAGTATGTGTTTGTTATTGGCCTATCTTTTGCTGGAAACTTATATCTATTATTATAATTTCCCGCAAATCTGGACTTCGCTGTTTCACATGCTTACCAGCCTTGTAGCGCAGGCGTCATTGTATGTGGTTCTCTGGTATTCCATAGACATCAGCTCCTATATCGAATATGAACTGAAAACCAGGCAGGTGGAAAAACAGCTGCAAAGACAGGTGGTGCACTATCAGCAGTACACCAAATATATCAGCAGCCTGCGCGCCTTTAAACATGATTACAAGCGCATGGCGGAAACGGCAAGGCATCTGGTTGACATCGGTTCGCAGGAAAAGGCGCTGCGCCTGCTTTCCCAGATGAACGAGGAGATGGAGCGCTCTTTGCGGTACGTCCAGTATTCCAACCATGTTGTGGTTGACGCCATTCTTCAGGAATGCGCCAACCGGTGCAAGGAAAAAGACTTCTCATTTTCAGCGGTCGTCAATCTGCCTGAAAGTCTTGGCCTGAGCGATCTTGAGCTTTGCCGCATTTTCGGAAACCTGGTGGATAACGCGTATGAGGCATGTGAGCAGGTGCGGGAGGGAAAGCGGTTTATCCGGATTGAAAGCGGCGTCAGCGGCGATTGGGTGACGGTGAAGCTTTCCAATTCATTTGCCGGAACAATTCAGCTGGCCGACGGGCTTCCTGTTACGCGGAAAAGCGACCAGCCCGAGCACGGAATCGGGCTTGCTTCCACGAAGCAGATTGTGGAAAGTACAGGCGGGTTCCTGCAGATAAACGTCGATTCGGACCGCCATGTTTTTGTCGTAAATTTACATTTATGCATCTGATGAAAGAGTCTGGGAAATGCCTATTTATTCAATGCGGTTCAGAACAAATTTTATGCGTTTTGGAACATCGGATAACAAGTGGGAATCGCTTTTTGGTATAGTATTTTCAGCGGATTTTGATTCTCAAAGTTCGTAAGACAGGCAATCGCTTTGTTCATCAACCCACTCGATCGTTCCCTTTCGATCACCCCTGGGTGCTGTCAAAGTATTAAAAAACAAGTCACTGCGTCCGGATAGCGCAGTGACTTGTTTTTTGTGCGGGCTAGAGCGGGCGGGCTATCTGCCCGCCTTGGTCTGTTCGATGATACTCTCCATCATACTTTTGGTCAGCGCGCCCGATACATATCCGAAGACGTTTCCGTCCGTATCAATCATAAACGTAGTGGGGAACGCACTGATTCCGTACTGCGCAAACAGTTCGCCGGTTTCGTCCATGACCACCGGGAAAGTATACCCGTTGTCGGAGAGAAACTGAATAACCCCGTCCAAATCTTTTTCCCGGTTGTAGGGATCATCGGCAGACTTGGGGTTTGCCATTCCCAGAATGATCACATCATCGCTATTTTGCCCCAGTTCCTTGTAGAGTTCTTCAATTTCAGGCATTTCCTGCCGGCAGGGAGGGCACCATGTCGCCCAGAAATTGAGGAATACAACCTTTCCCTGATAATCCGACAGCGTGTGAGTGTTGCCATACTGGTCGGTCAGAGTGAAATCCGGTGCGGGTACAACCGGCATGGATTCCTCTTCCGATGATGAGCCGGATTCGGGAGAACCGGCATTTTCAGGCGCTGCGCTGCTTTCTGACGAGGCAGGGCTGGGAACTCCGGAAAGATAGCCTGTCACGCCGTTCATCCAGCCGGTGAAGGTCATAAAGCCGATCAGAATCAGCAGCACGCCGCCGGCCTTGATGGTCCAGCGCAGGAGATTCTGCCTGTGCTTGAGAAAAGCGAGCGCCTGGGTCGTAAAGAAGCCGAGCAATGCGAATGGCAGGACAAACCCCAGTGTATAAACCAAAACCAGCAGGTTCCCGGTCAGAGCGCTTTTTGCGCCGGAGGCGAGGATCAGTACCGAGGAGAGCGCCGGACCGACACAGGGCGTCCAGGCAAAGGAAAAAGTGAATCCCATTACAAAAGCGATCAAGGGATTTACAGATTTTCCGGCAAGGTTCAGATGAAATCTGCGCTCCCGCGAAAGAAATTTTAAGTCAAAGAAGCCTGCCTGTACCAACCCCAGTATCAAAATCACAATACCGCCGATTCGGGTGAAGATCGTTTTATGCGCGTTGAAAAACTGGCCGAGAACCGAGAAAGACAGTCCAAGCAGAAAGAATGCAAAGGAGATGCCCAATACAAAAAACAGGGTATGAAGCAGGGTACGCCCGCGGGGATATAGGGGTTCGCCGCTCTGGGATTTTACGCCGCTGCCCGCCAGATAACTCATGTAGACAGGCAAAAGCGGAAGTACACACGGCGAAAAGAAGGATAGCAGCCCTTCCAGAAAAACGAGAAGAAAACTGATGTGCTGCACAGCATTGAGTCCCTGCATGTGATACCCTCCTAAGCTTAATAATGGATAAAAATAGTATATTTTACATTACAGGAAAATCAGAAAAAAGTCAAGGGAATGGTGCAGATTTTCATAAAATATGATATACTGTACTGTATCTTTATAAAATACGGCCTGATGGCCTGAGATAGAACAGATAGATTCGGGGTAACATTATGCAGGAATACTCGCTGCCGCCTCAAAGCGGCAACTCAATGGAGCCGGGCAACAGGGAAGACTATGAACGGTTCCGCATCAAACTCGGCTGGAAAAATAGCCTGCGCTCGCAGGGTGGGCTTCTCGCACTGACTGTAATCGTGAATGTGCTGCTGCTCTACGTCATTCAGACAGCAGCCTCATGGGTGCTTTCCCCGCTGCTTTGGGAGTTTCCGCAGCTTACTGATCTGGCGAATGAACTGTTTACTTTTTTCCTATACATTCTGGCGTTTTTGCTTCCATACCTGGCATATGCCAAATTGGTGCATTTCAGTTTCCGGGAGATTCCCTGTGACCGTCCTGACCCGCCGGTGCTTGCGTCTTGTGTGGGGATTGCTTTGGGCGCTTCCGTGGCGGGCGTACTGCTTTCCGCCCTGGTCAGCCTGTTTTTTTCGCTGTTCGGGCTTTATCCGATGGAATTTCCGACGGGTTTGCCTTCACAGCCGCTGGTGGCCCTGCTGTATCTGCTGAACATGACCGTTTTGCCGGCTGTTGTGGAAGAACTTGTCCACCGGGGGATTGTGCTCGGCTCTTTACGCAGGTATGGCGACGGGTTTGCGATTGTGATTTCTTCCATTCTGTTCGCTATGCTGCACCGCAACATGGTGCAGGCTCCTAACGCGCTGCTCCTTGGGCTGCTGCTGGGCTACTTTATGGTGAAAACCAATTCCATTTTTACCTCTATGACGATCCATTTTGTTAATAATCTGATTGCGGTGCTATTATCCATTTTTGTGGAGAATATGGGGGATATGGGAGCTTTTCTCGTGCAAAGCGCGCTATGGCTGGTTTATCTGGCGGCGTGTGCGGCAGGCCTGATCTACCTGCTGGGGGTCCGGCGTGTGCAGCTGGAACTGATGCGTCCCGGCTGTCCGCTGGATACGGCGGAACTGCACGGATATTTTTGGTCGACGCTGCCCGCAGTGGTCATGGTACTGTTGATGATATGGGTGACTTTTTTGAATTTTACCAGATAGCAGGAGTAAAATAATGACGGACACGGATTTTATGAGGCTGGCGCTGGAGCTGGCGGCTCAGGCGGCGGCTCTCGGCGAGGTGCCGGTGGGGGCCGTGGTCGTGTGTGACGGCGAGGTTGTGGGAACCGGCTTTAACCGGCGCGAAACCGGAAAAAATGCGCTTGCGCACGCCGAGCTGGAAGCGATTGATGCCGCATGCAGAAAACTGGGCGGCTGGAGGCTCCACCGCTGCGACCTGTATGTGACGCTGGAACCCTGCCCGATGTGCTCCGGCGCGATTGTAAATGCGCGCATCCGGCGGCTGGTGTATGGCGCGAGTGACCCGAAAGCGGGATGCTTCGGGTCTGTCTGTGATTTCAATGCCCTGTCGTTTAATCATAAGCCGGAGGTAACGGGCGGGGTTATGGCGGAGGAATGCGCGGCGGCGCTTTCTGATTTTTTCAAAACATTGCGCAAAATACGGTGAAAAAAGTCGATTATCTACAATATATTGTGTCGTTCACAATTTGTTCACCATTGTAGGCATACTCCATGCTATAATCTTTTCAGAAACGAAACGTTTCTATGTTAATCCCCCCTCCTTTATTTTATCTCCAGATTATTTTTCCTGATAACGGGCATTATGCTCGTTATTTTTTTGCATTTTAATCGGAAAAACGGTATAATGTCAGTTAAATAAATTGTCGAAAGTGGGGGACGGGTTTGGATAATGTGGTAACGGAAGTGGTAATGCCCTGGCAGCCGCCGTCCGACGGAACACGCCTGGTTCTGCTGTCTGATGACACCGTGCATGCAGGGCGGCCGGAGGTCAACCGGCATCTGCGCGGCTGTTCCGAATACGCCAAACGCCACGAAGTCTGGCTTGTCAGCGGGCTGGTCGTGCATAAGGATAACCTCTGCCTTGCGCTCTTCGGGCCGGACGGAAACCCGCTTTGCCGCCAGCCGGCCATCCATCTTGCAATGCCGATGCGGGGAACGCTGAAACCGGCGGATCAGGTGGAGGTGGTGCATACCGAACTGGGGAATCTCTGCCTTTGCGTGGACGCGGATATCCTGCATCCGGAAACAGTGCGGGCAGCCGCGCTGAAGGGTGCCGATGTTGTAGTCAGCATCCAGCATCTCGATCCGGTGGATGACACCCCCCAGCGCCTGATGGCGTCTGTCTGGAACGCGGCGCAGACCAATAATCTATATGTCATAGGCATTATGTGCGGGAACTGCGCGGTAGCCTGCCCCGCACCGCTCACCCGCAGCAAAGACGGCTATCTGGTGCGGCGCACGCGCAACCTTCCGCTGAGGTTCGGACTGAATCTGGTCCGGCTGGATGACATCCGCTCCCAATTCCAGATCATCGAGGGCCTGAATAACCGGCTTGTGCAGAATTATGCCGCTGAACTGGGGAGATAGTCAGATGTGGAAACTGATTTTGAATCTGCTCGCATTTTGGATGTCCTTCCGTATAACCCCCAAGAAGATTACGGATTATTTGGAGTCCAGGGTGGGTGAACCGAAAAACAATCTGGAATACGTCACGCCGGAGACTGTGCGGGTGTGCGCAGTGCAGCTTACGCACCGCCGTTATCATCATCTGCGGGAGTTTTTGGATGAAATGCTGTCCCTGACCGCACAGGCGGTGGAAGAGGGTGCACAGATGGTGGTGTTCCCCGAATATATCGGGCTTGCGCCTCTGACGCTTGTGCCCGGTATGGAATCGCTGCTGCGCCGCACGGTTCTGGGAGGCGGCCTGTCTGACCCCGATGGGCTCAGGCTGCATCCCAAATGGGCGAAATGGATGCTGGAAGCGTTTCATCATATGATCTATGAAACCTATGTGTACACCTTCAGTACCATTGCGCGGCTGAAAAAGGTTTATCTGGTCGCCGGTACCACACTTTTGCTTGAACAGGGAAGCCTGATCAACAGCAGTATGGTTTTTGCGCCGGACGGCAGTACCGTCGGTGCACAGGGAAAAACGAATATTGTCGGGCTGGACCGGCAGCTCGGTGTGGAGCCCTCCAGCCAGATTGAGATCATTGATACGCAGATGGGAAAGCTGGGCGTCATTATCGGTTCCGACGTTTATTACTTTGAGAATTTCCGGATTGCCAAGGCGCTTGGGGCGCAGATCATCGCGGTGCCGGATTCCAGGGCGGGTATCGTGTGCAACTTACTGCGCTGCCGGGCGGATGAACAGCAGATTTATACGGTTTATTCCTGCTATGCGGGAATCGCGGCCAATACTCGCGCCGGCATCTTCTGCCCGACGGAAATCGGGCCGCGGCGGACCGGCATTACGGCGATTGCCGACACGATTGACACGGCAGCAGTCACAGCCCGAATCAATGTCAGTAAACTAGGGGGGAGCGCCCGGCTGGAAGCGGGGGAACCCAACGATTCGTTTTTGCAGGGTGACTATCTGCACAGTTACTGCTATTGCGGCGCCCTGCCGATTGTGGATACCGAATCCGAGACTGTGCGGGACCAACTGCAGGAAGAATTCCCGGAAAAATAAAAATTGATGTCAACAGTAAAAAAGAGCCTGCAAAAGCGGGCTCTTTTTCTGTCTCTATTCAGATCAGACATGTTGCTGCATCATTTAGTCATGGTAAAGTGCATAAAAATCAACTGCATATTATAGAAACCATATAGAAAAAAAGGAAATATCAAAAAATAATTGGGAATCATGTTGACATTATCGGTTCAAATCAATATACTGTCAATGTAATCCATTACATAAACCGGTAATAATTTGTTTAGAAACTACTAAAAAATCGGATTTTATCGAATCATTTAATTGTAATCTATTACATAATTGCAAAAATAGTCAGAATATCGAACTGCTATTGACTTTTTGGAAAAATAAGGCTAGTGTAAATGAAAAGCCTTTTCCTGTAAAATGAGGGGCTTTACAGGAAAATTGAAGTGGTTTACAGGGGTAACCATGTAAATTTTTCGTAATCGTTTACATGATCGAGAGGGGTCTTTATGAGTACAATAGCTGATGTTGCAAAGGAAGCGGGCGTTTCGGTGGCAACCGTATCGCGCGTAATCAATGGAAAAGGAACCGTTACCGCTGAAACCGCCGAGCGGGTTAACGCCGCGATTGCCAAGTTTCATTACCAGCCCAATGTGTGGGGACGTAATCTGCGGAGAAAAGAAAGCCGCATGCTTCTGGTGCTGATTCCGAATATCACCAATCCGTACTATTCTTCCATTGTTTCCGGAATTGAGGATACCGCGCGCCGGCAGGATTACACCACCATCCTGTGCATTACCAATTCGGATAAAACGCGTGAGCAGGAGTTTTTGAATCTGCTTCGCAGCGGCAGGGCCGACGGCGCGATTTTTCTGGCAACGGAAAGGGACAGCCTGACTGTCACCAAGCTGGCGAGAACCTATCCGGTCGTCCAGTGCTGTGAATATTGCGGGGATGAAGAAATTCCGCATGTTTCGATTGATAATTTTGAGGCCGCGCGCCAGGTGCTGCGCCATCTGCTGAACCTCGGGCACAGGCAAATTGGATTTGTCGGCAGTACAAACCGCTTTATCTCCACCCTGCAGCGTGAGGAAGGCTATAAAAGTGCTTTGGAACAGGCGGGTTTGCAGCCGGATGAACGGTATTTAGCTTATGCGGATGATGATTATAATTTTCTGAGCGGTGTGAGGGCTGTGTGGGAACTACTCTGTTTAAAAGACCGCCCCACAGCGGTATTTTGCATTTCTGATATGATTGCCCTTGGCGCTATCCGCGCGGCAAATGAATTGGGGCTGGATGTGCCGCAGGACCTTACGGTGGTAGGCTTTGACGATGTGGAATACGCTTCGATGTTCAAGCCGATGCTGACCACGGTGTCCCAGCCCTGCTACTCCTTGGGGAAGGTGAGCGCCACAATGCTGCTGCGTCAGATTGCGACCGGCGAAAAAGGCGGGGCGGTGTTCCTGGAGCATAAATTAATTTTGCGCGACTCATCGGCGTTTTATAAAGCTGGTGATGAATAATTATTTAGGAGGAAAGAAAATGAGAAAATTATTGGCACTATTGATGACAGCGGCAATAAGCGTTTCCATGGCAGCCTGCGGTGGGGCGGCTCCCGCATCAAGTGCGGCTCCCGCGCCGGCATCTTCCGCTCCGGAATCAAAATCAGAGGCGCCGTCCAGCTCCGAGGCTGCTTCCGCCGGTGAAGGGGAAAGCCTGAAAGGCAAGATGCTGGGCGTTGTGACGCCAAGCGCGGACCACGGTTTTACGGCGGAGAGCATTAAACACGCGGAAATGGAAGTCAAGGCGATGGCGGAGAAGTACGGCTTTGACTACAAATTCATGACCGCCGCGGAGAGCAGCGAGCAGTCCAACGCGGTGGAAACCATTCTGGGAATGAATCCGGACTGTATCGTCCTGTGGCCGATCACCGGAAACGAACTGCGCAGCGCGGCGCAGGCGGTGCAGGATGCGGGCGTGCCGCTCATCATCTATGACCGCCTGATCGAAGGGTTTACCCCCACCTGCTGGATCATGGGTGACAACGATAAAATCGGTGAGGAATCCGGCACCTACTTCAACAACTTCTTCAAAGACGACCTTGCCAAGGGCAAAGTCAGTCTGCTGGAATTCAAGGGCGACTCCTCGACCGTTCCGATGCAGCGCAGCAATGGGTTCCAGAAAACCGCCGACCCGAACTTCCAGATCGTTCAGGCATTCGATACCGGCTGGCAGCGCCAGACCGCGATGGAACAGATGGAAAACTTCCTGAACACCAAGACCCCGGAAGAAATTGAATCGATCAAAGGCATTTTCTGCCATGATGACGAACCGATGCTGGGAATCATCGATGCGATCAAGAACTATAACGGCTCCGCGAAACTGGATATCCGTCTGCTTTCCGGCGTAGGCGGGCGTAAAGAGAATGTTACCATCTTCAAAGATTCCGGTGTCGAAGGGCTGTCGCTGATGACCTATACCTTCAGCCCGGCAATGATCCGCGACGCGGTGGATAAGGGCGTGGAAGTGCTTCAGGGCAAGACGCTGGAGGATCACTATCTGCTTCCGACAGAGATGGTGGATGCTTCCAATGTGGATGCCTATATGCAGTCCGAGGAATATCAGACACGTTACAGCATCTGATACCGCATCTGTTTGAGGATGATCGGGCCGGCCGAAGGTTGTCGGCCGGCCCTTTTGTTTGCAGACCGTGACGACCGAGGAAAAGGAAGGGCTGTGCAGCAATGTTTTTAGAGATGAAACAAATCAGCAAGGAGTTCGGGCCAGTCAAGGCGCTGACAGACGTCAGCTTTTCTGTCGGCCCGGGAGAGATTCATGGCCTTCTGGGGGAGAACGGCGCCGGCAAAACGACGCTGATGAATGTGCTTTCGGGGACCTTCCCTCCCACCAGCGGGGAGATTTTTATCGACGGCAAAAAAATGGAGCACATGACCCCCAGAAAATCCACCATGCTTGGCATCCGCTTTATCCATCAGGAACTGAATCTCTGCAACGACCTGACCGTTTACGAAAATATGTATCTTGGTGAAGAAATCCTTCGGAATGGCTGCCTCATCAACAAGAAAGAAATGGCGCGCAGGGCACAGGAAGTTTTGGATGGCATGAACGTGAAGATCAATGCCGTAAGCGTTGTTTCCCAGCTCGATCAGGCGCAGAAGCAGCTGGTGGAAATTGCTAAGGCGCTGCTGTTCCGCTCGGAACTGATTATTATGGATGAACCGACGACCGCGCTGAACAACCATGAAATTGAAAACCTATTTGAAATCATGCGCGCGCTCAAACAGCAGGGAGTCAGCTTTATTTATATTTCGCATAAAATGCCCGAGCTGTTTGCCGTCTGCGACAAATATACGGTTCTGCGTGACGGGATGTTCATTCAGAGCGGTCATTTTGCCGAGATTGACGAACACGGGGCAACGGAGCTGCTGATCGGAAAAGCGTTTGTAGACGCAAATCTGAAAGACGATAGCTGCTCTCCGGCGGATACCGAAGTGGTTCTGTCGGTCAGGGGACTGACGGGAAAGACCTTTCACGATGTCAGCTTTGAACTGCACAGGGGCGAAGTGATCGCTGTTACGGGTTTGCAGGGGGCAGGGTCCGCCGAGCTGGCCGAGGCGCTGTTTGGCGCATCTGCAAGCACGGGAGAAATTGTACTGAACGGGCGCAGGCTGAAACCGGTGACAATCCGCAATGCGATGCGCAGCGGAATTGCCATGGTGCCCTGCAACCGGAAAGAGCGGGGGATTTTTCCGGACTTGAGCATTCAGAACAACCACTCAATGGCTGGTTTTGTGATCCGAAAAGGGATGGCTGTTCATGAAAAAGTAGAGCGCCAGAGCTTTGAGGGAAACAGAAAAAAGCTGGAAATTAAAGTTGACAGCCCAAAGGACCCGATTACTTCCCTTTCCGGCGGCAACCAGCAGAAGGTGATCGTGGGGCGGTGGCTTGAAACCGATGCCGACGTTTTTATCATGGATAACCCGACGCAGGGAATCGACGTGGGCGCAAAGTACCAGATCTACAAGCTGATTGTGGAGCTTGCGCGGCAGGGGAAGAGCATCCTTGTCTTTTCCACAGAGTTTCCGGAAATCTGGCATATCGCGGACCGCTGTATTGTGATGTACAAAGGGCGCGTCAACGGGGACATTCCGCGAAGCAGCCTGACGGAAGTGTCCATGATGGCATATTCCACGGGGTCTAATTTGGAGGTGCGAAGATGAATAAGCTGGAACTGTCAAAAGAATCCATGAGTTTGCGCTGGCGCAATATTACCACCAATTACAGCCACTGGCTTTCGTTTATCCTGCTGATGATTGTAGCCGTTTGTGTCAATCCCTCGTTCCTGTCCTGGAACAATCTAACCAACCAGTTTGTTCAGGGCGCGATCATTGGAATCTGTGCGATGGGGATGAGTCTGGTCATCACAGCCGGTATGATCGACCTTTCCACCGGCTCGACTGTTGCGATTATTTCGGGACTTTCCGTTTATGTGCTCAACGCTACAAAAAGCATTCTGCTAACCATGCTGTTTTGTCTGGCCATGGGGCTGGCGCTTGGCGCTGTCAACGGGCTGCTGGTTACGAAAGGCAATATTGCCCCGTTCATTGTGACACTGGCGACCATGTCCGCCTACCGGTCGATTATCAACCAGCTGGGACAGGGAGGGCCGTTTACCGTCAGCAGCGAAATGTATGAGTCCTTCCGGATGGTGGCGGCGGGAAAAACACTGGGGTTTCCAAATCTGCTTCTCTTCTTTGTGATGATCACCGTGATCACAAGCCTCCTGATGAATCACGTCAAATTTGGACGTTATGTATACGCCGTCGGTTCCAATGAACTGTCTGCCCGGCTGTCCGGCATCAATGTCGACCGGGTAAAATTCCTGATTTTTTCCTATGCGGGGCTCTTGTCCGGTTTAAGCGCATTTCTGCTTGCTTCGCGCCTGACGGCAATTCAGGCGGCAAGCGCTGGAGACGGCTATGAGATGGACGCGATTGCGGCTGTCGCAATCGGCGGCACCAGCATGTCGGGGGGGAAGGGTAAGATCATCGGCACGTTCCTGGGCGTATTAATGCTGCGCATCATCAATACCGTGCTGATTATGGCAAATGTGCCGCCGTTCCTCAACGGACTGGTGAGGGGGATTATCATCATCATTGCCGTGCTGGCGCAGAGCAAAAAGAAAAATAAATAACTGGGGGTTGGAGTATGTTTCAAATCGGCATCATCGGCTGCGGCAAGATTGCCCAGGTGCGGCATCTTCCGGAATATGCCGCGCATCCGCAGGCAAAGCTTGCGGGCTATTATGACATCAACACGGTACGGGCTATGGAACTGTCATCCCGATACGGGGGAACGGTTTATGAAAGCTATCAGTCTCTGCTGGCGGACCCCGCGATTGACGCGGTCAGCGTCTGTTCGGCCAATGTGACGCATGCGGAAATCGCAATCGCGGCCTTGAAAGCGGGGAAACATGTGCTCTGCGAAAAACCGATGGCGACCACACTTGAGGATTGCCAGGCAATGGTGGATACGGCCAGAGCCTGCGGCAGGTTTTTAATGGTCGGGCACAACCAGCGCCTTGCAAAAGCGCATATCAAGGCCCGGGACCTGATTCGGCAGGGCGTAATCGGCCGGGTGCTGACCTTCCGGACGATTTTTGCGCACAGCGGCCCGGAAAACTGGGCGATTGACGGAAAACAGACCTGGTTTTTCGATAAGAAATCCGCTATGCTCGGCGCTATGGCAGACCTTGGCATTCACAAAACCGATCTGATTCAGTATCTGACCGGGCAAAAGGTGAAAGAGGTGCAGGCATTTGTCAGCACAATTGATAAGCGCGGGCCGGATGGAATGCTTGTGGGAGTGGATGATAACGCAATCTGCATTTTTAAAATGGACGGCGGAGCCGTCGGTACGATGACCGCCAGCTGGACTAACTACGGCAGTGAAGAGAATTCCACTGTACTCTACGGAACCGACGGGGTCATGAGGCTTTATGCCGATCCCAATTATTCGATGGTCGTGGAATCGCGGGACGGGCAGCGCACATTTTATGAGATTGACCAAATTCAGACAAATGATCACCAGACAAAATCCGGCGTGATTGATTTGTTTATGGAAAGCCTGATCAATGGGACGCAGCCGGAAATTTCCGGCGAGGATGCGCTGAGCGCCATGAAAGCGGTATTTGCGGCAATGGAGTCTGCGAAAACCGGAAAAACTATGACTGTTGAATCATAAGGGGGAATTCGTATGGCAAGACCAATTACGCTCGCAACCGGGCAGTTTGGGGATTTGGGACTTGAGGAACTGTGCGTTTTGGCAAAGAAAATGGGCTATGAAGGGCTGGAGCTTGCCTGCCACGCGCATTTTGATGTTACCAAGGCGCTGAACGACGCCGGGTATATCCCATGGCTGAAAGAAACGCTCGCGAAGCATCAGCTGGAATGTTATGCGCTGTCTGCCCATCTGACAGGCCAGTGCGTGGGGGATATCTGGGATTCGCGGCTGGATAATTTTGCGCCGCCGGCTTTGGCGGGCCAACCGGAGGCGATCCGGGGCTGGGCGGTTGAAGAAATGAAAAATACCGCGAGGGCGGCACAGAAAATGGGCGTCAAAGTCGTGACCTGCTTCACAGGCAGCCCGATCTGGAGTTTCTGGTATGCTTATCCACAGACAACGGAACAGATGGTGGAGGATGGCTACCAAAAGATTTATGACCTTTGGACGCCGATTTTTGACGTGTTCGATGAGTGCGGTGTGAAATTTGCGCTAGAAGTGCACCCGACAGAAATTGCCTATGACTATTACAGCACCAAACGCCTGCTGGAAAAGTTCGGTTATCGGGAGACGCTTGGTCTCAATTATGACCCGAGCCATCTGGTATGGCAGGGAGTCAATGAACTGATTTTTTTGCGCGATTTTGCCGACCGTATCTATCATGTACATATGAAGGATGTGAAAATCACGAGAGACGAGCGCGCAGGTGTATTGGGATCGCATCTGATGTTCGGCGATACGCGCCGCGGCTGGAATTTTGTCTCCGTTGGGCACGGGGATGTCGATTTTGACGGAATCATACGGGAGCTGAACCAGATGGGATACAGCGGCCCTCTTTCCGTGGAATGGGAAGACAGCGGGATGGAGCGTGAATTCGGCGCCACAGAGAGCTGTGCCTATGTCCGCGGAATCAATTTCAGCGCTTCCCAGACAGCCTTTGATTCTGCGCTGAAAACCAAATAATCAGAATGAAAAGCCTGTGCGGCAATCGATCATACCGCATAGGCTTTCTATTTTTACAAAGGGCAAAGCAAGCCGGCCATTCCTGTTAAGCGGCTGCAAGCCCTCTCTCGTATAGATCAGCAAACTTTTTAAAATTGGGACGCCCGGCCGAATCCATCAGATAGGCTGATTCATCGGCATCCTCTTTCCGGTTTTGATTTAAGGCATCGATGATGACCGCTGCGTTGTACTTGCCGATACCGTGTCCGTAATAGAGCCCGTTGCCCATATCAATGACATTTTCGCCCTGCCATTCGGGAGTTGTCGGGTCGACATCCGGGTTCATGAAGTATAGCCGGTCCCCGGGCAGGAAATCGCTGACGCTTCTCATCAGACCGATTTCCCTTAGCAGGGGATCAATCTGGTGCCAGTTCATCAAATAGATTTTTGGGAACATTCTGTCAAACTGATTTGCGGGGAAAACGTTGAGCAGGGCTTTGTAATAAACGATCACCATTGCGGTGGCACATTCGGTTCCGTAGAGGGAACTGTTTATGAAGATATCCTGAATTGCCTCACTCGGGCGGACGCCTTCCTTGAGCGAAAAACCGCCGTCATTCATGCGGTTCCAATAGCGGGGGTTGCATATCGAATCCCGGAATACTTTAAAAGCCATCCGGCTTCGGTAAAGCTCATTTGCCGCGTTGATAATTTCCCTGCGAAGCTTCAGCTCAAACTGCAGCTGCGCGACCGTACTGTACTCATATCTTTCACTGCCTGCATTCATCTTTGTCAGGATTTCCCGTTCAACGCTGCCGGCAGGATAACCGCTGCTGATGGTGGAAACATCAATTTGCTGATTCCCGATGAAGATCATTGCGCTTCCCTCCCTTGGCCTTTCGCGTATTTTACCTGCTGATTGATATCAGCGTGCATCCATTCTTTCCATTGCTGCGGGTTTTTGCTGTAAATTTGCTTGGAATATTTTGCAAGCAGCTTTCGGTCGGAGTCTTTTGTCTGGTGGAACTGCTCAAGCTTTTCCTGTTCAAATTTTGTCAGCGAGTAAGGCTTTTTCTGACTTGCCGACAGTCTCTTTTTGGAAAGATATTTTGCGTCGAGGTCTACTTTGAAAGCCCGCGGTTCGCTGGAACACTGCAGGTTTTCTCCTGTAAAATACAGATATGGCTGGTTTTCTTGAAACCAGTTCAGGTAGGATTCATATTTTCTTTCCGGGTTTCCGTGAATTTCTTCTTCCTCCTCGGACGTATAGTGCAAAAGTTCGCTTGCCAGTTTTACATCCTCCGGATTATTGGAGCGCAAATAGCGTGCCGCTAATTTTAACGCATAAGGATTGCGCGTTTCATAAAAGCACCATACCAAATCATGGATATAGTACCCTTTTCTGTTGCGTTCAAAGATTTCATTGACTACTGTTGGAAGGATGCTTTGATCTTTATATTTTTTGATCAGGAGCGCCGTTGTTACATCCAGAACCTGATCAAACTGATTGCTGAAGCCGTCTTCCCTCCAGCCGGTGTTAAACATCCATTTTAACACATGATAGTTCTGCTCATTGGTTGCCTGACTTGCAGTGTTGAGATGCTCCGCGAGGACTTCATTCCTCAATGCTTTGGAACAAACTTTACATGCTGTTGTATTGCGCAGATTCAGCAGGGGATATAAGTCCAGCGTATCGATTTCCGGCAGCAGCGTATAGAACGTAGGAAACGTAAGGTTTGGGTCGTTTAGCTGTGCGGCTGCTCTCTTCCGGTCTTTTTCGCCCAGACTGTAAAAAGTTTTTTTCAACTGGTCAATATCATGGCTGCTTTTATAGGCGTCGAGATAACTGACCATTTGCCGGTTGTTCATCATATTGTACTCCTTTCTTGCAGGATGAGGATCGCATGGGACCCTACAGTACATCATATTAAAAACCGCCGTTATGTTTCCGAAACCCCAAACTACAAATAAATGCCATTTTTTAAAATAAAACAAAAGAACCGGCGGGGCAAGCGCCCCGCCGGTTCTTTTTTCCTGTTTAGCCGCATATTTCCGTCTGCAGTTTTTTACTCAGGGATTTCAGCACAATCTGATATGCCTGATCCAGCATATCCCTCAAAACTTCATCCGGAACGTCCCCCTCAAGATAAAGGGAGTTCCAGTGCTCCTTGTTCATATAATAACCGGGGACAATGTCACGGTACTGGTTTCTCAACAGCTGTCCGAACATGGGGTCCAGTTTGACGGTGATAATTGGTTTTCCTTCCTTGTCCCCGCCGTGCATGGCGAACATTTTACCGTTCAGCATATACCGGGTCGCGTTCCAATCTGCTTTAAACTCTTTCTGGACCCCTCTTTTGGATAAGCAGTATTCGTCAAGCCAGTCATAGTTCATCATTGCAGCCCTCTCTGTAGAAAGTTTATTGATAAAAAACAGCCGATACCCTTCGGATACCGGCTGTGCCGCAAGCCGCAAAGGGCTTTTTTATAGTCAGGAATTACCGCTCCAGATTCTGGTCCCTCGCAGGCCCTACGCCGACCATTTTGATCGGGCATTCGCAGATATGCTCCAGCTTTTCCACATAATGCTTGCAGGCGGCGGGAAGTTCGTCATAGGATTTGCATTTAGACAGGTCTCCTTCAAACCCTTCGATTTCCTCGTAAACCGGTTTGCACTCGGCAAGTTCATCGATTGTTGGTGGGAAATCACGGATGATGGTGCCGTCCGCCTTCTTGTAAGCCACGCACACTTTGAGGGTTCCAAGATTGCTTAATGTATCCACCTTGTTCAGGGCGATGGCGGTCAGCCCGTTGACACGCACCGAATGGCGCATAATGACCGAATCAAACCAGCCGCAGCGTCTGGGGCGGCCGGTGACCGTACCGAACTCATGGCCGAGATTGCGGATTTTATCTCCCATTTCATCAAACAGCTCGGTGGGGAAAGGCCCTTCCCCGACGCGGGTGGTATAGGCCTTTGCGGCGCCGATCACTTCGTCAATCAGCGTGGGGCCGATCCCGCTGCCGACGCAGACGCCGCCGGAAATAGGATGGGAGCTGGTAACATACGGATAGGTGCCGACATCAATGTCCAACAGGGTACCCTGTGCGCCCTCAAACAGCACTTCTTTGCCCTCGCGGATGGCATTGTAGGCAAGCACGGAAACATCTGCCACATAGTTCTTCAGGCGTTTTCCGCAGGCAATATACTGCTCAATGATCGCGTCCAGATCCAGAGGCTGTTCTTTATAAAAATCCGTCAGCAGGCGGTTTTTGATTTCCCCGGTAATTCTTGCCTTCTGCGCAAAAACTTCGGGATGCACCAGATCATAAATGCGAAGGCCGGAGCGCTCCGCCTTATCCATATAGCAGGGTCCGATCCCCTTTTTTGTCGTGCCGATTTTTGAGTCCCCGCGCATTTTTTCGCTGAGCCCGTCCAGCGCCAGATGCCATGGCATAATCAGATGCGCACGCGGATCGATGCGAAGATGGTCACAGGAAATGCCGCGTGATTCCAGCCCGTCGATCTCCTTGAGAATATGAACGGGATCAATTACCACGCCGCTGCCCAGCAGGCAAAGGGTATTCGGATAGAGAACGCCTGAGGGGATCAGCTGGAGCTTATAAGTCTCACCATTACTTTCCACTGTATGCCCGGCGTTGTTACCGCCCTGCGAGCGCACAACCACCTGAGCACGGGAAGCGAGGATATCGATGATTTTGCCCTTGCCCTCGTCACCCCATTGAACACCGACTACTACTTTTGCAGGCACAACAAAAACCTCCCAACAAATTTACGACAGCTGCCAGAAACAAAACCATTCCCGCACATCCAAAGATGGCAGGAATCAAAACTTTTCCTACAGCTGCCTGAAAACGACCTGAACATCAGGCTGTCACCACTTATTGAAATCCGCTAATTATTATATCAATAATTTGTCGAAATAGCAACCGAAGAATAAAACTAATTTTTTTGCAGAAGATACAGAAGCAGATTTTGTATTAAGGTGGAATGATAGATGAAAATGACTCCGGAAGAATATGATCGGCTGTCAAAAAAAGCATCGCCGAATTCGCCGTCGGGGAAAAATATTACGATGGCGTTTTTGATCGGCGGTCTGATCTGCGCGCTTGGGCAGGCATTATCGCTCCTGTTTCAAAATAACGGGATGGACAAGGACACCGCGGCAGCGGCCGTATCGGTATCGCTGGTATTTCTGTCGGTCTTGCTGACAGGCCTGAACGTTTACGATAATATTGCGAAAGTGGCAGGCGCAGGGACGCTGGTACCGATCACCGGTTTCGCCAATTCTATGGCGGCTCCCGCTTTGGAGTTTAAGAGCGAGGGCTATGTATTGGGTCTTGGTGCCAAAATGTTTATCATCGCAGGCCCGGTAATCGTTTATGGAATCAGTGCCAGCGTGATTTACGGCCTGATTATCTACCTGTTTAAACTTTACTGAGGAGGCGCTATATGGCACAGCGAAAAGGAAACTATACGATTTTGTTTGACGATCCCCCCAGTGTCTGCGCATCTTCAGCGGTCGGCGGCAAAAAAGAAGCGGAGGGCCCGCTCGGGAATATGTTTGATATGACCAGCGACGACAGTTACTTCGGGGAATCGAGCTGGGAAAAGGCGGAAAGCAGGATGCAGAAGGACGCCGTCAACAAAGCGCTGGAGAAAGCAAATTTCTCCAATGCGGAGATAGAGTGCATCTTTGCGGGCGACCTGCTCAACCAGTGCGTGGGAAGCAGCTACGGACTTCGCGATCTGGGAATACCGCTTATCGGACTTTACGGCGCATGCTCCACCATGGCGGAAAGCCTGACGGTGGCGTCGGTCTTTCTGGAGTCGGGAGCGATCAACAAAGCAATCGCCTGCACATCGTCTCATTTCTGTTCTGCTGAACGGCAGTTCCGTTATCCGCTTGAATATGGCGGCCAGCGTACCCCGACCGCCCAATGGACAGCAACAGCCGCTGGCGCCGCTGTACTGGAAAAGGGGGATACGCCGCCGTTTGTCCGTGCGGCGACCGTGGGGACCATTGAGGATCTGGGAATCAAAGATGCGAATAACATGGGCGCCGCGATGGCGCCGGCCGCCGCAATGACGCTGAAGCGGTTTTTCGCGGACACGCAGACAAATGCCGAAAATTTTGACCTGATTATCACCGGAGATCTCGGAAAGGTCGGAACCAAGCTGCTGCGCGAACTGATGCAGCAGGATGGCTATCATCTGGAACATGCTCATACCGACTGCGGCCTGATGCTCTACAATATGGAAAAACAGGACGTCCACTCCGGCGGCAGCGGATGCGGATGCTCCGCATCTGTGATGTGCGGGCATATTTTCCCATTGATGCGCAAAGGGCAGCTCAACGATATTTTGTTTATCGCGACGGGCGCCCTGATGAGCCCGACCGTAGTACAGCAGGGGGAAAGTATTGCATCGATTGCCCATCTGGTTTATATCTCATCACAAAAGACAGGAGGCCGGGTATCATGAGTGTTTTAGTCGATTTATTGAAAGCGTTTGTGGTAGGCGGCATTATCTGTGCAATCGGGCAGGTTTTAATTGATTATACCAAGCTGACTCCCGCCCGCATTCTCACCTCCTATGTCGTAGCGGGCGTCATCCTCGGCGGTCTGGGCTGGTATCAAAAGCTGATCGATTTTGCCGGCGCGGGGGCCAGCGTACCTCTGCTCGGGTTTGGCAGCCTGCTTGCCAAGGGCGTTAAAAAAGCGGTTGCGGAAGATGGCGTGCTCGGTATACTCACCGGGGGATTTACGGCTTCCGCTGCCGGCGTCGCGGCCGCAGTCTTCTTCTCGCTGCTGATTGCATCCATTTTCAAACCAAAAGAAAAAGGTTGATTGTATTCCAAATAAGACCCGCCCTGCGCCAATCATGACGCAGGGCGGGTCCTGGCATTTTACAGAATCCATGAGAATCTTGACCGCTTCCCATCAGCGTGATTTTGAAACTGCTTCCCACAGGCCATTCAGATAACAGGCCCCCATTGCGCGGTCATACAGCCCGTAACCCGGCATAGAGACTTCACCCCATACGGCGCGTCCGTGGTCAGGACGGGTGATACCGTCAAATCCGATCTCATGAAGCGCCTTTACAATTGCATACATATTCAGAGAGCCGTCGGAGGAAAGGTGGGACGTTTCCTCAAAATCGCCGGGCGCATTGTGCCTGATGTTGCGAAGGTGTGCGAACGAAATGCGTCCTTTTAGTGCATGGATGATCTCCGGAATGTTGTTTTGGGGATTCGATCCAAGTGAGCCGGTGCAAAGTGTCACGCTGTTGCAGGGCGTATCCACCGCCTTCATCAGCCGCAGAAGGTTTTCTTTACAGGTCATGATACGCGGCAGGCCAAACACAGGCCAGGCGGGATCATCCGGATGAATGGCCATTTTGATTCCATATTTTTCACAGGTAGGCATAATCCTGTTCAGGAAATAGACCAGATTCTCAAACAGCTTCTCTTCGTCCACACCCTGATAGAGTTCAAACAGCTCCTTGATCCGGGCCATTCGTTCCGGTTCCCAGCCCGGCAAAAGGAAGCCGTTGGATTTGGAATCCATCGACGCGAACATATCTGTCGGATTTACCTTGTCGATTTCGCTCTGCTGATAAGCCAGCACGGTGGACCCATCCGTGCGCAGTTTTGCAAGATCGGAGCGGGTCCAGTCGAATACCGGCATAAAATTGTAGCAGATGACCAGAATCCCCTCCTGGCCGAGGTGCTCCAATGTGGCGATATAGTTGTCGATGTACTGCTCCCGGTCCGGAGTGCCGACTTTAATGGAATCATGGATATTTACACTCTCGATTCCCATGATCTTTAATCCCGCGTCCTCAACCGTCTTTTTCAGCGCGCGGATTTTCTCAAGCGGCCATACCTCACCGGGTGCCGAACCATAAAGGGTGGTAACCACTCCCGTGACACCCGGTATCTGTCTGATCTGCTCCAGAGAAACAGAATCATATCCCGGACCAAACCAGCGCAAAGTCATATTCATTGTTTTGTTTTCCTCCTACACATACAGATCTTTCAATTTCGCATACCGTTACTTTTCTAAATAGTTTCTCACGTTTTTGAAGCAGATTCCCTCGATGATGGTTTTCAGTGTCTCCTCGTCCCCAGGGAATTCGCCGTTTTCCACCCATCCGCCTACCAGATTGCACAGGATACGGCGGAAATACTCATGACGCGGATAGGACAAAAAGCTGCGGGAATCCGTCAGCATGCCGATAAACCTGCCAAGCAGGCCGGTGTTTGCCAGCACACGCATCTGCTCCTCCATGCCGTCGCGGTGATCCTGGAACCACCATGCCGTACCGAATTGAATTTTTCCCGGGATTTGTCCATCCTGAAAATTTCCGGTCATCGAGCCAAGCACATAGTTGTCTGCGGGATTTAAGGTAAAGAGGATCGTTTTGGGGCATTGCTTCGTCTTGTCAAGCTCATTCAGCAGCGCAGCGACATTATGGGCTTGCGCATGGTCCGCAACGGAATCATATCCGGTGTTGGCTCCGATTTGGGACACCATCCGTGAATTGCAGCTGCGCATTGCACCCATGTGAAGTTCCATTGCCCAGCCGCGGCGGCTGTACTGTCTTCCTAAAAACAGCATTAACACGGTTTTGAATTTTTCGGCGTCTTCGGCTGAAATGGGAACTCCTGCTACTGCGTCCGCAAAAATTCGCTGTGCATCCTCAGGGGTCGCCTGTGTAAACGGTACAAATTCAAACCCATGGTCACTGGCCATACACCCGCACGCTGAAAAATCGTCCATTCGTTTCTTTAAGGCCTGCTCGAGCTCAGAATAATTGAAAACGGGAAGACGGGCCGCATGGGAAAGTGTTTTCATATAATCGGAATAGTCGGCTGCCTCTACGGAAAGCGCCCGGTCAGGCCGGAATGCGGGGGATATCCTGGTTTGCAGCTTGTTTTCCTTTTGCAGCAGGATATGGTAGTCCAGCGAATCCGCGGGGTCTTCTGTCGTGACAATCGCAAACACATTTGAACGTGCGATTAGTTCCTGCGGGGTAAACCCGCCGTTCTGAATGACTGCGTTTGCTTTTTCCCAGATTGCCTGCGCGTTGTTCGAATTCAGTACCTGCGTGATTCCAAAATAGCGCTGCAATTCAAGATGCGACCAGTGGTAAAGCGGATTTCCGACAGCATAAGGAAGCGTTTCGGCATATGCCTTGAACTTTTCCCAACCGTTTGCATCTCCGGTTATATATTTTTCGGGAACCCCGTTCGCGCGCATAAGCCGCCATTTATAATGATCGCCCCCGAGCCACGCCTCGGCAATATTGCTGAAAGGCTTATTTTCATAAATTTCTTTGGCACTCAAATGACAGTGATAGTCAAAAATCGGCTGATTTTTCGCATAAGTCTCAAACAGCCTCACGGCAGTGGAATTTGAGAGCATAAAGTCTTTGCCCATAAACTGTTTCATCAGCAAGTCCTCTTTTTATCATGATTTTTAGGAATGAAAACGCTCACTTGCCAGGGAAATTTTTCCCGGCTGCTGGGTATCTATCGATTTGCTTTTCTGATAATAATGCGGAACTGTTGCCTGAAGCCCTTCCTGTGTATAAAAGGAATCGTCTTTTTGAATCGGAAGCTTTGCAGGCATCCCTGTTGATGCGGATTTGTAAATTGCCATAATGACTTCTACGGTATTGCGCCCGGCGATCCCGTCGGTAATGAGCGGAGTTCCGTTTTCAATCGCATTGATGAAATGATCGATCTGACCTGTGTGGCCTTCATATTTTAAAGGCGGCAGGCTGTGATACTTTTTCGACAGTTCTTCCGCGAACAATGGGTCAGGCTCCGGAAACCCGTTTGGCAGTGATTTGCTGCACTGGATATCAAACGGCAGGGAGATGCCTGCCCGCTCCGTCTGGAAGGTCATCTGCTGCTGTTCTCCATGGTGCACCAGGGAACTGGTGATCTGACCGACAGACCCGTTTTCAAAACGCAGCAGCGCCATGGAGAGGTCTTCCACCTCAGAGTTGGTATGTGCAAGGTTAGCCATGATTGCGGTGACTTCAGTCGGCATACCCGCCATCCAGGTTAAAAGGTCGATGTGATGCACCGCATGGTTTAACGTACATCCTCCGCCTTCTGTTTCCCAGCGGCCCCGCCAGCTTAAGTCATAATAGCAGCCGCCTCGCCACCAAACGGAATAGGCCTGCGAATACAGCAGTTTCCCACAGATTCCATCATCCAGCAACTGCTTGATATGGTAAGTGGAAGAGATAAACCTGCTTTGCGCCACAACCGAAATCAGACGGTGCGCACTTTGCGCCGCTTCAAGAATCGCATCGCATTCCGCAAGGGAGGAAGCCATCGGCTTCTCCAGTAAAACGTGTTTCTCTGCATGCAGGCAATCGACCGCGATTTTACAATGGAGGGATGGGGGAACACAGATGGAGACAATATCGATCGTTTCCTGCCGTAAGGCTTCTTTATAATCGCTGTAGGCCCGCGCATTTAACTGATAATCATCCATAAGTCTTTGGGCTTTTTCAAGATTTACATCGGCAATCGCGGCAATGGAAACTCGGTCTTTCAGTGCCAGATAGCTCTCGATGTGTGTACTTGCGATTGCTCCGGCGCCAATAATCATGACATGCAGCATTTGCTCACCTCTTCAGCAGATTTTTGAAACAAAAAGCTCTGCCATATACCGTATGGCAGAGCTTTAACTCGTAAATACGGTATTCCTCTTTTGACGGCATCATCCTGGAATACCAACTATGCGATTTTATGCCGGACCAAAAATCAGATTCGGGATAAACAAGACTACCTGCGGCAGGAACACAAGGATGCACATTTCCAGCATAATTGCGAAAAAGAACGGCAAAGCCTCTTTTGTATATTCCTCAGTCGGGCATTTTAGGATACCACAAACGGTATAAAGAGCAGATCCTACAGGAGGAGTCATAACGCCCATGGTAACAATGGTCGCCATTAAAACGCCGAAGTGCACCGGGTCTACCCCGAGTTTCGTAACCATCGGAAGGAAAATCGGAGTTAACAGGAGGAAGTTCACATTGCTGTCAACAAACATACCGGAAATAAACAGGAAAACCAACATGATAATCAGCAGCAGCTGAGGGTTATCGGTAATTCCAAAGATAAAGTTTGAGAGTGCGACGGGCAGCTTTACATAGGTGATTGCATAGCTGAACGGGCCGGATAAAGCAATGATCAGCATAATCGCGCCGTTATCAATGAAAGAGGTGCGCAGGGCACTTTTAAACTTTTCCCAAGTCAGTTCTTTATAAACGAATTTGCCAATTATGAGCGCGTACACAACCGCAAAAGCACCGGCTTCTGAAGGAGTAAACAAACCAAAACGAATGCCGACAATTAAGATGATCGGGAACAAAAGTGCCCAGATAGAACTTTTTAAGTTTTCCATGACCTCACTGAAGGTTGCTTTTGGGACATTCGGATCAGGAGCATCATACCCCTTCCTCTTGGAAGTGATGGTAACGGTCGCCATTAAGAAAACCATCATTAAGATGCCGGGGATAATGCCGGCGGCGAACAGGCGGCCGATAGATACCTCACCGATAAAACCAAACAGAATCAACCCGAGGCTTGGGGGAATGGTTGCCGTAATCAATGCGGTCAAACAGTTAACAGCAGTAATATAACCTTTCGGGTAACCCTTTTTAATCATATCCGGGCCTAAAATGCGGGTTTCCATCGCAGCGTCAGCTGTGGCAGAACCGGAAACACCGCCCATCAGTGTACTCATTACCACGCTGACCTGCGCCAAACCGCCGTACATTCTTCTTGTAATCAAAGACGAAAGGCTTAAAAGACGCTTTGTAATTCCGGTTTCATTCATCAGGTTTCCCGCGAAAATGAAAAACGGAACAGCTAAAAAAGCAAATGACTGGGTCTGTGTTACAATTCTCTGCACCGCAATTGAAAAGGGGATATCGGGGGTGGCAGAGAAGTACGCCAGTCCCGCGATGCCAATTACGAATGCAATCGGCATACCTATCAACAACAGTATTACAAACGCGATTAACAATAGTGCCATATCGTTCAACTCCTTTTAAAAGACTCAAGACCTAGTTATTAAACGTTTTTATGCGTTCCACAATCTGCCTGATTGCGGTAACCGACATAAAAGCCGAAGCCACCGGCAGGCTCATCGTTACAAAGGAGTAACTGAGGGTCAGAGTCTGAAATGCACGTTTGTAACTGTCAATACTCAATTTCACACCAAAGATGATAAAGATGACCAAAGCAACCAGCATCAATATTAAAACCAGCAGCTCGATGGATCTTTGCATTTTTACCGGGAATTTTCTTGTGACCAAATCGATTCCAACCAGATTATGCTCGCGAAATGCAACGTCCGCACCCAAAAAAGCCGTCCATGCAAGCAGTAGCTGGGAGATATCAATACTCCATGGGATTGGATGGTTTAACCCGCGTGCAACTGCGGAAATAAACACCAAAGACACAATCGAAATAAAACTGATGCCACAGAAAATTTCTTCAATCTTGCAAAAGTATTTAAATACTGTTTTCATAGTTTACCTCCAAAGCACACGTTCTCATGTGCGGCACATCACCACCATTTTGGCAATCGACACCGCCGGATAGAAACATATGTCCTGCCAATCTTAGTATGGGAGACCGGTTTCTTATTGGAAACCGATCTCCCAATAGATCTTCTGATGAGTTCAAATTATTTGTTCAATTCAGCAAGAATCTGGTCTCTCAGCTGGGAATAACCCAGTTCTTCATAAACAGGCTGTACTGCCGCAATAAAGGGAGCAGGATCGACTTCATGAATTGTCATGCCATGATTTTCTGCCATATCCTTTTCATAATCCTCGGAGAGCTGTACGCACTGTGCCTGATATTCTGTACCAACATCACGGAAGGTCTTGGTGAACAGCTGCTGATATTCAGGAGACAGACTGTCGAAGAATTTTGTGCCGGTGACCGCGCTGCCGATCAGTTGGAAATGGCCGGTCTTATTTGTGTAGGAGCAGATCTCATAGAGACGGGATGCATAGGAGGAAGGAGTCTGCACCTCGGCACCGTCAAGAGCTTTTTGCTGAATTGACGGATAAACCTCAGACCACTCCATCGGGGTCGCAACGGCACCCATTGCGTTAACAGACTTAGTGAACAAGTCACTTCCGATCGTACGAATTCTCAGGCCTTTCAGGTCTTCAGGAGTGTTGATTTCCTTGTTGCAAACAAAGTGGCGGGCTCCGGAATACCAGTTGGAGGTAACGAGCTTAATCCCCTGATCCTCAAACTCTTTTTCCCACTGCTTGTAAATGTCGGTTTCCATAAGCTTGTCCAACAGTTTATAGTCTTCCAGCATGTAGGGCATTTGAATGATACCATAATCTTTCACAAAAGATGCCAGACGACCGGGATCGGAAATTGTAAGAATTGCAGCGCCCTGCATTGCCTGCTCGGTCAGGTCGTCCGTCGCGCCGAGAGAGGAACTCGGGAATACGTCGACAGAGAAGTTTCCATCGGTGGCTTCTTCCAGTCTTCTTTCAACTTCAAACAAAGACATGGTCTGAATATCCTGTTCTCCGTTTGTATTGCCGAATTTTACAGAAACTTTTTCGCCGCCTGCGGCCGCATTGCCGCTTGCAGCGCTGTCGGCTGCGGGAGCCTTGTCGGCCGAAGAAGAGCTGTTGCCGGCTGGCTTGCTGCCACATGCAGCCATGCTAAGAACCATTGCGGATGCGAGCAAAACAGTAAGTGTTCTTTTCATAATTTCCTCCTTAAAACGTACAAATAAATTTGGCATTATGGATACCATCAGCCTACCTAGCATCCTATCATTCTTACATGTCAGTGTCAACAATATTGCAACAAAATCTCTGCATTATATAAACAAGGTGTGAATTGCTTGTTAATAATAAACAATATCTCAAGGGGTGCAACCCGGATAAACGAAGAAAAATCTTCATCACCGAGCCGAATTCAGGTCTCCAAAATCAATATCGAAAAGATCCTTTTGTTCTTCCCGCTCAAAAAAATTAGGATATTCTTCCATCAACATTTCTTCTTCCCGGATCAGCTTGCGAAGATGCCGGCTTAACACTTCCTTTGCCGACGCAAGGTTTCCGGTTTCTGCCTGGTGAACAAGGTCATTATGCTGTTCTACAATTTTTTTTACAATTTCATCCGACCATACCGTCAGTAACCGAATCCTCCGGTAGTGTCCGCTCATGCTTTCAATGATCTCCCAGCTAAGCGGCTGTTCCGCCACCTCAAAGATAATGCGGTGAAATGCGTCATCGTAATCTACGACCTTTGCATACTCTTTTTCAGCGGACATTGCTTGTTGTTTTTCAATAAGCTGGCGAAGCTCCTGAATATTTTTCTGGCTGCAGTTTTTTATGAAAGGCTCAAGCGCAGCGATTTCAAGGCTTTCACGCAAAAAACGTTCCTGACTTACGCGCTTAGGGTCAATCCTGGAAACCATTGTTTCGCGCTGCGGAACGATTTTCACCAGGCCCTCCCTTTCCAGGCGGATAAACGCCTCGCGCACCGGTGTACGGCTGACGTTGAAACGCGCAGATATTTCGTTCGCGCTCATGGTGGTTCCCGGCATCAGATTCAGGGTCATAATGCTTTTGCGCAGGGACAGGAAAACTGCCTCCTGTACGCTGTATGAATTTGTTTTTTGATTTTCTGCCAAAATGGCCGACCTCCCTATATTGCTTTTTTCATTTTTACTGCCATTTGCGGGATAAAACGTGCCTTCATGAAAAGACATGCTGAAAAGACTTTTGAATATCTTCTGCCACAGACAGATAGGTGGTAAAGTGCGCCTGCCCGTTAACAGATACTGCGCACTGTCTGTCAGATATGGGAATAAAATCCAGGATATCCATTCCGCCGTCCCGCAGCTTCACTGTCATCGTTAAAACGGGACTGCCGGCGATGCTCTCATCTTCCGATAACTCTTTTGCGATCGGAATTTCCGAAATTTCCTGATAGAAGGTGGTAACTGCGATATAATCGAGAATCTTGCCGTTTGCGTCTCCTTTCAGGAATTCCGCTTCACCTGACAGTGCAAGATGGTATTGGAATCCGTTTCCGGTTATTGCAAGATCCGCGATCTCAGTTATGTTGCGTGTATAAATGGAACCGCCAAGCAGGCCGGTATAACGGTTTGTCAGAAAAGCCGATTTCTCTGCGGAAATCAAAAATACCTGCTTTCCGGACAGATCGGCACAGTAATAAGACTGGTCGTCTCGCCGGGCAAAACCGGCGGTATAGGTTTGCCCCCCCATTACGAGAGTAACCGTATAGTCCGGTTTGTCAAGACCAAATTCGGACAAAGGCCGGTCCGCGGAGACAAAACTGTCGGGAATAAGGCCTTCCAGCGGAAGCAGCACGCGTTCCTCCACCAGCTGCCAGTCCAGGGAAGCCTTAACAGGAGAGGCAAGATCGTAAAAGTCCCCGGTATCACCGCTTTCGCGGCGCTTTAAGGTATAAGAATCGTCGCCATGCGCAATTGTGATTTCTGTCAGATCGGATAGTGCTGTATCGTTCACAGGAGGGAAGAGTTCCATGGATCGAAAGTCGTCAATTCCCTGGTTCATCATCGCAGCAGCAGAGGCCTCGACGATGTAAACCTGTGAATCGCCTTCCTTCAGCAGATAATAGGTGCCATCCACCGGATTTGCTTTTCCCAGATACAAACGTATTTTGCTGCCGTCGGAAAGCAGCAGTGAAATGCTGCTTTCCGAATTGTCCAGTCCATATTCAGAAAGGGAAGATTTCGGCTGAATGGCCTTTTGCGCTTTCAGATGTGAGAAGTAGTAAACAAATCCTTTGAGTTTTTCACTGGAATAGTTTCCCTGCGGCGCATCAACCAGCGTGATGCCTTCGGGAGCAACCATCATGCCAACGCTTCCGGAAGGATTGCGCAAAGCCACCCCTCCGACCGAAGCCACACTGATATCCGTGACAGTGACAGAATCAGCGGGTACGGAAGGCGAGGTGCGACCCTGAGGAGCACCGAACCACAGAATACCTGTTATTGCCAGCATCGCGGCAAACGCGATACTTAATTGTTTCAGCAGACGGATCTGTTGTTTCATAAGTGTTTCCTCCGCAGATAAACAGCGACTCCAAATCCCAATATTGCGAATGGAACAAGGATGACCAGTACGAAACTGAGAAGGACTGCCTGATTGGTCATGATGGGAATCGGTTCAGATTGCAGTGATTTCGCGGGGATACTGATGCCGGAGCCGGTATCAGCGCACCAATTGATCACCTGAGCCAAAAAATCGGCGTTGGCATAGCTCTGGACCGCCATCAGATCATCGGCATAGATATCCCGGCACCCGGCTGCAAAAATACGTGCCTTGCCGCTGCCGCCGGGTAAATTCTTCTCCGCGGTTAAAGCAACGGGGAATGGGCCGGGCGCATCGCCCGGGAGAAACGCGGTGTCGGTCATGGTACCTTCTTTTGCATACGAGTCGCCGGAAGAGTATAAAACCGGCTGTGTGGATATGTTGCCCTGACGCTGGTAAAGCTGTTTGAGCGCATGGCTGGACGGCATGACGGGATAATACCGGTTGGAGGAAAAGTACTGGTTGATTGGATGCGGCGCATAGATTGGCGCAATATTCAGCGGATTTCCTCCGCTGAACAGCTCTTTTTCCAGAACAATACTGTCGGTTATCTCAATTCCCCATTCGGCAAGAAACGCTTTTAAATGCTCGAAGTCGTCGGAGGAGGGCTCAAGAAATACCATCAACCGTCCGCTACGTGACAGGAATGCGTCCAGCTGAGTAATTTCATCCGAAGAAAAATCGCGGACAGGGGAGGCGATCACCAGTATTTTTGCAGAGTCGTCTATTCCCATGACTGCGGGGGTTGTCCTTTTTACCAGATAATTATTTTGTTCAAACAGCTTCATCAGCGACGCGGACGGCTGTTCATTATGACCGTCCGTGAACTGTGCAAGAGGTGTTTCAGGATTGGTGACATAAAGCAGAGCGGAAGTCATCTGCTGTTCCGCGACCAGACTCTTTACGGTATTGGTGTCGCTGTCAATCTCGTAGAAATCCGCTGTCTGCAATACTTTTATCCGTCCGCTTTTTCCTTCCACCGCTACGCTGCCCAGAGCCATCTCAAACCCCTTTTGCTTGTAATAATCCACAAGGTTGGGGTCCTGATAAGGGTCAACATATCTCACGGTTAACCGGTCTCCGGCCAAATCATAGCGCAGAAAAAGCTCTTTCAGGAGCGGCAGAAAATCCTCCTGCGTGTTGAATACCGTTATGGTCACAGGCTCGGGAAGGGCCGCAGCGATGCTTTTTGTTTCGTCTGAAAGCTCATAGAGTTTATTTGCGGTCAGATCAAATTTAAGGCCTAATCGGTCTGTTCCAACCGCTGCGCAGATATTTGCGAGTACTGTAATTCCCACAGCCAACAGGATGATCAGGAGTGAAACAACTGTATAACTGTATTTTTTATTCATGAAATACTTCTCCTATTCCCATCTTCTGTGTTCCAGTATCCGGGTGGTCAAAAACAGAAACAGTATGGTGATGCTGATATAATAAACCACAGAGGACATGCTGAAAATGCCCATGGCAAATTCGTCGAATTTATTGCTTAACGACAGATAGGTTACAAGGGTGTGAATCGGCCCTTTCGCAATATAGCTCCCGACAAATCCAATCAGCCACAGCCCCAGAAGCGTACTGTAGCTGATGACTCCGGCCACGACCTGATTTTCTGTCAGAGCGGAAAGGAACATACCGACGGCGATAAACGCGCCGGCAGCGATCAGTGTTCCAAAATAATTTCCGAATACAATCAGAAATTCAAAGGAGCCAAAAGCCGCCAGAATTACAATATAAGTGAGTGTAACTGCAAGGCCGACGCTGAAAACAGTAAGAACAGCAAGAAATTTGCCAAGCACGATCCTGCTTAGCGGGGCTGGGGAAGCCAGCAGAAGCTGGTCTGTCCGCATTTTGCGCTCCTCCGAAAAGGACCGCATGGTGAGCATGGGAATCAAAAACATAATCACCAGAATCATCGACGAAAAAAATCCTTTGATATCCCCGTTTTGGCTGAGCAAATTGCCGACCGAAAAATAATATCCGCTCAGCAGTAAAAAAATACAGAGAAAAACATATCCCACCATGGAGTGAAAGTACTGCCATAATTCCTTTTTAAAGACGGCTCCCATTAGTTTGCCTCCTCATAACGCCTGTCCTGAGTCAATTGCAGGAAAATATCCTCCAGACTTGTTTCCAACGGTTTCAGCAGCCGGATTGGACACTGAGCCTCTGCCAGCGCAAAGAAAAGCGGGCGATGGATGTCTTCGCCGCTTTGCGTTTCAAGTATAAATTCGACCTGCCCATCCTCCGGACTGACCTGCGGCGTACAGGATTTGATCCCGGTAACCGCCCGGACTGCGGCCGTAATTTGCTCCGGCGTTCCATCTGCGCGCAACACCAGTTTCCCTTCCGGAGACATCTTTGCAACAAGTTTTGACGGAAGATCGTCTGCGACAAGTCTTCCGTTGCTTAAAACAACAACCCGTTTGCAAACAGCGGCAATCTCGGAGAGAATGTGAGAACTCAGTATAATGGTATGGGTTTTCCCTAATCCTGCGATGGTTTCACGGATTTCAATAATCTGGCGCGGGTCAAGCCCCACGGTCGGTTCATCCAGAATCAGCAGCTCGGGTTCCCCAAGAAGCGCCTGCGCAAATCCGACACGCTGGCGATAGCCTTTGGATAAATTTTTAATCAGCCTGCGGCGTACGCCCCTGATATTCACTTGTTCACACGCTAAGGCAATTGCTTCTTCGCGCTTCTGCTTGGGAATTCTGCGCAGGTTCGCCGCGAAAATCAGCTGCTCGTTAACGGTCATATCCGGATAGAGGGGAGGGTTTTCGGGTAAATACCCGATTTTCGATTTCGCTTCGGAAGAGGACTCCACGATATCCGACCCGTCGATACGGACGCTGCCCGATGTAGCGGAGAGGCATCCGGCAATGATATTCATTGTAGTGGATTTTCCGGAGCCGTTATGACCCAGAAGCCCAACAATTTCTCCTTCAGAAACAGTAAAGTGAAGATCTTCTATTGCAATTTTATCACCGTAACGTTTCGTCAGATGGGAAACTTCAAGCATGGTTTTCCCTCCAATTCTTGATTTACAGAACCAACTATGCTAGTATGTTAACATATATTCGCCGTATATTCAAGTATTTTTAGTAATTCTGCAAATAAGCACCGACTTTCTTTAGGAGGGAAAATCATGTATGACGATCTATTCAGGAATTGCCTTTCTGTTCGGGTTTTAAATGGACAGACGCTTTGCCCTGTTCGTTTTACCGATACTCAATTGCAATTTTACCGGGAACGGGACAACTTTCTATACGAACGTGCGCTTTGCACGTCGGGGATCACCATGGATTTTACAACGGACCAGCGCAGACTGTCTTTTCATTACAGTGCACATAGCTTTGTCCGCAGTCAGAATACATTTGATATTTACGAAGAGGGTGAACTTGTTCAGACCGTTCCGGTTTCGGCTGACCGTCCGAGTGGTATCGTCGAATATGTACGGCGCTGTGAAAGTCCTTCAAGAGTTACAATCTATCTGCCCGCAATGGCGTGCGCCCGCATTTCCGACCTGAACCTTGCCAGTTATGCTCCCGCCCCTCCATCCGGGACACGCCTGCTTTTCGTTGGAGATTCCATTACGCAGGGCATCCAGTGCCAGCATTCTTCGATGGCTTATCCGTCCATTTTAGGGCGCCGCCTGTCAGCGGAAACGCTGAACCAGGGGGTAGGCGGATTTTACTATGAGCAAAAATCTTTAGATGAAAAGATCAATTTTAACCCGGATATTGTATTCGTCGCTTATGGAACCAATGATTTCAGGATTTTTCACGATGTAAACGTGATCGCAGAGCATGCGGAAACTTATTTTAGTGATGTCCTGAAACTTTATCCAAAATCCAGAATCGTGGTGATACCGCCGATCTGGCGTGCGGACCTTTCTTCCGAGCCGGAACGGGAACTCTTTCAAGAAACCTGCGGTGCTATTGTCCTGCTTGCCCGCACGTTTGACTTTTTTGCGGTTGACGAACAGGCTTTGGTAGACCATGAGGAAGAACTTTTTACCGACGGGTATCTGCATCCGAATGACCGGGGATTCGGGCAGTATGCGGAACGTCTCTGCAACTTAATAAAGCAGGGAGCCGGCGCATGATTGCGCCGGCTCCCTGCCGGTCTTTGTGCTTTTTTCGATTACAGGCTGACGCTTAAAACACAGGGATGACAGTGCCGTTGTACTTCTCGTTGATAAACTTGGCAACGTCTTCGCTCTGAAGCGCCTCCACCAGTTTTTGGATTTCCGGGCGGGTGTCGTCACCGGCCCTGACAGCGATGATATTGGCAAATTCCTTTGCCGCTTCGGACTCCTTGTCCTCAGTGGTCAGAACCTTGTCGGCGATGCCGGCGGATACGGCGTAGTTGCCGTTGATGACAGCGAGGTCAACATCCGGCAGGACGTTCGGAAGCTGAGCGGCTTCCATTTCCTCAAATTTGATGTTCTTCGGATTCTCCACAATATCAAGCGGGGTGCTTTCGAGATTGGCACCGTCCTTGAGCTTGATGACACCGAGTTTCTGGAGCAGGAGCAGCGCACGCGCTTCATTGGTGGGATCGTTTGGAACCGCAATGCTTGCCCCGTCAGCCAAAGCGTCGACAGAAGCGGCTTTACCGGGGTAAACGCCGAGCGGCTCAAAATGGATGGCAGCGGCGGACACGAGGTCTGTTCCGTTTTCCTGGTTGAAGTTTTCCAGATAGGGGAGGTGCTGGAAATAGTTTGCGTCGATATCGCCCGCGTCCAGCGCCTTGTTCGGCAGCACGTAATCCGTGAATTCCACAATTTCAAGCTGAATGCTTTCCTGTTCGAGGACGGGCTTGATCGATTCCAGAATTTCCGCATGGGGAGCCGGGGAAGCGCCGACCTTCAGGGTCACAGTTTCTCCGGAAGCAGCTTCGCTTGATTCAGCCTGGGAAGATTCGGGTGCCGCCGCCTCGGAAGAGGAAGCGGGTTCAGTTTTTCCGCCGCAGGCCGCAGCGGTAAGCGTAAGAGCCAGAGCCATCGAAAGCGCCAGCAGTTTTTTGTTATTTTTCATTTTTTTAACCTCTTTTCTTTTCTCCAAGATGATTGCGATCTATATAAACCCGGCCGCGCTGTACACACACGGCGAAAGGTTACCGGTTTCTTTTGTCAACATGATTGGCTAAATAATCAAAAATAATCTGAATGATGCACACAATGATCACTAAAAGCAGCACGGTGAGCATCATGACGTTATATTGATAGCGGTGCAGGCCGTAGCGGATGGCAATATCACCGAGCCCGCCGGCGCCCACAGCGCCCGCCATGGCGGAATAGCCGATAAGGGTGATGGTGGTGATCGAAAGCCCTCTGATCAGGGATGGAACCGCTTCAGTCAGCATCACGTGGAAGATGATCTGCCATTTGGTCGCGCCCATGCACTTGGCGGCTTCGATCACACCGATATCGATTTCCGCAAAGGAACTTTCCACCAAGCGCGCGACAAACGGCGCGGCGGCGATGATCAGCGAGATGCATGCGGCGTTTGTCCCGATCATTTTGCCGGTAACCAGGCGGGTAAACGGAATCAGGACGATCATCAGAATGACAAAAGGGAAGGAACGAAGGATGTTGATCAGCCAGCCGAATACAGAGTTGAACGGCTGATTTTCCATAATACCGCCTTTTCCGGTTACCGAGAGCAGTACTCCCATAGGCAGGCCGAGCACATAGGCGAAAAAGGTGGAGACGATTGTCATATACAGGGTATCAATGGTGCCTTGCGTTAATAGTTGTGTCATTTCAGCACCTCATATCCCAGCAGAAGTTTGGTCATATCCGTTTTCGGATGTTCAAAGACTTCTTTTGTGTCTCCCCACTCGACAAATTCCGCAGAGTCAATCACAGCAACCTTGTTGCAGATGGACTTCACGACCGCAATTTCGTGGGTTATGATGACGATCGTGACATTCAGCTTCGTGTTAATATCGTGAAGCAGTTCCAGAACCGATTTTGTGGTCAGCGAATCCAGAGCGGAGGTCGGCTCGTCGCAGAGAAGGACCTCGGGGGATGTAGCCAACGCGCGCGCAATGGCTACGCGCTGCTTTTGCCCGCCGGAAAGCTGGGAAGGATAGCTTTCCGCCTTGTTGGAGAGCCCGACCAGTTCGAGCAGCTCGTCCGCCCGCCTGACAGCGCCGGCTTTGCCGGAACCGGACAAGGTCAGCGGAAACGCGATGTTTTGCCGGACCGTCCGCTGCATGAGCAGGTTGTAGCCCTGAAACACGACCCCCATTTTCCGCCTTGCGGAGATCAGACGTGAGCCGGTCAGGGTGGAAAGGTCGGTGCCGTCCAGCAGGATACTGCCGGAGGTAGGCTTTTCCAATGTGGAAAGGCAGCGAAGTAAGGTGGACTTACCTGCGCCGCTCATGCCAATAATGCCAAAGATATCCCCCTTTTGAATGTGCAGGTTGACATCCTTCAAAGCGACCGTTTCGCCCGATTTATCTTGAAAAACCTTACTGAGATGTTGTATCTGTATCAAGTGATAGCCCCCTGTTTGAATCAATTGGGAATAAAAAAAGCCTTCCTCCATTGGACGTTATCCAAGGACGAAAGCTGTGCTTCGTGGTACCACCTTGTTTTGCTCCCGGCTTGCGCCAGAGAACCTCACAGCGGCAGAGAGCTTCAACCGCCTGTCACTGTAACGGGTGAACCCGTCACGGACTAAAAGATTTCGCCCGTGCAACTCCAAGACCATGTTCAGCTTTTTCGTCTCCGCCCCTTTGCACCAAACGGGGCTCTCTGCGGGAGCTTCCAAAACCTACTCTTCTTTTCAGCGTCTTTTTCGATTTGTACATACTATTATACTGCTTTTTCAGCGTTCGTCAAGATGAGTCTTTCAAATTTGGTGGAATAGTTGCAAATGATTTCTGACAATGCTATAAATGATGTATGCTTTGACAACAATGGGGGGATCGTTATGACGCAGCGTGAAGCTGTTCTGGAAAGATTGAACACATTAGGAATTCCTTATGAACTGGTGGAGCATCCGGCGGTATTTACAATTGATGAGATGGAACGCCTCGGTGTCACGCTGGACGGCGAGGTGGTGAAAAACCTGTTTTTGCGCGACGCAAAGAAAAGACGGTTTTTTCTTGTCACAGTGCAAAAAGACAAGCAGGTTGATCTGAGACGTCTTGGAGAGCTTCTGGGGGCGGGGCGGCTAAGCTTTGCTTCGGCGGAACTGCTGGAACAATTTCTGGGGCTGCACCAGGGAGAGGTGACGCCGATGGGCGTCCTGAATGATCGCGACGCAAAAGTGGAAGTGGTATTTGATCAGGATCTTGAGGGACACCCGCGTTTGGGCGTTCATCCCAACGAAAACACTGCGACTTTATGGATGTCCTATGGGGATATCCGCCGCGTTGTGGAAGGCAATGGAAACCCGTTTCGATGCGTGCGGCTGTAAAAGCCGTGAACAGCGGACCGATGGAAAGTTTACAGACCCGGCACAGTTTGCTATAATCAAAGCAGAGCCGAACATTGCCAAGGAAAAAAACAGAGCTTGATGGAAAGAGGGACAACCATGCAAAAATCTGCGCGTAATACCCTGATCGGGATAGTCCTGCTTTTGCTGTGTGTATGCCTTGTGCTGATTTCTGCGGGTGCTTTTCGGCTGAAGAACAGCAAGGATGCGCTTAACCAACTGAGCGCCGCCCTTGAAGAAAACGATATCCTGCAGGCCCAATTGGCCGAACTGCGGGAGAAACAGCCGGCAGATTCCGCGGAGTCCGCCGCCCTGCTTGCGGATTTGGAGCAAAAACCGGAACTGATTCCGATTGAAGCGGAACTGGGCGGTACCATGCGGTATTATCCGGATACCTTCTCGTTGTTCGGAGATCGATATGCATATATTTACGCAGAAGATGGGCATAACGCCGTTGAAATGATGCTGGAATACAGAAAAACAGACGACGGGGCCATTGCATGGGCCCTTTGTGCCTACAATGCCGGCAGCGGCTGGCAGACCGCGTGAAAGAAGGCAGGAAAGATGGAAAATTGGGAGCAGCTTCAAAAACTGCTGGATGAAAGTAAAAGAGCGGTGTTTTTCGGCGGCGCCGGGGTGTCCACCGAAAGCGGCATCCCCGATTTCCGCAGTACGGACGGGCTGTACCGTCAAACTTATGCGTATCCGCCCGAAACCATTTTGAGCCACCGCTTCTTTGAACGAAACCCTGAGGAATTCTTCCGGTTTTACCGGGCGAAAATGCTCTGCCCGCAGGCAAAGCCCAATGCCGCCCACCGAAAGTTGGCGGAGTTGGAAGCGGCGGGAAAGCTGACGGCGGTCATCACGCAGAATATTGACGGACTGCATCAGGCGGCCGGGAGCCGGAACGTGCTGGAGCTGCATGGCTCTGTTCTGCGCAATACCTGCAGGAGCTGCGGCAAATTTTACGGCCTGGAGGCAATCCTCAGTTCCGAGGGAATCCCCCGCTGCAGCTGCGGAGGAATCATCAAGCCGGACGTGGTGCTTTATGAGGAAAGTCTTGACGGGGATACCATTGCGCGCGCAGTACGCGCGCTGGAGCAGGCGGACCTGCTGATTGTGGGCGGTACTTCGCTTGCGGTTTATCCGGCGGCGGGGCTGGTCAACTACTGTAAGGGCAGGCTGGTAGTCATCAACAAATCGCCCACGTCTTTAGATGTAAAGGCAGACCTGCTGATTCAGGGCCGGATTGGCGAGACGCTTTCGCATTTGCGTGTGCTGTGAATAAAATTTCCGGGTGATGCAGGAATTCAGCAAAAATCCGACACTAATACTTATATAATATACGGGATACAGGCCAGGCAAAGGAAAGTGCGCCCTGAAAAACCACGAAAACAGTCAGCCCTTGAAAGGGGAATACTATGATACGAAAACTACTGGCTTTATCGCTGACAGCCCTGCTGGTTTTGACAGGCTGCCAGAACACACAGCCTGCTGATGCGCCGCAGGAACCGTCCGCTTCGGGTTTATTGGAAGTTGACACGCAGCCGCGCCAGGTTCCTATTGAGGGCACGTCCTCCGCGCAGGGAGAAGCATCTTCCCGGGACGGGTCCGCACCGATGCCGGAAGGGCTGCCTGCGACAACGCCGGAAGCGGTCGGTCTGCCGGAAACGCTGTTTTCATCGGCTGCCGGTTATGGTGTCGAACTGATCACCCCCGCGCAATACAGCGTGCATCAGGAACTGAACCGGGGCGGCCACAGCGGATTTCAGACAGCGGATTATTTTGGACTGAAAAGCAAGGAGGGTGAAAAGTTTGCCCTCGCGAACGAAAATGGAAAGATCATCACCGATTTTGTCTATGACGACGACGGGGAAAGCTGGGCTTTCCGCGACGGAAACAGCGGGGTCGCGCTGCGCAGGGACGGAAAATACGGCGTGGTGGACGGCCGCACGGGTGAAGAACTGCTGCCGTTTCAATATGACAGCATCCAGCCCCAGCGAAACGACACCTTTATTTGTGAGATGGGAGACACCTATGAACTGATCGACAGGGACGGCAAGGAGCTGCTGACCTATTCGAGAGGCGACCAGCTGACCGTATTCCCGGAAAATGTGCTGCTGTTCGAAAACGGCATGCTTCGTTTTTATGATAAACAGATGCGCCCAATCAAAAATTTCGCGTGCGAAGAGGTGCGGCCGTCTGTTGCGGCCAACCTGATTCTTGTGAAGAGTTCAGGCAAATGGGGAATCTGTGAACCGGACGGCGATTATAGGATTGACCCCCAGTTTGAGGAGATCGACCAGTTTAACGAGCAGTGCGAGGCCGCGGTCTTTACCAAAAATGGGAAAAAGGGTGTTCTGGATTTGAACGGCGATGTGCTCATCAAACCCGAATGGGACGATGTGGCGCTCTATGATTCCAGTGCAAGCATAGAAAAGGATGGAAGGTGGGGAGCCTTTACAGACCTTTCGGACAGCAAGCCTGCCATCGAACCGATGTATGACTATGTGTACGCGTTCGGCACCGACGGATGCGCCGCCTATGAGCACAGGGGGAAATTCGGCGTATTGGATGAGGACGGGAACATTCTCATTTCCGCTAGGTATGACAGGATGGTTTCCAACAGTGACGATGCGCTGGAAAAGGGCTATTATGCGCTGGAAGGTGATGGACAGTCCCTTTATGGCATTGTCAGCGGGAAAGGTGAAGTGGTCGTTCCCGATACGTACACCATCGTATTCAGCGACGGAACAAACGAAGAACCGTATCACCTGATTATGACCCAGCGCGAAAAATGGGGCTATATTGACCGCGCCGGCCAGATGGTGATCGATACAAAGTTTGACAGCGCCGGTCAATTTCTGAAAGGCAAAGATGTGGCGTTTGTCAAGCAGAACGGGAAAATCTGCCTCATAGACCGGAGGGGCAATGTGGTCATGGAAACCGTGTTCAGCGATTTGGTTTCCTACCATCCCGAAACAATGGTGGGTGCATTTGAGTACACAGATGCCCAGGGAAAATCCAAATGCTGCCTTGCCAAACTGCAGTTCCCGGTTGGTTGATTATTTTGTCAATTTATAATACTATTTGTATAAGGTGGCTGCAATGAAAATAGAGCATATCGCCATTTATACCCGCAATTTGGATGCTTTGCGTGACTTTTATCGAACCTATTTCGGTGCATCCAGCAATGACCGCTACCAAAGCAAATCCGGAATGCAGAGTTACTTTCTGACGTTCGATGACGGCGCGCGGCTTGAGCTGATGTGGATGCCGTCCCTGCGGGACGGCGCTGCCGGGGCCGGGTTTACGGGGTTTACCCATCTTGCGTTCAGCGTGGGAAGCCGGGAAGCGGTGGATTCTTTGACCGACCGGCTGGTACAGGACGGGCATCGCCTGATTTCCGCCCGGCGCATCACCGGGGACGGTTATTATGAAAGCTGTGTCGCCGACCCTGACGGAAATGCCGTAGAGATTACGATATAAAAAAGCCGCCTGTCGGGCGGCTTTTTTATGGTACAGGCAGAAAAAGAGGATTGCATCACCGGTCCAAACATGGGATAATAAGAACGAAGAAAAAGGCTGTTACTCGGCTGCTTGTGTTTACGGAGAACGAAGGGTGGATAAAATGGACTATAAAGAGCATCAGGCAAACGATCTTCGTTATCTTGAATTACTTTCCCGCCAATACCCCACTGTGCAGGCTGCCAGCACGGAAATCATCAACCTGCAGGCGATTCTGAACCTGCCGAAAGGCACCGAGCATTTCATGTCCGACCTGCACGGGGAATATGAAGCGTTTTTTCATATCCTCAACAACTGCTCGGGGGCTGTACGCGAAAAGGTGGATATCCTGTTTGAAAACAGTATTTCCAGGGAGGAACGCGCCAAGCTGGCGACGCTGATCTATTATCCCGAAGAAAAACTTGAGGAAATCCATGAAACGGTCGCGGACCTGAATGAATGGTATAAGATTACGCTGAACCGGCTGATCGAGATCTGCCGGCTGGTGTCCTCCAAATATACGCGCTCCAAGGTGCGCAAGGCGCTGCCGAAAGATTACGGCTACATCATCGACGAGCTCCTAAACACCAACTATGAAGTCCATAACAAAAAAGACTACTATGAGAACATTATCTCTACCATCATCGATATCGACCGCGCCGATGATTTTGTGAAATCCCTGTGCGGCGTTATTAAGCGGCTGGTGGTTGACCACCTGCATATTGTCGGTGATATTTTTGACAGGGGGCCGCGCGCCGATATCATCATGGACCTGCTGATGAAGCATCATTCGGTGGACATTCAGTGGGGAAACCACGACGTACTCTGGATGGGCGCGGCTACCGGCAGCCGGACGTGCATTGCGGCGGTGCTCAACAATTCGATCACCTATAACAATCTGGAGGTGATTGAGACCGGTTATGGCATCAGCCTGCGTCCGCTGGCCCTGTTTGCAAATGAGGTCTACCGCGATGTGGATACCTCCTGTTTTGCTCCCAAGATGTTTGGCGACGCTGTAATCTATAATGCCAAAGATCTCGAACTGGCGGCCAGAATGCATAAAGCGATCGCGGTCATCCTTCAGAAGCTTGAAGGGCAGGTGCTCCTGCGCAATCCGCAGTTTGGCATGGAGGATCGCCTGCTGCTGGATAAAATGGACCTTGAAAAGGGGAGCGTACGGATCGGGGAAGGCGAATATCCGTTGCTGGATACGGCTTTCCCGACGATAGACCGGGAAAATCCCTATGCGCTTTCCGATGAGGAAGCCGCTGTCATGGAGCAGCTGAAATTTGCCTTTCTGCGCAGTGAAAAGCTGCAGAGACATGCGAAGTTTCTCTATTCCAAGGGCGGTCTGTATAAATGCTTTAACGGGAACCTGCTGTTCCATGGATGCATCCCGATGAACCCCGACGGGTCCTTTATGAAGTTCGATATCGGATGCAGGGGGCTTTCGGGTAAGTCGTTTATGGACCGGGCGGAGGCAATCGCGCGGCAGGGCTATTATGCAAAGCCGGGAACGAAGGAAAAACAGTTTGGCAAAGATTTTTTGTGGTTTCTCTGGTGCGGGCGCAATTCCCCGCTTTTCGGGCGGGATCACATTGCAACCTTCGAGCGGATGCTGATTGCCGATGAATCCAGTTGGGCGGAGGAAAAAAACCCTTATTATTCCTATTATAACGATGAGGGTGTCTGCGAGCGCATTCTGGAGGAATTTGGCCTCAGGGGCCCCCACTGCCATATCATCAACGGGCACGTGCCGGTCAAATCCAAAGACGGCGAAAATCCGGTCAAGGCGCACGGCCGCTTAATTGTAATTGACGGGGGCTTCTGCCGCGCCTATCAGCCAACCACAGGAATCGCCGGCTACACGCTGATTTACAATTCCTGGGGTATCCGGATCGCGGCGCATGAGCCGTTTTCCACCACAAAAGATGCCATTGAGCACAATAAGGATATCTTTTCCGCGACAGTCGTGTTTGACCGCATGGAATCCCGCATCAAAATCAAGGAAACAGATAATGGTGCGCGTCTGCAGCGCAATATTGATGATCTGAAATGCCTGCTGCAGGCCTATAAATCCGGCAGCATCAAGGAAGACCACGCATAAAAAAAGCAGCCGCCCCCGGGCGGCTGCTTTTTTTATATAAGTATGATGTCAGAACGCGATGATGACGCCGCCTTCGTTGGCGTACATGGTGCTGAGCCCGCCGGTGGAAGTCACTTTGATATCTTTAAAATGAAACCGGCGCTGTGCTTCCGCTTTAATGAAGTGCGCCTGCCGCTCGTTGTTGCAGTGGGTAATCACCAGTGTGCGGTCGGCAAAATTGGTGCAGCTTTCCCCGATCAGGTCCACTAAACGGGTGAAAGCGCGTACGGAACCGCGCGCCTTTTCATACAGCCTGATCATGCCGTTATCAGCACACATGATTGGCCGCAGCGACATGACGGAAGCGGCATAGCCGGCAATGCGGCTCACGCGTCCGGCTTTGATCAACGTCTCCAATGTGTCAAGGATAAAAAAGGTCTTCATTCCGTCAATAAATTCGGTTACGGTTTTGACGATGGAATCGAAATCCATCTTTAAATCCACGCACTCTTTGATTTTGAGGCTAACGGCAATCTCGCCCGCGGATGCGGAGAGGGAATCGAACACATGGATTCTGCGCTCCGGGCCGCCTTCCATTACCATTTTCGCCCCGACAAGGGCGCTGTTATAGGAACCGCTGAGCTTTGAGGAAATGGTAACGGCGAAAACATTCATCCCTTTGCAGAATTTTTCCGCGAAGACCTCCGGTGAAGGGCAGGCCGACTTTGGGGTGTTTTTGCTGGAACGCATGGCGCTGATGAAATGATTGATGTTCAAAAGTTCATCGTCGATATAGTTGACGCCGTCCAGCAGCATCGAAAGGGGGGCAGATTCGGGGTTCAGGCTTCGGAGCTCCGGTATCAGCTCGCAGCAGCTGTCAACAACCAGTTTGTATTCCATTTTCGTCAATTCCTTTCTTACGGCATCTCCAAAAAGGAATTGCCGACTATACTTTTTCTAGTGTATCGCAAGTTGTCATATAAAGTCAATGAAAACCGATCAATACGGGATAAAATTTCTGTGAACCAATCCTATGCCGCATACCGGCGGGTTGATTCCCGGCCTTGCTTTGTTTGCTTGACAAAGCAGAGGAAAAAAGGTAATATGTATGCCGCGGCTAACGGAGATTTTATGTTTGAAAAACCTCCGTAAAAATGTTGGGGGCGTAGTTCGAATGACTTTGGATACTTTAAAAATCGGGCATGAGGCGGTCATTGTTGAAGTGGGAGGCAGCGGCGCACTGCGTCGCCGTCTGCTGGATATGGGGCTTACCCCCAAGACGAAGGTGATGGTGCGCAAAGTGGCCCCGATGGGGGATCCCATTGAGCTGCATCTGCGCGGGTACGAACTGACGATTCGGCTGGAAGATGCCCGTGAAATTGAAGTGAAGGAGGTTGTTTGATGGTTTTTGCACTGGCCGGAAACCAAAATTGCGGCAAAACAACCTTATTTAATCAGCTTACCGGTTCCAATCAGCATGTGGGAAATTTCCCCGGGGTAACCGTTGAGCGCAAAGACGGCATGATCCGCGGACACAAAGACGTGACCGTCGTGGACCTGCCGGGGATATATTCGCTGTCTCCTTACACAAACGAGGAAATTGTAACGCGGGATTTTCTGCTCAATAATCATCCGGATGGAGTGATCAATATTGTGGATGCCACGAATATTGAGCGCAACCTCTATCTTAGCATGCAAATTATTGAACTGAATATTCCGATGATCATTGCGCTGAATATGATGGATGAGGTGCGGGGCAACGGCGGGACCATTAAAATCAGGAAGATGCAGCAGGAACTTGGAGTGCCCGTAATCCCCATATCGGCGGCGAAAAACGAGGGCATCGACGAGCTCATCGATACGGCCATCACTGTGGCCCGGGAACGGCAGGTGCCCAAGCGGATGGATTTCTGTTCAGGTGCTGTGCACCGCGCAATCCACGCAATTGCGCACCTTGTGGAAGACCATGCCGACCGGATTCATGTACCTTCCCGGTTTGCCGCCACCAAACTGGTGGAGGGGGACAGCCCCATGCTCCGGCAGCTGAACCTTTCGGAAAATGAAAAGGACATGGTGGAGCACAGTGTAAAGGAAATGGAACTCGAACTGGGGACCGACCGCGAGGCGGCTCTCGCGGACATGCGGTATACGTTTATCGGCCAGCTCTGCGAGGAATGCGTGGTGAAATGCGGCGAAAGCAAGGAACACGCGCGCAGCGTCCGCATCGACGGCCTGCTGACCCACAAATATCTGGCGATCCCCATATTCCTTGCGGTAATGCTTCTGGTATTCTGGCTCACGTTCGGCGTGATCGGAAGCTTTTTAAGCGATCTGCTCTCTTATGATATTGATCTGATTACGGATGCCGTTTCCCGCGCTCTCATCGCTTACGGCATTAATCCGGTGGTACATAGCCTGGTCATTGACGGCATATTTGCAGGCGTCGGCAGCGTGCTTTCTTTTTTGCCCACCATTGTGACACTGTTCTTTTTTCTCTCGATGCTTGAGGACAGCGGCTATATGGCGCGCGTGGCCTTTGTAATGGATAAGCTGCTGCGTAAAATCGGTCTTTCGGGACGCTCGTTTGTTCCGATGCTGATCGGATTCGGCTGTTCGGTTCCCGCAATTATGGCTACCCGTACGCTTGCTTCGGAGCGGGACCGCCAGATGACGATACTGCTTACGCCGTTTATGTCATGCAGCGCCAAGCTTCCAATCTATGGGATGTTTACCATGGCCTTTTTCCCGCGCTATCGGGCGCTTGTCATGATTTTGCTTTACGCCGGGGGAATGCTGATCGGCATTCTGGTCGGACTTTTACTGAAAAGCACGCTTTTTCACGGCAAACCGGTTCCGTTTGTGATGGAGCTTCCGAATTACCGCATGCCAAGCTCAAAAAGCGTTGGTCTGCTGATTTGGGACAAGGCCAAAGACTTTTTGACGCGCGCGTTTACGATTATCTTTATGGCGACCATTCTGATCTGGTTTTTACAGACCTTTGACAGCCGGTTTAATGTTGTGGCTTCCAGCGCCGACAGCATGCTTGCATCCATCGGGCGCTGGATATCCCCGCTGTTTGCTCCGCTCGGTTTTGGGGACTGGCGCGCGTCTACCGCGCTGATTACCGGCTTTACCGCGAAAGAAGCGGTTGTCAGCACGCTCGCCGTGCTGACAGGCAGTTCTACCGCGGAACTGCCTGCGGCGCTGTCACAAATGTTTACGCCGCTTGCGGCGGGGGCCTTTTTGGTTTTTACACTGCTTTATACACCCTGCGTGGCGGCGATTGCGGCTGTGAAACGCGAGCTGGGCGGCGTATGGGCGGCATTGCAGGTGGCATTCTGCCAGTCCGCGATTGCCTGGCTGGCGGCGTATGCGTTTTACCGTGCGGCAGGCTTTTTGGTTCGATAGGGGGCGGCTGATATGGGAATCGGTGACTGGTTGATTTTAGGCTTTCTTGCGGTACTTGCGGTTCTTGCGATACGGCATGCAGTTCGGCATAGGGGCAGCTGTGGGGGCTACCGGGGATGTGACGGCTGCAACAAAAGCTGCAGTCAGCGTCGAAATTCGGATGAGCAGGAAAAAAAGAATATATGAAACCTGAAAAGCGTCCCGCCTTGGCGGGACGCTTTTCAGGTTTCATAGGTCTGCAAAATATTCTGGGCGATATTTTTGCGGGTAGTGCGCAGATCCATCGCCTGCTTTTCAATATAGCGGTGCGCCTGCTGCTCGGTCATATCGAGGTATTGAATCAAAGCGCATTTTGCCCGGTCCACCAGACGGATTTCCTCAATTTTGGACTGCAGCCGGGTATTTTCCGACTGCAATCCCATCAGACGCTTGCGGGAAGCCTCCGCGAGTTTAAGCGCCTGATAAAAGAGCGGCCGTCCGATCGGCTTTGAGACGACAAGAACCCCGTAATCCTCCACCCGGGCGGAAACATCATCCGCCAGTTCGCTCTTTACCAGTAAGATGATACCGGCGGAGCTGCGATGGGTGACCGCAATGGCCAGCTCATGCCCAAATTCGTCAGACAAAGGCGTATTGATGATGATGAGTTCAAATTCCTGATCCACAAGCATCCGCCGAGCCTCATTGCCGGATGAAGCACAAACAGGCGCGGTGTTTCCGGCAACTTTCAGCAAATCGGCAAGCAGGTTCTGCCCCTGCGTGGAACTGGATACTACAAGGTTGCTGCCCACAACGTCACCCCCTGTTAACCTTATTATTTTTCTGATGCCACGCAGATGGCGGCTATCAGCCGGAGCGCATTGTTATAAACGCGAAAAATAGCGGACATGCTCATATTCAACCCGGTCTCCGACATATTCACAGTTCAGCCATTCGCTGCGCTTGGACGCAATCATCTTTTCAATTGTCTTTTGAGGCAGATACCGCGCCACAAAAGTGCTGGATGCGGCGGCTTCCACCGCCTCTCCCAGATCTTTCGGCAGAACGTCAAACTTGGACAGCGTTTCCGCATCGGCAGTGAACAGGTTGAAATCTGCGGGCGGGCAAAGTTCAAGCTTGTTGTGAATGCCCTCGATTCCTGCGCCGAGCAGCAGCGTGAAGGCCAGATAAGGATTGCACAACGGGTCGGGGGAACGCAGCTCCATGCGGGAATAGTCCCCGCTCGCAGCCGGAATACGGATCAGGGGCGAGCGGTTTTCACGCGACCAGGTAATATATTTGGGCGCTTCGTAGCTTCCAAATCTTGCGTAGGAATTTGTCGTGGAATTTAAGAAAAGGGTCATTTCGGAAATGTGCGACAGGATGCCTGCGATAAAGCTGTGAAAAGCAGAGCTGTGATGCTCTTTGTCACGAACGAACAGGTTGCGGCCGTCTTTATAAAGCGACATGTTGATATGCAGCCCGCTCCCGCTTTTATCGGCAATCGGTTTGGGCATAAAGGTGGCAAACAGCCCGTTACGCGCCGCAATCGTACGGACCACCGATTTAAAGGTGATCAGATTGTCCGCGCAGGTAAGCGGGTCGGAAAACTTAAAATCAATTTCGTTCTGCCCCGGTCCCTGCTCATGGTGGGAGGTCTCGGGAGAAATCCCCATTTCTTCAAGCGTCAGGCAGATTTCCCGCCGCACATTTTCTCCTTTGTCGAGCGGCGCGATATCGCAGTATCCCGCGCTGTCGTGCGGGACATTGGTCGGGCAGCCTTTTTCATCCATTTCAAACAGATAAAATTCACATTCCGCGCCGAACTTGCACTCAAATCCGGTGGCTGAGACCTGCTGCACTGCCTGCCGGAGAAGATGACGGCAGTCGCCCTCAAACGGGCGTCCGTCCGGGTGCCGGATATCACAATACAGGCGCACCACCCGTCCCTGCGCGGGCCGCCAGGGCAATACTGCCAGCGTCGTGGGGTCGGGGAAAAGCAGCAGGTCGGATTCCTCCACATTCATAAAGCCGTCCACAGCCGAAGCGTCAAAGCAGATGCCCTGCGCGAAAGCCCTGGCGAGCTCGCTGGAAAGGATGGAGATGTTTTTTGGCGTACCGAAGATGTCACAAAACGCCAGACGGATAAACTTTACGTCATTTTCCGCAACGTATTGCAGGACTTCGCTAACCGTATAATCCATGGCTGAACCTTCTTTCACAACACGTTTCCGCAGTATCGCGGGCAACGATAGGATTGCCTATATGATATCATAATCAGTAGATGGTATAAAGCTGTTTGTATGGGTTTTTGCTGTTCGGGGTCAGCATATAGAACCTGGAGGAAAGAATTTCAGTCTTATCTTCCCCAAAATGCTGACAGAATTCATCGAGATAACCGTCTATCTCCGCAAGATCGGAAGCAGTGGCCTCCGAGACGACAATCTGTTTAGGCAGGCCGGTGGGTTCCGTTTCACTGCGGAGGAAGATCTTTCCGCCGTGCATGCCTGTGCCGCAGAAATAACCTGTGACCGGGGCAGATTCCGGCTTGTGAAGACCAAGGACAATGATGATGCCTCCGGCCTGGTATTCGCCGAGAAAACTGCCGGCGCAGCCGCCGATGACCATGACGGGAAGTTTTTCCTGATAGGCTTTCATGTGAATGCCCGCTCGGTAGCCGATATTGCCGCGGATAAACATTTTCCCGCCGCGCATGCCGTAGCCCGCCCCGTCGCCGCAGGAACCGTTCACGATGATGGTGCCGTCATTCATGGTGTCGCCCGTTGCGTCCTGCGCGTTGCCCTCGGTGACAATGCTGCCGCCCCCGAGATAGGCACCCAGAGCATTGCCGGCGATCCCGTTGATCCGGATATCCTTATTGCTCAGCCCGCTTCCGATATAGCGCTGCCCGATGCAGTTTTCGAGCAGGATCTCCTTGTCGGCGCAGGCGCGGATTTCGTCGTTCAGCTTTTGAAAGTGCATGTTTCCGACCGTCAGTTTCATTGTTTGATCCCTCCCAGCTGCCGCAGGCGTTCCACCTTGGAGAAGGCCATCAGCTGCGGCTTTTCCTTGATCAGTTCAAAGTCGATGGTGTCGAGCGGCGTCTTGTTGCGGATCAGGGAGGTATAAATACCCGCCCGCTCCACCGCCCCGATCAGAATGTAGCCGACCAGCCGGTTGTCATCGACGACCAGGCGTTTGTAGGTGGCCTCGCCCTCTGTAACGGTGCTGACGCCCATGTAGCTGCCGGCGGTTATGATGTGCAGGTCAAAGAAGCCGATCGCGTTCATGGGGATGGCATGGTCGTACAGCTTTTCACCGCCCGCCATGTTGATGCCGGCGCATTCCCCCTGCATATAAGCGTTTGGCAGAAGCGCGAGAATGCGTTCCTGGCCGGTGGTAATGTCGAGGCTTTCGGTACAGTCACCCGCCGCCCAGACGTCAGGCAGGGTGGTCGCGCAGTGCAGGTCGGTCACGATCCCGCGCCGCACTTCGCCGCCCGCTTCTTTGACCAGCTCTGTGTTGGGACGCACGCCCACCGCGATGACAAGGATGTCAAAACCGATGACCTCGCCGCTTTGCAGCGTTGCGGTATCCGGTGTGAAAGCCTTGACGCTGTCGGAGAGCCGGAAGGCAATCCCGTGCGACTCGATATGGGACTGCATCATAGCGGAGCCGGCTTCGTCAAGAATAGAGGGCAGAATGCGATCCGCCAGATCGACGACCGTAATCGAACCGACCTTATCGGCAATCCCTTCCGCACATTTTAAGCCGATCAGCCCCGCGCCGATAATTAATACACGCGCCTGCGGGCCGAGCGCCTGTTCCAGCGCGTGCGCATCGTCGAGCGACATAAAGGTGAAGCGGTTAGGGACGTCCTCCAGACCGCTCATCGGCGGGACAAACGGCTTGCTTCCGGTTGCGACCAGCAGCTTGTCATACGGGATTGTTTTTCCGTCAGCAGTAGAAACTTCTTTTTTCCTGGGGTCGATTGCCGAAACGGTCGTATTCAGCATTGCTTCCACGCCGTTCTTTTCATAAAAATCGTCGCCGCGATATTTCATACGCTGCTCGTCTGTCCTGCCCTGCAGCAGATAGGAGATCAGCGGGCGCGAATAGGTGTGATAGGCCTCGCTGGAGATCAGCGTGATGGAGCCCTCGGTATCCAGTTTGCGGATTGCTTCCACAGCGCCCACAGCGGCGGCGGAATTTCCGATGATGACATACTTCATGCCTCTTCACTCCTTTCCTCAAATACGATTGCGCGGTTGGGGCAGCCTTTTACACAGGCAGGTTCCCCGCCGGCATTGTTGATACACAGTTCACATTTCTGAATGGCGTGACCCGTGCTCGACGGCATGATTGCACCGTACGGGCAGGAAAGGATGCAGGTGAAGCAGCCGACACATTTGTCCTGGTTGATCGTGATGACACCGTCTTGATCGACGGTGAGCGCACCGGTGATGCAGCCCTTGACGCAGAGTGGTTCGTCACAGTGGCGGCAGGAAACGGCAAAGCTGACATTCCCTTTTTCTTCGATGCGGATGCGGGGATTGATGGTGATGTTTTTCAAGGCCTTCACCATGTCATCGCAGCCGGAATTGGCAAACGCGCAGTTATATTCGCACAGATGGCACCCGAGGCACCATTTTTCATTGACATAGACACGTTTCATAATGATGCCCCTCCTTATTCGCCGGCGTGCTTGATGCCGAGGATTTCAAGCTCTTTTTCGGATAGCCCGATGCCGCGCAGCATCAGGCGGTTGCCGCGCAGTGCTTCAATCGAGTTGATTCCCATGCCGCCCATCATTTCCTTGATCTCATGATCCCAAGCGGTCACAAGGTTGACCAGCCGCTGGGAACCGATATCCGGATTCAGGCGTTTGACTAACTCGGGACGCTGGGTCGCGATTCCCCAGTTGCATTTGCCGGCCTGACAGCTGCGGCAGAGATGGCAGCCAATCGCAATCAGAGCGGAGGTAGCGATGTAAACGGCGTCCGCGCCGAGCGCGATTGCCTTGATGATATCGGAAGAAGAACGGACGGAGCCGCCCACGACGATCGAAACATTGCCGCGGATGCCCTCGTCGCGCAGACGGGAATCGACAGCCGCAAGCGCAAGCTCAATCGGGATGCCCACATTGTCGCGGATACGGGTCGGCGCTGCGCCGGTGCCGCCGCGGAATCCGTCAATGGCGATGATGTCCGCGCCGGAGCGGGCGATGCCGCTGGCGATGGCCGCGACATTGTGCACTGCCGCGATCTTGACGATCACGGGTTTTTTATAAGCGGTGGCTTCTTTCAGCGAGTAGACCAGCTGGCGCAGGTCTTCAATAGAATAAATATCGTGATGAGGCGCGGGGGAGATGGCGTCGCTTCCCTCCGGAATCATGCGGGTGCGGGAAACGTCGCCGACAATTTTGGCGCCCGGAAGATGGCCGCCGATGCCGGGTTTCGCACCCTGACCCATTTTGATCTCGATTGCGGCGCCGGCCTCCAGATAGTCCTTATGCACTCCGAACCGGCCGGAAGCGACCTGTACGATGGTGTTAGGGCCGTATTTGTAGAAATCCTCATGCAGGCCGCCTTCGCCCGTATTATAATAGATGCCCAGCTCGGTGGCCGCACGCGCGAGGGATTCGTGCGCGTTGTAGGAAATGGAGCCGTAGGACATGGCGGAGAACATGATGGGAACGGAAAGCTCAAGCTGCGGGGTCAGATTGTTGACGATCTTCCCGTCGGCGTCCCGTTCAATTTTAGTCGGCTTGGAACCAAGGAAGGTCTTGGTTTCCATCGGCTCGCGCAGCGGGTCGATGGAGGGGTTCGTGACCTGGGAAGCGTTGATCAGCATTTTGTCCCAGTAGACCGGGAAGTTCTCCGGGTTGCCCATCGAGGAAAGCAGGACGCCGCCTGTCCCGGCCTGGCGGATGATCGAAGAAATCGTGTTGGACGACCAGTTGCCGTTTAATTTATAAGTATCATCGCTCTTCACGATTTTGATGGAGCGGGTGGGGCAGAGGGAAACACAGCGGTGGCAGTTGACACATTTGCTGCTGTCGCTGATCATGAGGTTGCGCTCCTCGTCATAGCGCGTGACCTCATTGGCGCACTGACGCTCACACACACGACAGGTGATACAGGTATCGTTATTGCGTACCAGTTCATATTCCGGGTAGATGAAATCATTTGCGAACATCAGCAAACACCTCCTTTGTCCAGTGTCACAATGACAGGCTCGCCGCCGCGCGGGGCCCACAGTTTATCCAGGTCGGGCTGGATCACACGGATGGCGCATTCCTCGCTGGCAACATAAACGGTCTTGTCTTTTTCCCCGATGACCATGGAGCGCAGCTTCAGGCGGTCGTTCAGCGCCATCATGCCGCCGCTGAATCCAAGGAGAATGGAAAACGGCCCGGTGATCAGCAGGCTGGAGAACGCGTTGCGCAGATAGGTGAACCGTTCGCGCTTTTCAGGCGGGTAGTTTTCGATGGTTTTCCAGAACGGCGCCGCGATTACGCTGGCGGCTTCCTCCATGGAAAGGCCCTGGCGGCGCACAAGATAATCGATCATATAGGTAATGACTTCCGTGTCGGTGAGCAGTGTGCAGCGGTAACCGAACATCTCCATGTAACGGCGGTTTGCGTCGTAGGAAGAGATCTCGCCGTTATGCACGATAGAATAATCGAGCATCGCGAAAGGATGCGCGCCGCCCCACCAGCCGGGTGTGTTGGTGGGATAACGGCCGTGCGCCGTCCAGCAGTATCCTTCATATTCATCAGCAAGGCGGTAATATTCGCCGACGTCCTCGGGAAACCCGACCGCTTTGAAAACGCCCATGTTTTTCCCGGAGGAAAAGACGTAAGCTCCGTTAATGGTAGTATTGATACGAACGACGCAGCGCGCGGTATATTCCCGCTCATCAAGCTGGCTCTCTTCTAAACGTGTATGATGGGGCTTCACAAAATATCGCCAGATCAGCGGCTCGTTCGTAATTTGCGGCATACGTTTGACCGGAATTTTTGACAGATTTACAATGTCAAAATGCTTGTCGAGAAATACTTCGCAGGCATTTTTTGCCGCCTGTGTGTCATAGAATACATGGAACGCATACAGGTCTTTGTACTGCGGGTAGATACCGTAGCCGGCAAAGCCGCCGCCAAGCCCGTTGGAACGGTCGTGCATGGTTGCAATCGAATCAATGATAGCGCGCCCTGAAATGCGTTTTCCATCCCGGTTGAAAATTCCGGAGATTGCGCAGCCGGAGGGGATGCGTATATTCCCCTCACGCTGTCGCGGGTTGAAATCTTCCTGTAACATAGTTGAAACCCCCATTCAAGATAAACGGTCAAAAAAATGAGGCGTTCATAAAAAGCATTTCGTTGTGACAACAAAATGCTTTTTATGAACGCCTTTGTTCAGTACGTCCATCATACTAAATAAGAGAGTATTTTGTCAAGGAAAATGCATGGCAAAATGCATATCCTGCTGCATTCTTGTTGAATTCCACCACAAGTAAAAAAAATTACCCTTTAATATGCAGGACATATTCACAAAACTTGCAAAATGTATTGACAAATTTATTTTCCGGGAATATACTAGGACTATCGAAAGCAAAGGCGCTTGCGAATCTTGTGATTCGCGGGTGTCTTTTTTGTTTTGTAAAATCATAAAAAGGAGTTGTGTTTTTATGAACAGCATACCGGAACTTTTCGGCAGCATGGTGTTTAACGATGTTGTTATGAAAGAACGCCTTCCCAAAGAGACCTACAAGGAATTGAAGAAAACAATTCAGGATGGCAAAGCGCTTGACATTTCTGTCGCCAACATTGTGGCAAACGCCATGAAGGACTGGGCGATCGAGAAAGGGGCAACTCATTTTACCCATTGGTTCCAGCCGATGACCGGTATCACTGCTGAAAAACACGACAGCTTTATCTCGCCTGTTGGTGACAGCAGCATCATCATGGAATTTTCCGGCAAAGAGCTGATTCAAGGTGAGCCTGATGCCTCTTCTTTCCCGTCCGGCGGACTGCGCGCCACTTTTGAAGCGCGCGGCTATACCGCATGGGACCCTACATCTTACGCGTTTATCAAGGAAGATGTACTGTGCATTCCGACAGCGTTCTGTTCCTACAGCGGAGAAGTGCTGGATAAGAAAACCCCCTTGCTGCGTTCCATGGAAGCGATCAATACACAGGCACTCAGAATTCTTCGTCTGTTCGGCAACACGGAAGCTACCCGCGTGGTGACTACTGTCGGCCCGGAGCAGGAATATTTTCTGATAGACAAAGAGGTTTACGATAAGCGCAAGGACCTGATTTATACCGGCAGAACACTGTTCGGCGCGAAGCCTCCCAAAGGGCAGGAGCTGGAAGACCATTATTTCGGCGCGATCAAGCCCCGCGTCAAAGCGTTTATGGAGGATTTGGACAAAGAACTGTGGAAGCTGGGCATTCTGGCGAAAACAGAACATAACGAGGTGGCCCCCGCTCAGCACGAGCTGGCACCCATCTTTACCAATACCAACGTTGCCACCGACCACAACCAGCTTACAATGGAACTGATGAAAAAGGTAGCTTCCAGACATGATTTGGTCTGTCTGCTGCATGAAAAACCCTTTGCTGGCGTAAACGGCTCCGGCAAACACAACAACTGGTCAATTTCCACCACCAACGGTGTAAACCTTCTCGACCCCGGCAAAACACCGTATGAGAATGCACAGTTCCTGCTGTTCTTGACCGCAGTGATCAAGGCTGTCGACGAGTATCAGGATCTGCTGCGCGTATCGGTTGCCACCGCCGGCAACGATCACCGTCTCGGTGCAAACGAGGCGCCTCCCGCAGTTGTTTCCATGTTCCTCGGCACAGAACTGACGGAAGTTCTGCAAGCGATCGATACGGACAGCGCCTATAACGGTCAGGGCAAGACGGAAATGGAAATCGGCGTTGACGTTCTTCCGCATTTCCCGAAAGACACGACCGACCGTAACAGGACTTCGCCGTTTGCGTTTACCGGAAATAAATTCGAATTCCGTATGCTGGGTTCTTCTCTTTCCATTTCGGGCCCCAACATTGTGCTGAACACGATTGTGGCGGAAGAACTCGACCAGTTTGCGGACATTCTGGAAAAAGCCGATGATTTTACCACTGCTTTGAATAAGCTGATTAAGGATACCATTAAAGACCATAAGCGCATCATCTTTAACGGAAACGGTTACGACGATGCGTGGATCCAGGAAGCGGAGAAGCGCGGCCTTTTGAATCTGCATTCTTCCGCGGAAGCACTGCCCTATTTCTGCGCGGAGAAAAACATCAAGCTGTTCACCAAGCATCACATTTTCAGTGAGGCGGAGGTTCGTTCCCGCTGTGACATCATGCTTGAAAACTACTGCAAGGTGATTTCCATCGAGGCGCTCACCATGCTGGAAATGGTGCACAAGGACATTCTCCCGGCTGTTTATACTTATATTAAACGCCTGAGTGAAACCGCGCTTGCCACCCGCCAGCTCTGCCCGGACATCACCTGCGAAAGCGAAATCAAACTGGTATCCCGCCTTTCTTCGCTTTGCAACAGCCTGTCCAATAAAGCGGATAACCTGGATAAAGCGGTTCTCGATGCGAAAATGCACACCGAAGCGGCGGAATCCGCAACTTTTTACCGCGATTATGTCTTTGGCGCTATGCAGGAGCTGCGCGCGGTAGCCGATGAAATCGAAGGGCTTGTCGGCGAAAAATATTGGCCTTATCCGACCTACGGCGCAATGCTGTTCAGCGTGCGGTAAGTCTCTGATACAATCACAGATACAATTGAAAATTGGGCCAGCTGTGTCAAGCAGCGGCCCGCCCGCACAATGGCGTGCGTTTCCGGTTTTGCGGCAGCCGGAGACGTACGCTATATTTTTTTAAAATTTTTGAGGAGGGTCTTTTTATGTATTCATCTGTTGATACGATTTGGGTATTGTTGGGCGCTTTGCTGGTCTTCTTCATGCAGGCAGGTTTCGCAATGGTAGAGACCGGTTTTACAAGGGCAAAAAACGCCGGCAATATCATCATGAAAAACCTTATGGATTTCAGCATCGGAACCCCGGTCTACTGGATTTTGGGCTTCGGCATCATGTTTGCCGGCGACGGCCTGTTTTTTGGCGGCTTTGATTTCCTGATCCGCGGAAATTACGACGGCACTTTCCCGACCGCAGCGTTTGTCATTTTCCAGACGGTATTCTGCGCGACGGCCGCAACGATTGTTTCCGGCGCCATGGCTGAAAGAACAAAATTTATCTCCTACTGTATCTATTCCGCTATCATCAGCGCGGTGATTTATCCGGTTTCCGGACATTGGATCTGGGGCGGCGGCTGGCTCGCACAAATGGGATTCCATGACTTTGCGGGATCCACGGCAGTGCATATGGTTGGCGGCGTGGCCGCGCTTGTCGGCGCCACGATCCTTGGGCCCCGTATCGGCAAGTATGACAAAAACGGCAATCCGAAGGCGATCCCCGGCCACAGCCTGACGCTCGGCGCGCTCGGCGTCTTCATCCTCTGGTTCTGCTGGTTTGGATTTAACGGCGGTTCTACCGTTTCGATGACCGGAGACGATACGTTGCTTTCTGCTTCCAATATCTTCGTTACAACCAACCTTGCGGCGGCTGTCGCTACCTGCACGGTTATGATTATCACCTGGGTCCGCTATAAAAAGCCGGATGTATCCATGACCCTGAACGGCTCTCTGGCCGGACTGGTTGCCATCACAGCGGGCTGCGATGCGGTAACTCCTGTCGGCGCGTTCTGGATTGGCCTGATCGCTGGATTTATTGTAGTATTCGGTATTGAATTTATTGACAAAAAGCTCAAGATTGACGACCCTGTCGGCGCAATCGGTGTACATGGTCTGTGCGGCGCAGGCGGCACAATTCTTACCGGACTTTTTGCCTACCATCTGACAGACGACGCCGGTAATCCGCTTGGACTTTTCTATGGCGGTGGCTTTAAGCTTGTCGGCATCCAAATTCTTGGTGTTATCGCCGTAATAATCTGGGTTGCCGTGACCATGACGATTGTATTCCAGCTTCTGAAACATACGGTTGGCCTGCGCGTTTCAAAACATGAAGAAATCGTCGGCCTTGACATCGAAGAACATGGACTGGTCAGCAGCTATGCAGACTTTATGCCCAATGTTGAAGCAATCGCGGAGGACGACACGGAAGAAGTGAGCGGCAAAGCACCGATGGCTGCCGCAGTTCCGGTTCAGCTTGTGGAAGACAAGGCCGCGACCCCTGCTTCCGATGTCAAGATTACCAAAATTGTGATTCTTGCAAAACAGAGCCGTTTCGAGGCCCTGAAAGCCGCCATGAACGAGATCGGCGTTACCGGTATGACGGTAACCAATGTGCTCGGATGCGGCATGCAGAAAGGCTCAACAGAATATTACCGCGGCGTTCCGCTGGAAATGAATCTGCTGCCTAAGATTAAAGTGGAGATTGTCGTCTGCAAAGTCCCTGCCCGTACGGTCATCGAAACCGCGAAACGGGTTCTCTATACCGGTCATATTGGCGACGGCAAGATCTTTGTCTACAACATTGAAAATGTCATCAAGGTTCGTACCGGCGAAGAAGGCTATGATGCCTTGCAGGATGTTGAATAGCAGCACCCCTTATATTAATTCGCTTGACTCCTCATTCTTGATAAACACAACACGGCAAAAGGCTCTCGTCGAAAGACGGGGGCTTTTTGCTTTGCCTACAGCTGTTCTTTGCATAGGTTTCCAGAACAGGGAAATACTATCAATAACGATTGGAAAGGGGACAAACCATGAAAATACTCAAAGGCTCCAAAACAGAAGCAAATCTAATGGCTGCGTTTGCGGGAGAATCGCAGGCGCGCAACAAATATACCTATTATGCTGCCAAAGCAAAGCAGGACGGCTATGAGCAGATTGGGAACATCTTCACAGAGACGGCGAACAACGAGAAGGAACATGCGGAAATCTGGTTTAAGCTTCTGCATGAGGGGATGCCTGAAACCCAGGCAAATCTGAAGGATGCCGCGGACGGGGAACGCTATGAATGGGAAACTATGTACGCGAATTTCGCGAAAGAGGCAAGGGAAGAAGGTTTCGAGAAAATTGCGGCACTGTTTACGCTCATAGGCAATATTGAAAAGGAGCACATGCAGCGGTACGAAAAGCTGTCGCAGAACGTTGCGGAGCAAAAGGTCTTCCGAAGGGAACCGACAGCGATATGGATTTGTCTCAACTGTGGACATATCTATCAGGGCGCTGAACCTCCGAAAGTTTGTCCGGTGTGTGAAAAGCCGCAGGCATGGTTCCAGCTGAAAGTGGAAAACTACTGAATAAGACACGAAAAAAGCGGATGCTTCTGCATCCGCTTTTCTTGCAATCTTAGATTTTTTCCACAGCATCTGCGGCCGTGTCCATCCAATCGCCTTCAAATAATTCCACAACGCCTTTGTCCACAACCTTTGCCAGCGCGGGATCAATCGGCAGCTTGGCCAGAACGGGAATTTCATATTTTTCGCCGATTGCGTCGATATGGCTTTCTCCAAAGACCTGAATCTTCCTGCCGCAGTCGGGACACTGCACGTAGCTCATGTTTTCAACCAGCCCGATGATGGGAATGTTCATCATATTTGCCATTTTTACCGCTTTTTCAACGATCAGTTCGACCAGTTCCTGCGGCGATGCCACCACGATTATTCCGTCGAGCGGGACGGACTGGAACACAGTCAGAGGCACATCGCCTGTCCCGGGAGGCATATCGACGAACAGGAAGTCCACGTCGTTCCAGACGACATCAGTCCAGAACTGCTTGACAACACCGGCAATCACAGGCCCGCGCCAAACGACAGGATCAGTCTCGTCCTGCAAAAGCAGATTGATCGAAATAATGTCAATTCCGGTTTTGCTTCTGACCGGAATGATGCTGGTTTCATCGCCGGTCGCCTTGGAATGGATGCCAAAGGCCTTCGGAATGGATGGGCCGGTAATGTCGGCGTCCATAATGGCGGTTTTAAATCCGCGGCGGTTGAGCAGGACAGCGAGCATGGAGGTGACTAATGATTTGCCGACGCCGCCCTTTCCGCTGACGACTCCGATTACCTTTCGGACACAGCTCAGTTCATGCGGTTTTTCTAAAAAATCCTCTGGGTTCGTCTTCCGTTCGGAACAGGATTCCCCGCAGGATTCACAATTGTGCGTACATTCGCTCATTGGGGCAGCATCTCCTTTGAAAAGATAGGTTTATATAGGTTACAGTATATTGCCTGACGATGTTTTTGTCAAATGAATGTGCTATAATCTAAGGGGGAAAAGAAACGGCTGTCCCGCCCCCAAAAGGAGAGAGCGCATGCCTTGTGATGCACTTTATATTCATGTCCCATTCTGCGAGCGAAAATGCCCGTATTGTGATTTTTATTCGGTCGCTGCTGAGGATGCGGCGATGGATGCGTACACCGGCGCAGTGATTCGCGCACTGAACAGCATTCCTTTTGCAATAGTGCGGCTGGATACGGTTTATTTCGGCGGCGGCACGCCGTCAATCCTCGGCGGCAGGAGGTTGGCGGCGCTTCTGGAGGCGGCGGAGAAGCAATTCGGCATAGCGCCAAATGCGGAGATTACTGCTGAATGTAATCCGCACTCCACGCTGAAAGACACTCTGACGCAGATGCGATCCGCCGGTTTCAACCGGATTTCTCTGGGAATGCAGAGTGCGGTTGACGCACAACTGCATTCTCTTGGACGCCTCCACACCGTCAGCGATGTTGCATCGGCCGTTCATTCGGCACAGGACTGCGGCTTTAAACATCTTTCGCTGGACTTGATGCTGGCAACCCCGGGCCAGATTCCGGCAGACATTGATGAAGCAGTACGGCTGTTTGACCGACTGGGCGTGGAACACGTTTCGGCCTATCTGCTCAAAATCGAGGAAGGTACGCCGTTTGCAAGGCAGAATATTGCGGAAAGCTGTCCGGATGAAGACGGGCAGGTACTTTTGTACCGGCATGCGGTATGCGCGTTGGAACAGGCCAATTACCGCCAGTATGAAATCAGTAATTTTGCGCGCGGCGGGCGTGTCGCGCGGCACAACCTGAAATATTGGAACTGTGCGGAATATCTTGGCATAGGCCCTTCCGCGCATTCCTTCATCACGGGACGCCGGCGTTTTTTCCCGCGTGACCTGGCGGGATTTTTATCGGCGGAGAATCCGTGGACGCTGCTTTGCGATGACGGCGCGGGCGGAAGCCCCGAAGAATATCTGATGCTTCGCCTTCGCTTGAATGAAGGAATTCGCTGGACGGATTTTACCTCCCGATATCCGGATTTTGAGATAAACGGACTGTACGAAAAAGCAGAGCCGATGCGCGGGGCAGGCCTGCTAAAACTGGATGATACCGGTTTGCGGCTGACGGTGGACGGTTTTCTGCTTTCCAACGCCGTCATTTCGGAATTGATCTGATGATCTGCCCGGCTGAAAGGGGAGTGGCTGATGGGCGACCGAACAATCCTGCACTGTGACTGCAACGGGTTTTACGCTTCCGTGGAATGCATCCTGCGGCCCGAGCTGAAGAACGTACCGATGGCGGTTTGCGGAGACCCGGACAGCCGTCATGGCATTATTCTGGCCAAAAATGAACTGGCAAAGCGCTGTCATGTGCAGACGGCCGAAACGATCTGGCAGGCCAAACGCAAATGCCCTGAACTTACGCTGGTACCGCCTCATCATGAACAGTATCAAAAATATTCCCGGATCGTCAACCTGATCTACCAGCAATATACTGATTTAGTAGAGCCGTTCGGCATCGATGAATCGTGGCTGGATATTACCGGGAGCGAAAAGCTGTTTGGGGACGGCAGAACAATCGCGGATACGCTGCGCAGGCGTATCCGCGAGGAAGTAGGGCTGACCATTTCGGTAGGAGTCAGCTTTAATAAGGTATTTGCGAAGCTGGGCAGCGATTATAAAAAACCCGACGCCACAACAGTCATTGACCGGGAGCATTTCCGCGGGCTTGTCTGGAAGCTGCCGGTTTCCGACCTGCTGTTTGTCGGAAAATCGGTTGGCACTGAGCTGCAGAAGATGGCCATTACCACAATTGGCGAACTTGCAGCCGCCGACCGGGACTGGCTTGTCCGGCGGCTGGGCAAAATCGGCGAAACCCTCCACGACTATGCAAACGGGCTGGACAACAGCCCTGTGCGTTCCATTTATGAGGAACGGGAAGTCAAATCGGTGGGCAACGGAATGACCTTTAAGCGGAATCTTGTGGGGTTGGAGGACATCCGGCTGGGAGTTCTTTCTCTGACAGACCAGGTCGGCGCACGGCTGCGCAGGCGCGGGGTGCAGTGCCTGACGGTGCAGGTTACCATCCGCGATCCCAATTTTAAAACTATTTCCCGCCAGCGTACGCTCGAATCGCCTACCAGCCTTGCGAAAGAACTCGCGGAAATCTCACTCGATATTATTCAGCATGAGTGGGATCTGCGCAAGCCTATCCGGATGCTTACCATTACGGCGAATAATCTGGTAACCGCAGAGGAAACCGGAGAACAGATGACGCTGTTTAACGGGGAAAGCAGACTGCGCAAAAAAGAAAAACAGGAGAAGCTCGAGGCTGCTTTGGATTCCATCCGCGGGAAATACGGCAAAGAGGCAATCGGGGCGGCGGGAATTCTGGGAAATGATATCGGAATCGGATTTTTGCCAGAAGATAAGGAGGAAAACTCGTGAAGCGGCTGTTCCTGTTATTGACAATTTAGTTAGCGTATGCTAATATAAAATCGGTAAGCGAATGCTAACTTGCGAAAGCTCCGCTGTGGTCGGAGTTTTTCTTTTCGCACATGGTTAGCATAGGATAACTATATACTGGGGAAGGGGGAAACGGATGAACTGCTCTTTAGAAAAAACGATCGCGTTCCATTGCGCCCCCGCGCTTGTGGGGATTAAGCCGGCAAACCTCATCTCCTGCGACCTGAAACAGCATCCAAAGCTGGAAGAGGAGGTTTGTGCACTGAACCGTTCTTTAAACGTCAGGGGCCTGTATTTCAGAATTGTCTGCCGGATGGGAGGCCGCGTACTGATGCTGGTTTACCGGGTCCAGGTGCTCAGGAAGCACCTGGAAGACGCGCAGGTACTCGCTTTCCTGAAAAAAGCAGGCTATGCGGGCGGCGATATGGAGGCGATGATCCTGCAATTGCAAAAGCGGCTTTCCGCTTCTCGTGAATTCCCCCACGAAACGGGTGTATTCCTCGGCTATCCGGTTGAGGATGTGGAAGGCTTCCTCAGGGACGGCGGAAAACACTGCAGACTCAGCGGCTACTGGAAAGTTTATGTGAACGAAGATCAGACGAGGGATTTATTTAAAAAATTTACACTGTGCAGGAAGACGCTGTACCTGCTGGTGTCAAATGGGGTATCCATTGTGCAGCTGTTTCAGGCCGCATAATCAATTTATATCAGGAGGTCTTTAGGATGGATAAACTGGCGGTAATTTATTGGAGCCAGACAGGTAACACGGAGAGTATGGCCAACGCAATTTTGGAAGGAGCTAAAGAAGCGGGCGCGGACGCGACGCTGTTCACTGTCTCTGAAATTACGGCGGAAGAAGCCGCACAGTACCCGAAGCTCGTGCTTGGCTGCCCGGCCATGGGGGCAGAGGTCCTGGAGGAAGGCGAATTTGAACCGTTTTTTACAGAGCTGTCAGGCAGGCTGAACGGCAAAAAAGTGGCCCTGTTCGGTTCGTACGGATGGGGGGACGGCGAATGGATGCGGGACTGGCAGACCCGTGTGACGGATGCGGGGGCCCAGCTTTTTTCGGGGGAGGGGCTGATCATCAATGAAGCCCCGGACGATGACGGGATTGTATCCTGCAAAAAGTTTGGCAAGGAATTTGCGGCAAATTGACAGAACCTAACACAGGCTGAAATTGTGTAAAATTTTAAGCGGCGCATCCGTGAGGATGCGCCGCTTTTTATATAAAAGATTCTGAAAAACAGAATCGTTTTCTTGGTCTGTCATGCCCTCGAACCGGTATTCCGACCATCCGCGGGCTGACAGTATGATGAAGAGTATGAAGAGGAGGAGAGTAGACTTTTGATTTGTTTTATCCCTGTCTTTTAAGTACGAGCTTAGTATAACGGATGAATATGACATGCATTTGAAAAAATTATAACGATTAATCGGTGAATTTCTAACGAAATTGTTTCCAAAATGTAATCGCGGGATTTAGATCATAAAAAAAGTGAAACTATTCATAAAACAGAAGATTTTACACAGTCTTTACATATAGCCGCTGTCGGTTTTACAAAGACATTTTATAATTCGAAGCATACCAAAGAGTAAGATTTGTATATGGAGAAAGGTGAAATTAAATGAAAAGAGTATTAGCTGCCGCGTTTGCGGTTATGATGACAGCAAGCCTGTTTGCCGGATGCGGAACAACCTCCGGTAATTCCGAAGTGTCTCAGCCAGCGGAATCCGCCGTAGTTTCCTCCTCGGCGGAATCCGCTGAACCTGAGGACAAATCCTCTGATTTTGACAGCAGCAGCCCGATCAACGTGGTTTCCCGCGAAGAAGGCTCCGGTACCCGCGGCGCATTCATTGAGCTGACAGGGATCGAAGAGAAAGCAGCCGACGGCACCAAAGTGGACAATACCACCAAGGAAGCGATTATTGCGAACAAGACCGATGTGGTGCTCACAAACGTGGCTGGAGACGACTATGCAATCGGATACATCTCTCTGGGCTCGCTCAACGAGACAGTGAAAGCGCTCGACATTGACGGGGTACCGGCAACCGCGGAAAATGTCAAGGACGGCAGCTATAAAATTGCCCGCCCCTTCAATATTGCCACAAAGGGCGACCCCACCGGACTGGCTGCGGACTTTATCGCCTATATTATGAGCGCTGAGGGACAGGATGTCATTGAGAAAAACGGTTACATCAAAGTGGATGATGCTGCCGCTCCCTATGCGGGTTCGAAACCGGAAGGCAAAATCGTAATCGCCGGTTCCTCCTCTGTGACGCCGGTTATGGAAAAACTGGTGGAAGCCTATAAGGCACTGAACGCCGCCGCCACGATTGAGGTACAGCAGTCGGATTCCACCGCCGGTATGACCGCCGCGATAGACGGCACCTGCGATATCGGTATGGCGTCCCGTGAACTGAAAGACTCCGAAACCGCCGAGCTGACAGCGACCGCGATCGCCAACGACGGAATCGCCGTAATCACTTCTGTCAACAATCCGGCAACCGCTTTGACCATCGAAAATGTGAAAGACATCTTCACCGGTGCAATCACGGCTTGGGCTGACGTTCAGTAAACGGAAATAAACGAAAAAAGAGATTTGAACAAAAGCAGGCCGGTAGCTCCCGCTGTGGGGGATCGGCCTGCTTTGCCGATGAAAACTGTGAATGAGGTGTCTGGATGCGTCTTGTCGTAAACCCGAAACCCCGGCGGCTTTTGAAAAAGGGGATGGAGCTTCTTTTCCTGCTCTGCGCGATGGCTTCAATCTTAGCCGTTGTGCTGATCTGCCTGTTTTTGTTTGCGAATGGAATACCGGCCATGAAGGAAATTGGTCTGGGTTCGTTCCTGCTGGGCAGAGACTGGTCGCCCTCCAATGTTCCGCCCTCTTTTGGCATTTTCCCAATGATCCTGGGAAGCATCTATGTGACAGGCGGTGCGGTGCTGGTTGGTGTGCCGGTCGGAATTCTCACGGCGATTTTTCTTGCAAGATTCTGCCCGAAAGCCCCATACCAAGTGCTGAAGCCGGCGGTGGAACTGCTGGCCGGGATTCCGTCCGTGGTATACGGCTTCTTTGGATTGGTGGTGATTGTACCGCTGGTACGTAAATTGCTGGGGGGCACCGGCAGCAGCATCCTGACCGCGTCCATCCTGCTGGGCGTGATGATTCTGCCTACTGTGATCGGTGTTTCCGAATCGGCGCTCCGGGCAGTACCGGACAGCTATTATGAGGGGGCGCTCGCGCTGGGTGCCACACACGAACGGGCGGTGTTTTTCGCGGTGCTGCCCGCCGCGAAATCGGGAATCCTCGCCGGAGTGGTGCTCGGCATCGGACGCGCGATCGGCGAAACAATGGCGGTCGTCATGGTAGCGGGCAATCAGGCGCGCATGCCTGCCGGTATTCTGAAAGGAATTCGCACGCTGACGGCAAATATTGTGATTGAAATGGGCTATGCGGCGGATCTGCACAGGGAAGCGCTGATTGCGACCGGGGTTGTGCTGTTTGCATTTATACTGCTCATCAATGCCGCATTCTCGGCGCTGAAAAGGAGGATGCACTAAATGCCGGAAAAGATTCGGGCGATTAACAAAACCTCCACACTGCAAAAGGCCAAAAACTATCTGCGCCAGCCGCTTTCGCTTTCGCTGTTCCTGCTGGTGTCACTGGCGGCGCTTCTGACTGTTGCCGTCCTGTTTTTCATCATTGTATATATTCTGATAAAGGGCGTACCCTATCTGACCCCATCGCTGTTTGAATTGGCATATACGACTGAAAATGTATCGCTGTTTCCTGCGATTATCAATACAGTATACATGACATTGGGTTCCCTGCTGATTGCCGCTCCGCTCGGTATTTTTACCGCAGTCTATCTGGTGGAATACGCAAAGCGCGGCAACCGCGCGGTAGCGCTGATCCGGCTGACCTCTGAAACGCTTTCGGGGATTCCATCCATTGTATACGGCCTTTTCGGCCTGCTGCTCTTTGTCACAGCCCTGCATTGGGGGTTCTCGATGCTTGCCGGTATGTTTACATTGGCAATTATGATTCTGCCGCTGATTATGCGCACGACGGAAGAAGCGCTCAAGGCCGTTCCGGATGCGTATCGTGAAGCCAGCTTCGGGCTTGGCGCGGGGAAACTGCGCACAGTGTTCCGGGTTGTGCTGCCCTCTGCCGTGCCGGGAATATTGGCGGGTATCATTCTTGCAATCGGACGTATTGTTGGGGAAACGGCTGCGCTGATTTATACAGCGGGAACCGTGGCGAAAATTCCCGGAACGCCTATGGAATCCGGCCGGACACTGGCCATCCATATGTATGCCCTTTCCAGTGAAGGACTTCACACCGACCAGGCGTACGCAACAGCGGTAGTCCTGCTGGTGACGGTGCTGCTGATCAACATGCTTTCGGCTGTCATCGCCAAACGACTCACGAAAGGACAAACCTGATATGAATACAAAACTATCGATACAGAACGTCGACCTGTTTTATGGGGACTTCCAGGCGCTCAAGGATGTTAATCTGAACTTGAAGGAGAAAACCATCACCGCCTTTATCGGGCCTTCCGGCTGCGGAAAATCCACACTGCTTAAATCGCTGAACCGGATGAACGATCTGATCGAGGGCTGCAAAATTACCGGACAAATTTCACTCGACGGCGAGGATATTTATAGCGGAATGGATGTGAACCTGCTGCGCCGCAGGGTGGGGATGGTGTTCCAGAAACCAAACCCGTTCCCTATGAGCGTTTACGATAATATCGCCTACGGGCCCCGGACGCATGGAATCCGCAGTAAAGCGAAGCTGGATGAGATGGTGGAAAATTCACTGCGCAGCGCGGCTATCTGGGACGAGATGAAAGACCGCCTGAAAAAGAGCGCGCTGGGCCTTTCCGGTGGCCAGCAGCAGCGCTTGTGCATTGCACGTGCGCTTGCGGTGGAACCGGAAGTCCTTTTGATGGATGAACCGACCTCTGCGCTTGACCCGATCTCCACTTCTAAAATAGAGGATCTTGTGCTAGAATTAAAACAGAATTATACGATCATTATTGTTACCCACAATATGCAGCAGGCCACGCGTATTTCCGACGATACAGCATTTTTTCTGCTCGGCGAAATAGTCGAATTCGGGAAAACGGAAGAATTGTTCTCAATGCCAAAGGAGAAGCGTACGGAAGACTATATTACCGGCAGGTTCGGATGAGAGGAGTGTTCGGATGAGAAACAAATTTGATAAGGAATTACAGCTGCTCAACAACGAGCTGATTGAAATGGGTGCCCTGGTAGAGACTGCAATCAGCGAAGCTGCCAAGGCGCTGCTTGAGCAGGACAGGGCGCTTGCTGAAAAAGCGGTCAACTCCGACAGCGAGGTCAATGAGAAAGAAAAAGACATTGAGCGCCGCTGCTTCCGGCTTTTGCTCCAGCAGCAGCCGGTTGCCGCCGATCTGCGCGCAATCTCCACCGCCCTGAAAATGATTACCGATATGGAGCGTATCGGCGACCAGGCACAGGATATTTCCGAAATCACCATCCGCCTCTGCCAGGAGACCTATGTGGGGTCAATGGAACATATCCCTCCGATGGCGGAGGCCACCATTAAGATGGTTACGCGCGCAGTGGATGCATTTGTCGCCAAGGACCTTGAGATGGCGCACGCGGTCATTGCTTACGACGACGTGGTGGATAACCTGTTTATAAAAGTGAAGGACGATTTGATTGCGCTGATCCGTGAGGATCCGAAAAACGGGGAGCAGGCTATTGATCTGTTGATGGTGGCCAAATATTTTGAACGCATTGGTGACCACGCTACCAATATTGCCGAATGGGTGGTTTTTTCGATCACCGGGGAACATGAGAATTACAAAGTATTCTGAAAGACGCAGAGGCAACAAAGGGTAAAGGAGTTTTGGCATGGCTAAAATCTATCTGGTGGAGGACGATGAAAGTATCCGGGAGTTGATCCTCTATGCATTGGAGAGCAGCGGCTTTGAGGCAAAGGGCTTTGAACGCGGCGAACAGTTCTGGGCGGCTGTCGGCAGCGCAACCCCTTCTCTGTGTATTCTTGACATCATGCTGCCGGGAGACGACGGCCTGCAGATTCTGCGCCGGCTGAAGGGGAATACCGCGACAGAGGGGATTCCCGTCATCATGCTTACGGCCAAAGCAACCGAATATGACAAGGTGAAGGGACTTGACCTGGGCGCGGATGATTACATTACCAAGCCGTTCGGTGTCTTGGAATTGATCTCCCGTGTCCGGGCGGTGCTCAGACGTGTAAAACCGGACGATGAAACGGCCCCGCTTTCCTATGGGGGCATTATTCTGGATAATGACCGGCGCACGGTAACGGTGGATGGAACGCCTGTCGTGCTGACATTCAAGGAATTTGAGCTGCTGGCTTTTCTCCTCAAAAACCTTGGCATCGTACTGACCCGTGAAAAAATCATGGAACGTGTATGGGGATTCGATTATGAGGGCGAGAGCCGTACGGTGGATATGCATATCAAGTCGCTGCGCCAGAAGCTTGGCACCAGCGGGGAGGCGATCCAGACAGTGCGGGGCGTAGGGTATAAGATTGGAGGCTGACGGCTTGTGAAGAAAAGAATGTATTGGAGCCAGTGCATCACCGCCATCCTCGTGGCGCTGGTAACAGCGGCACTTACCCTGTGGCCTGTCTATGGGCTGCTGGTACGGCAGGCACGCGGTGCCCTTGCAAACGAATGGAAGCTGATCGCCCAGTCCATCGCTTACGCCGGGCCGGACAGTGGCAGCTATCTTTCGTCTTTGAACGTCCGTTCGGATTCATTCCGCATTACGCTGATTGCCCCTGACGGAAAGGTGCTTTATGATTCGGACAGCGAGCTTGCCTATCAGGAGAACCATCTGGACCGTCCGGAGATCGCCGCCGCGTTCTCGGAAGGCAAGGGCGAAAATATGCGGCATTCGGATACGCTCGGGCTGGATTTGTACTACTATGCCCAAAAATTGCCGGACGGCAATGTGCTTCGTGTTTCCAACCAGGCGCGCAGCATTGGGGCGGTTTTTGTCACGATCATTCCAATCATGCTTTTCATTGTGCTGCTGATTTTTATCGTATCCATGTTGGCGGCTTCACGGATGACGCGCCGCTTTATCCTTCCCATTCAAAAGCTGGCGGAAAATATCAATGATCCGGTTGAACCTGAGGGCTATGAAGAACTGGAACCGTTCATTGTCAAGATTCGCAGGCAGAACAGGCTGATTCATGAACAGGTTGAACGATTGCGCGCCGAGCGCGATACCATCAGTGTCATTACGCACAACATGAACGAAGGGCTGATCCTTTTAGACCAGTCGCATAACGTCCTGTCCGTCAACAGCAGCGCGCTGTCGCTGCTGGGCGCGCGGCCGGGCGAGTATGAGGGGAAAAATATCCTGATGATTTCCCGCAATACCGATCTGACTGCCTGCATCGCGGACGCTACTGAAAAAGGGGAAAGCGGCAGCCTCCTTCTGGAAAAAGACGGGCGAAGCTGCCGGGTCTCCGTCAGCGCGGTTTACCGGGGAGAGGAAATCTGCGGCGCAATCGTCCTGCTTCTCGATGTGACGGAGCAGCAGCGCGCCGAGAAAATTCGCCGCGATTTTACCGCGAATGTATCCCACGAGCTGAAAACGCCGCTCACTTCGATTTCCGGATTTGCGGAGATGATAGAGAACGGGATGGTAAAAGGGGAGACGGATATCCAAAAATTTGCGGGACGGATCTATCAGGAGGCAAATCGCCTCATCGTCCTGACCGACGATATCATCCGCCTGTCCCGCATTGAGCAGGATGGTACCCCCGCCAAGGAGCCGGTAGAACTGCGGGAGCTGTGTGACAATGTAATCCGGTCGCTGCGGTTCGTGTCCGACCGAAAACAAGTGGAGCTTTCCGTGACAGGGGAGCCGCTGACAATCAATGGAAATCCCCGTATGCTGGAAGAACTGGTGCAGAACCTCTGCGACAATGCCGTAAAATACAACCTGCCGGGCGGCCGCGTCGATGTCTCTGTGCGCCAGGACGGAAGTAATGCGGTGCTGACCGTATCGGATACCGGTATCGGCATCCCAAGGGAGTATCAGAAACGCATCTTCGAACGGTTCTACCGGGTGGATAAATCCCGCTCCAAGCAGACCGGCGGAACGGGACTGGGACTTTCGATTGTGAAGCATATCGTGGAATGTCACGGAGGCAGCATCCGGCTGGAGTCCACAGAAAACGTCGGAACTACAATTACGGTCTGTCTGCCGCAATAAATGAGAAAAACCGGGCAAATATGTCCGGTTTTTTTGATGCGGTGAAAAGTTTTTTATAAAATTTCTGCCTTTCAATTTTCCGTGTTTATGGTATACTATACCGGTTGGCATGTTTTAGGACGACAAAACCAGAATAAATGAGGTAGCATCATGGGTTCGCAGTATCTTCGCTCTTTGAAAAATGAGTTTCACGGTTATAACGCAGGAAAATTGATGAAAGACATCCTTGCGGGGTTGACTGTAACGGCGGTGGCCCTTCCACTGGCGCTGGCATTCGGGGTATCCAGCGGCGCCGACGCGGCTTCCGGCCTGATAACGGCAATTGTCGCGGGTCTGGTGATGAGTATGCTGGCCGGCGCCTTTTATCAGATTTCCGGCCCAACCGGGGCTATGGCGGCCGTTTTGATGTCTATCGTCGCGCGCTATCAGATGCAGGGGGTATTTATAGCGACGTTTATGGCGGGCGTCATGCTCCTGCTGGCCGGATTTTTACATTTGGGAAGGCTTACTGCCTGTATCCCGGCGCCGGTCATCACCGGATTTACTTCCGGTATTTCCATCATTATTGCGCTGGGGCAGGTCGATCATTTTTTCGGCGTGACGTCGAAAGGCGAAACTGCGGTTCAGAAGCTGCTCAGCTACGGGGAGCTGGGCTTTTTCCCCAATTTCGCCGCCTGTGGAATCGGGCTGTTTGTGGTGCTGTTCATGTGCTTTTTCCCAAAGAAATGGAATTCCGTTGTGCCTGCTTCACTGCTCGGCATTATATTGGCGACGGTCCTGTCGGCGGCTTTGCGGCTTGACGTGGCGGTGGTCGGTACGATCCCGCAGACGCTGTTTCCGGAAAGCCGGCTGACTTTGTCCGGTATCAGCTGGGAGCAGATAAAAGGTCTGTTCAGCCCCGCCGTCAGCATCGCAATGCTCGGCATGATCGAGAGCCTGCTTTGCGGCGCGTCCGCGGGACGGATGGCGGGGGTAACGTTAAACAGCGACCAGGAGCTGATTTCGCAGGGAGTTGGAAATCTGCTGGTTCCGTTTTTCGGAGGGATTCCCGCAACGGCCGCGATTGCCCGCACCAGCGTCGCGATTAAGTCCGGCGCGCAGACCCGCCTGACCGGCGTGTTCCACGCGGTGGGGCTTTTGATCTCCATGTTTGTGCTTGCGCCGGTCATGTCGCAGATTCCGCTTTCTGCGCTGGCGGGTGTGCTGATGGTCACGGCGTGGAGGATGAATGAATGGCATGCAATCCGCTATATCTTCTCCCACAAATTTAAAGGGGCCACGTTGAAGTTTGTTCTGACAATGTCGGCGACCGTCATCTTTGACCTCACAATGGCGATCGTAATCGGCGTGATCGCAGGCCTTGTGCTGTTCATTTTAAAAAGTGCTGTGATTGAAGTAGCTGTTGAGGACGTGGACCTCGCCAGAATCGGCGTAGAGAGCACGCGGCTGGATCAGAACTGGGCGGTCGTTTATGTGACTGGGCCGCTGTTTTTCATGACCGCGGAAACGGTTCGGGAGCGTCTTGCCGAGCTGTCGGACCGGGATATGATCATTTTTTCACTGCGTGGAGTACCTTCCATTGATATTACCGCGGTCGGAATCCTGACGGACTTCTATGAACGCGCCTCCGCCGAGGGGAGGCAGGTCATCTTTTCTTCCGTCCAACCAGCGGTGATGCGGGTGCTGGAGCGCTCCGGCCTGATGGAGATTGCCGGAGAGAAGGCGTTTTATTTCTCGGTTGACAAGGTGCTCAAAGAGCTGATATAAAGGCTCCCCGCCGTCCGGTTTACGGGCGGCGGGGAGTTTCCTGTTCCAGCATGGGAAGAAACCGGCTGGGTTTTGCGCTGTAAGCATTCAGCGTGTAGTGTGACCACGAGAGATAAAGCTTTCGCTTTGCGCGGGTGATGGAAACATAGAAAACCCGCTTTTCCTCTTCCACATTGCTGTCGCGCACCGCCTGATAGGAAGGAAAAACGCCTTCCTGCAAAACCGGCAGGAACACATAGTCAAATTCGCAGCCTTTAGCTTGGTGAGCGGTAATCACCGCCACCTGATTGGTCGAAGCGGTCATGCGGTCAAGCTCGCTCGCGGAAAGCGCGGTCAGTTCTAGAATGTCCACAAGCTGCTGCCGCACCGGTTTGCCGCGGTCTGCAAAATCGGAGATAAAGTCCTCGAACAATAACAGGTTTGACAACCGTTCCGACTCTTCCGCATACTTTTCCCGCAGACCGAAAGCGTCTGATAATTGAGATGCGAGCTGTGGCGCATCCATGGCGTCCATATCGGCGGCAAGCCCGGATAAAATCGAAGCGGTATGTGTAAACTTTGCGAGGAATTTTTGATAGCAGGCTGTACGCTCCCCGGTTTTGGGGCGCAGGAACCGGTCTGTCAGGGCCACCAGCACATCGGCGGTTGCCATAATATCGTCCATGGCATTATGGGACGGGTCGTTTGCGGCATCCAGAGCCGCGGCAACGGTAGAAAGCTTATGGTTCTCCAGTTTCTTTAAAAATCTGCGGCTGATATCCAACGTATCGTAATATAAATTGTCGAATTTACGGTTTGTATTGTATTTTCTGAGATTTTGCGCCGTAATGGTCATGTCGAAAGCCACATTATGCCCGACGATGACGTCTGTTCCGGCAAAGTCCAAAAACTCCGCGAACGCCTGTACGGGCTCAATTCCATTTTCAGCGAGGAATACGTCGGAAAAACCATGAACCTTTTCCGAATTTCCCACCGGGCGCGACGGCTTCAAGAATCGTTCAAAACGCGCCAACACATTTCCGTTTGCATCGATACGCGCCGCCGCCATCTGCACGATATCGTCGGTGAACACATCGGTTCCAGTGGACTCCACATCGAATACCACCACATGCCCGCTGTCCAGCGCATCCAGCAGCGCGCTGAAATAATCTCCGGTATTGGTGCGCGCGTCTACAAAATCGGTGAGCGCGACGCCAAGGCCGGACTGGTAAAGCGAGAGGATGGCGTTGATCGTTCCCGTGCCTACGCCTTTTGCAAGGCGGGTCAGGACGCGTTTGAGGCTCTCGCTGTCCTGCGGGTTTGCCAGAAGATTCAGGCAGGCAATAGCATCCTTGATTTCAGGGCGTTTAAACAGGCGGAATTCGTCCGCCAGCATAAAGCGGATGGGCTTTCGCGCAGAAAGGCGGCAGGCTTTCAGCAGCCCGCAGACCTCCATGCAGGCGCGGTTGTTGCGCGTAATAATCGCCACGCGGGAGTAATCGGTGACAGGCAGTTCTTCGATCGTCCGATAAATCCAGCTCACCTCTTCCGGCATGGTGTCAAACTCCCGGATGACCAGGTCATCCCCGGCAGGGCCGCCGGTAACCGGGGCGTCAAACGCGTTGCACAGAAAGTTTCTGGAGGCGGCCAGAAGCCCGGGGCTGCTGCGGTAGTTTTCCACAAACTCCACTGTAACCGGGTGAAAATCCGACCGGAAACGTACCGTGAGCGCTTCGGGATTCGATCCCCGCCACTGATAGATAGTTTGGTTAAAGTCGCCGCAGAACAGTAGTTTTGCGCCCGCGCAGAGCTTCACGATCAGTCCGTATTCCGCGAGGCTGACGTCCTGCACCTCGTCTACGTGCACAAATTTATAACGTCCCTTCCAAAGCCCTGTCAGTTGCGGGTCGGAAAGCGCGGCGTTTGCGCGCAGGAGCAAATCGGAAAAATCCAGCAGGTTATTGGACAAGAGCTTCTCATCATAGAGTCTGACAATGGAAGCGCCGTATTTCGCGAGGAAATGAAAAAACTTCCCGTCGAACCGGTACTGCCGGTCGATACAAATCCGCTCAATTTCCGCTTTCCGGTGCAGAAACGCGAATGTGCAGGCACCCGCGCGTCCTCCCTCGGGATGTTCGAGCCAGCAGTCTTTGACCAGCCCGATAAAATTCTGAAGGATTGTTGCGGGAAATTCCTCAATTTCGCGCCCGGTCACCTGAAAGACCACTTCCCGGATGACCTCCAGCCCGTCAGACTGGTCACAGACGGCGAAATCATGGCGCAGGTCGGTATCGTCAGGCGGGATCTGGCGCAGAAGCCAGACACAAAAGCTGTGAACCGTGCGGATCAGTAGCTCCTGCGCGGTTTCGCCCGCAATCTGCGCAATCCGTTCGGACATCTCCCGGCAGGCGCGGTTAGTGAAGGTCAGGCAGAGAATTTCCTCCGGACGCGCGGCGCCGCTTTCCAGCAGATAAGCGACCCGCCGTGCAAGGGTGGTGGTCTTGCCTGTCCCCGCGCCAGCGAGCAGCAGGATACTGTCGGAGGTATTTTCCACAACCGACTGCTGCTCTTTACTCAGCGCGCCTGCAGCCACCACGCTCATTGCCAGCCCTCCCCGCTTGTAACCCGGATTACGCTAAAACGAGTTGGTTTGATATCCGGCAGCTTTGTAGATGGAATCATCAGTTCGCTCTGTATCATCGGTATCTCCTCCAAACAGGAAAGGGCGGGCCAATGCCCGCCCTTTTGGTTCTTATCATACCAGCCGCTTAGAAAGCTGTCAAATCGTTTACAGGAATCAGCGTTCTTCCCTGAAATACGGATTCCCTAAAGCGTGGGGAGGCTGGTTTTCCCGCCGCTTGCCCTGTACGATCAGCACGAGGACGATGATCGTCATCAGGTAGGGAATCATATCCAGCAGTTGGGAAGAGATCTGAATCTGTCTGCCGAACAGGCTCATATCCGCGTTTTGCAGCTTATAACCGATGCCGCGCAGAATGCCGAAAAAGTAGGCACCGCCGATTGCTTTCAGGGGGTTCCAGGTGGAGAAGATAACGAGCGCGACCGCGATCCAGCCGATCCCCGCGGTGATGTTGTCCTGCCAGTGGGGGACGAACACAATGGACAGATAGGCGCCGCCCATGCCGCACAGAAATCCGCCGGCAACGATATGAAGGTATTTATACAGGTTCACTTTAATGCCGGAGGCATCCGCCGCGCCCGGGTTTTCACCGATGGCGCGCAGGTTCAGCCCGACATAGGTTTTGTTCAGGTAGAGGTAGAGCAGAACCGCGCAGACCGGCGCAATCTGTACATAGATGCTCTGCTGGAAAAACATCTCGCCGAGGACGGGGATTTTGGAAAGCCCCGGCACAGAATAAGCCGCAAACGAGGCAATCACATGTTCCGGCTGTGCCATACCGGTGAGCTGTTTTCCGAGCAGCCCCGCCACGCCGGAGCCGAAGATGGTCAGCGCAAGCCCGGTCACGGTGTGGTTTCCGCGCAGAGAAACAGTGATCACCGCGTAAATCAGCGCGCCGAAAGCGCCCGCGATACCGGCGGCGAGCACGGCAAACGCCGGATTTCCGGTAGCAACGGATGCCATAAAACCGAAAACAGCACCCATCAGCATCATGCCTTCCACGCCGAGGTTGATATGCCCGACTTTTTCACAAAGGATGCCGCCCAGCGTACCGAACAGGATCGGGGTACCCATCTGGACAGAGACCTGCAAAAACAGGGAAAGCTGTGTCAGACCGTCCATTTATGCTGCCTCCTTTGCGTTTTTATGAAACACCAGTTTGTAATTCAGGAAGAATTCACTGCCCAGCACAAAGAACAGGATAATTCCCTGCAGTACCTCCGCAACAGCGGTGGGAATCTGCATGGCCGTCTGGATGTAGGCACTGCCCTGCAAAAGCGCGGCAAACAGGAAAGAAACCACGATAATTGCCGGGGCGGAGAGGCGTGCCAGCCAGGCGGTGATCACCGAGGTGAAACCAAGGCCCGCGGAAAGCTGGTCGGTCAGCGAGTGTTCAATGGCGGATGCCTGCATAAAGCCCGCGACGCCGCAAAGGCCGCCGCCGATAATCACAGCGATCAGCGTGATTTTGGCGACAGAAATCCCTGCATAACGGGCGGTATATTCGCTCTCGCCGATGACAGAAACCTGATAGCCGAATTTTGTCTTATTCAGCAGGATATGCACGAGAACCGCCAGCACAAGCACGATGATCCAGCCGATATGCACGCCGAACACCTTCGGCAGAACCGCAGCGTTGACAAATTTCGGCATCTTCGCGAACCCGGCTGCTTTTGGGTCCTTCCAGGGGCCGTACTGAAGATAGGTAATCCATTTCACGGCGACATAGTTGAGCATCAGCGTAACGAGAATTTCGCTGGTTTTGAATTTTGATTTCAGAAAAGCAGGAATCAGCGCCCATAGCCCGCCGCACAGCATCGCCGCACAGAACATGAACGGCAGCATCAGAATCATTGGCAGGCGGTTAAAGTTGAACGCTACCCAGGCGGCGGCCATCGCGCCCATATAGAACTGACCCTCCGCGCCGATATTCCAGAACTTCATTTTAAATGCCACAGCTACGCCCAGCGAAAGCGCGGCGAGGGGAATCGTCTTGATGATCGTCTCACGGATGCGGTGGAGCGTTCCGGTGGAACCGATAAAAATGTTGCCGAACACTTTAAACGGATTATATCCAAGAGCCGCCATCAGCAGAGAAGCACAAACAAGCGCGCAAAGCACCGCAAACAAGCGCGTTAATAAATCCTGCGTTTTAGACGGGTCGGGACGTTTTACAATCTGTATCATGCCACTACCTCCCCGTGGGACTGCCCAAGCATCATCAGGCCGATTGCTTCCTTGGTAACATTGCGGGGGTTTACAATCCCCATAATTTCGCCGTCATGAATGACCATAAGGCGGTCCGAAATCTCCATCAGCACGTCCAGGTCCTCGCCGATAAACAGAATCCCGACCCCTTTTTTCTTCTGCTCATTCAGAGTGTCGTAGATAAAGTAGGAAGCGCCGATGTCAAGGCCGCGAACGGGGTATGCGGTAATCAGCAGGGTGGGGTTCTGGTCGATTTCACGTCCCAGAAGGACTTTTTGAATGTTGCCGCCCGACAGCTTTTTGACGATGTGGCTCACCGAGGGGGTGTCAACGGAAAAGCGCTCCACAATGCGCTGGGCATCCTTTTTTCCGCCTGCACGGTCAATAAACGGCCCCTTGCCACGCCGGAAAGATTTGAGAAGCACATTGTCCACAATATCCATGCCGGCCACAAGCCCCATGCCAAGCCGGTCTTCCGGAATAAAGCTCATTTGAATGCCCTTGCGCATAATATCGGCGGGTTTGTTGCCGACAATTGATTCGCCCTGAAACAGAATATCGCCTTCGGAAGCCTTGTAAAGGCCGGCGATGATTTCACAGAGCTCTTTCTGCCCGCTACCGGCAATTCCGGCCACCCCGAGAATTTCGCCGGACGACAGGGAAAAGTTCATGTTTTTCAAAACCGGAAGGCCGTTCAATCCCACGGCCGATAGCCCCTGCACGTCGAGCAGGGGCTTCTTCTGTTCCGGCGGAACTTCGGCACAGCCGATTTCAAGGGAAATCGCGCGGCCTACCATCATTTCTGTTAACGAATGGGCATCCGCCTCACTGGTTACTACCGTTCCAATGGCTTCGCCTTTCCGGAGCACAGTGACCCGGTCGGAAATATCCAGCACCTCGTGCATCTTGTGCGTGATGATAATAATTGCGCAGCCCTCTTTTTTCATGTTGCGCAGGATATCAAACAGGGATTTGGTCTCCTGCGGTGTCAAAACGGCAGTCGGCTCGTCCAGAATCAGCACATTGGCGCCGCGGTAAAGCACCTTGAGGATCTCCACCGTCTGTTTTTCGCCGATAGACATATTGTAAATCTTTTTATCGGGATCAACAGACAGCCCGTATTTCTGACTAAGGGAGGATATCTTTCGGGTCAGTTCCTTCTCCCTGATCACAAGGCCGCAGCCCTGCTGCCCGAGCACCATGTTTTCCTTGGCCGTCAAAACATCCACCAGCTTGAAATGCTGGTGTACCATGCCGATTCCGGCGGCAATGGCATCGCGCGGGGAAGAAAAGTGCGTGGCCTTTCCGTCAATCAGGATTTCACCGCCGTCGGGAGCATAGATGCCGGAGAGCATATTCACCAACGTGCTCTTTCCCGACCCGTTTTCCCCCAGCAGCGCGTGAATTTCACCTTTTTCAACCGATAAACTGACGCCGTGATTCGCGGCAACACTGCCGAATGATTTGCAGATATCCTTCATTTGGATATAGGGCGCTCCGCTCATAGTATCTCACTCCTTAAAATGATGGTGGCCGCCGCCGTCTTGAAGAAGCGTAAGCAGACGGCGGGGAAATGGCAGCAGGCTCCAAAACACACAAAATCCGCGAAGGGGCAGAGTAGTTCCTACTTTGCCCCTTCGCTGTCCGCTGTCATTTTTTAATTTTAACCGGGCTCTGAATGAGCCGATAAGATTCCGGACAGATTATTCGAGTGCGGTGCCAACCACATTTTCGACAAACCAAGGCATAGTCCACATTTCCTCATCGGTCATTTCGGAACCGGCGGGAACACGCTCGACACCTTTGTTGTCCTTGAGCGGGCCGGCAAATATTTTCAGTTCGCCGGAATCCAGCTTCGCTTTGGCGGCATCCACTGCTTCCTGTGTTCCGGGTTCGCAGTTGTCGGAAAGCTTGTCAAGATAAACAATGCCGGTGCTGGCTTCCGCCCAGACCTTCGCGGAGGTCCAGGTGCCGTCGATCATCTTCTGGACTTCAGCAGTATAATATTTGCCCCAGTCCCAGATCGGGGAAGTCAGGTATGCTTTCGGAGCGGCATCAAGAGTGGAAGCGTTGTATCCGACCGCAAAAGCGCCCTTTTCCTGAGCGGCGACCTGCGGGGCGGTTGTGTCACAGTGCTGTCCGATTACGTCGCAGCCGCTGTTGAGCAGGTCGATGGCCAGATTCTTTTCAGCTGCGGGATCGTACCAGCTGTTGAGCCATTTGACCTCAACGGTGACATCCGGGTTGACGGATTTTGCGCCCAGCGCGAAAGCATTGGCGCCGCGGATGACCTCGGGAACAGGCATGGCGGCGACATAGCCTAGCTTGTTCGTTTTGGTCTTCATACCGGCAACGATACCGGAAAGATACCGTTCCTCATACATCCTGCCGAAATAGGTGGACATGTTTTCACCTGTGGTGGAACCTGTGGCATGCTCAAAAATAACATCCGGGAACTCGCGCGCAACGTTTGCGGTCCAGTCCATATGGCCGAGGCTGGTTGTGAAAATAACGTTGCAGCCCTGGTCGATCAGGTTGCGGATTGCGGTTTCGCAGTCGGATGTTTCGGGAACGTTTTCCACGATCATCGTCTGGTCTTCGCCCAGGCCAAGCGCTTCGACCATGGATTTTCTGCCGTTGTCGTGAGCCATGGAATAGCCGCCGTCATCCGCCGGCCCGACATAGACAAAGCCGATTTTCAGGTCTTCCTTGGCAATGGCAGGGAAAGTTTTGGCGCCGGTTTTGGAGGCCCAGTCATCGGTTTCGCCGGAAGCGGCTTCGGAAGAAGCGGCCTCGGAGGATGCCGCCTCACTTGCGGCGGATTCGCTGGAAGAGGTCACTGGTTCTTTCTGCGTGCAGGCGGAAGCAAAAAGCATTGCTCCGGCCAGCAGCATGGCTAAAATCTTTTTGTTCATTTTCATTTTTTTCCTCCCAAATTCGAAATCCAGGGTTTGGGGATTGCGGGGAACAATCCGCAGTCCCGTTTATCTTGTAAACGCCGCGACTCCAGAACAGCATAGCTGCAGTTGCGGCATTGACAACGCAAAATTTAATCGCGGAAGAAAACTTCGCCGGTCTGGTCATTCATGCTGTCAACAATTGCAAGGGACTCCACACGCACGCCATGGCTGCGCACACGTTCGCCGCCTTCCTGAAACCCCTTTTCAATGACGATCCCGGCTCCGATCAAAGTCGCTCCGGAATCACCCACCAGTTTGCACAAGCCCTCAAGCGCAGACCCTTTCGCGAGGAAATCGTCGATAATCAGCACACGGTCGTTGGGGCCGAGGAATTTTTTGGATACAATAATGTCATAAACACGTCCGTGGGTAAAGGATTCAACGCGCGAAGTAAATACCTCGCCGTCGATATTTTTGCTCTGTGACTTTTTTGCAAATACAACGGGAACATTAAAAAACTGCGCTGTGACGCAGGCAATACCGATGCCGGAGGCTTCGATCGTCAAAATTTTGGTCACATCGCAGTCTGCAAACAGACGTTTGAATTCCTTTCCGATTTCGGAAAAAAGGCCGATATCCATTTGATGGTTCAGGAAACTGTCCACCTTCAGCACATTTCCGGCTTTTACATGTCCGTCTTTGATAATTCGCTGTTTAAGCAGTTCCATAAGCAGCAGGTACCTCCAACTCATTCTTTCACACAACGCGCCGTTAAAAAGGCGGATAAAAACCAAATGTCGAACCCTTATCAGAAAGCGTTCGACATTGAATCCGTTTCTATGCCTTACAGTTTATCGTAAATAGGCTGTTTGTTCAAGGGTGAAACCGTAAAAATTCTGCTCAACATTACAGCGGTTTGTTGGGCAGATTCACGATTAGTATACAGAAAAATTGTGAGCATTGCTTAAAAAAATTTTCCTGTTTAAAGCTTCAAACAGCTGGTGAGCGGCTTTTTAAGCCGGATCGTCCGAAACTATAAAAAATACTTGCAATTTAACCAATTAAATTATAAAATAAAATACAATGCCGTTTAGGCATGGCAAAGATAAAATGTTGGAAAAAGGAGGAGCAGTATGAACGAACAGATCAGACAGATCGCCGAGCGTATCAAAGAACTTCGCACCATTCTAGAAGTCGAGGCAGCGGACCTCGCAAAACAGGTGAACGTATCCGTAGAAACCTATGAGCAGTATGAAAATGCAGAAACGGATATCCCGATAGGGGTAATTTATGGAGTAGCGGCGGCGCTGAATGTCGACCCTACCGTGCTCCTCACTGGGGAAGCCCCCCGTATGAGCAACTACACGATTGTCCGCCAGGGCAACGGCGTGTCCGTGGAACGGTATAAGGGCTACAAATTCAGTTCTCTGGCTTTTAACTATATCGGGCGCTCTTTTGACCCGATGATCGTTGACCTGGAACCGATGGAAAAGGGCCCGGAACTTGTTACCCACGGCGGGCAGGAGTTCAATTATGTCCTGAAAGGCACCGTACAGCTGGTAATCGGCAACAAGGAGTTTTTTCTTGAGGCCGGCGACAGCGCGTTCTTCAATCCCATGACCCCTCACGGCCAGCGTGCCGTAGGCGGCCCCGTACGCTTTCTTACCATCATTAACGAGTAAGAAAGCGGCCCGATTTTTAAATTTGAAGAAGGAACGGTGTATTTCCCATGTTAGAAAACTATCTGCCCCGTGAGAGCTTTACTTCTTACGAGGATTTTAAAGCAAACTATCGTTTGAATATTCCCGCTGATTTTAACTTTGCCTATGACGTGATTGACGAATGGGCAAAACAGGACCCCGGCAAGCCCGCGCTTGTGCGCGTCGATGACTTCGACGCGGAGGAGCGCCTGACCTTTCACGACCTGATGGAACGTTCGATGCAGGCGGCCAACTATTATAAATCCCTGGGTGTGAAAAAGGGAGATTTTGTCCTGCTGATTCTGCGCCAGCGGGTGGAAGCGTGGGTCTGCATGCTCGCGCTGCACCGTATCGGCGCTATCGTGATTCCGGCAACCTTTCAGCTGATGCCGCACGACATCGAATACCGCTGCAACAAGGCCGGCGTAAAGGTGATTACCTGTGTGGACGACCCGGAACTGCTCGCCAGCATCGCGCAGGTACGCGCTCAGTGCTCCGCTTTGGAACATGTGACCGTTGTGGGAAACCATATTCCCGTTCCCGGCGGCTGCAATGATTTCCGCGAGGAAGTGGCTGCTTTTCCGCCGGAGTTCCCCCGCCCGCAGGGCGCGGAGTCTACCGACGTTAACGACCTGATGCTGGGGTATTTTACGTCCGGAACAACCGGTATGCCGAAGCTGATTGTGCATAATTACAGCTATCCGCTCGGGCATATCACCACGGCGCACTACTGGCATCAGGTGGAGGACGGCGGCCTGCATTTCGTTTCCGCGGATTCGGGCTGGGCGAAATTCGGCTGGGGCAAAATCTATGGGCAGTGGATCTGCGGCGCAGTGATTGTCGCCTATGACACGGAGGGAAAATTTGACCCGCACCACATGCTGGAGACCATCCAGCGGCTGCGCCCCACGACCTTCTGCGCGCCGCCTACGGTCTACCGGTTTTTGATTAAAGAGGATCTTTCCAAATATGACCTGTCTTCCCTGAAGAAATGCACGATCGCCGGCGAACCGCTCAATCCGGAAGTGTTCAACAAATTTAAGGCGGCAACCGGTCTGGAATTGACCGAGGGCTTCGGCCAGTCGGAAACCACGGTGATCATTGCGAATTTTCCCTGGTTCCCGATCAAACCGGGCTCCACGGGGAAGTTCTCACCTCTTTATGATCTGGATATTGTGGATGAAAACGGCAACAGCTGCGAAGACGGTATCGTCGGCACTATTGTGGTGAAAAATCTGGACAGGCAGCGTCCGGCCGGACTGCTGGTGGAATATTATCAGGACAAGGCAGCGAATGACGCCGCGTTTTTCAACAACCTCTATTCGACGGGGGATACAGCGTGGAGAGACAGTGACGGTTATATCTGGTTTGTGGGGCGCAATGATGACGTGATCAAGTGCTCCGGCTACCGGATTGGGCCTTTTGAGGTCGAATCTGCGCTGATGACCCATCCGTCTGTGCTGGAGTGCGCGGTTACAGCGGCGCCTGATCCCGTGCGCGGTCAGGTGGTCAAGGCGACTGTGGTGCTGGCAAAAGGATATGCCGCTTCGGACGCGCTGAAAAAAGAGCTTCAGAACCACGTGAAAAAGGAAACGGCTCCTTATAAATATCCGCGTATTATTGAGTTTGTGGACGAGCTTCCCAAGACCATCAGCGGAAAAATCAAACGAAAGCAAATTCGTATGGATGACCATGCCAAACAGCAGTAAAACGCGTAAATGATGAAGACAGAGGCAAAATTGCAGACGTAATTTTAATGTCTCACGGATAAAACCCGCATAAATAGCTTGCATTTGACAAAAAACTATGATAAACTTACTACTGTAAGAATAGAAACGAACGTGAAAGAGTGAGGTTGACCTCACTCTTTCGTTTATGTATGGAGGGATTTGCTTGACCCAGCCGAAAGGCAGGAAAAACACCGCCGCCGTTTGCGCGGAGCTGGCGGCTCCCATAGCGGAAAAACTGGGCGTTTATATTTGGGACACTGTATTTGAAAAAGAAGGCGCGGGCTGGTATCTGCGCTATTTTATCGATAAGGATGCCGACGGGGGCGTTACCATTGACGAATGCGAATCGTTTTCCCGTGCTGTGAGCGATCTTCTGGATGAAACCGACCCGATTGAACAGAGCTATTGCCTGGAGGTCGGTTCGCCGGGAATTGAGCGGAAGTTGACGAAAGACTGGCATTTTCAGAAATATATGGGAAGCGCCGTGCTGATTCGGCTGATCAGGCCCGTTGACGGGCAGAGGGAATTCTGCGGCCTGCTTACCGGATTTAACCCCGAGACCCGCACGGCTGTAATTGAACTGGACGAGGAATCCCAAATGGAGGTCACTTTAGACGAGGCGGCATACATCCGCCTTTCCGTGGAGATTTAAATCAAAATCAGAGATACTATTATAGAATAACTGGAGGAATCCGAAAAATGGCTACCAGCAAAAAAGACACCTCATCGAAGGAAAAAGACAACAGCGAATTTTTCGAAGCGCTTTCACTTTTGGAAAAGGAAAAGGGGATTCCTGCCAGGATGCTGGCGGAAAAGATTGCCACCGCGATCGGCAATGCAATCCGGCGTGATATGGGTGCGTCCGACGACAGTCTGGTCGAGATTGACCCTGTGACCAGACGTTTTTATGTTGCCATGCGTAAAGAGGTCGTGGAGGAAATATCCAATCCTGCGCAGGAGATTCTGGCGGAGGAAGCGAAAAAATACGACAGTTCCGCCACGCTGGGCGATATGGTTGAGGTGCCGCTGGATACAAAACAATTTGGAAGAATTGCCGCACAGACCGCCAAGCACGTCATCCGTCAGGGAATCCGCGAGGTCGAGCGCGGGCAGCTGTTTGAAGAATATTCCAGCCGCCAGCATGACATTGTAACGGCGACGGTGATCAAGACCGACCCCAAAAAAGGAAATGTGACGCTGGAAATCGGCAAATCCGAGGCAATCCTGCCGAAAAGCGAGCAGGTTCCCGGGGAGGAACTGCCCGACAATGCGCGCATTAAAGTCTATGTGGTCGACGTCGTGAACGGAGAAAAAGGGCCGCGCATCATGATTTCCCGCACCCATCCGGGTTTGGTGAAACGGCTGTTTGAAATGGAAGTGCCGGAAATTTTCGACGGCACAATCGAAGTAAAATCCATCTCCCGCGAGGCAGGTTCCCGCACCAAAATCGCGGTATGGAGCAATGACGAAAATGTCGACCCGGTCGGCGCCTGCATCGGGCCGAAAGGCCAGCGGGTCTCCGCGATCGTGGATGAACTCGGCGGGGAAAAGATTGATGTCGTGAAATACTCCAATGACCCGGCTGAATTTATTGCCGCCGCGCTTTCGCCGGCGACTGTGGTCAGCGTGGAAATAGATCCCGAAGGAGCCAAGAGCTGCCGTGTCACCGTTCCGGATCATCAGCTGTCGCTTGCAATCGGAAACAAGGGGCAGAATGTCCGCCTTGCCGCCAAACTGACCGGCTGGAAGATTGATATCAAGCCGGAATCCGGATTTTACGGCGAAGAATAAGAACCTGACCTAAGGAGGTTTTTCATGGTACAAAAGAAACTGCCGGTGCGTATGTGCTCCGGATGCTCCGAGCATAAACTGAAAAAGGAGCTTGTGCGTGTGGTGCGCACGCCGGAAGGGGAAATTTTGCTGGATCTTACCGGCAAAAAATCGGGAAGGGGAGCCTATGTCTGCCCCAACCTGGAATGCCTGAAAAAAGCGCGCAAAGCACACCGTTTTGAACGCGCGCTTGACTGTAAAATTCCGGATGAGGTCTATGATCGTCTGGAAGCGGAAATGAGGGATGCGGGCAATGGATAAGCTGATGAACGCAATTTCCCTCTGCCGCAAGGCAGGCAAGCTCAAAATGGGCACAGACGTTGTTATGGAGCAGATTCAGGGAGGAACTGCCAAGTTGGTGCTGACGGCATCCGACATCGCAGACCGTTCCCGCCGGCAGATCGATTTTGCGTGTGCCCGGCACAAGGCACCTGTGAAAACGATTCCTTATACGATGGAAAGCCTCTCGATGGTTACTGGAAAAAAATATGGCATCCTTGCTGTTTGTGACAAGGGATTCGCTGAAATGATAGGGGGGCTTGTCCCGCCCGCGGGGTAGTATCCGCAATGATGAAAAAGTACAGCCGCGGCGCAGTCTGTGGTTGTTTTGCGCAATAGCTGCAGACAAACGGACAAGAGGAGGATTTTTTGAATATGATGATAGAAAAATACAGGGTACATGAGGTCGCGAAGGATTTGAATCTGCCGACAAAGGAAGTCGTGGATTTGCTTGCTGCGAATTTTGAGGGTGAGCGTAAAAGTATGACGGCTTTAAATGAAGAAGAACTGAGCGTCGTTTTCAACCATTATACCAATGAAACACAGGTTGAAAATTTTGATGAATATTTCGCTGCGGGAGAAGCAAAGAAGCAGGCTGCCAAAGAAGCGGCTAAGGCTCAGTCACGCCCAACCCAGCCCCAGCAGCAGGGCGGTCAGCGTCCGGTTCAGCAGAACAGGCCGCAGCAGAATAACACGCAGCAGAACCGTCCTCAGCAGGGCGGCCAGCGTCCGGTTCAGCAGAACAGGCCGCAGCAGAATAATCCACAGCAGAACCGTCCTCAGCAAGGCGGTCAGCAGCGTCCGGTTCAGCAGAACAGGCCGCAGCAGAATAATCCTCAGCAGCCTGCCAGGCCGCGTACAGCGCATCCGGCTACCACTGTGGATATGCGCGCCGGTTCCACTCAGGTGGAAATGGAGAAATATAACGAAAAATATGATAACCTTGCTCAGACGAAGCTTGGCAACAAGGATGTCAGTGTGCAAAAGCAGAAACTGACTCAGAAGAGTGCGCAGCGCCGTGCGGGTAAACCGGTAATGTCCCGCAAGGAAAAAGAGGATGCTAAAATGCGCAAGCTGGAGCTTGAGCGTCAGCGCCGCAAAAACCTGGAAATTACCCTGCCGGAAGAAATCCTCGTGGGGGACCTTGCGGCGCGTCTGCATGTAACCTCCTCCGAGATTATCAAACGCCTGATGACTCTGGGCGTTATGGCTTCTGTCAACGAGGTGATCGATTTCGATACAGCTTCCATGGTGGCAATGGAAATCGGCGCTAAGGTCGAAAAAGAAGTGGTTGTCACCATTGAGGACCGTTTGTTTGAGATGGAAGAGGATACGGATGAAAACTTGTCCGAACGACCGCCCATCGTTGTGGTCATGGGCCATGTAGACCACGGCAAAACCTCAATTCTGGATGCTATCCGCCACGCCAACGTTACCGAAGGCGAGGCCGGCGGTATCACCCAGCATATTGGCGCTTATCAGGTGGTGGTGAACGACCGACCAATCACCTTCCTCGATACCCCCGGACACGCTGCATTTACCGCGATGCGCGCGCGCGGCGCGCAGGTAACGGATATTGCCGTTATTGTTGTCGCGGCGGATGACGGCATCATGCCCCAGACAGTCGAAGCGATCAACCATGCGAAAGCGGCCGGCGTTTCGATCATCGTGGCAATCAACAAGATGGATAAGCCCCATGCAAACCCGGATAAGGTGATGCAGGAACTGACCGAGTATGAACTGGTTCCCGAAGCGTGGGGCGGCGACGTCCCCTGCATCCCTGTTTCCGCAAAGAGCAAACAGGGCATCGGAGATCTGCTCGAGATGATTCAGCTGGTTGCGGATACCAGCGAGCTCAAGGCCAACCCAAACAAGCTGGCAAAGGGCACAGTCATCGAAGCGAAGCTCGACAAGGGCCGCGGGCCGGTTGCAACCGTGCTTGTTCAGAGCGGAACCCTCCATGCGGGCGATGTGGTTATCGCCGGTACTTCAGTGGGCCGTGTGCGTGTCATGCTCAGCGACAAGGGCGAAAAAGTGGAAGTTGCGGGGCCGGCTATGCCGGTTGAGATCACCGGCCTTGACAGTGTGCCGGATGCGGGAGATATCTTTAATGCGGTTGAGGACGAGCGTCTGGCGAAAGAACTGGTTGACAAGCGCAAGTTTGAAAATAAACAGGAACAGTTCAGCGCTTATGAAAAGGTAACGCTAGATAACCTCTTCAGCCATATTTCCCAGGGAGATATTAAGGAACTGCCCATCATTGTCAAGGCGGATGTGCAGGGTTCCGTGGAAGCGGTGAAACAGTCGCTCGAGAAGCTGTCCAATGATGAGGTCCGGGTCAAGGTGATCCATGGCGCGGTCGGCGCGGTATCCGAAAGCGACGTTATGCTCGCTGACGCTTCCAACGCAATCATCGTCGGATTCAATGTGCGCCCGGACCCCGTAGCGAAAGAGAACGCCGACCGTGACGGTGTAGAGCTTCGCCTTTACAGAATTATTTACGATGCCATTAATGATGTTGAAACGGCGATGAAGGGCATGTTGGCTCCCAAGACGCGCGAAGTCGACCTCGGACGGGCGGAAGTGCGCCAGGTATATAAAATTACCGGCGTGGGCGCTGTGGCGGGCTGCTATGTGCTGGAAGGCAAAATTGCCCGCAACGCGGAAATCCGTGTGGTGCGCGACGGCATCATCATTGCCGACGATAAGCTGGCCAGCCTCAAGCGGTTCAAGGACGATGCCAAAGAGGTCGCCAAGGGATATGAGTGCGGCATGAGTCTGAATAAGTTCAACGATATCAAAGAGGGCGATATCTTTGAAGCTTATGAAATCGAAGAGTATCGGGAATAATCATACAGGGGGGCGGGCGTTCTGCCTGCCCTTTACCTTTCTGAGCATAAAGGAGGAACCGCCATGGCATCGTACAGGGCGTCGCGCACGGAGGAAGATATCAAGCGGGAACTGACAGACATTATGCGTTCGCTGAAAGACCCGCGCGTTTCGGGGCTGATCAGTATTGTAAAAATGGACCTTTCAGGCGACATGTCGCACTGCAAGGTTTATGTCAGTTCGATGGACGGCATCAAAAACGCGGAAAATGCGGTAAAGGGGCTTTCCAGCGCAGCTGGTTTTATCAAGCGGGAACTTAACTCCCGAATGAAGCTGCGCAAGCTTCCTGAATTTCATTTCATTGCGGATGATTCGATCGCGCACAGCGCGGACATCGTGCGTATGCTGGAAGATCTGAAATAACGGGAAACTATCCTGTGGCCGGCTTTCCTTCCGGGAAATCCAGCTGCAGGACAGATAGATTTTTTACTCCGTCCCAATGCGGGTCATGCATGCAGGGCTGAAAGGGTGATCCTATGAACAGCAGAGATGTTACAACACAAGAAGCGGCCGAATTGCTGTCCGCCGCGGACCGGATTTTGATTTTATGCCATATGAAGCCGGACGGGGACACGTTTGGCTGTGGGTTTGCCATGCTGTACGGCCTGCGCGCACTGGGGAAAACAGTCCGCATCGCCTGTTCCGACGGTTTTGGCCCCCGGTACAGTTTCTTATATCCGGAAAATTTTGACGAGAGCGCGCAGCCGGATTTCGAACCGGACTTCGTACTGGCGGTAGACATTGCGGATACGCAGCTGCTCGGCCCCCGGACGGCCTGCTGGAAGGACCGGGTGGATCTTTGCATTGACCACCATCCGTCCAATTCGCGGTATGCGACACATCTGAGGCTGAACACTGAAGCCGCCGCCACGGCGGAAGAAACCTATGCGGTTCTGGAAGCGCTTGGTGCGCCTCTCGACGCCCGGACTGCCACCTGCATCTATACCGGCCTTTCGACCGATACCGGATGTTTCCGCTATTCGAATGTGACCGCCAACACCCACCGTCTCGCCGCCAAAATGATTGAAGAGGGAATCGATCATTTTATGGTCAATAAGCGGATGTTCGAAACACGGTCGGTCGCACGCATGGAAATTGAGCGGCTGGTGATGGATACCCTCGAATATTATTATGGGAACCGGTTTGCCATTATTGTGATTTCGCAGAAAAACGTTGAAAAAACCGGCGTCCCTGAGGATGACCTGGAGGGGATTTCCGCGATACCGCGCACGATTGAAGGGGTGGAGGTTTCCGCGACCCTGCGGGAAAAGGGCGATAAGAAGTACCGCGTCTCCATCCGCAGCAATGAAAAGGTGAACGCTTCCCAGGTCTGCGGTTTATTCGGCGGCGGCGGGCACGAAAGGGCGGCAGGCTGCATGATAGAGGGCCCCCTTGAGGAGATCAAGGCAAAGCTGGTGGAAGTCCTCGCTCCGTGGCTTCAGGATTGATGCGGGCGGTTAACAGAACAGTGGCCTTTGCGCCAAAAGAAAGGCGGGAATCAGTTTGCCGGATTTCACCGGGATTCTTTGTATTGACAAGCCGTCCGGCTTTACATCTTTCGACGTAGTGGCTAAAATGCGCGGCATTGCGCGGGAGCGCCGCATCGGGCACGCGGGTACGCTTGACCCGATGGCGACCGGCGTATTGCCGCTGTTTTTCGGGCGGGCGACAAAGGCCTGCGATATTCTGCCCCTGCAGGATAAACGCTATACGGCGACGTTTCGGCTGGGTATTACAACCGATACGCAGGATATTACAGGCGCCGTGTTGTCGCAAAGCCCTGTGAATGCGGACAGAAAAGCCGTCGAAGCTGCTGCTGCGCAGTTTGTGGGCGCCATCCAACAGGTTCCGCCCATGTATTCCGCGGTCAAGGTAAACGGACAGCGGCTCTACGATCTTGCCCGCAGGGGTGTGGAAGTGGAGCGTCAGGCGCGGGAAATCACGATCTACAGCATTGAATTTCTGGATTGTGATGAGGAGAACACCTATTCCATCGATGTTTTTTGCTCCAAAGGGACCTATATCCGCACGCTGGTCGCGGATATAGGGGAAGCGCTTGGCTGCGGGGCTGCTCTGACCGCCCTGCGCCGGACGATGGCGGCAGGCTTTACGCTGGATCAGTGCATAACGCTTGAACAGGCGCAGCAGCTTGCGGGCGAGCGGCGGCTGCCTGCGGCGGGTGTGCCGGTCGAATATGCGTTTGAGCCGCTGCCCAAGGCACAGCTTACTGAAATGCAGACCAAGATGGCGTTGAACGGCGTCAGCCTGGATCCGTCCCGTGTCAGCGGTGTCGGCGTGGCGGAGCGGTATTCCGTCTATTCGGATAAAGGAATTTTTATCGGTATCGCCGCCGTTGCCGGCGGGAATTTCAAAATGACAAAACTGTTCACACTGGAGGTTTGAAACGGATGCCCATTCGGATTTACACTTCGCTCGAGGAGCTGCTGCCCTGCGGAAAGAGCGCAGTAGCGCTCGGCTATTTTGACGGGCTTCATGCCGGCCACGCGGCAGTTATTTCGCGGGCTGTCGCGAAAGCGGAGGAGGGGTTTTGCCCCTGTGTATTTACGTTTACAGTCAAAGGGGGACATCCCAAAGCCAAACCGCAGGACAGCGAAATTACAGCCGAAAGCCAGAAGCGTTCCCTTTTGGAGCAATGGGGCGTCCACCTCGTTCTGGAACCGGACTTCAGCGAATTTCAGCAGATGCCTCCGGAAAAATTTGTGGATGAAGTGCTGCTGCACAGGATGCATGCGGCGGTTGTCTGTTGCGGAACTGATTTCCGCTTCGGCCACCGTGCGTCGGCGGGAGTCAATGAGCTGGCAGCTCTTTGCAGGGACCGGAAGATCGCGCTGGAAGTTGTGCCGCCCGTTACCTATGAGGGGGAGCGTGTCAGCTCTACCCGTATCCGCGCGCTGCTGGAAGCCGGTAACGTGGAACAGGCCGCTGTTTTGCTGGGGAGGCCGTTCGCTTATGACTTTCCTGTCGCCCACGGCAGGCAGCTAGGCCGGAAACTGGATTTTCCTACGATTAATCAGGCTATTCCCGGGGAGTTCGTAAAGCTGCGCCGGGGCGTCTATGCGTCTGTAACCTGCGCAAAAGGCAGTTTCTACCCGTCGGTTACCAATATCGGCGTCAGGCCGACGGTGGACGATCATCAGCCGGTAACATCCGAAACCAGTATTTTCGGCTTTTCGGGGGACCTTTACGGACAGAAGGTGGAAGTGCGTCTGCTGAAATTTCTGCGTGCGGAAAAGAGTTTTCCCTCGGTACAGGCGCTGCGGGAACAGATTGTAATTGACAGCGCCGCGGCGCTTCCGATCAGCCGCAGTTATCTGGATGGAGAGGCAAATTACGGGCGCATAGGGACTTTACAATCTGCCCATACTATGTTATAATCAGCAATTAAGCGACCTTTTCCCGGAGACAGGGATACACGCCTGTTATACACAGGATTGTTCACCCGCCTGTCCCTGAGATACAGGACGAAAATTTATGATGAGGTGAAACAGTTATGTTGCGCAAAGAAGAAAAACAAGAAGTCATCCAGTCCAACAAACAGCATGAAAATGACACTGGTTCTCCCGAGGTACAGATTGCAATTCTGACCAAGCGGATTAATGATCTGACCGAGCATGTCAAAATTCATGCAAAAGACCACCACAGCCGCCGCGGCTTGCTGAAAATGGTCGGTAAAAGAAGAAATATGCTCAATTACCTTGCCAAGAAAGATATCGAACGCTATCGTGCGCTGATTGCAAAACTCGGCCTGCGTAAGTAAGTATCCACCGGGAAGGCAGGCGGAAGGAATCCGCCTGCCTTTCAAGGCATTTTTAACCCCGCGGAGCTGTGGAAAGCACTTTTAGCAGTTACTTGAGCGCTCGAGGTCCCCCTTTGAACGCTGAAATACTTGCTAAAAAGTACGCAGCTCCGTATCAGAAACAGCTAAATTTGAAACGGAGGAACTGCAATGTTTGAAAATTACAAAGTATTCGAAACTGAATTGGCCGGCAAAAAAATTATTTTTGAAACCGGCAAAATGTGCTGCCTGTCCAACGCGTCTGTTCTTGTCCGCTATGGCGAGACGGTCGTTCTGGTCAATGTGACCGCTTCTCAGAAGCCCCGTGAGGGCGTCGACTTTTTCCCTCTCTCTGTTGATTTTGAAGAAAAATTATATTCTGTGGGAAAGATTCCGGGCTCGTTCATCAAACGCGAATCCCGTCCGTCCGATAAGGCAATTCTCTGCTCCCGCCTGGTTGACCGCCCCATCCGCCCGCTGTTCCCGAAGGATATGCGCAACGACTGCTCGGTTGTCATGACGGTGATGTCGGTCGATCCTGACTGCCTGCCTGAAATCGCGGGCATGATCGGTACTTCATTTGCGCTGTCCATTTCGGATATTCCCTGGAACGGGCCGATTGCCGGCGTCAACGTTGGCCTTGTGGATGGCGAAGTCGTCGTCTGCCCGGACGCCGCGCAGCGTGAGAAAAGCGGCCTGAACCTGACAGTTGCCGCCAATGAAGATGTGATCTGCATGATTGAAGCGGGCGCAAACGAGGTGTCCAACGATGTCATGCTGGATGCCATCATCAAGGGCCACCAGGAAATCAAGAAGATGGTGCAGTTCATCAAACATGTCCAGGCACAGATTGGCAAACCGAAATTCAGCTTTGAATCGATGGAAGTGCCTCACGACCTGTTCGACGCGGTGGAGGCTTTTGCCGCGGAAGATGTGAAATATGCGCTTGATACCGACAACAAGCTGATTCGTGATGAACGTCTGGCTCCGATCGTGGAAAAAATCCATGAAAAATTCGACGAGCAGGTCGGTGACAAAACCGCTGTGCTCGATGAAGTTGTTTATAAGCTGCAGAAGAAAATTGTCCGCCGCTGGCTGCTTGATGAGCAGAAGCGTGTGGACGGGCGCGGCATGGATGAAATCCGCCCGCTGGCTGCCGAGGTGGGAATCCTGCCCCGCGTGCATGGTTCCGGTATGTTTACCCGCGGCCAGACACAGGTGCTGACCGTTGCAACGCTTGGTACGATCGGCGAGGCGCAGAAGTTGGACGGCATTGACGACCAGGAAGAGAAACGCTATATTCATCACTATAACTTCCCGTCCTACTCGGTGGGCGAAACCCGCCCGAGCCGCGGACCTGGCCGCCGTGAAATTGGTCACGGCGCACTTGCGGAACGGGCGCTGGAACCGGTGATTCCTTCCGTTGAGGAGTTCCCCTACACGATCCGCCTTGTGTCCGAGGTGCTTTCTTCCAATGGTTCTACCTCACAGGGCTCCATCTGCGGTTCCACACTGGCACTGATGGATGCGGGCGTGCCCATTAAGGCCCCGGTTGCCGGTATTTCCTGCGGCCTGATCACTGAGGGCGACCGTTGGATGACCATGGTGGATATTCAGGGCTTGGAAGATTTCTTCGGCGATATGGACTTTAAGGTGGGCGGCACCAAGAACGGTATCACCGCCATCCAGATGGATCTGAAGATTACCGGTCTGACTTATGACATGATCAAAGAAGCGTTTGAAAAAACCTACAAAGCCCGGATGTATATCTTGAACGATATCATGCTGCCGGTCATTCCGGAGCCGCGTGCGGAGCTTTCCAAGTATGCGCCGAAGATGAAGACGATGAAGATCCATCCCGACAAGATCCGCGAAGTCATCGGTTCGGGCGGCAAGGTGATTCAGAAAATCTGCGCTGACTGCAATGTGAAAATTGATATTGATGACGATGGAAATGTATTTGTTTCTTCTACCGATGCGGATGGCCTGCGCCGCGCGATTTCGATTATCGAAACCATTGTGAATGACCCGGAAGTGGGCGCGATTTATAAAGGTAAAGTAACCCGGCTGATGAATTTCGGCGCGTTTGTGGAACTGGCTCCTGGAAAAGAGGGTCTGGTTCATATTTCCAAGCTGGATATGGGCAGGGTCGAGAAGGTTGAGGATGTTGTCGCGGTCGGCGACGAAGTGATTGTAAAAGTGACTGAAATCGACCAGCAGGGCAGAATTAATCTGTCTCGCCGCGATGCGCTCCTTGCGATGGAAGCAAAGAAAGGCGCTGCCAAATAAGGATGACATGCACAGCAGCCGGACGGTTTGTCCGGCTGTTTTCGCATATTGGGTGCTTTCTGCGGGGAAACAGGCACCAAATGGAAATTGAATTTTCGGTAAACATATGCTAAAATGAGTTGTTACGGAATGAAATATTTGCTATGATAAATAACGGAAATGATCCGTTTGGCTGGTTTCACAGATCCTGTGAAATCTGAATTTTGGAGGCTGAATTTTTTTTGGACGATACAAATGGTTTATCCTATCTGTTTCTGTTGGTTCTGCTGGCGTTGTCCGCATTTTTCTCCGCGAGTGAGACGGCGTTTTCTTCTCTGAATAAAATCCGTTTAAAAAACTATGCGGATGAAGGAAACCGGAAAGCAAAACGCGCGCTGCGCATCGCAGAAAATTTCGACAAGATGCTTTCCACGATCCTTGTGGGAAACAATGTAGTCAATATGGCCAGCGCTTCGCTTGCCACTCTGCTTGCGACTGCTGTATTCGGCGCGTCCGGTGCCGCGATTGCCACAGCAGCCATAACGGTTTTGGTTCTGATTTTCGGCGAAATCCTGCCGAAATCGCTTGCAAAAGAAAACAGTGAGAATGTGGCCATGGCTTTCGGCGGTCTGCTTTCTATGCTGATGAAGTTGCTGACCCCGATTGTTTTTGTGTTTGTCAAAATCAAGGAGTTTTCAATGCGCTTGATTCATCATGGAAAAACCCAGCCGTCTGTCACCGAGGAAGAACTCAAATATATTGTTAACTCTATTGAGCAGGAAGGTGTGCTGGAGGAGCAGGAAAGTGACCTTGTGCGCTCCGCGCTGGAGTTTGACGAGATTATGGTGCAGGAGATTCTGACGCCCCGGGTGGATCTGACCGCAATCAATGTGGATACCAGCCTGCAGGAAGCGCTGAAAGTTGTTTTAGACGCTCATTTTTCCCGTATCCCTGTCTATCGGGGAACGATTGACAACATCATCGGCGTTTTGCAGGTGCGCGATCTGCTCAAAGCGGTTGTTACCGGCGAAGAAACGCGGCTGTCCCATCTGGTCACTGATTGTATTTATATACATAAGACCATGAGGATTTCAAAGCTGCTGACAGAGCTGAAGTCAAAGAAAATGCATCTCGCGGTCGTTACCGACGACTACGGCGGAACCATGGGCATCGTTACCATGGAGGATGTGCTGGAACAGCTGGTCGGCGACATCTGGGATGAAAGCGACGAGGTGGTGGATGACCTGGTGAAGACCGGGGACGACACTTATCTGGTAAGCGGCGATATGAATGTATTTTCCCTGCTGGAGGACTTGGAAATTGACGACCGGGATTTTGACAGCGACTATAATACGGTTGGCGGCTGGGCAATGGAAATGCTGGGCCACATCCCACAGCCGGGGGAGCAATATGCCTACCGGAATCTGACTGTGACGGTTATGGTGGTCGAGGAGCAGCGGATTATCTCGCTGCGTGTGCAGAAACTGCCTTCGGCGGATGAAGAAACAGAATGAGGGAATCGACATGAGGAATTTTAACCAGGCCAAACGGATCGTGATCAAAATCGGCTCTTCTACGCTCACCCATGAGAGCGGCCTGCTCAATATCCGCAGGGTGGAAGAACTGGTGAAGGTGCTGGCTGATATCAAAAACAGCGGGAGGCAGATTGTTCTGGTCAGTTCGGGCGCAATGGCGGTCGGGGTCGGCAAGCTCGGCCTCGCCGGAAAACCCGGGGATATGCCGGGAAAGCAGGCGGTTGCCGCCGTGGGCCAGTGCGAGCTGATGTATACATATGATAAGCTGTTTTCGGAGTTTAACCACGTGACCAGCCAGATCCTGCTGACGCGCGACGTGGTTGATGAGCCGCTGCGCAAGCAGAATGTCCGCAATGTGTTCAAGCGGCTGATCGAGATGGGGACCATTCCGATTGTGAATGAAAATGACTCGGTCTCCACCGAGGAAATTGAATTCGGCGATAACGATACCCTTTCCGCGATTGTCAGCGTGATTGCCGAAGCGGATTTATTGATTGTACTCAGCGATATTGACGGCCTTTATGAAGAAGACCCCCGTATCAATCCACACGCACGGCTGATTTCGGAGGTGCACGAGATTACGCCGGAAATTGAGTCGGCTGCCGCGGGCGCCGGCAGCAACCGGGGAACCGGAGGTATGATTACGAAGATCCATGCCGCAAAAATTGCCAATGCGAATGGCGTAGATATGGTAATCCTGAACGGCGATCATCCCAGAAAGCTATATAGTTTGCTGGAAAATGAGGACATCGGTACCTATTTTTCAACGAAGTCAAGACAAAAGCATACGAATTACAAATGATAGAAGCCTGATGAAAGGGTGTGAGCGGATTGAATTCATTGACAGAGCTGGGCAAGCGCGCAAAAGCGGCCTCAAGGGGTTTATCCTGTCTGTCTACCGCACAAAAAGATGCGGCGCTGCGGGCGATAGCGGCTTCCCTGCGGGAGCATGCAAAGGAGATCATAGAAGCAAATGCCCGTGATCTCGATGCGGCGCAGGAAAGCGGGATGTCCGCATCCCTGCAGGATCGCCTCCGGCTGACGAAAGACCGGATTGATGCAATTGCCGGTGCGGTAGAAGAGATTGTCAAGCTGGAGGACCCTGTCGGTCAGGTGATCGGGGGCGGAAACCGCCCCAACGGGCTGAAAATTGAAAAAATCCGGGTGCCGCTCGGCGTCGTGGGAATGATTTTTGAAGCGCGTCCCAATGTGACTGTGGATGCCGCGAGTCTCTGTTTAAAATCCTCAAACGCATGTATCCTGCGCGGCGGCAAGGAGGCAATCCATTCCAATACCATGCTTGCCGGGCTGATGCGCGGCGCATTGGCGTCACAGGGGCTTCCGCGGGATGCTATTCAGCTGGTGGAGGACACCTCCCGGCAGAGTGCCGGCGACCTGATGAGCCTTAATGGCTATCTCGATGTGCTGATTCCCCGCGGGGGCAAGGGGCTGATCCGCGCGGTAGTGGAAAATGCCACTGTGCCTGTGATTGAAACCGGCGCGGGAAACTGCCACATTTTTGTGGATGCTTCCGCGGATGTGGATCTCGCGGTTTCGGTCTGCGACAACGCAAAAACCTCACGCCCGTCGGTATGCAACGCGGTGGAAACGATCTTGGTGCACCGTGAAATTGCACCGGCGTTTCTGCCCAAGCTGAAAGCGGCACTGGATGCCCATCAGGTGGAACTGAGGGGCTGTGCGCGGACCGCCGCGCTGATTCCCGAGGTGATACCAGCCACGGAGGAGGATTACGCGACGGAATATGACGACTATATTCTTGCGCTGCGCGTGGTGGACAGTCTGGAGGACGCGATCGTGCATATCCAGACCTACTCAACAGGACATTCCGAGGCAATCCTCACGAACGATTACCGCAACGCGCAGGAATTTACCGCGCGTATCGATTCTGCGGCGGTGTATGTCAATGCTTCCACCCGTTTTACCGACGGCGGAGAATTCGGGTTTGGCGCGGAAATCGGTATTTCCACACAGAAGCTGCATGCGCGCGGGCCGATGGGCCTTGCGGAATTGTGCTCCTGTAAATATATTGTGACCGGAAACGGACAAATCCGCTGATGGGAAAGGAAGGAACGATGGAACAGTCGAAACGCAACAGGCCGGCGCGGCTGGCCGAGGAAATGCAGTATCGCAGGAATAAGTATGCCGCGCCGGTTGGAGGCGTGTTTATCCTTCTGGCACTGGTCGGTATGGTAGCGCTGGGAGCTTTCTGTGTTCAGTTTACACGCGGGATTTTGGATAACTCCGGAGAGAAGGAAATGTTCGAAGATGTCATTACGCCGGTGCTGATGTTTGACCCGGTGCCTTTTGAAAAAGCTTCGGATGCGGACCCGGTATTCCTGTTGCAGTCCTCTCTCTGGAGCACGATGCTCGGAGAAAAGAGGGACAGCTACCAGTTCGACGCGCTGGGACGGCTGATCGTACCCGCTTCTGACGTGGATGTTGCGTGCGCCCGTCTGTTTGGATCGGAAATCAAATTACAGCATCAGACGTTCGGTGACTATGAAGTTGCTTATGTTTACGACGAATCCACAAAGACCTATTTCGCGCCGGTCACCCTGCAGGCAAACCAATATTCGCCAAACGTTGAACGCGTCGTAAAAAAGGGGAATGTATTTACCCTGACAGTCGGCTACATTCCTCCTGCGAACGCATGGACACAGGCGCAGAATGGGAAAAGCAACGAGCCTGTCCCGGAAAAGGAAATGATCTATGAGCTTTTAAAGAACAAAGATAACTATCAGCTGGTGGCTATCCGCGATCTTCCCAAATCGAGCTCTTCCAGCTCTTCCTCCAGCATCCCCTTTAATCAGACAAAGCCGGCGGTCCCGGCGGTGACGACGCCCGATCTATCGAGTTCCATGGATTTTGGAACAGATATTGACAGTTCGGACGCAGCATAACAAAGTTTCGAATAAAAAGACTGAGCATCACATGCTATTGTGATGCTCAGTCTTTTTTGTTGGCTGTTTTTCGAAAGAGTGAGAGGCCTCATCTGCACAGTAATCTTCATGTAAGAATAACGGAAAGCGCCGCCGGTACTATTTTGTACCAGCGGCGCTGAATCAATGAATCTGTTATTCACGGCGCAGTGAGAAAACCGAGGATGCCGCATAAAACCCCATGCATAAATAGAATAAGGCGGCAAAGGGAGAAAGCCCGATTTCAACAACCTTACCTGCGAATGACGCAGCCAGAACGCCCAGAGAAAGGGGCACAGCAACCAAAGAAAAGGGCAGGCCAAACATGATCAGCTGGCGGGTGCCCTTTTTTGCATCAATGCCGCCTAACATACGCCCATTTGCAAGGAGAAACGGAACCATCAAGATCAGCATGACGATCGCCAGTATCTGATCAGAAACGCTGCGCATCAGCGTGTAATCCATAAATGTGGTCAGCAGCATGGCGGATTGCCAGAGAACGGGCAGTAAAAGAAGAACTCCATGATACCGGCCGGCTCCGTGGGTCCCCTTCAGGCCGATGACGATCCACAAAATTCCGGCAATCACCGGTGCGGCAAGCAGGCAAACTATGCCGAACACAGATATAAGCAGGGAAAACAGTACGGCCACTCCGGGCAGGTCAGGGCTAAAAGTCAGCAGGCTGTCCACTTGTTCAAGCAGTGAGGAACCGACAAACACCAGTGCGGCGATACCGGAAGCGATTAAGAATACCCGCGCTGGAAGGTTCATGTGAAAAACCGGTGCGGCCTCTTTGCTCTTGGAAAGCCATCCAAACAGCAAGAGGGCAATACAGCTTACCCCCAGAACCCAGTTGAAGATGGAAGAAAGCGCCAGATTGTCTTTGTAGAACCCGGTGGAAGGGTCAATGGCAGAAAGCTTCAAATAAATACGCAGTACCGTGCAGCACAAAAGCGCAGCCGGAAAAATTAGTTTTTGTGGTTTAATAAGCATGAAAATCCCTTTCCGGCCAAAACCAGCCAAGAACGCTATCCCGCCCTTCTGCGGAACGCTACATAATTATACCGCTTGACCGGAAATCGGTCAAGCGGTATCCTGCGATGGTCAGGGCCTTTCATGCAATGGAATATAGGATGACGGTTTCGAAATTGGTTTGTAGGCCGGCCTGATGATTTTGTTCCCGGTGGTGATTTCCTCCAGCCTGTGGGCACACCAGCCGGCTGTGCGCGCAATGGCGAACAAAGGCGTATGCAGTTCGTCCGGAATCCGCAGCATCCGGTAAACCAACCCCGAATAAAGGTCCACATTGTTGCTGACCGGACGGCTGCTGCCCCATTTTTCACGCAGGACGTCAGGCGCAAGCCGCTCGACAGCGTCAAGAAGCCGGAACTCTCCTTCAAAGTCGGTTCCATGCGCTATATGCAGCGCATTTGCCTTGAGGACAATGGCACGTGGATCGCTCTTCGTATAGACAGCATGCCCCATGCCGTAAATCAGCCCAGAACCGTCGCCCTCCTGCCTGTTCACGATTTTCCGGAGAAACTCACGGATTTCCTGGTCATCGTCCCAGTTGGAAACGCCTTCTTTCAGATACTCCAGCTGTTCGATAACCTTGCAGTTTGCCCCGCCGTGACGAGGCCCTTTCAATGAGCCGATTCCCGCGGCAATCGCGGAATAGGTGTCCGTACCCGACGAGGTCAGGACACGGACGCTGAAGGTCGAGTTGTTGCCGCCGCCGTGCTCGCTGTGCAGCATCAGACAGAGGTCAAGAAGCCGTGCTTCTTCTTCAGTGAACTGCTTATCCGAGCGAAGCAGGCGAAGAATATTCTGGGCGGTCGAATAATCCGGCCGGGGATTATGTAGATACATGCTGCGTCCGTCATAGATTCTTTTTTTTACCTGATAGGCGGAAACCATGATTGAAGGCATCCGCGCGATGAGCTGGATCGACTGCCGGATGACGTTTTCGACAGAGGTGTCCTCAGGATTGAAATCATAAGTATAAAGCGCCAGTACTGAACGCGCAAGCATATTCATAATATTGGGGCTGGCGACCTTCATAATAATGTCTTCGGTAAAATTGTCGGGAAGTTCGCGTGAGGCGGCGAGTATTTGCAAAAATTGATTCAGTTTTTTCTCATTGGGAAGCGAACCCATCAGCAAAAGCCATGCGGTTTCCTCGAAAATATAGCGGTTTTCTGCCCGGCATCCGGCAATCAGGTCGTTAATATTGATGCCGCGGTAAATCAGTTCACCGTCAATCGGCATCTTTTCACCTTCGCTGAGCAGATAGCCGTGTACGTTACAGATTTGCGTGATTCCGGCCAGCACGCCAGTGCCGTCGGAGTTGCGCAGACCCCGCTTGACATTGTACTGATTGAACAATGCCGGATCGAAACTGTTATAGCGGGGATATTCGTCGCATAGTAATTGAATATCCTTTTGAAGCTGCTCATTCGGTTTTTCGGGGTCTCTGCTATACATGATGGACATGGCTCCTTTCCTTCCCAACGGGTCATTCGGCGTAAATGCCGCCAGCAGATATGCAGACTATGTGCAATTCTTTTGACTGACAGCGAAAACAGGCCAACTGTTCGATGTGCAATGCAAATATTGTATAACAGTAAAGTGTCAAAGTCAATAGAATTTCCTCCGGAAAAACAGAGAAAATGAAAGTTTCAATTGGAAATCTTTCATAATCGAGGGATATGAAATGAACCGCAGAGGAGTGGCAATCGCACTATTTGCCTTAATGATGTTTCTGGTCCCGCTTTTGGCGCTAACTGGCGAAAAAGTGGACGTGCAGTTTTCGAACTCTTCAAATGCATATGGAGCATCCTCCAAAATGCAGCCGCAGCAGGACCAGTCCAGCCAGCCGCAGCAGGAAGACCAAGTAAAACCCTCTGAAACCATTTCGGTTTCAGGGGAGAATTTCCGGATTCTGAATGAGCATACCGGAAAAATCTTTGAAGTGTCGCCGAAGGAGTATGTTCGGGGAGCACTTGCGGCGGAAATGCCTCCGACTTTTCACCCGGAAGCAATGAAGGCGCAGGCTGTAGCCGCGCATACCTATGCGCTCTGCCGCCGCGAGCAGGCGAGGGCAAACGGAGAAAATTCAGATTTTTCAGCGGATCCGGAAAATTGGAAGGTATATACCACCGAGAAACTGTTCCGTGAACGATACGGAGACCTTGCGGATGCTTACTGGAAAGCAATCTGCCAGGCAGCCGACGAGGTCGCAGGCTATATTCTCACCTATGAGGGGGAGCCGATTGTGGCGGCGTACCATTCCATGAGCAGCGGAAAAACAGAGGACGCGTCCAATGTGTGGACAGGCGGAAAGCCATACCTTGTTCCGGTTGACAGCTTCGGCGACACGCTGGCCCCCGACTACCGCATGACAGTGACCCTTTCGTCAGACGAACTTGCCGGCGCTTTGCGGAAAGCCTGGCCGGACCTCGTTCTGGAAGGCGACGCTTCCGGCTGGATCGGGGAGGCGCAGCGCTCTGAAAGCGGCTATATTACGGAAATTACAGTGGGCAATCAAACGGTATCGGGGGCGGATTTTCGCACGGCTTTGGATCTGCGGTCTTCCGATTTCACGGTTTCCTATGACGGGGGAGAATTTACCTTCAAAGTAGTCGGCTATGGGCACGGGGTGGGCCTTTCCCAGTATGGAGCCGATTATATGGCGCGGCAGGGCGCGTCTTTTGATGAAATTCTGCTTCATTATTACCAGGGAGCTGCGCTTGCTGCCGCCGCTTCCTGATACTGTGTGGGCGGTCCTGCCATTTTCTGCACTTTAAAAGACAGGCTTGTATCTTGAGACAAAGCGTGTTAAGATTGTGCTAAGAATATAAAGGCGTCGATATTGGAAATTTCCTCGGCGGCGCAGAAAGAGGCAGGATAGAGGGCATGAAAATTGTCATTGTAGGTGACGGTAAGGTTGGCTTTGCGCTGACCCAGCAGCTTTCAAAAGAAGGCCATGACGTTGTCGTAATTGACAGCAATAAAAATGTATTGCAGGAATCCCTTGTGACGCTGGATGTCATGGTTGTTCATGGAAACGGCGCCAGCCTGCGGGTACAGAAAGAAGCCGGAGTTGAAAGCTGTGACCTGGTGATTGCCGCCACTTCCGCGGATGAGATCAATCTGCTCTGCTGTATCATTGCGAGAAAGCTTGGGCACGCACATACCATCGCACGTGTGCGCAACCCTGAATATGCAGAGCAGCTTTTCTTTTTAAAAGAAGAACTGGGGCTGAGCATGATGATCAACCCCGAACGTACGGCGGCAAACGAGATTTTTCGTTTGCTGCAATTTCCGTCTTTTCTGAAACGGGATTCCTTTGCCAAGGGGAAGGTGGAAATCGTAGAAATTGTTTTAAAGGAAAACGGTGTCCTGGACGGCAAACAGCTGCTTGACCTTTATAAGATCGCAAAGGTGCGTGTGCTGGTCTGCGCTGTGGAACGCGGCAGTCAGGTATACATCCCTGACGGGAACTTCCGCCTGCAAAAAGACGATAAGATTTATGTGACCGCGCCTACGCGTGACCTCGCCGCGCTGATCAAGCATATGGGCCTGTACACACACAGAATCAAGGACGTCTTAATTGTCGGCGGCAGCAATATCGCCTATTACCTTGCGGCGGATTTAATCGCGTCGGGTGTTGCCGTGAAAATTATCGAAAACAAACACAGCAGGTGTATGGAGCTGGCGGAACTGCTGCCAAAGGCTTCGGTTATCGAAGCGGACGGATGCAGCAAATCGGTTCTGCTGTCTGAAGGAATCGAAAGCACCGACGCGGTGGTGACATTGACAAATATTGACGAGGAAAACCTGCTGGTATCGATGTATGCGAATTTTTTGCAGGTTCCCAAGGTTGTTACAAAGATCAACCGGACCGAATATAACGAGGTGTTCCGCGGAAAAGGGATCGACTGCGTGATCAGTCCCAAACTGCTGACTTCCAACGATATCGTGCGTTATGTGCGCGCTATGCAGAATACTTCCGGCGGCTCTGTGATTACGCTCCACCGTCTGGTGGACGGCAGGGTGGAGGCGTTGGAATTTCTTGCGACGGAGGATACGCGCTATCTTGGGCAGACGCTCCTGCAGATTCAGCTGAAGCCGAATATTTTGATTTCCTGCATCAACCGCGGCGGTAAAATTATCATTCCAAACGGCGAAACCACCATCGAGCTGAGAGATACGGTGATTGTGGTAACGACAGCCGACCGGCCCATTAACACGCTCAATGATATTTTTGAGGAACCTCCGGTTCCGTCGATGACATACGATTCCACAAACTGCATTTGAATTGATTTCAGCATGTTGGACAGGAGAAAGATGTTAAAATGAATTTTAAAATGGTGGTTTATCTGATTGGACATATTCTCCGGTTGGAGGCCTTGTTCATGGTACCGGCAATGGCAATTTCTTTTTTTGGCAAAGAACCGGTATCTGCCCGGGCCTTCTTCATAACCATTATGGTATTGCTGTCGGTCAGCCTTTTTGCTACTTTCCGAAAACCAAAGAGCAGAGGATTTTACACCCGAGAAGGCTTCTTAGTAACAGCCCTGGCTTGGATGGTCATGTCGCTGTTCGGAGCACTTCCGTTTTTTATTTCCGGAGAAATTCCGAATTACCTGTTTGCTGTTTTTGAGACGGTTTCCGGCTTAACCACAACCGGCGCCAGTATCCTGAAGGACGTGGAAGTGATGTCCAAAGGAATGCTCTACTGGCGCAGCTTTACCCACTGGCTGGGGGGTATGGGAATCCTGGTGTTTCTGCTGGCGATTCTGCCGATGACACAGGGTTCGGGCAGTACCCTACATATTATGCGCGCGGAAAGCCCGGGACCGGAGGTAGGAAAGCTGGTTCCCAGATTGCACCAGATGGCAAAAATCCTGTATTTGATTTACTGTGCGCTTACCGTTATGCAGATGGTTCTGCTTTTGCTGGGCGATATGCCGTTGTTTGACACCGTTTGCATTACGTTTGGCACTGCCGGGACCGGCGGATTCGGGGTTTTGAATTCCAGCTGTGCCGATTACAGCCCCTACTGTCAGATCGTGATTACCGTATTTATGATGCTGTTCGGCGTGAATTTCAGTATTTTTTATCTGCTGCTGATGCGGGAATTTTCACAGGCGCTGCTGAATCAGGAACTTCGTGTTTATCTTGGCATTATGCTCAGTGCTGTCATTCTGGTTACAGTCAATATTCTGCCGGTCTACCGTTCAAATCTGCCTGAAGCGCTGCGGTACGCTTCCTTTCAGGTGGCTTCCATTATGACGACGACCGGATTTGCAACCGCCGATTTTAACCTCTGGCCTCAGCTTTCACGCAGCATTATGGTGGTGCTGATGGTTTTAGGCGCGTCTGCCGGCTCCACCGGGGGCGGCATCAAATCCGCCCGGGTCCTGATTTTATTCCAGTCTGCGAAACAGTCGCTGCGCAAAATGCTGAATCCCCGTGAAGTAAACGTCGTCAAAGTGGACGGCAAAGCTCTCGATGACGAGGTGATTGAGGGTGTACATGTTTATATGACCATTTACTGCGCCGTTGCAGCGGTCTCTTTTCTGATTGTTTCGCTGGACAATTTTTCGCTGGAGACCAATCTGACAGCGGTGCTTTCCTGCCTGAATAACATTGGACCCGGGTTAGGTGAGGTTGGGCCTACCGGGAATTTTTCCGGCTTTTCCGCCGGCAGCACAGTGGTGCTGATACTGAACATGCTGATCGGCCGTTTGGAAATATTCCCGATGCTGTTTTTGTTTGCCCCTTCAAACTGGAAGCGTACCAGAGTACTCCGCCCAAATGTTTAATGCAAAACAGAATCATTGTGCTAATAATTGCCTTCTGATTGCGCATACTACTGAAAATTAGAAATCAGGAGGCGATTTTCATGTTTAAACATGAAAAAGCATTGTTAAATGATGTCAAAATTGAAAAACCCAATCCACAGTTCGCGGTGCTGATGCAGGAGCAGCTGGGTGGCGGCAATGGGGAACTTAAGGCCGCGATGCAGTATATCTCACAGAGCTTTCGTGTGAAAGATCCCGCAATTAAAGACCTGTTTTTAGACATTGGCGCGGAAGAACTCAGCCATATGGAAATGGTCGCGACCACGATCAACCTTCTCAACGGGCATGATGTCGACTATAATGCGGTTGGTGCCGGCGAAATACAGGCACATGTAATTAATGGCTTGAATCCCGGGCTGATCAACTCCTCGGGATATTCCTGGACGGCTGATTATGTCACCGTGACCGGCGATCTCTGCGCGGATCTTCTTTCCAACATTGCGTCTGAACAGCGGGCCAAAGTAGTCTATCAGTACCTTTACCGTCAGGTTACAGACCGGTATGTGCGCGAGACCATCGACTTCCTTCTGAACCGTGAAGAAGCACATAATGCTCTGTTCCGCGAAGCGTTCAACAAGGTGCAGAATACCGGTTCCAATAAGGACTTCGGTGTCACTGAGGACTCCAAGCTGTACTTTAATCTGTCCAATCCGTCTCCCGACAACCAGTTCGGCAAACCGGAAGCTACCCCTCCCAGTTTTTCCTGACGGATTGTGCATTCACCGATTCAACAGATCAAAAAAGGAAGCAGGTTTTGAAACCTGCTTCCTTTTTTGGTATCGTGTCAGTCCGGCAATACTGTGCGAAGGGCATTCCTGATTTCAGAATAACCTGTGCACCGGCATAAGTTGGCTTGCAGCCAATCTTCTATGACTGATTCCCGGGCGTCGGGATGCTGCGTCATGAGGGAATGACAGACCATCAGGAATCCGGACGTGCAGTAGCCGCACTGGAAGGCTTCACAATCCACAAACGCTTTTTGCAGCGGGACATTCTGAAGCCCCTCAATCGTTGTGACAGCGTGCCCGGCCGCTTCAACCGCCAGCACAAGGCAGGACTTCACCGGCCAGCCGTCCATGAGCACCGTGCATGCCCCGCAGTCCCCGTTTTTGCACCCCGGTTTTGCCCCGGTCAGTCCGAACTGTTCCCGCAGGACATCCAGCAAAACATCGGACGGCCTCACCGTGGCAGTCCTCGTTTCACCGTTGACCTGTAAATCGATCACGCATTTTCCTTTATATTCTACCATTTGGCATCTCCTTAAACTTTTGCAGTACTTTGTATACCGTGTTTTTCAGCACGAATGCCCTATATTCCGCGGAGCCGTCCAGATTATCCAGACATGGGCCCGGAAGCTGATGCGTGATCCGCTCCGCTTTTTCGGAAATGGTACAATCCGGGCCGTTCAGGGTGTCTTCGATTCTGGAAGAACGGAACGGGAATTCGCAGAGGCCGGAAAATGCCATCCGGATATCCCCGCCCTCCAGCAGCGCGACAAGCGTGAGCAGCGGGTAGTCGATTTTCTCGTTCTTCGTCTTTTTCACGTGGATATAGGGAACGCCCAGCCATTTTTGATCGATTGCGAACCGGGTGATAAATTCTCCCTTTTTCAGCATTACCCTCTGGTGAAAGACATCCTTAATCGGTACCCTTCGTTCCCCGTTTGCGCCCCAGAGATAGACGGAACAGTCGGTGAGGAGCAGGGGGAGTACGGATTCCCTGTAAATAATGGTGCCGCAGACATTCCCGCCCAGCGTAATCCGGCACTGGTTGGTATGGTCTGCGATCCGGCTTACGGCTGTGCCCAGCATGGGGAACAGCTTTGATTCCGCTATCGCCGACAGCGTGACGCAGGCTCCGATCATCAATCCCTCGTCGGCAAATCCCATATAGGTACACTCCGGTATCGCTTTCAGATCGACCACGGCGCCGGGCAGAATGCTCCCTGCCCGGGACATGGTGATCACCTCGGAGCCGCCGGCGTAATAGGCCGGAGACTTGTCCATGGCAGATAACTTCTGATAGATTCCGTACGCTTCTTTCATCGTATCCGGCCGGTAATAATCGAAATCGTGAGCGATCATGGTTTGCCTCCCATATAACTCTTCCAGATGGTTTCAGGAGTAATCGGAAGCCGGTTCAGGCTGCTGTTGGAGGCCGTGGACAGCGCGTTGGCAAGAGCGGCGGGGATTCCGATAATGCCATGTTCTGAAAATACGCGCGCGCCGTAAGGTGAATCCTCCTGCGGCGTTTCCACAAACCCCACCAGATAATCCGGTTCCTGCCCGATGTGCAGGAGTTTATAATTGCGCAGGCTGGTCGCCTGCATAACGCCCCGCCCATTATAGGGAAAATATTCGCGGCTCGCGAGACTGAGCCCCATCGACATGCCTCCGCAGATGATGCCTTCGGCGGCGCGGGGGTTGATCAGTTTTCCGACATCCATGACAGTCGCGGCCTTGATAATACGGTAGGTGAATTCTGTGGTGTCCAGCTCCACCTCTACCGCCTGTGCGCCGACTGTCCAGTCGGGCCCGGTCTTACCCTTGCCGGTTTCCGGGCTGAGCGGGGTAAGGTGCCCCATAATAAAGCTTCCGCGCCCGATAATTTGTCCGCCGACCGCGTTGCCGTTGGGATATTTGAACCCCTGTACAAGCTTCTGAAAACTGATGCCGAATTGGGGGTCGGAGCGCAGGTAGACATATTCATGTCCGAGCTCCAGTTCCTCCGGAGGGCAACGCAGCGCGACGGATGCAATCGCTTTCAGCTGCGCGATCGCGTCGTCGGCGGCCTTTATAACCGCGCGCCCCGCCATATAAGTGGTCATACTTGCCACCGTTTTCCAGTAGTGCGGATTGAGCTGGGTGTCCACGTCGAGGCGCACATGCACCCTGCCGATATCCATCTTCATCCTGTCGGCCAGCATCTGCGCCAGCTGCGTCTGCCCGCCGGAGCCCATTTCTACGACCCCTGTGTTCAGATTCAGGCTGCCGTCGGAATTGAAGGTCAGGATGGCCCCTGCGGATGCGTCTGTGGGGGAGGTGGATGTTTTCCAAAGGCAGCTCATCCCCTTTGCCCGCACCTTTCCGTCCCCCAGCTCGATCCGGATTCCTTCCTCCCAGTTGATCAGGGAGGAAAGCTTTTGGATACAGGCGGAGGTATTTCCGGCGTTGCTGCTGGTAATTCTCACCTGGGTGGGAGAAAAATGGCCGGGCTGAATTGCGTTTTTCAGGCGGAGTTCCAGCGGGTCGATGCCGCACCGATTTGCCAGAGCGTCCAGTGCCCGCTCGATGCAGAAGGTGTAAGATTCGTGGGCAAAGCCACGGAAGGAGGTCGCGGGGATGTGGTTGGTATAAACGCAGAGGGAATCGCACCACAGGTTTTCGATGTTGTAAGGGCCGGTGCAGTCTGCCGCGATGGCTTTTGACATGTAGGGACTGCTGGTGCAGTAGGCGCCGGTGTCCAACAAAAACAGCATTTCGGCGGCCACAATGGTTCCGTCGCGCGCAGCGCCCAGTTTGATATCCGCTTCGAGCCCCAGCCGCGCGGGGCAGGATGCCATATCCTGCTCTCTTGTAATGGTCAGGCGAACAGGGCTCCCCCCAACCGCGAAAGACGCCATATAGGCCAGCACTTCCAGATAAACGGCGGCTTTTCCGCCAAACCCGCCGCCCAGAAAAGGGACACGGACAACCACTTTCCCCTCCGGAATGTTAAACAGCTTGCTGACCTGTTTTTTTACCGCAAACGGGGACTGTGTGGATGCCATAATCTCCACCGTTCCGCCGGGTTTGATTTCTGCCTGTGCGACCCGCACCTCCATCGCGGCGTGGTCGGAACCGGGGAGGGAGTAGTGCTCTTCTATGACAACCTCACTGGCGGCCCACCCGTGCGAAAGATTCCCTTTCCGGATTTGGAAACTGGCGGCAACGTTGGTTCCCGCCTGCGGAAGAAGATCGTTTGCGCCTTTCTTATAGGACATCATTGCTTCGTGGATGAGCGGGGCGCCCTGCTGCACCGATTCCTGAGCCGAATTTATCACGGGAAGCGGTTCATATTCCACCTCTACAAGTTCCGCGGCAAGCGACGCTTCCGCTTCACTTGCCGCGACGATGATCGCCAGCGGCTCTCCAAAATAGCGTACTTTGTCAATGGCGAGCGCCGGCTGGTCTTCCAAAAGGGTACCGAACAAAGCGGGGAAGCTCTTTCCGTCAAGGACTGCCCTTACCCCCGTCTGTTTTCTTGCCTTGGAAAAATCGATGGAAAGAATTCTGCCATGCGCAATGCTACTGGTGACAAGGCGTGCATGCAGGGTGCCCGGCGAATAAAAATCTCCGGTATACTTTGCTTTTCCGGTAACCTTTTCCCAGGCCTCTATGCGCTCCACGCTGGTGCCGACTGCTGATTTCATACAATTTCCCCATTTATGTTTGATATCTTTAATATTCACATTTTTGGGGGGAATAGACAGCATGCGGCCATTTTTCTTTCAGCAAAAAACGCATCGGATAAACAGGACCCCGCCGTTCATAATAGATTCAGATCGGTAAAGAATGAGAGGTTATTATGGAAGGGATCGGATTCTTGAGCAAATCTGAGCTTATCATCATTGTGATCGGTATTATAACAGGAACTGCGGCGCGCCTGATTACCCTTTGTGTGGATTTCAGGCAGGTTCCTACCTATCCGAGCGCCCTGTTTAACAATGTGGTGCAGGGCTTTATTGCCGCATCCCTGGGAGCCGTGGCGATTCCGGCGGTGCTGGCCGGGGATTTTGCCGCGGTGACCTTTCTGACGGTCGCCGTTCAGCAGTTCCGCGATATCAGAACTGCTGAAATGGAGAGTCTGGGGAATCTGGAACATACGGAATATGCAAAGCGCGGGCAGGCCTATATTGACGGGATTTCCAAAACCTTTGAGTCGAGAAGCTATATCTCGCTGGTGACTTCATTTGTGTCCGTCCTGGTCATGCAGCTGACCGGCAGCGGGAATATCCTGCTTCTGGCGGCCTTTGGCACCGTATCGGGAGCAGTTGTGATGATAGCCCTATACCGGTTTACAAAAGGGAAAATGATTGGGATAATCTGTGATATTGTTCCCGGAAAAATTGAAGTAAAAGGCTCGGAGCTCTACGTGGACGGGATCTTTGTCACCAATTTTCTCGGGACGGATCTCAGCAGGGAACTGATGTCCTCACAGGGGCTTGCCGTAGTCATAAAACCGCGGGACGAGGGAAGCCGGATGACGCTTGAAAATGCGGGGCAGCGCCAGGCGGTGGCGTTTGAGGCGTTCAGAACACTTGGTGTGAAGCAGTATAACTTCGTGCGCCGGGATATTCCATCCGGAAAGGTGATTCTTGCGTTTGTTCCGATTGAGCGGGACATGGATAAGCTGATTTATGTGGTGTCGCATACGCCGATTCTGGAAAACAGCCGCAAGATCAAAAGAATTATGAAGCAGTAAGGAGCGTCGTGAAATGGGAAAAGGCTCGGAAATTTTAGTTTATATTACCGCGGATGAAAACAGGGTCCTTGGCGGCGACCCGCTTACCCTTCTGGTCCGGGGCCTTGAGGAACAGAAATCCATATCGCTCGAACTGTCCCGTGCGCTGGATGCAACTGTCGTGCAGCTGAGAAACGGGGATTTCCTGATCATTCAAACCAACAGCTAAAGTCTTCCATTTTGTTGAAACTATGTTATACTGATAGCGGGAGCGGTTGGGCTCCTGAATTTTAAAATGCAGAGGGCTAAAATGTCGGAATTTGAACAAAATGATGTGAATATGTTTGACCTGCTGATCTGCCTCACAAAGGCGGTCGACCTGATCAGCCACGAGCTGGAAAACCATCACCAGCAGGTCGCCTATCTTGCGCTGCGCATCGCAGAACAGCTGAGGCTGCCGGTGGAGCAGAAAAAGGATTTAATATTGGCCGGGCTCCTGCATGATGTCGGAACCATCTCTCTGGATGAGCGGCTGGAACTGATCGAAAACGAACCGCTGACCGCCCAGAACCATGCGCTCCGGGGGGCGAAGCTGATCGAGGGGTTTTCACCGCTTCATCATGCGGCGGACATCATCCGGTTCCATCATGTCCCATGGAATTACGGTGAAGGGAATTTTTTTCAGGGAAACAGGGTATCACAATTAAGCCATATCCTGCATTTGGCGGACCGCGTTGCGGTCCTGACGGGGAGCAACCAGAATATCCTGGGAAAGGTTAAAGAAATCCGGAAGGCCATCCTGTCCCAGAAGGGCAGGAATTTTCAGCCGGAACTGGCAGATGCTTTTCTGGAAATCAGCGCACAGGAATACATATGGCTGGATCTGGTTTACAGTCCTTTGATTTATATCCTGCCGAAAGCGGTCACCTTTGACACGCTGGAACTTAGCCTCGACGAAGTCATCGGCCTGACCGGAATTTTCTCCAATATCATCGATTCCCGCAGCCCTTTCACCGCATATCACTCTGCAGGGGTGGCAAGCACTGCGGAAAAGCTGGCCGAGCTGGCTGGATTTTCTGAGGTTGAATGCAAGATGATGCTGGTTGCGGGCAACCTGCATGATCTCGGCAAGCTGGCGGTCAGGCGGGAGGTGCTGGAGAAGCAGGACCGGCTGAACGCGGAGGAATTCAATGAGATCCGGAGCCACACGTTCCATACCTACCGCTTGCTGGAGCTGATCAAAGGTTTTGAAACAATCAACCAGTGGGCCTCTTTCCACCATGAAAAGCTGAACGGGAAAGGATATCCGTTTCACTTAAAAGGCGCGAACATCCCGTTGGGATCGCGTATTATGGCGGTCGCGGATATCTTCACGGCAATCTCTGAAAATCGCCCTTACAGGCAGGGAATGGAACAGCAGGAAGTGGTGTCCGTTCTTCAGTCTATGGTAGGGGATGGGGCGATTTGTCCAAAAGTGGTCGCGCTTTTGCTCAGTAATTACGAGCTGATTGATGAAACCCGCAAAACTGCCCAGCAAAAAGCGAGGTACTCCTTTACAGTCTCGCTCACTGAGACCCGTAAAAAGAGTGCGATTTTGCAGATAGAAGAAGATTCATCGGTGAACTTCCTTCCGGAAGACGAAGAACTTAAGGTGTAGAATCAGGCGGCTGGGCAGCGGACTTGAGCGATGAAAATTGATCGAAGAGAACTCCCGCTATTACGAGCGCGATTCCCAGAATTTTCAGCGGATTTATCGTTCCTGCCGCCATTGAATCAATCGCGAAACCTGCGCCAAGCTGCCCGATGAGGACCAGTGCGGTGGCGTAGATCATCTGCGTGTTGACCATTCCTTTCAGAATCAGAAGCATGGAAAACAGTCCGAAAATGCCGCCGGTAAAATAAACGGGTGAGATGTTGCTTAGGTGGGGCAAATCTGTCAGATTACCTGAAAACAGGGCGATCGCAAGAGAAATCAGAGTCCCTTCCAGATAGTTGATCAGAGTCCCGTTTGCCATGCCGAGCCGCTGCTTGGCCTCAAAGTTCACCAGCTTGTTAATCGTGTTCACGATTCCGTTCAGGACAGCCAATCCGGTATAAAACAACATAGACTCAACTCCCTTTCAAGTGTGCAGAATCAGCAGCAGCCCTGCCCCTATCATGAGATAGGATGGGATTCGTTTCAGGCGGAATCTGACTACCGGCAGATGAAACAGCCCGAAATGATCGATGACAGCCGAGGAGATCAACTGCCCGGCGATCGACAGCGCCATGGTTAAAGTGGCTCCGATCTGATTGGCGCAGATACTGGAAGTAGTGACCAGAGCCACGCCCAGAAAGCCGACAAAATAGATGTACGCCGGCCCCCCGCCAAGGCAGAACCGTTCTTTTTTGGAAACAAGAATGTACCCTGCCAGCAGGGCCGCGCCGATTGCATGGACAATGAAACTGATTTCGAAGCTGGTCAGGTAGGATGCAAGTTGCCCGTTCAGGCTTGTCATCAGGCCAAGGCAGATACCGCCCGCCAGCAAAAGGAATAGATTCATACACATATCCTCCGAACTGATGGAATCCTTTTTCATTAGTATGGCAGAAAATCAGCAAAGCGGGGTATGACGCCTGTCATATTGCGTCTCAAAAATTTCAGAAGGACAATAAAAGAAAACGATGAAGCAGATTAGCTTGACAGATCAGCCGCGTTTAAAAGAAAAAGTGGAACTGGTGAAGAGGCATTTATCAGCTGCGGTTTTTGAGAAAATGCAGCCATGCCTCTTTAAAAACGGCGAATTTCTCTGCGTCGAAGGGGAACGCGCGGCGTATCTTTATATCATTCTGGACGGCAGGTGCAGGGTCTTTAAAACACTGGAAAACGGAAAAGTCCTGCTGGTCTGCCATTATGAGGACATTCAGGTATTGGGGGAATTTGAACTTTTTACCGATTCGATTGCAAAAACCACGATTCAGGCTCTGGGAGATTTTTGCTGCCTTGCAATTCCTGTTTCGGAGTATAGAGAACTGCTTTTAGCAGATAATCAGTTTTTACAGTGGGTTTGCCGCCAGACCTGCGAAAAAGTGGAGCGCAACAATCAAACAACCGGAATCAATTTGCTGTATCCGCTGGAACAGCGGCTGGCAAATTATATCCTTGTCATGCAAAATGACGGGGTGTTTTTCAGCAACTACACGCGCCTGTCCCAATATCTGGGGTGCAGCCACAGGCACCTTTTGAGGACGCTCGGATTATTATGTAAGAAACAATTTCTGGAAAAAGAGGATGCCGGTTACCGGCTGAAAAACCCGTCCGCATTGAAACAGCTGGCCGGAAACCTCTTTCAAGCGCAAAAAAAAGCTTGACAATTTGTTTTTCATCCGTTATGATATCGATAATTTACTTGTAAGTTTGAAAGGACACAGTGTTATGAATTTTATGCTGCCCGCCCTTTTTGCCAATATGATTAACGTAGTAGTAAGCGGAATCGTACTATCGATTATTCCGCTTATTATTGTTGTAGTCATTTTGATTAGCAAGAGGCGAACGAGTGTGTCCTTTCTTCCGGCTCCCGCGGTGAGTATGGAATAAAGAACGAAGACATAGAACCTTCGCCTCTGATCGGAAAACGCGGGCGAAGGGATTCCATAAAAAGGAAGAACCTCCGTCTGTGGATCAGGCGGAGGTTCTTTTATTTTTATCCGGAGGTGGGTTATGGAATTAAAAGAGATCGAACAGGCAGCCGCAAGGCTTCGCAATGTTGTGCATAAGACGCCGCTATGTTCCTCGAGGACTTTTTCGGAAATGAGCGGCGCGGAACTGTATCTGAAATGTGAAAACCTGCAAAAAACAGGGTCGTTCAAGGTCAGGGGGGCCTATAACAAGATTGCAAAGCTGATGGAAAACGGCCAGACGGTTTCTGTGGTTGCTTCCAGCGCGGGAAACCACGCGCAGGGCGTTGCTTACGCCTCCGGCGCGGTGGGGATTTCTTCCACGATTGTCATGCCGCGCGGCGCGCCGATTGCGAAAATTTCCGCTACCGAGGGTTATGGGGCGCGGGTTGTCCTGCATGGGGACTGCTACGACGACGCCTTTTCGGAAGCAATGGAGATTCAGCAGAAAACGGGGGCGGTGTTTGTGCATCCCTTTGACGATGGGGATGTCATCGCGGGGCAGGGGACGATCGCTCCGGAAATCCTCCGCGATCTTCCGCAGGTCGATGTGGTGCTGATTCCGGCGGGCGGCGGAGGGCTTCTCGCGGGAACGGCGGCCTATATCAAGCAGATCAATCCGCGGGTGCGGGTGGTCGGTGTGCAGGCGCAGGGCGCGAATGCAATCGAGCAGTCTTTTGAGCAGAAGACGTTGGTATCCACAACCCACTCGGCCACCATCGCGGACGGAATCGCGGTGAAAACACCGGGGGAACTGCCGCTGGAACTGATTCACCGGTATGTCGACGAGGTGGTATCGGTCTCTGAGGAGGAGATTGCGGAAACAGTGCTCCTCCTGCTGGAGCGCAACAAGATGGTGGTTGAACCGGCGGGCGCGGTATCGCTGGCCGCGGCGCTCCACCAAAAAACCGGGCTGGCCGGCAAGCGGGCGGTATGTCTGCTTTCAGGGGGCAACATGGATGTGAGCATGATTCACAAAATCGTGGAAAAAGGACTGGTGACACGCGGCCGGCAGATGAAGTTCCAGACCGTCATGCTGGATGTTCCCGGAAGCCTCCAGCGGTTTTCTTCTATCATCGCCGGCTGCGGAGCCAATATCATCATGGTGCAGTATGACCGCATGCACGCGGGTTTGCAGCTCAATGAGGTCATTCTTCACATCGCCTGCGAGGTGAGCGGCAGGGAACATGGGCAAAAGGTCATTCAGCAGCTCGAACAAAACGGCTATCAGACAGCCATGGAATAGGAGGAAACGACATGCAGATGACTGGCGCACAGATTTTAGTGCAATCACTTCTCGATCAGGGTGTGGAAGTGGTATTCGGCTATCCGGGCGGTTCGGTGCTGAATATTTATGATGCCCTGTATGAACGGCAAATGGAGCTGCGGCATATCGTAACTTCCCATGAACAGGGCGCCGCGCATGCGGCGGACGGATATGCGCGTTCCACCGGGAAAATCGGTGTCGTTCTGGCAACCTCGGGGCCGGGGGCCACCAATCTGGTGACAGGGATTGCCACCGCGTACCATGATTCCGTTCCGCTTGTCGCGATTACCGGCAACGTACCCACCGGGCTGATCGGGCGCGACAGCTTTCAGGAAGTGGATATCGTCGGCATCACCAACCCGATCACCAAGCATAACTACATTGTAAAAGATGTCTGCGAGCTTGCCGGAATTGTACGGGAAGCGTTTGTGATAGCCAATTCGGGCAGGAAAGGCCCTGTGCTGATTGATATTCCCAAGGACATCACCGCCCAGAAAACGGAATATAGCAGGCAGCCGGTTTTCGAGCCGCGCAAAAATCCCGCTCCGTCGGAATCGGACTATCAGGTGGCGCTCGAAGCAATCGCACAGGCAAAGCGCCCCCTGATTTACGCGGGCGGCGGGGTGGTTTTCTCGGACGCATCGGAACTGCTTGTGCAGTTCGCCCACAAAATCAGCGCGCCGGTCTGTGTGAGCATGATGGGGCTGACGTCGATGCCCTATGACGATCCGCTCTATCTGGGGATGATCGGGATGCATGGCACGGTTACCGCCAATGTGGCGGCGCGTGACTGCGACCTGATGATTGCGATCGGTTCCCGTTTTTCCGACCGTGTAGCGGGTAACCGGGAAAAATTCGCGTCCAACGCGCAGATCCTTCATCTTGACATTGACCCGTCTGAAATTTCGAAAAATGTATCCGCCGGTCTGTCGCTGCTTGGCAGTGCGCGGGAAGTCCTTTCCGAGCTGCTTGCGCGTACGGAGCAAATCTACAATTCGGAGTGGGTGCACAGCCTGCTCCGACACAAGGCGTACCATGCCCTGCCGAGTGCAATCAACGGGGAAGAGCTGACGCCGCGTGAAATTCTTTTAAAAATCAAAGGCGCGGCGGGGAAAGACACGGTTGTCGTAACAGATGTGGGGCAGCACCAGATGCTGACCGCTCAGTATTACCCGTTCTCGCAGCCCCGCACGCTGATCAGCTCCTGCGGGCTTGGAACCATGGGGTACGGCCTCGGGGCGGCGATCGGTGCAAAGGTTGGGAATCCTGACCGGCCGGTAGTGCTGGTTACGGGCGACGGCAGTTTTCATATGAACCTGAACGAGCTCGCGGTTGCCGTAACGCACCGGCTCCCGATCGTTATCCTGGTCATGAACAACGGCGTGCTCGGCATGGTGCATCAATGGCAGAAGCTGTTCTATGAGCAGCGGTATGCCTATACCGAACTCAACCGTGCCACGGACTTTGTCAGGCTGGCGGAAGCGTTCGGAGCCGCAGGCATGCGGCTGACAGACCGCAGCCAAATTCACAGCACTCTTTCCCGGGCGTTTTCCTGCGGAGGGCCCTGCGTTGTGGACTGCATGATTGACCGCAAGGAGCGGGTATATCCGATCATTCCGCCCGGCGGAACAGAAGAAGATATGATTTATTCAGATTAGGGGGAAAGGTATGCAGCAGGGTATTTTATCGATTTTGGTCTCCAACCATTTCGGTGTTTTGACAAAAATAACCGGACTGTTCGGCAGGCGGGGCTATAATATCAAGGCTTTGTCGGTCGGGGAAACGGAAAACCCGGAGGTATCGCGCATCACAGTTTTAACGGAAGGAGACCCCGCGCAGCTGGAACAAATTTATAAACAGGTCTGCAAGCTGGAGGAAGTCAGGGCGGCGGCAATCCTTCCCGAAGAGCAGCTGATCGAACGGGAACTCCTGCTGGTCAAAGTTTGTCCCGGTGAAAAAGAAACAGGCGCACTGATGGAACTGGTGACAAACAGCGCCGCGAAAGCGGTTGCGGTGCCGGACGGCGGCGTTATTATCGAGGCAAGCGGCCGGCCGGAACAAATCAATGAGCTTGTGGAGCGGATTCGGTTATTCGGCGTTGTAGAACTCAGCCGTACCGGCGTCACCGCGCTGCAGGCAACCGGGAAAGCGCTTGTCGACAACGCGTTCCAAATAGGGTATTCAAAATTCAGATAATCATGGAGGTATTCAAATGGCAAACATGTATTACGAAAGCGACTGCAAACAGGAACTCTTGAGAGGGAAAACCATAGCGGTCATCGGGTATGGCAGTCAGGGCCACGCACATTCGCTCAACCTGAAGGACAGCGGCGTTTCCGTCGTGGTGGGGCTTCGCAAAAATTCCGCCCGCTGGGAAGAGGCAAGCAAGGCCGGGCTTACAGTGAAGGAGGTCCCGGACGCGGTGCGCGGCGCGGACGCCGTCATGATGCTGGTGCCGGATGAACTGGCGGCGGACGTCTACAAGGAAGCGGTCGCCCCCAACCTGAAAGAAGGGGCCACGCTGATGTTCGCACACGGCTTCAATATCCACTTCAATCAGATCGTGCCGCCTGCCGGTGTCGACGTTTCGATGGTGGCGCCCAAGGGCCCGGGCCATCGGGTACGCGCGGAGTACATGGAGGGGAAGGGTGTTCCCTCACTGATTGCCGTTCATCAGGATGCGTCCGGCAGCGCAAAAGAGTTCGCTCTGGCATATGCGTGCGCGATCGGCGCAGGCCGCGCGGGAATTTTTGAAACCACGTTCCGGGAAGAAACCGAGACGGACCTGTTCGGTGAGCAGGCTGTGCTTTGCGGCGGCGTGACAGAATTGATGAAGGCCGGTTTTGAGACACTGGTGGAAGCGGGCTATTCCCCAGAAATGGCATATTTCGAATGCGTGCATGAGATGAAACTGATTGTTGACCTCATCAACAGCGGTGGATTCGGCATGATGCGCTATTCCATCAGCGATACGGCGGAATACGGCGATTACTGCACCGGCAAACGCATCATTACGGAAGACACCAGAAAAGAAATGAAAAAGGTGCTCGCTGAAATCCAAAACGGGACTTTCGCAAGCAGATGGATTTCGGAAAACCGCGCGGGAGGACGCGCGAGCTTTTTGGCGACGCGGCGTCTGGAAGCGGAACATCCGGTGGAGGTTGTGGGGGCGAAACTTCGCAAAATGATGAGCTGGCTCAAAAAATAAAGCAAACTGAAAAGCTGTGCGGAGAATGTTCCGCACAGCTTTTTATGCCATTGATCCGGCAAAGGACGGCAAGCAGAAATCGAATGGGAATAGCATAATTTTTCAGTACTTTTTAGTACTATTCCAAACAACAAAAAATCCGCTTAAACAGTTCGTTTAAGCGGATTTGGCGGAGATGGAGAGATTCGAACTCTCGCGCCCGTTTCCAGACCTACTCCCTTAGCAGGGGAGCCCCTTCACCAGCTTGGGTACATCTCCAGGTGAAAGATAAACATATTTGTATTTTAGAGAAGATGGCGGAGAGAGTGGGATTCGAACCCACGGCTCTTGCGAGTCACTGGTTTTCAAGACCAGCTCCTTAAACCGCTCGGACATCTCTCCACAGCTGTTAATAACCCAACTGGAACACTAAAACAACAAGTTCAACGCTTGAATAGTATATCATAGCTGAAAACGAAATGCAAGTACTATTTTTATTTGCTCATTCGGACGCAGGGTGCCCGGCCTGTCTTTTTCATCAAAGGCATGCTAGACATTTGCATGAATGCCTATGAAGAGCGCGCAGAGGGGCGAAGTGTTCTTTCCCTTGGAAACTTAGGCTGGATGAATGCCGTCTGGATGTTACCGGCAGTGTGCGCCTGTTCGGGGAAGGAAAGGCTGCGGCAGATAAACCGGGCTATGATGCCTGAAGAGATCGCCGTTTAGACTTGAATTTAAATGGCATATATGCTATCCTTAAAATAATAAGTATAAGTTGCCATGCCGCCTGAGCGGTTATGCTGGCAATACTCGGGGATGTAAGAACGAATGTGCGGATATTGGCATTAAAAATATGTAACACTCGCTCACCATGAATAATAGGCATTTTACATGTTTGCGATACTGCCAGCGTCAAGCGCTCAGGACCGTCTTTCGAGAAAAATCGAAAGACGGTCTTTTTATAAATATCTTATATAAATGGGGGGATGTTTCTATTGCCTGTGAAGAACGTCAATAATTTTAGCAACAAAATGAAAGAGGCTGCGTCGTCCATACTACCGGTTATGCTGCTTGTGCTGGTGGTATGCTTCATTGCGATTCCGATACCGCCGGATCTGATGCTGTCCTTTATCATTGGTTCAGTCCTGCTGATCATAGGAATGGGACTTTTTACCCTTGGTGCCGATATGGCTATGACGCCGATTGGAAGGTATATCGGCAGAAAAATGACGAAAACAAAAAATTTATGGCTGATTCTTTTATTGAGCTTCATACTGGGCGTGATGATAACCATATCCGAGCCGGACCTGCAGGTGCTTGCGGCAAGTGTGCCGCATATCGATACCGGCGTGCTCATCATAACGGTTGCTGTTGGCGTCGGACTCTTTCTGACAATTTGTATGCTGCGCATCATCTTTGGCGTTCAGCTGAGATGGCTGCTTTTGGGTTTTTATGCGCTGATATTTGTACTTGCCTGGCTGTCCGACGCCGATTATCTGAGCATTGCATTCGATTCCGGCGGTGTTACAACCGGACCGATGACCGTTCCGTTTATCATGGCGCTCGGTGTCGGCGTCGCTTATGTACGAAGTGATATGAGGGCTGAAGAGGATAGTTTCGGTCTGGTGGCATTATGCTCTATCGGTCCGATATTGGCAGTTCTGGCGTTGGGATTTCTGTATTCCGGCGGGAGCCAAATCGCAGAAGATACCGTGCTCAAAACCTATGCCGATACCACAGCAATAGGTTTTGGCTATCTGTCCGCATTGCCTAAGTATATGTTGGAAGTCTTTGTGGCGCTGGCGCCGATCGTGGCGTTTTTCCTCGCCTTTCAGATTGTCGCGCTGAAACTGGAAAAGCGCGTGCTCCAGCGCATATTGATCGGAATTGTCTATACCTATGTCGGTCTCGTGCTGTTCCTCGTCGGTGTCAATAAAGGATTTTCGCCGCTTGGCACCGCACTTGGCGGAGAACTGGCTATCGGATGGAGACGCTATCTTCTCATACCGCTCGGTATGCTCATGGGTTGGTTTATCATATCGGCGGAACCGGCGGTGCACGTGCTCAACAAGCAGGTGGAAGAAATCAGCTCTGGCGCCATATCCGCCAAGGCGATGGGCCTCAGTCTTTCGATCGCAATTGCGGCGGCAGGCGGACTGGCGATGCTCCGCGTGCTTACCGGCATCTCAATTTTATGGTTTCTTGTGCCCGGATATATCGCCGCATTGGCGCTGAGCTTTTTTGTGCCCCCGATCTTTACCGCTATTGCGTTCGATTCGGGCGGCGTTGCGTCCGGCCCTATGACCGCCACCTTTATGCTGCCGCTGGCGGTCGGTGCAGGAAATGCGCTGGGCGGCAATATATTGACCGATGCCTTCGGCCTTGTGGCGATGGTGGCGATGATGCCGCTGATCACGATACAGGTTATGGGTATGGTATATGTCTTTAAAACAGATACTGAGGATAAGGTTGTACCTGCTGGGGCGTATGACGATCTCGACGTTATCGAACTGTGGGAGGTAGTCTGAATGGAACTCAATTACGTTATCTCCATCGTCGACCGCGATAAGGGTGAATATATGGCCTCCATTTGTATGGAGCGTGAGCTCCCGATTGTCCTGACGGCGCTGGGCAGGGGAACTGCTACGAAGAAGCTTCTGGACCTGTACGGGCTGGAATCCACCGAAAAGTCAGTAGTGGTGACCATAGCCAGTGCGAAGAACACAAGGGACCTGATATTGCAGGCAAGAAAAAAGCTTTACATTGATATTCCCGGGAATGGTATTATGCTCTCAATCCCGATAAAAAGTGTTGGAGGAGGAAAAACATTGGCCTTTTTATCTGATCACGCAACACCTGACAAGTCGCTCCCCCGAATGAATTTTGACCATGAAATGATTGTCGTGATTGCGAACGAAGGATACACCGAGCAGGTGATGGATGCGGCGCGAACCGCCGGCGCCATGGGCGGAACCGTTATTCATACGAAGGGCACCGGTGCAAAAAAAGCAGAAAAATTTTATGGTGTATCCCTTGTAAACGAAAAGGAAATGATTTTTATCGTAGCCAAGTCTTCTGAAAAAGCCGGCATCATATCCAATATCGTTAAAGAAACCGGGCCTGACAGTCCGGCGGGTACGATTGTGTTTTCTCTGCCGGTTTCACGTGTCGCAGGGCTTCGTCTGTTATAAAATGTCATGCGGCTATGACAAAGACTGTATCGGGCGGGCAAATGATCCTAATAAAAAGGCTTTAGAATGCGAATTCTAAAGCCTTTTTTGGTTGTGCACAGCCTGCCTGTGATGTTGTTTTGCAAATGAATGATTCCGGCATGGGCGACAAACTGTCCGGCCTCGGCTTGTTTTCTCAAACCGCGGCAAAGCGAAATAAAATTAAATATGACAAAGAATGGCTATAACGATAGCTTAAAGCATGTATTTAGCCTTGACAGCATTTACTTACTGGGCCAAACATCAAATCCTGCTATTAACAGAAGATAAACCAACTTCATAGATTATGAATGGGAATTACAAAAAGTTTTTATATTTAAGTAACATGAAAAAGGAGAGTTAATATGTGTAATAAATGTCTTCCCTGTTGCTGCAATTTGAGTTTAATAGGCCCTCAGGGCCCTCAGGGTCCTCAGGGACCAGCAGGCCCGCCGGGACCGCCAGCTACGGCATCAGCTTTATCCGGCCTACAGACACAGCTGGTTGGAAGCGGTGGGACAACTGTTGCAGTTGGCGCAAATGTAATTTTTAATTCTATCGTCAGCAACCCCAGCCCCAATATAACCTATAACGCTGCTACCGGCGTTTTCACGATAACACAGCCAGGCACTTATTATATTGATTGGTGGGTGAATGCGGATGGCGCCGGTCCGGAAACCACCGTTATTTTTAGTATAGTAGCTTCGAACGGCCAAACAATTTCCGCGTCTTCACTTTCCCCGGTCACTTCCTTACAGCTAAATGGGCATGCACTTATAACTGTTGCAGCGCCTGCAACATTTTCTCTTGTTAACAACACCCCGTTTGCAGTCGCTTATGGCGTATCAGCCATCCAGGCAGATTTGGCAATCATTCAGGTAACTGCTTAATCATCTGAAAATAACCTTGAGGGGGCGTCTGAAACAGGCGCCCTCTTTTGGGCTTCTCAGCGGTGGGAAGCATTGATCATCCGATTTTTTGCAGTATGCTGCGCGGGTACGATCAGTGAAAGGACAAGCCTGTCATCCCGCACCATCCCGCCGTGTACCGGCTTTAACCAGGTGGGCCGGATATTTCAATTGAAATATCCGGCCCATCTGGTTATGTTATCAGAAATGTCACCGTCGGACTGACCTTTCGACGGCGGCTTATTTTGAGAGGACTGCCCTGTAAATATCATATGCCGGACCAGTCAAAAGTGCTATTGGGCACAGATGACATAGATTCGAAAGGAAAAAGAGTCATTCATAGAGCCAATCCTGTCAAAAACACCGCCGGATTGTTTTCCGGCGGTGTTTTTGACAGGAGGGTATACATAACGAAAAAAGCTGTTTAGACTCCTGACTATTTTGTGCGGATTCAATTGCAATATTCATACGAAAGGTGTCGAAAGAGCCCCGTATCAGTTTTAGCCTGCGGTTTTTAAAACAGGCAACCGCATGGATAAAAGTAAAAATGAGATTTTGAATGCAAAGGCATGCTAAAAACGAAATAAAATAAATATGATTACTAAAAGAAGATTCATTGGCGGTGGTGAATTTGCTTACAAAATTGTTCAAAAAAGGATTTGCGGCAGCTGCGGTACTTTTGACAATATCAATTTTATATTATTCGGTCTCCATTTTCCACCATATACGTACGGTTAATGCAATGGCGGATAATTCGTTGACATGGGTAGACTTTAATGTCACCAAATCGGCGATGGATCGGGCGCTCCAGTTGGATATAGAAAGCCGCAACACAAAAAATCCACTTAATTGGATTGATCTGCTTGCTTATCTGGGAGCAAAATATGGAGGAAATTTTAATCAATATCGGGCAAAGGATTTAAATGAACTTGTAAAACAATGTAAAGACGGCGTTTCGGTCAAGCAGCTGGCAGAAAATATGAAATACTTTGATTATTATAAAAAAGCGTATGAAGCCGTTCTGGGCGGTATGGTTGGAGAATATCTGATACAGCTTACGGATAAACCCGGCGGCAAGGCCCTGCAGCTTCAGACCGGATACGGGCTGAAAGCCTATTCTCCGGTTGCTGAGGGATATGGTTTTTCACACTACAATGATTTCGGCAGTTCACGTTCCTTTGGATTCAGCAGACCTCATCAGGGACATGATATTTTTGGAAGAATCGGAACGCCGGTTGTGGCGGTGGAGTCAGGAATTGTCGAAACGCTTGGATGGAATCAATATGGCGGGTGGCGCATAGGAATCCGGAGCTTCGACGGCCGCAGATACTATTATTATGCACATTTGCGCAAAGACCGGCCGTACCATGGAGACATGCAGGAAGGCGTGCTGGTACAGGCAGGTGACGTAATCGGATACCTTGGTATGACAGGTTACTCTAACGCTGAAAATGTGAACGGGATGAAAAGCCCGCATCTGCATTTCGGGATGGAGATTGTTCCGGAAGGGTGTGAAAGGGAAAGCAACTGCGAGATCTGGATTGATACATATGAAATTATAAAATTTTTGGAACAACATAAATCTACGGTGGTGCTTGACAAGGAAACAAAAGAATATAACCGCAAGTACAGGTTCTTGGATCTGGGGATGCTGGAATAGCCAGCCGACCGGGGCTGGCTGCTTCAATCAACTGTGCGGGACTGCAACGATAAATGCGGGCGGCATCTTTGCCGCCTTTTTTAATTTTGCATCTTTCTGAAAATGCAGATTGTATCCATCACCGGCGTATTCATGACCTTCAGCTCCGAGCGTACTGAATCGTACTACTACCCCAAATCGATTTAGATACTGGGTCAAACGGAAAAAGCTGCCAAAACAGCCTGAAATCAGCAGTTGAATATAGCATCCGGCAGTCTAAGACAGGCTTATCCTGGCCACGGCTGATACTGTTTTTGTGTGGGGCTATCGCACAGGCGGCTGATTTGTGGTATAATAGCTGCAAAGCGGCTATTATACGATTATGGCCAAGGCGATGCGCTCGCAAAGCTTGCTCCCGCCCAATGGCCAATTATACCACTGCGTGCTTTGCACTTGTGGCATAATAGCCGCAAAGCTGTTAATAGTCGCGCTGCGGATGTTACAACCATTCTTTTTTCCGTAGCTGTACTGATGGAAAACGGCTGGATAAATGGATTGCTTTGGCATCCATGACAGAAATTACTGCCGGCAGGAGGAATTCATAATGGAAATCAAAAAAGCCGCAATCATAGGCGTTGGCGCTTTGGGGGTTTTATTTGGGCGGCAGATTGCCGCCGCCCTTGGAAAAGACGCTGTTTGCTATGTGGCGGATAGACAACGAATTGAGCGGTATCAGAGGGACGGCGTTTACTGCAACGGGGAAAAGCTGGACCTATGCTTCATTGACCGCGATGATACGACCGCAAGCCCCGTAGATCTCCTGATCTTTGCGGTGAAATATCCTGCCATACAGGAAGCGGTGGAGGCGGCGCGCCGCCTGGTGGGCGAACAGACGGTCATCATTTCCCTGCTGAACGGGATCACCAGCGAACGGGTTCTCTCCGACGTGTTCGGCGCGGAAAAGGTGTTATACTGTGTGGCGCAGGGAATGGACGCGATCAAGGACGGAAGCCGGTTCTCCTATCAGAATATGGGCGAGCTTGTCATTGGAGAAGCCGATAACAGACGAAGTGAAAAGCTGTCTGCGGTCGCAAGGTTTTTTGACCGCGCGGGCGTCCCTTATAAAATTCCGGAAAATACCATGCATACCCTGTGGAACAAGCTGATGCTGAACGTGGGGGTGAATCAGACCACGGCTGTCTACGGAATCAACTTCCGGGAATTGCAGAAAGAGGGCCCCGCGAGGCAGACGATGCTTTCCGCTATGCGGGAAACGAAGGCTGTCGCCGCCTATGAAGGAATTACACTGACCGAAGATGACATCAGCCGCTGGATGCAGATTCTGGATTCGTTGAATCCGGACGGACGCCCTTCGATGGCGCAGGATGTGCTGGCCCGTCGCCGAACCGAGGTGGAGCTGTTCGCCGGCACCATAACCGCCCTAGGCAAAAAGCATGGTATCCCCACCTCGACAAACGATCTGCTTTATGCGAAAATTAAAGAGATTGAACGGCAGTTTTAGTCCCGCCGCGTCGCTCTCATAAACAGAAATCCCGCCTTGAATTCAAGGCGGGATTTCATGATTGTTCAGAAACGGCAGGTCACTGCCAGCTTTCCAGTTTATCAACAGCGGCTGTGATCATTTCAGGAGTGACCTCATAGGGATAATGGCGTACGTCGATGCCGCTGAGCGCTTTGGCAATCACGTTTCCAAGATCCTCTCTGGAAACATGAAGATCGGAGAGCTTCGTCGGCAGCCCCATTTTTTCGCTGAACTGATGGATTCGAACAAGCTCTTCGTCCTGCCCGTCCACGGCCAGCAAAACCAGCACGCCATAGGATACGATTTCTCCGTGCAGATGTCCGTAGCGTTCGATCTGCGGAAGAATGGTGAAACCATTGTACATGGCGTGGGCAAGTCCTGTCGTCAGATCAATGCCGACAAGGTTGGAAACCAGCCCGGTTGAAACAATGATTCCCAGAATAATTTCCTCCAGATCGGGGGAAACCGTATTGCTGTCGCAGTCGTGCAGGGCTTTCACGCCGTAACGTACCAGCGGGTCGGAACACATGCTGCTGATCGCGGTGCCGAGTGCGTTGGAGTGGGAAAGCACGTCCCCGCGCCCGGAAGTGGTGCATTCGTAAAATTTTGCCATGGTATCGCCGATGCCGGCCCAGAGGTACTGGCGGGGAGCTTCGGCGATGATCCTGCTGTTAATGAAAATATGGATCGGCGGAACATCGGAAAAGGAGTATTCCCGAAGGGAACCGTCCGGATGGTAAAGGATTCCCAGCGAGGTGCAGGAGGCACAGGTTGAAGCGATGGTCGGAAAGGTGAAAAACGGCCGGTTGGTTCTGTGCGCCAGCACCTTTGCGGTGTCGATCGCTTTGCCGCCGCCCACCGCAAAGATCATATCGGCCTGCTGTACTTCGGCGTTTGCTTCAAGCAGTTCGATGTTTTCCACAGAGGCTTCCCCGCCGTTCCAGAAAAATCCGAGAATGGACAGCGCGGTCTCTTTCACTGCCGCAGCAATGGCATCCCGGGATGCCTGCAAAGCCCGTTTACCGCCGATAACGGCGATTTTGCTGCCATAGCGGGGGCAGATCGTTTTGATATCATCGTAGGCGTCGTCACCGATTGTATAGCCCGGAAACAGTTGTCTGTTCATCGTAAAGTCTCCTTCTAAAGTTTGATTATTCAACGGGAACGGCGTCAAAGCCGGAAAGGTTCTTGCCGCTCTTAGCTTCCGCGGCAGTCTGCCCCACGTATTCCGGATGCTCTTTGAGGTATTTCCGGTTTTTATAAACACCGATCGTAAGGAAGGGGACGACAATAATGGCGATTCCCAGGTATCCGCAATAGCCGTAACCGTATTTGATGATTTTGCTGAGCCCCACCGTAGAAACCCCCATGGAAATCATCATGGAAAAACACGATACCACTGCGCGGCGGAAAACCGGCTGGCGGATGCCGGAGAGAACTTTCAGGTGTTCAAAGCGCGAAACAAACCCGTAGACGGTGGTAACACCGGTAGAAATGAAGCATAAAAGCAGGGAAATGTTATAAAACCAATAGAGAACGGGCATTCCAAGCTGGTTGCAGATATAGAGCGAGGGGAGCGTGGTTTCGCCTGCCGCGGAAAACTCGGGATACCAGCCGAGCAGCATGATGCAGGAAAGCCCCAGTGCGAAAGCGTTCATGAGAAAGGCGACGGTCATGGCTCTGGATGCGTTACGCCCGTTTTTGAGCGGAGCACCGCAGGAAATCATGGTTGGAATGACTACCGACTGGAAACCCGCATAGGTGAATGCGTTCAGCAGGGGAGTGCCAAGACCTTTCGAAGCTTGTAACGTGCTGAAAATGGTTGTGATCTCCGGCAGCCTGGCTTTGACGCCGACTGTAAAAATGATGGCGCAGCAGATCAGAATGCACACGGACATCAGGGTGGAGGCCCTGGAGACCAGAGATGCCCCAAAAATGGTAAGCGCCAGCAGAATCAGCCCGACAAGAAAGACCGCCGCGCCATAGGAGAGAATCCCCAGCTTTTCAAACAGGGAAGCCGCTCCGGCAATCACCGCCCCCACGGCGCAAATCACCATGATGTTGAAATAGAGCTCAAAAACCCATTCCAGTTTGTCAAACGGATGGTAAAGGGTCTGGAACAGTTCCTTATAGCTTTTTAGGCCTCTGGAATTATACATGATCATGCATTCCCGGATGGTCAGCGACAGCAGCGCCATCGAAAGGACTGCCGCGAGAGGAGCAATCCAGCCATACTGGGCATAATATTGGGTGGCCTGATTACCCGTGGCAAAGCCTCCGCCGGCGTGGGAGCTGAACAGGACACTGGCCACCGCAAAGACCCCTGCAAATTTCATGCGGGCGGAGATGGCCGCTTTTTGATTGGGATTGGACATAACTGACACACCTCTTTCAATGTTAGAAACATGAATCCGCACAAACAAGGCAAACAAAAAAAGCCTTTCGCCTCCGGGTATTAAACCCTAAGAGACGAAAGGCTTTACACTTTCGCGATACCACTCTTGTTCATTTCCGTGGAAATGCACTCACCGGATACGGACGCCATGCATCGTATATCCTGTCACTGTAACGGTTGACCTCCGTATTCACCTACACTTTTTTCAGTGAACCCACTCCGAGGCCAGTTCGGTATTTCTCCCGATGCTGTTTTTCACCACCCAACAGCTCTCTGCAATCGTTCAAAATCCTACTATTCCTCATCGATGTGTTTGTCGATTCAGTTTTCCTGTTTCATAATTTAGCACGAGTCTGACCAATTGTCAACCCTTTTTTGAAATAAAGTGGTAAAGGATGAAACAACAATCACTTGCAGACATCGGCTTCGGGGGATGGTTCAAGGCCGGCAATCATTCCTTCCAGCTTTTGAATCACAGCTTCTTTGCTGCGCTCTTTCAGGGGAATGCGCAGGATCATATCTTCCAGATAATCCTGAAAGGCGCTGACCAAAGTTTGCTGACGGAAGACAAAAATGATGGAGCCGTCATTTTTTGCTGCAATGACGCCGTTTTCCTCTTTCACGGCGAAGAAATAATTCTGTATGGGTTTCTCCGGATAAATGAGAAAAGAATAGCGCTCATAGGTTTTCAGAAGGTGAACGATATTTTTTAAGTGCAGGCAAAAATCTGAGCGGGAATATTGTAAAGCGGGTCCTCCCAAAAGGTCGCGCGGACAGGGCACAACCGTCGCTTCCGGAAAAGTTTCCGGAAGGGATAGCCCAACGAGTTCCGTGACATCATTGGCTTGCAGCTTGGATAAAAATGCAGACTGCATCTTTTTCTGGAGCGCGGAGATGCGTTGCGTTTGTTCCGCCGTGCCATAGCTCTGCGCAAGCAGACGGTCAAACATCGGCTTGGGCATCGTCAATGCGGATAAAGCTGTCGTACATAAAATGGAGTTTCCAAACTGCTCTTCAAAACGGACCCACAGTTCGGAGAATTTGGGAAAGCTCTCTTCTTTAAAAATCTGCATCAGAGGATAACAGGTCTTTAGAAATTCCTGAAATTCCACAGTCAGATTTTTTATCATATCGGGGTCCGTATAATAGAACAGCTGTGGGTTTGTCACAGACGGAGAGAAGGAAGTCGAGGTAACGGCGGCAATTCCAGGGGCGATAAACAGGGTTCGCCGAACGATATGCTCCCGAAATTTTGGAAAATAAAAGGATTCAATTGCGCCCGTCATATAAATCGGCATCCACTGGTCGATAGCGGTCAGCAGCTGCGACAGATCTCTGGCGATGGTATGAATGATCTTAATTTTCCATCCCTGTGCAATGATTTTTAAAAGCAAAGCTTGCCACTGATGGTTGAATTCTTTGCTTTTCATCATCCAGTCCATACTTTCATCACTGTATAACAGTAGCGTACAGGGCTTTCTGCTTGCCGCAACAGCGGAAAGAAACCGGATGATGACATCCTGTTTGCCTCCCAGTCCGTAAAAAACTTCCGCATTTACAGGTCTTCCTGCCGGCTGGCAGGTGCGTACTTCGGCATTAGGCAGCAGCACTTCGGATTTTCGGGGCAAGTTGAGCCTGTCCAAAAATTCAATAATTGACTCGTCCTGAATATTGCCTTCATTCAGCCAGGCAAGAAGCTGTTCCGTGATCTTTTGAGGATTTTCCGATCTTTCCTGCGGCTCTAAATTCATTAACTCGAACAAAGTGTTCTTCTGGCTCTCCAATTTTGCCTGTGCAACAAAAAACGCGGCAATTTCTCTGACGTAACTGTTTCGTGGTGAAGGGATACGTTTTCCGGTGCGCCAGCGGCTTACTAAGGAAGCATCGACCGACAGCGATTTTGCAAGGCGGCTGTTTGCAATATTTTGAACAGTCATCAGCAAATTCAGTCTTTTGTAAAAACTCATAAAGACCCTTCTCTCTTTATTCAGCAAGATGACAATTTCAAATGTGATGTCACGGGTTCATGACAAATCTGTCATTGACAAAATAATAAAAGTAACTAGTTTTAATTAAAAAACTGACGAGTTAAATAATACAGACGAAATTGTGACGGCTGTGTTCGGTAAGCGTATCGGTGCTGAATGTGTAACAAAATCACATACAAGGTATCTTTTCTATTTTAATATAAAGGCAAAAGAAAAGCCATACCAAAAAATGGACGCGAAACCGTATGAGCATGTCAATACACAGTCTGTGAGAGACAATTTAATCAACGGCTTAAGAGAGGATAGGGTGAGTATGAAATTTCAATTCAAAAAACGAAACAGGACCCAAAGTCTGAGCAAAATGGTATTGCAGTTCAATGCGATGACAGTTGCCGTTACAGTCGCGATCACCTGCACATTTGCGCTGGTTTCCATGGACAATTCAATTAGAGATTTATCCAGAAAACAGGCAGCGGCTTCTATAGAAATCGTAAAGGAAGACCTGACTGATATGGAACAGGACCTGCTTGATTCGGCACAGGCAATTGCTGGAAATCACGAGATTTCAGCAGCGGTGGCTGCGGGTGACCAGGGAAAAATAACAAGCAAATTAGGGGAACTTGCAAATTCTTTAAATTTGGAAATGGCGACGGTGACTGATGAAAAAGGCACGGTAATTGCACGCACACATGAAGAAAATAAAGGAGACGATATTTCCTATCAGGAGAATGTGCGCAGAGCTATGCAGGGGGAAGCGACAGCGCAGATCGAGACTGGAACAGCGGTTCGATTTGCGGTAAGGGCAGGGGCGCCTGTTTATGAAACAAACGGAAAAGTTGCAGGTGTCATCTCCGTTGGATACAGGCTGGATAATCCGAAGTTTGTAGATGAGCTGAAAGAAAAAATCGGTGCCGAATTTACGATATTTGCAGGCGATGAAAGAGTGAATTCAACCATCATGGAAAACGGCGAAAGAATTGTCGGAACCAAGCTGGATAACAAAATAGCCGATGTCGTCATTGGCCAAAAGCAGCAGTACATAGGAAATGCCACGTTATATGGAAAAAACTACACAGCGGTGTATAGCCCGATTCTTTCTGAAGATGGCAGTACGGTTACCGGCATTTTATATTCGGGCAGCGACATGACGGAAACAGAAAAAAAATTAGCGGAAGAAATTATCCTGATTGTCACAATTGCTGTTTTGGCGGTACTGCTGAGTATGCCAATCGGTGCAATGATCCTGAAAAAGCGCTTGAAAGCCCCTCTTGAAAAAGTAGTGAATGCGGCAAAGGCAATAGAAACTGGCGTGATTGACGAATCTCTGAATCTCCAGCTGCAGTCTATTACCAGCAGGGACGAAATCGGCTCGCTGGCACGCTCCATGGAAGGCGCCGTCCGGTCTGTCAATCGAATTGCCGAAGATTCAAAAGTTTTGGCGGAGGCAATTGCGAATCATGATCTGACCGTCCAGATAGACACATCATCACATAGCGGAGTGTATAAAGAGATTATAACGGTAGTGGACAGCTTGTTCTCGCAGATCGGTTCAATTTTGGAGCAGATCAGACAGGTGGCGGACAGCATTGGCGTGGGTTCGGAGCATATTTCCTCCGCCTCGCAGACACTTGCTCAGGGCGCAACCGAGCAGGCCAGTTCCACGGAAGAACTTGCCGCAACCATTTCAGAAATTGCCCAGCAGATTAAAGAAAATGCGATGAACGCCAACGGCGCCAATAGCCTGACACAGGAAGCCGGACAGGAAGTCGCCATCGGCAGCAGGCATATGGACGATCTGCTGGCCGCCATGGATGAAATCAGCCGGACTTCCAGCGAAATCGGTAAAATCATCAAAACCATCGACGATATTGCGTTTCAAACCAACATTCTTGCGCTGAACGCTGCTGTAGAAGCGGCGAGGGCAGGTTCCGCGGGAAAAGGGTTCTCCGTTGTGGCGGATGAAGTCAGAAATCTTGCGATTAAGAGCGCAGAGGCGGCCAAGAGCACGACCAGCCTGATTGAAACATCGACGCTTGCGGTGGGAAAAGGCGGAAAAATCGCGAAAGAAACGGAACAGGCACTTAGAACTGTCGTGGAAAAGACCGAACAGGTAAGCCGGATTGTGAGTGAGATCAGTCAGGCGGCCCGTAAACAGAGCGATGGCATTTATCAGGTAAATGTCGGAGTTGAGCAGATTTCCGGGGTTGTTCAGACAAACTCCGCGACCGCGGAAGAAACCGCTGCCTCCAGTGAGGAGCTTGCCGGACAGGCACTGACGCTGCGGGAGATGGTGGGCAGATATCGCCTGAAAAACAGGATGGCTTCGCTGCACGAAAATAAGCAGTCGTTCCATGAGATCCGGTTTACAGAAGCGCAGAGCAAATATTAAGGCAAAGCGAACGGGGCACCGGCGATGCTGCCGATGCCCCTTCTGATGATGAAATAAAATGAGAGAAGTTCCGGATGGAGTATTTCGCTGTTTTGGGCCGAGGCACAGGATCAATGAAAATGCAGCTCGACCATTGACAGTACATCCGTCCCGCCGCTCCCGTTTGAGAGGCTGTGGCCGATTTTACGGTTGTTTTCCTCCTCGACGCCGGGGGGCACACTGATCTGATACATCCTTCCCGCCGTATCACTGACACCGCACCAGAACCCTCTTGCGGAAGCGGTATCGTTTTTTAAAAGCACTTCAGCTTTTCCGCTCACTACCACCTTTACAAGTGAGCCATTTGCAATTCCGCTTTCGTAGATGACGCCAATCGGCATTTGGGAGTCCGCCGGGGCAATATCTACTGCCTGGTCAACAGTAGCTGATGCAATGACGATGGTGCCCTTGACACTGACGCCTGTGTTGTTTACAAACGTTTCAAAAATTCCGCCTTCCGCTGTAAATCCGCTGCTGCTGCCGCCTGTTTTTTCTGTAAACAGTTCGTAACTGACTGCCCCGCTCATAGCTTAAGATTAAGGATTCGGTATTACAATATAAGGAACAGCAGCTCTTTCAGCCGCGCTTAACGCCGCGTAGTCAGCTTCGGTGATTTGCTGGTTGACCCATGCGGCCGTTGTCAGAGCGTCGTTCCAGTACCAATAGGATGTCGTCTCGGTTACATAGGCGTAGTCTCCAAGATCGGCGGCAGGATATGCCGCAATCAGTGCGACGCTTGTGGCAAAGGTCCCTTTATAGGCGGAGACAGCTTCGGGCGGAAGCTGTGAAACCGGCAGTTGACCGGACGCATCCAAAGTTGCAATTCCGTTTGCGGTACCCTGTTTTGCTTGGAAAAGTTCATAACTAATTGCACTTGCCAACTTTTATTTCCTCCTTACGGTATGACAATCCACAGGATGTGCGGATTGATTTTTTGACAAATAAATAATTTATGATAGTTTTCTTCTGTGACAAATTTTATTACCATAAAACCAGTCCTTAAGTTGGTTCTATTTTAAAATAATGGCGGCATGGTTTTGCCGTGCAAACTATTTTATGCCTCATACCGGTGATTGTTTCAGTTTTTCTGACAAGAGAATAGGACGCCGCTTTCCACAAGCCCCTTTTTTCATGTGGAATTTTGGGCAGGGTAATGCGAATTACCAGAAATCGTACCAGATAAAATTTATTTATGATTCATGGGTATAGGTAATATCTGTTAGTTTTTATAGTATCCAGAACATTTTTCATCCTGTCCGGAAAGTTGGTTATGACAGCGTAGGTATTTGCTTTTGCCAAACGGAGCATTTCGCTTTCTTCATTAACTGTCCATGCCTGCGCGTCAACTCCATGGCATTTCAGATCCCGGATCATCTCATCCGTAAGAAACGAGTGGTGTACATTCAGAAAGCTGCCCCCATGGGAGGCTGTGTACCTGCCGGGTTCGGCAAGCGGCGAGCTGACCAGAAATGCCACCTTGATTTCCGGAGCCAGCTGTTTGCATTTGATCATGGAACAATGGTTAAAGGAGGAGAACAGTACCCGGGAAGCTATATGGTATTCATGAACCGTTTCAATCACTTTTTCTTCCAGACCCGGATAGTTACAAATTGTATTCTTTAACTCAATGTTGGTAAGGGTGTCTTTATGCCTGATCAGGTCGAAATATTCCCGGAGGGTCGGAATCCGGTTCGTTCCAAACTGCCCTGGGAATGCGCCGTACGCGTCAAATTTACGCAGTTCACTCAACTTTAGTTCCCCGATAAACCCTTTCCCATTGCAGGTGCGGTCCACGCTCTCATCATGAATAATCACCAGTTGGCCATCCCGGGTCATCTGAACGTCAAGTTCGATGCCGTCACAGCCGGACTCAATCGCTTTCCGGAAAGCCAGTATTGTATTTTCCGGATACCGGCCGCTGAAGCCCCGGTGTGCAAAATTTTTTGTCATGCGAATTGCCCCTTTCACTATTCCCTTTATATGCACGAAAGAACCGGTACGGAATGGTCCGCACCGGTTCTTTCAACTTTATTTTGGAAAGGTCAGTTTACTTAATAGTCAAGCCCCTGAACGGCTTCCTCCAGATCGGGAGCCGGAGGCTGCGGCAGATCCGAATTCTTACCACGGTTAAACATCAGATAGAAGGTCGGAAGAAGCAGAAGCGTCAGCAGCGTAGAAGCGCACAGGCCGCCGATCATAACAACCGCCATGCCGCGCATCATTTCCGCTCCGCTGCCAATACCGATTGCCATAGGCAGCATGGACAGAACAGTGGTCAGTGTGGTCATCAGGATTGGGCGCAGCCTAGTCCGGCCCGCGGTGATGAGCGCTGTCTCGATATTCATGCTCTTGCGGTACTGGTTAGTGGTATCGACAAACAGAATGCCGTTGTTGACTACCGTACCAACCAAAGTCAGGAATCCCATCAACGAAGGGAGGCTCAGGGTTGCGTTGCAAAGATAGAGGAGTCCGAATGACCCAATCAGGCTGAATGGAACGCAGAGCATTACCATGATAGAGAACTTTGGCGATTCAAACTGCATGGCCATCACCATAAAGACCAGCAAGATCGCAATCACAATCGCAAAACCCAGCGACTGGAATTCCTCCATCATGCTTTCATCCGTATCGCCCTGCGCAATGGTCACACCATCCGGGAGCGAAAGAGTTTTTACGGCGGCAACAATTTCATCCTTTGCGGTAAATTTCGCCGCAAGGGTGGGCTGGCCGGTGACAGTTACCACATATTGGTTGTTTTTACGGTCAATACTTTGTGGGCTGTCGGAATACTCAATCGTGGCTACGTCCATCAGTGGAACCAGCTGCCCTGCCTGATTGGTGAGCATCAGACCCGAAAGATCGTTGACGGTCTTATAACGATCCTTGGGGTATTCTACCCAGATGTCATATTCCTGCCCGTTCTCGGTCAAAGTAGCGGCATTTTTACCGCTGAGAGTGGTGTTGATCGTACCCGCAATTTGCATGGGCGTAAGTTTTTTGGCAGATGCGCGCATCGTGTCAATTTTTACTTTTGCCTGCGGGTTGCCTTTTGTCGCGCTGGAAGATACGTTGAGAATCTGTTCGTTATCCCGCATGACCTTTTCAACCTGAACGGCTGTGGTTTTCAGATCATCCAGATTACTGCCTTCCAGCACAACATCAATGCCGCCGCTGGAACCCATGGAACCCATGGAATCACTGGAGGAAGTGATATTAATATTGCAGTCAAGCATATCATGCGTTTTTTTCTGCCAATCCTCAACTACCTCGTCGGTAGACATCTTGCGGTCATCCCGGAGATAAGCGGTGAGTGAGGCGTTGGTATTCCCAGTCATCATGGAGTTCATCCCGGAACCGCCGCCTGTGACGGAATAGCTTTCAACGTCAGGATTGCTTGCGGCCAACGATTCGATCTCAGCGCAAATTTCGCTGACGCGGCTCAACTGCAATCCGGGGCGTGTTTCAATATCGACCTTCACGACTCCTTCATCCACCTGCGGCATCATTTCCATGTTAATCTGTGTAACAAGCGCAAAGGAACCGATCAGCAGAATGACAGCGGTCACAACCACCAGCACTTTGTGCGGAAGGATGCGTTTGATCAGGTTTCCATAAGATACCTCTACTTTATGCATAAAGCGGTTAAAGGGAGCTTCTCGTTTTTCACGCGGTTTGAAAATATTGAAGAAAAGGGGAACCAATGTCAATGCGCAGATGAGCGACGCGGTCAGTGAAAAGATGATCGTAAAGCCCAGCTGGCGGAACAGCTGACCGGAAATGCCCTGCATAAGACTGATGGGCAGGAATACGACCACCGTTGTAAGCGTAGAGGCCACGATGGAGGAGGCGACAAACCCCGCCCCTTCCAGGGCAACCTGCTTATAATCCTGCTTTTCGCCGACACTTCGCCTAAAGCAGCTTTCAATAACGACAATCGAGCTGTCCACCATCATGCCGACACCGACTACCATACCGCCAAGCGAAACCATGTTCAGAGAGAAGCCCATAGCATACATGAGTATCAGCGTAACAAGCAGGGAAACCGGCATGGAACTGCCGACAATTAGCGATGCTTTCAGGTCACCGAAGAACAGGAACAGCACGATCATTGACAGCAGGATGCCGAGCAGCAGGGTGCTGAACACAGAGTTTACCGAACTGACGATCATTTCGCTGTTGTCGTCGATCACGTTGAGCTGTACACCCATATCGGCCTGATTAATTTTGTCCATCTGTTTCAGCACAGCTTTGGAGACGCTCAGTGTGGAAGCACTCTGGCGTTTCTGCACGGACAGGGTTACGTTATCCTGCCCGTTATAGCGGCTTAAAGACTCCGAATCCTTGGTAGAACGGGAGATTGAAGCCACATCGGAAAGGTGAATTACCTTTCCGGAAGAAAGGGTAATCGGAATATTGCGCAGGGACTCCGCCGAATCGTAGGAAACGCCGGTACGCACCGCAAGATTCTGGCTGCCCATATCTGCGTCGCCGCCGGGGATAGAGAAATCCGCATTGGAAACCACATCGATGATCGAATTCATCGTCAGCCCGTACTGGCGCAGACGGTCATCCATCAGGCGGACGCTGACATAACTGTCGTTGCCGCCGGATACTTCGATGCTGGCGACGCCTGCCAGTTTTTCAAATTCGGGAGTAATTTCATCGTCAATAAAATTCTTCAGATCAATATCGCCTGTCGCTGTAGCGGACAGGGTGATGGAAGGCATCGCATTGACATCCAGTTCGAGGATAATTGGGTCCTGTGCATCGTCCGGCAGGGTGTTCTGGTACATGTTGACCTTTTCCTGCAAGTCCATGTGTGCAACATCCATGTTTGTGCCGTATTCCATTTCAAGAATGACCATGGACATATTTTCCATAGAACGGGACTGGATATTTTTTACGCCGCTGATTGTGGAAACGGCGTCTTCTATCTTTTTGGAGACCAGTTCCTCGACATCCTCAGGGCTTGCCCCGGGATAGGTTGTCAGCGTGATCAGCATGGGAAGCTCAATGTCAGGAGTCAGCTCTAAAGGAGACTGAAGAACAGCCATTGCTCCGAAGATCACCAGCGCTACCACGACAATGATTGCGGAAACAGGCCGTTTTAAAGTCAGTTTTGTAATATTCATTGAATGGCCCCCCGTTAAGCTTCTTCAGAAGCGGATTCGGAAGAGCTGGCCTGCGTGTCGGAATTTTTCAGCACTACAGCCGCACCGTCAAGAAGACGGGGATGCCATGTGGTGATGACCTCGTCATCTGCGGTGATGCCGGAGACAATCTGAATGTTATTCATGTCGGAGACGCCGGTTTCCACATCGGTTTTCACAGCGACCCCGTCTCTGTAGACATAGAGATAGGGCTTTTCACCGTCGTAATAGACTGCGTCGGCCGGAACAAGAAGGCTGTTGGTCGCTTTTTCAGTAGCCGCATAGATTTTCACAGTGGCCCCGGTGAAAAGCGGCATGTCGGCCTGATCGACGCTGGCTTTTACGGTAAAGAGCCCGCTCTGCGCGTCCACCATTGTGGAAATTTCCGTAATGGTACCTGTCACGTTTTTTCCGCTGTTTTCCACCTGTACCTGGTCACCGACAGCAAGGTTTCCGACTGCGGACTGCGAAACACTGAACTGAACGGTCATAAGACTTTTGTTCGAAACGGTGTAGGCGGGCTGGGAAGTAGATGTAAGGTCGTGTGCCGATATGTTCTTCTGCTCAACGATACCGTCGATTGGCGCATATACTTTGGTATATTCCAACTGCTTTGCCTGTGCTTCGAGAGCCACCTCGGCGGCGTGCAGCCCGGCGTCTACCGTGACTTCCGTATCGTCGCGGCTGATACCGGCAGCCTGGTCATAGGCTTCCTTAGCGGCATTGTATGAGATCTGCGCGTTCCGGTATGCAGTACGGGCGGAGCGCAGAGTAGGGTCGTCGTCATCCTCCAAATCTTTCACCTGTGCATGGGCAGTGCTGTATGTGTCATACGCGTCCTTATAGTCTTTATCGGCTTTTTCATATTCTGGACTGCCCGGTTCGTGTTCCTTTTTTTCTGCGTCTGCGGCCTGCATGTCTGCCTGCGCTTTGTCCTGCGCCTTCTGCGCATTCAGCAGATCATCATCTGCGTCATCGTTTAAATTTCTTAGTGAACTGCGTGCGGAATTCAGCTGCGTCTGTGCGGCATCCAGCTGAGCTTTGAGCGAAATCAGGCTGGAATCATAGCCGCTGCCCAGTTTCTGCTGGGCTTCAATCTTAGACGCCTCCAGCTGTGCAACTGCGGAATCATAGGCCATCTGCAGATCGACGGGGTCAATTTCATAAAGCAGGTCGCCAGCTTTTACCTGTTGCCCGATTTCAAAATATGTACTCAAAACGGTTCCCGATACTTTCGGGAACACCTGTACCTGTTGGTCCGGCTCCACCGTACCGATAAATTCTCCGTCCAACGCGACGTCGCCGACTGTCGGACGGCTTGCGCTGACAGTTACCTGCGAAGCGATTGCTTCCGCTGCGGGTTCCGAATTGCCGGCCATACGGACGGCAACCGCCGCACCTGCGGCAACAACTGCAACGCAGCAAATGGTGATAATTACTTTTTTACTCACAAAAAGAACCTCCTGTATCCCCTCTTTTTCATTATACCAATTTATTCTAACGATTAATTATGAACCCTGTGTTTCAACAATTGAGAAAAAAGTGAATAATTCATGAACGAAGAGTATCATTTTTCCCTGAAAAAGCTCTTCTCATTTTTCCGCTTCTCTGCTAGTATTAAGAAAAGCAGGCTAAAGGAGGAAAACCGCAATGGGAAGTATTCTGATTGTTGATGATAATGTGAAAATCCGAAATCTGATTGATATCTATCTGCGCAGGGAGGGCTTCTCAACCCTCAAAGCGGAGGATGGCGCCGAAGCGATGGCCCTTTTGGAAACGCAGCAGGTGGATTTGATTATCGCGGATGTGATGATGCCGAATCTGGACGGTTATGATCTGCTCAGACAGCTGCGGGAAAACAGAATTGAAATACCGGTGCTGATGGCAACCGCGAAGACCGAATTCGCGGACAAGCGCAAGGGCTTTGAATTGGGCGCCGACGACTACATGACCAAGCCGCTGGATATGGAGGAACTGACACTGCGGGTCAGGGCGCTGCTTCGCAGAAGCAAAATTTACAGCGAGAACCGTATCGTTATGGGGGATGTTGTGCTGGATTACAACAGCCTTGAGGTACGCATGCCCGAAGAAACGGTCGTCCTGCCGCAGAAGGAATTCTATCTGCTCTATAAGCTGTTTTCCTATCCCAACCGTATTTTTACCAGGCAGGAGCTCCTTGACGATATCTGGGGAATGGACACCGATACCAGTCCGCGCGCGGTGGATGTACATATCAAGCGGCTGCGGGAGCGGTTTGAACAGGTGAAAACATTTGAGATTGTGACCATCCGGGGGCTGGGCTATAAAGGCGTCCAGCATACGGCTTGAAGCGGGTTTACGGCACGATTTATGTAAAAGTCGTTGCCATCATGCTCGCTGTTATCTTTATTTCCGTAGTGGTACCGTATTCCGTTTTTAACTTATACTATAAAAAATATGCGGGAGACGAAATTGAATATTTCTTTATACAAAATCTGAAAACAGCCACCCGCTATCTGGAAGAACATGACCTGCCCCTCAATGATATGGAACACTTATACAATGTCGGAACGTTCCGGGTCCTTGTGCAGCAGGATACCAAAGGGCTTACTTTGACGCCGGAACAGGAAAAGATGCTGGAAAATGAAGAAGAGCCGGTCATTACCAACTGGCAGGGGGAAAAAGGTGTATATGCGGCCGCTGCGCGCTATCGGGATGTCTATGTCATCTGGATCCTCCAAACTGACAGCTTGTTTCAAAAAACACATTTTGCCGGGATGCTTGCGCTGCTTGTCTCCGTCCTCGGCGGCTCGTTTATAGCGGTTGTGGCCGGACGCAAGATGACCGGTCCGATCCGCAAGCTGAACGATGCGACCAGACGAGTGGCCGCCGGGGAATTTTCTCTGCAGCTGAAAAATCCTTACAGAGATGAAATCGGCTCCCTCATCAACAGCTTTAATATTATGACACGTGAGCTTGCAAGCGTCGAAATGCTGCGCAGCGATTTTGTATCTGATATTTCACATGAATTTAAAACGCCGCTGACGGCGATTGAAGGCTACGCAAAACTCCTGGTGGATGAAACGGATCCCGATGAACGAAGAGGATATGTGCAGATTATCACGGAGGAAACACAGCGGCTGTCTACGCTGGCGCAGAATATTCTTACCTTGAACAAGCTGGAAAAGGGAAATATTCCGGTGCAGCGGAGCCGGGTCTGTATTGACGAGCAGATTCGGCGCGCCCTGACGCTCTGCGAGTCGAAGTGGAGCGCAAAGCTCCTGGAACTGGAGCTTGAACTGGACGAGGCGGAAATAGAAGGATTGGAACCGCTGCTCATGCAGGTTTGGACAAACCTGATCGATAACGCAATCAAATTTTCAGCAGAAGGCAAAAAAATATGGATCACACTCGTCAACGCAGACAGGCATACCATATTCCGAATTCAGGACGAAGGACCCGGAATCCCGGAAATTGACCGTAATCATATTTTTGAAAAGTTTTATAAAGGAGACAAGTCCCGCGGCAGTGACGGCAACGGGCTGGGGCTTTCGATTGTCCGGCGTGTGGTGGAAATGCACAATGGGACAATTTCGGTGGAGAACCGGGAACAGGGCGGAACCTGCTTTACAGTTACACTGTAAGCCTTTCCATTTCAGGCGGTTTGTGCTATAATGCTTGCGTTGTGTGACGCAAGTTTAAAACAGTGGGAGTCTTTGCAATTGGAGAAAAAACAGGCATTTTTGAAAGGCCTGAAGGACGGAATCCCGATCTGTCTGGGATATCTTTCGGTTTCCTTTACGTTTGGCATGATGACGGCTGAAAACGGACTGCCGTATTGGATATCGCTGCTGATTTCCATGACCAACCTGACCTCGGCCGGGCAGTTTGCGGGAACGGCGCTGATCCTTTCGGGAGGAGCGTTTGTGGAAATCGCCGTCACGACCTTTGTTATCAATATCCGCTATATGCTGATGTCCCTTTCCCTTGCTCAGAAAGCCGACCCCGCAATGTCTGCCGGCCAGCGGCTCCTGCTTTCGTTCGGCATTACGGATGAAGTATTCGCGGTGGGCGTTCAGCAGCCGGGGCTGCTGACAGCACCCTATCTTGCGGGCCTGATTTTTGCCCCCTACTGGGGCTGGGCGCTGGGCACCCTGACAGGCGCGACCGCTACAAGCCTGCTGCCGGCGGCACTGCGCAGCGCGCTCGGTGTGGCAATTTACGGAATGTTTCTCGCGATCATCATTCCCCCGGCCAGAAAGGTGCGCCCGGTGGCAATCACCATCGTCATTGCGGCGGTCATGAGCTGTATCTTTCGCTACACGCCGTTGCTGAACCGAATTTCAAGCGGATGGGTAATCATCTTGTGCGCCATGGCGGCCGCCGGCTATTCCGCCCTGCGCTATCCTGTCGGTGAAGCGGGAGAGGAGGATGCGCAATGAATCTGCCTTATATTTTGACGGCTGTTTTTGTGATGGCTCTGGTTACTTACATACCGCGTATGCTCCCTCTGGTTTTTATGAAGCGCAAAATACAAAATCGCTTTGTAAAATCGCTGCTCGAATATGTCCCCTACGCGGTGCTGGCGGCCATGACGATCCCCGATATCCTCTACGCGACGTCGGGGATCGTGTCCGCGCTCATCGGGCTGGCCGCCGCCCTGATCCTGGCCTACTCCGGAAAAGGACTCCTGACGGTGGCTCTGGGCTCCACAGCCGCGGTATTCCTTGCGGAACAGGCTGTCCGGCTGTTTATTTAAAGAAAAGAAAATCCGGTGCGGCTGGGCCGCACCGGATTTTGATCTATTGATTGGACTGAAAGAACCTGCGCAGCGGCGGTACAATCGCGGCGCCGATTACAACTGCGACAAACGCCTCGGCAAGCCCGTTGGTAAATACGACAGTCAGAATGAATTTTGAAAAGCTTTCAAATGCGATCTGTTTTGCGGCGGCATATTCCTGCCCGAACAAAACGTAAATCCCGCCCATTACCAAACCTGTATTGACGGCGGAACCGGCAAACGCGGCAATCGCGGCCGCAATGCGGACTTTCGCGGCCCCGGCCTCGGCATGGACCAAGGCTCGGAAGATCAGCCCTGTCACCACACCGATCAGAATCCGGGGCACGAGCGCAATGATCAGCGCTTTAAAGCTGCCCGAGCCGGTTCCGGGAACGGCGATCAGGGGAGAAAAAACAAACGATACCAGGGAAGGCTCCATGGTGTTTTTGATGATGCTGGTGATGCCGAATACCGCGCCGAGGATACCGCCGGCTTTCGGCCCCAGAAGAATCGCGCCGATAATCACCGGGATATGCACCGTTGTGGCTTTAATTACCACCAGAGGGATATACCCCAAAAACGGCACAAACGCGACGAGAGCCACGATAGCCGCCATGAGGGCGACCTGTGCGAGGTAGCGGGTTTCTGATTGGTTTTTCACAAAGAATTCCTCCTGCTGTCACTCCCGCAGAACGGGATGTAACGCTTATTTGGAAACTACCGGTTTTTTTGATACAGGAGCCGCAGCCCGTCATGCAGCAGGCGGGGGCGGTACAGAACCGTATGGCTGCAGAGAGGTGCAAGCACCCCGGCGATTTCGCCGGTCGCGGCGACAGACGCGCTTTCCCCAAGCTCGGCTATGTAACGCGCGGTCATGCCGTCCAGCATGGAAATGGCGCCGTACAGTGCGCCGGATTTGATCGCATCCACCGTTCCGCGCCCGATCAGCGGCGCGTGCGAATCGAAGGAAACCAGCGGGAGCTGGGCGGAGCTCTGGCATAAATGCTCCAGTGCGCTTTCCACGCCCGGCAAAATCGAGCGGCCGATCAGCACGCCGTCTTTGTCAATCGCGGAGAAAGTGGTGGCGCCCGCCAGATTGATCACGATCAGCGGCGGTGCAAATTCATGCAGCGCCCCGATGGCTGTGGCGATAAAATCCGAGCCTACCGTGCCCGCGCTGTCCACGCGGAGGTTCAGCCCTGTCCGCATGCCCGCGCCGACTACCAGTACCTTTCCCGCCGCCAGCTGCCCGGCCGCGCACTGCGCGGTGCGGGTGAGGGACGGCACTACGGAGGAGATCACGGCGCCTTCAATGACGTCCGTGTCAATTCCGCGAAAAGAAAGAACTGTGTGCATCGCCGCGGCAAGCTGGTCTGCCGTTGCAAGAGGGTCGGTTCCAATGGAAGCATAGATGGCCTGTTTTTCGCCGTCGTACGCGGCAAGCGAAAGAATACGGTTGTCGATATGGACGGTCAGAACCACAGCATACACCTCCTGATAAAATTGACCGGATTTCCTGCTTTTATGATACCCCGCAGGACGGCCGCTGTCAATGTGTGAATGATTTTCATAAAAAGCGGCTAACTTCTATTTACTTGGTCCAAAATATGATATACTGGGACAGATACTTTCGGGAAGGGATGTGAACCGGTTGGCGATCAATAAGGCGATGCGGGCCGCGTTAAAAGCGCTGTCCTATCCCGACCTTAACGTCAAAAAAAATTATCAGTCGCTGCGGCAGGTCAAAAATATCACTTCGCCCAAGCTGCCGTTTTATAAAACGTGGGATCATCAGGTGTCCCGAGATGGGTATGATATTCCTGTACGCCTGTTTGCACCGAACGGCTGCCCTGCCGGAATGCTTGTATTTTTTCACGGCGGCGGCTGGGTAACCGGCAATATTGACAGCTACACCCGCGTCTGCGCCGATATGGCACGGATTACCGGGCGGCTGGTGATCTCGGCGGACTACCGGCTGGCGCCCGAGCACCGGTTCCCGGCGGCGCTGGAGGACTGCTATGCGGTTGCTGAGGAAGTATACGCCTGCTCGTCACTGTTTGGAATGCAGTGGGAGCAGATCGTTCTGATCGGTGACAGCGCGGGTGCCAACCTGGCCGCCGCAGTTTCTTTAATGGCGCGCGACAAGGGGAGATTTCTGCCATCCGCGCAGATTCTGATTTATCCGGCAACTTACTTCGACCATTCCGAACGATCGCCGTTCCGGTCCGTGCAGGAAAATGGAACCGGCTATCTTCTGACCGCAAAGCGTATCTGCGATTATATGGAGCTTTATCAGAGCGGCCCGGAAGACCGGACGAATCCGTATTTTGCGCCGCTTTTGGCGCAGTCGTTCGAACATCAGCCCCGAACCTTGATTATCACCGCGCAGTACGACCCGCTGCGGGATGAGGGGGAGGCTTACGGGCGGCGTCTGGCGGAGGCGGGCAACGAAGTTGAAGTCTATCGCATCGCGGACGCCCTGCATGGATTTTTTGCACTGCCGCCGCACTTTATGCATGTGAAGCGCACGTATGAATATATCAACCGTTTTCTGAATGGGGTGGACGCTTAGTGGGAAATAAAAAAGCCGCTGAATGGAACAGGCTGGACAATGCGGCTAAAATTTTTCCGCCTGCCAGCAGCAAGCGGGACAGCAAGGTATTCCGGTTTGCCTGCGAGCTGTTTGAAGAGGTGGAACCGGAACCTTTGCAGGCGGCGCTGGAACAGACAGTTGAAATGTTCCCGATTTTCAGGTCGGTGCTGCGCAAGGGCCTGTTCTGGTACTATCTTGAGGCAAGCACGCTGGAACCGGCGGTTCATACCGAAAACAAGATGCCCTGCAGCCCGCTTTATGACGGTGACCGCAGGGATTTGCTCTTTCGCGTCACCTACTATCGCCGGCGCATCAGTTTGGAAGTCCATCATGCCATAACCGATGGTACGGGTGCCATGCAGTTTCTAAGGATGCTGGTTTACCACTATCTTTCGATCCGCTATGCGGGTGATTTTCCAGACGGGCTGCCGCCGATGGACTATGACGCGTCTATGACACAGCGTAAGGCGGACAGCTTTCAGAAATATTATTCCGGAAAACAGCGCGTGAAAATGGAGAAGATGCCGCCCGCCTACCAGATTCGCGGGATGCGCCTGCCGACGGGGCAGATGCGTGTGATTGAGGGCGTAATGTCCGCCCGTGCGGTGTTGAACGCGGCGCACAGCTATCATGCAACGATGACGGTATTCCTGTCCGCCGTCCTGCTGTGCGCCATCCATGACGAAATGCCGCTGCGTCGCGAACGCGAACGCGTCGTGCTGATGGTGCCGGTGAACCTGCGCAAATATTTTTCGTCCGAATCGGCGCGCAATTTTTTCAGCATTATCCGCGTTGGGCATTGTTTTGCCAGTGACGGGAAAACGCTGGGCGAGGTGGTGGGGCAAATCGGCCGCGTGTTTGCGCAGGAGCTGACCACCGAGCGTTTAGGGCGCCGGATGGATGACCTTGCCGCGCTGGAGCACAACGTTTTCGCGCGGCTGGTACCTCTTGTTTTCAAAGATATGGGAATGGCCGCGGCCAACCGTATGGCCAGAAGGGCGATCACCGCGTCGATTTCCAATATCGGAAAAGTGGATATGCCGCCGCCCATGCGGGAGTATATCCGGCAGTTTGACGTTTTTACAAGCACCGACCGGCTGCAGATGTGTATGTGCTCCTATCAGGACCGGCTGGTGCTGAGCTTCAGTTCTGTATTTGCGGATACAGATATCATAAAACGGTTTTTCCGGACGCTGACAGGTATGGGGATTGATATGAAAATTGTCAGCAACCCTTTGGATGAGGAATGAGGTGTTTTTTTGCAGTTTTGCGATAAATGCAGAGTACAGGTTGCGGGCAGCAGAAAACGCTGTCCGCTCTGTCAGGGCAGTCTTACCGGAAGCGGTGAACCGGAAAATGAAGCATTCCCCGTTTTGCCCCAGTGGTACAGCCGGAGCGGTCTGCTTCTGAGAGCACTGGTGTTCCTTTCGGTGACGGCGGCTGTGGTATGCTTTACAGTGAATGCATTGTTCCCGGTGGGACGGATATGGTCGCTGTTTGTCGCGGCCGGAATCGCATTTATGTGGCTCGGCATTGCAACGGCACTGCGCAAACGCCATAATATTCCGAAAACCATCCTGTGGGAGGTGGTGCTCCTGTCCGTCTTCTCGGTTTTTTGGGATCTGCTGGCAGGGAAGAATTGGTCTGGCTGGTCGGTGGACTATGCCATCCCGAGCCTGTGCGTGTTTGCGCTGCTTTCCATGACGGTGATTGCAAAAATATTGCGGATTCAGGTGAAGGACTATCTGATCTACCTCATGATTGGCACGCTGTTCGGGATTCTTCCCATTCTGTTTCTGCTTATCGGTATTGTGCGCGTCCGGTACCCGTCTATTCTGTGTGTAGCGGCAAGCGCTGTCTTTTTAACGGCGCTGCTCTCCTTTCAGGGGCGCAACATGCGTGCGGAACTGAAGAAGAAACTGCACCTGTAAAATGGCTGTTTGTCACAAGATATGGTATTGCGAGTAAAAAAATCCACTAAAGATTGTGATTTTGCAGTTGACTTTTTGCATCCGATGATTTATGCTTAATAAGCGATCAATCGGCGTCGCCATAGATGCCGAAGGAATAGACGACCCCGGTATCGGGAAACAAGACAATGGAGGGCTGCAAAGTGGGCAACAAAACAGGACAGATGATAGGCGAAGGTGTAAAATTCGAGAGGATCCGCAGGATTACCGGTTATCTTGTGGGTACGGTTGACCGCTGGAACAATGCAAAGCGCTCCGAAGAGCATGACCGTGTGAAGCACGGTGTGGGCACCGGCTTGGAGCAGTTATAAGAATATGCGGGAAGGGCGGCCTGCGGGCCGCCCTTTTCTTTGGAGGAATTGTTGATGTCTGCCATCCGGATTGCGGGAGTGGTCCGGGAATCCATTGTAGATGGGCCCGGTTTCCGGTTTGTCGTATTTGTGCAGGGATGCCCGCACCACTGCAAAGGCTGCCATAATCCCCAGTCGCACGACTTTACGGGCGGCTATCTCTGTGAAACGGACACATTGCTGGCGGAGATTCAAAAGAACCCGCTGCTGTCCGGGGTCACTTTTTCCGGCGGGGAGCCGTTTTGCCAGCCGGAGCCTCTTGTGGAGCTGGGGACAGAAGTGAAAAAACTGGGGCTGAATCTGATTGTTTACAGCGGTTATACCTACGAGGAACTGAACGGGATGGACAGCCCCGATGTGCATGCGCTGCTGGATTTATCCGATTATCTCATCGACGGAAAGTTTCTGCTCGAACAAAGAAATCTGCTGCTGCGTTACCGCGGCAGTGAAAACCAGCGCATTATTGACCTGAAACGCACGCACGGGCAGGGTGCCGTGGTTACTGTGGAACTGTAAAGAAAAAAGGACGCCGGCCGGCGTCCTTTTTGATTGTTTTGCTGTATATTGATTAAAAAGCGCCCATGCGTATCAGCTGCTGTGTCGTCATGCCAATCAGGGCCGCGCTGTCCGGCTGCTTTTCCGCAAGCCCGGCGGCGGGAAGGTCTCCGGCTGCTTCAATATCGTAAAAACAGCCCACAAGACGGCCTGCGAGGCTTTCGCCGGGTTGGCCCAGAACTCCGACAAAGCTTCCGGTATAGCTGCTCTGCGCCGAATTATCCACTTTTACCGAGGCGATTCCGCGGTCGATCGTGCCCTGCACCAGCTTGCCCGCAAATCCGCCGGCGGCGGTGCAAAAAGAGTTCCCGGAGACCGTTCCGGTGATAGTGCAGTCGGTCAGCATGCTGGCCGGACCGTCAACCACGCCGCAGAGCCCGCCGACAATACCGCCCCCGGTGACGGTGACGTCCGCGCGGCATGCCTGCAAAACCCCGCCGCTGACCAACCCGGCAATACCTCCGGTGGCCTCCGAACCGCTGATTTCGCCGGAAACCCTGCATTTACTGATCCAGCCTCCGGCTACCCAGCCGGCAATGCCGCCGCAGGGCTGTTTAGAATCTTTGCCGGCCTCAACCTTCACGGATTCCAGATTCAGGTTGGCAATAAAACCGTTGCTGCCGACGCCCGCAAACAGTCCGTTCCCCTTTGCCGTTAAGTTGCGGATGGTATGCCCCTGCCCGTCAAACGTGGTGCAGAACCCTTTGGGCGCGGGGTCCCTGGGATCGTCGGACGCATAGGAACCGATGGGGGACATCAGGATTCCCGACAGATCAAGATCGGCATCCAGCAGATAAACATTATCCTGGTAATCCCTGTCTCCCGAATTTATCAGCTTGGCCAGCTCGGTCAGTTCCTGCGCGGATCGGATTTTTACCACCTGGCCTTTGTTGCCCCTTTCCGGCAAAGGCAGATTCCGTACAGAAATTATCCTCCAGAGAGAGTCCTGGGATTTCGCCTTTAAAAAAGTGCCGGCGCCCTTTTCGGGAGGAACGGCAGGGGCGAAAACATATTCGCCGGGATAGAGTTCCCGCCCCGCGACACTGCGGTTCACGACCAGCCTCCATCCTCCATCCTCAGTCTTTTCCAGGCTGGATAATGTCAGGTCCGGCAAATTGAACTGCTGTGTGTAGTCCGCGCTGAAACGAAGGTCGGACAGCCCCTCCGTTGCCGCGCGGTTCTTGCCGAAACAGGCTTCATACAGTGCCGCAGCGTCTTTCGTGGGGAGCACATAGCTCACCACATCGGAGCCGCTGTAAACGGCGCAGGCGTCCAGCAGACGGTTTTCTTTTGCCCAGCCGAACGCAAAATTGCGCAGGATATCCGGATTCGGCTTGCCGGCGCTGAACGCGGCTCCGCCGCAGTAGCCCTCGTAAATACGTACGTAGTCCTGTATCAGGGTGGCTGTTACGGCTTCTTCGCTGCTATCAGCAGCGGCTGGGACCGGTTTTTGAGGCTGAGAAAGGACGGATATTCCGTTATCCGGCTGTGTATTGCATCCCGCAAAAAGGAGCAGGCACGCAGCAAGCGCGGCAGTGATCAGTTTCATAGTCCACCTCATTTCTATCCATCAAGTTAAATTTATTTATTTTATCCGGATTGTATATGGATTTTTCTCCCTATCTTTTAATATGTGCAGAAAACATAGGCAAATGATTGCGCCTATGGCAAAAAAAGTGATATACTAATCTGACAGTAAAAAACGGAGGGGTAACATGTCAAAATTAGTCTGGAAACCGGGTACGCTGCTTGCGCCTGTTCCGCCCGCGCTTGTTTCCTGCGGTACAATGGAACGTCCCAATGTCTTTACAGTCGGCTGGACAGGCATTGTGAACACCAACCCCGCCATGACCTATATCTCTGTCCGCCCCGAAAGGTACTCCTATGCGCTGATTAAAGAGTCAGGCGAGTTTGTCATCAATCTGACAACCGTCAGCCTTGTGCGTGCCGCTGATTTTTGCGGGGTACGCTCGGGCCGTGACACGGATAAATTTTCCGCATGCGGCCTGACGGCTGAGCAGGCGTCGCAGGTTGCAGCGCCCATGATCGCAGAAAGCCCGCTTTCGATTGAATGCAGGGTGGAGTCCGTCACCGCTTTAGGGACGCATGACATGTTCCTTGCGAGGATCGTTGCCGTAAATGTGGACCCGTCGCTGGTCGACGCGGCCGGCCGGCTTCATTTGGGAAACTGCGGTTTGGCCGCCTATGCACACGGGGAATACTTTGAACTGGGGAAACGGATCGGGACTTTTGGCTATTCGGTGAAAAAACCAGTTAAAAAATCCCGAAAACCCGCCAAGGCCCGGGATAAGAGGCGCTGAAAAAGAATTGGGGCCTGCAAGATGGTTCTATGCCCTTATCATAGCTGGACGATTTGATACTGTCAATGTTTCACAACTGCCAAAATGTGCGAATGGCCTGATCAATCCGGCTGTTTACGTACGGCGGCGCGTGATTTTTGTATTTCAGGAAAGATGAAATGGGAGGGAGAGACCCATGCGGGATGGATTTGTGAAAGTCGCGGCGGGAACGCCTGAAATCAGGGTGGCAGACTGCGCGTTTAATGCCGCTTCAACGATTAATATGATGAAAGAGGCGCAGAAACTGGGCGTACGGCTGCTGGTTTTGCCGGAGCTTGGACTGACCGGGTATACCTGCGGCGATCTGTTTTTTCAACCTGCGCTGCTGGACGGTGCACGGGAGGCGCTGGACTCGGTCCGCAAGGCTTCCGCAAAGCTGGATATGCTGGTGGTGGCAGGGCTTCCGATCGAGCTGCGCGGCAAGCTTTTCAACTGTGCCGCGGTCGTTTACCACGGGGAGATTCTGGGGCTGGTTCCGAAAACCCATCTGCCCAATTACGGGGAATTTTACGAGAGGCGCTGGTTTAGCCCCGCGCCGGATCAGTACGACTATTATAACGCCTATGGGGACGACGCGGTTCCGTTTTCTTCCAGGCTGCTGTTTTCCTGCGCCGAACTGCCGGAATTTATTCTGGCGGTGGAGGTCTGTGAAGACCTGTGGTCGGTCAGCCCGCCGTCGGTTGCCCACGCGGTTGCGGGCGCAACGATCATAGCCAACCTTTCCGCGAGCGACGAAACGATCGGTAAAGACGCCTACCGGAGAAGCCTTGCAGTCGGGCAGTCGGCCCGCCTTGTCTGCGGTTATGTCTATGCCGACGCGGGCGAAGGGGAGTCCACCACCGACATGGTGTTTGCCGCGCACAACCTGATTGTGGAAAACGGCACGCTGCTGGCGGAAAGCGAACGGTTTGTATCCAATGCGCTTACTGTAAGCGAAATTGATGTCAAACGGCTTACAGGGGAGCGCCATCGGATGACAACCTATCCGGAAGTGAACGACAAGGGATACCTGCATATCGAATTCTCCATGCCTCTGCGGGAAACAACGCTGACGCGGCCGATATCCGCCAAGCCGTTTATCCCGGCGGACCCTGAGGCGCGGCGCAGCTGCTGCTGGGATATCCTCTCCATCCAGTCGATGGGGCTGAAAAAACGCCTGGCACATTCCCATGCGAAAACCGCCGTGGTCGGAATTTCGGGAGGGCTGGATTCCGCGCTTGCCCTGCTGGTGGCGGTGCGCGCCGCGGATCTGCTCGGCCGCCCGCGCACCGATGTGGTGGCGGTGACGATGCCGTGTTTCGGTACGACAGCCCGCACGAAAGGGAACGCCGAGCGGCTTTCCGAACTGCTCGGCGTTACGCTGATGCATGTGGACATCACGGCGGCTGTGCGGCAGCATTTCAAGGACATTGGCCATCCGGAGAACCAAACCGACGTCACCTTTGAAAATTCACAGGCGAGGGAGCGCACACAGGTGCTGATGGATCTTGCCAATCGGACCGGCGGCATTGTGGTGGGAACCGGTGACCTTTCCGAATTGGCGCTTGGTTGGGCTACTTATAACGGTGACCATATGTCCATGTACGGCGTGAACGCCTCCATCCCTAAAACACTGGTGCGCCACCTGGTGGCCTTTGAGGCGCAGCGGCTTGGCGGCGCGCTGGAAAAGGTGCTGGCTGATATTCTGGACACACCGGTCAGCCCCGAACTGCTTCCGCCCAGTGAGGGGGAAATTCAGCAGAAAACGGAGGATCTTGTCGGGCCTTATGAACTGCATGACTTTTTCCTGTATTACGGAATCCGCTGGGGGTTTCCGCCGGAAAAGGTGCTAAGGCTCGCGGAATACGCGTTTGCCGGGGAATATGAGAAAGCAACAATCTTAAGCTGGCTGAAGATTTTTTACCGGCGCTTTTTTCAGCAGCAGTTTAAACGCTCCTGCCTGCCGGACGGTCCCAAAGTTGGTTCGGTTTCCCTGTCGCCGCGGGGCGACTGGCGGATGCCGAGCGATGCGGTTGCTGATTTATGGCTTCGCAGGCTTGAAAACCTGTAGAAACGGCAGACTATATAAAAATCCCGCACTGCTTTTGCAGCGCGGGATTTTTAGAAATATGTGAGAGGTCACAGGGGGTATTCTGACAGAATATGTTCGTATTTTTCAAGAAGGCTGTTGCTGACAGAATCGACGGCTGAAAAGTCCATGGCGGCGATATAATAAGTCTCCAGCTGATTATGCAGTTCATAAGCTTCTGCGAGCAGGGAGCCTGCTTCGCTCAAAAGCTGCTGTGCTGCCTTTCGGTTAAATGTCAGCCTGCGGCGGGATTTTCTCAGGGCTTCTTCATCGGTAAACCTGCGGGAACGGATGACTTTGTAGGGGACAACATCCGGATGGTGGAAGTCATTGGATGTCATAAATCCAAGCTGCAGGGACGGGATAAACAGGTGTTCGAGCTTTTCAAATGGAGAAAGCGGGCAATAGCAGGAGATAATGTCAAGCCCGGATTCCAGCGCACGGCTGCGCAGTGCGTTTAAGATCAGCCGCGAAGTGGCGCCGTAGGAGTCTTCGATCAGGTAGATGCGGCTGCAAAGGGTATTTGCTGTCTCGTGAAAGAGGATGGGGCCTTTGTTTGTAATTGCGGAAAGGAAACGCACCGATTCGTGGCCTGGGGCGTTGCCGCCGCCTTTCAATTCAGCGGAAGCGATGCGCGCCGCCGCCTTTTGCAGTTTGGAAATTTCCGTTGCGTCCAACGCGATCCTCCAGTTATCGCCCAGCAGGCTTCCCGCTGCGGCAAGAAAGCGGCAGCAATGCTCATGGCACCGGCTGATGCGTGCTGCCAGCGTCATGATTTCCTTGCGCCGTTCATAGAGCAGATGTTCGTCCCAGCAGCCGGATAAATCCACGAGCTGTTCGAAAGCGCCCGGATATTTGGGATCGATCACATGGGGGTGGGCTGCAAATACAAACGCATATCAGAAGAGCCAGTGAATCCGCAGATTCTGTTCGCCGGTACTGTGATTTCGTTCCCCGATTGCGATGGTATCCAGCAATTCTGCAACCAGTTCCCGGGGCAGCTGATCGAAGTTCAGCAATTGGTTGATTTGGTCAAGTACGGATTGCCGGTCATAATTGCTGCTTTCTAGGTTCTCCAGCTCGGCGTTCAATGCATCCATACGGCTTTCCAGCCGCCCTTTTTCTTCAAGATATTCCCTGTTCAAAGCCATAAACTGCACGGCGTCAATGATGCCGGAGGATTTATCCAGATACAGGTCATGAATTGCCCTGGAACGCCGCTCTACCTCCATCTGCAAGTTTTTAAGTTCTTTGTTCAGAGCACTCGTTTGCTTTTCTGCCCGGTCGTTCGTCAAGAAGTTCTCTATCCCGTCCGGCACATAATACAGGCGAATATATTCCCGAATCAGGGAAGCTACCTGCGCTTCCAGCAGGTCAAGCCGTATCATATGGTGAGAACAGCGATTCTGATCCGTGGAATACAGTTTGCACCGGAGATAGCGGCGGCTGTTGCTTCCGGTCCCGTTGGAAAGCTTGAGCATGGTACTGCCGCAGTCCATACAGTGAACTTTACCGGCCAGCGGATGGACCGTGCCGGAGCCGCTGCTTTTTGTGCGCTCGCCGAGAAGCCGCTGGACGGTCTCGAAGGTAATTCTGTCAATGACTGCTTCGTGGGTGTCCGGGACGATTGTCCATTCTTCTTTCGGCACAGAAAGCGACGCTTTGGATTTATAGCTGATTCTCCTGCGCTTACCCTGTACCATGTCGCCGATGTACATCCTGTTTTTCAGGATACGTCCGACTGTTGTCCGGTTCCAAAGCCCGAGGGAATCTTTTTCAGAACCGTTCACATAGTTCAGCCCTTTTTGTTGCTTATATCTGGTTGGGTTGGGAATCCCCCGTTCATTCAGCTGGTCGGCGATGCGCTGCTTGCCATATCCCGCCAGATAGAGCCGGAAAATTTCGCGGACGACTTCGGCGGACTGCTTCTCGACCAGCAAGTGGTTGTGGTCGGCGGGGTCTTTTTGATACCCGTATACCGGAAAGCTGCCGATATATTTCCCCTGTTTCCGTTTCATCCCGAAAACGGCGCGGATGTTTTCCGATAAATCCTCCAAATACCATTCGTTGATGAGCCCGTTGATCTGACGGGCTTTTTTATTTCCTTTGATTTCTGTATCCACATGATCCAGCACAGCCACAAAGCGGATTCCCCACAGCAGAAACTTGTTGTGGAGATAGGTTTCCACCAGCTCCATGTCGCGTGTGAAGCGGGACTGGGTCTTGACCAGCAGGATGTCAAACCGGTGCTGTTCTGCTTCCGCAATCATCTGATTAAAGGCCGGGCGCGTTCGGTCGGTACCGGAATAGTCTTCGTCACAAAAAATTTTATAGATGTCCCAGCCGTTTTCGGCTGCATATTTGATTAGCAGCGCTTTCTGATTTTGAATACTTTCCGATTCCAGGCTCTTATCCGTGTCCTCCTTGCTTAGCCGGCAATAAATCGCCGCGCGCTGCGAAAGTTCCCCCATTTCCTTTGCTGTTCCTCCTTTCGGATGGCTCCTGATTGTGTAATCACTCTGCTCTATTGGTATGAGAGTAGGATTGCGCCTATGATAAAAGGAAGGGGATATATGGGAGTTTGGAATTACCGACTGCTTTCTTTGTCGTTTTATGCGGAATAATTGTTTTATATAAAATTTTATATAAAACAATTTACTTAAATAGCAGATAATAAAGAACTGAATTACTTAAATTCAAAAATATTATGTAATTTTTCCATAAATGATCATGGAAATGTTTATTTATTCAAACAAAAATGGCATAAAATATAAAGTTGACTATTGAAATTTTATATAAAAATTTTATAATAATGCTAAATACCAAAGGGAGGCGAACGGGTGAAGGCAGGAATGAAAAGAATCAGCGAAATGACGGGCTATTCCGTAGCGACGGTTTCGAACGCGCTGAACCACAAACGCGGCGTCAATAATGAAACCTCCACCCGCATCTTTCAGGCTGCACAGGAACTTGGCTATATCAACAGCGCTAAAATTTCAAAAATCCGGTTTGTGACTTATAAAAAGAACGGACTGATTATCGACGATACGCCTTTTTTTCCGGCCTTGATTGACGGTGTGGAACGGGAGGCAAAAGGCCTGGGCTATGAAACCGTATTCTGCACGCTTGACCGGGAAAGCGCAAATTATGAGGAACAGGTTGCTTCCATTCTAAGCGACCCGGCGGCGGGGGTGCTGCTGCTTGGGACGGAAATGGTGGAGGAAGACTATCAGCCGTATCAGGATGCGAAAAGCCCGCTGGTGCTGCTGGACGGCTGGTGCGACAGTTTTCCGTTTGACAGTGTACTGATCAGCAATGCCGATTCGGCTGCGCAGGCCGCGCAGCACCTGATTTCTAAAGGGCATCAGCGCATCGGCTATCTGAAAGGCAAATTCCGCATTAAAAACTTTGCCTACCGCTCCGCCGGCTTTCGCCAGGCGCTTTGCAGAAATGGACTTACGCTTGCGCCGCTTGATACGGTCCCTCTGCTTTCCACAATGGAGGGGGCCTATCAGGACATGAAGGAATGGCTGAAAACGGCAGTAAGCCTGCCTACCGCGTTTTTCGCTGATAATGATGTCATTGCGCTTGGCGCGATGCGCGCGATGAAAGAAAACGGCGTGCGTGTGCCGGAGGATGTTTCCGTGATCGGATTTGACGATCTGCTTTTGGGGGAGGTTTCGTCCCCGCGGCTTACCACCGTTCACGTGTTTAAACAGGAGATGGGGCAGCTTGCCGTCCGACGGCTGGTGGATATCATCCAAAAAAATGGCAGCCGTACCCGCGCGAAAATCCAGGTCTGCACACAATTAGTGGAACGTGAGAGTGTTTTTGACCGGAATCAATCAATTGATCGTTTGGAGGAATGAAGGATGGAACAATTGAAACTTGGATTTGCCCCCACGCGCAGAAGTATTTTCAGCGCGCCCGATGCTGTCAAGTACAGCAACCTGACGCGGCAGCGGCTGCGGGAACTGGGTGTCTCGTTTGCGGACATCACGGAGTTCAACGAGGAAGGGCTTCTCTACAATGACGCCGACATGCAGAAAATCGCGGCAAAATTCAAGGCGGAAAAGGTGGACGGATTATTTGTCCCGCACTGCAACTTTGGAACGGAGTACGTGGTTGCCCGCCTTGCGAAGGAACTGAACGTTCCCGTCCTGCTTTGGGGCCCGCGCGACGAACGCCCGGATGAAAACGGTATCCGCCTGCGCGATACCCAGTGCGGCCTTTTTGCGACCGGAAAGGTGCTGCGCCGCTTTCAGGTCCCGTTCACCTATCTCAAAAACTGCCGCCTGACCGATCCCGCTTTTGAAAACGGCATCCGCCGGTTCCTCGCGGTCTGCAATGTGGTCAGGACATTCCGCCACACGCGGATTCTTCAAATTTCCACCCGCCCGTTCGACTTCTGGACAACGATGTGCAACGAGGGGGAACTGCTGGAGAAATTCAATATCCAGCTTGCTCCGATTCCGATGCCGGAACTGGCCGATGCGGTAAAAGCGGCGAAAGAACAAAAGACTGAGGTTGAGAAAACCATTGCATACATAATTGCCAATATGGATGTGCAGATCAAGCCGGACGAACTGGAAACCGTGGCGGCCCTGAAGGTTGCCATGCAGACGCTCGCAGACAAATACGGCTGCAACGCGGTGGCTGTCCAGTGCTGGAACTGCATGCAGGATGTTCTGGGAATCATGCCGTGCGCCGCCAATTCCCTGCTGACCGACGAGGGACTGCCGGTCGTCTGCGAAACGGATATCCACGGCGCAATCACCTCGCTGCTGGTGCAGGCTGCGGGCATGGGCGAAAACCGGACGTTCTTTGCCGACTGGACGGTACGCCACCCCGACAATGAAAACGCCGAGCTTTTGCAGCACTGCGGCCCATGGCCCCTTTCGCTGGCGAAAACAAAGCCGGTGCTGGGCTATCCGCTTGCGTTCAGACACCCCGGCTCTGTTTCCGCCGAATGCCGCCACGGCGATATCACGCTTGCGCGCTTTGACGGTGACAACGGCGACTATTCGATGCTGCTTGGAAACGCGAAAGCGGTGGACGGCCCCTATACCAAGGGAACCTACCTATGGGCCGAGGTAGAGAATCTCGATCGTCTGGAGGATAAGGTCGTCTGTGGTCCTTATATCCACCACTGCACCGGTATCCACGGCGATGTGGTTCCGATACTGTACGAAGCCTGCAAATATATCGGCGTGAAGCCGGACCTTTATGACCCTGTGGAGGAACGTGTAAAAGCGATCATCAGGGGAGAGGAGCCAGCATGAATACAAAGGAACTGACGGCAAAATCGTTCGAGCTGCGCCGTGTCGTTCTGGATATGATCTACCGGACGAAGACAGGCCATATCGGCGGCGATTTCAGCGTAATGGACATTCTGGTTACCCTGTATTACCGGCAGATGCATGTCGGGCCGGAGCTGGTCAGTGACCCGAACCGCGACCGATTCATCCTGAGCAAAGGCCACTCGGTTGAGGCGCTCTATGCCGTGCTGTCCGATCGGGGATTCTTCCCGGAAACCGACCTGCTGACCTATTCGCAGTTCGGGTCCAAATACATCGGGCATCCGAACAATAAGGTCAGCGGAATTGAGATGAATTCCGGCTCTCTGGGGCATGGACTTTCCCTTTCCGTGGGCATGGCGCTTGCGGCAAAAATGGATGGCGCGCCCTACCGCGTCTATACGGTGATGGGGGACGGGGAACTGGCGGAGGGCTCGGTCTGGGAAGGCGCGATGGCCGCCGGGCATTATCATCTGGAGAACCTCACGGCGTTTGTTGACCGGAACCGCCTGCAAATTTCTGGGGGAACCGAACAGGTGATGGCGCAGGACAATCTTGACGCGCGGTGGTCGGCCTTCGGCTGGAATGTGCTGCATGCGGCGGGCAACGACGTCGCGGCGCTGGATGCAGCCGTGGAACAGGCGAAAGCCTGCAAAGGAAAGCCGACGGTCATCCTTGCGGATACCATAAAGGGATATGGGGTCTCCTTTATCGAGAATCAGGCCGGGTGGCACCATCGTGTTCCGACAGAGGAGGAATACCAGAAGGCGGCGGCCGAACTGGGAGAAAGGATGGTGAACGCGCAATGAACCGGATTCCAAACAGGCAGGTAATCTGTGAAGTTTTAAACCGGCATGCGGATTCCGACAGGGATATTGTGGTGCTTTGCAGCGATTCGCGAGGCTCTGCTTCGCTGGCTCCTTTCGCGGACGCGCATCCGGAACAGTTTATTGAAGTTGGCATCGCGGAACAGGATTTGGTGTCTGTCAGCGCGGGGCTGGCCAGATGCGGAAAGAAAGTTTTTGCGGCTTCTCCCGCCTGCTTCCTCTCCAGCAGGAGCCTGGAACAGGTCAAGGTGGATGTGGCCTATTCCAATACCAATGTGAAGCTCATCGGCATCAGCGGCGGCATCAGTTACGGCGCATTGGGGATGACACATCATTCAGCGCAGGATATCGCCGCAATCGCATCGATTCCGAATATGCGTGTTTATCTGCCGAGCGACCGGTTTCAGACAGAGCTTTTGATGGAATCGCTCCTGCTGGATGACCTGCCCGCCTATCTGCGTGTGGGCAGGAACGCCGTTGAGGACGTTTATGAGGAAGGGAATACCCCTTTTGAACTGAACCGGGCGACCGTGGTGCATGAGGGATCGGATATTGCCATCATTGCCTGCGGCGAACTGGTCGGCGCGGCAAAAAAAGCCGCCGAACTGCTTGAAAAGCAGGGCATCGGCACGCGGGTTCTGGATATGTACTGTGTAAAACCGATTGACCGGGAAGCAGTAATCCGGGCGGCGAAAGAAACCCGGGCGATCATCACTGTGGAAGAACACACCGTTTTTGGCGGACTGGGTTCTATGGTCAGCCAGATCACAGCAAGCGAGTGCCCAGTTGTGGTAAAGAATCTGGCTTTGCCGGATGCCCCGGTTGTTACCGGCACCTCAAAAGAAGTATTCGATTACTACGGGCTTAATGCGGAAAGTATTGCAAAGCTGGCGTCGGAGTTGGTAAAATGAGCGGGAACTATCTGCTGGCCATCGACCAGAGCACGCAGGGAACCAAAGGATTGCTGTTTGATGAAACGGGCGCGCTGACCGCGCGCGTAGATGTACCGCATGAGCAGCTGGTCGACGAGCGCGGCTGGGTCGAGCATGACCCCGAGGCGTTGTACAACAACACACTGGCCGCCGCAGAGGCCGTATTGAAAAAAGCGGATCTACCGCCCCAAAGGGTTGCCGGAGCGGGCATCAGCAACCAGCGGGAAACCGCCGTCGCGTGGGACCGGAAAACCGGGGAGCCGGTTTATCACGCCATTGTCTGGCAGTGCGCGCGCGGCGCGGAAATCTGCGAAAGGATTGCGGCGGGCGGACACGCGCAACTCGTAAAAAACCATACCGGCCTGCATCTCTCCCCCTATTTTTCGGCGGCAAAGCTGGCGTGGATCCTGCAAAATGTTCCAAAGGCATCCGAGCTGATGCGCCGCCGGGAACTGTGCATGGGAACGGTGGACAGCTGGCTGCTTTACCGGCTGACCGGCGGGCGGGAGTTTAAAACCGACTACTCCAATGCTTCCCGTATGCAGCTGTTCAATCTGACCGGTCTGTGCTGGGATGAAGAGGTGTGCGGCCTGTTCGGTATCGACCTGTCCGCACTGCCCGAGGTATGCGATTCCGACAGCCTGTTCGGATACAGTGATTTCGGGGGGCTGTTCCCGAATCCCATTCCCATTCACGCTATGATGGGGGATTCCCATGGGGCTTTATTCGGGCAGGGAGGGCTTTCTCCCGGGATGATGAAAACCACTTACGGCACAGGCTCATCTGTTATGATGAATATCGGCGGGACTCCTGTATTCAGCGACGCGGGCGTGGTGACGTCCCTCGCATGGCGGGTAGGAGGCAAAACCGATTATGTACTGGAAGGCAACATCAATTATACCGGAGCCGTCATGCGCTGGGTGGTGCAGGAGCTTGGCCTGCTGTCCTCCGCAAAAGACGCCTGCGCGGTCGCGGCTCAGGCGAATCCGGAGGATGAGACCTATCTTGTGCCGGCATTCTCGGGTTTAAATGCGCCGTATTGGGACAGCGACGCGAAAGCGGCAATCTGCGGCATGACCCGCCTGACGGGAAAAGCGGAGCTTGTAAAAGCGGCGGAGGAATGTATCGCCTATCAGATCGCGGATATTGTCAACATCATGAGCAGGGAATCCGGCATCCCGATTGATTCGTTGCGCGTGGACGGCGGCCCCACAAAAGACGGCTATCTGATGCAGTTCCAGAGCGACATCCTCCAAATCCCGATTCTGGTGCCGGATGTGGAGGAACTCAGCGGCATGGGCGCCGCGTTTGCGGCGGGGCTGGCAATGGGAATTTACGAAAGGGAACCGCTATTTTCGCGCGTGCGGCGCACACAGTATACCCCGGCAATGCCGGAGACAGTGCGGGGGAAAAAATATGCCGGCTGGAAAGCGGCTGTTAACATGGTGCTCACAAAAAACGGTAAGCGCGGGTGAAATACCCGAAAGCATACAAGATTTACTCAAATGATTAAGGAGGAACAGTAATGAAAAGCGCAAAAAGGTTTTTAGCGGCTCTGATGGCGGTTTCCGCTCTCGGCATCCTGACGTCAGGCTGCGGAGGAAACGCGGAGGCTCCGGCTTCGCAGGCGGCTCCCGTTTCCTCTCAAGCAGAATCTTCTCAGCCGGCTTCTTCCGAAGCACCGTCTTCCGAGGCTCCGAAAGCAGAAGCTCTGACCGGAGGCGGTTCCAAAATCATCTATATCATTACCCCGTCTCACTCTAACCCGTTCTTTAAAACCGAGGCCGAAGCTGCCGATGCAAAAGCAAAGGAACTGGGTTATGAAACAAAGGTCGTTTCCCATGACGACGACCCGACCAAACAGTCCGAACTGTTTGAAACCGCGATTTCCGATAAGGCCGCCGCGATTATCTGTGATAATGCGGGCGCGGACGCAACCGTTGCCGCTGTCCAGAAAGCGCGCGACAACAACATTCCGACCTTCCTCATCGATCGTGAAATCAACGAATCCGGCATTGCGATCAGCCAGATCGTAGCGAATAACTATCAGGGCGCAAAGGGCGCCGCGGAAATATTTGTTGAGGCAATGGGTGAAGCGGGCGAATATGCCGAACTGCTCGGCAAGGAATCCGACACCAATGCCGGTGTCCGTTCCAGCGCGTTCCACGAAGTCATCGACCAGTATACGGACATGAAGTGTGTGGCAACCCAGACTGCGAACTGGGAGCAGACCGAGGCCTACTCCAAAATGGAAACCATTCTCCAGTCGAATCCCAATATCAAAGGCGTCGTCTGCGGGAATGACACCATGGCGATGGGCGCATCGGCAGCCATCAAGGCCGCCGGGCTCAAAGATATTGCCATTATCGGTGTTGACGGGAGCGACGATGTGCGCGACGAGATCAAGGCCGGCACGATTACCGCGACAGCGCTTCAGCAGGCCGCTTTGATTTCTGAAATGGCTGTGGAGCAGGCCGACAAGTATTTAAAGGAAGGCTCGACCGGTTTGGACGAAAAACAACTGGTTGACTGCATTATCATTACCAAAGAGAACGCGGATAAGCTTTCCGCATTCCGTTACAGCGAATAAGCATCTGGATTTTCGCGCGACAAAACGGGCGCGGGCAATCAACAGATTCGCCCGCGCCCAAAACCGGACTCTATGGATTCCATCTGACCGATGGCTTTTAAACTTGAAAATCATCTGCTTCGGTATTGCCGGGCAGTCACATGGGCACGCCGGAATCCCGGCTGGCCTGATACACAGGGGCATACCCACAAAAAGGAGGATCATTCCGATGCTGAGAAAAATCCTTGCAATTACTTTGGCAGCTTCAATAGCTCTCCTGTCGGCCGGCTGCGTTACAATCGTGAAGACAGGGGAGGAGGGAAAGCTGACCGGGGAAGTGGAATTCAACGCGGGCGATAATGTAGCGGAGATCTGGGAATCGAAGGTTCTGCCCGACCTCAACGAAAAGGCGGTGGATCTGGCACAATTTTTGACCGAAGCGAACGGCGACCTGAAGTCTCTTGCCTCAAAATATGGAAAATACTCCATGGGAACCTCCGGGGAACTAAGCTATACGGTAAAGGGAACGGCTGTTGTCCAGGAAATTATTTCCGATAAAAAAGCAGGTTATATGACCGTAAAACTGGACGGCTATTCCGGGCCCGAAACCATTAAACTACAGATCGGGACAGTCTATAAGGGATCGGCGGTGCGGGATTCTCTGGACTTTATTAAATTCGAGGATTACAAAAACCAGGTGGACTATGCTGCGGTTTCGCAGAGCCTGCATGAAACCATTCAGAACACCGTTATCAGTAAGCTGGATTTCGCGTCGCTTGCGGGGAAACAGATACAATTTGTCGGGTGCTTTACCGTGGATAAGGCGGACGAATTACTGATTACCCCGGTGCAGATCGAAGTGAAATAGGGAGGGGGCCATCGCATGGAAAATCGGGACGGAGCGAATGATATCTGCCTGCATGCGCAAAATATAGATAAATTGTATCCCGGAACGAAAGCGCTCGATCAGGTTTCTTTTGATGTGCATACAGGGAAAGTCAATGTATTGATCGGTGAGAACGGCGCGGGCAAATCTACGCTGATGAAAATTATCGCGGGAATTGAACAGCCCACCGCAGGGGAACTCTTTCTGGACGGCAGGCAAGTCAGCTTTCGCAGTACCGTGGAAGCGCGCAGATATGGAATCGGGATCATTCATCAGGAACTGAGCTTATTTCCGAACCTGAATGTCTATCAGAACATTTTCATGGCCAATGAAAAGACAAAAAACGGCTGCTTCCTTGATAATAAAAAACATTACGCATTGGCGCATGAGGTGCTTGAACGTCTGGAGTATCCCATCAAACCCGATACGCTGGTGGGAAATCTGCGGGTAGGCCAGCAGCAGATGATTGAAATTGCGCGCAACCTGATTCAGGAGGGGCTTAAAATCCTGATTATGGACGAACCGACTTCCTCACTGAGTGAAATGGAGGTCGAGGTGCTGTTCAAAATCATGCGTGAACTGACTGCGGCGGGCATCTCGATTGTTTACATATCGCACCGGCTTGAGGAAATCATGCGGATCGGGGACTATATAACCATCCTGCGGGATGGGAAACTCGTGGCGAAAGCGTCTGTCTGCGGGATTGACCTGCCGTGGATTGTGCGGCAGATGACCGGCGAAGGCAAATCCTACCCGAAAAAAGACCACAGCGTTGATTGGGCCGGGCAGGAAACCGTGCTGGAAGTAAAAGATCTGACGCTCCCAAAAAGCGGCGGTGGATATCTGCTGGACCATGTGAGCTTTGACCTGAAAAAAGGGGAAATCCTGGGGATTTACGGTTTGCTCGGCGCCGGGCGCACCGAAATTTTTGAGTGTATCATGGGGCTTCGGCCGGAGCATACGGGTACGATTGTCATGAATGGACAGGAAATCCCCGTAAAAAGCCTGTCTGAACAGATTGGACGCGGGTTTGCGTGGGTTCCGGAGGACCGCCAGCGCGAGGGTCTGGTGCAGACGCTGAGCATCGGGAAAAACATCTCGCTGTCCAGCCTGAAGCAGTATGTCCGCGGAATTTTCCTGAATGAACGGATGGAAGGCAAAAGCATCGATCAGATGATACGGGAAATCCATATCAAAGTCGCGGACAAATCCCTTCCGATCCTGTCACTTTCGGGAGGCAACCAGCAGAAGGTGGTCATTGCGAAAGGAATCCTGACCAGCCCCAAAATCCTGCTTCTCGATGAACCCAGCCGCGGCATTGACATCGGCGCGAAAACCGAGGTATTCGATATCATCAACCAGTATGCTGCGCAGGGCCTGCCGCTCATTGTAATTTCTTCGGAGCTGAATGAGATCATCGCGATTGCCGACCGGATTGTCGTGCTTTCCAACGGAATCAAAACCGCCGAATTTACAGGGGATGAGATTACCGAAGACAATCTGGTTCTGGCATCCTATAAAGGGCACCATGGACACAATTCGAAAGAGAAGGAGTTTTCGGGCCATGAAATTCAATAAAAACGCGTTGATGATGACGCTGCTCAAAAGCAGAACCTTTATCGTATTAATTATACTGGTAGTCTTCTTTTCCTTTGCAAGCCCGACCTTCCTGACCTCAAAAAGCCTTTTGCTGATTGCGAAGCATGTTGCCCTCTACGGTATTCTCGGTATCGGCATGACCTATGTCATTATCACAGGCGGAATTGACCTTTCTGTTGGCGCGGTGGTGGGGCTGAGCGGGATGATTGCCGGCGGGCTGATCAATGAGGGCCTGCAGATGTTCGGATATACGCTTTACTTTAGCGTCCCCATGATTGCGCTGATCACAATTATCTGTGGGGCAGCCGTCGGTGTTGTGAACGGATTTTTAATTACCAGATTTAATGTGGCCCCGTTTATCGCGACGCTCGGCATGATGTATGTCGCCCGCGGTTTTGCGATGCTGCGTTCCAATGGAGCGACTTTTTCGAATATTGTGGGGAAAGAGGCGCTCGGCAATACCGGCTTTGAACTGTTTGGCCGGGACATCTGGGGGATTCCGGTCGGCGCAATTATTCTGGCAGTCATTGCGGTGGGAGCATCGGTGGTACTGAAAAAGACCCCGTTCGGCTGGCATGTGTTTTCGATCGGCGGTAATGAAAGAGCGGCAAAGCTTTCCGGCGTCAAGGTCAATCAGGTGAAATTGATGGTCTATCTGTTTTCGGGAGCCTGTTCCGCGATTGTGGGGATTATTACAGCCTCACAGCTGGTCGCGTCCCATCCGGCTTCCGGTGAATCCTGGGAAATGAACGCGATTGCAGCCGCGGTTCTGGGCGGGACGTCGATGGCGGGCGGCATCGGGACGATCGGCGGAACGATTGTAGGCGCGTTTGTCATCGGCGTCATCAACGACGGCATGGTGATGTGCGGCGTTTCGGAATTCTGGCAGATGGTCATTAAGGGGCTGGTCATTGTGCTGGCGGTGATTATCGACCAGTTCCAGCGCAATCTTCAGGCAAAAATGGCGCTGCAGGCCCGCAGCAAAGATGCGGTTGTCCACTGATTTTTTCATTCTTTACTCCCGGCAGGCGCGTGCATCTGTTTTGATGTACGCGCCTGCTGTTTGTCAGATTTGTGTTGACAACAAACCCCGAAATGCGTAGTATAAAATTATGATGTAAAATTTTATATGAGGGGCCGTCAGCTTGAAAGTTGGAATCAAAAAAATCAGTGAACTGTCAGGATTTTCGCTTGCCACAGTTTCTAATGTTTTAAACCATAAAAAAGGGGTCAACCAGCAGACGGCAGATTTGATCCTGAAAATTGCGCATGAAATCGGCTATCTGAAAGAGAACTGCGTCAAAACAATCAAACTTGTCATTTATAAAAAACATGGCATGGTTGTTTCCGATACGCCATTTTTCAGCGCATTGATTGAAGGAGTGGAGGGCGAGTGCCGTTCGCGGGGCTTTGCTTTGGAAATATGCAGCTTGGATCAGCACAGCAGGGATTTCGAGGCGGTCCTGAACGGTTTGCTGCGGGATTATTCGTCGGCAATCCTGCTGCTTGCCACAGAACTGGACGAGCAGGATATGCGCCCTTTTGAGTCGGCTGTCCCGCCGGTCATGGTGCTGGACAATTGGTTTTCCAACATGAAATTCAATTCGGTGCTGATCAACAATACCGATTCGGTTTACGGCGCCGTCAGTTATCTGGTTTCCTGCGGGCATCGGAAGATCGGCTATTTGAAAAGCGCGGTTTCCATCAACAACTTTGATTATCGTGCCGAGGGCTATCTGAGTGCCATGCGGCATGCGCGGCTGGTTCCTGACGAAGCCTATACCGTCCGGCTGACACCCACCATGGACGGTGCTTATCAGGACATGTGCGCCTACCTCAATGGAACCCCTGCTTTTCCGACGGCTTATTTTGCCGACAATGACATTATCGCGCTTGGCGCGGTCAAAGCTTTGAAACAGCACGGAATAAAAATCCCGCAGGATATTTCCTTGATTGGCTTTGATGACATGCCTTTTTGCGAAATCGCTTCCCCTGCCTTGACGACAATCCGCGTGTTTAAGCAGGAAATGGGCGCTTTGGCGGTCAAAAATCTGGCGGACAGTTTTCAGCAGAAAAATCCAATCCGAATCAAAGCGGAAGTTTGTACGGCATTTATCGTACGCGGCAGCGTAAAGCGGCTGTAACCACATTTTTACGGTCAAAGACGGGAAACGATGCGGTGGATTGCATTGGCATTTCAGGCCAGTGCTGTCGGCGCATCTGCAAATCCGCCGACAGCCGCAGTGAAGCCCAAGAGACGGACCCTTTTATCGGGATGCTGCCGAAAATGATGAAAACTACAGTAAAAAAGGGAAGCCGGCTATGCAGGCTTCCCTTTTTTACCAATTCAGTTTACTGAAGAAAGGCACCGACTTTTTTCTCTGAGATAGAATCCGAAAGTTTAAATTTTGAGGTTTCCCGGAACAGAACGCTTGCGTGAGCCGAAAGCTCCTCGCTGGAAGCGGAGCTTTCTTCCGCCGCAGACGCATTGGACTGCACGACTGATGATATTTGCTCGATGCTTTGCGTAATCTTCGCAATGGCAGTTGCCTGTACCGAAGAAGAACGGTCGATTTCATCTACCGCCTGTTTGATTGCTTCGGTTGCCTGGAGGCTTGTGGCAATCGTCTGTGACATGTCCTGCGCAATCTGAGAGCCCGCATCGACGGCGTTGATGGAAGTGACAATCAAATCAGCGGCATGCTTGGCAGCCTGTGAGGATTTTTGGGCGAGATTTCCGACCTCGGAAGCAACAACCGCGAATCCTTTTCCTGCGCTTCCCGCACGGGCTGCCTCAATGGACGCGTTCAGCGAAAGAATATTGGTCTGGAACGCGATGGATTCAATGATTTTTGCAATGTTCGCAATCTGATCCGCAGACGTTTTAATTTGTCCCATCGCTTTCAGCATTTGATTCATCTGCGTGTTCGAGCTTTCGATGTTTTGTGCCGCAAATCCGACATGCTGAGCCGCTTCCCTGGCTTTTGCCGCGTTTTTGGCGGCAGCGTCGGATACATGTTCAATTGCGAAGGTCAGGTCCTCAACAGCGCTTGTCTGTTCCGAAGCACCGGAGGCAAGCTCCTGCGCGCTGGAAGAAACCTGTCCGGCCCCCGCATTGACCTGATCGGCTGACTGGTAAATTGCAGAGAGTGTCCCGTTAAGCGAAGAATAGATTTCTTCAAGAGACCGCTTGATCGGGGCAAAATCCCCGATATAGTCGTATGTTACCGTTGCGGTCATATCTCCGTGCGACATTCCGTTCAAATGGCCGGTGATATCGCTGATGATGGTATCCATATTTGCAATCAGCTGTCCGGTTGCCTGTGTAAGCAGGCCTGTCTCGCTGTTGTTTTTTATAATGGGAGCTGAGGGCGTATGGACATCGCCCTTTGCAAGCAGCAGAAGCCTGTCGGTGACATTTTTAATGGGAGAGGCAATCTTTCCTGCCCATTTATACATAAACAAAATACCGAAGGCGGCGATTGCTGCGCTGGAGACCAGCAGAAAAAGTTCGGCAAGTAATTTATCGCGTTGTTGGGCCGCAAGCGCGGCGTCAATTTCGTCATAGTAGTTTCCGGTACTGATGTACCACCCGTACGGCTCAAATTTGAGCGTATAGGCCCGCTTATAAAAGGAACCCTCCTGACCGGGTTTGGTAAAATAAAATTCTGTAAAGCCCCCGTCCGGCTGATCTCCCGCCGTAATGACATTTCGTATGTAATAGGTACCATTCAGATCGGTTGCATTATAGCGCATGGTTCCCTCATATTCGGGATTATTATGTACCGCGCATGTTCCGTCGGCAGTGTCTGCCCAAAAATATCCTTCGCCGTTGTCATAACGGGTGTCCCGCACGATTTTTTGCGCATTTGCCAATGCCTGCTCTTCTGTAATCTCGCTGCTCTGATACCGCTGGTAGTTGACGTTCAGCACACTGACCAGATTTTCCGTTACGGTTTTAATCTTAACATCATAAGCCTGCTTCTTCTCGAGAATAGCTTCTGAATATGCTTTGCTGAGACTATAATAGGAAATGATCGAGAGAAGCGCAATTGTGCCGGCCAACAGAATTCCGACAAAAAGGACAAGCTGGCCTTTCAATTTTAACTTTTTGAATTTTTTTAATCTGACATGCATAGAAACACCCCTTCACCCTGTCGCCCCGTTTGTCCAGGAATAGATCGAATTCTTGAACAATTACCAAATATTATCAGGGCTTCCTGTGCTATTATATGCTTGTCACAGTTTGCCGTCAATAACTTGGGAGGATGAAAGATTGTTTCAAAAATGCCGGTGGATGCGGATTTTTCGCGATCTCGTATGCCTGTGCGAATCCGCGTTGAACCTGCATTGGGAATCGGTTTGTGAAAACCGGATAAGAATTCAATTTTCTCGGTCAGCTTCGTGCGTCAAATTACCTTCACGGCGCAATGTATTCAGCAGATATCGGTCTACCGCTTTTTGCAGATTCTGTTTTCGTTCCTCTTCATTGGAAGACTGAAACGTTTCGGTAATAATCAGTTTGACTCTGTTCATCTTTATACACCCCCATCATGCTTATGAAGGGGACAAGAAGCGGTATGCACCCGGCAGGAACTATCAGGAACTATTAGGATATGTGCTCCGCGCATGAGGTGCGGTACCATCAGCAATGGAGGTTTTGATAGCGGGGACGATGACGCCGTCCAGAGAGTCCACGTCGGAAGAGCAGTGGATCATTTCAACAAGAGAACAGCGTTCCTCGACTTTTGAAATAACACGCCTCATAAGCGTCGATTTGCCGGTCCCCGGTCCACCTTTCAGGATAAAGGCGCGCCAGCCGTCAGATGCGTCGGCAAGCTGGTCAAAACGGGAAACAAAACCCTGCGGCGTATTCGCACCGAGGAAAAAGTGCAGAAGTTTTTTATTGCTATTCATAAAAATCCTCCCAAAACGATTGTTACCACATGGTATTCGTTTGGGAGGATTTTGGTGAAAGACAGGCCATGGTGAGTTTTTACTTTCAGGGTTTCTTTATCGGGGCGGTAAATTCAAAAAATTGCGCAGTTTGAATGGCGTTTTTAACAAAGATCCGTTAAAGTTTCTCTTCAGCCAGCTCCAGTTCATCGAGCTTCGCGCGCAGTTTCACAAAATCATCCAGCCCGTCCGGCTTCTGGTTCGGGTTGCGCAGCAATGCCGCTGGGTGGAAAGTACCCATCATCAGGACCCCGTTTTTCTCATAAAATTCACCATGCTGGCGCGTTACTTTGAAATCAGGAGAAATCAGGGAACAGGCGGCGATGCGCCCGAGGCAGACAATGACCTTGGGCCGGATGAGATACACCTGATTGCGCAGATAACCGATGCAGGCGGCAATCTCGTCCTTTTCCGGGTCACGGTTTTTCGGCGGGCGGCATTTGACCATGTTGGCGATATAAATATTGGTTTTGCGGGAGAGTCCGACGTGCTCCAGCATTTTATCCAGAAGCTGCCCGCCGCGGCCTACGAAAGGTTCACCCTGCAGGTCCTCGTTTTCTCCGGGCCCTTCGCCGATGAACATGACTTTCGCTTTGGGGTTTCCGACACCGAACACCACGTTTGTGCGCGTTTCGCAAAGCTTGCATCCACGGCAGGCAAGAGCAGCCTCGCGCAGTTCTTCGAAATTCTCAATCATTCCTGGTCTTCCTCTCTGTTGCTTTCCGGGTTATGATACCACAAACGCAAAGCATGCAGTGGTATCATTGGCCATTGGGGCGGGAGCGAGCTTTACGAGCGCATCACCTTGGCCATAAACGTATAATAGCCGCCTTGCGGCTATTATACCACAATTTTCAATGTCAGAAAACTATGATAAAAGTTTAACAATGCTTGCAATATACCTGCATAAGGCTTAAAATAAAACTAGATATGAGTAAATTCTTTTCTTATAGGAGGAAACATCAGAATGGCAAAATTTATTGTTGAAACTTCTGCGCGTCATGTTCATGTCACACAGGAGGATTTGGAGACTCTGTTTGGCAAAGGCGCGACGCTTACCAACAAAAAAAATCTTTCACAGCCGGGACAGTTTGCATGTGTGGAAAAGGTTGATGTAGTCGGACCTAAAAAAACCATCCCGGGTGTTTCAATTTTAGGGCCGGTTCGTCCCGCGACCCAGATTGAGGTATCTCTGACCGATGCGAGGACACTTGGCGCTACGCCGCCTGTCCGTGAGTCCGGAGACATTGCTGGTTCCGCCGGCTGCAAGCTGGTTGGCCCTGCCGGCGAAGTGGAACTCAAAGAAGGGATGATTGCCGCAAAACGGCATATCCATATGACTCCCGATGACGCAAAAGTATTTGGTGTTTCCGACAAAGAAATTGTTTCTGTAAAGGTTTCTCCCTGTTCCCGTCCGCTGGTGTTCGGCGACGTGGTAGTCCGTGTCAGTGAAAAATTTGCGCTTGCCATGCATATTGATACCGATGAAGCAAACGCTGCCGGTTGTGCCGGTGAAGTGTTTGGTGAAATTGTAAAGTAAATTGCAGGAAAAACCGCAGGCTTGCCTGCGGTTTTTTATTTTTTATCGCATTTATCATAAAAATCCGGTTACTTATCGCAGATTGGAAATCAATAGATCACATTTTGCACACAATTTTACCTCATACTGAAAAGAACAACTTGACAGGACAGGTGAGCGTAATGGACAGTAAAATTCTGGTGGCGGAAGACGAAGCAAAAATCAGGCAGCTGGTGGCAAGTTATCTTGTGCGGGAGGGCTTTAAAGTCATTGAAGCCGCGGACGGGGAAGAAGCGGTCAAGCGCTTTGAGGACAACGAGGATGTCGTCCTTGTGATGCTGGACGTCATGATGCCCAATAAAGACGGATATGACGCCTGCCGGGAGATCCGGAGCAAGTCGGACGTTCCGATCCTGATGCTGACGGCGCGGGACAGCGAGGTGGACGAACTGGCCGGATTCCGCATGGGGGCCGATGAATATATTGCGAAACCTTTTTCCCCGATGATTCTGGTGACAAGGGTCAAGAATCTGCTGCGCCGCACCACCTCAAATGATATGAGCGATGTTTCGGTAGGCGGTATCAAAGTGCTTTACCGTGAACGCACGGTGCTGGTCGATGATAAAAAGATCATTACGACACCTAAGGAGTTTGATCTGCTTTATTACCTGATTAAAAACACGAACATTGTTCTGACAAGGGATCAGATCATCTGCACAGTGTGGGATATGGATTATAACGGTGATGACCGGACGGTTGACACCCATATCAAATGCCTGCGCGCTAAGATTGGCCGCTACTCCAAAAATATTGTGACAGTGCGAAAGGTTGGTTACAAATTTGAGTGGCTGGAATAAATGGGGAATCCGGCGCAAGCTGTTTTCTGTCATCATTCTGATTCTGCTGTTTAATGTTGTGGTTTTGCTGGTGATGGGTTCCACCCTGTTTGCCGGCTTTTATCAGTCCAATAAGATCGGGGAGCTGAAGAAAAGCGCAAATCAGATCCGGCAGGCTTATCAGCAGAACAGCGAGACGTTTTATGACGAAATCAGCCTCATCGAAAACGAAAACACTCTGGTCAGCGTTTTTTCCGTCGGAGACGACGGTTCCCTGAAAGTCCTTTACCATTCCCGCGCGGACAAAGGCGAGGGGCGCTCATCGGAAGTGCCGCGTGACCTACCGCCCATGGTGCCCAGCAATAAAATGGAGGAATGGAAAAAAGAACTTCTGACCCGGATTCAGGATCTGGATGAATCGTTCGATGTGCAGGGGTTTGGAGCGCGAAGCGGCAACGGACGCATGGACATCACCCTTGCCACCAGGCTGGATGCGAACCTCTATCTCTTCATGCAGACGCCGAAGGATTTTATCCGTTCCACGGCGGATCTGGCTGTCATCTATACGGCGCTTCTTTCAATCGGCATCCTGCTGATCGGGTCGGTCATCATTTACTTCGTGGTTGCGCGCGTTACAAAACCGATCCAGCAGATACAGAAGGTAGCCGGGCAGATAGCCAAAATGGATTTTTCCGACCGCTGTGAAATTAAAGGCGGCGATGAAATTGCCATGCTGGGGACCAGCATCAACCACATGTCCGAAGAACTGGAGGCCTCCATTGAAAAGCTGGTGGAAGCAAACCAGGTGCTGCAAAACGATCTTGTCCGCCAGCAGCAGACCGACCGTATGCGCCAGCAGTTTGTGGCGAATGTGTCCCATGATTTCAAAACGCCGCTGACGCTGATGATCAGTTATGCGGAAGCGATTGCCGAAAGCGCGCAGAATGACCATCTCCAGGAATACTGCGAAATCATTATCGGTGAAGGGAACAAGCTCTCTCAAATGGTGGGGCGGCTGCTGAACCTTTCCAAGCTGGAAAACGGCATTGACCAGGTGGAAAAGTCTATTTTTTGTTTAAGCGAAGTTTTCGATCAGGTCATTAACAATCAGCGCATTATAACGGAGCGGCAGAATGTTACCGCCAAAAAAGAACTGGACGAGGAGTTCATTGTATACGCCGATTATCAGAAGATCGAACAGGTCGTGACAAATCTGTTTGAAAATGCGGTGAAGTATACGCCCCCCGGCGGAACCGTTGTAATAGCCGCGGGCCGGCAGAACGGGAAATGCCATGTGTCTGTGATAAACACCGGAGACCATATTGCCGAGGAAGATCTGGAAAACCTGTTTGAAAGTTTTTACCGGGCGGATAAATCCCGTACAAGAGGCACCCAGAGCTATGGCCTTGGGCTGGCGATTGTGAAGGTTGTCATGGAGGCGCACGGGCAGCGTTACGGGGTGGAAAATATCGACAAGGGTGTAAAATTCTGGTTTGAACTGGAGCTTTCTGATCTGAATGATGAGGAACAGGATCCCCTCCACATCCTGGTTTGAGCGTAAAATCGCTGTTCAATTGAATCCGCGGGAGCCTTTGGGCACTCGCGGATTTTTTGTCGAACCCGGCACTGTTTCACACAATTCACACACAATGCGTCGTTACAATCGTCTCAAAGAATCAAAAGCGGACTGCACAAATGATAGGGGGATCTTGCGATGACGGAACAGCTTCGGAAGCTGCCGGTCAAAAAGCTGGCAATAGCGGCTGCCATAATCGGACTCAGCGCCTGTGTGCTGACAGCATTTACTTTTGGCGGGACCAAAAAAGAGGAAACACAGACGGTTTATAAAGAGACTGCCGTTCAGAAGGGCGATCTGACGGTGGGGGTCAGTGAGACGGGGTCTGCTACCATTAAGGCAGTTACAATTGATACGGAAATTGACGCCAAGGTGGAAAAGGTGCTTGTCAAGGCGGGACAGTCCGTAAAAAAAGGGGACGCGCTGATCCAGCTTTCCACCGAGGATTTGCAGGATGAACTGGAAACGCTCCAGTTGAGCTACGAAAAGCAGCAACTGTCGATTCAAAAAGCGGAGCTCGATCAAAAAGTTTCCGAACTGGAAGCAAAGTCTACCTTGGACAGCAGTATCCTCAAAGGGGAAACAGCCGATCAGTCCTATGAAATCACGCTGGATCAGGCGGAATATGAATATGCAAATGCTAAATCAGAGCTTTCGGAGCTTGGCGATACGCTGAATGACTATGAAAATGAACTGGACGATATGGATGATACCCTTAAAAAATACGCCCAAAACGCGGATGAGGCAAAAGCGGCCCTGATTGAGGCGCTGAATGCGGCAGACAGCAGTCTCGGCCTTTCCACAGGCTCATCCGACACCGATATCAGCGGCGCCTATGACGGAGTAACGGACAGCGACCTCGACTCCGAGACAATACGTGCCATCAAAAACCTTTACAGCAAATGGGAAAGCGCAGAAGACAAGTACGACGATTATAACGACGCTTACGACGAGAAAGAGGAAAGCCTCAAAGATAAGATTTCCTCTACGAAGAGCAGTATCAAAAGCAAATCCCTTTCGCTCAAAAGCCTCGAATCCAGCATGAAACTGGATGAAACCACGGCGGAAGCGGATAAAAACAGCAGCCTTGTCACAGCGGAGAATGCGCAGACCATTTACGATACAGAACTCGCGCAGAATGATATCAGCTTAAAAACCGCTCAACTGGAGCTGAAGGAAATTCAGAAGAATATTGATGAGTTAACTCCTTACTTAAACGGCGGAATCCTCACAGCCACCTGCGACGGGCTGGTCATGAGCCTTGGCTGTGAAGAGGGGGATGAGGTTTCCAAGGGCGCTACACTGGTTACCCTTTCCGACCCGCAGAATGCTTACGCGGTGGTCACCATTGATCAGGAGGACATTGCCGATGTGAAACTGGGCAACACTGCGAATGTTACATTCAGCGCTTACGAGGAACTTAAATTTACCGGCACCATCGATTCCATCTCCATTACGCCCGCGCGTTCGGGATCCTCAACCGTCAGCTACACCGTCAATGTAAAACTGGACGGCGATGCTTCGCAGATATATGAGGGGATGACCTGTGAAATCACCTTCATCACAAAGGAAGTAAAGGACGTTCTCTATGTTTCCAATAAGGCGATCATCAGCGACGGCGGCAAGGAATCTGTCAAGGTGAAAGGCTCGGACGGCGCGGTCGGACAGGTGGAAGTAACCACAGGATTTTCGGATGGGCGCAATGTGGAAATCAAGTCCGGCCTTTCGGAAGGGGACACCGCCCTGATTGAAAGCCAGGTGCAGACCAGATGAGACTGACGGAACTGCTGCATTTGGTATGGCTAAACATTACAGAAAACAAATTTAAGGTGATTCTAACCTCTCTTGGAATTATTGTCGGGGCCGCGACCATCGTGATGGTCATTGCCATCGGGCGCGGCGGTCAGGCGGACGTGGAAGATCAGTTTAAAAACCTTTCCGCCGGTGCAATCGATGTTGTATATGCCGGGCAGATTGACATGGACAACATGATGGCAGGCCCTGGAATGGGGGGAGGGATGCCGCCTGATATGGGGGGTGAACGCTCCTGGAGCAACCGTTCGGGCGGCAGCGGCCGGGCATCGGGCGGGGGACGTTCTTCCGGAGGTCAGATGGGCGGTATGGGAGGCACGTCCGCTCTAAGGAAGACGGTCACGCTGGACGAGGAAGATGTGGAAGATATTCTGCTCTTTGTACCGGATGTGGAGGCCGCTTCCATTTCCGCCTCCACAAAAACCAGTGTGACAGGCGGAAACCTTGAGGAAGAGACGCAATATACGGTAGCGGGTGTAAAGCCGGAATATCAGGACATGAGCAATCTGACCATGGCGATTGGGGACTTTATCACAGATGAAAACGACGGGAATGAGGAAAAAATCTGCATCTTAGGATACAGTCTGGCTTTGGAAATTTTCGATACGATTATGGAGGCCTACGACAGCATGGTTTACATAGACGGCAGGTCGTTCACAGTGAACGGGGTCCTTTCCCAGATGGGCTCGATGGCATCGGGAATCAGCCCCGACACGGCGATTTTTGTGCCTTACTCTACCGCGAAAAAATATGTGATGGGAAGCAGTATCAGCCCCCAGATCACCGTGATTGCCGGCGATGTCAACAAGGTGCCGGAGGTTTCGGAAAATATCGAGACCGTTCTGACGTCCAGCTATACAGGCTCAAGCTTTACCATTACCGATGCGGGAAGCAAAATGGAAGCCGCCGCACAGTCGGCAAAAACGCTCTCGATGCTGCTGATCGCGGTTGCCTCCATTGTGTTTATCGTAGGCGGAATCGGCATCATGAATGTGCTGTTTGTATCGGTGCAGGAGCGCACCCGGGAAATCGGGATTCTAAAAGCGCTTGGCAGCTCCAGACATGACATCCTGCTCGAATTTCTGTTTGAAGCCAACATGATCAGCACCTTCGGCGGCGTGGCCGGCATCGGGCTCAGCTTCGGGCTGCTGCCGCTTGTGCAGCAGTTCGGCATGCGCGTGGAGCCGTCGATGCAGGGCTGGATAATGGCTTTAGTGTTTGCTATCCTGACAGGGACGGTATTCGGATTTTATCCGGCCATGAAAGCTTCCAAACTAATTCCGATCGAAGCGCTGAACGCGGAGTGATGCATATGAAGAAAAAATGGCTGACAGTGGTTCTTACAGTACTCTTGATTTTTTCCGGCTGTTCTTCTGTCGAAGACGCTAAGACGGCTGTACTAAGCTGGATGGGGAAAGAGCAGACTGTCCGGCAGGAAACGGCGCTTGCCGAAGGGCAATATCAGATATCCGGGAAAATTAAAGAGATTCGGGGGAATGAGATGACCCTTGAACTGGGCGAGCTTGAAGGCTCCGGCAGGCAGAACTTTGACCGGGAAAAGGCGGAAGAGAGCGGCGGACAGAACCGTTCTTCCGGAAGGCAGTCAGCGGGCGAACCTGCTTCACCGTTTTCTGCGGAACAGGGAACTCCCCCGTCGGATACGCAGGGCGGTGACCTTCCTGAAATACAGGGGGATGCCCTTTCGGAGACGCAGGACGGGACGCGCTCCGGGAGCGGCAAGGGTGATTCAGCCGCCCGGCGGAGCGGCGCAAGCGGCAGCGGGCGGCAATCTTTCACAGCAACGTTTCAAAAATCGGGGGAGACAAAGATCTGTCTGATTCCGGTTAAAACGCCGGTATATGCGGCTGGCAATACAGGCACAAAACTGAGCTTCTCACAGCTGGAGGTCGGCGCCGTTATTACAGCCACTCTCCAAAAAAGCGATTCCGGTGATGATTACTTTATTTCCATACAGGTGGTGGGCTGATGGCTGAAACAAGTGAAAATATGATCGAGATGCGCGGCGTGTGCAAAGGTTATGACATGGGCGGCGCGCGGCTTGAGGTACTGAAAAATATTGACCTGACCGTCAAACGCGGACAGTTTCTGGCAATTCTGGGGCCGTCGGGTTCCGGAAAATCAACACTGATGAACCTGATCGGATGTATGGATCGGGCGGACCAGGGGGAATATATGCTGGACGGAAGCCCCATCCATACCTATAAGGACGATGAACTGACGGTAATCCGCAACCGGAAAATCGGGTTTGTATTTCAGAAATACCATCTGATCCCCAAGTATACGGTATTGCAGAATGTGATCATGCCGCTTCTGCTGAGGGGCATGAGCCATCGTCAGGCTGCGGCGGACTGCGCCGAAACGATCGCCATGCTGGGCCTGTCCGACCGCCTGACCCACCGGCCGAACGAACTTTCCGGCGGACAGCAGCAGCGGGTCGCAATCGCCAGAGCTTTGGTTGGGCATCCCGCCATCCTGCTTGCCGACGAGCCTACCGGTGCGCTTGATTCCGCGACAGGGCTGGAAGTTCTGGAGCTTTTCAGCAAACTCAACGAAATGGGCAACACGATTATTATGATCACCCACGACCTGTCGGTGGCCGCACATGCGAAGCGGACCGTTAAAATCATTGACGGGGAACTGTTTGAATAAGAATCTGCATAAGAAATGCAAGGCGGCAGTCAAAAGGGCTGCCGCTTTGCATTCCTTTAGGAAATACATCTGGACTTTTTGACGAAAATCGAATATGATAATAAAAGTGTCTTTGGGCGGAGGATTTTTCTCTGGATTCTCCCCATTATAACCGTTCTGAACGGCTGGGCGCATTCGTCCTGGCGTTCAGAGAAGTAATAGAGGTGTGTTGTGTGTCAAATGAAAAAAATTTAAATGGGCCGTCATCGGCCGGAAAGTTCGGGAGCAAGCTGGGGTTTATCATGGCTTCGGTCGGCTCGGCCATTGGCATGGGAAATATCTGGATGTTTCCTTACCGCACCGGACAATACGGCGGAGCGGCTTTTCTGGTTCCGTATTTTCTGTTTGTCGCTCTGTTCGGCTGGGTCGGCCTTTCCGGCGAGTTTGCGCTTGGGCGGCTGACGGGGACAGGCCCGATCGGGTCCTACGATTATGCCATGAAATCGCGCGGCAAAAGGGGTGGAAAATTCCTGGGTGCGATTCCGCTGTTCGGCTCTCTGGGAATCGCAATCGGATACTCTATCGTGGTGGGATGGGTGCTTCGTTCTCTGGCGGGTTCTGCGACAGGCGCAATTTTTCGGGGGGAATCCGCCGATTTTTTTGCGGAAATGACAGGGCCGTTTGGAAGTGTGCCGTGGCATTTTGCGGTAGTAGTTTTGACTGTGCTGATTCTTGCAGGCGGAATTGTCGGCGGTATTGAAAAAATCAATAAAATTATGATGCCGGCTTTTTTCATTCTATTTTTCATTATCGCGGTACGTGTTGCGTTTTTGCCGGGCACAGGCGCCGGCTATGCCTATCTGCTTGTTCCCAAATGGGACCAGCTCTTGCGGCCTCAAACCTGGATTATGGCTATGGGGCAGGCTTTCTTTTCTCTGTCCATCACAGGCTCGGGAATGATTATCTACGGCAGCTATCTTTCCAAAAAAGAAGATATCGTGCATTCTTCTATCCTCACCGCTATTCTGGATACGGCCGCGGCGCTGGTAGCCGGATTTGCCGTGATTCCCGCTGTGTTCGCTTTTGGGATGGATCCTCAGGCGGGGCCTCCGCTCATTTTTATCATTCTGCCGAAGGTATTTTCGCAGATGCCTTTGGGAGGCATGTTTGCCACGCTGTTCTTTGTTTCGGTGCTGTTTGCGGGTGTGACATCCCTGGTGAACATGTTTGAGGTCTGCACAGAGGCGGCTCAAAAGCATCTGCGTCTGGGCCGCATACCGGCGCTGCTGCTGGTGGGAACGGTGGTTTTCGCCGCTGGGGTTTTGATCGAGTATGAACCGTATATGGGCCGCTGGATGGATTTTATCACGATCTTTGTGGTGCCGGTGGGTGCCGTGTTGGGGGCCATCATGATCTACTGGGTGCTCGGACTTCCGAAAATTCAGGCGGAGCTTATGGCAGGACGCCAGAGGCCGCTTGGCAGGGCATTCGGCTTTTTCGCCAAATATGTCTATGTCATTCTTGCCGCGTCCGTGGTGGTGTTCAGCATTGCATACGGCGGAATCGGCTAAATCACTGCTTCTCGTTCTGCTCAAACGCTGTACAATTTTTGATAGCTGGTATATAATAATATTGGAGTAAAAGTTGAATGAGGAGGGAAGCGGACATGACGGGAAAAACAGTCATCACGATTGGCAGAGAATTCGGCAGCGGAGGCAGGGAAATTGGAAAAAAGCTGGCGGAACGGCTACAAATCGCATTCTATGACAAAGAATTGCTCGAAGTAGCGGCGAAGGAAAGCGGAATTTGCAAGGAACTGTTTGAAAGCAACGATGAAAAACCGGTCAACAGCCTGCTGTATTCCCTTTCCGTGAACCCCTATTCAGTCGGAACAATTGCCGGCACATCGGATCTTCTTCCGATTAATAACAAGCTGTTTCTTGCGCAGTTTGACGCAATCCGAAAGGTCGCGCAGCAGCATTCCTGCGTCATTGTGGGACGCTGCGCAGACTATGCGCTGCGTGACGAGCCGGATTGTTACCACATTTTTATCCACGCACCGCTGCAGACACGTATCAAGCGCATTAAGGAACTCTATGAGCTGAGTTCGGGTGAAGCGAAAGATCTGATCCTGAAAACCGATAAAAAGCGCAGTGCTTATTATAACTCCTACGCAGACCACAAATGGGGAGAAATCGGCAATCATCACCTGGTGGCCGATAGCAGTATGCTTGGAATTGACGGTTGCGTTGAACTGATTATAAAATTTTTGGAACTTCAAAACAGATACAGATCGTTATAAAATCGATGGAGATATACAATGAGTTATATTATTGACCGGTTTGAGGGAGAGTTCGCAATTTGTGAAGACGAGACCGGTGTTATGCACGATATCAAAAAAACGCTTCTTCCTGCGAATGCGGTTGTAGGGGATTGCTTTGAGGAGATAAACGGTGCATATGTATTGGACCCTCAGGAAACTGTGCGCCGCCGCGAGACAATCCGTAGCAAGCTGGAATCCCTCTGGGAAGAATAGTGCAACCCTGTGAAGATAAGATAGAATACAGAAAAAAGTCCGGCATGAGCCTATTGTCATTTAGTTAAGCCCTATCCCAAACGAAAAAAAGCCCCCTGTCCATTTTTTAAAGAATGGACAGGGGGCTTTTTTATTATTCGCTTGTTTACGCACAATCATTATAGGGGTTATCGTCTTATGATTGAAATGATTGTATTTATTCTATTAAGTATGAGTTTAAAGGGCACCGTTAGGCTCAATATAATAGGAGCCGGAATTACTAACGAAGAGACATCGAGTAGTAAATCCTCAACTTATCAAGGCCTGTAACAAACGAACAGTACTTATATACTGCAATGTCACCACAGATATTTTACACAAAGAAAGTATCAGTCTTTACGATGGTATGATATATTATTAAAAAGTAAATAATCTGATGGGGAACGGGTATGAAAAAACTCTTAAAAAGAATTTTACTGGAATGGGTTATCATCATAAGTGTGTCGGCTATAACTAATTATATATATTCAACAATTAAAGGTAGAGAGTTTTCTTCCTCTTTTTTCTCATTTGGCCCCTTGTCTTCCATAATAATTTTGTGTGTTGTCTTTACAATTGTTGATATTATAAAATATTATCGGGGAAAGCTATAAACTCCGCAAAATAAGCATACTGTGGAGTTTATCTTTGTCTCATTATACCCCCTAAACCTGTTCTCTGGAAGAGGCCGGGGCGCGTAACCTCGCAAAAGCCAACGATAACCGCGCCAGTGGAGCCGGTTTTGCCGTAGAATGAAGCGGACGGTCAAGGGCTTAAGGGTGGAGATTTTCCCGCGTTCTTCTCCTTGAAGTTCTGACCATTCAAGATAGTATTGAATCATAAAAAAGCAAGAACAGTTTAAGGCTGAACTTGCTTTTATTATATAATCGGCCGATAATCCTTGTATGGCCAAATCACAAATCTATAGTTTGAGTCCCTTAACTTAATAGCCCGTAAACAATGCGCGGCACTGATTTTCTATATGGAAATTAATTATATTTCAGACGTTGACTATACTTGTTGAATATCTGCGGATGACCTTAGATATCGGTTGACTGTGAAAAGCGGGGGGATCGCCCCCTGTTTTTTTAGTTACTGGTCATGCCGCAACACGATAGATAAATCCAACAAAAGATTTGGTCCTTATGTTGTGTGGGTCTCTGCGACCGGGCCCCGTACTGGTTCGGTGTACCTGCTGATGTCCTGCATGAGCTTCCTGCCGGTCTCCTGCGGGTTGCGGTAGAACTCCTTGCAGAGGTAACTTAATAAACATACGGCACAAAAAGAATAGTTAAGGAACAAACTTGAAAGTTTGCTCCTTAACTAAATGACATTGGGCATGAGCCGGGCTTTTTTCTATTGTTTTTTGAAATAACGTTTTTTGAGATACCAGGCGGCGGCAATCAGACCTCCCGCCGCAAGTACCAGCAGGGTTATCGTCGAATAGGTTCCGATATATCCGACGATTAATTCCCAGGAAGCGCCCGCAACGACCCCCAGCCAGACCAAAATCGTGTTCCAAACCAGACTGCCGGCGGTGGTGAAGAGCAGGAAAAGCCCCATCTGCATGTTCGCCATACCTGCCGGAATGGAAATTAAGCTGCGTACAATTGGAACGCAGCGGCAGAAAAAAACCGCACCGTTGCCGTGCTTTTCAAACCATTTGCATGCCGACGAAATATCTCCCTTTTTGAACCGGAGCAGTTTTCCAATCCAGCCATCCAGCCACTGCTCCAGCCGCTCAGGCGACAGGATGCGCCCCACACCGTAAAGAATCAGCGCACCGGCCAAGGAACCAAGCGTGGCCGCAATGACCACCGCCCAGACGTGCATCTCCGAGTAGGTCGTCATAAACCCGCTGAACGTCAGAATGACTTCGGAAGGGATGGGCGGAAAAATATTCTCGACCGCAATCAGCAGAAAAACCCCTATATAGCCAAACTGATTGATTGTTTCCAGAATCCATTCCTGCAAATAAAGCACTTCTTTCCTGATAATACAGTAAACTTCTGCGGCATTTCTCTTTTATTTTACCAGATAAACCGCACAACATGCGGATTTTATTCGCAGCCGCAGAAAACCGGCATGCCGGGGAATTTTTTGCGCAGCTCGCGGAGCTTTTCCGCGGGAACCGCTTCGCCGTCCCGCCGTCCGCAGCGCGGGCAGATTTCGTCAATGATCCCCGTGTAGCCGCAGACCGGGTCGCGGTCGACGGGATGGTTTACGGAACCGTAGCCAATGCCCGCGTCTTTCATGCAGCGAATGACCGCTTCAAAAGCCTCCAGATTTTTGCTCGTGTCACCGTCCAGCTCAACGTAGCTGATGTGGCCGGCATTGGTAAGCGCATGATAAGGTGCCTCCAGCCGGATTTTATCAAAAGCGCCGATCGGGAAATAGACAGGGACGTGGAACGAGTTGGTATAGTAATCCCGGTCGGTAACACCCGGAATGGCGCCGTAAAGATCCCGGTCGATCCTGACAAACCGTCCGGAAAGCCCTTCTGCCGGGGTTGCGAGCAGGGTAAAGTTCAGCCCGTTTTTTTCCGATTCCTCATCCATGCGGCGGCGCATGTAGCTGATGATTTCAAGCCCAAGCTTCTGGCTTGCTTCACTTTCGCCATGATGTTTTCCGGTAAGCGCTTTAAGCGTCTCTGCCAAACCGATGAACCCCATGCTCAGGGTTCCGTGTTTCAGCAGTTCGCCCACACAGTCATCGGCGCCAAGCTGCTCGGAATCAATCCAGACGCCCTGCCCCATCAGGAAGGGGTAATTGCGCTCTTTCTTGGAACATTGAATTTTAAAACGGTGGAGCAGCTGGCGTGTAACAAGCTCCATCCGTTTATCCAGAAGCTCATAAAAGCGCTTCAAGTCCCCTTTTGACTCAATGGCAATCCGCGGCAGGTTGACAGAAGTAAAGCTCAGATTCCCGCGTCCGCAGGTTACTTCGCGCGACGGGTCATAGTGGTTCCCCATTACGCGGGTGCGGCATCCCATGTAAGCAATTTCCGTATTATAATCGCCGGGCTTGTAATAAGCGAGGTTAAACGGCGCGTCAATAAAGCTGAAATTCGGGAACAGACGCATGGCGGAAGTTTCCATCGCCAGCTTAAACAGGTCGTAGTTGGGGTCTCCCGGATTGTAGTTGACGCCCTCTTTTACCTTAAAGATCTGAACCGGGAAGATCGGGGTTTCCCCGTTCCCAAGACCTGATTTGGTGGCAAGCAGCAGGTTGCGGATGACCATACGGGCTTCGGGTGAGCAGTCGGTCCCATAGTTGACCGAAGAAAAAGGAACCTGCGCACCCGCACGGGAGTTCATGGTGTTCAGGTTATGGATAAATGCCTCCATTGCCTGATAGGTCGAGCGGTCCGTCTCTGTGAGAGCAATTTCCAAAGCGCAGCGGTGAGCATCCGCCGCCTGTTCCTCACTGATCGTCTGAAACCCGTTTTCGCGCTGGTGGCAAGGCAACCAGCCTGCAAGCCGGATTCCGTACTGCTCCGCGTTGCCGATAGATAATTTTTCATCTACCCCGACTCTTACAGCAGCCGCAAGTGCGGAGGCATCGGAAAAGGGCATGTCCATCTTAAAGCGGAAATACTGTGCCAGAGCTTTGAAATATTCCTTTTCAAAGGTTTTCGCTACGCCGGGTGCCATGGAATAATCAAAGTTCGGGATGCTCTGGCCGCCATGCATTTCATTCTGGTTTGCCTGAATGGCAATGCAGGCGAGCGCGGAATAGCTGATGATGCTGTTTGGCTCCCGCAGATACCCGTGCCCTGTGGAAAAGCCGTCTTTAAACAGCTTGAGCAGGTCGATCTGGCAGCAGGTTTCTGTGAGCATATAGAAATCCTTGTCATGGATATGAATATCACCGTTGATGTGGGCGGCGGCGATGTCTTTTGGAAGAATATAGTTGTCAATAAAATATTTAGAGCCTTCGGAACCGTATTTCAGCATGGTGCCCATAGCGGTATCGGCATCAATATTGGCGTTTTCCCGCTTGATATCTGCATCTTTGGCATAGGCAAAGGTGAGTTCTTTATAAATATCCATCAGGTTGGCTTCCGACTGACGAATTTTGTTGTGTTCAGCACGGTATAAAATATAGGCCTTTGCTGTTTTCGCAAAGCCGGCGGCAATCAGCGCCTCCTCCACTTTATCCTGTACCTGCTCCACAGTGGGGACGTCAGCATCCGAAAAGCATCCAGTCACTTTATTGGTCAGGATGGTCAGGGTTCTCGCGGGAATCGTCTCATCGGCCACCGCAATGCTCGCTTTATGAATCGCTTCCCGGATTTTGCCGGGATCGAACGGCACAATTTCTCCGTTACGTTTTTTAATCGTCTCTACCATTCAACATCATCTTTTCTGTCTAATCATTTTTTTAACCTTTTCCCATTCTACTTTATATAGTTCGTGATGTCAACAGGACAACTAGATATAGTACAGCGTGCGTTTTGCTTTTTGGCCGGAAAAACAGAGGAAGCCAGCGCCTTTGCAGCACAGGCAAATAAAAAGTTTTTTATATCCACAGAAAACTTTATCCGAAAGAAAGCAGAATCCATCGGTAGAAGGCCGGGGGATTCTGCTTTCTTATTGTCGTACGAAAACTCCTGGCTGTGCCGGGAGTTCAAAAAAGCTTTAGCGATGAGTATAGCAAAAAACCTCCTTTTGATATAATGAAGCTGCGGTCTGCCAACTGCAACGAGACATATCAAAAGGAGGAACATTCGACATGAAGACGAATGATATAGATAGTTTAAATCATACGAGCTGAAATTGCAAATACCATATAGTGTTTGCCCCAAAGTATCGAAGAAAAGTAACATACGGAAATATGCGGGCTGAGATAGGAAAAATACTGAGGGAGTTATGTAACTGGAAACAGGTGGAGATCATAGAAGCGGAGGTGTGTCCGGACCATATACACATGTTGGTGAAAATACCACCAAAGATGAGCGTTTCCGGATTCGTAGGATTTCTCAAAGGAAAGAGTACCTTGCTGATATTTGAGCGGCATGCGAATTTGAAATACAAGTATGGAAACCGGACATTCTGGTGCAGGGGCTATTTTGTGGATACGGCAGGGAAGAATGATAAAGCAATAGCCCAATATATCAAAAATCAACTGGAAGAAGATCAGGTTGAAGACCAGATGACACTCAAGGAGTACGTAAACCCGTTTACGGGTAGCAAGTAACAAACTTTTGCAATTGGCAGACCGTACCAGCGCCTTGAGGCGCAGCTAGTAAAACAGGGCTTTGCCCGCATATGGAGAACCCCCGGCTTTGCCGGGGGGTAACTATTTATTCGTGTTCATCTTCTGCTTTTTTCGTAAAACAATCCGCAAATTTGGTGTAAATCCGATCTCCAAGCCGTTTGATGCCGCCGTAGAGGTGACGCCGTATCAAAGGTTCAATCAGGTCGACGTCCTTATCGCAGATAGCCCGCAATAAAGCAACATGCTCTTCGTAGATTTCCTGATAGTTTTGCACGGCAACAATGTCCAGCATCCTGAAACGCATATAGTGAACCTGCATGCGCTGAATTAACTTCCACAAAGATTCCTTATGAACGTACGAGAACCAGATACCATGGAGAGCAGAGTCCAGCGCGTAAAAATCGTGAGGGTCGATTTCGCCGGACAGAAGAACCTCCTGCCTGTGGATCGCCGCCTTTACTTTTTCGATTACAAAGGGATCGCATTCCCGAATCATGTCACGAACCACCATTGTTTCAACGGCGACACGCATGTAAATCGATTGTTCTATCTGGTCAAAGTCCAGCAGAGAGGCAGTGGTGCTTTTATAGGGAATGATGGTCAGCAGCCCGGCATCCTTGAGGCGCTGAAATGCGGCACGTACAGGTGTGCGGGAGGCGTTAAAGCGCACGCAGATTTCACTTTCGGAAATCTGCTGGCCAGGTTTGATCGTAAGATTCAATATTTCCTCTTTCAGCACGGAATAGATCGATTTGCTGGTTGCTCCAATCGCATCCATATCTGCCCTTTCCGGCCGGAATTGTATCCAACCTTTGTTTTCCTACATATTAGCATTATGCTTTATAAAATGCAAGTCCGTACTCTTATTTCTGTGCAAAATAATCATGAAATTCCGTATAAAGACGGCTGCCAAGCCTTGTGATGCCGCCGTAAAGATGCCTGGTAAGCAGCGGCTCAATCGCGGGTGCATCTTTCCGGGCTATGGCGTCGAGCATTTCCCGGTGTTCCGAAACGATTTCAGCAAAATTGTGCACTTCAACAATATCCATCATGCGGAAGCGGGAATAGTTGCTCTGCGCTTTTTGAATCATGTCCCATAAATACGGCTTTTTTGTTTCATAGAACCAGATTTCGTGCAGCTGGCTGTCCAGGTCATAAAAGTCGCTTACCTCAAAATCCCCATCAATTAAAAGCTCCGACCTGCGAACGGTATACCGGATATTCTCCAGCAGCATGGGATTGCAGAGTTTCATAAAATCCCGCAGGACCATGGTTTCCACAGCAACCCGCTGGTAGATGATCTGATTGATAATGTCAAAATCAAGCAGCGTCACAGCGGTTCCCTTATAAGGAATAATGGTTACCAAACCGTTTTCCTGCAGACGCTGAAGAACACTGCGGATAGGGGTACGGGATACATGGAACCTGCCGCAAAGCTCGTTTTCGCTCAGGGAAGTCCCCGGTTTGATCACCAAATCGATAATTTCCTTTTCAAGAATCTGATAAATTGCATCACTGTTTGTATTCGCGTCCATACCGATCCCTTCCCGCCTTCAAAAATCAATTAGTCATTATTATAGCATGAGGGTACTTGGAATTCCAGCTTGGAATCAGAGTTTTTACCTGTATACAAATTCCGGATGTCAATTAAGTTCAAAATTGTTTGTTCTGTGTAAAATGCGTATATAGACATGTATACAGATGACTCTGCGCAGGTGGCGGTCTGTTGCATGATAAAGCATCTTTTCAGTATCGTGCAAAAGAATTGGATTATACGGATTTGTTTAAATTGTTTCGGATAACAGAACATATTTCTAAAATTCGAGTTTATTGTTCTCTATATCAGAACAATGAATTAAAAAAAGCGCTTTTTGTTCTCTATTAGAGAATCGAGTCTGTAATCTGACCAGATTTAAAAATTACAATTGTGATAGGATACAAGATTATGTTTGACACCTTGAAAAATTAGGTGACTATTTGCTATAATACAATTAGAAATTAAGAACAAAGTTCTCTAATGGAGAACGACGTTTCTCGACAAGAACGGAGGCTGCTATGGATCAGGAAGACTCAAAAGTAAAATCCCTTGCAAAATCACTTCGCATATTGGAATGTTTTACTGTTCAGCAGCCGGAGCTTGGAATCACACAGATCAGTGAGCTGCTGGGCGTCAATAAAAGCAATGTGCACAACATCATGTCGACCTTTCAGCAGTTTGGGTACGTTGAACACCTGCCAAACGGGAAATACTGTCTGGGACTGAAAATGCTGGAATACTCCTTTATTATTAACCAGCATCTTGGATATCCTAAAGCTGTCTACGATATTTTGGATGATATCGCAAAGCAGACGGATGAAATTGTTTATTTCGGTTTGCCGCGCGGAACCAATGTGCTTTACCTGTATGTGGTGCATCCCCGCTCCAAAATCGGGGTTTTGCCATACCGGGACATCCTCGGCGAAAAAGCGCCGCTGTTCTGTACCGGGATCGGCAAGGCAATGCTGGCGTTTATGCCGCAGGATGAATGGCCTCAGCGGATTCCGACGGAAAGGCGGGCATTTACGCCCAATACCATGCTGGAGTATGACCGGATTCTGGAGGACTTGAAACGTACCCGCCGCCGCGGTTATGCAATTGACAACGCGGAGCGTGATCTCGGTGTCCGCTGTGTGGGGGTACCGGTTTTCAATACACACGGACAGCTGGTGGCGGGAGTAAGCACATCCGGCCCGTCGTCGACGATGACAGACGAAATGCTGCTTCGGTGCTCAAAAATTTTACAGGAAGCTTCACTCCGTATGCGGGAACGCATCTATAACTAGGTTCGGACGCCGAACGAAACGGCGTGATCATATGAGACTATTAGGAGGAAAAGTTTATGAAAAAAGTTTTGTCAATGTTGCTTTGTGCCGCAATGACGGCGACACTCTTTACTGCGTGCGGTTCTTCGGGTGCCGCATCCAGTTCCGCACCGGCTTCTTCCGGGGCGCCTGCCGCATCGGAGGCGGCGTCTCCCGCGGCTTCCGAGCCCGTCAACCTGGTTTTCTCCATCACGGCAGTTCCGGGCGACGCGCATGCCGACGCACAGAAGATTTTTAAAGAAACTGTGGAGAAGGCATCCAACGGCAATATTACGGTGGAATGCTATGATTCCGGCTCCCTGTTCAATCAGGATACGGAAACAGCGGCAGTGATTGCGGGCGATTGCGACCTCATCTATTCCAGCGCATCATGGCTGACCACAAATTCACCGTGGGTTTCGATGTTTACCGCAGGCTATATGTTTAAGAGCTATGACCATATGACGAAAGTCCTGAACGGTGATATCGGAAAAGAAGCATTCAAAAAAATCGGCGACGAACAGGGGATCCTGCCGCTGGGCGCATTTTATCTGGGCACCCGCCAGGTCAGTCTTTCCGCAGATAAGGAAATCAAAACGCCTGCCGATCTGAACGGCGTGAACCTGAGAATGCCGAACTCCGACGCGTGGGTATTCCTTGGCAAGGCAATGGGCGCCAACCCGACCCCGATTGCGTTTAACGACCTGTATCTGGCGCTTCAGACCGGTACCGTGGATGGCCAGGACAACCCGCTGCCGACCGTGGAATCCGCAAAATTCTATGAAGTACAGAAATCCATCACCCTGACAAACCATCTGGTCGACAGCGTTTGGCCGACCATCAACAAAGCGAAATGGGATTCTCTGACTGATGAGCAGAAGGGCTGGGTCATGGAAGGCGTGGAAGCCGCCCGTAAGTACTGCGACGAAACCAATGTTGCTAAAGAAGAAAAACTGGTTGAGTTCTTTAAGGAAAAAGGCCTGAAAATTTACAATGCGGATATTGACGCATTCTCCAAGCAGGTTCTTGACAAATATCTTGAAAACAAAGAAATGACGGATTCCTGGGATATGGACCTGTTCCAGAAAATTCAGGATATGGCGAAGTAATTTTATAAACAAACAGAATCCGGTTAAAAAGCAGGGGACATACCGTGGAAGACCCGGCGGTATGTCCCCTTTGGATACGGGTACATCGTTCATCTGCCTTTAGGCGCATAACGGTGGAATGATTGAATGAAGGGGAAGGGAGCCATTTGAAACAGACAGCCAAAAAAGCGATTTTTCTGGTTCGTGATATTTTAGAGCTTTATATTCCTGTTGTCGCATTTGTCGGGCTCTTCAGTGTGTTTGTCCTTCAGGTGTTCTTTCGCTACATCCTGCGGAACCCCCAGTCATGGGCGACAGAAGTCACTGCGGCCTGTTTCCTGTGGACAGTGCTGCTCGGCGCATGCTATGCACAGCGCAAAAAGAGCCATGTGATGTTTACACTGGTTTATGATATGCTTTCTGTAAAATGGAAAGCGTTTACCGCTTTCTTGGGGAACCTGATTATTGCGGCGGCATTTGCAATCAGTGTGAAGCCGACCTGGGATTTTATTCTTTTTATGAAAGTACAGAAAACAAGCATCCTGAAAATCGGTATGCATCTGATTTATCTTCCGTACATTGTATTTCTGATTTTGATGCTGATTTATACAATTGCAGATCTTTATGCGGATTTTATGACCTTTACCGGTCTTGGCGGCAAAAAATTTGAAGAAAAACTGATAGAAGAAAGTATCCCTGATTATCAGAAAGCAATTGACGATGCAATCAAGGGAGAGGAGGGGATCGAATGAATATCGCATTGATTACATTTTTGATTATATTCGTCCTGATCTTTGTTCTTCGCATGCCGATTCCGACGGGCATGATGGCAGCCTGTATCTTTTATTTTGTACTTAGCGGAACCAATGTGAAGATGGTGGCCCAGCAGACCATGGGCATGTTGTTTTCCAATTATACCATTATCGCGGTCCCGCTGTTTATTTTTGCGGCAAACGTCATGAATTCCGGTAAAGTCACGGAAATGATTTTTGGGTTCTCTCAGGGAATTGTCGGGCGGTTCCGCGGGGGGCTTGGTCACGTGAATGTTCTGGCATCCCTGATTTTTTCCGGCATGACCGGTTCGGCAATCGCCGACGCCTCCGGTCTGGGCAAAATGGAGATACAGGCAATGCGCGACGAGGGCTATGATGACGGCTTTAGCTGCGCGATTACAGCGGCCTCTGCAACCATCGGCCCCATCTTTCCCCCAAGCATTCCAATGGTCATCTACGCCATGCTTTCCGGCGCATCGGTCGGCGCCCTGTTTATGGGCGGCATGGTTCCGGGCGTCCTGCTGGCAATTGCGCTGATGGTTTACATTGCGGTTATAGCACGCAAACGCAACTATCCCCGCAGCGCCAAGCTGGTGCTGAGCGAATACCTGAAATATACGCTGCGGGCGATCCCGGCCATCCTGACGCCGGTGATCCTGCTGATTGGTATTTATACCGGCATTATGACACCGACTGAGGCGGGCGCGGTTGCCGGATTGTATGCTCTGCTGGTTGCTGTTTTAGCATATCGTGTGCTAAACTGGGATGGATTCAAAAAGGTCCTGATTGATACCGTTCAGAGTACCGGAACAGTTTCGCTCATGGTGGGTGCCGCCACTTCTATTTCCTATATTGTCGCCAAAGAACAGATTGCGGCGAAAGTTGGCGATTTGATTCTTTCCATGACCGACAACAAATATGTCTTTCTGCTGCTGGTCAATATTGCGTTCCTAATTTTGGGCATGTTTATTGATACATCCGTGATTCAGGTCGTCTTTATCCCGATTGTGCTGCCGCTGGTTTCTGCAATGGGGATTGACCTGGTGCACTTCGGCCTGGTTGTTGTGTTTAACATGATGATCGGCCTGTCAACGCCTCCGTTCGGAATGCTGCTGTTTATTACCAGCGGGGTTTCGGGAACACCGCTCAAAGATGTCATCAAGGAAATCTGGTGGCCGATTTTCGCGATGCTGGTTGTACTGATTGCCATCACTTATTTTCCGAACATCGTACTCTTCCTTCCTAAGATCTTCCTGCACTACGGTGTATGATCAATTATTAACTTGAGGTGATTCAAATGGCATTTTCTATCCACGGCGGCGTGTGGCCGACCATGATTACCCCGTTCACTGACGACAACAAGGTGGATTTTCAGGCAATCGAAAAAATCTGCAATTGGTATATTCAAAAAGGCTGCAACGGTATCTTTGCTGTCTGCCAGTCCAGCGAAATGTTTTACCTGACCAAACAGGAAAAGACGGACATTGCGAAAGCTGTTGTAGATGCGGTGGGCGGGCGTATTCAGGTGATTGCATCCGGACACACCGATTCGGACAAAAAGACACAGTTTGAAGAGATTGAAGCCATGATGAAAACCGGTGTGGAAGCATATGTGCTCGTCAGCAACCGGCTTGATCAAAAGGGCGACGATGAAGAAGCATTTGTCAAAAATGCAAATGAAATTTTTGACAGGTTCCCCGAAGTCGACTTTGGCATTTATGAGTGCCCGATGCCGTTTAAGCGGCTGGTGCCCCTTGAGTTTCTTGCCGATGCCGCAAAATCCGGGCGGATGGTGTTCCTGAAGGATACCTGCTGCGATTACGAGCTGATCAGGGAACGGCTGAAGGTGGTTGAGAACAGCCCGCTGAAAATCTTCAACGCGAACGCGGCCTCTTTCTTTGACAGCGTTACTCATGGCGCCGCGGGCTATAACGGCATCATGGCAAACTATCACCCCGATTTGTATAAATGGGCGGTTGACCATAAGGATACCGATTATGAAAAGGCGAGACTGCTTGCAGACTTCATCACCGAAGCGGCAATGATTGAAATGCGGCTGTACCCTGTCAGCGCGAAATACCATATGAATCTCGAAGGGATTCCGATGAGCCTGGTTACCAGAAGCGCCGACCCATCCCGGTTCGACAAAAACGCGAAAATGGAAGTTGACAGCCTCTTTGCGCTGGAAAACAAAATCCGCAGCCATCTTGGAATATAAGGCATAGAGTGGGAAAGGGGACATCCTGTATGTTAAAGAAACCGAAAATCTTAGTCGTCGGCAGTTTCGTAATGGATTTGATTGTATCCACTGAAAAATTTCCCGGGTCCGGGGAAACGGTTCTGGGTAAAAGCTTCCGTACCGCCCCCGGCGGGAAGGGTGCAAACCAGGCCGTGCAGGCCGCCCGCCTTGGCGCGGACGTTACCATGGTCGGGAAAGTGGGCGACGACGGCTTCGGCCGCGAACTGATTGCGTCCGCAAAGGCGGCGGGTATCCATACGGAGCATATATTGGTTGACCCGGACACCTCTTCCGCAGTCGGAAATATTTTGCTGGAGGTATCCGAAGGGCAAAAAAGCAAAAACCGGATTATTGTTGTGTCGGGCGCGAATATGAAGATCACACCGGAAGAGGTGGCTTTTCTCAAAGAAGAGATCGCATCTTACGACATGGTGGTCCTCCAGCTGGAAATCTCGATGGAAATTAACGAGATTGTTGCCGGATATGCGTTTGAAAAAGGCGTGCCGGTCATGCTGAATTCCGCGCCTTCCGCGCCGCTGTCCGACGAGCTGCTTTCCCACCTCGCCTATATTTCACCCAACGAGCATGAGGCCGCCGACCTGACGGGCGTAACCATCCGCTCGGATAAACAAAACGGCGTCAATATGGACGATGTGAAGTCCGCAGTGCGCGCGCTTCTTGACAAAGGCATAAAAAACGCTATCATTACACTTGGAAGCAATGGAGCGGTAGTGGCCAGCGCACAGGACTTTGCATATGCGTCCTGCGTGGATGTTGTGGAGGTCAAGGACCCGACTGCCGCCGGGGATTCGTTTGTTGCCGCGTTTGTAACCGGGCTTTGCGCCGGGCTTACGCATCAGCAGGCACTGGATTTTGCCAGCTATACAGCGACGATCACCGTTTCACGCATGGGCGCCCAGCCTTCCCTGCCGACTTTGAATGAGGTAATTGATTTGATGGAGCGGGAACAGTTCGGCGGGTTTGACCTTGCGATGCTGGCACCGCTCAGACAATAAGGAGGCAGTCACATGGATCAGGAAAGCAGACAGGCACTTCATGTCTTTCTGGAAAAAGCGAAAACAGAATTTAACGCATTTGCCGATACAATCGGAAACGATGCTTATGACGATGCGGTGCAGGTCATTCTGGACGCGCAGAAAAACAAAAACCGCGTGCATATCACGGGAATCGGGAAGCCAAGCCATGTGGCAAATTATATGGCTTCGCTGCTCTCTTCGACCGGTACGCCGACCTATTTCCTGCATGGAACGGAGGCGGTGCACGGCTCCTGCGGGCAGCTCGTTCCGGGCGATGTGGTGATCTGCATTTCCAACAGCGGGGAAACCGCCGAATTAAAAGCGACCGCAACGGCAATCAAAAATAACGGCTGCAAAATCATCGGCGTTACCGGAAATCCGGAGAGCTGGCTTGCGAAAATTTCCGACGCTCATTTGTTTGCCGGCGTCAAAGAGGAAGGCGGACCGCTCAACCGCGCGCCCCGCGCCTCGATTCTGGCAGAAATTCTGGTACTTCAGGGCTTGAGCATTGTTCTGCAGTCTATTCGTGGATTATCGCCGCAGGAATACGTTACCTGGCATCCGGGCGGGTCGCTAGGTAAACTGCGCGACAACGAAAAATAAGGGAGGAACCAGCCATGTTGAAGACATCCTGCATCAATCCGGAAATCATGAAAACGCTGTCCCTCTGCGGACACGGGGACAAAATCCTGATTGCCGACGGAAACTATCCGCTTGACAGCAAGACGGGGGATTCCAAGAAGGTCTACCTGGGTGTAGCGTCGGGGATTCCAACCGTTACGCAGGTTCTGGAAGCGCTTTTGGGCGGTATTAACGTGGAAAAAGCGGAAGTGATGGAACCCGGTGACGGAAGCCGTCCGGAGATTTTCAGTGAGTTCGAAAAGCTGCTGCCGGGTATGACGCTGGAAGGAATCGATCGGTTTGAATTCTATGATGCCTGCAGCGAACCCGCGGTTCGCCTCTCTATTTCCACAGGCGAAAAACGCATTTTTGCGAATATTCTGCTGACGATCGGGGTCGCATAATTTTGACAGGATGAAAAGACAAGCCCTTCCGGTTCGCCGAATCGGTGGGGCTCGTTCGTGATTTGGTTACAGACAGCACCGCTTTCTTTCTATATACTTTCAGTATAAAAAGAAGGTGGTGTTGTCTGTTTGTCTGTCAAAACAAGAAAACGTGCGGTTGTTGCACAGGAGGAATGCGTTGCATGCGGCTGCTGTGTGCCTGTATGCCCGAAAGGTGCAATCCATATTGAAAAAGGAATGCACGCCCAAATAGAGCAGACCCTGTGTGTGGGATGCGGAAAATGTAAAGCAGTCTGTCCGGCTTCAGTCATTCAAATGGCGGAGGGAAACGGCTGATGAAGAAGAAACACTGGTACCAATTTCTTTGGATTGCCTCGGCGGTTTATCTCCTGCTTGGGTTTGTGAATATCCTGTTTGCATGGTTGGGGATGCTTTGCTTTCTCATTCCGGTGCTGATTGCGGTATTGAAAGGCGATAAAGCCTATTGCAACCACTATTGCGGCAGAGGACAGCTGTTTGAACTTCTGGGAAATCGGCACGGCCTGTCACGTAAAAAAGAAATCCCGTCTTTTCTGCGCAGCAGATGGTTCCGCTACGGCTTTTTGATTTTCTTCTTTATCATGTTTTTCAATATGCTGTTCTCAACCTATATGGTCTTTGCCGGTGCGGCCGGCTTAAAACAGGTCGTTACGCTTATCTGGACGATCCGGCTTCCCTGGAACTGGGCTTATTCCGCGCAGGGAATCGCGCCGTGGGCGGCGCAGTTCGCTTTCGGATTTTACAGCGTGATGCTGACTTCCACGGTGCTGGGATTTGCGACCATGCTGTTGTATAAACCGCGCAGCTGGTGCGTTTACTGCCCGATGGGTACCGCGACACAGCTGATTTGCAAGGCGAAAAACCATGGGAAGCGCACAGGCAAAATAAAGGGTGGTTCATAAAATGGATATTACAAAGCCGTTTTGTGATTTGCTCACAGAAAAAGAAGTTCAAATGGGTATAATAGAAGCATAACAAGCCACATAACCATTTTGTAATATGAAGATTAAAGGAGACGATCTTATGTCAGTTGTAACAGTAACAAAAGACAATTTTGAGCAGGAAGTCATGAAATCTCAAAAGCCCGTGCTGATCGATTTTTGGGCATCCTGGTGCGGGCCATGCAAAATGCTTTCCCCGCTGGTGGACGAGGTCGCCGAGGAAGCGCTTTATGCGAAAATCTGCAAGATAAACGTCGATGAACAGCCGGAATTGGCGGGCGTGTTTCGAGTTATGAGCATCCCGACGCTTGCCGTTTTGAAAGACGGGAAGGTTATCAGTACATCGGTCGGCGTCCAGTCAAAAGCAAAAATCCTCAAAATGATTGAAGAATAACAGCCAGCAAATACGGCGGCACGGTGGCCGCCGTATTTGCTGTACCGGTATCTGAAAAACGGGCAAAACAGGAAAAACCGTGACTTTTTTTGTAAAATATGGTAAGCTATCCTAAAATAAACGAATACAACAGGAGAATTCTCCGAAGAATGATAGAAAAAGCCGGTCAATTACGCAGCGGGACCCGCAGGGACGGCTTAAAGCAAAAAGGGAGGCTGGAACATGTACGATATTATCATTATAGGCGCGGGAACAGCGGGGCTTTCCGCCGCGATCTATGGTGTTCGTGCCGGCAAAAAAGTTCTTGTATTGGAAAGTGCTTCTTATGGGGGGCAGATCGTTACCTCACCGGAGGTGGAAAACTATCCCGGGATCAAAAAGATTTCCGGATTTGAATTCGCCACAAATCTGTATGAGCAGGCGATGGAACTGGGCGCGGAAATTGAAATCGCCAGGGTAACGCAAATCAGGAAAGACGGCGTGCAGAAAATTGTGGTGACGGAAGAAAAGGAATATGCCTGCCGGGCGGTGATTCTGGCTTCCGGAGCGAAAAACCGTCCTTTGGGCCTTGCAAAGGAGCAGGAACTGATCGGCAAGGGGATCTCTTACTGCGCTACCTGTGACGGCGCATTCTATAAGGGCAAACCGGTTGCCGTAAACGGCGGCGGCAATACAGCTCTGGAGGACGCGGCCTTTTTGACCGGCTACTGCGAAAAGGTCTATCTCATCCATCGCCGCGATTCATTCCGCGGAGAGCATAAGCAGGTGGAAGCGCTCCGGCAGAAAGCGAATCTGGAGTTTGTCCTTGACACGAATATCGTGAAACTGATCGCGGATGAGAGGCTGAAAGCCATAGAGGTTCAGAATACGAAAACGAAGGAAACCCGTGTGATTGAGGTCAGCGGTTTGTTTGTCGCAATCGGGCAGATGCCGGAAAACAGCGCGTTTTCGCCGCCTGTACAGTTGGACCAGGCGGGCTATATTATTGCCGGCGAGGATTGTAAAACCAATGTGGATGGCATTTTCGCCGCGGGGGACTGCCGCACCAAGACGGTTCGGCAGCTTGCGACCGCGGCGGCCGACGGCGCGGTTGCCGCGCTGGCGGCATGTGAATATATCAGAGCCTGAGAACCAGTTAAAACGCCCTGTCCGTTTCTGCGGACAGGGCGTTTTGGTATTCTGTTAAGCCTGCATTCTGGAACAAATTTGTTCCTTTAGAATATCTTTTAACGCGCAGGAACTGCTGCTGTGGGAACGAGCGATACAGGTTTTACAGCGGTCGGCTTCCTGTACGGCACAGCTGACCATGTTATGGGAAACCGTACTGGTAAATAAAATCAGCAAGTCCGGGCTGCCAATCTGCTTTCTGAAATCTGCCGGCATCTTGGTGAAAACTTTTGCTTTGTAGCCAAACTGCTTGCAGATCATTTTATATTGGGTTTCCATTCGTTCGTTTCCGCCAACAATGACGACACTCATTAAAATCCCCCATTTCCAGATCATAACCTTACGTGGTTAGTCTTAACTAACTAAGCGGATATTATCATAGAAACAGGGGAATGTCAACATGAAAATTTAAAAATTTTATAAATTTCCCACATGTTCTTTCATTTTTTGGAAAGTCAATTCACTGATATCATGCTCAATTTTGCATGCATCCTGTGCGGCAATATCAGACGGAACCCCCAGAGCTGTCAGCCAACGGGTAATTAACTGGTGACGTTCATAGATTCGCTCGGCAATTTCCAGCCCTGATTCCGTCAGCTCAATCCAACCGTCCCTGTCAACGACAATATAGCCGTTTTCTTTGAAAAGAGACATGGCATGGCTGACACTGGGTTTGCTGAAGTTCATTTTTTGCGCAATATCGATTGAACGCACAGCTCCTTTTTCTTTTTTTAATATTAAAATTGTCTCCAAATAATTTTCAGCCGATTCGTGTATTTTCATTCCGGCACCTCCTGTAAAGATCGTTTATTATCTGAATTGCATGATTTTTAATGCGGTTGTCTGTTTTATTGTAGCACGTTGCCGATTCCATCTCAACCCCTTCAAAATATTCAAAACAGCATTGACAAATCTGGTTAGCCGTGGTAAACTACAGATGGATTAAAAGTTAGCTTTATCTAACTACAGGAAGGGCAATCAGCAGCCATAAAAGGAGGAATAGTGATGCCGTTAACAATGGTCGGTTCCGGTACGGTCAACACGGTGAAAAAAATAAACGGGAAAGATGAGACCAGGCGCTTTCTCGAAAGCCTCGGTTTTGTGGAAGGCGGAGTTGTGACAGTGATTTCCGAGCTTGGCGGAAATCTGATTGTCAACGTCAAGGATTCTCGGGTGGCAATCAGTAAAAGTATGGCCAACCGGATTATGGTTTGATAGAAAGGGCGGAAAAACATGAAGACATTGAGAACCGCAAAATGCGGGGAAACTGTTACAGTGGCAAAACTGGAAGGGGAAGGAGCGCTGAAACGTCGGATTATGGACATGGGCATCACAAAAGGCACGGCGATCTTTGTTCGTAAAGTGGCTCCCCTGGGCGATCCGGTGGAGGTTACTGTGCGGGGATACGAGCTAACCATTCGCAAGGGAGACGCCGAGAAGATCCTTGTCGAATAGTTTGCGGGGAACCGCGTTTTTTTGTTCCCGGAGGTTAGCTGATGCTAATCAAAAAACGGCTGTACAGCAATCAGCGGGGCGTCCCCGCGGAGGAGGGTTTAACGAAATGTCAATTACGATAGCACTTGCAGGAAATCCGAACTGCGGCAAAACGACAATGTTTAATGATTTAACCGGTTCTTCCCAATATGTGGGCAACTGGCCGGGCGTAACAGTGGAGAAGAAGGAAGGAAAGCTTCGTGGTCACAAAGACGTGATCGTGACCGATCTGCCCGGAATTTATTCACTGTCTCCCTATACGCTGGAAGAAGTGGTGACCAGAAATTATATCATCGATGAAAAACCGGATATCATCGTCAATCTGGTGGATGCGTCCAATATTGAGCGTAACCTTTATCTGACGACCCAGCTGACCGAGATGGGAATCCCGGTAGTTGTTGCGCTGAACATGATGGATATCGTGAAAAAGAACGGCGACCGGATTGATACGCAAAAATTGTCCGCAGCAATCGGCTGTGAAATTGTTGAAACATCCGCGGTGAAGGGAATCGGCTCAAAGGAAGCTGCGGAACGGGCCGTTTTGCTGGCAAAACAGCGTGTGCAGACCGTTCCGCAGCATACGTTTGACAAGCGGGTGGAAGATGCGCTGGAGCAGATTGAAAGCCTGATAAGCGAAATTGTCTCTTCGGAAAAATCCCGTTGGTATGCAATCAAACTGTTCGAGCGGGATGAAAAGGTGATGGAACGCTGTGGATTTACACAGGAAACAAAGGATCACCTGGAAGAAATCATAGTCGATTGCGAGAAAAAGTTTGATGATGACAGCGAAAGTATTATTTCCAATGAACGCTACCAATATATCGGCAAACTTGTAAAGACCTGTGTACATAAAAAGACCACCGGAATGACGACTTCCGATAAAGTAGACCGGATTGTCACCAACCGTTGGCTGGCGCTGCCTATCTTTGCAGCGGTGATGTGGGTGGTCTATTTTGTATCTGTCTCCTGGCTGGGAACGATTGTAACCGACTGGACCAACGATACGCTGTTTGCGGAAACTATCCAGCCTGCTGTTACAGCTTTCCTTGAAAATGTAGGCGCTGCTGAATGGCTCATTGGGCTGATCGTGGACGGCTGCATTGGCGGTGTAGGCGCGGTGCTGGGATTTGTTCCCCAGATGCTCATCCTCTTCTTTTTCCTATCCGTTCTGGAGGATTGTGGTTATATGGCGCGCGTCGCCTTTATTATGGACCGGATTTTCCGCAAATTCGGCCTTTCGGGGAAAAGCTTTATCCCGATGTTGATCGCGTCCGGATGCGGTGTGCCCGGCATTATGGCTTCACGTACGATTGAAAATGAAAAAGACCGCAAAATGACGATCATAGTAACAACCTTTATCCCCTGCGGCGCGAAACTGCCTATCATTGCGCTGATCGGCGGAGCGCTATTCCCGGACCAGACCTGGGTTGCGCCGGCCATGTATTTCCTCGGCGTGGGCGCGGTTATCCTTTCAGGCGTGATTCTCAAAAAGACCCGCCTGTTTGCGGGAGATCCGGCACCTTTCGTGATGGAGTTGCCCCAGTATCATATTCCGGGTGCAAAGGGTGTTTTGATCCATATGTGGGAACGCGGAAAATCTTTCGTTATTAAAGCTGGTACTATTATCTTTGCCGCCTGTGGTATCGTGTGGTTCCTTTCCAACTTCGGGTTTGCCGACGGCGCGTTTGGCATGGTCGATGCGGAAGTAAGCTTACTGGCTGTGTTGGGCGGCTTCGTTGCTCCGATCTTCGCTCCCCTTGGATTCGGCACCTGGCAGGCAACCGTTGCGACAATTACCGGGCTTGTGGCTAAAGAAAATGTCGTCGGAACATTCGGTGTCCTGTTTGGCCTTGGTGAAGTGGCCGAGGATGATCCCACGCTGCTGAACAGCGTTTCCGCAATGCTTACTTCCGTTACCGCGATGTCCTTCATGGTGTTTAACCTCATCTGCGCACCCTGCTTTGCTGCTATTGGTGCGATCAAGCGGGAAATGGGCGGTTGGAAATGGACATTGATCGCGGTCGGTTATCAGACTTTGCTTGCATATGTGCTGGCCTTTATCATCAACCAGCTTGGCTCGGTTATTTTTATGGGGGCATCGTTTGGAGTCGGTGCGGTGCTCGCTATCATCATGGTGGCAGTTATCGTGTGGCTTCTGCTGCGCTCGTACCATCCGGAAAAAGCAAAGACATTAACTGCTGTAAAAGCGGGCGTCTAAGAAAGGATTTGATTTTATGGCAACCTGGATTATCGGTGGAATTGTAATTGGCGCTATGGCGCTTGCAATCAGATATACCTGGAAAAAGCAAAAGAACGGCGAGTGCACAGGAGGTTGCTCCGGCTGCGATCATTGCGCAGGACATTCTCACTCGCCCCAGTAACAGAATCAGTTATGAAAAAGGTGCCGCTGCGTTTAGCAGCGGCACCTTTTTCATGCGATCTAGTTATCGCCGTTCTCCTTTTTGTTCTCTTGAGGCGGATCGATTAATTCTTCAGCGGTTTCGGCTGAGAACCTTGCCTGAAGACCGCGAAGATTCTGCCGCCTTTGCGGTTGATTCTTTCGTATGCGGTTTAAGAATTGCATTGCCACATAGCAGATAAAGTAAAAAAGAATCAGCGATATCCCGGCGATTAGCCCCGAAGTCTGCCCGGACACAAACGGCATACTGACAATGATGATGACAAGGGAAAGCAACACAAACAGGGAAGTGAACGGAAATCCCCACAGCTGACATTTCCCGTCCGGCGGGCAGCCGTTTTTTTTGCGGAAACGGATATGCGTTGCCATGATGATGACATAGGTGAACAGCAGAGCGAAACCGCCGGAGCTGATTAAAAAAAGGTAAACACGCGGCAGCAGCATTCCAAGCCCCAGCCCTAAGAGCATGCCAAAGCCGGAAAAAAGAATGCCGCGATAGGGAACATCCCTATGGTCCTGCAGCCAACCGGGCGCAAGCCCTTCTTCCGCCAGGGAGCGCATCATACGTCCCAGGCCGAACATGGAGGCAAGCATCGTCGAAAGGATCGCCGTAATCAGTACCAGATTGATGGCAGTTCCCGCCCATCCAAAACCGCGCCGGTTCAAAGCGGCCACAAACGGGCTGGTGCTTTCATTAATTTCAGCGGTCGGAATCAGAAAGAGCAGAACGGCAATGGAGATAATATAGAATCCGACCAGACAAAAGACCGTATAGCGGATCGCTTTCGGAATCGTTTCTTTAGGGTTTTCCACCTCTGAAGATGCCAGCCCGATGATTTCAAAGCCCGCGTAGGAGAACATCACGATCAGCATGCTGCCCGCAACGCTTTTTAATCCTCCGGGCATCAAAGGCTCCCGTGTCAGTTCCTGAGCTCCCGCAGCGGCGTTTTGCGGAAAAACCCCAAAGATCAATAGCGCCCCCATGATTACAAAGGAAAAAATTGCAAACAATTTAATAATTGCAAGGCCGCTTTCCAGCTTGCTGAGCTTATCAGCGCCTAGCAGGTTCAGCAGGGTGACGCCGATAATGATGCCGCCGCCAAGCAGGGGCAGGGACATATTCGGAAGCCACTCCCGTACCAGGATGGAAACGGCGGTGGCTTCGCTGGACATCGCCAGAACCATTCCCGTCCAGTAGACCCATCCCACCACAAAACCGGTTCCCTTGCCGAACGCCTGTGCCGCAAATGTGCGGAAAGAACCGGAATCGGGATTTGCCACCGTCATTTCAGAAAGGGCAAACAGGATAAAATAGACCAGCAGTCCGCCAATGATATAAGCAATTAGAATAGAAGGCCCGGAAGCGTGAATGGCGACTGAGGAACCCAGAAAAAAAGACCCGCCTATTACAGTTCCCAGCGCCATCATCGTCAGCTGCCAAGCCGATAACCCTTTTTCGCGTTTTTCCATATACAGCTATCGCGTCCTTATCGTTCATAGGTTTGTTTCGCTGTTATTATTCGTGAAAAAAGAATGGTTATCAGCGCAGGCTGAATTTTACAGCCCATAAATAAAAATTAGATTGTTTCATCACAAGATGTCTGGTATAATAAGGAAGGTAAATCAGATTAAAAAGGATGCATGAAATGATCTTGATCAAATTAACTGCAGGGAGGCATAGCAATGATTGAGGATAAATATATTCACTTTACAATCGGCAGACAAAAACATATTGCGCTGATTGCGCACGACAACAAAAAAGAAGAAATGATTGAATGGGTGCAGGCTAATCAGGAGATATTAAAGAATCATTTCCTTTGCGGAACAGGAACGACCGCCCGCCTGATTGCGGAAAAAACCAACCTTCCGGTAACCGCTTATAACAGCGGCCCGCTCGGCGGTGACCAGCAGGTCGGCGCGCGTATTGTGGAAGGCAGAATTGACTTTGTCATTTTTTTCTGGGACCCTCTCGAAGCGCAGCCGCATGACCCGGATGTCAAAGCTCTTTTGCGTATTGCCGCGGTTTATGATGTGCCGATTGCTTATAACCGTTCCACCGCGGATTTCATGCTGACTTCCCAATATATGGAAGGCGAATATGACCGCCGCGTACTCAATTATGATGCGATTAACCGCGAGCGGATTGAAAAATATTTGGCAAAATAATCGGAATCCGGAACTATGTTTTTAAAACAAATCTCCAGACCGGCGCTGGCACCGGCCTGGAGATTTTTATCATGCGTTTTAAAATGAATTATTTTTTTGAGCCTTTATTGGAACTGTTGTCTGTATTTCCGCCGTTGTCGGACTTATCGGTGGACTTTGTCTCCGAATTGCCAGAACTCTTGCTGGCTTTTTCCGTTGTTTCCTTATCAGCTGCTTTGGAGGCTGCCTCCTCCTTGGCAGCGGCTTTGGAGGATGCAGCCGCTTCTTTATCAGCAGCTTTGGAGGACGCAGCCGTTTCTTTATCAGCAGCCTTGGAGGACGCGGACGCTTCCTTATCAGCAGCTTTGGAGGATACCGCGGCTTCCTTTTCGGCAGCCTTGGAAGATGCCTGAGCGGCTTTGGTATCTGCTGTCTCAATGCTTGCAGTGGAAGACGACGCTTCAGAAGAAGATTCGCTCTCCGATGAACTGGAGGATTCTTCGCTCGAAGAGCTTTCAGAGTCTGTTGGTTCCTCAGCGTCTTTGCCTGCCTTCGCAGCTTTTTTAGTTTCCTTGATGGCCTTCATGATCTCCTTGACCGGTTTGTTCAGCCAATCTTCCGTGCTGATCGTTTCAGAGTCCCCCGCGCTGGCCTGCAGCTTTTCCACAAGATTGAGCTTTCCTGGGGTTACGCCCAGCTGTCTGGCTTCCTGAACGCGTTCCAATCCGACACTGATGGCCTCAACTGCAACGTCGTCGCCAGTTTCTTCCACAGTTTCCTCAACCTGCTGCTGAAGCTCCTCCGCCAGGCTCTCCGCTTCTTCTGAATTGTCCCCGGCGGTTGCAATCACAATTCCGCCTTCTTCAGCGCCTTCGAAATAGCCGTTTTCGGCAATCTGGAGGACAGTCTGGGAGATGGCCTCCTCAATCGGCTTATGCTTGAGCTTCTTTATGCCTAATTCTTCTATAATTTCTTTCCCATCGTCGTTTACTGCCTTAACGGTCAGAACCCGCTTGAAACGGTTTAGGGAGTATTCCACCGAAGGGTTGACATCAAGGCTGACATAAGAATAAGGAGTGGCATATGCCCATGCTGTGGTACCCAGAACACAAACTAAGGCAGCCGCCGATATTGCGGAAGCCAGCCACTTTGTATGTTTTTTCGCTTGATAAAACGACTGTTCTTTCAAATCAATCACCTGTCCGATCGTATAGTTTTGATTTTTCAACTTCACGATATTGCCATCGTCGGAAAGAACCGCAGCGTAACTATCTCTAAAATCTATCACGATTCCTCTCATTTGCACAGCTCCTTTCCAATGGCGCGTATATAATCTGCGAGGTAAGGATACTCTCCGGATAGTATCACTACCGCCGCTATAATATACTTTCGGTAGCGTTCGATTATTTTTCGGGGTATCTGCGCATTTTTTTCAATACGGTTCAGCGGCAGCTGCCTGGTACGCGATAAAGTATCCAGCAGTTCAGGGTGGTTGACCATATATCGAATAATTTCAGCGCAGGCAAGCTTTGTTTTTTTCGCTTTGGGCGAACAGGAGACAAGGTCAAAAAAGGAAAAACCAAATTGCGCTAGAACTTCATTGGCTGCTTCGATTTCGTATTTCAGCGAATCGTCGCTTCTTTGAGAAACCGTTTTTGAAACCGCCTGTGTCACGGCAATTTCTTCTTCCTCCGTTTCTGAAGGAGTATCAAAGATGTAAGGGTCCACTGCGATTTCATGTGCGTATTTATTTTGCTTTCTTTGGTAATCAATCAACCTTCGGCAGATCACTTTATCTGCAAAACTAAAAAAGCTGCCCTTGTCCAATTGATAGCCTTCAACGGCTTGTACAAAGGCCTGCAGTGCAATCGCCCATTCGTCGTCGCTTTTGGAGATATAGCGGTGGGTTATTTTCGAAGCGGTTTTTATAATAAAAAATTCACTTTGCGCAATCAGTGTATTTAGTGTGGTTTCATCTGTGCGGGATTGCACTGCAATCTGATCAATTTCCTTCAAATGAATATCCCTCCCAAGCAAATTTTTCTGTTCCATTATATCATAAAAAGAATCAAGCGATATTTGGAAAAAAATCCACATAATTTCGCCTGAAAACGGCTCCAAGTATTTATAGGTCAATAAACAATTCGTAACGATTTGCATTTTTTATAAGGTCATCCGAAAAAAATTTGACTTTCGAATATCATAACAGAAATATAGTTCTGTCCGCGTTATCCAAATTTCAAGCTTTATGATTGCGTTTTCAATAGAAAGCAATCACAAAAAGCGCAGGAACAAATTTTGTTCCTGCGCTGATGAAATCGTGGTTATTGCAGCAGGGGGCAGAACACCCGCTCCCTGCTATGCTTTGTTTTTTGCTTTTTTGGCGCACTTTGGACAGATTCCGCAGAATTCCAAACTATGCCCGTTAATCGTATAGCCTGTTTTCTTTTCCAGTTCCGCTTCCAGTGATTCTAACGGGCAGTTCTCAATCAATATGATTTCATTGCAGGCCGTGCAAACCAGACGATGCTTATGCTGGTGACTGCTCAGCTGATAATAGGTTTTGCCATCCTGGCTGATGCTTTTGAGCAGAACTCCTTTTTCAGACAGGGTAGACAGTGTGCGGTAAACAGTGGAAAGTGTAACGGGTTCACCGTTCTGAAAGGCTTTGGCATAGATGTCTTCCGCAGTCAAAGATACAGCCGCATCTTCTATGATATGCAGCACAGTTTGGCGGCTTCTGGTATTTTTTAAGGCATTTATTTTTAAAATATCGTTTGCCATCGTTTCACCCGAAATCATCGTTTCTTCCCTCACAGTATACTATTGCATTTGCTGTGTGTCAAATCTTCCATGAAAATGAAAATTTTTTTAAAACTATTTTGAATTGCCTTGACAGTGCCTGAAAATAGCTCTAGTATGAAATGCAAATGGTTCTTGTTTGCTGTTGAGCGCATCTCAAATTTTGCAAAGACAGCATGAGGATATTCATCCATATATTAAGAAGAGCCCGGTTGTGGGATTTTGAAAGGATTGTAACGATGGCGAGGATTGATATTATATCCGGATTTTTGGGGGCAGGAAAAACGACACTGATCAAAAAGCTGCTGAAAGAATCATTTTCCACTGAAAAAGTTGTGCTGGTGGAAAATGAGTTCGGGGAGATTGGGATCGACGGCGGATTTCTCCGTGAAGCCGGGATTGAGATTCAGGAAATGAATTCGGGCTGCATCTGCTGTACGCTTTCCGGCGACTTTACAAAAGCGATTAAGGAGGTTGTCCGGCGTTTTTCTCCGGAACGTATTATCATCGAACCGTCCGGTGTCGGTAAGCTGTCAGATGTTATCAAAGCCTGTGAACGTGCTGTGCAGACGGACGAATTGAAACTGAATATGTGTATATCTGTGGTGGATGCCACGAAATATCGGATCTATGTGAAAAATTTTGCAGAATTCTTCACCAATCAGATTGAACATGCAAAGACGATCATTCTCAGCAGGACGCAGAAGATGCAGGAAGAAAAACTGCGAGAGGTGGTTCTGGATATCCAGAAGCGCAATCCTAAGGCGAATGTGATCACCACCCCTTGGGAAGAACTGGCGGGGGAACGGATTGTGGCAGCCGCGGAATCTGATACGGCCCGTTCGTTTATTGAGCATGCGGTGGCTGCGACACAGCAGCCACACAAACACGGGTTACACTGTACCTGTGATCACGACCATGACCATGAACATGAACATGAACATAATGATCACCCGCAGGGCTGTTCCTGCGGCCATGAACATGAAACAGATGACGCCTCATGCTGTGAACATCATCACGCGGCTGACGAAGTATTTGGAACATGGGGCGTGGAAACGCCCAGGCAGTTTACCCGGGCGCGGCTTCAGGATGCTTTGAACAGCCTGTCTATGAACTCGGAATATGGAAACGTGCTGCGGGCGAAAGGGATTGTTCCGGTTGAAAACGGGGAATGGGTACAGTTTGACTATGTCCCGGATGAAACAGAAATCCGCCCGTGCGCCCCGGATTATACCGGGCGGCTTTGCGTGATTGGTGAAGATCTTTGCGCCGACTGCCTCAGCGCATTGTTTGAAGTTTAAAAAACCGCGGAAAGAGGAGAGCCTCAATTGAAACAGAAGCTCATTTGGCTAGCGACGGTCGCGGCTTCATTACTCTGTATCATTCTCGGAAACAGGGTTGCCGTTCAGGGGCTGACATCGTTCAGCGGAGCCGAAACTGCCTCGGTCGAAAAAGTCAGGGTAATCGAAATACTCAGTAAAGAGACGGTAAAACCCGAATATGCGGGGATGCCTGGCGACAACATTAATATCAAATTTCGCGCGGTGATCCTCAGCGGTATCCACAAGGGAGAGGAACTGGAAGCAATGCAGCTGATTAACCCGATGCAGCCCCTCCCAATCAAGGAGGCGCAGCCGGGTGTCAAATTTCTGGTCACCAAAGACCAGTCGGGCGTTTATGACGCCGATACATGGTATGCGTCACAGGATGTCAGGAGCGACGCGCTGATTGGATTAGGGCTGTTTTTTGCGGTGTGCCTGCTCCTGTTTGGACGAATGAAAGGATTTGATACCATTCTGTCGATGGGGTTCACCTGCTCGGCGATCTTTCTGGTGCTGATCCCGGCGATATTGTCCGGAAAAAACATTTATGTCTGGTCGATGCTTGTTTGCTCGTATATCGTAGCCATGACGCTGCTGATCGTCACAAGAGCCAATATGAAAAGCCTCGGGGCCGGACTTGGATGTGCGGGGGGCGTGCTGGCGTCCGGAGGGCTTATGTTTTTCATGAGCCATATCATGAGCTTGACAGGAATGGTCGACGAAGAATCGTATTATTTGCAATTTTTAAACGGCGAGAACCCTATCGATATGAAGGCAATCATCTTTGCTGCGATCATCATCGGCGCGATCGGGGCTGTGATGGATGTCGCCGTATCAGTTGCGACGTCGCTGTATGAAGTCTGCAGAAACACCGAGCATCCGGATTTTTTCCTGATGGTAAAATCGGGGTTTGCCATTGGTCAGGATATGATTGGCACGATGGCGAACACATTAGTCCTTGCATATATCGGAAGCTCGCTTTCGACCGTTTTACTGCTTGCCGCTTATAACCGTTCGATTCTTTCGCTGCTGAACCGTGAAATGATCGTCGTCGAAATTTTGCAGGCGCTGATCGGCAGCCTTGGCATCCTGCTCACAATTCCTCTGACCTCCGTGGTTTGCGGCTTCCTGTATGCGGGCAGGCCCCGCCTGAAAAAATTTCGCGGGCCAAAAGCTGGGAAACAAGACAGGATGGCTATTGGAAATGACTATGGCGGGCTGACGCAGTATGATACTCTTCGGAATAAATTCTCGGAATTGGAGGGGCAGGATGGAAGTTCAGATTGATGTGGTTACGGGGTTCCTTGAATCCGGGAAAACCAGCTTTATCCAAAGCCTGCTGGAGCGGGACGTAATAGCGGCGGGAAGGCCGACTGTCCTTTTGGTATGCGAGGAAGGGCTCGAAGAATATGATCCAGAACAGCTGAAAGCTAAAAATATTACTTTGGTAACGGCGGATGATCCAAACACCCTGAATCAGACATTCTTTCAGAATTTAATCGGAACCCATAAGCCGCACCGTATCCTGGTTGAGTATAACGGTACATGGAAGATCGGCAGCCTGCTGAAAATCAAGCTTCCGGACGGCTGCAGGATCAACAGTATTGTGGGGCTGGTGGATGCCTCCACCTTTGAAACATATATGTCCAATATGAGCCGTATGATGGCGGAACAGCTTGCGAATTGTGATGTGATCTTTGTCAACCGGTTTGAGGAGCTTGAACCGGAGCAGGCAGATATCATTCGGAGAAGTTTAAAAAATATCAACCGAAAAGCGGAAAAGGCGTTTTTTAAAAACCGGATACCGAAGAATATTTTAAAACGTTATTTCATGATTGCCGGCCCCAGCCTTTGGAAAGTTGCAAAGGGCTTTCTAGTCGTTTTTCTGTTTTGGGCGGTCGTTATGTATTTTCAGGCGGTGCAGGCTCTTGCGCTGGAAAATCAGTATACATTTCTGCAATCGGTCAATACCATTTTTATCAGTATTCTTCTGCAGGCGATTCCGTTTGTTTTGATCGGGGTTTTTACCTCTTCCATTTTGCAGGTATTTGTTTCGGATACGCTGCTTGTCCGCCTGTTTACCAAACATCGTCTGTTGGGTGCGCCGCTGGCCGTTGTTCTGGGCGTGTTCTTTCCGGTGTGTGATTGTGCAATGGCGCCTGTCGTTGCCCGTATGGTGCGTAAAGGAGTCCCGCTTTCCTATGCGGTCACCTTTCTGCTTGCGGCTCCGGTAGTCAACCCGGTGGTCATATGGTCCACGCTCTATGCGTTCCCGGGGCAGCCCCGGATTGTACTGCTGCGGGTGGTTTGGGGCATTCTGGTGGCGCTGATTGCGGGCCTGCTGATTCCGCTCCTTTGGAAGAAGGGACTTCCTGTCCAGCGGACGATCATTGATTCGACCTGCGCCAGCGGATATATCGGTGACAGTTCTTCCGAAGGCTTCCGAGGTAAACTGGAAATACTGTTTCGGCACGCGGGTATGGAATTTTTCAATGTGGGGCGTTATGTGGTGGCCGGCGCACTGATATCGTCCGTGTTGCAGGTGCTGGTTCCCAAAACCGCGCTTTTGGGAACAGCACAAAATGTTGTGCTGGCACCGCTCGCAATGCTTGTGGCGGCATTCCTGATGTCGGTCTGCTCCACTTCCAACGCGTTTATTGCCAGGAGCTTTTCTTATACGTTCCCGATTGGGTCGGTGCTGGGTTTTATGGTAATGGGGCCGATGCTTGATTTGAAGAACCTGCTGATGCTGATGAGCGGTTTCCGTAGAGGTTTTGTTCTTCGTCTGGCGGGACTGCTGGCAGTCATCGGCTGGATTGGATTTGTGACAGCGACAATCGCTGGGCAGGGGGTGTTATGATGAAAAAAATCAATGGGGAAGTTTTATTGCAGATGATTCTGATCGCTGTCATCGATGCTTTCCTTGTCGGTTTGCTTGTTACCGGAAAAGTGAAAAATTATATCCATCCACGTTTGATTTTATATCTGTGGTTTGCGGTGGGAGCATTGGCCGTCATTGCGCTTTTGATGATTCCGGTGATGCTTCAGCCCCGCCACAAGGTAAGCCTGTTCCCGTATCTTATTTTTGTGTTTCCCCTATTGACCGGTTTCATTCTGCCGCCGACGACAGATATGGCGCAGGTAGCGGGGATCGGGACAGGAAAGACAATCTCTTCCCCCGGGTTGTCCGAACAGGCCCCGCAGAACCTGCAGGATACGGTTTCTCAGCTTACTTTCCCGGAACAGGAAGCATCGCAGAGCAGTTCCTCAGCCCCAGAAAGCGGTGAATCCGCTGAAAAGGTCGATGTTCCGGACGGGGTGACTCTGATCACCGACGACGAATATCTTGACTGGTATATGGATGTTTATGAAAATCCGGAAAAATACGAGGGGAAGCAGTATAAGATCAAGGGTACTGTCTTTCGGATGGACGGATTTGCCGATAATGAGTTTGTCCCGGCCCGCATGGCGATGGTATGCTGCGCCGCGGATTTGGCAGCGGCGGGCTTCCTGTGCAGGGCTGACGATGCAAAAAAGTGGAATGATGGCGACTGGATATGGGTAACCGCAACCATAAAGGTTGAATTTGAAAAAAATATGGGAGAAACCATGCCGATCCTTTACCCCTCCTCCATTGAACCAGCGGAAAAGCCCAAAGAAGAATGGGTATATCCCACCTATTAAATTATCTGCCCCGGATTCCTCGGGCCACGCGGCCTTAGAATCCGGGGCATTCTCAATTTAAAAGGATTCCTCGACGGGCATGATATAGATGCTGCCGTCGTCCTGCAGTTCGGCATATAAAACATCCTGATGGGAGTGGATGTTCTGCAAAGACAATTGCCTCATAAGCCAGCCTTCATCAAGATTGAATTCCGTCAGATTCCGTTCGATCAGCTTGCCGTCAACAATAATCTCTGCCGGTAGATTGTTTGGCTTTGTTAAGGGAGCGTTTACATCCTGTTTTGTTGCCTGCTGCTTTTCAGGCTTTTTCAGGACACTGAGGCTTCCGTTGGTTTCCAATATGGCATACTCCACATCCCTGACTGAGAAGATACTTTGCTCCCTTAGCAGCATCGAGACTTCGTCCATATCAAGCTTGGCGGATTTCAGCGCCTTTCTGACCAGGGCGCCTTTTTTTATTACAATTGTGGGCTCTCCGTCAACAAAGCATCTGAATTTACCCGACTTCAGTCCGGCAAACGAGATTATTCCAGTCAGCGCGCACCACCAAACCAGCCCTAAAAATTCATCGATAAAAGGCTCGTTGGATTTGCTGATGATATTTCCTGCAATAGAACCGATTGTAATGCCGGTTACATAATTGAAGTAGGTGAGCTGGCTGATCTGTTTTTTCCCCAGAATCCGGGCTAATACTAATATTACAAAAAATGTCAGCGTCGTTCTTAAAATCAGATAGACATGTTCCATGTTCCTGTTTCCTTTCCGCAGTTTTTTCCATAGCACCCATGTATTAGCATAACCGCCGATATGCAATTCAACCGCGAAACCAAGAGCAATAAGCGAAAAATGATGAATTGCGATTGTTGCGGGATTAACCAAAAGCAGGGCCTGATAGCAGGCCCTGCTTTTGGTTGTAATCTAATCCCACCTGTTATCTGCATAATCGGTTATCGAACTACCCATAATGAATATCTTCTGGTTTTCGTTGGGATTCTACCCCATAAAAATGCCTCATTTATCCAGGAATTACAAAAAGTGGATACATAAATGATTTCCTGATACTCAAAATAACTGTATTATGTCATAAGGATGATCAAATGATAACCTTATTAAAAAATATTGAGTGTTATGCTCCCGAATATATAGGCAAAAAAGACCTTTTCATCGCATGCCACAAAATCTGCAAAATAACTTCGCCGGGCGGCTTAGCTAACCAGGAACCCATTGCGGATGTGATTAACTGCGAAGGACTGATTGCCTTCCCCGGTTTGATTGACCAACACGTGCACATCATCGGGGGAGGCGGTGAAGAAGGATTTGCAAGCCGCATTCCTGAAATCAGGTTTGAAGAGATAGCGGCGGCCGGTGTAACCACCCTCTGCGGGCTTCTGGGTGCCGACGGCTGTACGAGGACTTTGGAAACTTTATACGCAAAAGCAAAGGCGCTGGAGCTGAACGGGATTACTACTTACCTTTACGCAGGGAGTTACGAAATTCCTGCCGTTACCTTTACCGGCAGCATCATGCGCGATTTAATTTTGATTGATAAAGTAATCGGGGCGGGGGAGATCGCAATTTCTGACCATCGCTCTTCACAGCCGGATACGGGGGAACTGCTGAAGCTGGCGGCACAGGTACATCTCGGCGGGTTATTGGCCGGAAAAGCCGGGGTGCTTCACCTGCACGTCGGGGACGGGAAAGAAGGGCTGGCCCCCGTCCTGAAGATGGAGGATCACTCTGATCTGCCGAAAGAAATGTTTGTCCCCACCCATGTCAACAGAAACCCCCGGCTGTTTCGGCAGGCGATGGATTATTACAAAGCAGGCGGCAATATCGACCTGACGGCGGGGGAATCCAATGGAATCCCCGTTCCAAAAGCAATCCGAATGTTGGCGGAACAGAATCCTGACTTGTCAACAGTCACCGTCAGCTCGGACGCGAACGGCAGTATCCCGCAGGGGGGAACGGTAAAGATACAGGTTCTGTATCAGGATTTAAGAGACTGCATACTGGAAGAAGGGCTGAAACCGGAAACCGTTATCCGCCTTGCCACAGTGAATGTTGCAAAAATCCTTCATTTGTATCCGCAGAAAGGTGTAATCAGGGAAGGAAGCGACGCGGACCTCCTGATCACAGACCATGACTATCGCATCCGGATGGTATTTGCAATGGGAAAACGTTTATAAAAATTAAAAGAATTAAATTTGTTCTGGAGAATCAATACATGAAAAAAGAAACAAGAGGCTATCTGATCATTATCGGCGGCGCGGAAGATAAAGAAAATGACAGTATTATTTTAAAACAGGCACCGCGGATGCTTACGGATGAGGATTTGCTGACCATACTAACTACGGCAACTGAACACCCGGAGGAAACGGGGCAGAAGTATTTTGAAGTATTCCGCAAAATCGGGGTCCAAAATATTCAGGTGCTGAACATCAATACGCGGGAGGAAGCCAGCCATGCGTGCTTTTGCGAGCAGATCGAACGCTCCAGCTGTGTTTTCATGACCGGCGGAGACCAGCTGCGCATTACCAGCATCCTAGGGGGGACGAGGGCCTGCTCGGAACTGAAACGGTTGTATGAATCGGGCGGGATTATTATGGGCACCAGCGCCGGCGCGTCGGCAATGAGCTCGACCATGATTGTGACTGGCAAAGACAATGAGCCCGCCAGAAAGTGCACCTTGAAAATGGCCCCGGGGCTGGATTTGATTGACGGCGCGATCATTGATCAGCATTTTGACCAGCGGGGCAGGTTCGGACGGCTGCTCTGCGGCGTCACGGAAAATCCGGGCGTGCTGGGTATCGGGATTGATGAAGACACCTCGATCAAAATACATCCGGACATGCATTTTGAAGTGATTGGTTCCAACGCAGTTACCATTATTGACGGAAAAACCATGCAAAGTTCCAATGTGTCTGAATTAGAGCAAGATGAAATTCTCGCGGTCAACGGGGTAACGGTCCATGTTTTGCCCCAGGGATACGGTTTTGATTTAAAAAACAGAAAGGTTCTGCGTCTTAAAAATGAAAACAGAGCAAATTCAAATTTATGAGTTCACAGTATTCAGCGGACGCAATATTTACAGCCACAGGCCTGTGATCAAGATGGTTGTCAATATTGGGAAATATGGGGAGATTCCGACCAACGAAATTCCGGGATTCAATAAGAAACTGCTGGAACTGTTTCCGGGGCTGAAAACCAACTGCTGCAGCCTGGGCTATGAAGGCGGGTTTGTACAAAGGCTCCGTGAAGGAACCTATATGGCTCATGTGCTGGAGCATGTGATCCTCGAAATGCAGTATATGCTGGGCTATCAGGTGAGTTTTGGAAAGACAAGGGCAGTTTCCGAGAATGATGTCTATTCGCTTGCCTATGAATATCAAAACGAGGTTTGCGGGCAGGAATGCGGAAAAGCCGCTGTTTTTATCTTAAATCAGCTGCTTGCCGGAGAAGAGGTTGCGATCGAGCAGTTTTTTGACTATTTAAAAAAAATTTCCCTGGAGGCCGAATTGGGCCCCAGTACATCCGCTATTGTAGATGAAGCAAAGAGAAGGGGAATCCCGATTACGAGAATCGGCAATGAAAGCCTGGTGCGCTTAGGTTATGGGAAGCACAGCAGGCTGATCGAATCCACGCTGACCGACGCCACATCGTGCATCTCAGCGGACATTTCCTGCAACAAACAGCTGACAAAATTTCTGCTCAATGAAAATAAGATCCCGGTGCCGTTTGGAAAGATTGTTTATTCCGAAATATCAGCCCTGATGGTGGCGGACCAGATTGGGACGCCGGTCGTTATCAAACCGTTTGACGGCAATCAGGGCAAAGGCGTGCATTTGTGCCTGAAAAATGAAAAAGAGATCAAAGAGGCTTTCCGCGATGCTGCCAAATACAGCAAAGGCATTATTGTAGAAAAATATGTTTCGGGAAGGGACTTCCGGATTCTGGTGGTCGGGGGAAAAGTCAGGGCGGTATCGGAACGGCTTCCCGCCAGCGTCATTGGTGATGGCGTCCATACGGTCAGGGAACTTGTTGGCATTACCAATCAGGACCCGGACCGCGGTGAACAGCATGAAAAGCCGCTGACGAAAATCTGTCTGGACAGTGTGGCCGAGAGCATCCTCGCTAAAAATGGAATGTCGGCGGAATTCATTCCTGAACAGGGACAGGAGGTCATTCTGCGGGAAAACGCAAACCTGAGCACCGGAGGGACGGCAGTGGACTGCACAGACATCATCCATCCGGAAAACATAGAGATTGCGGAAAAGGCAGCCGCGACAATCGGCCTTGATATAGCAGGCATTGATGTTGTATCAGAGAATATTTCGGAGTCAATTCTTGATACCGGCGGAGCGGTTGTTGAAGTCAATACCGCTCCGGGAATCCGCATGCACCTGTATCCCAGCAAAGGAACCCCGCGCAGCGTGGACCGGGATATTGTAAATATGCTGTTTCCCGATGAGAACTCCATGCGATTCCCGATTGTTTCCGTCACAGGCACGAACGGGAAAACCACAGTGGTCCGCCTGATTCAGCATATTCTCTCCCTGACCGGAAAAACCGTCGGAATGACCAGTACAAGCGGGACTTTTGTCGGGAATAAATGTGTGTGCAGGGGGGATAATTCCGGCCCGAGAAGCGCACGGTCGCTTTTGTCCAACAAGGCGGTGGAAGCCGCCGTTCTGGAAACGGCGCGCGGCGGGATCGTCCGTGAGGGTCTGGGATATGATCTCGCGGATGTGGGCGTGATCACCAATATCACGGAAGATCACCTTGGTATAGACGGCGTTGATACGCTGGAGGATCTGGCTTTTATCAAATCGCTGGTAGTGGAAGCCGTCAAAAAAGAAGGCGCGGCGGTCCTGAACGCGGAGGACGCCATGACCCCCTATATTTTAAACCGGGTCAAAGTACGAACCGTTCTGTTCAGCAAAGACACCGACGCAATCAAGCCTTATTATGCGCTGGGGCGGATTTTTGTCTTTCAGCATAAAGGCAAAATCCAGATCCAGGATGGACCTGTTCTTCAGGATGTTGTGCCGGTGGAGGAAATTCCGATTACAGTTCATGGCATGATAGAATGCAACATTGAAAATGCGCTTGCCGCCACCTCTGCGCTCTATGCGCTTGGGGTGCCTATTGATATCATCAGGGCGGGGCTCAAAAGCTTTACGGACAACACCGGAAGGTTTCATCTATTCGCATTGCATGGAATCCGGGTGCTGTTGGATTACGGACATAATCCGGCGGGCTACGAAAAAGCCATTCAGGTTTGCAAAAAGCTGGGCGGGAATGCGCTGGCAGGGGTGATCGGTGTCCCGGGAGACAGGATGGACCGCGCGGTAAAAGCGGTCGGAAAACAATGCGCACAGGCTTTTGACCGCCTTTATATTAAAGAGGACCGCGATCTGCGCGGCAGGAAAAGCGGGGAGATCGCCGGAATCCTCTACCATACCGTTATGGAGGAGAATTTCCCGAAAGGTGCGGTCAAGCTGATAGAGGATGAATTGGAGGCACTGAAATCGGCAATTGAGGATGCAAAGGAAGACGACCTGATCGTAGCGTTTTATGAGAAATTTGAGCCTTTGAAAGACTATCTGGAATCTGTTGGCGCCGTGGCTGTAGACCCGATGGAGATCGAACAGGCGGTCAGGCAAAAAGTACAAGCATCCGGGCGATGAACGCCGGGATGCTTGTTTTTTACGCTTCGCGTTAAAATTTTAAAAAACTTCATGAATGATTTACCAAACCGGTTATAATGGAGGATAGGAACAGCGGCATCCGATTTCAGGACAGGAGGGCATTATGAACATCACCCACATCATATTTGACATTGACGGCACCTTGCTCGACACCGAGGACGCGGTTTTGCTTTCTTTAAAAGATGTGATTGAAGAAAACAAAAATCAACCGGCAGACATCAATACCTTGCGGTTTGCGCTGGGAATCCCCGGTCCGGATGCACTTTGCCGGCTCGGTTTCGATGATCCGGTCTATTACAATTCCAGATGGGAAGAAAAGTTTCAAAACTACTATGATCGGATTCGCGTTTTTGACGGCATTCAAACCATGCTCACCGAATTGAGAAAACAACAGTATCAGTTGGGAATTATCACATCGAAAAACAAAAAGGAATTTCAGGCGGATTTTGTTCCGTTTGGTCTGGCGGATTATTTCAGTACCGTTATTTGTGCCGAGGACACCCGCAGGCATAAGCCCTTCTCCGAACCCATGGACAAATTTTTGCAGCTTTCCGGTGCGAAGCCCGACGAAGCGATCTATATCGGGGACACTTTATATGATCTTCAATGCGCCAAAGGGGCGGGCGTTCGCTTTGCGCTTGCTTTATGGGGCTGTAAAGCCCCTGAGGGGATCGCCGCGGATGATTTTCTGGAGAAGCCGGAAGATATTTTTGACCGATGCCTGCAAAAAGCAGCCCTTTGACTACATAAAAATCAAAGATTCCCGCCGCTGTTTCAGCTTGCGGGAATCTTTTTTATCTTGAAGGAATCCTTCAGCTGTTTTGTCCGGATGTGTTTCCTGCTTCGGTTGGAGAGGCGGCGTCATTCTGAGAAGGCGGCGTTCTGCCGCCGGGCTGCCCAAATCCGCCTCTTCCGCCCATCCCGCCGGGCCGCATTTCATTGGCGGCAGTTGTGGAACCGTCATCCGCAATGCGGGTTACTGCGCCCGACAGCGTTACATCCGTGAGTTTTGTGCCGCCGGAATAGGCCGCATCGCTTTCATACAATCCCCCTGTCTGTTCCCCTGTGCAGCTGCCGCCGGAAAACAGGGTATATGTTTTTCCCTGCTCCAGAGCGGGAGAACTGATCACAATGGAACGGTATTCCTTGGATGGGGCGAATGTGACAACAGGATTTCCATTTTCGTCGGCGAGACTAACTAACGTACCCGCCGCCTGCGCTGAGGAATAGGTTACCATCAGGGTGTTTTGCGAAGAGGATTCACCGGGAGCCTGCGCCATACCGGAGCTGCCTGATGCGATGAGAACCCCGCCGGTAATTTCGCAGCTGCCGTTATAATCCAAAGAACCGTTGCCGTCATTGACAGGCCCGTTTACCAGCGCCATACCGCCTTCAAAATAGAGGTTTCCGTTGGAGTCGATTCCGTCGCCTGCCGCATCGACTAAGACAGTTCCGCCTGAAATTCGGATGTAGCAGGTTTCATCAGCCGAATCCGGTCCGCCCTTTTGGGAAGAAGTTTCGGCACTGGAAGCATTGATGCCGTCGTCTTTTGCAGTGAGCTGTACAAAACCTCCGCTGATCGTAATCGATTGGCCTTCCAGCCCTTCGTAGCAGTTCGTAATGTTCAGTTCGCCGCCGCTGACAGTCAAAGCGGCATCGGCGTGAACGGCATCATCGCCGGAAGCAAGCTGGAACGTGCCGCCCTGAATCGAAACATCGCCGTTTGCATGTACCGCGTCGTCGCAGGAATCAATGGCAAACGTGCCGCCCGTGATCACGATTTTGCCGCCCGCTTTCAGACCCTTGGTGCTTTCGGCGGACTCTTCTGAAGAATCGGATGCCTGCATTTGCGGCATCGCTCCTTCGCTTTGGTCGGGTGGATTTATCGTTGCCCCGGCGGTTGTATCAGGCTCTGTCTGCTGCGGGGGAGCCGGCTGGCCGGAAGGTATATCTTCCGGCGGGTTTTCGCTGTCCGCCGATGCCTGCATTTGTCCCGGGAAATCGTCCCGCGGATCATCGGACTCGGCGTTTGCGCTTCCGCCGCCGGTAACAAGGTCAAATTCGCCACCGGTTACCTGAAGCGTGGTTTCCGCCTGAATCGCGTCGTTTCCCGACGTGATCGCGAAGGAACCGCCGTCAATGGAAACAGAGCCTTTTTTGGGGTCTTCATCGTTATTGGACTGAATACCGTCGGCTTGGGCGTCGATGGTGAAATTTCCTGCCAGAATGGAAACCGAGTCCCGCCCGCGCAGGCCGTCCTTTGCCGCCGTGGCTTTAATCGTTCCGCCGGTAATCACCAGGTCGTCCTTGGAGGCAACCGCGTTTTCATAGTTGCCGGTGACATCCAGCGAACCGTCCCCGTTGATCGTGACATCATCCTTTCCGAAAATCGCGGCGTTCGGCTCATCGGTTGTCTCATCAGGGTACTGATAATCCGGACTGTCTGAAACGGTATTCTCAGTTCCCGGCGCAAGCGTGAGAATGACCTTTTCGGACTGTTCGAAATAAAAGGGCGCGCTGTCGGAGCAGGAAATCGTCACGCCGTTCAGTACCAGCCGGACGAGATCATCTTTTCCCGCTTTTACGAGAACCTGCCCGTCAGTCATTGTGCCGCTGAGCACATAGGTACCGGCGGAGGAGATGGTGAGCACGCTCCCGTCGGCGGATGCGCCTGCCCCATTTACCGTAAAGGAATCGCCGTCCAGCGAAACGGAGACGGCGGACGCTTCCTCCCAGCTTGCGTCAAGATTTTCGCTGCTGTATTCTGTGAGCGGAGAAGCATTTGAAGCGACGGATTCGGAGGAAGAGCTTGAAGCGCCGGAAGAGCTTTGCGGCTGGGTACCGCATCCGGCGAACGTTCCAATTAAAACTGCCGCGGCACTTAGGCAGGCAAAGGTTTTTTTTGTAAAGCAGTTCATAAGTCCCTCCTGTTATAATTCATCCTTGGCGGTCGGCACGCGGCCGCATACAATTGTCAGATTGCCGTTGCGGCAGCGCAGCTCGTCAAGAAACTGCTTGTCGATGGAAGTCCCCTTAAGGGTAACATGATAATAAAGTTCGTACAGGCTGCCCATATTTGTAGTCCGGACACGGAGCAGCTCCGCCTTTTTGGTATATTTTCCGAACAGGTCGTCAAAAATGCCCTCATAGTCCAGATTTTCAGGGATGGTGATTTTCAGCTCCTTTTCCGCGGAGCGCTGCTCACCGAACTTTGTGGCGGAAAGCAGGACTGTCATGATACCGGTCAAAGCGGTAAACAGAACGGCAAAGGCCAGATACCCCATGCCGGTTGCAAGGCCGATTGCCATGGCTGCAAAGATGCTGCCGATCTCCCGTGCGCTGCCGGGTACCGAACGGAAACGCACAAGGCTGAACGCTCCCAGAACGGCCACTCCGGTGCCGAGGTTCCCGTTTACCAGCATAATGACCGACTGCACCATAAGGGGCAGCAGGGCCAGCGTCATTACAAAGCTTTTGCTGTAAGTGTTGCGGTACATATAAAAGAGCGCGGTGCAGATCCCCAAAAGCAGGGAAGCGGCGGTGCACAGAAGGATATTCTGTGAAGTGGCGTTAAGCAGTGTTTCAAGCACAAATGGGTCCTCCGTTCGTTACAAGATGTTGAATCAAATGATCTTTATAGCAGGTTCCGTATTTGGAGAAGGATGTGGGGAAAATTGCAAGCTCCGTCAGCAGATCGCTCATCCAGACAGGCATCGCGCCGGGAATCTTGATTTCCATGAGGACTGTTTTGGAATCGAGAATCAGGTTTCCCCAGTCGCCCCGCGACAGATCGAGCAGGGACTCCCGGAAACGGATATTGCGGTCGAAGGTGACGCGCAGGCTGCTGTTTTCGTTGCCGGACAGAGCAACCCGGTCGTAAGCGATGAATGCTTTTGGGGATGGCCGGTACAGCTTCATGAACCATCCAATTTCGTGAAGAATCTGACAGGTCTTTTCGGGCTCTGTTCCCCGCAAAAGATAATCGGACGCTTCCCGCAGGGTTATGGGAACCCGGCGTTTATAAACAACGCCTTTATATTTCTTTTTCAGCTCGATAAAAACGGTGTCGTCCTGTGAGGGGACGCCATAGCTGCGCAGCCGCAGTTTTTCCTTATAAACAGGCTTGTCAAGCGATGCACGGATCAGTTCAAAGCTGTCTGTGTCAAAATAAAGATTGCAGATCGTGTGCCGGCCATACTGATCCACCGTCATTCGGCTTTCCAGTTCCTTATGAAGCGTGGCATATTGCTGTTCGCTGAGCAGATATTTCTTTTCATAACGTTTAAAAACATCCTGATAGGATGACATACCAATTACCTCCTGTCGCGGCGAATTTTTTCAGCCGTCCCGTTTTCTGTACCCGTATCATAAAGCTGAAACCTGAAAACAGTCTGAAAAAGTGTATTCAGACTATTTTCAGGTTTCGTCACTAGAATGATTGCGTAAACAAATGCAACTCTTTATAATAAATACAGCTTGTGGGAAAGAAGGGTGGGCAATGCGTGTTTTAATTGTGGAGGATGAGGTCCGGCTTGCGGAAGCACTGGAACAGATTCTGACTGAGAAAAAATATGTGGTGGATGTGGTATACGACGGGTCGGACGGGCTTGAATATGGGTTAAGCGGAATCTATGACGTCATCGTATTGGATGTGATGCTGCCGAAACGGAATGGATTTGAAATCGTAAAGGAACTGCGGGCGAAAAAAATCGCGACGCCGGTCATTTTGCTGACGGCGCGCGATGAAACGGCGGATAAAGTGACCGGGCTGGACTGCGGCGCGGATGACTATATGACCAAACCGTTTTCGCCGGACGAGCTTCTTGCGCGGATTCGGGCCCTTTCCAGAAGGCAGGGGGATGTGGTGCTGGAGGAACTGACCTTTGCGGATCTGGCCCTTAACCTGTCTACCTATACGCTGCGGCGCGAGACAAAATCGGTACATCTGGGCTTCAAAGAGTTCGAGGTGCTCCGGCTTCTGATGACCAATCCGCAGATGATCGTTCCCAAGGAAAGCCTGATCACCAAAATCTGGGGGGTTGAGTCCGGTGCAGAGGATAACAATGTAGAGGCTTATATTTCTTTCCTTCGTAAAAAATTCTTCTTTCTCGGTTCTTCTGTCAACATCGGCACCGTTCGGAAAGTGGGTTACCGGCTGGAGGCGGAAGGGGCATGATTCAAAAACTTCGCAGAAAGTTTATTCTCATTAATATGGCGCTGGTGACGCTGGTGCTGCTGATTGTGTTCGGCGCGCTTTATTTTTCCAGTTATCAGCGTATGCGCGGGGAAAGCTTTGATTCCATGCGCAGAATCACCGGCCGCAATGCGCAGATGCCGCCCCCAAAGTTTGAAATCGGCGATCACAGCCCCAAGAACCCTGCCCAGATCATGCCTGTATTCTGCGTGTTGCTGGATGACAGCGGGGAGATTCAAACGATCACGCGGGATAATGTAGAAGTGTCTGATGAGGTGGTTGCGGATGCGGTAAAACGCGTCAAAGAGGCCGGAAAGGATATTGGGACGCTCTCGGGCTTAGGGCTGCGGTATCTGCGGGCTGATACATCGGAAGGGCCGAAAATCGCATTCGCGGATTTAAGCAACGAACGAAGCGCAATGGCAAGCCTGCTGCTGACTTCTCTGTTGGTTGGTTTTGCCGGTCTGGCCGCGTTTTTCCTGATCAGCCTGTTTCTTGCCGGTTGGGCGCTGCGCCCGGTCGAGCAGGCATGGACACGGCAGCGCCAGTTTGTGGCGGATGCTTCACATGAATTGAAAACGCCTCTCACGGTAATCTTAGCCAATACAGAGATCCTGGTTTCGCACAAAACGGACCCTATTGAACAGCAGATGAAATGGGTGGAATATATCCGCGCGGAAGCGGACCGGATGAAGAAGCTCGTCGAGGATATGCTTTTTCTCGCGAAATCAGATGCGGCGCGGGCGCCTTTGCAGCGCATACCGGTCAATTTCAGCGACACGGTCTGGAATTGCCTGCTGCCGTTTGAACCGGTGGCGTTTGAGCAGGGGGTGGAGCTGGACAGTGAAATTGAGCCGGGGATTCTGCTTTCCGGAGATGAGGGACAGCTCAAGCAGCTGGTGATGATTTTACTGGACAACGCCTGCAAGTATGCCGGGGAAAACGGCACTGTAAAAGTAACGGCGGGACGCCTTGCGGACAAGGTACGGCTGTCGGTTCATAATACGGGGGCTCCGATTCCCCAAGAGGATTTGGACCATCTCTTTGAGCGGTTCTTCCGGGTGGATAAAGCCCGCGCCCGCGATCAGGGCGGGTTCGGTTTGGGTCTGGCCATCGCGAAAAGTATTGTGGACGGACACCGCGGAAAACTGGCGGTGGAGAGCAACGAAGAAAAAGGGACCACCTTTACGGTTACGCTTCCTTTCAAATAGGCTTGGCATCAATAGCGCGTGTAAAAATTCCTGCAGCGCTGTGAATACGAATGAATGGCTCACATAAACTTGTGGAACAGTGAAAAAGAGGGCGTCCCGTTGGGACGCCCTCTTTTTCTGGAAGAGACAATGGAACCTCATTAAAGGAACATTGAAAGGATGGAAACAACGATAATGGTTGTAATGCCCATAGCGGCGGTCATACCGGTCTGACACTTATACGCCTGGCTTGGAGTCATATCGGAAAATTGGGATACAACCCAGAAATAAGAATCGTTGGCGTGGGAGACTGTCATTGAGCCTGCCCCGATTGCCATAATAATTAAAACTTTGCCGATGGGGGTGGTGCAGCCCAAAGCGGGCAGCATGGGTGCGATCATAGCGGAAGTGATGATCATGGCCGGCGTGGAAGCTCCCATGGCAATCTTCAGCAGGGCGGCGATAATGAACGGAAGGAAAACGCCAATTCCCAGCTTGAGCAGGGAACCGCTGAGAGCGTCCGCGATCGGCAGTTTTTGAAGGATTGCTCCAAACGAGCTGCCGGCGCCTGTAATCGCCAGAATGGATGCCGAATTCGTAATGCCTTCCGAAATCCAATCCAGCTTCTTTCCTTTTTCTGATACCGGAATGAGTGTGAAAGCAAGGAACACACCGATGATCAACGCGATAACCGGATCTCCGATAAAAGAAAAGAACTTTTGGACAATACCTTCTCCGAAAGGTCTTGAAGGGAAGTCAGAAACCGACTTTAATGCAATCAAAATAATCGGAAGCAGAATCGGGGAGAAAGAATGAAGCGCACCAGGAAGCTTGCCGTATTTTTTTATCAGTTCTTCCACGGTATATTCCGAGTTCGCGGGGATATTGATTTTACTTGCAACCTTATTCGCGTAGATAATTGCGGCGATCACGCCGGGAATGGAAACGAGCAGGCCGATTCCGATCGTTAGTCCCAAATCAGCCTCTAAAGTGCCCGCCATGGCGATTGGGCCGGGTGTAGGCGGAACCAGACAGTGGGTGGCGTACAGACCGCCGCTGAGCGCGGTTGCAAGAATTGCCAGCGATTTTCCGGATTGGGCGGATAAAGCGCGGGCAATCGGGGAGAGAATCACAAACCCCGAATCGCAGAAAACCGGAATGCCGGTAACATAGCCGGTAATCCCCATTGTGAGAACGGAACGGTCTTTGCCGACCAGTTTTAAAATGCTGTTTGCCATGGTCAGGGCCGCGCCGGTTTTTTCCAGTATGGTGCCGATAATGGTGCCCGCCAGAATAACAATGCCGATATTTGACATAATGCTGCCAAAGCCAGCCTTTACGGTACTGACGACATCGCTGGCAGGCATGCCGCACAGCAGACCGACCAATACTGCGACAATCAGCATAACCAGGAAAGGATGCTGCTTAAACCTGGAAATCGCGAGTATCATTGCCACAACACCAAGAATAATGACCGCAAACATATAAATGCCTGACATGATATTCCCTCCAAACTATTTTTATAGTAGGCATCAGCCTTTGAGACGATGATCGTAAACCAGCAGAATTTTCAAAAAACACCTCTTTGTAAAATCGTCTTCCGCCTCCAGATTCAAGGCGGAATATATCCGGTTCATACGGTAAAGCATCGTGTTTTTATGCACATGGAGAAGAGCGGCCGCCTTATTGATACTGCCGCAGCAATCGTAATAAACCTGGATTGTTGCCATTACCCAGTCCATTTCCCGCAGCCCAAAGCTATCCTCCAACTGTGCATACATCATGCGGGGGAAGCGTGCTTCATCTGCCTTTTGCAGCCTGAAAAACAGATAATCCAGTTTGCTTTTGCTGTCATCCATGCTGAAACAGCCCTTGCCGTTTTGTACGAGCGTCAGCGCCTCCTGATAAGAAAAGCGGAGCTGGCTTTGGCTGCCGCAGTTTTCACCGATGGCCGTTGATACGCTGAGCTTTTGACCGGAGCAAACCGCCTCCTGCACCTGATGAATGAATGCATCCGTATTCTGTATGTAATCTGCCTGCTTGAGAAAAACAAAACAGTCATCCAGGACCCCGTACAAATCGTTTGAAGGATTCAGCAAACTCGTGCTGATCAAAATACCCGGCAACTTATCCAGGTTTTTTAACCTGTTTAGCGGATCAGTCTCGTTTTCACCGAGGGAAACAACGACTGCGCGCATCGGCATGCGAATTTTGATGCCGACCAATGCACTGAGCTGATGAATTTCTTCTGCCGGACTGTTGAAGTCGAGCACTAAAAGCTTGAGCAGCTGCGAACGCAGCTCGTTTTCCATGTGCTCCTTCCGGTTGAGAGCCATCTGTGCAAAATATTGCCGCACATAGATACATAGAAGGTTGGCGGCATCCTTTACTTCGTCAGGGTTGCCATAGATTCCAACCACTCCGAATAGCTTATCATCCAGCACGATGGGGAGGTTGATGCCTTCCTTTGCGCCTTCGTAGCGGGAGAGCGCGTCTTTTTGTATGTAAACCGGTTTTCCGCTCGCAAGCACTTCCGCTGCGCCCTGATGAAAAGTGCCGATTCGATTCGGGTCTGAGGAAGCAATGATGACAGCATTTTTATCCATAATGTTGATGGTTCTGCTGCTCACGATCTGGGCTATGGCATCCACCATTTCCTGCGCCGACTGATTAATCGTCATAGTCTCTCCCCTCACAGCACAATGCTTTCTCCAACTGCCAGATGGCAGCCCACGACGTCGCTATCCGCTTGAATCATCCGCTCGGCCAAGTCACCCGAGCAATGAGATAACGCCAACAGTTTCAGCCCCATCCGCTTCATTTCGGACACCGTATATTGAATGCGTTCCTCGTCCGCTTCCACAAGATGGGTTCCTCCAATCACCGCATAAACGGGCTGGTTCAGCCGTTGCGTAACCGTCCTGAGGATGTTCAGTATCCCGGGATGGGAGCATCCTACCACTACGACAATGCCTTTTTCTGTTTCCAGTGCCAGACAGATTTCATCCTCAAAATAATCCCGGATGAACCCTTGCTCTGTTTGCCGGACAAAGCGCTGCGGAATGGTTTCCATGGGGTATGTTTTTTGAAAATCTCCGATTGCATAGCATCCGTCTGTCAGTTTATACAGCCCTTCGCAAACCCGATGGGAAATAGCGTGCTGTTGCAGAAACTTTAAATCGAAACTGGCTCCCAAATAGGTATACTTTGTGCCGTCAAAAGAATATTTGGGTTCGAAAAATCCCGGGCCGGTAATCAGGGATTTCACTTTTACCCAATCAAGAAAATCCGGGAATCCTCCGCTGTGGTCATAGTGAGAATGACTGCATACGGAAAAATCCAGCTCTGATAAATCGATGGAGAGCATTCTTGCGTTTTGAAAAGCTTTTTTGTTGTTGCCGAAGTCGAAAAGAATACGTGTATGTCCCGATTGAATCCAGAGCGATAAGCCGTGTTCGGCATGCAAACTATGATGATCGGAATTCAAATTATCCATTAACGCTGTTATTTTAAAAATGGGAATTCCCCCTTTTTTGTGAACGGACTATGAATGTCCTAATGCAGTTTTAATTATATCATCGGAATATAGCAATATCATTGTGACATAGCACAAAAATATCAAAAAACTTTTTTGTTTGACAAAATATATATACAATTTCACCACTAGCGGTTATACAACTTTGTATCTTTCGACGATGCCATTTTTATGATTTCAGCACAGATCGGAATATGTTCAGGAAAGATCAAAAAAGATGTGAAAGGGGTAGATCACAGCAAATTACGCAATACAGAAAAAGAGGGCACATGACTCATGCGCCCTCTTTTATGCAGAGAAATCCCAAATCGAATATCCTTCTAAAAGGAAGAATAAAGACCCTTTAGAAAGAACGATATGTGTCTAAACAGAACCGTCTTCATTGCCGATTTCGAGGTCCTCAATCCCTTTTTGCAGGTGTTCGCGCATAATGCTGTGCGCACGTTTGCCGTCATGCTTTTGCAGCGCATCCAACAGCAAAGTATGATAATAGATACCGCCATAATAACCTACCGCATTATTGAGTTGGATATGACGTTCACTTTTTCGTTTCAAAACATCCGACATGACCGTTTTGAGCACCGCATTATTCATTGCATCACAGATTTCCTGATGAAAATCCATATCAGAACGAACGAAGCTCTCTCCCTGCCCGATTTCAGACTTCATCTGATCCAAAAGTAGACTTAGCCTGTCCAGTGTTTCGGGTGTAATTTGCTGTGCAACAACGCTGCAAATTTCCGGCTCAATCAGGAGGCGGAATTCGAGCATCTGTTTCATATCGGAAAAGTTCTTGTCCGATGACAGGCCGTACCCGAACACCCCAAGGTCGTCTGACAGTACGAAGGTGCCTTTGCCGTGCTGGCTTTGCAGAATATTCAAGGCGATAAACTGCTGCAGTGCACTCCTGACGCTGATACGGCTTACCCCGAGTTCCCCGCAAAGCTCGTGCTCCGACGGGATTTTGCTTCCAACCGGCCAAATTCCGTCCCGAATATTCTTCTTCATATAGCTAACCACGCGGCTGGTCACATTTTTTGCGCTTGCCACTTGGGATCACCCTTTCTGCCAATTACTGCAACCTGGTAATACAAGTATATTTTATTTTCTCTGTAAAATCAACTGGGAAACGAAATATCATTCACTTTACGCCGGATGGCATTTATTTATTGGAGGTGATATTGTTGTACTTAACCTGTATTTTTGTTCCAATCAGGTACTGAAAATCAACAATCAGGCACTGGGATTTTAAAAATTGAAAAAACCCCCTTGCAATTTTCAGCTGATTGTGTATACTAAAATAAACGCCATCTTGTATTACAAATACGTTGAATATGGCAGCTGCGATTCGATTTATTATTACAAGTTATGGTTGAGTAAATGGGAGGGGATATCTATGAAATCTGATGTTATCACAGAGGCGAACAAATATCAAGCGCTGGACATTCCCGTACCAGAAGTGGGAGACAATGACGTATTGATCCAAATGAAAGCCGCTGGAGCTTATGGAAGCGACTTTCAAATTCTGTATCATGGAAACAACTCCTGCTCTGCACCTACGCTTGTTTCCGACTATGAAAACGTGGGGATTGTTACTAAGGTTGGTAAAAATGTATCCAAAATTAGGGAAGGCGACTATGTCGCGGTTGATCTTGTGATAACATGTATTACAAGAAAAGACGGCCATCAGGATACCTGAAAGAAGCCCAGTGTAAAAGCGGTCATTATTTTTTATAAATCATTCAATAAAAGTAAAAGGAGACAGTTCAAATGGTTTCTAGTAAATTTGATGTCGCAGGGAAATGCTGCATTGTAACCGGCGGCGCTCAGGGGCTATCCCGCAGCATGGCGGAAGGCCTGCTTGAGAACGGCTGCAAGGTTGTACTGATGGATGTCCAGAAGGAAAAGCTGGAGGCTGCCGTGTCCGAATACCGTTCAATAGGCTATGACGCCTGTGCCGTATCCGGCAATCTAGCCGACCGCGCCGAAATAGACCGGATGTTTGAGGAAGCAATGAAATACCTTGGAGGAAAGCTGGATGTTCTTGTGCCGGCTGCCGGTATTCAGCGCCGCCATCTGCCAGAGGAATTTCCCGTTGAGGAGTGGGATTTGGTGCTGGCTGTCAATCTGAACCATGTCTGGCTCATGTGCCAAAATGCGCTGAAAGTTATGCTTAGGCAGCCCACCGGCGGAAAAATCATCAACATTGCCTCTATGGTGTCCTGGTTTGGCGGTACGACCGTACCCGCTTATACGGCGGCTAAAGGCGCTGTGACCCAGCTGACCAAATCGCTGGCCAGCGACTGCGCAGGGCGCGGCATCAACATCAATGCGCTTGCCCCCGGCTATATGGATACCGAAATGAACAGCGGACTGACCGATGCCCGCAAAGCGGAAATTTCTCAGCGCATTCCGCAGGTCCGCTGGGGAACCGGAGAAGACATGAAAGGCCCTCTGCTGTTTCTGGCTTCCGGCGCTTCCGACTATCTGAACGGCGCTATTATTCCGGTCGACGGCGGTTATCTGGTGAAGTAAATACTGTTACGGAGGAAATTTAAATGAGCCCCAAGATTCAGGATGTGCAGGTGATCTGCACTGCGCCGGAGGGTATCAATCTGGTAGTCGTCAAAGTGCTGACGACGGAGGACGGACTGTATGGATTGGGCTGTGCCACCTTTGCATACCGCCATTTAGCCGTAAAACTCCTGATTGAAGAGTATATCAGGCCGCTGATTGTAGGCCTGGATGTGAGCAATATTACGGAAATCTGGCAGCTGATGCACCAGAACGCATACTGGCGCAATGGCCCCATTGAAAATAACGCAATATCAGGCGTCGACATGGCCCTATGGGATATCAAAGGGAAAATGGCCGGCATGCCGCTTTACCAGCTGTTCGGCGGAAAAGTGCGGGAAGGGGTTCCCGTCTATCGCCACGCGGACGGCAGGGACGTAAATGAAATCTGCGAAAATATCGAGAAGTACCGCGGTATCGGCATCAAGCATATTCGCTGCCAGTGCGGCGGCTATGGCGGCGGCGGCTACGGCGCCGCGCCAACAAGCGCGCCGGCAGGCGCAACCCCCGGTATCTATCTGGACGGCGGGAAATACATGCGCGATACCGTGAAGCTGTTTGAAGGAATCCGCAGCAAAATCGGCTTTGAAATGGAGCTGGTGCATGATGTGCATGAGCGCATTCATCCCGCTGACGCCGTTCAATTCGCAAAGGAAATGGAACCGTTCAAGCTGTTTTTTCTGGAGGATACCGTTTCTCTGGAACATTTGGACTGGCTGCGCCGCATCCGTTCCGCCACGACTACCCCGCTGGCACAGGGCGAGCTGTTTAACAATCCACAGGAATGGCAGCAGCTGATCAGTAGCCATCTGATCGACTTTGTACGTGTCCATATCAGCCAGATCGGCGGCATTACACCAGCGCGTAAGCTGGCCCTGTTCGCAGAGCAGTACGGCGTACGGATCTGCTGGCATGGGCCCGGGGACATGAGCCCGATTGCGCACGCCGCAAATATTCATATTGACCTTTCCGCCCCGAATCTGGGTTTACAGGAATGGAGCGGCATTGAGCCGCCCAATTTCGTGATACAGGAGCTCAAGGGTCCGCGCGGCGCATTGCTGGATGTTTTCCCGGGATTGCCCGCCTACGGCAACGACGGATTTGTTTATGCCAATGACAAACCCGGCCTCGGTGTGGACCTTGTCGAAAAGGAAGCCGCAAAATATCCCTGTGAAAATACGGTGACAACCTGGACGCAGACGCGTTTGCCGGATGGCTCTCTGCAAACACCGTAATTAACGGGGAGATCGTCAGTAAATATGCAGAACATGAAAAACACGGTGATTTGTGAATCACCGTGTTTTGTTTTCTACAAAAGAATTCCTCAAGCGGATTGTGATACTGTGGATATCGCCAGTTAAGTGTTTAGTACCGTGTATCGGATTGATTTCCTATTGACATTAAAACCCACTAATCATATAATGATAATATGAATTATAAAACATATATATTTTGTATGTTTACTGAGGTGAAGGCAATGGAAGATATAGAAAAAAAGATTCTTGAAATCATTGATGCAAATAAGGAGCAGATCATAGGCTTTGGACAGGATATTTACGAACATGCGGAACTTGGTTACAAGGAATACAGGACCGCAGAAAAATTTGCTGCATTTTTAAAAAACTTACGGCTTGAGACTGCAGAAGGGTTAGCCATTACAGGCGTAAAGGGATATCTGAAGGGAAATCGGCATGATATCACCCTTTCTTTGATCGGTGAACTGGATGCGCTGCGTATCCCGGATCACCCGAACGCAAACCCGGTGACCGGGGCCGCGCACTGCTGCGGGCATCATGCACAGCTTGCGGGCGTCATCGGTGCGGCGATCGCTCTGTCCGACGAAGAGGTTGCCAGGTCTTTGGACGGGGACGTTGTCTTTTTTGCGGTTCCGGCAGAAGAGTATGGCGAAATCGAGTTTAAAAACCAGCTTCGGAACGAGGAAAAGATCTGTTTTGGGGGCGGCAAAAGCGAACTCATCCGCATCGGCGCTTTCGATGATATCGATCTGTCCGTTGTGCATCATATCTCCCCCGACGGCATTCGCGTGGGGAATGGGACTTCCAACGGATTCGTATCGAAAGTAATCCGTTATATCGGCAGGGAAGCGCATGCCGCAGCGCAGCCGGAACGGGGAATCAACGCTTTGAACGCGGCGTCGCTCGGCTTATCCGCGCTGGCGTATCAGCGCGAGACGTTTCGTGACGAGGATTCCGTCCGTGTCCATCCTATCGTTACGAAGGGCGGAAACCTGGTGAATGTCATTCCGAACGAGGCGGTTATTGAAACGCTGGTGCGGGCGAAAAGCACGCAGGCAATTCTTGACGCGGCGGAAAAGACGGATCGCGCGTTTAAGGCGGGGGCGCTTGCCGTAGGCGCGCAGATAGAAATTGACACGATGCCCGGCTACCTTCCCAGGCTGTCTCAGCCCGCGCATCCGGTACTTTTGGAAGCGGCCTGGCAGGCTGCTCCCGGAAGGAACGTTACGGAAACGGACCCTGCCACCCATGGTGCCGGTTCCACCGATGTAGGCGACCTGCAGCATATCATGCCCGTGCTGGAATTTAACACTTCGGGGGCGGCGGGAGCGCTGCATTCCAAGGATTTTGCAATTACCGATGAGGAGGAGGCATACCTCGTTACGGCGAAAATATTTGCGCTGACCGCCTACAAACTTTTGAAAAACGGGGCACAAGGCGCGCGGAATATCGTATCGGATTTTAAGCCCCGCTATACCAAAAACGAGTACATAAACCTGATGAACGGGCTGATCAGCCACGAAAGGACGGAATTTTAGTGATGAGCGATAACACCCTTCCGTATGAGGATGCCGTTTGTGAAGTACGCAAGGCTTGCCGCCAGTTCGCAATGCTTTATTTCCATTTCGCCAAGGTTCTGGTCGAAGAACTGGGAATCGAGAGGGCGAAGCCGCTCATTCAGAAAGCCGTATTTGAGCTGTCCCTTGACCGTTCCGGCCAGCTTCGGGAAAAAGCGGCGCAGGAGGGGCTTCCCTATACGATGGAAAGCTTCATGAAACTGGTCGATCTCCCTTTTATTGGCTGGGTGAAAGAACTTGGCCGCGACCATTGCCCCTATGCCGAAACCTGGAGGAAGTATTATGACGAATATCCATGGTTCCGGGAGATCGCACCCCTATACTGCGATGTAATCGACACGACGAATGCCGAAAATTTTACGCGATGTCTGTCCCATAAAATCACAAAGAATGTGTTGACCGGCGCAGATACCTGTGCAAGAGTGTATTTTGAAAGTGAATCCGTGCAAAAAGGAGAATACAGCTATGGCGAAAAAACAGCAGAAACGAAAACCTAAACAGCCCTTATGGATTACTTTTACGCAAGCCGCAATGATCGCGGCGCTGCTCCTGTTCGTTGAATTTGTGGTAAGCCGGGGATATGTAAACCCAATCTTTCTGGCATCGCCAACCCAGATAACAAATGAGCTTCTCTATATGCTTGAGAAAAATACATTGCTGCCCCATTTGCTCATTACACTTCAGGAGGCCGCGGTGGGGTATGTGATTGCGGCGGTAACCGGCATCAGCATCGGCGTGTTGTTTGTTACGTTCCCAAAGGTTGAAAAGCTGTTTACCCCCTTTTTCGCCGCGTTGATGGCCATCCCCAAAACAGCCATCATGCCTCTTTTGATCGTATGGTTCGGTATCGGCTTTCGAAGCAAGGTCGTCATGGTATTCCTTTTCTGTATGTTTACCGTTCTTTTTAATACTGTGTCGGGAGCCAAACAAACCAAAGCGGAGCACTTGAAAGTAGCAAAGGTGTTCGAAGCAAACCATGCGCAGATTATTTTTAAAATCCTGCTGCCTTCTGCGCTGCCCAGCATTTTCGCGGGTTTGAGGGTTACGGCGGCGACTGCGATTACAGGCGTCCTGTTTGCCGAGATGGTTGCCTCGAGGGGCGGCGCCGGTTTTCTGCTCAGCGAGGCACAGCAGGTATTGAATACACCGGAGCTTTTTCTGATTATCATTATTGTTACGATTCTGTCCGTGCTATTTGTGACATTCATTAATTTTATTGAATATATTGTCTGCCATAATTGGCGCACGATGTAATTTGGCTTTTTAGGTATTTTAAGCGTATACGGTTTAAAAATTTAGTATTTAAGAGGGATGAAAATGAAAAAACAGTTCAAACAACAACACAACAGATTGCTTGCGATATTTCTGGCGTTCGCGCTGACTTTACCGCTCAGCGCCTGCGGCGGGGCTCCGTCAGTCTCCGGCAGCAGTTCAGCTGCCGCCGGCGGCGGCCAGGATACCGATGACCGTGTCCCCGTGCCGGAAGATGCGCCCTGGAAAAACCGCGATCATGAATCGATTACAGTGAATTCCGGCTTTGCGCTTGGAATGACAGGAATTGCCAACCAGTTTGCTATTAAGAACGGCTGGTATGAAGATGCGGGGATTATCCTGAATCAGGTCGATATTGACAATCCGGTATCCGCTTTCGGCTCAGGCGATATTGATATCGCGGATGGCGATCCCGGCACGTATGTGCCTGCCATCGTGAATAAAGTCCCTATGAAAATCATCAGCAACATGTGGAGAAACCGGGGCGCTTTCTGGATCATTGGCAGCAATGATATCAAAAGCTGGGAAGACCTGAAAGGCAAGAAGGTCGGCACCGCTGCCGCTACCGGCGGAATGAAGCTTACATTGATGGAGACGCTGTCGAAAAATGGAGTTGACCCGGAGAAGGATGTGGAGCTCGTAGCCAACGGTGTCCGTCAGGAAGCATATGCGACCCTCACCTCTGGAGAGGTTGACGCCACCGTGATCCATCAGCCTTTTGCCACACTCGCCGAAAAAGAGGGAACCGGGCATGTCCTTGCGAAGACATGGGAATTCATTCCGGATTATACAACGGGAGTCCTTGTGGCTTCGAACCGGCTGATCGAGGAACAGCCGGAGGCAATCGAGAGAATTCTGGAGGTTTATTACTACGCAAACGAATACTGCAAAAACAATTTTGACGTATTTATCCCGTGGGCTGCCGAATATCTGAACCTTGATGAAGCAACCACCAAAGAAACCATAGAGTCGGAAATCGTACTCTGGGAAAACGACCCCATTGTCGACATTGCCCGCCTGCAGGTTACCGAAGACCTTCTCTATAAATACGGCATGCAGAAAGAATCCTTTGATGTTGGAGAAAATGTTGTCGACAACCGTTTCGCCGAAAAAGCTGCCCAGGATTTGGGGCTGGGCAAATACGCCGCTAAATAGCACGAGGGTGATCGAATGCCAATCATTGAATTTCGTAATTTATTTAAAACGTACGCCAATCAGGAAGGCGAAGAAATGAACGCGCTGGAAAATATCAATCTAAAGGTGAAAGACGGCGAGTTCGTTTGTATCTTAGGCCCAAGCGGGTGCGGCAAAAGCACGCTTCTGGAGATTGCGGCGGGTCTTTTGCCGCCGACCAAAGGCGAGTTCCTATTGGATGGCACGCCCCGGACGGGTACCAGCCGGGATATCGGCGTGGTTTTTCAGGATTCTTCCCTCTTTCCATGGCGCAATATCCGCAAAAATCTGGAGTTCGGCCTGGAGATAGCCGGAGTGGACAAAGGCATCCGCGCGCAGAAGGTACAAGAGGCAATCGAGATGGTCGGGCTGAGCGGGTTTGAAAACAAATATCCGCACCAGCTTTCCGGCGGGATGCGCCAGCGCGCGGGCCTGGCCCGCACGCTGGTCAATAACCCGTCCTGCATCCTGATGGATGAACCGTTCAGCGCGGTCGACCATCTGACGCGGCTGACACTGCAGGAGGAGATTGTCCGGATATGGCAGAGGGAAAAAAAGACCATCATATTCATTACGCATGATGTCTCGGAAGCGGTCTACCTTGCAACCCGCATCGTGGTGCTTACCCCGCGGCCCGGAAGAATCCAGAAACTGTTTGATGTCCCGTTCCCGCAGCCGCGCAACCGCAATGACATCAGCTTTATTGAAATCATAGAAAAAATATATATGTGCCTGAACAATCCCGAAGGAAAAGACGGTAAGATCGAATATACAATATAATATCAGGAGGAATGATCAATGGCGGAAGAATTATTGAGGCAGTTTCATTTGAGCGACGAAGAATATCTGGCCCTGGATGAGGTCGAATTTCGGGCCAGGTTCCGCGAGCGTATCCACCACACGCTGGAAATCCAGGCCTATGCGGCCGCTAACGGCGAGGGCAAATTGAGTGCGGACCAAAACAGCACGGCAAAGAAGTTTCTCCGCCTTTGGGAAGAGCGCAAGCTCCCCAAAAACCTGCCGGAGTATCTGTATGCTGAAAAGCTGGTCGGCTTTTCGGAAAAACTCCTGCGGGGAGAAAAGCTCGAGCTTAATGAGTTTCAGCCGTATGCATTGACCGAAGCGGAGAAAGATGCCTTTTATAAGGTCATCTTTGAGAGAAGGTCGGTCCGGCATTTCACCGATCAGGACGTTCCCGACGAGCTTATCAACCAAATATTGACCAGCGGGTTATGGGCCGCGCATTCCTGCAATCTGCAGTCGATCCGCTATCTTGTTGTACGGGAAAAAACAACGGCCGGGCTTTTTAAAGGAAGTGATGTTCCCGGAGGGCCGGTGCATCTGGTGGTGCTGCAGGATGAACGCGTATACAGGGCAAACCCGCTTAATCCCGTGCGCAACCGGTTGATCGACGCGGGGGCTGCCGCGCAGAATATTGCGCTTGCCGCGCACGCTTCGGGGCTTGCCGGTGTCTGGCTGACATTTAATAATACAATGATCGAACGGATCAGCAAATACTTTGATCTGCCGGAGTATATCAAAGTCGTAACCTATGTCGATATCGGGTATCCTAACCAGACGCCTTATCCGCCTCAGCGGCTGACTTTAGAGGAAGCTGTTCTGGCAAATGTCTGAGGAATAGAACCATGAAAATACTTATAACAGGCGCAAGCCAGGGCATCGGGCTCGCAATTGCGCAGGAACTGCACGAGCGGAAGCATGAGCTTTTTCTGGTTGCCAGAGATGCCCAGAGACTTTCTGACGCGGTCAGCCGCTTTGGCGTAAACGTCTCCGGCACAAGCTGTGATTTGGAAAACCCAGAAGAAATTGCAAAACTGATTCAAAAAGTGAAGCAGGAGCATTTTTCACCGGATGTGCTGATCCTGAATGCCGCCTCTTTCGGACAATCGCCCCGGTCGGTGCTGAAAGCCCCGGCTGATGAATTGAGAAAGCTGCTTGAGATCAATGTGGTGGCCAACTACCAGCTGGTGCAGGGCTTTATTGATTCACTCAAGGCAAGCCAACACCCGCGCATCATCCTGATTGGCTCTACGGCCGGAATCCGGGTGGACGACGGTTCTCTTTATGGCATATCCAAATGGGCGCTGAAATCCTATGCTTATTTTTTGCGGAATGAACTCAAAGATCTTGGCATTGGCGTTACGCTTCTTAATCCGGGCGGCACCTTTACGCAAAAGCGTGTGCCCAACGAAACCATGCCGGAAGACAGGCTGCTGAATTCCACGGATATCGCGAAAATGATTTCGGCTGTACTGGAGTTGAGTCCACAGGCGGTGGTGGAGGAGATCAATATCCGCCCCATGCTGGGGGATACCTATTAACTTATCCGGCCCACTGACAGATCACCTGTAGCTGCCAGAAAGTTCCAATTAAATCAGCCGTCTGACTGTGTAAAATAAGAAGGCCCCCTTTTCAAAATGCAAAGGTGGCGAAAATAGAAGCGGGAGGTGCGCTATGGCAAAGGAACGCCCGGCCACCATTGACGACTATATTGCCGGATGCAATCCCGCAGTGCAGCCTGCCCTGCGGGAGCTGCGCCGCACGATTGCGCAGGCCGCGCCGGAGGCGGCCGAGAAGATCAGCTGGGGGATGGCCACATTTTCTTATCAAGGGAATCTGGTACATTTTTCCGCGGAGAAAAAGCATATTGGATTTCATCCGGCACCCAGCGCAATCGAAGCCTTTCAGACGGAGCTTGCAGATTACCATTGCTCCAAGGGGACGGTGCGGTTTCCCTACGAGGAACCGCTCCCGCTTGATCTGATCCGCAGGATGGTCCGCTTCCGGGTAGAGGAGCAGATTGCATTGGCCGAAGCGAAAAAAGCAGGCGGGAAATCCGAAAAGGTTTTGCGCCCGCGTTATCCTATACCGGACGATGTGGCAAAAGCGTTGCAGCGTGAGGGACTGACAGGGCAGTATGAGGCCCGGCCGCCCTATCAGCGAAATGATTATATCGGCTGGATCACACAAGCCAAACGTACACAAACGCGGGAGAAGCGCATACGGCAGATGCTTGACGAGCTGCGCTCCGGAGACATCTACATGGGCATGGCCTATTCCGCAAAGAAATAACAGCCGGAGGCCGGCCGATTCCGGCCTCCGGCATTTTGCCTGTTTTTATAGAAATCATTTCAGGTGTTCTTTTTTACGAATTGGTCTTCTATACAAATATGGGCCGCTGACTGCCGCTCGTCAATCATATGGCTCGACGATCACTTTCATTGTGCCGCCACATACCATTCCTTCCTCTTCAGCAACTTCACCGGTCATATCGATGTCAACCAGTTTGCATCTGCCGCTTTGAATCACATCATAAGCCACTTGCATGACGGAGCTTTCACTGCAGCCGCCACCAATGCTCCCTAAGGTTTTTCCGAAGGGCCAGACCACCATTTTCGCGCCAATATTTCGTGGAACGGAGCCTTTGGTCTGAATGATGGTGGCAAGAGCTCTGGGCTCCTGTCGTTCTTCGCTCAGTTCAGAGAGAACCGCACGGTCCAATTCCGGCCAATTGCGATCGGCACATTTCCTCTTGAACTGTATCAGCTCGGAGAGAATGGAAACGGAAATTTCTTCAGGCGTCTGTGCGCCGATATCCAGGCCAATGGGGGCGCGAACCAGATTCAGCTTTTCATCTGAAAAGCCTTCGTCGGAAAGCTGCGCTATTGCGGCGCGCACCCTTCTTTTGGAACCAATCATGCCCGTGTAGGCAGTTTCAAAATGCAGCGCCTGCCGGAGGCAATCCAGATCGTGCCGGTGCCCCCGGGTAATAATAACGATAAACGTAGAACGGTTGATGTTCAAAAGGGGAAAACAGCTGTCAAAGCTCTCGCACAGGACCTTGTCCGCCAGGGGAAACCGCTGCTTGTTTGCGAATGAAGGGCGGTCGTCTACGACTGTAACCGAGAACCCGCATTTTGCGCTGAATTCAGCCAACGGTTTTGCAATATGCCCGCCGCCTAAAATAATGAGTCGGGATTCGGGAAAGTACGGTTCCGCAATGAGATAGTTCCCTTGGCCGTCTTCCTCATAGTTCAGCTTTCCGTCCTGAAGAGCGGACTGCGCAAGCCGGAAAGAACTGTCCGCGGCGTCAGCCGCTTTTTTGATTTCTGCTTCTGTCAGAATCGTCTTATTCGAGGCATCTGGGGAGTTGGATTGAAAGCACAGTCTGGTCAATATGACAACCTTATGCCCGCAATCCAGTTCTTTTGCCACTGCCTGATAGAGTTTATAGTATGATCTCATGTTGATTGAACCTCTTCGCATAAATTTTTATTCCAGTGCTAATTGACTATTCATATAAGTTTTGTATAATATAGTTATGATAACGCTTTCATGAATTACTGTCAATATGGCGCAATAATAGGAGAATTATAATGGATTTTACTGCCGTTTATATGCTTATGACCGATGGCAGAAAGCCCAAGTGAGGTGTCGCCGGCCAGTTGCTCCTCTCATTGTAGCTTAGGCACGAGATGGATGGAAGCCGGACTGGCTGCCCGGCTTTCTTGTCCAAATTTATTGTAATAGTGAGGTGAAAAGCTGCGATGATTCATAGTGAAAGATTAGTCAGAGAATTTATCGAGCTGGTCTCGATTGACAGCCCCTCTTTTGGTGAGAGAACAATGGGGGATTACCTGAAAACTCAACTTGCTGCGTTGGGCCTCACTGTGGAGGAGGATGGTGCGGGGAGCTGCCTTGGAGGGAATTGCGGGAATCTGTACGCGTTTCTGGAAGGCAGAAAAGATCTGGAGCCGATCCTGTTCTGTGTACATATGGATACGGTCGAACCCTCCGCAGGCAAGCGGGCGGTACTGGACGGTGACGGTGTGATCCGCAGCCGCGGCGATACGGTGCTCGGCGCGGACGACTGTGCGGGAATCGTCGCGATACTTGAAGCTTTGCGGGTTATTCACGAGCAAAACCTCACACATCGTCCGGTAGAAATCCTGTTTACCGTTGCCGAGGAGGTTTACTGCAAGGGCGCGAAACAGTTCGATTTTTCCAAAGTCCGATCCAAAGAGGCTTATGTGCTGGATTTATCCGGCCCGGTAGGTTCGGCGGCCTGCCAGGCGCCGACCATTCTGTCATTTACTGTTGAGGTACATGGGAAGGCTTCCCATGCGGGATTTGCCCCGCAGGAAGGCGTTCATGCGATTCAGGCTGCGGCTGACGCCGTTGCCGGGCTTTCCATGGGAAAAATTGATGAGCATACGACGCTGAACATCGGAAACATCCATGGCGGTCTCGCAACGAATATAGTCCCGGATTTGTGCGTGCTCAGCGGTGAAATCCGCAGCTATTCACATGAAAAAGCCATGGAAGTTGCAGAAACTGTGCAAAAACAGTTTGAGAGCTCCGCTCATGCAGTTGGCGCGGCGGTGGATTTTGACATACAGATCGGCTGTCGGGCCTATGAGACGCCGTTAAGTCATCCGGTAATCCGGCGATTTGAAACAGCCTGCCGAACGCTGCATCTTCCCAGTTCGCTTCATCAAACGTTCGGGGGCAGCGATAACAACATTCTGGCTGAGTATGGAATCTCGGGAATCGTGTTGGCGTGCGCCATGAATCAGTGCCATTCCTGCACGGAATATACGACGGTCGACGAATTGGTCAGAATTTCAGAGCTGACAAAAGCGCTTATGATAAGTGAGGATTAACTGAGAGAATGATATGAAAAATCCACTGAATTATCAGGTAACAGAATATGACTGCGGCCCAACCACCTTATTTAACGCGATGAGCTTTTTATTCAGGCGGGAAGAAATTCCCCCCGACATTATAAAACATATCATGCTTTATTGCCTTGATTCCTACAACGACAAGGGGGAGTTCGGAAAAAACGGGACTTCCCATATGGCTATGATGTTTTTAAGTGACTGGCTTAATCAGTTCGGCAAGGTGAAAAGGTTCCCGCTCCACTGCGAGTTCCTGACGGGCGGGCAGGTATCTGTTGGGCAGAGCAGCAAAATTGTTACGGCGTTGCAGCAGGGAGGCGCAGTAGTTGTGCGGTTAAGATATGGCTGTTGGCATTATGTGCTGCTGACAGGAACCGATGAACAAAATATATATCTGTTCGATCCCTATTACAGGAAAAAGCCGTTTAAGCAAGAGGGGCTGGAAATCGTAACGGACATGCCTTACAGTGTGAACCGGAAGGTACCCTGTGATATGATGAACAGTTCCGGAAAGGGTGCTTATGCGCTTGGCCCCAAGGAAACGAGAGAGGCAATCATCCTCTTTAACAAGGAAACCCAAAAGACACCGGGAAATACGATAGAGTATTTTATCTGATTTTTGCGGCCGCTGAATACATGCAAAAGGGGGCTATTCGCGGATAGCCCCCTTTTTATGTCTAATTCAGACAAATAACGTACTGCTTTATGCAAAATTCACTATAAGATAATTTGCTGCAGCCGGGATTAGAAATATTCCGGCTGCTTTTCTATGCCGCGCCTCCAAGTGTTACCAGATAAGCAGAGGCTGTTTGGTTTTTTGCTGGAGGGAGCAAAAGGTGCAGTTCACTCCATTGCGGTTTCCTGATGGAAATTACAAGACCTACATGATTCGTATTATTTTGTTAATGAACTGTGAACACAGTGCAAGATAAGCAGGAAAACAGGTCAATTTTGCGTTTTTTGGTCTTTATCTACGAAATTGTGGTATATTTATAACAACAAATAGAAAAGGTGAGTCTAAAAAAATAAATTGAAATAGGAGAATAGAAATGAAAAAATGGTATTTAAAAATAATAAGTGCAATTTGTGCATGTTTATTTATACTGCATCCTCTGTCTGTATACGTATATGCAGATCAAGACTCGTCTCAAACTCCGTTATTAGATCAGAAAATGATCGATGCGGTGAGATTAAATCTTCAATGCGGCCAAATAATTCGTCAGGGAGAAGATGCAATTGTTGCGGCTTATGTGGTTCATCAGACTGAATATGATCATATACTTCGTGTATTTGCTTATATAAAATATAGCATTGTATCTTCAAATAAGGATATCCCGATAGAAGATTTCCAGATAATCAATGTGGTGGCACCGTTTGAAATAATTTTTATAGAGGACGATAACCAGATAAAATCTTATTGCGGAGCGTTATTCGCACCGTCCAAAATTGATTCCGGTTTTGATTCGGAACAACAATTAAATCTTGAAGAAAATTTATTATATGATTTAAAACAACATGCATCTCATGAAACATATAAAACTGTGTCGGAAATTTTAGAATCGGATACAAAATTTTTAGATGAATCATGGGAGAAAATTATTGGAAAATCCTTGAAAGATGCTTCTCAAGAAGAAATAGTAAAAGGATTTAACGCTGTTAAAAATGAGGTGGAAAAACAGTATGAAAAGGCAGAAAATCAATATTATAAGCAAATACCATCAACAGGTAAGTATTAGTTAAAAAGAAAATAAAAATAAATCTTTTGAACACGGTTTTTGCTGGGTAGTGCAGAAAAGATTGTGCAAACCTCCATTACCAGGTAAGATAGAAACGACAATGGAGGCTTTGTGATAGCGGGGCACAATACTTCGTATTCAGTTATGATGATAAAGAATTAGGAACGGTAGAGACCCGATTCTGGCCACAGTAGCAGCGCTGGCCCTAGTTTTTTCACTGATTTTTCACGGCTTGAAGATATCTACGATGCGAGTTTACCCTGGGACTGATTAAATAAGCTTAAAAAAACTCATTGGCGATTGGTGTGATAAAGTGATAAAAATTTATATAAAATTATTTGTGCTTTTATTTGTGTTGATCATATGCGGCGCCTGCCACCCACAGTCACAAGATGATTTGGTTCAATCATCTATCAGTGTAGATATTGCTTCGCAAAGAACAAATTCCTCAGAGCAACAGAATGGCGAAACAATAAATCTCTGGGATTTTACAGAAAAGTATGGTGATCTGGAAGTATATTTGGATTCCGATATTTTAGGCGGCGTCTATATAGGGGATGATCAGCGCTTTCATATCAAGACCACCGATATCGCCCAAATGGAGGCTGATGTGAAAAGTCTCAAGGAACAATATTATATTAGTGATGAGGTGATCATTGAGCCATGCCAATATACATACAATGAGTTGACCAGCGCCATTGGTCGGATTAATACCAGAATGAACGATTTAGATATTAATATACTGGGGACAGATGTCATGGCCAATGGTATTGTAGTTGGTTCTCCGGAATGGAATGATGCAAAAAAATCACTCATTTTGGATTTGGCACAAATTGATCATGTCCAATTTTTAACCAACTCTAGAAATCAATTGGATTAAAAGAGGTTCTTTTTTGTCTTGCCATGTCGGCTATTGCCAGCATTTTTTATTGCAACAAAATGAAAAAGGAGGAAAAAATATGGACTTATTACGGACAAATGGTATTGATCATTCCATTCTATGATTTTTTATAGACAAATACTGCATCCGTGAAATATGGCATTTGACTTTTTACCATTCATGCGTCATAATAAAGGAAATTAAAAATGGGGAGCTTCTATGCTGAGAATGAGTGCACCGCATTCTAAACCCAATGAACCTGATACGGATAATGCCGACGTAGGGAAAATAAGCAGAGACATCTGCGCTTTTTGTATTTTGCATTTTTGGCCGTATTGGTTTATCCGATACGGCTTTTGTTGTGGAAAAAAACGGGTGCCCCATTTTTATGAAAATTTAAGGAGGAATCAGTATGGGGTACACTACACAAATGGATGCCGCAAGGCAGGGAATTACAACAAAGGAAATGAGGACAGTTGCAGATTACGAAAACATGGATGTCGGCACACTTAAAGAGTTGATCGCAAAAGGGCAGGTGTGCATTCCGGCAAATAAAAATCACAGATGCCTTAAACCGTATGGGATTGGAAATGCTTTAAAGACAAAAATTAACGTCAATCTGGGCACCTCTAAGGATTGCCTTGACCTGAATGTTGAGATGGAAAAAGTCATGAGCGCAGTTAACATGGGGGCAGAGTCTATTATGGACTTGAGTTCTTACGGCGATACGCAGACCTTTCGCAGAAGGCTGACTGCCGAATGTCCTGCGATCATTGGCACCGTTCCAATCTATGATGCAATTGTTTATTACAATAAACCGCTTAAAGAGATTACAAGCCGCGAATGGTTAGATGTATTCGAAATGCATGCGAAAGACGGCGTTGATTTTATGACGATTCATTGCGGAATTAATCGGAATACCGCACACCGTTTTAAAAATAACAAGCGTGTTATGAATATCGTTTCACGCGGCGGCAGTTTGATTTTTGCATGGATGGAACTGACCGGGCAGGAAAACCCGTTTTTTGAATACTTTGACGAGCTTCTTGAAATTTGCCGCCGATATGATGTCACGTTGAGCCTTGGAGACGCTTGTCGTCCGGGCTGTCTCGCAGACGCCGGAGATATTTCCCAGATTGAAGAACTGGTAACACTTGGCGAACTGACTGCACGCGCTTGGGAAAAAGATGTGCAGGTTATCATCGAAGGACCGGGCCATATGCCTCTCAACCAGATTCAAGCGAATATGGAAATCCAGAAAACGATCTGTAAGGGCGCCCCGTTTTACGTCCTGGGTCCTTTGGTTACGGATATTGCCCCCGGTTACGATCATATCACCTCCGCGATTGGAGGCGCGATTGCGGCTACTTATGGAGCCTCTTTTCTGTGTTATGTTACTCCGGCGGAACATCTGAGACTACCAACATTGGAAGATGTTAAGGAAGGCATCGTTGCTTCCCGCATAGCGGCTCATGCTGCGGATATTGCCAAAGGAATCGAAGGAGCCGCAGATTGGGATTTGCAGATGGCTGATGCCAGGCGGCAATTAAACTGGGAAAAGCAATTTGACCTTGCAATCGATCCGGAAAAAGCGCGGCGCTATCGGCATGAGTCTACACCTGAATGTTCCGACACCTGTACGATGTGTGGAAAAATGTGCTCCGTGCGTAACATGAACAAGATTTTAAATGGTGAAGACGTGGATATCATGGAATAGCTCAAAACTAAGATTGCATAATTGAAATTGTTCGGTATGGAGAAAGGTTTCAAATTTTGTATCTAAATATAGGTGAGCTGTAAAAGACCATCTGCCAGAAGTCTTGATAGCAAAAGCCTGCCCGATAGCAAGGACAGGCTTTTGTTGCCGGATTCTAAAAAATTAAACCGGCGACAAGCCTGGGGCTTGCAGTTCTCCAGCTTGCTGACAGCGATAACTGAAGCCCGAGATCCGCGCCGGAAATTGTAATTGGATTGTCCGTTCCTTGAGATTTATTATACACTTGACAAAATAAGATAGATGTCTTAATATTAGCATACTAATAATTAGGTTTATAACTGTTAGCATTCTAACTGTAAAAGGAGGTATTGGATGGCTGTTGAGCTTCATTGGGCAATAACGCAGACCCATCACGCCCAGAAAAATAAATTGCGGCCCAAGATGGTAAAAATCGGCCTTTCGCCGGGTCAGCCAAAGATTTTAACCTATCTCACCAGAAACAACTACTGTATGCAAAAGGAAATCGCGATCGCACTGGACATTGAACCGGCAACCGTTTCCCAGCTTTTAAACAATATGGCTCAGGTTGGTTTGATTCAGCGCTCCGCACTTGCTGAACGTAAACGCGCGGAATCAATTTCCATTACGGATAAAGGCAGAGAAGCATATAAAAAATGGCAGCAGATCTGCACAGAGATTGAAGAGGTTTCCATGCAGGGGTTTACCCCAGAGGAACAGGATCAGTTTCTCTGCTACCTCAGCCGTATGTATCAAAATCTGGCTGGAAAGGTTTTGGAATAAAACCGCGATTCGGTGCTTGGGAGGGAAATATTTGTTTCAGCGTTTTTTTGTTTATTTCCACAACTATCGGAAACATCTGATCGGCAGCGTCTTCTGTGTTGCAATGGAAGCCGTATTTGAACTCATCGTTCCGCTCATCATGGCGCAGATCATTGACGTGGGAGTAGTAAACCGCGACAAAAGCTATATTCTGCAAAAAAGCCTGCTCATGGTTGCCTGCGCACTGGTGTCCCTGCTTCTGGGCGCACTGTATGCACGTCTGGCCGCTGTGGCAGGTCAGGGGTTCGGTGCGGAGCTAAGGAAGGCGGAGTACCGTAAGGTACAGGGGTTCTCCTTCTCCAATATGGACCATTTCAGCACCCCGTCTCTGATTACCCGCCTCACGAGCGACATTACCATTTTGCAGAATACGGTGTGCAACGGAATCCGCCCCATAATACGCGGTCCGGTTATGATGGTGATGGCGCTGGCGATGACGGTCATCATGAGCCCGAAACTTGCGGTCATATTTCTGATTGCCATCCCTGTACTGGCAATCTGCCTTTTTTTTATTCTGCGAATGCTGCGCCCGATGTATGGGAGAATGCAGAAAGCATTGGATCGGGTAAATTCCATTGTGCAGGAGAACCTGACAGCCATCCGTACGGTGAAGTCGTATGTCAAAGGCCAAAGCGAATCGGAGAAATTTGAGGAAGTCAATGGGGTATTCCGGGAATCTTCCGAGCGGGCTTTCCGTTATGCCGTCCTCAACATGCCCTGTTTTCAGCTTGTTATGTATGCTACCATTCTCTGTATTCTCTGGTTTGGCGGTAATTTCATCCATACCGGAACCATGCAGGTCGGTACTTTGACCGGATTTTTAAGCTATGTTCTGCAAATTCTGAACGCGTTGATGATGATTTCCAATGTTTTCCTCATGCTCAGCCGTTCCATGATTTCGGCCAGCCGTATTTTTGAGGTGATGGACGAACCGCAGGAAATTGTCGGCGGGACGCAGGAAAGAATGGTACAGCGCGGGCAAATTGATTTTGACCATGTCTGCTTTAAATATCAGGAGGCGGCAAAGGAAGATGTGCTTTCAGATATCTGTCTGCACATTGGAGCCGGCCAGACGGTGGGTATTATCGGCGGAACAGGCTCTGCAAAATCTTCGCTGGTGCAGTTGATTCCGCGCCTTTACGATGTGACCTCCGGAAGCCTGAAGATCGACGGGCACGATGTGAAAGAATACCCAATTGCCCATTTGCGCGACGCCGTTGGTATGGTGCTCCAGAAAAACACTCTTTTTTCTGGTACAATCCGTGAAAATCTGAAATGGGGCAATGTGGATGCGACGGAGGAAGAATTGAATTGGGCCTGCCATATCGCATGTGTGGATGAGTTCCTTCCCCGGCTGCCGGACGGCTACGAAACCGACCTCGGTCAGGGCGGTGTGAATGTCTCCGGTGGGCAGAAGCAGAGGCTGTGCATTGCGCGCGCCTTGCTGAAACGCCCGAGAGTGCTGATCTTTGACGACTCCACCAGCGCAGTGGATACCGCAACCGAGGCAAAAATCCGTGAGCGCTTGGCAGAAAATCTGAAGGATACGACAAAAATTTTTATCACCCAGCGCATCAATTCCATCGAACACGCCGACCTGATCGTAGTGCTGAAGGACGGAAAAATCAATGAAGCCGGCAAGCACGGGGAACTGCTCGCACACAATCCAATCTACCGCGACATCTACGAATTTCAGCGAAAGGGGACAACGGCGTAATGGCACAGCCAACAAGACATGAAAAGCCGAAGGATCTCCGCAAAACCCTGAGATTTTTATGGCGTTACTTGAAAAATCACAGAGCCATCCTCTTTCTCATATCATTTCTTACCGTTGTCAGTGCGGGTGCCAACGTATACGGCACCTATCTGCTCAAACCGGTCGTCAATAACTATGTACTTCCCGGAAATATACCGGGCCTTGTCCGGATACTGGTTTTCATGGGCACCGTCTACCTCGCGGGCGTAGCCGCATCGTATGGATATTCTCAGCTTATGGTAAAAATCGCTCAGAAAATCGTCCAGGAAATCCGGAACGATCTCTTCCGCAAGGTGCAGACACTTCCACTCGCCTTTTTTGACGCAAGAACTCACGGCGAACTGATGAGCCGTTTCACCAACGACATCGACACAATCGCAGACGCCCTCAACAACAGTTTTACGGTGCTGATACAAAGCTTTATTACACTTGTCGGCACGTTTCTGGTGCTGATTCTCTTAAATTCCGAGTTGTCGGTCATTGTGCTGATTTCCTTTCTCGGTATGTTTTGGTTTCTGCGGTACAGCAGTAAAAAAAGTCATGCTTATTTCTCCCGCCAGCAAAAATTCATGGGAAGCCTGAACGGATTCATCGAGGAAATGGTGGAAGGGCAGAAGGTCGTCAAGGTATTTAACCATGAAGAAATGAATTTCACGGAATTTTCAGAACGGAACCAAAAACTTCAGGAAGCCGCAACAGGAGCGCTGACCTACTCGGGCATCCTCGTCCCCGTGGTCGCGAGCCTCTCTTATTTTAATTATGCCCTTTGCGCCTGTATCGGGGCGTTTTTTACTATTTCCGGCGGGATGGATTTGGGCAGCCTTGCATCTTATCTGGTTTATGTCCGTCAGACGGCGATGCCGGTCAACCATTTTTCCCAGCAGATGAACTTTATCATGGCAGCGCTTTCCGGTGCGGAGCGCATCTCCGAAATCATGGAGAGTATGCCGGAAACGGACAGCGGAACCGTAACTTTAGTACATACGGCCATCAGCGCGGACGACAGGCTGCAGGAGAGCGAAAAAGGTGAGTGGGCGTGGCGTAAGCCGAATGCGGACGGCTCTGTGGAACTGGCGCCGCTCCGAGGCGACGTTCGTTTTCATGATGTGGTATTCGGCTACGACCCCGGACATCCCGTGCTGAAAAAAATCAATCTCTATGCGAAGCCGGGCCAGAAAATTGCGTTTGTCGGCTCCACCGGAGCCGGCAAGACAACCATTGCAAACCTGATCAACCGCTTTTACGACGTTACGTCTGGGAACATCACCTATGACGGTATCAATGTCCGGGACATCAAAAAGGACGACTTGCGGCATTCGCTTGCCGTTGTCCTGCAGGATACCCACCTGTTCACCGGAACCATTGCCGACAACATCCGCTATGGGAATCCAAATGCAACCATGGATCAAATTGTAGAGGCAGCAAAGCTCGCAAATGCAGATTCCTTTATCCAGCGCCTGCCCGACGGTTACGATACCATGCTTTCCGGTGACGGGGCGAACCTGAGTCAGGGTCAGAGGCAGCTTCTCGCTATTGCGCGGGCCGCGGTTTCCGACCCGCCGGTGCTGATTCTGGATGAGGCAACCAGTTCGGTGGACGCTCACACAGAAAAGCTGATTGAAACCGGAATGGATCACCTGATGGAAAACCGGACGGTATTCGTGATCGCACACCGGCTTTCCACCGTGAGGAATGCGAAGGCTATCATCGTGCTGGAGAATGGCACGATCCTGGAACGTGGCAGCCACGACGAATTGGTTGCCCGGAAGGGCCGATACTATCAGCTGTACACAGGGCAGTTCGAGCTGTCTTAATTGGGATTGAGGAGAATAAGCGACCGGTTGTTGATAATATCTAGACTTATTTATGGATATGAGTTTATGATATCTGTCTGTTTTGGAGTAACGTAACGCTGGAGCTTCTCCTTTGCGGCAACCAGTAGTCGGCAATCGCCATTAATCTGATACCCGCATCCGAACACATTTGGGTCAATATACCTGGCGGATACTCCCCGTCTTCGCTATAACAGGAATGAATATATAAAGTCCATTGTGCTCATGATCTCCCGTTCTTCGCACCTGTTTTTTTGTATAATTGTATCACCATGAATATCATAAGCAGCAACAATACCCCAAGAAAAGCTGGAAACAAACCATAACTGACTTTTGACCCTAATAGTCCAAAGAGGGGTGGCATAAAGGTAGTCCCCACATATGCACAAGCCATTTGAAGCCCTATCATAGACTGTGAATACCGGCTGCCAAAGTTGATAGGCGTTTCGTGTATCAGACTTGGGTAGATGGGTGCCAACCCAAAACCAATCAAGAACAGGCCAGCCAGAATGAAATAACCTTGAATGGGCAAGAGTAGAACGATTATTCCTGTACCAATTAGAAGCTGGCCAAGTTGGACCATTTGTTTATGCCGCAGTTTTATAGCAAGAAATCCGGACAAAAACCTACCGAATGTGATACCAAAGAAGTATAAAGAAATCCAACTGGCAGCCGTTACCGTGGGTATACCGCGAATGATCACAAGATAACTACTTCCCCATAAGCCTACCGTGTGTTCAATTCCACAATAGCAAAAGAACGTGAACAGTACTTGTTTGGCTCCGGGCAGGCCAATAAGCTGTCTCATGGATAAAACCTGTTGTTCTGTTTCTTCACTTTCGCTTACAGGGGATTGCACTTTTTTCCAAAGCGGCAGCGAAAACAACAGCACAACTACCAATGCGAATTGCAATATGCTAATTACCCTATATCCGGCATTCCACGATTGCGTCCGTACCAAGCAGTACGACAGCACAATCGGCCCCAACGAAGCGCCAATACCCCAAAAACAATGTAGCCAGCTCATGTGCTTCGCTTTATAATGCAATGCCACAAAGTTATTTAGAGCAGCATCCACAGAACCGGCACCCAAGCCCAATGGAACCGCGCAAACGCACAGCATTACAAAATTGTTGGAAAATGAAAACCCCATAAGGGCAACGGCTGTCATGGTAACGCTCGCAAACGTAACCATGCCGGTGCCAAACCGCCGGATCACCCGGTTACTCGATAGGCTTGAAATAACGGTACCCACCGATATAATCATTGAAATGATTCCCGCGCTGTCAATCGATACGCCCAAGCCTTCATACATGGACGGCCATGCGCTCCCCAACAGGGAATCCGGTAATCCCAAGCTGATAAATGCCAAATAGATAATCCCCAATAGCAAAATCATCGAATATACCTCATAATCACTTTTACAAATTTAACTTTGTAATATAATAATATCATCTTCAGGGATTTGAAACAATCAGCTTATCGCCGTATACAAAAAGGGATAATCAAATGAACTATTTCAGCATAGGCAGCAAGCTGTTCGGTGGCTGCTTACCTGAACAATTCTTTTGAAATTAATATAGTTCTTGACATAAAATTTTTATTCAGTTACGCTTAAGTCAAGAGATGACGTCAACTCTCAATACAACGAACGGAGAGTTAAAAATGTATCATGGAAGATTTTCCGGTACCCACTATGAGGTTGGATACAAATGGGGACGCTTACTGCTCAAAAATGGGAAAAAGCTCGATCATTGCCCTACCTTTGAGCTGACAACTGATAAGTATTCCTTTGCCAGAGAGTGCGTCAAAGAATATCAAACCCATTTTCCTGAGATTCTTGATGAAATTCAAGGTATTGCAAACGGCAATGAAGTGCCTTTGGAAACTCTTCATACGTTGCTGTTTTGCATGTATTGCTTTGAGTTTAATAACAAATGCACCTGCTTTGCTTTCAGCACGGATGACGAGATCGTTTTTGCGAGAAATAGTGATTTCCTCGTGAGCCTTGAAAAGCTCTACATGAATTGCCTATATCGCCTTCAAGGTGGTTATTCATTCAATGGAAACACAACCGCTTTTGTACAGATGGAGGACGGTATAAACCAGCATGGTTTAGCGGTCGGGCTTACGTTTGTCTATCCTCACATGCAAAAACCAGGTTTCAACGCTGGAATGCTGCTGCGGTACCTGCTGGAGAAATGTAAAACAACCGCTGAAGCTATAGAAGAACTGCACAGGCTTCCCATCGCATCGGCGCAAACGCTGACCATTGTGGATAAAAGTGGCGAAATCGTAGTTGTAGAGTGCAACCCCAAGGAAATTGAAGTCATTCGACCACGCACCGGGGAACAGTTTGTCGCGACTGCCAACAACTTTAACTCTAAAAAAATGCGCCCTTATCGCAATCCGGGAATTGATGACTGGCGTTCGGATGAGCGCTATCAATCTGTACATTCTGCGTTGGTGCGGAATAAAGGTGGTTACATCGTGCCTTTTGCAAAAGATGTCCTGTCTGGAAAATACGGCTTCATGTGCCAGTACGATCGCAGGCAAAACGCAGATACGGTATGGTCTGTTGTCTATGATCTCAAGCGAAAACAGATTTGGCGCGCAGAGGGAAATCCCTCGCGGAAATCTTTTAAGGAAGATCATCGGATGGAATTAGAGTAAGCCACAGGTATTGTTGTACGGCACCGAGCGGTTTTTAGTGGTTTCCCGGTGCTGTATTTTCATTACATCCTAAGTATAGACCTCTCGATATTTGCATAAAGTCGGTAAGAACTTTACGGGAAGCAATGATTTTTCATTGCTTTCCGTTTTTATTTGTCCGGGCGTGAAGATTTCCTCCTTTAATTTAGGCATAAAAAGTTTCCGTAAAATGTTTACGGTACCTGTAAAAAAGGTCTTGACATTTTCTACAGGTACCATTATAATATCTTCATACGGTGCCTGTAGAACAGGTACCTGTGTAAATGTAAGGAGGTATTCTCAATGAATGAGACGAATACAAAACTATATGAAAAACTGGGAAGGCTGCTAAGATTGCTGCACAAGCAGCATCTACGCGCATATGCAGAAAGAGGCCCTATGGCCGATCCTACGCGCGGGCAAGGAAGAATTATCACCATACTTAAAATGCAGGACGGTATTTCCACCAAGGATATGTCTTATCTGCTGGATATCCGCATTTCCTCTCTCAACGAACTATTGTCCAAAATGGAAAAGGCCGGCTACATCAAGCGCGAGTCCTCCGAGGCCGACAAGCGTGTTATGCTTGTCAAGCTGACCGAAAAAGGAAAAAGCGAGCAGCAGCAGGAGTGGACCCCCGGTGAAATTTTTGATTGTCTTTCAGAAGACGAGCAAAAGGATTTCGGAGAATATCTGGATCGGGTAATCGCTTCAATCGAAACCAATTTGGGAGAAGAAATGGGTGAAGACGAGCGCGAGTGGTGGGTTCACGAAGTACGGGAACGCATGGGTGATGAGATGTTTGAACGTCTCGCTTCTATGCGGCACGGCGGATTCATGATGAGAGGTTTTGACCCGCGTGGCGGTTTTGGCGGCTTCCACGGCGGCCGGGGCGGCCACTCCGGACAGGGCAAATAATGAGGGAGAGGTATTTATGAAAAACAAAAGATTATTTGCCTTCGTCGCCGCCGTCTGTATCGGAATGTTCAAAAACTGGAGGATTAATCAGTGCTGAAACTCGTTAAATACTTGAAGCCTTATGTTGCTCTGCTTATCGCTGCGGTCGTACTGCTCGGCATTCAGGTGGTCTGTGATCTCTCCCTGCCGAATTACATGTCCGATATCGTCAATCAGGGAATCCAGCAGGGGGGAATTGTAAACGCGGTCCCGGAGGCAATCCGCCAAAGCGAAATGAACAAGCTTACGCTGTTCATGAACGCCGGCGAGAAAAAAGAAGTGCTCGCCGACTATACGTTGCTCGATCGCTCCACGCTTTCCGCAGATGCGTATGGCAAGAGTGTTAGCCAATATCCCGCCCTTTCCAAAGAGCCCGTCTATCAGTTGAAATCCATCGACAATACCGAAAACAATACGATCAATTCTGTCTTGGGTAAGGCTTTCCTTGCAGCATCGTTCGTCAACGAACTCGCGGCGCAGGCTGAGAGCGGTCCGGTGAACCTGGGCGGCACGATGGTTCCCAAGGGGACGGATCTATACGAACTGCTCCAAAAGCTGCCCGCTTCGCAGCTTGAACAGATACAGGCGCAAATGAATCAGAAAATGAACGCCATGAGTGACTCCATGATCACCCAGTCGGCCGTTGGTTCGGTGAAGTCGGAATACAAGGCGATCGGCATGGATACGAATAAAATCCAAAGCCAAACCATCACCCGCACCGGTCTGCTGATGCTGCTGTTCGCCCTGCTTTCCGCTGCATGTACCGTGCTGGTTGGACTGATCGGCGCGAGGGTCGCGGCCGGCTTTTCGATGAATCTACGCAAGCAGGTCTTTACCAAGGTTGAGAGCTTTTCAAACCGGGAATTCGACCGGTTCTCCACCTCATCCCTGATTACCCGTACCACCAACGACATCACACAGATTCAGACGGTGGTTTTCCTGGTCATCCGGATGCTGATCTATGCGCCGATGATCGGCGTGGGCGGTGCGGTCATGGCGCTCCAGAAAAGCACCTCCATGTCCTGGATGATCGCCGTCGCGGTGATTATCCTCGTCGGCGTGATCCTCACGCTGTTTTCCTTCTGTCTGCCGAAGTTCAAGATCGTGCAGAAGCTCACCGATAAACTGAACCTTGTGGCAAGGGAAAGTCTTTCGGGCATGTTGGTAATCCGTGCCTTCAATACGCAAAAGTTTGAGGAACAGCGTCTTGACGGCGTTAATCATGACATTACAAAAACCAATTTGTTTGTCAACCGGGCGATGGCAACCTTATTTCCTGCCATCACCCTGATCATGAATGGAATGTCCCTGCTGATTGTCTGGGTGGGCGGGCACCAGATCGCCCAGTCCAGCATGCAGGTCGGCGACATGATGGCGTTCATGCAGTATGCCATGCAGATTTTCTCGGCTTTCATCATGATCTCGATGCTGTTTATTATGATTCCGAGAGCTTCCGTTTCGGCGCAGCGCATCACCGAGGTGATCGGCACCGACCTTTCCGTCAAGGACCCGAAGCAACCTGAAACGTTCACTGAGTCTCAGAAAGGAACGGTCGAATTTAGAAATGTCCATTTCCGTTATCACGGCGCGGAGCGGGATGCTTTAAGCGACATCAGCTTCACCACCCTGTCCGGCCGGACGACCGCCATCATCGGGTCTGCGGGTTCCGGCAAAACCACCCTGGTTAACCTGATCCCGCGTTTTTACGACGTGACTCAGGGCGAAGTCCTGGTGGATGGGATCGATGTGCGCAAGGTTCCGCAGCATGCGCTGCGCGACCGGATCGGGTATGTTCCGCAGAAGGCGTCTCTCTTTAAAGGGACGATTGAAAGTAATTTGAAGTACGCGGATGAGAATGCATCGGAGAATACGATCCAAAAAGCTGCTGAAATCTCGCAGTCCATGGAGTTTATTGCATCGAAGTCCGAAGGCTTTGAAACAGAAATCGCCCAAGGCGGCAAAAATGTTTCGGGCGGCCAGAAGCAGAGACTTTCGATTGCCCGCGCGCTCGTGAAAAATCCGGAAATCCTGATATTCGACGACAGTTTTTCGGCTCTCGATTTCAAGACGGATTTCCTTGTGCGAAAGGCCTTACATTCCGAAACCGGAAAAAGCACAGTAATTCTGATTGCCCAGCGTATTTCTTCGATCATGGGCGCCGACCAGATCATCGTGCTGGATGAGGGCCGGATCGTCGGGAAAGGCCGGCATGATGAATTAATGAAGACCTGTGAAGCCTATCGGGAGATCGCGCTGTCCCAGCTTTCAAAGGAGGAACTTGCATGAGTGAACAAAAAAGCCACAGAGAAACAAATCAAACGCCTTCCCATGGTCCCGGCGGTTTTGGCGGTCACGGAATGATGATGCCGGGGGAGAAAGCGTCGGATTTCAAGGGGACTATTAGGCGGCTTGTCAAATATCTTGGGGCCTATAAGATTTCCATCCTGGTCTGCTTCGTTTTTTCCGCCGCAAGTGCCGTCTTTTCCATCGTCGGGCCGAAAATTCTGGGCCAGGCGACCACAAAGCTGTTCGAGGGTGCGCTGGGGAAAATCGCAGGCAGCGGGGTGGGTATCGATTTTTCCGCAATCGCGCGTATTCTGCTCACCCTGGCGTTGTTTTACGTTCTAAGCGCGTTGTCCGGATACATTCAAAGCTGGATCATGTCGGGCGTTGCCGTCAAAATCTCCTATCGGTTCCGTAAGGATATCTCCGAGAAGATCAACCGCCTGCCTCTCAAATATTTTGACGGGATCAGCCAGGGCGAAGTGCTGTCGAGGGTCACAAACGATGTGGATACGGTCAACCAGACCCTGAACCAGAATATCTCCCAGATTATTACCTCCGTCACAACGCTGGTCGGCGTGCTGGTGATGATGCTTACCATCAGCTGGCTGATGACGCTCGTTACGCTGCTGATGATTCCGCTGTCACTGATCCTTGTGGCGGCTATTGCGAAGTTCTCGCAGAAATACTTCGTCCAGCAGCAAAATTACCTCGGCCATGTCAACGGACACATTGAGGAGATGTACGGCGGGCACCTGGTGATGAAGGCCTTCAACGGTGAGGAGAACAGTATTAAAGAATTCGACAAACTGAACAAGGTGCTCTATAGCTCGGCATGGAAATCCCAGTTTCTCTCCGGCCTGATGATGCCCGTCATGAACTTTATCGGCAACATCGGCTTCGTTGCGATGTGTATTCTCGGTGGCTGGCTGGCCGTGCAAAAGGCCATCACAGTCGGCGATATTCAGGCATTCGTACAGTATATCCGTTCTTTCACCCAGCCGCTGGCGCAGGTGGCAGGCATCTCCAATACGATTCAGCAGACCGCCGCCGCGGCTGAACGGGTCTTCGAATTCCTGGATGAAAAGGAGGAAGACTCCGACGCTGAGAATGTGGAGCCATTACAGCCGATCGCGGACCAGGTGGAATTCCGGAACGTGCGCTTCGGCTATTCCCCCGATAAAATCGTCATTAAAGATTTCTCGGCATCGGTGAAGCCGGGCCAGAAGGTAGCAATTGTAGGACCTACGGGTGCCGGAAAAACCACCATCGTGAAACTTCTGATGCGGTTTTATGAGTTAAACGGCGGTGCTATCTTGATCGACGGTCACGACAGCCGGGATTTCACCCGTGTAGACCTGCGATCGAAATTCGGAATGGTGCTGCAGGACACCTGGCTTTATAACGGAACGATCATGGAGAACATTCGATATGGGCGTCTCGGCGCCACCGATGAGGAAGTGATCGAAGCCGCGAAGGCCGCGCACTGTGACAACTTCATCCGTGCACTGCCGGACGGATACAACATGGTGCTTGACGAAGAAGCCTCTAACATCTCGCAGGGACAGAAGCAGCTGCTGACTATTGCCCGCGCCATCCTCGCCGACCCGAAAATACTGATTCTCGACGAGGCGACAAGCTCGGTTGATACACGCACTGAAGTGCTCATCCAAAAGGCTATGGACCATCTGATGAAAGGCCGCACGAGTTTTGTCATTGCCCACCGCCTTTCCACCATCCGCGACGCGGATCTGATTCTTGTGATGAACGACGGGGATATTGTGGAACAGGGCAGCCATGAGAAACTGCTTGATAAGGGAGGCTTTTACGCAAGCCTGTACGATTCACAGTTTGAAATGGCGCAGGCCGGATAAAGATTTATGGAATACAAGCAATCAGCGGATCGTCTTTGTTTTAGACAATCCGCTGATTGCTGCTTATTGTTATCAGGATACTACCAATCTAAAATTTCTGACTTTCCGCAGCTTGTTGACCCTAATTTGTTAACGGCTGTTCTTTAAACAGGATTTTCATCGTCTATGACTATCCTGGTCGGGTACTTACGGGGCGTCCATGTACACCGATAGGCGTTGCCGCAGACGAAATGGCCGGTTTGAAATTTGATGATAGAGCGATCATGTCGAGGAAATCCTGAATGCGAACCTCTTCTGGCAGGTGGGGACTGAGATCTGATTTTACTTGCTGCTGTAATAACCATATTCTTAACAGAAGTGCTACTTGGAAAGCGCACTTATGATTTATTGGAAAAGCATATTGAAAACAGCAGTAGAGAAATAGCTAACGGTTAGGTTTTACCTGTATCCAAGAAACAGGCACCACAAAAAACAGCATAAACAAACCAGAAACAACTATGAAATAAATAAGCACAGACCCGCATAAAAAGCCGATTCGCGCTTGTTTTTCCAACCATATTGTGGTACAATAAAGATGTAGAAAATGGTGTTGGTCGTAAAGACGGTTACCCCGCTTCCACCTGAATCAGGCAGGTTCCCTGCCCGGACAGAGGGGAGGTGGTGAGCTGATGGAATACATAGTTATCGCTTTGGCGCTAATCTTGTTTACCATCGTTGCAATAAAAAAGTAACCGTCACCCCTTCCACAAGCTGACGGTTACTTTTAACTAGATCTTGCGGGATAACCGTTTGAAGCGGTTAGCACCTTTTCTACCTTAATTATATACCGCAGGATGAAAAAAGTCAACTACATAGGCTTAGAAAGGGCGGTTAGGATAATGACAGCAACAGTAAAAAAGAATCTTTTGATTTTTGGGGCGTCATCCGTGGGAGTCCTTATGGAGTTAGAGTCATTATAAAACCTCTCCCGCCATGCTTCTTTGGGATAAAGTGGATAAAGATGAGATCAAGGTTGAATTCGGAACGACGGAAATGACTTACATTGTAAAAAGTCTCTCAGAACTTGAGGAACATACGCAGTATATCGTCAGGGGCAAGTTCCGTGGAGATTCTGTGGAGGATTTCCAATGTCGCCCGAGCGGGGGAATCAAATATGGCTGTACAATCACTTCTTTCGACGTTTTCCCGGTGATCCAGGGGGGAGGACCTTAAGGCGGGAGACGTCATCAAGGTCGGTGAAGAGTACTATGTAGATAGCAAGGGAGTTTTGCAGACCATGTTTAATTACATGCCTTCTGAGACAGGGAAAGAATATATCCTTTTCCTGAGCAAGAAAACGAATCCCAAGTCTCGTTACTATGGTATGTATGCACCGATCAATTTCGAAAAAGGCAGATATCCGGTTGAACCTCCGGCAAATATTGATACTGCTTCCAACCGGACGTTGGATTTGGGCTCAAAAAGCTCTGATGTTTATAAGTCAATCTACAAGGATGTTATTGCAAAATATCTGCCGTGAGATCAGTGAATAAGCAAAACAGAGAGAACACAGCTTTTGCTGTGTTCTTTTGGTACTATAAAAAGCGTAAATGTAAGACACCGACGGGTGTTTCGCATTTGCGCTTATTCTTTTACAATGAGGGAATAATTGTGGTCTGGTGTTGTTCTTTTTGGAGCGCAGCCTCCCAGACAAAAACTGTCAGCCATCCCTTGTTGTAAACATTCGATTAAGCAGGTTGAAACCCTTTGGGGCTTTCGCGTAACGAGCCAAACTGAATCGCAATAAGTGCAGATGGGATACAATTACAGACATCTATTCAGGAGGATCAGAATTACCGCATAGGAATTGACGTATCAAAGGGAAAAAGCAGGGTGTGTATACTAAATCCTTATGGCGAAGTGGTGGCGTCGCCATATGAAGTAATGCATACCGAACCAGAGGTCAGCGGTTTGGTTGCCCGTATTCTCTCGTTGGACGGAGATGTCAGGGTTGTAATGGAAGCAACAGGAGCATATCATCTTCCACTGCTGACCAGTTTCAAGTAAGCGAGGGCTGTATGTTAGTGTCGTTAATCCTTGGCTAGGATGGTAAACTTTTTAAGCTGTTTTTTATACAATCGAACCCATTGATTTTTGCGAAATATATAAATAGATACATAAGAGGAAGAGCCACTATTACAACCATAAACGCCTGCAATTAAAATGCCGGCTGGCACCATTTGGAAAGCGGTGCCAGTCGGCGTAATTCCAACGATATTTTACAAAATGTTTTTCTTTGTCTATTTCTTCTGGGAGTCTATCATTTATCAGAGGGAGCTTTTTCGCCTTTTTCCGGACTACCTGGGCAGTCCGGAAAAAGGCTCATACCAGAGCGTCAGATTTTTACTTTTATCAAGAATTTGCGAACCGGTTCGGGCTGGTCAACTGCGCAGCAGACTTTGTGTGCGTCGTTTGGGAGAAAGATAGCTGCAACGCCTGGCTGAAGCCGGATGACAGCCTGCTGCTCTCCGACAAAGTTTTGCTTGTCTTTATCCGGGATATAAGCACCGGTCGGGGATAGGCCGCGTTTGTCGGCATAAAACGCATCCTCTTTACCGGAAAATACACACTGGATATCCGCGTAGCGGTCATGGGTTTCATATTCCCGCTCCTGCGCCGGGAAGGTCGTATAACTGCTTACCATTGCGTATACGTCGTCCCCCTTGATTTCATATTTCCCATCGGCAAACGAGTCGATATCAGCCGTTTCCAGATATTCAATGGCAATACGCATATTGTTGCTTACCACTTTAAACTTGGAAAGCATGTCTAAATTAACAACGATCATAGGAAAGTTTCCTCTCTTTTTCAATATCGGTACACCCACAATGGGTTCCGGCCCAGGTCAGGAGCGATCCCCCATCAGCGTTTTTACCACATCCAACAATGTGCTGTCTTCTCCGACGTTCCCCGGAAAAATCACATAGGGTATATTCGGGAATTTGCTCTCTGGGCCGGTCATCCAGACCGGGATTCCAGCCTGAATCTGCCCCATGACAAGTGCTTTCCTCACGCGCAGCGCCTTGGTTCCCACATCGCTGGAGGTAATGCCACCTTTGGCCACAATAAAGCGTGGGCAGACCTCCAGATTTCCGATCACGCTGGTCAGAGCATCGGAGATTGCCACCGATATTTGCAGCTGTTGATCCTTATCGTCCGTGTCCACATCCAGACGTGTGCGGCGGGTATAAACAGCCGCTGTTTCCCCTGCGGCGATGGCCTGCTCTGCCTCACGAACGACGCGGCGTGCCTCGTCCTCCAGACCGCCCTGCTCCAGTACCCGGTGCTGGTTGAACTCAATGAATCGGATTGGACTGGTACTGTTTTGGAGCGCTTCCAACTGGCGAGTGGTCTTCTGCACGTGTGAGCCGACCAAAATGATTCCTCCGCGAGCGCAGTGATCTGGCACCAGTTCTTCCTTAGTCAGCAGGGGTTTGTCGGGAATTCCCCCCAAAATCTTCGGAACAGCTGCGGCGCTGCGGAATAAGAACTCTTTTCCGAGTGCAAGCACGGACAGATAGGCGGCAATAAACACCTTGACGTCGGCATATGCCGACGCGTTTACCACGACTTTTCCAAAACCACTTACCTGCATGAGCTGCGCGGTAATACGGCTTAGATCCAACGCGCGCAAACTTTCCAGCGAAATGCTGACGACCTCTTCCGGCTGAACCTTCCCGGCATTTTTTTCAGCACACCATTGAGTCAAATCGGAGGAGCGGTATCCAAAGGACTTATCCTTGGCAAATTCCGTCTCACCCACCGGGATCAGCCGATCGCCGGATTTTACATAATGGATGTTTTCCAGCGTGTATCGCCCGCCCTCCAGAAAAAAGGGAAAGATAATCTCGCCGTCAAAGCGCTTTGCACTATGCGCCTCGATCTCTCTGCGGAGCACCTGCGTTTCGAGCGGATAGTGGCCCCGCAGCGTGGAATCCCCACGACTGATCAAAATATAATCCGTTTTGGTTTGCTGCGACACACGCGCAAGTCTGTTTCCAATCTCCGCATGCACGGCTTCCGTCTGGGAGGTGGTGAAGCTGCGCGAATTGGTCAGGATAAAAAACAGGTTGTTCTGCTCCGCAAAGCCCTGTGCGATGGTGTCTTCCTCCCAGCCGGTATACACCGAAACGCCGTGCACTGTCTGCACCCCGGTGGGGTCGTCATCCAGAACGACAATTTTACGGCGGAGACCGTGGAGCCGTTCTTCCAGCAGATTTCCGGCGGCGGTGTCGTCGGGCGGGGAATAGTTGTTCAAAGCCGAAAGATCAAGTGGATAAAAGCGGTTCATGCATCCTCCTTATTTCAGCCAGCGCGGGTGGTTATAAACCTGCGGGTTGGCGACATGCTCCCAGTGTTCTCCGCGCAGCACGGCAAGCGTGCCCTCCGCTGTGAGCCGGGAGGTGCGGGCGGCGCTCTCTCTTGTCAGCGCCGCCATGTGGGGCGTCGCTATAAAGTTTTTGCAGGTAAATAAGAGACTGGCCGGGTCCATCGGTTCCGCCTGCATGACGTCCGCCGCTGCCCCCGCAAGTTTCCCGCTTATGAGGCTGTCGTAGAGCGCCTGCTCGTCAACAACCTCCCCGCGCGCGCAGTTGATCAGAAACGCCCCTGTTTTCATCGACGAAAGTTGCTCCTTGCCAAACATTCCCCGGGTTTGGGGGGTCAGCGGGACATGCAGCGAAACCACGTCGCAGGCGCCAAGGCAGTCCTCAAGCGTATCATGAGGGACGTAGCCGCAGCGCTCGGCCTCCTCCATCGGGACATAAGGATCGTATGTATGAATCTTCATTCCGTTTGCGGCAAACAGGGCCGCTGTCAGATGCCCGATATTCCCAAAGCCGATAATTCCGAGAGTATGGTTTTCCAATTCAATCGCGGCGTATTTATTGCGGATTCCGAAGTTGCCTCCCGCTGTCTCGCTGAGGCTTTCCGAAATGTTCTTTGTCAGGGTATAAGTTAGCGCGACCGCATGCTCCGCAACCGAGCGGGCGTTCGTGCCGGGGGCGATAACCACTGGGATACCAAGCTCAGTTGCCGCCTGCATGTCAACGGTGTCCACCCCTACCCCCGGGCGCGAAATCACCTTTAGATTCGGGCATTTTTCCATAATACCGCGGTCAATTTTTCCGACGCGCAGAATTAATCCGTCGGCTTTCTGCAATTGGGTAAGTACCGCGTCCATATCGCTGTTATCCGCTATGATGACCTTCGCCTGTTCGCGCAAAAGCCGCATCCCATCCTCGTACAGGGCGTGCGACAACATTACTGTAGGCATGCTGGTCTCTCCCTTCCTATTGCTTTTAGGCTATATATTCTTTGAGCTCATCCAGCTTCCGGTCAATGTTACGCTCTTCCTCGGCGGTAATCGGCTCGGTAGGGCGGATCACGCGCTTATCGAGGAATCCCAACTTGCTAATTGCATACTTGGTGGAAGCGGTCTGGCTTTTTGCCATCGGATAGATTTTGCAGGTTTCGTCCACAATGTAGGCCCATTTCTTCGCCTGCTCGATGTCTCCCCGGATACCCGCGTTATAAAGCTCGATATACGGCCTTGGAAAAAGCGGGGCAAGGGAAGGAATATAGCCGTCAGCGCCAAGCAGCAGGCTCGGCAGGGCCAGATTGGTCGCGCCCTGATGCAGGAGAAAATCGGTACCTTTAAAATACCGGAGGCATTTAAGAAAATCGGGGAAATTGCCCGATGTATCCTTATAGCCGATTACTTTATCGATTTTTGCGATTTTGAAAACAGTTTCAGCCTTCAGCAGTTGGCCGGTAAATGGCGGGATATTGTAAATCATCAGCTTGGCGCTGGTAGCCTTCGAAATTTCCTCAAAGTGACGCACCGTTTCGTCCTGCGTCGCATGGCGCGCGTAAAAGACAGGGGTTACGACGGCAACCTCGCCGCCCATATCTTCAAACCGTTTAATATTTTCAATAACACGCGGTGTACTTGCGTCCATAACGCCGGCAATCAGCGGAACTCGGCCGCCCACCTGATCAAGCGCAATTTTGATGGCACGGTCACGTTCCTGCTGTGTCAGCGCGAGGCATTCTCCGTTGGAGCCGGCCACAAAAATTCCATGGATTCCATTTTCGATGCAATGGTCGATGAGGAGCCGCAGCGCCTTTTCATCTACCCTTTCCTGTTCGTCGACAGGGGTAATGATCGGGGGAATTACCCCGATAATGTTTTTAGACATAATCGGCAGTTCCTTTCCGTTTTAATTTTTTTGAATCTCTTCGGGACGGATGTTGTCAACCTGACCGTAGATGCACAGGGCGTCCAGATGTCCGCCCTTTTCGTATTGGAATACATGCCATTCCAGCTCCGCAAAGTGCATCACATCGCCGGTCTGGAGCACCTGCTTGTGTTCCAGGCAGTCCTTGGAGGAACCCCACAGAACATAGCTGTTCTCCGCGCTGAGAACCACAACTGTTTCCTCCGCGTGATTGTGAGGCTCCATCGGTCCGCTTTCGGCAGAATAATGCGCGAAGCAAACGGTCATCTTTCCGCTCTCAATCGGATACTGTTTGCCGACAACATTCTGAATGACGCGTCCAGGCAGACAGCTTTTGTTTACCGCGCTTCTCTGTAAAAAGTCCATAGCGTGTTCCTCCCTGCAATTCGATGTTTGAGTTCATTATAATTCATTGGCCCGCGAAGGTCTTTGCACGTTTTTTTTGTTCTTTTGCTGTTTTATTAGATTGCAGACGCTGCTTTTTTATTTATCCTGGCTAAAATAATTATTTGACTTTTCCTAGGGGAAATGATACTGTGAAAAAAACTTTGACAGCATATTGCATGCCGTTCAGGAGGATCATAAATGGAAAACATGAGCAGAATGTTGCACCAGGCCCGGGAGAGAAAGAGCGCGGTCGGTGCATTTAACGCCTACAACTACGAAACCGTCAAAGGAATTCTGGCAGCGGCGCGGGCGTTCGAAGCGCCCGTTATCGTTGCATTTGGCGAGAAGTATCTGGCGAATATGTCCCTTTCCGACATTTACGCTGTTACCGATTCTCTGAGCCGGCAGCATCCGTTTCCGGTTTGTCTGCATCTGGACCATTGTAGCAGCCTCCCGGTGATTGAAGCCGCCATCGGCGCGGGCTTTTCATCGGTCATGTTCGACGGTTCCGCCCTGTCGTATGAGAAAAACCTGCGGATTACCCGGGAGGTCTGCAAAATGGCGCATGCACACGGCATTACCGTCGAGGCCGAATTAGGCAGCCTTGCCGCTGGCAATGAGTCCCATGAGGGCTCCGAAGAGGACCGGGAAACCTACACCGACCCGCAGCAGGCGCACGAATTTTCAGAATCCACCGGCTGCGATGCGCTGGCGGTGTCAATCGGTACGGTGCACGGCCTTTACCGCAAGGCTCCGCAGATCCGTCTGGATATTCTGGAAGCAATTGCAAAGCAGGTTGCCGCCCCGCTGGTTCTGCACGGGGGATCGGATACGCCGGATTCTCTAATTCGCGCGTGTATCGAACGGGGAATTACCAAAATTAATGTAAATACTGAGATTTCCGGTTCTGTCATTGAAAAAACAGCGGAGCTCCTGCATACGGAAAAGCCGCATTTGGCAGTACTTTCCCTGCGCCAGCAGGAATTTGTCAGTGAGGCCGTTTCACGCGCGCTTTCCCTTTTCTGGGGGAAATCATAAATTTGTACAACTTTATAAAAAATGAATGCATATACTTTTCTGCCGGAAAACGGTATGATAAATTAAATGGGGGTTGCCCGGCCGCGAACCGGAGTTTGCGGTACTTGTATGGAACTCTGGCAGCCTGCACCCATATCCTGCCGTACCCAAAAAGGAGATCCTATGCGATATGATATAACGGTACATCGCGTGGTTAAGGAAAAAAAGTCGGCCAATACCTACATTCCAAGCCATACGCACAGCTATTTTCACTATATATACGCGCTCAGCGGCGTCGGCAGGATCCTGGTGGACGGGCATTGGCTGATTGCGGAAAAGGGAATGCTGATTATGGTGCCGCCGAAAATTGTCCACGCAATCTATGGCGTCGATGAATTCAACGCGTTTGATTTGAAATTTACCGCCGGGGAGGAACTGACCCGAAAGCTATGCAGGACTGGGTACTGCGTCAAAAGCGTAACCGGTTATGAGGACACTCTCCTGAAAGATATTTTCAACGAAGCGGTGCTTAGGCGGGAACTGTCGGAGGATATCATTAATGTCCATATGCTCGAGCTTCTGATACGCATTCTGCGCCGGGAGAAAAACGGAATTTTTATGGTCAGCCCGCAGGATCTGACCGATCACTTCTTTAACACCTCCAACGACGTCCGGCAGGGAAACATCAAAATGGCGCTGGACTATATCGAGCGAAACATTTGCAGTGATATCCGTGTTTCCCAGCTTGCTCAGATGTGCGGGTACTGTGAAAACTATTTTTCCACATACTTCAAGGAATGCGTGGGCTGTTCCCCCAACAAATATATCAACATGAAAAAAATCGAGATGTCCCAAAAGCTGATGCTTTCCACAAACCTGAACATCACGCAGATTTCCGAACAGCTCGGTTTTGAAAGCGTACATTATTTCAGCCGTCTGTTTAAAAAAATCCTTGGCATTTCGCCGAGGATTTACAGCAACCGTACCAGCGTAAACATCAGCATCAACATCCAGCATAACGCGCACACCCCCTCGGGCGAGTTTGAGATCCCGCTGCGCACGCTGGACGCGAGTGAAAGCGCGGGAGCCCCGAAGGAAACCGGGTATCTTCAGGAACAAAAATTTACAAAAGCAGGTGGAGCATGAATCCGGATACACCTCTTCTCACGCAAACCCTACCCGAGCATTCTGCACAGGATCCGACCCTGATTCGGGCGGTGCTGCAAAGCAGGCTCAAGGAACTGGACCGAAAGATCATCGTCCTGGACGACGATCCGACCGGCATGCAGGCCGTGCATGGGGTTTCGATCTATACCGACTGGGATATTCCCGCAATCCGGCAGGGATTCGCAGAAAAAGGTGAGATGTTCTTTGTCCTTACAAATTCCCGCAGTTTTACTCGTGCCCGGGCCGAACAGGTGCACCGGGAAATTGCGCGCAATATTGTTGCGGTTTCCAGAGAATGCGGAAGAAAATACATTATCATTAGCCGGAGCGACTCCACGCTGCGCGGTCATTATCCTTATGAAACCGAGGCCCTGCGACAGGAAATGGAACAGCTAACCGGGCAAAAAATTGACGGGGAAATTATCGTTCCTTTTTTCAGCGAGGGCGGCCGTATCACAATGGACAATGTCCATTATGTGAAAGACGGTGATAGTTTTGTACCGGTTTCTGGTACCGAATTCGCGCGGGATACGCTTTTCCCCTATACCAGCTCCCATTTGGGCGAGTGGTGCGAGGAAAAGACAAACGGTCGTTATAAAGCCGCTGATATGATCTATATCACCTTGGAAAGCCTGCGCCATTTTTCGACCAAACAGATTGTATGGCAGCTGGAGCAGGCGGCGGATTTCAATAAGATTATTGTAAACGCAGTGGATTACAGCGACCTGGAAACTTTCTTGTGCGCCTATTCCGTTGCGGTCGGGCGAGGAAAGACCTTTCTATTCCGCTCGGCTGCATCCCTGACCAAAGCGCTCGGCGGGATACCGGATAAACCACTTCTGCGCCGGGTGCAGCTGATACAGGGCCTTCATTCCAACGGCGGCCTTGTGGTTGTGGCTTCTCCTTCCGAAAAAACGACGCTCCAGCTTGAGATGCTCCATTTGAGCCGCCTGCCTGTTTTATTCATCGAATTCAACCAGCATCTGGTTGAGGACACACCCGGCCAGTTGGAAAAGGAGTTGGAGCGGGTCATAGTATTGACCGAAAATGGGATTGCAAACGGGCATACGGTTGTCCTGCATACCCGGCGCAAACGCGTTGATGCAGGCCAGTCTGTCCATGAGTCGCAGCTTGTACTTCATTCAAAAATTTCAAAGGCTATTACGCAGATCGTATCCTCCATCCACACGCCACCAGCTTTTTTGCTTGCCAAAGGAGGGACCACGGCAAGCGACGTCATTTCCGGCGCGCTGAACATAAACCGCGTTTCGGTAATGGGGCAGATTTCTCCGGGCGTTCCGGTCTGGATGACCGGCGTCGGTTGCCGTTTTCCGGATATGCCATTTATTATCTTTCCTGGGAATGTGGGGGATGAAACGACCCTGCGGGATGTTGTCGCCAAACTGCTGGAACCGCCGGAACGGGACAACCTGTAAGGTCGTCTCAGATGCCAAATTCTTTGTTTCCTGAGAGCCCCGAAAGCACGCGTGCTTTCGGGTTTTTTGTTTATTTAAACATTGTTTTTTGTATTTTACGCACGCAAGCCCCGCGATCAAACGCGGGGCTTGGAATTGGAAGATTAGATGAAGAGGTGGATTTTGAGCGTTTCAAGAATCGCCGCATCTACTGCCGCGGATACCTGTCCGAACGGGTGCTCCGCACGGACTTTGCGTGACGGTATCCTAAGCCGTAGTGCTTGCGGATTTTTCCTTGCGGGATTTTAGATAACAGAAAGTAATGATTATGAAGCCGCCAATTACCCCAATGACATCGGTAATCGATTCCGGAATAATGATAAACACAGCACAGATTCCCAGAAGGATCCGGATAATTTTGCTGTCAATGGAGGTGAAGATATACCCCGCCATGCTGGCAGACAGAAAAATGGTGCCAACCGCCACAATCGCGGAAGTGAAAAGGATTTCCGTGATGGTTCCCTGCAGCAGAATCGCTGGCTGGAAGACAAATACGTACGGCACCAGGAAAGCTACCAGGGCGTAGCCGAATGCTGTCCATCCGGTTTTCCAGGAGTTTGCTCCCGCAATACCCGCCGCGGTAAAGGATGCAAGGCAAACGGGAGGGGTGATTTGCGCAATAACGCCGAAGTAGAAAATGAACATATTCGCGGGCAGGGATGGAACGCCAAGCGCCATGATGCTCGGGCAGAACAGAATATTCGCAATCAGATACGCCGCGACCGTCGGAAGGGCCATACCTAACAGCAGGCAGCCAATCATTGCGATGACGAGCGCTACGGCTACGTTGGAGCCTCCCACTGCGGCAATGATTTTGGAAAGCTTGTTGGCCGCGCCGGAACGCACCACGATCCCAATCATGATGCCGCAGGCGCCGGTTGGAATGGCGATGGCCGCCGCCTGCTTGATGCCGTCAATTAACGCGTCGATCAGCTTGGAGAAGGTCATGCGGGTCTGTTTTGAAAACATGCTGACGATGATTGACAACGCGGTGCCGGCGAGTGCGGAAGTGGTCAGAGAGAGACCGGTAAATACCATGGTTACCACTACGATGATCGGCAGCAACCGGTAGAGCCGGGGAATGATCGGTGTGCATTCATATTTCACTGCAGCCTTATCTTCGTTTTTCAGTTTCTTTTTCTTCGCGATAAAATGTACAAGCAGGAATACCGAAACATAATAAGCAACCGCGGGAATCGTCGCGGAAAGCGCAATATTCGCATAGCTGATTCCGATCATTTCGGCCATGATAAACGCGCCGACACCCATGATCGGGGGCATAATCTGCCCACCGGTGGAGGCCACCGATTCAACGGCCCCGGCCTGCTCCGGTGTGTAACCGGCCCTTTTCATCAGCGGTATGGTTAAGACACCGGTCGTGGTTACATTGGCGACCGCGCTTCCGCTGATCATCCCCATCAGGCCGCTGGAAACCACGGCTGCTTTAGCGGGACCTCCGGCTGTTTTGTCGCTCAGTTTCATGCCGCAGTCGATCAACACCTCTCCGCCGCCGCAGGTGGCAAAAAACGCACCGAACAGCAGGAAGTAAAACAGGGAGTTCACAGAGGTGGAAAGCGGGGAGCCGAAAATACCGTCTGTGGAAAGCGTGAGCATTTCGGCAAATTGCTGCCAGGTCATGCCGCTGTAACGGAACGGTCCGGTAAGATACTGCCCCAAGAAAGCGTAGGCAATAAACAGCAGGATAAAAATAAACAGATTCATGCCCAGGGTACGCCGAACCATTTCCATGATGATGACGAGCAGGGCAAGCGAGCAGAACAGGTCAACCGGAAGCATTTTATCCACCATCATAATGCGGTAGGTCAACCGGTCAAGGTTTGTAATAAAATAAAACCCGATAAATGTAATACATGCGACCATGAGAAGGTCAATTGTCCATGTCCATTTCATTTTTGTTTTTGCGGCCAAGGGCTTGCTCAGAATCGTTATAATTAGGGCAAGGCACAGGTGAATCGGGCCTGCGATAAACGGAGGCAACGGTCGGACCAGCCCCATGTATAGTTGATAAAGCAGGAAGACAATGGAGATACCGGCGATAATCCAGTACAGTCCGGTCGTCTGGCTTCCTTTGGGAGTGATGTCGGAGGGTGTTGCAGCAGTCGCGGATGCGCCTTCGGCTGTCGCCTCCGCAATGGTTTGTTTAAGTTTTTTAAACATTTCTACACCTCAAAAATATCTTTGGTTGTTTTGGAGAGGGGGCTGCTCCTAGAACAGCCCCCTCCGGTGACGTACGAATTATTTGATATAACCCAATTCCTTAAAGTACTTTTCAGCGCCGGAATGCAGCGGAACATTGCCAAGCTTTTCGGGTTTCCAGCAGGAGGGAGGATCGAACGGCGCAAGCGAGGAATATTGCCGAACAAGTTCATCGCGATTTTCACACATTCCCTTGGCAAGCGCATATGCGACGTCATCCGGCATGTCTTTGGCTACGTAGATGCAGTCTGGGCTGCCGGCGAGGATGATGTCCTCGGTTTGGCCGCTGAACGAGTTGGCCGGCAGGACAACACGCTCAAAGCCCTGGGTTGTAAACCAATCAAGCGTTTCGTCGGTCCATTGGGTGAATTTAATTTTTGCCGTCATCGCGATCTCGGTCATTGTGGAGGACTGGGCAGAGGTCTGGTCGAGCATCATGTCCAGTTTTCCGTCCTTGACCATTGCTGCCAGATCGGAACCGCCACCATGTACGATGTCGCCGCCCCACGATTTCACATCATCATAGGTAACCCCCAGATACTCCAGAAGCATTTCCAGAATTTTTTCATCCATCGAGCCTTTGGGGCTGCATCCGATGCGGATGGGGAGCTTTTTTTCAATGACCTCTTCAAACGTGGTCACGCTGTATTTGTCAAGGAACGCCTGCGTCATGAAGTTGACGGCTCCGACAGCGGTAAGGGAGCCGATCAGCCCGCGGAATTCCTGCGTGGCGGGCTTTCCGAGAACCCCTTCCTCATAGGCCCACTTTGCCGGAGCACCGTTCACAAACGCAATGTCCGCTAATCCGTCCGCAAACAGATAAGGGGCTCCCATGCCGCCCGGGGAGGTTGGCTGAACATCTACCATTGAGCCTTCCGGCAGATAATTTTCCCACAACTGACCGAGTCCCGCCGCGATATTATAAGTAGCTGTACCAACCGAGTGGGTAGAATAAAGGAGGCTGACTGCTTCGCCCTGCGGTTTTTCTGCGGCAGGGGTGGAAATTGCTGCCGCAGAGGACGCGGGGGCAGGAGCGGAAGATGCCGGAGAGGATGACGAGCCGCAGCCTGCTGCGCTCAGAAGAATCGCACCACATAGAATCGCAGAGAACAGTTTCATGCTACGTGACTTTTTCATTTGAATTCTCCTTCTACAACTTTCTTTTATTTATCATAACGCCGCCGGCTGCGGCATTACCAACATGGATTGCACCGGATGCTCAGATTTCGAAATATGCATTCTGCACAATCAGATTCAACCACGCGATTAAATTATACTCAATTAATATAAAACTGTATTTGTTTAATTGTTTTTTTTATTTGTACGATTATTAGATTGGTTCCAACCATCCGGGCACGGGATTCTCAGCGTCTGCTGTTTTTCGCCAGCAAAATCCTTATTCAATCGCATGAATCAACATCCCCAAGATGCCGGGCAACTTCGAGTTGGATGTGTGTGCGTCAAGAAAATGGGGAATGACTACTCCGCTCCACGTGCCGGGGAGAACGCATTAGTATCGGTAGAAAATTTTTTATTCTGTAGACGATGATTTAAAAGAGTAGCACTGAAGGGGGGCTTCAGCTGGTATGCCAAGAGTATTACGGCGGAATGGACAGCATCACGATTTCGAAACGGTTGGGACATGCCAAAGTATCAACTACGACAGATATTTACGCGCATATTATTAAACAAGCTGACGAACGAGCCAGCGAGTGCATAGCAGATGCCATTTTAAGGCCCAAAAAAGAAATCGGATAAGACAAAAAGCAGGTGTGACCTTCAACTAAAAAAGGTTGCACCTGCTTCATTTTTTATGACTTGTGCGCCAAATGTGCGCTAAATCTTTAAATTTAATGTGCTGGAAATAAAAGTAAAAACCCGCGAGGCGGCTAGCCAAGCGGGTTTATGATGGTTGCGGAGGCAGGATTTGAACCTACGACCTTCGGGTTATGAGCCCGACGAGCTACCGGACTGCTCCACTCCGCGATATATCAGACTAATTTGTACACACCCTAGCGATGAGCGCTTATATATAATATCATATGCAATGTTAAATGTCAACAACAAATTTGTTGAATATTTAATATTTTTTTAAATATCTGAAAAAAGAAAAGAACTTGAACTTTATGGTCAAGTTCTTTTCCACAGGTGGTGGAGATGATCGGGATCGAACCGACTACCTCTTGAATGCCATTCAAGCGCTCTCCCAGGTGAGCTACACCCCCACAAGGATGGTGATCCATCGGAGATTCGAACTCCGGACACCCTGATTAAAAGTCAGGTGCTCTGCCAACTGAGCTAATGGATCATGTCGTATTTTGCGTAGGTTTCTGTATGACGCTTGATTATTATAGCAAAGAGGATGGGGGTTGTCAACCTCCAACTTCTATTTTTTTTGGAATTTTTTCTTTTCGTGGGAATTCTAGTGACAAATGGAAGAGAATGAGCTATGCTAAGAACATATATTCGAGAACTTGGGAGGCAGGTGCATGCTTACATGGGAAAGCAGTGTGCAAGAGCTGCAAGGCGTGGGCACACATCGGTCTGAGCTGCTGAAAAAATTGGGGATCATGACTTTGGGTGATCTATTGTCACATTATCCGCGCGGATACATTGATTTGTCTTCACCTTGCGGAATCGCGGAAGCGCCTTACGATGAAGTATGTGCGGTTTTAGCAACGGTTATCCGGAAGTCGAACGAAATACGGCTGCACAGCGGAATGAAACTGTATAAAGTTACAGCCGCCGACGATTCGGGTGTGCTGGAGCTGACTTTTTTTAATACGAAGTATCTGGTGGAAAAGTTGGAGTACGATACCCCTTATTTATTTTATGGGCGGGCAGAGGGTTCGCGCAATCGCCGGTCGATGACAACCCCCTTGGTATATCCCGCAGATTCAGGACACCCGTTTATGGCAGTCTATCCGCTTACGGCGGGCCTGACCGGGGGGATGATTTCAGGGCTGATGAAACGGGCGCTGAAGTTGAACCTGCGGCTGCCGGAGGTATTGCCGGAAACAGTACGGCTGCCTCATCATCTCATTGGCATCAAAGAAGCGGTTTACTCTATCCATTTTCCAACTAGCCTGGAACAGTTGGAGCGGGCGCGCAGGCGGTTGATTTTTGAGGAACTGTTCATACTCGCTGCAGGCATCGGAGCATTAAAAACCCACACTAAAGTATGCCGCGCGGCGGCTATGCAGCCACATTCCCTGCAACCCTTCTATGATGCCCTGCCGTTTACGCTGACAGACGCACAGCTTCGGGCAATCGGCGATCTGGTCAATGATATGCAGCGGACAATCCCCTCCAACCGTCTGATACAGGGGGATGTCGGTTCCGGAAAAACAATGGTTGCGGCGGCAGGCGTTTATTTCGCGTTTCTTTCCGGGGCTCAGTCAGCGATGATGGCGCCCACAGAGCTGTTGGCACGCCAGCATTATGAAGGGCTGGCGCCGCTTTGCAAAAAACTGGGTGTCAAAATAGAATTGCTGACAGGGTCTATGACCGCGGCACAGAAACGGGCAGTTTACCAGCGGCTGTCTCACGGTGAAGTGGATTTTTGCGTGGGAACCCACGCGCTGCTTTCCGAAGGGGTGGAATTCCGCCGGCTGGGGCTTGTCGTGACGGACGAACAGCATCGGTTCGGCGTGGCGCAGAGGGCGGCGCTGCAGATGAAAGGCGAGCACCCGCATACGCTGGTGATGTCGGCCACACCGATTCCCAGAACGCTTGCTTTGATGGTCTACGGGGAGCTGGATATCTCCGTGATTGACGAGCTTCCGCCCAACCGAAAGCCGGTGAAAACCTATAAGATCAGTTCTTCCAAACGGGAACGGGCGTTCGGGTTTATCCGGCAGCATCTTGACAGGGGATTGCAGGCTTACATTGTCTGCCCGCTGGTCGAGGACGGGGAGGAAAACACCGGCTTGCAGGCGGCGTCCAGTTACGTGGTGGAGCTGGGCTCCAGCGCGTTTTCAGGCTACACGCTGGGGCTCCTGCATGGCAGGATGAAGGCCGCTGAAAAGGAAAAGATTATGGCCGGATTCAAAAACGGCGAAATACAGATTTTGGTTTCCACGACCGTGGTGGAAGTAGGCGTTGACGTCCCCAATGCGGTGATCATGATGATCGAAAATGCCGAACGGTTCGGACTGAGCCAGCTGCATCAGCTGCGCGGCAGGGTAGGGCGGGGAAAGGAACAGTCCCATTGCATCCTCGTGTCCGACAGCCGCAATCCGGATACAGTCAGCCGCCTGCAGATGCTGTGCAGTTCCAACGACGGATTTGAAATTGCGGAATATGACCTGAGAACCCGCGGGCCGGGAAATTTTCTCGGCCATCAGCAGCACGGGCTGCCCCAGCTTCGCATTGCAGATCTGACGGAAGACCTTGACCTGGTGCGGGATGCGCAGGCGGCGGCAACGCAGCTGCTGAGCGTTGATCCCATGCTGGAACATCCCGAGAGCGCCAGCCTCAGGCACGCAGTGGAACAACTGATGGGGCAGGTGGGCGAACGCCCCAACTGAACAATCAAAAACAGCTGCGGTACAAACCGCAGCCGTTTCAACATCAGCTTACCTTTCGGATAATTCCCATCGGGGTTTGCTCACTGCACTGCCCGAGCGGGTTATCTTTCAGGATTTTGCACAGGAGATCCCGGCCCATGGACCGGTCGGAAGCGCCAAGAATCTGGCCTTCCAGATCGTTGATATCGGTGATGGCCACCTGCGTGCCGACAGCGGCCGCAATCTCCGCGGCGACCTCATCGGGCCTGTCCGGCCCCAGCACGACATAGTGGTTATAGGGCGGAAGCGTAAAATGGCAGGGCCCGTCGATGCTGCGCGCCTTATAGCCTGCGATCTGATAAAACCAGCCGCGCTTGTGGAACAGCTTGCCGATGGCCGAAACCGCCGCCGCAAACAGAATCCGGATGGTGCCGCATTCCTGGAGGGCCATCTCCATCGTTTCCGGAATACCGAGGCCGATACCATACGGTGTTTTCAGGACGAACTTGCACAAAAACCTTGCCAGCGGACGCGGATGAATCTCCTCCATCGGAATGGCGCGCTTTTGCGTGCAGGCTACCGCCTTTTCCGTGATAAAAACAATGTCGCCTTCTTCAATTAAGGGAGAGGCATATTTCTTAACGACTTCGACAATATTGTCCTTGTCGGTGATCACGTGCGTTTTAATACAAAGACGGCGGTATCCGACACCGTTCACCGTAATAATTTCTGTTTTTTCCGAGTTGACAACATAGCCTGTCCCGTTTTCCCCGTTGATTTCGCTGACTGGGTTTGCCTCGTTGATTTCGTTTGACATTTCGACCCCCGCTTTACTTCAATTCATCTGTCATTATCATGCAGTATTATCTCAAAAATTATACAACACCCGTATGCAATAGTCAAATGAAACCCAAGATTTTCAACCGTTGGTTTGCAGGGCATAGCGGTCCCGCCAAACGCACCAGACGGTAATTGTGGCAATGACCACAGCGCCGCCCAGAAGCGCAAACACGCCGGGGCGTTCCCCTGTAAACAGGAACACCCAGACCGGATTCAGCAGCGGTTCAATTGCTCCCAAAAGGGAACAGGCCAGCGGCGGGCAGTCTTTCACTGCGATGCCGTAAAGCAGATACGGGATGCCCAGTTGGACAATCCCCAGAGTGAGAATGCTGAGAACGGCAGGCATTGTCACGGGCGTCTCATAGACAAACAGGAACGGAATGCCGATTGCCGCCGTGAACAGGTGCCCTAGAAGGATACCGCTCATGCGGCTCTCCTCGTCGGTGCTCCCGGTGGCAAGGTACATGGCCGCCATCGAAAAGCCGGCCCCGATGGCGACAAAGTTGCCGAACAGGTTGCCGGGTGAGAGCTGGTCGAAGAAAAACAGGGAGATGCCGCCCATGGTTAACAGCACAGTCAGCAGGTCGGGGAGGGTAACCTTTTGCTTCAGGAAAAGGACCGACAAAATTAAAATGAAAACAGGGGCGGTAAACTGCAGAACGATCGCGTTGGCCGCCGTGGTCAGCTTATTTGCGGAAACAAACAGCAAAAAAGTGACCGCCAGAAAAATCCCGCTGCGGATGGATGCGCGGTTGAGACGGAAGGTCTGCCCGGTGAAACGCTGATAGACAAGCACACAGGCCGCCGAAAACAGGCTGCGCCAGCCGGCGATGACCAGCGGGTTCCACGGAATCAGCTTGATAAAGATTCCGGCGATGCTCCAAAGCGATGAGCAGATGACCATTAGCAGGACAGCCCGTTTTTCCGGTTTCAGATGAACCATGTCTTACATCCTTCTTTTGAAAAAATATTACACCATATCATATCTTACTTTCCGCTAAAATTCAATGGCTGGAAAGAAATGCTTTATTATTTTGCAAAAACTGTGTATAATAAAGGGTATTGAATCGTGAAAAATGGGTTTGCAAAAAGTAAATCATTTGCATAAAAATACTAAATGTATTAGGAGTCAACATGGTTTTTGCAAATTTGCTGTTTATTTATCTGTTCCTGCCGCTGAATATTTTACTCTATTTTCTGTCCAAAAAGATTGTTTGGCGAAACCTGGTGCTGGCTGCTTTCTCGTTTGTATTCTATGCTTGGGGAGAACCGGTCTGGGTAATGCTGCTGCTTTTTTCAGCTTCATTCGACTACATGCACGGCAGGATGATTGAGCGGTACCGCGGTACATGGCTGGCAAAGGCCGCCGTTCTTTCTTCGCTGGTCGTGAACCTGTCGCTGCTCGGAACTTTTAAATACAGCGGCTTTTTTGTGCGGAATCTCAACGCAGTTTTCGGCACTCAGCTTTCCGTACCCTCTTTTGCGCTTCCGATTGGAATTTCTTTTTACACATTTCAGACGATTTCTTATGTGATCGATGTTTATCGCGGGGATACTAAAGCGCAGACAAACCCGGTTTATTATCTGCTCTACCTTTCCATGTACCATCAGCTGGTGGCGGGGCCGATTGTGCGTTATCGGGATATTGACCGCGAAATCCGTACGCGCACGACAAATGCCGCCGGATTTTCCGAGGGGCTGACCCGTTTTATCTTTGGGCTGGCGAAAAAAGTACTGATTGCGAATACGGCGGGAGATCTGGCCTCCCAGTATCTGGATGGGGAACTGGCCGGGCTGACGGTGGCGGGCGCATGGCTTGGGATACTGTTGTTTTCGCTTCAGATCTATTATGATTTCTCCGGCTATTCGGACATGGCAATCGGCCTCGGCCGCATATTCGGGTTTCACTATCGGGAGAATTTTAATTATCCGTATATTTCCAGATCCGCCACGGAATTCTGGAGGAGGTGGCACATCTCACTCGGCAGTTTTTTCCGTGACTATGTCTATATCCCGCTGGGGGGCAACCGCCGCCACCAGTATCTGAACCTGGCGGTTGTCTGGTTCCTTACGGGGCTGTGGCATGGCGCGAGCTGGAACTTCATTCTCTGGGGGCTTTATTTCGGGGCGCTGATTGCACTTGAGAAGAAATTTCTGCATCAGGTGCTGGAGCGGATACCCGCGTTTTTCAGCCACCTTTACCTGCTGCTCCTGGCGGCGCTGGGCTGGGTCCTGTTCTATTTCACCGACATGAAAAGGCTGGGGCAGTTCCTGCGGATTCTGTTCGGGGGCGCCCCGTTATGGGACAGCCGGGTGGAAATCGCGCTTGTCAACAATCTGTTCTGGCTGGCGGCGGCGGTTCTGTTCTGCGCCCCGGTTGTTAAATTGGTCAAGTCTTTTGTATCCAAATGGTTCAATGAAAATCAGCTTTCAATCGTTCTGATCTGCCAGACAGCGGTCAATGTTATACTGCTGACCGCTTCAACCGCTATGCTGGTAGGGCAAAGCTATAATCCATTCCTTTATTATCGGTTCTGACTTTTCGGAAAGGAGGGCGGGGCATGAAAGAAGAAAAAGAAAATTACCGTTATCGTCCTGCATCCGGCCCTTCGAGAAAGCCAGGCGCGGAGGAAGAGCGGGAACGCTACTATGAATTGGTGCGGCTGAAACTGTCAACCGGACGGCTGCACAGGATTTCCGCCGTGAATATTGCAGTCATTCTTGGCGTGATTGCTTTCTTTTTTCTTGGTTCCCTGCTGTTTCCGAAGCCGGTGACCTCCGCGGTGGAAAAGCGCGCTCTCGCGCGGATGCCCAAATTTTCCACTGAAAGCCTTTTCCATGGGAAACTGACCCGGGACATAGAGACTTTTTACGCGGATACTTTCCCAATGCGGGACCAGTTTGTAAGCCTGTCGGCGGTTCTGAACGAACAGCGCGGAATCCGGGTGGACAATGTCCGCATTGTCGCCCCTTCCGGCGGCGAAACGCAGGACATCCCTTCCCAGCCGCAGGTGGATGTCGTGGCGCCGGCTTCCTCGGTTCCGGAAACGCACGAAACCGAATCTTCTTCCAGTGAAGCAAGCAGCATTGCCCCACCCCCCCCTTCAACGGAAAATGAAACGGTTGGGCCGGTTAGCAACGGGATGTTTGTCTATAAAGGGATGGCAATGTCCCTGTTTGGCGGAAGCGATCAGATGGCCCGCTGGTACGCGGACGTTGTGAACACCTATCAGCGGGAACTGCCCGGCGTTCAGGTTTATGATATGATCATTCCGACCGCGATCGAATTCTATGTACCGGACAAGTACCGCGATCTCACCGCTTCCCAGAAACGAACGATGGATATCATCTATGACGCGCTGGACAGCAATGTGAAGAAAGTGGACGCCTATTCGGAACTGCAACAGCACACGGACGAATACCTGTACTTCCGAACCGACCATCACTGGACGGCGAGGGGGGCATATTACGCCTATCAGGCATTCTGTCAGCAGGCCGGTTTTACACCGATCCGGCTGGAGGACTGTGAAACAAGGCGGCTTGACAACTTCATCGGGACGATGTACGCGCAGACGCAGGATTCCACCCTGCTGCAAAACCCGGATTATGTGGAGTACTTTATTTTCCCGCAGTCCTATCAGGCGCTGCTCTACGCACGGAATTCTCCCTATTACGGGGTGCCCTGTTCGCTGTGGGCCGAATATGCCAAAAGCCCGAACAGCTACTCGGTGTTTCTTGCCGGCGATTACCCGTTGATTCAGGTAAAGACCGACATTCACAACGGCAGGAAGATTATGATCGTAAAGGAGTCGTTTGGGAATGCGTTTGCGCCGTACCTGATCAACCATTACGAGGAGGTCTATATCGTCGACCAGCGGTATTTCCAGCTGGCTTCCGTCGAGTTTATCAAGGAGCACGGAATTAATGAACTGATCTTTGCAAACAACAGCTTTGCCGCCTGCACACCTTACCATATCCGCTGCATTGACAACATGCGCCATCAGCCTTATGTGCCTTATGTCCCGCCGGAGGCGGCAAGTTCGCAGGAGGAAGAGACTTCTTCCTCAGAAGATAGCTCTTCCGGGGCTGAAGATGATACAGATCGGAAAGAAGCGAACAAGAAGCAGAAGGAAGAATTAACTAATGAGCTCCACAAGCTGATCAGGGCAAAAAACAATAAAAAAGACAGTTAATCGGATTACGGACGGGGTGGATGCATGAAGGCTGTGAAACAAAAAGCGACGGCGATTATGATGAGCGGGTTGCTGATGTGCTCCTGCTCACCGGCAAAACCCAAGGATGAGGCGGCACCTGCGCCGGCAGGCAAAACGCTGGTGATGGAAGTGGACAGCGGGCTTGGAGCAGACGTTCTGTCCGAAAGCGGAGCATTCGCAAAACGGGTTGAAAAGCTGAGCGGGGGCGCGCTGAAAATTGATGTGAAAGAAGCAAAGACCGATACAGGCCGTCTCTCACAAGGCGGCTGCGATCTGGCGTTTCTTTCCAGTGCGCAGGCTGCCCGGGCCGACGATGTTTTCGCAATGCTATCGCTGCCGTTCCTTTATGATGATGCCTCGCATATGAGTCTGGCGCTGAATTCCGCGGAGATGGCAGGAATTTTGACAAGAAAACTTGCGCCCGGGGATCTGACCCCAATGGCGGCAATTTATAACGGAAGCCGCTATATTGTAACGGACAAAGGGCTGCTCAGAATACCGTCTGACTTTAAAAAATTAATTCTGGCGGCAGATGTCGGCCAAACCGGGAATGTAAATGTTTTTCAAATGTTTGGGACCGTTATTGCCGCTTCTTCGGCTCAGCCGGTGGTGAGTGCGTTTAACAGCAAGCAGGAAGTAAAGGATCAGAGCGGAAAGCTGATCGGCAGGGTTGACGCGGCGGAACTGACGCTTGAGCAGGTTTCGGAACTGCTTGCAGACCCTCAGGGCCTGTTTTTAATCCGAACCAGCCACGCAATTGCCCCGATATGGCTGCTTGCCAATGCGCAGACAGCCGCCCGGCTGAGCGACTATGAGCAGGCCGTTTTAAAAGAGGCGACGGCGGGCCTGATTGCAGAGATGGAAGAAGACTGGCGTGAAAAAGAGAGAGACCTGATTCAGCAGTTCAAGGCGGAAGGAATCACCATTGTAGATGCGGAACGGCCCGAATTCGCAGCCGCTGTGTATGACAGCAGCGACAGCGCGAAGATTCCCGCGTATTTTGACCGCCAAATATACCGTATTATTCAGCTGTTTGTTGATTGAATAAAGAAGGGGCGGAATCCCGGGATTCCGCCCCTTTTATCAGTCATCATTCGCGATAATCAAACCGCTCCTTGAGCGTCGTATCACTTTGCCGTTTTTATCCCTGTAAATGATTCCGTCGCTGTCCAAATCATCCAGATCGTCAATGTCGTCAAGATCCTTCGAATCTACGATACCGGAATGCAGAGAACACTCCGGAGGAATGTTGGTGGATTTATACCATCCGGTGAGTGTCTTGGTACAGCCGTCCACCGCCAGTTCGCCGCTTTCCGCACAGTAGGTCTTCTCCACTACATCGCCCCAGACAGGGAACTGCTTGACTTCCAGTCCTTCATGGAGATGCCCCATGACGGATTTATAAAGAAGCGGAGGCGGGTAGGGAAGACCGGTGTAGCGGATGGTTTGCGGTACACCGTCGTCGTTATCATATCCCATCCAGAAAGCACCGACATAATAAGGGGTAACACCTAAGAACCACTGGTCAATATCTTCGGAGGAGGTTCCCGTTTTACCGGCAACCGGCATCGCGGAGAACGGCGCGGCGGCACCGGTACCCATCGGGCCCCTGGTAACGCGCTGCATCAGCTTATTCACAATCGTGGCGGTTTCCGCCGATATGACACGGCGGGGGGTCGTATCCTTCTCCAGCACGACATCACCGTTTGCGTCAAGCACCTTGGTATAGGCGTAAGGCTTTGTAAAGTAGCCGCCGTTGCCATAGATCTGATAGGCGCCCGCCATTTCCATGACAGTGACGCCGTGCGTCATACCGCCAAGCGCCATTGACGACAGGTTGACATCGCCCACGACCTGTCCGTTAACGACTTCCCGTTCCACGAGGGAATCAAATCCGAGCTTATCCTTTAAGAAGTCGAAGGCACGGCGCGGAGTAACCATTTCAATGATTTTGACAGGAATGGTGTTAATGGATTTCTGGATCGCCGTGTCCACCGTGGACGGGCCGAGATAGCTTCCGTAATAGTTGGACGGCCATTTGGTTCCGTCGGGAAGGGTAATAGGGCTGTCTTCTATTACAGTAGAATAGGTAATCACATCGTTTTCGATTCCTTGCAGATAGGCGGCAATCGGTTTGATGGAGGACCCGCACTGGCGAAGCGCCTGCGTGGCGCGGTTAAAGGAACGGTCGTACTCCTTTTCACCGATTCCGCCCGCAAGAGCCAGCACACGGCCATTCAAATCGGTGATTACACAAGCGGACTGCGGATAGGTTTCATTGGATACCCGGGGGAAATTTGCGACATCGCTGTAAAATTCCTCCACATAGTTCTGCATTTTTTCATCCATTGTGGTATAAATGCGGTAGCCGCCGCTGTATAACTGCTGAGTAGCGTATTGTCTCGTAAATCCTTTTTCAGACTGCAGATCTGCAAGGACTTCTTCGATCACATGGTCAATAAAATAGTTTTGTGTGCTGTTGATCGCCTGATAAGCAACATCCTTTTGGAAAACCAGTTTTTCCGCGACGGCTTCGTCATACTCATCCTGCGTGATCATGCCTTGCTCCAGCATCTGGTAGAGGATATCTTCCTGTCTTTCTTTATTATATTCGGGATACGCAAACGGGTCATATTTTCCGGGGAACTGGGTAATGCCGATAATAGAAGCGGATTCAGCGAGTGTGAGTTCGCTGACATCCTTGCCAAAATAGGTATTGGCGGCTGCCTGTACGCCATAACAGCTGTTGGAATAATAAACGGTATTCAGATAGGCTTCCAGGATCTGCTCTTTGGAATAGTGCTTTTCAAGGTTGAGCGCGCGGAAAATTTCCTGTACCTTTCGCTCAATACGAAAGGCATCGTCACCGGTGATATTTTTGATCAGCTGCTGGGTGATGGTGGAACCGCCGGCCTGTGTAGGATAGATAGGGACAAACAGATTGACGAAAGCACCGGTGGTGCGCTTCCAGTCCACGCCGTGGTGCTGCCAGAAACGCTTGTCTTCAATTGCAATCAATGCATCTACCATATGTTCCGGAATCTGATCGTACGGAACCCAAATGCGGTTCTGCTCATAATGCAGACGCTTAAGTTCGTAAGGCTCACCGGTCGCAGGGTCGTCCGCATACAGGATGGTTGTATAGTTCAGTTTCAGGTCAGTCAGGTTGATTTGTTCGTCAGAATTAATGTAACGCAGGACATAGACGGTCAATACCGCAGCTACGATACAGCCGGTAATGATGCCGACCATAATCAGCGCAGCAAGCACACGGCCGATATTGGCAAACGTGTCTTTTACGGCGCTGCCGGCAGTTCGTTTTTTATGAGATCCCATTGGATAGAATCCTCCTTGTCTAACAGAAAAAAGGTAAAAGGCGCAAAACTCTGAATTTTACATATCTTATAGTATACCACATACTCTATTTAAAGTGTTAGGAATTTTTAAACGATTTTTTTGCTTTGCATATTTTGCCTTTTCAATGCCCAAAATACTGTAAAAGACTCACCGCGATTAAAGAGGTGTTATCCATGCGTAATGCTATTTTGCTCATATTGGTTGGAATTATCGTCGTTTCGCTCATCACCATCGGCGCGGCATACGCGCTTCCGCAGGAGGTTCCTATTGAGTTGGTGCCGTCCAGCATGCCTGAGCCGCCGGCCTCAGAGAATACTTCCGGTTACCCTTATCTGCTGCGCACTTATGAGGGAAAGCTTGCGGTCTTTACCACCGACCTGGTGGAACCGGATATGGTATTTGATGTATATGTGCGCACTCTTCCCGCAGCAGATCAGAAAGCACTGGAAAAAGGGGTGCGGGTTGAAACGTATGAGGAATTGACTGCTCTGATTGAAGATTACATCAGTTGATCAGGCCATGTAACCTTTTTGTCATTTTTGTCTTGCGTTTGTTACCGGATTGTAATGGATTTGTAATCTAAAAAGGAGGACTTTTGGTTTTCTTCCCGTTATAATATAGTCATGGTTCAGATAGTTCAAACCAATCCCTCCTTAAAAATCAGTTTAAAATCGTGGGGTCTGATCAGCCCCGCAACTCTCCAATGATTTAGGCGGCTGTTTTAACAGCCGCTTTTATTCTGTATAAAAAAGCCGCTGCCAGATAGCAGCGGCCTACTGAAATTCAGTGGTTCTCCTGATATCGATCATAGATAATCCGAAGACCGTCGAGCACCAAGGAACGGTCAATGGTTTCAAAAACGTCCGATGCGTCATCAATCAGCCTTGCCAGACCGCCTGTTGCGATTATGCGGGCACTGGCTCCCAGTTCATTTTGTATCAGGCTGATGATATGGGTAACCGCCCCCACGTAGCCGTTTACGATTCCGGATTGCAGGCTTACAATGGTATTGCGCCCGATTACCCGTTCCGGACGCACCAGCTCGACTCTTGGAAGCTTGGCCGTTTTGTTGAACAGTGCGTCCATGGAAATTTTAATGCCGGGATAGATGGCGCCGCCGAGATATTCCCCATTTTTGCCGATTGCGTCAAATGTGGTTGCGGTTCCAAAATCGACGACAATCAGCGGTCCGCCGTATTTATGATGCGCTCCGATACTTGCCACCAGGCGGTCTGCTCCGACGTCGCCGGGGTTATCATAGAGATTGATGATATCCAGATCAATGTTGTCTCCGACTACCAGCGGCACTTTATTGTAAAAGTATTTTTTGATTGCATTCGTAACCGAATACATTACCTGCGGCACAACGGAAGCGATGATAATGTCGTCAATATCTGTCCGGTCAATGTGGTTGTTGAGAAAAAACTGACTCGCAAAGAGCCCCACCTCATCCGAAGTAATATCCCGATTGGTTCCGAGCCGAAATGATGCCATGATTTCCGAGCCTTTGAATACGCCGAATTCCATATTGGTGTTACCGATATCGATGGCCAAAAGCATTGCGGCACCTCCTAGTCTGTTAAACTTTTGCCGGACTTTCTATATTTTACTTCTCATCGCACGCCGCGTCAACAAAAAAGTTATGATGAAAAAAGGATATTGACGTTTCGCTCTGCCGGTGCTATACTATTTAAGCAACTGAAACGGCGGGGCTGGAATCGTGTCAGAATATCCGGGTTTTTGTTGATCATGCATTCATGTTATATCGCCTGCTTGTATGGCTCAGTTGGTAGAGCAGCGCATTCGTAATGCGCAGGTCGTCGGTTCGAGTCCGACTACAAGCTCCAGAAAAAAGATACAGCCTTAGGCTGTATCTTTTTTTGCGTCTTTATTCGATAAAGTAGATTTACGCTTTCACAAGCTAAATAAAAATGCCCGCTGCGTGCGGGCATTTTTTCATGAATCGATTAACGGAATTCTTCGGGGAGAGGGGTCTCAGAGCTGGTTTGCTGCTGTTCACGCTGGTTTCTTCTGAACAAGGAGCGCCTGCCTGTTGTGTGCCCCTTTCTGCGGCGGTCTTCGCCGTCAAACAGCAGGTAAACGGTAGGAACAAGCACAAGCGTGATCAGCGTGGAGACGCTGAGCCCCCCGATGACGACAACCGACATCGACTGCATCATTTCCACATCGCCGCCGATTCCCAAAGCAGTCGGCATCAGTCCGAGGATCGTTGTCAGTGTGGTCATAAGAATCGGGCGCAGACGGGTTTTGCCGGAGAAGATCAAAGCCTCGCGGGCCGTCATACCCTGATCGTGCCGCAATATGTTGGTATAGTCGATGAGCACGATGGCATTGTTGACCACAATACCTACCAGCATGATCAAACCGATAAGAGAAGTCATGCTGATGGACTGACCGGTAAGCAGAAGTCCCAGGAATGCACCGGTCATGGCGAAGGGAACGGAAAGCATGACCACAAGTGAAAACCGCATCGACTCAAACTGCATTGCCATCACAACAAATACAAGGAAAATTGCAATCGCAAGTGCGTTAAAGATCTTGCTGAATTCGTCGTTCATCGTCTGCATGTTTCCACCGGCGGCAATCTCGACGCCGTCCGGAAGGGACAGCTGCTGCACGCTTACCATGATCTGGTTGGAAAGCTGGGTGGCGGATGCGCCTACAACGGTGGTGCCTGTGATCGAAACCTGATAATCCCCGTCGCTTCTCCTGATTTGAGCAGGGCTGTTGTTATAAACAATCGAGGCCACATCCGTCAGCGGAACGTGCCCGCCGGATTTGGTTTTAATCATGAGGCCGGAAAGGTCGCTGACATCGTCAAAGCGGTCCTCGGGATACATGACCATGACGGAATACTCCTCATCACTTTCCTGGAGGGACATTGCATTGATGCCGGATATCATGTTTTTGACGGTGCTGACCACTGCCGACGGGGTTGTGCCAATGGCGGCAGCCTCAACCGGGTCCACCACGATTTCCGCGCGCGGGCTTCCGTCCGACAGGCTGGTGGTTGCCGATTGAATCCCGTCAAAGCCGGCCATCAGATCTTTGATCTGATTGGCAACCTCTCCCAGTGTGGTAAGGTTCGAACCTGTCACATTGATCTGCACACCGGACGATCCGAAAGACATGCTGCGCCTCTGGCTGACATCAATGCTGCAGTTTTCAATATTGGCGGTCTCTTTTCTCATCAGGGAGACGAAATCGTCCGTGCTTATGGAGCGGCCTTCCTTCAGATAAGCGGTAATTGTTGCAGATCCATTGCTTCCGCGCATAGAATAGCTTTCAATATCATCCTGCTCGGATACGATTTTTTCGATCTGTTTCATGATGCTGTCGGTCTCCTCGATATTCAGGCCGGTCTTTGTTGTCACTGTAATACTGACAGAGCCCTCGTCTGAGGATGGCATTAATTCCATATCAATCCGCGTGTACATGAGCACGGTTCCTGCAAGGATGCAAATTGCGATGATAATGACGGTAAATTTATGATTCAGCGCCGAACCGAGAAACCGGGAATAGACAGTCTCCAGTTTATGCAGGAATCTGTTAATCAGCGACTGCTCTTTTTCAACCGGCTTAAACTGCACAAAAAGCAGAGGGACCATCGTCAGGGCAGAAATCAGGGAAGCGGTCATGGAAAAGACGATGGTAAAACCGACTTCTTTAAACAGTTGCCCGGCCATGCCGTCCATCAGGGCGATCGGCAGGAAGACGACGATTGTTGTGATGGTGGAAGCAATGACCGAACCGTTGACGAGATTCGCGCCTTCTATTGCGGACTGCTCAAAGGTTCGGATTTCATTTCGCGCCCTAAAGCAGCTGTCGAGCACGACGATGGAGTTATCCACCATCATACCGATGCCGACCACAAGCCCGCCCAGGGACATAATGTTGAGCGTCATACCGAAAGCGCTCATGAGCACCAGGGCGGCAAAGACCGATAACGGCATGGAAGTGGCGACAATCAGAGCCGCGCGCCAGTCTCCGAGGAACAGAAGCAGCACCAGCATGGACAGGCAAAGCCCCTGTATGAGCGTGGAAACGACGTTCATAATGTTTTCGTAGATTGTTTCTCCGCTGTTGTCGGTAATGGTGACAGCGAGGCCGAGACCCGCCTGATTGAGCTCGTCAACCTTTTCTTTGATTTCGTTGCAGATTTTTACCGTATTTACGCTTTGATTCTTGGAGACGGAAATGCTGATATTTTCCATGCCGTTATAGCGGCTGATGGAGGAGCTTTCTTTTTGCGCCATACTGACATCGGCAACATCGGAAACGTGAATGATATCGCCGGAATCAAGGGAAATCGGAATACTGACCAAATCCTCATATTGATCATAGTTTACGCCGCCCTGCAGCGTGAGGGAAATGTCGCCGCGTTTGATGTCACCCGCGGTTGTGGTGAAGTTTGCGGAAGAAATGGCATTGGCGACGTCGTTCATTGTCAGCCCATATTGCTCCATGTTTTCTTCATTGAGCTCCACCTTGACATATTCCTGCTTGCCGCCGCGCATATCAACGGAGGATACGCCGTTGATCCGTTCCAGCTCGGGAACAATGGTATTTTCAATATAGGAGTAGATGTTGTTGTTGGATTCAGCCTGTATGGACAGCGTCATGATGGAGGAAGAGTCCATCTTCATTTCCATAATGGTCGGGTCGTCGGCGGAATCCGGCAGATTCAGACGAGTAAGGGCTTCGTTGATGTCGTCATATTTTTCGTCCATATCCACGTTGTAGCCAAATTCCAGCGTCGTCCTCGACGAACCTTCCGAGGAAGTGGAGGTCATGGATTCGACATCGCTGATCGAGGAGAGCGCCGATTCGACCACATCGGTAATAAGTTCGTCCACTTCCTCGGGGCTTGCGCCTTCGTAGCGGGTCATAATCATGAAGACAGGCATGGACATTTCAGGCGTGGATTCCATCTCCATCCCGAAGATGGAGGAAATTCCAAACACCAGAAGCATCAGCACGCACATCAGAACCGATACAGGGCGCTTAACGGCTAATTTAGGCAATGTCATGTTTCATTAACCCTCCTGTGATCTTTTCTTGGAGGGTGCCAGGGAGGAATCGGCGGAGGGCTCCGCAGAAGAGGAGGACTGCTGATCGGAACTCTGTTCCGCGCCCGAAAGAACAACCTCGGCGCCGTCTTTCAGGTCCGGATGCCATGTGGTGATGATTTGGCTGTCAGTGGTTACGCCGGAAGCCGCAACGACATATTCCGTATTGGACATGCCGGTTTCAATATCCGTACGATGCGCTTTGCCGTCGGCATAGGTGAAGACATAGGCCTGCCCGTCGTCATAGTAGACACAGCTGACCGGAACCAGGACGGCATCTTCCGCTTTCGCGGTTGCAGCGGTTACTTTCACCGAGATGCCGGTGAGCAGGGTGCCGTCGTCATCCTGCACCTGCGCCTCAATCGGAAACAGGCCGGAAACGGAATCCGCCTTGGAATCGATGGAGGTAATCACAGCGGTATACTCCCTGTCACTCTTGGTAAGGGTAATCGAGTCTCCAGTCGAAAGCGCGACAGCGGCGTCGGCTGTTGCGTTGAATTTCACGGACATATCATTCTTGTTGGAGATCGTGTAGGCAGCGGTATTTGTACCGGCAGTCTCATAGAGCGTAATGGATTTGGACTCAATCACACCGTCGATGGGGGAATAGATTTTATACTTTTCCAGTTCGGACGAGCTTTTTTCCAAAGTCAGGCCGGCCGATTTCAAGCTTGCGTCGGTGGAGGCTTTGGTGTCGTCCAGAGAACCGCCGGCAATCAGATTATAATTTTTGAGCGCGGTTTCATAACTGGTCTGGGCGTTTTTATAAGAATTGCGCAGATCGCGGGCCTCCGAGTCCTCGTCGTCTTCAAGGTCCTTAACAGCGCTGTGCGCCAGAGAATATTGCTGTTCGGCTGCTTTCCAGGCTTTATACAGGTCCGATTTTTCATCATTGTCCGTGCCGGCGTAGTCATTATAGGCAAGTTCTGCGTCTTTCATTGCCTGTTCAGCTTTATCTTCCGACTTCTGCGCGGAAATCAGGCTGTCGTCATAGCCGTCGTTGTAATCTCTGAGCTTCAGACGGGCGTTGTTTAAACTCTGCTGAGCGGAATCCAGCGTGCTTTTCGCGGAATTCAGTTTCGAATCATAGCCGCTTCCAAGTGTAGTATCCGCGCTGATGACCTTTTCGTCATAGCTTGCCTGGGCAATCTGGTAGGCCAACTGCGCATCGGTATCATCAATTTCAAAAAGGAGATCCCCTTTATGTACGGTGTCGCCGGCTTCAAAGTGGACCGTACTCACCTTTCCGCTGACTTCCGGATAGACATTGACGCTTTCCGCGGGTTCCATTTTACCGATAAATTCGGTGTTGCGGGTCAGACTGCCTGTTGTGGGGTTTTGCAGCTTCACAGTGATAACACTTTTGGACATCTTGACATCGCCCATGTTCCCGCCGCTTCTTCCACCGGAACCGCCTCCTCCGGGTCCTGCCGCAAACACCATGGTCGACACAGCCACAGTGCCTGCCAGGAGGAGAACTATGCCGGATGTCAATTTTTTTCTGTCTAAGGATCGTTTCATTTTCGATTCTCCAATCTCCAACATGAATATTTGTCATTTTATGAGGATAAAACTGATTATTTTCTCTATTATATATACCGGACGAATGTGGGGGGAAGCTAAAATAAATATGAACAAACTGTGTGTTTTCTGTGAAGTATTGGGAATTTGTGCCAAAAAGTAAAAAAGACGGGGCATCGCCCCGCCTTACGACTATCGGTTATTCTTTTACGCTCCATTTGGAAAGCTGTTTGACAAAATGGCTGTCCTCCGTAACAACTTTGACCGGTTTGGAATAATCCAGAGACATCAGCCCTAAGACGGACTTTGCATCTGCAATTTTACCGTCGGCGGTATGTACGCCGATCTCTTCGGAGGACTGCATGGCAAGGAACATGAACTGGCGGAGATCTTCCGCGGATTTGAGCATAACTTCATGAATCAACATGATAAATAGCCTCCTCTAAACATTTCATTTTGGATTCTGATTGCTGTATCTTTATTAAACAACATTTTTTCCCAAAAGTCAATATAAATAGTTTAATTCAATGAAGATTGTGCATAATGCTCAATACTAGCACTCTCATATATCGAGTGCTAAAAAATGTGTAAACATTTCATGAATTGTATTGACTTCTGAAAAATCTGTGGTACATTATAGATGTTAGCAATCATGGAGAAAGAGTGCTAAGGAGCTGTTGCATGAACTCGGGGTGAGGGAAAACATGAATCTGGACTCCAGAAAATTGAAGATTTTGACCGCGATCGTTGAGATTTACATTGAAACGGGGGAACCGGTCAGCTCTAAAATGCTGAATCAGAGGCTTGATCTGAGTGTGTCCCCCGCAACGATCCGCAACGATATGTCGGCGCTGTTCGACTTGGGCCTTTTGGAACAGCCGCATACTTCTGCGGGGCGCGTCCCGTCCCATCTGGGGTATCGCATTTACGTCGATCAGCTGATGCGTCCGAAGCCTATCAGTGAGGAGGAACGCAGGCAGATCGACGCGCTGTTTAATGTGCGGGATCCGGACCCGGACCGCCTGCTGGAGGATGCCGCGGAAGCGCTTGCGGATTTTACCAACTGTGCGACGGTATCCACCACCATCACGCCGAAAAGCGTGCTGGTGAAACGGATTGAAATTGTTCCCGCGGGAATCCGGACGGTCGTGATTCTGCTGATTGCCACCAATGGGGTGATCAAAAATCGGGTTTGCCGTGTGGATTTCAGGGTAACGGGCGAAATCCTGGAATTCCTGAACCAGTTTACCAACGGACGGCTGGTGGGAAAATCGGTCAATGAGATTTCTCAGCGGTATATTAATGCGATTGCGGTGACGCTGGGGGATTATTCCCAGCTGTTTACGCCGGTGCTCGCTGCGGTTTATGACCTGTGCAGGGAAGTCAACGAGGGGCAGTTTTATGCGTCCGGAGGCGAAAACCTGCTGGGTTATAGGGAGTTTGGCGATATCGCGCGGGAGCTGCTTCAGACCATGCATGACAAGGATCAGATTCTGGGTTTGATCGGCTCCAAAAAAGACGCGGTGTTTATTACCATCGGTAAAGAAAATACCAAGAGTGAGCTTACCGATACTTCGGTGGTTGTGACAAAATATCGGATCGGGGCTCAGAATGAGGGGGCCATCGGGGTGATTGGTCCTGTACGCATGGATTATGCCAAACTGATTCCCCACTTGGAATATTTTTCTAGGACTTTGGGGAAATTGCTGGCTGAGACTTTTGAGCAGCAGGAGTAGTGCAGACTGAAAATACGAGTTAAGGTGGCGAATGGATTGTCCAACGAAAATAAGCAGGAGTGCCCGGATAAGAAAGACATCGGGCAGGAGGCGCAAGCCCCGGAGGAAAACCCGGGAACCCACCCGCAGGATACGACGGAACAGGAAGGTGCGGAAAACCCGGAACAGCAGGCTCAAACTCCGGAAACTCCCGAAGACGGCTGCCGGGAAGAAAGCCGGAAGGCCGAAGAGACAACGAAAACACAGGAGGAGCTTTTGCTGGAAAAGATAGACAGCCTGAATGATCAGCTGCTGCGGACGGTTGCGGAATATGATAATTTCCGCAAGCGGAGTCAGCGGGAAAAGGAAGCGATTTATCCCCAGGCAGTTGCCAAAACTGTGGAAAAGTTTATTCCGATTATTGATACTGTGGAGCGCGCACTCGCTGTTGAATGCAGTGATGCCGAATTTATAAAGGGCATCGAAATGATTTTGCAGAATTTTAAGGATGTCTTGCAGAAACTGGGTGTTGAGGAATTCGGCAAGGCCGGCGAACAGTTTGATCCGGAAAAACACAATGCAGTCATGCACGTGGAGGATGAACAACACGAAGCAAACACCATTGTTGCCGTTTTCCAGAAGGGCTATCAATTAGGTGATAAGATTATCAGGCATGCCATGGTTCAGGTCGCAAACTGAACACATATGATCGAATTAGCGTTCAAGAAATCACTGTTATTATTGGAGGAATGAATTTATGGGTAAAATTATTGGTATCGACTTAGGTACAACAAATAGCTGTGTTGCCGTCATGGAAGGCGGCGAGGCGGTTGTCATCGCCAATGCGGAAGGCGCCAGAACAACCCCGTCCGTCGTGGCATTTGCAAAAACCGGCGAGCGTATGGTGGGCCAGGTGGCCAAACGTCAGGCGATCACGAATCCGGAAAGAACAATCGCTTCCATTAAACGCCACATGGGCAGCGACTTCAAAGTCTCCATTGACGGGAAAAACTATACCCCGCAGGAGATTTCCGCAATGGTTCTGCAGAAGCTGAAAGCCGACGCGGAAGCGTACCTCGGCGAAAAGGTGACCGAAGCGGTCATCACCGTCCCGGCTTACTTCTCCGACAGCCAGAGGCAGGCTACCAAGGACGCGGGACGCATTGCCGGTCTGGAAGTAAAGCGTATTATCAATGAGCCGACTGCTGCCGCGCTCGCTTACGGTATTGATAAAGAGCATGAGCAGAAGATTATGGTTTACGACCTCGGCGGCGGTACATTCGATGTATCCATCATCGAAATGGGCGATGGCGTGCAGGAGGTGCTTGCCACCAACGGAAATACACGCCTCGGCGGCGATGATTTTGACCAGCGTGTCATTGATTATCTTGCTGATGAGTTCAAGAAGTCAAACGGAATTGACCTGCGCGGCGACAAAATGGCGATGCAGCGTTTGAAGGAAGCAGCCGAGAAAGCGAAAATCGAGCTTTCCGGCATGACAACCGCCAATGTCAACCTGCCGTTTATTACCGCGGACGCAACGGGGCCGAAGCATCTCGACGTCACCATTACCCGCGCGAAGTTCAATGAGCTGACAGCCGACCTGGTTGAAAAAACCATGGAGCCGGTCCGCAAAGCAATGGCGGACTCGGGCCTGAAGGTTTCCGATCTGGATAAAATCCTGCTGGTGGGCGGTTCCACCCGTATCCCTGCCGTTCAGGATGCGGTCAAGGCGTTCTGCGGCAAGGACCCGTTCAAAGGCATCAATCCTGACGAATGTGTTGCGGTGGGCGCGGCGATTCAGGGCGGCGTCCTTGGCGGCGATGTCAAGGGCCTGCTGCTGCTTGACGTAACCCCGCTCTCTCTGGGCCTTGAAACCCTCGGCGGCGTCTGCACCAAAATTATTGAGCGCAACACCACGATTCCGACCAAGAAATCTCAGATCTTTTCCACTGCCGCGGACGGGCAGACCTCTGTTGAAATCAACATCCTGCAGGGCGAGCGTGAAATGGCCCGCGACAACAAGCAGCTTGGTACGTTCCGTCTGGATGGGATTCCGGCGGCTCCCCGCGGTGTGCCTCAGATTGAAGTAACGTTCGATATCGATGCCAACGGCATTGTGCATGTTACCGCGAAAGACCTTGGCACCGGCAAGGAGCAGAATGTCACCATTACCTCTTCCACCAACATGTCTAAAGACGATGTGGAAAAAGCGGTTCGCGATGCCGAGGCGTTTGCTGCCGAGGATAAAAAACGCCGCGAGGAGATCGACGTGCGCAACGGCGCCGACCAGATGGTCTATCAGTGTGAAAAGACCATGGGCGATCTCGGCGACAAGATTTCCGCTGATGAAAAAGCAAAGGTGCAGGGGAAACTGGACGCTTTGAAAGAAGCGCTGAAGGGAACCGATGTCGATGCGATCAAGGCAAAACAGGAAGAACTTCAGAAAGATTTCTACGAAATGAGCGCAAAGATGTACCAAAACGCGCAGGGAACTCAGGGCGCGCAGCAGAATCCCGAAGATAACGCGGGCGGAACAGCCGGCGGCGCGGATTATGTGGACGCGGATTATAAAGAGGTTGACGAGGACGACAAAAAATAATACAATAACAAAATGAGTATTAAGGCGGGGGTGGTTCTCCCGCCTTAATACGGCGTGAAAGTTAACGGCTGTAAACAGGGGTGAGACATTTGGCTGACAAACGGGATTATTACGAAGTGCTGGGCGTGTCGAAGGATGCGTCCGCCGACGATTTAAAAAGAGCGTATCGCAAGCTGGCAAAGCAGTACCACCCCGACATGAACCCCGGGGACAAGACCGCCGAGGCAAAGTTCAAGGAGGTCAATGAGGCTTACGAGGTACTTAACGACCCGGCGAAGCGCCAGCGGTATGACCAATTCGGCCATGCAGGTATTGACCCGTCTTATGGGGCGGGCGGCGGTGGTTTCGGCGGGGCGGGCGGTTTCGGCGGATTTGACGTCGGTGATATTTTTGAGAGCTTTTTCGGCGGCGGTTTCGGAGGCTTCGGCGGCAGCAACCGCACGAGAAACCCGAATGCCCCCATCAGAGGCAACGATATCAATGTGACCATCGGGCTTTCCTTTATGGAAGCGGCCAAGGGCTGTAAGCAGAAGATTCAGATACAGCGTCTTGAGCAGTGCGAAACCTGCGGCGGTACCGGCGCGAAAAAGGGCACAAGCCCGGAAACGTGTTCTGAATGCGGTGGTACCGGCCAGGTGAAGGTGCAGCAGCGTACGCCGATCGGCATCATTCAGACGACGCGCACCTGCACACGCTGCAACGGCAAGGGAAAGGTCATTAAGGAGCCATGCTCCTCCTGCCGCGGCATGGGCCGTGTGCGCCATAGCAGGACGCTGGAGGTTTCCGTTCCGGCGGGGATCGACGACGGGCAGACCTTTATGCTGCGCGGGCAGGGTGATCAGGGAATCAACGGAGGCCCCGCCGGCGATGTGAATATTATGGTGACCCTGCGTCCCGACGAACTGTTCGAGCGGGACGGATTCGATGTTTGGTGCGATATCCCCATTACTTTTTCTCAGGCGGTTTTGGGAGACGAAATCACGGTTCCGACCATTGACGGCAAAGTGAAATATGAGGTGCCCGAGGGAACGCAGTCCGGAACGGTCTTCCGCCTGCGCAATAAGGGGATTCAGTATGTGAACGGCCGCGGGCGCGGTGACCAGTATGTGAAGGTGAACATTGAAGTCCCCAGAAATCTGTCCTCCAAACAGAAGGATGTTCTGAAGGATTTTGAAAAACTCTCCAGTGATAAAAATTATGAAAAGCGTAAAACCTTTTTCGATCGTCTCAAAGATGCAATGAAATAACAATTTTTTAAAACCACCCTTTTGAAAAGGGTGGTTTTGTATTATAATAATGCCTGTGACAATGAAAAAATGCAGTAATCGTGACTGTTTTTGACACAGCTGTAATATGAAGGAGATTGAAATGCAGTATAGCGAAGTGAAAATCAAGGTTGCCACCGAACATTTGGAAACGGCTTCCGCAATTGCCAATATGGTGGTGCCGTATGGAATTTATATCGAGGACTACAGTGACATTGAGGAGCTGGCCCCGCAGATTGCCCACGTGGACTTGATTGAACAGGAGCTTCTGGAGCGCGACCGGTCGCATGGCCTGATTCATATTTATATTTCTCCCGAAGAAAACCCCAATGAGGCGGTTTCCTACATTCGGGAGCGGCTCGAGTCGGAGGGGATTCCCTATACCATTGAGTCCGGCAGCATTGACGAGGAGGACTGGGCGACCGCGTGGAAAAAATACTATTATCCAACCAAAGTCGGCAAGCGTTTGGTGGTATGCCCCTCGTGGGAGACTTATTCGCCGGCTGCGGATGAGATTGTGATGGTGATGGACCCGGGCATGGCCTTCGGGACCGGCACCCACGACACGACACGCCTGTGCATGCAGTTGGTGGAGGACTATGTGACGCCCGATACGACGCAGCTTGATATTGGAACCGGCAGCGGCATTCTCGCGGTGGCGGCGCTGCTGCTGGGGGCAAAATCTGCGGTTGGCGTGGATATTGACGAAGTTGCAGTCCGGGTTGCCAGGGAAAATGCCGCCGCAAACGGTGTTGACACAAAAGTCACTTTCCACGCAGGGGATCTGACCGAAAAGGTCAGCGGCAGGTTCCTGCTTGTAACCGCGAATATCGTGGCCGATGTCATCATCCGCCTGATTCCGGATTTGGAACAGTTCCTGCTGCCGGACGGCGTGTTTATCGCATCCGGAATTATCGACACGCGGGAGCAGGATGTGCTGGATGCCCTGACGAAAGCGGGTTACCGCCTTGTACGCCGGGAAGAATCCGGCGGATGGGTGGCGCTGGCGGTTCAGAGAAACTAGACGGAGGACGGGTATGCCAAGATTTTTTACGGGAGAAGTACATGACGGTCTGGCCGTCATTACCGGAGAAGACGCGCGGCACATGGCGTTGGCGCTTCGGATGAAAACAGGCGAACTGGTGACCGTCTGCGACAGCACCGGCAGCGACTATCAGTGCCGCATTACGGATATCCACCCCGAGCAGGTGCGGCTCTGTGTTGAAGCCGTGGAGTCCTCAAAAGGGGAGCCTGATGTGGAAATTACGCTGTATCAGGCACTGCCGAAGGGCGACAAGCTGGAAACCATCATTCAGAAAACGGTGGAACTGGGCGTCAGCCGGATTGTCCCGGTGCTCACCAACCGGTGCATTTCCCGCCCTGATGAAAAAACCGCGAAAAAAAAGCTGGAACGGTATCACAGGATTTCGCTCGAGGCGGCAAAGCAATGCGGCAGAGGCCGGATACCGGAGGTGGAAAGCCTGATTGACTTTAAAACGGCTGTCGAACGCATGAAAAGGGACAGTCTGGCAATCCTATTTTATGAAAATGCCCAGAACTCCCTGAAAAGGACGCTTGCAGAGCGCTTGGGGAAAAGTGTTTCTATTCTGGTGGGGAGCGAGGGAGGATTCGAACCGTCCGAAGCTGCGCACGCTGCCCAAAGCGGCCTGCTGTCCCTGTCTCTGGGAAACCGTATCCTGCGCTGTGAAACCGCTCCTCTTGCGGCTGTCACTGCGATTTTGTATGAGGCGGGAGAACTGTAAAAAGATGATCAAATCATGAAGCAGAAAGATGGGTACTGTCATATATGAGTATTAAGTATGGATTTATCGCGGTCGCGGCTGTTGCCTTAACCGCTACCGCCGCTGTGTTGGTGCAAAAAAATGTAAACTGGCAGGATATACTAACCGCGAGATCTCTGCCCGAAACATCGCAGTCCGTGCAGGAAAGCCCTTCGGAGGCATTTTCATCCGAATTAGCTTCTGTGCCGGATAAAGAGTTCTCTGCCGGCGGGGAGTCGCAGACATCCGGACAGTCTGAAACAGAAGAGGCGTCGAAGACTCCGGTGCAGACAGAGGAGGAATGGCAGTTGATTCTGGTAAACTCCGACCATGCGATTGATCAGAGTTTCAAGCCTGAGCTTTCCGAGGTGCAGAACGGTTATCTGATGGATAAGCGGGTTGTTGGCAACGCACAGCGCATGATTCAGGACGCCAGGGAGCAAGGGGTCGAATTACTGGTCTGTTCGGGCTATCGGAGCTATGAGTCGCAGCAGCAGCATTTTGACAGCAGTGTGCAGAGCCTGAAAAATTCGGGTTATACGGAAGCTGCGGCAATTGCGTCGACCCAGCAGCTGATTGCGCGCCCCGGGACCAGCGAACATCAGACCGGCCTTGCACTTGATATCGTAACCCCCTCCTATCAGGGGCTGGATGACGGTTATGCGGAGACCGACGCGGCAAAATGGCTGTTGAAGCATGCCGCCGAATACGGGTTTATTCTGCGCTATCCGAAGGACAAGGAAGAAATCACAAAAATCAGTTTTGAACCCTGGCATTACCGCTATGTGGGCAAACAAGCAGCCACGGAAATTATGGAAGAGGGCATCTGTCTGGAAGAATATTTTGAAAAATAGAGCAGGGCTGTTCGAGTGCGCTGCTGTATAAAATAGACAATTTGGACAATTGGAATGTTTTTCAAGATTCGTCCATTGCATATTTTAAATGAAAATTTTTGAAATTTTCCGCATTTTTCTAATTTTTAGTACAAAAAGAAAAGAATTGTGCTATGATTATTTTATTCGGGATGTGGAAAGGAACTCTGTGTCCTGGATTACTGGAGTTTTATTACTTGAAGAAGGATCGCTTTATTACCGAACGATTTCAGATTGGACGCAGGCAGATACACTGGTTTCTGTTTGCCGTCACCGCTTCGGCGCTGCTGGTACGTCTGATGGTTGCTTACGCCACCGTCCATCATTATGATTTAAACTATTATGTAAACTGGTCGGCCGGAGTGAATCAGAATCTATTTGGAGCATATAACAGAATAGAAAGTTTGGATTATCCGCCTCTGTTCCTGTTTCCGCTGTTTATCACGGGAAAGCTGATGACACTTCCGCTGGTCGGCGAAATACAGGGGCTGCAGATGCTGGTGCTGAAGGGCTGGCAGATTTTATTCGATACTGCCACCATTCCGCTGATTTACGCGGTTCTGCACCGCGAAAGCAGACTGCTCGCCGCCGCGGGAGCGGCGCTGTGGGCGGTGAATCCCACCGTCATTGTGAATTCCTCGTATTGGGGACAGACGGACAGCATCATGCTCTTTTTGCTGGCGCTTTCCTTTTGGCTGTTGAACGAACGCAGGCCGGTGGTTTCCGGGATTGTCATGACGCTTGCCTGCCTCATGAAGTTTCAGTCGCTTTATTTTGCTCCGATTTTCGCGCTGTTTTTACTGACAAAATTTTCCCCCAAACGGATTGCGATGACCATTGGAGCGGGGGCTGTGACCGGCCTGACGGTATTCATGCCGTTTATGGCGCACAGCGGCTGGAAGCTTCCGTTTGAGATTTATCTGGGCGGATTTGCGCAGTATCAGGACGCGAGTCTCAATGCATTCAACTATTTCACCGCCTGTGGATTGAATATGAAGCACAGCAGCGGATTGCTGCTGGGAGGAATCTCGGCCGACATGGTTTCGGCGGCTGTTATGGTACTAAGCGTTGTGATGCTCAGTTTTCTGTATTTTACCGCTACGGAAAAAAGCCCGTGGCTGCTCTGTTTCCTGTTTATCCAGACGATTTTTATGTTTACGACCCGCATGCATGAGCGTTATCAGATTCCCGCCGTTTTGTTTTCGCTTCTCGCATGCCTGCACCACCGCAGCAGGGAACTCTTCGTCAGTTATCTTGCTGTTACCGCAGTGACCTTTCTCAATCATTTTCTGGTCCTGGAATATGTCCTTTCCGGCAAGGCAATGCCCGGATTTTTTGAAGTCATCTGCGTGCTGATGTCCTATGTAAACCTGTTTGTATATATGATGACGGTTTATCACACTGTGCGGCTGCTCTACCGCTACGGACATTTTCACTTTGCGGGTGCCTTCAAATGTGTGCTGCCGGAGAGATGGCGGAAATATGTTCCCGATTATAAAAACAGGCAAAGCAGCCATAAGCTATAAGATAAGGGTGAACTGAATGAATGTTTTTGCGCACATCACGATGGGAAGATATCTTTACTCCTACTTTAAAAAGAACCTGAATCTGGAGCTGGATAAGGCGACTTTTGTCCGATGGAACTTTTTACCTGACATTGCGCCAAGCCTGCTGAAACTCTCCCATTTCAAAAAAGATATTTATGACCTTGTGATGGATAAAGCGGAATATCTGGCAAGAGAGGGAGAATCCATGAGTATCCGGGAATACAGCAAACAGCTGGGTATCCTCTGCCACTTTATGTCGGATTTCTTCTGCTATGCGCACGCGGAATATTTTGAAGGCAGTAAAATTGAGCATCTGAAATATGAACTGAAAATGCAGTTTTACGGGTATCGCAGGCGGGGTATGCTGCACGCGGTTGACCTGATTTCCAATGCCGCGGAAATTGACCGCTCTCTTGCTCTGTATGAACAGATTAACCTGCTGCACGATCAATACAGGCAGATGGAGCCGTCCTATGGAGTGGACTTTATCTATTCGATGACGGCCTGTGTTGATTTGGTAATGGATATGATGCCAAAGCCTGCCGCTGTCTCGATATCTTAAAAAAGAAAAAGGGTTCCGGATGTTCAAAATCCGGAACCCTTTTTGAATCTGTTTACAGAACCTGATTTAAAAAGTTAATCGTACGCTGCTCTTTCGGGGAGCTGAAGATCTGCTCAGGGGTTCCCTGTTCCACAATGACCCCGGCGTCCATAAAGATAACGCGGTCCGCGACCTCACGGGCAAAGCCCATTTCGTGGGTAACGACTACCATCGTCATTCCGGCATCCGCCAGCTGGCGCATAACCGCCAGAACCTCGCCGACCATTTCAGGGTCCAGCGCGGAGGTCGGCTCATCAAACAGCATGATATCCGGCTCCATAGCCAGCGCCCTTGCGATGGCTACACGCTGCTGCTGCCCGCCGGACAGCTGGGCCGGATAGGCGTCCGCCTTATCGGCCAAGCCTACGCGTATCAAAAGCTCGGAGGCCTTTTTCGCTGCCGCAGCCTTGTCCATCTTTTTGCGGTCAAGAGGTGCCATCATAATATTTTTCTGAACGGTCAGGTGCGGGAACAGATTAAACTGCTGAAACACCATTCCGATATTTTCCCGAATTTTATTGATGTCGGAAGCCTTGTCGGTAAGCACAAACCCATCTACCATGACCTCGCCGGAAGTGGGTTCCTCCAGCTTGTTCAGGCAGCGCAGGAAGGTACTTTTGCCGGAGCCGGAGGGCCCGATCATGCAGACGACCTCGCCGTCTTTTACATCCAGGTCGATTCCGCAAAGCACGTCCAGCTTTCCGAAGCTTTTATGTAAATTCCTAACACTTACCTTTGCCATACGAAATCTTCCTTTCGATCAGTTTGGAAATCCTTGAAAGGATGGTGATGGTCACCAAATAATAGAGCGCTGTAATCGACCATATTTTGAACGACTCGAAGTTGACCGCGACAATCAGTTTGCCGGTCTGGGTCAGTTCGCGCAGGCCGACTACCGAAATGATAGAGGTATCTTTCAGGGTGATGATAAACTGGTTGACCATCGACGGAATAACAATCTTAACTGCCTGCGGCAGAACCACTTTCGCCATCGCGTGGGAATAGGGGAGCCCAAGGCTGCGGGCGGCTTCCATCTGTCCGGGATTGACCGCTTCGATACCGCCGCGGAAAATCTCCGAGAGATATGCGCCTGCATTGAGCGAAAGCGTAATGATTCCCGCCGTATCCGCGCTCATGCGGATGTTGAGCAGCTGCGTCATTCCAAAATAGATAAAGAATACCTGCACCAGCACAGGCGTCCCGCGGATAATATCAATATAAACCTGCGAAATAAAATTCAAAATCCTGCTGCGGGAGATCTGGAACAAACAAGAGATCAACCCAAGGACGGTCGCAAAGACCAGCGAAAAAAGAGTGATTTTGATTGTGATGCCCCAGCCAACCAGGAATCGGGGAAAAGTCGATACAAGCAATTCAAAAAAGGCCACAGAGACCGCCCTTTCTCCAGCGACGAAATGGAACTGTATCCGCCATCCTCAGCCGCTGGATGATGAACGGACAATTACGCATCCGAACAGGCTGTCCGGATGCGTAATTTCATGCTGTTTAGATTCAATTATACTTATTTTGCAATGTATGTGTCAAGGATTTCTTGATATTTACCGTTATCTTTCAAATTTTTTAATCCATCATTAAACATTTTGAGCAGTTCGGCATTTTCTCCCTTGGAAACAGCAAACCCATAAGAGGAGCCCTGTTCCTTTTCTGTGACGATTTTCAGGCCGTTGCCCTGTGTAACGCCATAGCCGAGTACCGGATAGTCTTCAAAGCACGCAACGGAATTGCCGGCTTTCACGTCTTCATACATGTTTGCGGAGTCGTCAAAGGTTGTGGTAGTGAAGCCATACTGGTCTTTGATGGACTCTGCGAAGGTTGCGCCTTCGGTTCCGACCTTGATGGCAACGTTTTTACCCTTCAGATCATCATAAGATTTGATGGTCTCATCGGTGGCGGCAATGCCCATTACCACGCCGGAATCAAAGTAAGGCTCTGAAAAATCGAATTTCTGTTTGCGCTCGTCCGTGATGCTCATGCCGGCGATGACGCCGTCGCACTGTTTGGCTTCCAGCGCGGTGACTGCGGCGCTGAAACCGAGCGACTGCACTTCATACTTGAAGCCCTGGTCTTCCGCGATGGCGGCAAGCAGGTCCATATCGATTCCGATTTTTTTGCCGGAAGCATCTTCAAATTCAAACGGTGCGAACGTCGTGTCTGTGGCAATGAGATAGGTTTTGTCAGAACCGGCGGCAGAGGATGTGTCGGCGGCCGCTTCGGAAGAAGCAGCCTCAGACGAAGCCGCTTCGGAAGACGACGCAGGGGTTTCGTTTTTCGTGCCGCATGCAGCGATGGAAGCGGACATTGCAAGTGCCAGTGAGAGAGCCAGAAGTTTGTTTATTCTTTTCATTGTTTTTCCTCCTATTGTATAAGCTCGTTTTGTGTAGGTCTGCGTGCAGGAAAACACGAAAAATCCTGCAAACAGATTTGTAAATAATGCCCATTATCTGGAATCAGATATTTTATATTGTAGCAGGAAACAAGGCGTTTTGTCAATCCCTGCGCGTATCCGAAAAGGGCGGATCTGACAGTGAAAATATGAGCGAAACTTTTAAAAAAGTGCAACTGATGAAGGCGGCGGATGCAAGCAGAGTGCCGCTATCAGGCAGATTGGCTGTTTTAGGGGAAACTTGTACTTTCTTGTCGAAACTGTTATCCGGCTGCAAGATAAATCGTGATAATATTCAAAACCAATTTAAAAAAACGATAAAAAATAGAGATTCTGTAAATTCGGACTAAAAAGAATGCTTCTAAAATAAGGACGACTGTATGCTGTGGGCGGATACTGTGAGGATTTCGTGTAAAATTTTTGCAGCTAATTTTATTAATATCGCCTAATTTATTGCCAAAAATACTAAAAATCAAAAATTATGGTTATATAATAAGTATATATATTTGTAAAATTCAAAGAATTTATGAATATTTCTAAAACTCAGAAGGTTTGGATATAGATGATTGGCGAAAAAAGCAATGGATTTTACATAAAAATTGCAATATACTTTTTAAAAGCGTATGATGATTTAAAGCGCTAAGCAACACGAAACCACATCCGCTGTAAATTAGGAGGAAAGAATATGAAAAAGTTTTTTGCTGTGGCATTCGCTGCTATCATGGCTGCGACAACCTTCGCGGGTTGCGGCGCCAAGACGGACACACCTTCATCCGAGGCTGGGTCCGAAGCTGCTGCTTCTGAATCTGCTTCTTCCGAGGCTGCATCTGAAGCCGCATCCGGAGAGACGATTAAAATCGGCTGCCTTGCTCCGCTGACCGGAGAGGTTTCCACTTACGGAATTGCCGCTTCCAACGGAATTAAAATGGGTATAGACGAAATCAACGAAAACGGCGGCATCGGCGGCAAACAGATCGAACTAATCACGCTGGATGAAAAAGGCGACCCGACTGAAGCTGTCAACGCCTACAACAAGCTGGTTGACCAGGGGATCGTTGCTCTGATCGGCGACGTTACTTCCAAGCCCTGCCTGGCTGTCGCAGAAGTAGCGCTTCAGGACAATATGCCGATGCTGACTGCTACCGGAACCGCCGAGGATATTACCAAGGTCGGCGAAAATGTGTTCCGCACCTGCTTTATGGACCCGTTCCAGGGCCAGATTATGGCGACTTTCGCTGCCGATAATCTGAGCGCGAAAAAAGTGGCCGCCATCTTCGATACCAGCTCCGACTATTCCAAAGGCCTTGCGGATTCGTTCAAAGCGCAGGCTGAATCGAAAGGTATGGAAGTGGTTGCGTTCGAAGGCTATGCTGCTGCCGATACCGATTTCACCACCCTGCTGAACAAGGTCATCGCGACCGCTCCCGACGCCCTGTTCGTTCCGGATTACTACGGTGACGTTTCCCTGATTCTTGATCAGGCCCGCACTGCCGGTTATGAGGGCGCGATGCTCGGCGGAGACGGCTGGGACGGCGTGCTGTCCACCCTGCCTGCCGACAAGCTTTCCGTTGCGAATAACGGCTATTTCTCCAACCACTATTCCGCTGCTGATGAAGCCGCCGCGAAGTTCCTGGAGAAATACAAGTCTACCTTTAACCTCGACGGCAACGCGTTTGCGGCCCTCGGCTACGACTCCGCTTTCATCATGGCTAAAGCGATTGAAGCCGCTGGTTCCACCGACAGTCAGGCAATCGTGGACGCTCTGAAAGAAACCGAATTTGACGGTGTAACCGGCCACATCACTTTTGATGAGAACGGTGACCCCATCAAGAGCGTAGCGGTTACCAAGTTTGTGGACGGCAAAGCAGAGCTTGCCGCGAAGGTAGAAGCGTAATCTCAGCTTTTAGAAAACGTCAATAAGGATATTTGCCGCAGGGCAGAGCAAATCGCTCTGCCCTTTTGGTGAATTTTCGGGGAAGTTGAACAAAGGGGAAATCTGCCGGGTTTTAGAAGCGTTGAGAATGGCGCGATGCCCGAGAATACAGGGAAAGGCGAGGGGCACATGGACTTTGTACTATTTATCAAGCAGGTCATCAACGGTATCCAGGTGGGCAGTGTGTATGCACTGGTGGCCTTGGGATACACTATGGTGTATGGCATTGTGAAGCTGATCAATTTTGCGCATGGGGACTTTATTATGGTAGGAGGCTATGTAGCGGTCTTCCTTATCCCATTTCTGCTGAATATGGGAGTCCCGGCATGGGTAAGCGCTGTTGCTTCCGTTGCTGTATGCGCGTTGATCGGCGTACTAACTGAAAAAATTGCGTACAAACCACTGCGCGGAGCTCCGAGCCTTTCTGTGCTGATTACTGCGATTGCAGTCAGCCTGTTTTTGGAGAACCTGGCGCTTTTGCTGTTTTCTTCCGCGCCGCGTCCCGTCAGCAACGTGTTCAATATGCAGCCAGTGAACGTGGGCCCTGTACAGTTTTCCGGTATTTCCGTCATTACGATTGTACTGTCGCTGATCATTATGGCTGCGCTACAGCTTTTCATCAAAGGCACGCGCATGGGCAAGGCGATGCGTGCTGTTTCAGAAGACGGCAAAGCCGCAATTCTGATGGGCATCAGCACCAACCGTACGATCTCTCTGACGTTTGCAATCGGTTCCGGCCTTGCCGGTATTGCTGCTGTGATGTATTGCGCGGCATATCCCCAGGTACAGCCTTACATGGGTACCATGCTGGGCCTGAAGGCCTTTGTCGCCGCTGTACTGGGCGGTATTGGAAGCATCCCCGGCGCGATGCTTGGCGGGATTTTAATCGGGCTTGTGGAAAGCATGACTAAGGGGTATATTTCCACTCAGCTTGCGGACGCGGTCGTCTTTTCCATCCTCATTATCGTTCTGCTGGTGAAGCCGACTGGGATCTTCGGCAAGAACGTCGGCGAGAAAGTGTAGGTGTTACCAGTGAAAACAAAAAAAGAAGTTTTTCGTTCCTATCTGGTGAACCTTATCGCGGTTGTTTTGCTCTTTGCGCTGCTATTGGTTGCGAGCAGCCAGGGACTGATTAACCGCTACATCAGCGGCATTGTTATGACAATCTTCATCAATATTATTCTGGCGATTTCGCTGAATATTGCGACAGGATTTTTGGGGCAGATCGCGCTGGGACATGCCGGTTTTATGTCTATTGGCGCTTACAGTGCTGCGCTTCTCGTGAAGTATGCGCAGGACGGTATGGGCGTCACGCTGCTGGTCAAAGGCGTGCCTACGGCTGCGGGAACGGCTTGGTTCTTAATATCGCTGGTTTTCGGCGGCTTGATTGCGGCATTTTTCGGGCTGGTGGTCGGTATCCCGGCTCTGCGGCTCAAGGGAGATTATCTGGCGATCATTACACTGGGGTTCGGCGAAATCATCCGGGTTCTGATCGAGAACCTCTCCTTTACAGGCGGCGCACAGGGCCTGAAAAAGATCCCTAAGCTGGCAACATTGAATGTAGTTTACATTGTCATGATTGTCTGTGTGGCAGTCATGTTTATGTTTATCCGTTCACGACACGGGCGTGCCATTATGGCAATCCGTGAAGATGACATTGCTTCCGAGGCTTCGGGAATTCCGAATACTTATTATAAAGTTCTGGCCTTTACAGTGGCGGCGTTCTTTGCGGGCGTTGCGGGCGGAATTTATGCGCAGTACCTTGCGGTGCTGGGCGCGGCAAACTTCGGATTTATGAAGTCAATCGATATTCTGGTCATGGTGGTGCTGGGCGGAATGGGCTCCATTACCGGTTCCATCGTTTCGGCCATCGGCCTGACAGCCCTGCCGGAGTTCCTGCGCCAGTTCTCAGACTACCGGATGCTGATCTATTCGGTGGTGCTGATCGTTGTTATGATCTTTAAGCCTTCAGGGCTGCTTGGCACCTATGAATTCTCGCTTACGCGCCTGATCGACAGGCTGTTTGGCAAAAAAAGCAATCTGCCTGCGAAAGCCGGGAAGGGAGGGGCTGAAAAATGAATCAATCTGTTTTAAAAGCGGAAAAGCTCGGGATTACGTTCGGCGGTCTGAAGGCCGTGGAAAACTTTGAGCTGGAAATCGGCGAAAGCGAGCTGGTCGGTCTGATCGGGCCGAACGGCGCGGGAAAAACGACCATTTTCAATATGCTGACCGGCGTTTATCAGCCCACGGAGGGCGCCGTTTATCTGGGCGGCCGTCTGATGGCGGGCAAAAAGCCGCACCAAATGGCTAAAGCGGGAATCGCGCGTACCTTCCAGAATATCCGTCTGTTCAAGAAAATGACGGTTCTGGAGAATGTAAAGGTCGCGTTTAATTTAAACATGAAATATAATGGCCTGCAGACGGTTCTGCGTCTCCCCGGCTACTGGAAAGAGGAGGCGGAAATTGACCGGAAAGGCAGGGAGCTGCTGAAGGTCTTCCATATGGAACATCTCGCGGACAATATCGCTGAAAACCTGCCTTATGGGCAGCAGCGCAAGCTTGAAATTGCGCGCGCACTGGCAACCAATCCCAAGGTGCTGCTGCTGGATGAGCCGGCCGCGGGCATGAACCCGACGGAGACCGCTGAACTGATGGAGGTAATTGCGATTATCCGGAAAGACTTCCATATCTCTATCTTGCTGATTGAACATGACATGAGCCTTGTAATGAGCATTTGCGAGCGCCTTGTGGTGATCGACTACGGGCAGATCATCGCCAAAGGCACACCGAAGGAGATTGCAAGCGATCCAAAGGTGATCGGCGCTTATCTTGGCAAATAGGGAGGGGAAAACCAATGCTGAAAGTGAAGGATCTGAACGTATCCTACGGCGCAATTCACGCGATCCATAATATCAGCCTGGAGGTCAATGAAGGAGAAATTGTGTCGCTGATCGGTGCAAACGGCGCCGGCAAGACGACCACGCTTCATACGATTACAGGACTCAAAAAAGCAACCTCAGGTTCGGTTACGCTTGGTGATGTAAACCTTCTGACCACCGATCCTGCTCAGATTATTAATCTGGGTATGGCGCATGTGCCGGAAGGCCGCCGGATTTTTTCCCAGATGACCGTGCAGGAGAATCTGGAGATGGGCGCGTTTATTGTAAAAGACAAGGCGCAGGTTGCGGCCGATATCGAAAATGTATATTCGCATTTCCCGCGGCTGAAAGAGCGCAGCCGCCAGGCGGGCGGCACGCTTTCGGGCGGGGAACAGCAGATGCTGGCAATCGGGCGCGCCATGATGAGCCGCCCCAAGATCATGCTGATGGACGAACCGTCGATGGGGCTTTCCCCGCTGCTTGTAAAGGAAATCTTTCACATTATTACGGAACTGAACCAATCCGGGATGACTATTCTGCTGGTCGAGCAGAACGCGAAGATGGCGCTTTCGATCGCGAACCGCGCCTATGTGCTCGAAACGGGACGTGTGGCAATGAGCGGGAATGCAGCGGATATGATGGAGGACGACAAGGTCCGCAAGGCATATCTGGGCATGTAAAAAAGAGCACCGGGCAAAAAGCCGGTGCTCCTTTCCATTTCATCTGGGAGTTGAATTTTGCATGGCGGAACAGAAAACAAATGCAATGCGCATGCTGGACAAGGCAAAAATCTCTTATCAGACCTATACCTATGCGCATGAAGACGGTAAAATTGACGGTGTCAGCGTGGCGGAAAAACTGGGGCAGGACGTCCGCTGCGTCTTTAAAACACTGGTGACGCGAGGCGCAAGCCACGCGAATTATGTGTTTGTCCTGCCTGTGGCCAAAGAACTGGATTTGAAAAAGGCGGCGAAGGCCGTGGGGGAAAAGTCGGTTGAACTGGTGCACGTGGATGAGATCAACCGGCTGACAGGCTATATCCGCGGGGGATGTTCGCCGGTCGGCATGAAAAAACTGTTTGTCACAGTGTTCGACGAGTCGGTAGACCGGCTGCCGAAGGTGATTGTCAGCGGCGGGAAAATCGGCTTTCAGATTGAAACTTCCCCGCAGGATCTGCTGCCGCTTGTCCAGGCAAAAACCGCACCTATCACGATGGAGGGCTGATATCTGGCAGGGCGAAACGGGGCCGGGATTTCCCGCCCTGCTTCGCTTTTTCGGATAAGCTGTCCCAGCAATGGGCATACTTTCCATAAATATCCTCCCAGGCCAAAATCAATGCGCGGAAGATCGGAATTCTCAATGCACCCAAACGCGGGATTCTCGTATAGAAAATCAAAAAAGCTCCCTGTTCTTTCGCCCGCTTGCGACAGTTTTTCTAAAAAAGAGGAGGGAATTCAGAATGTTATTGAAAACAGACAAAAATAATGATATACTTTTGGCTAGAAATATTTACCCGATGATGTGTCTGTATTTCTGAAAATCATTTGTATAGATCAATCAAAATCTTATTGTAAGGTTGTGTTTACATGATTTCAGAAAACATCTATCGCACCCATTCCTGTGGGGCGTTCAGGGAAGAACAGATCGGCAGACAGGTTCGGGCCGCCGGATGGGTCGAAAATATCCGCGACCATGGCGGTATCCAGTTTGTCGATTTGCGTGATCATTATGGCGTGGTTCAAGTTGTCATCAGGGACGACGCTATGTTGTCCGGCGTCACCAAAGAGTGTGTCGTAACCGTGTCCGGTACGGTCATTCTTCGTGATGAGGAGACTGTGAACCCTAAAATTGACACCGGTACGGTGGAAATTGTAGCGGATTCGCTGACCATTCTGGGAAAATCACGCAATGTGCTGCCTTTTGAACCCGCCAATTCCACGGAAACCAAGGAAGAAGTGCGTTTAAAATACCGCTATCTCGATTTGCGTAATAAAAAAGTACATGACAACATCGTTCTCCGCTCGCAGATCATTTCGTTCCTGCGCCAGCGTATGACCGAATTAGGCTTTTTAGAGATGCAGACACCGATTCTCACCGTTTCGTCGCCTGAGGGGGCCAGGGATTATTTAATCCCCAGCCGCAAACATCAGGGGCGTTTTTATGCGTTGCCACAGGCTCCCCAGCAGTTTAAACAGCTGCTGATGGTATCGGGCTTTGACCGCTATTTCCAGATCGCGCCCTGCTTCCGCGATGAGGATGCCCGCGCCGACCGCTCTCCGGGGGAATTCTATCAGCTGGACTTTGAAATGGCCTTTGCGACGCAGGAAGACGTGTTCGCCGTAGCGGAGGATGTGCTGACCGCCGCGTTCCGGAAATTCGCGGATGGCAAGACCGTTTCCGACGCGCCCTATGTGCGGATTCCCTATGCGGAAAGCATGCTCAAATACGGAACGGATAAACCGGACCTGCGCAACCCGCTGGTCATCATCGACCTGAGCGATTTGTTCACGGTCAGTGATTTCAAACCGTTCAGCGGGAAATGTGTCCGCGCCATCAATGTGCCGGGCGCGGCTTCTCAGCCCCGCAGCTTTTTTGCGTCAATGGAGTCTTTTGCGCTTTCCATCGGCATGAAAGGGCTTGGGTATGTCAAGGTGGATGAAAACATGGCATATCAGGGGCCGATTGACAAATTCCTGAATGATGAGCAGCGCGCGGAAATTGCCAGACGCGCGCAGCTGAAATCCGGCGACGTGCTGTATTTCATCGCCGACAGCAAGCGGGAAGCGCCGAAGCTGGCGGGACAGATCCGCACCGAAGTTGCGACTCGTCTGGATCTGATCGAAAAAGACGCGTTCCGCTTCTGCTTCATCGTGGATTTCCCGATGTTCGAGCAGGACGAGGAAACCGGTGCGACCGTGTTCACCCATAACCCGTTCTCTATGCCGCAGGGCGGGCTGAAAGCCCTGACGGAGGGCGACCCGCTCGACGCGCTGGCGTATCAGTACGACATCGTCTGCAACGGCGTCGAGCTGTCCTCGGGCGCGGTGCGCAACCACGATCTGGATATTATGCGCCGCGCGTTTGAGATCGCCGGCTATACGGAGGAAGACCTGGAAACCAAGTTCGCCGCGCTTTACCATGCGTTCCAGTACGGTGCTCCGCCGCATGCGGGCATGGCACCCGGAATCGACCGTATGATTATGCTGCTGACGGGCGAGGACAATATCCGTGAAGTCATCGCGTTCCCGATGAATTCCAACGCGCAGGACGTGATGATGGGGTCCCCGGCGGAAGTCACCGAAGCGCAGCTGCGCGAGGTGCATATCAAACTGAGATAAGGAGGGTGGCCATGGTCACAAGGGAAGAAATCAAGAATATCGCTTTGCTTTCCAAGCTGTATGTCCCGGAGGAGGAACTGGACACCCTCACAAAGGATATGCAGGGCATCATTGCGTTTGCTGACACCATTCAGGCCGCGGATGTCGGCGATACCGGCTTTGACAATATCAACAACCTGTCCAATGTATTCCGCGAGGATGTGGTGGTCCCTTCTTATGACCGGGATCTGATCCTTAAAAATGTGGAAGGCGGCGAGGACGGCTGTTTCCTTGTCAGAAAGCGGGGTTAGACGGATGATCGCAAAACTGAGCCGGATGCTTTCGGAAAAGCAGATTTCCTGCGTTGAACTGACGAAAGCATATCTGGATGCAATCGAAAAAGAAAACAATAAGTTGCACGCATATATCACCGTAACGCCTGAAACCGCGCTGAATACCGCTAGGGCGGTCGATGCGCGGATTGCGGCGGGGGAGACTCTGCGCCCTCTCGAGGGAATTCCGATGACGCTGAAGGACAATCTCTCCACAGCGGGAATTGAGACGACCTGTGCCTCCAAAATGCTCCAGGGCTACCGCCCGATCTACGACGCAACGGTCTGGAAGCTGCTTCGGGAGCAGAACGCCGTTTTACTCGGGAAAACAAATATGGACGAATTCGCGATGGGTTCCTCCTGTGAAACCTCTTATTTCGGCGGTTCGGTGAATCCCCACAATACCGGGCATGTGGCCGGTGGAAGCAGCGGAGGGGTTGCTTCCGCCGTGGCGGGAAATCTCGCGGCCTACGGGCTTGGCTCGGATACCGGCGGTTCCATCCGCCAGCCGGCCAGCTTCTGTGGAATTGTAGGGCTAAAGCCTACCTACGGCGCGGTATCGCGCTACGGGCTGATTGCTTATGCGTCCAGTCTCGACCAGATCGGGCCGATCACTACCTGTGTGGAGGACGCGGCGCTGGTCTTTGACGCGATCGCGCAATACGACCCGATGGATTCCACTTCGCAGGGCAAGCAGTCATCGGCTTTACCGGCTCTGCAAAATGATATCTGCGGAATGAAAATCGGCGTCCCGAACGAATATTTCGAGGGGCTATCCGATGAAGTCACCGCTTCCATGAACGAGGCGATGCGGGCTTATGAAAGTATGGGCGCACAGATTGTGCGTTTCCCGCTTGCTCCGCTGAAATACGCGCTGCCGGTTTATTATATTCTGGCGTGCGCGGAGGCTGCCTCCAATTTGGGACGGTATGACGGCATCCGCTACGGATACCGGGCGGAAAACTATAACACCATCCATGAGATGATCTGCAAGACGCGCAGCGAAGGCTTCGGCAAGGAGGTACAGCGGCGTATCCTGCTGGGCAACTATGTGCTCTCTTCCGGCTATTACGAAGCCTATTACAGAAAGGCGCAGAACCTGCGCGGCGCGATTGTCAAAGGTTTTGATGAAGCGTTTGCTTCCTGTGATGTCGTGATGGCACCCACCGTCCCCATGACGGCTTTCCCGTGCGGAAGGACACACAGCGACCCGACAGAGGATTATCTGACAGATATCTGCACTGTGCCGATTAATATTGCCGGGCTGCCGGCGGTTTCCGTCCCCTGCGGCTTTGACGGGAAAGGGCTTCCGATCGGCATGCAGCTGATCGGTCCCCGTTTCCAAGAGGCACAGGTGCTGAACGCGGCGTACGCCTTTGAGCGGGAAACCGGAGAAAAGAGCTTTCAAGCGGTGAAAATGGGGGTGCAGATATGAAATATGAGCTGGTCGCGGGACTGGAGACCCATATTGAATTGTCCACCAAAACAAAAATTTTCTGCGGCTGCACCACGGAATTCGGTTCCGAGCCAAATACCCACTGCTGCCCGATCTGTACGGGCATGCCGGGAACACTGCCGAAGCTGAACCGCGCGGTCGTAAATTTCGCAATCAAGGCGGGGCTTGCGACGCACTGTGAAATCGCGCCGGTTGCGAAGATGGACCGCAAGAACTACGTTTATCCCGACTTGCCAAAGGCCTATCAGATTTCCGAGTTTGACAAGCCCCTTTGCCAGAATGGCTATATTGAGCTGGAAAGCGGGAGAAGAATCCGCATCACCCGTATCCATATTGAGGAAGACGCGGGAAAGCTTGTGCACCAGCGCGGGGATACCTACGTTGATTACAACCGCGGCGGCGTCCCTCTGATCGAGGTGGTAACCGAGCCGGATATCCGCAGTATTGACGAAGCAAGGGAATATGTCGAAAAGCTCCAGCTGATTATGAAATATATCGGCGTTTCCGACTGCAAAATGCAGGAGGGCTCTCTGCGCTGTGATGTGAATGTTTCCGTCCGTCCGGAGGGCTCGGAGAAACTCGGGACGCGCGCGGAAATCAAAAACATGAACTCATTCACGTTTATGACAAAAGCGATGCAGTATGAGTTCGACCGTCAGGTGGACTTGGTGGAAAGCGGCGAACAGGTGGTTCAGGAAACCCGCCGTTTTGACGACGCAACCGGTACCACCGAGGGGATGCGCAGCAAGGAAGACGCGCAGGATTACCGCTATTTCCGCGAACCGGACCTTGTTTCGATTGTGACAACGCCGGAACAGGTGGAGGAGCTGAGGGGCCAGCTTCCCGAACTGCCGGACGCGAAATACGCACGCTATGTAGGCGAATACGGTCTGCCGCCCGCCGACGCTTCGCTGCTGGTAAAATACCGCAGGGTTGCGGAATTTTTCGATGAAGCGGCGAACGGTCTGCAAACGCCCAAGACCGTAGCGAACCTGATTCTGGGGCAGATTTTCCGCAGGATGCCGACCGACGAGGAAAAAGAGGCCTGTAACCTGTTGATTTCCGCCGGGATGCTGCGGGAACTTGCACTTCTGCTGGAATCCGGCAAGATGAAGATGAACCTCGCCAAATCCACACTGGACACGATGCTTGACACCGGCAAACCGGTCGGGGAACTGGTTTCAGAAGGTGATTTGGCGGGTGTGGATGAAGACGCGCTGTATAAAATCTGCGCTGAAATGGTAGCCGCCAACCCCAACGCGGTGGCGGATTACCGGGCAGGCAAGGAAAAAGCCGTCAAAGCGCTCATCGGCGGCGTGATGAAAGCAACTAAAGGAAAAGCGGACGCCACACAGGCGGAAGCGATCCTGATTGAACTGATTCATAAAGCATAAAAAAATAACCCGCCTGATAAAGGCGGGTTATTTTTATCCAAGAGCCACATCCAGCGTCATCATGACCAGAAATCCGAACATGACACTCAGCGTTCCAATATTGGAGTGTTCGCCTAAATGTGCCTCCGGAATCAGCTCTTCTACTACCACATAGATCATAGCTCCCGCGGCGAAAGATAAAATCCATGGCAGGATGCTCTGGACACCGGCTGCGATCATAACGGTAATAATACCGGCGATAGGTTCCACAATGCCGGAAAGCGATCCGTAAATAAAAGACTTGGTGTTTGAAAACCCTTCTTTTTTTAACGGCAGTGAAATAGCGGCGCCCTCCGGGAAGTTCTGAAGCCCCATACCGATAGCAAGAGCAACCGCGCCGGCGAGGGAATTTGCATTGCTCTGTGAAGCCATGGCAAAAGCGAGCCCCACGGCCATGCCTTCGGGGATGTTATGCAGCGTCACAGCAAGAACCAGCATGGTTGTGCGCTTCCAAGAGGAGGGAAGCCCCTCGGCTTCTTCACTGCCCGCGTGCAGATGGGGCAGGACTCTGTCAAGCGCCAGCAGGAACAGCCCCCCGATCACGAACCCGCCCGCGGCGGGGAGCAGGCCGGTGCCGCCATCTGCCTTTGCCATGTCAATGGAAGGCACCAGCAGCGACCAGACGGACGCGGCAATCATGACCCCGGCGGCAAACCCCAGAAAAATGCGCTGGAGTCCCGGACGTATTTCTCCGCGGAATAAGAAGACCATCGCGGCGCCCAGTGCGGTGCATAAAAATGTGAAGCCGGTCCCGGCGAGCGCCAGCTTCAGAGATTCAATCAGTTCCATCAGGAAACACCTCTTCCAAATCAAAAACGGCGCCGCGCCGGAAGGCAGGCGGCACCGTTCAGTATTTTTTCCGGCAGCTTAATAATTTTTGGAGACAAGCTGGAAATATGCCTGCGGATGGTCACAGACAGGACAGACCAGAGGAGCTTTTTCGCCAACATGGATGTGGCCGCAGTTGGAGCACTGCCAGATGACGACGCCGGTCTTCTGGAAGACTTCATTGGTGTCCACATTTTTCAGCAGGGCAAGGTAACGGTCCTCATGCTCTTTTTCAATCTTTGCAACCGCTTCGAACAGATACGCAATTTTATCGAAGCCTTCTTCTTTTGCTTCTTTGGCAAAGTTTGCGTACATGTCCGTCCACTCATAGTGCTCCCCGGCGGCGGCGTCTTTCAGGTTTGCAGCGGTATCGGGAATTCCGCCATCGTGCAGCAGCTTGAACCAGATTTTGGCATGTTCTTTTTCATTATTGGCGGTTTCCTCAAACAGATTGCCAATTTGCACGAATCCTTCTTTTTTGGCTTTGGAGGCGTAATAGGTGTATTTGTTTCTAGCCTGCGATTCGCCTGCAAAAGCCGTCATCAGGTTTGCTTCGGTTTTGGTGCCTTTCAGTTCTTTCATGTCCATACCTCTTTCTTGTTCAAAATTTTGTCAATGTTTAGCTTTGCAGCCCGGACAAATTCCGGTCAGCAAAACCTGATATCCGGTTATGGTAAAATCGGATTCCTTTTTTATTTGCTCATCGAGTGCTGACAGATCGCCAAGTTCGATGTCAAATAGCTGGCCGCATTTCTCACATAGAATGTGATGGTGCTCATCAAGCCGCCCGTCGAAGCGGTCGGAAGCGTTCGGAATATTGATTTTTCGCAAAAGCCCCTGCTCCGACAGCAGATTCAGATTCCGATAGACTGTGCCGAGACTGATGTTGGGCTCTTGCGTACGCACCATGGAATAGACGGTATCGGCTGTCGGATGAATGGGATTATGCACAACAGTGTGATGAATAATTTCCCTTTGCCTTGAATATTTCATAACATCAACCCTTATCCATGACCGGCTTTGCGGACACTTCAAATTTGCAATAACGATAATAATTACTGATTTGTCATTATCTTACTATAATAATCCGGATTTGTCAATACAAATTTAAAAATTGCTGTGTTTGATTCTAATTTTCGTTGAGTGCGCTGAAATATAATCAGACGGGTTGTGGGTTTTTCTTAGCTTTGTTATAATATTTACAACGATTGAATTCAAAATATATCCAAATGAGGTGTTATTATGTGGCAGCGGGAACAAATAAAGTGGGAGGCGAAGCAGAAGTTACGCCGGTTTTACTGGATGGCGTTTGCGGTTTGCCTGACCTACCTGATGATTGGCGGCGGAGTAAGAGGAATCAGATTCAACTTGAATTTTGACCTCGACCAAATAAGGCCGGTTGTCGGCCAGATCTATGTGAATCCGGAGCGGATACCCGAAGTGATCATTCCAGTTCTGATCATGATGGCCGGCGGTTTCTTTGTTTTTTTGATTTCATTGCTGGTACGCATCTTTGTGCATAATGTGCTCGAGGTTGGGTATAACCGGTTTTTTATGGAAAGCAGACAGTTCGCCAGCCGCTATGAAACTCTGTTCGCGGAATATACGCATGGCTCCGGGGAACTTGGGAATGTTGTCATTACCCTGTTTTTCCGTGATTTGAAACTCTTTTTGTGGAAACTGCTGCTAATCATTCCGGGAATTATTAAATACTATGAGTATAAAATGGTTCCATATATCCTGTGCGAATGCCCGACGATGCCTCGCCAGCGTGTTTTCGAACTCAGCCGGCTCATGACTGACGGGGAAAAAATGAAACTGTTTGTGCTGGATTTGTCGTTTATTGGCTGGTATCTGCTTGCGCTCATTCCGTGCGGGCTTGGAATCCCGTTTTTATATCCCTATATTTCCGCGACAAAAGCGGAGCTTTACACCGCGCTGCGTGAAAAGGCTTTCGGGATGGGATTTTCCAGCCCCGGCGAGCTGCCCGGTTTTTCAAATTCCTGATACTGCCGGATTTTTCGGTGACCGCGATAAAACGCGATGGCAACTGCCATCGCGTTTTATTCATCTGATTTACAAACTGTAATTTTTATTACGGATTTGCCTATTCGGAAACCTGATCAAGCATCAGTTTATGGGGCGCGGGGATGCGCTCATCGTAGCAGGAAAAAGTAACATCGAGATGCCCCATAGACAGCTTTGGCGTCAGCACGCTTACCAGCGGTACAATCAACAAAGAGGCTGTTATGGAAAGCGCGCCCGCGCTGGTAGGCGCGGTAAATGGGAAAAACAGGTTCCACAGGTTGATGCCGAGTCCGGTGATGAAACAGGCCCAGACACCGGAGGCGGTTGCGCCGCGCCAGAACAGGCCGTAGACAAACGGACCGAGGAAGGAACCCGCCAGCACACCCCAGGACAGGGACATCAACGTGGTGATCAGGCTGTTGGGGTTGAGCGCGAGAACGACAGACAATGCTACAAAAAAGACGCAAAGCAAGCGAATCCAGCGCAGCTGCACCTTATGGGACATGTTCCTGAAAAAAATCCCCTGCAAAAAATCGAGCGTGAAGGTGGAACTGGAGGTAATCACCAGCGAAGAGAGGGTAGACATAGACGCGGAAAGGACGAGGATCATGACGACGCCAATCAGCAGGTCGGGCAGGCTGCCGGCGAGCATGTCCGGCACAATCTGGTCAAAGACAGGCTTGCCGGAATCCGGCACTTTGTAGTAAAGCCTGCCGAAAGCACCCATAAAATAGCTTCCCCCGGCAATTACCAGGGCAAAAACAGTGGAAATGATCGTGCCCGTCTGAATTGATTTTTCGTTCTTGATGGTATAAAATTTGTGAACCATCTGCGGCAGGCCAAGCGTTCCGAGGCTGGTCAGAATGACGACTCCGAGCAGGGAAAGCGGGTCCGGCCCGAAAAAGGAAACCAGGGAGCCGCTCAACCCCGGCGCGGAATCGGAAGGGATCTGGGAAAGCTGCGCCAGCGCCGACTGGAAACCACCTTTTCCGTTCAGAATCGCGGCTACCACCAGTATAATTCCAACCAGCATAATGATCCCCTGAATCAGATCGTTCAGTGCCGCGGCCATATAGCCGCCCACCACAACATAGATACCGGTCAGTACGGCGATTCCAATCACACACCAGGTAAAATCAATACCGAATGCCATGGCGAACAGGCCGGACAGACCTTTATAAACCGAAGCGGAATAGGGAACCAGAAAAACAAAAATCAGGGCGGAAGATACCGTCCGCAGCGAATCGCAGCAATAGCGTTTTGCAAAGAAATCCGGCATGGTCGCGGACTCAAAATGCTTGGTCATGACGCGGGTGCGTCTGCCAAGCACCACCCAGGCCAGCAGGCTGCCGATAAGCGCGTTGCCGATTCCGATCCAGGTGGCGGCGATTCCAAAGTTCCAGCCAAACTGTCCGGCATAGCCTACGAAAACCACGGAGGAAAAATAGGAGGTCCCGTAGGCGAAGGCGGTGACCCAAGGCCCCACGCTCCGTCCGCCGAGCACAAAGTCGCCGACGCTGCGCGCCTTTCTATGGCAATAAAGCCCCACCGCGACGGTTACCGCAAAGAAGATCAAGAGCATAAAAATTTTTTCAAACATGATGCTGCCTCCACTTCATTCTGGAGGGCAGGAAAAATCCCGTCCCCCGGATTACTCCAGAGGACGGGACGGGCCCGTGTTACCACCTCAGTTTACCGTTCGCCTCACAGCGGACAGCCTCAACGGGTAGATGCCAAAAGGCACTACCCCGGCGCGTTAACGGGCGCCATGCGTCGCAGCCTACTTGGAAAACCGTTTGGCGCGCGGCTCTCGGAATGTATTCAGACAGACCGCCCCGCGCCTCTCATCCTCCGGCTGCTTTCTGTCAGGCAGAACCCTGTCTTACTGGTTTCCGGTCATTGCTTTTTTCATTTAAATCGATGATCTAAATTTAACACATAAAATCGATAAAGTCAAGTGGGTTCAGCAGTTTTTATAGGGCATGTAATTAAGATCAGCAAATTCCCAGTCAACCACGTTCCACCATGCGGCAATATAATCCGCGCGCTTATTGTGGTATTTCAGATAATAAGCGTGCTCCCAGACATCCACCGTAAGGATGGGGCGCAGCCCAAAGGAAAGAGGAATGTCCTGATTGACCGTGGAGAGTATCCGGAGCCCGCCGTCGGGACAGCAGACGAGCCAGGCCCAGCCGGAACCGAAGTGTGCTTCCGCGACTTGCGTCATCTGTTTTTGGAACGTTTCAAACGAGCCGAAACAGCAGTCAATCGCCGCCGCCAGCCGGCCCACCGCGACGTGGGAAGAAGGGCAGGGCGTCATGCCGTCAAAATACAGCTCATGCGCGTAAACGCCCCCGGCGTTGCGCAGAATTTGGCATCTCAGGTGCGGCGGGAAATTCGGCGCGTCTGTTATCAGGCGCTCCAACGGCAGGCATTTCAGCGCGTCGGGCGCACATGCCAGCGCGGCGTTCAGGTTTTTGACATAGGTGCCCTGATGCGCATCATGATGCAGCATGACAGTCATGGCATCGATATACGGTTCCAATGCGCTGTAATCATAAGGCAGGGGAGTCAGTTCAAACGGGTAGTGCTCATTCATCTCATCAAGTCCTTTCCAGCAGACGGATATACCGCGCATCGGCATATCCAATTGTTCCATAGTAATCCACTACATACCATCCCTGCCATTCACCGTATACAGTGATCGGATTGCCGTTCCACGCCCTGGCGATCACCTGGGCGCCAAGGTTGGGGCGTTTGCGGATGTTGAGCCAGCCTGAGCTTACCCTTACGACTCCTCTTCTGACCGGCTGCGGCGCGATAAAAGGGATTCCGAAATATTCGGTCAGCGAAAGCACGACGTTGGCGGCGATCTCGCTGATGTTCTGCCGGATCCAATTGGCGTCTTCTTCGTTATCATGGTAGGCGAATTCAATCAGGACCGCTACGGCCCTGGTTCTGGACACTTCCCCCAGACTGGTGGTCGGAACGGTTCTCACAAGCCACTCGTAAGGGTAGATATCTTTTAAATTTTCCGTGATGATGTTGGCTGCACGCTGCCCGTTCCAGCTGGTGGGGTAATAATAGACTTCGCTCCCCTGCCGGAGGCCGGCTTCATTCTCGGGAGAGGCATTGGAATGGAGCGCCAGGTGCAGGTCGTAGTTGCCCTGATTGGACTGAACGATAGAAGAGGCGGCGGTCATGGTTGGCGTATTTCTTGTGAAGCGGATACCGCTGGAACGCAGGTAGGGCTCCATTGCGTCAGCAATGAGATTCATGTAATATTCCTCATTGCCGCCGCCTATGTAGGGATTCCATTCCTGGGTTGACGGCGAAAGATAGATATTAGGCATAATCTTGCTCCTTTCGGGTTTCTCTTTTAGAGTATGCATTCGCCGAAAGAACGGTGCCTGAAATCAAAGGCCTATCTGCATATAAAAAGAAAAAACCGGCTGTGCATAAACATGCACAGCCGGTTTTAGGCCGGATTTCATTTTTTTGAGTACAGTTGTCCCTTTTCGTGCTATACTAAACTGTAACAGATTGAAAAAGGAGTCCTTACAGTGCCGGATCGAATTCTGCTCAGCCATTTTCGGCAGAGCCTTGACAGGCAGATGGTTTTGCATCGTCTCTCCTGCGTTCCCGGCAGCGCGGCGCAGGAGGAACTTCTGGCGAGCTGTGAGCAGCTGGAGCCGCTTTTCCGGCAGGCGGTGGAGCCAAAAGCGGTGATCGCTTTTGGAAATGCACCTGTTCAGCTTGCGAACAGGTTCCTGCAAACCGGGGATGGCATTGCCTATGTGATCAGCACGCTGGGAAGCGAAGTCGAACGTCTGGCAGAGGAATTTTTTGAGCAAAAGGATTATTTCAACGGGATGGTGCTCCATGCCATGGCAGACGCTTATCTGTTTACGATGGAACAGGAACTGCTCGAAACGCTGAAAACCGCCTGTGAAGCGCGCGGCGCCGGCGTCGAAAGACGGCTGGAGGCGCCGCTTCATCTGCCGATGGAAGCGCAGATGATCGCCGTGCGGGAAACGGACGCGGAAAACCTGCTGGGGATTTTCGTCACCGAAGGGCTGATGCTCTGCCCGGTAAAAAGCTGCTGCTTTGTGGCAAAACTCACGGCGGACAGTTCTGTTTTCTGCGCAGCGCATAACTGCGGGGATTGCCCGAATCTCACCTGCTCTTTACGGAATCCCGGTTTGTGAGGAATGCCCGGAAGCACTTATGCCGTGGCGCTGTTGACAGCTTCCTCACAGGAACGCATGGCTAGAATGGTTTTGGAAATCAGGTCGTCCAGATCCCAGCCGAGCAGATCAGCCCCCCGCTGTATAACATCTCTGGAACAGCCCGCCGCAAATGCGGGGGTCTTATACTTTTTCTTAACCGATTTCAGCTCCATATCCTGTACGCTCTTGGAAGGCCGCATCAAAGCCACGGCTCCGATCAGGCCGCTGAGCTCGTCCACCGCGTAGAGCACCTTTTCCATCTCGTGCTCGGGTTTGATATCGACCGTAAGTGCCCAGCCGTGGCTGGCCGTCGCGCGGATGATCCGTTCGTCAATCCCGTTTTCACGCATGATCTCCTGGCTTTTGATGCAGTGCTGCTCCGGATACTGCTCAAAATCCAGATCGTGGAGCAGCCCGACAATTGCCCAGAAATCCGCTTCGTCTCCATAACCCAGCTCATTGGCAAACCACCGCATGATTCCCTCTACTGTAAGCGCATGTTTCAGATGAAAAGCATCCTGATTATATTTGGTCAACAATTCCCATGCGCCTTCGCGGGAAAGCACTTTTTCCATAAAAGTCTCCTCTTTTCCGATAAAATAGCTATGAAAACTATTTTATCGCCAAATATTGTAAAAGTCAAACATCTGAAAGGAAGAAGAAAAATTTGAAAGAAGGCTTGACAAAGCGAAATAAAATGCATATACTAATATCATACTAAACGTATATGAATTACATGATTTTTAAGGAGGGGCAACAGACAACAATGGATACGAACTGCCGCAAAACTGAAAAGCGATGTCAAATGGTGCCTATCCGCCTACCAATATTTTTAACTGAGAGAAGGAGATTATGACATGTCCAACATCAAAAAAAGTCTGACCGATCTGATTGGAAAAACCCCATTGCTGGAACTGAGCAACTATGAGAAAAAACATCAGCTGAAAGCAACCGTAATCGGCAAGCTGGAATATTTTAATCCCGCCGGCAGCGTGAAAGACAGAATTGCAAAGGCTATGGTGGAAGACGCCGAGCAGAAAGGACTGCTGAAGCCGGGTTCGGTCCTCATTGAACCGACAAGCGGAAATACCGGAATCGGGCTTGCATCTGTGGCGGCCGCAAGAGGCTATCGTGTCATTCTGACCATGCCTGAAACCATGAGCGTGGAGCGCCGCAACCTGCTGAAAGCCTACGGTGCCGAGCTGGTGCTGACCGAAGGCGCAAAAGGGATGAAGGGCGCCATCGAAAAGGCCCAGCAGCTTTCACAGGAGATCGAAAACAGCTTTATTCCGGGGCAGTTTGTCAACCCCGCGAATCCAGCGGTTCATAAAGCGGCTACCGGGCCGGAAATCTGGGAAGATACAGACGGGAAAGTGGATATTTTTGTAGCGGGTATCGGTACCGGCGGAACAATTACCGGAGTCGGCGAATATCTGAAATCCCAAAACCCCAACGTGAAAGTCATTGCTGTTGAGCCTGCGGGTTCCCCGGTGCTTTCCACCGGTAAAGGCGGTCCCCATAAGATTCAGGGAATCGGAGCCGGTTTCGTGCCGGATGTCCTGAACACAAAGATTTATGACGAGATCATCACTGTCGAAAATGAGGCCGCGTTTGCTACCGGCAGAGAAATCGCACATACGGAAGGCCTGCTGGTGGGTATTTCCTCCGGAGCGGCGCTTTGGGCGGCGACTCAGCTTGCATCAAAGCCGGAAAATGAAGGCAAAACAATCGTTGTTCTGCTTCCCGATACCGGCGAGCGCTATCTTTCCACCCCGCTCTTTGCGGAATAGTAAAACGAAGCCGCTGTACGTTCAGACGTACAGCGGCTTTTCTGTATGTAGAGTCGTTTGATCACCGGTAGTCATATAACTGCGCGTCATCCACCCGGAGCATCAGCGGCGTATAGCCGTTTTCGCCGCTAAGGTTCAGGACAGCGGTATAGGTGGAGGTGACCATTTGTCCCTGCGCATCTTCACGCTCGAATTGCTGAATGACGGTATAATCACCGGCTTCCACGGAACATTGGACCGTGGCGGAGTCAAAATGGACGCTGTTCGGCGCGCGGGCGGCCGCTTTGACCATTTCATGAGCGAAGTTGATGGCTTGCTGGCGATACTCGTCCTGCCGCTGCGACGCCGACTGGGAAGCTCCTGATGGCTTTTCTCCTCTTTCGCTCCATTTTGGGATCAGCAGAAACGCAGCGGCGATCAGCGCCAAAAGAATGATTGCCAACATGCAAAAAAGCAGAAATTTTTTATGGCGGCGGGGCGCCGCTGCTTCCGGCGCGTCAAGCTCCGGCGCATCGTATTCGGCAGGGAGCGGGCAGATTTCCTCGGCCTCCATCACGTCAGCACTGTAAAGGCAGTCCAGACAGTAATCCGAGATGCTTGTTTCCGCAAGCTCTTTGCCGCAGCGCTTACAGCGTTTGACAGCAGGCTTTTCCGGCTGTGGCGGGGTCTGAGGCGCTGTATGATTCTGAGGCATGTTCTGCTGAAAATCAGTACGTTTCTGTTCCTGGCGGCAGGCTTCCCAGACCTCACGCCCTTCCCATTCTTCTCCGGAATCCTGCGGCTCCGCCTCGGAATCAGGCAGAGCGGGCTTTGCCGGCGCGCCGCAGAACATGCAGTAGATACTCTCGTCAGGGATTTTCTCTCCGCAGTTTCCGCAAAACATGACATTCCTCCTTTTGGGTTCATACTTCCCTGCCTCTCAGGGGCAGGGAAACTGCCAGTATTATATAACAAGATGTATGCAGAATGCAACAAGGAGATGTTAAAAGCAGAATTTGGTTGACAAAAAATCTCCTGCGTGCTATTATATAACAGATCTAAAGATACCCTGCCTGCATACTTGGATTTTCATCCGGGGGAGTAGTCAGCACGGAGAGTGCAGTTAAATCAACATCACGGGCTCTGTCCGATACAGTGCCATGGTTTAACTTTAAATGACAAGACCTGTGTTTCGATTCAGAAACACGGGTCTTTTTATGATATCATGCAATTTTGCACATACTGCTATTAAAAGGGGACGATATAATGGAGTTTCTTCTATCCGGAATCCTGGCGATAACCTGGCAGCAGGTTATCATGTACTGCATTGGCGGCTTGCTGATTTATCTTGCGATTGGAAAAGGCTTTGAACCCGCCCTGCTCATGCCGATGGGATTTGGCGCGATTCTTGTAAACCTGCCGCTTTCCGGAGTGCTGGATCAGATTCTGGAAGGCGGAATCGAGTCGCATGGTATCATTCAGTGGCTGTTTGAAACCACGATTGAATCATCGGAAGCGCTGCCAATCCTGCTGTTTATCGGAATTGGAGCGATGATTGATTTCGGCCCGCTGCTTTCCAACCCCAAAATGATGATTTTCGGCGCGGCTGCCCAGTTCGGTATCTTTTTCACCATTGCGCTTGCCTGTCTCTTTGGGTTCGACTTAAAGGACGCGGCTTCCATCGGCATCATCGGAGCCGCCGACGGGCCGACCTCCATTATGGTCTCACAGATTTTTGACTCCAAATATATGGGCGCGATTGCGGTGGCCGCGTATTCCTATATGGCTCTGGTACCAATCATCCAGCCGTTCGCTATTAAGCTGGTGACCACCCAGAAAGAGCGTTCCATCCGGATGCCTTATAACCCGAGGAATATTTCCAAACTTACCCGCATCCTTTTTCCGATCATTGTAACCATCATCGCCGGGCTGATCGCCCCGATGTCCGTATCTCTGGTAGGCTTCCTGATGTTTGGGAACCTGCTTCGTGAATGTGGCTGCCTGAACAGCCTGTCGCAGACTGCGCAGAATGAATTTGCGAATATCATCACGCTTCTGCTCGGGATTACGATTTCCTTCTCGATGCAGGCGGAGAATTTTGTGCGGTTCGAGACCTTCCTGATCATGCTGCTTGGACTGGTCGCGTTTATCTTTGATTCCATCGGCGGTGTGCTCTTTGCAAAGCTGATGAACCTGTTCCTCAAGGAAAAAATCAACCCGATGATCGGCGCCGCGGGAATTTCCGCATTCCCGATGTCTGCCCGCGTCATTCAAAAGCTTGCCATGGCGGAGGATAAGCAGAACCATCTGCTGATGCATGCCATCGGCGCAAATGTATCCGGCCAGATCGGTTCGGTTATTGCGGGCGGCATCATCCTCTATCTGATTCCGCAGTTTGTAAAATAAGGGGGAAAGTGAAATGTTGAGTGCGCAGGCAATTACAAACTTTTTGATCTCTCTTGAAATTATGGGTCTTGGTATGGCAGGAATTTTTACTGTTATTCTTGTAATCATGCTGGTTGTATTCCTGCTGGGAAAAATCGGCGGCAAGCAGGAAGAAGACCTTCAGGACTGACACAAAGTATAAAAAGCCGGAGACGTGCATCTTTACAAGATGCACGCCTCCGGCTTTTCGCTGTGTATTTTAATAAGACTACTAAAATTTCTTGCGCAGGACGTTGAATTCAAAAAAGTTTGTATAAAACTCAAAGGAACGCATGACAGGGCGGCTGAGCTTGCAGTAACCCACCTCGTCCAGCATCATCAGGGCTTCACCCTCATTTAAATCAAGCTTTTGGCGGATTGCCGGATTGGCATTTGTGGCATAAACTTTGGAGATGGTCGTAACGACTGCCAGTCCGCAGTAGCGGTCAAGAATATCGAAAACAGGGGCTGACCAGTCGATATCTGTATAAGCCATGCCGTCAAACAGGCTCAGCGGAAGATAATCGATGGAATAGATAACAGGCGAATTACCGGCAAGAACCCGCTTTTCACAGACAATGACGGAGTCGGCAAGATCAAGCTGAAGTTTCTCGGCAAGCTCATGATCCGCGGGCTCCACGCGCAGGACAATGCTGTCCGCGGCAGGCCGGTAGCCGGCATCGCGAATCAAATCATTATATTCAAATTTTAAATCCAAACGGTTGTTCAGATTCACAATTCCCCGGTTAATGACCGTCCCGATTCCGCGCACACGTTCAATGAAGCCCTCCCGCTCAAGATCCGAAAGAGCATCCCTGATCACTGTCCGGCTGACCCCAAGACGTTCGGAAAGCTCAACTTCAGAAGGAAGACGCTCCGAATGGGAAAAAACACCCTCTTTGAGCTCCTTAATCAACAGAGAACTGACTTGAGTGGACATCAGTTTTCCGCCAAGATGAGGCAAATCATATTCCATTGACATCTTGAAAAACCTCTTTCAATCGTTAATCGGTCTGCGGAAAGTATGCAGATCATGCTGGTACCGCCTCCTATACAAGATCGGCGGCTTGAATTTATATAGATTATATCTTGCATTTTGGGCCTGATTACGCTATGATCTAAGTGATAAGTAATACCATTTTACAAACTGCACAATTTCCTTGGTCAAACAACTCCATAACAAATATTTATATTATACAGGATTATTGTTTGAAATACAAGCGGGATCATTTAGAGGAGGGCTGGCATGCAAAAAACAGCGTTTGCGATAAAGGGAAATCTGTTTTACAGTGCTGATAAAGACCATCTGGTCAGTTTGCCGTCGGGTTACCTGATCTGTGAGGACGGTAAATCTGCGGGCGTATTTGAGCGGTTGCCCGCCGGCTACGAGGGAATCCCTGTGGAGGATTACGGTGACAGTCTTGTTATCCCGGGGCTTGTCGATCTCCACCTGCATGCGCCCCAGTACGGTTACCGCGCTTTGGGCATGGACCTGGAGCTGCTCGACTGGCTTAATATCAATACTTTCCCGCAGGAAGCCAGGTATGCGGACCTCTCCTACGCTGAAAAGGGCTACCGGATCTTCACGGAGGATTTGGCGAAAGGCGCAACGACACGTGCCTGCGTATTTGCGACCATCCATGTTCCGGCAACGGAACTTTTGATGGACCTGCTGGAAAAGACGGGACTTAAAACGATGGTTGGAAAGGTAAATATGGACCGGAACAGCCCCGCATATCTGTGCGAAACAGATGCGGCGCAGTCGCTGGCGGATACCGAGTGGTGGATTGCGGATTGTGAGGGACGCTATCAGAATACCGTCCCTATTTTAACTCCGCGTTTCACCCCGTCGTGCAGCGACACGCTGATGGAAGGTCTCGGAAAGCTGCAAAAGCGTACCGGACTGCCGGTGCAGTCGCACTTGTCGGAAAACCGGTCTGAGGTTGCATGGGTGAAAGAGCTTTGCCCGGAAACCGGCTGCTATGGCGAGTCTTATGACCGGTTCGGCTTGTTCGGGGGGGATGGCTGTCCTGCCGTAATGGCCCACTGCGTCTATTCTGCCGGAGAAGAACTGGATCTGATTGAGCGGCGCGGGGTGTTTATTGCGCACTGCCCGCAGTCGAATACCAATCTGGCTTCCGGTGTGGCGCCTGTAAGGACTTTTCTGGACAGAGGACTGCGCGTCGGCCTCGGTACAGATGTAGCCGGCGGCTTTTCCGCTTCTATTTTCCGTGCCATGTGCGACGCGGTGCAGGCTTCCAAATTGCGCTGGCGCCTGTCGGACGATTCCCTGAAGCCGCTGTCGATGCAGGAAGCATTTTATCTTGGAACATTAGGCGGCGGCGCTTTCTTTGGAAAAGTCGGTTCATTTGAAAAAGATTACGAGTTCGATGCGGTGGTGCTGGATGACAGCGGACTGCGTTCCCCGATGGAACTGACGCCTGAGCAGCGGCTGGAACGGGTGATCTATCTATCGGAGGAAAGCGCAGTAGCGGCCAAATACGTTGCGGGCTGTAAAATAAAAGGGTAAATTCTGTTTGGAGGAGAGGCGGCCTCAGTCCGCCTTGAAATAAACCGGTTCTGTCGTAAGCGGCAAATAGGACGGAACCCTGTCAAATACAACGAGGAGGAGAAAACATGGTTGAAAAAAACACGAACACTGGATTTCTTGAGCGCTTCTTTCAGTTGAAGGAATACAACACAGATGTGAAAACAGAAGTGCTCGCCGGATTCACGACCTTTGTGGCAATGGCGTACATCATCATTGTAAATCCCCAGATGCTGGCGGACCCCTTCTATATTATGGGGCAGAACGATTACGCTGCTCAAGTGGCAAACGGAGTCTTTTTTGCAACCTGCCTGATTGCGTTTTTCGGTACGTTCTTAATGTCTGTATATGCGAAGATTCCTTTTGCACAGGCTCCCGGCATGGGCCTTAACGCATTTTTTGCCTATACGGTGGTTCTGACGATGGGCTATACCTACGGCGAAGCACTTGCAATCGTATTTTTCTCTGGGTTATTGTTTATTTTCATCACGCTGATCGGATTCCGCGAGGCAGTAGTCCGCGCAATTCCGTCCTGTGTCAAAACGGCGATTTCCGCCGGTATCGGGCTTTTCCTCGCGCTGATCGGACTGAAAAATGCCAGCCTTGTTGTAGCCAATGGCTCAACCTTTGTAGGTCTGATCGATTTTTCACTCTGGAACAGCAAAGGGGATGCTGCCGGCATGATAACAGCGGGCGGCGTTCAGTATGCCGCTGACGCTTATCACAGCATGATTGCTTCGGCAATCGTCGCGCTGATTGGTCTGGTGGTTATCGGTGCGCTGCATGCGCGCAAAGTCAAAGGCTCCATTATTATCGGTATTCTTGTAGCTACAATTGTAGGAATTCCGTTTGGACTCACCTCATTCCATGGCTTCTCCATGAACATCGGCGCACAGTTCCAGGATTTCCTGGATGTTTCGCTGTTCAAAATGGATTTCCCCGGTCTGTTTAAAAATTCCACAAATATTTTCCAGATGATTTTTACCATCATTATGATTATTGTCTCGTTCTCGATTGTTGACATGTTTGATACAATCGGAACTCTGCTCGGTACGGCAAAGCAAGCTAAAATGCTGGATGCAAAGGGCGATATGCCCCGCATGCGGCAGGCTATGATGAGCGACGCGATTGCGACTTCGGTCGGCGCCTGCCTGGGAACTTCCACTGCAACAACCTTCGTGGAATCCAGCGCCGGCATCGCGGAAGGCGGACGGTCCGGTCTGACTTCGCTGGTTACTTCGCTGCTGTTCCTCTGCTCGCTGGTCATTGCCCCATTTATCGGCATTATCCCAAGCGCGGCGACTGCGCCGGCCCTGATTTTTGTGGGCGTTTTGATGATGAGCAGTATGAAAGAACTGGATTTCTCGGATATGTCCGAGGCGATTCCGTCTTTCGTAACAGTCGCATTTATGCCGTTTACTTATTCCATCGCAAACGGAATCGCGGCCGGTCTGATTACCTATGTGCTGATCAAGCTGCTTTCCGGAAAGACAAAAGAAATCAAACTGTTTACGGTGGTTCTCTGTCTTTTGTTTGCGCTTCGTTTTGCGTTTATGGTTACAGGCTGATCTCTTTTGCTTACGGCACAGCCGGGACATTCGTTGGAATGTCCCGGCTGTTTTTCAAAGGCGGAAAATATTTAATTTTTTCAAAAACAGTTGTATCCGCATAATGATTGTGCTATAGTGATATCAGAACACAAAAGTATGACTTTTATAATTAATGACGGAAATTTCAAAAAATATGCAAGAATTATAGCGATTATAGTAACAAGGAGGCCTGCAAGATGGGAATCGGAAAAAGTATAAACCGTGTGGACGCGGTCGAAAAGGTGACGGGCGGCGCGCAGTATACCGATGATTTCAGCGTCCCAAATTGTCTGGTGGCAAAGGTGGTGCGCAGTACGATTGCAAATGGATGGGTCAAAAGCTTTGACCTTTCCGAAGCTGAAAAGGTTCCGGGCGTTGTCAAGATTGTCACTTGCTTTGATACGCCGGACATTCAGTTCCCGACTCCGGGGCATCCCTGGTCTGTGGAGCCGGCCCATCAGGACGTATCCGACCGGAAACTTCTGAACCGCCGGGTGCGCATTTACGGAGACGATATCGCTGCGGTTATCGCGGAGGATGAGGTTGCGGCTGCGCGTGCTGCCAGGCTGATGAAAGTCGAATACGAAGAGTATCCGGTATACATTACGCCGGAACAGGCTATGGCGGAAGGCGCTGTCGCCATCCATGAGGAAAATCCGGATAATGTCCTGAAACACAGCGCGTTCCATATCGGCGATGTGGATTTTGATCAGGCAATCGCCGGCGAGGATGTCCGCATCGTAGAAGGGGAATATCAGACCCAGACGGTCCAGCACTGCCACATTGAAGTGCCGGTCTCTTACGCATATATGGAAAAAGGCCGCGTCGTTGTAGTGTCTTCCACCCAGATCCCTCATATCGTTCGCCGCGTGATCGGGCAGGCAAACGGCATTCCGTGGGGCAAAGTCCGGGTGATCAAGCCCTACATAGGCGGCGGCTTCGGAAATAAGCAGGAGGTGCTTTATGAACCGCTGAACGCTTTCCTGACCATGCAGGTTGGCGGCCGCCCGGTGAAGCTGGAGCTTTCCCGCGAGGAAACCCTGTCCTGTACGCGTGTACGTCATGCGATTGACCTGAAAGTAAAAACCGCGGTGCGTCCGGACGGGAGACTGGTTGCCCGCCAGGTTATCGCGGTTTCCAATCAGGGCGGCTATGCGTCCCATGGGCATGCCATTGTGGCAAACGCAATCAATAACTTCCGCCATACCTATCATGACGAGAAATCCCTGCAGGCGGATGCTTACACCGTTTATACCAATATTGCATCCGGCGGCGCGATGCGCGGGTATGGAATTCCGCAGGCGGCATACGCCATGGAGTCCCATATGGACGATATCGCCCGTGCGATCGGGATGGATCCGATCGAACTGCGGGAGAAAAACTGCATGCAGCAGGGATATGTCGACCCGATGAGCGGGATCACCTGCTATTCCTCAGGGCTGCTGGAGTGCATCCGGAAGGGCAAAGAGTATATCCATTGGGAAGAAAAACGCAAAGCCTACCAAGACCAGACCGGGCCTGTCCGCCGGGGCGTCGGCATGGCGTTGTTCAGCTATAAAACCGGCGTATACCCGATTTCGCTGGAAACTTCGTCGGCTCGCCTGATCCTGAACCAGGATGGCTCCGCCCAGCTGCATATGGGCGCGACGGAAATCGGGCAGGGCGCGGACACCGTGTTTATCCAGATGGCGGCGGAAACAATCGGCTTCAGGGAAGAAAATATCCATATCGTTTCCACGCAGGACACCGATGTCGCTCCGTTTGATACCGGCGCTTATGCATCCCGCCAGACGTATGTCAGCGGCATGGCGATTAAAAAGACCGCGGAGCTGTTTAAATCCAAGATTCTCGATTATGCGAATTATATGCTGAAAATTCCGGCCGACCAGATGGATATCCGGGACGGCAATATCGTTAACAAGGAGAGCGGCGAACAGCTGCTCACCATGGAAAAGCTCGCGATGGAGGCGTTTTACAGCCTGGATTATTCAGTTCATATCACAGCGGAAACCACCAACCACTGCAAAGATAATACGTTTTCCTTCGGTGTCTGTTTCGCCGAGGTGGAAGTGGATATCCCGGTTGGGAAGGTCAAGGTTTTGGATATCATCAATGTTCATGACAGCGGAACGCTGATCAACCCCAGGCTGGCGGAGGCGCAGGTGCATGGCGGTATGAGCATGGGGCTTGGTTATGCGCTGGGCGAGCAGCTTCTGTTTGACGACAAAGGCCGTCCGCTGAACAATAACCTGCTCGACTATAAGCTCCCCACCAGCATGGATACGCCGGAACTGCATGCTGATTTTGTTCAGCCGACAGATTCCAGCGGGCCTTACGGAAACAAAGCGCTCGGTGAGCCGCCGGCAATTTCGCCGGCCCCCGCAATCCGCAATGCCGTCCTGAACGCAACCGGTGTCGCGGTGAACAGCATTCCCATGAATCCGCAGAAGCTGGTGGAACAGTTTCAGGCAGCGGGCCTGATTTGAGAAGGGGGAGAAGAAGAAATGTATGATATCGAAAAGCTGTATCTAGCGAAAAGTGTGCCGGATGCAATCGCGGCCCTTACCGCCGACCCCGACGCGGTTATTATTTCGGGCGGAAGCGATGTCCTGATTAAAATCCGCGAAGGAAAGCTGGCGGGCTGTTCGCTTGTCAGCATTCACGGGATCAGGGAATTGAACGGCGTTTTCATGGAGGAGGACGGCACCATCCTGATTCGCCCCGCAACCTCTTTCAGCCATGTGACTTATCATCCGATTATTCAAAAATACATCCCTGTTCTCGGAGATGCCGTTGATCAGGTCGGCGGCCCCCAGATCCGGAATATCGGCACCATCGGCGGCAATGTCTGCAACGGCGCAACCAGTGCGGACAGCGCGTCCACGCTGTTTGCCCTCAACGCGCAGCTGGAACTGCGGGGCCCCGACGGCAGCCGCAGGGTCGAAATCGCGGACTTTTATAAGGGGCCGGGACGCACCGATCGCGCGCATAATGAACTGCTGGTCGCTATCCGCGTCCGGAAAAAGGACTACGAGGGCTTTGGCGGACACTATATTAAATACGCACAGCGCAACGCGATGGATATTGCGACGCTCGGATGCGCTGTCAATGTGAAACTAAACCCGGCGAAAGATGCAATCGAGGATATGCGTTTGGCGTTCGGTGTGGCGGCTCCCACTCCAATCCGTTGTCACAAAGCGGAAGCGCTGGCGAATGGGCAGAAGATTTCGCAGTCGCTGTTTGACGAGGTGGGAAAGACAGCCGTTACGGAAGTGAGCCCAAGAACCAGCTGGCGCGCTTCGAAAGAGTTCCGTTTGCAGCTGGTGGAAGAACTGAGCAAGCGTGCCTTAAAACAGGCGATCATCAATGCGGGAGGTGCGGTCAATGCTTAAAATTATCCAGATGGTGGTCAACGACAAGCCGGTGGAAGTAGCGGTTGACGGGCGGGAAAGCCTGCTGGATACTCTGCGCAACCGTCTGGGGCTGACCAGTGTAAAAAGAGGCTGCGAAGTCGGGGAATGCGGCGCCTGTACCGTACTGGTGGATGGGGAAGCCATCGATTCCTGCATCTATCTGACTGCTTGGGCGGAAGGCAGACGTATCCTGACTGTGGAAGGACTGCGCGGGCCTAATGGGGAACTCAGCCCTATTCAGACCGCTTTTGTGGAAGAAGCCGCAGTCCAATGCGGTTTCTGCACCCCCGGCCTGATTATGAGCGCGGTGGAAATTGTGGGCAGCGGGAAAAAATACAGCCGGGAAGAGCTGCGCAAGCTGATCTCAGGGCATCTCTGCCGCTGCACCGGTTACCAGAACATTCTCAATGCCATGGAACGGATTGTGAATGAAACCTATAAGGTTGTCGGAGACGGAAAATAATCGATTATGGCGGCCGGGTGAACCGGCCGCCGTTTGGCATGTCTGATTTATTGATAATCTCTATATATCGCAGTTTTCTCTTGACTTTGCAGAAGACAGGGATATAATTTGAACAACCGATATGTTTTTATAAACATATCGATGGAGGGAATGAAATGGGATTACACTATTGCATACGCCTGCGGCTTGAAAATCACGCGTCTTTTTTCGGACCCGGAGTTGAGCAGATTCTGTTGCTGGTGGATGAAACCGGGTCTTTGCAGACCGCCGCCGCACAGATGGAAATGTCTTACAGCAAGGCGTGGAAGATTATCAGACATGCTGAACAGGAGCTTGGATTTCCCCTGATGGAGCGCCATGTGGGGGGAAGCGGCGGGGGCTATTCCCGCCTGACGCCCAAAGGCCGCGACTTTGTAAACCGGTACACCGATTTCCGGCAGGAGCTTTGCAAAGTTGCGGACGGCTTGTTTGAGAAATACTTTAATGCAGGTGAACAGGATGAAAAAGATTGAAACCGCCAAAGCGGTCGGCCATGTGCTTTGCCATGATATGACCCAGATTATCAAAGGCGTATCCAAGGACGCCCGGTTCCGCAAGGGGCATATTGTAACGGAAGAGGATATCCCCGTACTGCTTTCTATGGGCAAGGATTACTTGTATGTCTGGGAAAAGCAGGAGGGAATGCTGCACGAGAACGATGCCGCGGATCGTCTGTACCGCTTATGCAAGAATGAATATATGAACGAATCGCCGGTGAAAGAAGGAAAGATTGAGCTTTTCGCGGCAATCGACGGCGTGTTCTGTATAGACCTGGAAAAATTGAATGCCATCAACAGTATTGATGAACTGATGATTGCAACTCTCAGCAATTATTACCCTGTCAAAGCGGGGAATAAGCTCGCCGGAACCCGGGTGATTCCGCTGGTGGTCGATGAGAAAAAATTGCAGGAGGCGGAAAGAATCGCGGGAAATACACCGATTTTCAGCCTGAAACCGTACCGCAGAAAAAAGTGTGGCATTGTGACGACCGGCAACGAAGTATTTTACGGGCGCATCAAAGATACATTCAGCCCGGTTGTTGTGAAAAAACTGGAGGAATTCGGCGCGGAAATTCTGGGAGTAACCTATTGCGGGGACGAGCCGGAAACCATTACGGCAGCAATCAATGAATTTTTGGCGCAGGGTGCGGAAATGGTGATTTGCACCGGAGGCATGAGCGTGGACCCGGATGACCGCACACCGGCGGCCATCCGCGCGACAGGTGCCAACATCATCAGCTATGGCGCGCCGGTTTTGCCGGGAGCAATGTTCCTGCTCTCCTATCAGGACGGCCGCCCGGTTCTTGGTCTTCCGGGATGTGTGATGTACGCTAAGCGCACCATCTTCGATCTCGTTCTGCCGCGTTTGATGGCGGACATCCCGATTGCCAAAAAGGACCTGGCGAAGCTTGGAAACGGCGGGCTGTGCCTGAGCTGCGAAGTCTGCCATTTTCCAAACTGCGGCTTCGGAAAGGGAGGGCACTGATGGAAAACGGATTGACGCATCTTGATGCGCATGGCAACGCGGTGATGGTGGATGTCGGCGGGAAAGCGGTCACGGAACGTGCCGCCACCGCGAAGGGCGAAATCCGGGTGGGCGAAAAGGCATTTGCCGCAATCGAAAGCGGCACCGTCGGGAAAGGCGATGTGCTCGGGGTTGCCCGCATAGCGGGCATCATGGCTGCAAAACAGACGTCCGGCCTGATTCCGCTCTGCCATCCGCTGATGCTGACCAAATGCGCGGTGGAGTTCGAACTGCATCCGGAAACCCAGACGGTGGAGGCGATCTGTACCGTTCAGGTAAGCGGAAAAACCGGTGTGGAGATGGAAGCGCTGACCGGCGCGTCGGTGGCGCTGCTGACCATCTACGACATGTGCAAAGCGATTGACCGGGGAATGGTGATCGGAAATCTCCACCTGGTCAGCAAATCCGGCGGAAAATCCGGCGATTTCCGGTTTGAGGAAAATCAGGGTGAAACAGGGAAACCTTTTTGAGAAAAGCAGGTGAAAAGATGATTGACTCGCAGGGCAGAACCATTGATTATTTAAGAATCAGCGTCACCGACCGCTGCAACCTGCGCTGCGTCTATTGCATGCCGGAAGAGGGAATCGTCCCCATGGCGCATAACGAGATTCTTACCTATGAGGAACTGGAACGGATCTGTGCCTGCGCGGCAAAGCTGGGTATCCGCAAGCTGAAGCTCACCGGCGGGGAGCCGCTCGTCCGCCTTGGCATTGTGGACCTGGTGCGGCGTCTCAAGGCCGTGGAAGGAATCGAGCAGGTCACCATGACCACCAACGGGGTGCTGCTTGGCGAAGCTGCTTCCAGTCTGGCCACGGCCGGGCTCGACGGAATCAATGTCAGCATAGACACTTTGGACCGGCAGGAATTTGCCAGGATCACGCGCCGGGATGAACTGCCCCAGGTGCTCGGCGGCATCAACAGCGCGCTGGAAGCCGGCCTGCGGGTAAAGATCAACTGTGTGCCGACCAGGCAGGCCGATCCGGATGGGCTTTTGAAGATCGCGGCGATCGCAAAGGAAAAACCGGTGCAGGTACGTTTTATCGAGATGATGCCCATCGGTCTGGGCGAACGCTTTGAAGGGCTTCCCGAGGAAAAGCTGAAAGCCTGCATGGAGGAGCGGTTCGGAAAGCTGCTTCCCTGTTCAGACAGGCTCGGAAACGGACCCGCGGTTTATTATTCCCTGAAAGGCTTCGCCGGTCATATCGGTTTTATCAGCGCGGTGACGGAAAAATTCTGCGGCGGCTGCAACCGTGTGCGCCTGACTGCTTCCGGATTTTTAAAGCTTTGCCTGCACTATGACCGCGGCATTGACCTGCGGGCGCCTCTGCGTTCGGGGATGGATGATATAGAACTTCTGCGGCTGCTGGAGCGTGCGATTGCGCAGAAGCCGGCGGCCCATCACTTTGAGCAGGCTGAGGTGGCCCATCGGGAGCTGCACAGCATGGCACAGATTGGAGGATAACGAAATGGGAAAGGTCATTGCGGTCTGTATCAGCGAAAAACGCGGGACGCAGAAGAAAAATATAGGCTCCGCCCGGTTTCAGGAAAACTGGGGGATTCAGAATGACGCCCATGCGGGGGACTGGCATCGGCAGGTCAGCCTGCTTTCTTACGATAGGATAGAGGCATTCCGTGCGCGCGGCGCAGAGGTCGATAACGGCGCTTTCGGAGAAAACCTTGTGGTTTCCGGTATTGATTTCCGCAGCCTGCCGGTCGGAACCATTCTGGAATGCGGCGATGTGGTGCTGGAAATGACCCAGATCGGCAAGGAGTGCCACTCCCATTGTGAAATCTATCATAAAATGGGGGAGTGTATTATGCCGCGGGAGGGTGTGTTTGCACGTGTTTTAAAGGGCGGGACCATTTCCGCCGGGGACATAATGGAGGTGCGCCGTGTTTAAAGTTGCGATACTTACAGCCAGCGACAAAGGATTCACCGGACAGCGCGAGGATATCAGCACACAGGTGGCGCGGGAACTCGCGCAGGAGGCGGGCTACGAGGTAGCCTGCTGTACGCTGCTGCCTGACGAACGGGATCAGCTTGCCGCCGAGATGCGCCGCATCTGCGACGGGGGGCTTGCTGACCTGATTCTGACTACCGGCGGTACAGGATTTTCTCCGCGGGACTGCATGCCGGAAGCCACGATGGATGTGGCGGAGAGGATCGCCCCCGGTATCGCTGAGGCTATGCGTTATTCTTCGATGAACATAACGAAACGCGCAATGCTTTCCCGCGCCGTTTCCGTCATCCGGGGCTCCACGCTGATTATTAATCTGCCCGGAAGCCCAAAGGCGGTCCGCGAAAACCTGACGTTTATCCTGCCCGAACTTCGGCATGGGCTGGAAATATTAACCGGGCGTGCGCATGATTGTGCGCGTACCGAACAAAAGGAGAGAGAGTTATGAAACGAACAATCTGCAGTATGCTTGCGCTTATGATGGCGCTGTCAATGGCGGCATGCGGAGCAAACCCGGCGGCATCCTCTTCACAGGAGCCTTCTTCCGAAGCGGTCTCTTCGGCGGTTTCGCCAGAAGCTTCATCTTCCGAAGCAGCTCCCGCGGAACAGGTGGAACTGATGGTATCGGCGGCGGCAAGCCTGACCGACTGTCTGAACGAGATCAAGGGCCTTTATGAAAAGGAAAACGGCGGAATTACCATTACCTACAATTTTGCCGCTTCCGGGGCGCTTCAGCAGCAGATTGAACAGGGCGCGCCCGCCGATGTCTTCTTCTCTGCCGGCAAAAAACAGATGCAGGCCCTATCAGACGCGGGACTCATGGATGATTCCACGGTCAAGGACATTGTGGAAAACAAGGTCGTCCTGATTACGCCGAAAGGCGGCACAAAGCTGGCATCATTTGAGGAACTTGCCAATGTGAAGCAGATTGGCGTCGGGGAACCGGAAACTGTCCCGGTTGGACAGTATACCGCGGAAGTGTTTGAAAACCTGAAACTGACCGATACTATAAAGGACAAACTGGTCTACGCGAAAGACGTTCGAGAGGTGCTTTCCTGGGTGGAAACCGGAAATGTGGATGCGGGCGTGGTTTATGAAACAGACGCTAAGATCAGCGATAAAGTGGAAATCTCCTGCACCGCGCCGGAAGATTCCCATAAAAAGGTGATTTATCCGGTTGGTGTGGTCAAAGAAAGCAAAGCAGCGGATGCCGCCAAGGCGTTTGTGGAATATTTGTTTGGGGATGAAGCCAAAACAGTATTTGAAAAGTACGGATTTTCACCTGTGGCGTAAGTAATTAATCGTGATAATCACCTAACAGGAAGGAGGTGACCGCCATGCCGTTTGACTGGTCGCCGCTGGCCATATCCCTTCGAACCGTACTTTGTGCCGGAGCGCTGGTATTTATTCTGGGAATTGGCTTTGCCCGGCTGTTTTTGTATGCGGGCGGACGCGTTAAGTGGATTACGGACGTGATATTCACGCTGCCGCTTGTGCTCCCGCCCACAGTGATCGGATTTTTTCTGCTGGTGCTGTTCGGGAAAAACAGCCCGCTGGGGAGAACGCTTGCGCAGATAGGGCTGTCGTTGATTTTTACATGGCAGGCCACCGTGGCGGCTGCGGTCGTCGTATCTTTCCCATTGATGTACCGCGCGGCGAAAGGCGCTTTTGAACAGGTGGACGAAAATCTGATCTGGGCTGCCCGGACTCTGGGAATGTCCGAATGGACCATTTTTATCCGCGTACTGATTCCGCAGGCATGGCCTGGAATTGCTGCGGGCACGGCGCTTTCCTTTGCGCGTGCGCTCGGCGAATTCGGCGCGACGCTGATGATCGCCGGGAACATTCCGGGGCGCACCCAGACGATTCCGATTGCCATTTATTTTGCGACGGCAGCGGGCAACATGCGTACGGCTGGAATCTGGGTCGCGGTAATTACCGCGGTATCCTGTCTGGCGCTCGGGCTGATGAACTACTATAACGCCCGGGCGAAAGGAGGCGGCGCATGAGCCTTCTGGTGGACATCCGAAAGGAGTTTCAGGGATTTTCTCTGAATATGCAGCTGGAAACGGAAGACAAAGAAGTTCTTGGGATTCTTGGGGAATCCGGCAGCGGCAAAAGTATGACTTTACGCTGCATCGCCGGGATCGTAAAGCCGGACAGCGGCAAAATTGTTCTGAACGGCAAAACGCTGTTTGACTCCGAGAAGGGAATCAACCTGCCGCCCCGCAGCCGAAACGTCGGGCTGATGTTTCAAAATTACGCGCTGTTTCCGCATATGACAGTGGAACAGAATATCGCCGCGGGGGTAAGGGATAAACAAAAGCATGAAGCGCAGATTGCGAAAATGCTTCGGTTGCTGCATCTGGAGGGCCTGGAAATCCGCCGCCCGTGGCAGCTTTCCGGGGGGCAGCAGCAGCGGGTGGCTCTGGCGCGGATGATGGCGGCGGAACCGGAAATCCTGCTGTTGGATGAGCCTTTTTCCGCTTTGGATGGCCGCCTGCGCCAGGAGATCGAATCGGATTTCGCAGAAGCATTGGATACGTTCACAGGCCCGGCGGTGCTGGTTTCCCATAATTTCAACGAGATATATCGATACAGTACGCGCACAGCGGTTGTTTCAGGCGGCAAAAAGGTAGAGGAAGGCGGCACAAAATCGCTGCTTGCCAGTCCCGAGCGGATTGCATCGGCGAGGCTGCTCTGCTGTCCGAATTTGGCCAAACTGGACAACTCGGGGTATGCCCCGGATTGGAACCTTCATTTTGAACCGCCCGCCGCCAAAGAAGGCTGCGCATGGGTCGGGATATTCGGCGGGGATATCGAGTTTTGTGCCGAGTGGGATGGCTTTCCTGTAAAAATCCGGGAAATATCTGAGACACTTCGTGAAGCCACTGTCAGGCTGGAAATGAAGGGGGCACGGGAACCGCTTTACGCCACCTGTTCCAAAACACAGGCGGAAAAAGCCCTGCAGCTGTCCTCCGCCGGTGCACTCTTTGCAAAACTCCCCGCGACAAAGCTTCTCTTTTTACAAGACTGAAAAAGTGACTGCCGTCAACGCAGACATTAAAACTGCCCGTATTCTGCGGGCAGTTTTTAATTTATATAATAAATTTCAAATTGTGAGGGAAAATAAAATTGTGATTCTAAGAAAATATTATTTTTTTAAAAATTATTTAATAAAAATCTATTACAAGTGCTAAAAAATATGATATAATCAATTCATTCCTTATTTTTTTATTGGAGGTATTAAAACCATGAACAAAGTCATTTCCGCAAAAAATGCCCCTGCCGCTGTTGGTCCATATTCTCATGCGGTTATGGGCGGAAACGTCCTGTATACTTCCGGCCAGCTCGGTCTTGATCCGGTCAGCGGCGCTCTGCCTGAGGGAGTGGAAGCACAGGCAAAACAGGCTCTGGACAATTTGGGCGCAGTACTGAAAGAAGCCGGAATGGATTATTCTGATGTGGTTAAAACAACGGTTTTCCTTGCAAATATGGCAGACTTTGCCGCAATCAACGCCATTTATGCGGACTATTTTAAAGGGGATTGCCCTGCCCGTTCCTGTGTGCAGGTTGCAGCGCTTCCGAAAGCAGCGTTGTTTGAAATTGAAGCAATCGCAGTTAAATAAGTAATACTTATAACAAATTAAACAAAATTCGCTTTGATATTTTTTTATTAAACTTTGATAATCTTCTTGCAAACCCACCTTACATAAGCTATATTAATAACATAGCAAATAAAAATACAGTTTTCCTAAAAAAAATTTGTAAGGTTGTGTTTGAATGAAGGATCATGTTACAAAAGAACCGAGATCCATTTTTGAACTGGGCGGCGTGCCTCCCATGAAGCAAGTGGTTCCCCTCGGGCTTCAGCATGTTGTTGCGGCGATTGTCGGCGTGGTTACCCCGGCCCTGCTTGTTTCAAATACTGTGGGTCTGAGCGGTCCGGATAAGACTATTCTGGTTCAGGTATCTTTGCTGATCACTGCGATTGCGACCCTGATCCAGCTGTATCCGCTGGGTCGACGTATTGGATCGGGACTGCCTGTGATTATGGGCATCAGTTTTGCTTATGTGCCGACCCTGCTTGCGATTGGCGGAAAGTTTGACCTTGCCACCATTTTAGGTGCACAGATTGTCGGCGGCTGCGTTGCGATCCTGTTTGGAATTTTTCTCAAGCAGCTGCGCAGATTTTTCCCGCCGCTGGTCACCGGTACGGTGATCTTTACAATCGGTCTTTCCCTTTACCCGACCGCAGTGAAATATATGGCCGGCGGCGCGGCAAGCCCGACCTTTGGCGACCCGAAAAACTGGCTGGTTGCGATCATCACATTTGCCGCGGTGATCTTCTTTAACTATTTCACCAAAGGTGTCAGCAAGCTGGCTTCGATCCTGCTGGGTATGATCATAGGCTATGTGGTTGCTCTGATGATGGGGATGGTTTCCTTTGAAGCGGTTGGCACCGCCGGCTGGTTCCAGCTGGTTGCTCCCCTGCATTTCGGCTTGAAATTTAACATCAGCGCCTGTATTTCCATGGCAATTATGTATATCGTCAATTCCGTGCAGACCATTGGTGACCTGAGCTCCACCACTTTAGGCGGACTTGACCGTCTGCCTTCCGACAAAGAACTTTCCGGAGGGATCGTCGCGCAGGGTGCCGCAAGCATTTTGGGTGCGTTTTTCGGCGGACTGCCCACGGCGTCCTACAGCCAGAACGTTGGTATTGTCACTGTAAACCGTGTCGTCAATAAAATTGTATTTGCATTTGCCGCGGGCGTGATGCTGGTTGCAGGGTTTATTCCGAAATTTGCTTCCGCGCTCACAACCATTCCGCAGAGCGTGATCGGCGGCGCTACGATTTCTGTGTTCGCGACGATCACAATGACCGGTATCCGCATGATCACATCCGAAAAACTGACGCAGCGCAATGTTGCGGTGGTTGGTCTTGCGGTTGCGCTGGGCGTCGGTGTTACTTCGGTATCCGGCAGCCTTGGCGGTTTCCCTGAATGGGTAACCACAGTGTTCGGAAGTTCTTCCGTAGTGATTGCGACTTTGATGGCGATCCTGCTGAACACAATTCTCCCGAAGGATAAAGAACAAACAAAATAAACGTCAAGAAGGGGAGGATGATTTGCATAAGTTATTAACCTTCTATCTTCCCATGGTTGATTTTATCGCTGACTGCATGGGCGAGAATACCGAGGTCGTTTTGCATGACCTGACGGATTGGCACCAGTCTGTTGTTGCGATCCGCAATGGACACATCAGCGGCAGAGAGGTCGGTTCGCCCATCACGGATTTATCACTGAATATCTTAAAAACGGCATCGTTTGAACAGCTCCCTTACATGGCCAATTATCAGGGCGTTGCGAAAAACGGGCACAGCCTGAAATCATCCACCTTTTTTATTAAGGACGACACAGGCGCCATGGTGGGCATGCTTTGTGTCAACACAGACTATCACGCGCTCACGGAAGCCCGCCTGCAGCTGGAATCCCTGATTGGCGCGCTGGGCATCCAGACCGGCGGCGGGGTTACGGAGAACTTTACCATGAATGTCAGCGATCTGGTGCAGGCAAACCTGTTTCGCGTCTGTCCCAACCTTGAAGAACTGGTTGGCAGGATGAGCCAGAAGGATAAGCTGGAAATTGTGGAAAAGCTTGACGAACTTGGCACGTTTTTAGTAAAAGGTTCCATTGTCTGTGTAGCAGAAAAGCTGGGCGTTTCCGTCCCAACCATCTATCGGTACCTCAATATGATCCGAAAATAGCGAAGAAGGCGGACGCCGCGGCGCCCGCCTTCTTTGCATCATGGACGGTTCAGTTTTTCGCATCGATGTAACTGTAAAGGGTATATTTGGAAATCCCGAAATATTTGGAGACTTTATCGCCGCTTTTGGTAATCAAAAATGCGCCGGTGTTGTTTAAAAACTGGATGGCGTTGATCTTGTCGTCCTTCGTCATCAGGGCCACCGGTTTTCCGACAAGCCGGACCGACTGCTCAATCAGCTCGTCCAGCAGGTCGTTGACATTCTGCGAAATCCGTTCCGGCTCCTTTTTGTCACTTCCCGTTTCCGTTGTAATCAGCGGCTTGATGGAGTTTTCGATCATCAGAAGGCTGGTGATATCAAAGTTAATTCCAAAAACACCGATTGCCTCTCCGGAGCCGTCACGGATATAAATGGTGCTCGACTTCAGGATTTTCCCGTCTTTGGTTTTCGTCAGGTAATTCAGGTGGTCATGCAGGTTGCTGCGGTCACCGTGGAGCGCTTCCAAAACAACGTGGGAAGGCCCGTCTCCCGGCTTGCGGTTGGTAACATGCCCGTTCACGATGTCGACAATGGAGCTTTCTGTGTTATTGTCTGTCAGGTCGTGTATCACGACTTCACAGTTGCTCCCAAACTGCTGTGCGATTCCGTAAGCAATTTGTTTCAGTGTATGAAGCGTCAATTCCGGAAGCATTTTGAACATCCCTTTCTGAATGGTACTCGATAAATTCTATCATATCAATTTTTTACATAAAAAGCAACAAAAAAAGTAAATACTAAAAATTTTTTTTGAGAATATTGTTTGAAGCTATTGCGATTTGCCGCCGATTATGTTATAATAACCGCGAAACAAACAGCAAAGCTGTTTGTGGCCGCGCTTTGCGCGGTTAGCGGCGCTGGCGCGCCGCGAAACGGATGTTACACCATAATCCGGCCGACAATGTCGGCTATCGCCGCTTTGCGGCGAAGCAAACCAAAAAATGGTTTGCGATTATGTTATAATCATGTCAAAGAGAAACAGGGAATATTCCTGTGCGTTTTTCACAATTTAAGATAGGGTAGCTGCAACGGAGTGCTTCGCGCACGGGCTGGATGATCATTGAAAATTCGGCTTTCCTGCGTCCTCTGCAAGCGGCCGGGTTTCAGGGGTTCATCCGATGGGTGGACGCCTTTTTTGCTGTTACCGGTTTCAAAGCAGAAATAAAGGAGGAACAGATGATGTTGCTGGTAGGAAATGGAAGACTGATTACTCGGGGGGAAAATCATCGGCTGATTGAAAATGGCTGTGTTGCCGCTGATCAAGACCGTATTATAGCGGTCGGCACGACAGAGGAGCTGCGCGCGAACTATCCGGAGGCGGAATTTGTTGATGCGCACGGCGGCGTGATCATGCCCGGCCTGATTAATGCGCATAATCATATTTACAGCGCTTTTGCGAGAGGACTCTCCATCAAAGGCTATCAGCCGAAGAATTTTCTGGACATTCTGGACGGCCAGTGGTGGACGATCGATCGCCATCTGACCCTTGCCGATACAAAAATGAGCGCGCTTACCACCTATCTGGACTGCATCCGCTGTGGAGTAACGACCGTTTTCGACCATCATGCCAGCTATGGCGGCATCGAAGGCAGCCTGTTTGTGATTGCGGACGCAGCAAAGGAACTGGGTGTACGCACCTGCCTCTGCTATGAGGTGTCCGACCGCGACGGCGAAGAAAAGATGAAAGCCGCTGTGAAGGAGAATGCCGATTTTATCCGTTCCTGTCAAAATGATGACACGGATATGCGCAAAGGAATGATGGGCCTGCACGCATCCTTTACGCTTTCGGATTCCACGCTTGCGCTTTGCAGGGAAAACACGCCGGACGGGGTCGGCTTCCATATTCATGTCGCGGAAGGCATGGCGGACGTTTACGACTCCCTGAAAAAATACGGCAAGCGCGTCATCAACCGCCTGCACGACAACGGGATTCTCGGAAGCCAGACCATTACAGGGCACTGCATCCATGTCAATGGAATCGAAATGGACATCCTGAAAGAAACCGATACGATGATCGTGCATAATCCGGAATCCAATATGGGCAATGCGGTAGGTTGCCCGCCCACGCTTGAAATGATGCACCGCGGCCTGCTGGTGGGGCTTGGTACCGACGGCTATACGAACGATATGTTTGAGTCGATGAAAGCGGCGAACTGCCTGCACAAGCATAACCTCTGCGATCCAACCGTCGCCTGGGGGGAAGTCCCGCAGATGCTGTTTGAGAACAACGCGGTTATCGGCGCCCGCTATTTCAGCAAAAAGCTCGGCGTGCTGGAAGAAGGCGCGGCGGCGGACATCATTGTCGTAGACTACGACCCGCTGACTCCGATGCATGCGGACAACTGCAACGGGCATATGCTGTTCGGTATGATGGGGCATGACGTCGTAACTACAATTATTGACGGCAAACTCAGAATGAAAGACCGCGAACTGGTTGGCATTGACGGCGTGGAAATTCTTGCGAAGTCACGGGAGCAGGCGGCCGACCTCTGGAGCCGTATCAACGCCTGATCTTTGGAAACCATAGAACCAACAGCCGTACGGTCTATCCGGCGGCTTCACCGATAGTTGAATCAGGAGGAATACCGATGAGTGATATCATGCGCCCGATCCCGTTTGAAAAACTGATGGACTGGGTTTTGGAAGAATTTAAAACAAGGGGTTCGGTTTTTGGCATCTCGAAATTGTTCTCGCACAGACCGGACGACCAGAAGCTGCCCCTCTTTGCGGAGAAGCTGGAAGCTCCGTTCGGACCTGCCGCCGGCCCGCATACCCAGCTGGCGCAGAATATCATTGCGGCGTATGCTGCCGGCAGCCGCTTTTTTGAACTGAAAACCGTGCAGAAAATGGACGGGGAGGAGCTTTCCGCGTGTGTGAACAAGCCGTGTATTGCGGCGGAGGACGAGTGCTACAACTGCGAATGGTCCACGGAGCTGCGCGTACCCGAAGCGTTCGAGGAATATGTGAAGGCCTGGTTCGCCTGTAAGCTTCTCTCCCGCGAGTTTGAGCTTGGAAGCGACGACGGTTTTATCTTCAATATGAGCGTCGGATATGACCTTGAGGGGATCAAGGGCGAAAAGGTGGACGCTTATATCGAGGGCATGAAGAATGCGGAAAATACGCCGGTTTGGAAAGCCTGTAAGGACTATGCACTGAAAAATATTGCAAAATTCAGCCGGGTCGATCAGGCGTTTATCGAGTCGATCACACCACATGTGAGCGATTCGATTACACTTTCCACGCTGCACGGCTGTCCTCCCGAAGAGATTGAACGCATCGCGACCTACCTGATCACCGAGAAAAATCTCAACACCTATATCAAGTGCAACCCGACCCTGCTGGGCTACGACTATGCCCGCAAAACGATGGACGCGCTTGGCTATGACTATGTGAAATTTGACGATCACCACTTTAAGGAAGACCTGCAGTTTGAGGACGCCGCGCCGATGATCCGCCGCCTGATGAAACTGACCGAGGAGCGTGGGCTGGAATTCGGCGTCAAGCTGACCAACACCTTCCCGGTCGATGTCGCGGCGGGTGAGCTGCCCAGTGAGGAAATGTATATGTCCGGGCGCGCACTTTACCCGCTGACCATCTCGGTCGCGCGGATGATTGCGCGCGAATTTGAGGGCAAACTGCGCATCTCCTTCTCCGGCGGCGCCGATCATTACAATATTGAACGCCTGTTTGCGGCAGGCATCTGGCCGATTACGATTGCGACCACCCTTCTGAAGCCCGGCGGCTACCAGCGGTTCTATCAGATGGCGAAGAAATTGCAGAACTGCGGCGACCAGCCGTTTTCCGGCGTCAACGTCGCGGCTGTCTCGGATTACACCGAAGACTGTATGGCCGACCCGCATTACCGCAAATCCATCAAGCCTCTGCCGCGCCGGAAGCTGAAGAAAAAGGTACCGCTCATCGACTGCTTTACCGCGCCCTGCCGCGGCGGCTGTCCCATCGAGCAGGATATCCCCGCCTACCTGCGGCTAGTCGGGGAAGGAAACTACACCGAGGCGCTCAGGGTGATCACCGAGCGCAACCCGCTCCCATTCATCACAGGCACCATCTGTTCCCACCGCTGCATGGACAAATGTACGCGCAACAGCTATGAAAAGAGCGTGCAGATCCGCAGCAGCAAGCTGGTCGCTGCAAAAGGCGGCTTTGAGGAACTCATGAAATCGCTCAAAAAGCCGGAATCCGCTTCGGAGGATATCCGTGTCGCGGTGGTCGGCGGCGGGTCGGCAGGTATTTCCGCAGCCTTTTTCCTCGCGCGCGCCGGTATTTCTGTTACCGTGTTTGAAAAACGCGATCAGCTCGGCGGCATCGTGCGCCACGTCATTCCCGCGTTCCGCATTCCCACCACGGCGATTGAGAAGGATATTGCGTTGGCGCAGGCGCTGGGCGCGAAATTTGAGTGCGGCGTGGAAATTACCTCTGTGGACGAGCTGAAAAAGAAGGGCTATACCCATGTGATCCTTGCGAACGGCGCATGGAATCCGGGCCGTCTGGAACTGGAATATGGTAAGACTTTGAACGTGCTGGATTTCCTGGAGCAGTGCAAGAGCAATCCCGACGGGCTGAATATTGGCGGGCAAGTCGTAGTAATCGGCGGGGGAAACACCGCCATGGACGCCGCGCGCGCGGCGAAACGCGTCGAAGGGGTCAAACAGGTGCGTCTGGTTTACCGCCGCAGCAAGCGCTACATGCCCGCGGATGAGGAAGAACTGGCTCTTGCGGTTGAAGATGGGGTGGAGTTCTGCGAGCTGCTTTCTCCCGTCGGCGTAAAAGACGGCGTGCTGACCTGCCATAAGATGTCTCTGGGCGCGCCGGACGCATCCGGACGCCGCCGCCCTGTTGACACGGGCGAAGTGGTGGAAGTGCCCGCCGACACCGTAATCGCGGCGGTCGGCGAACGCGTCGACAGCGATTTTTATACCACGAACGGCATTGCGCTCGATGAGCGCGGCAGGGTGAAGGTGAACGCGGATACCCTCGAGACCAGCGTTTCCGGCGTTTATGTGACCGGCGACGCAAACAGGGGTCCGGCCACTGTTGTGGAGGCGATTGCGGACGCGATGAAAGCCGCGAAAGCAATTGCCGGCATCAAAACCGATGCTTACGAGGCGCAGAATGTTAATCCGGACGCGGGACCGGCTTACCGCAAGAAGGGCACGCTTTATTCGAACTGTTCCAAATGCACCGAAGATGAGCGCTGCCTGGAATGCGCGACCGTCTGCGAATGCTGCGTGGATGTCTGCCCGAACCGCGCCAACGTTGCGGTGCGCGTGAAAGGCAAGGCCATGCGCCAAATTGTCCATGTCGACGGCATGTGCAACGAGTGCGGAAACTGCGGCACCTTCTGCCCGTATGACAGCAGGCCGTACAAGGACAAATTCACGCTGTTCTGGAACGAAGAAGATTTCGAAAACAGCACAAACGAAGGGTTCCTGCTGCTGGATGCCGGAAAACAGCTTTACCGCGTCCGTCTGGACGGTCAGGTAGGGGACTATACCGTGTTCGGGCAGGACTGCGGACTGCCCGCGGATATCTGCAGGCTGATTTCGGCGGTTGCTTTGGAATACAGCTATATGCTTTAAAAGTGAATCAAGAAAGGGTGGGCTTTTGCCTGCCCTTTCTTGGCATCATAATCAAGACGGAATGTATGGGAAAGGGGTAAATTTCCATGAAAACACTCATTCAAAACGGCACGGTTGTTACCTCGCAGAAAAAGTTTGACGCGGATTTACTTGTGGAGGACGGCAAAATCGCGGCGATCGGGACGAATCTGCCCAAGGAAGGCTGCGAAACGTTTGACGCCGCCGGATGCCTGCTGTTTCCGGGGTTTATCGACGCGCACACGCATCTGGACATGGACACGGGAACTGCGCTGACAGCGGATGACTTTTACAGCGGCACCCGCGCGGCGATTGCGGGCGGAACCACTATGCTGCTGGATTTCGCCACGCAGGATAAGGGCAAAACATTGTCGGGGGCGCTCAAAATCTGGCACGGCAAGGCAGACGGGAAAAGCTCCTGCGACTACGGTTTCCATATGGCGATTGTGGACTGGAACCCGGCGGTTTCCGCTGAAATCGATGAGATGGTAAAAGAGGGCGTTACCTCCTTTAAGCTCTACCTTGCCTATGACAATCTGCGGGTTTCGGACGGAGAACTGTATGAAATTCTGAAACGGGTGGGGCAGGTACACGGTATCATCGGTGTGCACTGCGAAAACGGCGACCTTGTTAACCGAATGGTTGCGGAAAACCGGGCGGCCGGCAATCTGACGCCAAACTATCACCCGCTTTCCCGCCCCGATTTTGTAGAAGCTGAAGCGGTTGCGCGCTACTGCTATATCGCGCAGGCGGCAGGCGTCCCGATCAACATTGTGCACCTCAGCACTAAGGCGGGTCTGGAGGAGGTACGCCGCGCCCGTGCCCGCGGCCAGAAGGTTTATATAGAGTCCTGCCCGCAGTATTTTACGCTGGATGACAGCCTTTACAGTCTGCCCGGATTTGAGAGCGCGAAATACGTCTGCTCACCGCCGCTGCGCAAGAAAGCCGATCAGGCCGCTTTGTGGGGGGCGCTGGAAGCGGGAGAAATCGACACGATTTCCACCGACCACTGCAGCTTTAACTGGAAAGGCCAGAAGGAACTGGGGAAAGAGGATTTCAGCAAAATCCCCAACGGGCTTCCGGGTATCGAGCACCGCCCGGTGTTGATGTATACTCACGGTGTCATGACGGGGAAGATGACCGTTGAACAGATGGCGAAGCTGTTGAGCGAAAACACAGCGCGCCTGTTCGGCCTTTATCCGCAAAAAGGGGTGCTCGCCGTCGGCAGCGATGCGGATATCGTTGTGTGGGACCCTCTTTTTCAAAGCAGCATCCATGCTGAAACACAGTATCAAAATGTGGATTATACGCCGTATGAAGGCCAGAAAACGGTCGGCAGGACAAAAGCGGTATTCCTGCGCGGTACACAGGTGGTTTGCGACGGCAGGGTAGTCTGCGAAAACAGCGGCATCTATGTGTCCCGCGCACAGTCGGAGTATTACGGGCGCTAATGGGTAATCGCATCCGGTATGTGGGGAAACGCCCGCTTCAGGCGGGCGTTTCCCCTTATGCATTTTTGAATGCGGCCATAGGGCGTTCAATATCGTTGTACACTTCGGACAAAAACAAGAATTCGCGTTTATAAGAATTGCTCTTTTTTTGAAAATGCTGTTGACAATTGCAAAACAAATCGCTAGACTAAAAACATCGGGAACGTGCACGAGCACATACATAAGGACAAGAAAAACGACTCCATTTTTTTTAATTTCTAATTGTGCACGAGCACAAATCGAATTTTGTCGTAATATGAGAGAAGAAAAAGGATCAACAGAAATTATGACTTTTAAATTTTAATCGTGCTCGTGCACTGATTGCGTCGGAAACCGGTTTAACCGGATCAAATAAAGCAAATAGGAGTGAATGAAATGAAAAAGTTTTTCGCGGCTCTTCTTGCACTGTCAATGACGTTGTCTCTGGCGGCGTGCGGCGGTTCTGCGCCTGCGGCTAGCAGTTCCGCTGCCAGCGCTGCTCCTGCTCCCGCATCTTCTGCGGCGTCCTCAGAGGCGGCTGCTCCCGCCGATGATGCGGCCGGAAGCAAAGTGGGCGTCTCCATGCCGACGCAAAGCCTCCAGCGCTGGAATCAGGACGGCTCCAACATGAAATCTACGCTGGAAGGCGCGGGTTACACAGTGGACCTGCAGTATGCGGGGGACAATGATATCCCGACGCAGGTAGCGCAGATTGAAAACATGATCACCGGGGGATGCAAAGTGCTGGTCATCGCGGCAATCGACGGCTCGGCGCTCACCGAAGTCCTCAAAAGCGCAAAAGACAAAAACATTCCGGTCATTGCTTATGACCGCCTGATTATGAACAGTGATGCGGTTACCTATTATGCAACATTTGATAACTATAAGGTCGGTACATTCCAGGGCGAATTTATCCGCGACGCGTTGAAGCTGGACACCGAAGCCGGCCCGTTCAACATTGAACTGTTCACAGGTTCCCCGGACGACAACAACATCAACTTTTTCTTCGGCGGTGCAATGGATGTTCTCAAACCGTATCTCGACAGCGGCAAGCTGGTTGTCAAATCCGGCCAGACAGAAAAAGCGCAGTGCGCCACTTTGAACTGGAATACAGAAGAATCCCAGAAGAGGATGGAAAATCTGATTGCCTCCAATAACTACGGTCCGGGTGCGGATAAAACCAAACTGGACGCGGTTCTGTCTTCCAATGATTCCGTTGCCAACGGTATCACAAACGCGCTGGTAGCTGCGGGCTATACGAAAGACAATTTCCCGATTCTGACCGGTCAGGATTGCGATAAGCCTGCCGTTAAGAATATGATCGCCGGACTGCAGAGCATGTCCATCTTCAAAGATACCCGTACTCTGGCGGATAAAGTGGTCGGCATGGTGGATTCCATCATGAAGGGGACCGAAGTCGAAATCAACGACACCACGACCTATGACAACGGCACAGGCGTAATTCCGTCCTTCCTGTGCGACCCGGTTGCCGCAACAGTTGACAATTATAAAGAACTGCTGATCGACAGCGGTTACTACACCGAGGCGGATCTTGCTGCCTGAGTCCTGGGCTGACAGCGGATCTTTAAAAAACTGCGCATCGAAAGCGGGCGAGCGGATGAAACCGCCCGCCCGCCATCAATATTCGGAGATAGGAGGCGATACTATGCAAACGCCGCTGTTAGAAATGAAAAGCATCACGAAAGTTTTTCCCGGCGTGCGCGCACTTGACAACGTCAACCTTCAGGTGACGGAGGGAGAAATCCATGCGCTGGTTGGAGAAAACGGTGCCGGGAAATCCACGCTGATGAATGTGCTCAGTGGCATTTATCCTTATGGAAGCTATGAAGGCGACATTATTTATCAGGGGGAAGTCTGCAAATTCGGCAGGATTAAGGACAGTGAAAGCAAGGGGATTGTGATTATCCATCAGGAACTGGCGCTGGTTCCCTATCTGACTATTGGGGAAAACATGTTTCTCGGGAACGAACGCGGAAGCAGTCTGCGGGTCGACTGGGACGAAACATTTTCCAAAGCCGATGAAATCTTAAAAACGGTGGGGCTTTACGAATCTTCCCGCATGTTGGTCAAAGATATCGGGGTGGGCAAACAACAGCTTGTAGAGATTGCAAAAGCGCTTGCGAAAAATGTAAAACTATTGATTCTTGATGAACCAACCGCGTCACTGAATGAGTCTGATTCCCGGAAACTTCTGGATCTGATCCTCCAGCTGAAGCAAGCGGGCATGACTTCCATTCTCATTTCACATAAACTGAGCGAAATTTCTTATGTGGCGGATAAAATCACGATTCTGCGCGACGGTTCGACAATTGAAACCTTAGTGAAGGGCGAAGACGACATTACAGAGGGACGCATTGTTAAGGGAATGGTCGGGCGTGATCTGGTGGACCGCTTTCCGAAGCGGGAGGCTAAAATCGGAGGGGTCTGCATGGAGGTGAAGGACTGGACGGTCTATCATCCGGCGTATGAGGGGCGCAGGGTTTGCGACGAAGTCAATATTCAGCTGCGCCGGGGCGAGATTGTCGGTATCAGCGGGCTGATGGGCGCGGGGCGAACCGAACTTGCAATGAGCATATTCGGCAAAAGCTACGGCGCACATATCAGCGGACATCTTTTTATCAACGGCAAAGAAGTGCATCTGCACAAGGTCAAGGATGCAATTGAAAATAAACTGGCTTACGTAACGGAGGACCGGAAGAGCAACGGCTTGATTCTGAACGCACCTATTCGGGAAAATATTACCATGGCAAAAATGGATAAAATCAGCCGGCATCAGGTGCTCGATAAAGATCTGGAGATCAGCGTTGCAAGCGAATATAAAGATAAGCTGAAAACGAAATGCGCAAGCATCGAGCAAAAAGCGTCCAGCCTGTCCGGCGGCAATCAGCAGAAGGTGCTGCTGAGCAAGTGGATGTTTGCCGACCCGGAGATTCTGATTCTGGATGAACCCACCCGCGGCATCGATGTCGGGGCAAAATATGAAATTTACTGTATCATGAACCAACTGGTCGCGGAAGGAAAATCAGTACTGATGATTTCTTCCGAGTTGCCTGAGATACTGGGTATGTGTGACCGGATTTATGTCATGAACGAAGGCAAAATCGTCTCGGAATTGAACCGCGAAGACGCGAGCCAGGAAGTAATCATGTCCTGCATACTCCAATCGAGTAAAGGAGCGTAACAGTTATGACGACAATGAAAGAAGCAGTGAAAAAAAATACCATGCTCATTGCGCTGGCGGTGGTAATGGTTCTCTTTCAGATTCTGATCGGTCTGGCGGGGAAAGGGTCTTTATTCGCACCGTCCAATGTCTCCAATCTGATCAATCAAAACGCCTATGTGGTGATTCTGGCGACGGGAATGCTTTTGTGTATTCTGACTGGTGGAAATATCGACCTTTCAGTCGGCTCGATTGTTGCGATGATCGGCGCTCTTGCGGGTACGCTGATTGTTAATCTGAAACTGAACATCTATCTTTCCATACTCCTCTGTCTCATAACAGGGATTTTGATTGGAATGTGGCAGGGATTTTGGATTGCATATGTACGTATTCCGGCGTTCATCGTGACACTGGCCGGAATGCTGCTATGGCGCGGTGTGGCGCTGCTGATTCTCAACGGACTGACGATTTCCCCGTTCCCGGAAGGCTATCTGATTTACTTCACCAGTTTTCTGCCAAACAACGGCAGTCCGGCATTTGCGATGACGGCAACCATGCTGACGGCGGTGGCGGTCTGTGCAGTTTTTGTAAGCATGCAAGTCTTGGAGCGCGGAAAAAAGAAGCGCAAAAGCTATGAGGTCGAAGCCGGCGGAATGTTTGCTGCCCGGCTGGTGCTGATTTGCGCGGTTGTACTGGCAAGCGCTTATCTGCTCGGGCAGCATAAAGGAATTCCGGTGGTACTTGTGCTTTTGGCGGTAATCGTAATTGCCTATGGATATTTCACGTCGAGGACTGTGCCGGGCCGCCATTTTTACGCGGTAGGCGGCAATGAAAAAGCAGCGAAGCTGTCGGGAATCGATACCAACCGGGTCCTGTTCTTAGCCTACACCAATATGGCGTTCCTGTCCGCGGTGGCGGCGCTCACCTGTGTGGCGCGTTTCAATTCCGCAGCGCCGACAGCCGGAACCAACTATGAGCTGGATGCCATCGGCGCCTGCTTTATCGGCGGCGCGTCGGCTTATGGCGGCACGGGAACTGTCGGCGGAGCGGTCATCGGCGCGATTTTTATGGGCGTGCTCAACAACGGTATGTCCATTCTCGGAATTGACGCGAACTGGCAAAAAGCAGTCAAGGGATTGGTCTTGCTGGCGGCGGTCATTTTTGACGTTGTTTCCAAAAAGAGAAGCAGAGCCTCCTGATCTCCTACAGAAAGGATTTTGATGAATGAACTACTTAATCGGCGTGGATATCGGTACATCGGGCACCAAAACCGTGCTGTTCCGAGGGGATGGAGAACCGGTCGCTTCCGCGACAGAAGAATACCCGCTCTATCAGCCGAAAAACGGCTGGGCTGAGCAGGACCCGCAGGACTGGTGGAAAGCCACTGCGAACACCATCAAAGCAGTGCTCGGCAAAAGCGGGATTGATTCGCGCGAAATTAAGGGCATCGGGCTTTCGGGTCAGATGCATGGACTTGTCATGCTCGATGCGGGCGGTACGGTGCTGAGGCACTCCATTATATGGTGCGACGGGCGTACGGGAAAAGAATGTGAAGAAATCACCCAAAAGGTAGGGGCGCGGCGGCTGATAGAGCTGACAGCCAATCCCGCACTGCCGGGATTCACCGCAGGGAAAATTTTATGGGTACGCTATCATGAGCCGGAACTTTATCAAAAATGCAGGCATATTCTGCTTCCCAAAGATTATATCCGCTATCTGCTGACCGGAGAATTTGCAACCGAGGTCAGCGATGCATCGGGAACCAACCTGCTGGATGTCCCCCGCCGCTGCTGGTCGGATGAAGTGCTCGAAAAGCTGGAAATTGACAAGACGCTGATGCCGCGCGTCTATGAGTCGTGCGAGGTTACGGGCTGTGTCAGCGAACAGGCGGCGCAGCTGACGGGTCTTGCCAAAGGGACGCTCGTTGTGGGCGGCGCCGGAGACAACGCGGCCGCGGCGGTCGGCACCGGCGTGGTGGAACAGGGGAAGGCCTTCACTACCATTGGAACATCGGGCGTCATCTTTGCGCACTCGGATAAAGTGGCGATCCATCCGGAGGGCAGGGTGCATACGTTCTGCCACGCTGTTCCGGGCTGCTGGACGGTCATGAGCTGTACGCTGGCGGCAGGGCTGTCCTTAAAGTGGTTCCGCGACAATTTCTGTGAGGCGGAAAAACAGACCGCCGCCGGTATGGGCGTCGACCCATATTCCCTCATGGATCAGCAGGCGGCGCGGGTACCCACCGGGGCGAACCGGCTGCTTTATCTGCCCTATCTGATGGGGGAGCGCTCCCCGCTTCTGGATGCGGACAGCAGGGGCGTCTTTTTCGGGCTTTCCGCGATCCATACCCGCCAGGACATGCTGCGTGCGGTCATGGAGGGGGTTGTCTATTCGCTGCGCGACTGCTTTGATACGCTGAAAGACATGGGAATTTCTTTCGGCACGATGTATGCGTGCGGCGGCGGGGGCACCAGCCCGTTGTGGCGTCAGATGCTGGCTGACAATTACGGCTGTGACGTGCAGACAATCGCTTCCAAGGAAGGGCCTGCGCTTGGCGTGGCAATCCTTGCGGGGGTGGGCGCGGGCCTTTATCCGGATGTTCAGCAGGCCTGCCGGTCGATCATTCAAACCAATCCCGCGCAGCACCCGATTGATTCCGATTCGGAGGTCTATGAAAAATACTATCGGCTGTACCGTCAGCTTTATCCAAGCCTGAAAGAGCACTATCAGACGCTGGCGGCGCTGTAAAGGGGGATCATATCTTGCAGATCAAACAGGTTTCCGATCCGGCTTTTTGCCAATATGGAAAAATTCTGGGGCAGGATTTCAGCGCTTTGCTGAAAACGCTGAACGAACATACACCCAGACCGGATGACAGCGTGATCTATGTCCCGTCTGACCCGGTTCTGGAGGGTCTGCCCGCATTTCAGATTTTAAGGGGCTGTGTTTATGGCGGCATGCCGATTCAAATCGGTTACTGCAACGGCAGCAACCGGAAGCTGAACTGTCTGGAATATCATCGGGGAAGCGAAGTCAACATTGCCGCCGACAATGTGGTCCTTTTGCTGGCCAGCCTGCAAAAAATGCGCGGAAATTGTCTTGACACACGAGAAATTGAGGCATTTTTTGTCCCGAAAGGCACAGCTGTTCTGCTTTATGAGACAGCGCTTCATTATGCGCCCTGCAGCGAACCGGGTGGGGATGGTTTCAGGGTGGCGATTGTGCTGCCCCGCGGGACAAACGAGGAGATACCCGCTACCGCGGGTGACAGCGAAGAAGACCGTCTGCTTTGGGCACGCAACAAATGGCTGATCGCCCATCCCGATTCCGGTGAAGCAAAACAGGGGGCGTTCGTGGGTTTATCGGGTGAAAATATAGAGATACAATGAAGGAGTGGGTACATATGTTCAACAATCTTCCGGTAGTCAAGCTTGGTATTATTTCTGTCAGCCGTGACTGCTTTGTCATTTCGCTTTCCGAACGCCGCCGCAAGGCAATTGTGGATTCCTGCGCAGCAGGCGGATGCGAAATTGTGGAATCCAAAGTAACAGTGGAAAATGAAACGGATGTCAGGAAAGCGGTAAAAGAGGTTCGGGACGCCGGCTGTAACGCGCTTGTGGTGTTCCTGGGCAATTTCGGGCCGGAAACGCCGGAAACGCTGATCGCGGCGGAATTCAAAGGCCCCGTCATGTATGCGGCGGCTGCGGAGGAATCCGGAAAGGATCTGCTGGGCGGGCGCGGCGATGCCTACTGCGGGATGCTCAACTGCTCTTACAATCTGGGGCTTCGCAGACTGCGCGCGGTGATTCCGGAATATCCGGTCGGGACAGCCGAGGATATCGGCAGGATGATCGCCGATTTTATCCCTGTCGCGCGCGCGCTTCTGGGAATTTCTTCGCTGAAAATCATAACCTTCGGGCCGCGCCCACAGGATTTCTTTGCCTGCAACGCGCCGGTCAAAGCGCTCTATGATCTCGGCGTTGAAATTCAGGAAAACTCAGAACTGGATTTACTGGTATCCTACAAGGCGCACACGGGCGATGAGCGCATCGGCGAGGTTGCCGCGGATATGGCGCGCGAATTAGGGCATGAGGGGAACCAGTACCCGGATATGCTGCCGCGCATGGCACAGTTTGAACTGACATTGCTGGATTGGGCGGAACAGAACAGGGGGATGCGGAACTATGTGGCGTTTGCGAATAAATGCTGGCCGGCTTTCCCGAAGGAATTCGGCTTTGAGCCGTGCTATGTCAACAGCCGCCTTGCTTCACGCGGAATCCCGGTTGCCTGTGAGGTGGATATCTATGGAGCACTCAGCGAATACATCGGCGCATGCGTCACAGGCGACGCGGTGACCCTGCTCGATATCAATAACTCCGTCCCGCGCGACCTGTTTGACGAGTTGATCCGCGGAACCTATGGCTATACGCTGCAGGATACGTTCATTGGATTCCACTGCGGCAATACACCCCTGTGCAAGCTGTCAAAAGGCAAGGTGAACTATCAGCTGATTCAAAACCGCCTGCTGGAAAACGGCGGCACGCCGGACTTTACACGCGGAACGCTGGAAGGGGACATCGCGCCGGGAAAAATTACCTTCTTCCGCCTGCACAGCAACGCGGACACTTCCCTGCAGGCGTATATCGCGCAGGGCGAGGTCCTGCCCGTTCCGACCGGCTCATTCGGCGGAATCGGCGTCTTTGCGATACCGGAAATGGGCCGTTTCTACCGGCATGTACTGATTGAAAAACGGTTCCCGCACCATGGCGCGGTGGCGTTCGGCCATGTCGGAAAAGCGTTGTTTACCGTGTTTGACTATCTCGGGATACCCGATATTTCCTTTAACCAGCCAAAGGGGATGCTTTACCGGACAGAAAATCCGTTCGCTTAATTTTTTATTGACAGCAATGCAAAATCAAGGTAAAGTAAATTGAACATGCCCGTACACGCTAGGAGGATGTAAATGGCCGTTACGATTAAGGAGATTGCTGCCGCCGTCGGGGTTTCCCGCGGAACAGTAGATCGCGTGCTGCACAATCGCGGCGGCGTCAAACCGGAAATTGCGGAACACATCCGCAGAGTTGCCGACACGATGGGATACCTTCCTAACCGGGCGGGGAAAATCCTGGCGGCGAGAAAACAGCCGATTACGGTCGGCTGCCTGATCCCAAGCATCGGCAACCCGTTTTACGATGATGTGATCAGGGGATTTTATACCGCGCAGGAGGAGCTTGCGGACTTCGGCGTAACGGTGAAAGTAAAGGAAATCAGAGGTTATGACCCGGGCGACCATATCCGCGCCATTAAGGAACTTGTGGATGCGGGAAGTTCCGCGCTGTGCATTTCAACGGTGGATATTGCGGAAGTGCGGACATATGTCAACCAGCTGATTGACAGCGGGATCCCGGTTGTAACGGTGAACACCGACCTGTCGCACACCAAAAGGCTTTGCTATGTTGGCAGCGATTACCTCAAAGGCGGGCATACCGCCGCGGGGCTGCTTTCCCTTTGCGCGCGTCAGAAGCTGAACCTGCTGATTGTTACCGGTTCGCTGAAGATCAAAGGCCATAACGAGCGGATTAAAGGCTTTTCACGCACGCTTCGGGAAAACGGCGTCCAGTATAAGCTGGTGGATGTGTTCGAATCACAGGATGACGACGACTACGCCTATAAAACCGCTCTGGACATTCTGTGGAAGAACCCCCAGATCAACTGTGTCTTTATAGTAGCGGCGGGCGTAGCGGGCGTTTGCAGGGCAATCGCCGAGCTTGGGCTGCGGGAAAAGCAGCGCCCCATGTGGGTGCTGTCCTTTGACGATGTGGAATCCACGCGCAGGCTGGTAAACGACGGAATCATTGATTTTACAATCTGTCAGGAACCCGTTCAGCAAGGGTATCAGGCAATTCAGATTCTATTTAATTATTTTGTGGACGACAAGCGGACGATCCCGCAGAATTTTCTGACGGGGACTGTGATTAAAATTAAAGAAAACCTGTAATTCTGTTTTTCATTCAGATAAAAGGAGCCGGGCATCTGCCCGGCTCCTTTTATCTGGAATCATCAGAGATTTGATTCCGGCTGCGCAATGGCGTCCAGATCGCTGCGGTAATCAATATCCATCAGTTCCCGGCGGTTTTCCACCGGCACCAGCGTCAAAAGCTCCCGGTGCGCGTCGATCACAGCACTGCCGGCCTGTCCGGCGGGCAGCGACGACAATTCGCCAAACAGGGAACTGGGGAAAATCACGGGGTTTCCGCGTTTTCCGTGATAGGCGAGAACCGCGATTTTATCGGGGGAGGACTGGAAGGCCTGCACCAGCTTCCGGATGCTGTCGGCGGTGAGCAACGGCTGGTCGCAGACGGAAAACATACAGCCATCCATTCCCGGACGAAACGCCTCGATTCCCAGACGGATGGTTTTGCTGATATCGTCCGTTTCATCGTCGTTTTCCACAACCGAAAAGCCGCATTGTGCCGCCGAAACAGCCACGGGCGCGTAGCGCGTTACGACTACGGTCTGATTGAAAAGCTCGGCGGGATGGTTTTGGAAAACGACATCCACGAGCGTCTGCCCCCCGAAGTTTGAAAGCAGCTTATTTTCGCGGAACCGCTTGGAATGTCCGGATGCCAGAAAAATGCACGCCAGTTTCAGTGCCATAAAAAGTCCTCCGATTTCCTGCCCGAAAGGCGGCCGCCTGCAATTGCACGGCGGCCGCCTTTGCTTTGTTCTATTTCTTTCGGCTGTACGGCGTGTTTTGGAGCGGAAGAGTCGTGCGGAACTCCCCGTCACGGTTGTAGTAGGCAAGCTGGACGGCGGGCGGTGTCGGGATCGAGCAGATTTCGCCGATTCCCTTCGCTCCCCGCGCCAGATCATTATGATTTTGCTCGATGATGATTGCCTGAATATCGGGAGTCTGGGTGGATTTGAACAGCCCCAGCGTTCCGTATTTCGCGGTTGGCATTCCGTGATCAAGCGGGAAATCCTCAGTCAGCGCGTAACCAAGGCTCATCACCACGCCGCCCTGGATCTGCCCTTCGACACTGACCGGATTGATGGCCTTGCCTACATCGTGCGCCGCAAGTACCATTCTTATTCTACCATCCTCGTCAAGATCCACCAAATGGGTTGCGTAACCGTACGCAATGTGGCTGACAGGATTGGGCTTGTCGGAACCCATTTTATCCGTTACGCCCAGATATTCCCCATAGAATTCCTGTCCGTTCAGCGCCTCCAGAGGGCGGTCGCCCTTGGCTTCCAGCAGCCGCAGGGTGGCCTGCTTGGTCGCTTCGCCGGTAAATACCGTCTGGCGGGATGCGGTCGTATTGCCGGAATCGGGGCATTCTGAGGTGTCCGGAATGTCATAAACAACCTGTGCGGGCGCAAAGCCGGAAACGTCGCATACAATCTGTGTTACGATGGTACCCATTCCCTGGCCGATACAGGCGGCGCTGGTGTGGATATGCACCTTGCCGTCCTCTACGGTCAGGCGGCAGCGTCCTGTATCCGGGATGCCGACGCCGAGGCCGCTGTTCTTAATGGCACAGGCGATGCCGGCTTTCGGGTGTGCGTCGTAATAGGGCTTGATGGCTTCCAGCGTTTCCACCAGCGCGGTGGAATCATCGGCAAACTGCCCGTTGGGGAGAACCTGTCCGGGGCGGATTGCGTTGCGGTAACGGATTTCCCACGGACTGATGCCGACCATTTCGGCCAGCAGGTTCAGGTTGCATTCGGTGGCAAAACAGCTCTGAGTCACGCCGAAGCCGCGGAATGCGCCGCAGGGCGGATTGTTGGTGTAATAGGCTTTTCCGTCGATTTCAATGTCCTGATAGTTGTAGGGGCCCGCGGCGTGCGTACATGCCCGCTGCAAAACAGGTCCGCCCAGAGAGGCAAAAGAACCTGTATCGGAAATCAGGGTGGCTTTCATCGCAGTCAGATAACCGTTTTCATCACAGGCGGTGGTGAATTCCATTTCAAAGCCATGCCGCTTTGGATGGCAGAGGATGCTTTCCCTGCGGGTAAGAGAAACCTTGACCGGCTTTTGCGTGAGCAGCGCGAGAACAGCGGCATGGTGCTGTACGCTCATATCCTCTTTTCCGCCGAACCCGCCGCCGACCATTTTCGCGATGACGCGAACCTTCTCAGGCGGCAGGCCGGTCGCCTCGGCGCATTCTTTTTTGGTCTGGTAGATGCCCTGATCGCCGGAAAAAATCACGACGCCGTCATTTTCCGGCATTGCCACAGCAGTTTCCGGCTCCAAGAAAGCATGATCCGTGGGCGGCGTGGTATACTTTCTAGTAACGACATATTTGGAGCCGCGGATTTTTTCGTCGGCATCGCCGCGTACAAGGTATTCATGGGCCAGCAGATTGCCGGGTGTGGATTCGTGCACCAGGGGAGCGTTTTCCGCCATGGCTTCACGCGCGGAAAATACCCCGGGCAATTCCTCATATTCTACCTTGACCAAGGCTTTCGCCTGCTCAAGGATGTCCTTGCTTTCCGCGGCAACCAGTACGATCGGATCGCCGAGATAATGCGTGATTTCGCCCACGCCCACAAGGACAGGCTGGTCTTTTTTCAGATGCCCGATGAACTGTTTGCCGGGCAAGTCGTCGGCGGTGATTACAGCCGCCACGCCGGGCAGAGCTTTTGCCTCGCCGGTGTCGATCGACAAGACGCGTGCGCGCGGATATTTGCTGCGGAGCGCGCTGCCGTAAAGCATGCCGTCGATCTGGATATCGTCCGCATACTCCGCCGTGCCCAGCGCTTTTGCAACCGCATCGACACGCGGCAGGTTTTCTCCGACGATGCCGGAAAAGTCATGTTTTGGAACAACTGAACCTTCCCTAAAAATTTTTGAGGCAAGAAGGATCGCTTCTTCAATTTTTTGATATCCGGTACAGCGGCAGATGTTGTTCTTGATCGCATCCCTGACATCCGCGGGCGTGGGGTCCGGGATGCGGTCGATCAGGCCTTTGGCGCTGATGATCATGCCGGGGGTGCAGAATCCGCACTGTACGGCGCCCGCGTGCACGAAAGACCAGCTGTAAACATCTTTTTCCCGGTCGGAAAGGCCCTCCAGCGTAATAATCGTTTTACCGGCGGCTTTTGCGGTGGAGAGGATGCAGGCCTTGGTCGGCTTGCCGTCCACAAGAATCATACAGGTGCCGCAAGCACCCTCCGAACAGCCGTTTTTAACCGAAGTTAGCCTCAGGGTTTCCCGCAGGAACCCAAGCAGCTTCTGATCTTTATCTGTGCAAACTGTTTTCCCGTTTACAATAAATTCGTACATTGCGCAGACCTCCATTCATCATCTAAAACAATCAATTTTTATCCTAAATGCATTGTTTCGTTGATTCTATTAGTATTACTTTTATTAGTCTAACATTAAAAAACAAGGAAGGCAAGTGAATTTTACAAGAAAAATGTACAAATAACTAAAAAATTTTTAGTCACAACAAATTTTTTTTAGAAAACCATTGACTTGTCATAATTCTATGTTATGATGGTGTCATAGAAACAGAGTTTCCGCTGCCAGAAGCAGAGCAAAGGGAGGAACGATAGAATGGAACAAATTAAATGGGCGGCTAACCGGATGCCCAAATCCGACGACAAACAACTTGGCATTATGTCTTTGGAAAATATCGCAAAGGCCAGAAAATTTCACGATAGTTTTCCGCAGTACGCGGTGACTCCGCTGGCTGAGCTGAAAAATATGGCGGAACACCTCGGTCTGGGAGACCTTTTTGTGAAAGATGAGTCATACCGGTTTGGCCTGAATGCGTTCAAAGTGCTGGGAGGTTCCTTTGCCATGGCCCGGTACATTGCGCAGCAGCTTGGCCGCGATGTGTCTGAAATGACCTACGATTACCTGACCTCCGACAAACTCAGGCAGGAGTTCGGCCAGGCCACCTTCTTTACCGCCACCGACGGAAACCATGGGCGCGGTGTTGCATGGGCTGCCAATAAACTTGGCCAGAAATCCGTTGTGCATATGCCGAAAGGCAGTACGCAGACCCGTTTTGACAATATCGCCAAAGAAGGCGCAAAGGTAACCATTGAGGAAGTCAACTACGACGACTGTGTGCGCATGGCGGCCGCGGAAGCCGCGCAGACCCCGCGAGGCGTTGTGGTGCAGGATACCGCGTGGGAAGGCTATGAGGAGATTCCCGCATGGATCATGCAGGGCTACGGCACAATGGCGTCCGAAGCCGCCGAGCAGCTGAAAGCGGCCGGCGTGGACCGCCCGACCCATATTTTCGTGCAGGCGGGCGTCGGCTCTCTTGCGGGCGCGATGCAGGGCTATTTTGCAAACCTGTTCCCGGATTGCTGCCCCACAACAATTATTATGGAAGCACAGGCCGCCGACTGCCTGTATCGGGGCGCGGTCGCCGCGGACGGAAACCTGCGCATTGTGGACGGCGATCTGCAGACAATTATGGCGGGCCTCGCCTGCGGCGAGCCGAACACCATTTCCTGGGATATTCTGAAAAACCACAGCAGCTTCTTTGTCTCCTGCCCCGACTGGGTGGCTGCCAAAGGCATGCGGATGCTCGGCGCGCCCTGCAAAGGCGATCCGCAGGTGGTTTCCGGAGAATCCGGCGCGGTGGGAATGGGCCTGATTGCAACCTTAATGGAGAATGACCTTTATAAAGAACTGCGCGAGGCAATCGGACTTCATAAAAACAGCAAAGTGCTCATGTTCTCCACCGAAGGGGATACCGACCCGGAAAACTACCGCAGAATTGTCTGGGAAGGCGGATATGCGACCACAAAGTAAATGAAACCTTTTGAAATACTGAAAACAAGTAAGGAGCGGTTTATCATGGATTTGAACAAAATTAAGGCAGCGGCGGAAGGCTATCGCGCCGACATGACAAAATTCCTGCGTGACCTTGTTGCGATTCCCGGAGAAAGCTGCGGCGAAGAGGGGCACATCAAGCGCATTGAAGCGGAAATGAAAAAACTGGGCTTTGACAAAGTAGTCATCGACCCGATGGGCAACGTGCTTGGCTATATGGGCACCGGAAAAACCCTCATCGGTTATGATGCCCACATTGACACCGTCGGAATCGGAAATAAAAGCAACTGGAAATTTGATCCCTACCAGGGTATTGAAAATGAAACCGAAATCGGCGGCCGCGGCACTTCCGACCAGCTGGGCGGAATCGTATCCGCTGTCTACGGCGCTAAGATCATGAAAGATCTTGGGCTGCTTACCGACCAATATACCGTCCTTGTAACCGGTACGGTTCAGGAGGAAGACTGCGATGGGCTTTGCTGGCAGTACATTATCAATGAGGATCAGGTTCGCCCGGAATTCGTGGTATCCACCGAGCCGACCGACGGCGGCATCTACCGTGGACAGCGCGGACGCATGGAAATCCGCATCGACGTCAAGGGCGTTTCCTGCCACGGCTCCGCTCCGGAGCGCGGCGATAACGCGATCTATAAAATGGCCGACATCCTGCAGAATGTGCGTGCTCTGAATGAGAACGATGCGGAAGATAGCACTGAAATTAAGGGCCTCGTTAAGATGCTCGATGAGAAATACAACAAAGAGTGGAAGGAAGCCCGTTTCCTTGGCCGCGGCACCGTTACCGCCAGCGAAATTTTCTTCACTTCTCCTTCCCGCTGTGCTGTGGCGGATTCCTGCTCGGTTTCTCTGGACCGCCGCATGACCGCCGGCGAAACATGGGAAAGCTGCCTGGAGGAAATCCGCGCGCTGCCTGCCTGCAAAAAATACGGCGACGATGTAAAAGTCAGTATGTATCAGTATGAGCGTCCGTCCTGGACCAATCTGGTCTATCCGATCGAATGCTACTTCCCGACATGGGTCATTCCCGAGGACCACAAAGTCACCCGCGCAGTGGAAGAAGCTTACAAAGGCCTGTATGGCGATTCCCGTATCGGATGCCCGGCCACCGAGCAGATGCGCAAGGCCCGCCCGCTGACCGATAAATGGACCTTTTCCACCAACGGCGTTTCCATCATGGGCCGCAACGGGATTCCCTGCATCGGCTTCGGCCCCGGCGCGGAGGCGCAGGCTCACGCTCCCAACGAAATCACATGGAAAGACGACCTCGTCACATGCGCAGCTGTTTATGCCGCTCTGCCCGCCATCTACTGCAACAAATAATTGTTCAGTCAGATAGAGTTCGCTTCATTACAATCAGTTCAAACAAATGAAACAAAGGGGTTATAAAAATGGATCAGAAACTGCAGGCCTATATTGACAAACTGAATAAACTCAACTTTAAAGACATGTACAACGGCGACTTCTTCCTCACCTGGGAAAAGAGTGACGACGAACTGGAAGCTGTTTTTACCGTAGCCGACGCGCTGCGCTATATGCGTGAAAACAACATCTCCACCAAAATTTTCGAGAGCGGCCTCGGCATCTCCCTTTTCCGCGACAACTCCACCCGCACTCGATTCTCCTTTGCTTCCGCCTGCAATCTGCTGGGTCTGGAAGTGCAGGACCTCGACGAGGGCAAATCCCAGATTGCGCACGGTGAAACCGTCCGCGAAACCGCGAACATGATCTCGTTTATGGCGGATGTCATCGGTATCCGCGACGATATGTATATCGGCAAAGGCAACCAGTATATGCATGACGTGGTTGACGCCGTTACAGAAGGCAACAAGGACGGCGTTCTCGAGCAGAAACCTACCCTTGTCAACCTGCAGTGCGACATTGACCATCCCACCCAGTGCATGGCGGATATGCTGCATATCATCCATGAATTCGGCGGCGTGGAAAACCTCAAGGGCAAAAAGGTTGCAATGACTTGGGCTTATTCCCCGTCCTATGGAAAGCCCCTTTCCGTTCCGCAGGGGGTTATCGGCCTGATGACCCGCTTCGGCATGGATGTTGTTCTGGCTCATCCGGAAGGCTATGAAGTCATGCCCGAAGTAGAAGAAGTGGCGAAAAAGAACGCTGCTGCCACCGGCGGCACCTTCGCCAAAACCAACAGCATGGCGGAAGCTTTCAAAGATGCCGACATTGTCTATCCGAAGAGCTGGGCTCCGTTCGCCGCTATGGAGAAGAGAACCAACCTCTATGCGGAAGGAGACAGCGAAGGGATCAAGAAGCTGGAAAAAGAGCTGCTCGCGCAGAATGCGGAGCATAAAGACTGGTGTTGCACGGAAGAACTCATGAAGACCACAAAGGACGGCAAAGCGCTCTACCTGCACTGCCTGCCCGCCGACATCAACGATGTTTCCTGCAAGGACGGCGAAGTGGAGGCTTCCGTGTTCGACCGTTACCGCACACCGCTTTATAAAGAGGCTTCCTATAAGCCCTATATCATTGCGGCAATGATCTTCCTTGCCAAATGCAAAGACCCGCAGGCGACACTGAAAGCGCTCGAAGAGCGCGGCATGGACCGCTGGCTCCAGAAATAATCACGCTGTCAGTCCCTGCGATGCGTACCTGATACAACTGGCTCACCTGCATAATGCCTCTGGGTTCTTGTGGGTGAGCCTTGTTATTTTTAAAAATACATTGAAATAACAGATAGGTGGTTTCATAGAATGGGAAAAAAAATCGTCATTGCGCTGGGCGGAAACGCGCTGGGCAATAATCTGCCGGAGCAGATGGTTGCAGTCAAGGAGACTGCGAAAGCAATTGCCGATCTGATTGAAGAAGGCCATGAGGTCGTGGTATCTCACGGTAACGGCCCGCAGGTAGGCATGATTCAGAAAGCGATGACCTGGCTTGCAAAAAACGACAGCAAATATACGCTGGCACCCTTGTCGGTCTGTGTGGCAATGAGCCAGGGCTATATCGGCTATGACCTGCAAAACGCGCTTCGGGAAGAACTGCTGAACCGCGGCATCAAAAAAGCGGTTTCCACTGTATTGACGCAGGTCGCTGTCGACCCCGAGGACCCGGCGTTCCAAAACCCCACAAAGCCGATCGGTGCGTTTATGAGCAAAGAGGAAGCGGATCAGCTGATTGCAAAAGGCGACCATGTGGTGGAAGATGCCGGCCGCGGTTATCGCCGTGTCGTAGCCTCTCCAAGGCCCAGGGATATTGTGGAGCTGGACGTTGTCAAAGCGCTGCTGGAGTCGGGTCAGGTGGTCATCGCCTGCGGCGGCGGCGGAATCCCTGTGATTGAGCAGGGGAACCATCTGAAAGGCGTACCCGCTGTCATCGACAAGGACTTTGCAAGCTGCCGTATGGCGCAGCTGATTCAGGCGGATTGCCTGATTATTCTGACCGCGGTGGAGAAGGTGGCTGTCAACTTCGGAAAACCGAATCAGATGTGGCTGAGCGATATTACACCGGAGCTTGCCCGCGAATATATCGCGGAGGGACATTTTGCGCCCGGCTCCATGCTCCCCAAGGTGGAAGCCGCGGTGGAGTTCGCCGAGTCCGCACCCGGCCGTTATGCGCTGATTACATTGCTGGAAAAGGCAAAGGACGGTATCGCCGGAAAGACCGGCACGACCATCCATCAATAAGGCTGACCTGTCAGAGAACCGCTCCTTTTGGGGCGGTTCTGTTGCGCTTTCGGGGAATTTTGTGTTATTCTGATAGCATCAGGATAACATGTGATTGGAAGTGAAAACGTATGACAACGGTGGCAGCAGCCGTTTTGAAAAATGAACAGGGTGAAATCCTCATCTGCCAGCGCGGTGCGGGCGGCAGCTGTGCGTATTTGTGGGAATTCCCGGGAGGGAAACTGGAGCCCGGCGAAACGCTTGAACAGTGTGCAGTTCGCGAGTGCAGGGAAGAATTGAATGTCGATATCGCAGTAAAGGGTGTTTTGTCGGAAAGCGTTTATGAATATCCGGAAAGAAAAATTCAATTTACATTTTTTTCTTCTGAAATCAAACAGGGAAATCCGCTGCTCAAAGTACACAGTGCAATAAAATGGGTGAAGCCGGCGGAACTGAAACAGTATCCGTTCTGTCCGGCAGATCAGGAACTTGTGGAAAGTTTAAGTCAAAATAGCGAATAAGTCTTCGCATGTCCCGTTTGCTTTCGGATATACTAAAACCGAGGTGATTAGAACATGTCAAAGGAAAGCGCTTATTTTATTGTGGAAAATGTCAACGGAAAACACGATATGAAAGAAGTGAAAAACACACTCGACCAGCTGCATGGCGTAAAGTCAGTCAGTATCAATCCGCAGCATCATCTGGTTGCTGTGGACTATGACAGTTCCGGTACCTCCTATGACGAAATCGAACATTCCCTCAACAAAATCGGACATCAGGTGGTTGCTGACGCAAGCAATATTATTACGCGATAAGTTCACCAATGAAATCCTGGTCTTTTCCATTTTTTAATCATCCAGTAAAAATCAGGAAAATTTTTATCAGAGAATATCAAGAAACCCTCTTGATATTCTCTTTTTTTTGTCGATAAAATAAATAATTGGTTTCCTAATGATGTTGCAGGTTGCTTTGTGAATGATGGCCTGCGGCATATTTTGCAAGCCGTATGTGTTACACAAAGAAACGGAGGAGCTTTCTTATGAAATCCTTAGAGCGGAAATTAACGGTAATCATTGTCGCGATTCTTGTAGTGGTATTGGCGGCTACGCTTTCGGTGGGGCTGTTCACCAGCTACCAGGGAATGATTAAAAACGTGGAAACGGATTTGGAAGCGAGCAGCCTCATTGCAGACGAGGCAATTTCCGCAAATCTGGATTTGCTTAGACAGCAGGTGGAAATTCTGGCATCCTCCAATACGATGGAGGGTGCGGGCAGCACAAGGCTGAAGCTGGGTGTCCTTTTGTCCTATAAAGAGAAATACGGCTATCAGGACATCGCTTTGGTTGATGCCGAGGGCACGATTACTTCTACCAACACTTCCATGAATAATAAGAACATAGCCGATAAGGACTATTTCCAGAAGGCGATACAGGGGCAGTCGGTCATTTCCTCTACGGAGCTGAACGACGAAGGTCAGGCAACGATTATGGTCTGTGCTCCAAACAGCGACAGGAAGCTCCTGGTGCTGGCCATGCTGGACGGCAATACGTTTTCCGAAATGATCAGCGGAGTGCGCATTGGCGAGACGGGCAGTGTCTTTATGGTCGATAATACAGGAACCATCATTGCGCATAAAGATCCCGCGCTCATTCAGGGGCGGCGGAATTTTGCGGTGGAGGGCCAGCAGGATGCTTCTCTGTCCTCGGTTGGCAAGGTGTTTGAAAAAATGGTTGCGGGCGAAAGCAATGTGGGACGTTATTTCTATGAGGGCGTTGAGAAACTCTGTTATTACCGCCCGGTATCCCGCTCTGAAGGCTGGGCGCTGTGTATTTCCGCCCCTGTCGGTGAGATGACTTCTTCCATCCGGGTGGCTATTTTTGGGCAAGTGATTGCCGCTCTGGTAATGCTCATTATTGCGTTTATTATCATGAACAGGGTTTCCAAAAAAATTGCCGTGCCGATTGTCAAAATTACAAAGCGTATGGAACTGCTTGCAGAAGGGGATCTTTCTACAGAGGTTCCTGTTATTAAGTCGAAAGATGAAGTGGGCGTTCTTACCCGCAGTGTCGCGGAGACAGTTGTAACGCTGAGACAATATATTGCAGAGATATCTGAAATTTTAGGAAGCGTTGCGGCGGGGAATCTGAATGTCACAGTTTCAGAGAACTTTAAAGGCGAGTTTGTACAGTTGGGAGAATCTCTCAACAACATTGTCAAATCGGTAAGCAGCGCTATGGCGGATATCGGACGTGCGGCCGATCAGGTGTCCAGCGGAGCGGGACAGGTGTCCGGCGGAGCACAGGCCCTTTCTCAGGGTGCTACGGAACAGGCCAGCTCGGTAGAAGAACTTGCCGCTACCATCAATGAAATTTCCGCGCAGATCCAGAAGACTGCGGAGTTTGCAAACCATGCCAGAGGGGAAACCAATAAGGCTGGCGCAGAGATTGAAAAGAGCAACAGCGAAATGCATGAAATGACGCTCGCAATGAGCAACATCAGCAATAAATCCGGCGAGATTGCGAAAATCATTAAAACCATTGAGGATATCGCGTTCCAGACCAATATTCTTGCGCTGAACGCGGCGGTGGAAGCGGCCCGCGCGGGCGCGGCCGGCAAAGGCTTCGCGGTTGTCGCGGATGAAGTACGCAACCTGGCGGGCAAGAGTGCGGATGCCGCCAAGAATACCACAGAACTGATTGAAGGTACTGTGAAGGCGGTTGACGATGGGACAAAGATCGCGGACCGTACGGCTAAGTCCCTGTCTGCGGCAGTTACGATTGTACATGATGTTGTGGAATCGGTTGACCGCATTTCCGAGGCGGCAAACCATCAGGCGGAGTCCATTACACAGGTTACGTCGGGCGTCGACCAGATTTCCGGCGTTGTACAAACCAACTCGGCAACTGCTGAAGAGAGTGCCGCAGCCAGTGAGGAACTTTCCGGCCAGGCGCAGGTGCTTAAAAATCTGGTTGGCCTGTTCCACCTTAAGGATCAGGAATCTGCGGAAGAACCCGCCGAAGAAGAAGCCGGTGAGCTTATCTGGACGACGGAAGATGCCGACTCCAAATATTAAGCGGAACTTCAATTGAAATCCCCATCCAAAATCCCCATTTTCGGATGGGGATTTTTTATGGCTGAATGCTGCCCTGCCGCAAAAAAATACTGCTGAAAGGAATAGACATGCGAGCGAAAGGAATTGGTTATACGATTTTATCCGCGTTGCTGTTCGGCGTAACTCCGGTTTTGGCAACGCTATCTTATCAGCTTGGAAGCAATGCTGTAACTTTGACTTTTTACAGGAATTTAATGGTCACCCCCATTCTTTTCATGATCCTTTTGATCCGTAAAACGGAACTGCGTGTCACGAAAAAACAATTTTTGGAAATCCTGGCGGTTGGAATCCTGGGACGTGGTGTGACCACACTGATGCTTTACTCGGCGTACTCGTATATCGGAATCAGCACCTCGACAACCCTGCACTTTCTTTATCCGGTATTTGTCGCTTTGATCTGCCGCATCTTTTATCGCGAAAAGCTTGGGATGATCCGCCTGATCGCTTTAGCTTGCGCGGTCGTCGGAGTTCTCCTTTTCATGGAACATGGCGAAAGCCTTACACTTTCCGGGACGTTTCTCGCGGCCGGGTCGGGACTGACCTATGCCATTTATATGGTTGGCGTGGATAAGCTTGGACTCAAAGAAATTGATCCATTTAAGCTTTCGTTCTATATGGCGGCCGCAGTCGCGGCCGGGATGTTGCTTTATGACTTCCCCGGCGGGAAAATTGTTTTTATTCTGCCGATGAAGGTTTTTTTGTATACCTTTATTTTGGCGGTTTCCACTTCATTCTTTGCCGTTGCGCTCCTGCAAATCGGAATTAAATATCTCAGCGCGACAACGGCGGCATTATTCAGTTTGTTTGAACCGATATGCGGCAGTTTGACAGGCACTTTTTTTCTCAACGAACCGATGACTATGTCCAAAGTGGCTGGAAGTGGGATCATCCTGTCTGCCGCAGTGATTTTAGCTATAGCCGGGAAAAATTCTGGCAGGCGCAGAACAGCGGATTAAGATCTTTGTGTGTACCTTAGCAATTGAAGAAAATTTTATTTCACATTTTTATGCTTGCTTATTTTCAATAGAATTATAGAATCTGTTTAGAGATCGTTAAAAATTTCATTTATTTTTCCAAATTTATCCTAAATCAGAAATAAATACTTTGGTTTCCTCCATAAAGTACGATGTATTAATTAGTGGAGGGTATCTATGAAGAAATTATTTTTTACAATAAACGTTATTATAACTCTGGCAATTTGCAGTGTTTATCTTTCCGGCTGTTCTCTTGTAACCACTTTACTTCGGGATGAAAAAGTCGAGGTTATGGATTTTAACCAGCCGCTGGAATTGAAAAAACCGGTTCAGCCGGTCAAAAAGAATCCCAGTATTCTTTTTATTGGAAACAGCTTCACTTATTATCATGAACTTCCGTCAGTGTTTTTGGAACTTTCCGTGAGCGGGGGCTTCGAACCGGATATCTATGATTTGACGGCCGGGTCCTATCGGCTCCAAATGTTCGCGGATGAGAACGACGAAGTGGGCTCTCAGGTCTATGACGCGCTGAAAAACTACAAATGGGATTATGTTGTTTTGCAGGAACAGAGCCGGATTCCGGCCATGGCACCGGAGGATCTGATGTATCCCGCCGCAAGGACTTTGGACACGATGATTCATCAGGCAAACGGGGAGACAGTCTTCTTCATGACCTGGGCCTATAAGGAAGGCGACAGCTACGAGGTATTCGGTAAGGAACATACAAACACACGGGAAGAGATGCAGACAAAGCTGGCACAAGGCTACATAAAGATTGCTGATGAACTGGATTCCATGCTTGTTCCTGCCGGTATCGCTTTTATAAGATGTGCTTCCCAACATCCGGATATTGAATTATGGGATGAGGATCTCAACCACTCCTCTCCCGCGGGGACCTACCTGACGGCATGTGTTTTTTATGCCAGCTTGTTTGGCCAGTCGCCGGCAGGGTTGGCGTATACGGCGGAGGTGAACGCGCAGACTGCCGCAATTCTCCAGAGGTTGCCGCGGAAACGGTTCTGACTGAATAAGTTCAGATCCTTGGCCTCATAGCGAAAGCCGTGTGGCTGTCAAATCGGTTTTTTATTTTCCAATAATAAAGATATTATTTTAGGAGGGTATTTTAATGGCAAAAGCATGGAAAGTAACTGTGGATGGAGTGCCCCACGATGTTGTCTACAAAAAGGGTGTGTTTAAGTCACGCAAGGTAGTTGACGGCGTGGAAACCCCGATCAAGAGCAAAAGTTTCTTCATTCAGATGATTGATGAACCAGTTGAATTAGGCAGCAAAACCGCATATCTGACGGCGATTGGTGCCAAGGCGGACCTGGCTGTTGACGATGTTTATTTAGGCTCCGGAAAACCCTATGTATCTCTGAGCAATGTACCCGGATGGGCAAATGGCCTGGCAATCGCACTGATCCTGATCGGCTGGTTCCTTAGCGGTATTTTCGGCATTCTGATTGGAGTGTTCGGCGGTATGTTTATAATTTCGAAATCTATTTCCGTTGATCAGAAAAATCCGCTTCCGGTCTGTGTGACGATATCAGTGGTCTGTGTGGTCGTGGATATTTTGATTGCGCTCCTTGTTTCCGGAATCCTATAATAATCTGCTGGGGCTGGATGGAAAGGCACGCTCTGTGCCTTTCTTTTTTATTTATGACAAGAGGCCTTCCAATGTGCGTGATCTTGACAAATATTGACAATGGTTTATACTTTTATATAATATATCCGTTACGAAAACAACAGGGCAATCGAAGATTTGTCCAACTGGTTTCTGAGTTCAAACAGTCAAATGAAAGGGGAATCGTTATGAAAATTTTCAAAAAACCATCAGCATGGGTCTCCCTTGTAGTTTTGTCGGCACTTTTGTCGGTGAATGTTTTCGCTGAAACGGGTAGACCCGCCTGTTTACAAATTAACGCCGCGCAGGTTGATGTGATTACCGTGATTGACCGGGATCTGCATGCGGGGTACACCGTAGCCGGAGCGGGCGACCGGCTGGCAGTGGTCCAGAAGCTGAATACCATAGAATATCGCCCGTCTACAAATGCGGTGCCGGATATGGATGATCTGCGCTTATTGCAGGTTCGCTTCAAAAACGGCCAGACCTATGATTACTGGTGCCACCGCAATGTGCTTATGAACGGCGATACCCAGCTTACCGACGGGCTCGCATGTGCGGACCTTTATAAAGTCCTTGACCGCTGCGTCCAGAATAATCCGGCAAATATCGAATGGCTCGGGTATCTGAATCCTTACCGGATTACATCGATGGAAGTTGCGGGAAACGGCAAGAATGTTGTTTATCATACCACCTCTTCTGAACTGAGCCGGAAAACCATTCTGGATGTTATCGCAAAGCTGCGGTCGGTCGTTCCTTCGAAGGTGCGGACAGTAAATGCCGGCGGGAATTTGAGCTACAGCGGAACAGGAATCCCGGTTTATACCATACTTCTGAACGTTGAAGGCGGAAAAGGCAGTTATCAGATCGATCTGTTCAATAACGGCGAAATCGGAATTTCGGTAGATAACATCAGTTATTCCCTTGCCTATACAAGCGGCGATCAAAATCGTTTCGACGCGCTGCTTTCCGCTCTGAAAACATGTACCGCATGAGGAAAGCTCCTTCATTCGGACAATAGCTTTTGGCGCTTAGCGGAGATTCATTGTGTTCGGTATTATAAAAAAATAGCATTGTGCGGTTGTAAACGCACAATGCTATTTTCTGTATCATAACGGGACAGCCGTTATTTGTGAGCGTCTATGTAAGCCGCCAGTTTTTTGTCCTCTTGTTTGATATGGTTGATAAACCAGTCCCCCATAGAGTGATTGATTTTACCAACAAGCACAATGGATGCCCCGGTTTTGGACAACTCGTCCGCCAGTTGGTTTACCACCTGCTTAAAGCCCTCATGGTATTGCTTATGGTGTGTAAAATCCGGATAACCGGTTTTCAGCTGCAGCTGTTCTTCGTCGTGAAAATGCTTGGCGGTGTACTGTTTTAGAAACTCCATCGTATGGTTCAGTTCTGCGCGGCCTTTTCCCGCGGAACATGCGTTCAAGAGGTTGTTAATTGCGTCCATCCACTGCCGATGCTCCGAATCGATCAGAGCGTTGCCTGTTTCCAAATCTTTTGTGATGGTATAAGCCATATTGATCGCTCCTTTTTAAAAAATTTAATCAGTTTATCAGCTGCATCGAATCCAAAAGTGATAATTATTCCTTTTTCAGTTTAACACATATTCCGACGAAAGTCACCATATTTTGCTAATATTTTCAGAAAGAAACAGGTGTTTAACATGTCCATTGAAAAAGCAAGAGCCTATTTAAAGCAGTTCGGCATGGACTCCAGAATACAGAAATTTGCAACCTCCTCCGCGACGGTGGAGCTGGCTGCGCAGGCGCTGAACTGCAAGCCGGAGCGGATTGCAAAAACCTTATCTTTTAAAGTCGATGAAAAGGCGATTTTGATTGTGGCAGCCGGTGACGCGAAGATTGATAATGCGAAATTCAAAGCGCAATTTCAGACAAAAGCGAAGATGCTTTCTCCGGAGGAGGTAGAATCCATGATCGGCCATTCTATCGGCGGTGTCTGCCCGTTTGGCATCAACGATCAGGTGGAGGTCTATCTGGACTCTTCTCTCAAAAGATTTAATTCCGTATTTCCAGCCTGCGGAAGCAGCAGCAGCGCGATTGAACTGACGATCAGCGAATTAGAACGCTGTTCCAACAGTGCCGCTTGGGTGGATGTCTGCAAAAACTGGCAGGATGTTTAAAATTTCTTCAGATAAAATCTTTCATACAGAAAATCAGCCGGCAGTTTCCTGATGCTTTGGAAACGCCGGCTGATTTTGCATGTTGCAGGTCTGTGACAGCGATTTATCTTCTTATTTTATATCATCCAATTTCATTTTCTTTGCGCGGCGGGCGGCAATCCGATTGCCGATGATTCTGCACAGCAGATATAAATAAGCTCCCATGAGCAGCAGCGCGGTAAAGAAATTGTCTTTGACTGTATAGATCTGCAGATAGTCCCATAAAAACAGCGGACAGATCAGCACCAGCATCTGAATCACCAGAACTGCCAGATAAAGGCGGCTTTTCAACGTTTCTTCTGAAACATTGAGAAGCGCGGCAAAAAGCAGCCCAATCAGCAGGCAGAGCGCATATGAGATGCCGTACAATCCTATCGAAAATGAAAAAGAACTCACAATGTATATGTAAATCCTGTTGCGCAAAGATAAGATTCCCCAAATCATGTATTGGCCCAAAAGCAGTTTCCAGAGGTCTTTAGAATCTTTTAGGCGTGTCATCGGATTTCCTCCAATCATTTCATAAATATTGAATCCAATATTTCATATTTAGTCTACATCAAATTCCAGAGACTGTAAATATATCCATGATAATCCCTTATTATGATGATCAATCAAATAGTTTCAGCGCGGTTGAACATAATAATGGAAAAAGATTGGAGTGAACAGAATGAGCCAGATTCATTTGTCCTATTGGAATAAAACTGCCATAAAAGATCAATATCAGCCACTCAAGGAAGACCTGGAAGTTGACACGCTGATAATCGGCGGCGGTATCACCGGAGTTACCTGCGCATACTGCCTCGCGCGAAAGGGGATGGAGCCCGTTCTCATTGAATCGGGCGAGCTTTGTGAAGGCACAACGGGCAACACAACCGGTAAGCTGACGGTTCAGCACGAAATTATTTATAATAATATTGTAAAAAAATATGGATGGGATTTTGCGAAATCTTACGCGGATTCCCAGAACAGCGCGATCAATTTTATCAGGCAGGCGGTAAAGAAGGAGTCTGTTGACTGTCAGTTTGCCGACAATACCGCATATGTCTATGCGATATTGGAGAGCGAGGTTGAGACGCTTGAAAAAGAATATGAGACCGCGGTAAAACTCGGCATCGACGCGAAATTAAAATTAAAGCCGCCGTTCCCCGAGGGCTGCAGGAGCATCCTTGGTTATTCTCATCAGGCTGTGTTCCATCCGGTCAGATATGTAAACGCACTTGCGAAAGCAGCGGCGGCAGACGGTGCGAAGCTGTACTGCGGCACCAAGGCGGTCAAGGTAGAGGACGGGGATCGGATCACGGTATATTGCGAAAACAAGTGCAGAATAAAAGCCAAACATCTTGTTATGGCGACCCAGTATCCAATCTTTGACGGACCGAATCTCTTTTTTGCCCGTCTGTTTGCGAAACGAACCTACGGAATCGCTGTTCAGGCGAAGAGGGACTGGCCCGACGGCAGTTATATTAATATGGACGATCCCTCGCGGTCAGTCCGTACGCATGTCGAGAGCGGAAAGCGCATTTTGATTGTGGTCGGAGAAGGGCATGCCACAGGGCGCGGCGAGGAGGATATGGAACAGCATTTTGAACGTCTGATGCAATTTGCAGAGGAGATTGCCGGAATCGAAACCGTGCTCGGCAAATGGTCGGCGCAGGATTATGAGACGCCCGATCAAATCCCGTACATCGGAAGAATTTCTGACCATTCGAACGTGTTTGTCGCCTCTGGATTTGGAAAGTGGGGTCTGACAAACGGGACACTTGCGGGGAATATGATTGCGGACTTGATCACAGACGGCAGCTGCCAATATGAACAGGTATACTCCAGGAAACGCGCGGACTACTTGACTTCACCCGGTAAGGCCATCACAGGAGTTTTCACTCCCGTTGGAGAACTGATCAAATCCAAGCTGGAAAGGCCGGAGAACATCGATCAGTTAAAACTGGGGGAGGGGCGGGTAATCAGATACCAAGGGCAAAAGGCCGGCATTTACCGCGATGTTGACAATACTGTTACTATTTTGGATATTTCCTGCACACACATGTCGACCGAGTTGAATTTTAATTCCGCTGAAAAAACCTGGGACTGCCCCGCACATGGCGGACGGTTCCGCACGGACGGAACTCTGCTGGAAGGTCCGCCGAAGCATTCGCTGAAGGTTCTCTTTCATGGAAATTATTCCGATCTGACAGCCGAAAATTAAAAACGAGCGCGGGCAGATACAATCTCTGCCCGCGCTTTTTTGGTTCGGAATCTCTTAAAAACGGATTATCTTAACAATTGCTTCAGGGTCTTGCTGTCCAGCTTGCCTTTGTCACCTAGATCTTCGGCACTCTGGTAGGCTTTCAAAGCATTCACTGACTTTGTATCCCAAACGCCTGTCGGCGTTCCTGTATAATATCCCTTATAGAACAAGGCAGTCTGCACAACATAAGTCAGATTGCTCTGTTCTCCGTTTTTCAGGGAGAGGGAACTGAAATACTTCATGGTATTGGCATCCAGCGTACCGCTCACATTCAGCTTTGCACCGGACCGGTTGATTAATTCTGTTTGCAGCGCTGTTATACTTGCACTTTTAATTTGGGACATGTCAAGCTGTTCAATCGGGATATTGGTGCCGTAGTTCGCATTGAACCAGGTCTTGATAGAATCGGAATCGCTTTTGTTCACCGAAACTTTTCTGCCGCCCGACATATTCTGGTAGGCGATATTGATATCAACCCGTGTGCCGATTCCGTCAACCTGTCCGTAGGAGGTATGCTGCCAGATTTTATGAGTAACCTTGGTCGGCTGCTCGATGTAGTTGGCTACCCAAAGATCATAGCCTTTTTTTTGTACGGTTTTTGCGTCAATGTGGCTGATAAAGAAATTTTCATTGCTGTAAAGCATCACCTTGTAGCCTGCCTGTTTTACGGCATCCATAAAGGCAAGGCCGGCGGCGGTCAGATTGGATTTGGAGACACTGCGCGTCGCGCGGTTGTCTTCCAGATCAAGAACTACCGGGTAGGTAACCTGGATAGATTTCAGCAGCTTGATGAAATATTCGGCTTCTTTCTTCGCCTGCGCGGTATTCGAAAAAGTGGCATAATGGTAGGCACCCACGAGAATCCCGTTATTATGAGCTCCCTGCGCATTGACTTTAAATTTTTTATCTGTCGCAAGTCCTGCTGATGCACGGACAAAGGCAAACTGAATACCATCATTCGATACCCGTTTCCAGTTGATGTCTCCCTGATATTGCGACACGTCGATCCCCTTGATCCCGTTTTTGATACTGTTAGCCGCTTTTTGCGTTTTGATGACAATCGGCAGGCCCTCGGTATGATCTGAGTTGCTGGAACCCAAAGCAGGCAGACTTTCCAGCGCGTTTAGGGTTTGAGGGGTTAAAAGAGAACTGAGTACAATGAGCAATGCCATACATAGATAAAGTGCCTGTAAATTCCAGCGTCTTACAATTGCCATTTTTTCTTCTCCGTTTTTCAAATATTTGTAAATTAATTATAACAATAGATGTTATGAAATTCAACAAATTTCGACAGCTTTTTATACCAAAAACAGGGTAGTAATTTCTGGAAGAATAAACACTTTATATTTGCAGAAAAAAATACCAATAAAAGGCTTGTAGTATATAAACACATTGGTATACTGAAGATAACGGCGCCGTAAATAAACAGAACAGGAGATTTATTTATGGAACAATTGATAGTAAGACCAATTGGGAAAGTGCAAATTGACGACGAGGGCATGAGGCTGGAGCTTTATGAAGCTTATCTTCCGGCATTGACCAATCTGGATGGGTTCGGTTATATCCAGGTCCTTTGGTGGTTCAGCCAATGTGATCACGAAGACAGCCGCGCTAAACTGCTGGAAAAGAGCCCTTATAAAAACGCTCCTGAGCTTTTAGGGACTTTTGCAACGCGCTCTCCGGAGCGTCCGAATCCGATTGCGCTGTCCTGCTGCCAGGTAACTTCCATAGACACTGATAAAGGCATTATCTGGCTGGCGTATATTGATGCTGAGGAAGGAACACCGGTTTTGGATGTGAAGCCCTATACGCCCAGCTTAGACAGGGTGGAGCACCCGTCTGTGCCGGAGTGGTGCACCAAGTGGCCCCGAGCTGTTGAGGACTCGGGAACATTTGACTGGAGCGCGGTTTTCAACTTTTAGAATTAGAAACGGATCGTTTTCATAGTGAACGAATAACAAGCAGCCCGGACACGTAAGTCCGGGCTGCTTGTCTGCATCCCACTATTACCGGCCAATTACATGCAAAGCGAAAGCGCCAGCTCCGAAGCGGTTGCCGCGTCGGGGGTATAGTAATCGGCTCCGATTTTATTGCAGAATTCCTGTGTAACCGGCGCCCCGCCGATCATAATCTTCACCTTTCCCACAAGGGGAGATTCTTTGAGCAGGTTCACCACATTCTGCATTTCCTGCATGGTAGTTGTCAGCAAAGCGGAACAGGCGATGATCTGCGCACCGTGCTGCTCGGCGGCAGCCAGATATTTGGCCGCCGGGACATCGGTGCCGAGGTCAATGACTTTTAGCCCCTTTCCCTCCAGCATCATTTTGACAAGATTCTTGCCGATGTCGTGCATGTCGCCTTTTACGGTACCGATGACGACCGTGCCTTTTGTTTCCACACCGGAATCCGCTAAAAGCGGTTTCAAAATTTCCAGCCCGGCGTTCATCGCTCTCGCCGCCAGCATGACCTCAGGTATAAATACTTTGTTGTTTTTAAATTTCTCACCGATAACGTTCATTCCGTTCAACAGGCCGTTTTCCAAAATGTCTTCAGCGGAAATCCCTTCGGCAACCGCTTTGCTTACCTGCTCTTTTACGGACGGCACACGTCCCTGCTGTAAAAACCGGCTGATTTCTTCCAATATTGCGGACAACGACGGATCCCCCCACACCATATCGTAATGACCTATATTTTATCGTAAAAAAGTGTTTCTTGCAAGAGTTTTTCCTCTTCAGCAGGAAACATACGCCTTTCATGGGAAATCATAGGGTTTTGCTTGGTATTACGTCCCAATATCGTAAAACTTTCATGAATAAAGCTCTCCGTTCATATTTCGTTCATAGACTGACGTTAAAATAGATGCAATAGAGTCCGGACAGGGAGGCTGATTTATGACCAATCCTGCGGTCAGACAACAAAAGCCGACAGCAGGGAAAGTGACAAAAGCATTTCAAAGATGGATTACAGCAGGGATTACCATGTGCGGGCTGGTACTGTTTTATACCGGTTCCACTGCTTCTTACATAGGAGCGCAAGCTATGGTGTTCCGGGAAATACGCACGATAAAAGCAGTGGAAACGCTGCCGTTTGATACGACTTATATTGATGATCCTACTCACTATAAAGGGTATACAGAGCTGGTAAGCGAGGGTGTTACAGGGGAAAAGGAGCTGGCGGCACAGATCCTTTATGAAAACGGAAGAGCCGTCAGGGTGGTATCTATCAGAGATGTGCAGACGGGTACCCCGGTCAACCGTGTGGTTCAGCGGGGGAGCAAAGTGCTGACCACCCCGAATATCAACGGGCAGATGTCGGAGGTCTCGTTTATCCGTCCGGTGAAGACGGGTTGGATTTCCGAACCATTTAATGGCTATCCGGGGCATACCGGAGTTGATTTCGCGGCCCGTTATGGTTCTCCCGTTTACGCTTCGGCTGGCGGAACGGTGGTGTATTCGGGCTGGAACGGGGACTATGGGAAATGTGTGATCCTTCGTCATGAGGACGGCTCTATCACGCTGTACGCGCATAACAGCGTTTTAAGGGTGTATTACGGGCAGACCGTGAAACAGGGGGAGCACATCTCCGATGTAGGCTCCACGGGGAATTCCACGGGCAGCCACCTGCATTTTGAAATCAGGACGGCAGAAAACGAAATATTAGACCCTTTAATCTATATTGATCAATAATAACAAAGTAAACGGCCTTGCAGACGCAAGGCCGTTTACTTTGTTATTTCTTTACAAGTGCCGAATCTGTCACCACAACAGTGTTTCCCATATTTGTGGTAAAGTGCAGGTTGCCCGACTGATCAAACCAGAAGTTCGGAGCGGCTATTTCCGTCAAGGCCTTTTTCGTGCGGTCATAGGTATAAAACCGAAGCGTATTTTGATTGAATCCGGTGAAATCAAGCTTTGCCGTTACAGTGACATCCATACCGAAAGCGCCGGTCTGGCTGAATTTTATCAGCTGCATTTTATTGCGGTAAACCTTGGAAAGCGCTGTGCGTGAGGCTTTGTCATCTACCGCGACTCCAAGTTTTATATTGGTTTTGGAGGTGAATTTCAGAGGATTAAAGGAAATGCTGCTCACAAGCTTCCCGTTGCTTGCCTTGGTCAGTGTCAGCATCGGCGTGACAGCGACAGGTTTGCCTTTTGTGACTGCCGAAATAGCGCGTACAATGGATTTCACTGCGGCTGGAGAAATTTCATTGCCGGAAGGAATGGCAATCGAAACGGTTGCGGCAGCCAGTTTGTTTTTGATTGCCGCGGCAATAGCAGCGTTGATAGAGGTGGTTGCGTTCCTGCTGACAGCGGAAGCTTTTACAAGGTTCGCGGAAGCACTGCCACCGCCGCCTCCTCCGCCACCGCCACCACCACCGCCACCGCTACCGCCGCCTCCTCCTCCGCCAGATGTGGTGGTAGTGGCGGAACTTGCAGTTGTCCAGCTGGCAGTTAGAGTGAGATTGCCGGTGACAGGGGTGGAGGAAGTCCAGAGGGTGCCGCCATTGTACCAGCCGTTAAAGGTGTAGCCTGACCGGGTGGTTGTTGGCAAAGAAACGGTTGCGTTATCCGATATCATTAATGCTGCCTCGCAATAACTTCCTCCATTACTTTTAAACGCGACAGTTTTTGTTGTGATGCTGACTGGGTATGCTGCGCCGTTCAATTCGGGATAAGTAAACACTTTTCCACTTTCTGAAATGGTGCCAATTGGCAGATGATAGTTATTGCCGTCCCAGGTGTTCAGAAAATAGGTATGCTTAATTCCGGATGCGTCTGTGCTTGCTCCCGCGTCTTTGTCATCATGTGTGGTATCTACTAAATACCAGCCACCATCTATTTCGACATAGTTCCACATGTGATTCAGTTGCCCGGAACTGTTGCCACTTCCGACTACTTCTATGCACGTTAAGCCCGCTTTGTCACAAAGCAGTTTGAATGCCTTGCTGTAGCCTTCACAAACGGCGGAGCGGGTTAAAAAAACCCCGGTAGGAGAATAAATATAGGAGAAAGTGCCATTGTTCAGGGTATTTGCGCCAGCGGAATTATAAACTGTATTTGCTGCGACATAATCGTGAAAATATTGCAGTTTCTCAAGTTCTCCGTCTGGTGCGGCGGCGACGACACGATTGATGACAGCGTTCATAGCGGCTTGTACGGATGCTGCTGCCGCTGCAGTACCATACTTTGCGGTACCATCCATATTAGCTATCCCATGGATACCGTCTCCGCTAAAGCGTAAATATGCGCTCGTGATTTGGCCTCCGGATAACGTATAATATGCAGAAATACCATCTTTAATGGTTCCGTTACCAATCCGAAGCCAGAAAATTTCTGGGTGGTCCATCTTAAGAGCATCAATCGCCTGCTGAATTGCAGAAATTAAACTACTGTCATCTAAACCGCTTAAAAGAGTAAGATCATTGCATAAAAGGAGATCATTTTCGGACGGGGTTTGCATTCCGGCAATCATATGAGAAGAGATGTCAGCGGCTAGGTCGGCAATTTGCTCATGAAACCAGGAGTTGTTCGCAACATCAAGCTCTGCGGTGCTGATTTTTAAATCTGAATTTTCTTGGAAACCCGGTGCAATGGGCCGATCTGTCGGAGAGAACAAATAGTGCAGCTCTTGTTCTTCCGCCTCAAACACCGCGTTCAGTTCGACCGCTTCTGCGGGCATGACGAAGCTGTAAACGCCGTCCGCAGCTTCCAGCGCTTCGCCATTCCATGTGAGGGAGGCAAGCTGCATTCCCTCATCAGGGGTTACAGTGACTGTAACAGGTTCCCCTTCTGCGGCGGTGCACTGACCGACGGCGATACTGCCCCCTGTGATACCGTCTGCGACTGTTACCGGGAATACATCGGGCAGGGCTTGTTTAGGCTCCAGCCCGGCGCTGTCTTCGGCGTCGGGCCGGGAAACCGTAGTCAGATCATCCGGTTGTTCATTCGCATCCTTCGCGGCCGGATCAGTCTCTTCCGATGAAATTTCTTCAGGCGCAAGGCCCGTTTCTGCTGTGACATCCTCTGAAACGGAAGAGGAGCCGGAGTCGGCCGGAAGCTGTGCGGTATCCACGGCGGCAGCGACAGAACCGAGGAGGCTCAGCGATAGGAAACATGCTAAAAAACCGGATAAAATGCGCTTTTGCATAATAGGTCCTCCACCTGGCAATATAATCATAAAACAATGGCAGATATTGTAAAACCATTTTATCATGTTACCGTAGGAATGTCTATGGCAGAAATCCCTATTTAATTTCCATAATTGCACTGCTATGGCGATTTTTCTTGAATTTTAGAAGAAAAAAAGCTATAATACAAAGGATTGTAAGTAAGCAAATTTCACATATTGGGGGAAATAAAATGCGCAAGGAACTGGATAAGGTCTATGACCCGAAACAGGTCGAAGATAGAACCTATCAATTCTGGCTGGACGGGCATTATTTTCATGCAGAGGTTGACCCGGAAAAAGAGCCGTATACAATAGTCATTCCGCCGCCCAACATCACCGGGCAGCTTCATATGGGGCACGCGCTGGATGAGACACTTCAGGATATTTTAATCAGATGGCGCAGGATGCAGGGCCGTAATACGCTCTGGCTCCCCGGTACCGACCATGCTTCCATAGCAACGGAAGCCAAAATCGTGGAGGCAATGCGCAAGGAAGGGCTGACCAAGGAGCAGATCGGCCGCGAAAAATTTCTTGAGCGCGCCTGGGAGTGGAAAAAGACCTATGGCGGGCGCATTATTGAGCAGCTGAAAAAGCTCGGCTCCTCCTGCGACTGGGACCGCGAGCGTTTTACGCTGGACGAGGGATGTTCCAAAGCGGTCCGCAAGGTCTTCGTCAACCTTTATGAAAAAGGGCTGATCTACCGCGGGGAACGCATCATCAACTGGTGCCCCCACTGCAAAACTTCCATCTCCGAGGCGGAGGTGGAATATGAGGAGAAGGACGGCTTCTTCTGGCACATCAATTACCCGATTGTCGGTACGGACGAGATGCTCGAAATTGCGACAACCCGTCCCGAAACGCTGCTGGGCGATACCGCTGTCGCGGTTCACCCCGACGATGAGCGTTACCGGCACCTGATCGGCAAAAAAGTTCTTCTGCCGCTGGTCGGGCGGGAAATCCCGATTGTGGCGGACACCTATGTCGAAATGGATTTCGGCACCGGCGTTGTGAAGATCACGCCCGCGCACGACCCGAATGACTTCGAGGTCGGTCTGCGCCATGACCTGCCGGTCATCAACGTGTTCAACGAGGACGCTACGATCAACGAAAACGGTGGCAGTTACCAGGGTATGACCCGCGAAGAATGCCGCAAAGCAATTGTGGCGGGTCTGGAAAAAGGCGGCTTCCTGAAAAATGTGGAGCCCTATAAGCATAATGTGGGCGGATGCTACCGCTGCAGCACAATTGTGGAGCCACGCGTTTCCAAACAGTGGTTTGTGAAGATGGAGCCGCTTGCGAAACCTGCTGTCAAAGCGGTCAGAACAGGGGAAACGAAGTTTGTTCCCGAGCGGTTTGACAAGATTTATTATCACTGGATGGAAAACATCAAGGACTGGTGCATTTCCCGTCAGCTTTGGTGGGGCCATCGGATTCCGGCATGGTACTGCCATGACTGCGGGGAACTGATTGTGTCGATGGAGGATCCCACCGAATGCCCGAAGTGCCACGGGAGGCATCTGGATCAGGACCCGGATACGCTGGATACCTGGTTCTCTTCGGCCCTGTGGCCGTTCTCCACGCTCGGATGGCCGGATGAAACCGCCGAGCTGAAACACTTCTATCCGACCAATACGCTGGTCACCGGCTATGACATTATCTTTTTCTGGGTTGCCCGCATGATTTTCTCCGGCATCGAGCATATGGGGGAAGTTCCGTTTGATACGGTGCTCATCCACGGCCTTGTACGCGACGCGCAGGGACGCAAGATGTCCAAATCTCTCGGCAACGGCATTGACCCGCTGGTGATGATTGACGAATTCGGTGCGGACGCGCTGCGCTTTACGCTGGCGACCGGCAACAGCCCGGGCAACGACATGCGCTTCTCGGACGACAAGGTGCGCGCATCCCGGAACTTCTGCAATAAACTGTGGAACGCCGCGCGCTTTATCATGATGAACCTGTCCGACGAGGCGGATTCGGTTGAACTGCCGGAAACGGTGATGATGGAAGATCGTTGGGTGCTGAGCAAATTTAATACTCTGGCCAAAGAAGTCAACGATAATCTTGAAAAATTTGAACTGGGCATCGCTGTCCAGAAGCTGTATGACTTTATCTGGGACGTGCTCTGCGACTGGTATATCGAGCTGTGCAAGGCGCGTCTGAACGCGGGAGGAGAGACCTCTCTGGCGGCGCAGAAGGTGCTGGTTTATGTCATGAGCAGCACGCTCAAACTGCTGCACCCGTTTATGCCGTTTATCACCGAGGAGATCTGGCAGGCGCTTCCGCATGACGGGGAAAGTATTATGGTCTCGAAGTTCCCGGCTTATGACGAGCGGCTGAACTTTGCGCAGGACGAGGCGGACTTTGAGAAGATTATGGATGCCATCAAAGCCATCCGCAACCGCCGCGGCGAAATGAACGTGCCGCCTTCCCGCAAAGCGCATGTTTCCATCGCAACCACGGAGCAGGCGGTGTTTGAGGCGGGAAAACCGTTCTTTGAGCGGCTGGCCTCTGCTTCCCATGTTGAAATCGGCGACAGCTTCTCCATGGAAGGCGCTGTACAGGTTATCACCGACGCCGCCAGAATCTTTATTCCGATGGGTGACCTGATCGACTACGAAAAGGAACTGGCGCGCCTGAACAGGGAAAAAGCGGCGGCGGAGAAGGATATTGCGATGCTTTCGGGCAAACTATCCAATGAAAACTTTGTTTCAAAAGCGCCGGCGGCGGTTGTCGAGGCGGAGCGAGAGAAGCTTGCGAAGCATCGGGAGCGGCTTGCGAAAATTGAAGAATCCATAGCGGCGCTGGGCTGACTGGAAACGTATGAATCGGGAACGCTGTGAGACGGCGTTCCCGGTTTTGGCTTTTATCTTTTATTCGAGAATAGGAGTGATTGAATTGCAATATAAAGAAGCGCTGGATTATATCCATGCCCGCGCCCGGTTCGGCAGCAGGCCGGGCCTTGAGCAGATCGGAAAGATGATGCGGCTGCTGGGCGACCCGCAGGAAAAGCTGCGGGTGGTACATGTGGCGGGCACAAACGGGAAAGGCTCGACAGCCGCGATGACTGCCGCTTTGCTGCGTGCGGCCGGTTACCGGACAGGGCTGACGATCTCGCCGTTTGTTGTGGATTTCTGTGAACGGATTCAGATTGACGGGGAATTTATTTCCCATGAGGACCTCGCGAAAGAAATCACGCTGCTGCAGCCGTTTGCCGATCAGGTGGAGGAATTGACCGAATTTGAGCTGATCACCGCGGCGGCTTATGATTATTTCTACCGCAGGAACTGCGATGTTGTGGTGGCGGAAGTCGGGCTGGGAGGCCGGTTCGACGCGACCAATATTATCCGGAATCCCATTGTTTCGGTCATTACGCCGATCGGCCTCGATCATACGGACATTCTCGGCGACACGATTGAACAGATCGCCTTTGAAAAGTGCGGGATTATCAAGCCCGGTGCCCCGGTGGTGACCAGCCCGGAGCAGGACACGGACGCGCTGGCGGTGATTCTGGAGCAGTGCGCACAAAAGGGCTGCACCCTCGCACAGCTGACGATCAATGCGGCGGGAGATGTGAGACTGAGTCTGGACGGCGCGCGGTTTCTTTACAGGGATGTCGAGATGCATCTTCCGCTTTTGGGCAGGTATCAGATTGCCAACGCGCTGACTGCTTTAAAGGCCGCTGAACTGGCGGTGCAGCGCTGCGGCGGGCAGACGCTTTCCATGCAGGCGGTCAGGGAAGGCCTCTCGAAGGTGCACTTCCCCGCACGGATGGAAATTCTGTGCCGAAACCCGCTGACAATTCTGGACGGCGCGCATAACCCTCACGGCGCGAAGGCGCTTGCGCAGAGCCTTCCCCTGCTGGGAGACAGGCCGGTGACAGCGGTGATGGGCGTGCTGGCCGACAAAGACAGCACAGCCGCGCTGAAAGCGCTGGCGCCCCATTTCCGCAGGCTCATCTGTGTAACGCCGGATAATCCGAGGGCTTTGGACGGGCACGAGTTGGCGGCACGCGCGGACGCGCTGGGGCTGACCGCTTCCGCCGCGCACTCGGCGCAGGAAGCATGGGAACTCGCTTCGGCGGTAGCGGCGTCGGAAAACGGCGCGGTGGTGGTCTGCGGATCGCTTTATCTTGCCGGACAGATGCGAAAGGTGATTTTAAACGCCGACTGACGCGGTTCGACAACCTTTTTATACAAAAAGCTCTATCCTTTGGATAGGGCTTTTTTGCTGTCCGGGCAGCTATGCCGCGGAAGAATCGCGCGGCAGGGCTTGTCCCGCTGAATGGGGCAAGGACAATTCACATAAAGGAGACAGGAAAAACATGGCTGTGCAAATCGACCTGGCGGACGAAATGATGATTGCGCACATCATCGGCGACATCGACCATCATAATGCGAAAGAACTGCGCGAGACGATTGATGACGCGGTGGTCAAGGGGCAGGTGCGCGAGCTGGAACTGGATTTCAGAGATGTGAGTTTTATGGATTCTTCGGGTATCGGCCTGGTGATGGGGCGCTATAAGCTGATGAAAGAGATCGGCGGCGATTTATACCTGATCAATATCGCCAGCCATCTGAAAAAAGTGATGATTCTGGCGGGGCTGGACCGCCTTGCAATTATGGACAGGCCTGAACGGCACCCCTTAAAACCTGTGGAAAACGGAGGAAACAAACAATGAAGGCAATCAATTCCATGAAACTGCAATTTGAGGGGCGTTCCGTAAACGAGTCGTTCTCGCGTACGGCCGTGGCGGCTTTTGTTGCTCAGCTGGACCCGACGATTGAAGAAATATCCGACATTAAGACCGCGGTCAGCGAAGCGGTGACCAACTGCATCGTTCATGCCTACCGGCATAAGCTGGGCGTCGTTTACATAACCGCGAATATCCTGCCAGACAGCCACGTCGTGATCAAGATCCGCGACAAAGGCTGCGGCATCCCCGATATCCCCAAAGCCATGGAACCAATGTATACCTCTGCCCCTGAGGAGGAGCGCGCGGGGCTGGGCTTTGCTGTGATGCAAAGCCTGATGGATAAGGTGAAGGTCACCTCAAAAGAGGGAAAGGGGACGACGGTGGTACTGGAAAGGAGCATTCGCTGCAAGGAGGCATGAGCACGGGCATGATAGACTGCGCAGCGGACAAACGGGAACAGACGATTTCCAATAACATTGGATTGGTGCACTCCTGCGCCCACAGATTTAAAGGCAGGGGAATTGAATACGACGACCTGTTTCAAGCGGGCTGTATGGGGCTTTGCAAGGCCGCGGATGCGTTTGATGAGAACCGCGGCGTGCGGTTTTCCACCTATGCGGTTCCGGTGATTCTGGGCGAAATGCGCCGCCTGTTCCGTGACGGAGGCGCGGTCAAAGTTTCACGCTCTCTGAAGGAGCTTTCGATTAAGCTTGGCCGCGAACGGGAGCGCCTTGCGAATGAAATCGGACGGGAGCCTACGGTGAGCGAGCTTGCCGGGTCGATGGACCTCTCGGAAGAACAGGTTGTGGAAGCCCTATGCGCGGCATCGCCGCCGCTTTCGCTCACGGAAAGTGAGGAAGACGGCGGCGGCCAGACAGATGTACCCATGGCTTCACCCGAGGAACTGCTTTCAGATATCATTTCCCTGAAACAGGTGGTTGGGAGCTTGGAGCCCCATGACAGGAAACTGATTATCCTTCGTTATTTTTCCGGCAAAACCCAAACGCAGACGGCACAGGAACTTGGTATGACACAGGTGCAGGTCTCCCGCAGGGAGAAAAAGATCCTGTCGGCAATGCGCAGGGAGCTGTCGGGCTGAGAGCAGCCGGCAGTGAGGGCAAAGGTGGATGTATTGCTGGAAAGGGAACCGCCAAACCGGCCGGTGCACGGTGCCCTTTCCATATCTGATGCGGCAGGTCATCATAAGCGGGCTATTCATGGGCAGTCTGCCACCCTCATACTGCCGCCGCTCGTTGGTGGCTCCATAAGTATCGTATGCGGCAGGGAACCCGGCGGCGACAGGGGAGGGAAGCCCCAAGGCCGCCCGTTTTCAAAGAGCGCCGCTGAAACGCAAAAAAGGGCGCGTCCGCTATCCTGCGGACGCGCCCTTTTGGGCTGTTATTTTTTTTGAGGGGGAATTGCCTCCACCTTGTATTTCAGCAAATTGCCGATGACGAAAAAACCGTGCGGGGATTGCGCGTAATAACTGCCGCACACGCCGCAGCGGAACAGCGGGAGCGGCTCTTCTTTGCCAGGCAGGAAAATCTGCCTGTTATCAGGATGAAGGTTTGTTTTGCAGCAGTCGTTTAAAAGTCCGCCGCGGGGACGTTGCAGCGTATAGCCGCTGTTCTTGTCAAACCAATCGATAAAGTGATCCATCTTTTTCTCCTCCGAGAATCTGTGCCGCCGCTTTCTTATATTTCTAAATAACGAACGCATAAATGAAAATACTAATGACTGAGGTGATAAAATGAGCACATTTTATGAAAACAATCCCGAATTAAGGGGATACTTTGAGTCTTTGCCAATTGAAGTGAAAAACCGGATTTTGGAGTCCGGCGTGGAAATTTCTACGCTTGGGGAACTCAAGCAGTGTGCGGAAAATCTGAAGGCACAATAGCATCCGAAGTCCGGTTATTTTTACAAAACCATTATATCCGTTCGGCGGTGAGAAATCAACAGTTCATCAAAAAGCACCGGCTAAGCAAAGATTAAAGCCTAGCCGGTGCCCTTTTTCAGACACCATAGAATCTATGAGGCAATCCTGATGAACAATTTTTAGTGTACGCAAAATAATATTGGCACATCTAATCACTATCCATATCAAGACATCTCCTTCCTCAGTGATGTCGCTATTAATTTGCGCAACTATCCGGCGTTTATAAGTATAAAAAGATGGGAACAGAAAAAGAAAAAAATGGGATTTGGTTTGCTCTTTTTGAATTGTGTGTTAAAATATTAAGAAAACGGCCAGAGAAAGAGGAAAAAGTATGTTTCGGGAAATGCGAAGAAAAAATCAGCAGTTGTCCAATGAAGAAGCAACAGAAATCCTGATGTCAGGGGAAACAGGCGTTTTAGGGGTCAACGGAGATGACGGCTATCCTTATACTGTCCCGCTCAACTATGTATTTTGCGACAACAAACTCTATTTCCATTGTGCGAAAAGCGGCCATAAGCTGGACAGTATCCAGAAAGACAGCAGGGTGTCGTTTTGCGTGATCGCAAAGGACCGGGTAATTCCGGAGAAGTTTTCGACTTCGTTTCAAAGTGTGATTGTATTCGGAAAAGCCGGCATTTTGCAGGATGAGGAAGAAAAGCGGCGCGTGCTGGAACTTCTCGTGGAGAAATATTCCCCCGGATACGAGAAGGAAGGCTCGGAAGAGATTAAAATGGCGTGGAACGCCGTGAACATCGTGAGGATCGATATCGAATATACCTCCGGGAAAAGTTCCCGGGATCTTATGAAAAGCAAGGCTTAGAAGAAAAATTGATTTCAATAAATCCAAACAGGTTAAGGGGTTTATTATGAGAGAAAACCAGTCGCAGCATCCTGTGAGATTCATCATTACTGTTTATCTCGTATGCTTTGCATTTCGGACAATTGAATATATGGTTATCCGTACCGATCAAAGCATTTTTGGAGAGGCGTTTCTTCATAAGCTGGCAGGCATCCTTGTGCTTGGGCTTGCAGTGCGGCATCTTTCCCTTAAGTGGCGGGAAATTGGCTTTGCAGGCGATTCAGCGGGGAAATATGCGCTTTATGGGTTCCTGCTTGGGGCGGCTGTGTTCTTTGCGGCCTATGGCATTGAATTTTTGCTGCAATGGTCAGGAGGTAACGATCCTTCCTTTCAGGTCTATGTAACCAGTTATGCAATTGATGGCAATCGGGGCAGGCAAACTGAACTGCTGTTTTTTGCTTTTTGCATCATTGGAAATCTGATCAATGTGGTTATGGAAGAGGGCATCTTCCGCGGCTTATTCATCAAGCTTGCGACAACAAAGTATTCATTTCTCAAATCAGCCGCCTTTTCTTCCCTGCTCTTTGGTATCTGGCATATTGCGGCGCCTCTGCGCAGCCTGCTGGACGGGGAAATGAGCGCGGCCGGGGCCATGATGTATGCGCTTATGCTGGTTCTGACGACAGGGATCACCGGGGTGAAGTTCTGCTTGCTGGCCAAAATTTCCGGTTCTCTTTGGATGCCTATGGCCGACCACTTTTTTAATAATACGATCATTAATATTTTGCATGTTGCAACAGCCTCAGGTGCGGATGAATTACAAATATTGCGCATTTCGATCGCACAGGCGATATCGTTCCTGATCGTCTTTTTTGTCTACCATAATAGGAGCGGGAATCTCGGCAAGTTAGGAAAAAAATCGAAGAACCTGACGCAAATGTAAAGAACATGCAGTAGGAGTAATAAAACATGTATGAACTGATTCAGGCCGCGGGAAACAGTTATTATATCAATTGTCCGGCGAAAATCGGAATCGTAAAATTAGACGCTGCAACTGTTTGTCTGATTGATTCCGGGGGTGACAAGGATGCCGGAAGAAAGGTACGGCAAATCCTCGACCAAAATGATTGGAAACTGAAGGCCATTTACAATACACATTCTAATGCAGATCATATAGGAGGCAACAAATACCTGCAAAGCCAAAGTGGCTGCAAGATTTTTGCGCCTGGAATAGAAGCGGATTTTACAAACCATCCAATTTTGGAGCCGTCTTTTCTTTATGGAGGCTATCCACCCAAAGATTTACGGCATAAATTTTTATTAGCGCAAGAAAGCACGGTTCACTGCCTCTATGATACGGATTTGCCTGAAGGGATGACAATGATTCAGCTTCCCGGCCACTTTTTTGACATGGCAGGGTTCCGGACCGCCGATAACGTCGTTTTTCTTGCAGACTGCTTATCCAGCGAAGAAACCTTAAATAAGTACCAAATTGGCTTTATTTATGATGTCGCCGCTTATATTGCCACACTGGAAAAAGTGAAGCAGATGACTGCTAAGCTATTTGTTCCCGCTCACGCTCAAGCCACGGAAAATATAACAATGCTGGCTCAATTCAATATAGATAAGGTCTATGAGATTGCGGACAGGATCGTCCATATATGCGAAGAGCCGCAAATATTTGAGCATGTGCTGCAAAAGCTGTTTAACGAGTTTGGGCTTGCCCTGAATTTTGAACAGTATGTGCTTGTTGGAAGTACCGTTCGCTCTTATCTTTCATGGCTGAAAGATCATGAGAAGCTGGACTTTATATTTGAAAATGGAAAAATGCTATGGAAAAAACACTTATAATCTGCAACCGCCGATGGGAGATTCCTTCGGCGGTATTTTTATGATTGGGATATTTTTTCAAAAGTTGGGAACAGTATACAAAGATATGGATACCCTTTTATATAAACGCGGCGCAGCAATCGGGTGCTATTCACTATGCGAGAAGGGGCTAAGCTTGCATGAACAGCTCAAAAGAACAGATATCAACTAAGATGCTCATGTTTTCCGTCGCTTGTTTTATCCAGTCGACTGCTTCCTTTACGGGCTTTACTGCATCTGTTTTAAAACAGGATACTTGGATGTGCGTTATTTCAGGCTACCTTGTCAGCTTACCAATTATATATATCTATTTAAAACTTTCAGAGCTATATCCGAAAAAAAGCCTGATTGAAATTAATGACTGCGTTTTAGGCCCCATATTAGGAAAGATATTCTCAATCCTGTATATCTGGTTTTTCTTTTCCCTTGTATTTTTAAACGCCAATAATGCCGGAGCTTTTGTCGTCAATTATGTCTTGCCCGAAACTCCAGTGATTTCGGTATTGATTATGATCATTTTTGTTTCTGTCTGGGCTGTTAGAAAAGGGATAGAGACAATGACCAGATACAGTGCACTTTTTGCAGTTGCCATAGTGTTTTTCATTGCAATTAACACCTTACTGCTTTTAGACCGGATGCAAAAATATAATTTTCTGCCTATGTTTTCTTTTCCCGCCAGAAAATATATTCAGGCAACCCATATCATGACGATTCTTCCTTTCAGCGAAGTCATATGCTTTATGATGCTGTTCCCTTATGTTGATCACCCAACCAGCCTCAGAAAGCCTGTATACGCAGGGCTTTCCTTTGGAGCCTTAACGGTTTTGGCTGTGATTGTAAGAGACACAGCCGTTTTGGGAGGATTGAATTCTTATCTGGCACTTCCAACTTTTGAAGCAATCAGGCTAATAAGCGTTGAGCAGATGGTTATTAAATCTGAAGTATTATTTATATTTATACTGATTATTTTAGTCTATTTTAAAGTCACTGTTTTGCTGTATGCGACTGTAAAATCCATTTCCCAGTTGTTCCGCCTAAAATCCTATAAAGTTTTAGTAACAGTCATTGCGGCCTTATCAATTGGATTTGCCAGCAATGCGTTTCCGTCCGCTGCGGATCAGGCATACTGGGGAAGCAACATTGCCGCGTACTATTCCGGTTTCTTTGAAGTTATCCTGCCGGCTGTTACGCTGTTTGTCGCGGTTATCCGGAAATCCGTCAAGGGTAATCAGGAAGCAAAGGCAACATAAATATCAGAAAAAACACCCGCAAATTACAAATCTGCGGGTGTTTTTTCTGATATTTCCCATCATTCGCTTTTAATGATTGTCTGGTATCCTTTATTTTGCAACTCAGCTGCGAGTTTTTCTGCGTTTGCTTTATTTGAAAACGCACCGGTCTGTACCCGATAGATCGTTTTTGTTTCCGTATTGGCAGGGGAAACAATCCGATTCAGAATTTCATCATACGGGAACAGTTCTCCCGGACAGTGAGGCCTGTTAATCGGATTGATCTCGCAATGGCCCATGTGGTGTTCACGGTCGGCGGGTATACCGGCTGACTTGCCATAGATGGATTTAAGCTGTTCATTGCAATACTGCTCGACCTCGACGGCCGCTGTAATTTGTTCCTCCGTAATTGCCCCTTTGCATCCTTGATATTGGAGAACGCCATTGCTGTAGAAATCGGCGTAAAAGCCCTCGAACTCGATGCTGATACAATAACAGTTCGGGTTAACCGCACGCACTCTTACCAGCCGTGAAGCAGACTGTATCGGCATGGGTGTTTTCCCTGTGCTGTTATAGTTGAGACCCTGCGTGTAGGCCGCCATATGAAGCGGTACAAGCTGGGTGATACGTCCGTCCTTTGCTATGACAAAGTGAGAGGAAACAAAGCTGGAGGCTAGTTGTGCCCAGCTGATGGTTCCGGTATAGGTGCCGTCTGCGATGTGGTACACCATTACATCAGGTGTCCACACTTTGCCATCTTTGTCCTTGCGTTCCATTTGGTTTGGCGTCGTTTTCTGGGTGATCATTCTCCTTGCTCCCCGTTTCCTGCCGTGATTTTTTCGGCAATCTTATTGAGCTGCGTTTTGGCGTAGGCTTCCACGCTGTCAAACACACTCTGAATGATATTTCCGATTATAGCACGGGTAATGACAGGCTTAAAAGCGGCGGGTACCAGTGCATACAGCTTTTCTACCGCGCATTCAAATTTAGCGCCTCCTGCATTTGTCACATCTTTATATTCCGTTTCAGCTTCCGCGATTGCACCGGCCGCTTTTTCTTTTAAAGTTTCTTTGGTTTTCAGATACAAAGACAGCCCGCCCAACAGGACGTATCCGATAATTTTCAGGATTTCGATCAATAACTCAGTGGACATTGTGACACTCCTTCGCAATGATTTTAAATGATTACTCCTTTGCTTTCTGCTATCTGTTTCAGATACCGAAGCATGACTAGAAACTATCCGGGCTTAGATGCTCCGGCCGTTCCGTTATTTTTTAAATGGAAAATCAGCCCATTCATCAACAGCCACAGGATAACAGACGATGACAGAGTCAAGTGCGCCTGTACCCTGATATCAATATACGCACCTGACTGCAATTTTGCCAAATCTGTAATTACCGCCGTAATTGTGCAGCATCCTTTGCATCATTTGACATGTCCTCCCTTCATTTATACCGCTCTGAGGGCGATTTTTTCCGCTTTTATGAAAAAATTCATAAAATATTAAATAAAAAGCGGCTTCCTGTTCCCATGATAATAGGGAGCAGGAAGCCGCGCTTGGCATCAATGATGAATTTTTTCTGCAAATTTCTAAACCGTAATTAATTACTGAGTTTTATTCCCACTCGATCGTTGCGGGCGGTTTGGAGGTAATATCATAAACGATGCGGTTAATTCCACGCACTTCATTGACAATCCGGCGGCTGATCAAATCGAGCGTCTCGTAAGGAATACGTGCCCAGTCGGCGGTCATAAAGTCGGTGGTTGTAACGCCGCGGAGCGCCAATGTATAATCATAGGTTCTGCCGTCACCCATAACGCCCACGGAGCGCATATTGGTGAGCACCGCAAAATACTGATGGATGTCGCGATCGAGCTTGGCCTTTGCAATTTCCTCCCGGAAAATCCAGTCGGCATCCTGGAGGGTTGTCACCTTTTCGGGGGTGATTTCACCGATGATACGGATTGCAAGGCCGGGACCCGGGAACGGCTGACGGTTTACAAGGTAATCGGGCAGGCCCAGCTCACGCCCCAATGCGCGGGTTTCGTCTTTAAAGAGCAGGCGCAGCGGCTCGACGATTTCTTTAAAATCCACATAATCCGGAAGACCGCCCACATTGTGGTGGCTTTTGATTACTGCGGCATCGCCCATGCCGGACTCAATGATATCAGGGTAAATCGTACCTTGGGCAAGAAAATCCACTTGGCCGATTTTTTTCGCTTCTTCTTCGAATACGCGGATAAACTCTTCACCGATGATTTTGCGCTTTTTCTCCGGTTCACTGATGCCCGCCAGCTTCCCGAGAAACCGTTCGCCTGCGTTGACGCGGACAAAGTTGAGCGAGCGGTCTTTGAAAGCCGCTTCCACTTCGTCGCCCTCATTTTTGCGCATCAGTCCGTGATCAACGAAGATGCAGGTGAGCTGATCCCCGACCGCCTTGGAAAGCAGTGCAGCGGCTACGGAACTGTCTACGCCGCCGGAGAGCGCCAGCAGAACCTTTCCGTCCCCCACTTTTTTGCGTAGCGCATCAATCGTGTTGCGGGCATAGTCGCCCATCGTCCAGTCGCCCCTGGCGCCGCATACCAGATAAAGAAAGTTATGGATCATATCAATGCCGTGCTGGGTATGGTTCACTTCGGGATGGTACTGGACGCCGTAAAACCCCCGGCTCTCGTCACAGATGGCCACGTTGGGGCAGGCATCGGAATGAGCTACAAGCGAGAACCCGTCAGGTACTTTCTCCATGTAATCCCCATGGCTCATCCAGGTGATACCTTCTGTCGGAAGGCCCTGGAACAGCTTGCAGGAGGTGTTAAAATAGGTTTTGGTTTTGCCGTATTCCCGTGCGGTGTCCTCTTCGGCAGCGGTAACCCGGCCCCCCAGATTGTGTGCCATCAGCTGGCTGCCGTAGCAGATGCCAAGCACCGGAATCCCCTGCTCAAAGATAGCGGGATCAACATGTGGGGAATCGTTGAGATAGACGCTGTTCGGGCCGCCGGTAAAAATAATGCCGATCGGCTTTTTTGCCAGAACTTCTGCAAGCGGTGTTTTATAGGGAAGCACTTCACAGTAAACTGAACATTCGCGAACGCGGCGCGCAATCAACTGGTTGTACTGGCCTCCGAAATCTAAGACCACGACCGTTTGATGACTCATTTTATTCTCATTCCTTTTTTAAAAATACAAAAAATAAACAATTTTATTTTGCCACATCCGTGCAAAAATTACAAGCATGATTTTCTGGGACGGTGAGATACTAAACTTAACTGAATCAGATAATCAAAAATTTGAGGAGAGGGGTTTGCGGATGGAACAGAAAGCACTTGCGGTTTTGGTGGCGATGGGACTGGTATTGTTTTGTGCGGCAAGGGTATCAGCGCAGGAAATGATCAACATGAAAGCTGGCAGTTTTCGCAGATGGAGCGCGCAGGACATTGAGCAGGAGCTGGGGATGGAAAAGATCGAATCGCTTGCGGTCACGCTGCCGCCTTCACCCGGCAGAGGAGTGATCTTTTTGGATGGCAGACCGCTCAAAACAGGGAGAGTGCTGAACAGAACGGAAATTGACAGGATATGGCAGTTCACATCCTCCCAATGTGACGCAGTCCCCATTGGGATTACGGTTTTTCCGGACCCTCCTTTGGATAGACAACCCAAAATTCGTTGCATAAATCGTTTATTTTCTCCCATACTAAAAGTGTATCAGCCGATAAGCAAGGAGGAATAGGTCTTGATTGATAAAATTGCATTGCTTCTTACCATCATTGGGGGACTCAATTGGGGTCTCATCGGCATTTTTCAGCTCGATGCAGTAGCTTGGCTTTTTGGCGGGCAGGGGAGTATCCTCAGCCGCGTGATTTACACGCTGGTTGCGCTTGGCGCAATCTGGTGCATTTCTTTGCTGTTCCGGCCCGAACCGCGCGATCGCTGAACACAAAGCATACGCGTACACAAAGAAAGAAGTCTGGGCAAAAGCAAAAGGAATCCGGCAGGGAATCTGTTCCCTGCCGGATTTTTTCCACTTCATTGTTCTGAAACAGTTATTTAAACTGAGGCGGCTTCACGTCCGCGTTTTTCTCCAGTTTTACGGTCGGTTCCATTTCTTCGCCGGGACGCAGCAGACGTCCCACCAGGACAAAGCGCTGGTCCTCGCGATTTCCGTAAATATAGGTGCAGGTGGAAAGGGTGAGGAGCTTGTCGGAGGAATTGACATCGACGTCAAAATCAAACTGAGAACGGTCTTTCAGTTCCGTTACCAGCTTCATAAACTCGTTGCCCTTGAGGTTGGGATGGATATAGGCGAGGTTGGTGTCGGTATACATAACGGAAAAAATCTTGTATACCAGGTTATCCTCCGGAGTGGAGAGATAAAAATAGGGATTGTTCTTCGCAAATTCGGGGTCCAGATATTTCTTGAGCTGCGAGAACTTTGTGCTGTTGGGGTCGTCGTTCATGCTGTGACCATAGATAATGATGTCCTTAGAGATCGAATTTCGGTCACCAAACAAGCACTCATAGTCCGCATAGTAACATCCGTACCAGTTATAACCTTTTGTAATATCACTGCGCAGGTAAACATTATTATCGGCGCCCTGCAAAACTTCATTATCTATTTCGGTGTTGGGCAGCCTCAGCCAGCCGACTACGTCATTATTCTGGTTATAGGCCGTGTTCAGCTTTTCGAGGATCTCTGCGCTGGGCAGTTCCGGTTTCGCGATCGTATTTAAATCAACATCAGGAAGGGGGTTAATAAACGCCGGAATCTCACTCCCGGAGGATGACGCCTGAGAGGATGCGTCCGGTGAAGTGCCGTTATCGCCACAGGCGGCAAACGACAGCAGCATGACCAGTGCCATCATAAACGCAGTCATACGCGAAAAAAGGTGAGTATGTTTCATAAGCAGGCTCCTTTTAATGTAAACTCTGAAAATTTATCTACATCGCCCGGAGGGCATTGTATCCATAGAGTTATTCTGCTTTGCAGTTGCTGACGGTTCCGGTGGAAGCGTCAATTTCCACCACGGTGGAGGATTTAAGAATCTGCGTTGCGTTTTCTACCGCAACGATCACAGGAATATCCAGTGTCATCCCGACAATGGCGGCATGGGAATTCATACCGGCGCTTTCGGTGACGATGCCGGACGCTTTCTTCAGGATCGGAAGCAGGTTGTTGGAGGTCTGGGGAATCACGAGGATATCGCCGTCCTCAAAATTCTTCAGCGCTTCCGCTTCTGTCTGAGCCACGCAGACCCGGCCCACGGCGGACTTTTTGTTGACGCCCTGCCCGGTCACAAGAATATTGCCCACCACATGCACTTTCAACAGATTGGTGGTGCCGTGGATGCCCAGCGGTACCCCGGCGGTGATCACCACAATATTGCCGTCCTCCACGTAGCCGGCTTCCTTTGCCCGCTGCACGGCATGAAGAAACAGATCATCGGTATTATCCTTAATCTCTGCTCTCAGCGGGATAACGCCCCAGGACAGCGCAAGCTGATAATAGGTGGAATCATTATGCGCACAGGCGATAATGGGAATGTCGGGGCGGTATTTGGAAATCATCCGGGCGGTGCTGCCCGACCAGGTGACGGTTATAATGGCGGATGCGCCGATATCGTATGCGGTGGTACAGGTAGCGTGCGAAATGGCGCTGGTGACGTCCGGCGTGCTGTCATCGGAGCGTTCCAGAAAACGGCGGCGATAATTGATATCCCGCTCGGTACGCTCCGCAATCTGTGCCATCGTTTTCACAGCTTCCACCGGGTAATCGCCGGCGGCGGTTTCGCCTGAGAGCATGACCGCACTGGTGCCGTCATAGATCGCATTTGCGACGTCCGCGGTTTCGGCCCTTGTGGGGCGGGGTTTGTGGATCATGCTTTCCAGCATCTGGGTGGCGGTGATTACCATTTTGCCGGCCGCACAGCATTTTTTAATCAGCAGCTTTTGCAGAACCGGCACATCTTCAAACGGAACTTCAACGCCCATATCGCCGCGGGCCACCATAATGCCGTCGGATACGCGCAGAATTTCGTCAATATTGGCGACGCCTTCCGCATTTTCAATTTTTGCGATAATACGGATCGTATGGTTTCCCTGTTCTTCCAACAGCTTGCGGATTTCCAGAATATCGTTGGCGCAGCGTGTAAAGGAAGCGGCGATGAAATCAAAGCCGGTCTGCACGCCGAAAATAATGTCCGCGCGGTCTTTTTCGCTGATATATGGCATGGACAGGCGAACGCCCGGCACATTAACGCCCTTGCGATCCGAAATCTTGCCGTCGTTGAGCACTTCGCAGACGATATTGGTTTTGCCGGTGCGCACAACGCGCAACGCGATCGCGCCGTCATCCAGCAAAATGCTGTCGTCAGCTTTCACATCGGAAACGAGGCCGGGGAAATTGATTTGGACGCGGTTGGAATCCCCCTCGCAGTCAGCCGAGGTCAGGATAAACTGCTGGCCGGTTTGCAGCTGCGCGGAGCCGTCCTTGAACGTACAGAGACGGATTTCAGGCCCTTTGGTGTCCAGAAGGGTAGCGACCGGGAGACCCATTTTACGGCGAAGCCGGTCAACAATTTCAAACGTTTTTTTGTGGCTTTCATGTGTGCCGTGCGAGAAGTTAAATCTTGTCAGATCCATTCCGGCTTGAATCAGTTCGCGAATCGTTTCCTCACTGCCGGATGCGGGACCCAGTGTGCAGACAATCTTGGTTTTCCTCATACAGATAAAACCCCTTTTTCATGTCCCTGTATTTCTGAAAAGGCACCGCCGGATAGTTCGGAGCCGGAAAACAGGGCTTGTAGTCAAAGCATATAGTCAACAGGCAAGAATGACCTTTTTAAAGTATACCATCATTTTTGCGGGTGTCAAATTGGTTGGAATAAAATTCATAAAAATGTTAAACAATTGCCTTTTTTCATTTGGAAAAAATTTTAAAAACAGCTTGCATTCTTAAGAAACAAGTGATACCATATAGCTGTATTAACAAGACCAATACACATAATACATCGAATGTGATGGAAATGGGGTGAAACTGTGCTGCAACTGGATTTACAAAGCAGACAGCCAATTTATGAGCAGTTGATCCAAAAGCTTTCCGAAATGATATCCGCAGGGGCGATCAAGCCGGAAGAACAGCTCCCTTCCGTGAGGACGCTTGCAAGGGATCTGGGCATCAACCCCAATACCGTGCAAAAGGCCTACCAGGAACTGGAGCGCGGCGGGATTATTTATTCAGTGGCGGGAAGAGGCAGTTTTATTGCACCGGGAAACCGCGCAAATGAAACACTTTGCCGTCAAAGCCTGATCAGGATCAGGGAAGCGGTAGCGGATGGCAGGCGGACAGGGCTTAGCCATCGGCAGGTGGAAGAAACAGTACGCTCAGTATATGAGGAGGGGACAAAACATGATTGAGGCAAAATCGTTGGTGAAGTGCTTTGACGATTTTACGGCGCTGACAGCGCTGACCACCACCATTGACAAAAATTCGATTTACGGGCTGGTTGGAAGCAACGGTTCGGGAAAATCCACATTTCTGCGCCTTTTAGCCGGCGTTTATATGCCGGACGGCGGAACCATCACGTTGGACGGCCAGCCGGTTTTTGAAAACACGGCTGTCAAGGAACGCATCTTTTTTGTGGCGGATGACCTGTTTTTTCTGCCGCAGTCCAATATGAATGATATGGCATCATTCTATAAAGGCATCTATCATAGCTTTTCGGAAGAGCGGTATGCCAGGCTCTGCACCATTTTCCCGCTGGACCCGAAAAAGAAGATCAACACCTTTTCCAAGGGAATGAAGCGGCAGGCGGCGCTGCTGATGGGGCTTGCCTGCATGCCGGATGTCCTGCTGCTGGACGAAGCATTTGACGGGCTTGACCCGGTCATCCGCGGAGCGGTGAAAAAACTGCTGGCGGACGATATTGCTGCCCGTGGCCTGACGGTTATTATCACCAGCCACAACCTGCGCGAGCTGGAAGACCTGTGCGACCATGTAGGCCTGCTGCATCAGGGGCACATCCTGTTTGAACGGGAAATTGACGAACTGAAGCTTGGGTTCTGCAAGGTACACGCGGCGTTCCCGAACGGCGTTTCGGATGAGGTGCTCGGAAAGCTGAACCTGATGCAGGTCTCCCGGAGCGGCAGCCTGCTGAATCTGGTTGTGCGGGGAACCTCGGCGGAAACCTCGGATTATCTGCTCTCTCAGGGGGCGGTTTTTGCGGAGGGCGTGCCGCTGACGCTGGAAGAGGTATTCATTCATGAAATGGAGGCGGTAGGCTATGACTACAACAACATCCTATTCTGACCACGGGCGCTCCAAAGCGCTCTACCGGAACGCGCTCCGCCGCAGCAGGGGATATTTTGGGTTGCTCTCTGTGCTGCTTTTGATTTTTTATCCGTTTCAGTATGCGATGAAAATTTTCCGTGATCTGAGCGAATCACAGCAGCTGCGGCTTGCGCAGGGCGCGGAACTGATGGATTTATTCGGGCTTGCCGGCATGGGGCGGCAGTTTACAGCGGTGTCCGCTGTGTTTTACACCGTTCTTGTTCTTTTGGCTCCGTTTGTGCTTGCTTTGGTGCTTAACAGCTATATGCACAACAAAAACGCCACCGATGTCTATCACTCCCTGCCTGTCAGGCGTGAGACGCTGCTCGGCGTCAACACGGCGGTCGCGATGACAATCATTACAATACCTGTATTGGCATGTAACCTGCTGGTTATTCTCATGCAGACCATTAAATTCGGATTTCATCCGTTTTTAGTGGGGCAAACCCTGCTTGACACCGCCGGATGGCTGATCTGCGCGTTGTTTATCTATCTGCTGACCACCGCGGTCTGCACGCTGGTTGGCACGGTGTTTGATTCCTTTACCTTTTCAGGAATCCTGATGGCGGCGCTCCCGATCCTGATGGCGATTTATACCGTGCTGGCAGGCATGTTCCTGTTTGGATTCGAGCCAAGTGCGACCTTTCTCCAGACCCTGCTGGATATTTGCCCGCTGACTCTGATGCCCGCGAGAGTCGCTTTTTCGGGCTTTGTTACGCCGAACGGGTTCTCGGGTCTGTCGCCGGAGAACTCGGCGCTGTTGTTCCGAAGCAATGCTGCAATTGTAATCTATCTGCTGCTGTCTGCGGTGCTCCTGTTTGGGGCAATGCGGCTGTACCGTCATCGCGGCAGCGAAATCGCGGAGACCACGACGTCAAAAGGAATTCTCCAGATTCTGGTGAAGTTTCTCGGTACCGCGATCGGCGGCATCTTCATCGGAATGATGTTCTATGCGGTCAACGCAGAGGACGGCGCTACCGCGGAAATGCCCTTTGTGATGTGGTCGGTCATCGGCGGCATCCTGACCTACAGCATTATTGAAATCATTCTGAATCGTGGCTTTAAATCCCTGGTGAAAAGCCTGCCGCTCGGCGTGGGCATGGTTGCGGTCGTAACCGCGAGTACGCTGACCATTCTGCTTGGCGGGTTCGGTTATGAAAACCGGGTCCCGGACGCCGGCAGCGTGGAATCGCTTGAAATCAGTTATATGGGGCGCTTTTCCGATTATGGCGATATCATGTCGGCAGCAAAGAAGGAAGGGACATCGCAGCCTCTCAAGTCGATTCAGTCGGTCACATTGTCCGACCCGGACAATATCGCCGCGGTTTTGGCTTATCATCAGGATGTAGTCGATGTGAAGTTCCGCCCGGGTCACAGCAGTACGGATCGCAGTGACATTATTTATTCGAATATGAACATCATCTATCACCTGAAAAACGGGAAAACGATCCGCCGCAGCTACAATGCGGTTACAGCGGATTCCTTTGCGAAGCTGGCGCCGCTGGAAGTAAACGCGGAATTCCTGGCGCAGACCCACCCGGCCTTTTTTACCGACCCGGAAAATGTGACCAGATGGACCATCGCGGACCCGTTTGGCACGCATAAGATCGAGCAGATCTTTTCGGACGAGGACTCCGCCGCGATGCTTGACGCCATGAAAGCCGACCTGCTCGACCAGACCGCCGACAGCCTGCTTCATCCGGAAAACCGGTTCCTTGCGGTGGTTTCGTTTGACGCTGACCTGCCGGAAGAAGGCAGCGAGCGCTTCGCGACGACAGGATATTTTTATGTGACAAGCGAGCAGCAGCGTACCTGGAAAATTCTGAGTGAACTGGGAATCGCAGGACAGCTTGAACCGGATTTCAGCAAATGCACCGCGGTTGTTGCCAACTCCCCTGACGACGTCCGCCTGTATAATTCCTCGAGAAGCGCGGTCTTCCAGATGCTTCCCCTGCAGAATTTCCGCTATGAGGATCTGGAAGGCATCAGACAGCAGGTTGCAGATCAGAAGGACCCGTTAGAATACGCAACAGAATATGAAAAATACGGGGCTGATTCCTATGCCAAAGAATATTTTGGCCAGAATCTGCACATCTTTGAGGACAAAGCGCTGATTGCGCAGATGGCGCAGGAAGTAGTTGCCACCGGCGCAATCAATGAACCGATGGTGACGCTGAGATTCTTCTTTGAAGATTCTGCGGAAGGAACGATGGTTTCTGTGCCATTCAATAAACTGCCACAGGAGGTTCAGCTGGAGCTCCGGCCGGATGTACCCCAAAAGTAAAATACGATCTCCTGCTCTCCAATCAGAAAGGGCTCCGTTTAAAAACGGAGCCCTTTCCACAGTTTAATCACATCATTGGGGAAAACAGCCGCAGAAACGCGCGAAGGATGCGGCGCGGAATCGGGACGGTGCTGCTGTAGTTTTTGGGGATTTCCTGGCATTTTTCAAGCGTTTGCCTGATGTCCTCCAGAACGTCCCCGACAATACTGGAATTGTAAAAGCAGACGCCGCATTCGAAATGCAGATAAAAGCTGCGGTAATCCATATTAGCCGTTCCCACAATGGCGACGTTGTCGTCGCTGACATACATCTTCGAATGGACAAAGCCGGGGGTATATTCGAAAATTCTCACACCGGCGTCCAGAAGAATCTGGTAAAAGGACTGGGTAGTCTCATGGACAAACCATTTGTCGGGGATATGCGGAGTGATGATCCGGATATCAATCCCGCTGCGCGCGGCTCCGCACAGTGCCGTAATCATTTCATGGTCAATAATCAGATAGGGAGTCGTGATATAGACATAGCGGGTGGCGCGGCTGATAATCTGCATATAGGCGTCCTCTTCCACATTGATCCGGTCGAGGGGGCTGTCGCCGAACGGCTGCACAAATCCGTTGCTGTTGCAGATAATGGTTGGCCGGAACCGGTCAAATTCTGTGTCTGTGGGGCAGGAAAAATTCCATAGGGCCAAAAACATGGCGGTCAGATTCAGCACACCCTCGCCCCGCAGCAGGACGCCCGTATCTTTCCAATGCCCATATTTCTCATATGCGTTAATATATTCGTCCGCGATGTTGATTCCGCTGCAAAATCCGACATTTCCGTCAATTACCGTAATTTTGCGGTGGTCGCGGTAATTCATCGTCGAATTTAGGTGGGGCTGGAACGGGTTGAACAAAACACATTTGATGCCGGCGGCACGAAGCTTGTCCGGGAAACGGTGGGGCAGGGTTTTGATGGAGCCGATGTCGTCATACATAAAGCGTACATCCACGCCGTTTGCAGCCTTGTCTTTAAGAATTTCAAAGACAGAATCCCACATGATCCCCTCCTCGATGATAAAATATTCCATGAAGATAAACTTTTCCGCTTTCGCCAGTTCTTCCACCATGCGCTTCCAGATCACTTCCCCAATCGGCAGGTACTCCGCTTCCGTGCGGCGCCAGAGAGGGGAATAGGTCGTTGCGGTGATATAGCGCGCCAATGGCACCAGGTGGGGGCTCTGCCTGTCCAGTTCCTCCAGACAGGGTGAATCGGTTATCAAGTTTGTTCTGGTGCTTTGTTCCGCGCTGCTGATACGCTCGCTCAGAGACTTCGGCATTCCCTTGTTTCCAAACAGCAGGTAAAACAGCCCGCCGAAGATGGGAAGCGCCATAATGATAAAGACCCATGCCAGTTTATAGGACGGATTTTCGTCTTTTCCGAACAGCCAGATTACAATAATAATGCTGAGCAGGGTCAGGCCGACATAAACGGCGGCAAAATGATCCGCAAGGCTGATAATTGCCCAGACAAGGAAGGCAGCCTGAATCACAATCAGAAGCCCGACCGTTACCATTTTTCCAAACAGGAGGCTCAGTACGCTTTTAATGTGCAGTTTCTTTTTCCTTTTCACGAACGCACCCCCTTAGAGCAGTTTATCCGAAATCAGCGGCATTTTTCCTGCTGTCATCATAGCAGTTCCTGCCAAATTTTTCAAGTCCGCGTGAAGCTGAAAAATCGGCGGCAGGCTGTTTGCCTGCCGCCGGTTGTATGGTTAAAGCCCGTTGGGGTTTTGCCTGCTGAAATTCCAGCTGTCCGCGCACATTTCCTCCAGTGATTTTCTGGCAGTCCAGCCTAAAAGATCTTTGGCTTTCTGGGTGTCCGCATAACAGGTGGCAATGTCGCCGGGACGCCGCGCCGCAATCCGGTAGGGAAGAGCGTTCCCGCATGCTTTCTCGAATGCGTGCAGGACATCCATCACCGAATAGCCGACGCCGGTGCCAAGGTTGACAGCCTCTACGCCTGTTCTATTCAGGATAAAGTCCAGCGCTTTCAGGTGCCCCTGTGCAAGATCCACCACATGGATATAATCACGAACTCCTGTGCCGTCGGGCGTATCATAATCGTTTCCGTAAACGGACAGCTCTTTGAGCTTACCGGTGGCTACCTGCGCGATATAAGGCAGCAGGTTGTTGGGGATGCCGTTCGGGTCTTCGCCCAAAAGCCCGCTTTCATGCGCGCCGATCGGGTTGAAGTAACGCAGCAGGCAGACGCCCCATTCCGGGTCCGCTTTTTGCAGGTCGGCCAGAATCCGTTCAATAAACAGCTTGGTTGCGCCGTACGGATTGGTGGCCGAAAGCGGCATATCTTCCCGGAACGGTACGGTATTGTGCATGCCGTAAACCGTTGCGGATGAGGAAAAGACGATTTTTTTGCAGTTGTGCGCCGACATGATTTCGCAGAGGATCAGGGTGCCGGTAATGTTGTTGTGGTAATAGCTCAAAGGGATGCTGCATGATTCTCCCACCGCTTTCAGCCCGGCAAAATGGATAACGGCATCGATCGTATTTTGCTGGAACACCCGCTCTACACCGACGCGGTCGAGCAGATCAACCTCATAAAATTTGAAATCCTTGCCGGTAATCTTGCGGATACGTTTCAGAGCCTCCGGTTTGGAGTTGGAAAAGTTATCAGCCACTACAATCTCTTTTCCGGCTTTCAGCAGCTCCACACAGGTATGGCTGCCGATATATCCCGCGCCTCCGGTGATTAAAATTGCCATATGATCAGGTCTCCTTTTATATGCTTATTCATCCGATACAGGTCGATTTCAGTATAGCCCGCAGGAATTTTCCTGTCAATTCATTTAGCCGAACAGGATACAATTCTCCATGTTTCCGCAACAAAAAGCGATACGCGTCCGCCGCGCGCTTTTATTCTTTCTCAGCAGTAACCGTTATATCACCGCCGTCGGAAGCCATCACAATCGTGCCGTTTCGGTCGGTGCGGTAAAAGGTCAGGCCGCGTTCCTCAATCCGCTGTAAAATCTCTTTGTGCGGGTGGCCGTATTTATTATCGGCACCCACTTCCGCCACAACAATCTTTGGATTGACCTGATTCAGCCATTTTTCCTGCGTCGCGGTGTTGCTGCCGTGGTGTCCCAGCTTGAGGACGGTTGCGGAAAGGGTGCTGCCATATCGCTTGATCATATCATTCTCGCTGCTGATTCCCGCGTCGCCTGTGAACAGAAAAGAGGTTTCCCCAAAATCCAGACGGCAGACAATGGAATTCTCATTTAAATCTTCCTGGTCCTGATTGAGCGGCGCCAGAATTTTGAGCATAGCGCCGTCCCCCAGATCATAGGCGATACCGGGGCTTGCTTTCGTAATTTTCAGCCCTTTTCCGGCGATACTGTCGAGCAGCTGTTCATAGATTTTAGTCGTTGGGATTAAATCGGCAGGTACATCGGAAAACAGCACCTTGCCGATTTCAAATGCCTCCACCACCTCGGGCATTCCGCCGATATGGTCCGCATGGGGGTGTGTCGCCAGCAGGTAATCAATTCTTTCAACGCCCTGCGCCTTTAAATAATCAACCACCAGATCGCCTTCCCCGACATCTCCGGCATCGATGAGCACATTAGCTTCGGGCGCCTGAATCAGCTCACAGTCCCCCTGCCCGACGTCGATAAAGTGCACCAGCAGGTTTCCCTGCGCGTCTGTCTTAGCCTGTGCAAGATCGGCCTTTTGATACAGGCTGTCCACGATGTCGCCGGCGGCATCCAGTATGCCGGAAACAGCGTCGGAAACCGTCTGGGTAACATTCTTTGGGAGCGGCGGCAGGTCCAGCCGATTGCCCAAATATTGATTGCCTGCAAGCAGCAGGACAGCGGCAAGCGCAAGCGAGGCGACGTTAATGAATACTTTTTTGGCAAATTTACGTTTCCGATACATCGTTCAGCCTCCGTTTGGTCTGTTATGGCTGATCTGCCGGTCAGCGCGGCCGTCTGGATTTTGAATAAGCGCTGTTTTTCCCCGTTTTGGGTTTCCCGGCTGAAAAATCATTGCGTTCGCGTTCCCGACCGCGGACGTGCCGGGACTTGCTGCCCGATTGCTCCGCGTTTTTTGCAGAGGGCTGAGGGACGGAGCGTCCCGCCTGTTCGCGGTCGGGCGGAATCAGGCAGTTCGGGCCGGTGCCGATCAAATCCTCGCGCCCCGCTTTTTTCAGCGCCGTCATGACCGCCCGCCGGTTCTCCGGTTTGAAATACTGAAGCAGGGAACGCTGGAGCCATTTATCCTCCTGCGTCTGCGGCACAAACACTTCCTTGAGCGTATAGGGGTCCAGCCCGGTGTAGAACATGCAGGTGGATACTGTTCCGGGCGTGGGGTAAAAGTCCTGCACCTGTTCGGGGCGGATGCGGTTCTTTTTCAGGAATACCGCCAGATTGACGGCATCCCTGAGCGTCGAGCCGGGGTGGGACGAAATCAGGTAGGGGACGAGGTACTGTTCCTTGCCCGCCTGTTTGGTCAAACGGTAGAACCGTTCGGCAAACCGCTCGTAGACCTCGATATGCGGTTTGCCCATGCAGTCCAGCACGTTGGGGCTGCAGTGTTCCGGCGCGACCTTCAGCTGCCCGCTGACATGATATTGCAGCAGCTCGCGCATAAAGCGGTCGTCCTTTTCGAGCATCATATAATCATAGCGCAGGCCGGAACGGACAAATACCCGCTTCACGCCCGGCAGCTCGCGCAGGCGGCGCAGGATTTCCAGATAGTCGCTGTGATCGACTTTCAGAGCCGGGCAGGGGGTGGGTGCGAGGCATTTGCGGTCCGCGCAAAGCCCTTTTTCTAACTGCTTTTGGCAGGACGGATGCCGGAAATTGGCCGACGGTCCGCCGACATCGCTGATAATGCCCTTGAAACGCGGGTTTTTTGTGAAGCTTTCCGCTTCCCGCACAATGGATTCCTCGCTGCGGCAGGTGACCGACCGCCCCTGATGGAAAGCAATGGAGCAGAAGTTGCAGTTGCCGAAGCAGCCGCGGTTGTGCATGATGGAAAATTCCACTTCCTTGATGGCGTCCACGCCGCCCTGCACCTCATAGCTCGGATGGTACATCCGCTCAAACGGCAGGGCAAACACAGTGTCCAGCTCCCCGGTATTCAAAGCGGGCATCGGCTCCGTCTGAACAAGGAAGAGGTTGTTCCCCTGTTTCTGAATAATTTTCCGGCCGCGCACGGCATCCTGCTCCTCAATCTCCGTATGGGTGGCCTTTGCGTAGGAGAGCTTGTTCTCCTTTACCTTCGTGTAGGACGCGACTGAAACGGCATCAGTCGGCAGCCCCAATTGATCGGTCAGATAGCAGACTCCCCGGCAGCGTATTTGCGAGGCCGGGGTTCCTTTTTCCAGTTCGCGCGCAATGAGTTCCGTCTGCTTTTCGCCCATGCCGAAGATCAGCAGGTCAGCGGTGCTGTCCACCAGAATGGAGGGCATGACCTCATCCTTCCAGTAGTCATAGTGCGCAAAGCGGCGCATGGAGGCTTCCAGCCCGCCGATCACAATCCGCGCGTCCGGGTAAAGGGAACGGATGCGGCTGCAATAGACCGTAACCGCGCGGTCGGGACGCTTTCCGGCTTTTCCGCCGGGCGTATAGGCGTCGTCGCTGCGCAGGCGCTTGGCGGCGGTATAATGCGCCACCATCGAATCGATATTGCCGCCATTTACCCACCACCCGTATTTCGGCGCGCCGAAGCGGGTAAAATCGCTGTCTTTGGTGGGCTGCGCGATCATCGCGACGCGATAGCCAAGCGATTCCAGCAGGCGGGACACGATCGCGATTCCAAAACTGGGATGATCCACATAGGCGTCCCCAGTGACACAGATAAAATCAAGTTCGTCCCAGCCGCGCGCCGCGGCCTCCTCTTTTGTAAGCGGTAAAAACATAAACCAATACCTTTCAAAATCACAATTTTATCGAAGAAAGAAAAGGGCCGGGAGATTCCCGCCCTTTTTCCTGTCAGTCCTGCCTGGAGAGCTTCATCTCCGCCAATCGTTCGGGAGAGATCAGTACCTGCCGGGGCTTGCTGCCTTCAAACGGGCCAACAATTCCGCGGGCTTCCATCTCGTCCACGATGCGCGCGGCACGCGCATAACCCAGCTTCAGGCGGCGCTGCAGCAAGGAAGTGGAGGCCATGCCGGCTTCCACGACGCACTCAATGGCCGGCATGAGCATTTCGTCCTCGCTGTCGCCATCATCGCTGTCGGAACTTTCCGCGCCGCCGGAACGGCTGCCTTTTCCGGCGACCACATGGTTGTCAATCTCCTGCACAATGCTGTCGTCATATTCCGCGGAAGCGTCATTTTTAATAAAGGCGAGGATACTTTCAATCTCCTCATCGGTTACAAAGCAGCCCTGCACGCGCACCGGTTTTGAGGCACCGACCGGGTTAAAGAGCATATCACCCCGCCCGAGCAGCTTTTCCGCTCCTCCCATATCGAGAATGGTACGGGAATCGATTTGAGAGGAAACCGCGAACGCGATGCGGGAAGGGATGTTCGCTTTGATGACGCCGGTGATGACATCCACAGAGGGGCGCTGGGTTGCGATGATCAGGTGCATGCCTGCGGCACGCGCCATCTGCGCAAGGCGGCAGATATAATCTTCAATCTCATTTGGCGCCGCCATCATCAGGTCCGCCAGCTCGTCGATGATAATGACGACCTGCGGCAGCTTGTCCATTCCTTCCGTTTTCTCGGCGAGGTGGTTATAAGAGGTGAGGTCGCGCACCGAATTATCCGCGAACAGCTTGTAGCGCTTGAGCATTTCAGTGACCGCCCAGGAAAGTGCGCCGGCTGCTTTTTTGGGTTCTGTCACCACAGGGACAAGCAATTGCGGAATGCCGTTATAGACACCCAGTTCAACTACCTTGGGGTCGATCATCAGGAAACGCACCTCATCGGGGGTCGACTTATACAGCAGGGAAATGATAATCGAGTTGATGCATACCGATTTTCCGGAGCCGGTGGAACCTGCGATCAGCAGGTGAGGCATTTTCGCAATATCAGCGAGTGTGACATTGCCCGCGATGTCGCGTCCGAGCGCGACGGTCAGCTTGCTTTTAGAAGAGCGGAACGCTTCGGAATCGATGATTTCGCGGATGGTTACCGTGCTGATCAACTTATTCGGCACCTCGATGCCGACGGCGGCTTTATTCGGGATCGGCGCTTCAATACGCACGCCCGCGGCCGCGAGGTTCAGCGCAATGTCGTCCGCAAGGCCGGTGATTTTACTGATTTTCACGCCGGCGGAGGGCTGGAGCTCATAGCGTGTGACGGCCGGTCCGCGTGAAATATCCACAATGCGCGTCTGCACGCCGAAGCTCGAGAGGGTATCGACAAGCCGCTGAGCGTTGGATTTCAGTTCATCCGCCATGCCGGCTTCATTTTTCCGCTGAGGTTCCCTCAGCAGGCCGACGGATGGCAGGACATAGGCGGGGGGCGCCGGACGTTCGCTTGCCGCTTCCTGCCAGGTCAGTTTATCGGGATTTTCAGGTATTTCTGCCACGGAAACGGGAGCCTCAGGCTTGGGAGAACACTTCTCGAAGAGATGCGCCGGAATTGGGTCAGGCTCTGGATTTTCCGCCGAAACGAGTTCCGTGCCCGGCTCCTGTTCCGGCACAGAGTCGGCGCGGAACTCAAATTTTCCGCTCTCCGTCGCGGCACTGTTAACCAGCTCGTCCAGTGATGGCTGTGCCTGCACAAACTGCATCGGTTCGCTGTCTGCGACCGACAGTGAGAATCCCCCGGCCTGCGAGGGGTCGAAATTGTCGTCCAGGGGAATGTCAATGTCAAATTTCCTGTTCTTGCGGGGGGGAGCGTCCAACGGAAGGTCCGCGCTATGCGCGGGATCTTCGGGGCCGATCTGCTGCGGTGCAGGTTTTGCGTTCTGTTTTAGAGCCTCCAACGGAATATCGATCGCATCTTTATTGTGGTCCAGCGGAATATCCACGCTGCGTGCGGAACGCCGCTGTTCCATGCGCTCCATCTGCTCGGCATAGCTTTCCCCAATTTTCTGTACCGGCTGGTGCGCGGCACGCGCCAGACCGATCAGCGTGCTTCCCGTAATCAGCATTGCAAAAACAAAAATTAGCAGGACAATGGTGATTCCTGCCCCGAGTTTCCCAAAGGACAGCAGAAGCGGCAGTCCGGTCGCCGCGCCGATGAGGCCTCCGCTTTTCCCCTGGATGCCAAGTACCACGCATTCTACAATCATATCCAGCACATGGGTGGATTCGGGAATTCCCATGCTGAAAATCTGCCAGGCGCCGCAGAAAAACGCGAGCAAAAAGCCGGATTCCCACGCGCGTGCTTTCCATGGCTTGTCCATGGTCAGAAGGATGGCTATGTAAATCATCAGAACGGAAACAAAAACGGAACCGGCACCCAAAATGCCGAACATAAAATTATGCAGCCAGTTCCAAAGGCTGGCCCCCTTAAAAAGGGTCAGTGCCCCCGTAAATATGCCGACAGCAAACAGGACCAGTGCGTGCATCTGTCTGCGCGCTTTTTGCTGGGCCGCGTTGCGTGAGCGTGTGGCGGCTGCCTTGCTGCGGCCGCGGGATTTACGGGTTGTTGATTTTGTTGCCATAATGTTCCTCCATGCCTTGTAGTAACTTCTGTCACCTGTCAGCCTGCAATCAGACGCTGGATCGCATAGCCGGTGAAATGATCAATCGCGCCGACAGAGATGGTCGCAATACCAAGTGCCAGCGTGTACCAGCCGAAATAATTCAATTTGTTGCCTTTCACAATCCACTGCACCAGCTTGATGGAAAGGATTCCGAACAGCATGGAACTAAAAAATCCAATCAGAATAACAGAAAGGGGAAGTCCAATACTGCCGGCCTCCGCAGCGTCCTTTGCTTCCAGAACAATCGCGCCGAGAACAGCGGGAATGCCGAGGATAAACGAATAGGTTACCGCATAGGCGCGGTCAAATCCGCAGAGCAAACCGGCGGTAATTGTGGAGCCGGAACGGGAAATGCCCGGCATGGTGGCAAAAAGCTGCGCGCCGCCCACCGCCAGCGCGTCCCGCGCGGTCATGGAACCGGCTTTTTTCCGCCCCTTGTCTGCGCCGTAGGCGAACATCAGCAGGGTCCCGGTAATTAAAAAGCAGAATCCTTCCACAACAATGTCCTTGTCTTCGGAGAAAGAGGAAATGGCATCCTTAAACAGGAACATCAGAAACAGCGGCAGAAGGGAAAGCACCAGAAACAGCAGCATTCTGCGCTGGGGACGCATCTGTTTTGCATCAAACCTGCCGGTAAACAGATCATGGAGCAGGGAAAAGGCTTCCTGAATCAGCCCCCAAATTGTTTTCCAGAAAACAATGCAGACGGCGACCAGCGTTCCCGCGTGCAGCAGAATGGAAAACAGAAAACCGGACTCCCCGCTGTTTCCGGTAAAATATTGAAATAAAGAGAGGTGCCCGGAACTGGACACCGGCAAAAATTCAGTCAGCCCCTGCAAAATGCCCTGCAAAAAAGCTTCCAATACGGTCATATGTAGAAATCCCCTTTTCATGATTATGTACGCCGCCGTCTGCATCAAACGGCGGCAGGATTAGTTCAGTGTGCTGCCCGGCGTATAGCGCGGGTCGAGATAGAGCGACGGGTCTGTCGAAATCAGCCGGGAAACGGTAAATTTCCCGTTGATATTTACACCTTGTATAAATCCGCTGCGCATCTGCCGCGTCTCAAATTCCGTAGGCTCGTCAGGAAATATCGCTTCCGGAGGGATAATCGAATGAAGAATCATGCTTTTGTATCCTCCTCAATCATCTGGTAAAGGGCGTCGATCACGTCGGCCACTCCGCCCAGAGAGTCGATCAGCCCTTCGTCCACGGCGGCCTGCCCGTCGAGTACGGTACCGACATCCATGACAAGCTCATCTTTGTTCATCATCAGCTGACGGAACCGTTCGGGTGAAATTTTTGAGTTTGTGGTGACGAATTTTACAATTCGTTCCTGCATTTTGTCAAAATAGGATAGCGTCTGAGGAATTCCAAGCACCAGTCCGTTCATCCGCACAGGGTGGATTGTCATGGTAGCGGACGGGACAATGAAGCTTTTGCGCGCGCTGCATGCCAAAGGGACCCCAATGGAATGGCCGCCGCCAAGCACCAGCGAAACGGTAGGCTTGCGCATTCCGGAAAGCAGCTCGGCGATTGCAAGCCCGGCTTCCACATCGCCACCCACCGTATTGAGGATGATCACAAGGCCTTCAATTTCCGGGTCCTGCTCAACTGCGACCAGTTGGGGGATGACATGCTCATATTTGGTGGTCTTGTTTTGGGCGGGCAGGATAAAATGACCCTCCACCTGGCCGATAATGGTCAGGCAATGGATCACATGCTTGCCTTTGCGCGTGGTCACGCCGCCGGTCTCCACGATTTGCCGGGTCTGCTCGTCGCCGCCGTCCCCCTGTCCGTCATCCTGCTCGGGCTCCTGTTCCTTCTGTGGGGTGTCCGGCTCGTCGTCTTCCGCCTTCAAACCGTGGTCGTCAAATGCTTTCAAATCGAATACCTCCTTCAAATCGGTAACGACTTTAGCTTTGACAAATCTTCATGAAAACATGCGGCAAAACATACAAGATAATTATAACATCCATGTATTAAATGTCAAACGAAAGGGCGCGAAAAAAGGGACGGCAAAACGGCCGTCCCGCCTTAGAATTTATGACGGATAAGAAGGATAGATTAATAGTTCGAAAGTCCGAGAAGAGACTCGTCTTTATCAATCCATTCCTCGGATACATCGAATACACGGTAGTGGTCGCGGTCATCCCGCACGATAACAGTGGTAATGCCCGCGTTGATAATCAGGCGGGTGCACATGGAACATGGGCAGGCGTTATTCACATATTCGCCTGTGTCAAATTCTTTGCCCACCAGATAAAGGGTCGCGCCCAGCATTTCCGCGCGGGAAGCGTGGATGATCGCGTTCATCTCCGCGTGGACGGAACGGCAGAGCTCATAACGCTCTCCACGGGGGACGTTGAGTTTGGCGCGGGTGCAGTAACCGAGGTCGCAGCAGTTTTTGCGTCCTCTTGGCGCGCCGACATAGCCTGTGGAAACAATCTGATCATTTTTCACGATGATCGCACCGAAATTCCGGCGCAGGCAGGTTCCGCGTTCGATAACGGTTTCGGCAATATCCAGGTAATAGTTGGTTTTATCGCGTCTTGTCATATCGGTTCACATCCTTTATAATAGAACTGTTCTGTCAGCCTTCCGCGGGGGAATTTAGTCTATTATACACTGCGGCGGCGGGACAGGCAAGAATTACATTTTCAAAGACAGAAAAGATTGGAGAATCTATGGAAAATCTTTCCAATATTGGCGTGATCCGGGAGGTCATGCAGAGGCATGGATTTACGTTTTCCAAAGCGCTGGGCCAGAATTTTCTCATTAACCCGACGGTTTGCCCCCGTATGGCAGAACTGGGCGGCGCAAAGCCAGGAGTGGGGGTCATCGAGATCGGGGCGGGCGTCGGTGTACTGACAAAGGAACTTTCCAAGCGCGCGGACAAGGTGGTCTGCATTGAGATTGACGACCGTTTGCTTCCTGTATTGGATGAAACGCTGTCCGAATGCGCGAACGTGGAAATAATCCATGCCGACGTCATGAAGGTCGATCTCCGGTCGCTGATTGAGGAAAAGTTCCGGGGCATGGAGGTCGTTGTATGCGCAAACCTTCCTTATTATATAACGTCGCCGATTTTGATGGCCCTGCTGGAGCAGAGGCTGCCCATCCGGTCGATCACTGTAATGGTGCAAAAGGAGGCGGCGCAGCGTCTCTGCGCGAAGCCGGGTACGCGGGAGGTAGGCGCGGTTACAATTGCCGTGCGCTATTACAGCGAGCCGAAGGTGCTGTTTCAGGTTTCACGGGGAAGTTTTTTGCCCTCGCCGGATGTGGATTCCACGGTCATCCGTCTGGATATTCATGAAAAGCCCGCGGTTGACGCGGACTGTAAAACTTTTTTTAAAGTGGTGCGCGCCGCATTCTCCATGCGCAGAAAAACGATTTTAAACTGTTTGTCAACCGGCCTGTCTATTTCCAAGGAACGGGCGGCGCAGGTTCTGGAACATGCCGAAGTGCCGCCGACAGCCCGCGCGGAGCAGCTTTCCATGGAACAGTTTGCACAGATTGCAAACGCCCTGTAAGCAAAGCGAAAAATAACCCGCCTCCGCATTGCGGAAGCGGGTTACTTTTACTCTTCAATACTGGTTTCATCGTTGTCATTGATCCGGTAGCAAAGCGTCATGAGGCTGTCCCCGAGATGCACATTTTCCACGATTACATGCTCAAATACGAGCGACAGATCGTAATGGGAAAAATTCCAGAAACAATTGACACCAAGCTTGATCAGGCGTTCGGCTGTCTCCAGCGTAACCTCCTTCGGGATACAAAGAATTGCGGCTTTTGGGTGGTATTCTTCGCAGAAAGACTCCAAAGTCGCCATATCCCGAACGATCAGATCGTTCACAGGCTGGCCGATCACAGCCGGGCTGGTGTCGAATATACCGTCCAGCCGGAATCCGCGGGTTTCAAAATTCATATGTTTCGCAATGGCCCGTCCGAGATTGCCGGCACCCAGCAGGATAATGCTGGTAATGCGGTTAAGACCTAAAATATTGCCGATTTCGTTATGAAGCGCGGCGACATTATATCCGTATCCCTGCTGCCCGAATCCGCCGAAGCAGTTCAGATCCTGCCTGATTTGAGAGGCAGTCAAACGCATGAGCTGTGCCAGCTCACGAGAGGAAATGCGGGTGACGTCTTTTTTCAGTAAATCGCCCAAAAAGCGGTAATACCTGGGGAGGCGCTTAATTACTGATAAAGAGACTCCTTCGTGTTTTGGCATAACACCGATTCTCCTTTTCCTTTATGCACATAATTTTGCTCATATGAGTCTATATATCTATGATAATTTTATAACAAAACCGTCAAAATGTCAATCTTTTTTACAAATGCATTCAGCGGAGCAGGCCTGCGTCAATACAGAGCTTTGCGGCAAGTTGGAGAAACTGTTTTGCCGCTTTCAGCCGCCGCCACACAGTGGAAACGCTTACCTGCAATTGCCGCGCCGCCTGTTCGATCGTCAGCCCTTCCTGATAATATAAAACCACAGCTTCCCTCTGTCCGGTGGGCAGTGCTTTGATCGCTGCCGAAAGAAACCGGCGGTAAGCGTCAAGCTCCCTGCTGTTGTCCGCTTTTGCGGAATCCGCTGAAATCCGCTCAAAATCGGAAAGGGAAAAGGCCCTGCGCTTTTTTTGAAACATGGATGCCTCCTGTCAGTCATTATAGTAATTCCGCAGATATCCCATTACTGTGCGCACATCGAGCAGTTCGGCATAGAGCAGATCGATGCGTTTCTGCATCGCAAACGCTTTTTCACCGCGCGCCGTCGGCAGTTCCGCCCGCAGCGCCGCAATCCGGTCCTGGAGCCGATCGGCAGCTGCGCGGTATTCGTCAGAAAGCTGTTTTAAATTCAATTTCATCCCTCCTGTATCACAAATTGTGTAGAACATTTGTTCTAATTTCAAAGTAGCACACGATTCGTGTTATGTCAACCGAAAGAATCGAAAAAAATAAAATTTAATGGTTGCATTTCTACACGTTGTGTGATAATATCGAACCAGTGAGGTGATCGCAATGATAGGAAACAGGCTGAAAGCGCTGCGCAAAAAGCGCAATTTGACGCAGCAGGAGCTGGGAACTGCTTTGGGGGTATCTGCCAGCACCATCGGCATGTATGAACAGGGCAGGCGGGAACCGGATCACAAAACACTGACCGCCCTCTGCCGTCTGTTTGATGTTTCAAGCGACTATTTCCTGTTGGGCGGCCCCGCGCCCGGCGATCTCCCGCCAAATGCAGAACTTCATGAGGTAATTGATGAGTTCCGCAGCCGTCTGATGAATCAGGAAGGGCTGATGTTTCAAGGTGTGCCGCTTTCTGATGAGGATATCGCGCAGGTGATCAATGCGATTGAGATTGGTACGATGGTGGCAATGAATAAGCTGCGCCGCAAACCTCCGGACGGCGGGAATGGTGAAAACTGACAGGAGGATTTCATGGAAGCCATTAAAAATACCGCGGTTGGGCTTGCCGCACGTTTTGGCACTTCCGATCCGTTTGAGATCTGCGAAGGGCTTGATGTTTGTGTACTGCGGGCTGCACTTCCGCAAACTATCCGGGGATTTTACACCTTTATCATGGGGATTCAGATGATCTATCTGAATGCCGGACTCTCTGACGGGCAGGAACGAAGGGCGGTGTGTGCCCATGAGCTTGGGCATGCGGTGCTGCATTCCGGTCATAACTTTATGTTTTTGAAGGAGAACACCGGTTTTATAGCCGCCCGGTTTGAGCGGGAAGCCGATTTATTCGCCGGCTATCTGCTGCTGGACGAGCAGACGGTTTACGACTGCCGCTGCAATGGTTGGACGGCAGGCCAGATTGCACACATGACTGCTTTGCCCGAGCGGGTAGTGGACTACTGTTTCAAAAATTGAACCAAACCCCGCGGCAAAATTTGCCGCGGGGTTTTTTGTAAATAACCTTGCATTTTATCTGCGATAGTGATATATTTATCTCATTAAGTGATAAATATATCACTATCTAAGGGGTGCAAATTGAAGATGAAACATACAGTGAAAAATCGGAGAATGTGGATGGGGTTTCTGGGACTTTTTGGATTACAGGGATTCTCCTATTTCTGGACGGGGGAGGCAACCGATCTGTGCGCATTTGCGTGGTTTGCCTATTTTTCCTATTTCTGGCTGGCAAGGCTTCATGTGGAACTGCCGGACGAACGGTACCGGGAGGATGTCAAGACGGCAAAAGCGTTCGCGTTTCAGATCGCCTCATTTGAACTGTTTGTGTTGTTCCTGCTGGTGTTGATATTGCCGGAAAGTAGCACGCTCCTGACACTTGCCGTTTCAATTTGTGTTGCTGTGCTGATTCTTTCCTATGCGGCTAAACTATATCAGCTGGAGGAAAAATAAAAGCCATGGAGGAATTTATCTGCAATTTAAAAAAATACCGGCAGCTGGCGGAAATGACACAGGAGGAATTGGCGTCCAGAGTTCATGTCCGCAGGGAAACCATTATCCGGCTGGAAGCCGGAAAATATAACCCATCCTTAAAACTGGCAATCGATATTTCCCGCGCGGTAGGGACGCCGATTGAGGAGCTGTTCATTTTTCCAAATTGCGACTGACAAGAACAAGCGCCTGTCTGGCTCAGACAGGCGCTTGTTCTGTATCAATTAGGAGAAAAATGAAAAAACAGATTCAGATCATGCATCTCAGCGCTTCGGTCAGCTTCTGGACATTTTCCGGTGTCTGAGGGTCAATAAAGGGACTCTCCAGAATGCCGTTTTTCAGCTTCAGCAGGTTTTCCTCGCTGGGTTCCACATGGATGTCGTGCAGGGAAGCGGGCATGCCCATTTCCTGCATCAGTGCCTTGAATTCCGGCACCTTTTCGGGGGTCTGGTTGTAATAGAGCTGCGCAAGCAGCCCGACAGCCACAATTTCGCCATGCAGATAGTCTTTTGCTTCCTGCGTAAAATAAGTACGGATACGTTCATAGATTTCATGACCGATCGCAGACTGGCCAAAGCCCTTCGAAATTCCGCTGATCATGCCGGTCACCGCAACATTGATAAAGGTGACATCCTGGACGGCTTTTGTCATCCGGTGGGCTTCCACATCCTGATAGGCAGTTCTGGCAAGCCGCAGCAGTTCCCGGTAGGTGTACTCCGCAAGCGTGTAAGAAGTAAACAGATCGACCGGGAAGTCCTCCAGCGTAATCACCGGATGCCCGTTCTTAATTTCAATTAGTTTTGCCATGGCGTCTAAAATACCGGCGCTGACATACCGGGGCGGTTCATGGACGATAATGTCCATATCTACCAGAACGGCAGATACCTCAAATTCAAAACGCAGGCTGCCCAAAGAAGCTCCCGCTTCCGTGTACATCACGCTCAGCGGGGTGAATGCCGCACAGGTGGCAATTGAGGTGGGGATGTTTACGACGGGGCATCCGGCAAAATAAGCGATTGCTTTGGACAGATCCATGATTTTTCCGCCGCCAACACCGACGATTACGTCAAAACCTTCCGCCTTGACGGTTTCGGCCGCGGCCTTCGCTTTTTCATAAGTGTTTAAGCCCTGATATTCCTCAAACGTGTAGGTGAGGCCTGCCTCGATCAAGCCCTTTTCAAGCCGGTCTTTTGCCACGGCCAAAGCGCGCGGCCCGCCGATCAGATAGGCTTTTTTCCCGACGCGCAGGATTTCTTTGCCTGCTTTTTCCAGAATGCTTTCCCCCTGAATATAACGCCCCGCCCCGAATTTGTAGGCTTCGTCTAATACCACTGCCATATTGTTATCACCTTTCAAAACCACTTGTGTGGCTGGATTATCTTTCACCGCCGGACCTTTTCTTCGGGCCGCTCTGATGGTCAGCCAGATTGCAGAATGCAATCCTTGATGCATAATCAGCTCAAGTTGAACGACGTCCGACGACGTATCTTTCTGGCTAATCGTACCCAGAAAAGGAAGCTCTGTCAAGTGATAAATTTGAAAACTGTGAATATTACTGCTTTTTAAAACAGTTTCTTGTATAAATCACACAATATGCATTCAATAAAAACACCGCCGAAATCGGCGGTGTTTTTATGTTACTGCGCGGATTGCATCTTTTTCTGGATAGATTCCATGCACTGCCGATTCAGCATCGTATGGCACAGCATGGCACTGCGCGCCGCGTCGGGGTCATGCCGCTCAATGGCATCCACCACTTCGCGATGGTGCTTCAGTGTATCCGGCCAGTATATACGGTTGCTGAGGTCCATAAACAACGCGATACCTTTGTTTATGATTGGAATTAAATTGGGCACAACAATATTTTTTGTACTGCGGGCAATACAGGTATGCAGTTCAACATCGTATTCCTGATAATCTTCCCCCAGAGGGGCCAGCCGCTCAATTTCTGCGCAAAGCCTGCGCATTTCCGCCACATCATCAAGGGTGGCGCGCGCCGCGGCCATTGCCGCAATCTGCGGCTCGATCATGACACGAATGTCCTGCATATCGGTGGCCAGTTTATGCTTATCACGGATAAAGGTCAGCCCCAGCGGATCATCACTGACGCCAACGCGCTCTGTGACAAAGGTTCCTTTTCCACGGCGGATCTCCAGCACATTGCGGGAAACAAGCAGTTTGACCGCTTCGCGCACAGTACCCCGTCCGACGTTCAACCTCTGCGCCAAATCAAATTCGTTCGGCAGTTTGTCACCCGGTTTCAGCTGACTTTCCTGCACCATTTGAATAATTTGGCTGGAAACTCGCTCGGTCAGCGGTTTTCCGTTATCGAAAATCACTTCAAACATTTTAAAAACCCCTAGCCAACAATCTTGTTATCCAAAAACACAGCGTAATTTGTAAATACATCATACATCATCCGTCAGCGAAAAACAACCTATCTTGAGTTTTATCCAAAGAATAATTGTGCCCGCAATAGAAATTTGTGTGGAATTTCGGGGCAGCAATGATAGATGCCGAAGTTGTTCTTTCATATGGACGAAAACAGTTTTAAACATGTGTGATTCCATGAAATTGGTAGGATGTCTCAGGGGAGAATCCAAAATTAATGGGATCTATGGAACAGATCATCGAATTTGGCGCAGATCAGATTTGCAGGCGATAGCGATTTATACAAAAAAAGAAAAATTAATGTAGCGAATCAAACAATCTTGCTTGAAAATGATTGACAGAAAGAAAACGAACTGCTAGTATTGGGCGGTGAGGTTACGACATATGACGTCGTGCAACAAAAGTGCATTTTGCAGCAAGGAACCGAGTGATGCAGGACTTCATGCATGTACGTAACGCCATTTCCCAGAGCAGGCGTGGCCGCTCTGATGTCAAGTATGAAGGAGAGTTTTAACATGAAAAGAACAATGGCTACCATTATGGCTGCTGCTATGGTAATGTCGGCGTTTGCCGGCTGCGGCAGCAAACAGGCAGAAACCCCTGTTTCTTCCGCTGATGCATCTGCACCAGCCGCTTCTGCCGGCTCCGAGGCAACCGATTCCTCTGCGGCTTCGGGCGACGTCATCAAGCTGAAGCTCGGCATGGTCGACCCTGAAAACTCGAACTACTATAAAGGCGCTCAGGCGATCGCGGAGGAAGTCAAAAAAGCGACCGACGGCAAAATTGAAATCACTGTTTACGCGGGCGGCCAGCTGGGCAATGAGCGCGACATGTATGAAGGCGCGCAGATGGGAACCATCGACATCTGCACGACCGCTTCTGCTGTGCTTACTTCCTTTGTCCCTGAAATGGCGGTTCTGGACCAGCCGTTCCTGTTTGCCAATGCCGATGAGGCCCACAAGGTGATCGACGGCAAGCTTGGCCAGCTGATCGCGGAAAAGACCGCGGCACAGGGCGTACATATGGTAGGCTGGATGGAGTCCGGTTTCCGTAATGTCTTTTCCGTAAATCCGATTGAAAAGATCGAAGACTTCAAGGGCGTCAAGATCCGCACGATGGAAAATGACATCCACATGGCAGCCTTCAACGCACTGGGCGCGATTGCCACTCCGATGGCTGCCGGCGACCAGTTCACCGCCCTGCAGCAGCACACCATTGACGCTGCTGAAAATGCTACCGCGAATGTTCTGGCAAATAATTTCTACGAAATCACCAAAAACATCACCCGTTCCCAGCACCTCTTTGTTTTCATCGGTGTGGGCGTTTCCGATAAGGCATGGAACCAGATTCCGGATGACCTGAAGGACAAATTCACCGAAGGTGTGAAAGCAGGCTGCGACAAACAGCGCCAGTATCTGGTGGAAGCAAACGAAGCCGCTGAAAAAGAGCTGACCGAAAAAGGCGTTACCTTCCATGACATCGACACCGCTACCCTGCAGGCAGCTGTTCAGCCCGCTATGGAGCAGTTCAAGGACAGAATGCCTCAGGAATGGCTGGATGCCATTGCTGCCGACAAAGCTGCATAATTTAAGCTGATTCAGGTTTTCGATTGGGGATGCGCAGGCATCCCCAATCGAAATGTTTTAAGGAGGAGACTACATGAAGAAAGTCCTTGGCTGGCTGCAGAAGATAGAGAATTTCATCCTTGTGGCAACCTTTGTAGTGATGGTAATCGCTTCGTTTGCACAGGTTGTCAACCGCAATTTGGTTCACGCGGGAATCTCCTGGTTTGAGGAACTTGCCCGTTATTGCATGGTTTATATGGCGCTGCTGGCCGCTGAGGCCGGTCTTCGTGACGGTACACAGATTTCCATTACCGCGGTAACCGATCATCTACACGGCATTACGGCAAAAATCGTGCGCGTAATTGCGCAGCTGGTTGTAATTGGTTTTTCCGCGATCTGTTTCTTCAATTCCTTTACGATTCTTCAGACACAGATCACCTCCGGGCAGATGTCCCCGGGGCTGAAGCTGCCGATGGTGGTGCCTTATTTTGCGCTGCCGCTGAGCTTTGGAATCATTACGGTGATTCAGTCTGCCGCTTTAATTATGCTGCTCTTGAATAAACAGACCGGAAAGGAGGAAAACGCATGACCGCATTAGTCCTGTTTGGAACATTGATTGTTCTTCTGATCATCGGCGTGCCGATTTCCGTTTCATTAGGTGCCGCGACGCTTGCATCTTTGCTGACCTTTGATGTGCCGCTGGCTGTCATTCCGCAGCGCATGTTTACTGCCTTGGATTCCGTTTCCATTATGGCAATTCCATTTTTTGTCCTTGCGGGCAATTTTATGACCAAGGGCGGTATTTCCCGCCGTCTTGTCGATTTTTGCAACAGCATTATCGGCAACGTGCGCGGCGGCATGGCTTACGCAATGGTGCTGGCCTGTGCGTTTTTCGCCGCGCTGTCCGGTTCCGCGCCGGCGACTGTTCTGGCAATCGGATCGATGCTGTACCCTGAAATGGTAAAACTCGGCTATCCGCCGGAACGCTGCGCGGGCCTCCTCGCTGTATCGGGCGGTCTTGGCCCAATTATCCCGCCGTCGATTATCATGGTGGTTTACTGCACGATTACCAGCAGTTCCGTCGGTGATATGTTCAAAGGCGGTATTGTAGCCGGTGTCATGATCGCAGTCGTGCTGGTAGGGGTTTCCATCTTCCTGGCCAACAAAGAGCAGTGGCCTAAAAACTCTGAAAAAATCACACTGCGGGAACTTGGAATCAATTTCTTTAAAGCAATCCCCGCCATTTTGCTTCCGGTCATTATTCTGGGTGGTATCTATTCCGGCCTGCTGACTCCCACCGAGTCCGCCGCTGTCGCTGTTGTGTATTCTTTCATTGTTGGTGTGTTTGTTTACCGTGAAATCAACCTGAAAGAAATCTACCAGATTATTCTGGATTCCGGTAAAAGCAGCGCCATGATGCTGTTCATTATCGCGACTTCTACCGCGTTTTCCTGGCTGTTCACCTTCTCAGGAATCTCCAACGACCTAATCAGCGCAATCGTCGGCATGAATCTTGCCCCATGGATGTTCTGCTTTATCATTGCGGTGATTCTTTTGATATTTGGCACTTTTCTGGAAGGAATCGCAACCTGCGTGCTTCTGGTACCGGTACTCTGGCCGATTGCCGCAAGTCTTGGCATCAATCCGATTCACTTCGGCATGATTGTTTCCATTTCCAACGTGATCGGGACCATGACGCCGCCGGTTGCAGTCAACCTGTTCTCGGCAGCATCCGTCTCCAAGCTGAAAATGGGTGAAATCGCACGCGGAGAACTGCCGTTTTTTATCGGGTATACCGCGGTGTTCTTCCTGATTGTATTTATTCCAGGCCTAAGTACCCTGCTTGTCTGATTGATCTAACAGAAAGAGGAGGAAACTGATATGCAAAATCAATCCAATAAGGAACGCATGGAAAAATGGGGATTTCAGTCCCCCGAGACGCCCGGTTTCCATGAGATTATTGTTCCGGGTAAAGCTGACTGCAAAGCGGTCTATATCTATCGTCTTAACCTTCCGAAGAATGAATATTACATCCTGAATTCCGGTGAACTCGAACTGCACCCCGTTCTGCTTTCGGGCAGCGCGCAATTGACAGATCATCCCTTGCTGGCGCAAAAGATGGAACGCTTTGACTCCTTTTATATTCCTGGCGGTAATTCCGTGAAAATCACCGCACTGGAAGACTGTGTCTTCTATATCGGCGGCGCGAAATGCGAGGGGATCGGGTCCCCGTTCTTCCGGAAATATGACCCGTCGCTTCCCATCGGTGATATCCATCAGATTCATGGGCAGGGTGTCGGTCAGCGTGAAGTGATGTTTACTCTGGACCCCAAGACGCCTGCTTCCCGTATCATCGCCGGTTTGACCTGGGGCGGCCAGGGCGCGTGGACGAGTTGGCCTCCGCATCAGCATGAAAAATATCTGGAGGAAGCTTACTGCTACTTTGATATGCCCCTGCCGAAATTCGGCTTCCACGTCAGCTATCTGCAAAGCGGGGATGTGGAGGATATCGTAACCCACACGGTTCACAGCGGCAGCATGGTGCTGGCTCCCTGCGGTTACCATCCCACCGTGGCGTCGCCGTCGGTCCGCAACACCTACTTCTGGGTGCTGGCGGCGTTCGAACCGGACGGCCGCAGCTATGAAAAGGCAGTGGAAGACCCCGCGCTGACCCAGTATAAGGGCTGACTGGGCATAACTATATTATAATAAAGAAGGAACTGTGATTATGGCAAATCTATTCGACCTTACAGGAAAAAAAGCAATCGTGACCGGAGCGGCTCAGGGCCTGAGCAACGGCATGGCGGAAGGGCTTATGGAGGCAGGTGCCGAAGTAACGATTTTTGACATGTCCCCCAAAACCGAAGAAGTTGCGGCAGAGTTCTGCCGGAAGGGCTTCAAATGCCACGGTATCCGTGTGAACCTCAGCGATACGGCTGAGCGTGAAGCGGCATTTCAAAAAGCAGTTGAACTGATGGGCGGACTGAATATTCTGGTGAACGGCGCGGGCGTTCAGAGACGCCATAAATGCGAAGAGTTCCCGATGGAAGACTGGAACTTTGTTTTGGACGTGAATCTGACCTCGGTGTTTGCAATGTGCCAGTTGGCCGGACGCCACTTCCTTGCAAACGGCGGCGGAAAAATTGTCAACATTGCCTCCATGCTTTCCTTCTTCGGCGGCTTCACCGTACCGGCGTACGCGGCTTCAAAGGGCGGTGTTTCTCAGCTGACCAAGGCATTTGCAAACGAATGGGCCTGCAAGAACATTACGATCAACGCGCTTGCTCCCGGCTATATGGCGACGGATATGAACACCAAGCTGCTGGAAGACGAGGGCAGGAACGCAGAGATCAGCGCGCGTATCCCGGCACACCGCTGGGGCCTCCCGGCAGACATGAAAGGCCCGGTTGTGTTCCTTGCTTCCCCCGCGTCCGATTATCTGAATGGTGCGATTATTCCCGTTGATGGCGGCTATCTGAACAGATAAAAAGCGCTCATGAAAAGCGGCTTAAACAATCGGGTTTAAGCCGCTTTTGCGTTTATCAGAACCTTTGACTTGAAAATTTAACCAATTTAGTCTAAAATGAGAATACTGTATCATGAAGAACTGTATAGGGGGTGTAAGCCATGTTCGAAATCGTAAATGAAAATGCGAAACCGCTTGCGGAACAGGTGGCGGATCAGGTAGTGCAGCTGATTGTTGAACAGAGCCTTGCCGCAGGTGACAAGCTGCCCAACGAATTCGAACTGGCGGAGGAGTTGCATGTGGGGCGGGGAACTGTGCGTGAGGCGGTAAAGCTGCTTGTATCGCGCAATGTTTTGGAAATCCGCCGGGGAAAAGGGACTTTTGTTTCTGAAAAGACCGGTGTCAGCAACGACCCCCTGGGCCTTCAGTTTATTCAGGATAAACGCAAGCTGGCGTATGACCTTCAGGAAGTGCGCATGCTGATTGAGCCGCAGCTTGCCTCGATGGCCGCTGCGGTTGCCACGCCTGAGGATGTGGCACAAATGAAAGGCATCTGCCGGGAAATTGAACAAATGATTGAAAAAGGGGAAAACTATGTAAATAAAGATATCGAGCTGCATACCTGCATTGCCCGCAGCACCAAAAACCTTGTGGTTCCCAATTTAATCCCCATTATTACAGCGACGATCAAGCTGTTTATCGATCTGAACAACCGGGTACTCTGGCAGGAAACCGTTCAGTCGCACCGGGCGATCGTACAATATATCGGAGAACACAACGCCGGAATGGCAAGCTATGCCATGGAAAAGCATCTTCTTGATAATAAAAGAAATCTGGAAGCGCTGCCCCCGGGCGCGTTCAACAGCGAATATTTCACAGGATTGATCGAAACAATGCCATAGCGTCTGTTGCGTGTGGATTTTAATAAGCAGGAGATAATAAATATGAAAATTTTGTGGGAACTGTTCAGCGTATTTGCCCGCATAGGAGGGCTTACCTTCGGAGGCGGGTACGCCATGCTGCCGATGCTCCAGAAGGAGGTCGTTGAAAAAAGGGACTGGGCGACCGAGGCACAGCTGATGGATTATTATGCCATCGGACAGTGTACCCCCGGGATAATCGCGGTCAATACGGCAACCTTTGTCGGGTACAGTCAGGCGGGAATCTTGGGGGGCATTGCCGCAACCCTGGGCGTTGTGTTCCCTTCGCTGGTCATTATTACGATCATCGCGGCGTTTATCCGGAATTTTATGGACTTGGCCGCTGTTGCCAACGCCTTTTCGGGAATCAGGGTGTGCGTATGCGTGCTGATCCTGAATGCCGTGCTTCGGCTTCGGAAAAGTTCCGTAATTGATAAATCCACGCTGGTCATTTTCTTTGTGGTACTGGTGCTTACAGTTTTCTTCAACGTTTCCACGATTCTGTTAATCATATTGGCCGGAGCGGCAGGATTTCTACTGAAAAGAGCGGGGAGCAGGAATTCATGATCTATCTGAATTTGTTTTATCAGTTTTTTATGACCGGATTGTTCGCCGTTGGAGGCGGGCTGGCAACGCTCCCGTTCCTTTCTAAAATGGCGGAAAATACCGGTTGGTTTACACAGATGGACCTTGCAAACATGGTTGCGATTTCAGAATCCACACCGGGGCCGCTTGGCATCAATATGGCGACTTATACCGGCTATACCTCGGGAGGCCTTCTGGGAGGCATCGTAGCCGTAGCGGGCCTGATTACCCCATCGATTATTGTGATTATCCTGGTTGCCCGGGTTTTAAAAAGATTTCAGGACAGCACGGCAGTGCAGGGAATGTTTTATGGGTTCCGTCCGGCGTCTACGGCGTTAATAGCCGCCGCGGGAATCCAGGTTTTTGAGGTCGCATTTTTCAGCAATGCGAATTTTTCCGCGCTTATGCGGGACTGGGCAGGCGCGATTCATTGGAAAGGCATTTTATGGGCGCTGATTCTTTATTTTTTAATTAAGAAGTTTGATAAGCATCCGGCTTTTTATATAGCGCTGTCCGCTGTTGTCGGAATTGTATTCCACTTCGGAGGGGTTTAAAAATACGGGAAACGGTCAGAAGCCGTTTCCCGTGTTTTTTATTTCCAATTCTTCTGACAGCAGGCGCTTGTTCTGATACATTAACTCGTCTACATAATGGGAAAAGCTGTCAAAATTAAGCCATCTTTCAGGGTCATAGATCTCGTATCCGATTGCGATTGAAAAATCATATTCCGATTCCAGATTGACGGTTTCTACATTTTCCTGAAAAACCTTTAAAGCCGCTTCGAAGTCCCGGCTGCTCATATTCAGCAGGACACAGGCAAACTCGTCTCCGCCGATCCGGTAACAATATTTCCGTGCACCAAAAGCGCCGCAGATACATCTGTATGCATCTTTCAGCGCTTTATCCCCCGCAATATGCCCGTAATTGTCGTTAATCCCTTTCAGGTTATTGAGATCAAACAGCACAAGACGAATGTTCGACACTGTTCCGGACATGCCGAAGATTGCTTCAATATCCTTGCAGTAAGCGGTGCGGTTTCTGCCCTGTGTCAGCAGGTCCTGATAGGCGAGGCGTTCGAAATACCGAGCTTCACGGCCACGTTCTGCTTCTAGCTGTATTTTGCGGACAGATTGGACTCCAAGCATCACAATATAAATTAAGGCACCGATTTTGGTGTATTTTGAAATCGTCAGATAGTTTCCGGAAAAGAAATGATAAAACTCCAGCGCGCCGAACAGGATTGGAATGATAAAAGTGGGCAGCTGCCTCTTTACCTGCGGATTCTGATATCTGAAGAGTTCATAAAGCACCGAAGCCGAAAGGTAAAGCAGCAACAGAAGAAGAAGCCCGACCGGTAAAAACAGGGTTTCATAAAAATCAGCAGTCCCTGTTACCTGTAAAAAGATACAGGCAAAAAAGACTACCAGAAATCCGGAGAAAAAGCATTTTAAAAAATTGTGATGATGAGGCCTGTAAGCATTACTGAGGTAAAGGGTAAGAGGCATTGGAAAGAGCAGCAGTGAAAAAAAGGACAGGTTTGTAATGAGAAACTGATTGCCGGTAAAGAACTGGAGCATTTTAGATTCGCCTAAAAACCAGAGTGAGACCAGGATGGAAAACAGGGAGAGGTAAAGGACATCATTGCTGCGCAATAAGGAACCGTGCTCCACAAAATACATGATAAACATCATAAGCCCGATCAGACAGACCGCAACGGAAACAAAGAACCCCAATCCATGTTCGTTGATAATCCGAAACAGGATGGCGCTTTTGCTTCCGTAGGAAATGCCGTTGAGCAAGCCGGAATAAGACGGATATGCCGAATTGAAAATAAGCCGGACCTGCTTTCCGGCACATTCGTCCGGAAGCCTTACCAAATTCCAGCAGCTGCCGGGAGTCTTCCCAATATGCGAACGGGGATCGGTGCCAAACTCATAGAGCGTCTTTCCGTCCACAAAGATCCGAAGAGACTGCATGGAAGTCCGTATGCAGAGCGTTGCTCCAGCGATTGTTTGCGGGGGCAGCGTTTTGGCTATGACTACGTCTTCTCCCGCGGAAACATCCAGCTTGATGGGGAGCACAATGGGCAGGCTTGTCCCGTCCGGATCGATATAGTCCCAGCCCACATTCATATCAACGGCTTTTTCTGTCTGAAAATTTAAAGATTCCTGAACAAAAAGTATGGATCCGACAACCATAATAATTGCCGAGAGAAGCACCGCTGTATAAAGCCAAAATATTCGGTTCGCATTTTTCATAACTGCACCTCGCTGCCTGATTACAAAAAGGCAGGCTCTATTTGTGACCAAAAACGACTAAAAATACTTGCTTTCGACATCAATATTTTCATAGACATGAAAACTTTGTCGAAAAGCAAAAATAAGGAATAATAGGGGATTATTTTACTTGCTGGTATTATTTTACTATATCAGTTTCGTAATTTCAATTCATTTGCCAGTTTACCTGTTAATTTTTTCCTCTGCATTTTTATCAGGAATATAAGGCTGTTTTGTGACCAATATCCATAAATTACCATATACTAAGAAACACCGGCTAAAGTTCTGATTTTCATGAATACAAAACAAATTAAGTGAAATTATTGTAAAAATGAAGGATATTTTTATAAAAATATGGAAAAATTGTTGTAAAAACCACCTGAAAGCGGGGTGGTTTTTTTATGTGACGAGAGGAAAGCACTTGCAATTTCCCTTATTTGAAGCTATAATACTATGTAAGTGGGGAAAAGTGGTTAAAAGTGGAGGCAATGATCCCCGGGCAATGAAAGATTACCCAATGGAGGTGATAAGATGCTCACAGGACAATATGCCCATAGTCTGGACGCAAAGGGCAGGGTGAATTTCCCGGTCCGCCTGCGCGAGGAACTCGGAGAGCATTTTATCATTACGCGCGGGCTTGATAACTGCCTGTTTGTTTATTCCATGGAGGAATGGGAGCGGCTCGCCGCCAAGCTTCGGGAACTTCCGATTTCCAAATCGGCGCCGCTTAACCGGTTTTTCTTTGCCGGCGCTGCCGAAGTGGAGGCGGACAAGCAGGGGAGGGTATTGATCCCGGCCCATCTGAGGGAATTTGCCGGAATTCAGCGGGACGTTACCGTTGCCGGGGTTTCCAACCGCGCGGAAATTTGGGATTCTGCGCGCTGGGAGCGCAATAATGAGATGCTGACCGCTGAAACAATCGCTTCCGCCATGGACGAGTTAGGATTTTAATCATGGAACATGCAGATTTTAAACACATTTCCGTGCTGCTCGAGGAATGTATGGACGGGCTGGCAATCCGGCCGGACGGCATCTATGTGGATGGGACAGCCGGCGGCGCCGGGCATTCCTGTGAAATTGCAAAACGTCTTTCCCAAAACGGAAAGCTGATTGCGATCGATAAGGACCCGGACGCAGTGGCAGTTGCCTCCGCGAGACTTGCCCCGTATCCTGTTGCGCAGGTGGTGCAGAGCGATTTTTCCAGGCTTTGCGACGTACTGGACAAGCTGGAAATCATCCGGGTAGATGGAATTCTGCTGGATCTGGGCGTATCGTCTTTCCAGCTGGACACACCCGACCGGGGATTTTCCTATATTCATGATGCGCCGCTGGATATGCGCATGAGTAAAAACGGACTTTCTGCTTATGATGTTGTCAATACCTATGATTTTAGGAAGCTTTGCCGGATCTTTCACGACTTCGGCGAAGAAAAATTTACCCCCGCGATTGCGAAAGCAATCTTAAAACAGCGGGAGGTCGCCCCGATCAAAACGACCGGGGAACTGTCGGAGCTGATCCGGCAGGCGATCCCCGCAAAAGCGAGGCGGGAGGGCGGCCATCCGGCCAAGCGTGTCTTTCAGGCAATCCGGATTGAAGTGAACGGTGAGCTTGCAAGCCTGTCAGAGTTTTTGGAGGATGCGTTTGACCGTCTGAATTCCGGTGGAAGGCTGGCGATCATTACGTTTCATTCCCTGGAAGACCGAATGGTGAAGCAGCGCTATGCAAGTCTTTGCAAAGGCTGCACCTGCCCGCCGGATTTTCCGGTCTGTGTATGTGGGAACCAGCCAAAAGGCAGGCTGGTGAACCGCAGGCCGATAGAAGCTTCGCCGCAGGAACTGGCGGCCAACAGCAGGAGCAAAAGCGCAAAGCTCCGGGTGATAGAGAAACTATAAACCATAAAGCAATGAGGAGGGATTCGCCATGCGAACTCATTTTGTCAGTGGCAGTGCAGCTTATGATTTTGAAAAGTTTGAAACAAAGCAGCGCGCGCAGGTAAGAAAACCACGGCTGACGGTTGCTAAGCCAAACCATAAAGCGAAAGTGCGGGCAAAAGTCGGCGCGACGCTGAAACTGCTCGCCACGGTGGCGGTACTGGCGGGAGTGGTCATCTCCATGCTTTACAGCAGGGCACTGCTGACAGAACTCAACGCCCAGATCAGTAAGCAAAACGCGTTGCTGGACGAATATAAAAGCGAAAGCACACGGTTAAGCGCTGAACTTGAATCCAAAGTATCGCTGCGCAACGTGGAGGACTATGCGACCCAGACGCTGGGCATGTATGCGATGGATAAGGGTCAAGTCTCGTACGTCAACCTCTGCGACGGAGATAAGATCGAATTAACCAGCCAATCCCCCAAACAGACTCTTTTAGACCGGATTCGTTTATCGATCAACAATGTGCAGGCATACATTCAGAAACAATAAAATATACATTTTAATACACGATCGGGTGGTTTCAAAAGCAAGAAGCGTAAAAGGGACAGGACTCTGCCCGGAATACTTCTTGCTTTCGTCACTTTTACGCCCTTTTCGACAGGTTTAGACCTATCCTCAAACGTTCTGCGATGCAATTTTCCAATTTGTAAAGGACTGGTATATCGCTATGGCAAAAACTCCAAGCTACCGGATGAAAACCCGCATGATCATTGCTTTGTCGGGCATGATCGTGTTGGGGTTCAGCGCGGTTCTGCATTCCCTTTTTCAACTCCAGATTGTTCAGGGCGCCGTTTTGCAGGAAAAAGCGCTCAATCAGCAGATGCAGAGCACGCGTATCGGTGCTGAACGCGGGGAAATCCGGGACAGGAACGGGAAAGTTCTTGCCAAAAGCGCGACCGTTTCCTCTGTGTGCATCTCACCGCTGCAGGCATCTAAACTGAACGAGGAAAAACAGAAAGCGCTTGTGGATGGCCTATCGCAAATTTTAGGGCTGGAAAAAGATTATATTACGAAAAAGATGAAGAAAACCGAAAGCCAGTATGAGGTGCTCAAAACCAAGGTTGAAAGACCGGACGCGGATAAAGTGACCGAATTTGTACAGGAGAACGGAATCGGCAACGCCATTTTTATGGAGGAAGATACCCGCCGGTATTACCCTTACGGCAATTTTGCAGCAACTGTCCTTGGGTTCACCAACAAGGATAACGTGGGCGCCTACGGGCTGGAATCCTATTACAACAAAACTCTGGCGGGGACGCCGGGACGTGTCGTGTCTCTGAAGAATTCACGAGGGGTCACCATGCCGATGCAATACGAGCAGACACATGACCCGAAAAACGGCAACACACTGGTATTGACCATTGATGAACAGATCCAGCATTATCTGGAAAAGAACCTGGAAACCGCAGTGCTGGAGCACAAGGTGGGAAACCGTGCGGTCGGGATCGTGATGGATGTGCAGACCGGGCAGATTCTGGCAATGTCCACCAAGCCCGATTTTGACCCGAATGACCCGTATGCGATATTTGACTCCAATACCGCGAAAGCATTGGAGGAGATGGACACGGTTGAACAGGCCGAAACCAAAAAGGAAGCTCTGGCGAAAGCGCAGTTTGACCAGTGGAGAAACAAGGCGATTTCGGATCCTTATGAGCCGGGTTCCGTTTTTAAAATTGTTACTTCCGCGGGCGCCTTGGAATACGGCACCGATACGCCGAACAGCACTTTTTACTGCCCGGGCTACATAGAGGTAAACGGCCGTATCCAGCACTGCTGGGTTTGGGCATCCAGACATGAGGGGCATGGCCTTCAGGATTTCACAAAAGCGCTGACCAACTCCTGCAACCCCGCGTTTATCACCATCGGCCAGCATTTGGGGGTACATAAGTTCAGCGAGAACTTTGCCAATTTCGGACTGACGGAAGGCACCGATATTGATCTGCCGGGCGAAGCGGCAAGCATCTACTATAAAGAAAGCCAGATGGGGATTTCCGAGCTGTCGTCCGCTTCCTTCGGCCAAACCTTTAAAATCACCTCCATCCAGCTGATCACGGCGGCTTCCGCCGCGGTCAACGGCGGGAAACTGATGCAGCCTTATATCGTCAAGCAGATCCTGGACCCTGACGGAAACGTCATTGCCAATGTGGAGCCGGTTGTAAAACGGCAGGTCATTTCCGAAGAAACCTCTAAAACGCTTCGTCTGATGCTTGAACAGGTGGTTGCCAACGGTTCCGGCCGCAAGGCGCAGATCCCCGGTTATCGCGTCGGCGGCAAAACCGGTACCTCGGAAAAAATCGGTGAAGGCGACAAGAACATTCTTTCCTTCCTCGGGTTCGCTCCGGTGGATGATCCAAAGATTGCCTGTTTAATCATGCTTGATGAACCCGACCTGTACAACGCGTTCGGCTCGACAATTGCGGCGCCGATCGTTGGCGCGGTGCTGGCGGACACTCTGCCTTATTTGGGCATTGAGCCGCAGTATACGCAGGAGGAACTCGAGAAAACTACTACCAAGATGATTTATATCACCAATATGGATATCCACGAGGCGGAAGCCGATGTGCGCATAGCGGGGCTCAAGTTCCGCACGGTTGGCAGCGGTACCAAGGTTGTCCGTCAGATCCCGGGAGCGGGCGAGCTGGTTCCGGAAGGAGGCACTGTGGTCATCTACACGGAGGAGATCGGTCCCGATCAGATGGTGGCTGTGCCGGACGTAAAAGGAAAGACCGGCAGCGCCGCCAACCAGATGATTACGGATGCGGGGCTGAATTTCGCCGCTTCGGGCGAAGGCATCGAGGGTTCGCAGAACGTTGCGGTTTCCCAGTCGCCCGCGGCGGGAGAATCGGTGGCACCGGGCACGGTTGTCACGGTAGAATTTGCAAGCGGCGGCGGCAGCGACAGCCAGCAGAACGGATAACTTGGCATAACCAATGCAAGGGAGGCTATTTACATGCGGTTAGAGAGACTGATCGGCGGGCTGGAACTGTCCGGCCGCGTTCCGGATTGTGAAATTACCGGCGTCACAGCCGATTCCAGACAAATCGAAAAGGGCAACCTCTTCGTCTGCATTAAGGGCGGCAAGTTCGACGGGCATGACCACGCGCGTGAAGCGCTGGATGCCGGAGCCTCGGCGGTTATCTGCGAGCGGGACCTGGGGCTTGAAAACCAGCTCCTCTGCACGGACACCAGGCAGGCTTACGGTATTCTCTGCGGCAACTGGTACGGAAATCCGGCGCAGAAGCTGACGCTGGTAGGCGTGACGGGAACCAACGGGAAAACAACAATTACCTGCATGTTAAAACATATCCTGGAGTCTACCGGGAAAAAGGTCGGGCTGCTGGGCACCATCCATAACGAAATTGATGACATCACCCTTCCCGCGAAGCACACGACGCCGGACCCGCTGGCACTGCACAGCATGTTCTCGCGCATGGTGGGCGCGGGCTGCGATTATGTGGTTATGGAATGTTCCTCGCACGCGCTTGACCAGAAACGGCTGGCGGGAGTGCATTTCAAAACGGCGGTCTTTACGAACCTGACGCAGGACCATCTGGATTATCACCTGACGATGGAAAATTACTACCAGGCGAAAAAGAAGCTGTTTTCCATCTGCGATACCGCTGTGCTGAACCTCGACGACAGCTATGGCCGCCGGCTTGCCTCGGAAGTCTCCTGCGATACGCTTACCTTTTCCATTTCAGATAATGCCGCGGATTATACCGCGAGGGATATCCGCCCCTATCCGGACTCCAGCAGATTTATGCTGGTGGGAAACGGCCAGATCGCACGCGTCAAGCTGCCGATTCCCGGCGATTTTTCCGTTTCCAACGCGATGGCCGCCGCAGTCGCCTGCCTGACACTGGGTCTGACAATTGACGAAGTCGCACAGGGGCTGAATACCTGTCAGGGCGTCGTGGGGCGCATCGAGGTGCTGCCGACCGATACCGATTACACGGTTATCCGGGACTACGCCCACAGCCCGGACGGTTTGGAAAAGATTATCACGACGATGCGCAAGTTTGCGCAGGGCAGGGTGGTTACCCTGTTTGGCTGCGCGGGCAACCGTGACCGCGGTAAACGAAGGATCATGGCGGAAATCGTGGCGCGTCTGTCTGACTTTGTGATTTTGACTTCGGATAACCCGCGGGACGAGGATGAATTACAGATCATTCAGGATGCTATGCCGGGCATCAAGGAACACCCCGAAACGCCGTATCAGGTCATTCCGGACCGTTACACCGCTATTGAGTGGGGGCTGACGCATGCCCAGCCGGGCGACATTCTGATTCTGGCCGGCAAAGGGCATGAGGACTATCAGGTGCTGCGGGGAGAAACCATCTGTTTCGATGAGAAAAAGGTGGTCGCGGAAATTCTGTCGCGCCTGAATCATCAGCAGTAAAGCGGGAAACCGCAGGTGGAGGAACCCATGGAAAAACTAACGATGGCAGAAATCGCGCAGGCTGTCGGCGCCGCCGGCGGCTTCGCGGGTGAAATTACTGAACTTTCGACCGATTCCAGAAACATTCCGCAGGGATGCCTGTTTGTGGCGCTTGCGGGAGAATGGTTCAACGGGCACGATTATCTGGCGGACGCGCTGAAAAACGGCGCCGCCTTTGCGGTTGCCCATGAGCGCCGGGATTACGGATCGGACAATGTGCTTTATGTAAAGAATACGCAGGATGCGCTGATGGCAATCGGACGGCTCTACCGTTCCAAGTTTCAGATTCACTGCGTCGGGATTACGGGAAGCGTCGGCAAAACCACAACGAAGGATATGATTGCGGAAGTGGTTTCGTCCGCTTTTCGCACGCTGAAAACAGAAGGCAATCTCAATAACGAAATCGGCCTTCCCAAAACCCTGTTCCGGCTCGACCCGTCTTATGAAGCGGCGGTGATTGAGATGGGGATGCAGGGACTTGGCGAAATTGCCGCGCTTGCCGCGGTCGCGCAGCCGCAGGTCGGAGTCATCACCAATATCGGCGTGTCCCATATCGAGCGCCTCGGCTCGCGCGAAAATATCCTGAAGGCAAAGCTGGAACTTGCCGACACCCTGCCGGACGGCGCCCCGCTGATTCTGTGCGGGGACAATGACCTGCTGAAAACGGTCCGGCTCCCCCGGCTGAACGTACTGCTTTACGGCATCGAGAATCCGGACTGCACGTTCCTCGCAAAGGACATTCGTGAAAATGTGACAGAAACTTCTTTCATATTGTGCTATAACAGCAACCGAACGCCTGTTTCGATTCCATGCGTGGGCAGGCATAATGTGCTCAACGCCCTGGCCGCCTGCGCGGTCGGAACTGTTCTGGGTATTCCGCCCGAAACATGCGTCGGCGCGTTGAAAAATTACGCGCCGTCCGGCATGCGCCAGAAAATTGTCCCGTTCTGCGGCTATACGGTGGTGGAGGATTGCTACAATGCCTCCCCCGACTCGATGAAAGCCGCCCTGTCCACGCTTTCCGCCTATCCGTGCGGCGGCAGGCGCGTTGCTGTTTTGGGCGATATGTTTGAGCTTGGGGAGATTGCCCCGCAGGCGCACAGAGAGGTGGGAGAGTTTGCCATCAAAAATGACGCAGATTTCCTCTTTGCTTATGGGAAAATGGCACGATATTATAAACAGGGGGCAATTGACGCAGGCGGGGAATCGGAACTGTATCAGGACAAGGATGTTCTCGCGGCGGCGCTGAAAGCGTACCTGCGGCCGGGCGATGTTGTCTGGTTCAAGGCAAGCCGCGGTATGCACCTGGAGGAAGTTCTGCAAAGCCTTTATGCGGATGCGCGCTGAAAAGGCGGCGTTTCCGCCGGATTCTGACTTGATATGTCGCCAATGAGGAGAGAAAAAATCAATGGACAACATGGCATTTCTGCTGACAACGCTGGTCTCTTTCGGTATCACCGCCCTGCTCGGCATCGTGATGATCCCGTATCTGCACCGGCTGAAATTCGGCCAGACGATTTTGGATATCGGCCCGGCCTGGCACAAAAAGAAACAGGGAACTCCTACCATGGGAGGGATAATGTTCATTATCGGTGTTACAATAGCTGTTGTGACCGGTTATGCGACCCTCGCCGCGACGAATCCCGAGCTGCTTGCGGACATACGCAATAACCTTCGGCTGTTTGCCGGAATGGCCATGGCGCTTGCGTTCGCGGCAATCGGATTTCTGGATGACTATATTAAAGTGGTCAGGAAACGCAACATGGGTTTGACTGCCCGGCAGAAATATCTGATGCAGCTGGTGGTCGGCGTATTTTATCTTACCATGCTGTATCTTTCCGGCGATGTCTCGACAGAGATTACCATCCCGTTTTTCGGACAGCTGAAGCTGGGGCTGCTTTATTATGTGCTTGCGATGATCATCATTACGGGGTTTGCCAACGCCGTCAACCTCACCGACGGTATTGACGGCCTGGCTTCCTCGGTTACATTTGTCTATGCGCTGACCTTTCTCATCATCGCGGGAATTCTCCGCTTTGCGCAGACCGGCCTGATGGCGTGCGCGCTGGCTGGCGGCTGCCTGGGATTTCTGGTGTGGAACTTTTATCCCGCAAAGGTGTTCATGGGCGATACGGGCTCCCTGTTTTTCGGCGGACTGGTCGTGGCATTGGCTTTTGATGTCGGGGTACCGCTGCTGCTTGTATTTGCGGGGGTCATCTACTGGTGCGAGGCGTTCTCTGTAATTTTGCAGGTCATCAGCTTTAAGACGACCGGCAGGCGCATCTTTAAAATGAGCCCGATTCACCATCATTTTGAAATGAGCGGCTGGAGCGAAATCAAAATTGTCACTGTGTTTTCCATCGTGACGCTTGCGGGCGGCCTGCTCTCTGTGCTCGCTGTATTGCAGATGTAAGATCTGCGCCGTCTGAAAGGGAAATTGAATTGAAAGGGGCGCTGCCAATGGATTATGTACAGCCGAAAAGCCTGGCGCAGGGGCGTGTCGCCTCGAAAAAAAGAGTTGTGGAAAAGGGAGGGATCGACCTTACTTTCCTGATTCTGGTGCTTCTGCTGCTAGCCATCGGCCTGATCATGCTTTTTTCCGCCAGTTATGCCTATGCCTACTATCATGAAAACGGAAACAGCTTCTATTACATCAGCCGCCAGCTTATGTTTGCCATTGTCGGCGTTCCGGTGATGCTGATTATCGCGGGAATTGATTACCACATCCTGCACCGGTTTGCGCTGCTGGCCTATATCGGTTCGGTGTTTTTGCTGATATTGGTGCTTTTTGTCCATACCCGAGAGGACTTTAACCGCTGGCTGCCGCTCGGACCGTTCAGTTTTCAGCCGTCCGAGCTTGCAAAGCTGGCAATCGTAATTCTGTTTGCCCACCTCATTTCGATCAACCATGATAAAATGAAAGACCCCAAATACGGTGTCTGGCCGTTTTTGGTGCTTATGGGCGTCGTTGCGATGCTGATGCTGCTCGAACCGCACCTTTCAGGCACAATCCTGATTGTCGCAATCGGAATTGTCATGATGTTTGTTGGCGGTACCGACTTAAAATGGTTTATGGTGGGCGGAATTCTGCTGGTGGGCGGCATTGTCGTCATGGTTATGATTCCGAATGTGGTCAGCTACGCCGCGTCCCGAATCGAACACTGGCAGCATCCGGAGCTTGACCCGCTGGGTGCCGGCTACCAGACGCTGCAGTCGCTCTATGCAATCGGTTCGGGAGGGCTGATGGGGCTCGGCATCGGAAATTCCCGTCAGAAGCATCTTTATCTGCCGGAACCACAGAATGATTTCATCTTTTCCGTAGTCTGCGAGGAGCTTGGCTTTGTCGGTGCTACGATCATCATTCTGATCTTTGTATTGCTGATCTGGCGCGGGTATGTCATTGCCATGCGCTGCCGCGACCGGTTTGGTTCCATGCTTACGGTCGGGCTGATTACGCAGGTCGGCGTCCAGACCATCCTGAATATTGCCGTTGTGACCAACACAATCCCCAATACCGGTATCAGCCTGCCTTTCTTTTCCTACGGAGGCACGGCGCTGCTTCTGCTTCTGGCGCAGATGGGGGTTATTCTTTCGGTATCCCGGCAAACCTCCATCGAGAAAGAATAAAACGGGAGGATGCATATGAAAATTCTATTTGCCTGCGGCGGGACGGCGGGCCATATCAATCCGGCCATTGCCGTGGCAAACTATATACGGGGGCGGCATCCGGACTGTGAAATCCTTTTTGCCGGAAATCCCCGGGGGATGGAAGCCCGGCTGGTGCCGAACGCGGGGTTCCAATTTGCCCCGATTGACATTATGGGATTCCAACGTCAGCTCAGCTGGTTCAATGTAAAATACAACCTGCGGTCGGTGCGCTGCTTTTTGCTTGCGTGGGGACGCGCAAAAAAAATGATCCGGGAATTTGACCCCGATGTGATTGTGGGGACAGGCGGCTATGTCAGCGGGCCCGTCTTGCGGGAAGGCCACAAACTGGGTTATAAAACCGTCACCCATGAGTCCAACGCGTTTCCCGGCGTGACAACGAAGCTGCTTGCCCCGACAACCGATAAAATGCTGCTGGCGGTGGAAGAAGCCAAACGTTTTTTGCCTGACAACCGCGACTACGTGATCACCGGCAACCCTGTCCGGGAACAAATTATTTTTGCGGATCGGGAAAAGGCGCGCGGCAAACTTGGCATAGGAGATAGAATCTGTATTGTCTCCTTCGGGGGGAGCCTCGGCGCGCGGCGCATTAACGAAGCGGTGGCGGGCCTGATGGCGTGGGAAGGGGAGCGCGGCGGCATCTATCATATCCACGCCACCGGCAGCTACGAAAAGGACAGGTTCCCCGGCATGCTCAAACAGGCGGGTGTGCAAAATGAGAAGAATCCAAACCTTGACATCCGCGAATACATAAATGACATGCCGGAATGCCTTGCGGCCGCGGATCTGGTTATTTCGCGGTCGGGCGCGATTACGCTGTCCGAGCTGGAGGCGAGCGGAACGGCCTCAGTACTGATCCCGTCTCCCAATGTTGCGGAAAACCATCAGTACCATAATGCCATGGTATTGCAGAATCACGACGCCGCGGTAGTCATAGAAGAAAAAAATCTGACCCCGCAGCTGCTCCGAAAGACGGTTGCCGAACTGTGCAGCGATCCGCAGGCACTTCGAAGATTGGGTAAAAACGCGCAGAAAATGGCAGTGATTGATGCTAATGAGCGAATTTATACTGAAATCATGTCCCTTTTGAAAGCGTAACCACTGTTTGCCATCTCGCATACCATAATCGTGTAGGGGGTTTTATGCCCTCGTTACGTTTGAAAGGGTGCGTGAAGATGGAAAAACTTCTCATTCGAGGGCAGAACCGGCTGAAAGGAAGTTTGCAGATACACGGTGCGAAAAATTCGGTGTTGCCGATTATGGCGGCGACTTTACTGTCTGGCAATTGTGTCATACATAACTGCCCCAGACTAACCGACGTAGACGCAGCCTGCAATATCCTCAGTTTCCTCGGAGCGAAAAATAAGCGGGAAGGGGACAGCATCCTTGTACAGGAGGCCACCGGCGACTACTGCTGCATTCCGGATGACCTGATGCGCATGATGCGTTCGTCCATCGTATTTCTCGGCGCAATTATCGCTAAATGCGGCGAAGCGCGCATTTCCATGCCGGGAGGCTGTGAATTGGGTCCACGCCCTATCGATTTGCATCTTGCCGCGTTGGAAAAGCTGGGGGTTTCCATTGAGGAGGACCATGGTTATTTGAACTGCCGCGTGAAAGAGCGGCTGCACGGAGCTAAAATCGCGCTGCCGTTTCCAAGCGTAGGGGCAACAGAGAATATTCTGATTGCCGCGACCCTTGCCGAAGGGGAAACCATCATCCAGAATGCGGCGCGTGAACCTGAAATTACCGATCTCGCAGCGTTCCTCATTGCCTGCGGGGCTAAAATAAATTTGACCAAGGACGGCGGCCTGCGCGTGGAGGGGGTCAAATCCCTGCATCCGGCGGAACACCGGGTGATCCCGGACAGAATTGCCGCCGCAACCTATCTTTCCTGCGCGGCGGCAACGGGCGGCGACGTCCTGCTGACAGATGTCTGCACCGAACATCTCTCCGCAGTGCTGCCATGTTTTGAGGAGATGGGCTGCCAGGTTCTGACGACCCCCGACAGCATTCGTCTGAAATCCGACGGGCCGCTGAAACCGCTGCGCTACGTGCGCACAATGCCTTATCCGGGTTTCCCGACCGACGCGCAGTCCCCGCTGATGGCGGCGGCGTGCCTTGCGGAGGGCAGCAGCATATTTGTTGAGAACATCTTTGAAAGCCGTTATAAACACGTGCCGGAACTGCAGCGGATGGGCGCGGACATCAAAGTGGAGGGACGGATTGCGGTTGTGCATGGCGTGCGGGAACTGCACAGCGCTTCGGTGCGCTGTACAGATTTGCGCGGCGGCGCGGCGATTGCTGCCGCGGCTCTGGCTGCGCAGGGCGAAAGCGAGCTTCTCCAAATTGAACATATCGACCGCGGATATGAGCATTTTGAACAAAACCTTGCCAGTATTGGCGCGGATATCCGCCGCTTAAAATAGCAGCAGGAGAGGAAAACTGGAGGATGCGAAATGAAGCAGAAAATCATTACGTTCGGCGGTCAGCGCCGTACTGCGCCTGCAAGAGCGCAGACGGCTGCTGCGGGCAGCCAGAAAAAGCGCCGCCGCCGACGTACCGGAAGGCAGACTCTGCACTATCTTCTGATTTTGCTGGCGGCTGCGGCGATTCTGGCAATCCTCTCTTTGACCGTATTTTTCAAAATTGAAAAACTGGAGATAACAGGGAATACTAAATATGCGGATGAAGAAATCCTTGCGCAAAGCGGCGTCAATATTGGAGACAATTTGTTCCGTGTCAGCCAGAGTGCTGTGGAGAAGGCCTTGATGGAAAAATTCCCTTACATAGAGGGCGTGAAGCTTAAGCGTTCCTTCCCGCCCAGACTGACCCTTGAAATCACACAGGCAAAACCGCTTGGCGCGGTCAATACAGCGGCGGGATATGTGGTGATCGGCCGTTCCGGGAAAGTCCTGGAAACCGGCGTGCACACGCTTCCGGAAAACGTCACGGTTGTAAACGGCATGTATCTCAGTCTGGCGGAGGTTGGGCACCGTCTTGGCGAAGTGGTTTCAAAAGGGGATATCACCTACTCCGCGGACGTGGCGTCGGAAATGGAAGCTTGGCGCAAGGAAAAAGCTGAAAAGCCCAACGCGAAAGCGGAGGACAAGGAAAAAGAATGGCGTACGAGGTCGGCGGAAAGCGAAGAAGAGAATTTCAAAATGCTGACCTATCTTGTTGAAGCGGTGGAAGAGACCGGGTTCGGAAAGATCACACTGGTTGATTTTTCGGACAGGCTGAATATGCGGATCGTCTATGACGGCAGGATTCTGATTGAACTCGGCAGTGAAGCCGATCTCCCTTATAAGCTGAAATTTGTTCAGAGACTGCTTTCGGACGAGCTGCCGGCGGATTATCAGGGCAGACTGGACGCTTCCACCGCTTCCTCCAGCGGACAGGTTTGGGAACTTGCCCGCGATATCAGTGAAGAACTGGCGAAAATGCAGCCTGAATTCGCGGTTGTGCCGGCTGCTTCGGACGGCACTGGTTCTGAACCGGAAACGTCCGGAAACATTTCCCAGCCCGATAATCCAGACCTGGCGGTCATACCGGGCAGCGGCAGCCAGGCGTCTTCCTCCTCTTCCACGGAACAGTCCTCTTCGGCTGTATCCGGCGCTTCGCAGGAAGCTTCAAGCTCCCAGACCTCGTTCAACCGGGCGGATGATCTGGAAGTGATTCCGGACAGCGGATCTAAGGCAGCGGGCGATACAGTCACATCAGACTAAACACAGCGCAGGAAATATGTGTATTTTGTACTGGAACGTAAAATGCTATTGATTTACCATATCCTATCTGATAAAATAATATTCAATAGTATAATTTTGCTTTCCTATCTTGATGGTTAGAATATATTGGAATTAACACAGGGGGAACAACGATGTTAATGAACTTCGACATGGCGAGTGACTCGGAGAATGTTGTCTCTATAAAGGTAATTGGAGTTGGCGGCGGCGGTGGCAATGCCATTAACCGAATGGTGCTTTCAGGGATGAAAAGTGTTGAGTTTATCTCGATTAATACCGATAATCAGGCTTTGCTGACTTCTCAGGCGACCTATAAGTTACATATTGGGGACAAGCTCACCCGCGGCAAAGGGGCGGGCGGTAATCCGGAGAAGGGGCAGCGCGCTGCCGAAGAAAGCAAGGATGAAATCGCTGCGGCCCTCAAGGGTACCGACATGGTTTTTATCACTGCCGGCATGGGAGGCGGAACCGGTACAGGCGGAGCCCCCGTTGTCGCCGAAGTGGCGCATGACATGGGAATTCTGACGGTTGGCATTGTGACCAAACCGTTTAACTTTGAAGGCAAACGCCGCATGGAACAGGCAGAGATGGGTGTAACGGCTCTGCGCGAGCATGTAGACGCTTTGCTGGTGATCCCGAACGAACGGTTAAAGCTGCTGTCTGAAGAAAAAATAACCCTGCAAAACGCGTTTTCGGCTGCTGACGACGTACTCAGGCAGGGTGTTCAGAGCATCTCCGATCTTGTGAATATCCCCGGTGTTGTAAATCTGGACTTTGCGGACGTAACCGCGATTATGAAGGATGCGGGTTACGCGCATATGGGCGTGGGAAGCGCTTCCGGCAAGGATAAGGCAAAGGTTGCGGCAGAAAAGGCAATTTCCTCCCCTCTGCTTGAGACTTCGATCAACGGCGCTCATGGCGTCATTGTGAACATTACCGCTTCTCCGGACATTGATCTGGATGACATTGATATTGCTTCTTCCATGATCCACGACGCCGCTCACCCGGATGTCAACCTGATCTGGGGCGCAACATTTGATGAAAGCCTCAGCGATGAGTTAAAAGTGACGGTCATCGCCACCGGTTTTGATGACGGGAAGAACTTTGAACTTCCAAATTATGGATTTGTTGGAAACACTGCCTCCGCCGGCACAAAACAAACGACAACCCCGCCGCCTGTTGTCGCTCCGGATAAGGATGACGATGACGATAGCTATTTTGATATTCTGTCAATATTCAACAATAAGAGGGGCTAAGAGATCAAAAAGAGTATTGCCGGGATAGGCAATACTCTTTTCTCGGCTTTGGCCGCTTTTTTACCGGGGGCTCCGGGCGTACTGTTGCCGGCTGGCAGACGATTATCAACAAAGGAGAACTTTGCATGGATGCAACCACCCCGATACTTTATCATAACCGGGAACTGAGCTGGCTTAAATTCAACCAGCGCGTTCTCGAACAGGCGTGTGACCGGTCGATTCCTTTGCTGGAACGGATGAAATTTCTTTCGATCTTTACGAATAACCTGGACGAGTTCTTTATGATCCGCGTCGGTACGCTGACCGATTCCGCGGCGATCAATCCCGATGCGGTCGACAATAAATCCCTGATGAGCCCCTCCGAACAGCTGTCAGCCATATTTGAGGAGGTCCAAAAACTGGCGGCTCAGAAGGACGAGGCTTACCGTGCGCTGATGAGCGATTTCGCGGGCAGCGGGATTGAGCATTTAAGTATGGATTACCTGACGCATGAGCAGGAGGCTTATCTGGAGAGCTATTTTAAGAATGAAGTGCAGCCCATGCTGTCCCCCCAGATTATAGACAAGCATCATCCTTTCCCGTTTCTCAGGAACAAGGAAGCGTATATCTGCATCCAGCTTCAAACAAAGGGCGAATTTGTAAAGCTGGCCATTATTCCGGTATCCACCGGATTTGAGCGGATTGTGTTTCTGCCGTTTGATAAGACCAAATTCGTTTTGGTGGAAGAGCTGGTATTGAACTATTGTGAACAGATCTTCCAAAGCTATATTGTGGTCGGGAAAACAATCTTTCGCGTCACCCGCAACGCGGATATCAACGTGGAGGAAGCGCTTTATGACCACGATATGGATTACCGGAGCGCCATGGAAGAGCTTGTCAAGAAGCGCCGCAAGCTGATGCCGGTGCGCATAGAGTTCCAGAACAGAGCGGAAGAGGCGATTGTCGAGCAGCTCTGCAGGAGGCTGGAGCTGTCGCGCGACCGCGTCTTTTTCAACCAGACGCCAATGGACCTGACTTTCGGCTTTTTGCTTTGCTGCCGATTTGAACGGACCGGCGGCAAGGGACTGTTTTATCCGGCGCTTGCCCCCCAGCCACCGGTTATGGTGCAGTCCGGCAAGCCCATCATTCCGCAGATTGAACAGCACGATATCCTGCTGAGCTATCCGTTTGAAAGTATGAAACCGTTTATTTCCCTGCTTCTTGAGGCGGCGGGCGATGAAAGTGTCCTGAGCATCAAAATGACGCTTTACCGCGTGGCGCGTGAAAGCCAGATTGTCTCGGCGCTGATCAAGGCCGCTGAAAACGGCAAGGAAGTCCATGTTGTAGTGGAGCTGCGCGCACGCTTTGACGAGGAAAACAATATCATCTGGTCAAAGCGTCTGGAAGAGGCCGGTGTGAATGTCGTTTACGGGCTGGGTGAATATAAGGTGCACTCCAAGCTGCTGGTGATCACCCGCAGGGTCAACGGGCAGATCTGTTTTATTACACAGGTGGGCACGGGGAATTACAACGAGTCCACCGCAAAGCTCTATACCGATCTGTGCCTGATCACCGCGAAACGGGAATTCGGCGAGGACGGGAACCGTATCTTCACGGGTATTTTGACAGGCAATCCGGCGGACAATACCAAATATCTGCTGGCGGCGCCCAAAAACATGAAAACGATGATCCTGCACTTTATCAACGAGGAGATTCGCGCCGCCGAAGAAGGGCGGGCAGCCGAAATCACAGTAAAAATCAATTCCCTGACCGATAAGGACATCATCGACCGGCTGATTGCCGCCTCTGCGGCGGGGGTCAGGATCCGGATGATCATCCGGGGTATCTGCTGCCTGCGGGCGGGTGTTCCGGGTTACACCGACAATATTCAGGTAATCAGCATTGTCGGGCGGTTTCTGGAGCATTCCAGGGTTTATGTGTTCGGCCCGCCGGAACGCAGCCTGATCTACATTTCTTCAGCGGACTTCATGACCCGCAATACCGAAAGGCGCGTAGAGGTGGCGGCCCCGATTTTTGATCCGGCTATTAAAAAGCGTATTTTAGTTATGCTCAATCTTGCGTTTTCCGATAACGTGAAAGCCAAGCGCCTGCTTCCAAACGGGGAGTATGCAGCGGTGAAAAACGGCGGCCCGCCGATCGACAGCCAGATTGACCTGTTTAAAATTGCCTACCTGCACAATGAGAACCGGAGGGAACAAGGTATGAAGCAGGTTGCAATGAGTGCGCAGACGAAGCGTTCGGATATTGCACAGGAGCATTCTCCAGAAAAATCTCTTTTTGCCAAAGCGGCGGATAAACTGCGGGCACTGTTCAAAAAATAGTCTGAGCAGAAGAGAACCGCAGATTCCGGATAGGAGAATAGATGTGTTTTCCAAAAATGTCCGCCATTAGCGGACATTTTTGAGTTGCAATCGCTGATAAAGCACTGGAAAAACGAGGATGGAAACAGAATCCCCTTGACATGAATGTTATAATGAAAGCTATTGAACTAATATTTCTGACGGAGGCTGGGTAATGCCAAAGAAAACGACCAGAGATTATGACAATGAAAGTATCTCGTCTCTCAAGGGCGCGGACCGGGTGCGGAAAAGGCCGGGCGTCATTTTTGGGTCCGACGGGCTGGAGGGATGCCAGCATTCCGTATTTGAGATTCTTTCGAACTCGATTGACGAGGCGCGGGAAGGGTATGGAGACCGGATTATTGTTACCTGTTATCGGGACCAGTCGGTTGAAATCGAGGATTTTGGACGCGGGATCCCGGTGGATTACAATACCCGGGAGCAGCGGTACAACTGGGAGCTTGTGTTCTGCGAACTGTATGCGGGCGGAAAATACGCGACCAATGAAGGGGAAAGCTACGAATATTCCCTTGGCCTGAACGGTCTGGGCCTTTGCGCCACACAGTATTCGTCCGAATATATGGATGTGGAAATTTACCGCGACGGCATGAAATACAGCCTGCGCTTTGAACATGGTGAAAACGTGGGCGGGCTCCGGAAAGAAGAAACGCGCCGCAGGCAGACCGGAAGCAAAATCCGCTGGCGGCCCGACTTACAGGTGTTCACCGATATTGATATTCCGCTGGAGTATTATCAGGATGTCATCAAGCGTCAGGCGGTGGTCAATGCCGGACTGCGCTTCATTTTGCGCAACCAGACGGAATCCGGCTTTGAAGAGACGGAATACCTCTATGAAAACGGGATTGTAGACTATGTGGGTGAAATCGCGGGCGCGGAAACGCTGACACCGGTGCAGTTCTGGAAGGCGGAACGCAGAGGACGCGACCGGGAGGACAAGCCTGATTACAAAGTCCTGCTGAATGTGGCCCTCTGCTTTTCGAACCGTGTCAAGCGCACGGAATACTACCACAATTCCAGCTGGCTCGAATACGGCGGATCTCCGGAAAAGGCGGTGAAGCTGGCGCTGGTCTATATGATCGACAGCTTTATCAAAAGCGCGGGCAAGTATACCAAAGGGGAAAGCAAAATCACCTTTGCGGACGTGGAGGACTGCCTTGTGCTGGTTTCTTCCAACTTTTCCACGCAGACTTCCTACGAAAATCAGACGAAGAAATCCATCACCAACAAGTTTGTCTATGAAGCAATGAACGACTTCCTGCGTCACCAGCTGGAGGTATATTTCCTTGAAAATCCGGACGACGCGGCGCGTATCGCCGAGCAGGTGCTGATCAACAAACGCAGCCGTGAAAACGCGGAGAAAACCCGCCTGAACCTCAAGAAGAAGCTGGCGGGAAGCATCGATATGTCCAACCGGGTGCAGAAATTTGTGGATTGCCGCACCCGCGATACCAGCCGGCGCGAGATCTACATCGTGGAGGGCGATTCGGCGCTGGGAGCCTGCAAGCTGGGACGTGATTCGGAGTTTCAGGCGATTATCCCCGTCCGCGGGAAAATCCTCAACTGCCTGAAAGCGGAATATGATAAGATCTTTAAAAACGATATTATCACCGATATCTTTAAGGTGCTGGGCTGCGGCGTGGAAGTGACCTCCAAGGCAAATAAGGATTTATCCTCGTTTGATTTGTCTGGCCTGCGCTGGAACAAAATCGTGATCTGTACAGATGCGGATGTGGACGGTTTTCAGATCCGTACGTTGATTCTGACCATGCTCTACCGCCTGGCCCCCACGCTGATTGAGGAAGGTTTCGTTTACATCGCGGAATCCCCGCTTTATGAAATTACCAGCAGGGACAAGGTTTATTTTGCGTATACAGAGTCTGAAAGAACCGATGCGCTTGCGAAAATCGGTTCGCAGAAATATACCATACAGCGTTCGAAGGGGCTTGGTGAAAACGAGCCGGATATGATGTGGCTGACCACCATGAATCCCCTGACGCGCCGGCTGATTAAAGTCACGCCGTCGAAGGCACAGGAAACAAGCGATATGTTTGATCTGCTGCTGGGAGATAACCTGTCCGGCAGAAAAGAGTACATTGCCGAAAACGGCTACCGCTATCTGGACTTGGCAGATATCTCCTGACATGTTCCAGACAAAACAATTGGGGTGAACAGATGGCAACAAAGAAACCGAAGAAGGAAGAAAAAAGGGGATCCAATGCGAACGCGGTGATTGAGAACGCGGGCGTTATGGTGGAACAGCCGATCGTGCAGACGCTGGAAAAGAACTATATGCCCTATGCGATCAGCGTCATTGTTTCGCGCGCAATTCCCGAGATAGACGGATTCAAGCCCTCCCACCGCAAGCTGCTCTACACCATGTACAAGATGGGGCTTCTGACCGGCGCCCGCACAAAATCCGCAAACGTGGTGGGCCAGACGATGCGGCTGAACCCGCATGGCGATGGCCCGATCTATGAGACGATGGTGCGCCTTTCACGCGGTTATGAGGCCCTGCTGCACCCTTATGTGGACAGCAAGGGAAATTTTGGCAAGGCTTTCTCCCGTGATATGGCGTTCGCGGCTTCCCGTTATACGGAAGTGAAGCTCGACGCAATCTGCGCCGAGCTGTTCGGCGATATCGATAAAGACACCGTGGACATGGCGGATAACTATGACAACACAATGAGGGAACCGACCCTGCTCCCGGTTTCGTTTCCTTCCGTTCTGGTAAATTCCAATATCGGCATTGCGGTGGGCATGGCGTCCTCCATCTGCCCGTTTAATCTGGGGGAGGTCTGCGAGACCACGATCGCGCTGCTGCGCAATCCGGACCACAATGTGATGGAAACGCTGAAAGCGCCGGATTTTCCGGGCGGCGGCTATGTGGTTTACAATGAAAAGGACCTGCGGACTATTTATGAGACAGGCCGCGGCGGTATCAAGGTGCGCGCGCGCTATACCTATGACAAGGCGGGCAACTGCATCGACATCACCCAGATCCCGCCGACCACAACGGTGGAAGCGATCATGGATAAGATTGTCGAGCTGGTGAAGTCGGGTAAAATCCGCGAAATCGCGGACATGCGTGATGAGACGGACCTGTCGGGCCTTAAGCTGACGCTTGACCTCAAGCGGGGAACCGACCCTGACCGTCTGATGGCAAAGCTCTTTAAAATCACCCCGCTGGAGGACACGTTTTCCTGTAATTTCAATGTGCTGATCGGTGGGATGCCCCGGGTCTGCGGGATTAAGACGCTGATTACCGAATGGGCGGCTTTCCGGGAAAACTGCGTGCGGCGGAGGATTTATTTTGACCTGACCAAAAAGAAGGAAAAGCTGCACCTTTTGCAGGGGCTTGGAAAGATTCTTTTGGATATAGACAAGGCGATCCACATTGTCCGCGAGACCGAAGAGGAAAAAGAAGTGGTGCCCAACCTGATGATTGGGTTTGGCATTGACGAGCCGCAGGCAGACTACGTTGCGGAAATCAAGCTGCGGCAGCTCAACCGGGAGCATATCCTTAAGCGTCTTGAGGAAACCGACCAGCTTGCAAAGGACATCGCCTTGATGGAGGAGACGCTGAACGACCGAAAGAAAGTCCGCGCACTGATCATCGAAGAACTGAAAAATGTCGGGAAAAAGTATGCGGTTCCGCGCAGAACGCTGCTTTATTATCCATCAGAAGAGGATGGACTCGAAGCGGTAGAGGAAGTGCCGGATTATCCGGTGCATCTGTTCTTCACAAGAGACGGCTATTTCAAAAAAATCACGCCCCAGTCTCTGCGCATGAGCGGCGAGCATAAGCTGAAGGAAGGCGACGGGATCGTCCAGGCCATGGAAACGCAGAACAGCGCGGAACTGCTGTTCTTCACCGACAAGTGTCAGGTCTATAAGGCAAAAGCGTCCGACTTTGAAGATACCAAGGCCAGCGTCATGGGCGATTATATTCCTGCCAAGCTGGGGTTCGATGAAGGCGAGCAGACCGTCTATCTTGCGGTCACCATGGATTATGCGGGCTATCTGCTGTTCTTTTTTGAAAACGGCAAGGCCGCGAAAGTGGACCTTTCCGGCTATCAGACAAAAACCAACCGTAAAAAGCTGGTGAACGCGTTCAGCGACGCATCCGCTCTGGTTGCTGTTATGCAGATTCTGGAGGACAGGGAATATCTCGTGACCTCCTCTGCGGGCCGCATGCTGCTGGTACACAGCGGATCTGTCAATGCGAAATCCACCCGTAATACGCAGGGCGTTGCGGTTATGACGCTGAAAAAGAATCAGTTTGTCAAATCTGTTGTTCCTTTTGAAGAAGATATGCTGGCGAACCCTCACAGGTATCGCGCGAAAAATCTGCCCGCCGCCGGCATGATGCCGCGCATGGAAGACCAGGGTGAGCAGCTGAAGCTTGATTGAAAAACAAAAGCCGGACGGCAATAAATGCCGCCCGGCTCCGGGTTTTCGCCCCGTGCAAACGCGAAACGAAGTAAAAACCGTTCTTAGTTTGTGGCAGGCTGCCGGTTTTATGCGTTTTGTTGAAAAAATTTATAACAGTGCTTGAAAAGCTTGTTTGCTTATGGTAAACTATTACGAGTTGAAGAATTCAGAAATGGATATAATCGGAGGTTTTTGTAAATGAGTGTAATTGAGATTATCGGCGGAATTATCATACTGATTTGCGCTGTGATTGTTGTTGTAACGGTTATGATGATGGAGGGAAAAGGCGGCGGAATGAATGCGCTGTCCGGTTCCAACGAATCTTCTTATCTGGGAAAAAATAAAAGCAGAACGATGCAGGCTACTTTAAGCAGAGTTGCAAAGTATGCCGGTATTGTGTTTGTAGTGACAACGCTTGTGGTTTATTTTATCAGCGCGGCGATGTAAGAATGTAAAAACCCCTCCGGCTTGGCCGGAGGGGTTTTTGGTTACAGCGTTTTCAGCATCATTTCGTGCTCGCAGAATTCATCCATATAGCGTTTCCCTGTGGGAAGAAAACCGCATTTCTGATAAAACGGCACCGCATACAGCTGCGCGCCCAATTCCAAAGTTTCAGCGCCCTGAGCTGCCGCGATTTTTTCCAGCTCCTCCACAAGCAGCCTGCCGAGTGAACGCCCGCGCCATGCTTTCAGAACCGCGATCCGGCCAAGTATGTAGGGGCCGCCTTTTTCTTCGCGAAAAACACGCCCGGTGGCAACCGGCCGGCCGTTTTCGCAGAGCAGCACATGGCAGGCGGCTGCGTCAAACTTGTCCTGATCCGGGTTGGCAAATCCCTGCTCTTTTGTAAATACCTCGTCACGTATCCACAGTGCTTCGCTCAGGTCGTCACCCGGGCGAAGAATTTTTACATCCATGTAACTGTACTCCTGATTTTAAAATTTATTTTTTATTCTACCAAATCAGACGGAAAAAAGCAACCGGATCAGGAGCATTGCCAGAACGCCGGGTATTCCCAGCAGAGAGGCCGTACCCACGGTAAAGAGATTAATGCCGAGCGCCACGCCGGTGAATGCGCCCAGATAGCTGATAATCAGCAGGGTCACATTGCCTGTGACAACGGAAAAAAGCAGGCAGCGCAGAAAATGGCCCGAACGGATAAGTGCGATCAGGATAAACAGAGCTGCGAGCGCGGCGGCTATGTACCAAAAAGTAGACATGCATATCCCTCCTAAAGCACAGTTTATGCGGGAATGCAGCCAAAAAGACCGTCACGGGATAACCGTGACGGTCTTTTCACACAATACAGAGAGGGAATCTATAAGCCGGGTTCTGTCGTGAACAACGATCTTTCTGGCCCATGCGTTGCCGCATGGCTCTAGCCACCTTTCGGAACACGGCGGGCAGCCGTATCGTTCCAGCTGGTGTTGCTTCGGATAGGGTTTACATGGCAATGCAGTCACCTGCATTCCGGTGGGCTCTTACCCCGCCTTTCCATCCTTACCGCCGTCTACCGGATAGTATCCGGCGATACGGCGGCGGTATCTTTCTGTTGCACTTTCCCTCGAGTCGCCTCGGCCTGCCGTTAGCAGGTATCCTGCCCTGTGAAGCCCGGACTTTCCTCACCACGCCAAAAGGCGCTGTGCCGCTGTCCAACTCTCTCTCTTTCCTATGATTTTAACGCAAATGAAGCAATTCGTCAAGTGGTGGGAGATTTCCTGCATATTTGGCAGTATAAAAGAAATTATTATGCAGAAATTTCTGGGATTATGCAACTTTTTTCTTGCAACACTGCAAACAATTTCGTATAATACATAAGTAACGTGCCAAAAAGTGTAGCACGTGTTGTTGTGTTATCAAACTATAAGGAGGAGTCAACATTGTCAAAATTCAAGAATGCCTATTTGCAGGGGGTATATGATGCTGTCTGCAAAAGAAATGCCGGGGAGCCGGAATTTCTGCAGGCAGTCATGGAAGTCCTGGAGTCCTTTGAGCCGGTTGTAGCGAAATATCCCGAGTATGAGACCAACGGGATTATCGACCGCATTGTGGAACCGGAACGCTTTGTCCAGTTCCGCGTTTCCTGGGTGGACGACAGCGGAAAAGTGCGGGTGAACCGCGGTTTCCGCGTGCAGTTCAACTCTGCGATCGGACCTTATAAGGGCGGCCTGCGCCTGCATCCGACCGTCTGCGCGTCTGTCATCAAATTCCTCGGATTTGAGCAGTGCTTTAAAAACTCCCTGACCGGCCTGCCTATGGGCGGCGGCAAGGGCGGTTCCGATTTTGACCCCAAGGGCAAGTCGGACGGCGAGGTGATGCGCTTCTGCCAGAGCTTTATGACCGAGCTGAGCAAACATATCGGAGCCGATACCGACGTCCCTGCTGGTGACATCGGCGTGGGAGGCCGTGAGATCGGTTACATGTTCGGGCAGTATAAACGGCTCCGCAATGAATTCACCGGCGTTCTGACCGGCAAGGGGCTGTCCTATGGCGGTTCCCTGGTCAGGACGGAAGCCACCGGATACGGGCTGCTGTATTTTACACAGGAAATGCTCAAATCGATGAAGCAGGATTCCATGTCCGGCAAGACCGTGGTCATTTCCGGCAGCGGAAACGTTGCGATCTATGCTACACAGAAAGCGCAGCAGCTAGGCGCGAAAGTGGTTGCCCTTTCTGATTCCAACGGCTACATCTATGACAAGAACGGCATTCAGCTGGAGGTTGTCCGGCAGATCAAAGAGGTGGAGCGCGGACGGATTTCGGAATATGCCAAACGTGTTCCCGGCTCCGAATATCAGGAAGGCTGCCGCGGCATCTGGTCGGTCAAGTGCGATATCGCGCTGCCCTGCGCCACCCAGAACGAACTGGATGGAAAAGCGGCTCAGGTGCTTGTGGACAACGGCGTCATCGCGGTCGCCGAAGGCGCCAATATGCCCAGCACGCCGGAAGCCATTGAGATCTTCCAGAAGCACGGCGTCCTGTTCGGACCGGCAAAAGCGGCCAACGCGGGCGGCGTGGCGACCAGCGGCCTGGAAATGTGCCAGAACTCCATGCGTTACAGCTGGACCTTTGAAGAAGTCGACGCCAAGCTGAAACATATCATGGAGAATATTTTCCATAATTCCTACAATGCATCCAAGGAGTTCGGTGCGGAAGGCAACCTGGTTATGGGTGCCAACATCGCGGGATTCCTGAAAATTTCCGACGCCATGAAGTGGCAGGGTATTGCATACTGATTTTAGAATCGCAAAAATGCTGCGCAGCGCCATATGGCGCTGTGCAGTTTTGTATGTTCCTACAAATAGAATGAAATCTTTTTGACATTCGTGCCTTAACGTGCTAAACTATTTCTAATGCGTAGCAATTAAACTTTTAGATAGGAAGTGCACATCATCATGGAGATCAAGGTTACGTTGACCGACAGTCCCAAAGCGAAACCGGCAGACGAATCCAAACTGGGATTTGGTCAGATTTTTACTGACCATATGTTCCTGATGGATTATTCCAATGAAAAGGGCTGGCATGATCCGAGAATTGTACCCTACGGCCCGATTCCGCTGGATCCTTCCGCCGCGTGTTTCCATTATGCGCAGGAAATTTTTGAAGGCATGAAGGCCTACCGCACCGCGGAGGGAAAAATCCAGTTTTTCCGCCCGCAGGAAAACTTCAAACGCCTGAACGCATCCTGCGGCCGTCTGGTCATTCCACCCCTGGATGAAAAACTGCTGCTGGATTCCTTAAAGAAACTGGTGGAAATTGAAAAGGACTGGGTCCCTCACGAAAAGGATACCTCCCTTTATATCCGCCCGTTTATTATTTCCAACCAGGCGGTTCTGGGCGTTCATCCGTCCAAGACCTATATCTACTGCGTCATCCTGTCTCCTTCCGGCGCTTATTATAAAGGCGGCCTTAACCCTGTTAAGATTTACGTGGAAACCAAATATGTCCGCGCGGTCAAGGGCGGCATGGGCATGGTAAAAACCGGCGGCAACTATGCGGCCTCGCTGATTGCGCAGGAGGAAGCCGAAAAAGAGGGCTATTCTCAGGTCCTTTGGCTGGACGGCGTGGAGCGCAAATATATTGAGGAAGTGGGTGCGATGAACGTCTTCTTCAAGATCGGCGATGAAATCGTGACTCCCGAGCTTTCCGGAAGCATCCTGCCCGGTATCACCAGAAAATCGGTTCTGGAAGTGCTCAGGTCCTGGGGCCTGAAGGTCAGCGAGCGCCGCCTGTCGGTAGACGAACTGATGAAAGCCGCTCAGGACGGCACGCTGGAAGAAGCGTGGGGCACCGGTACCGCCGCGGTCATTTCCCCGATTGGCGAGCTGAAATGCAATGATATCGTTACAACGATCAACGGAAATAAGATCGGACCTCTCAGCCAGAAGCTGTATGATACCCTGACGGATCTGCAGTGGGGCCGCAGCAAGGATCCGTTCGGCTGGATCGAGCCGTGCTGCTGAGCGATTAAGTTTCTGTAAGTGCATATTGAACGCCCCGCGCAGTCCGCACGGGGCGTTTTGCCTCACATTTTAACGGTCTGTTTTCAAACATATCCCAACAGGAGGCCCGGCATGAACGAATATCAAACGATACAGGCATATGCTGACGCCGAGTTCACAGAGCGGCGTTCGCGCTTTATCGGCGCGGTGTGCCCTGTCACTACCGAAGAAGAAGCGCTTGCCTTTATCAATGAAAAAAAGGCAAAGCACTGGGACGCCGCGCACAACGTCTATGCGTACCTCCTGCGGGACGGGCAGCTGAAACGCTATTCAGACGACGGCGAACCGCAGGGGACCGCCGGTGTCCCCGTTCTGGATGTTCTGCAAAAGGAACGGCTGGTCGATATAGCGGCGGTTGTGACGCGCTATTTCGGCGGTATCCTGCTGGGTGCCGGAGGATTGGTGCGCGCTTATTCCCATGGCGTAAAGCTGGCGGTGGACGCGTCAGTCCGGATGACCATGAGCGAATGCAGCGAATTTGAGCTGGAACTCGGCTATGACCTGTATGGCAAGATCATGTACATCCTTCCGCGCTATCACGCGCAGACCACCTTTTCCGATTTTGGAGTCACAGTCCGGCTGCATATTTTGTTAAAGGACTGTTTTGTGCAGGCATTTTTGAAAGAACTTGCAGATTTAACGGCGGCGCAGGTGTGCCCGCGTTTATTGGACAGACGCTGCGCCTGTATTCCGGAATAAAGCAAAAAAATGTGCGAAAACGGAATAATCCTGTCTTTTGCAAGAAATTTCTGCAACAGGCAGGAATTTTTTTATTTGTAGAGTATAATATAATAGATATGTTGTGAAAAGTCCACAAAAAGGGCTTCTCCGGCATAAAAAGGGAGGCTGTGCCATTGACCATCCGGGAGCAGACACAGGAAATTCAAAAGAACACGCTTTCCCAGTATGCCTGCCTTTCTCAGAATTCCCGCGGGCGGGAAAAGGAAATCCCCGAATGTCCGATCCGCACGCCGTTTGCGCGTGACCGTGACCGGATTATCCATTGCAATGCGTTTCGCAGGCTCATGCATAAGACGCAGGTGTTTCTTTCACCGGAGGGCGATCACTACCGCACCCGCCTGACTCATACGCTGGAGGTCAATCAGATTGCCAAGACGCTGGCCGTTGCCCTGCGTCTCAATGAAGAACTGGTGGAGGCAATCGCGCTTGGCCACGATTTGGGGCATACTCCTTTTGGACATGCCGGTGAGCGCGCGCTCAAGGAGATCTGCCCATATGGGTTCAGCCACGCCGAACAAAGCGTGCGCGTGGTGGAAGAGATCGAAAACGGCGGCGCGGGGCTGAACCTGACCTGGGAGGTGCGCAACGGGATTGCCTGCCATTCCTATTCCAATCCCTCGCCGGAGGGCCGCGCGAAAACGCTGGAAGGCCGCCTGGTCTATTTTGCGGATAAGATCGCCTATCTGAATCATGACATTGAGGACGCGATCCGCGCGAGGGTGCTGGATGACGACGATATCCCGTGGACCATCAAGTACCAGCTTGGCAGGACAAAATCGCAGCGTATTACCGCGCTGATCGATTCGGTCATCCAAAACAGCGGGGAAGATATCCGCATGGATGAAAAGACCGCGGCGGTTTTCGCCGAATTTAACCGGTTTATGCATGACGCGGTTTATCTGAATCCCGTTGCGAAAGGGGAGGAAGGGAAAGCGCAGGCGGTTGTCACAAGTCTTTACAACTATTATGTTGCGCATCCGCAGGAGCTTCCGGACGAGTACCGCGGCATCTGGGAAAAAACGGATGCCCACCGCGCGGTCTGCGATTACATTTCCGGTATGTCCGACCGGTATGCCGTGACTACTTATGAAAACTTATTTATCCCTAAATCATGGGAAGTTAAATAAATTGCAGAAACAACAAAATGGGAAGGAGGCGGCCTATGATTTCTGATCTGTTTTTGCAGGAACTGAAAAACAACAATGATATTGAGTCGGTGGTTTCCTCCTATGTCCACCTGAAAAAGCACGGGCGTATCTCCAATGGGCTCTGTCCATTTCACTCGGAGAAATCTCCGTCGTTTACAGTGTATCCGGAAAACCAGAGCTTTTACTGCTTTGGCTGCGGTGCCGGCGGGGATGTGATTACGTTTGTGCGCCGGATCGAAAATCTCGAATACGTGGAGGCCGTCAAATTTCTCGCCCAGCGCGTCGGTATGGCAATGCCGGAGGACGCGGCCGACGATGGAACGGCCAGGTTGAAAACCCGCGTTTTGGAGATTAACCGGGCGCTGGCTCGTTTTTATCATGAATGCCTGAAGGAGCCGTCCGGGAAGGCGGGGCTTGACTACCTGCATGGACGGGGGCTGCCCAACCAAACGATCACCCGGTTCGGCCTGGGCTATGCGCCAAACTCCTGGGACGCGGCGATGAAGCACCTGCGTTCCAAGGGGTTCAGCGAAGAGGAGCTGCTCGCGGCGGCGGTAGTAGCGCGCGGCCGCAACGGGGGATGCTACGACCAGTTCCGCAACCGTGTGATCTTCCCGATTATCGACCTGCGCGGCAATGTGATCGGCTTCGGGGGGCGCATCATGGGGGACGACCGGGGCCCCAAGTATCTCAACTCTTCCGATACGCCGGTATTTAAGAAAAGCCGCAACCTGTTTGCGCTGAATTTCGCCAAGGCTTCCAAGCGCAGCGGGCTGATTCTCTGCGAAGGATACATGGATGTTATTGCCATGCATCAGGCCGGATTCGACAATGCCGTCGCCACGCTGGGAACGGCGCTGACGTCGGAACAGTCCCGCCTGATTGCGCAGTATACCGATCATGTGACGCTGTCTTACGACTCGGACGCGCCGGGTCAAGCCGCCACCAAGCGGGCAGTGGGGCTGCTTTCCGAGGTGGGGGTCAAAATCCGGGTGCTGACCATGATCGGCGCGAAGGACCCCGACGAGTATATCAAAAAATTCGGGGCAGAACGGTTCGGGCTGCTGCTGGAGGGTGCTTCCAACGCCACGGAATATGCCATCGCGCGCGCAAAACAGAAGTATGATCTGGAATCGGCGGACGGGAAAGTGGCGTTTCTGCGGGATTTTGCCGCGTTGATGGCGGAGGTCCCGAACCCCATCGAACGGGATGTCTATGTTTCTAAAACGGCGTCGGAACTGGAAGTGGAAAAAACGGCGCTGACAGCCCAGCTCAATCATGAGCTCAAGCGCGCCGCAAAGCGCCAGAAACGCAGCGCGGCCGAACTCAAGGTTTACAGCGAGGTTCATACCGAGCCGCAAAAGCAGGACTTTCAGCGGGCGCGGAACATCAAATACGCGCTTGCCGAGGATAAGCTGCTCGCGATTCTGATGAAGAACCCCGACTATTTCGAGCATGTAGCGGGCCGTATCCGCCTGGAAGACTTTGTGACCGACCGGAACCGGGAGATCGCGCGGGTGCTGTTTGACCGGCTGCAAAACGGCCAGTCCGTGGAACTGACGCTGCTTTCCGCGCAGCTTTCCATTGAGCAGATGGGCATTGTAACCGAACTGCTGAACTCGATTTCCGGGATGATGTTCGACGTCTCCGCCGTCGATTCTTATATAGATACCATACTCAGCTATCAGGAAAATAAAACGCAGGACGAGGTCGCGGCAATGTCAGATAACGACCTGAAGGCATACATAGCCTCGCTTGCGTCCAGGAAAAAACAATAAAATCAGGGGGATTAAAAAGCATGGGCGTACAGGACAAAAAGTCTGTATTGAAAGAACTGCTGGAAAACGGTAAAGCGAAAGGCAAGCTGACGACAAAGGAAATCAGCGACGCTTTGGAAGAACTGGATTATGATGTGGAACAGGTCGACAAACTCTACGACCTGCTCGAAAGCAATAATGTCGAGATCGTTGAAGATATGATCACCCCGGTTGAGGAAGACTTTAAAGATTTAGATAAAGACACCGAGCTGGACGCCGCGCTTGCCGCGGAGGGAATCAGTATTGACGACCCGGTCAAGGTCTATCTGAAGGAAATCGGACGGGTTCCCCTGCTGTCGGCGGACGAGGAGATCGATCTTGCCATCCGCATGGTGGAGGGTGATATAGAAGCCCGCAAGCGCCTTTCCGAGGCGAACCTGCGCCTTGTGGTCAGCATCGCAAAGCGTTATGTGGGACGCGGCATGCAGTTCCTGGATTTAATTCAGGAGGGTAATCTTGGCCTGATCAAGGCGGTGGAGAAGTTTGACCATACCAAGGGCTTCAAATTTTCCACCTATGCGACCTGGTGGATCCGTCAGGCGATTACCCGCGCAATTGCCGACCAGGCAAGAACCATCCGTATTCCGGTGCATATGGTGGAGACCATTAATAAAGTGAAAAAAGTCAGTTCCCAACTGCTGCACAAAAACGGGCATGAACCCTCGGCGGAGGAGATTGCGTCCGAACTGGACATGCCTGCGGATAAAGTGCGTGAGATCATGCGTGTCGCGCAGGAGCCGGTTTCGCTGGAAACCCCGATCGGAGAAGAAGAGGACAGCCATCTGGGAGATTTTATCCCCGACGACGATGCCCCCGCTCCGGCGGACGCCGCTTCCCATACACTTCTGAAAGAGCAGCTTTCGGAAGTGCTCCAGACCCTGACCCCCCGTGAAGAAAAGGTCCTGCGCCTCCGCTTTGGTCTGGAAGACGGCCGCAGCCGTACACTGGAAGAGGTGGGCAAGGAATTTAATGTAACCCGTGAGCGCATCCGTCAGATCGAAGCGAAAGCGCTCCGCAAGCTGCGGCACCCCTCCCGCAGTAAAAAATTAAAAGATTTTTTGGATTAATCAGCATTTAGGGCGGCTCGAAGCCGCCCTTTTATCTGGTTATGCTTGACAAACCGCGGAATTTGCAATATACTTTAAGTAGATTTAAATGGTATACATTCCGCCAAAGGAGACTTCCGATATGCATATTACACTGGAAGCTGATTATGCTGTACGCATTGTGAACTGTCTTTCAAAAAATCAAACCCGTATGGATGCCAAAAACATTGCAGCCTGCACAGGCGTGACGCTTCGGTTCTCTCTGAAGATTCTGCGTAAACTTGTGGCGGAAGGAATCGTGCGCTCTTACAAGGGCACACAGGGCGGCTATGAGCTTGCCAAACCCGCCGGCGAGATTTCACTGGGCGAAGTGATCGAAGTGGTGGAAGGGCCGATCACCATCAGCAGGTGTGTGGGGGCTTCTGCCGATTTCCAGTGCAGCCGTGTCGAAGAGACCGAATGCCGGTTTAACCGGACCTATGGCGAAGTCGCAAAACTGGTCCGTGAAAAGTTATATGCCGTTCACTTTGAACAGTAGGATGTGGACGGAATGCTGACCGGTGTTATCATTGGCACAGGCACTGCGCTGCTGGACGCCTTTCTGTTCTGGTACGGTATCCGCAAGGCTGCGGGGCAGCGTGAAAGGGCTTCCGCCATTGTGATGTCTGTTTTTGCTGCCCGGTATCTTCTGCTGGCTGCGGTGCTGGCTTTCGTCCTGACCGCGGGAAGGGGAAGCATCAATGCGGTTGGCGTGATTCTTCCGATGATCGTGCAAAAAATCGTTTTGACAGTCCTTTCACTGTTTCCAAAGCGGTAGATAAAAACAGCCGTTTCCGTTATATAACGGAAACGGCTGTTTTTAATAATCGATTATGACAAAGTCCCCGAAGTTATTGGGATCGGTCAGCGGATGGCTGAAATCCGCCGGATAAAAGCTGCCCATATGAGGGCGCGCTGAATTGTCGCACAGTTTATAGAGATTACCGCGAAAGGTCTGGTCTTTTGCGACCACGAGATTGGGAAACAGGGTTTTCAGAGATTTGATGGGCAAAAAAATGTTGCCTCCCCAATAAACGCCCTGAAGGTCCTCCCCCGTAAAATGATGGACGGTCGCGCCGTCAACCAGATTACCGCCGGAAGGAGCGAAGCATTTCGCGGAGAAGCGCCCGTCCGCATAAAGTTCCAGAGACAGGCAGGCCGATTCATAGAGCGGCGTCAGGTTAAAAACCGCGGTCATCCGGCTTTCGGAAAGCGGCGACGCCTCAAAAGCAAGGAGCTGAAGGTGCATGCCGTCTCCGGCAAAGCAGATACGGGCCTGCGAATAGGGCTTATAATCCCGCTTTTCCAAAGGGAAATCGGTCAGCTTTGCCACATGAAGCGTTTCATAATCTACCGCGCCCTGAAATAGTTTCACTTTAAATGCCATCATCAGCTTGCCTCCTGGTTCGGGTAATTGCCGTCGGGACTGTAAAAAATATAGTTTTGGATGCCGTTGTCGGTCAACGCCGCAATCTGATCTTCCATATCTTGAGCGGTATAGGCCTTATTATGCGCGAATTGCCCTTCCGCGGTGTAACCCTGTAATACCGCGATCACTTCTTTTCCGGAAAGACCGGGAGAAAGTGTCTTTAAAAGGGTATCCACCGTCTGGCGCGGGTTGAGCAGCGGCTCTGTGACGGTAAAGCGGTCCTGCGTAAATCCGTCGCCAAACTGTACCGGCATTGCATCTACCAATACGGCGCTGTTGGCCAGCGCAAGCGGGTTCTGATCGCCGTAGTGACTATTTTCGGTACCTAAGGCGGCGGGGCCGCCGGTATAGACCCAGAGCTTTCCGCCGGCCGTGGCGATGCGTTCCTCTGCGGCGTCAATAAACGCGGCAAGCGCGTCAGATTTCGGCTGTGTCACGTTGCCGTAACTGGCAAGGTTGAGGCTGTATCCGGAAGGAAAGCAGACGTTGGTATAAACAATTGCCGAAACCCCCATCCCGACAGCCTCTTCCGCAAGGCCGATCACGTAATCCTGTGCGGAAACGGAATAAGGATTCAGCCAGGGCTTGCCGCCGCGGGCCGGGTCGTCGTCGTTCCAGAGAATCTCGGTGTTTCCATATCTGACACCCGCATCCTTGATTTTGGAGGCGGCCAGCGGGTCCCTGAAAGCGCTGATGCGCCCAATGGGGGTGAGCCCTTTCGCAGTTATTTTGCCGCAGACCATGCTTAAATCGTACGACTGCGGGGCAAGTGTGGCGTTCTCTACAAACGAGCGGTAGAGAACATTGCCCGCGTCATCCTTCAAGTCGAAATAGACGGCGTTAAATTTGCCGGTATCAATCGAGGAAAGCGCCGCGTCCAAGCTGCTCACATCGGCAATGATGCCGGCAGGCAGATAGATACCGTGGAGAGTATCGGAGGAAGGCTGACCGGGCTTGGCCGGTTCCTGCGCGGCAGTCTCATCGCTTTCCTCGGGCGGCTGGGACGACTCCGGCACCGAAGAGGAATCGGCAGGCTGAAACGCGCTTTGCGCCTGGCCCTCCAGATAATCCATGACAGGGCCGTAGGCGCTCCACCCAATAAAGCCTAAAATAAAGACGGCGGCACAGATAGAGATCATATGAAGTGCACGGGAAGCCGGAGAGCGGCCTCCCCGGTAAATGCGGTTATAGCGTTTGACTTTGAACCCCTTTGCCATTGATACACCACCAATACAAAATTTCTGGGCCTGCCGGGCTGCGCCCGGTTCCGTCTATGATACAGGCATGTATGTCAGGTTTTGTCAGGTTGGAAGCTGATGTCCAATCAGCCCGTAAACCGCAAGGGAAAAGATGCCGATATAAAGAAGCATGATCGGAAGCCCGCGGAAGGAACGCGGCACATCCGAAAGAGCCAGCCTGCGCTTGCCTTCAAAGACCAGCAGAAACGCCAGCGTACAGCCGATCCCGGAGCCCAGCGCGAACCCCAGTGTTTTAACAAAGCCGTAACTTTCACTGAAAGCAATCAGCATAGAGCCGACGGCGGCGCTGTTAAAACTGGCGGAAAATACGACCTGGCGCAGATAATAATGAAGCCGCGGCAGATAGGCCCTCGTCAGCAAAAACAGTATTGCAAAGACAGCACAAAGGCAGACCATCACCAACAGATAGCGCAGGTGCAGGCGGCCTTCCGATAAGGACTCCTTTTCACGGAGCAGGTTGTTGAGCGGCCATGCCAGCAGGGAAGATACCAGAGTAACGAAACTCAGCGTTGCGCCGTACAACAGGATTTTCCGGGGAGAGGAAAGTGTCAGCGCGTTTTTGTTCGCCCCCAGCCCGCGGGTAAACACCGCGTTTTGCAGGACGATTGCCGTAAGCATAACAACCAAAAATTCTTGAATCACATTCATATACAGGCCTCCATACGGGAAGGTTCATTTTTACAACGGTGCGGTTCCTTCCGCATGACGACTGAGACGGCGGTAGGTCAGACAGAGCAGAAAGCGTTTTACGAAGCGGAAGAAAGCGCTGAAAAAAGCGGTCAGGATAAAACCGGAGAATGCAACCTGCAAACCGGACAGCCGAACCGGCAGCTGTACGGAAATTCCCCAAAGGGTGCCGCTGCCGAAATATTCCCGTAAAGCAGCAATCAGGCAGAGCGCGAGACAAAAGCCGATGCTGTAGGTAACGGCGTCCGTCAGAGCCATGATTGTGGGAGAGAAATTTTTCTCCGAATAGCGCAGACACAGCATCTGCAAAACCGCGTTGACGGCGACAATGGGGATATAAATACCAAGCGAGTCGCCGATTTCCGGGGAAATCGGCTGTATCAGGGGAATCGAAGCGATTACAAGCGCCATGGCAAACAGCGAATAGACCATCATGGAAAGCCACCGCGGCAGGTATTTGCCTGTCAGGGAGGCCAAAAGCACAGTCGGGATCAGGACACAGGCGAAAATGATCGACAGCGCAACCGCATTTTTCAAATTCGTAGTGATCATGATGGCAAAAGGCAGTGCCAGCCCCTTTACAAATACCGGGTTTTTGGAAAAAATTCCTTCAAGCCAGCGACTATGCTTTTTGCGCTCTCTTAGCTTTTCTAACTTCAAGGTTTTTCCTCCTTATCATCCGATGAATGGATTCATTGTAACGGTCGATAACCGGCGCAAAAACATTTGCAAACAATACCGCAAAACTCATGCTTTCCTCAAATCCGCCGAAATAGCGGAACAGCATCGTGATAATCCCTGTGAAAATCCCGTAAATAACCAGGGAAGTATCCCGCTTGGGGCTGGTCGCCGGGTCGGTAATCATAAAGACCGCACCGAACAGCAGCATTCCAGACATCATCTCGTAAAGCAGCGACTGAATGCCGTTTGTACCGATACGCGGAAACAGGAACGCCATGAAAGCGCAGGATGCCAGATAGGGGATAGGCAGCTGCCAGCGGATGGTCCGGCGGAACAGCAGATAAATCAGGCAGGTGAGCAAAACCAGAATATTGGTGGCGCCCATGGGTCCGGGATAGTTGCCCAGAATCATTTCCGTAATATCGTTCGTCGGGGTTCCCCCCAGCTTTAAAACAAAGGCGGGATTCTGGAACAGCTTGATAACGGTATCTCCGTAAACGAAAGCCTGCAGTTTGTAGGAAAAGGTTCCCGCGACATCCAACGCCGCAAAAGGCATAGGATACATGAATACCTGCAGCGGCCAGCAGATGGCGGCAAAGGAAAAGCCTGCTGCCGCCGGATTAAACACATTGTTTCCGGTTCCGCCAAACGGATGCTTCACAACAACGATTGCAAACAGTACGGCTGCGGCTACCACATAATAGGAAACCGTGGCGGGCATCGCCAGCGCGATGATCAGGCCCGTGATCACGGGTGAAAGGTCGCGGACATTTGCTTTTTTTCCGCGAAGGAAGGAACAGAGAACATCGCTGACAACCGCAACAGCAACGGAAAATCCACAGACTGCCAGTGCACGCAGCCCATAAAAAAGATAGGCCAGAGCACAAAGCACCAGAAGCAGAATCACAACGTCCAGCATCAGCGTCGTGTTGGTATCCTGAAAACGGATATGCGGGGCGGGCCGCTTGTCCAACTTCATTTCGCATCCCCCCCGTGATTGTCAGTATCATTTTTATGCCATCCATGCAGGTCATCCTGTTCAGCGTCGGATACTTCCGCCGCTTGCTCAAGCTCTTCCGTCTGAGAAAGCACAGTTAATTCTTCCAGCCCGGGATCAGGCTCCTTTTCCTCAACCAGCTGTACAATGGCCTCATCCGCCTTTTCAAGCAGCGATTCCAAAACCCCCTGGGATTCGGCCTCCATCGGAATCTCAGCGGCTTCGCCGGTATCCGGCTCTTCCGCAGATTCTGAATTTTGCTCACCCGAAGCATCTTCAGAAAATTCCGGACGATCATCGGTGCTGCCGATCTGCACAATTTCAAAAGCAGCTGCCGCGTCGGCAGTCTTGTCCGCTGCGGTTTCCGGAAGATTGACGGAAACGCCGGCCATTACAGTTTCAGCTTCGCTGGAAGCTTGCGTGTTTTCAGCCTCCGCATTTTGAATCGGCGCTGTCTCTGCTGGAATGCGCATGCTTTCTTTCAGCGCCTGTTTCTCGGCCCGTTTTGCGGCAGCTTCTTCCTTGCGGCGGGCCTTCCCGGCAGCTTTTTCCGCTTTACAGGCGTAATAGCTGCCCATATAAAGCTCAAATGTGTCTTTTTCCCGCTTCTTCTGAGCGACCGACGCGGCACGCATGGAACCGCTCATGCGCCGGAATTCCTGTGCGCTTTCGCGGATTGTTTCACATAGATCCAGTTTGGCGGGACACATATAGCTGCAGGTGTTACAGCCGATACACATCTGCGCGTCCAGCTTCCGGAAATCCTGATAGCGCTTCAGACGGGCGCTGCGGTACAGCAGATAAGGATTCAGCCCTTCGGGACAGACATGTACGCACCGGGAGCACCCGATGCACTGAAAATCATAATCCTTAGCCTTGTCCCGGAAGGCGAGAATGGCACGCGTCACAGGGGTAACAACCGTACATTCGGTATCAATGACACTGATGCCGGTCATGGAACCCCCGATCACAACACGGGCGGGGTCATGGATCAGGCCGCAGCGTTCCAGTGTTTGAGCGATCGTCATTCCAAGAGAAATTTCCAGATTGGTGGGGTTGCCGACACAGTCGCCCGCCACTGTGATAAACGCAGTGGTCTGGGGCTTATTGAAATAGACTGCGCGCGCCAAAAAAATGAGCGCGCCCACCCCGATCATTAAAGTAGAAGCATTGGCGGCAAACGTTTTGGACGCCTGGTATTCCGCAGGGTAACGGCCCCGGATGCGCTGCACGCCAAACTCCTCTATCTTTTTGGGGATCTTCACCTCAAGATCCGCCAGATTTTTGTATACGGCGAAAAAAGCTTCCTGCGCGCCGCAGGCGCGCTGCGCCAGCCGGAGGCCTTCCGCGCAAAGCCGCTGATTTTGCAGCAGCGGATTCAGCTGGCTTGATATGTAAGGCTCATCGTCGATCGCATCCGCCACAAGAACCTGCGGTTTGCGGTGGCGCGCGGCCGCGAGCTTGTCCGCGAGCAGCCTGCCGTCCCGCTCGTCCACAATGCGGGCCTGCCTGGCAATGGACAGCAGATCGTCATGAGTCAGTTCGTCAAAGTTGGCCGGCGGCTTGCGGTCCATTGTGGCACCAAGCGTATCGGCATTGAAAAACTCCCGCAGCTCCCGGGAAAAAGCGGGTTCTTTCAGTTGCTGGAGCAAAATGCCTTTATAAAAAAATCCTGCCATGGCAAACCTCCGATAATCAAAGAATGACAAAAATCATATAGTGGTAAAGTAGAACGAAGCTCTCTGAAAGCGAGGGAAAAACCGTAATGAAAATCAGACAGCTTAATCCGCAACGCTATCAGGTTCTTCTGACGGGCGAAGAACTGCGGGAAAATTCTCTCACATTTGAGGGCATTGACTGTGCTGGCAGGGAAACACAAGACCTCTTGCTTTCCCTGATGAAACAACTGGTCGCCAATGGATTTCAGCCCACAGAAAAAGTATTCATTGAAGTATATCCCACAGAAGACGGCGGGTGTGTGATCTTTTTCTCCGCTTTGGACGCACCGGCCCAGAAACGCTGGAAGGTCCTCCGCCATGTATCGTCTCCCGTTATTTATGCGTTTGACGATGTGGATGTACTGATCGTGGGCGCTGTGCAGTTGTTTCAACACTGTTCCCACCGAATTCTGAAAAGCGCGCTTTACCGCGTAAAAAATGGCTGGCGGCTGCTGATCTATCCTCTGGATACGCTTGAAAATGTTTCTTTGTCGCTGCTCGACGAGTATGCGCCGCGCTGCGGGGAGGGCATTCTGGCGGAAGCGTATCTAAGCGAGCATGCGCAGCTGCTGTTAAAAGAAAACGCCGTCGATTTCCTTTCAGCCTGCTTTGGATAGTAACGAAGCGAAAAAATGGCTACGCTTCTTTTGCGGCTTTGCGCAGGGCGGCGACGGCGTCGGTATAATCCGGTTTTCCGAACAAAGCGCTTCCGGCAACAAAAACATTTGCGCCGGCGCGTACAGTTTGTCCGATTGTATCGCAGTCGATCCCGCCGTCAACTTCAAGGTCGGGCGAAACACCAATCCGTTCGCATTCTTTGCGGATGGCAGAAATCTTGGGACACATGTCCGTCATAAATTTCTGGCCGCCAAAGCCGGGCTCAACTGTCATGACCAAAACCATGTCAACCTGACCAAGATATGGAAACACCGATTCGGCCAGCGTTTTCGGCTTCAGCGCTATACCGGCTTTTTTGTCTTTTGCTTTAATGGCATCAATCACTGCCTGCGGATTGCTGTCGCTTTCAATATGAAAAACGATGAGGTCGGCCCCCGCGTCCGCAAACTGCGGAGCATAGGTCAGCGGGTTGGATATCATCAGGTGCACATCAAGCACAAGGTCTGTTTTTTTGCGCAGGGAAGCGACAACAGGAATTCCGATTGTAATATTGGGAACAAAGTGCCCGTCCATGACATCCACATGAATGAGCTCTGCTCCGGCCCGCTTCATGGCGGAAATCTCTGATTCAAGATTGGAAAAATCACTTGCAAGAATAGAAGGGGAAATCAAAAACATAATCAAAAAGCCTCCAAACAAAATGGCGGCATTATCAGAAAATATACCGCATAATTAGACTCATATAGTATAGCGCAAACAGGCAATGATTGCAAGAAAATCCCCCTCTGCGAAGCAGAATTCACATGAGGTTCATGGAATTTTAACACGTTTTCACGGCTATCTTTCTTTTTTCGGTATAAAATAGTTGTGAGAATTAGAAAATTCACTTGACATCCGTATGTCAATTTGCTAAAATATAACTCGTCGCTGAACGTATGCAGGTGTAGTTCAATGGTAGAATGTCAGCCTTCCAAGCTGAACACGTGGGTTCGATTCCCATCACCTGCTCCACTTACTCGGCGCGGCGTCAGAAATGTGCCAGTAGCTCAACTGGATAGAGCAACTGCCTTCTAAGCAGTAGGTCGGGGGTTCGAGTCCCTTCTGGCGCACCATATGGTGGGTATAGCGTAGTTGGTTAACGCGTCAGTTTGTGGCACTGAAGACCGTGGGTTCGAATCCCACTATCCACCCCACTGTGAATTTAAGATTCCCCGGCCGCTTAGCGGGCGGGGAATTTATAAAATATTGGGCTATCGTCAAGCGGTAAGACACAGCACTTTGACTGCTGCATTCGCTGGTTCGAATCCAGCTAGCCCAGCCAGAAAAAATCCTCGCGGATTGGCTTAAATAGCCATTCTACGAGGATTCTGTTTTTTGTGCAACACATTGCTCATAACCGCATGCATGAACTGTATGCATGCTTTTTGAATGGACGGCAAGAAGCTTTGCGAATGCTAAAAGCCACGGGGAATAGGAGATTAAAAGTTTATTCATAATAACAACGGAATTTTCTTTTTATAAACTGCTATACTATGTTGAACTTCGAAAGAGAAAGGGGAGATATTATGAAGACATTTTCACTGATTACCGGTGTAATATGTGCAGTAGTTTTCTTGACCGCCTGTCAAAAGTCCGATGAAAACAATCCATCATCTGCTGTTCAGTCCCAGCAGCAAATGCAGTCTGAAGAATCCAGTACACAGCCCGAAGCCGAGTCTGAAATATCGCAAGCGGCTGGAAGTGAAACAGAACTGTCAGTCACCGGAACGGTTAAAGATGCAACGATGAATTTTGTTGTTTTAACAGGCGAGGACGGCGGGGAATATTCGTTCTCCACAGGCGGAGCAGATAAAAGCGGGTTAAAAAACGGCCTCCTGCTTGGCATGAAAATAACAGTTTTTTACCAGGAAAACAGTAATTATCCGGGATCATATACCGCCATAAGGCTGGTTGATGCTTAATTCCTAGCACAAGGCAAAGATAACGCCCATGCAGAGCCAGAGAAAGCGATTGCATGGGCTTATTTGTGCGCAAAAAACCACTCGTCTGGCGAGTGGTTCCGTGGAAACTGCGGCTACCGGTGCAATGCTTTCAGAGTCGGGTACGACTGCTCAAGTTTCGATACGATTGACCTTAAAATATCAAGATTCTGCGTTTGACGGCTGTACGTGATATCGTTGAAAAGCGGCTCTGTTTTTCTCAATTCATTTTTAAAGTGGCTGTATATAAAAATCAATTCTTCAGATGTAAAGTCAAAATTCATACTATCACTCCTGCTTAAAATTATAACACGCTGAACAGTGTGACACAACAAAATGCAGGTTAGAATTTTTATCAGTATACAGTAAGAAAATAAGCAAAATTATACAACAATAGATGACTGGATTGTGCTAATTTCACTAAAACAAAGACAGAATATGAAATTTATAGATGGAATATGCCTGTATTGCTTAAGCAGGGGAACGGACCTGCTTAAAATTTGTTTTTTCGGTTGATGTCACAGATTCCATTTTGGTAATCTATAACGATTTTCTCGCATTTTCGGCAGCAATGAGCAATGATTGCCGACCCTTTCAGCATAGAAAGCTCAGATAAAACAATCGATCCTTTATGTAACTGGGCTCTCGCGGCAAAATATTTTTTATCATTCCATGCTAATTCATGGGGGCTTTGGATGACCCCCGCTTCCATTTCCGCCCCGCAATACGGACATTTCATGCCAGGCACTCCTTTCGTATTTGAATACTATTTTACAGCGAAATCTTTAATGGGACAAGTATACTTTTTATATGATGCCATTGTCAAAGTATTATGCAGATAGTAAACGTAAATGATTTAATACCGGATGGCTTTTATTACATAAATTTGCCAATCTGTAATGAGGGTGTTATACTATATTAAATATATGCTTTCTCTTATGACCTGGAAGAGAAAGGAAAAAACAGAATGGAAAAGGAGTGTTTTTATGAAACGGATTCGAATGTGCCTGGTATATCTTTTGGTTCTGGCGGCAGTTTTGCCCATCACGGGATGCAGTTCGGGAAAAAAGGATAGTACGGTAATAGTCGGGGCGAAAAATTATACCGAGAGCCTGCTTACCGGCGAAATCATGGCACAGCTGCTGGAAACGAAAACAGACCTGACCATTGAGCGGAAATTTAATTTGGCGCCCGCAGTCTGCTTTGAATCGGTTCAAAAAGGTGAAATCGACCTTTTCCCGGAATATACCGGAGGCGCCCTGATCCATTACCTGAAGATGGACCTGATTAACGATCCTGATGAAGTTTATAATGTTGTAAAGGAGGAATATAAAAAACAGTATGACTTGATATGGCTTGAATCACTTGGTTTTAATAATACATACGCGAACGCGGTGCGTAAGGATTTTGCGGAAAAAAATAATATCAAAACCGATAGCGATTTAGCCCAGTTCACACCGGACCTGGTTTATGGAGCGGAGCATGGCTATTTGGATCGGGAAGACGGGTATTATCCAATGTGTGATCTGTATGGCTATCAGTTTAAAAAAACGCTTCAGATGGATATCGGGTTAATCTATCAGTCGCTTGATCAGGGCGATATGGACGTTGCAAATGTATATACGACTGACGGTTTGCTCTATCAGTACGACCTGGTCGTTCTGGAAGATGACAAACACTATTTCCCATCCTATTACTGTGCGCCGGTGGTCAGGAATGACACTTTAACCCGGCATCCGGAAATCGCTGAAGCGCTGAGTGTGCTGAAAAATTGCGCAACAGAACAGGATATGATAAAATACAACTATATGGTGGACGGACAAAAAATGGAAATTGAAGACGTGGCCGATATTTTCATGAAGGATCATGGATGGAAACAATAACATTGTTCAGATGAAAGGAAAGAGACAGAAGTTGCGGCTGTTTGTAGCGATTCTTTTGAACGACCCTGTGAAAGATGGCCTTTGCCAGGCAATTCACGAACTGGAAAACGCCGCCCTGCGGGGAAATTTTACGCGGCGTGAAAACCTGCATCTGACATTGGCGTTTCTGGGCGAGACTTCGAGATGGAAAGATATTCTGCAGGCAATGGAAAAAGTAAACAGCAGACCGTTCCCGCTTGTAGTACAGGGGCTTGGAAAATTCCAGCGCGGCACTGCCGGCATTTACTGGGCAGGCATCCAGAAAAGCCCGCAGCTGATTGCATTGCAAAGCAATCTTTGCAGGGAACTGTCCCTTTCGGGATTTTCGCTTGAACAGAGGGCGTACCAACCCCACCTGACCCTCGGGCGCGAAGTGATTTTGCGGGAAGATTTTGAGGAGGCAGTATTCCAAAAGTCAGTCCCGCCGCTTTCCATGGAGGTCCGCAGGATGAGCCTGATGCGGTCCGAACGGATCGACGGCCGTCTGGTCTATACCGAAATAGATGCAAAACAATTTGATTAGGAGGAAACAGCGATGCCATTTATCCAGACAAAAGTCAATGTGAAGATCTCCGGGGAAAAGGAAGAAGTGATCAAATCCAAATTAGGCAAAGCGATTGAACTGATTCCAGGGAAAAGCGAAAGCTGGCTGATGCTTTCGTTTGAGGATAGCCGTACCCTTTATTTCAAAGGGGAAAAAGATCAGCCGACTGCGTTTGTAGAAGTGAAACTGTTTGGCAAAGCGGGAAGAGATGGCAGCGACCGGCTGACTGCCGCTGTTACGGAGATCCTTTATCAGGAATTGGGAATCAGTCCTGATCATGTCTATGTGAAATATGAAGAGGTCTCGTACTGGGGCTGGAACGGCCACAACCTTTGATATGGCATAAATTGATTGATTCAAAATCCCGGCATTTTTAAATGCCGGGATTTTAAACATTTGCACATAAGCGTTATGATCATTGTTTATTTGGGGGGAAAATGATATAATAAAAGAAATTTGTGGAAGAATCCAAACCATAGGATAGATTGAAACAGAATGCAGCTTAAAGAAGGATTTATAGATGCTGAAACTTTTGCTTTCGACACAGACGGAACAGCTAAGTTCCTATATTGATGAGAGGACGCTTACCCATATACGGTACCGGCAGGTCAATAAATTTGAATCCTACCAGGAAATGGATTTGATTTCCTTCGATTGGTACGATATTCATAACAAACACGCGAAGCCTGTTCAGGTCATCATCTATTTCACAAGGGACTATATTTTCTTCATCTGTGAGGGGGAACGGTGTTTCAAACAGGTGGAACCGTTGGTGACTGAGAAAGCAACCAACGAGAAAACGCTCTACTCGTTTTTCCTTGAGCTTCTCAAAGGGGATATTGAGCATCTGGAAAAATTGGAGGAACATATCACAGAAACGGAGGACGAACTGCTGAAAGCGTCCAGAAGCGCCTGTGCGGAAGAGATTATCGCGTTCCGCAGGGAACTGCTGCGCCTGAAAAAGTATTACGAACAGCTCAATCAGATTTTTGAAGGACTCACCGAAAATGAAAACAATCTGATCCCGCTCGAAGATCTGCGCTATTTCCGTATACTGGACAGTAAAATCGACCGCCTTTTTTCGCATGTGTTAAATCTGCGCGATTATGTCACACAGGTCAGGGAAGCGTATCAGGCGCAAATTGATATTGAGCAGAACAACCTTATGAAGATTTTTACCGTCGTGACGGCGGTTTTCCTCCCTCTGACGCTGCTTGTGGGCTGGTACGGCATGAACCTGCGGATGCCAGAGTTCTCCTGGCCATACGGCTATCCGTTTGTCATTGTCCTGAGCATTGCCGTTGTGACGTTCTGCCTGTTCTATTTTAAGCGGCGCAAATGGTTTTAACAGATCATGCATGACTGCATTGTATCAGATCAATCTGCCTGCTATAATAATTGCTTCAAATGAGGAGGATAACAGTGACAAGGTTCCAATGTGATTACAGCGAGGGCGCGCATCCGAGTATCCTGAAAAAGTTGACTGAAACAAATCTGGAACAGACTTCGGGATATGGGGAAGACCCTTATTGTTCTAAAGCAGCCGCTTTGATCCGCGAAAAATGCGGGCGGCAGGATATTGACGTGCACTTTCTGGTGGGCGGCACCCAGACAAACCTGACGGTTCTCGCTGCCGCGCTGCGTTCCCATCAGGGCGTGATTACCGCTGATTCCGGACATATCAATACCCATGAAAGCGGCGCAATCGAGGCGACCGGGCATAAGTTGCTGGCCTTACCCGGCACGGATGGAAAGCTGACGGCCGAACAGATACAGGACGCCTGCGACGGACACTTTGGCGACGCGACCCATGAACACATGGTGCAGCCTAAGCTGGTTTATCTGTCTTTCCCGACCGAGGTGGGCACGATTTACAGCAGAACTGAACTGGCCGCAATCAGCGAGACCTGCCGGAAAAACAGGCTTTTCCTTTATGTGGACGGCGCCCGCATGGGCTACGGGCTTTGCGCCGGGGGCAACGACCTCCGCCTGCCGGATTTTGCACAGCTTTGCGATGCATTTTATATCGGCGGAACCAAGATCGGCGCTTTATTTGGCGAAGCGCTTGTTCTATGCAACGATGCTTTGAAAGAAGACTTCCGCTATATCATCAAACAGAAAGGCGGTCTGCTTGCAAAAGGCAGACTGCTTGGCCTGCAGTTTCTGGCTTTGTTTGAAAATGATCTCTATTTTGAACTGGCAAACCATGCGAATAAAATGGCGGCGCTGATTCGCGAAGCCTGCGTGAAAAAGGGCTATACGTTTTTAACGCCGTCGCCCACGAATCAGCAGTTCCCAATTATGCCGGACAGCGTGCTGAAAAAGCTTGGCGAGCGTTATGAATATTCTTTCTGGCAGAAAATAGATGACCGGCACAGCGCGGTGCGGTTCTGCACAAGCTGGGCGACAAATGAGGCGGATGTCCGGAGGCTGGCCGCAGAGATTGAAAATTCCTAAATGGGTTTTATTGAGAGCGGCTGGTTCTGACAGTATTATGACAACAGCGGATGGCGAAAACGCCATCCGCTGTTGTTTCATGATTCATCGGCACAAACCGATTCCTGATAAGCAAATTGGAATTGGTGCATTCGTTCAGCCAGCACGGCGGCCTGTTCCGTGAGGCTTTGGCTTGCGGCCGCGCATTCTTCCGCGAAGGCAGTGTTGGACTGGACCGTTTCAGCAATTCTGCCGACACCTGCCTGAATCTGTGCGGCGGATTGTTCCTGATTTTGAGAAGCGTCGGAGATTTGATAGACGATACCGGTGACCTGTTCCACCATTTGAATCAGATTGTCAAGCACCTGCGCGGCTTTTTGCGCATATTGCCGGCCGCTGCGGATGGATTGGCCGGAGCCGGAAATCAGCGTTTCCGTATCCTGGGCCGCCTGTGCGCTTTTATAGGCAAGGCTGCGCACCTCATTGGCGACGACGGCAAACCCCTTGCCGGCGGCACCGGCGCAGGCCGCCTCCACCGAAGCGTTCAGCGCGAGGATTTTTGTCTGGAATGCCATTTCGTCGATCACATGTGTGATGCTCTGTATTTTTGCACTGCCGGCTTCAATGTCCGAAAAAGAAGTCAGCAGCTTCTGCATGCTTGCTTCAACCGCGCCGACACAGTTTTTCATCCGGGAGAACAGCTCCACGGACTGCTGAGTGCTCAGCGTGTTCTGGCCGATTTTGTCGGTAATGGAGGCAACCATAGAACCAAGCTGCTCGATTGTCTGCGCTTCCGTGGAAGACCGATCCGATATTTGCAGCGAACCGGCTGATACCTGGCGGGAGGACTGGCTGACGCTGAAAGAAGCGTTCTGGATCTGCCGGAAGGTATCTGACAGCGATCGGATGATCGTTTCCAGCGAACTGCGTATGGGGGCAAAGTCCCCGCAGTATTCCTGCTCGGGGCGGATGTCCAGATTTCCGCCGGCAAGCTGCATGAGCAGGGTGTCAATTTCTGAAACATAGGATTTCAGGGAAAAGACCGTGGTTTGCAGGGCGCCGAGCAGTGCCGCTGCTTCCCGATTGGATGCTTTGGTGGGAACGGCAGAATGCAGGTCGCCTTTTGCCAAAAGATCCAGCCTTGCAACCGCACCCGCAATCGGGCGCGAGATGGAATTTGCCGTCAGCATGGCAAACAGGAAGGAGACCGCAATCGCTCCGATAAGCACCGCAACCGAAACCCAGATCGTTTGACGGCTGGCGGCTACGACCTCGCTGTAATCCTGGCAAACTGCAAGCGACCAGCCTTCGTCTCCCTCCACCGGGCAATACGAAATCATCTTTTGAACCCCGTTTTCCCAAAAGAACCCGGCTCCGGTTTTTCCGGCCGCCATTTCAGATAAAACAGCGGCAAGCCCGTCGCGCTCCCGGCTGTCCGCGCTCTCGGGCAGATTTGCGGTGAGGCCGATCCGGGCTTGATCAGGGTGGGCGACAATTGTTCCGTTTTTGTCGATCAGGAATCCGAACCCCGTTTTACCCAGTGTGATCTTGTCTGTGTATTTGCTGAAGTAACTGCCATCAATTGCGCCGAACACAATCCCGGTAGGCCCCATGGCGGTGATCTCCGAACCGGCCATGATGACGGGAGTCCCGCCATCCGCCTGTATCGGCGCGGACAGATAGGCAATGCCCTGAATTGCGTTCTGAAAATAATCGGTATCCCCAATCTGCATGCCGTCGTAAGCGGCTCCGCTTTTATCACTGACAGAGAACCATTGAAAAACAGTGTCGTGGGTTTGTGCCTTTAAGTAAGCCTTCCGGTCCTCCTGCGGTATGTTGCCGCCGCATACCTGATCGTTCGCGGCGACCTTGCGGATTTGATCTTTCAGGGTGGAGACCGCTTCGGTAATGCTCATGGAATAGGAAGCGGCAAGACTGTTCATCAGCGTTTCATGGTTTGCGACCGTAAAGCGCGTAATCATAAAACAGGCTACGGCCGTAATGAAAATACCTGTTATAACAGCGTTTGCAACAATTGCTTTTTGAATATGAGACCGAATGGATGGCTTCATATGCACCGTCCTCTTTACATTTTGTTGGAAAAAGAATAGCATGCAAACGTTTTTCGTCTGTATAATTCATGTAAATAAGAGGTAAAGTCGTGCCGTTTGGACGAAGTATCCGTAAATTTGTTTTGCCGGTGGATATAAAAAGACAGCGGGGCAAATTCCGCTGTCTCTTATAGGAAAACATTTAGTCTGTAATATCAAATTCGGCAAGATAGTTCTGGTTGAAAACAACCCGGTAACGTCCGGGCTTCGGCGTACTCGCAAAGTTCTCCAGCGACAGGGGGTAGGTTTGCGTAGTATGCGGCGGCAGGCTGACCGCAATCTCGATAAAAAACTGTTCTTCCTTTAAAGGAACCACATACCAGTCTTCGCCTTTTTTCATTTCAATGGAATACTGGTAGCCGTAATAATATTCGTTGTCTGAGTCGTTTGTGATCAGCAAGTTGATGGTTTTTGTATCCTTGGGGTAGGACTGCAGTTCCGTAGCGATTGAAAATCCCTCCTGCTGAACTGCAATTTCCGGCTGATAAGTAGATTTCTGCGGGGATTCGCACCCGGAAAATAAGGTGAAAACAAATAGAATTGCTAAACAGAGTGTCATAAACTTTTTCATGAGAAGCCTCCTTTAAAACTGATTTCCTACTAAAAGTGCGATAGAAGAACCAGTTTATTGCATGGCAGATTCTGCAAAATTCGGAGTTTACATGAATAATAATCTGCGCCGCCTCAGGAACTCTCTATTGAAGCGATTCTATTTCTTTTCGCACATTCCTCATATGTTCCATCCATTCACAGATTTCAGAGACGTTCCCTTTTTCCTTTGCCCGGGCAAGCCCGTTTGCATAAATTGCGAGTTTACTTTTCAAAACATCAATTCTTTTTTGATTCCTCAACTCGATGCCTCCTTTCTAAATCCATTATAACATAAAGTATATTAGATGTAAAATTATATAATATGTACAGATTTGATGAACACTTTTTTAAAGACTTTCTTTTTTGCAGAAAAATGATATAATTTGTTTCATAAAGGGGGATTATAATGGGATCTGTTTTGGCCGTAGGCTGCGGCGGTTTTATTGGGGCATCGCTGAGGTATTTATGCGCGGAAGGCATCTCGAAATTATATACGGGGCAGTTGCCGGTTGCAACGTTTGCAATCAATCTGCTTGGCTCATTTTTCATCGGTTTTTTATCTCAATGGCTGGCGCTGTTTTATCCGAACCATAGAATGCTGCGGCTGTTTATGACGACCGGGATTTTGGGTGGCTTCACCACCTTTTCAACATTCAGCCTTGAGACAGCAGACCTTTTCCAAAAGGGAAGCGCGGGAATCGCTTGCCTGAACGTTGCGGCCAGCGCGGGCTGCTGTGTTCTTGGCGCACTTGCAGGCAGGGCGTTCGCCAATGTGACAGGCGGCATGCGGTAAGTAATGAAACTCAAACCAAGAACCCGGGAGCGGACAAGCGCCTCAATGCTGCCCGTTCCCGGGTTTTTCCTGAGATTGCCGGAAATACTGACAAAAGTCCAAGTCATCCTGCAGAACATGCTTTTGAATCCATTCATTCATAAACTCATAAAATAGATCATATTCCTGCTTGCAGTAGTTGCATTCCTGCATTTTCACCGTAACAAATTTGAGTTTTGTGGCCAGATACTGATGTGTCGACTGATGGACCCGGTATTTGGGATAAGTGCATTTTACCTGATAGGCTTCTTCAGCAGGAAAGTGTGACTGGACAAAGTGCTGTAAAAATTCCAGATACTTTCGAAAAGAATTTGCTTCATACCCAAACTTGTATTGGATAAGAAAGGAATTTGCTTCTTCCATGAACTGCCGGTGCTGGGCATCGATTAACGCGATGCCGGTTTCCAGCCGTCTGTCCCACCGAAATATCACCTGAATCACCTCGAATCCTATTGAGTATATATTCTATTTTAAGCAGTAACCGGGGCTTTGTAAAGAAAATTCTTATGTAACTGGTATGATATGAAAAAGGTCCGCCCCACAGGGACGGACCGGTCTTATACATCGTTCCTTTTGACAGACTGCTTTTTGGGATTCGGATTATGATTTTGGTTTTCACGGGTCAGCGGTGTTTGTCCATTGCATTTTTTCATGCGGTCTTCTTTTTTATCGGGCTGACTGTCTTTTGGCATAAAATCACCTCACTCATAGGATGGCATAAGCCGCTTCAAACATTCGAAAACAATCAAAAAAGGCGCATCCTTTTACAGGAAAACGCCTTTTTGGTACTCAGTATCAAGCCGGTTGTCAGCTTTGCTATTTTGAGGCGGGGAAATAAGGTCTGAGGGCGCCCGCCACCGAACTGATGGGCAGGGTTTGAAGAATGATTCTGCCAGGTCCATTTACCAGTGTGTTGAAAATGCCTTCGCCTCCGAACAGCATATTTTTTACACCCGGAACCGTTACAATTTCGATCGAGCAGGTTTCGCTCATGGCTGCCAGATATCCTGTGTCGACCACCATCGACTGTCCGGCCGCCAAGTCATATTGCACCGCATGGCCGTCAATTTCGAGAAATGCGGTGCCGTTTCCGGACAGCTTCTGCATAATAAAGCCCTCGCCGCCGAAAAAACCAGAACTGATCTTTTTCTGGAAAAAGACCGAGAGCTCTACACCGGTTTCAGAAGCAAGAAATCCGGATTTCTGAACGACCATACTGTTCCCCGGGGTGATATCGAGCGGCATAATGGAACCCGGAAAACTGGATGCAAAAGCGATCATGCCGCTGCCGCCCTGCGCTGTATAACGGTTTTGGAACAGTGCCTCGCCTGCAAACATTCTGCCCAGCGCCTTTCCGACGCCGCCATTGCTGGTTGTCTCCATCTTCATGTTGGGGCTCATCCAGCTCATGGAGCCGCGTTCTGTAATCATGGATTCCCCATTTTCCAATTCGCAGATCACCACCGGCAGCGGATGCCCCTCGATTTTGTACTTCATATAAAAACCTCCTCTTTATCTGATTATGAAACTGCCTTTTCCAGCGTAAAGCAATGGAAAATATTTGTCAATACCAAAAAAGGACCATAGGAAACAGAACACTCATAAATTCCAGTTATTTGAAATATTATGACAAAACGGTAACAAATTATGACAAAACTGTTACAAAATCCATTGACTTTCTGACAGGGTTCAGGATATAATAGAAACAGGAACAGGGAGATGACCCGGATTCATTATCCCTTCGCGTTTCTCGGAGGAGGAATCCAGATGAAAAAATTATTATCGCTGGCGGCTGCGGGGTTGGTTATACTGAGCTGCCTGTCTGCCGGCGTTTTTGCTGCCCCAAGCCCTGGTGACCCAAGTCCCGGCTCCGTATTAATCGATGCGGGTACCGGTGTGGGCGCCGCTTACGATGAGGATGGCATGCCGATCAGCGGAACGGTATACAATGGGGGCTCGCTGGAGGGTTTCGAACCTGACCAGACAGTCTATCTGAAATTGAACGGTGCGGTCCTTTTGAAAGCTTCGGGCGAGGGCCCCGGAGTTCCGGTTGGTGACGGCAATCCTCTGGCGGACAAGGATCTTTTTAAACTGAAAGTGAAAAAAGACGGCGACGGGCGGGGGCTTGTAAAAGAGGTCTCCCAGGTCGGTGAGAAAAAGGATGCAAACGGTACCCGCTGCGGCTGGGTTAAAATTGTCATTGCGCCCAGCGATCTGACCGAAGAACAAAAAGCAGAGCTGAGCCTGACCTTTACTGCGAAAGAGGACGATGCCGTAAATGGGTGGGAAGAAGGAGATTATGCCGCAGTGAACTTGAACCTTTGGATCAGCCCTCCGGTAAAAAGCGGGGACGATTATGATGCCGACCCCGGCGAACAGTTTGTTTACCATCCCGTTTCCAATGAGAAAAACGGGGTAAACTGGGACAGCGTTGCGACACTTTCTTTCATGGCGGATGACGATGCTTCGAAATTCTATGCGAAGCTATCCACGAAAGCAGACAGCGCGGTCTGTGAGCGCTATCCGGATGCTGAACTCTATTTTCGTGATTTTTCCGGTACTCCCGCTATTTCTGCCTCATCCCGTGCGACACTGACCTTGCTAAACCCGTTCGCACAGGAGGATAACGTAAAGGTAAACCCTGAAAGCTGCCACATCTACACCAAGGACGCGGAGGGAGAGCTGGCAGACGTAACCAGCCTGTTTACCTATCTGGACACGGATGAGGACGGCAACGAAGTGGACGGCTGGCGGCTCAAGACCCGAATGCTGGGCAGCTACGTCATTTCAGACGTGCCGCTTGATACAGCTGACGGCGTCAGCGGCACTTTTCTGACGCGTCCCGAAACGGTGGAACTCGCGGGCAGCTCCGCGGACACCGGATACTCGGGGATTACCAACAATACCAAACCCAATCCCCCCACCGGGCGAATATAAGAACTTTGAAAACCGCTGTCACAAAGGCAGCGGTTTTTTATATCGGAGGATGTTTCTGTTGACTTTGTTTCCTGTTGACGATATAATAAAATTACCAATTATTCTGTCATTTTGAGGGAGGTTTGCAGCGTGAAACGGATTTTAGCAACGCTTTTAGCTGCGGTGCTTGTGATTGGAGGCAGTTCACTCGGTGTGCTTGCGGCAACTACTGTGGACATGCCTTTTGGTACGTCAGTTGAAGTCTACGACGATGACGGCGACCCTGTCGGCGATTTTGAGGCGTCCGGCGGTAAAATTACAGCCGATTATGTAGTGCCCGGGAAAGAGTATTATGTGAAACTGCCAGCTGACACAGAACCAGTGAGCGGTTTGACAGATGCCACCGTTGGGGACGTTACCGATAACGATAATTTCTCTTTTAAGCTGGACCGCGATGAAAACGGCAAGCTGCTCGATTCGGTGTCCTTCGTCAATAAAAAGTTCGACGGCGAAACGGAAAGAAATGATTATATCAAGGTTTCGCTGAAGGAATCCGCCATGACGGAGGATAAAAAGCTGACCTTTGACGTTTATTTCAAAGCAAAAAGAACTGAAGATGGAAAATGGGACAGCGGCGACCGCGTGAATATCCGCTTTGAGCTTTGGGTGAACAACGATGTGGAAGACGGGGAAGACGCCGATTTTGAAGTCGGGGAAGGCGTTGTGTTCAATCCTGTTTCCAATGAGACCAATACCATTACATGGGGCGGAAATTATGATGTCGCCTCGCTGAAATTTGAAGCAAATGATGACGCGGACAAATTTTATGCGAAGCTGTCTACGAAATCCAACGCGCAGATCTACCGCGATTATGGGGACCCTGCTGATGCCGACCTGTTTTTCCGCACCTTTGTGGGAAGCCCTTCCGTTGATTCCACATCCCGCGCTACGCTGACACTCTATAATCCCTGGAGTCAGGAAGACGACGACGATTATGAGGTCGACCCGTATGATGTGTTTATCTACGAAGTGGATGACGGTGAACTGACGGATGTCACAGACCGTTTCCAGTATGTGGACGGTGATGATACGGAGACCGGTACTGATGGATGGCAGATCAAAGTGCGTACTTTAAGCAACTATGTGCTTTCCGACACGGAACTGGACACAAGCGGTACGGATTGGGAAGAACCGACCGATGAGATTGTGCCGGAGACTCCTACGGTCCAGAATCCGAACCCGGCCCCAACACCAGCCCCCTCCACTGGCTCTTCCGATCTGGTGGGCGCGGCAATCTGTGCGGCAGCAGTTTCACTTGGCGTGATCGTCCGAATGAAGAAACGTAAATAGGTACTTGGTAACAGACCGCCGGCTTTTTAGCCGGCGGTTTTTGCATGCCCAGAAATGGCAGGAATATTACAAAGGGATGGAAGAAGAGGACTCCAATATCTTGAAAATTTATGTTTTGTACAATTTTTTAATCAAATTGAAATGATTATATGTGAATATAGGACTACAATTATTACAATTTGGTAACAAAAACCTCTTGAAAAAGCAGGGTATCTCCCATATACTTGGCTCATTCCAAGCTGTTCGTGTGACGAAACAGGACGGAAATGATTATTTTTCAGGAGGATTTAAAACATGAAAAAAGCGATTGCAATGTTGCTCGCGACCACCACCGCGCTTTCCCTTGGCGTGACTGCTCTGGCTGAAGACGTCTCCTCTTCCGAAGCTTCCTCTTCTGAGGTCTCTTCTTCCGAAGCGTCTTCCTCTGAGGCTTCCTCTTCTGAAGTTTCCTCTTCCGAGGCATCTTCCTCTGAGGCTTCCTCTTCCGAGGTTTCTTCTTCTGAAGCATCCTCTTCCGAGGCATCTTCCTCTGAGGCTTCTTCTTCCGAAGCGGAAACCCCTGTGGGTGATCCGACCGCATTCCAGTTTGACGCTGACGAAGACGGCGCAATCCTGGGTGAAACGATTCTTGAGCCTGGCACAGAGTACAAGTTCCCCGCTTATGTAACCATTGGCGGCCAGAAGGTTGCGATTACCGACAAGCTGCTGGAGACCTACAAATTCTCTTACACCAGAGTATCTTCCAAGAGTGCCGAGACCTTCAAAATTGACGATTACAAAGGCACCTACTACCTGTATGTGGAACCCAAAGACGGCACTCCGATTGAAGAAATTGAGCTCAAGTACAACATCAAGCTCGTGAAGAAATCCGATAACCTGTCCCTCTTCACCCAGCAGGTTAAATTCTCCTACGGCTACACCGAAGCGAACAGCGACTACATCAAGGGGCTGGACAAGGGCGATGAAGTCGAGATCGACAACAACAACCCGGTTATCACCGAAGACCAGTTCGAGAAGATCGCAGAGATCAACGATTACAAGAACGTGACCCTCTCCGGCCCGTCCTGGAAGTTCACTGTTAACGTCACCGACGAAGAAACCAAAAACATGGTTTCCTCCAACGCGGGCGTCAAAGAGATCATGGCTCAGTTCCCTGACCAGGATTTCAAATTCTACAAATTTGCCGGCAAACCCTCCTTCGCGGCAACCGGTACAGTTGCGCTGGATGTGGAAGACATTGTTGACGAGTTCGACAATATGTACACCTACCGCTATGCGGACGGCAAACTGTACAGACTGAACGCAACCTACAATGAGGATGACGAAACCCTCAACTTCCGCACCAACACGCTGGACACCTTCCTTGTCACCAACAAGCTGATCAAAGACGGCACTGTCATTGAGAACGCCGATGTCGATGATGATGACACCTCCAGCGATGTGGATGAGACCGATGATGGCAAAGGCAACCCGACCACCGGTGCAAGCGACATGATCAACGCCGCTGTTATGGCTGCGATCGCTTCCCTGGCTGCTGCCGGCACCGTTGTCTGCAAAAAGCTCTCCAAGTAAGATCTTTCTTCTTTAAAAACGGCCGCCTTCGGGCGGCCGTTTTTGTTGTACCCGATGCTTTACAAATTACCCGGAAAGTCGTATAATAACATCGAAAACAAAACAGCGCCATATAGGGGAGCTGGCGGAAAGCCGGCTGAGAATGCACATGTTCCTGTGCAGACCCTTGACCTGATCTGGGTAATGCCAGCGTAGGAAGACTTTGCATGCTCCTTTTACGCCGCAGGGATTATCTGTGGCGTTTTTTTGTGAAAACAACGAGGAGGATGAACAATGAACACAACTACCCGTAAACTGACTCACAGCGCCTTGATGATTGCGCTGGCCCTGGTGCTTTCGATGATTAAGCTGTTCCATCTGCCAAACGGAGGTTCGATTACCCCCGCAAGTATGGCGCCGATTATCCTGATCGCGCTCATGTATCCCACGAAATGGGCGCTGTTTACCTCTTTTGTCTATTCGCTTGTACAGATGGTGGAGGGCTTTTATGCGCCGCCCACACAGGATTTGCTTTCCTTTGTGCTGGTTGTTCTGCTGGATTATGTGTTGGCATTTGGCGTTTTGGGTTGCGCAGGCCTGGTGGCACGCCGCTTTAAAGCGAATAAAGTTTTGGGGGCTTCCATTGCAACCTTGGCCGTCATCTTCGGCAGGTTCTTTTGCAGTTTTCTGTCCGGCATTCTGATCTGGGGCGTTTACGCGCCGGAAGGCACACCGGTTTGGATCTATTCGCTCGGCGTGAACGGTTCCATCATGATTGGAGAGATGATCACGACTACCGTTGTAATGGCTGTGCTTGTGAAATTTTTGCCGCTGGAAAAGTTAACGGCAGAGCCTTTGAAGAAAGCTTAACTATAAAAAAGCCGTCTGACAGACGGCTTTTTTATTTATGCATGTTTGCGGCGGGACAGAAGCTTATGCGCGTTTGTGAGCAGGAGGCGGAAATTCAGGGCGATCATCAATGCGCAAAGTCCAGATACCGGCCAAATCCAGTTTTTCTCCCAATTCAACATCATCCAGCACTGAATCAGCAATACGGATATATTGACTGTAAGCTTTGGTAAATTCCAACGGATTTTTACAAATCGTCTTGTGTCTAAGGCGCGCAGCACAAATACTGCAAAATAGCTGACGAAGGTTGCAAAAGCCGCTCCGTTGACGCCAAAGGCCGGAATCAGCAGGAAATTCAGCAGGAGATTGATCAGCGCACCCGCAATGGTGGTGACTAAGGTCGCCACACTGCGTTTTTCCGCCATATAAATGCTTCCTAAAAAGGTCACGAAGCAGGAAAAAACGGTAGCCAAAACAAGCAGTGGGACAAAGCGCCATGCGTCGTAAAAAGCAGGCGCCCAGAAGATTTTCCCCAGCACTTTGGTAAACAGGATCAATCCGGAACCGGCTGTAAAAATGATCGCCTGATAAGCGGAAGCCACGTTGGTAAAAAAACGTTCCCGGCCGCTTCCCGCGTCGGTAATGGCGGACATCTGCCAGGCATCTGTGAAGATTCCGGAAACCAGAATGATCATCGTGGGAATTTTATAAGCCATGGCATAAAGTCCGTTCGCATCGCTGCCGATCATATAGGTGACAAAATAGCGGTCGGATACGTTGGTGATCCACCAAAAAATATTGGCTGGAATCAGCGGGAGGGCAAACTGCAAAATTTCCCTGATCAGCCGCCAGTTCATGCTGCGGAACCGGATAAATCTGTGCAGTTCGGCGACCCAGAACAGAAAAACTGCGGAAAACAGGTCCGAGCAGATGGTTGCAAGCACGTAGCCGGTGATGCCCAGCCGGAATACCACGAGGAAGAATACGTTGAACAGGATGACGGTGGTGGTGCTGAGTACTCCGTCAAACGCATACAGGCGGACATATTCCCTTGCGCGGACAAACTGCGAGCAAAGGGAGCGCAGGCAGGAGGTAAGTACATAGAGATAAATCAGGTGCGTATGTTCATTCATCATCGGGATCATCGTCAGCAGAGGACGGAGTAGCAAAAACAGGGCATATCCGCAGCCGACGATGGTGATCCCGCCGGTGAAAACATCGCATTTGTCCACCGCCCGGTCGAGCCCGAAACGGATGATTGCGTTGGAAATGCCGATCGACACAATAGGAATCAGCAGGTTGGAGGTCTGGACAATTAAATCCGCGGTGCCAAGTTCCCCGCGCGTAAGCACGCGGGTGTAAAACGGCATCAGCAGAAAAACGAGCACCTTGGAGCTGAAGGTGCCGATGGCAAAAATCAATGTATTGGAAATCAGTTTTTTATATTTATCCAATCAAAAAATATCCTTTCGGCATATTTTAAGCAATCCGTATCGGATTTTCTTACGACCTTCTTATTATATGAAAATTTTGGCATAAAAACAATCGAAAGCTGCAAAGTTTTATCATTTGCAGAAAAATATAACGCCGCTAAATGTCAAACAGGCGTTTTGCATTCTCAAAAGCGATCTGCGCTTTCTCGGCTTCGGTCAAACTTGTCTGATTTAAGAAGCGGAGTTCCGCGTCAACTGTGCTCCACGGGCAGTCGGTGCCGAACAGGACTCTGTCCAGCCCGTGCCTGCGAATCAGCCGCTCATACAGTTCTGGGGATCGGAAATAGGCGGAGGACATTGCGGTATCAAAATAAACATTCCGCAGGCCGGCAAGATACGTCTGCGCTTCTTCATAGCGGTTCAGCCCGCCCATATGCGCGGCGATGACCGTCAGCCGGGGAAACGCGCGCGCAACTACGGCCACATCCTTTGAGGAACCGCGGGTGATGCCCGGGGACACCGGGTCCCAGCCGGTGTGGAACGCAACGGGCAGTCCAAGTTTGCTCATTGTCTCAAAGAGCGGAAAGTAGCGCTCCTCACGGATAAAAACCTTTTGATAGTCCGGGTGGAGCTTGACGCCATGAAGACCGAGTTCCTTGATGCGATACAGCTCTTCCAACGCGTCCGAAGCATCCGGATGCACCGAGCCGAAGCAGATCAGGTTGGGATTTTCATCCTGCACCTGCCTGGCAAAGTTATTTACATTTGTTTGTTGTTCCGGTTTTGTCGCAATGTGAAGCACAACAGCGAAATCCACCCCGGACTGTGCGAAATAGCGCTGGGTACCGGCGACAGTCCCGTCGGTACAGTAGGGGCAGCCGGAAATTTCCGACAGCTTTTGCAGGGTGCGTCCGGCCAGTAAATCCGGAAATAGGTGCGTGTGCGTGTCAATCAGCATGAGAAAACCTCCGGGTTTTGCATATATCATTAAAAAATAGTATACATCAATGCAAAAACAGTGTAAAGGAAACAATTGACAAAAAAGAGGTTGTACTGATGAAGCCCCGCAGACAGGAGATTCCGGAGATAAATTGACGCAATAATCCGCAGACTAAAAAAATGCCCGCCATATGGCGGGCATTTTTTAATCTGCGTAGATTTTAATTTTTCCGTCGGTGTCGTCGTAGTCGCTGTCGTCCGGATAAAATGTGAAGCGATAGTATCCATCCCCTGAAATTCGGTCATCATCGTCTTCCCATTCCACATCGCCGTAGATACGTCTCCCGCTGCTGTTATAAGCCTTGACATTGTCCTCGAGATCGTCTTGGTAATGATAAAGGCGGTCCCCGTCATCTGCGTGGAAGGAATCTGTCTCGAGGCGGACGTCGCTATCGTCATCGTCGTCATCGTCATCATCATCGTCGTAGTCATCTTCCACATAGATTCTGATTTCGTCGCGGACTCTGCTGTAACGGCTGCTGTTTGGGATAAAGATAAACGGATAATAATCGGTTTCATCAACACGCGTGCTGTCCAATACCCATACGGCCTTTCCGCTGATTCGGTCGCCGTCATCGTCATAGGCTTTCACGTGGCTGTTCAGCTTGCTGGTGTAACTGCTCAATCGCTTGGTGGAATAAGAAACCGTAAAGGAATCGATATCCAACTCAATATCATCGTCGTAATCGTCGTATTCATTGTCCACAATAATGCGGATTGTGCCGCGCTTGCTTCCGTAGCTGTTGTTAGTGGACTTGAACAGATACTGATAGCTTCCGGACTTCTTCAGGATGGTGCTGGTCGGTGAAACCCATGAGACCGTTCCGGATATGCTCCTTCCGCCGACCGTAGCGTTGACATTGTCAGCAAGATCGTACGTCAGGTCTCTCAGCCGTTCGCCGTAGTCGGCATAAATGGTGGTGGATGTCAGCCTCAAACTGGAGGAACTGCCAGCTATAGAGGTTTTGCTGCCTATTTTAATTGTACCGATTCCGCTGCCGGATATGGAAGACCGGTTTACGGCCTGCACATAATCCACACTGGAGCCGCTTGAAGCAGTCAGCTTTGCGCTGCTGGAGAGTAGCTTGGCATTATCAACAGAAGCACCTTTCAGAACAGATACCTTTGCGGCTGCGGATACGGTCATCGTTCCCACATCACCCTGAATGACCACATTGTTGCTCGCGGAAGAAATTTGCATACTGCCGATATTGGAAGCGGCGCCGACCGTAACTTTCACGTTTCTGGACAGGGAACTGCTCAATGACAGGGATTTCATGGCGCCGCTGATGGTCAACGAATTTTGTTTTCCAAGTGTGATATACTTATAAACGCTTTGGCTGTTATAAAAACAAACCAGTAATTCACCGGATTTGGACATCAGAGTCAGCGAAGTGCTGTTTACGGGATATTTGCCCTCCGTTTTTCCGTTCCTGATAAATAAAACACTGTTATTCTGCACCTTTACACTGTAAGGATACGCCGCCTGCGCGGGAACCGCTGCGCAGAAAAGCATGATCAGTGAAAGGCATACGGCTAAAAACCGTCTTCGGATAGATTCCATGGGTCTCCTTCCTTCCATACTCTTTTTTATTAAGTGCTATAATTAACCAATTTTACTTCATGAATATTTCTATCAGATATTTTTTTAAGACAGATCATGGTATAATAACCGCAAAGCGGCTATTATACGTTTATGGCCAAGGCGATGCGCTCGCAAAGCTTGCTCCCGCCCTGATGGCCAATTATACCACGCGTGCTTTGCACCTGTGGTATAATAACCGCAAAGCTATTATTATACATTTATGGCCAAGGCGATGCGCTCGCAAAGCTCGCTCCCGCCCTGATGGCCAATGATACCACTGCGTGTTTTGCACTTGTGGTATAATCAAATAATAAACATTAAATAAGTACATTACAAAAGGAACGGTATGATTACATGACGGCAGAAACAATCAAATCAAGTGAACAGATTAAAATTTATATTGCGCAGGCAGACCGTGCATTGGCCGCTCTTGGCTATACGGAGCACAGCTTTGCGCATGTGACGAAAGTTGCCTGCTTTGCCCGGCAGCTGCTGACCGACCTCGGCTACGACGACCGCCTGGCGGAACTTGCGTGGATAGCGGGCTATATGCATGATATCGGAAATATCGTCAACAGGGTGGATCATGCACAAAGCGGGGCGGTGATGGCTTTCCGGATCCTGGACAATATGGGAGCGGACGCGGAGGAGCTTTCCGTTATTATCAGCGCAATCGGCAACCATGATGAATCCACTGCTTTCCCGGTGAATGAGGTATCTGCCGCTCTGATTCTGGGCGATAAAACCGACGTGCGCCGCAGCCGCGTACGTAACAGCGATCTGGCGACGTTCGATATCCACGACCGGGTAAACTATGCGGTGGAGAATGCGAAAACCTACCTGAATGAAGAAAAAACCGCTCTGATTCTGGAACTTCATATTGATACGGCAATTTCACCGGTCATGGATTACTTTGAAATTTTTCTGGACCGGATGCTGCTCTGCCGCAAAGCGGCCGAAAAATTGCGCCTGGAATTTGAACTAGTGATCAATGGACAAAGGATCCTATAATAACTATATCGGCATGGATGTGAGATTTCCCAACTACAGCCAACATTTTTTTATCACAAAACGGTCCTGCATGATTCAATATATCCATTTTTCATGGTTATAATGTCAATATAAAAAAGGGCGGTGGGAATTCCCGCTGCCCTTTTTTATAATATACCTTTTCCAGTGTCGATCACAAGAAAAAATTTGACTGATTCAGGAAAAAGCCCCTTCTTTTTCAAAACGTGCCCGCAGGGTGCCGATTGCTTTTTTCTCAATTCGTGAAACTGTTCGTATCGTCTATTGTAAGCGATTGGCTTTCAGAAATGGATTCCTGCCGTCGGAAGCGGAAATGGATGATAATTCGTTTGTCCTCGGTCAGTTCAACCCGCTCAATCAGGCTGACGAGCAGCTCCCGGTTTGACCATGCGCCGTCGATAAAGCGGTCTGCCAGTGCGCGGGCCAGCTTTTTCTGTTTCTCCGGCTCATATATGGGCGTTTCCATCCCGGACAGCTTTTGTTCCAGTGCCGCCCGTTCCTGTTTGACTCTCTGGTAGATGCGTTCAAAATCGTGCTCTTCCAGTATACCGGAAAGACGGTCCGTGTATATCCGGTCAAGATGCGCCGTCAGGCTTTCAATTTTGGACTTGAGCGTCTCCGCTTTCTGTTCGCGGCTGTCGGCCTGACTCGCTTCCTCCACCGCTTTCTCAGCTGCCGGAATGAGTTCCTCGGCCCGCACATATTGCCCGCAAACCTCCCGCACCTTTTCTATGACCGCCTCCGTGACGGTTTGTTCCTTGATGGAATGACAGGTACATACCCCGGCTTTGGTAAAGCGCTGGTAGGTTCGGCAGACAAAGTAAAGGCAGTCTTCCCCTCTGGCGTTCTTTCGGTTGAGGACAGCCAGCGGATAGCCGCATTCATGGCAGAAGATGAGGCCTTTCAGCAGAAAATCATAGGTACGGGAGCGGGTGGTTTTGCGGCTGCCGAGTAACTGCTGCGCCTTATCGAAGGTTTTCCGGTCGATCAGCGGTTCATGTGTGCCCTCCACGATAATCCAGTTTTCCCGCGGCTGGCGGACGCACTTCTTGGATTTGTAGCTGATTTTTTTGGAGCGTCCCTGCACCATGTTGCCGATATACGTCTCGTTTTGAAGCATGTCGGAAATCCGTTCACTGGACCACATCCCCGAATACGGACCGGTTCTTCCCGGCGCCAGCCCCGCATAGGCGGCGGGCGTCGGCAGTTGCTCCGCATTCAGTGCGGCCGCAATCCGGCGGCAGGACAGCCCCTCCAGCGCCATGCCGAAGATTCGGCGCACTGTGGGCGCAGCTTCTTCATCAATGACGATTTTGTTCTTTTCCTCCGGCGCCATTTTGTAACCGTAAAGAGGTTTGCCGCCGATAAAAAGCCCCTTGCGCTGTTTGTCGTGCTTGACGCTTTTGATCTTTTTTGAAATATCCTTGGCGTACATGTCGTTCATGATGGCGCGGAACGGCGTAATATCGTTGGCGGTGCTCTCGATTCCGGTATCGATGCCGTCCAGCAGGGAGATGTAGCGAACCCGGTTTTCCGGGAAGTACCGCTCCATATAGTGCCCGGTCAGGATATAATCACGGCCAAGACGGGACAGGTCTTTGGTAATGACCATATTGACCTTTTTTGCCTCGATATCCGCAATCATGCGTTGAAAGGACGGCCGGTCAAAATTGGTTCCGCTCCATCCGTCGTCAATGTACGTATCAAATACGCAAAGCTTGTTCTCTTTTGCAAAAGCAGTGAGCAGGGACAGCTGGTTGGTTACGCTTTCGGATTGTCCTTCGTTTTCATCCTCCTTTGATAGTCTGATGTACAGTCCCACATGATAGTCCATTGGGTTGCTCACTTCGAGGTACATGTCATGACTCCCCTAATAAGCGGTCATTCATCATGATCATGATCAATGGACTGCTTTTGAGAAAGCAAGCTTGAACTTGTTATTTTTAAGTTCTCTTTCGAGAAAAAAGTGAAATGATTGAGCTAATAAAAGCCGAAAATCATCACCTTCGTCGGAAAAGCGGCAATCCACCATGATTTTGCGTGCGCTCATTTTAAATACCTCCTTCAGGACTATGTTTCATTGATATGCGGCGACAAAACCATTTCTGCGTGTCCAAAAGGAAAAAGCGCGGCGCCATTCAAAACAGTGGCGCCGCGCGAATCATCTTTCTCAGCCTTCCGGGTCCGGTACTTTCTCTGCGATCAGCCGCAGGTTGTTTTTGAGCCGTTCATCGCCTGAGCTGGCTTCGAGCGCCGCCTTCGCGTGTCCGAGCGAGCGCTCATACATTCCCAGCCTGTACGAGGCGATCGCGGCCAGATCGTGGGGGGTGTAATCCCACGCATATCCCATATTGACATAGGTCTTCGATTTTTCCTTGATCTTTAGCGCTTCCTCCGCCATGAAAAGGGCCATCGGCCAGTCCGCCACCAGGTAGGCGATTTTCGCACATTCAACGTACGGCTCGCGCATCGTGGGCATCTCGGCGATCGCCCGGAAATACCACGCATACGCCTCCCTGATATTTCCAAGGCCGTGGTATGCCTTCGCGATCCACCGCATGGATGCGCAGCGCTCCTCCTTCCAAGTCGCGGAGGGCAGGGAAAGATGCCGCTTCAGCGTATCAATGCATTTCTGCCACTCGCCTTTGTACATATATTCCCGGCCAAGATAGTAGGCGACGCGGTCGCCCGTGGGATCCTCCTCGACAGCGAGCTCCAGCAGGGGCAGGTAGGAGCCGCGCGATTTGGTGGGGTCCGGGTAGTGGTTGAGCACCATGCCGTCGACCGTGACGGTCGTCCTGAGGCCGTCCCCGATGTAACTCAGGTACTCGTGCACGGGGCAGGTCCACAGGAAGCCGTGCCGTGCGTGCACCTTGGAATAATACATCTGCACGTCGGGAGAGCCGTCTTTTTTCAGGCTCCAGTTGTACAGATACCTTCCCGATTTGGCATCCGGCGTCCAGGCGCGCTCCAGGCATTCCCTCCAGCCCGGCTCGAACAGTTCGTCGAGGTCGGTGCATACGCAGATATCGGCGTCCTCCGGGACATGGTCCAGCGAAACGTTGCGCGCAACGTCAAACCGCCACGGCCTGATCACGTCGATATACACCACGGCCCCGCGTGCCCGCAGACGCTCCGCCGTCGCATCGTCGGAGCCGGTGTCTGTCACGATCACGGCATCTGCTTCGCACATTGAATCCATCCACTGGTCCACAAATTTTTCCTCATTTTTGCATATGGCATAAACGTATACCTTATATCGGTTCATAACGACTTCCTCAATTCATCATGTCAGTTTCAGTGCGATCAGCTCCAGGTTCTTTTTGAGCTGCTCGTTGTCCGGCGCCAGCTCGAAGGCTGTTTTGGCGTAGCTGTACGACTCCTGGTACAGCCCGAGCCGGTAGGCGCTGATAGCCCCGAAATTATAAAGGCTGTAACCCCATGACTCCGGCTCCAGCAGGTAGCTGCCGGATTTTTCGGTGATGGCCAGCGCCTTTTCTACCATCAGATAGACAAGCGGCCAGTCCCCCTGAAGATAGCCAAGCCGCGCCAGTTGGAGATACGGCTCCCGCACGCGCGGGCATTCGGCGATGGCCTTGTACAGCCACAGGCGTGCCTCCCACAGATCACCTTTGGCCTGGTAGCTTCTGGCGATGAAGCGCATGGACGCACATCGCTCCTCATCCCATGCCGCGGAGGGGAGCGACAGGTGGCGCTTAAGTTCGGCGATGCACGCGTCGTGCTGCCCGTGATACATATACTCCCTGCCCAGCCAGAAGGCCGTCCGGTCATCTGAGGGATTTTCCCGCGCCGACAGTTCCAGAAGAGGCAGGTACTGCGCCCGCGGCTTGGACAGGTCGGGGTGGTGATTCAGCACCATATCCTTGACCCAGACGGTCGATTCCTTGTCCGGGCCGCTGTATTCGAGCACCTCGTGCACCGGGTGTACCCAGCGGAACCCGTGCCGCCGGTGTACCTTTTCCATGGCATACTGTTTATCGGGCGAGCCGTCGGCGCGGTAGCTCCACGTGAAGAGGTAACGCGCACGGGTATGGTGCGGCTGCCACGCTTCTTCAAGTTTTTGCCGCCAGCCCGGCTCGAACACCTCGTCGAGGTCGTTGGAGACGCAGATGTCCACGTCGTCCGGGATATGGTCCATTGCCTTATTGCGGGCGGTATCAAACCGCCACGGGCGGATTACTTCCGTGTAAACCTTGGCGCCCCGCGCACGCAGGCGTTCCACCGTGGCGTCCTCGGAGCCAGTGTCGGCCACTACGACCAGATCCGCCTCGCTTACGGCGTCCATCCATCGGTCGACAAACTGCTCTTCATTTTTACAGATGGCATATACGCAAATTTTGTACTTGTTCATGTCAAAACATCCCATACCTTTTCTCAATGTCGTGTATACATCCGGGCGCCCGCGTCAGACGCGGGTGCCCGGATGTTTGTGCGCCGTTTTGCGGCGCTTGTTTCATTTATGGTGATCGGTTCAAATGCGCGATCGGCCGTAGGCCGTTCATATCGAACAGCGGATCAGTCAAGCCGGACGATGGTCAGCGTTGCGCCGGCCGCGCCGGGAACCAACGTTACCGCGCCCAGAAGCCCAAAGAGCTCAAGCTCGACCGTTGCACCAGCCGGCAGCGTTTCGATGACGCTTCCGCTTAGCGTGCTCGCGGACAGAACGGGCTGATCGATTGAGGCCGCCGAGGGCGTTCCGTTGATCAGCAGCTGTGAACCAACCAGTGCGGCAGCAGTCATATTGACCTCGTACGAAATCATATAGCGTCCGGCAGGTCCGACCGTAAAGACCGTATCCGTGCCATCAGGCGTTATATCCGCCGAGAGATTCTGACTGTCGGCCAACGGGACAGGTGTTCCGGCAAGCACGACCGCAATGACATCACCCGAGGTGTTTGCGGCAAAGCCAGACGTTGCCGTCGTAGCAAGTGCGGCCACGCCGGCTGGGCCAGTGTCACCGGTTGGGCCAGTCGGGCCGGTAGGACCAGTATCACCGGTCGGTCCGGTATCGCCAGTCGGGCCAGTGTCGCCAGTCGGTCCAGTGTCGCCGGTAGGACCAGTATCACCAGTCGGGCCGGTATCGCCGGTAGGGCCGGTAGGACCAGTATCACCGGTCGGTCCGGTATCACCAGTCGGTCCAGTGTCACCAGTCGGTCCAGTGTCGCCGGTAGGACCAGTATCACCAGTCGGGCCAGTGTCACCAGTCGGTCCAGTGTCGCCGGTAGGACCAGTGTCGCCGGTCGGTCCGGTGTCGCCAGTCGGGCCAGTGTCGCCGGTAGGACCGGTATCGCCAGTCGGGCCAGTGTCACCAGTCGGTCCAGTGTCACCAGTATCACCAGTATCACCAGTATTACCAGTAGGGCCAGTGTCACCGGTAGGACCAGTATCACCAGTCGGTCCGGTATCGCCGGTAGGGCCGGTAGGGCCGGTAGGGCCGGTAGGACCAGTGTCACCGGTTGGGCCAGTGTCACCAGTTGGTCCGGTATCGCCGGTAGGGCCAGTGTCACCAGTTGATCCGGTGTCGCCGGTCGGTCCGGTATCGCCGGTAGGGCCGGTAGGACCAGTATCACCAGTCGGTCCAGTGTCACCGGTTGGGCCAGTGTCACCAGTTGGGCCGGTGTCGCCGGTCGGGCCAGTATCACCAGTCGGTCCAGTGTCACCGGTAGGACCAGTGTCACCAGTCGGTCCAGTGTCGCCAGTATCACCAGTCGGGCCAGTGTCACCAGTCGGTCCAGTGTCGCCGGTAGGACCAGTGTCGCCGGTCGGTCCGGTGTCGCCAGTCGGTCCAGTGTCGCCAGTCGGTCCAGTGTCACCAGTCGGGCCAGTGTCACCAGTCGGTCCAGTGTCGCCGGTCGGTCCAGTGTCGCCGGTCGGTCCGGTGTCGCCAGTATCACCAGTCGGGCCAGTGTCGCCGGTAGGACCAGTATCACCGGTCGGTCCGGTATCGCCAGTCGGGCCAGTGTCGCCGGTAGGACCAGTATCACCAGTCGGTCCGGTATCGCCGGTAGGACCAGTATCACCGGTCGGTCCGGTATCGCCAGTCGGTCCAGTGTCGCCGGTAGGACCAGTATCACCAGTCGGGCCAGTGTCACCAGTTGGTCCGGTATCACCGGTTGGGCCAGTGTCGCCGGTAGGACCAGTGTCGCCGGTAGGACCAGTGTCGCCAGTCGGTCCAGTGTCGCCGGTAGGACCGGTACCACCAGTCGATCCGGTGTCGCCGGTCGGTCCGGTATCGCCAGTCGGGCCAGTATCACCAGTAGGGCCAGTGTCACCAGTTGGTCCGGTATCACCAGTCGGTCCAGTGTCGCCGGTAGGACCAGTATCACCAGTCGGTCCAGTGTCACCGGTTGGGCCAGTGTCACCAGTCGGGCCAGTGTCGCCAGTCGGGCCAGTGTCACCAGTCGGTCCGGTGTCGCCGGTCGGTCCGGTGTCGCCAGTTGGGCCAGTGTCGCCGGTCGGGCCAGTGTCGCCGGTAGGACCAGTGTTGCCGGTCGGGCCAGTGTCACCGGTCGGTCCGGTATCGCCAGTCGGTCCGGTATCGCCAGTAGGACCAGTGTCACCGATCGGTCCGGTGTCGCCAGCTGGGCCGGTAGGCCCAGTAGGACCAGTGTCACCGATTGGTCCGGTATCACCAGTTGCTCCGGTGTCGCCAGCTGGGCCGGTAGGCCCAGTAGGACCAGTGTCGCCGGTCGGTCCGGTAGGGCCAGTGCCTCCGCCGCCTGTCAGATCATCCTCGACGACGACAAGCGTTGCCGTAAGTGGGAGCGTGGTGGCATAGAAGACATCGCCCGCACTTGCATTGACCAGGGACACCGTCACAGGCGCAGTGGTGACCTCGATGATGCCGATGCCTACAACCTCGGTGGTTTTCACCGGGGAGTTTCCTTCAAGAAAATCGCCCTGAGACGACGACAGTGCAAACACTATGCCGTCCGAAGTCATTGTGGATTGGGTTGCCACCCACCAGTTGATGACATACCGTCCGGCCTCGTTAAACGTTATCACGCCTGTTGCGCTGTTATAGCTCACATTTCCAGCGGAAAAGACGACCGTTTCAAAAATCACGTTACTCGAAGGCGCTACCGAACCTGCGGAGGCGCGTTCGATTTGTAACGCTATATCGCTCATATTGAATCCTCCTATCTATTGATTGAAACATCATTTTTATACATTCTCCAGACAAACGCCGGGACGGCAAATGCGGTGTACTCCGGCGCGCCCGTACCGGGGACTTGGACAACCAGGAAAGGCTCTCCCCGCCCCATTTAAAAGCAGGGCGGCTGGAGGATAACCGACCTTGCCACCCTTATCATATGATCGATTCGCGCCGTCCGCGCCTGTTTGCTGTTTGACTTATAGGGGCTTGTTTGCAGCATTGCCGCCCGTACGGCGCTTTTCTGGTCTGTTTGCTGAGTTGTTCCCCCTGTTTCCCTTTAAATAAAGATTTTTAAATTTTTCAGATGGCAGGCAGGGCAAGGCGTCATCGCCCGGCGTGGGCAGGGCGATGCTCCGTCCTCCCGCATGGATACTGCCAAGCTCAATGGTCTGCGGGAGTTTCCTCCGACTTACAATAACCATGTCGCGATACATAGGAGCGGGATATTTTCAAATGATCTGCGACTTCGCGCTGTGTCAGAGGCCGTGTGCCACCCAGTCCATATCGCATAATGATAATCTGTCGTTCGCGTTCATCCAATGCGCCCTCGATGTAATGATATAATTGCTCCGACTTGATATGTAAATCAATACAGTCAACAATATTATCATCCTCTGCCATAATGTCCATCAATGTCAGGGAATTTCCATCCTTGTCGGTATCGATCGGGTCGCTGATATAAACGTCCTGAGCAGATTTTTTCTTGTTCCTGAAATGCATCAGGACTTCATTTTCGATGCATCTGGATGCATAGGTCGCAAACCGGACGGATTTTTCCGGTTTAAAGGTCGAAACTGCCTTGATCAGCCCGATCGTTCCGATGGAGATCAAATCATCCTGATCTTTAAACGCCGCATAGTATTTTTTAATAATATGCGCTACAAGCCGTAGATTGTGCTCAATCAGGCGCGCTTTCGCATCCTGATCGCCCTGTGCAATCCGCTCCAGACACTCGCGCTCTTCCCGTGCGGAAAGAGGGCGGGGAAAAGACCCGGTTCCGGTAATATGCAGGGCAAAATACAGCAGATTGCAAAGGCATGCAAACAATGATAGCATGAAAAACCTCCTTGCCCCGGTAGCCAGTCGGATGGCCTAGAATGCTGTACCACTATCTATATGTAAACTGCGGAAATATGTGCAAGTCCGATGCACAAAAACAAAAGAATCGACAGCACGAATCAAATATACAGGTTGGAAAAATGTACTGGCGTTGCATACCGTAGAATGCTATAATACGATTATTAATAAAAATGCATGAATAGTCGAACCTATTTTTTGGCAGGAAAAGAGAATTTCATGGAGAATCTGTTGTTCTATTATTTGCTCATTGCAAATGCGGGGGGATTGTTGCTTTGCGCAATTGATAAGTGGAAAGCAAAACGGCATGCATGGCGGATACCGGAAAAGGTGCTGTTTGGTACAGCTTTTCTTGGAGGGGGGCTGGGCGTCTGGGGCGGAATGTATCTGTTCCGCCACAAGACAAGGCACTGGAATTTCGTGTTGTTTATACCGCTGATTGTATTATCCGAATCGGCCGCACTGTTTTGGCTTTTGCTGTGGTACCGGTAGGAAACTTGAAAAGAGGGGAAGAACAAAGATGGCAAAAAGAATTGGCATACTGACAGCGGGCGGGGACTGTCCCGGCCTGAACGCGACCATCCGGGGCGTGGCAAAGGCGCTTTATCAGAAGATGGACGATGTGGAGATTGTTGGGATCGTCGACGGGTACAGGGGATTGATCGAAGGGGATTCCCATGAGATGAAACCGTCGGATTTTCGCGGGATTCTGACAACAGGCGGGACCATTCTCGGGACGGCCCGCACACCTTATAAAAGCATGAAAATTGTAGAAGATGATGTGGATAAAGTGGCGCGGATGAAGCAGAACTATAAAAAGCTGCATCTGGACGGCCTGCTGGTTTTGGGCGGTAACGGCACCCATAAGACCGCCAATCTTCTTCATCAGGAGGGGCTGCACATCATTGGGCTGCCCAAGACCATCGATAACGATATTTGGGGAACCGACGTGACGTTCGGCTTTCATACTGCGGTCGATATCGGTACTGAGGTGGTTGACCGCGTCCACACGACGGCAAGCAGCCACAAACGGGTCATGGTGATTGAGATCATGGGAAACAAGGCCGGCTGGCTTACGCTTTATACAGGTGTTGCCGGCGGTGCGGATGTAATCTTGATACCCGAGATCCCATACGATATTAAAAAAGTGGTGAAAGCGGTGGAACGGCGTGCGGAAAATGGCAAGGGCTTTTCAATCATAACCGTTGCGGAAGGCGCTTTTGACATTGAGGAAGCAAAAATGAAGAAAAAAGAGCGTGCCGAAAAACGCGCCGCTGCCGGGTTTGCCACCGCGACCAACCGGATTGCGCGGGATATTTCGGCAATAGCCGGGTTTGATACCCGCGTGGTGGTTCCGGGGCATTTCCTGCGCGGCGGCTCTCCGTCTTCTTATGACAGAGTACTGGCATCGCAGTTCGGGGTCTACGCAGCTGATCTTGTGAACAAGGGGATTTTCGGAGTAGCTGTTGCGGAACAGCACAATATGGTTACACACAATCCGCTGGAGCTGATAGCGGGCAGAAGCAAACTGGTCCCCGCCGATGATCAGATGGTAATGGCCGCAAAGAGCCTTGGAATCTCGTTTGGCGACTGATTGCCACTAAATATGGGGGCCGGTGTTTTTGCCGTCCCCTACGTGTTGGATGCAATTTCTTTTTTTCGCCAAAAAATTTTAAAATCCTATTGACAAACATACCCGGTGCAGTTATAATAAATAACGCACTGTTCGAGCGAACGATGTCCGGGAGCTTAGCTCAGCTGGGAGAGCATCTGCCTTACAAGCAGAGGGTCACAGGTTCGAGCCCTGTAGTTCCCACCATTCAAATTGGCCTGGTAGTTCAGTTGGTTAGAACGCTAGCCTGTCACGCTAGAGGTCGTGGGTTCGAGCCCCATCCAGGTCGCCACTTTCTTTTTATAAGAAGTGATGTAGTTGCCTTTGTAGCTCAGTTGGTAGAGCAGAGGACTGAAAATCCTCGTGTCGTTGGTTCGATTCCGACCGAAGGCACCACATTGCGGGTTTAGCTCATTTGGTAGAGCGCCACCTTGCCAAGGTGGAGGTAGCGAGTTCGAACCTCGTAACCCGCTCCAACAAAGAGAGGCAGATGTGAATAACATAGTCTCTTTTTCCATATACTTGCCGTATATGGAATTCGGCGCCATAGCCAAGCGGTAAGGCAGAGGTCTGCAAAACCTTCATCCCCCGGTCCGATTCCGGGTGGCGCCTCCAGAGCAAGAATGAATCCTGTGTTTTATGACGCGGGGTTCATTTTTTATATCTCATACGTCAGTTAAAGACATAAAAGCCGTCCTGCGGAATTTTTTGTTCCGCAGGACGGCTTTTTTCGAAAGGCATATAGATTTTAAAACAGCGCGTATTGCACGCCGAGGGAAGTGACCGACAGCATAACCCAGCAGATCAGTCCCAGTAAAATCGGCTTGACACCGCTTTTCAGAAGCTTCACCAGATTGGTATTCAGCCCGATCGCGGACATTGCCATCACGATGACAAATTTGCCTGCCTGCGAAAGAAAATGGCTGATTTCAGCGGGCATGTGGAAGAAAGTATTGATAACCGAGGCGGCGAGGAAACCCAACACAAACCATGGGAATATTTTTGCAAATCTGTAATTGCCTTTTTGGGCGCCGGCAGTCTTTCTGGAGGTGTAAATCGCCAGAAAGACGGTAACAGGGACAATCATCAGGGTTCTGGTCAGCTTGACAATCACGGCGAGGTCTCCCGCAGCATTGCTGAACGAATAGCCTGCGGCAACCACCGACGAGGTATCGTTCACCGCCGTACCGGCCCAAAGCCCGAAATTCTGGTCGCTCATACCGAGCAGGTGTCCAAGGAACGGGAACAGGAAGGCTGCAATGACATTGAACAGAAAAATTGTGGAGATGGAATGCGCGATTTCTTCGTCATCCGCATGGATGACCGGCGCGGTCGCCGCGATCGCGGAGCCGCCGCAGATTGCCGAACCGACACCAATTAACGTTTTAGTGTTGCCGTTGAGCTTCAGCAATTTTCCGGCAGCGTATGCAGTTACAAAGGCGGCGGTCAGCGTAAAGGCCATCAGAATCAAGGTCTGTTTTCCGACCTGAAACACTTGAAAAAGGTTCATGTCAAAGCCCAATAAGATAATGGAGTATTGCAGCAGTTTTTTTGATGTATACTGTATTCCCCCATTTAATGATTCGGGCCTCCGCCAGAAAGCGAGCACCATGCCGAACAGGATTCCCAGAACAGGGCTTCCGACAATCGGAAAGACTTTCCCCAGAAGCCATGCGGGAATCGCGATGGCGGCGCAGAGGGCAATTCCGGGGAGCTTGCTAGTAATTGATTTCAAATAATCTCCTCCTCTTCGGTGTTTATCATATACCTTGACAGAGGATAAGTAAAATATTATTATCAAATCAATATCATAAGTGATTCATAATGAGAAGAAGTGATTTCCATGACATTAAGGCATTTTAAAATTTTTATTGCCGTTTGTGATACGATGAATATGACCTCTGCCGCAGAGGGACTTTTTATGTCCCAGTCTGCTGTCAGCCAGGCGATTGCGGATTTGGAACAGCATTACGGCGTGCGGCTTTTCGAACGGCTGTCGAAAAAACTGTATCTGACGCAGGCGGGGAAAAAGCTCCAGAGTTACGCCCGCCACATGATTCGGATGAATGAGGAAACAGAACGTGACATGGTCATGCTGCACGGTCATGGCCTGATCCGCGTCGGCGCGAGTGTAACCGTCGGCGCACATGTGCTGCCGAAGCTCGTGAAGCGGTATCAGGAATTATCGCCGAATGTTCAGATTGAGGTGGTCGAGCATAATACTGAAAAAATTGAGCATTTTATACGGAATGACCAGATTGATGTCGGGCTGGTGGAAGGGGAAACCTCTTCCACCGAGCTTTTGCAGAAGCCGTTCCTGCAGGACGAGCTGATCTTGGTCTGCGGATGCGGACATCCGCTTGCGGGCAGAACTTTCATCGAATCGCCGGAGCTGGAACGGGAGGATTATATTGTCCGCGAGGTCGGCAGTGGAACGCGCAAAACCTTTGAAGATGTGATGGCCGCCAACCGGCTGTCCTGGAAAGCAATCTGGACCTGTAATAATGCCGACACGATCAAAATGGCAGCTGCCGAAGGACTCGGCGTTTCGGTTATTTCCCGCCGTGCTGTGGAAACCGAAGTGGCTGACGGCAGACTGCTCCCAATAGAGGTTAAGGGGCTTCGGTTTCTCAGGCAGTTTAAAATCATTATTCATAAGAACAAATATCTGACGGAACCAATGCAGCAATTCATGGATGTATGTATGGGTTTGAACAAACAGGAGGAGGTATAAAAATGGCAGAGATTTATCTGGCGGGGGGATGCTTTTGGGGGATGGAAAAATATCTAGCATCGGTTTCCGGCGTAGAATCCACACAGGTGGGATATGCAAACGGAAGGACGGAGAATCCGACCTATGAAGAGGTTTGCCGGAACAATACCGGGCATGCCGAAACGGTCAGGGCGGTGTATGACCCGCGCGTTTTACCGCTGGAATTTCTGCTGAATCTGTTTTATGACGCCATCGACCCGACGTCGCTTAACCGGCAGGGAGGGGACGTGGGGACACAGTACCGCACAGGTATCTATTATGTGGACGAGCATGACCGGCCCGTGATTGAGCGCTCGCTTGCAGACCTTCAAAAACACTATCAAAAGCCTCTGGCAATCGAACTCAAGTTGCTGGATCAATTTTACCCGGCGGAGGACTATCATCAAAGCTATCTGGATAAGAACCCCGGAGGCTACTGCCACATCGGCGCGGACAAGTTCCGTAAGGCCAGATGCGCGGTGGCGGTACGCCCCGAAAACTATCAGGCACCCGATCCGGAATCCCTGCGCCGCACGCTGACGGAAACACAGTACCGCGTGACGCAGGAAAACGCAACCGAGCCGCCGTTTCAGAACGCGTTCTGGGATCATTTCCAGCAGGGCATCTATGTGGATATCACCACAGGCGAGCCGCTTTTCGTATCGGCAGACCAGTTCGAGTCCGGTTGCGGATGGCCGAGCTTTTCAAAGCCGATTTCTCCGGAGGTCGTTCAGGAAAAGACAGACCGTTCCTTTGGTATGCAGCGGACAGAAGTGCGCAGCCGCGTCGGGAACGCGCACCTCGGCCATGTGTTTGAGGACGGCCCGCGGGAATCGGGCGGCCTCCGGTACTGCATCAACAGTGCCGCGCTTCGTTTCATTCCAAAGGAAGAGATGGAGCAGGAGGGCTATGGGTATCTGTTAAAGCTGCTTGAATAACAGATACCTCTTTTCGTACTTGATACGGACATAATCGATGATCTTTTTGTGGCACGCAAAGTTGGAAATCCCGCCGACAACGCCGACAATCGGCAGACCCTGAATAAACTTCATCGTGATCATTTCAGCGGCCAGCGAACGGGAGGCCGCCTGCATTTGCAGGGAAAGATCATATAAAAAGGATTGTTTCCGGTTGAGGCCATAAGCGGCGGCGTCAATCTCCGCATTCAGCTTGATGAGCGTTTCCGGGCCGGCAAGCGAGGCTTCGATCAGCTTCAGGATATAATACTGCTCTTCCGGCTCGTCATAGGAAAAGCCGTAGCTGAGCGCGATTTCATAAATGGTTCTGAGCAGCGTGCCGATGAACAGCGGAATATCGGGAAGGCCGATCCCCAAAACGCCCAGAACGCTTCCTTCCACCGCCGCGGTAAGTCTGTTAAACCGCACGCTTTTGTCCGCCTGCCGGCTGATGCGCGACAGGTTTTTCCGGCTTGGTTTTTTCGTATAGCCAAGTTCATGCAGTTCATGGTCCAGCAGGAGCTGCTCTTTGTCGTAGGTTTTTTCCAGGATTCTGGAACCTTTTCCGAAAATCAGCTGAAAGCCCTTATAAAACGCGGCCTCCAGCGTCTGGTTCAGTCCGTCCGGAATCGGGAGCTTCCATTTTGCGGGAGAAGCGTACCGGAAAGCGGCGGGGCGCGACATTTTTGCCAGTAGCCGCGACTCTTTTTGTTCCACATGTATCAGCTGCCTGTTCAAATCGTTCTTCATAGTTTCCCCTTTGCAAAATGCAGTCTTCGTTTTGGATATCTTACCGCCGCTTTCTCTCCCTGTCAACCGGGGCAGAGGAATTCCGGATTTGACGGCTGATACAAAAAAGCACCTACAAGTTGTAGATGCTTCCTCAGAATCAGGCTTTCACAGGAGCCCCATCATTCATAAACGATTTTAAAGCCTGATTTTTCAATGCAGTCTTTGATTTGGGTCGCTGACGCCGGTTCGTTATAATCTACTTTGATGGTGCTTGTGCGCAGATTGACACCTATCTCCTGCACACCTTCAATTTTGTCCAGCGCGTTTTTGATCTGGGTCTTGGATTCCTTATTCGGAATTCCCGATACACTGCATAACATCGTATACATCTTATTCACCTCATTGCTTGCTCGTAAAAGCGGATTTTCTGTCAGCTTTTTTTCTCATGCCTGCTTTCGTGTACGCCGATTTTATGCCCGTCAATGATGCCGGCGTCGGCGTTCCTTTTCGGGTCCATTTTTCTCAGTTCGGGATTGCTTTTTTCCCTGTCCCGCATGCGGTTTTTATTGTTATCCATCCTGTGTTCTCCTTTCCATGCTCCCTGGCCGGCAACTTTAGTATCTGTTTTTCGGAACGGTTTATTCGATTCCGGCAGGCTTCCGATTATGAAGGACGCTTGCAAAAAATTTGTAAAAATCAAAAAACGCCCGGATACAATTTGTATCCGGGCCATTTCAATCAATTGGTTAAGTAGCTTGAGTTCCCACCATTTTGGAGGCGTTGCGTCGGAACTTTTTGACGACCGCCTTGATGAAGAACAGGAGGAAAAGGAGGAGCACTCCCGTCAATACGATGGTGCCGCCGGGTTTCAGCCCGCGATAATAGGCAACAAACAGCCCGACCCCTGTAGAAAGCACCGCGAACGTAATCGACCAGCAGACTGTCTGGCGGTAGCTTTTCGCAACCTGCAGAGAGCATGCGACCGGGACGACCATCAGGGAGGAAACCATCAGCGCCCCCACCGTTCTGGCGGCGACAGACACGGTTACAGCGGTCAAAAGGGTAAAAATGAAATTGACAAGGTCGACCGGCACCCCCGACAACCGGGCGGAATTTTCATCAAAAGCGATGTAGCAGAGCTCCTTATAAAACAGCAGAAAGCAGCCGGCGACGATGATGCTGACGGTGACCACCAGCTTTAGTTCAAAATCGCTGATTGCGACAATGCTTCCAAACAGAAAGCTGTTGAATCCTGCCGCGTTGGGGACGAACCCCGACAGGATTCCCGCGAGGCCCACGCCGGCCGACATCATGATGGCGATCGACATTTCCGCGTAACGGGGGATCTTTTTGCGGATGGCTTCAATCCCGAACGCCGCCCCGGTGCACGCAATCATGGCGCCGACTACCGGATTGATGTTTCCGATCAGTCCTGCCGCAACCCCCGCGAGCGAGGTGTGCGATAAAGCGTCGCCGATCATGGAAAGCCGCTTAAACACCACGATTACGCCGATACAGGGGATAATCACCGCAAGCAGAATTCCGACAAGAAAAGCCTTGCGCATAAATGCAAATTCAAAAATTTCCACTAGCATTCTCCAATTCTGACTTCACAGATCGTCTGATCCTTGAGCTCCAGAAACCGGTTTACATACTGCCCGGTTTCTTTGATATCATGGGTGACCATTAAAATGGTAATTCCCTGCTGGTTTAGGTTTTTCAGCAGGCGAAACAATATTTTTTTGGAATGGGCGTCAATGCCGGAAGTCGGTTCGTCCAAAATCAGAAGCTTCGGCTCGTTCACTAAAGCCTTGGCAATCATCACCCGCTGAAACTGGCCGCCGGATAATGCGCTTAGCTGGCGGTTCTGATAGTCCCCCATTTCGACTGCTTTCAGCGCCTGAACGGCCTTATCTATATGGCGCCTGCGGGGCATGCGCATGAACCTGATATCGGAAAACTCGCTGAGCGTGACAATTTCTTTTGCGGTCGCGGGAAATTCACGGTGGGCGTCGCCGCCTACCTGAGGGACATAGCCGATCTTAGGCCATTCCCGAAACTGGCCGACAGGCGTTCCCAAAATTGTGATTTTACCGGAGACAGGACGAAGCTGACCCAGCAGAAGCCGGATCAGCGTGCTTTTTCCTGTTCCATTTGAGCCGATGACACCGACAAAATCTCCATCCATGATCTCCGCGTTCACATGGTCCAGTATGATTTCCTTGTCATAAGCAAAGCATAAATCCTGAATTGATAATAGCTGTTTCATCGTTCGTTATTCTTTCAAAGAGGCGACGAGCGTTGCCAGATTCTTTTCCATAACAGATAAATAATCTTCGCCGGCCGCGAGCTGTTCTTCGGTGAGGCCTTCCAGTGGGTTGAGCATATCGGTTTTCACACCGATTTCAGAAGCGATGGCTTCGGCGGTTTTGGGGCTGACAAGCTCTTCGAAAAAGATGGTTTTGACGTTGTTGTCCCTTGCAAACCGGATAATTTCCGCCATGCGCGCGGGGTCAGGCTCGGAATCGGCGGACAGTCCCTCGATTCCCATCTGCGTCAGGCCATAATCGCTGCAGAGATATCCAAAAGCTTCATGCGCAACGACAATGGTTTTGTTCGGGAGCGCGGAAAGCTGATCCGTAAATTTTTGATCCAGCTCGTCAAATTTCTTCGCATAGCCGGCATAGTTCTCTTCATAATAAGCGGTGTTATCCGGATCTGCCTGGACAAGCGCATTTTTAATGTTTTCCATTTCCGCCTTGGCATTCCGGATACTGATCCAGACGTGAGGATCGTATGCCGACTCTTCCTCATGCTCATCCTCGTCCTGATCTGTCTCTTCCTCGTCATGGTGATGCCCTTCCTGAAGGGTAATGCCTTTTGAAGCTTCCACCGTAACGAGATCTTTATTTGTCAGAGAACCGACAACCTTATCAACCCAGTGCTCCATGCCCGCGCCACTATACACCAGTACATCGGCCTTTTCCAGATTTGCAAGATCGGTGGTTGAAGGCTCCCAGTCATGCGGCTCGGTCCCGGCGGGAACAAGATTGGTTACATTGACTTTATCACCGCCGACCTTTACCGTGAAATCGTACATGGGGTAAAAGCTGGTGTAAATGTTCAGCTTATTTGCATCCTCCGGAGACTGCGACGGTTCCGCGGTCTGTGAAGAAAGCGAACTGCTGTCGGCAGAAGACGACAAGGTTGCGGTTCCGCAGCCTGCCATCAGAATCACGGCAACAATGGAAGAAAGAATGGGGATGATCTGTTTTTTCATGTTCTGGCTCCTTGCTCAAGATGTAAAAGGTTTTTGTGATACGACTGATTTGCAAATGGAAATCATTTGCATTTAAAGTATAACACTTTTTCTGCCGCAGTCAAGCGTATTTCAAAAAAACATATGACCGTTTGGCGCCGTGCCGTTTTGGATATGGTTCCTATTATTTTTGGCGATAGGGCAGCTCTTATTACCATTTACATGCCAATTAGGAGAAAAGTAGTGTTGTATATCAGCCCGGATGATGTTATAATTTAACTGTTAATATTTGGGCATCGGCAGACACTTTTGGGTCGCGCGGGATGTATTACCAAAATAGAGGAGGAGCCTACGCATGAAGAAAAAGGTATTGGTCGTAATCCGTACGTCGCAGGATGATCGGGACAAAATGATGCAGGCGGCGCCTGACTGGGAATTCCGATTTCTGAAGATTCCGGAAGTTACACAGGAGCAGGTCCGAGAGGCGCATGTGATCATCGGGAATGTGCTGCCGCAGCTGCTGTCAGATGTGCCGAATCTGGAGTGGATGCAGCTTCAAAGCGCAGGAACGGACCCCTATACATCGATTCTGCCATCCAATGTTATAATCACCAGTGCCGCGGGTGCGTATGGGCTGGCAGTTTCGGAACATATGCTTGCCATGCTGCTTTGCCTTTATAAAAAGATTGATCGTTACCGTGACCATCAGGCTCGCTGCGAGTGGTCAGATGAGGGAGATGTCAAAACGATCATGGGTGCGCGGATATTGGTTGTCGGTCTGGGGGACATCGGAGGACAGTTCGCGAAAAAATGCAAAGCATTGGGCGGCTATACTGTCGGGCTGCGCCGTCATGTCGGAGAAAAGCCCGAATGGATGGATGAGCTGCTTTCGATGGAAGCGCTTGATGCGGAACTTGAAAAAGCGGATGTTGTGGCATTGTTTCTGCCCGCATCGGACAACACAATCCGCCTGTTTAATCAGGAACGGATTGCGCGCATGAAACCGGACGCGGTTTTGCTCAACGGCGGACGTGGCAGCGTCATTGATACAGAGGCGCTTTGTGATGCCATGAGGCGCAAAGTGATTGGGGGCGCCGCGCTTGATGTCACGGACCCTGAGCCGCTGCCCGCGGATCATCCGCTGTGGAAGCTGGAAAATGTGCTTATCACCCCGCACTCGGCCGGAAGCAACCATCTTGCTTACACCGTGCGCAGGATTTTTGAGATCAGCTTCAACAATCTAAGAAATTATCTTAGTGGAAAAGAACTGAATAATCTTGTGCGGCGCACGGAAAACTAAATAATCGCACAGATTTGATTTTGTAATTCTGGAAACAGACGTTGGTCCGCTTCCTATCTATATGGAGGAACAGTTGTATGTCAAAAATGGATTTGGTAAGGCAGGAAATGGTCGCTGCGATGAAAGCAAAGGACGCGGCGCGCAAGGACGTTTTGTCTTTGCTGCTGTCATCCCTGAAAGCAAAGTACATTGATAAGCGCGCCGACCTGACCGAGGAAGAAGAAAATGCTGTTATCCTTAAGGAAATCAAACAGACCAAAGAGGCGCTGGACAGTACACCCCCCGAACGTACGGACCTTTTGGAAGAATGCAAATTTCGCCTTGGTGTGCTTGCGGAATTTGCTCCGCAGAGCATGAGCGAGGAAGAAATTCACGCGGTCATTCAGAAGGTGCTTGCGGAACTGGGAATCACAGCTCCCCAGGCAAAGGATAAGGGCCGGATTATGAAGGCACTGATGCCGCTTGTCAAAGGAAAAGCAGATGGCGGCCTTGTGAATCAGCTGGTCGGCGAACTGTTTCAGGCATAAAGAAATCCCCCGGTTACCGGGGGATTTCTTTATGCTTTTTGAAAGCCGACAACCCGTAGGCCCCCATCTGTTTCCTGAAGATAATAGGTGGATGGCATAAACTGCTGATTTCCCGCTTCTATTTGCTTCACCGCGTAATTTTTGATCTCCTGCATAGACATCTTTCCGCTTTCCCAGCTGCCGTCCGGCGTAGACCAGATGCCGTTAAAGTCCCAGTAGCACAGGCGAAGCACTTTCACCGCGATGCAGCCGTCTTTGTCCGGCGTCTTTAGTTCGCCAATAATTACCGGGTAATCCGTTGCGAGTGAGGCGCCGTCCCTGTTCAGATAATAAAGATCAAGATCGGCGTCATATCGAATGGTCAGACCGGCAAGCTTGGGCAGCTCGTAATCTTCCCCGAACAGTTCCTTCGCTTTCGCGCGCACATCGTCCCCGTAAGACAGGAGCCCCACCGCGATGCCGGTATCTTTCTTTTGTTTAAAAAATTTGCCGAGAGCGCAGTCTACGGGTAAATTGCGGAAGGCCGCGCTGTATAAATCGATATGGGGCGCCTGGGATGCCGCGATTTCCACCAGAAAAGCGGGATCCGCCTGTGCGATATCGGAGAGGTCTTCCTCAAAAATCAGCGCGTTATGATAATCCCGATATCGATAAATTGCGCTTGCGATGCGGTAGTATCGTTTATCGTTCTGGAAGAACTGGGCTCCAATGGTCTCATAATTCTGCAGTTCCGCTTTTTTGTAATCGGTATTTTCCAGAGGAAGGCGAACCTGATCGTCTGCCGGCTGGGAAGAAAGACTGCTTTGAGGCTGGCCGTCGGGCGGGCTTTCCGATGATGGGGCAAGGGAAGCAGAGGAAGTATCGGCCTGGCTTGTGCCACAGCCGGCCAGAGGCCAAACAACCAATACGGCGCAGAACAGTACGCCTGCAAGATGAAGGACCCTTAACATATCATAACTCCTATTCCTGGAACTCAAATGAACAATGGCTGTTTTTAAAACTAGTTTCACTGGCCGCAGACCCTTAAAACTGTCCTTATTATAGCATTATGAATGCACAGTTTCTACAAAGATATTGCGTACAGATTTTATCATTTTTATGAACATCCATAAAATGGCAGAAATTTTAAAGAGAAACGGTACATACTAATCGGGACGTAAACTTTCTGTTGCGTCCTGATTTTGTTTTTACAAAAATTTTGAAAAGCCGAATGAGAAAGGGGCCTTCATCAATGATGGATCAAGAAAACATTAACCCGAGCATCGAATGCAGTGTTCGTCAGTGCGCCTACCATGCTCCCAAAGCAAATTACTGTTCTTTGGACTGTATCCAGGTTGGTACTCATGAGAGCGACCCGACCAAGGAACAGTGCACCGACTGTCAGTCCTTTATGCGCAAATAGTAAAATCCAATGAATAAGAGAACGCCTATGGGATTTTTCCATGGGCGTTCTCTTATTCATTACTCCGAAAGCTCTTTTTCAGCCGCAGGGTTGCCATCAGAGGGTAATGGTCCGAAGGATACCTGCCGTTCACAGGTTCTGTCAGGATTCGCGATTCGACAATTTCAAACTCGTCGGACACGAATATATAGTCGATGGGGTCAGCCTTGGAATTGACTTTTCCGCTGAAATTATGAAAGGTATTGGAAAGGGAGGAAGGCTCGAACTTTGAATAGACGTCCGTTAGGTGGACATCGGGGAAATCCAGTACATGGTCGTTTAAAAACTGAACCGGGCGGCTTTTCGGTTTGCAGTTCAGGTCGCCCATCAGAATTGTGGGCAGCGGGTTTTCCTGATTGAATTTAGAAATGTATTCCAGAATCACCTTGACACCCAGCAGCCTGGCAATCCCGCTGATATGGTCCAGGTGGGTATTGAACACCCGGATGGTGCGATCCGGTTTTTCGACATGTACTTCCGCTACGGTGCAGATACGCGGGAAAATTGCAAAATAGGCGCGGCTCAGCTGCTCCGGGCTTTTGGAAAGCCAGAAGGTTTTGATAAAAGTTACTTTTGCATCCTCATTTTTAATAATGATGTCACTGTGTTCGTCATTTTTGGGACGCAGCCCTTTATAGCGGCCGAACCCCAGGACACTGTATTCCGAATCCAATAGATTTCCGACATCCTCACGCATACCGGGAAGAAGTTCCTGCACACCTACAATTGTTGCCCCGCTTTCACGAATGAATTGGGCGGCGATGGAACGCCGTTCCTTCCATCTGCGGGACCGGTGCAGCGCAGGTCCGAAATCACGTTTTAAATTAAAGGAAATTACCCGGATCAAATCATTTTCGTTTTCGTCCATATCATCACCCGCCTGAAAAGTCTTTTGTTAGTCTACCACTTTTCCCATCCCCTTACAATCCAACGTATCAAAAATACGGTAACAATAATTGGAAATCAATTTTTTAAATTTGTGGGCTTAAACGGCGGAGGTTCGGGTTGTAATATGGGAATCAGACCGGTATAATAGAAAAAACAGCTATGAAATCAGGGAGGGTAAAGCAATGAAATTTATGGACGTGCAGGCGGTGGACGGGGTCCTGAAACTGTCAAAAATTGCAAAAGGGGCGGATTATTTCGGCGTCACAATTCAGGAAAAACGCGCGTGGGCGCTGATGGACCGGTATCTGGAACTGGGGGGCAATACCATCGATACCGCGCGCATTTACGGACGGAAAAATGCGGACGACACGATTTCCCGCAGTGAGCCGATTGTAGGCCGATGGATGGCGGCGCGTACAAACCGGAATGACATCCTCTTAGTAACAAAAGGCGCGCATCCGGACCGGAACAATCTGACCAAAAGCCGGCTTTGCCGGGAGGTCATCGATCTGGAACTAGAGACCAGCCTGAGCGAGCTCGGCGTTGACTATGTCGATATTTATTTTCTCCACCGCGATAATCCGGATATGCCGGTCGGAGAGATTGTGGATATGATGGATGAGCACGTGAAGGCGGGAAGGATCCGCGCGCTGGGCGCCTCCAACTGGACAGTGGCGCGCATCAACGAGGCAAACGCCTACGCGAAGGCGCACGGAAAAACCCCGTTTACCATCTCCCAGATTCAGTGGGGAATCGCGTATACAACAGGAGAACTGTGGAACGACCCCACGATGGTCTGCATGAACGAAACAGAGTATCAGGGCTATCTGGAAAACCGGATCCCGGTGATGGGATTTGCGTCTCAGGGCGGCGGTTTTTATTCCAAACTGCTGGAGGGCGGCACCCTGCAGGATAAATTTGTGCAGCGCTATGATAATCCTGTGAACCGGCATCGTCTTGACGCAGTGCGGGCGATGTGCGAAAAAACCGGAAAATCCGCTGCCGCAATCGGGATGGCGTTTTTGACCTCCAACCCGCTCCAAAGCGCGGCGCTGGTCGGCTGCTCTACGATTGAACAGCTTGAGGATACCATGTCCGACTGTGATTTTGCGCTGTCCGCGGAGGAATGCGCGGCATTGGTGAAATAGGATGCCGGGGGTGCTGACTGTCAACCTTGAGGCGGGCATGCCTACGGTTGAGGTTGCAAAATCGCGGATGACCGCCGCGCTGCGTTCCGCAAAGGCGCAGCGGATGACTGCGCTCAAGCTGATTCACGGCTACGGCTCCAGCGGATATGGCGGCCGGATTCGAACCGGCGTGCGCCGGGAACTGAGCCTGATGAAACAGTCCGGAACCATAAAAGAAGTGGTTACGGGGGAGGAGTTCTCCCCTTTTGAGGAGTGCGCGCGCCGCGCGCTCCAGTTATGCCCGGAACTTGCCCGCGACAGGGATTACACCCGCTGCAATCAGGGAATTACGGTGGTGATTTTATGAATGTTCAAGCCGGAGAGAAACATTTGATACATATCTTTTTCAGACGTTGGTGGCCGTTGTTGCTGGCGCTGGTTTCGTTTCTGTTTGTGTTCATCGCCCGAAGCGACCCCGGACTGGTGGAGCGGTATTACTCAACTGGTTTTTACCCTGTGATGGAAAACCTGTTTGGAACTCTGGTTTCTCTGCTGCCGTTCTCACTCGCAGAGTTTTTCATCTGTACAGCAATCGTTTTGCTTCCGACGCTCCTGCTGCTTGCGGCATTTCGCAAGATTCAGATTCCGTGGCGCAGATTACCCGGATGGGGACTGAAACTGGCCTGCTGCGTGCTGTTTGCGTTTGTTCTGCTCTGTGGGTTAAATTACTACCGGCCGGAGTTTACAACGTTCAGCGGGCTGGCGGTGCGGGATTCCTCTTCGGAGGAGCTGTCGGCTTTGTGTTCGGAACTGATTCAGCGGGCAAACGAACTGAGAAATGATGTCAGGCTGGATGAAACCGGTGTGATGATGCTTTCGCAAAACAGCCGCGCCACCGCAATAATTGCAAGGGACTCCTTCGCCCGGCTGGCGGAGGATTACGCGGTGCTGCCCAATATGAATATCACACCGAAGCCGCTGGTGAATTCCTGGTGGATGTCGATGATGCAGCTGACCGGCGTCTTTACCCCCTATACGTTTGAAGCAAATGTGAATGTTGCCTGTCCCGACTATTCCATCCCCGCAACCATGTGCCATGAGCTGGCGCATACAAGGGGATTTATGCGGGAAGACGAAGCGAATTTTATCGGATATCTGGCTTGTGAGCGCAGTGATTCCCCGGATTTCCGCTACAGCGGGGTGATGCTGGCGCTGATACATTCCTTAAACAGGCTTGCTTCCGACGACTGGGAACTGTTTACACAGGTCAATGACTTGCTTTCTGACGGTGTCCGGCAGGATTTTCAATATAACAACGCGTACTGGGCGCGGTATGAGGGGCCTGTCGCAAAAGTCTCGGATGCGGTAAATAACGCTTATCTGCAGGTCAACGCGCAAAGTGACGGCGTTCAGAGCTACGGGCGGATGGTAGATCTGCTGCTGGCGGATTATCGGGCGCGCCATACACTGTCGATTTGATCATTAGTCATACGTATGCGGAAACTTCTATGTTGTTTGCCGACGGTCGATAATAATTTGTAGATTAAGACTATTGAAGCGGTCCTAAAATAGTGATATGATAGTAAAAATATAGGAAAGTAAGCAAACACATGGAAGAAAGAATGGAGGACGTATGCTGAACACAAATACATCTGAGAAGTTTACGAAAGAAGGACTTACCTTCGACGACGTGCTTCTGATTCCCGCAAAATCGGAAGTCGTACCAGCCGACGTCGATATTTCCACTGACCTTGTGAAAGGAATTCGGCTCAACTCTCCCTTCCTGACCTCGGCAATGGATACGGTTACCACATCCAAAATGGCCATTGCCATTGCAAGAGAGGGCGGCATTGGTATCATTCATAAAAATATGAGCATCTCCGCGCAGGCGGACGAAGTGGATACTGTAAAGCGTTCGGAAAACGGGGTCATCGCCAACCCGTTTTATCTGTCCCCGGAGCATTTTGTTTATGACGCGGATGAGATCATGGCGAAGTATAAGATTTCCGGCGTGCCAATCTGCGAGAAAGGGAAGCTGGTCGGAATCCTGACCAACCGCGACCTTCGTTTTCTGGAGGATCATGGCACAAAAATCAAGGATGTTATGACCAAGGACCATCTGGTTACGGCTCCGGTAGGCACCACGCTGAAAGAGGCACAGGAAATCCTGAGACGCCACAAGATTGAAAAGCTGCCGCTGGTGGACGATCAGGGCTACCTGCGCGGTCTGATTACGATTAAGGACATTGAAAAAGCGGTACAGTATCCGAATTCCGCACGTGACAGCGGCGGCAGGCTTCTGGTCGGCGCGGCAATCGGGATTACGCCCGACTTTATGGACCGTGTGGACGAGCTTATCAAATCGGGCGTGGACGTCTTGGTTCTGGATTCCGCCCACGGTCATAATGTGATGATCTTTGACAGCCTGAAGGCAATTAAGGCGAAATACCCCAATCAGCCGGTCATCGCGGGCAATGTGGCGACGGCGCGCGCAACAGAGGATCTCATCAACGCGGGCGCGGATGCCGTCAAGGTCGGCATCGGGCCGGGTTCCATCTGCACCACGCGTGTGGTAGCCGGTATCGGCGTTCCTCAGCTTACCGCGGTTTATGACGCGGCGTGCGCCGCGGCGAAATATGGAATCCCGATCATCGCGGACGGCGGCATCAAGTATTCCGGGGATATTGTCAAAGCCCTTGCCGCTGGAGCGTCCACTGTTATGCTTGGCTCGCTGCTGGCGGGATGTGCCGAAAGTCCGGGAGAAATTGAAATTTATCAGGGCAGGAGCTTTAAAGTTTACCGCGGGATGGGCTCTCTCGCCGCGATGAATGAAGGTTCCAGCGACCGGTACTTCCAGTCCGGTAAGAAGAAACTGGTTCCGGAGGGCGTCGAGGGGCGTGTTCCTTATAAGGGCGCAGTGTCTGAAACCATCTACCAGCTGGTCGGCGGCATTCGTTCCGGTATGGGTTACACCGGTTGCAGCACGATTCCGGAGCTGCATGAAAAGGCGCAGTTTATCCGGATCACGGGAGCGGGGCTCAAGGAAAGCCATCCGCATGACATCTATATCACCAAAGAGGCGCCGAACTATTCGATTAATCCGTGAGAAAATGAAAAAGCGCACCCCGTTGGGGTGCGCTTTTATATAAGCTATTTTGCTCAGGACTTTGAGGGTTCACTCCCGTTTTCATCCGGGGCTTCCTGCTCGTTTTGTTCGATATAATCCAGCTGAACGCCGTTGGGATTAAACCGCTGCTCAACCTGGCGGATGATATCCTGCATGACATCGACGCGGTCATTCAGCACGAAAAGAATCTCCTCCACTGATTTTTGAAGATGCGCGGCGTCACTGCTGAAGGAGGATAATTCAGCGTAAAAGTTTTTCATATAATTCTGCGCCTGCTGGGAGATTTCCTCAGCGCGGACGTTGGCGGCCCGGATAATTTTTTCGGCATTCTGCTTGGCGTCTATAATCGCGTCGCCGATCTGTGTGGACAGGTCGTCATATTTGCGGCTTTTATATTCGCAGCTTTCCACCTTGAACTGAAGCTGGCGGTTCCGTTCAAGCTGAATCTGCATCTCACGCTCGTTATCGTCCAGCTTTTTTTGCAGAGCCTGATTTTTCGAGTCAAGTTCCGCAATCATGCTCTGTGCCTGCTTTGCCAGTTCCCGCTCGTCTTCGAGTTGTTTGGCTACGGCGCTTAATTTGCGGTCCCCGTCGGCAATCTGCGCCTCCAGGCTTTTGATGTGCGCCAGCTGGGATTCCTGCGCCTTTTCAAATGCCTCCAGCTTTTCCTGATAGGCCAACTCGGATTCGTGGAATTCCTCGTTCAGGGAATCTATGTATGTCAGCACTGACTTTTTGTCAAAACCGCCAAATGCAGTCGATTTAAAAACACCCGAGTCCTCCATCGTATGCCACCCTTTCAACAAGTAATGATTCCAGTCTCTTTATGGAACAGTATAACATTTCCGATGATAAAATACAAAGGAAATTTTCAATAAATGACTAAAACAGCGAAAAATGGATGAATATTGTCAGAAACCGTTTTCTGACACCGAAAACCGAGCGAAAAAGCTTTTCAGAAGATGGCTGGATAGCATTTGTATAATCTTAACAGAAGCAATTTGATAAACAGAGAATTATCCAACAACCTGACACTTTACAATAGTAATGCAATATGTTATAGTGTATTTCGTGGCAAAACAAAAGTTTGCAGGAGGCGGACAAAATGACTGACAATGTGAAATTCCTGCTGGTAGATGCGCAGGTGCTGCCGGAAGTCTTTACAAAGGTTGTGCAGGCGAAAATGTATCTTGCTCAGGGAAAAGCCAAAAGCTCTTCGCAGGCGGCACAGATGGCAGACATTTCGCGAAGCGCATTTTATAAATACAAGGACTCTGTATATCTTTATGATGAGCGCATGAATGAAAATATTGTCACATTTTATCTGACGCTGGAAGACCGGCCGGGCGTGCTGTCCTCACTGCTTGGGGAACTGTACCAGGCCGGCGCCAATATCATCACAGTCAATCAGAATATCCCGGTTGACGGTGTTGCATTGGTTTCCGTCTCTGTGCGCACCAGCAGCGCAAGTCTGTCCAGATCCGAAATTCTGGAAAAGCTGGAAGCGCTGGACGGAATTGTGGAAGCCAAAGCAATCTAAACGGGGTTTACACCAAATTTGATTGATCTTTCTTTTCCCCGCGGCCGGGGCAGATGAAACTATGGGAGGCAAATGAGAATGAATATTGCTGTTTTGGGGCACGGCACCGTCGGTTCCGGAGTGGCTGAGGTCTTTTTTAAGAACCGCGCTGCACTGGAAAAAAAAGCGGGGCAGGAGCTTGACCTGAAATATATCTTGGACCTTCGTGACTTTCCGGACCTCCCTTATGCTGACCGCTTTGTAAAAGACTTCAATATCATTGCGGACGATGACAGCGTAAAGGTGGTTGCCGAGGTAATCGGCGGTTTGGAGCCTGCGTACACCTTTACCAAGACCTGTCTGGAGCGCGGGAAAAGCGTGGTAACCTCCAATAAGGAGCTGGTAGCGCAGCGGGGAGCGGAACTGCTTGCCCTCGCGCGCGAGCACCATGTCAACTATTTCTTTGAAGCCAGCGTCGGCGGGGGAATCCCGATTATCCGGCCGCTGCATATGTGCCTTGCGGCGAACAGGATTGAGGAAATCGCGGGAATCCTCAACGGAACCACCAACTTTATCCTCACAAAGATGATTCGTGAAAATATGTCCTTTGGGGATGCTCTGGCGCTTGCACAGAAGCTTGGTTACGCGGAGCGAAATCCCGAGGCGGATGTGGAAGGCCATGACGCCTGCCGCAAAATCTGCATTTTAGCGGCGCTTTCTTTTGGCGAGCACGTCTATCCAAAAGATGTCCATACCGAAGGAATCACAAAAATTACGCCTGAGGACGTTGCTTATGCGGCAGACAACGATTGCGTGATCAAGCTGATCGGGCGCGCCAAAAGGGAAGAAGCCGGCGGCAAGATTACCGCGATGGTAACGCCGGCCCTGATTTATAAGGAAAGCCAGCTAGGTACCGTTGACGATGTTTTCAACGGGATTCTGGTGCGCGGAGATGCGACCGGAGATGTTGTGTTTTATGGGAAAGGCGCGGGAAAACTGCCGACCGCTTCCGCGGTTGTCGGCGATATGATCGACTGCGCCAAAGCAGCCGATACCAGCCCCTCCCTGCGGTGGGCGCCTTCCAATGGCGGCAACGTTGAGGAACAGGGAAAAAACAGAACCGCAATGTACCTGCGCTGCCGCTCTTTCTCAGAGACCCTTGTGCAGGAGGCGGGCCGCCTGTTCGGGGAACTTCACCTGCTCAGGCGAAATAATCAGCCCGCGAATGAACTTGCATTCATTACGCCGGTACTTATGGAATATGATATTGATGCGGCAATTGAAAAACTGGAAGGAATGGGCGTAGAATTCCTTGGAAAAATCCGGGTGCTTGATTACTGATGATTAAAATTCGTATTCCGGCCACCAGCGCCAATATCGGGCCGGGTTTTGACTCCATTGGCCTTGCCGTCAATCTCTATAACTACGTCACTATGGAGGAATCTGACTGCTGCCGGATTACTTCGCTGGACGGGATACCGGTACCAACGGATGAATCCAACCTGATCTATTCCACGGCCCGGGAACTTTACCGCATCTGCGGCGTTCCGTTTTACGGCATGGAAATCGGACAAATTAACAATATTCCGTTTGCCCGCGGGCTTGGCAGCTCTTCCGCCTGTGTCATAGCCGGGCTAAAAGGTGCCAACACCCTGATGGGGAATCCTGTCTCGGACGCCGAGCTGATCAATATCGCCGCATCCATTGAGGGGCATCCGGATAATTCTACCCCTGCGCTTGTCGGAGGCCTTGTGACTGCGGCAATGGAAGGGCGGAGGGTATTTTTTGTCAAGCAGGAAATCAAAAATGACCTGCGTTTTGTTGCAGTCATCCCCGATTTTGAACTGAAAACATCCAAAGCCAGATCGGTGCTCCCGGATTCAATCGACAGGAGGGACGGGGTGTTCAATCTTTCACGCGCCGCCCTGATGTCCGTCTCACTGTACAGCGGCAATTACCACAATCTGCGCGTTGCCGCCGACGACCGGATCCATCAGCCCTACCGTCTCGGCCTTATTAAAGGCGGGGCGCAGGTGATGGAAGCCTGCTACAATCTGGGCGCTTACGCCGCATTTATCAGCGGGGCAGGCTCCACGTTGATGGCAATTGTGGATGCGGGGCTGAGCGATTTTGGGGACTGCGTTGCCAGGAGGCTCCCGGAGCTGGGGCTGTATGGCTGGCGGGTGCATACACTTTCCATAGACAATGTGGGCACTGTGATTGAAAAAGAGGAAGATGGCTCGAAATAAGCAGCCGCGAAACGCGGGGAAGACCGCTTATTGGAGACACGCCTTTAGAATAATGGAGGAATTGGCATGAATTTAGTGGTGCAGAAGTTCGGTGGAACGTCTGTTAAGGATGCGGAACGCATTTTTAATGTGGCGCGGATCATCACCGAAACCTACCAGAAAGGGAATAATGTGGTCGCGGTGGTATCCGCTCAGGGCGACACCACCGATGACCTGATTGCGAAAGCGGAGGAAATCAATCCCAACGCTTCCAAACGGGAAATGGATGTCCTGCTCACGACAGGCGAACAAATCTCCATGTCTTTGCTGGCAATGGCAATTGAAAAGATGGGATTCCCGGTGATTTCCCTGACCGGCTGGCAGGCGGGCTTTTTGTCCGACTCGACGCATGGCGCGGCGCGCATCCGCCGTATCAATAAAGAACGGATCGATCATGAACTGACAAAGCGCAATATTGTGATTGTGGCGGGATTTCAGGCAATCAACCGCTATGACGACCTGACAACCCTTGGACGCGGCGGCTCGGATACCAGCGCGGTTGCTCTGGCTGCGGTACTTCATGCAGACCTCTGTCAGATCTTTACGGATGTTGACGGTGTTTATACGGCTGACCCGCGTTTCGTAAAAACAGCCAGGAAAATGGATGAAATCACTTATGATGAGATGCTGGAACTGGCGTCTTTGGGCGCCGGTGTGCTTCATAACCGCTCCGTTGAAATGGCAAAGAAATATAATGTGAATCTGGAGGTGCTCTCCAGTCTGACCAAAAATCCGGGCACGAAGATTAAGGAGGTTGTCAAGTTGGAAAAAATGCTTGTCAGAGGCGTTGCAAGAGATAATGATGTGGTGCGCATTTCGATCGTCGGGGTTCCCGACCAGCCGGGATTTGCGTTTAAGATATTCTCTCAGCTGGCCGCAAAAAAGGTGAACGTTGATATCATTCTCCAATCCATCGGGCGCGACGGCACCAAAGACATCAGCTTCACCGTCTCCCGCTCCCATAAAGACCTTGCGGTGTCCCTGATGGAGGAGATCAACGACCGTCTGGGCGGCAAGGGGATCCTCTGCGATGAAAATATCTCCAAGGTCTCCATTGTCGGCGCGGGCATGCAGACGAATCCGGGCGTGGCGAGCAAAATGTTTGAAGCGCTTGCCGAAGCGAATATCAATATCCAGATGATCTCCACCAGCGAAATCAAGATTTCCGTGCTTGTGGCGCTTGCGGATTCCGACAAAGCGGTCAATGCCATCCACGACGCGTTCGACCTTTAATCGATCAGCACCCCACAGAATCCGTAAAACCCCGGAGAGCAATCTCCGGGGTTTTTCAGTGCATAGCGGGATCTCTCCGCTTTATAGTTTTTTATTGCGCCGCGTCGGCATCCATCCGCTCGACCTGCAAAGGTTCCTTTGTGGCACCGTAACGCGCTGTAGTGGCAAGAATTTCGCCGACCAGCAGTTTAAAATCATTGGATGAAACGGTGGCACCCGCCACGTTTTCAATTTTAGTCACATCGTTATCGGCACTTTCAAAATTTTTCATGAGCTTTTCAAAGGCCTCAGTAGGGGCAATACCAGCTTTTTCTTTCATTTTGGCGGCATAGTCCTCGTCGCCTGATTTCTTTTTCTTTTCATCATCTTTGGAAATTGCATCGAAGTTGGTAACTTCCACTTTGCCGTTCTTAATTTTAACGGTTACGGTTTCTTTCCAGCCGTATTCATCAAAATCGGCATACTCAGCCTTATAGGTGCCGTCAACGAAGCGGGATGCGACAATATCCGTGCTGCCGCCCGACATCATGTTCGACAAAAGCGGGGTGAGCAGCTTTTTAAATTCTCTGGTTGCTTCCGCGCCGGATTCGGGCGCGCCAAGCTGTGTGAGGTCATAACCGCAGTCTTTATAATTTTGCACAATTTCGGGATAATACTTGGAGGGACTTGCTTCGCTGTCCTCCTTATTCAGGTCGGGATCCTCGGTAATCAGCTTCGCGTTGTCACCTTCGCTTCTGGCGTTATACTCCATGGTGTCGATATCGCCGTCTTTCACGGTAAGATGAACAAATTCTTTCCAGCCGTCCTCATTGAAGTCAGGCATCACAGCTTCATAATCGCCGTCGGCATACTGGCCAAGCTCGACAGGAGATGTTTCTCCTGATTTCGCCTGGCTGAGAACGGTCCGCATCATACGGATAAAACGGTATGAATGCTCTTCCGCGCCCTTAACCGGCTCGAACTGCATGGCATCCAGATCGCGGCCCATCTCTTCGTAGGTATCGAGGATATCCTGCGAATGGTCGGCGGCTTTCTGTTCCGCCTCGGTTGCGGAGGTATCTGCTTCGGGAGAAGCGGCATCGGATGATGCTCCGGATTCCGATGAAGCATCGGCTGCGGGTGCCTCGGAAGAAACAGGCGCGGACGTGTCCTCCTTGCAGCCATATTGATCAACGGTAATCTCATCGCTTTTAATTGTGACAGTCAGATAATCAAGGGTTCTGTCCTGCGCGGGGACCGAGAATTTCACACTGTAAGTTCCGTCCTGATACACCGTGGCGGATTGTTCAGAAGAGGACGAGCTGTTGTCCGGCCCCGCGTTCCGGTTGCAGGCGGTAAATGTACCGAGCATCAGTGTCGAAGCAAGCAGCAGAGCAATGATCTTTTTCATCTATGTAACGACCTCCGTTAATCGAACAGCAGTTGCCATTCAAACAAGAATTCCCTTATCTACGGGATATTCACATATAAAAAAATTATACCATTTTCCGGATATAAAGTCAATTGTACCGCATGTTTTCAGGCGGCACAGGAACAATACATTTGAAGAATCGCGGAAAAAACAAGCAAAGAAAATCCGTATATGGAAAGGATCTTTTATACAGTGTCAGAATTTGTATGATTTACTGCATATTGGAAAAGCGATTGTTGAAAAGTATCGGAGAATGCGTTATAATAACCGCAGCAACAAAATTTTGGCTGATAACAGAAAAGCCTGCAAAGGATAGAATAAGGGGAACAGTTATGCCGAATATCGACTATCTAGTCAAACGCATTGCCGGGATGAATTACCGGGCGATGCTTGATACCGCCCGCAAGGTTCATGAACGCTCCGGAAAAAACACGGTGGCTGCGCTGGCGGACATTATGTATTGCGGGTTTAAATATCAGGCGGGCTATATGGATTACCTTGTGTTTGAATTTTACAATCTCTCGGCGGGTCAGAGAAAAACATATATTACGCGCGGCAAAAACAACTATTATGTCAAGCTGCTGAATCCCCAGGAAAACTGGCACCTGCTGGAGGATAAAATTGAGTTTCTCAAGCGGTTCGACGGTTTCCATGGAAGGGCATGGATTGACCTGCGCGAGACTGACAGGGATACCTTTGAAAAGTTTTGCAGAGAGCATCCGAAACTGGTTGCAAAGCCACTCGACGGCACCTGCGGACGGGGAATCGAATTTATTGAACTTTCAGATGACAGCAAGATTGTGGGTCTGTACGACATGCTGCTGGAGGGAAAACAGTATCTTGTGGAAGAGTTTATTGTCCAGCATCCCGATATCGGCAGGATCTATCCTCTTTCGGTCAATACCCTGCGGCTTGTTACAATCCGCAACGGCGATACCGTTCATCTGGTGTTTTCCAGTATGCGCATCGGCAACGGGAAAAGGGTGGACAACCTCAACAGCGGCGGGATGGCTGTGCTGGTCGACATGAAAACAGGCAAGATTTCCACTCCCGGCGCCGACAAGGAGGGAAAAGCCTATTTCCAGCACCCGATGACCGGAGTGGATCTGGTTGGCGTGCAAATTCCCTACTACCAGGAAGCGGTGGAACTGGTCAGGCGCGCCGCGCTGAGGATCCCCGAGCTGGGCTATATCGCATGGGACGTTGCGGTTACCGAAAAAGGCCCGATCATCATTGAAGCAAACCATTTCCCGGGGCACGATATCTACCAGTTTCAGGTGCATCTCGCGCCCGATAAACTGGGGCTGATTCCGCGGTTCGACAGGGCTGTGAAAGGGCTGTCCCCCCGCTGAAACGGATGATACGCGTGTTTACGATATAGATAAAACACCGCAGACATGGTTCAAAAGAACCATGTCTGCGGTGCTGTTGATACCTTTTGACCGGCGCTGTTCAGGAGAGCAACATCCGGTCGTTATCCAGTTCCTTTTTGCTTTTATCTTTAAACATGGCGAGCAGGTCCGACACGGTCAGCTTGCTCCGCTCGGCGCCTTTGATATCCAGAATCATGCGGCCGCCGTCCATCATGATCGTGCGATTGCCGCAGTCCAGCGACTGCTGCATGTTGTGCGTGATCATCATGGTGGTAATCTTCTCTTTCGCGACGATTTTCTGCGTGAGCAACGCGACTTTTTCTGCTGTGGCGGGGTCCAGCGCGGCGGTATGCTCATCTAAAAGAAGGAGCTTGGGCGTTACAATGGTTGCCATCATCAGTGTGACAGCCTGCCGCTGTCCGCCGGATAAAAGTCCCATTTTGGTTTTCATGCGGTCTTCCAGTCCGAGCCCCAGTTCGGCCAGATGGTCACGGAAGGCCTGCTGTTCTTTTTTGCCGACGCCCAGACGGAAGCTGCTTTTAACGCCGCGCTGATAGGCCATCGTCAGGTTTTCTTCAATGGTCATGTTGGGGGCGGTGCCCTTCAGCGGGTCCTGAAGCAGCCGCCCGATGTTTCTGGCGCGCTTATAATCGCGCAGGAAGGTAATATCCTGTCCGTCCAGCAAAATATTGCCGCTGTCGATCAGGAACGAACCGGCAACCGCATTGAAAAGCGTTGATTTACCGGCGCCGTTTCCGCCGATGATGGTGACAAAATCGCCGTTTTCCAGCGTCAGGCTCAGATCGATCAGCGCTTTGCGCTCGTTGATTGTGTTGGGAAAAAAGGTTTTGCTGACATGCTTAAGCTCTAACATTGCGAGACGCCTCCCTCATCAGTTTCATCAGCCGGTACCGCCTGATAATCAACGGATAGGAGATCGCCAGAGCGACAATCACCGAAGAAATCAGCTTGAGGTCGTTCGTGGGCAGGCCGCGCGCGAAAACAAAAGCAATAATGCAGCGGTAAATGACCGCGCCGAAAACGACGGCAATCACATTTCTCCAGACGTTCGGGCGGCCGAAGATCACTTCCCCGATGATCAGGGAGGCCAGCCCGACAACAACCATCCCGATGCCCATGCTTAAATCAGTAAAGCTCTGATACTGCGAGATGAGCCCGCCAGAAAGCCCGACCAAGGCGTTTGCAAGGCCGAGCCCGATGAATTTCATCCGGTCGGTATTAATTGAAGAGGTTCGCACCATTTCCTCATTGTCGCCGGTCGCGCGGATGCAAAGCCCCACCTGCGTACGGAAAAACAGAACCAAAAAGATGCCGGCGGCAAGTACTACCGCAAGGGCCGCGAACATCTTTCCAAATTTTCCGGTTGCCGCAGAAAAGAGCGTATCGGTGCCAAGCAGAGAGATGTTTGCCCTGCCGCTCATGACGCGCAGATTGATGGAATAAAGCGCCGTCATGGAAAGGATGCCGGCGAGGATCGGCTGGATTTGCAGCTTGGTCTGCAAAAATGCGGTCAGCATCCCCGCCATCCATCCTGCGGCAATCGCCATGACCAGCCCCAGGTAAGAATGGCCGGCGGTGGCGAAAACGGCGGAAACCGCGGCTCCCAGGGTAAAGCTGCTGTCCACTGTCAGGTCCGGGATATCCAGAATCCGGTAGGAAACGAACAGCCCCAGCGCCAGCAGGGAATAGATCAACCCCAGCTCAACGGCTCCCTGAAAGGCAAACATACTCATGTTCATCACTCACTTCGTTAGAATAAAAAATCAGCGCAAGGGGATGCAGCGGATGCATCCCCTTGTGATTTGGCAAAACAGACCGGATTATTTGACAATCTGAGCGGAGGAAGCCAGATCCTCCGGAATTGTGACGCCGATCGCGTCGGCGGTTGTCTGATTGATAATCGTGGAGAAATCAGAAAGGGTTTCAACAGGGATATTCTTTACCGGAGTGCCCTCCAGAATTTTCGCGGCCATCTGCGCCGTCTGCTTGCCAAGCAGGGTGTAGTCGATGCCCACAGTGGCGAAGCCGCCGTCAATGACCATGGAATCGGCGCCGGTATAGATGGGGAGTTTTGCCTGCTTGGCGACTTCGGCATAAGCAGCCATTGCGGAAGCGACGGTGTTGTCGATCGGGGTGTAGAACGCTTCACACTTTCCAACCAGAGACTGCGCGGCCTGCTGGACTTCGCTGGAATTGGTGACGGTTGCTTCCACATAGTTTATGCCGTTCTCATCGCAATATTTTTTTGCCTGTTCAATCACGGATACCGAGTTGACTTCGCCGAGATTGTAGATCATACCGACGGTTTTCACGTCGGGGGTCAACTGCTTCATCAGCGTGAACACCTGATCGACAGGAATGGCGTCCGAGGTTCCGGTGATGATGCCGCCCGGCGCGTTCGGGTCGGTCACCAGCTTGGCGGCAACCGGGTCCGTGACCGCGGAAAACACCAGCGGGATATTGGGGGCCGCCGCTGCCGCCGCCTGCGCGGAAGGAGTTGCAATCGCGACAATCAGGTCTTTTTCATCGCCCGCAAACTTCTGGCAGATGGAGTTCAGGTTGGACTGGTCGCCGGAGGCGTTGGCATATTCAATCTCAGCTTTGTCGTCGCCATAGCCGAGCACCTTCATTTCTTCTATGAAGGATTCGCGGATTTGATTCAGGGAGGTATGTTCCACAATCTGCACAAGGCCGACTTTCACCTTTTCACCGGAAGCGGTCTGGGACGGGGCAGGAGCTTCCGACGATACCTCGGAGGATGCGGGAGCAGAAGCCGATGCCGCAGAAGAAGTGGCAGCGGAACCGCCGCAGCCGGTCAGCATGGAAAGCGAAAGGACAAGGGATGTCACAAGCACAGTTAACTTTTTCATAGTTCATTCTCCTTCATTCCATAAAAACAGGTCTATTTTATGTTGGGGCGGTAGGGCATTCGGCTTGCTGTCTCCGGAAACAACAAAAAACACCTGTCCTCTTGCAAGGACAGGTGTTAAACCTGCGGTACCACCTTGATTGATGCAAAATGCATCCACCTCTTCAGAGCGCCAACACGCCCATCGCCATTTAACGCTGGCTTGCGTTGCGGAATACTTAGCATTTTGCTGTTCACCGCACCCTCAGGAGTCCATTTGTCCGCTCCGCTTTCGTCCGGGTTTTCAGCATCCCCGAATCTCTGTGCGCGCGCTTGCGGTTTTACCTCTCCATCATCGGTTTATGGGAACTATTAAACCACAAAAGTCCTGAATTGTCAAGACCCATTTCTATACTATGCTCTGTGCGGCGCTTGTGCTCCATCCAGCACCGCCGGAATCCTGCCTTCGGACTTGAGGATATCCGTGATGGCAACCGCCGCCGCCGCTTCTACGACGGGAACCGCGCGCACCACGACGCAGGGATCGTGCCTGCCCTTGATGGAAAGTTCCGCAGGAACATTTTTTTGGAAATCCACGGTGCTTTGCGTCCGGGAAATGGAGGGAGTCGGTTTGAACACCGCCCGGAACAGGATCGGCATGCCGGAGGAGATACCGCCCAGAATGCCGCCGTGACGATTCGTCTGCGTGCGCACTGTGCCGCCGTCCATCACAAAGGGGTCATTATTTTCAGAACCGCGCAGGTCGGCGGCGGCAAAGCCCGCGCCGAATTCAATCCCCTTGACAGCGGGAATTCCAAACAGGATGGAGGCAATCCTGTTTTCGATTCCGTCAAAAATCGGGGAACCGATACCGGCGGGAACGCCGATTATCCCGCACTCTATAATGCCTCCCACCGAATCCTGCGCAAGCCGGGCAGCTTCAATCGCTTCCCGCATTCTTCCGCCGGCCTGCTCATCGAGTACCGGAAAATCGCGGGCTCCGGCGCTCAGCAGCGTCTGCGTATCCAGCTTTACATCATCGAAACGCTCGTCGTCAATGCCTGCCGCGCGGGCAATGTGCGCCCCGACGAAGATACCGTATGCGGCAAGAAGCTGTTTCGCAATCCCGCCGGCAAATACCAGAGGGGCCGTCAGGCGGGCGGAAAAATGGCCGCCGCCGCGCACATCGTTAAAACCGCCGTAACGCAGAAACCCGGTATAGTCGGCGTGGCCGGGACGCGCGAGCGAGGAAAGCTCCGCGTAGTCGCCGGAATGCGTATCGCTGTTGCGGATGAAAGCGGTCAGGGGTGCGCCGGTGGTGACACCGTTCAGAATGCCGGACAGCAGTTCCGGTCGGTCGCTTTCTTTTCGCGGGGTACTGGTTTTGTCCCTGCCGGGGGCGCGGCGTTTCATAAAAGCCTCCAGCATTTCAAAATCCAGTTTTAAACCGGCAGGCATTCCGTCGATCACCACGCCGACGCCCGCACCGTGGCTTTCCCCGAACAAAGAGATCTGAAAGGAGTTTCCCCAGTTAGATGACATCGTAACGACCTCCAAGCCTTTTTAGATCTTCAAAGAAATCCGGATAGGATTTCCGGACAGCCTGCGCGCCGCGGATGACGACCGGTTCGTGGCAGAACAGCGCGGCAATCGCGGCACTCATGACAATGCGGTGGTCGTTCATCCCGTCGACCTCGCCGCCCCGCAAACCGCCGCTTCCCCGGATAATCAGCCGGTCGGGAAATTCCTGCGCTTCGCCGCCCAGATTCCGGATCAGCCCGGAAACGGCGGATAGCCGGTCGCTTTCCTTGATACGCAGCCGCGCGGCATTGTAAATTTCGGTATCCCCCTGTGCAAACGCGGCGGTCACGGCAAGGATCGGGACCAGATCTGGAATCGGCGCCGCGTCGATGCGGATGCCGCGCAGCGGCGCGCTTTCAACAGTAATCTGCCCGTTTTGAGCGGATACAGACGCGCCGAATGCCTGCGCCAGTTTCACGATGGCACGGTCGCCCTGCACGGATTGCCCTTGAAGTCCGTCAATCGCAATTGTCCCTCCGATTACGCCCGCGCACAGCCAGAACGCGGCGTTGGAAAAATCCCCCTCGACGGTTTTTCGGCCCGGGCGGTAGAGTTGCCCGCCTTTGATCAGAAAACCATCCCCGGTGCGTTCAATTCGAATGCCCGCGTCCGCCAGTGCGGAGAGGGTCATATCGACATATGCCGCGGATTCCAGCGGCGTGGTCAGGCGGATTTCGCTGTCCTGCATGAGCAGGGGCAGAGCGAACAGCAGCCCGCTGATAAACTGTGAGCTGACATCGCCGGGCAGGGTAAAGACACCGCCGGTCAGCTTTCCTTTGATGGAAAACGGCATGCCGCTGCCTGTGACGGAAATGCCGTGCCGAGTGAGTTGTTCCGTCAGCACACCGATCGGACGTTCAGGAAGCCTGCCTTCCCCGAGAAAGGTTGCGGAAAGCCCCAGCGCGGCGGCAACCGGCAGCAAAAAACGCAGTGTGGAGCCACTTTCGCGGCAGTTGAGTACAACAGGCTGCTTCACCCACGGCATCCCGCGAAACCGGACGGTTTTTCCGTCACGTTCGGTCCGCTGCCCCATGGCGGCGAGCACGCCGAGCGTTGCCGCCATGTCGGTGGAATCGGACACCGGCGCGATTTCGCTTTCGCCTCGCGCCAGCGCGGCGCAGATCAGCGCTCTGTGTGCCGCCGATTTGGAGGGGGGGGCAGTCAGGCAGCCCGAGGGCCTGCCGGGATAAACACGCACGTCACTCACTGCGTTCACCTGCCAGAAAAGAGTACAGCTTCTTCGCTTCCACAGGGTAAAGCGCGGCTTTGCCGATCTTCTCCAGAACTACCAGACTGATTTTGGATCCGGTTCGCTTTTTATCCCCCATGCAGGATTTGCACAGAATTTCCAGCGGCGCGTCGGTTGAAACGGGCAGCCCGTAACGACGGCAGCAGTTCGAAATGCGCGTTGCGGTTCCCTTCGGCGTGACGCCCGCTTTTTCACAGGCCTCGCAGATCATGACCATACCGATGGCGACGCCGCGCCCATGGGGCAGGGTATAGTTGGAGCAGGCCTCTGCCGCATGCCCCAGCGTGTGCCCGAAGTTGAGCCATTGACGGACGCCTTTATCGCGCTCGTCCTGTTCCACAACCTCCCGCTTCAGATCGACACAGCGGCTGATCACCGCTTCAAGATGTTCCTGCAAATCGCCGCTTTCCAGTAATTCAAATAAATCGCCGTCGAGGATGGCGCCGTATTTGATTGCTTCCGCCACGCCGTCGGCGAAGGTCTCCTCCGGAAGCGTCCGGAGCGTATGAGGGTCGCAGACCACCAGTGACGGCTGCCAGAAAGCGCCCACAAGGTTTTTGCCCTGCGGGATGTCCACGCCGGTTTTGCCGCCGACGGAGGAATCAATCATCGCCAGAAACGTCGTGGGAACCTGCACAAAATCAATCCCGCGCAGCCAGCTGGAAGCCGCAAACCCCGCCAGATCGCCCACAACGCCGCCGCCCAGCGCAAGGATAACATCCGAACGCGTGATGCTGTTGGCGGCGAGAAAATCATAAACACGGCTGACAGTTTCCAGTGTTTTGGAGTCTTCCCCGTGCGCAAACGCAAACTTGCAGACCGGGTAGCCCGCATCCGCAAGCTGACGGCATAAGGGTTCCCCATAGAGCGCGTCGACCGTATCGTCAGTGACGATGGCAAGCGCCGGTTTTCTGTTGCCGTAAACATCCGCAAGCAGCTCCGGAAAACGTCGCAGCAGCCCGTCTTCAATCTGAATGTGATAAGGTCTTCCGGTTTTCACCGCGATGGTTTTCATTGGTCAAGCGCCTCCTTGATTTTTCTGCCTTCCTCCAGCAGCGCGTACAGCCGCCGGTCATCCTTTGCCGCAATCGCGTCGCGGTATTCCTGCAAATGTTCCTGAATGGTATCAATTTCGTCCAGCAGGCATTCCCGGTTTTCCAAAAACAGCTCCGTCCACATCTGTGGATTCAGCTTCGCCACGCGGGTCAGATCCTTATAGCTGCCCGCGGAAAATCCTTCATGCTGACGCGCGCGCGGGCTTTTGATATAGGCGCTGGAAACCACATGCGCCAGCTGCGAGGTGAACGCAATCATGCTGTCGTGCGCCTTTGGCGTGGTAACGGTCATGCGGCCGAAGCCGATCCCCGCAAACAGCTTTTCCAGCTGACTCAACAACTCCTGCGGAACCAGAGTATCCGGTGTGATAATCATGCTGGCTCTGCAAAACAGGTCCGCGTCCGCGCTGGAAAACCCCCACCGCTCTTTACCAGCCATCGGATGCCCGCCGATATAGGTGATCTGATGGTCGGCGCAGATACCGCTCAGGTTCTCTGTCAAATACTGCTTCACGCCGCATAAATCGATCACGATGCTGCCCTGACGAAAGCTGTCGATATTTTTCTTCACAAATTCCACCGCATGGCGTGGGTATAATCCCAAAAAGATCAGGTCGCATGCCGAAAGCCCTTCCGCGCCGATTTTACGGTCGATGGAACCTGTGTCCAGAGCGCTTTGGACGACGGAATCGTCGATATCATACCCGTAAACCGTATGTCCGGTATATTTTTTCAGCGCCTTTGCCATCGACCCGCCGATGAGCCCGAGCCCGATGATTCCAATGCGCGCCGTTTCCCACTCAAAATCCAATAAGACCCCATCCTTTCGGTCGGCCGTGAACCGCTCACTCCGATGCTGGACTTTATTATAGCAAAGTTCTAAAGAAAATGGTAGCGTAAATTTTAGAAAAGCAAAAACACCCTTCATTACAATGAAGGGTGTTTTTCGGATTCATGATTCAGTCGCCTGCTTTTGCGATCGCTGCTTTGGAAAGCTCGTCAATCTTTTTAAAATCCTCATCCGACAGCGAAAGCGCTCCCGCCGGGAAATTGTCCTCTACCTGCGGCAGGGTGCGTGCGCCGCAGATGACATTGAAGCTGCCGCTTCTCTTTGCCGTCCAGGCAATCACCAGTTGGGGCAGGGAGCAGCCGTATTTTTCACACAACGGCTTGATCTCGTCCAGCAGTTCGAGTACGAGCGGCAGACGGTCGGATTTGAGCCACTGGATGGTCTCGCGGGAGCTGCCTTTGGGCGGTTCATATCCAAGCTGGAACTTCCCGGTGAGCGCGCCGCGTTCCATCGGGGAATAACATTGGAAGGTGATGCCGTTTTCCTCGCAGAACGGGATCAGTTCTTTTTCCCCGGCGCGGTCGAGCATGCTGTATTTTTGCTGAATCAAATCCAGCTGCCCGTATTTCATATACTCTTTGACCTGCTCTAAAGAAATGTTGGAAGCGCCGATTGCGCGCAGCTTTCCCTCTTTTTTCAGATCCATCAGAGCGCCCATGGTTTCCGCAATCGGCGTGACGAATGGCGGCACGGACTGCCAGTGGGTGATGAAAACATCGACATGATCGGTCTGCAACCGTTTGAGGCTTTGCTCCATACCGGCCTTGATGCAGCGGGCGGATGTGTTTTTATAAACGTCATGCCCGTCGCGGGAAAAATGGTAAGAGCCTTCCTTGTCATCCCACCAAAGGCCGCATTTTGTGGAAATCAGCGCCTGATCATGGTATCCGGCCAGTGCCCGTCCGACGACTTCTTCACTGTGTCCAAATCCGTATACCGGCGCGGTATCAACAAGGTTCACACCAAAGTCCAGAGCACGGCGGATGGACCGGATAGACACCTCATCATCATTATCGCCCCACCATTCCCCGCCGCCGATTGCCCAGGCGCCAAGGGAGAGGGCCGAAGCCTTTAGCCCGGAATGTCCGATTTCACGATACTCCATGTCAAAACCTCCATTACTTTTTAGTCCGGTTTTATTATACCATAATTACAAACCAGTTTATGGTTTGATTCGCCGCAGCGCGGCGACAGCCGACATTGTCGGCTGGATTATGGTTTAACATCCGCAGCGCGGCGCATCAGCGTCGCTGACCACGCAAAGCGCGGCCACAAACAGCTTCGCTGTTTGTTCTGCGGTTATTATAACACGTAGGATGTCTTGCCTGCAACTCAAAAAGGCTGTTTTTATTGGACGATGCCCGGAATTTTGCTGTCAGCCATAAACGCGGAACCGCTTTCATAGACTGTCATGAGGTGATGATGATGTTTGCCGTATATACAGGGAAAAGGTTCGTACTGGTTCTGGCGGTGACGCTGGCAGTGGTATGCTGTCTGCTTGGCACTGTAAAAACCGCGATCCGCACGAACGCGGTCCCGCGGGAACTGCCGATTTATTCGGTCAATACGCCGGAAAAACAAATGGCGCTGACCATTAACTGCGCCTGGGATGACAGCGACGTCGACCAGCTGCTGCAGATTTTAGAGGACAGGAACATCAAGGCGACCTTTTTTATAGTCGGGGACTGGTGTGACAAATATCCGGACGCGGTCCGAAAACTTGCGGACGCGGGACATGAGCTCGGGAGCCATTCAGACACCCACCCGGATATGGCACGGCAGACCCGCGAGCAGATTACGGCGGAGCTGAATGCGTCCAGGCGAAAAATCGAAGATGTTTCCGGGCAGGAGATTCATCTATTCCGGCCGCCTTCCGGCTCTTATAACAACCTGGTGGTATCCGCCGCGCGGGCACTCGGATGGGAAGTCATCCAATGGTCAAATGATATTGGCTATACAAATTCAAACCCCTTTGCAATCGGGGATTAAACCGCATGAGAATGATGGCGTGCGGCGTGCGGGATATACTTTGAAAAAGGATGCTTGCGGGAAAACATGGTTTTTGTCTTGCACATTTTAAGAAAAATAGATATGATGATGAAAAAATAAAAAAGAGGGATCGAAAAATGTGGAAGATATCTTTTCGGGCAAAACTGATCCTCATTTTTATAGTTGTCGCAATCGTGCAGGGAACTTTGATCGGGTATTATTCTCATCAGTATGCTTCAGAAATTGTCATGAGCAATAAGAAAAGTGATATGGCCGATCTTGTCAACAGGATTGATATTAATATCAACGATAAGGTCCGCTATATGACAAGGCAGATTGAAAATACAGTCAGCAGCCATGTGCTTCGTAATTATCTTGATAACAGAAATCTGGCATATGATAAATCGGCCTATTTTTCAGAATATTTCCATTTCATGGCAAATTCTTTTTCCGCAATCACCAATGTGATGATACTGGATGAGAGCGGGATTCTCTATGATCAGGACGGAGGGGCGAAAGGCTTGCAGGGAGCGGATCGTCTGAGCGGCATTTTTCAAGCGGTATCACAAAAAAATGGACAGGCAGTCTGGCTTGGGATGGTTGACGAACTTTCGGGGAAACGGGATGAAGTTGGAAAGCAGGTCATCTCTGTGGCAAGTGCGATTGTGAACCCGGCGACAGAAAAAACAGAAGGGATTTTGCTGATCGAACTGGACCCGGACAGTTTCAGCAGTATGCTGCTGAACAATTACAATACCTATCAGAATCAATACACCTTTATTATCGATAAGAAATGGGAAGTGATCTGCAGCAACAAACTCATCGATTCGCAGTGGGTGGATCTGATTGCCGCGGAATTTGACCTGGGAAACCGCAGATTTGAAATGAACTGGCAGGGAAAGGACTATTATGTTTGCGGCCAGTATAATGGGGTTACGGGCTGGGAGACTTTTTCGGTGATCGCAAAGGATAATATTTTTACACAAACCAAAGAACTGCTCCAGCTGATTAAAGCGTTTGTTATTCTGTGCACTTTCGGCGTGTCGATGATCATTATGGCGATTTCCTACACCATGACAAAACCCTTGCAGCAGCTGTCCGAGGCCATGCGGCGGCTGCAGGCGGGAGATTTTTCCCAACAGATAAAAACCGAACGCAGAGACGAAATCGGCAGGCTGATCAGCTCCTTTAACTATATGGCAAAGAAAATTGATACGCTGATCAATGAGGTGTATCAGGAAAAAATCGCGCAGAAAAATGCGGAGATCAAGGCACTGCAGTCCCAGATTAATCCCCATTTTCTCTATAATACGCTGGATTCCATCAACTGGATGGCAATTGACAGAGGCGCGTATGACGTCAGCGACATCATTATCGCCCTTGGCGACCTGATGAAATACAGCGTGGATCAGCATAGCAGCATGGTCAGGCTCGAGCAGGAGATGCGATATGTCGTAAGCTATCTTCGCATCCAGAAAAACCGTCTGGAAGAAAAGCTGCAGTATGAGATTGAAATCCCGGTAGCCCTCATAACCTGCCTTGTACCAAAGCTGATGCTCCAGCCGATTGTCGAAAATGCCATTACGCACGGGATAGAACCGATGAAGCAGGGCGGGCTGATCCGAATTGAAGGCAGGGAATCCAACGGAATCATCTATATCGAAGTATCTGATAACGGGAAGGGGATGGATCAGGAGACCTTAGAACGGATTATGCATCATATCGACCATGAGGATGAGGGGTTCACCAACATCGGTGTCAGGAACGTGCACAAACGGATACAGCTTCATTACGGCGACGAATATGGTCTGGAAATTGAAAGTGCTCCCGGAAAAGGTACGAAAATTATTATCCGCATTCCACACAGGGAAGGGGGAATCGGCAGTGAAAATTATGATCGTTGATGACGAGGCAAAAATTCGCAACGGGCTGTTAAAACTGTTAAGCTCCTATCAGCAGTGGGAAATGCCGGTCGTGTTCGGAGACGCGGAATCGGCGTTTGAATATCTGCGTGAAAACCGCGTGGATGTGATGATAACGGATATCAAAATGCCCGAAATTTCCGGACTTGAACTCATCAGAAGAATCCGGGAAATCAACGGGCAGGTACAGATCATCATTCTCAGCGGATACAGCAATTTTTCCTACGCGCAAAAGGCAATTGAAATGGGGGTACGCAGATATCTGACCAAGCCTACCAACCCACGGGAGGTCATTTCCATTCTGATGAAGCTGGAGGAAGAATTGGAATCAGATCAAATTGCGGATGAGGAGGAATCCCGTGGAGAGAAGGAACCTGTTGAGGTATCCAATCTTGCGGTGGCGAAAGCAATCCAGTATGTGGAAAGCAACTACGCGAAGAAGATGACGCTCAGGGATGTCGGGGACAAACTGTATCTGTCGCCTAATTATCTTTGCAAGCTCTTCAAAAAGCATACCGGGAAAAACCTGTCCGAATTTATAACTGAATACAGGATCGAAAAAGCAAAGGAATATCTGCGGGACGTTCGATATAAGGTGTCCGACGTTGCCGAACTGGTCGGATTCGGCGATACAAAATATTTCAGCAGCACGTTTAAAAAGCTGTGCGGCATGACACCTATGGAATTCAGAAACGGGAAAAACGCCGATACTGAGTAATATTTTAAACCAAATGGCAATTTTGAATCATTGTTTTCATTTTTTCTGCTCTTTATAATTGATTCATAGAACATATTCTAAGCTTGGAAGCTTGGTTTATCTGGCGGACAGAAGTTTGTTCAATCTCAAAGCTGAAAAGCCGGAGATGTGCAATATGAATTTATGATAGCAGGAGGAATGAAGAATGAAAAAGAAACTGAGTATGCTGTTGGCGGCGCTGCTGGTTGCGTCAACCACCCTGTTGGGTGCATGCGGAAGCTCCGCACAAACCGCGGGCTCGCAGAGCGCTCCCGCAAGTTCCCAAAGCGCGGCCGAGAGCTCGCAGGGTGCAAGCGAGGCTCCGTCGTCCGCCACAGGAAAGAACGCGGAAGACTACAAAATCGTATTGCTGCTGCCCGGACCTATCAACGACCAGAGCTGGAATGCCACAAACTATGCCGGGCTGGAAGCCTGTAACCAGAATCTCGGAACCAAGATGGAATATGTGGAAAACGTGCAGGCCTCCGATTTCGAGTCGACCCTGAGGGAATATGCGGAAAGAGGATACGATTTGGTCATGGCTGCAGGTTCCCAGTTTGACGAGGCGGTTGCAAATGTCGCTCCAAACTACAAGGATACGACTTTCTGTGTCGTGAACGGTTCCAAATGCGACGGCGACAATGTTGCCCCGATCTTCCCGAAGGAATATGAAGCAAGCTATCTCGCCTCGATCATCGCGGGCAATGTCACGACAAACGGAAGCTTCGCCACCATCGGCGGATTCCCGAATGAGCCGATGGAACACCTGATGGATGTCTATGAGACCAATGCGGTCGCAATCGCCAAAGAGCGCGGCATTGCGGATTCCAAGGCGACCAGAGCCTATGCGAACAGCTGGGACGACGTGGCGCTTGGAAAGCAGATGGCGGAACAGATGATTGACAACGGCGCCGACACCCTGTTCGTATACGCGAACGAGGTGGGCCTTGGCAGCATCGAAGCGGCGAAGCAGAAGGGCGCGAAGGTAATCGGCTTCTCCAGTGACCAAACAACCATCGACCCGAACACAGTCGTTGCTTCTGTGGTGTTTGATTTCGAAACGTTCTATGTATGGTCGATTATGCAGTATATGGACGGAACGCTGACCGGCAATACGGTGCACGAGGCAGGCATTAATGAAGATATCTTCAAACCGGTTTACACCGACAGCATTTCGCAGGAAACCAAGGACGCTGTGGACGCGGGGATTCAGAACTTTAAAGACGGCAAGGTTGACCTGAAAGCGATGTTCGCAAAATAATCAGTCATAAAAACGGAAACGAATGGCACTCTTATGAGTGCCATTCGCAAATCCGGAGAAAACAGCCGGGGAGTGATGAGAATGCAAGCACCTTTTTTCGAATTGCGGAATATTTCCAAATATTTTACCGGAGTTGTTGCGAATAAAGACATCTCTTTCTCTATCCAGCGCGGTGAAGTCCTGGCTCTCCTGGGAGAAAACGGCGCGGGCAAAAGTACCATTATGAAGATCCTCTACGGGCTTTATAAAGCCGATGCGGGCAAAATCCTGATGGAAGGCAGGGAGCAGAAGATCACCTGCCCGAAGGACGCGATGGCGCTTGGGATTTCCATGATCCAGCAGCATTTTTCGCTTGTCCCCGCCCATACGGTCACAGAAAATATCATCCTGGGCAGCGTACACGGGAAAATCGATTATAAAAAATGCGAAAGCGAAGTCAAACGGCTTGCGGACCAGTATGGGTTTGAGATTCCGGTGGATGCGAAAATCAGCGAATTGGATGTGGGTGTCCAGCAGAAGGTTGAAATTATCAAGGCACTGTACCTGAACGCCAAACTGCTGATTATGGACGAACCGACAGCGGTCCTCACCCCGCAGGAGTCCCAAAAGCTGATGGACTTTGTGAAGGATTATGTTGCGAAAGGCAATTCCGTCATTTTTATTACGCACAAACTGAAAGAAGTCATGGATGTCGCCAACCGGATTATTGTTATGCGCAACGGGGAGGTCTGCGGCGATCTGAACGCGTCGGAGACAAATGAAGGGGAGCTTTCCCGTCTGATGATCGGCAGGGAGCTCGTCATGCCGGAAAAGGACCGGCAGGAACATTCGGGGCAAAAGGTACGGTTATCCGTAAAAAACATAACGGTTGAAAAAAAAGGCGAAACTCCCGTTTTAAAAGACATCTCCTTTGAAATCCATGAGGGCGAGATTTTCGGAATCGCGGGCGTCAGCGGAAACGGGCAGGAAGAACTGTGCGAGGTGATTTGGGGCGCTTTAAAAGCGGATACCGGAACCATCAGCCTGGATGGGCAGGATATCACCCATTTATCCATCCGCGGCCGGATTGGAAAAGGAATCGGCTATGTGCCGGTGGACCGCCACCGCGACGCGATGGTGATGGACATGACGCTTGCCGAAAATATGATGCTGAAATCGAGCTATGACGCAAAATGGACCCGGCACGGATTGATTGACAGGAAAAAACTCAGCGATTATACCAAACAGGCAATCAGCGATTTTATGATTAAAGCGCCTGGGCCGGATGCACAAGCCAAGGGTCTCTCGGGTGGAAATCAGCAGAAGGCCCTGTTGGCAAGGGAAGTCGGGCACGCCGGCGCGCTGCTGATTCTGAACCAGCCCACCAGAGGGCTTGACCTCGGCGCCATCAATAACATCCATACCACCATTTTGGAAGAACAAAAACATAAAAAAAGCATCCTGCTGGTATCCACGGAACTGTCGGAAATCTTCAAGCTGTGTGACAGAATCGCGGTGATGTATAAAGGCTCCTTTATGGGAATTTATAGCGGCGATGAACTCAATACCGAGAAAATAGGACTTTTAATGGCCGGATATTCTGCGAAAAGAGAGGCGGCGAAGGGATGAATGCGAAATTAAGGGATTTAATCGTAACAAACCTGCTGGCTGTTTTTGCCGGCCTGTTTTTAAGCGGAATACTGCTGCTCTTTTTGAAGATTAATCCGCTGATTGTCTTTAAGCAGGCAGTAGTAACAATGGTAACAGATAAGTATACCCTCGGAGACGTCTTTCTGAAAGCAACGCCGCTCATCTTTACGGCATTGGCGTTCGCCTTTACCTTCAAGGCGAACCTGTTTAATATTGGCGCGCAGGGGCAGTTCTATATGGGCGCAATTGTTGCGGTTGCTGTTTCCCTGAAACTGGACGGAGTGGTTCCGACCCCTGTTTTACTGGTTGTTGTGTGTGTGCTCACCTTCCTTGCGGGAGGGGTTGTCGGCGGGCTGATCGGCTTTTTAAAAGCGCGGTATCACGCCAACGAATTTCTGGTCAGCATGATGTCAACCTATGTGGCACTTGCAGTTATGAATTATCTGCTTCGCACTTTTTTAAAGGAATCAAAAGGAGAATATCCGCAGACGGACGCAATCTCAAACAGCGGCTGGATTCCAACCCTGATCAAGGGTACAAGGCTCCATGCCGGATTTCTGCTGGCGATGCTGACCGCGGTTGCCGTTTGGATTCTGCTTTATAAAACACCGCTCGGCTATCGCATCCGGGCGGTCGGCAGCAATGCCTCGGCGGCTCAGATGTCCGGAATCAATTCCGGCAGAATCTATGTCGCCGCATTCTTCATCAGCGGCGCTCTGGCCGGAATGGCGGGGTTCACCGAAGTAAACGGCGTGCAGCACATGCTGATACAGAACTTTAATCCGGATGTCGGCTCCGCCGGGCTTGGAATCGCAATCCTGGCAAACGCGAACCCAATTGGGATTATCTTTGCGTCCCTGCTTTTCGGAGCGCTAAATGTGGCGGGGAACCTGATGGGACGGATGCCTGGGGTGAATGTCCCGTCCAGCATTATCGATCTGATGCAGGGATTTGTCATGACATTCGTGATCATTTCTTACTTTGCAAGAACTTATCTGGATCGTCAAAGGAAAAAACGCGAATTGCAGAAGGCGGTGGAAAAATGATGATCAGTTTGTTGAGCCGTGCATTAATGATGAGTACCCCCTTGATGCTGGGGTCGATCGCGGAGGTCATTGCGGAACGTTCCGGCATGATGGTGACCGCGATCGAAGGAATTTTTCTGGTAGGCGCGTGGGGTGGCTTTGTCGGGACCTACCTGACCGGAAGCGCATGGATCGGAATGCTCACTGCAATTCTCTGCGGTCTGACAGTTGCCGCCATCTATGGCAGCATCAGCATTTTTATGCGGCAGCATCAGGTTGTGACAGGTACCGCCCTGAATATCCTGGCGGCCGGATTTTGTGCTTATTTTCAGAGGGTACTGTTCGGAGTACCGACGTCTCCGTTGAAAATAACGCCGCTTCAAAGCCTGAGCATCCCGCTGCTTTCCCAAATACCGGTGCTCGGGCCGATCTTTTTTCAGCAGAATGCTTTGACCTATTTTGTCTATCTTTTAATCCCAATCGCATATATTGTCCTTTATAAAACATCCGTCGGGCTGACCATCCGTTCCACCGGCGAAAACCCGGAAGCGGTTGACGTCGCCGGCATTCATGTGAATACCGTCCGCTTTTTGACCGTGCTGACGGCGGGCGTCTTAGGAGGGCTTGCGGGTGCGTTCTATTCCGTCGGATATCTGGGAATGTTTACGACCAACATGATCGGAGGCAGAGGCTGGATTGCGTTCGCAATCTGCTTCCTCGGAAACTGGAATCCGAAAGGGGCTGTGATCGGGACAGTCGTGTTCGGGCTTGCGGAAGCGGTTGCGATTTATATGCAGTCGATCGGCGGCAACGGATATTTCCCGAATGAGCTGTTTATCGCGCTGCCTTACATCCTGACGATCGTGCTGACCGTTGCGCGGCGGAACTTCAATGTCCCTGCCAAACTGGGCGTTGCATATTGCAAGGAAAGCTGATGAGCATACTGATCGGTTATTCTCAGTGCCTTGCATGAAAAACAGATTTCTTTTGACGGAGTGAATTTGTCAAAAGAAATCCGTTTTATTTTATAGATTCTGTAAAAACAGTTGCGGAAAATGGTTTCGTCAAGTAATATGAAAAGCGGAAACTACTTTTTTAGGGAATTTTATTTTGCCTGAAGTTTCAGACAGCCAGGCGGGGAGGAATCGGATATGACAAAAAGAGCGAAATCAATACTGTTCGGTACAGCGGCAGCTTTTTTGCTGATCGCCGTTGTCTGGGGGTTCTCTTATCTGAACAGGGTTTCCAGTTATAAAAACGAGGTTAACACGCTGGCGGTCGGCGATGTTGATTTCAGTCAGGTTGCGGACGGTGTTTATATCGGGGACTGCGATGTGGAGTTCATTTATGCCAAAGTGCAGGTGACTGTGGAGAACGGAAAAGCAACGGATATTCAGATTTTGGAGCACCGGAACGAACGGGGCGCTCCGGCCGAAACAATCATTGATGCAGTTCTGCAAGAGCAAAGCCTGTCGGTTGATACTGTTTCCGGAGCGACAAACTCCAGCAGGGTGATCTTAAAAGCCGTTGAAAACGCGGTTTCGCAAAAACAACAATAAAGACTTAACTATGGCGCATAGGAAAGAACCGTTTCGGCAGAAGCTGAAACGGTTCTTTTACAGTTTCCAGATGACTTCCAGGCTGTCGGATGACAGCAGAATTTTTTCAATGATTCTGAAAGCGACTGCCTTTTTCTCTTCAAATTGCAGCTTTTCAAAGTCAAACTTTGCCGGTTCCTTTTTAAACTCCAAACGTTCCAGTTGTTTTATCTGTTCTCGCAGGGATTGTTTCTGTTGGTCGAGCCGCAGCAGTTCGGCATTTATGTACTTTACTGAAACGGAATTCCCTTCGGCAAGGGCACCGATTAAACGGCAGATTTTGGTTTCGACAGCGGATAAATCCTCCCGAAGCCGCTGGCCGGTATCGCCCGGCTGTTCCGTGCCGGCACAGCCGGAGAAGAGCGCTTTGACTTCTTCGGAGACTGCGTGCTCAATTTCTATGATGGAGAGCCGGAAAGACTGGCTGCAAATCCTGTAGTTGCTGCGTCCGGTACAGGACAGGTATTTCCGTCCTTTGCTGACGGATACCTTGGCGCTGTAACCGCAGCTGGCGCATTTGAGCAGCCCGCTCAGCCAGGTGTGTTTCCCTTTTCCGGTATTTTGAATCTGCCGGTTATGACAAAGCTTATATTGGCAGTTCAGCCACAGATCGGCGGGGATCACTCCTTTGTGGTTGAGAATGATAACCCGCTGTTCCTCCGGCTGCGTATATCGGCTTTTTGCACGGTCACGCCTGCCTTCAATCCGGCAGGCGGAGGTTCCGTCAAATGCCTCCTCAGGGGGAAGTCCCCTGATTCCCTGTGAAGCGAAATAATCCCGGACTGCTGTTGTCGACTGCACATAGGCGGTGTTGTGCAGAATCCTTGAAACGGAAACACTGTCCCAGGCGGGCCTTTTCCCGCAGGGAATTGCTTCTTCATTCAGCTCTTTTGCGACTGTGCTCAGCGAGGTCCCCGGCAAAGCGTATGTTTCGAAGATGCGTTTTACGATTTCACATTGCCGGTTGGGGATCAGGGCGGGGGATTTTTTCCCGGTTTCCTCCGTGACCCTGCCGAGATCAAATCCGAAAGGCGCACTGCCTCCCGCCCATTCCCCGCGTAATATTCTTTGCTGGTAATTATCCCGGATGCGTTCCGCGATGGTTTCTCGTTCCAGTTGGGCGAATACCATAATGATGTACAGCATGGCGCGCCCCATGGGGGTTGAGGTGTCAAATTTTTCATTGATGGATACGAACTCAACATCTTTGCTCTGAAAAATCTCCCAAATTCGTCCGAAATCCGCTATGGAACGGCTGAACCGATCCATCCGGTAGACCACCACTTTTTGAATCCGTCCTGCTTTCACAGAGTCAATCATTTTTTCAAAGGAAGGACGGTGCGTATTTTTCCCGGAAAATCCCTTGTCCTTATATATCATGAACGCATCCCCGATACATTCACTCCGACACAGCTCAATTTGCCCCTCAATGGAAAGACTGTCCTTTTTGTCTACAGACTGCCGCGCGTAGATTGCTGTCAAAGTGTGTACCTCCCCCCGGCAACATTGATGAACGTTACGGAGTTTTCCGCCTTTGTTTTTTGGGGGACCGAGCAGTTACATGAGACGACGGGCTTTCCTTTCCCTGCAGAAGTTGGCACAGTTCACAATAGACGGCGCTGATCTGCTGTTTTCTTGTGTTTTCGTCCGGATAACCGGGATGAATATGCTTTACCGTCATACCGCCGCCTCCTGCTGTGCTAGTTCAATTGTATGTAACAATCTATGGGAACTTTACCTTCCTCCTGAAAAAGATAAAAAGCACAGCAAGAAGAAGCCCACAGCCGGATTAAAGGCTGTGGGCTTCTTATAAAGTAAAAATCAATGTAAAAAAGTTGTCCGATTTATTCGTGCAGCGGAGCGTGCTGCATACCGTCAGAAGTGATATCCAGCATTTTTACGGTTGCCGCCGCTGACTGTCTCATCTGCAAGGTTTCCCAAAAATGATGCGCCGACAACAACAGAATTACGGCCGCGCAGCCCGCAAGCGTTTCCATCAGACTCCCATGGCTCAGCACGACCTGACGCGTAATGGCAAACAGCAGGATTTCCATAATCGACTCCGGCGTACGGTTCAGGAATGTTTTGATAAATTCAATTCCGATTACAAGGATCAGCAGGTCCGCTAAAAAGTTCTGCAGCCCGCTGGGACCGATGAGCGGAGAGGGAATGCAGAAATATTTTTTCAGCAGGCAAAAACCGCAGATGGTGATTCCCGCAAATACCACCCACGAAAGGGCCCCTTCAAAAATTGCCGCAGCAATTTGTAACCCTTGCTGTGATTTTTTTCTGATGATTTGATGCAAAACCATGCTCCCTTCTGCCTGTAAAGATACTTAAGCAGGTCATTCCGGTTTGTGGCTTTTCATGATAGAGATGGAGGCGGAGCCAATCGCAGAACGAAAAACCGTATATGCAGTCGTGCTGCCTGCGGGGATTTTCCAGATGTCCTCCAGAAATAAAGTCATCCATGCGCAGGCCAGCAGGTCCGCGCAGCCTCCTGCGCTCAGGTTCTGCTGGCGCATAAATGTATCGAGCTGCCATGCGGAGGCGGTTTGTTCCTGAACGGTTTGCCGTCTTTGCAGCAGTCTTCCGATCACTTGACTGAACTTGTGCTGGACGCTGAGACTGGAGCGATGGATCAAAGTGCTGTCACTGACATTTGCCATTAAGGAAAGAAGCGCGGCTGTTCCCGCCTCGTCTTTGCTGTATCCGTCCGCCAAAGTCTTTTTCAGGACCGGCAGGGCGAAGTCTTTGACAGATGGAAAGCCGCCTGCGGCTTCTCCGCGTACGCCGGTCAGCCCATATTGGATAAAAAGGCGCTCCCCGGCGGTTTTTGCGCTTTGTGCTGTTATGGTCTTGAAATCATCGAGCGCGCAGGCGGCAATCTGTGCACTCAAAGAGAACATCTTTTCTTCCGACATCTGCTGCCCTTCTCTTAGCAGGCGGCCGCCGGCCGCCACGAGAATTCCGAGCAGAAAAATGGCGCCTTTATGGGTGTTGACGCCGTTTGTTGCGGCGTGCATGGCGCGTTCCGCTTCCACTCCGAGAAGACGAAGTTTCGAAAACAGCTCGGATGGTGTACCGGCAAACCGGAATCCAAGCCGTGCCGATTCGCGGAAGTAGGGGAGGAGCGCTGCCGTACTGTCAAGAAACAGATAGAAATCCATATCCTGATGCGATCCGTTGTTGCTGCGGTCTACAAGCCCGGGTTTGGGGGTTACGGCCACCTCGTAGAGCAATGCGCGGACAGCGCACGCGGCAATCCGGTCGCAGACGGTTTCCCCGAAATAGCGCTTCATGACGGAGATCGTATGTACAGTCAGTTTGTCAACCGTATGAGCGCGGCTTCGCGCGCAGACAGCCGCCGCCTGATCGCAGATCAGGCATTTTCGCTCTGCAAAGCCAACCTCCACGCGCGAAATCTTACTTCCATCGGATTTCAAAACATCAATATCAAAGATGCGCCCAAGCGGGCATCCTTCTTCGAGCCGGGTCATCCACTGCTTTACTTTACGGGCGTCTTCCTGAACCGAGAAAAAAGCTGTTGGCCCGGTTTTATTCAGCTGCTGCTCAAAATGGGCGACAGGCGTTTTTTTCTCCTGTAAAAGTTCGGTGATCTGTGAGACAGCCTCGCGGAACGTCTGAATTGCCAGAGAAAATGCTTTATACGGTCCCGCGATATTAAGAGTCAGGCAGATCAGCGAACCCTGCCATTGCTTCAGGAGTTGCTGTTGGCGGCGCACGCGCGCTTCGCGCGCGTCCAGCATTTCCTCCAACGCTACGGGTTCACAGCCTGACAGTTCCGGTATCATCATAGAGGGTTCCTTTCCGGGGAATTTTTGAGGGAAGCCAAATAAGAAAATGTGGGTTCGGGTACGAGGGGACGAATTTCTTCGAGCTTTCCTTCTGCAAGCAGCCGCCGTACCTGAGAAGCGCTGACGGCCAGCCCGTTCTCTTCCCTGCGCGGAATCGTAATCAGTTCAATTCCGTTTCCGGGAAGGGTTTCCCGCAGGGCCTGATTGTAACGGGCTGTCACCGGGCAAAAAGGTTCCTCCCCGACGTAGCGGCGCGTGATATGGAGCGGCTTGGCAAAGCATTTGCAGAAAACCTCCAAATCCAGCGCACAGTTGACTTCCGCCGTTCTGGATTTGTCTTTCAGAAAATAATTGGGGAAGGTCGCGGAGGAAATCAGATATTCCCCGGTGGGGTGCACGAACACATTCGGGAACCGCGCCGCCGTTTTTTGCGCGAGTTCCATGCGGACTTCGAAAGGAAAGGTACTCTGCTCTTCCGAAAGAATGAACAGATGCAACGTGCCGCATTGGCTTGCGGCAGTTTCGACCAGATACAGGTGCCCGTTTGTAAACGGGTTTGCGTTGGCCACAATTGCGCCGGTGATGCCTTTGGTATCCGGAACGGCGAAAGAAGCCACAAAATCCCGCACGCCGTTTTTTTGATTTTCCATCAGCAGAACGTCACCGGTTACGGCAATGGGATAGAAGCCCAGCCCTGAAAACAGCTCCTGATTCGACGGTGTTGTAAACAAAAACAGATGAGAAAATCCGGCCGCGATTGCATCCTGAACCAGCACTGTCATAACAGCCGCGGCCAGACCTTCCCCCCGCCTTTCAGGGGAAACACCAATGCACTTCAGGAGATTTTTGTCCCGCGAGCCGGTTGCCAGCAGTTCGCCGTCTTCTTCGAGGAGGACTGTAACCTGTACCTTCGGGTCAAAACTGAGGGAAAGGCGGTCTAAAAACCGGATGACGTCCGCTTTTTTCCGGCCGGCAGCCGGCGCCATGACAATTGTTTCCATAGATGTTCTCCTGTTTAAGAGCGGTTTTGCCTGTTGAAATTGATCAGGCATCCCGCAAGCAGAATCCGCTTCTCATCGGGAGTCAGTTCCGCCACGCGCATGGTGAACGGCTGGAACGGGTTACCGACAAGATAGGCCTGGATGGAGGAAGTACCGGACAGAATCGCATCGCGGATATAGGGAACGAGCAGGTAGCTGCCGTTTTCAAACAGGGGCGGCTCCTCCAGAACAAAGGGAACCATCCCCCAGTTGATCAGATTGGAGCGGTAGCGCTTGGTCGCGTATTCTCTGGCGATGTTGGCCGCACCGCCCAAAACGCGCTGGCAGCTTGCGGCCTGCTCGCGGGCGGAGCCGTCCCCCGGCTTGACGGCGTAGATGACCGAACCAAGGCCGGTATTTTCCGTATGGATTCCGACGATTTCCGCTGCCTGAATTTCCGCAAACACGACCCGCAGTTCTTCGGGGACATGTCCGCCGGCGCGTTCCTTTTCCATTGCCTGCACCGTTTTTGCTTTTGCCACATATAACGGGTCCCTGCGGGAGAGGGTAAATTCCGCGAGCCCCAGCGGGTTGGAACGATAGGAAGAGGTTTCACCGGAGGGAATCAGTTCGTCGGTGGTGGTAACGGGGTCGGTAATGAAACTGACGACCTTCAGCAGGAGATGTTCCGGCATCGGATTTATTTTCGGCCAGTCAATGATATTGGGGCCGTACTTGAGTTCGGCGGCCGGGTCAGGTTTGCCAAATCCGTTATAAACGCGGTTATGATATGGCTTCTGGTCAAAATAATAGCCGGAGTGGTCATATTTCACCTCATCAAGCTCGGTAGCCGGCGTCAGCAGGCCGCCGTGAAGCGCCGTGGCCGCGATCGAGCGGGCATCCATCAGGGCCACGCCCGCAGCCTGATTTCCGGAAGGTTTGCTGCCCTCCCGGTTCGGGAAGTTGCGGGTCGTGTGCCGGATGGAGAGAGCGCCGTTCGCCGGTACATCCCCCGCGCCGAAGCAGGGTCCGCAGAACGCGGAACGCACCGTTGCGCCCGCCTGCATCAGTTCGGAAATCGCGCCGTTTTTCACCAGTTCCAGCATCACCGGCTGGCTTGACGGATAAACCGAGAGGGAAAATTCTCCGTTCCCGATGCTGTGCCTGCGAAGGATGGAGGCCGCCGCCATTACATTGGTATAAGTGCCGCCCGCGCATCCGGCAATCACGCCCTGTTCCACCTGTAAACGTCCGTTTTTGATCTTATCGGTCAGGCGGAGCCCTTTCAGGGCAGCCTGTGTCTGTCTTTCCGCTTCACGCAGGATATCTCCGGCGTTTTGATTCAGCGTATCAATCTCGTAGACATTTGACGGATGGAACGGCAGGGCAATCATAGGCTTTATGCTTGAAAGATCGACCTCGATCAGTCCGTCGTAATAAGCCACACCGGCAGGGTGCAGCGGGGCGTAATCCTCCGGACGCCCGTGGACTTCAAAAAACTCGCGGGTGTCCTCATCCGTTTCCCAGATGGAGGACAGACAGGCGGTCTCGGTGGTCATAACGTCAATGCCGCAGCGGTAATCGGTCGGCAGGCTGGAAATTCCCGGGCCCACAAACTCCATAACGCTGTTTTTCACCGTCCCTTTTTCAAACACCGCGCCGATCATTGCGAGCGCCACGTCCTGCGGCCCGACTCCCGGACGGGGCGCACCGGTGAGATAAACCGCTACAACACGCGGATAATTGATGTCGTAGGTGTTGCAGAGCAGCTGTTTGACCAGTTCGCCGCCGCCTTCACCGATTGCCATAGTCCCCAGCGCCCCGTAACGGGTATGGCTGTCGCTTCCCAGAATCATCTTTCCGCACCCGGCCATCATCTCGCGCATGTACATGTGAATCACCGCCAAATGCGGGGGGACGTAAATCCCTCCGTATTTTTTTGCCGCGGACAAACCGAACATGTGGTCATCCTCGTTAATGGTCCCGCCCACCGCGCATAAGGAGTTGTGGCAGTTTGTCAGCACATAGGGAACCGGGAATTTCTCCAGGCCGCTGGCTTTCGCGGTCTGGATAATGCCGACATAAGTAATGTCATGGCTGGCAAGCGCGTCGAACGTGATCTGCAGCTTATCCATGCCGGAGGAACGGTTGTGATGTTTCAGGATGGAGTAGGAAATTGTTCCTTTTTTGGCTTCCTCAATGGAAACTGCTTTGCCGTGCAGATTCCGCAGCTGAGCTTCCGCGTTGCAGTCTGCGTCGATGATTCTGGAACCGCCTGACAGAAAGACACCGTTTGTATGTATCTTGATCATAGCAGCCTACTCCTTTACCTCATAAATCAGATCGATAATGCTGTTGTCGCGGTAGGTCACAATACCTACCACTTTATCGGTATACAGGATCGGGTCGGCTTTCCCCACAATTTTTTCCGCCTTGCTCCGCAGTTCATCAATCGAGCAGACAGGCAGCCGGGCGGCAATGAGCCGGTCTTTCAGATCCGGGCGTGCCGGGTTCACCGCAATCCCCTGATCGGTGACCACAACGTCAATACTCCGCCCGGGTGTGACAATGGTGTTTACATGATTCACAATGGTGGGGATTCTGCCGCGCGTGAGCGGTGCCACAACAATGGAGACGCTAGCGCCTGCCGCCGTGTCCGGGTGGCCGCCGATTGCGCCGCGGATTACGCCGTCGCTTCCGGTGAGCACATTTACGTTGAACCCGGTGTCCACCTCAAGCGCGGAAAGCACCACGACATCCAGCTGGTTGACGGCTGTGCCGGGGTTGGACGGGCTGGCATAATAGCTTGCGGAAATCTGCTGATGGAAGCGGTTGTTCTTCAGGCTTTCGGCGGCGCGCAGGTCAAAACTCTGCACGTCCAGAATTTTGCGCACCAGCCCTTCTTCCAGCAGTTCCACAACGCTTCCGGTAATTCCGCCGAGCGCAAACCCCACCTTGATGTTTTGCTTGATCATGTCCTCGCGCAGGAAGCGGATTGTCGCGAGGGAAGCGCCGCCCGAACCCATCTGCATGGAAAAACCGTCGTAAAAATGACCGCTGTTTTCGATGACTTTGGCGGCGTATTCCGCAATCAGAAGCTCTTTCGGGTTTTTGGTAAAGCGGGTCGCGCCGCTCATAATGCCGGCGGGATTTCCGATCTCCGGAACCTGCACGACATAGTCCACATTCGATTCCGGAATTCCGAACGGAGCGTTCGGGTAAGGAACCAGATTATTGGTGATGATGATGACCTTTTTCGCGTATTCGGCGTCCTGCTTTGCGTACCCCATCGATCCGCACATGATACCGGTGTCGCCTTCACGGGAATATCCGTTTGCGTTTCCGAACGCGTCGCAGGAGGGTGCCCCGAGGAACGCCACGTCAATTGCCAGTTCGCCTGATTCTATCGCGTAAGCGCGGCCGCCGTGACTGCGAAATACCACCGGGATATCCATCAGCCCGTGGCTGATGGCATCCGCCAGTTTGCCGCGCAGGCCGCTTGTCTCAATGCGCCGGATGACGCCGCTTTTGATGTGGTCCATGAGAGGAAAGTGGCAGTCGGTCAGGCTGCTTGCCGCCAGGACCAGATCCTTAAAGCCCATTTCCGCGAGCTTGGCCATCACCATGTTGATGATATAATCGCCGCCGCGAAAATGATGATGAAAGGAGATGGTCATGCCGTCCCGCAAACCGGACAGCCGGATAGCCTCATCCAGATCGTTCACCAGCTTTTTGCTGTGCAGGGAACGCTCCGCCAGTGTCCGCACATCTTTGGGCTGCAGATTTTGTTCGTCGCTGTAACTACCGCCTAAGGCGCAAAATTCCTCCAAATGGGGAATTGATGAAAGTTCTAAGCTCATTTCTTTCGCTCCTTTAAAAAGTAATGCCGGAAGCATGGGCAATTTCGAGAATCCGTTCCGCGCGGGCCACGACCGGCTTGTCGATCATTTTGCCATTCAGGGCAATGACGCCGCTGCCTCGCTCTTTGGCTTCTTTGATGGCGTCCATAATGGCAAGGGATTTTTGGATTTCCTTGTCGGAAGGGGTGTAAAGGCTATGCACAGGCTTGATCTGCCTGGGGTTGATGACCGACTTGCCGTCGAACCCCAGCTGCTTAATGAGCTTTACTTCCGCCTCAAAGCCTTCCATGTTATTAACGTCGCTGTAAACGGTGTCGATCGCGGCAATGCCCGCCGCGCGGGCCGCAAGCAGGATCACGCTGCGGGCGAACAGCAGTTCGATTCCGTCAGAACTGCGGCTGGTTTTCAGATCTGTCACATAATCTTCCGCGCCGAGCGCGATGCCGATCAGCCTTTTGGAACTGACGGCAATTTCCCGCGCGTTCAGAACGCCCAGCGCGCTTTCAATTGCGGCCATCATGCGCGTGGACCCGGCCGGGATACCATTCTCCGCTTCTATTTCAGCAATAACGTTTTCACAGTAGGTGACATCTTCCGCACACTCGGTCTTTGGCAGGCGGATAATGGCCTTTCTGGTGCAGACAATGGCGGTAAGGTCGTCCTTTCCGACTTTTGTCCGGGGGTCATTTATACGCACGACCAGTTCGATGCCATTGTAGTCATAGCAGTTCAGCGCTTCGCTGACCAGGAAACGGGCGGAATCCTTCTGGTCGACCGCCACGCTGTCCTCCAAATCGAACATAATGGAGTCGCTTCCGTAAATATAGGCGTCTTTCACCATGCCGGGGTTGTTTCCGGGCACAAACATCATGGTGCGGCGCAGTTTATATGTATCCATTAATTCTGCCCTCCAAACTGATAGCTGTCACAATTACAGGCACGGTAAGCCGCCGTTTTGACGCGGGCACGCACTGTGCAGTCCAGAGCACCTTTATCCAGAGCTTTCACGTGGGCATTTTTTACATCCAGTTCTGTTAAAACATCCTGAATCGTGCTGCGGATGGCATTTCCGAATTGTTTCTCCACAGAACTTTCCAGTTCGATTTCAATTCCCCCCACGCTGCCGGGAGAAAGCGTTACCATAATATCGCTGGACTCCATTGTCCCGGCGACGGCTGTTTTTTCAATCTTCAATCTGGTCCCCTCCTGTAAAATAATCAGCGAGTCAAGAGGCACTGGCCCGCTCCACTGCACGCTTATTTTAACGCGTGAAACTTAAGATCAAATAAAAATATCTTAAAAAAAAATTAAGATAAATATGAAAAAAATGTCGTTATTTATGCCGAAAATTTGCATCATGAAAAAAATAATACGTCAAAATAGAACAAAATAAACGCTGAATTTGTATAAATGCGTTCAAGGAAAATCAGTTGAACCACTTTTATAAAATGCAAAGCCGATTTGAAAACTGCTGTCAGTTACTACCTTTTATAAATAAGGATTTAATAGAAAGCAATTTCGGAATTCTTTCGTGCAATGTGTGCATTCATGCTATGCGCACATTGCATTTGCTAATTGGTTCAGAATGCTTTTATACTAGAGCCACTGGCTAAACGGCAATATTCAGTGCCGTAGTCTGGAAAAAACAAAAAGGAGAACGAGATATGAAAAAGTTAATGGCAGTTGTTTTGACAGCTGGAATTGTACTGTCTCTTGCGGCGTGCGGTTCCAATTCCAATGCGCCTGCGGCGACGCCGTCTGCACAGAGTCCGGCAGCATCCAAGGCGGAGCAGAGCAGTGCCGCAAGCGAAGAAGAGTCCTGGACATTTGAACGCAATATTGAAATAGTCTGCCCGTGGGGCGCCGGCGGCGGTGCTGATACGACACTGCGTACCTTTGCGGCGGCGCTGGAAAAGGAAATCGGCGTTAAAGTGGTAATCAACAATAAGGCCGGCGCAGGCGGCACAACCGGTGTGGAATATGCCATGCAGCAGCCTGCCGACGGGTACACCTGGCTGCTCTGCACGCAGAGCCCGCTTCTGGCTCAGCTGACGGGCGCATCCAATGTGGACATGGCCGGGATTGAACCGGTTGTCCGGCTGGTCCACGATACCAACGTCATTGTGACGGGAAAAGATTCCCCCTATAACAACTATAAAGAACTGGTTGATTACATCAATGCAAATCCCGGTGTCGTAAAAGCCGGCTGCATGACAATCACAGGTCTTGACGGCCTTGACGTGCAGCTGGCCTTCGACGGCAAGGTTGAACCGATTGCTTATTCCGAGGGGGCGCAGCTGAACAGCGATGTGATGGCCGGACATATTGCACTCGCATCCGTGGGACCGGCGGAAATCGAAGCGCTTGTGGCTTCAGGGGATGTGAAGCCGATTCTGGTCTGCTCCGAAGAACGGATGTCTACAGAATCGTTCAAGGACTGCGAATGTGCCGGCGAGCTTGGCATTGACTGCTATTATGGCCCTTACCGTGGGATTTTTGCGGCAAAAGGCACACCGCAGGCAGCAATCAAAGCATTTGAAGCCGCCGCTGAAAAAGCTGTCGCAAGTGATACCTTCCAAAAATGGGCGGCCTCACAGGGGCTTGACCAGCGTCCCGGCTGGCAGAATACAGCCGACTTCACAGCAACCTGGAATCAGGATGTCGAGAACCTGTCTGCACTTGTTTCGACCATGAATGCCGCAAAGTAAAGGGATTGCATGAGGAGGGAACCTTCCTGTCGTTCCCTCCTCATTTTAAAAGGGAAAGTGAGTTGATTGACTTTGACGATTGAACTGGTTTTTAATGCTTTGATGCTGATCTTTTTCAGTTACTGTTATTTTTATATCGGTGCAACCTTGCCGCCTTCCGCAAACACTGAGCTTGGTGCGGAGCAGTGGCCGCAGATTATTTTGGCGCTGCTGGTCCTGATGCTGATCATAAACATTGTAAAAATTGTAAAAAACCTGAAAACGGTTCCCGCTGAAAAACAGCTGAATGTAAGCCTCCTGAAAGGCTTTTTTACAAGCAAACTGTTTATCGGAATTATCATCGTTTTTGTTTTGGCGGTTCTTTTAGGCAAGATCGGGTTCATACCGTCCTGTATCCTGTTCCTCATCGCATATTCCCGGCTGCTGGGAGAAAAACGGTGGTATATCAGCCTGATCTGCGCGGTTGTGATCACAGCGATTTTGTTTATTCTGTTTTATAAAGGCCTTAGTATTATGCTGCCGCGCGGCGAGGGGATTTTCCGTACGTTTGCCCTCCTGCTGGAATCTATCTAGAGGAAGGAGAGTTAAAATGTTAGATATCTTAATTTCCGGCGCGCAGATTATCTTTCAGCCGCTTACTTTTCTGTTTATTTTGTGCGGAACCTGTCTGGGCGTTGTATTCGGGGCGATGCCCGGTGTCAGCGCATCTATGGCAGTTGCACTGGCACTGCCGTTTGCCTATTCCATGAGCCCTGTTGTTGCAATTGCCTTTCTCGTCTCGGTATATTGTGCCGCGATTACCGGAGGCGGGGTAACGGCTATTCTGTTTAAAATTCCGGGGACTCCGTCCAATGCCCCTACGACGTTTGACGGTTATCCGATGGCCCAGCGGGGGGAGGCCGGAAAAGCTCTGGGCGTTTCTCTGGTGTGCAGCGCGTTCGGCGGTATGATTGCCGCATTTGCGATGGCTTTGATCAGCCCTCAGCTTTCTGCTGTCGCGCTGAAATTCGGCCCGTCTGAACTGTTCGCCGTATCCTTTCTGGGGCTTTCCGTTTTGACCTGCCTTGACAGCGGCAATATCGTCAAAACGATTATATCCGGATTGATTGGTCTGTGGCTGTCGACCATTGGCATGGACCCGATGCTTGGGCTTGCTCGTTTTACATGGGGAAACAGTACACTGCTGGGCGGTGTTGAAATGATCCCGGTTATGATCGGTATGTTTGCAGTTACAGAAGTGCTCAAAGAAACCACGAAGCCGCGGGTAATGAATGGATCAGACAAACAGACCGGTGTAAAAACAACATTCCCGGGAGTCAAAGAGTTCCTGAGCATTAAATGGGTGATGATCCGGGCTTCCATTATCGGGACGATCGTGGGAATCCTTCCCGGTGCCGGCGCGACAATCGCTTCATTTTTATGTTACACAACGGAAAACAAGCTCAGCAAGCATCCGGAAAAATTCGGTACCGGCTGCATAGACGGTATCGCGGCATCGGAATGCGCCAACAATGCCGCTACCGGAGGCTCCATGGTTCCTTTGCTTTCTCTTGGAATCCCGGGCGGCAACGCGGCGGCCATCATGATGAGCGCCCTGGTAATGATGGGCGTGCAGGTGGGTCCACTGCTTGTGCGCACCCAGCCTGAATATCTCTCCAGCGTGTTTACGTCCATGCTGGTTACCAACATTTTGATGGTTGTAATCTCCATGCTGGTTGCTAAGATTTTTGCGAAGATTCTGGCGGTTCCGTACAGCATTCTCGGGCCTACCATCATCATGCTGGCTGTGATCGGTTCCTATGCGCTGAACAACAACGTCGGAGACGTCATGCTGATGACTATCGCCGGTACGATTGGATATTTGTTTGTAAAACAGGGATTCTCTGCCGCCGCACTGGTTTTAGGATTGGTACTCGGGCAGATGTGTGAATCTAATTTGCGCAGGGCGATCAAAATCGAAAACGGAAATTTGCTGGCTGTATTTTCCAAACCGATTACCGCGGTACTGATGACTGCGTGCATTATTATGCTTGTATATCCGGTTGTCAAGCCGATTATTTCGCGGAAATTCGGCAAAAAGGCGAATGTCTCCGCAGTTTAATTTACCTACTCTCTTACCTCTCATTCGTTTTGTAGAGGTCAAAAAGCCACCGCCCGACAGGCGATGGCTTTTTGACGGACAAGGTCAGCTTTTAAACAGATACGGCAGGGCGGTTTTGCAGATTTGTATAAATTCCAGAGCGGCTTCCGTAAGGGAATCTTCGGACAGAAAACAGACAACAAACTCCCAATGCGGGAAGTAACGTTCCTCAATCCTGTAAAAGCGGACGGATGCCGAGATGTTGCTGAGCATGGAACAGTAGCTGGACGGGACGATGCTGACCCCCAATCCGAAGCTGACCAGACGCATAACCGTATGAATATTGCAGGTTTCAAATTTGATTCTGGGACGAATGCCTGCGGCGTCCAAAATGCGCTGTGCGGCCCGTCTGGTTCCCTGTGTCGGGTGCGTAAGAATAAAATTCCTGTTGGAAACCAATTGCAGATCCAAAAACGGCAGGTCACCGATTGGCTGTTCGGTAATCAGGTCATTCACCGCGTCGTTTGAAGGCACCATCAGCAGAAGGTTTTCCGAACAGATTTGCTGATAAGGGATGCCTGTGTTTGCCAGCGGCAGATGAAGAAGGGCAAGATCAACGCTTCCGTCCAGCAGTTTTGCCTCAATGACGTTAGGGTCTTTCTCAACAAGTTCAATTTCAATTCCAGGGTACACGCCGCTGAAGGTGCGCAGTATTTCGGGAAGTACGACCGCACCGAACTGGCTGGTCGTGCCAATGACCAGATGGCCGGACTGCAGATGGTTGATCTGTGAGATTTCGTTTTCCAGGTCGCGGGTCATTTTCATAATTTGTTTGGCGCAGAGCAGGTACTTTTTTCCCGCATCCGTAGGAATAAGCCCTCCCGGAGTGCGCTTAAACAAAGAAACGTTTAAAGAGTTTTCGATTTTCTGTAAACTTCGGCTGAGGGATGACTGGGACATATCCAGCTTTTCTGCTGCGCGGGAAAGACTCCCCGATTCGGCGATGGCAATCATATAAAGCATTTCTTTGCTGTTCAAAGCAGAGAGCCTCCTCATGTTTAAAATTACGAAAGGGAAGTGCGTAAAATGCCGCTCGATTTGCTTTTCACCCTGCTTGCAGCCTTTTGCGGCGGATGGATTTTATTAAAAGTCAAAGTGCCCGGGGGGATGCTTGTAGGGTCGATTTTAGGAGCGGCCGCTTTGAACATTGCGGCAGGGTCGGCTGTAATGACGGCGGGGGCGAAAGTATTCGCGCAGATTGCCGCGGGCGCTTTTATCGGCTGCACTGTTCGGAAAGAGGATATCCGGGAAATGCGCCGTCTGCTCAAACCGGCGGTCATCACGCTTTCCTGTATGTTGCTGCTGAATCTGGCTGTCGGCTTTGCCATTTATGCGGTCGGAGACGGCCTGGACCTGGTTACGGCGTTATTTTGCGCGGTGCCGGGAGGAATCAGCGATATCCCGATTATCGCTGCGGATCTGGGTGCCAGCGCTCCGCAGGTAGCTGTTATGCAGTTCGTCCGCCTGCTGGTCGGCATTGGGATCTTTCCCGGCCTCATTCACCGGATAACCAGGGGGGAGCCGTCTGAGCCCGTTCAGGCTGAAACACAGCCCCCCGCAGAAACTGAGAAAAAGAAACCGGAAAAGCTGTCCTCTCTTGGGGTGACACTTGCCGTAGCTTCCGCCGCAGGCATTTTGGGAAAATATCTGGGGATTCCTGCCGGCACACTGGTCTTTGCAATGCTGGGAGTCATCCTGCTGAAGCTTTCACGTTTAAAACGGCTTGTGGAGGCGGTTTGAATTTGTATGGCCGGGGGATTCCGTTGACTGGAAGGAGCCTGCTGTCGACGAGATGGTTGACCGCGTACTGAAAAAAGCGGCGCCGGGCGATATCCTGCTGTTTCATGCGGGAAAGAAAAATACTCCCGCCGCTCTGGAAATGATTCTCGACCGGCTTCTGGAGGAGGGGTATCGTTTTGTAACGGTTGGGGAGCTGATTTATCCCGCACCTTATACCATCGACCATGCCGGCAGACAGTCTGCCTTATCATCAAAATAATATGATGAACGGTAATTTTCGCATTTCTATCAGTTTCATGAATCAAAACAGGAAAATTCATCCACCAATGAATTAGAAGATAAAAGTGAAGGAGGATTTTTATGAAGCGTTTTTTCCTGTTTTTCATGTCTATGTTAACGATTGCAGGTTTTGGGCTGAATGTTGCGGCGGCGAACACGCCGCTGGTCAAGCCTGTCTATCCGAAAGCCGCTGCCTATGATGATTATGACACACGGCGCAAAACGGAAGAGGACAATCCGGTTGACGCCGCATTCCTGGCTTCCGTCAATTCGTTTTCCTATGCTTCAGCGTCCAGCATCCTAAGCAAGCAGAGTGAAAACCTGATGTATTCCCCAACCAGCCTCTATATGGCGCTGTCGCTTGCGGCGGCCGGGGCAAAGGGGGCTACGCAGTTGGAACTGCTGAAAACGCTTCAATTCCAAGGTAAGACCACGAGCGAACTTGCAAAACAAAACGGCAACCTGTTCCGGCTGCTTTACAGTGACAATGAAGCCGGAAAATTAAAGATTGCAAATTCGATCTGGCTGCAGCAGGGTGTGGAATTCCGAAAGAACTACCTCAATACCGCCGCAAAGCAATTTTACGCATCCGCTTTTACAGTTGATTTTACCAAAAAGTCGGCCAGGCAGGCGATGGGCAAATGGGTCGCTGACCAGACCAATGGGGTGCTTTCGCCTGATATTCCGGTCGAAAAAGATCAGCTGATGGCAATTATGAATACAGTCTATTTTAAAGACGCGTGGTTATACCATTTTAGCAAAGCAGATACGAAACCGGATGTTTTCCATCTAAAGGATGGAACAACGGTCAATACTGATTTTATGCATACTGCCAATACCGGCAATGCTTTCTGGAAGGGTGAAGGCTATACCGCCGCAGAGATGGACTTTTGCAATGCGGGCAAAATGGTGCTGATTCTACCGAACCGGGGAATTCCGCTGGAAAGTATGGTTTCTGATCCCCAAAAAGTCGCCGCAATGATTCACCCGGAAGGGGTGGAATACCGGGAGGTTCATTTTCCTCTCCCCAAGTTCTCGTTTGGAAGCAGCATGAAGCTGGAAGATCTGCTCCAGACGATGGGAATTCAGACCGCATTTACCGATTCCGCTGATTTTTCCGGTATGCTTTCCAAAGAGAAAGCGAAAATCTCCAAAGTCATACAGGAAACCCACATTTCCATAGATGAGGACGGCGCGGAAGCCGCCGCCTATACAGTCATTATAATGCCGGCGACTGGCGGCGGTGCGTTTAATGACCAAGACCCGATTGAGATGAAGCTTGACCGCCCTTTCCTGTTTGCAATTATTTCAGACAGGCAGACGGATGTCCCGCTGTTTATCGGCGTTGTCAGCAATCCGGCAGAGACCTGACAGCACCCCTAAAGCCGGTTGCCCCCGTTGGTTGACGGATTGCCGTCCACCAACGGGGGTTTTGTAATTTTTGACGGGTTTGGTTTTTCAAACCAGTGCGCAAACTATATGCAAAGGTTTTCATACACTGAAACGGTTCTTTTGTCATCAAATATCACAAAACAGATGATTCAAAAATGTGCATTATCACACATACTATCGGCATTATGCAAACCTTTGCATAAAAATATTTATGTAAAACGGGGAAAAAATGATTTTAGATTGACAAATTAGAAACGAAAATGATAATATGTACTCAAAGAATCATGATTAAACATAAAAATCTTTGCAAATTGCATAGATTTTTTTTAAAATTATTTCTACAAACGATTTCATAACTCTATTTTTTTCGATCGTATATGATTGCCTGCAGCAATGCGGGCAGTATATAAAATGTAATTTTAGGAGGAAAACTCAATGAAAAAAGCACTTGCACTTCTTGTAGCTGCCGCTTTAGGGCTGAGCATGACTGCTTGCGGCGGCGCAGCTTCATCTTCCGGCGCGGCTTCGTCTTCAGGAGCAGCTTCTTCTGCTGGCGGAGCAAGTTCTGCGGCGTCTTCCCAGGCTGCAGGAGAGGGCGGCGAAATCCTGATTGGATGTCTGCAGGATGTCACCGGCGCCACTTCGTCTCTCGGACAGATGGTTCAGGCGGGCGCCCAGTGGGCGGTTGATGAGATCAACGCAAACGGCGGAATCGGCGGCAAGACCATTAAAATGAACACTTATGATACAAAAGGTGATGTAACCGAAGCTGTCAACGCATTTACCAAAGCCGTCACAGTCGATAAGGTCAGCATCATCGTCGGCCCGCCGGTTGCAAACATTGCGCTTGCAATCAAAGAGACCAGCGAACAGTATGATGTGCCTGTTATGGGCTTGGCGCTCGATAGCAATGCCCAACTGAAAACAGACGGGACTCCCTATAAGAATATGTTCAGCTTCCAGCCGAACGCCGATCAGCAGGGCGCGATCATGGCGAAGTACGCAATCAAGAACAATTTTAAAACCTTCGGCGCGATCTATAACGAAAGCAATGCGTACTCCACATCTCTGCTGACACCTTTTGTTGAGACGGTGGAAGGCGCAGGCGGCACGCTGCCGAAAGAACTGCAGGTTGCCTATAATGCAAACGATACCGACTTCAAGACCCTGCTCGCTCCGATCGTAAACGCGAAAGTAGATGCGATCTTCGTTCCGAACTACACCAAAGACCTTGTCAACATCACAACAGCTGCCCGCGCAATCGGGTATGAAGGCGCGCTGGTCTGCGGCCTGGATGCCTGCCCGCCGTTCAATACGATGCTGGGCGGAAGCTGCGATGGCGTTTATTACATCAACAACATCGACGATACCCAGACAGTTCTGCAGGAAATGATCAAGGCAGTCAAAGACAAGACCGGCATCGATGCGACAAACAAATTCTTCCTCGGCTATGATATTGTCCAGGTTGCCGCTCAGGTTTTGAACGAAACAGGCACGGAGGATCCCGAAGCGATCCGCACCGCGATTGAAAATGTCACCGATTTTGAAGGCTTCACCGGCAACATCACCATCGACCCGAAGACCCACATGACAACCGGAATGGAAATGGTTATGTTCACTTATGAAGGCACTACGCCGAAGCTCCTCGAAAAATTCGCAGCATAATTTTCGCACAATATCATTGATCAAAGACGATAGGGATTCCTCTTTTGCGGAGGAATCCCTATATGAAAGGAGGACATACCGTGTCACTGCAGATCGTTGTCAACGGTTTGGCGACAGGTTCGGTTTATGCCCTGATTGCCACCGGATTTTCTCTGATTTTCAACGTCCTGAAGTTTTCCAACTTTTCTCACGGCGCACTGATGACGCTCAGCGCTTTCGCGGGGTATTTTATCGCGGCTCAAAGGGGGTTGGGCCTGATACCCACAGTTCTGGTGGCTATGGTAACCGGCGCATTGGTTGCGCTGGCGGGGGAGTTTATTGCGTTTCGCCGTATCACCTTGCATAACACGTCTCCAGTCTATTTCTTTGTTTCCTCGATCACACTGGGCACGATGTTTGAAGGAATTGTAACCGTCAAGGTCGGTGCAAACTTCTATAACTATCCGCAGTTTTTTCAGAATGCGACGATTAAATTAGGAAATGTCGTTATTTCCACATCGGATTTGCTGATGTTTTGCTGCAGTGCGGTTGCGCTGTTGGTTCTTGCTTATATCATTCAGAAAACACGGGTTGGACGTGGCCTGCGCAGCGTAAGCTTTGACAGGGACACCGCCAGCCTCATGGGAATAGATGTGACGCGCACCATTCAGTTCACCTTTCTTGTTTCGGGTGCGCTGGCCGGACTGGCGGGAGTGTTCCTTGGCATCAATTATACGCTGTATCCCACCCTGGGCAGCCTTGTAGTCAAAGGATTTATCGCGTCGGTGATCGGAGGGCTTGGATCCCTTTCCGGCGCTATTATCGGTGCAGTCCTGCTCGGCCTCATTGAAACGCTGTCGATCAGCATGGTTGGATCCGGATATACGCCTGTCATTACATTTTTACTGATGCTGGTATTCCTGCTTGTACGCCCCAGCGGCATTGCAGGCTCTAATATCCAGGAAAAAGCTTAAGGAGGATCTGAAATGGCCTTATATCTTTCAATATTCACCCAGATCCTGATTACCATTGTGGCGGTTTCCGGTGTTTATGTCCTGACCGGCCTGACCGGGATGTTCAGCCTTGGGCAGGCGGCCTTTATGGCGGTCGGCTCCTATGCATCCGGTATTCTGGTGGTCAAACTCGGTGTTCCGTTTCCGCTGGCCTGCGTGTTGGCGGTTATCATTGCCGTTGCAATTGGCTATGTTGTTGGCTTTCCGACCGTTCGCCTGCGCCGCGACTACATTTCGCTGGTCACGCTCGGCTTCGGTGAGGCGATTACCGCGCTGCTGAACCGGGCAACAAAACTGACGGGCGGCGCTTCCGGATTTATCGGAATCCCGAAAAAAACCACCTTTTTGATGGCGCTGCTGTCTGCAATTGCCGCGATTGCGCTCGTAAGCTGGTTTAAGACCAGCAAATACGGCCGCCAGTGCATTGCTGTGCGCAGCGACGAGCTGGCCGCAAAAGCAATGGGAATCAATGTACCGAAAGTTAAAATGACAGCGTTTTTGTTCAGCGTCGCGGTTACGGCGTTCAGCGGCTGTCTTTACGCGTTTTATATTACTTATGTGGACCCGACCATTTTCGGCTGGAAGAAAAGCGCCGACTGGGTCATCATGGTATTCTTCGGCGGCGTCAACAGCCTGACCGGCTCTGTGGCGGGTGCGTTTATCCTCAGTGGGCTTCCGGAGCTGCTGCGCTCTCTCGATCAGTACCGCAGCATCATCTACGCGATTCTTGTTCTTCTCATCATCAACTTTAAGCCTTCCGGAATTTTCGGAGAGTGGGAACTGACTTTTGGTAATCTTAAAAAACTGGGGAGCAGACGCTCCAGGAAAGCTCTGAAGGAGGGGAAAAACTGATGGCACTGCTTGAAGTCAAAAACATTCATAAAAGCTTTGGCGGCGTAAAAGCCATTCAGGATTTTTCCCTCGAAGCGAATCCCGGGGAAATTCACGGAATCATCGGGCCTAACGGCGCGGGAAAAACAACGATATTCAATGTCATTTCCGGCGTTTATGCGGCAGACCAGGGCTCTGTTACACTTGATAGCAAAAATATCACCAAAATGGAGCAGCACATGATTACCCGCGAGGGCATGGGCCGCACATTCCAGAACATCCGCCTGTTTAAGGGTCTGAATGTGCTGGAAAATGTTCTGTGCGCGTTTGACCCGCAGTCAAAGTACAGTATTGTGGGAGGATTGCTGCCCACGCCGAAGCGTCGCTCGGAGGAAAAACGCGGCCGGGAAATCTGCGAGCATTTTCTGGAGATGGTGGGCATGACGGCGTTCCTAAACGAACGGCCTGAGAATCTGGCCTACGGCATGCAGCGCCGGGTAGAGATCGCGCGTGCGCTGACCTGTAATCCAAAGGTTCTGCTGCTGGATGAACCGGCTGCCGGTTTGAATCCCACCGAGGTCGCGGAACTGACGGAGCTTATACAGCGCCTTTCCAAAGAGATCGGCTTTGCGATTCTGTTGATCGAACATCGTCTGGAACTGGTCATGAGTATTTCTCATCAGATTCACGTACAGAACTTCGGGAAAACCATCGCGGTCGGCACGCCCGCGGAGGTACAGCATAATCCGGAAGTAATTGAAGCCTATCTGGGGAAGGAGGAATAAGCGGTGGCAATGCTGGAAGTTACAGATTTGAGCGTCAGCTATGGCTATGTAAAAGCGCTCAAGCGTGTCAGTGTTGAGGCAAACGAGGGAGAGATCGTCAGCATCATCGGTTCAAACGGAGCCGGGAAAACATCTTTGCTGCGTACCATCTCCGGACTGAAAAAGCCTACCGAAGGTTCGGTGCGGTTTCAGGGAGAAGCACTGCCGCATAAGCCGAATAAAATTGTGGCAAAAGGGATTGTGCACGTGCCGGAAGGCCGGAAGACATTCTCGGGCCTCACAATCCGCGACAATCTTCTGGTGGGCGGTTACCTGTTTAAAGGAAAGGATCTGGAAGAGGAACTGCAGGAGCAGTATAAACTGTTTCCGATTCTCAAGGAGCGGCAAAACCAGTTTGCGGGAACCCTTTCCGGCGGCGAGCAGCAGATGCTTGCCATCAGCCGCGGCCTGATGTCCCGGCCGAAAATCATCCTTCTGGATGAGCCGAGCCTTGGGCTTGCACCCATCATCGTCAACCAAGTGTATGACCTGATCAGACAGATTCGGGATTCCGGCATTACGGTGCTGCTTGTGGAACAAAACGCCCGCAAAGCTCTTTCGATCTGTGATAAGGCTTATGTGCTGGAGAACGGCTTCATCCATATCAGCGGCACAGGGGAAGAACTGCTGCACAGTGATACGGTGAGAAAAGCCTATCTCGGGGGCTGACGCCATGGAAGAACAGCAGAATGATCTTGGTTTCGAAGTGGTGCATTTCGGCGTCAACTGTTCCGGCAGGGAGGAGGCCATGCGGCAGGCGGGACTGTTCCTGCGTCTGTTTGAGATTCTGCCCGCCGAGGGGAAAGATTCCGTTTATGCCGGCCCGCTGGTGGAACTGATGAAGGGAAATGGCCGCGGCACGCACGGACATATTGCGGTGGCGGCAAACAACATCCATGCCGCCCGCGCCTATTTGGAAAGTCTGGGCTGTACCTTTGACGAAGCCAGCGCGAAGTTTAACGACCGCGGCGGATTGATCGTAATTTATCTCAAAGAGGAAATCGCCGGATTTGCAGTGCATCTGTTACAAAAGGAAACGATAGATTGTGAGGCGTAACATTATGATTCGTGAGTGGAACGAAGAATCTTTAGACCATCGGAACACACTTTTATATGCGATGGGAATTTCCGAGGAGGATGCCAAACGCCCGGTGATTGGTCTGGTTAACTCCTGGAATGAAATGAATCCCGGGCACTTTCCGTTTAAAGACGTCATTGCCGAGATGAAGGAAGAAATCTATCAGGCGGGCGGTATTGCGCTGGAACTGCCTGTCAGCGGTATCTGTGACGGCATCTGCTCCAACACCCCCGGAGACCGCTACACCCTGCCCGCGCGCGATCTGGTTTCCAGCGAGGTGGAAACGGTAGCCGAACTGAATATGCTTGAGGGCATGATCGTCATGGCAACCTGCGACAAGGTTGTCCCGGGCATGGTAATGGGCGCACTCCGCGTGAATATTCCCACGGTGATGTTTACAGGCGGTTTTATGGCCGCCGGGCATTACAACGGGAAAATGCTGACACTGACACATACAAAGCAGGCCTATGCAGCCTATATAGCCGGCGACATCAGCCGCGAGGATTACAAGGGAATTGTAAAAAACGCCTGTCCGACGCCGGGGGCATGCCCGTTCATGGGTACCGCCAACACCATGTGCGCGATGGCGGAAGTGCTGGGGCTCACGCCGCATGGAAATGCCAGCGTCCGCAGCCAGAGCCCCGAATGGCATGAAATGGCCCGTTCGGCTGCCAGAAAAGTCATGGAGGCGGTCCATCAGGAACTTCGTCCGCGGGACTTCATCAATCAGGAGAGCTTTGAAAATGTGGTGCGCTACATGATGGCGACCGGCGGCTCCACCAACAGCCTGCTGCACATCCCTGCGATTGCCCGCCAGATCGGCTGCGACATCACACCGGAAACATTTGATCAGATCAGCCGTGAAGTCCCGGTGATCAGCGCAATCTATCCGAACCACCCGACCTATACTATGGAGGAATTTTCCGCCGCGGGAGGGCTCGGCGCGGTCGTGAAGGAACTGGCGGGCGCCGGAAGGATTGCCGGTGATGCGAAAGGCCTGTTCGGCACAATTGAAGAAAAGGCAAAGCTCGCGGAAAACAAAGACCATAACGTCATCCATCCGGTTGCCAGCCCCATTCATGAGCAGGGAGGCCTTGCGGTTCTGCACGGCAATATCGGCAGCGAGAGCGCGATTGTGAAATTCAGCGCGGTGGACCCGGATGCCTGGAAGTTCGAAGGGCCCGCGAAGTGCTATGACTCTCAGGACAGCGCGTGGAACGCCATTCTGAAGGACGAAATTGTAGCGGGAGACGTGGTTATCATCCGCTATGAGGGTCCGAAAGGAAGCCCGGGTATGCCGCATATGGAAACATTTATGGCTGCGGTGCTCGGCAAAGGCATGGGTAAGGACATCGCTTTGGTGTCTGACGGCCGGTTTTCCGGTGCCACTGGCGGCCTTGCCATTGGGCATGTGAGCCCGGAGGCGTATGAAGGCGGAAACCTTGCCTTCATTCAGGATGGTGACAGGATTCATATTGATATTGAAGCAAGAACGCTTACGGTAGATGTCAGTGAAGAAGAGTTCGCCCGCCGCCGTGCATCATGGAAGCCAATTATCAAGCCCGCAACCGGATGGCTTCGGCTGTACCGCAAAAACTGCACATCCGCGCACCGAGGAGCGACCGTCTACTGGGATAAAGATTAACCAGTTCCTTTTTCAAACATGGTTGCAGGCTCTGGAAAAGAATGGTATGATTCATTTTGAGGTGATTGGTTTTGACAAACATTAAAGATGTCGCAGCGATGGCCGGGGTCTCAGCAAGCACCGTATCGCGGGTACTCAGCGGAAAGAGCTATGTAAACGCGCAGACCCGTCAGCGGGTGCTGGAAGCGGTCAAACAGATGGATTACAGCCCCAATGTGCTGGCCAAAAGCCTTAAAATGGGACGCAGCAATACAATTGCGCTCATGGTTCCGAGCATTCAGAACCTGATTTTTCCCGATATCACCCGGGGTGTGGAGGATACGGCGCGTAAAAACGGTTTTACGGTTGTCCTCTGCAATACCGACGAGGATGTCGAAATCGAAAAATCTTATATCAATAAATTAAAAAAGCGCTGGATCGACGGCTTCATCGTCTGCTCGATGATGCCCGGTTCCGACCATATCCGCGTCCTGAGGGACGAAGGGTTTCCGCTGGTGGTTGTCAGCCGCTGCAGCAAGGAAGATCATCTTGACGCGGTCATCGTTGACAACTATCAGGCGGCGTACAATGCAGTTAACTATTTGATCCGCACCGGCCACCGCCGGATCGCGCTGGCCCTCGGCCGCGAGGAGGTGATCCTCTATCGGGAACGCTGTGAGGGATATCTTGCGGCCCTGCGCGACAACCATATCCCGGTGGAGGAAAACCTCATCATGCGGGAGACCAACGGAAATAACAGTTTTTATTATTTAACAAAAAGCATGCTGGCGGGTGATTCCTGGCCGGACGCGATCTTCGCGACAAGCGACCCGAAAGCGATTGTAATTCTGCATGCGCTTCATGATATGGGCGTCCGCATCCCGGAGGACATTTCCGTGCTCGGATTCGATAACGTCTATATGTCCGCGCTGGTGGAGCCGCCGCTTTCCACAGTGGCCCAGCCGCTGTATGAGATGGGCGTTGTGGCGGCTACCAAGCTGATTAACCAAATTAAATTCAAGGATCAGACCGGCCTTCTGCCTGCGCCGGCTGTTGATATCCTGAATACGGATCTTGTGATCCGGAAATCTACCCGCTGAGAGGTTTAAAATGAACTGCTTTGGCATCAATTTATGGAACTGGACAAACGGCCTCGGGCCGGACTGCCTGGGGCTTCCCGCCAAAATTGCGGGAATGGGGTTCGACGCGGTCGAACTGCCGATGACGCAGCCCGCAGTTGATGAGCGGCTGGCGCATGAAATCTGCGCAAACGGCCTCAAGGTGACCCTTTGCGCCGCAATGTCGCCGGGGAGGGACCTTTCCAACTTTGACCCTCAAATCCGCGCGGACACGATGGACTACCTGCTGCGGTGCCTTGATACGGCGCAGCAGCTCGGAGCCGGGGTGTTTGCGGGCCCGCTGTATACGGGCGGGGGAAAACGGCATCTTCTGCCGCCGGAGCAGGCTGCCCGGGAATGGGAGCTGGCGGTGACCGGTCTGCGCACGCTTTCCGCCCGCGCGAAGGAATGCGGCGTGAAGCTTGCCATCGAGCCGCTGAACCGCTACCGGACGAGTGTGGTCAATACGGCGGAGCAGGGGCTTCGTATGGTGCGGGATGTAGGCGAGGAAAATGTCGGAATTCATTTTGATACATTCCACGCCGGTATTGAGGAGTCCGACCTTTGCGGCGCATTGGAAAGTGTGCTCGCAGCGGGCAAGCTTTTTCATCTGCATGCCTGCGCCAATAACAGGGGCGCGCCGGGGCAGGGATTTTTCCCATGGGACCGTATTTTCGGCCTCACCCGCAGTTATGGCTATCAGGGACATATTACAATGGAAACTTTTGCGCCGGGCGGCCTGGACAGCGGCTGGACACAGCTTGGGGAAAGCCCTGACGAGTTGGCGCTTTCCGGGCTGCGTTATCTGCGCAGTATATTTTCTGAATAACTGCCTCAAACGGAGAAGCGTTTGCGGGCATCTTCTGCAAAAATGATTGCAAACGATTGCAGAATTTTCCTTTTGCGTTTTAATTGGTAAGGAAGGTATGGTGATTTTATGGCTTCGCATGAAAAATTTGGGTTTAAGACCTTGGATGAGGTCAGAGATAAAATAACTTCGCTCAAAGCGGATATCCGCCTGAGCGAAGACTTCGCACCTCTGCATAAGCAGGTGAAGGTGGGCAGCAAAACAGCCCCGAACGCAATTGCTGTTTTGCCGATGGAAGGCTGCGACTCCGATCCGGACGGTTCTCCCTCCGAATTGGTGGAGCGGCGCTATCTGCGTTTTGCGGAAGGCGGCGCCGGGCTGCTGTGGTGGGAGGCATGCGCCGTCGTCCGTGAGGGCCGCGCCAATCCGCTTCAGATGATGCTTACAACAGAGAATGTCGGCAAGTTTGCGGCACTGCTGCAAAAAACAAATGCCGCGGCGGAAGCGGCGAACGGTGCGGGTCACCGTCCCCTAAATGTGCTTCAGCTGACGCATTCCGGCAGATATTCGAGGCCGGACGGCCATAAAGGCGCGCCGATCGTGCCGCAGCATGACCCGCTTCTTGACCCCCGCGTGGGGCTTGACCCGGATGCTCCTGTCGTGACGGATGAGTATCTGGATGCGCTGACGGAAAAATACGTCCAATCCGCCCTTCTGGCAAAAGAAGCCGGGTTCGACGGCGTGGATATTAAAAGCTGCCACAGATACCTGCTCAGCGAACTGCTGGCTTCCCATACGCGTGAAGGCAAGTATGGCGGCAGTTTTGAAAACCGGACCCGGTTCCTGCGCGAAACCGTCCGGGCAGTGCGCAAAGCGGTCGGGCAGGATTTTATCATTGCCTGCCGCTTTAATGTGTTCGACGCGCATCCCTATCCTTACGGGTTCGGCGTGGACAAAGAAGACCTGTGGAAGGTCGATTTCACAGAGCCGATGCAGCTGGTGAAAATGCTGGTGGAGGAAGGGGTCGACCTTCTGAGCAATTCGGCGGGGAACCCTTATTACATCTATCCGCAGGTTACGCGCCCCTTTGACCTGTCCAGTATGGGAATCCCGGTCCCGAACGAGCATCCGCTGGAGAGCATGGCGCGGCTGTTTGACTTTACCCGCCGGATTCAGGAAGCCGCCGGGGACGTCCCGGTGGTGGGCAACGGATATACCTGGCTACGGCAGTTCCTGCCTTATGCGGGGGCCGCAAATCTGGCGGACCGCAGCTGCAGCTTTGTGGGGCTTGGCCGTTCCAGCTTTGCCTATCCGGAAGCGCCGCGCGATATTCTGAAAAATGGCAGGATGGAGCCCGGAAGATGCTGCGTTACCTGTTCCAAGTGCACACAGATCATGCGCGATCATGGCCGAACCGGCTGTGTTATCAAGGACAGCGCACTTTATGCGCCCCTGTATAAGCAGGCGCGTGAAGAAACTGACCAGCGTGAACACAGCTTTCAGTGAAAGGAAGGAAAATCGAAATGGGCGAATGGATGAGCCGGGTCGGTCGTGTGGCCGAGCCGATGAAGGTAGATTTTCTGAACAGAAGTGTACCCGCTCCCGCTGAGGGGCAGGTAGTCATAAAAGTAGTTTCCAGCGCCATCTGCGGCAGTGACCTGCATATTTTTAAAGGGAAGCATCCGGCGGTGCCGCTGCCTGTGACCATCGGGCACGAGTTCTCCGGCGACGTCGCGGCGGTCGGAGCCGGCGTGACGGAGGTTCAGGTCGGCGACCGGGTGACGGTGGAACCGTGCCTGGTCTGCGGGAAATGCGAAGCCTGCCGTCATGGAAATTACGGTTATTGCGAACAAATCAGCTTTACTTACCGGCAGGGAGACGGCGCGATGGCCGACTATGTAACGGTGCAGGCACCCTATGTCTACCGCCTGCCGGATGACCTGAGCTATGACGCCGGGGCGCTGATCGAACCGCTTTCGGTTGCAACCCATGCTGTTCGCCGCGCCGATATCAAGCTGGGCGAAACCGTTCTGGTCATTGGGGCGGGCGCAATCGGGATGCTGATTGCCGCAATCTGCAAAAAGAGCGGGGCGGCGAAAGTAATCATAGCCGACCATTCGGATGTCCGGCTGAAAATGGCTCTGGAATTGGGCGCGACAGACGCTGTGAATTCCAAAGAAGAGCCGCTGGAGGCCGCGCTGGCCAGACTGACCGGCGGAAAAGGCGTGGATAAGAGCTTTGAATGCGTAGGGCTGGAAGCCACTTTTGTGCAGGCGATGATGGCCTTGAAGCAGAATGGCCTTGCAACGATTGTGGGAATCTTTGAGAACCCGAACATTGTGATCCCTGCAAGCAGGTTTGTTTCCGGGGAAATCCGGGTGCAGGGGGCACAGGGTTATTGCTGGGACTTCCCGATTGCGCTGAAACTGAGCAGGGAGCTGAACCTGGAAAAGCTGATTACGCATGTTTTTCCTTTGGATGACTTGCAAAAAGCGCTTGAGACCTGCCTGGACCGCAACGCCGGCAGCGTTAAGGTGCTTTTGAAACCGTAGCGGCAGTGCAAGCTTACAAAAAGGAACAGGAGAAAACTATATGAAAAAAACCGCAATTGTCACAGGGGGAAGCCGGGGGATCGGATTTGCGATTGCCCGTCGGCTTGGTCTGGACGGTTTTGCCGTTGTCATTTTTGCAACAACACCCGAGGAAAAAAACAAAGAGAACCTGAAACTGCTTGAAGCTGACGGGACAGAATATCACTATGTACAAGGAAATATCGGCAGCACGGAGGACCGGCGGAGGCTGGTGGACGAAGCGGTATCCAGATTCGGCGGCATCCATGTGCTGGTGAACAATGCGGGCGTGGCGCCGAAAGTGCGTGGCGACCTGCTGGAAATGACGGAAGAAAGCTTTGACTATGTCATCGGCATCAACACAAAAGGAACGATGTTTTTGACGCAGGCGGTTGCCAATCAGATGCTCAAACAGCCGATGGTGGGGAAAAAGCGCGGAACGATTGTCAATGTTTCCTCCTGCTCGGCGGAGGTGTCTTCGGTGAACCGCGGGGAATACTGCGTTTCCAAAGCCGGGGTATCCATGCTGACGACCCTGTATGCGGATCGGCTGGCGCGGGAGGATATTCTGGTGCACGAGGTGCGGCCGGGCGTCATTTCAACAGACATGACCGCCGGAGTACATGAAAAGTATGAATCCCTGATTGAACAGGGCATCTTCCCGATTGCCCGCTGGGGGACTCCGGAGGATGTGGCCGGGGCTGTGAGCGCATTCTGCGGCGACGCGTTCCTGTATACCACCGGCAATTATATTGACATAGACGGCGGTTTCCATATCAAACGCCTGTAATCATTCGGGAGGTGCCTATGAAAACGTCACTGATGCAAACCCCGCAGGGAACGGTCCGGGTTTATTCCATGAATACCGTGATTGTCGGCACGGGTGCGGCGGGCTATAACGCCGCCGACCGCCTGTGGAGTCTGGGCCAGCAGGATATTGCCATTGTAACCGAGCATATCAGGGCGGGAACGTCCCGCAATACCGGTTCTGACAAGCAGACCTACTATAAGCTGACGCTTTCCGGCGGCGAGCCGGACAGTGTGCGGGAAATGGCGGAAACGCTGTTTTCCGGCCAGTGCGTGGACGGCGACCTTGCGCTCTGCGAAGCGGCGCTTTCCGCGCAGGGATTCCTGCGGCTTGCGGAACTTGGTGTACCGTTTCCGCGCAGCCGTTACGGGGAGTATGTGGGCTATAAAACAGACCATGATCCCCGCCGCAGGGCGACCAGCGTGGGCCCGTATACCTCCAAAATCATGACCGAGTGTCTGGAAAAGGCGGTTATGGCAAAGAAGATTCCGATGTTTGACCATATGCAGGTTATTCAGATTCTGTCAAACGGTACAAAAGCATATGGGCTTCTTTGCCTGGATACGTCGTCGCCCGAAGACCTGGATCAACGCTTCGTCGTCTTCCACTGCAAAAATATTATTTATGCGACCGGCGGCCCCGCCGGAATGTATGCGAACAGCGTCTACCCGTTTGGGCATTACGGGGCCACCGGCATCGCTTTTGAAGCCGGGGTAAGAGGGAAAAATCTGACCGAATGGCAGTATGGGCTGGCTTCCGTCAAACCGCGCTGGAACGTGTCCGGCACCTATATGCAGGTCATGCCGCGGTTTATCTCCAAGGAAAAGGATGGTTCCGGCGAACGGGAATTTTTATGCGACTTCTTTCATGATAAAGGGGAGATGCTCACAAAAATATTCCTGAAAGGGTATCAGTGGCCGTTTGACGTGCGCAAGGTAGATAACGGCAGCTCGATCATTGACATTCTTGTCTATTTGGAAAGCTGCAAAGGCCGCAGGGTCTTTCTTGATTTTTGCTCCAATCCGGGAAAGGAAGAGGTCCCTTTCAAAGCGCTGGGAGAGGAAGCGCTCGACTATCTGGAAAAGGCCGATGCCTGCTTCGGTACCCCGTATCAACGCCTGCTGCACATGAATACCCCCGCTGTGGAGTTTTACCGCGGCAAAGGCGTCGATCTGTCACAGGAGCCTTTGGAAATTGCCCTTTGCGCGCAGCACAATAACGGTGGGCTGACGATTGACGCCTGGTGGCAGACGAATCTGGAGGGGTTCTTTGCTGTCGGGGAAGTCAGCGCAAGCCACGGCGTCTACCGCCCGGGCGGCAGCGCACTGAATGCCGGACAGGTCGGTTCCGCCCGCGCGGCCGAATATGTGGCGGCTTGCCGCGCAGGAGAGCCGGAGGAAGAACCGAGGTTTTTCGACCGCGCACAGTCCGGCGTGCGTATTGCGGCGGAGCTGGCGGCTGCTGCAGAACGAAATGTTGCCGGAACGGCTGTACAAAAGCTCTGGGACGCGGCCGCTGAACGCATGAGCCAGTTCGGTTCGGCAATCCGCAGCCGCGACGGGATTTTGACCGCGCTTCGAGAAGTTCAAACAGAGCTGACCACGTTTTCCGACCTTGTCGGCGTTGCTGCGCCCACAGAACTGAGCAGGCTGTTCCGTCTGCGCGATGTCCTGATCTGCCAGTACGTATACCTTTGCGCAATGAAGGATTATATGGAACAGGGCGGCAAGAGCAGAGGCAGCGCGCTCTACACTGATCCCAAAGGGGAAAAGCCTTACTCTGTCCTGCCGGATGCGTTCACCTTCTGTCTGGACGATGGCTCCAGAGGCAGCCTGATTCAGGAGGTAAGCTACCAAAACGGTGACTGCACCTTCCTGTGGAGGCCGGTACGGCCGATTCCGGACGACGACGATTTCTTTGAAAATGTCTGGCGTTCCTACCGTGAAAATAAGAACATCTATTAAAAAACCGGCGGCCCAATGAAATGGGCCGCCGGTTTTTGGCTGTCACCGCATGGAAAAGATACGCATAGCCTCCCGGACATTTGCTTTCATCGCGTCTGTTGCCCACAGGGAGATATCGTGGAAGAATACCGTATCATCCGGGCTTTTGCCCGATAGCTTTCGGATAACCTCCTGCCCGCCGGCAAGGGTCATATAGGTGTAGTAATTGATTTTGGTAATTCCGTTTTTGATCGCGGTTCGAAACTCTGTTTCGGATAAGCCGCTGCCGCCGTGCATGACGAACGGAATATCTACCGCTTCTTTGATTTTAAGGATACGGTCCAGATCGAGCACGGGTTTCACTTTGTAGATGCCGTGCGCGGTGCCGAACGCAATTGCGAGCGCATCCACGCCGGTTCTTTCCACGAAATCACGCGCGGACGAGGGGCTGGTGTAAATATCGTCCGGATTTTCAGGCTGTCCGCTGTTTTCAGATGTGAGAATATGGCCTAGCTCAGCTTCCACCGACACACCGCAGGCGTGCGCAATTCGAACCATCTCTTCTGTCTGCGCCACATTGGCTTCGTATTCGGCGCCGGAGGCGTCATACATGATCGAGGTGAAGCCAAGCCGGATTGCTTTGATACACATTTCAAAGGTGGTGCCATGGTCAAGGTGCACGCAGACGGGAACAGACGCTTTCTTTGCAAAATCCAGCATGACCGGTGCGATTGTTTCAATGGGAATCAGTGTGTTATGTACTTCCGCGTGGTTCAGGATCACCGGACATTGCAGTTCTTCCGCCGCCCCGATAATTGCCAGAACGGATTCCAGATTGGGGCAGTTGAAAGCGCCGACAGCATAGGATTTTTCTTTTGCGTCCGCCAAAAGTTCTTTTAAAGGTACCAGCATCGTAAACACTCCATTTCTATTATTTTCAGAATTGCTTACCCTTGAAAAATGGCTTTACCCGCCTGATACAGTCTTTGAAACTGCTCGTATTTTTCCATATAGCGCAGATGCATGCTTTCGTCAGGCTCAAAATATGCCCCGACATCCAGATAAACCGATGCCGCCTCCTCCAGATTCCGGAAAGCTCCGGTCGCAACGCCAGCAATCATGATGCATCCGGTGGTTCCGGCTTCGGCGTTTTTCAACTGCTGAATGGGCAGACGGTAAATATCGCTCTGCATTTGCAGCCATTCCCTTGAGTGAGCGCCGCCGCCGCAGGCCCGCAGAAAATCGATAGGGACGCCGGCCGATTTGAGGGTATCAAGCGAATGGCTCATTTCAAAAGAAATCCCTTCCAGAAACGCGCGATAGAGCTCCGGCAGGGTGGTGTCGAGCGAAAGGCCTGCAATCATGCCGCGGGAGGCGTCATCCATATAAGGCGCCGCGGCCCCGGTGAAATGGGGGAGTACCAGCAAGCTGCTTGGCTCTTTGCCGATCATGCCGTCAAGACGGCTGTAAACACTTTCCCCTCTTGAGACAGCTTCCTGGAATTCCCGCCTTGCGAGCGTATCCCGGAACCAGCGGATGATGGAGCCGCCGCTGAAGGTATAGGCATAGGTAGCGTACATTCCATCGGTCGCGTGCGGGCAGCAGGCATAACCGGAGCGGATGGTGGTTTCGTTGATGACCGGATGGTCAAAGACCGGCGTGATGCACTGGGTAGACCCCATGCTGTTCGCGGCCTGACCGGGCTTGAGAATCCCGCAGCCGACGGCGGCGCAGATCTGGTCCTGTGCGCCGACAACCACTTTCGTGGTGCTGGGGAGTCCCAGCTCTTTTGCAATCTTTGGCCTGACGGTGCCGACAATTGTGCCGGTGCTCCTTGGAGTGGAAAAAAGGTCAGGGGAAATACCGGCGGCATCAAGAATTCTTTGCGACCAGCATTTATGTACAACATCAAACGCCATCGTGCGGGAGGCCAGCGCGTAGCTGACTACGGTTTCTCCCGAGAGCATAAATGTGACAAAATCTTCAAACTGGAGAAATTTATAGACCTTGCTGAACAGTTCGGGCCTGTGGTCGCGCATCCACATCACCTTGGAAAGCGCAAACATCTTGTTCGGCGTTACGCCGGTGACCAGACCGATCTCGGTGCGCCCGACCTTTTCGCACAGGTCGTCCACATAGCAGGCGCCGCGGCTGTCGGTGTAAACCATCGCGTTTCCAAGAATCCGCCCGCTGCGGTCAACGGGAACGCAGGCTTCCCCCAGCGAGGAGCTGCAGACCGCTTCCACCGTCTGGCCGGGGGATTTTCGGATGGCGCTGCGGATGACCGTTTTGATGCTTTCCCACACCTGTGAGGAATCCAGCTCGTGATGCCCGCCCCGGCAAACGGCGCTGTATTCGCGGTAGTCGGTACCGTACAGGACGCCGTCTTCATCGTAAACGGAACATTTGCAGCCGCCTGTACCAATGTCAATTCCCATAAATGCCATATGCTCACCTCGCGCGGACGATTCATGTCGACAAGATTGCCTGAAAAAAAGACATGTTGTTGAGCATTTCTCTATATAATATATTGAATCATTCCTAAACAATTCCAAGAAAAAGAAAAAAGCCAGGCAAATTCTCTATGTTCGCAAAATCTTATATCAATTTAGCCTGCAAATAAAAAGTCAATAGGTTAAGAGAAAAAACAAGTTAAGGAAAATAAGCAACACAAAAAGGCCACCGCCGAAGCGCTGACCTGAAGTTGGCAGTACGCTACCGAGAAAGGCCGGTTGAATCCATATCCACAGGCTCGTTCACGGCGTTCAGATACTCTTTCACCTTGCCGTAGTAAATGCGTAGAAGCTTGTTGCATCCGGCGGTCATGTAAACGTAATAGGGCTTTCCCTCAGCACGCTTTTTGTCCAGAAATCGAAAGACCGGGTCGTCCGGCGGAGCCTTTTGCAAAAGAACTGTCATCACCATAAAGAGTGTTTTTCGTAGTTCCGGCGAACCGCGTTTTGAGGAACGAGTGCTTATGGCTTCGTATGTACCGGACTGGTTTGCACCTGGGTCCACTCCTGCAAAAGCGGTCAGAGAGCCCTTGTGGGCAAAACGGCGCACATCTCCAATCTCAGCCATGAGCTGTGGGCCAAGAGAGCTTCCAACGCCGTACATGCCCATCACAACAGGGTACTCGGGAAGCTGCTCGGCAAGCTGATTCATCTCGGAACGAAACACTTCGACCGTTTTGGAGATGGAGTTAAGCTGGTTAATGGCTTCCTGCACCATCACTTTAGATAGTGGATTTTTCGGCAGCATAGCAATCAATTCTTTGGAATCCGCATAAATTTCAGCTACCTTGGTGGCATTGAAGTTGTAGCCGTGCCTCTTGCACCATTTGTGGTATCGTTCCACAAATGCGCTTTCCCCTATGCTCCGTACACAATCAACATGCCAGAAGGACGCGGCGAAATCCACCCACTTTTGGCTCCCATCCGTACGGACAGGGCTGTCAAAAAGAGCGTTTACACCGGGGTAGGTCTGGTCAAGAAGCGCAATCAGATTGTTCTTAAAGGCAACCTTGTTTTTGGTGTACAGACAGTACTGCCGGTTCATGCTTTTCAGTTGGTAACGAATTGTATCCATAGAAGTATGCTCTCGCAGTTCAACCCAATTGTCAAGACCGTACCGTGCAATCTTTAAAGAATCAGCCTTATCTGTTTTGACTTTGCGCAGAGAATTGTTCCCGTATTCCTTGATGAGCAGTGGATTGACTGCGCTGACAAAAACTCCGGCATCATGGAGCATCTGCGCCACAGGCTCATAATAACGTCCGGTATGCTCCAAAACAACACGCGTTTCACCCTCCAGACTTTTTAGCGAGTTTGCCAGCTCCCTGAGTTCACTGGAGGTGTGGCGTACCTCGTAGGGCTTTACCACCAATTCTCCAAAGGGTCGGACAACAGCAACCATGCTTTTGCCCTTGGAAACATCAATTCCCACTGCGTTCATAAAAACACTTCCATCACAGATTTACAATTGGCGAACCACCCTTTCCTCATTACCGATTCTATCTGTTTGATGACACGAACGCACCGAATGGCGGCTCTACCTGCACAAATCGAACGCTGCGAACGAGAGGATGGCTAACTGACTAAATTACGGACGCAAAGTCCTTGGAGGTGCCCGTCAGACCCATTGTCCTCTCATTCTAACAGCTTAGGCAACAAGATGGAAAAAGACATGGCTGGATGCCATGTCATCAACCAATATCTATAGTAACAGGAGGAAATGAAATGAAAAAAATCTGCGCAATTTTGTCAGCTATTGCTTTGGCATTGTCGCTCTTTGCAGGATGCGGCGGTCAGGCCCCGTCGGCACCGGCAAGCTCCGCGCCTCCCGCAACCTCCGCAGCGCCGGAGGAAAACAAACCGGAAGCGGCGCCTGCGGAACCGGAAAAATCGGAAGGCCCGCACAAATTTGGCTATACCTGTATGACCATGAATAACCCGTTCTTTATTACGCTGGAGAAATCTATCCGTACAGAGGTTGAAAAAAACGGGGACATCCTGATCACGACCGACCCCGCGATGGATGTAGCCAAGCAGATCAATCAGATCGACGACATGATCACGCAGGGAATCGAGCTGATCTTCCTGAACCCCGTTGACTGGGAAGGTATCCGCCCGGCACTGGAGGCTCTGAAAGCTGCGAATGTTACCATTGTCAACTTTGACACGGAGGTCAAAGACATGGACTACGTGACCGCTTATGTCGGCTCGGACAACAAGAACGCCGGATTTGTCTGTGGCGAAGACCTTGTGAAGCGCTTCCCGGACGGCGGCCCGATCGTTGTCCTCGACTCTCCAACCATGAATTCCGTCAACGACAGGATCAGCGGCTTTATGGAGGCGATAGATGGAAAAGGCTTCGAGATTGTCGCCCAGCAGGACGCGAAAGGCGACCTCCCGACCGCGCAGGGGCTGATGGACGATATCCTGCAGGCCCATCCCGATATCATCGCGATCATGGGCGGAAATGACCCGACCGCGCTCGGCGCTCTGGCGGCCTGCAAGTCCGCGAACGCTACCAATATCCTGATCTACGGTGTCGACGGTTCTCCCGACATTAAAGCGGAAATTGCCGCCGGCAGCCAGGTGGCGGGTTCCGGCGCGCAGTCTCCGGTTCAGATCGGTGTGAAGTCGGTTGAAGTCGCCTATCAAATTCTGAAAGGGGAGCCGTTTGAAGCCAGAACGCCGGTTGAGACCTTCCTAATCAACGCGGATAACGTCGCGGAATACGGCACGACTGACTGGCAGTAAGCCTGAACCGGCACTTTCAGACAGAATAGAAACGGGGGGCTTTCTCTTTCTTGGCAAGGGCGAGCCCCCCTTCTGCATCAAAAATCCGGAAGGCAGAATCGTCCGTTTTCAATACTGAAAGGCAGGAAGGTGGTCCGTTTGTCAAATCCAAAGCTGCTTGTGATGCGGGGCATTCACAAGCGTTTTCCGGGTGTGTATGCGCTGAAGGATGTGCATCTGGAACTGGAATCCGGCGAGGTGCATGCGATTCTGGGCGAGAACGGCGCGGGAAAATCGACGCTGATTAAGGTCCTTGGCGGCATATACAGCATTGACCAGGGAGAAATCTATATTGATGGGGAACGGGTTTTTATCAACAATGTGCACGACGCACAGGCCAACGGAATCAGCATGATCCATCAGGAACTGGTGCTGGTGCCGTATATGACGGTGGCGGAAAATATCTTTCTGGGGCGCGAACCGCTCAAGGGCGGATTTGTCGACTACGGCAAAATGGAACAGGAAGCGCAGGAGCTGCTGGATGCCTATGAAATGCACATTGACGCCTGCGTGCAGGTGCGTTCACTTACCATTGCCCAGCAGCAGATGGTGGAAATCGTCAAAGCCATCTCGTTCCATTCCAAAATTCTGGTGATGGATGAGCCTACCTCCTCTCTTTCGGATAAGGAAGTCGCGTTTTTGTTTGATACTATCCGTACGCTGAAGTCAAGCGGTGTCGGTATTATTTATATCTCCCACAAGATGAGCGAGCTGCAGCAGATTTGTGATCGTGTGACGGTGATGCGGGACGGCGAATATATCGGCACCAGAATCGTCAGAGAAACCTCGAATGCCGAACTGATTGCCATGATGGTCGGCCGGGAACTCACCAGCTACTATACCCGCACCTATCAGGAACCGGGGGAGACGGTGCTTGAAGTAAAAAATCTTTCGGATGGCGGGATGGTGAAGGATGCCAGCTTTGCAGTCAGAAAAGGAGAGATCGTGGGGTTTGCCGGTCTGGTAGGCGCGGGGCGGAGCGAGGCAATGAAATGTGTTTTCGGGCTTTCTCCGCTGACTCACGGAGAAATTCTGGTGGACGGCAAACCGGCTCAGATCCGCCATCCGGATGATGCAATGCGGCACGGCATCGCGCTGGTGCCTGAAAACCGCAAGGAAGAGGCGCTGTTTGCGGTGCAGAGCGTGCAGTATAACCTGACCATTAAGGTGCTGGAATCGTTTATCAAGGGGATTTTTGTCAACCAGGCGTTGGAATCGGAGATCGCCGGGCGGTATATCCGGATGATGTCGATTAAAACCCCGTCCTTTCAGCAGCTGACAGGCAACCTGTCGGGCGGCAATCAGCAAAAGGTAGTGATCGGCCGGTGGCTCGCAACTAATCCGCAGATTCTGATTCTGGACGAACCTACACGCGGCGTGGATGTCGGCGCGAAAAGCGAAATTTATATCATCATGAATGAGCTGGTCAAAAACGGGGTTTCCATTGTTATGATCTCCTCCGAACTCCCGGAAATCATCAATATGAGTGACCGCGTTTATGTCATGTGCGAAGGAAGGGTAACCGGCTGTTTGGAACGCGGCCAGATGACGCAGGAGCAGATTATGCGGCTGGCGACTGCGGACAGCAATTCTGTAAAAATTTGATTTCTGCTGAATAGGGGAGGCGACAGTTTATGTCCCGGACAGAGTCTGCAAAAAAGGAACTTACGATTTTTCAAAGGCTGGCAAGGTTCTGCCAGAACTTCTTTAAGGAAAACATGGGGATTTTAATTGCCCTTTTCGTCATCTGTATTGCGCTGTCCTTTTTGAGCGATGTATTCTTAACGCAAAAGAACATCATGAATGTGCTTCGCCAGATGTCCACCAATCTGTATCTGGCCTGCGGTATGACCATGGTGATCATTCTCGGGGGCATTGACCTTTCGGTCGGCTCGATTATCGCGTTTTCGGGCGTTGTGACCGTGGGGCTGATTGCGAGAAACGGAATGCCGATTGCGGCGGCAGTCCTGGCCGGTATTTTCATCGGCGTTGTGGTGGGCGCTTTCAACGGCATGGTGATTGCCAAGACGACGATTCCACCGTTTATCGTGACGCTGGCTACGATGAACATCGCCCGCGGCGCGGCTTATATTTACACGGGCGGCCAGCCGATACGGGTGATGTCGGATGAGTTTAACTTTATCGGTTCCGGATATGTCGGGGATGTTCCGACGCCTGTCATCTATCTGGCCATCATCGTGTTTGCCTCTTTCCTGATTATGAATCAGACGAAATTCGGCCGCCATATTTACGCGGTCGGAGGCAACACGCAGGCCGCGAAATTTTCGGGCATCAACACCGCGCGGGTAAAATTTTATGTACATACCTTTTCCGGGCTGATGGCGGGCATAACCGGCGTCGTGCTGGCCTCCCGCATGTTTTCCGGGCAGCCCACCTCCGGCGACGGCGCGGAAATGGACGCGATCGCCGCGGTTGTGCTCGGCGGTACCAGCATGAGCGGCGGCTCGGGCAAAATCGGCGGCACGGTGATCGGCGGCTTTGTGATCGCCGTTTTAAATAACGGACTGAACCTCATGAATGTCAATTCCTTCTGGCAGTATGTGGTAAAAGGCGCGGTGATCCTGATTGCCGTCTACGTGGATTATATTAAGAAACTGCGCTCCAGGATATAACGATGATTGATACAAAAAGGAGATTTTAAAATCATGACCAGACAACAGTATGAACTCTACCGGAACCGGACGCTGGAGTATTTTGAGAAAGCCCGAATCGTCCTGACCGGTCAGGAAAAAAGACGGATCGAGGTGTCCGATTTCGGACTTCGGAATCAGGAGCAGATCGGACTGCAGCTGATTGAGTATGCCAACACCGAGCGCTGCTGCGCAAAGGATCTGGTACTGTTCCCGGGGCAGACCTGTCCGGAGCACCGCCATCCCTCCGCAAATGGAATCCCAGGCAAGGAAGAAACTTTCCGCTGCAGAATGGGGCGGGTTTTCCTTTATGTAGACGGAGAGCCGACCAAGGAGATACAGGCCGTGATTCCGGAGCAATACCGGGGCAAGGGGAAATTTACAGTCTTTCATGAAATTGTCCTGAATCCGGGCGAGCAATATACCATCTTCCCCGACACACTGCACTGGTTTCAGGGCGGGCCAGACGGCTGTATCGTTTCGGAATTCAGTACCTCCAGCCATGACGAGACCGACATTTTCACCGATTCGGACATCACACGCATTCCCATAATCGAATAGCGGCCGGTATAAGAAAACACATTTCTGCCGCATAGCGCCTTTGAGACTGTTTATACTAGCCTCGAAGGTGATAATATGAACCCGGAACAGATTTATTACGAACCGAAAACGCTGGATTATGAGCTCGGCAGAAAGCTGCGGGAAAAATTCGGCGATGCCGTCTGGATTCCGATTGAAAATCACAACAATATTGAAGAATTGCGCAGCAATCCCAACAGGGAATTTGGCAGAATGAAACGCCTGCTGATTATCGGAATTCGGAAAACCCATAAATATGTGGAAAACCACAAGGTATCGGATTTTCTGGTGCCGTATACTTCTTCGGGCTGCAGCGCCGCGTGCCTTTACTGCTATTTAGTCTGCAATTATAATAAGTGCTCTTATCTGCGGCTGTTTGTCAACCGGGAGCAGATGCTTGATAAGCTCTTAAAAACCTCCGCCGCTTCACAGCAGGAATTGACCTTTGAGATAGGGAGCAACAGCGATCTGGTGCTGGAAAATACCATCACGGATAATCTGGTTTGGACAATCGAACGCTTTGGGAAAATGGAAAAGGGGTTCATTACCTTCCCGACTAAATTTGATCTGGTGGACCCGCTGCTGCATCTGGAACACAAGGGCAGGACAATCTTCCGGATGAGCGTGAATCCGCAGGAGATTATCCAAAAAGCGGAGTTCGGAACCTCCCCGCTGAAAAGCCGGATTCAGGCACTGAACAGGATGTGCGATGCGGGCTACCGAATCGGGCTGCTGATTGCGCCGGTCATCCTGATGGAAAACTGGCCTGCGCTTTATGCGCAGCTGATCGGTCAGCTTGCAGACGAGCTTTCTTCCAAGGCAAAAAAGGGGCTGCTGATAGAAGTTATTTTTATGACATACAGCTATGTCCACCGTGCAATCAATAACGAAGCGTTTCCCAATGCGGTGGAGCTCTACGACCCGTCGATCATGACCGGAAGAGGGCGCGGGAGGTATTGCTACCGGGACGAACAGCGCGCGCAGGCCGAAGAGTTTTTGCTTTTGCAAATCCAGCAAAAACTGGGTGAAAGCTCGGTTTTATACGTGGTATAATAGCCACAAGCGGCTGTCATACATTCGTGGCAGAATGCAGAAAAACAAGGTGCCATGATCATGGCACCTTGTTTAAGAGTAAAAGACTATGAAGCCTGTATGTGACCTTCCGGGAAATTCTCGGCTATTCAAGCGGTATATCTGTTTACGGCGGTTTTATGCAATCGAATACAGAGCGGCGCTTTCAGCGTGGATCAGGGTAGTATCAAAAAGAGGGACATCGGTGTCCTTTTGTCCAACCAGCAACCCAATTTCTGTGCACCCAAGAATAGCACCCTGGGCGCCCTGGTCGGCCAGACCGTTCATGATAGAGAGAAACTTCTGACGCGATGCTTCCTGAATAACTCCTAAGCATAACTCATTATAGATAACAGAGTTAATTAATTCCCGGTCATTTTCATCGGGGACGACGACTGTTATTCCGTTTTGTGTCAACTTTGAGCGGTAGAAATCCTGCTCCATCGTATATTTCGTACCGAGCAATGCAACCTTGGAGATGTCGTTTGCTTTTAACTGGCGAGCGGTAACCTCGGCAATATGTAAAATAGGAATGGAAACCGCACTCTGGATCGTGTTTGCGACCTTATGCATGGTGTTGGTACAAATCACAATAAAGTCGGCCCCGGCTTTCTCCAAACGCTGTGCCGCATCCGAAAGAATTTCCGCGCTTTTTGCCCAGTCACCCTTGGATTGACATTCTTCAATTTCAAAAAAATCAACACTGTATAAAAGGCATTTTGCGGAATGCAGCCCTCCGAGCGTCCGTTTTATGGTCTGATTAATGATTTGATAATAGGTTACAGTACTTTCCCAGCTCATACCGCCGATGAGGCCAATCGTCTTCATTGAACGTATCCTTTCTTATGATTTTTGCAGTCCTGATCATACATCATTTTTTCTTCAAGTTCTGAACCGTGATAACGCCGTACCACTTCACCCTCCCGGCAAATTATTTGGATTCCGCGGCGATGCGGCCGCCATAAAGGGTGTTCAACAGCTGTGTTCCCGTGCCGGTGCGGAACAATTTGTCACGGACGCTTTGAATTGCCGGCCCTGAAAGCTGAGCTTCAAATGCGTTGACAAGAAAATCCGCTTCCACCAGAATCTGATAATCGATTTCCGTGATTGCATCGTAGATATGATGATGAGCGATCAGCCAGCAGACCCGCGCTATCAGCGGTTCATGGAATCCCAGGCGTTCCAGCAGCTTTCTGGCTTCCGGCGGCCCTTCCAGCTGCTGATAGGTTCCCTCGGCGCTCTGATATTTGATCTCGCTGTTTTTAATCCCGATATCATGCGTCAGCGCGGCAACCTCCAGAATTTTCTGCGTCTCCTGCTCCAGCCCTTCGGCTTCGCCGATCGCTTTTGCAAACCCGTAAACCTTCAGAAAGTGGTTCACGCGCCGCACATCCCCGGCATAATATTCAATCATGGCGTTTAAAACCTGTCCGATTGCTTCCATCCTACACCTCCGAGTTATTAAAAATAGTTCGCCCTATTATCGCACATCCGATGAATCCGTTGCATCGCTATAAGAAAAAAATTGTCTTCCCTGTACAAGATCAAACAGCCTTGCGGTTTCGAGGGTATCGGAAAGCGGCATCACCGGACTCTCGGGTTTTCCTTCCAGGACACAGGCGGCCGCATGTTCAATTTCAAACTCAAAACCGGATTGGACAGGATGCAGAAAGGTTTCAGCCGGTTCTGCTTTATAGTCCCGCGGGCCGGGCAGCGGTCCGGTGAACAGTTCCACTTTTTGCGCGCAGTGAAAATAAGGGGCGATGCGGATGTACCCTCTGTCGCCGTAAATCCATGCTTCGTTGCAGGCATGAAACTGAATGCTGCATTTGATTTCGCCCACCAGCCCGTCATCATATTGAAGATGCACAAAGGTGGACGCGTCAACGCCGGTGCCTGCGGGAACGCTGAGCGGAAACGCCTGTATGAGTTTTCGCCCTTTCGCAAGGTACTGTACCAGTGAAAAGGCGTAAACTCCAAGGTCATAAAAAGCGCCGCCGCCCATACCGGGGTCATAAAGCCGCTGGTAATCCCCGGGATCTCTTGCCGCGCAGAAGCTTGCGCTGATGCAGCGCAGGTTCCCGATATGCCCGTCCGCAGCCCACTGGGCGGCTTTCCGGGTTGCCGGCAGGAAACGGGACCACATCGCCTCCATCAGGAAAACACCTTTCGCCTTTGCGGCATAAATCAGTTCGGCGGCTTCCTGCCCGGTAAGCGCGAGGGGCTTTTCACACAGGACATGTTTTCCGGCGGCGATGGCATCCATACAGCATTGAAAATGCGCGTTGTTGGTGACTGCGACATAGACGAGATCTATCCCGGGGTCGCCGAGAAGCGCGGCATAGCTCCCGTAGCTTCTGGCGATACCATGGGAAGCGGCAAATTCGGCCGCCCGTTTTTCATCTGTGGAAGCAACCGCGGACAGGACGGAATTGCTTACCAGCCCTGAACGAAACGTATCCGCAAATTTTTGAGCGATGCGCCCGGCGCCAATCATTCCATATCTGCAAGGACCCGAAGCATCCCTTTGAGTCGCATTGATCATCGCTTTTCTCCTTTTAATGGAAATTACGGAAACATTATAACCTACTTTTCCAAAATAGGGAATGGGTTTATAAAAAACGCAGACAACAGCTACCAAATGGTAAGTGTTGTCTGCGTTTTTTTATGTCTGCGTGTCGAGGTTAATCGAGTTCGGCGGCTCCGGTATAAAGCTGGTAGTATCTTCCATGTGCCTTGAGCAGATCGTCATGGGTCCCACGCTCGATGATTTCACCCTGCTCCATGACCATGATGGCGTTGGAGTTACGCACGGTGGAAAGCCTGTGGGCGATGACAAAGGTGGTCCGCCCCTGCATCAGGCGGTCGAGCCCGTGCTCAATGTGCCGTTCTGTACGTGTATCCACCGAGCTGGTCGCCTCGTCGAGAATCAGGATCGGTGCGTCCGCCGCCGCGGCCCTTGCAATATTGAGCAGCTGGCGCTGCCCCTGCGAAAGGTTTGCGCCGTCTCCTTCGATAACCGTATCATACCCCTGCGGCAGACGGCTGATAAAGGAATGGGCACTGGCAAGCTTTGCCGCCGCTTCCACTTCCTCGTCGGTGGCGTGGGGATTTCCGTAGCGGATATTCTCCCGGACGGTTCCTGTAAACAGATGGGTATCCTGCAAAACCATGGAAAGCGAGCGGCGCAGGGCATCTTTTTTGATGGTGCGGATATCGATGCCGTCAATGGTGATTTTTCCCTGGCTGATATCATAGAAGCGGGTCAAAAGATTCGTAATCGTAGTCTTTCCGGCTCCGGTAGAACCTACAAAAGCGATCTTATGCCCCGGTTTCGCATAAAGCGAAATATGCTTCAGCACCGTTTTATCTTCCGCATACCCGAATGTGACATCTTCAAACCGGACATCGCCTCTTACCGGGATGCGGTCCGACGGTTTGCCGTCATGGTCATATGTCTGCCAATAAAATTCCCGTCCTTCTTCTACCAGGTCAGCGGCATTTTCAGGGTCGGGTTCTTCGGCAGGCTCCGCCATCACCTCACAGATTCGTTCCGCGCCTGCAATGGCGGTAATGACCGCGTTATACTGGCTGGATGCCTCGTTGATCGGGCGTCCGAACTGCCGGGCAAGCTGCAGGAATACGACCAGCGCGCCGACACTGAGGTTTCCGAAAACGGCGAGCAGTCCGCCGATCATGGCGACAAGGGCGTAATTGATCGTGTTGATATTCATCATGATCGGCATCATAAGGCCGGAATAGCTCTGCGCAGTGGTCGCGGAGTCACAAAGAGCCTCGTTCAGGCTGTCAAAGGAGGTCAGCGCTTCCTGTTCGCGGCAGAATACCTTGACGACCTTCTGCCCGGTGATGATTTCCTCAACATATCCGTTCACCTTGCCGAGATTCGCCTGCTGCGCAACAAAATACTTGCTGCTGCGCTTCATGATGTTTCCGGCAACCAGGAACATCAGGGGCGTCATTGCCAGAGTCAGCAGGGTCAGTGCCCAGCTTTTGCTGAGCATCAGGCCCAAGATGCCTGCCAGTGTGATCACGCTGGAGAACAGGGAAGTCAGGGAATTTGCGAGCGCGTCGTTCAGCGTATCCACATCGTTAGAAAAACGGCTCATCATTTCTCCGTGGGTATGGGTGTCATAGTAACGTACGGACAGCTCCTGCAGATGGCTGAACAGATCCCGGCGCAGGGTATTGATCGACCGCTGCGTCACATGTATCATAATGCGCATCTGGAAATAGCTTGCCGTAACCGCCACCAGATAGATGCAAAGCAGAACAATGATGCCTCTGCCCAGCCCCGCGAAACGCTCGGCGACAGTTAAATTGCCGCCGACCGGCTGTAAAAAGGTATCAATGATCGGCTGCAGATAGGCGGTTCCGGCAAGAGAAGCCCCGATCTGCAGAAATACCATCAAAATGGCCGCGATAAGCGCAAATTGTCTGTGCCTGAGATATCCCCAGAGGAAGCCAAGGGTCTTTTTAATATTTTTCGGCTTTTGATAAGCCTGCTGTTTTCCGCGTGGCATCAGGCATTGGCCTCCTTTCCAAGCTGGGATTCATAAATTTCCTGATATTCACCGCTTGTCGCAAGCAGCTCTTCGTGCGTACCCACGGCGGAAATCCTGCCGTCGGAAAGTACGATAATCCGGTCGGCATCCTTTACCGAACTGATGCGCTGGGCGATGATGAACGTTGTGGTATCCCGCAGGACGGTATGGAATGCCTGACGGATTTTTGCTTCTGTCGCGGTGTCCACCGCGCTGGTAGAGTCGTCAAGGATTAGGACGGGCGGTTTTTTCAAGATAGCCCGCGCGATGCAGAGACGCTGTTTCTGTCCTCCGGAGACATTGACGCCGCCCTGCTCCATCCAGGTATCATAGCCTTTCGGAAAGCTCATGATAAAGTCATGCGCCTGCGCGGCTTTTGCGGCTTCCACGATTTCTTCTTCCGCGGCGTGTTCGTTGCCCCACTTCAGGTTATCCCGAATGGTACCGGAGAACAGGGTGTTTTTCTGAAGAACCATACCGATTTGCCCGCGCAGGGACTCAATTGTATACTCCCGCACATCCACGCCGTCCAGCAGGACACGCCCGGCGGAAACGTCATACAGACGGGGAATCAGCTGGACAAGCGAAGTCTTTCCGGAACCAGTCCCTCCGACGATGGCGATCACTTCGCCGGCACGGGCGGTAAAGCTGATGTCTTTCAGCACGGGTTCGGGATTAGCGGGGTCATATTGAAACGATACATTTTCAAAGGAGACATTTCCACGAATCGGACGTTCCCCGGCGGATGAACTGTTTTCCAGATCAATTTCCGCATCCAGGACTTCAATAATGCGCTTGTAAGAAGCGGAAGCGCGGGAGAACATGACAAACATCATGGAAACCATCATCAGCGAAATCAGAATCTGAAAAATGTAATTGATGAAAGCGGTCATCTGCGCCACGTTGAGCTGCCCGGTGATGACCTGGCCGCCGCCGAACCATACCACCGCCACAGAAGACAGATTCATTGTGAGCATCATGAGCGGCATGCTGAGAATGACAGCGTTCATCGCTTTCAGCGATGCTGCCGTCAATCCGTTGTTCGCGTCTTTAAATTTCTCTTTCTCGTAATTCTGCCGCACAAAGGATTTAATGACGCGCACATTGGTGAGGTTTTCCTGCACGCTGCTGTTAAGCGCATCCATCCTTGTCTGCATGCCGCCGAAAAGCGGCATTGCCCTGCGGATGATCAGAAACATCGCAACGGCCAGCAGCGGAATGACTACCACCAGAATGATAGCAAGGCTGGCATTCATCCGGATTGCCATGATTAATGCGAAGACAAACATCATCGGGGCGCGCAGCATGATCCGAAGGCTCATAATCGCGGCGTTTTGCATCTGGGTCACGTCATTGGTCAGCCTTGTGGCGAGCGAAGCGGTGGAAAAGTGGTCAATATTATGAAAAGAAAACTCCTGAACCTTGGCGAAGAGCCCGCGGCGAAGCTTTGCCGCGAATCCGACTCCCGCGACGGCGGAACATCGCGCGTTTCCGAATCCGGCTAAAATAGCCAGAAATGCCACAAAAATCATCAGCAATCCGGTTCCTACGATATAGCCCGCGCTTTGGCTTTGAATTCCTTTTCCGACAATATTTGTCATCAAAGTCGGCTGTATCACTTCACAGATAACGTCCAGCAGCATAAAAATTACTGCCAGCGTTATCGGCTTTTTATAAGGGGCAATAAAGCCCGATAGCTGTTTCAAAGAGACTCCTCCAGTTCATCCAGCTCATTTTTAAAGTTTTTTAAGTTGTTGCACATCTGCTGATAAAGAGAGATAAATTGGTCATAGTCCTCATCGGAAAATCCTGAAAAGGCCCTCCCCATGATTTTTCGCATATTCAGCCGTGCCTGTTCGGCCGCGTACAGCCCGCGTTCAGTCAGTTCGACTCGGTTGGAGCGCAGGTCGTTTGGGTCCTGAACGCGGTTTACCAGCCCGGCCTTTTCCATCCGTTTCAGGGAAACCGCGATGGCCGCGGGCGAAACCTTCAGTTCCTTTGCCAGGTCGTTCTGATTACAGGTTCCGCCCTGCTGTTTCAGCGCAAAAAGCAGAGGCGGCTGCCCAAAATGGATGTTCTGATTGCAGAGCAGACGGGACATGCACTGCTTATGAAGCGAATGGATTTCCCAACTCAGCCGGATGGCCTCGTTGATATCGAGCATAGTGTTCCTCCCCTTGAAAAATGTAATTAACCGGCTAATAGTTAACTGTTTAACTATTTTAACTTTTGACCGATATAAAGTCAATGGAATTATTTGAAATTAACAAATTGTTCTTAAGTTCATTGTGAGTATATACAATTTATTTTTCTATATCGTGCAAAATGTTGCTGGCAATTTTATTAAAAATATGGTACACTAAAGCAATAAAAGGCAAAGATGATTCCTAGCCGCATAAGGAGGGACCCTATGCAGTTCGATTCAGACACACCGCTGTTTTTTGACGGTGCGTTCGGAACCTACTATTTTTCCATCACCGGAGACGAAGAGCCCTGCGAACTGGCAAATTTGAAAAACGCAGATGCCGTCTTAAACATTCATCGGGAATATATTGCGGCCGGTGTGCAGGCGATTAAAACCAATACGTTTGGGGCGAACCCCGTTTTGCTGCCGGAAAGGGATGAACTGCGCCGTGTGCTGTCCGCAGGATGGTCGGTTGCGCAGCAGGCGGTTTTCGGAACAGATGTGCGCGTATTTGCGGACATCGGCGGCAACGATTCCGACTCTGCCCCGGACGATTACTGTGCGGTTGCGGAGGAATTCCTGTCTTTAGGCGCGAAGAATTTTTTGTTTGAAACGCTGCCGGCCTATGAGACGCTGGAACCTGCTTTGGAACTGATTAAGCGTCAGTCTCCCGATGCGTTTATCATTGTATCGTTTGCGGTCTCTCAGGACGGATACAGCAAACGGGGGCTTTCCTATAAAAAGCTGCTGTCGGCGGCATCTCAAAATCCCAATGTGGATGCCACAGGGATCAACTGCGTGTGCGGGCCGAGCCACATGCTGGAGCTCATCCGCACCGCCGGACGGTTGGATAAACCGTTATCGGCGATGCCGAATGCGGGATATCCGTCTTCGCTGAACGGCAGAATGATTTTTGAGGATAATGCGGATTATTATGCCCAGCGTCTGGCGGATATGTATCTGGCGGGAGCGTCGATTCTTGGGGGATGCTGCGGTTCCACGCCGGAGCATATACGGCGCGGGATTGCGGCAGTGAAGCAGGTGATAGGGCAGCCTCTGCTCAGCGAGATCGGGAAGGACACCGGCAGAGAGCCTGCCCCCGAACAAAAGAGCAGAGCAGCCGCGTTTTCCCGCAAAATGATCTGCGTGGAACTTGACCCGCCGTTGGATGCGGACTGTTCTTACGTTCTGACCGCTGCCGCCCAACTGAAAACCGCGGGAGTAAACCTGCTGACTGTGGCGGATTCGCCGCTTTCCCGCACAAGGGCGGACAGCATTATGGTGGCCGCCAGAATCAGGCGGGAGGTTGATATAGAAGTAATGCCCCACCTTTGCTGCCGTGACCGGAACCGGATCGCTTTGAAAGGCTGTTTGCTGGGAGCCGCGTTTGAGCAGATCCATCACGTCCTCGCTATTACGGGAGACCCTCTTGAGGTGCAGCGCCGCCGGGAAGGCGTGTTTAATTTCAACTCGTTCGATCTGATTTCGTTTATCGACAGCCTGAATACCGACGTCCTGTCTGATAAACCGTTTTTGATTGCCGGGGCGCTGAATGTGAACGCGGCCAAATTTTCCGTGGAACTGGACCGCGCGAGAAAAAAACTGGACTGCGGAGCAAAGCTGCTGCTGACACAGCCGATTTTCAGCGAAGCTGCGGCAGAAAATTATCTAAAAGCAAAACAGGAGCTTCCATGCAGCATTCTGGCGGGGATTCTGCCTGTCGCGGGGTATAAAAACGCACTGTTTTTAACCAATGAAGTATCAGGCATCGAAATTCCGGAAGCGGTCATCGAGAGCCTGCGCGATCAACCCCCCGAAGAGGCTGCCCGCATTTCTGTCGAGTATAGCATGAGTATTGTCAGAAAGGTTTATGCGGCGGCTGACGGGTTCTATATTATGACGCCGCTGCGAAAAACCAACATCGTGTGCGGACTGATTGAACAGATAAGGAGACTGGAAGAATGATTCTGATTGGGGAAAAGTTAAACAGTTCGATCCCGAAAACATTGGAAACGCTCAATGCGAAGGACGAAACTGCAATTGTGAAGCTCATCAAAATGCAGGCGGAAGCCGGCGCGGCATTTTTGGACATCAATACAGCCATCTGCGGCGATGAGGAACTGGAAAAGATGCTGTGGGTGATTGATCTGGTTCAAAAACACTGCGACTGCGGAATCATGATCGATTCAACCGCCCCGGATGTCCTTGTCAAAGCCGCTGCCGCGGTGTCCGGCAGACCGCTGATGATGAACTCCACAACGATCACCGACCGGTTCGACACAGTCGTCCCGCTGGCCCTGCGCACGGGGGCGTCCGTGGTCGTCCTGCCGATTGACGATGACGGCATGCCGAGAACGCTGGAAGAAAAATGTGCGAAGATCGATCTACTGGTTGGTAAATTGCGCAAGGCAGGGATGCCCGACCAGAGGATCTTTGTAGACGTTCTGATAGAAACGCTGGCAACCGACGGTGAAAGCGCGAAAACTGCGCTCGCAGCAATTTCCTATGTGGCAAAAACTTATCCGGAGGTCCATACCACCTGCGGCCTGTCCAATATTTCTTTCGGGCTTCCGAAACGCGCGCTTATCAACTCTGCGTTTGTAGCGGCCGCGCTTGTTGCGGGACTTTCCAGCGCGATTCTTGATCCGTCAAGCCCCGCGATGCGTGCGGCGCTGGCTGCGGGGCAGGTAGTCGCCGGACAGGATGACTACTGCATGAACTATATCAGTTTTATCCGTGAAACGGAAGAATAAGGAGGAATCATATGCTCAAATTTAACCACTTTAATTTCAACGTCCTGAATTTGGAGCGCAGCATCACTTTCTATCAGGAGGCCCTTGGGCTGACCATAGTACGGGAAAAAAATGCAGCCGACGGTTCGTTTAAACTGGTTTTCATGGGGGACGGCAGCAGTGATTTTTCCCTGGAACTGACTTGGCTGCGCGACCGCAGTGAACCCTACAATCTTGGCGATTTGGAGTATCACCTTGCTTTTGTAACGGATGAGTATGACGCGCTTTATGAAAAACATAAGGCTATGGGCGCTGTCTGTTTCGAAAATCCGGCAATGGGCATCTATTTTATCCATGACCCCGACGGATACTGGATTGAAATTGTGCCTGTCAAATAGTCTTTTTTTGAACCAATCAAAACAGCCCGTGTCAGTTCAGTCAACCGACACGGGCTGTTTTTGGAATTTCTTATAATTTTGCAAAAATCATGGTTGCGTAGGCATAAACCATGCCGTTTTTCTCAATGTAATAAAGTCCGACACCCGCATGCGTGAATTCGGCCCTCATAATATTCTCATAATGCGGCGGGCTGTTCATCCATTGTTCCACCCAGAAAGAGGCGTCTCTGGCGGTGTCATTGTCAGGGTCGTTGTATTCAGTCATACAAAGGTTTTCACCTGCGGCAATATACTGGACGGGAACGTCCTTCTCCAGAACAGTCTGCCACTCGTCCCCGTTAGGGCGCTTATGTTCGAACTTATCCGCCTTGCACAATTCCCGGCTGCGGATGCGGGCGGCAGAACGAAGGTTTTCGTCATATGTCAATGCATCCAGACCTTCTGCTTCCCGCTCGGCATTAATCTTTGTCAGAATTGATTTTTCCACGCTGCTTAAAAAATTCTTGCCGGTAACAGAAACCGTCTCCGTTTTCGCCGCCGTAACAGAGGACTCGGATGCAGCAGCTTCGGACGCGGCTTTCACGGCGGCCTCGGATGCGGCAGCTTCAGACGCGGCTTTCGCGGCGGCCTCGGATGCGGCAGCATCAGACGCGGCTTTTGCGGCGGCCTCGGATGCGGCAGCTTCTGATGCGGCTTTCTCGGCGGCCTCGGATGCGGCAGCATCAGACGCGGCTTTCACGGCGGCCTCGGATGCGGCAGCTTCAGACGCGGCTTTCGCGGCGGCCTCAGACGCGGCAGCTTCTGATGATGAAGCGGCTTCGGAGGCTACTTCTGACGAATCGGAGATATCTTCTGATGCAGTCAGCTCGGAAGAAGCAGTTTCAGGCGAAACAGCAGGCTTTGCGAGATTGCAGCCGGATAAGGTTACTATGACAGCAAGTAAAATAATCGCTTTTTTCATTGCAGAAACCCCTTTGAAAGTTTCATTTTTTTCATCCTAGCACAAAATTGCCAATAGTTCAATGCAATAATTGTTAAAAAAGCAGGATAATGGCAGTCGTATAATTGCAATTCAATCGTGTGGTATGCTATAATCATCCAAGTATAGAAACCATTCAAACTATCGAAGAGAGGAAACTAAAATGGCCGAACTGAAATATGAGATTACCCAGGAAATCGCAATCCTGTCCGAAAGCAGCCGCGGATGGACAAAAGAGCTGAATTTAGTCAGCTGGAACGAACGCGAGCCCAAATACGATATCCGCGAATGGGCACCGGACCACGCGAAAATGGGGAAGGGGGTCACGCTTTCCGAAGAAGAAATGCAGACCCTGGTAAACGCTTATCTCCATAAGGACGAGGAGCCGACGTTTGACTGATGGAAACAACAAAGAAAAGAGTACTTCTGCTTGCCACAGGCGGGACAATCGCGTCCAGGCAGGGGGAAGAAGGGCTGGAGCCGGAACCGGCGCCGCCCGAATTACTTACGGCTCTCGAGGAACTTGGCCATTATTATAAAATTACTTATCGTTCCATCTTAAATCTGGACAGTTCCAATATTCAAGCGGAGGAGTGGCAGCTCATCGCCCGCAGCGTATACGAAGCGCTGCCTGTTTACGACGGGGTCGTCATTACCCACGGCACCGATACGATGGCCTACACAGCGTCGATGCTGAGCTTCATGCTCCAGAACCTGTCTAAAAGTGTCGTTTTGACTGGTTCGCAGCTTCCGATCGGGCTGCCGCTCAGTGATGCGCGCAGTAACCTTGCGACAGCGTTTGCCGCAGTGAATTATGGACTGCCGGGAGTCAGCATCGCGTTTCATCATAAGATTATCAGAGGCTGCCGCGCGGTAAAAGTACGGACCATGAGTTTCGACGCATTCGAGAGCGTGAACAGCCCAGACCGCGGCGAATTATTTGCCGACGGGATTCATGTCATCGGCAAACACGCGCCGGAGCCGAAAGGCCCGCTTACGCTGTGCGACCGGCTTTGTAACGACGTGTTTCTCCTCAAACTGATCCCGGGCACAAATCCGCGGATTTTTGATATGCTGCTTGAGATGAACTATCGTGGGGTGGTGCTTGAGGCGTTCGGCGCAGGGGGGCTGCATTTTATCCGCAGAGACCTGGCGGCGCAGGTAAAGCGACTAGTGGAAAACGGCGTCGCGGTTGTGGTCTGCAGCCAGTGCCTTTATGAAAAAAGCGATTTTTCCATTTATGAAGTAGGACGCAAAATCCTTTCCACCGGGGTGATCGAGGCAAGGGATATGACGACGGAAGCCGCGGTGACCAAGCTGATGTGGGCTTTGGGCCGGACGGATTCCATGGATGAGGTGCGCCGGATCTTTGCAACCAACTATGCCGGCGAAATTACATTGTGAGCATGAAAAAAGCCCTCTTGATTCACAGACGGAACAAGAGGGCCTTTTGTTATGTTTCCGGAAATTCTTTGGAAAGATCAAGATTGTTTCCTGTGAGCCCCATATAAGCGCCGTTCTTTGCCTGACTGGAATCGGGATGCGCCAGCAGCCATTTGTTGCGCGCGGCAAGCAGCCCGTCCTCAAAGCATTTCGGTTCAAAAACAGGCTTTTCCGTATTGGTACCGCGCGGAAGGACGATTGCTGTGCGGAAGCTCTTTTTGCCCGGAGCATTACAGGGGGCGTAATGCAGCGTTGTTGCATAAAGTTCCACAGCCGTTCCTGCGGGAACCAAAAACGCCTTGATCAGGGAAGTGTCCAGTTTACCGTCGGCGATTTCCTGCTGATGCGCAAGCAGCAGCACGATATCGTCTGCCGCGATATCCACTTCGCTGTCGCGGTGGTATTCAAGACAGTCCAGCCGGTGATTGCTGCCGTTGCAGTAACCCACCTGAATGGGCATCCCGCCGAAGAAACGGTCCCTGATCTCGATACATACCGGCATTTTTTCCATGTCCGGGTCGCCCGCAACATAGATCGTGCCTTTTGAGGGCTTCGGCGTCAGCATATTCAGACGCTCGATCAGCTGGTCTGTGTCATAACCCTGCAAAACCTGTCCATAAGGCTGAAACTGCGGGTCAGTAATAGGAAAAATGGTAAGCGACATAAAACACCCCTCCAATAAAAAATCATTCAACACCCCAGAATTATTATACACAATCATACAAAAACTGCAAGCAATTTCCATCCTGCGGCAATCAAATACAGCGGCAAAATGGTGTACCTGTAATTGGGCATCCTATTGACAAGCGCGGTTAAAAAGTATACGCTTATAACCTATACTTATTAAATGGGAAATTGGTGAATGTCGATTGAATTCCGAAGTTGAAAACAGAAAGAGACGGGCTATGGTTGCAATGAGCGGCGGGGTGGACAGTTCCGTGGCTGCTCTTTTGATGACGCGTCAGGGATATGACACCGCGGGGATTACGCTGCGGCTGTTTGCGAACGAGGATGTCGGCATCAGCCGGGAGAAAACCTGCTGCTCATTGGAAGATGTGGAGGATGCGCGCAGCGTAGCCTATCAGCTGGGCATCCCGTTTCATGTGTTTAATTTTTCAGATGCCTTTAAAACGCAGGTGATGGACCGGTTTGCGGCGGCATATCAGGCGGGCGCGACGCCGAACCCGTGTATTGACTGCAACCGGTTTATCAAGTTTGACAAGCTGATCTGGCGTGCAAGGCAGCTGGATTACGACTATGTTGTAACAGGGCACTATGCTGTCATTGAGTACGATTCCTCCGCGGGGCGGTATCTGCTGAAAAAAGGGCTGGATCCATCCAAAGATCAAAGCTATGTGCTCTATTCGCTCACGCAGGACCAGCTGTCCAGAACGCTTTTTCCGCTGGGGCATATGAAAAAATCCGAAGTGCGTAAGATGGCGGAGGAAAACGGGCTGGTGAACGCCCGCAAGCACGACAGTCAGGACATCTGTTTTGTCCCGGACGGGGATTATACCAAATTTTTGGAAACCTATTCGGGGAAACCGCTGCAGCCCGGCTGTTTCGTCGACCGGGACGGAAAGATCCTGGGCGTATGCAGGGACCCCGTCTGCTATACAATCGGACAGAGAAAGGGGCTTGGGATTTCTTTTCCGGAGCCTGTGTATGTTTGCGCGAAAAACACCGCGGAGCGTACCGTCACGCTTGGGCCGGAAAAGGAACTCTATTCCAAAACACTGACGGCGGCCGATATCAACCTGATCTCCTGCGCCGAGATCAAACAGCCGATTCGTGTGCAGGCAAAAGTCCGCTACCGCCAGGAAGCGCAGTGGGCGACCGTCGAGCAGACGGATGAAACACATTTCCGGTTGGACTTCGATTCTCCCCAGCGGGCAATTGCGGCGGGGCAGGCCGTCGTGCTTTACGACGGAGATGTCGTCGTCGGCGGCGGTACGATCGAATAATGACACAATCAAATATATAGCGGACCGGATGGTTTAAAAAACCATCCGGTCCGCTTTTTACTGCTATTTTTTCTGCAATCTTAATATTCATGTAATATTTGGCAGAATTGGAATTAATATAATAACAGATCGGAAGAACCATGGGAACCAGGGAGGTGAATAGCCATTTTTGAGCTGAATCATAAAAATATCAAAATCATTGCAGGGCTGACCGGCGGTGCCATTCTGTTTTCGTGGGCCTTACGAAACCTTCCGGAAGTGTTCCGCTTTGCGGGTATTTTGGTTGGAATCGCGGCGCCGTTTCTGGTGGGGCTCTGCATTGCGTTTATTTTGAATGTCCCCATGCGGGCGGTCGAAAGCGAGCTGTTTCCGGCAAAACTGCAAAAAAGGCATCCCAAACTATATGATGTGCGCCGCCCAATCAGCCTGGTTTTTACCATCCTGCTGGTGATTGCGGTGGTGTTTCTCGCACTTTTTATCGTGATTCCGGAGGTGGGGCGCACCTTTCAGACTTTGCGGGCCGGGATTCCGGGGTTTGTAAACCGCATCCGTTCATGGTGGGCTGTTCTTGCGCTTCAACTGCCGGAGCTGAACCGCTGGGATTCCGGCACCCAGCCGGAATGGGATAAGATTATCGAAACGACCTTCGGCTTTTTGCAAAACGGCGCCACCAGCATTTTTCAATCGACGATGGGGATTGCCACATCCGTGTTCAGCAGTATCCTGAATTTTTTGATCGGGTTCGTCTTTGCAATCTATGTGCTCCTGCGCAAGGATCTTCTTGCGCATCAGTGCAGAAAACTGCTCTACGCCTATCTGCCGGAGAAGCTGGCCGACGAAACGATACGGATCGGCAGGCTCGCAAACCGGACATTTTCAAAATTTATTTCCGGCCAGTGCCTGGAAGCGGCGATTTTGGGAATCTTGTTTTTCGCCGTCATGTCGATTTTCCGGTTCCCTTATGCCATGATGATTTCGGTATTGATCGCGTTTACCGCGCTGATTCCGGTTTTTGGGGCATTTATCGGCTGTGCGGTCGGAATATTGATGATCCTTGTGAACAGCCCGATTCAGGCGCTGTGGTTTCTGGTACTGTTTCTGGTTCTTCAGCAGCTGGAAAATAATTTTATCTATCCGCGTGTTGTGGGGAATTCCGTGGGACTTCCCGCGATGTGGGTGATGTTCGCGGTGCTGATCGGCGGCAGCACGTTTGGCGTTGTGGGAATGCTTTTTATGGTGCCTCTCTGCTCGGTGCTCTATGCACTGCTCCGGGAATCGGTCAACCGAAAGCTTCTCAAAAAACAAACACCGTTTCGCAAATTTGAATGACGGCATTTGAAAAACCTGACAGAATGACGGGGGGATGAAGGTGGCATTATTTACCTGCAGCTTTGATTCGAAAATTCTTTACACGACCGCAAAGGCGGAAGTGTTTTTGCCGACGCCGGACAGCAGCCAGTCGATGAGCATGAGCCTCGAGCAGCTTTACGCGTCCAGACCGCCCTATCCGGTCATTTATCTCCTGCACGGCATGTTCGGAGATGAAACCTCATGGCTGCGCAAAACACGGATTGAACTTTATGCGCAGGAATACGGCTTCGCGCTTGTTATGCCCTACGGGGAAAACGGATTTTACACTGACATGGCGCACGGACAGCGCTGGTTTACCTATCTGACTGAGGAACTGCCGCGTTTTGTACGCATGAATTTCCGGATATCCGGAAGGCGGCGGGATACGTTTATTGCGGGGCTTTCCATGGGAGGATACGGCGCCTGCAAAGCCGCCCTGACAAATAACTGGCAGTACGCCGCTTTTGCATCCCTTTCCGGGGCGGTCGATGTGGAGGAACTGGCACGCTTTGCGGTGGCGCAGGGCATCACACAAATTGCGGAGGATGTATTGGGGGATTTGTCCCGCATTAAAGACAGCCCGGCGGATTTGCTGGGCCTGGCCGGGCGGTTAAAGCGAAAGGGAGATAGAATGCCGCCCGCATACATTGCCTGCGGCATCGATGACACGCTGTGTTACCCGATGAATCTGCATCTGAAGGCGGGGCTGGAAAGGCTGCAATATCCAATGGTCTTTGTAGAGGGACCGGGTAAACACGAATGGCGGTTTTGGGATCGGCAGATTGAACAGGCAGTTAAATGGTTTGCAAGGCTTCCGGACCCACAGTGATTTGCAGTGTAGGAATAATTGCTCAAAAAATGAAAATACTACAAAAACAAATTCGATAATAAGTGGGTGCTGCTGCTTTGTTTAGATATTTTTTCAGAAAAATGCGCTATTCAGTTATAAAAAGTCAAAAAACACGACGGATCGATTCCGGCTCGCAGAACGGCCCGGACAAACCGGAAAAGAAATTGACCGGCAGCCTTTCAGAAAATCTGGAAACGCTGAAAGCCGCGTTTCACAACAGCAGTGACTTGGTTGTGCGGGAGTTTTCGTTTGATCATAACCGGATCAATGCCGCTGTTATTTATCTCGAAGGCCTTGTGAATTTAAGGATGATCAATGAGAGCATCATTGAACCGCTGATGTATCAATTCTCCTGTCGGATTTGCGCCTCAACAGCGAAAAATGCGACATGCAGGTCGTCAGGAGGGCAATGGTCGCCGCTTCCGATGTAAAAGATGACTGTGTTATCAGCCAACTTGTCCAAGGCTGCCTGACGGGAGAAGTTATCCTGCTGCTGGATCATTCGGACCAGGGACTTCTGGTTACATGCAGGGGCGGGGATAAGCGCAATGTTGAGGAACCGTCGTCTGAGTCGGTCATCCGGGGCCCACGCGAAGGATTCACGGAGTGCCTGCGCACAAATGTGTCACTGATTCGAAGAAAAATCAGAAACCCCGCGCTTACCTTCGATTCACGGGTCCTGGGGAAAAAGACCAGAACTTCGATTTGTGTGGCGTATTTAAAGGGAACCACCAACCAGAGCCTGATTGACAACATCCAAAAGCGGCTTGACAAAATCGACACGGATGCAATTCTGGAATCCGGATATATTGAACAATATATAGAGGACGCGCCGTTTTCGATTTTTTCCACCGTCGGATATACCGAAAAACCCGATACGGCGGCCGCAAGAATTCTGGAGGGACGCGTGGCAATTTTAATTGACGGCACCCCCTTCGTGCTGACCGCCCCCTTCCTGTTTGAAGAAAGCTTTCAGACCACGGAAGATTATTATTCCCGCCCCTATTTTATGTCAATGCTTCGTCTGGTCAGATATACGGCTTTTTTCGTTACGGTACTGTCCCCGGCATTATATGTCGCGGTCACAACCTTTCATCAGGAATTACTCCCGACAGAGTTGTTGTTTACCATGGTCGCGGCGAGGGAAGGAATCCCTTTCCCCGCTGTTTTGGAAGCGATGGTCATGCTGCTGGCTTTTGAAATTCTGCGGGAGGCGGGAGTCAGGCTGCCCAAACCGGTGGGTCAGGCGATGAGCATTGTCGGCGCGCTCATTATGGGCGATGCCGCGGTATCCGCCGGGCTGATCGGATCGCCGATGGTCATCGTGATTGCAATTACCGCGGTATCCGTCTTCGCAGTCCCTCTGCAGGCGGATTCTGCCGCGATACTGCGGCTTTTCTATTTAATCCTCGCCGGTACTATGGGCGGCTTTGGAATTACAATCGGAATCCTCGGGACGCTGGTGCATTTATCCTCACTAAAATCATTTGGATACGCGTATCTTTCTCCGATTGTTCCGCTCCAGGTACAAGATCTCAAGGATTCGCTGATCCGCGCTCCGCTGTGGATGATGATTACCCGTCCCCACAATATGGCGAACAGGGATCGGACAAGACAGCGTTTTTTTGTTCCGCCTCCTTTTGATGAGGCAGATGACTCAGAAAATCAGGATGATAAGCAATGAATAAGCAAGTAAAATCTGCGGGAATTATTCTTTTAGCTGTAACCCAGCTATTTATGCTGACCGGTTGCTGGAACCGCCGTGAACTGAATACGCTTGCCATTGTAATGGGCATTGGTATTGATAAGGCGCAAGCAGGGGATGAAATAGAGTTAACGACACAAATTATAAAAGCGGACAAACTCCATCCCGCGGAGGGGCAGGCGGGAAGCGACGAAAAAGCATATTTTAACCTGACCAATACGGGTACGGATGTTTTTTCTATTTTAAGACAAGACACGCATAAGGTCAGCCGAAAATTATACATTCCTTACACTCAGGTCGTTATTTTTGGCGAGGATCTGGCTGAGGAAGGCATCCAGGACTATTTGGACATTTTCATGCGGGACCACGAGGCGCGGCTGAACATGAATATTCTGATAGCGCCGGGCAAAGCGAGCGATACGCTTGACTTTGAACCTGATTTCGGGAAAGTTCCCGCTTCCAGTATTGCACAGCTGCTGGAAAACAGAAGTGCTACTTCTCAAACCGCAGATCTCGAACTGGTTGACTTTATGAAGTGCCTGACCAATGAAACGGCGGCGACTGTTGCCCCGCTCATCACAACTGAGGGAACAGGAAAAGAAAAGAGAGTCAAGGTGTCGGCCGGCGCCGTTTTAAAACAAGGGAAAATGATTGGAAAGCTCACGGAAACCGAAACGCGAGGGCTGTTGTGGGTGACCAATCGTATCAAAAGCGGTCTGCTGAATGTAAACGTAAACGGAATAGAAGCAACGATTGAAAATATAAAATCAAGCACAAAAGTAACCCCGGAAATGAAAGACGACGGTACGATCCAGATGAAGATCAAGATTAAACAGTCGGGATCGCTGGGAAGCCAAAAGGGAGAGGAAAACCTGGCAACGCCTGAAAAAATGCAGCAGCTGAATCAGGCAACCGCCCAGGTAATCAGGGAAGAAATACAGCAGTCTATCAAAAAAGCACGTGAACTGAATGCGGATATTTTCAAGTTCGGGGAAAGTATTCATAAAAAATACCCCAAGGAATGGAAGGCGCTTGAATCGAACTGGGATGACCTCTTTCAGAAGCTTGACATAGACTTGGAAATTACCGCACAAATAACCGGAGTCGGAAGACTCGGTAAGCCTACCAGCCCGGAGAAGGAGTAGACCGCATGAAGAGCACGAGAGAACAGATTTCGCCGTCGATGCTCATGTTTTCCATTATCTGTTTTATCCAGGCATCCACGTCCCTGAGCTCTTTTGTGTTCAGTGTATTGAAACAGGAAACATGGATTTGTGTGATTCTGGGTTATTTGCTCAGTTTGCCTGTCATCTGGGTATATGTCAAACTGGCTGAATAGTATCCGCAAAAGTCGTTGATTGAGATCAACGATCTGGCTCTGGGGAAAGTGGTCGGCAAACTGTTTTCTGTGCTGTATCTATGGTTCTTCTTTTCGCTGGTTTTTTTAAACACGATTACAATCGGCTCCTTTGTGGTCGGCTATATCATGCCGGAAACGCCGCTGATGGCAGTTATCATCCTGTTCATTCTAACCTGCGCCTACTCGGTACGGAAAGGCGTCGAGTCCATGACCCGGTACAGTGCGCTGTTTGTTATTATGGTGCTCTTGTTTATTGCAGCGAACGTTTCAATGCTGATAAAAGAAATGGATTTTTCAAGCTTTTTCCCCATTTTTTCTTTCCCGGTTACGAACTATATTCAGGCTTCTCACACAATGGCTGCTGTCCCGTTTTGTGATGTGATTGTTTTTATGATGATTTTTCCCCACGTAGAGAAGGGAAGGAGTTTAAGAAAACCGGTTTTTCTTGGTTTAACGTTTGGAGCAATCACGCTTCTGGTGACGATTGTCAGGGATACGGCCGTATTGGGAGTACTGGGAGCCTATCTGACCCTTCCCACCCTCGAAGTGCTCCGCCTGATCAATATCGGGAATACGCTGACCAAGGTGGAGGTGTTCTTTATCATCCTGCTGATTATCCTGCAGTTTTTCAAAACTTCCGTTGCGTTGTTTGCAACTGTAAAATCTGCTTCACAGATATTCGGTCTGTGCTCCTATAAGGCTCTGGCAGTCGTGATGGGTGCGCTGGCAGCAGGGTTTGCCGCCATGGCCTTTCCGTCTTCGGCTGAAATGGCCTATTGGGGGCGCAATATTGCTGCACATTATTCCACCTTTTTTGAAGCAGTCTTGCCCGTTATCACTTTAACAGTGGCTTTGATCCGGAAATCATACAAAGGTCAAAAGGAGGTTGGGGCATCATGATTTTTTTGACTTTAGTAGCCTTTTTGATGATTGCTTTTGCCGATGTTCCGGAGCTGATCGGAAAGAAACAGTGGCGGGAGCTGTCTGTTTATTCTCTGTTTTTTCTGGCCGCGCTCACAATGGGAATCCTTCTCTCGTTTGGCGTGGAAATTCCAAGTCCCATAGCGGGCGCGCAGTATATCATCAAGGAGATCCTGCATTTGAATTATCAGTAAAATGGGAGATATGGAAAAGAGCTTCCGCAAAAATTGCGGAAGCTCTTTTCATCGTTGTTTCAGAAGGCTCACTGTAAAATATCCAGCGTGAGATGCCCGGCCTCGGGACTTTTTTCTTTGGAAAGCGATAACAGGTCGCTGCCGGAACCAGATGCCACGAACGCAACCCCGCGTTCTTCCCCATATAGGTCACTCCCGTTTTCCACTCTCCGCATCATCCCGGTTTGCGCCGAGATATCAAACAGAGGCTCTTCGCTGTCGCCGACGAATATCACCAGATCGCCGACATGAAGCTGCAGGTGCTCTACCGGCAGGGAAACCGTAGCGGTATCCACAACATGGTAAGGCAGGATATAGGATACCTGCGTTTGCGTTTTGTCGGAAGAGCGCTGCTCGATCAGCATGTTGTCCTGAACGCCCAGCTTTCCATCCGGCACATAGTCCTGCGACCACAGAGTCGTTATAGTCCCCGCCGCGTAACCGATCAGACGGTAATGGATAAAACCCCTGGCGCTGTCTCCGGAGGTGAGCAGGACGAATCGGCTGCTGGCGCCGGGCAGCGCAATCGTGGAAACCGGATACAGCTCGTTGCAGCTTTCAAACAGGCTGGTATAGAGCATTTCGGACTGTCCGTCCAGATCCGTTGTCCATAGCACACTCATAATGCTGGGCTCGCTCTGCGGAATTTCCACCGGGAAGAAACTTACCTGATAGTCTTTTCCGCTGTCATCAAGCTGGATCGGCTGCTGGGTCATCCCGCTTACGGGGTTATCCGGACAATCGGGCTGGCGGTTCACAACTGTCAGCAGCAGCGTTGCACAGAGAAGCATTCCTGCTGCTGCGGCCCCCGCCCTGTACCAGAAAGAACGCCGCACCTTGCGCTTGGGAAGCAGAACGATGGAAGACTCGCTACTGTGTCCATTGGCAGCGCTTTGGAGGATCTTCTGTTTCAAAGCGTTCAGGTCGCTGTGTGAAAAGAACGCTTCCGATTCGGTTTTCCCTTTGTGCAGCCATTCTTCAAGCCTTTTTTCGTTCATATACTCATCCCTTTCGCACTTAATGCTTCTTTCAGCAGCTTTCTGCCCCGGCTCAGCCTTGCCCGCACATTACACTCCGATACCTTTAAAGCGTTTGCAATTTCTTTCACAGGCATTTCATCAAAATAGTACAATGCGATTACAGTGCGGTATTTTAACGGCAGTTCCATCACGGCGCTGAACACTTCGCCGCCTTCCGCGGCTTCGAACATCCGCTCCTGTTCGGGAAGGCTTTCGCCGCATGTGTCGCAAACCAGCGGCACCGTCTGCCTGCGCCCCTGCCGAAGCAGGTAATCCTTGCACAGGTTTACCGTGATCCGGTAGATCCAGGTGAAACAGGCGCTTTCCCCGCGAAAGGAGTGCATATTCTGATAGACCCGCAGAAAAACCTCCTGCATGATGTCCTCCGCGTCACTGTAATTACGGACATAATAGTAGGCCAGCTTTAAAACCCTGGAACCGTATTGGTCTATCATCTGTTCCAACAGAACGGTCTGCGGTGTATCCTTCAAAATACATCCGCACTGCGTTTCTTCTGCCAATACCATTCACCCTTTCCGCAGGAAATGGAGCCGCCTAACCGGCACGAACCTCCTGGCGCATGAAACTGATGTAAGAAATGGCGAAGCACAGGACGGTCAGTGCAAGCAATCCGATCAGGTGCGGCCAGACCAGCAGCACACTCTGCCCAAATGGCAGCGCTCCCGCCACCGCACCCTGAATCTGATCGGTTAAGAGGAAGGAACTCAGCGTTCTGGCGCTCGGGTCCAGGATTGTGCCGACCGCTTCGCTGTAAAGCACGGATGGGGAGAGGCGGCTGAGCGCCTGCTGCGTGTTGACATTGTGAATCATGGCCGCATAGTTCGCGGAGTCGCTGACCGGGAAAAGCGCATTTGCCACAATTCCGGCCACTAGCTGCATGAAGATCACAAAGAACAGCCATACCGCAATCACCGACAGCGCGGACGTCGCCGCATGGCGGAATAAAATGGAGAACAGCATCGACACCGCCAGCCACAGCGCCATATACACCACTGTAAACACCAAAAACAGCAGGATTCGGGCAAGTTCTTCGGCTGTCGGGGGGACTCCGATCAGGATAATTCCAAGCCCGCCGACAATCAGCCCGATGGAAAAAACCATAATGGCAATCACAGTCAGCCCGGCGAGGTACTTCCCATTGATGACAGCGTCGCGGTAGATCGGCTGCGCCATCAGCCGGCTGAGTGTTCCGCGGGACCTTTCGCCGTTGATTGCGTCAAAACCGAGCGCAAGCCCGACAATCGGTCCCGAAAACGCGATGAAGGTTAAAAAAGAGGGCAGGGAAGCTCCGCTGCTTGTAAAGAGCTTTAAAAATACAAAATCGGTGCCCTGTTTGCTGACCGCCGCATGGATTCCGGAGGCGGCGCTGTAGACGCTTGCCAGCCCGGTTACAAAGATCAGCCCGAGCACAATCAAAAACCGCTTGCTGCTGAACTGGTCCTCCAGCTCTTTATGATAGAGGACCATCAGGCCCGTATTTCCGCGGGCATCGCCCCGGCTGCCCTGAAAGCGGGAAGCCGTGTGCAGCCATTGCGTTCCCTGCCTGATAAAATCGGCTGCTGCTTTCATCATTCTACTCCCTCCTTGCAAAATAACTTCTGTAAATATCGTCGAGGTCTCCGCCGCGCTCGCGTACAAGACACAGCGCGTATCCGTCTTCCAGCGCCGCCTTTGCCAGGTCGGTTCGGAGATCCTGCGTGGAATCGATCAGGTAAAAGTCTTTTTCACGCCGGACATCCTGCGCGCCGTCCAGGGAACGAATGAGCCGGTTCAGGCTTTCATCGTCCGGCTGCGCGGCAAATTCCAGCGTCCGTACGCCACTTTTGTTTCTGCTCAGTTCTTCCAGATTGCCGCAGGCAATCAGCGAACCTTTTACAAAAATGCCCACACGGTCGCAGATCTGCTGCACCTGATACAGCTGATGGGAGGAAAGCAGAACCGTGCGCCCGTCCTCCTCCGCCAGCTGGCGGATCAGGGCCATCAGCTCATGGATGCCTTCCGGGTCGATGCCCAGCGTAGGTTCATCCAGAATGACGACCCTGGGGTCCTTCATCAGCACATCCGCAATGCCGAGCCGCTGCTTCATGCCGCGCGAATAGGTGTTGACCCGCCGGTCCGCGGCGTGCTGAAGGCCGACCCTTGCAATCAGGCTGTCGATCCGCTTTTCTGTTTCTTCTTTTGAAACGCCGTTCAGAGCCCCGGTGAAGCGCAGATTTTCCCGCCCGGTCATATCCCCGTAAAATCCGACGTTGTCCGGCATGTAACCGACAATCCGCTTGACGGCGATCGGTTCGCGGGTGCAGTTGAAACCGCTGATGGAGGCTTTCCCCCCGGTGGGCTCGGTCAGGCCGAGCAGCATGAGGATTGTGGTCGTTTTGCCGGCACCGTTGGGCCCCAGCAGGCCAAACACCTCTCCCTCCCGGATTTCCAGATTCAGCCCGTTTACCGCCGTCAGGCTGCCGTACCGTTTAGTCAGCCCTTCCGTTTTGATGATGCAGTTCTTATTTTCCATAGTTACCGTCTCCCGTATTTCCGGAATACACGGACAAGACCGTACGCCAGCGCGAGGATAATGACAATGCCGACGACGCCCCAGATGGTAGGTGTTTTCACAGCTACCCGGAAATCCGCCTGGCTCTTTGTCTCATTTGTGCTTGCGGAGATGGAGATTGCATAGTCCCCGGCAATCGCGCTGGTTCCGGGTTTTACATAAGCGATGACTTCCTGGGAGGCTCCGGCGGCAATGGTATCAATCGTGGGCTGTGCGAACCGTACCGCCCAGTTTGCGGGAGCGGAGGAGGAAAGCGTGACATTTTTCAGCTCCGCGCTGCCCTTGTTCTGAATCGTCAAGGTTACAGGCGTTTCCCTGCCGGCGTGGGCATCCAGACTCAGAAGGCCGGTAGGCGTGCTCAATTCCATATTATAAGTACCGGTGATCAGCACAGTCAAGTCGGTTGTCAAAGTTTCTGTGGCGGAAACCGCCGAACAGGTTACGGTGTATTTTCCGGCCGTTACATTCTGGGCGGGAACAATGTCGACATTCAGCCCCTGGCTTTCGCCGGGCTTCACGCTCAGGCTTGCAATCTGCTTGGCGTCATAGGAAGGCGAAAAGGTCACCTGCCAACCGTCCGGTGCCTTTGCGGACAGGCTGTAGGACTGGTCCTCGCCGCTGTTGTTCACCAGATCGACGCTGTATTTAAAGGCAGCGCTGCCCGGCCCCTGCAGTTCGGGATACTGGGATGTAAATTTTCCCTGCACGAATTCCACCGCGCCGACTTCCAGCTCCAGATTCAGCACGTCAGCGATTCCGCTGCCTGCGTCTGCTTTCAGGGCGATCTGATAGTTACCCTCCGCGGCATCCGCGGGGACTTGTACATTAAAATCAACATTAGCGGGCTTATCCGGATTCACGTAGGCGCGGCCCACCAGTTTGCCGGAGCCTTCAAAATAGCCCTTCCATCCGTCCGGAATCGATTCGACCGACAGTGCGACGTTTTGCCCGGCGCCGCTGTTGTTGGCAATTTCCAGAGAGAAATTTACATTTTCGCCGGCTTTGACCATAATACCGGGATAGGTTGTGGAAAGGGTCAGCCCGCCCGCCGCGAACGACACCCCGGGAAACGCCGACAGCAGGACAAGTGCGGCCGTCATAAGAAAGCTCAGAAATAGTTTCATGATTTTTGGAATTCTAAGAACCATAGAAAAAACCTCCTTTAATTTTGCTTGGCATAAATTAGACGATGAACACATGTAAAATGTGACAAAATTGAAAATTTTTTTATTCATCGGTATCGTGATAACTCAAAAAATTGGTTCGAAAATCCTGCTTTTTATTAGAAAAAAAGCACAATAAAACCGCATAGGAAACGTTTTCGGTTCCCATGCAGTTTTATTAAAAGTGAAAAAGTTGCCTGCCGGACAATATTTTCAGTGCTGTCGAAACTTGACAGAATTTTCGTTTAGACTATAATTGCAGAATTGGGGTTTCTATTATGGAAAACCTATTGATATATCATGTAAAACATCAACAAGCAAAATAAAAAGGAATTAGAATATGGTTAAGGAAAATCAACACAGTTTTGTGACGCTGCTGAAATGCGCGGATGTCATAATCGGCCTGATTTCCATTATCACGGCATTCGGAATACGTTTTTATGTGTTCCGCGGATTTTGGGAAGTTTTCGGCCTGGATTATTACATGCGGATGATGGTACTGATCCTTCCGGTTTACTTTTTGATTTATAGTGTGTTTGAACTGTATGATCTGCTCAGTTATAAACCGTTGTTGGCAGAGACAGAAAAAGTTATCAGTGCCAATCTGGTCGGATTGGTATTTATTTTTGTACTCAGCTTTTTTCTGCGGGTAGTGGACCTCTCCCGCATGGTGATTCTGTTGTTTGCGCTGATCAACACCGTGCTCTCCGCGGCCCTGCGTATTTTTATCCGGCTGTTCCTGCGCTCTCTCCGGCAGAAAGGCTATACCCTGAAGCGTCTGCTGATCGTCGGCTGGAACCATGCGTCAGGGGAATTATTTGACAAAATGATGGCGAACCGTAATTACGGCTACGATGTGATTGGGTATCTGAGCAACCTGAAAAGCCCGGAGGAAAAGCGCAAAATCAATTACATAGGCCAGATTTCCATGCTGGAATCGTTTTTAAAAACATGCCGGGTGGATGAGGTTGTTATCTCTCTGGACTATAGCGATTTGCCGCTGCTGGGGGAAATCATTGAAGTCTGCGAGCGCGAGGGCGTAAAATCCAGTCTGCTCCCCTTTTATTCAAAGTATATGCCGGCACACCCTCATGTGGATGAGATTGACGGAATTCCGCTGGTCAATGTGCGCAGAATTCCGCTGGACAATCTAATGAACAGCCTGATGAAGCGCAGCCTGGATATTTTTGGTTCGCTGTTTTTGCTGATCGTGCTTTCTCCGCTTATGCTGCTGACCGCAGTCTGTATCCGTATTTCTTCGCCGGGACCGGTCATCTATTGCCAGCAGAGGATCGGACGCAGCAGGAAAGAATTCACAATGTATAAATTCCGCTCCATGCAGGCCCAGAATCAAGGCGACATGACAACCTGGGGATGCCGGGGTGACTGCAGGCGCACAGGATTCGGTGCGTTTATCCGCAAATACAGCATTGATGAGCTGCCGCAGCTGGTGAACGTTCTCAAAGGGGAGATGAGCCTGGTGGGACCGCGGCCTGAGCGTCCGTTCTTTGTGGAAAAATTCAGAGACGAAGTCCCTTTATATATGCTCAAGCATCTTGTCCGGCCGGGTATTACGGGATGGGCACAGGTGAACGGCTGGAGAGGGGACACCTCGATCGTCGAACGTGTCAAGTGCGATCTGTTTTATATTGAAAACTGGTCCTTTATGCTGGACATTAAAATCCTCCTGATGACATTGGTAAAAGGATTTGTCAATGAGTCGGAGGAACTATAGCCGGATTGTGGTATTGTTATACAGAATTCGGGTGAAAAGCTGTATTTTATGAATTCTTTGATTGACAGGAATTGACAAAGCATATATAATCAGTACCGTTTTATTATAAAGAATATTATGGTGATAGTATGTGGATACAGTGAAAGACCTATCATAATTGTGTGCACAGTGAAAGGCGTATTATAATGGATCATGAAAATAAATTCGGACAGTTTAAAGCCACCAGATACACGGTGCTGATCGGTGTAGTGTCTTTGGTGCTGCTTATAGCGTTCGGCGCGTGGGAGTATTTGCAGTCCAAGCTGGATAAAATCAATTATGTGGATGATTCGGGGAATCGGACGGATCAGACGGAACCACAGAATACCGCTTCCGGATTTGGCGGGCAAAAGTATTTTAATATCCTGCTCCTCGGAACAGATGAGCGGTCGGAAAAATTCAGCGTAGACGCCCGTTCAGACTGTACAATGCTGTTAAGCCTCAACCTGAAAGACCATACCGCCCGTCTGGTGAGTCTGGAACGCGGAATCGGCGTTCCGATTGAAGGACAGGAAGATGACTGGCTGACCCATGTTTTCCGCTATGGTGGGGCAAACCTGATGCTGAAGACCGTCAGCAAGCAGTTTGATGTGGATGTTGACCGCTATGCCCGGGTGAATTTTCACGCTTTTGCGCAGCTCATTGACGCAATCGGCGGTGTGGATATTACATTGACGGAAACGGAAGCCGCAGCGCTGAACGGGGAGATTTATACCAACGCGACAACGAAGCACAAGGTGTACCCGGGACTTAACCATCTGGACGGCTACGATGCCCTGCAATACGCCCGCGAAAGATTTATTGATGATGACTGGCACCGCATGCAGCGCCAGCGTACGGTCCTGCAGGCGGCCCTGGAGCAGACCAAGCACCTGAATCTGCTGCAAATCAACGGCCTGCTGGATAAGATGCTCCCTCTTGTGCAGACAAACATGACGAAGAAAGAGATCAATTCGCTGCTCCCCAAGGCGCCGTTCTTTCTCGGCGTCAAGCTGGAACAGCTGTCACTGCCGCTTCCGGGAACTTTCGGCAACAAGCTGTCATCGGACGGGCGCAGCCTGATGTTGCTGGATTTTGAGGAAAACGCGAAAATTCTGCATGAGTTTTTATATGGCACCTTTGATCCGGATACCTATGTCGTGCCGGAGGAAGTCACGAACCGGATTGCGCAGGCGCAGCAGAAGGCGGCGCTGGAATGGGCGAAAGCCCATCCGCAGCCTTCCTCCTCTGAGGACGAAGAACTTGATGAGGAGGAAGACGAGGAAGAGCTTGACCCGGGGGATAAGCCCTCTTCCAAGGCGAAGAAAAAGAAATCTTCCTCCTCATCCAAATCAGCGTCCTCTAAATCGTCCGGTAAGGATAAGACGGACGAGGAGGAACCGGACGACCTGCTGCCGACCGTAAAGAGCACGTCAAAAAACGCTTCCTCATCGAAACAATCCTCCTCCAAAACCTCACGGGCAAGTGTTCAGGAGGATTGATCAGTCCGGCCGGTTTTGGCCTGTGAAAATGCAACGCCGGAAAGCGCGATCTACATAGAATTGGGAGACGCCGGTAATAAGTCATACAGGAGGCGGCAACAATTTATAAAAAGATCTTATTCTGCGCTTCAACCCTTTCCCACATCAGGAATTTCCATCTGCCGTATCTAAAGGCATTCCGGGAACAGGGCTATGAGGTATGGGTTGCGGCCGGTAGCTCCGGGGCGGTGCCGTATGCCGACCATGTGGTCGAGCTGCCCTTCCAAAAACGCTTTTTCAGTTTCCGCAACCTGGAAGCGATTATCAAAGCGCGCGCGCTGATGAAGCGCGAACAGTTTGAGATACTCAGCGCACATACAACACTGGCGGCGGCGGTAACCAGGGCGGCTGTGCTGCTGCTGCGCGACCGTCCGAAAGTGTTTTATACCTGCCATGGATATTTATTCTCCGAGGCTCAGGGACTGCGTAAATGGGCCTATCTGCTGCCTGAAAAGCTCTGCGCCCGGGTAACCGACCTGCTGATGACCATGAACGGGGAAGATTACGAGCTTGCCAGGCGGCACCGGCTTTCTCACGATAAGTTATGCGCCATCAACGGGATGGGCTTTGATATGGAACGGTTCTTGCCTGTTTCATCGGAAGAACGCGGGAAACGCCGTACGGAGGCCGGGTTTCGTGAGGAAGAAGTGCTGTTTGTCTATGCCGCGGAATTTTCAAAGCGGAAAAATCAGCGGCTTCTGATACAGGCTTTTGCAAAGGCGGCGCCCGAAATGCCGGATGCGCGCCTGCTGCTTGCCGGGTCCGGGGTCCTTCTGGAGGACTGCCGGGAGTTGGCCCGCTCTCTGCGGATGGAGAAACAGATCCGTTTTGAGGGGCAGGTGGCCGACATGGCGGCGCTTTATCCGCTGTGTGACGCGGCGGTAACGCCGAGCCTTTCAGAAGGATTGCCTTTCCACCTGATGGAGGCAATGGCCTGCGGTCTGCCCATAGTGGCAAGCGACGTGAAGGGCCATCGGGAACTGGTTGAGGACGGGGAGACAGGGTTGCTTTTCGGATCGGGACATGCCGGCGATCTGGCGGAAAAACTGCTGGCGCTTTACCGGCATCCGGAGCTGCGCGCGCAGTATGGCGCAGCGGCACGTCAAAAAGTCGGAAAATACGCACTGAGCGAGGTTCTCCCGACGATACTTGCATTATACGGAATCAGAGAATAAACAGGAGGCGGCATTTTGCCCAGTATATCCATATTAATGGGGGTCTATCAGCCCGGCCATGATACGCAGGACCTGCGGCGCGCGGTGGAATCCATTTTAACGCAGACTTACAGGGACTTCGAGTTCCTGATCTGCGATGACGGGTCATCCGGAGCGGTCTGCTATCTGCTGGACCTGTACGCGGAGCAGGACAGCCGCATCCGGCTGGTCCGCACCGGCGATGCGGTCACGCTGCCGGACAAGCTGAACGCCTGTATCCGCGTGGCGCGTGGCGACCTTTTCGCAAGGCAGGACGCGGACGACGTTTCCGCACCGAACCGTCTCGAAAAACAGGCCGCGTTTCTGAAAGCCCATCCGGAGATTGCGTTTGCCGGGTGCAATGTCTCCCTTTTTTGTGCGGGGAAACTGTGCGGGGAGCGCCGTTTTCCTGAATATCCTCAGAAAGAGGATTTTTTGTTTTCGATGCCATTTATCCATCCGACGCTTGTGTTCCGCAGAAGCGCGATAGAGGAAGTGGGTAATTACAGCCGCTCCAGATGGGTCATCCTCTGCGAGGATTACGATCTCCTTTTGAGGATGTACCAAAAGGGCCTGTATGGATATAACCTGCAGGAATCGCTGTTTTCTTACCAGATATCACCGGAGGACTATAAGAAGCGTAAATACCGCCACCGGGTGAATGAAGCGGTCACCCGGTTTTGCAGATTTCGCGCGCTCGGAATGCTGCCAAAGGGGTTTCCTTATGTGATCAAACCGCTGGCTGTTGGGCTTTTGCCGCATCGGCTGTTACAGGTTCTGAAAAAAGGCCGTTAAAACAAGAGGAGGAGTTCCGGATGGAAACGATCAGCGCATCCGCGCAGGAAAAAGTGCTTACGATTGCCGTTCCTTCCTATAATATGGAAAAGCACCTGCCCAAAAACCTGCCCACCTATGCCGACAGCCGGTTTGGAACCGCGTTGGAGGTTCTTATTTTGGACAACGCGTCTACCGACAGGACGGCGGAAATCGCTGAGGGCTTTGTAAACCGGTTCCCGCAGATTTTTCGCCTGCTCCGGCGGGACAGCCGGGGATACGGTTCCTCGATCAATGCTGCAATGGAGCAGGCATCCGGCCGCTATTTCCGAATTGTGGACGCGGACGATTGGGTCAATACGGAGGATCTGCTGCGTTTAGTGGAAGCCCTCAAAACCTGTGAAGCGGACGTGGTGCAGACCAACTACCGCAAGGTCCTGATGGCGACCGGCGAGGAGTTCCCCGTGCGGTTTCATGATGTGGAATATGGGCGCCTTTATACCGGGTTTTCCCGGTGCAGGCTGAACGCGCCCTGCATCCATTCCACAGCCTACCGCACGAGGGTGCTCCGTCAGAACGGCATCACCCTTCAGGACAAGATTTTCTTTGTGGATGAGGAATATGTCATTCTGCCTTTCCTTTACGCGCAGAGCGTAATCTATTACGATCTGGATATTTACCGCTATCTGGTGGGAAATCCTGCCCAAAGCACCTCGCCGCAGAACCGCGCGAAATATGCCGGTCACCGGGAGCAGATCGTCCGCCGGCTGATAAAGGTTTACAAATCCGCGCAGATGAACCCGGATGTGCGGGGATACTGTTTTTTCAGAATCTCGCAGGCGGCGGCGGATCACCTGACGACATTATACATGTACCTGCCCGACCGTGCCGAAGGCCGCAGGCGCGCGCTCGAATGGGAACGCTATGTGAGAGGCGAGGAGCGGGAGATCGGAGAGGCAGTCCGGAAAAAAGCGCTCCTGCTCCGGCAGTTAAACCGTCTGCACGTCGGGCTGGACTTCTATGAAAAGCTGAAAAAAGGTATTCTGTGCAAATAACCGTTCGGAATGGGGCGAAAACCATTGAATGAGATGAAAACCCAGTTTTTGAAGTGGAAAAAATATAAAACACTGCTTATGCGCCTTGTGCAGCGGGACCTCAAGGTCAAATACCGCCGATCGGTATTGGGCTATTTGTGGAGCCTGCTGAATCCGCTGCTGATGATGGTGGTCATGTCGGTTGTTTTTTCTTATATGTTCCGGTTTGACATCCCGAATTATCCGATCTATCTGATCACAGGGCAAATCATGTTCACTTTTTTTTCTGAATCCACCAACATGGCAATGGGCTCTATCATCGGGAATGTTTCCTTAATTAAAAAGGTCTATGTCCCTAAATATATTTTTCCGATTTCACGCGTGCTTTCCAGCTTTGTCACACTGCTGTTTTCTCTTGCGGCGGTAGTGGTCGTGATGCTTGCGACGAGGACGCCGGTTACCCCGGTCATCCTGCTGTTTCCGCTCCCGCTTGCGTATGTGCTGGTTTTTTCCATGGGCATGGGCCTGATTCTCTCCGTTTTCGCGGTCTACTTCCGGGATATGACACACCTGTACGGCGTCATGACGACCGCATGGATGTACCTGACTCCGATTTTTTATCCGATTGAAAGTATCCCGGAAAGCGTCCAGCCGTTCATCCGGCTGAACCCGCTGTTTTTGTTTATCGACTGCTTCCGGGAAATCGTGCTCTATGGCCGTGTTCCCACTTTGCAGAATACAGCCGCCAGCTGCGCATGGTGTCTTGTTGTGATGGCCGTCGGAATCTGGCTGTTCCGGAAAAGACAGGCCAACTTTATTCTGCATATTTAGACAGTGGCACAGGAAGGAGGTAGTCGGATTTGAACGAACAGCAGGAAGACTATATCGTTGAAGTAAAAGACGTATCGATGCGTTTTAATCTGTCCAAGGAAAAAGTGGACAATTTAAAAGAATATGTGGTCAAATTTCTCAAACGCCAGCTGCTGTTTGACGAGTTTTACGCGCTGCGTAAAGTCAGCTTTTCCGTAAGGCGCGGAGAGCCGTTTGCCATCATCGGCGAAAACGGGTGTGGGAAAAGCACCCTGCTGAAAGTAATCTCCGGGATTTTTTATCCGACACAGGGCAGCGTGGATGTCCGCGGCAGCGTGGCGCCCCTGATTGAACTGGGCGCCGGATTTGATATGGACCTGACTGCAAGGGAGAATATCTTCCTGAACGGTGCGGTGCTGGGCTACGACACCGCTTTTATGGAGCAGAAATTTCAGGAAATCATGGATTTTGCCGAGCTGTGGGATTTTGTGGATGTTCCGGTGAAGAACTTTTCCTCCGGAATGGTTGCGCGGCTGGGATTTTCCATCGCGACGGTTGTTGTGCCGGATATTCTGATTGTGGATGAAATCCTGTCGGTGGGCGACTTTATGTTTCAGCAGAAATGCGAACGCAAGATGCAGGAGATGATCGATCAGGGCGCTACGCTGATTTTCGTGTCGCATTCCTCCGAACAGGTAAAAAGGCTCTGCAAAAAAGCGGTGTGGCTCAAGCACGGGGTCGTGCAGATGATCGGCGACGCCGCCGAGGTGAGCGACGCCTATGTGCATGACATGGAGACCGGCGGTCATGGCCTGGTACAGCAGAGCGAAGCGGATGCAAAACGGGACGAGGAAGAGGCGGCTCCGGCGCCTGAAACAAAAGCTCCCCGCAGGACATTTCCGTTTCTGACACTTCTGCGGGCGGCGGCGATCGCCATGATTGTATGGGACCATCTCGGCCCGTTCCGTAATCCGCAGTGGCTTCCCGGGCGGCTTGTAGAGAACATGATTAACCGTCCGCTTGGGATTATCCAGTCGTTCGGGGCTTTGGGCGTCATTTTATTTTTTCTGAGCAGCGGTTTTCTGCTGGCGCACGGCGGCGGACGCGGCAGCAGATTTACCTATGCCGCCAAACGGGTTCTGAAAATCTATCCGCCCCTGCTGCTGTCATTTGCGAGTTTCTTTGTCGTACAGAGGCTGCTTTCCTTCATTACCGGAGCCCCGAACTACTGGTCGCAGTTTACCCCGAGGCAATGGCTGTTCGGCGGGACCCTGCTCAACTACCTGTTCGGCGAGCCGGATGTCATCAACGGCACAACGTGGTATCTGTTTCCGACATTGCTGTTTTATTTTCTGGGTTTCCTGTTTTATTCGTGGCTGCACGAAAAGCCAAGGACGGCGGTTTTCGCCTTGGAGGCGGTGCTGGCTGCATGCTATGGCGCGTTTACCGCGCTTAATCTCCCTCTCGCGCTCGGCGAGGTTGCCAGGATGTCATGGTATCTGGTTTTCCCTGTTTTCGGGATGCTTCTCTATTATCTCTGGAGCGGACAAATGGGATTCCCGTCCTTTTTGCTGCTGGGCAGCGTGAATTATCTGCTGATGATCAAGGGCATTTCCATGTTTAACCCCGATTATTACGAAAGCCTTCCCTATGCGGTTTCCTTTGCCTATGCATTTTTGCTGTTCAGCATCGCGTTGCTTTTGAATGATAGAATCAAATCTTTTCGGGCAGTGGGTTATCTTGCAAAGATCAGCTATTCCGTCTATGTGACCCATATGACCTACGGAAGCCTCTTGCTGACACTTTTGGCGCCGCGGCTTGGATTTACGGTTTCGTTTATTCTCACAGTCCTGTCTGCATTTGTGATTGCCGCAGTGCATTATCAGGCGGCGGAAAAACCGGTTTCCCGTTTTTTGAGACGCAATTTTGAATCGTGATACGGAGGAAAAGACATGTCCAACATTCAAATCCTGATTTCCTGCCATAAGAAATCAGACCACCCCGACAGCCAGATACTGCGCCCGATACAGGTCGGGGCGGCGGCCGCCGCAAGACGGTTCGAGGGAATGCTCCACGACGACGAAGGGGAGAATATCTCCGCGAAAAACCCCATGTACTGTGAACTGACCGCTCAGTATTGGGCATGGAAGAACCTTGACGCGGATTATTACGGTTTTTGCCATTACCGCCGCTATTTCAATTTTTCTTCCATCCGCTATCCGGAGGACGAGTGGGGCAACGTTCTGGAAAGCTATATAGACCAGCAGGCTGCGCGTCTTTATGGTTTTGATGATGCGACCATTCAGAAGCTGGTGCAGCAGTATGATATTGTAACGACGACCCGCAAAGACTTGCGGAAGATCGGCGGGCGCTACCGTTCGGTCTTTGACCAATACCGCAAGGCTCCCAAACTTCACAGCAAAGATTTGCAGTGCGTGCTGGATATTATCGATGAAAAATATCCGGAATACAGCAGTGCGGCCAAACTGCACTGCGAAGGACATAGAACCAGTTTCTGCAATATGTACATTTTGAAAAAAGAACTCTTTCAGGATTACTGCGCCTGGCTGTTTGATATTCTTGGCGAATTTGAAAAGCGCACCGATATGTCCAAATACAGCCAGGAGGCTCTGCGCACGCCGGGGCATCTGGGAGAACGGCTTTTCGGCATCTATTACCTCTATCTGACCCAGCACAGAAAGGACCTGAAGGTCGGGGAGCTGCAGTGTGTTCTGTTTGATAATACCGACCCGCAGGAGATGCTGGCGCCGGCTTTTGCACAGCGGGAAGTCCCGGTGGTATTCGCCGCGAACAATAATTTTGTACCGATGGCGGCGACCTGTATCCAGTCCTTGATGGAGAATTCTTCGCAGCAGCACAATTATGACCTGGTTTTGCTCGAGTCGGACATTACGACGGAGAATAAGCAGCTGCTGCTTGGTATGCTGGGAGACCGTGAAAACTTTTCCCTCCGGTTTTTTAATGCCGAGCGGATGCTTCGCGGCTATGAACTGAAAGCCAACGCGCATATCAGCGTGGAAACGTATTTCCGCTTTTTAATCCAGGATATGCTGCCGAAATGTGATAAGGTTTTGTATCTCGACTGCGACATGGTGGTAAAGGCCGATGTCGCGGAACTATACGGGACGGATGTTTCGGACGTGCTGCTGGCGGCGGCGCGGGACCCGGATTTTCTGGGGCAGATCAATGGCGCGAATCCGTCCACCATGGAATACTGCATAAAAACACTAAAGATGAAGGACCCCTATCAGTATTTTCAGGCGGGCGTGCTGCTGTTCAATACGGCCGCCATGCGAAAGACGCATACCCTGAACGAATGGCTCACTTTCGCAACGCATGAATACAAATACAATGATCAGGATGTTTTGAACCTCTACTGCGAGGGCCGCGTAAAATTTCTGGACATGACTTGGAATATGCTGACCGACTGTGACCATTACCGTGTCAATCATGTGATTGTTTATGCGCCGGAGGAAGTATTCCATGCTTACAAACGCGCACGCTCCGATCCGAAAATGATTCATTATGCCGGCTTTATGAAACCGTGGCACCGCCCCGACGAGGATTTTGCGCAGGAGTTCTGGTACTACGCCAGAAAAACGCCGTTTTATGAACTTTTGCTTTTCCGCATGGGAGAGGGAAGCGCATGGCATGTCGCCTATGGCCTGGATCAGAACAGGACGATCCTTGGCAGGTTCCGGAACCTGTTCGGCCTGCCCCGCAGGATCGCGGATCAACTTTTCCCGAAAGGGAGCGTGGGGAGACAGCGGCTGAAAAAGGTCTACCGCTTTTTTGTAAAAAGCGGGCAGGAGTCCTGACGCGATTGTGGCGCCGGCTCCGGAATTTCCGGAAAAACAGGAGGTACAATGTGAAATACGATAGTATTGTGGTGGGCGCCGGATTTTCCGGCGCGGTTGCAGCCAGAGAACTGGCGGAAGCCGGAAAAACCGTTTTGGTAATCGACAAACGCGCCCAGATCGGCGGGAACATGTATGACGCGCCGGACAGCAACGGCGTTTTGGTTCATTGGTATGGCCCCCATATCTTTCATACCAGTTCCAAAGAGGTGTTTGACTATCTCAGGCGGTTTTCGAATTGGCAGCCCTATGAACACAGGGTGTTGGGACGGATCGACGGTAAACTGGTGCCGATTCCGTTCAATTTCCGCTCTCTGGATCTGCTGTTTCCCGATGCGCAGGCGAAAGCGGTGAAAGAAAAGCTGACGGCCGCGTTTCCCAACCAGCAGAAGGCTTCTGTTCTGGATTTGATGAATGCCGAGGACGAGACAATCCAGTCGTTCGGCCGGTATGTTTTTGAAAAGGTATTCCTGCATTATACGGCCAAGCAGTGGGGGACTCCTCCCGAGCAGGTGGACCGGTCGGTGATCAACCGCGTGCCGGTCGTCCTGGGCTACGATGACCGGTATTTTCAGGACGATTTCCAGTACATGCCGGAAAATGGATTTACGCCGATTTTTGAGGCAATACTGGGGCATCCGTCGATCACTGTGCGCTTAAACTGCGAGGCCAACGAGGTGCTGAAACTGGACAGGGAACAGGGCAGACTCCTCTTTGAAAATGAGGAGTTCACCGGCCCGGTCATCTTTACCGGCGCAATCGACCAGCTGTTCGGTTATGCGTTCGGACAGCTCCCGTACCGCTCCCTGAATCTGATATTTGAGCAGGAGCCTGTGACGGATTTCCAGCCCGCCGCGGTGGTCAATTACCCGAACGAGGAAGCGTTCACGCGGATTACCGAATTTAAAAAGCTCGGCGGACGGCAGGTGGAGGGGTCTACCACGATCTTGAAAGAATACCCGATGCAGTATGACCCGATGGGGGAAAAGGGGAATATCCCATACTATGTCATTTCCAGCCCGGAAAATTTAGACCGGTACCGGCAATATGCCGGTCTGGCGGGGTCGTTCCCCAATTTGTTTTTGTGCGGGCGGTTGGCAGAGTATAAGTATTATAATATGGATGCCGCGGTGCTACGCGCATTGCAGCTTGCAAAAACAATCCTCGGCAGGTAATGATCAGCGTAAAACATAAAGCCGGATAGAAGCATCTATCCGGCCTTATGTTTTATAGAAGCCAAAAACCCGGCTGCGAAAGCAGCCGGGTTTTTGGCAGACCATACAAATTATTCGTGAATGGAATCACGGTAGAACTCATAGGCTTCTTTGTCCGTGAATTTTTCATGGACAATCTTGCGGATTGCGTTGGCCATTTCAACGGGGTGCTGGCTTTGGAAGATGTTGCGTCCCATGTCAAGCCCGCGCGCGCCTTCGCTGATCGATTTGTAAGCAAGCGTAAGAGCCTCATCTTCCGGCAGCTTTTTGCCGCCCGCCACGACGATCGGAACCGGGCACGCGGCTACGACCTCTTCGAAGTTTTCACAGTAATAGGTCTTGATGATGTTGGCGCCCATTTCCGCGACAATGCGGGTAGCAAGCTTGAAGAAACGGTCGGTGCGTTCCATCTGTTTGCCGACAGCGATGACACCCAGCGTGGGGATGCTGTAACGCATGCCGTCGTTGATGGTTTTGGACAGGTTGTCGATGCTGGAAAGCTGCCCATCCGCGCCAATGAAGGTCTGAACAGCCATGCAGTCCGCATTCATGCGGATCGCGTCCTCAACATTGACCGCGACCACTTCATGACTCAAATCGTCGTTGAGCATGGAGGAACCGGAAGTCGTGCGCAGAGCGATCGCCTTTTTGCATGCGGGGGGAACGCAGTTGCGCAGAGCGCCGCGGGTACCCATCAATACGTCCACGCTGTCCAGAAGCTTCGGAATAATCAAATCCAGACGCTCAAGCCCCGACACGGAGCCCATAAAATAACCGTGGTCAAAGGCAAACATCACCGTATTGCCGGTTTTGGGATCGAAGATATTGGAAAGATGCTTTTTCATGCCCCAATCCAAATCGTTTGCGCCTTTCACATGAAAATTTCCCTGTCTCGCGAAGGGTACATCAACATGATAGTCCTTTGCGACTTTCAGTCCGTCTTTATCTGCCATCGTGAAGTCCTCCTTAATAATAAATTGGTACGAAAGCCGGGAAGCCCATACCTCGCCCCTGTACGGAAAATGGATTCGCTTTTCCGTACAGGGGCGAAGCATGGCCATCGCATCCGCTTTGACCATGCCTGCGTACCGTATGCTCTTCAGAAAGTATAGCTGAGTGATTTAGAAGTTGTAATTGTCCATGTTTTCAGCGGTGAATTCCGCGCGCTCGGGCAGCAGGACCACGCCGGAATCATCAGCGGTGTACGCGTTAGGATCGAGAACGGTGTTCGGCATGACTTCAACAGTACCGATGTCCGGGACATCCACTTTGTCGCCGACTTTCAGCGTATTGCCGGAAGCGAGGTAATAGGCAAGATAGCAGCCCAGAGCGCCCTGAATCTGGCAGTCCCACAGGCCCCAGCGCTCGATTACGCCGGCTTTGCAGTAATCTTTGATGGAGTTGGGGGAAGCGAATCCGGTGATGGTAACGTCATCTTTGGTCATGCCAAGGTTCTGGGCAGCCTGGCACTGGCCCGGAAGAGCGGTGGAGTCGTTGCAGATTACCAGATCGAGGTCTTTGTGAGCGGACAGAATGGATTCGCCGACGCTGATTGCTTTTTCAGCGTCCTGCTCGCTGTAGTAGTTGTCGGGAGCAACGTTGACCCAGTTGGGATAGGTCGCCTTGATATAAGCTTCACCTGCAACCTGCCAGGAGTTCTGGTCGGCCACAGTTGCCTGAGAATAGTGCCAGCAATAATTGATTGCGTCTTTGGCGGGGTCTTTGCCGCGGCTGGTCAGGGATTTCACACCCATCTCAACGAGCATTTTTCCGAGGATGTCCGGAGTGCCCTGAGAAACCATGACAGTACGGGCGTCGCCGGAAACGTCGGAGTCCCAGGTGACAACCTGAAGGCCGGCGTCTTTTGCCTGCTTCATGACATCGTCCAGACCGGTTGCGTCAACAGAGGACACACAGACGGCGTCGGCACCCTGCTGGATCGCGTTGTTGATTACGGTAACCTGATTGGCAACGGACGCTTCCGGGCTGCCGTCATATTTTACGGTGAAACCAACCTTTTCCGCATAAGCCTGGGCGCCGTCGTTAGCGGATTCAAAAAATGCATTACCTGTAAGCTTAGGAACAAACACCACGGTGATGTCTTTGCCGCCGGCTGCCGGGGCAGACTCCGCAGCAGAAGACTCCGCAGCAGCGGCGGAAGAAGCCGGGGCTTCACTGGACGCAGATTTACTGCCGCCGCAGCCGGAAAATGCAGAAGCAACCATCATTGCTGCAAGGGCCAATGACATAACTTTTTTCATGAAATATTCCTCCTAATTTTTTATACATACGCAGGCTGTTTTGCCCGTGCATTACCAACACTTATTTGTTTTTCTGTTTGGGAAGGCGATTGCGAAACAGGGAGAAAAATTTGTAGTGGCCGAAAGCGGTACGGCACGCAACTGCCGCAATCAGCAGGATTCCAACGGGGATGTCCAGGTACTGGGTGTTCAGTCCGGCCATCGACAGACCGAACCTCATGATGCCGATTACCAGAGCCGCGAGCGCTGTCCCAATGACGCTGCCCCGTCCGCCGAGGTTGGAGGTGCCGCCCAGAACAACCGCCGTAATGATGGGAAGCGTGAGCTCTTTGCCGAAGTCCGCTTTGGCGGTTCCAAGGTAAGAAGTAAGGATGATGCCGGCGATGGAAGCGCTCATACCGGACAGGACGTAGGTGCTCATGATGATCAGCTTTGTCTTGATACCGGAATATTCCGCCGCGTTTTGATTGACGCCGCACAGGAAAATGCTGCGGCCATATTTGGTCTTATGAAGCAGCAGGTAACTGATCACGATCAGGACCACGAATATGATCACCTGGCTTGGAATTCCGAATAAGCGGTATTTCGAAAAACTTGTGAAATAAGAGGGGAAACCGCTGATTCCCTTATAGGATTCAGTTGCCGACAGATTTGTAACCGCGATAGCCAGGCCTGAATAAAGGAACGAGCCGCCAAGGGTTACCACCATCGGCTGTACGCCGGTGTAGGCCACAAAAAATCCGCTGAGCGCACCGCACAGAGCGCCGATGATAATGGAAAGAACCGCGGCTACCCAAATATTCATGCCCAGATCCTGCCACATTAAACCAATGGAGATCGAGGTGAGCCCCACAATGGAACCTGCCTGGATATCCATACCGCCGGTGATCAGCACGAAGGTGACAAACAGGGCGATGACACAGATTGACATGAAGTCGTTGATGCTGCCCAGAAGTACGCGAGGTTTCAGGAATTTCGGATTGAGCGTTCCGAATACGGTTACCTCCAGCAGGAGCAGAGCGACGAGGAACAGCTCCCAGCGTAAAAACTTTTTCTTAAACCAGTTGTTAGGCATGCTGCCCGCCTCCTTCCGTGTTCACAGACCCCGCGGTTTTTGCGGTCAGACGCTCGCGCCGCGCCTTTTCCACCGCGCGGTGCTGCAACAGCGCATCCACAACCACAATCGTAATCAGAAGGATTCCGGTGATTGTGTTGTCTAAATCGGAAGAAAACTGCAGGAACACAAGGATTCGCCCGATGGATGCCATGATGATCGCGCCAAGGGCCGCGCCGATGACCGAACCGATGCCGCCGGCCAGGCTGACGCCGCCCAGTACGCAGGCGGCAATGGCTTTCATTTCATAACCGTTGCCCGCTGTCGGGGTTACAAAGCCGATACGGCTTACATACATCAGCCCCGCGACTGCGGAGAAAACGGCGCAGAGCACAAAGCCGAGAATCCGCGTTGTGCCGACCGGAATACCGATTAACGTCGCGCCGCCCTCGTTATCGCCGACCGCCGCAAAATAGCGTCCGCGCTTCGTACGGGTCAGGAGAACATAAATGACAATGGTCAGCACCAAAGCACACAGATAAAACCAGGTCATATTGCCGACTGTGGCCTGAGACAGCGCCTTGAATTCAAACGGCAGGTTTTCCACCCATTTGCCGTTGGTATAAACATAGCATAATCCGCGCACAACACCATTAACGCCCAGCGTCATGATGATCGACGGGATTTTCAGTACCACGACGCCCAGCCCGTTGATCAGGCCGATCACAAGGCCGACCGCAAGCGCCGCTGAAATTGCGAGCACCCAGGAAGCGCCGTCGCGGATCAGCGTGGCGGAAACAGCGGCGGAAAGTCCCAATGTCGCGCCTACGGAAACATCAATCTCGCCGGTAATAATGACAAAGGCGATCCCGACCGCAAGCATCGTAAACACAACGCTGCCGTTCAGACAGAGCATGATGTTCTTGACGGACAGAAATTCGGGGTTCACGGCGCCGACGCCGAGGAACAGAAAAACAACAAAAGCAAGCGAAGAGATTTCTCTGGATTTCAGTATTTTTTTCAGATTACTCACTCTGTTTACCTCCTTCGTACACGCCAAAGGAAGCGGCCATCAAATGATCCTGCGTGATTTCTTCCTTTTTGAAGCTGTGGTTGATCCGGCCCTGGAACATGGTCACGGCGCGGTCGCTCAGTTCCATGATCTCCTCCATGTCGGAAGAAATCAGCAGTACGGCCACGCCCTGCTCCTTCAGCTGCTGGATGATGGCGTAAACATCGCCGCGTGCCGCCGCGTCGATACCGCGGGTGGGCTCATCTAGAATGACCAGCTTCGGACCTGTTGAAAGCGCCCTGCCGATGACCACTTTTTGCTGGTTGCCGCCCGACAGGCTTCCGAGCAGCTGATCCTGCCCGGTAACCTTGATGCGGAAATCCCGGACATACTGCGCGGTCAGCTCTTTTTCAGACTTGAAGTTGAAAAAGAATTTTCCCATTTTGTCCAGACATGCGGAAGACATGTTAACCGCTACGCTGCTGATTTTAAAAATACCGTTGAGATGGCGGTCCTCCGGCACATAGTTGATCCCTTTTTCAATGATTTTCCGGGTAGGAAGGCCGGTGACATCCTCATCCAGCAAAAAAGCTTTGCCGTCTTTTACAACATCCCTGCCGAAAATCGTGGTGGCAAGTTCGGTGCGCCCCGCACCGACGACGCCCGCCAGCCCCAGGATCTCGCCGGGATAAACTTCAAGGCTTATATTGGAAAAACCATAGCCGCTGAAGTTTTCCAGACGGAAAACCGGCTTTAAATCGGTATAATCCAGAGCTGGACGATCTTCCGCCATGACTTTTTCCTGCGCATCAGGAGGCAGAAGCCCTTTCACAAGCATTTCCCTTGTAAATTCACTGACCGGCCCGCTCAGCGTGATGACGCCGTCCCGCATGATCGCGACGTGCGTTGCAATTTCAAATACTTCTGTCAGCCGGTGTGTAATATAAATGATGCTGATGTTCTTTTTCTTTAAATCCTCAATGATCTTAAAGAGGGATTCCACTTCATCGAACGTCAGCGCACTGGTAGGTTCGTCAAGGAACAGAATGCGGGAATTGCGCAGAAGCCCGCGCAGAATTTCCACAAGCTGCTGCTCCGCGATGGACAGGCTGCTTGCCTTCCGATTTAAATCCAGCTTCCATTCCAGCTGATCGAGCAAATCACACAGACGTTTGTGAAGTTCGCTCTTTTTCTCATCAAAACCGATGATGATATTTTCTTCCACCGTCATGTTCGGGAACAGCATCGGCTCCTGCGGGACAAGATAAATCCCTTTCGCCAAAGCCACAGACGGCTTGCTCAGGTTTACCTTCTCGCCGGCTATGTATATTTCACCCTTGTCCTGTTGGTGGATACCCATAATGATTTTTACCAAGGTGCTTTTTCCGGCGCCGTTGCCGCCGATGAGCGCAACGACCTCCCCGGGGCGAATATCCAGATTAATCCCTTTCAGGACAGCATTCAGGCTGAAAGATTTGTAGATTCCCCGCACGGAAAGCATTGCTCCCTGCAAAGGGGTGCTTTGCTCTTCTCCCATTTCAGACCCTCCATCCAGTCAAATTGCAACAAATGTTATCGAGTTGAATTTTTATCGCTGCCCATATCATAAATTATTTTTAATACTTTGTCAACAGCCGGTTTTTTTGTATCTGCTGAAACAAAACATTTTTTAGGCTTGTTACATCTCAATATTTATAATTTTAGACATATTTTGAAGAATATATGTGCAATATGCATTAAATTTGAGGAGAAATGTTTTGCAGTTCAAACAAATCAAAAGCTGGATCATAAATTTGTTGACACATTGAACGGAGACTGCTATACTATGAAATATAAAACACATGATTGACATCAAAACATTTGTATCGATCTTTCAATTGATTATGCAATGAACTTTTGTGTCATCCGGAAAGAAAAGAGTATCATTATCGGGTGGTTTTGGAGGAAAAAGCATGGATTATGAAGAAACATTAATGATAAAAACAGCATGGTATTATTATTTGGAGAACATGACACAGCAGAGGATTTCCGAACTGCTGGGAATCTCGCGCATGCGCGTCATTAAATTGCTGGAAAAAGCCAGGCAGACCGGAATCATTCAATTCAAGATCCGTGAAGAAAGCGCGAACAGGATGCAGCTGGAGAGAAAGCTGATGGAGCATTACGGATTAAAAGATGTATTTGTGGTTCCGACCAACCCCAATGAGGAAGAAAAGAACGAAACAATCGCCAAAGCAGCCGCGATGTATATTAGTGACCGTTTGACAGAAAACAGTTTTATCAATCTTGGCTATGGTGATACGCTCAGCCGCGTGCTCAATAACCTTGCAACCATGATGGAACATCCGATTTCGTGCGTTTCTCTCACAGGAGGCGTGAATTATTATCTGCCGAATACGCGTTCCAATGTATTCAATGCAAAGCTGTACCTGATTCCCGCGCCTCTGCTCGCCTCCTCAAAAGAAATGGTGGCGGCAATGAGGGAGGAAACCTCCGTCAAGGAAATTTCCCGGATGGTAATGCTTTCTTCCCTGACGGTCGTCGGGATCGGCGCCATGAATGATAATGCAACAATTCTCAAATCAGGCATTCTGAATCAGAATGATTTTCTGTATCTGAAAATGCAGGGAGCTGTCGGTGACGTCCTGAGCCACTTTATCAATAAGGACGGCGAGCTGGTTATGACCGGCGTGGAAGACAGGCTGATCAGTACCCCGCTTTCCACATTGAAAGAACTGGATAACGTCATCGGTGTTTCAGCGGGGACGGAGAAGGTGGAGGCGATCCGTGCGGCGCTTTGCGGAAACTATCTGGATATCCTGATTACCGATGAGGATACCGCTTTCAGATTGACTGGGGAAGATAATCTGAACTGACAATAAGAACACACATTGGAGGTATGGATATGGCGGATAACTATTTAATGGCTGTGGATGCGGGAACAGGCAGTGTGCGTGCGGTTTTGTTTAATACCTCAGGAAAACAGCTCGGCTGTGTGCAGCAGGAATGGGAGCACAAGGAAGACCCGCGCTATCCGGGCAGCATGGATTTTGACTGGGTGCATAACTGGGAACTCGCATCGGGCTGTATCCGCGGTGTTCTTGCGCAGACTGGTGTCAGTCCTCGGGAGATCGCGGCTGTCTCAACCACCTGTATGCGGGAAGGGATTGTGCTTTACGATGCATCCGGCAGAGAGATTTGGGCATGCGCCAATGTGGACGCGCGCAGCAACGACGAGGTTGGCCAGCTGATCAGGATGAATCCGGAACTGGAAAAAGAGGTGTACCTTGAATCCGGCCAGACCTACGCGCTCGGCGCCCTGCCCCGCCTTTTGTGGGTGAAAAACAAGATGCCCGAGCTTTATGAAAAGACCGCGACGGTGGGAATGTTTAACGACTGGCTGATTTATAAGATGTCCGGGTTCCTCGCCGTCGAGCCGAGCAACGGGTCGACTACCGGTATTTTCGATCTGCAGAAACGCGCGTGGGATCCCTCCATCGCGGAAAAATGCGGTCTGCGGCCGGATATTTTCCCGGCTGTTCTGGAGTGCGGAAGCGTCGCGGCCAGGGTCAACGCTTCCGGGGCGGCTGAAACGGGGCTTGCGGAAGGAACACCGCTCGTCGTGGGCGGTGGCGATGCCCAGTTGGGATGCATCGGCGTAGGCGTAGTGGAGCCGGGTCAGGCGGCGGTATTCGGCGGAAGCTTCTGGCAGTACGAGTTCAATACCGCGAGCGGGAAAACGGATCCCGGCTGCCGCGTGCGTGTCAACTGCCATGCGGTTCCCGGCGTCTGGCAGTATGAAGCGCTTGCCTTTAAGCCGGGGCTTGTCATGCGCTGGTTCCGTGACGGCTTCTGCCAGCTTGAAAAACAGCAGGCAGAAGCGACCGGAAAGGACCCGTATTACCTGATGGATCAGGAGGCAAAGAAGATTCCGGCCGGCAGCTACGGCATGATGTGCGCATTTTCAGATGTGATGAATTTCATCTCCTGGAAGCATGCCGCCCCGACTTTCACCAATTTCGAGTTGGACTCGGAAAAATTCAACCGGTATACGTTTTACCGCGCAATTATGGAGAATACCGCGCTGGTCACCAGAGGGCATCTGGATTTGGTAAAGGAAGCAACCGGAAATCTGCCGGATGAGATCGTCTTTGCCGGGGGTGCGGCGAAAAGCCCCGTCTGGTGCCAGATTGTCTCGGATGTGCTTGGCCTGCCGGTGAAAGTCCCTGTGGTAAAAGAAGCAACCGCACTTGGCGCCGCCATTTTGGCCGGTTATGGGGCGGGAATTTATACAGACATCCCCGAAACCGCCAAAAAGCTGGTTGCATGGGATAAAACCTACCAGCCTGATCTGGAAAACCATGCCGTCTATACGGCGCTGTATACGCCGTGGCGCAAGGTCTATGCGGCGCAGCTGGAGCTTTGCGATCAGAAGCTGACAAAAAATATGTGGATCGCTCCGGGGCTGTAAAAACTGTTCCGTCAGATAAATTGATAGATTATGGAGGAAGCAACAATGTTTATACTGAATGAAAAGGAAAGGGAATACCGCTTTGGGGACAGCGGCCCGAAATATTTGATGAAAGGCCCCCGCATGAATTTTGCGGTTGTGCAGTTTCATACCGGACAGGATTTTAAAGCCCATTACCACAATGTCATGGAGGAAAACTTTTTCATTCTGGAGGGCGAAGTGGATATCGTAGTGGACGGTGTCGTACACCACCTGACACAAGGCGATTTGATTCATATTGAACCCGGTGAAACGCATTATGTGGTCAATCAATCCGGCGGAACAGTGAAGATGGTTTCCACGCTCGCCCCCTATCAGGAAGTCGACAAAGTGGAAATTGAAGATTACAAGTATTAAAAAAATCCCTCATTCCAAAGACGGAATGAGGGATTTTTCTATCGTTCCTTATTCAACGGTAACAGATTTTGCAAGATTGCGGGGTTTATCGACATCGCAGCCGCGCAGCACCGCCGTATGATAGGCCAGGAGCTGGAGCACCAGCACGCCGATGACCGGCATGAACAGGTCGTCAAGGGCGGGCAGCCGGATGCATTTGCTGTAAACGTCGGGATCTACTTCGAACCCATCTTTGCAGATCAGCAGGATATCCGCGCCGCGGCTGTGTACTTCCTTCACATTGCTGATCATTTTTGGCAGCAGGGCGGATTGTGTTGCGACGGCCACAACCGGGACCCCTTCGGTAATCAGGGAGATCGTGCCGTGCTTGAGTTCCCCCGCGGCATAGGCCTCGCAGTGGATGTAGCTGATCTCCTTCAGTTTCAGGGACCCTTCCATGGAAAGCGCATAATCCAGTCCGCGCCCGAGGAAGAACAGATCCTTCAGGGTCTGATAGCGTTTGATATATTCCTGAATATCAGCGCCCAAAGTCAGAACCTGTTCCGTGGCGTCAATCGCGTGCAGCAGGCCCGCCGTCAGATTCTGTGCCTCTTCGCCGCTGATCCGGCGGTTTGCCAGCGCCAGTTTAAACGCGATCAGATACATGACGGATAGCTGCACCGAATAGGCCTTTGTGGAAGCTACCGCGATTTCGGGTCCCGCATAGGTGTGAATGACGTAGTCCGCTTCCCGCGCAATCGACGAGCCGGTCACATTAACCACCGCAAGGGTGGTGATGCCGCGCTCTTTTGCCAGCCGGAGGGCTGCCAGCGTATCCGCGGTCTCGCCCGACTGCGAGATCAGCAGCACCAGCGTGCGCGGGGTCAGAATCGGGTCGCGGTAACGGAATTCGGAAGCAATGTCGCATTCCACGGGAATCCGCGCCAGCTTTTCAATCAGCGCTTTGCCGAGCATGCCCGCGTGCATGGCGGTGCCGCAGGCAACAATGGTCACAGCTTCGAACTGTTTCCAGAAGCCTTCGGGGATATCGTCCTGCAGTTCAAAGGAGGGGAGCCCATCCGAAATCCGCGGGTGAACCGTATCGCGGAGCGCTTTCGGCTGCTCATAGATCTCCTTGAGCATAAAATGCGGGTATCCGCCTTTCTGCGCCTGCTCCACCGTCCACGACGCGGTGCGGTATTCCAAAACCGGCTGCGAGCCGTCGGGGTTGAACAGGCTGATCCCGTCCGCCGAAACCGCGGCGATCTGCAGCTCTTCCAGCAGGACGTAGGTGCGGGTATACTGCAGGATGGCAGGCACGTCGGACGCGATAAACCCTTCGGTTTCTGTTTTTGCCGCAATCAGCGGGCTGCCTTTGCGTGTGGCGTAGATGGTCCCGGGATGGTCCGCGAACAGAATCGCGAACGCATAAGAGCCTTCCAGTTGCTCCTGCGCTCGCCGGATGGTGTCGACAGGGTCGCCGCTGTAAAGCGAATCGATCAGTTTTGCCGCCACCTCCGTGTCGGTACGGGATACAAATTCGTAACCGCTGGTCACGAGTTTATTTTTGATCTGCTGATAGTTTTCAATGATGCCGTTATGTACCAACGACAGCTTTTCCGTCACATGCGGGTGCGCGTTCAAATCGCTTGGCTCCCCGTGGGTTGCCCAGCGGGTATGCCCGATGCCGCAGTGGCCTGACAGGGGATGGGTTTTAAGGCGGTCAGCCAGGGCCTGAAGCCTGCCTTTTGATTTCACCGTATCGATTCCGTTTTCGGTAAGAACAGAGATACCGGCAGAATCATAGCCGCGGTATTCCAGCCCGGAGAGTGCACCTAATAAAACGTCAGAAGCTTCACGGCTTCCGGCGTATCCAACAATTCCGCACATAGAGATTCCTTTTCTCCGCACGGCGCTTATCAAATTTTGTTCTATATATGGTTTCAGAAGCATTCCTTCCCGGCCGTGCGGAGCTGGACGAATGCTGTACGATTCATTTCACTTCCTGCCGAACTGTCTGTCGATCCGGTTGCCCGGAAGTTTTCAGATCGGCTGCGCTTGGAAGCCAAGCGGAGAGGCATCCGCCGAACGTTTCGATGAACCTCCCACCTCGTCAGCCGCCTTTGGCGGCTCTGGCGCTTGTTGTACCGTCACTTTTGCCCTATCACCTCCAGCTGAAAAGATGTAATTTCCGGCCCTCCTTTCCTGATGTCCTGCAAAGCCGCTCTGAAAATGCGTAAACGGCTTTGATTGCGTCCATTATAGCAAAATTACCATAGAAACGCAAGCAATCCATCTTATGCTAAAACAGGTAAAAATGACCCTGCGGCAGTAGATTTTCTAACCAATTCATGTTAAAATAAAAAAGAAACGCCGGAAAAGATCAAGTCTAAAGGAGAAAAGTCATGTCGCTTTTTCATCGGATGTTCGTTATATTTTTTGCGGTTCTGCTGCTGGGCGGCTGCACTGCGCGGCAGCTGCAAACAGAATCTGCGGATAAAAAACCTGCTGTATCCTCGTCCGACGTTGCAGATTCCAGTGAGCGGGAAGAGGAGGAATCCTCCTCGGAAGCGGGGGAATCATCATCAGAAGAAGCCGAAACGGACTTCGCGTCGCTGGCCGGAAAATATGTATTCCGTACCGAGGGTGTTGAGGATATCTATTGCCCGAATCTCGTTCTGCGGGAGGACGGCACCTGCCGCTTTAATGTGAATCTTCTGACCAATATGGGCGCAATCAACGGCAGCTACCAGGTGGATAAAGGCCTGCTGATCACCATTGACGTGGATAATCTGAGTTTTGACGGCTTTATCGGCGACGACACAAAGCGGGTCTATTTCGAAGTCGCGGCGGACGATACTCTGATGTATCGGGGAACCGATGCCGGTGAGGACGCGGTCATCGGCATGACCAATCCGATGGATTTGTTCAAAAAGGAATAAATCTCTGCCGTATAGAACTTGTAAAATAGTTAAGGCGGTGATTTCATGCAAGCGTTCGTCGATATTTTATTTCACATATTGATCTTTGCTTTTTTTGCGACGCTCATTATCGGGTACAGCCTGCGCTTTTTCCGGGATTTCTGTTCGAGGGAAATATCGGTGGAAGCCACCGTTGCGGATTTCTATGAAACACACGACACCTCTCTGGGAACCCGTACGGGCGCAAGATTTATCACCCGATACACTGCGGTGTTTCTGACAAAAGACAGAACACTCAGGTTTTCCGTTTCACCATGGGTATATGGATCGCTGTTCCGCCAACAGAAAGGAATCCTATACTATCGCGGAAGCCGGTTTATCAGATTTGAACAGAGGTAGCAGAATCCCCCTTGGAATGATGATTTTTCCAAGGGGGATTCTTATGCCAATTTTTTGCTGATACGAAATTATAAAATCCGGTCGTATATTAGACTAATAAAAGGAAAATACTAACGAAAACAAACTGATACAAAGGAGCTGAACTGAAAAATGAAACCGAATCCTGACGACCGCAGCGATAATGTTGACAGAATTCAGAGAAATATCGATATGACAATTGAAAATATGCACCGGGCCGAGGAAATGATTGCGACAACACCGGATCAGAAGATGAAGCAGGTGCTGAAAGAGAAAAACCAGCGCCGTGAGCAAGCGCTGGAAGGCATGCGGCATGAAATCAGGGATGAAGCCCAGGCAAGGAAAAATCAAACGATGTGAAAAGAAAAGCGCTGTACGGCTAAGCCGCACAGCGCTTTTTCATCAGCAATCAGACGTTTTTCGCGATCAAATCGGCTACATAAAGTCCGTTGGCGGATGCCTGCGAAAGGGAGCGGGTAAATCCGGCGCCGTCTCCGACCGCGTAAATACCGGGACATCCTTCGATTTCGAACTCATTGCAGCGCGGACGCGCGGAATAATATTTGCATTCGATCCCGTAAAGCAGGGTATCGTAATTGGCTGTACCCGGCGCGATCTGGTCGAGCGCATGGAGCGTTTCAATAATGTTGTCCAGCTGGCGCTTCGGGATGCAAAGGCTGAGGTCGCCGGGAACCGCGAAAAGGGTGGGGCGTACCGTACCCTGCCGGAGGCGCTTCTCGTCGGTGCGGCGCCCGACCTCCAGGTCGCCGAGCCGCTGCACCAGAACACTGCCGCCGCTGATCAGGTTTGCAAGGCTTGCCACATGGCGCGCGTATTCAATCGGCTCTTTGAAAGGCTGCGTAAAGTTGGTGGTTGAAAGCAGAGCAAAGTTAGAATTCTTCGTTTTGCGGCTTTCATCACGGTAGCTGTGCCCGTTGACGGTCAGCACGCCGTTCGTGTTTTCCGTGACAACCTGTCCCCGGTCATTGAAGCAGAACATCCGGATGATGTCGCCGTATTCTTTGGAGCGGTAGCGGATTTTCGGTTCGTAGATCTTCTTTGCGAAATCTTCCCAGACCAGAGAGGGAAGTTCTACGCGCACACCGATATCCACCTGGTTATTATGGAGCGGGATATTGTTTTTTTCGCACCAGTCGGAGAAAAAGAGACTTCCGGCTCGGCCGACCGCGAAAATGATTTTATCCGCGGTACAGGTTTGCTCGGACCCCTTGCTCTGCACCGTGAGCGTGTGGGTTTCTTTATCGACATTGGTGACATTGCTGTTCGTGTGGATTTCAACCTTGTCCTCAAGCGCATGAATCAGATTCAGCATGGTGTCAAAGTTGGAATCTGTCCCGAGATGCTTCACCTGCGCCTGGCTCATATGCAGGTCGTATTTGAGGCAGAGCTTTTTCAGCTCGTTGCTCGGCATAAAGCGTTCGGTCGTAGCGCCGAAATTGATCAGGATTTTATCTGCCTGCTCAATATAGTCTATGACGGTCTCATCCGGCAGGAATTCGGTCAGCCAGCCGCCGTATTCCGTACTGATCACATATTTTCCGTCCGAGAATGCCCCCGCGCCGGCAAGCCCTTCCATGATTGCGCAGGATTTGCATTTAATGCATGTCTTTGTCTTTTTGGCAATGATGGGGCAGATTCTCCGGTCGAGCGGATTGCCTTTTTCAAACAGTGCAATGGAAAGGGAGGGGTCAAGTTCCGCAAGGCGGTGAGCAGCCATCAGCCCGCCGATGCCCCCTCCGATAATCGCGATATCGTAATTATTTTTCATCTATATGAAATCCTCCTTTAGTAATGTGCAGCCGGAACTTCGGCTTATGCAGGCGAAGCTTCAGATTGGGCCGGTGCAGATGAATCTTAAATCCGCTGCCGGTATGCATTTTGATATGCAGCGGGAAATGCCTGCGCTGTTTTTCGTCAAGGGCGTTGTTGTAAACATTAAGCACATATTCGGCCAGATTGACGGAGCCGCTGTGTTCTACGGAGCACCTGACGGAACGCTGGAATTCCTCCCGCTGTTCCGCGGGCATGTTTTTGAGTTCGCGGATTTTATCTGCCATATCCTGCGCGTCGTTGAAAATAAACCCGTTGACACCGTCTTTGACCTGCCCCTCGTTCAGCGGGTCTGTGATTTGCAGGACCGGAAGCCCCATCGCCATGCCTTCCAGCATGGAAATGGAATTCGTATCGGAGGTGGAAGCGGTGATATAGAAGTCACAGCAGGCAAAGTAGGGGGGGATATCTTCATGCAGAACTTTTCCCGCAAAGGTGACCATATCGGTAATGCCCAGTTCCCGGGCCTGCTCTTCCAGCTCCTCCCGGCAGGGGCCGTCGCCAATAATCAAAAGCTTGACCTGTTCCTGCGGAAGGATCGTTTCTTTCCAATAGTTTAATAGAACGTCTACGCTCTTTTCTCTGCCCAACCGCCCGACAAATACACCGATCATCATCTGATCGGTGTAACCGAATGTCTGGCGGAAGACGCGCTTTTTCTCTTCGTCGATTTTATGAGGGTCGAATGCTTCAAGATCAACCGGGTTGGGAATCACGCTGACAGGCTTGTAAACACCGACCTTGCGGAAATATTCTTCGCACTTTTTGGACGGCCCCGTGAGCGCCTGGGCTGATTTGGCGAAGAATTTGGTATATTCATGGGAAAGCTTTGTAGTGACGGGGACGAGCGGCTGGGGCGCGACATAGTAAATATATTCATCGTACATGGTGTGCAGGGTATAGACCAACGTAATACGCAGTAATTTCGCAATCATGATGCCGGAAAGGCCGATACCGAATTCGTTGTGTACGTGGATGATGTCCGGATTAAATTGACTGATGTATTTTAATCTGGTTGTCGAAAGCGGCAGAGCGACTCCATAACCGTAAAAACGATTGGATGTGTGGGCGGGACAATGCAGGATGCCGTCCGCAATATAATGGCGGCGTGCCCCGGCGTCCGCTGTGACGATCAGTACCTCATGCCCCAGATGTTCAAGCCCGTCTTTTAAAGATTTCACGTGTGTAACAACACCGTTGATGTGCGGCAGGTATGTCTCGGTAAATAGTGCGATTCGCATAAATACACGCTCCTGTTCCATATCGCTCACAATGTATTAGTATACCATACTTGCGGGAAAAAGCAAACCGCTTGTGAGCTGTTTGTATTACTTTACAGAACGATTCTGATTGCCAAATCTTTTCAAAAGGTGTAAACTATTGAACAATAACTACAAAGTACGCAGCCTATGCGATGGGGTGATGGAATGTCGATTGATTTGATGCAGAGAAATTTGACCATGCTGACAGATTTTTATGAGCTGACGATGTCCAATGGATATTTTAAACACGGTTTTACGGAAAAACGGGCCGTATTTGATATGTTTTTCCGTAAAATTCCTGATAATGCCGGTTTTGCACTGTTTGCCGGACTGGAACAGTTGGTGCAGTACCTGAAAAATCTGAAATTTACAGACGAGGATATCCAGTATTTGCGGGAAAAAGGGCAGTTCAGCGAAGAATTTTTAGATTACCTCACAAATTTCCAGTTTTGCTGCGACATCTGGTCGGTCAGAGAGGGAACGCCGATCTTCCCGTATGAGCCGGTTGTGGTTGTCTGCGGGCCGATTATTCAGGCGCAGCTGATTGAGACAATGGTCTTGCTGACCATAAACCACCAGTCGCTGATGGCAACAAAGGCGAACCGCATCTGCCGGGCGGCGGAAGGCAGGCTGGTATCCGAATTTGGCTCCCGCCGCGCGCAGAGTTATGACGCGGCGATTCTGGGCGCCCGCGCCACTTATATCGGCGGCTGCTACGCAACGGCCTGTACCATTGCGGATCGGGAGTTCAACATTCCTGCGGTCGGCACGATGGCGCACAGTTGGGTGCAGGTGTTTGACAGCGAATACGAAGCATTCAAAAATTATGCGGAAATCTACCCGGATAACTGCGTTTTTCTGGTGGACACCTACAATGTGGTGAAGTCCGGCGTCCCCAACACCATAAAAGTGGCAAACGAGGTGCTCAAACCGATGGGCTTCCGCCCCAAGGCAATCCGCATTGACAGCGGGGACATTGCCTATCTGTCCAAAAAGGCACGTAAAATGCTTGACGAGGCGGGGTACCCCGACGTCAAGATCATGGCGTCCAACTCTCTGGATGAATACATTATCCGCGATCTGATTTTGCAGGGCGCTCAGGTGGATTCCTTCGGGGTCGGGGAGAATATGATCACCAGCAAATCCGACCCGGTCTTCGGGGGGGTCTATAAACTGGCGGCGGTCGAAGAAAACGGGGCCTTTATGCCAAAAATCAAGATCAGTGAGAGCCTCGAAAAGATCACGACCCCCTGCTATAAAGACCTATACCGGTTCTTTAACCGCGAAACGGGGCAGGCTATTGCCGATTATGTGACAGTGCGCGGGGAACAGGTGGACGACAGCAAGCCGATTACGATTTTTGACCCGGTTGCGACATGGAAAAAGAAAACGCTGACAGATTACCGCGCCGAACGCCTGCTTGTCCAGATTTTTGACCGCGGCAGGTGCGTTTATGATCTTCCGGCGCTGGATGATATCCGCCGGTACTGCGCGGATCAGGTTGCGCATCTGTGGGATGAGGTCAAACGGTTTGAACATCCCCACCGTTATTATGTGGATTTGTCCCCGAAACTATGGAATGAACGTAATGATCTGCTTGAAGAAATGAATGGCTGAAAACAGCCGATGCAGCCCCGCCCTTTTTGTTCGGAAGGGCGGGGCTGTTTATGCAATTCTATTCTTTCTTTTTTAGGATTCTACGAATTTTGCGGGCGGTATCTGTCAATATATACAGAGATATCGCTTTTCAGGAAAATTCTAGTTCGTTTGTTACCAAAATGTTAATTCTTACAAAACATAAAAAAAAGTCTTGATTTTTATAAAAATTAGGTTAAAATAAGTTTAGCACTCAAAGATAACGAGTGCTAAGGAACCTTGTTTTTCATTATATTATTATCATATGGGAGGAATTTTTCATGACGATTAAGCCTTTGGCAGACAGAGTTGTCACCAAAATGGTGGAGGCAGAGGAAACAACCAAGAGCGGCATTATCCTCGCAGGCTCCGCGAAAGAGAAGCCTGAGGTCGCTGAAGTCCTTGCTGTTGGACCGGGCGGAATGGTGGACGGCAAAGAAGTCACCATGACTGTCAAGGTGGGAGACAAAGTTTTGATGAGCAAATATTCCGGCAGTCAGGTGAAGGTTGACGGTCAGGAATACACCATTCTTCGTCAGAGCGACATCCTTGCGATTGTGGAAGACTGACAACTGCAAACTATCATCAAACATTAAAAGGAGAATGAACTGTTATGGCTAAGGTTATTTCATATGGCGAAGAAGCCAGAAAATCTCTTCAGGCCGGTATCGACAAACTGACTGACACCGTGAAAATCACTTTGGGACCCAAGGGCCGCAATGTGGTGCTTGATAAGAAATTCGGAGCTCCGCTGATCACCAACGACGGCGTTACCATTGCGAAAGAAATTGAACTGCCCGACGCGTTTGAAAACATGGGCGCGCAGCTTGTAAAAGAGGTCGCTACCAAGACCAACGATGCCGCCGGAGACGGTACTACTACCGCAACCCTGCTTGCACAGGCCCTTGTTCGTGAAGGCATGAAGAACGTTGCTTCCGGAGCCAATCCGATGATCCTGAAAAAAGGTATGGCAAAGGCTGTAGATGCCGCTGTGGATGCCGTAAAAGAAAATTCCAAGAAGGTAAAGGGCAGTGAGGACATCGCCCGCGTTGCTTCTGTTTCTTCTGGCGACGAGTTTATCGGCAAGCTGATTTCCGAGGCTATGGAGAAAGTTTCCGCGGATGGCGTAATCACCATCGAGGAGTCCAAAACCGCTGAAACCTATACCGAAGTTGTGGAAGGTATGCAGTTTGATCGCGGCTATGTCACCCCCTATATGGTAACCGATACCGAAAAGATGGAAGCTGTTCTGGATGACGCGTACATCCTGATTACCGATAAAAAGATTGCATCTATTCAGGAAATCCTGCCGCTGCTCGAGCAGATTGTTCAGTCCGGCAAAAAGCTGTTGATCATTGCGGAAGACATTGAAGGCGAAGCGCTGTCCACCCTGATTGTCAACCGTCTGCGCGGCACCTTTACCTGCGTCGGCGTAAAAGCTCCGGGATTCGGTGACAGACGTAAGGAAATGCTTCAGGATATCGCAACCCTGACCGGCGGCGAAGTCATTACTGCTGATCTTGGCCTTGAGCTGAAAGATACCCAGATAAGCCAGCTCGGACGCGCGCGTCAGGTGAAGGTTCAGAAGGAGAACACCATCATTGTGGATGGCGCCGGCGAGTCCTCCGCGATTAAAGCCCGCGTTGCCCAGATCCGCTCCCAGATTGAAACCACTACCAGCGAATATGACAAAGAAAAACTGCAGGAGCGCCTTGCCAAACTCTCCGGCGGCGTTGCGGTCATCAAAGTCGGCGCTGCTACCGAAGTGGAGATGAAAGAGAAAAAACTGCGCATTGAGGACGCACTTTCCGCAACCAAGGCGGCTGTGGAAGAAGGCGTGGTCGCCGGCGGCGGCGTTGCCCCGCTGAATGCGACTGCGGCAGTTGAAAAACTGATTCCTTCTCTGGACGGCGACGAAAAGACCGGCGCGAGAATTGTCCTGAAAGCGCTCGAAGAGCCGATCCGCCAGATTGCCATCAACGCAGGTCTGGAAGGTTCTGTAATTATTGATAAAGTCAAACGCTCCCGCAAGGTGGGCTACGGCTTTGACTTCTACAAAGAAGTTTACGGCGACATGATTGAGATGGGTATTGTTGACCCGACCAAGGTGACCAGAAGCGCTATTCAGAACGCTGCTTCCGTTGCTTCGATGGTGCTCACGACCGAGTCCCTTGTCGCAGACGAAAAAGAAGAAACCCCGGCTGCTCCGGCTATGCCCGCAGGCGGCGGCATGTATTAATCCGGCTCGTTCCATTCAAAAACAGGGCGCCCGTTTTGCGGGCGTCCTGTTTTTTGGGAAATCGCTGAATGGATTTTCTTAAATAGGGTTTGCTTTTTCTTTCGTGCGCTTTGCTTTGCCCTGAAGCTCCGGAACGGGCGGCACGTCATTTTTGGGGATGTGGAGCTTATGGTTGCTCTCCGTGCCGTGGGGTTCCTTCGGATCGGGTCTGCGCATTCCTGCTTTTGCCATATTCATTTCCTTTCATAGCTTTGCACTTCTTAATAAACAGTTCCATTTGGGCTTCTTCCCTTTGCCGGTCGGAGCCGCCTCTGCCCAGACGGTCGCATAAACCAAACAATGCAAGTTCATCAAGATCCACCGTTTGCAGCATACCTTTGATGTCACCGTAGGGCAGATTGTTTAACACGTAAAGAAGATGCATGTGGTAACGGATCAATGCGGAAACATTCTGAATAAATAGGCTGTCATCTGTAAAACATGCTAAAAAGTCTTTCGCAAGTTTTGCTCCGACGATATCATGATCATAGGAAGTGATTCTTTCTTTGCGGATTTCTGTGGTGGATGGTTTACCGATGTCGTGAAGCATTGCCGCCCACAGAAAAACGCGGGGATTTTTGCTTTTTTGCCGGTATTGAGAGGCCATGTCCACCACCAGCAGGGTATGGCTCCAGACGCTGCCTTCCGGGTGGTGCCTGGGCGACTGCGGCGTGGTTTTCAGCTGGTAGAGCATGCTGAACGGATACGACTGGAATTCCTGTCCTGATGAAATACGTTCGCAGTATTCGGAAGGACGCGCATCCTGCTGCAAGTGCTCATCCAGTTCGGAGAACAGCTGCTTAACGGAACTCATGCTTTTCTTCGCCGGAAACGGGGTTCAGGCCGAATACCGCCCGTGCGCTTTCCGCAGAGGGGTCATGCTTAATATTTTTGGAATGAAATTTGCCGTCTTCCTTTTTATGATTTTTGGTGCTGCGTTTTTTGTTTTGTTCGCTCATATTTAACAGCTCCTAACGCCTTGTATTGGGACCCAACGATTCTTTTTTTACGTTGTGCTCCTGATTGATGTCTTTGTTGTTTACCTGAGCGGAATTTTGCAGGTTCGCAAGCTTTTGCTGTTCGCCAATGGGATTATCGAAAGTTCTGTGATTTTTTACTTTTGCTTTGGCCATATCATCACCTCAAACCTAGTATCAGCGATTTCGGATGCAATATTCGGCCTATGCACGTTTCATAAAAGTTGTAAGCGGCAATTTTATGAACCGAGAAATGCAGCCAGTTCCCGGTTGAATTTTTCACGTTCATCCCAAAACAGACCATGCCCGCTGTTTTCAAACGGCACCAGCTTGGCGTTTTTGATCCCCTGCTTTAAGGCGAGAGCCAGCTGGAATTTGCAGACCTGATCGTGAACGCCGTGCAGGATCAGGGTGGGGACTGAAATTCTGGACAAATCTGTAAAGAGTGTTTCATCCCGGAAAGTGACTGCGCATTGGACGGTGGCCCAGCTTGCGGCAGATATCCCCAACAGGAAAAACCAGGTGTTAAAGGCCTCTGTCGTAGGCTGATGAAAAAAGATCTTTCGAAAGTCGTCCAGCATCTGCGGCCGGTTCTGATGGGTCTCGTCAATCAGTTTGCTGACCTCTGAAGCCGGTAAACCGTACGGGAAATTTGGCTGCTGGGTCAGGCTCGGAGCGGCCGCGCCAAACAGGGCAAGCTTGGAAACATGCTCCTGCATATGGCGCGCCATATACCGGATTGCGATGGCGCCGCCCATCGAGTGGCCGGTCAGCGTGATGTTGTCCAGCTTGAGCGCGTTGATGACACCGAAAACGTCATCCGCCAGCCTGTCGTAATGATAGCCGCTTAACGGTTTGTCGGATTGGCCGAATCCTCTCGTATCCATACCGATGCAGCGGTATCCCAGATTTGCCAGCGGCTCATACTGGTATTCAAACATCTTGTGGTTCGCGGGCCAGCCATGCAGAAATAAGATCACCTTGTCGCTTTTCGGGTTGATATCTTCTATGTAGATATTGACGTCCTGTTCCACTTGAACCAGGTATTCCATAGAAAGCCTCCTTGTTCTTATAATTTTACATCCTATCTTACTCCTCACCGCGCAGTAATATGCGCATAGAAAAACCGGCGCTGTTTTACAGCGCCGGTTTTTTTAATATCCATCATCTTAAAGCACGGCAATTGCATTCGCCATGATCTGAAAGTTCTTCCGAATCGAATCCAGACTCCAGAACTCGTTGGGTTTATGGTAGGAAACTTCCTCATCCTCGAACAGCGCGCCAAATGCCACCGCATTGTCAAAAGCGCGCGCGTAGGTGCCCCCGCCGATGGCCGCGGGCGGGGTATCACGGCCGGTACACTCGCGGTAGACCTTTTGCAGGGTGGTGACAAGCGCGGACCTTGGGTCCACAAAAAGCGGGGGCAGGTAGTGCAGGACAGACACTTCAAATCCGAGCGGACGTACCGCGGCTTCAATTGCATTCAGCACCGTATCTTTTTCGATGGTGACCGGAATTCGCAGGTCGCAGGAAAGGGAGGCTTCGGTTTCGCTGACACGCGCAATGGACGGATTGATGGTGAGCTCCCCGGACATCTGATCGGAAAATGCGATAGAGAGCCCTTCGGGGTTTGCCATTTCGGCAAGCTCTAAAAACGGGTGTGTGACTCCTTGCCCGCGCAGCTTTTCGCACAGCTTCAAAACCGCGTTTACGCCTTTTTGGGGTTCCATGGCGTGCGCGGCTTTTCCTGTTTCCGTATATTCTACCCCGTTTACAACCGCTTTTGCCGCGGCAGGGACGACATTGATGGTGTTTCCACCCTCCAGAAAAATCGGCATAACACCGCTTTCCAGTTTTTTCGCTATACGGATATGCAGAATCGCTTTTTCCGCATAGGTGACGGGATATTCGGAATCGGGTGTAAACGCGCATTGGGGCAGTTCTTCCGTCTGCTTGTAGCGCTGCATGCACCGCCAGCCGCCGGCCTCTTCGTCCCCGCCGAGAATCAGGCGGATACGTTTGCCCAGCGGAACTTTGCTGTCTGCCAGGGCTTTCATCGCATAAAGCGCAACGAGACTGGGCCCTTTGTCATCGCTGGCCCCGCGCCCGTAAAGCCTGCCGTCTGATATGGTTCCGTCAAACGGTTCAAAGTTCCAGCCGCTGTCAGCGGCAACGGTGTCCAGATGCCCCACGACGGCGGCCATCCTGTCACCCTCGCCCATCTCGATCCAGCCGCAGTATCCGTCCACATTTTTCGTGCGGAACCCGAATTTCCTTCCCAGGGACAGCATATATTCGATAGCGTCGTAAACACCCCGACCCAGAGGCGCCTGCGCAGTAACTTCCCCACACTCACCGTTCACGCTTTTGATTTTCAGGAGACGGCGCAAATCTTCCAGCATCTGCTCTTCCTGAAGTGTGTATTTGACCATAAGACCATTCCTCCCGCTGTAAAATATTCTGTCGGCTCAAAGGCAAAACGATAGAACAAAAGAATTTTCTTTTCAGATTCCATAAATAACATTATACCAACCGGGATTATTTATACAACATCAAATCGATTGTGCAGACTGAATCATACTTTGCCTTGCCCGCTATTCAGGCGTTCTTGTTTTTTGCTGTTTGAAAAGACTTTCCTTATTATAAGAGGGCTTTCTGCACATTTTATGCGCCGTTTGAATAAAAATAGAGAAAAGGGGGCGGGCAGATGAAACCTGTTACGATCCGGATTAAAAAGAAAAAACTGAAGGCTTTTAAACTGATGGCGCTTGTCATGGCAGTCGTGGTAGGTGTTTTTTGGATAGACAGCCGCATCCGCCCCGTCATACAAATGATTACGACTTATCAGGCAAAGTTAGCCGCCACCCGTTCCATAAACAATGCGGTGATCCACGTCATATCGGAAGAAGATGTCGTTTATAACAGTATTGTCAGTATCCAAAAGGATAGCGAGGGTGAGGTCTCATCGCTGGAAACCGATATGATCACGATGAACCGCTTGAAATCACTGGTGACCAACCGGGTTTCGGAGCAGCTGATTCAGGACGCCGCCAGCACCGTCCGGGTCCCGCTTGGAACCCTGCTGGGCGGGCAGATCCTTTCCGGACGCGGCCCTGTCGTGGAATTCAAAGTGCTTCCTGTCGGTTACGTGCAGACGGAAATCTATAATAACTTCCAGTCCGCCGGGATCAACCAGACGCTCCACCAGATCATGCTGAAGGTGACCGCGTCGGTCAGCGCGGTCATCCCTGTTTATACGGTTACCACAGATGTCACAACCAACCTGTGTATCGCACAGACAATTATTGTGGGGAAGGTACCCGAAGCCTATACGGATATCAACGGGGAGAAATCCGATCTCTTAGGGCAGTTCAATGATTACGGTGCGCAGCTTCCCGAATAACAAAAGCATGGTTTACAGCGGAAAAATGTGGTACAATACCTGCAGAGCAGATTGCTTTGCTGATTGCGCCCACACATCGCGTGGGCAGTTCGTATGATATTTCAGGAGGACGTTCATTCATGGATATGAAACAGGCAGAAAAACGCGCGGGGGAACTGCGTCGGCTGATAGAAAAGCATAATTACAGTTATTATGTCCTCGATAATCCTTCTATCTCCGACTATGAATATGATCAATTGCTGCACGAGCTGATCGACCTTGAAGCGCAGTACCCGCAGCTTGCCCTGGAAAACTCGCCGACCCGCAGGGTCGGCGGCGCGGCGCTCAACAGCTTTGCGCCTGTGCGGCACGAGGTGCAGATGGGGTCACTGCAGGATGTGTTTGACTTTTCGGAGCTGGAGGCGTTTGACAGCCGCGTGCGGGAACACGTCGACAAACCGGTTTATATTGTGGAGCCCAAAATTGACGGGCTTTCCGTTTCGCTCGAATATCAGAACGGCGCTTTTGTGCGCGGTTCGACACGCGGCGACGGCATCACCGGGGAGGATGTCTCTGAAAATCTCAAGACGGTGCGTTCGATTCCCATGACGCTTCTGAGCAGCAATCCCCCGGCATTTCTCGAGGTGCGGGGCGAAGTGTATATGCCGCGTTCGAGCTTTGAAAAGGTTGTTGCGCGGCAGCTGGAAAACGAGGAGGAACCCTTCAAAAACCCGCGCAATGCCGCGGCAGGTTCCCTGCGGCAGAAAGACAGCCGCGTTACCGCCTCCCGCGGGCTGGATATTTTCGTTTTCAATATCCAGCGGATCGATGGGGAGACGCTTTCCGGCCACCGCCAGTCGCTGGAATATCTGAAAAGTCTGGGGTTCAAAGTGATTCCCTCCTTTAAGCCGTTTGAAAAAATCGACGATGCCATCGCAGAAATCAAAGCAATTGGAGAAAAGCGGTATGATTATCCGTTTGACATCGACGGCGCGGTAGTCAAGGTGGATCGTTTTGCGGACAGGCGCCTGCTTGGCGCGACCGCAAAGTTTCCCCGCTGGGCGGTCGCTTTCAAATATCCGCCGGAAGAAAAGAAAACAAAGCTCTTGGAGATTGCGGTCCAGGTCGGCCGGACGGGCGCGCTGACGCCCACGGCGGTCTTTGAACCGATTACGCTCGCGGGCACGACGGTCAGCCGCGCGGTCCTGCACAATCAGGATTTTATCGATGAGAAAGGAATCTCGATCGGCGATATCATCGTCGTTCGCAAGGCCGGGGATATCATCCCGGAGGTTGTCGCAGTGGCCGAACATCAGCAGGGCGCGCCCATCTACCGGATTCCGGAGACCTGTCCTTCCTGCGGCAGCCGAGCCGAGCGGGAGGAAGGCGAAGCCGCACTCCGCTGCGTGAATCTGGCGTGTCCGGCACAGATCGCGAGAAATCTGGTGCACTTCGCCAGCCGTGACGCAATGGATATCGACGGGCTTGGCCCTGCTGTTGTGCATCAGCTTCTGGATGCCGGGCTGATCCATTCGCCGGCGGACCTGTATACGCTGACGCTTGAGCAGCTGAGCGGTCTGGAGCGCATGGGGGAAAAAAGTGCGCAGAATTTGCTGGACGCGCTGGAAAAATCGAAAAGCCGGGGCCTTTCAAGGCTGGTATACGCGCTTGGTATCCGCGGCATCGGGCAAAAGGCTTCGCAGCTTTTGGCGCGCAGATTTCAAACTGTGCATGGGATTCTCGCGGCTTCTGCGGAAGAGATCGCGCAGATTGACGGCTATGGAAGCATCATGGCGCAGAGCGCCGCGGATTTTTTCCAGCTGGAGCAGAACCGCCGGCTGATCGATCGGCTGCGCGCACTGGGACTTTCCATGCAATGCGAGGACGCGCCCGTAGGGGACAGCCTTGCCGGCAAGACCTTTGTGCTGACGGGCACACTGCCGACCCTCTCCCGCAGCGAAGCAAAGGAAAAAATTGAAGCGGCGGGCGGTAAGGTGAGCGGGAGTGTCTCGAAAAAAACGGACTATGTGGTGGCCGGTGAGGAAGCCGGCAGCAAGCTGGCCAGGGCGGAAGCCCTTGGCGTAACCGTCATCGGGGAAAGCGGACTTTTGGAACTTTTGAAATAGAAAATGTGCTTGACCCGCCGGGTATGGAAAACCTGGCGGGCAATTTTCTGTTTTCGGAGTAAACGTGTCTGTTTGGTCAAAAATAGCAGCATGGCATGCGGTACATTTTTGTTTATGAACGATTTGCGAATACTGTAAAAAAAGGTGCACGCGGGGATTATTTTGTGCTATACTGTTTTTTGTAAAAAATAATGGGCATGTTTGCTAAAGAAGATTATTTTTAGTTTCAGGGATACGGAATCGATCTTCCGAAGAAATCAATAGAAGGAGATTATTGAATGAGTGATCAGTTCCAAAGGATTCAGCTTTGCGGCGGCGTGCATTTCAGCAGCGTCACCGATCCGAAATTTAAACATAACCGAATCACCGCCAATATGGTGTTGCCTCTGAACCGTGATACGGTCACAAATCAGGCTGTGGTACCGTTTGTGCTGCGCAAAGGCAGCCGGGTCTGCCCGGATTTTACCCAGTTAAACCGCAGGCTCTGCGAATTATACGGGGCAAATCTGTCCTGCGACGTCTCGAAATTTGGGGGATATCAGGTACTGGAGCTGTCTATCTATGGGATAGACGACCGGTTTGCGATGGACGGGCAAAGCATGATCGCGTCGTGCGCCCAGCTTCTGACAGAGGTTCTGCTTGACCCCAATATGAACGGCGGGCTGTTTTCGGAGCAGGATGTGGAGCTGGAAAAACAGCAGATTATCGACACCATCGAAAGCCTGATCAACGATAAGCGCGCTTATGCGATGAGCCGCTGCAAATCGATCATGTGTGAGGGGGAAACCCTCGCCATTGAGAAATACGGCTATATTGAGGATGCAAAACGGATAACGGCACAGTCTGCTTCCGAGGCTTATCAGAATATCATGAAAACCGCACAGGTGGAGCTGATTTTTGTCGGCTGCGGAAACCCGGAGATTGCCGCGGATATTTTTGCAAAGGCTTTCGGCGGCCTGCGGCGCAGCCCCGTTGCGGTGGAACGCACCGTAACAAAGCTCAGCGCCGATCACGTAAAGGAAACAACCGACGAGATGGATGTCGCGCAGTCCAAACTGGTCATGGGCTTCCGTACCGGAAACATTACCAGCCGCAGGGAGTTCGGCGCGACGCGCATGATGGTGGCCCTGTTTGGCGGAACGCCGAATTCCCGTTTGTTTACGTATGTGCGTGAAAAACTGAGCCTTTGCTACTACTGCGCCGCGCGGTTCGACCGGCTGACCGGCCTGATGTTTGTGGACAGCGGCGTGGAGAAGCGCAACAAGCAGAAAGCTTACGACGAGATTTTAAAGCAGCTGGATGTCCTGCGAGAGGGCGGCTTCAGCGACCAGGAAATCGTGGCCTCGCGCCTGATCATGCAGAATTCGCTGAAATCGGTCGGGGATTCGCTGGGCGCCATCGAGGAGTGGTACCTGACGCAGATTATGGGAGGCGAATGTTACTCGCCGTCCGATGAGACGGAACTGCTTGAGGAGATCACCCGCGAAGATATCATCGCCGCCGCGCGGCGGGTAACGCTCGATACCGTTTATTTTCTGACTGGAAAGGAGGCGGAGTAACGATGAAAAAACAAGTGATCAAATCTGCCCGGCTCGGGGAAGAAATGGTAAAAATCAAGCACGATTCCGGCCTTACAATGCTGTTGTGCCCGATGAAAGGCTACTCCACCGCCTACGCCACCTTTACGGCGAATGTGGGCTCTGTGGATACCGGCTTCCGTACGCAGGACGACAGCGATTTTATCGACGTGCCGGAAGGAATCGCCCATTTTCTGGAACACAAAATGTTTGAAAATCCGGACGGCGACGCCTTTGCGCTTTACGCAAAGACAGGCGCTTCCGCCAACGCGTTTACCTCTTTTGACAAAACCTCCTATCTGTTTGCCTGCACCGACAAGTTTGAGGAGTCTCTGTCCATTCTGCTTGATTTTGTGCGCCGCCCGTATTTCACAAAGGAGTCCGTCCAGAAAGAACAGGGGATCATCGGACAGGAAATCCGCATGTATGACGACAATGGCGATTGGAGGGTTCTGTTTAACCTTTTAGGCGCGCTGTATGAGAACCATCCGGTGAAAATCGATATTGCGGGAACGGTCGAATCGATCGCGAAAATCGACCATGAACTGCTCTACCGCTGCTATCGGACTTTTTATAATCTGAACAATATGGTGCTTTGCGTATCGGGCAATTTCGATGTGGACACTGTGCTCCGGGTGGCGGATCAGGTGCTCAAGCCGGACGAAAAACCGGTTGTAATTGAACGCAAGGAATTCCCCGATTCGGGAACTGTTGCGAAAAAGCTTGTCGAACAGAAGCTTTCGGTCGCCGCGCCGCTGTTTAACCTCGGGTTTAAGTGCAAATCAGAAGGCGTATCGGAAAACCTGAAAAATCAGGTGCTTGATGAGATCCTCTGCGAGTTGATCGCGGGCGAGATGACGCCGCTGTACCGCAGAATGTATGACGCCGGCATCATCAATGCTACGTTTGATACCGAAATCATGGCGGGGCGCGACTATATGTGCGCCATCTTTGCCGGGGAGAGCCGCGAACCGCAGCGCGTGGCGGATGAAATCCGCAAAGAAATTGTCAGAATGTGCAGCGAGGGGATTGACAGGGAAACCTTTGAGCTGGCGCGCCGTGCAACCTATGGACGGTATGTCGGCATGTACGCGCGCACGGAATCAGTCGCGGGGTTGATGACAGCCACCTATTTTGCGGGAATGGACGATATCTATTCACTGCTCGATATTGTGGCAAACGCAACGAAGGAACAGCTTGCCGAAAGACTCAAACTGGATTTTGATCCGGAAAAATCGGCGCTTTCGGTGATCTATCCGGTTGACGGGGAGGAAACCGAAAAATGAACCAGACAGTCTCCTTCCCCGGGCTGGGAATCGGTGAGTTTACCATTAACCGGGTCGCCTTTTCGGTGCTAGGCCATCCAATTTACTGGTATGGCATTATCATCGCACTGGCGTTTTTGCTTGGGATTCTTTATATTGTAAAACGCGCGCGGCTTTTCGGCCTTGATTCCGACCGTGTTATGGACGTGGTTCTGGGCGCCGTGATCGGTGGAATCATTGGCGCGCGCGCCTATTATGTCATTTTCTCCTGGGAGCAGTACCGGGACAATCTTGCCGATGTAATCAAAATATGGGAAGGCGGCATTGCTATTTACGGCGGTGTCATCGGCGGCTTTCTGGTGGGGGCCTGGGCGAGCAAAATCCGTAAGGTGCGGTTTATCCCGATGGCGGATTTGGCGGTAGGCGGTTTGATTTTGGGACAGTCCATCGGCCGCTGGGGCAACTTCATCAATGTGGAGGCGTTTGGTTCCAACACCAGCCTGCCGTGGGGCATGACAAGCCCCTCCATAGCCGAATACCTGACACGCCATCAGGCGGCACTTGCCGCCCAGGGCGTTGCGGTGGACCCCGCAATGCCGGTGCATCCTACCTTTTTTTACGAGTCAATGTGGTGCCTGATTGGGTTCCTTCTGATTGCGTTTGCAGCCAGACGCCGCCGCTTTGACGGGGAACTGACACTGCTGTACGCGGCATGGTACGGCGCCGGACGCGCCGTTATAGAAGGATTGCGCACCGACAGCCTCATGTGGGGCAATGTGCGGGTTTCCCAGGCGCTTGCCGTAATACTGGTCATTGCTTCGATTGCAATCTGGCTGCTGATTCGCTCAAAAATCAAAAAATCGGGGGATCAGGAATACTTAAAGCTTTATGTGGATACCGCGGAAGGACAGGCTGTCCTGAACGGAACGTTTTACCAGAAGCCCGCGGAGGAAAAGCAGCCCCCAGCGGCCGAAACCCCATCAGTGGAACAGCAGGAAAGCGTTATATCATCAGAGGAAGAACAAACGACAGATAAGGCCGAAGGAGAGAATGATCAAGATGAAAGCAATGCTGATTGATGGGAAAGCGGTTTCCGCATCTTTGCGGGAGGCTATGAAAGCCGAAGTGGAAGAATTGGCGGAGCAGGGAATTACACCCGGACTGGCAGTGGTTTTGGTGGGTGATGACCCGGCTTCACAGGTCTATGTGCGCAACAAGGAAAAAGGCTGTGAAGAGCTCGGCATTTACTCTGAAAAGTATGAACTGCCTGCCGCCACAACGCAGCGCGAACTGATGGATCTGGTGGAAACGCTGAATAAAAAACCGGATATCGACGGAATTCTCGTACAGCTTCCGCTGCCGGACCATCTCGATTCCAATGCGGTCATTGAGGCAATCTCTCCTGATAAGGACGTGGATGCGTTCCACGCTTCCAACGTCGGCAGAATCATGCTCGGGGATTATCGTTTTCTGCCATGCACCCCCGCCGGGATTATGGAACTGATTCATTCCACCGGCATTGAAGTGGAAGGCAAGGAGTGCGTGATAGTTGGCCGCAGCAATATCGTCGGCAAGCCGATGGCGATGCTGCTCCTGCATGAAAACGGAACGGTTACGGTCTGCCATTCCAGAACAAAGAATCTTGCGGAAGTAACCCGACGCGCGGATATTCTGGTTGCCGCTGTCGGCAAACCGAACTTTATCACAGCTGAAATGGTAAAAGAGGGCGCTGTGGTCATCGATGTCGGCATGAACCGCGACGGGAACGGAAAGCTCTGCGGCGATGTGGACTTTGAGGCGGTCGGGGAGGTTGCGGGCGCGATTACCCCGGTACCCGGCGGCGTCGGCCCGATGACGATTACCATGCTGCTGAAAAACACCATTACCGCGGCAAAAAAACAGTAGAATGTCCCTAAACCCGCTTGACATGGCTTATCCGCTGTGCTAAAATAATCTATGCCGCATGTTCCGGGCTATAAGTGCGCGTAGGCGACGCCTTGTAACAGCGAGACTTATGAAATGAGGATACAAAATGTACGCAGTAATTTGTACAGGCGGAAAACAATATCGTGTTTCCGAAGGCGATGTTGTTTATATCGAGAAGCTCGATGCTGAAGTCGACTCCACCGTGGATTTCGATCAGGTTCTTGTTGTCGGCAAGGATGACGGAATCGTGACCGGCGCCCCGACTGTTTCGGGCGCTACCGTGACCGGCAAGGTGCTGAAAAACGGCAAGCAGAAGAAAATCACCGTTTTCACCTACCGTTCCAAGAAGGGCTCTGCCCGCAAACTGGGCCACAGACAGCCTTATACAAAGGTTGAAATCCAGTCGATCAAGGCTTAATATTTTTTCGAAGAAAGCAGAGGTGTTATTTCATGGCACATAAGAAGGGCGTAGGCTCCACCAAGAACGGACGTGATTCCGAATCCAAACGCCTCGGCGTGAAGAGAGCGGATGGCCAGTTTGTACTTGCCGGAAACATTCTCGTTCGCCAGAGGGGAACACATATCCATCCGGGCACCAATGTTGGAATTGGTTCAGACGATACTTTGTTCGCTCTCACAGACGGACGTGTAAAATTTGAGCGTATGGGACGCGACCGCAAAAAGGTTTCGATTTGCCCCGTACAGTGATAATGGTGAAAAATCCCGAGTGAAGCCACTCGGGATTTTTGTTCGTTTTGGGAATCATAACAGAATCATGATATTTGTTTTGGAAAGATTGGAGCAGCTATGTTTGTAGATAAGGTAAAAATAAAAATCAAGGCCGGAGACGGCGGGAACGGAGCTGTCAGTTTCCACCGCGAAAAATTTGTGGCCGCAGGCGGGCCGGACGGCGGGGACGGCGGACGCGGCGGCAATATTTTATTTATTGCCGATACGAATTTGTCTACTCTGGTAGATTTTAAATTTAAAAAACGTTATTTTGCCCAGAACGGAGCGAATGGCTCAACCAAACGCTGTAACGGCAAAAATGCCCCCGATATGATTATCAAAGTGCCAAAGGGAACGGTTGTCAAAGAAGCGGAAAGCGGCAGAGTAATGGCCGACCTTTCCGGAGATGAGCCGGTGGTTGTTGCGCGCGGCGGAAAAGGCGGCTGGGGGAACAGCCATTTTGCAACCCCGACCAGGCAGGTGCCGCGTTTTTCCAAACCGGGACTGCCCGGTGAGGACTATGAGGTGTTTCTTGAACTGAAACTGCTGGCAGATGTGGGGCTGGTGGGCTTCCCAAATGTGGGGAAATCCACCCTGCTGTCCGTAGTCAGTGCGGCGAAACCGGAAATTGCAAACTATCATTTTACCACGCTGACACCCGTTCTGGGGGTGGTGTCCGTGGAAGCTGGCAAATCGTTTGTCATGGCGGATATTCCGGGACTGATTGAAGGCGCGAGCGAGGGAGTCGGCCTTGGGCATGAGTTTCTGCGCCATGTGGAGCGCTGCCGCCTGATTGTTCACGTTGTCGACGTGGCGGGCAGTGAGGGAAGAGATCCGATTGAGGATTTTCAATCCATTAATGCCGAACTGCGCAATTTTAATCTGGAGCTTTCCGAACGTCCGCAGATCGTTGCCGCCAATAAGTGCGATCTGGCAACGGAAGAACAGCTGAAAACGTTCCGCGCTTTTATCGAAGAGCAGGGCTATCAGCTGTTTGAGATCAGCGCACCGATTGCAATGGGAACGAAAGAATTGATATATGCGGTGTCGCGGACGCTGGATACACTGCCCCCCATTAAGCAGTACGAAGTGGATCATGTGCCGGTTGATGTCAATGCGAAAATGGCGCGCGATGTGTTTGATGTCCGCGTGGAGGATGGCGTTTATGTGGTGGAAGCGGATTGGCTGGCTTCTGTTTTCGGGCTTGTTGACCCGGATGATTACGAGAGTCTGCAGTATTTTCAGCGTGTGCTGCGGTCCAGCGGCATCATCGACAAGCTGGAAGAGATGGGAATTCAGGAGGGCGACACCGTGAGTATCCTGAATCTTGAATTCGACTATATTAAATAAGGAGACGGAATATGCTGGAACAAACTGCTGAAATGGCAAATCCGAAGCTGCTGAGCCCGCTGGCGCTTGCCTTTCTGGGAGACGCGGTGTATGAAATCTGTGCGCGCCGGAAAATCGTAGGCGAGGGAAACTGCCCCGTCAATCAGATGCACCGGAAATCGGTTGGCATGGTATGTGCCAAAGCACAGTCCGCCGCCCTGGAAAAGCTTTTCGATTTGTTAACAGAAGAGGAACAGGCTGTATTTAAACGCGGCCGGAACGCTCATTCGGCAAGTTCGCCCAAGCATACGGAACTCGTCGATTATCGCAGGGCCACCGGAATGGAAGCGCTTTTTGGATATCTTTATCTGCAAGGCAGGATGAGCAGAATTGAGGAGCTTTTTGAGCTGGCAGTCACGTCGGAGGAACGGGAGGCATTTTGATGAACCATCGTTCAGCGAGGATGATGAAATTTGCGGTAGATATGGTTTTTACAATCGCAGGTTGTTTCATTTTTGCGATCGGTATTTATGTATTTATCCAGCCAAATCAAATTGCGCCGGGCGGCGTCAGCGGCGCGTCAATTATGCTGCATTTTCTGACGGGGCTTCCGGTGGGCGCCCTGTCGTTATTCATGAATATCCCACTGCTGCTGCTTGCCTGGAAATTCTTGGGATCAAAGTTTACCGGCCAGACATTAATATCGGTAGCCACTCTTTCGTTTATGCTGGACTATATAGCCGTCCTATTTCCGCAGTATGAAGGAGACCCCCTGCTTGCCGCCTTGTTTGGCGGCGCGCTGATCGGTACGGGTCTTGCCATTGTTTTCATGCGGGGGTTTACCACCGGCGGCACGGACATCATCTCGCGCCTGCTTCAGTTAAAATATCCATATTTGCAGCTTGGCAAAATTCTGATGGTGATCGACTTGATTGTCATTTTAACTTCCGCTTATGTATTCGGACGGATTGAAACGGCGCTGTATGGGATGGTGGCTGTTTTCACTTCTTCCCGTATGGTGGACAGTCTGCTTTACGGTATGGATACCGGGAAACTGGTCTACATCATGTCCTGCAGAGCGGCAGAACTGAGCGAACGGATCATTGGAGGACTTGGGAGAGGCTGCACCATCTTAAAATCTACCGGTGCCTATACGAAACAGGATTCCAACGTGCTGATGGTTGCGGTCAGACGCTCGCAGTACTATGTATTGAAAAAAATGGTCCGGGAAGTGGACCCCAGAGCGTTTATCATTGTTACGGATGCAACGGAAGTGCTTGGCGAAGGATTTAAACGAATCGAATAAAAGACGCCGCGGAAAAAGTCCTCTTTCCGCGGCGCTTTTTATATATAATATAAGCCTGCCTAAAAACGGCATAGCTGCTGTTTTTAGGCAGGCTGTGAAAGAATCGGAAATCTGGAATCAGTTATTGTAACTTTCGGTATCTTTATTGTCGGAAATTTTCTGGCTGCGGGAGTCTGCGGTATTGTTGTAGCTGTTCTTATTGCTTGTTTTGTTGCTGGCACGGTTGTTGGCTCTGTTTGTCGCATTGTTACTCGTGCGGCTGGTATTGTTGTTCATATTGTTATTGGCATTGTTACTGGTGCGACTGGTAGAGTTGCTGTTCATATTGTTATTGGCGTTGTTATTTGTACGGTTGTTCATGTTATTATTATCCATTCTCATTCACCTCTTTTCGATTGGCCTTACGGATAGTATGTGATGGAGAATGGCGGTTATTCGCGCAGAATCTGTTTTCAGTCACAAATTCGGAATGAAAAAAGGAAAGATGCCCCATCATCCAAAATGACTTTTTATAAAATAGATATAAAAAGAACATTTTTTATAAAAATTTGGAATTTATACTTGACTTCAAGAAAATGGTATGCTATATTATATTCATAACAATAATCATTATTGATTTTAAATACTAAAGGAGATGTCTGTTATGAAAAAGTTTGTTTGCACAGTCTGCGGTTATGTTTATGAAGGAGAATCCGCTCCCGAATCCTGTCCGCAGTGCAAGGCTCCGGCTTCCAAGTTTGAGGAGCAGAAAACCAATGCAATGACCTGGTCGGATGAACACAGGATCGGGGTTGCCGCAGGTGTAGACGCGGAGATTCTGGAAGGGCTCCGGATGAACTTTACCGGTGAATGCACAGAAGTCGGCATGTATCTTGCAATGGCCCGTCAGGCGCATCGCGAAGGCTATCCTGAAATCGGCCTTTACTATGAGAAGGCTGCCTATGAAGAGGCAGAGCATGCCGCGAAATTTGCGGAACTTCTCGGCGAATGTGTTTACGCCGACACGAAAAAGAACCTCGAACTGCGCGTAGCTGCTGAAAACGGCGCCTGTGCAGGTAAAAAGCAGATTGCCACACGTGCCAAGGAACTGGGTCTCGATGCAATTCATGATACCGTACATGAGATGGCCAAAGACGAAGCCCGCCACGGCTGTGCGTTCCAGGGCCTCCTGAGCAGATACTTTGGGAAATAATTAAAACATATAAGCACCCTCCTGCAAGAGCTTTATGATTACTCTTGCAGGAGGGTGCTTTTTTGCTTCAGACTTCGTATCCGCCAGCTTTTTTGCCAGCTTCCGCAGTTTGGGGAGCCGTACGCCAAGCACATTCCCGCATCCCGGTAATAACCGGGATGCGAACGCCTGATATTCAGGTTCCGCCCATTCCGTAAGAAGCTGCTTGATTTCCTTTTGCCCGGCTGCCGCCGATCGGTCAGGTTTCTTTTTCTGTCTTTGCGTCATCGATCAGCTCCTCGCATACGCGCCTGAAATAGGTAGCTCCGGAAGAAAGTGCGAGCGTCAGCGCCAGCCGGTTTTCTGATTCGGAACTGTCGGGACAGCTCTCGAGCGTTTTTATTAATAGCGCGGGAAGCTCCTGTTTCAGGCGTTCTTTCATTTCCAGCGATTTTTCATAGGCTTTTTCGAAGTTCACGGTTTCCGATTCTTTTGTCAAAAGCGTTTTGAGGTCGGATAACAAAAGTGTCTGCTTTAAATTCAGAATGCACAAGAGCTGGATCAACTGTTCGCGGGAATATTTTTTCCCTTTTATGGGCAAAATAAGATGCTCCTTACTGTAATTGTTGATCATTGTTTTGGTCAGCAGCTTTTCGTCCGGAGAGCGTTTGTTGGCGGAAAGCCCTTCATCAAACAGCGTCAGAATTTGATCCATATAAAGATCCAGCCGCGGAAGTTCAGCCGGAGAGATGTCTGCGTCGGAGAAAGCTGTATCAAGTAGTTCTGAAAATGCTTTCATTTTTTCCACCTGCCTTCATGAATAGGTTTATTTTACATAAAAATAAAAACAATTGCAATATGTAGTTGCAATTTTTCTGTTATATGATATGATACATAACAGAAAGTAGTTTTAAATACCACATGATGAATATGGAGGAGTCAAGGTGCCGAAGATATTTCAAAAAGCAAGGGATCCGATCAGCAGCTATTCTCACTTTATTGGCGCGGGGCTTTCTGTGTTTGGGCTGGCGGCAATGTGCATCCATCTGCTCCTGCAGCCGGATGTGGAGGCAAAATCCGCGCTTTCCAGCATTTTGTTTTGTGTGTCGCTGATTGCGCTGTACTGTACAAGTGGTATCTATCATTTTTCGATGTCCCCGCCCAGGGTGATTCTGATTCTGCGCAAGCTGGACCACGCCATGATCTATATTCTGATTGCGGGTACTTATACGCCGCTGCTTTTGAATCTGCTGCCTTATCCTAATAACGTTGGGTTCACAACGGCCATCTGGTGCGTGGCAGCCGCCGGAATTCTGATGAAACTCTGCTGGATGAATGCCCCGAGATGGCTTGGAACCCTGCTTTATCTGTTGATGGGGTGGGCCATTCTGGTTGACGTTCGCGCTCTGACCATGTTCCCGGCAGCAGGAACGGTTCTGCTCGTGACAGGCGGCGTCCTGTATACCATCGGCGGTATTATCTATATGCTGAAGCGTCCAAACCCGACGCCGGCATTCGGATTTCATGAACTATTCCATCTTTTTGTCATCGCCGGCAGTATCTGCCACTATTTTATGGTCTTTTTGTTTATTGCTTAGTTGTAATAAGCGGCAATCCATGGTATGATCTTCCTGTAAAAGTGCAAAGGAAGGGTTTGGATGGATTGGAAACTGGGGTACGGTTCGCTTGGACTGATCGCGTTGGTGCTGATTGGCGGAATGATTTGGTGCAATCATGTCTATGCGCCTTTGGAGGTGCCTGCCGCTATCCTCATGGAGCCGGCGCCGGTGCTGAACCCGTATCCGGAACTGGAAGGGGTGCGCGTGCACATCAATACCGCCTCGGAGGAGGAATTGCAGCAGCTTCCCAATATTGGCCCTGCCAGAGCGAAAGCAATCCGGGACTATATCAAAACATACGGAAAACTGACGACCCCGAAACAGCTTTTGGAGATCGAGGGGATCGGCGAATCGACAGTGGAACAGATCAAGTCTTTTTTGATATTTGATTGAGTATATGATAAAAAAATGAGCCTTCGAGGCTCATTTTTTTATGTCGAAATTGCAGGAATTACAGCTTTGAGCCGCACTGATTACAGTAGAGACTGCTGCTGCTCTGCTCCGCGCCGCAGACAGGGCAGCGCCGCCCAAAATTGTTCCGCAGAAGGGTCAGGCTTTCTGCTGATGCATGCACAGCCTCACCCTGTTCCGCGGCTTTACCAAGCTCCTGACTCAACTCAAATACACTGGCACACGAAGGACAGGTTGCAATATAAACGCTGTGAAAGCGTACAAGCGGAATAAAAAACGCGTGAAGATAATCATAATGGCGGCAGAGATGAAAGGTGCCGCTTTTGCCGCAAACAGGACAGATTGTCCCGGAAATTTGACCGGCGGGTACTACTTTGGAATTTGAACCGAATATACCTATTAAGAACATGGTTTCCTCCAATCCATCCTATCCACCGGTGTTTTACCGGATCGGATAAGGTCTCTACAGAAGAGTGTATACGATATGTTGAAAAAGTCAACACCAAAGAGAGAATTCCCGAATGCTATTGACCATTTTAGTCGAAACGTGTAAAATTGTAATGAATTGCGGTGCGAAGAAGGGGACAGAATATGAAACGATTTTTTTCCGTTATACTATCGGTAATTTTGGTGCTTGGTGCATCCGGATGCGCGCAGCGTTCCGGCGAAAACACTGTACATACAGACTCTCAGCAATCGGCCCCGGTTCTGGAAAGGCCGTCGTCACAAACGGTATATGGCGGGGAGCAGCCTTTGGCGGACGAAAAGGTAGTGCTGGATGAGGCTGTTGCGGAATCATCTGGGACATCGGAGCCGGCGTCATCCGAAGCGCAGGACGAGTCGTCCTCCGCCCCGGCTTCTTCTTCTGAAACTTCCTCGCAGGAGGTTTCGGAACCCGCGCAGGAACCTGAGCCTCAAAGCTCAGAGGCAAGCCCTCAGACGCAGGAAACCGAAGTGCTTGCGGCAAATCCTGTGTTTCATGAGGTGCGGGCGGTCTGGCTCTCCTATCTGACATTGGAGCCGATGGTGAAAAATAAAACCAAAGCGGAGTTTACCGCGAATATTGATCAGGCGTTTGCCAATGTGGCCGAGACGGGATTCAATACGGTCTTTGTGCATGTCCGCCCGTTTGGTGACGCCCTTTATAACTCTGCCTACTATCCATGGTCTTATCTTCTGAGCGGTACAGAGGGGAAGAATCCCGGGTATGACCCGCTGAAAATTATGTGCGAGCTGGCGGACAGCCACGGGCTGCGCATTGAGGCATGGATTAACCCTTATCGTGTGCGTGCAAGCGGAAGCAGGGAACTGGCCTCGGACAACCAGGCGAAGAAGTGGATTGCCTCGGGGAATGACGGCGCGCTGGAGTGGAACGGCGGTGTCTATTATAATCCGGGCAGCGCCGATGCGCGCAAGCTGATTGTCAACGGCGTGAAGGAAATTGTGAAAAATTATAATGTGGACGGAATCCACTTTGACGATTATTTTTATCCTACCACGGATATGTCTTTTGATAAAGCAACCTATCAGGCGTCCGGCAGTTCCAAATCGCAGGCGGACTGGAGACGGGAAAATGTCAACATTCTGGTGCGTGAGGTGTATGCCGCCATTAAAAAGATTGACAATTCATGCATATTCGGCATCAGCCCGCAGGGCAATATGAAAAACAACTACGACGCGCAGTTTATCGACTGTGCGAAATGGCTTGCCAATAAGGGCTATGTGGATTATATCTGCCCGCAGATCTACTTCGGCTTTGAGAATTCAGGGCTTCCTTACGCGGAAACAGTTGATGCCTGGAACCGCATGATTAAAGTGTCCGGCATCGACCTGTACATCGGTATTGCCGCCTATAAGCTCGGCCAGGCCGACCAGTGGGCCGGAGCGGGCCAAAATGAATGGGTTGGCACAACGGACATTCTTGCCCGCATGGTTAAGACGGCAAGAAACGCCTCCCACTACGGCGGGGCGGCGATTTACAGTTATGATTCCCTTTATCTGACCAATACCGCTCAGGTGAAGGCGGAACATACCAATCTCAAAAAGCTGTTCCGCTGAGCTTTTTCAGCATAAAACCTGTCTTGCGGTCTTCCGGCTCTGCCGTGATCAGGAAGACCGCGGACATTGATTTTACATGAACATCATGAAGACAGCGGACGCTGTCTGTGGGGAGGCAACCAAGTGGCACATCAAACTCCCAATCGCAAAACGATAGCGATCGTCCTGTCAGCAGTATTCATTGCGATTACGATGCTGACGGGCGTTTTGGCTTCTTTGAAAAATAATCCCTATCAGGTGGACAAGCCTGTCGTGGAATCCGAGTCTTCGTCTGTCTCGCTCCCTTCTGATGAGGAGAGCGACCCGGAAGACAGCATTCCTGATTCTTCGGAAGAAAGCCAGCCGGAGGACAGCGCTTCCGAAGAAAGTTCTGAATCAGAGGATGCTCAAGAGCCGGACGAGGACGAAACGGTCTATTATAATGTTCCGGATGAGATGCGGGCGGTCATGCTGGTGGCCGGGCGCGACTATCTGACATCGCCGGAGACCACTGACCGCGCAACAATCGCGGGCCAGATTGATCAGGCTTTGAACGCGGCAAAAGAACTGACGATGAACACCATTATCATCGACACCAAGTATCAGGATCAGGTGCTGTTCAGTTCCAAGACGCTTTCCCAGGCGGAGGTGGACCTCGACTGCACCGATTATATCACGACAAAAGCGCGCGATTTTGGCTTTTATGTTTACGCGACCTATGATGTGACCGACGGTATGGACGGGAACGGCTATGTACGCCTTTCCAATTCGGACGGAGATACGCTTGATGCTGTCGCAGAGAGCGTCGGGTCCTTTGCGGAAAAATATAAATTTGACGGAATTCTGCTGAATAATTACTATAATACCGCCAGCGGCGGCAGCTATGCGCAATATGTGCAGAGCGGCGGCGGCATGGGCTATCAGAATTACCTGCGGCAGGTGCCTGCGGCGCTGGTGGATACTGCCGTAAAATCAATCCGCGGCCATGCCCCGGGTACGCAGGTGGGCCTGCTCGCGGAAGCGGTATGGCAGAATGCCGCCGACGATCCGGAAGGGACGGAAACTTCCGCCGCGTTTACGGCGCTCAGGGACGGTAACGCGGATACGCGTGCGTTCGTGCAAAGCGGGGACTTCGATTTTGTCATGGTGGAAAACTACGGTTCCACAAATGAACAGACCGCCCGTTTCGGAATCGTGGCGGACTGGTGGTCCAAGGTGACCTCGGAAGCCAGCGTGCCGCTTTACATCATGCACGCATCCGACCGGGTGGGAACACAGTCCACCGGCTGGACGGTTTATGAGCAGCTGACCAAACAGGTGATCGATTTGGAAAAGGTCAGCAATATTTACGGACATGCTTTCAATTCCTTCAAAGCGCTGCAGGACAACCCCGGCAACAGCACGACCACGCTGATCCAGTATATGAACGACCAGATTGACGAGCAGTATGTGCTCAGCCAGTTGGCGCTGACCAAGCCGGCCCAGACCACGTTTACCACAAAGGAGCCTAGCGTCACCTTTCAGGGCGCTTCCGACCCGCGTGAGCCTGTGACTGTCAACGGGGAAAAGATCCCTACCAATGACAGCGGTTATTTTACGATCAAGGAAGATCTGAAGGCCGGCGTCAATACGTTTGAAATCTCCCATAAAAACAAAACGTTTACCTACACCATCACCCGGCAGGTGGAGGTGCTCAAGGAAATATGGCCGACGGGAAGCATCAATGTGGACGGCGGTATGCAGGTGTCCGTATCTGCTCTTGCCTATGAAGGGGCAACGGTAACCGCCAGCATCGGAGGGCAGAATATTACGCTTGCGCTTTCTGAAACCGAAGACGACGAGATAGACCGGGATTCCGGATACCAGCGTTATACGGGTGTCTTTACGGCACCGTCCGCTTCCGCGTCCCCGACTTCGCTCGGAACGATTACTGTGACCGCGTCGGCGCAGGGCGCGACCAAAACCCTCACCGGCGCCGCCGTAACGGTAAATAAGATCGCGAAGATGGGCGACGGCGCAATTGTGCAGGTGGTGGCTGATCAGGCGGAAACCTTCCCAATCAGCACCCTGAACGATAACTCTAACCCCGGATATTTCCCGTTGCCGTTAGGTACGACCGATATGACCTATGGCTCCGAAATCATCTATAAGGACGGAAAAAAATCCTACAGCTACTGGAAATTGCAGTCCGGCGTGCGCGTGTATTCCGATGATATCAAGGCCACCGGAAATTCACTGCCCGATCAGAATGAAATCAGTAAGATGAGCATTCAGTCCGGCAGCCAGTATACAACGGTAACCCTCACAACAAAAGAAAAAGTACCCTATAAGGTGACTTACGATGGAACAAAACTGGTGTTTGCGTTTGAATACACTGCGTCGGTGCCCGATTCGGCAACGCTGAAAAACAACGCGCTGTTTTCCGCCGCAAACTGGAGCGGCTCCAGTCTTACGCTTACCTTACGCAAAACAGGAGGATTCCTCGGGTATAAAGCCTATTACGAGGACGGAAACCTGCTGCTCCGCTTCAACAACTCTCCGGGCTCGCTTTCGGGGGCGCGTATTGTGGTTGACCCGGGGCACGGCGGCAGCGATCCGGGCGCGGTCGGCTTCTATCCCGGCAAGGATGAGGCGGATATCAACCTGGCGGTGGCCAATAAACTGGTTTCCGAACTGAAGAGCCGGGGAGCCAGCGTTCTGATGGTGACACCCGGAAGCACGATGGCATCCCGTCTGAGCGCCGCGCGGGCGTTTAATCCGCAGGTTCTGGTAAGTGTGCACTGCAATACGTCGCCCAGTTCGAGCGCCAAAGGTACGGAAGTCTATTACTTCTACCCGTTCCAGAAACAGCTCGCGGCGAATATTGCCGCCAATGTTTCCTCGGCTCTCAATACAACAAACCGCGGGGCAAAAGCCGGGCTCTATTATATGACCCGCGAATCCCAGTTTGCCTGCGTATTGGCGGAGCTTGGCTTTATGAGCAATGAGTCGGAATATACGCGGCTCATCAGTTCAAAATACCAGTCCCGTATTGCCGAGGCAATTGCCAATGGTGTGAACGGTTATCTGAGCGGGACAAATTCCGGCGGCGGCACCGGCGGGACGGATGACAGTTCCTCTTCGTCCTCCTCGTCAGACTCCCTCTCACTGAGCGACGATGTGCTGAATATGGATACAGGCGAAACGGCGGTCCTGTCGGCATCGGGTGATACGGAGGTCACCTGGAAATCTGAAGACACCTCCATTGCCACAGTGAACAGCTCCGGAAAGATAACGGCGAAATCAGAAGGAACAACCTATATTACTGCGACCGCCGGAGACGGCGGCGAATCCGTGGAATGCGAAGTAAATGTCGGCAAAACCGGCGGGAGCAGTGTTACCGGCGTTTCGCTCAATAAAACGACTTTGAACCTGTCGGAAGGAGATACCTATACGCTGACCGCCACTGTCAAACCGTCCACAGCCAGCAACCGGAAGGTTACCTGGGAATCGGACGACGAGGATATTGCAACGGTCAGTTCAACCGGAAAGGTGACTGCGGTTGACGAAGGGGAAACCTGGATTACCGTAACCACCAAAGATGGTGATTATTCGGCCGACTGCAAAGTGGTTGTCGGTAAGGCGGACCGTTCCGGCGGGCTGATCAGATCGATTACGATTTCAGGTGAAAGCCGGGTGGCGGTTGGTACCCGAATTGAGCTGACGGCTTCCGTCAGCCCGTCAAATGCCGCGGACCCCGGCGTGAAATGGAAGTCCAGTGACAGTGAGATCGCGGTTGTTTCCAATACAGATGACGACTCCTGCAAGGTGGAGGGCGTAAAAAACGGTACGGTTACCATTACGGCTACCGCGTATGACGACGGTAAAGAGTCGGCCACGTTTAAACTGAAGGTCGGGACAGGCACCGGCTCGGGAAGCAGCAATTCTTCTTCCGATGTGGACCCTGAACGGGGCGTGATGCCGACCGGGGTGACCATCACGGGAAGTTCTGCGTTAAAACGCGGTACCCGCTCGGAGTATGTCGGGAAAATTTCACCTAACAACTGTGAGGATCCGGGCGTCAAATGGTCGGTCAGCGACAGCGATATTCTGACCATCTATCGAACAGACGACGAGAATGTCATCAAGGTGGAAGGCTCCAAAACCGGAACCGCCTATCTGATCGGCGAGTCTTATCTGGATGGCTCGGTTTATAAGCGGTTTAAAATTACGGTTACGTCGTAAGCGAAACGCATGGCTTCATGAAACATGGAGTCATGCGTTTTTTATATTCCCCTGGATATTGCATCCGATTAAAAAAGTTGTTATAATAAAAAGTGATAAAAAGTTACAATTATCATATCGTTTTTGATAAAAATTTACCAGCGAGAACTGGAAGATAATAATTTTTTGTCTAATTTGCACCGCGCGGATTCGTGCGGTATAAAAATAGGAGTGAAACTATGTACAAAATCGTTACCAAGCGCTGTCTGAACGATTCCGTGACACTCATGGAAATAGAAGCGCCGCATATTGCCAGAAAAGCAAAGGCGGGCCAGTTTATCATTTTCCGTGTCGATGAAAAAGGGGAGCGCATTCCCTTGACGATCGCTGATTACGACCGCGAAAAAGGTACTGTCACCATTATTTTTCAGATTGTCGGCGCTTCCACAAAGTTGCTGAATACGCTGGAAGAGGGCGACAGCATCCTTGACTTTGTCGGCCCCCTTGGTGTTGCGACACACATTGATCCGAATGCCAAGCGCGTCTGCGTAATCGGCGGCGGAGTCGGCAATGCGATTGCTTATCCGCAGGCGAAAGCGCTGCACAACGCGGGCATTCAGGTGGATATGATTGCAGGATTCCGTTCCAAGGATATCGTCATTCTGGAAGATGAAATGGGTGCAGTCAGCGACCATCTCTACATTATGACGGACGATGGCTCCTACGGCGAAAAGGGGCTTGTAACAAACAAGCTCCAGCAGCTGATTGACGCCGGCAACAAATATGACGAAGTCATCGCGATCGGCCCGATTATCATGATGAAGTTTGTGGCCGCGACCACGAAGCCTTACGGCATTAAAACGCTGGTCTCCCTCAATCCGATCATGGTGGACGGTACAGGTATGTGCGGCGGATGCCGCGTCAAGGTAGGCGGACAGACGAAGTTTGCCTGTGTTGACGGGCCTGACTTTGACGGCCATGAGGTTGATTTTGACGAACTGATGAAGCGCAACACCTTCTACAGAGAGCGCGAGACGACAGATAAAGAGCATGTATGCCGCTTAACAGGAGGAAAACGCAATGCCTAATATGTCTTTGAAAAAAGTTTCCATGCCGGAGCAGGAGCCAAATGTCCGCAACAAGAATTTTCTGGAAGTTGCTACCGGCTATACAGAAGAAATGGCGGTCGAGGAAGCAACCCGCTGTCTCCACTGCAAAAATAAACCCTGCGTCGCCGGCTGTCCGGTGAATGTGCATATTCCCGAGTTTATTGCAAAAGTCGCGGCCCGGGATTTCGAGGGGGCCTATGAAGAAATCTCTCTCACAAACTCCCTGCCTGCTGTCTGCGGCCGCGTTTGTCCGCAGGAAAGCCAGTGCGAAGGCAAGTGTGTCCGCGGAATCAAGGGCGAGCCTGTCGGGATCGGCCGTCTCGAGCGTTTTGTTGCCGATTGGCACATGGCTAACGGCACGGAGCATATTGAAAAGCCGAAAACCAACGGCCATAAGGTTGCAATCGTCGGAGCCGGCCCGTCCGGCCTGACCTGCGCCGGAGATCTTGCAAAACTGGGCTATGAAGTGACTGTTTTTGAGGCGTTCCATGCCGCCGGCGGCGTTTTGATCTATGGAATTCCGGAATTCCGTCTGCCAAAGTCAATTGTGGCGCAGGAAGTCGGCAAGCTGGAAAAAATGGGCGTTGAAATTAAACCCAATATGGTGATCGGTAAAGTGGATTCTGTGGACGAGCTGTTCGAACAGGGCTATGAGGCCGTGTTCATCGGTTCCGGCGCCGGACTGCCGAGCTTTATGAATATCGAAGGCGAAGACCTCCTCGGCGTTTATTCCGCCAACGAGTATCTGACCCGTATCAACCTGATGAAAGCATATCGCGAAGGCTATGACACCCCGATTGCCAAGAGCCACTCTGTTGCGGTCGTCGGCGGCGGCAATGTCGCGATGGACGCCGCCCGCTGTGCGAAACGCATGGGCGCGGAAAATGTTTATATTGTTTACCGCCGTTCCATGGAAGAGCTGCCCGCGCGTGCGGAGGAAGTACACCATGCGCAGGAAGAAGGCATCATCTTCAAGCTGCTTAATAACCCGGTGAAAATCCTCGGGGATGAAAAAGGCAGGGTCAGCGGCATGGAGTGTGTGGAGATGAAGCTGGGCGAACCGGACGCATCCGGACGCCGCCGCCCGATTGCCGTGGAAGGAAGCAATTTTGTGCTGCCGGTTGACACGGTGATCATGTCGATCGGAACCAGCCCCAATCCGCTGATTCGTTCCACCACGACGGGGCTGGAAGCAAACAAACACGGCTGCCTGATTGCGAAGGATAACGGCGCGACAACAAAAGACGGTGTTTTCGCGGGCGGCGATGCCGTCACCGGCGCCGCGACGGTCATTCTGGCGATGGGAGCCGGAAAAACCGCCGCGGAAGCGATCGACGAATATATTAAGTCCAAAAATTAATCGGGATAGATGTGGGGCGGCGCCGCTGCCCCACATTTTTTTTGGTTTTTCTGCATAAACTTGTCTTGAAAAGTCTTGTAAAGAAGGCAAGGAGTGTGAAAACCATGCTGAATCGTTCAAAACAGGCCCGCCGAACTGTTGTGCGACCGATCCGCAAGACGCCCGCCGAACGGGACCCGTATCTTGCGGCTCTGCTGTCTCAGCTGGCAGTCAGTACCCTGCTGGTGGTTTTGTGCTATGTGCTTGTGGATGCGAAACCGCCGTTTCTGGAACAGCTCGCGCGGCAGTATCAGGAGCTTCTGGTTGCGGAAAAGATCGATCTGGAATCAATTCCGGAGATGGGAACCTGGAAAGAAGACGCGCTGGACACCTGCGCCGATCTTATAGAAAAGCTGGCCACCCCCAGAGATGCGCAGCCTGAACTGGATGGTCAGGGCGGCTGGTTTGGCATTGGGAACGGTGACGGCAGGGCGGCTCCTTCCGCCTGCGATCTGTCGCCGGTAGTCTCCTCGGTGCCGGTGCTCGCGCCGGTAAGCGGTAAGGTTACCTCCACCTTTGGATACCGCATTCATCCGGTCAATGGGCTGGATGACTTTCATAATGGGGTAGATATCGCCGCGGCGCAGGGCAGCGGGATTTATGCGTCGCTGCCGGGTAAGGTAGTGGAAATTGACAGCTCCGCCATTTACGGCAACTATATTACGCTTGACCACGGAGGCGGATTCCGGACTACCTACTGCCATTGCGATACGATCGTAGTACCGCTCGACGCAAATTTAAGACAGGGGGAGCTGATTGCCACCGTGGGCAACACCGGCATTTCCACCGGTCCACACTGCCATTTTGAAATCAGTAAAGGCGGAACCTATTACAACCCTGCGTGGGTGCTTAACGGAATGAACGGCTATGGAGTTTGAACTTGCATCCACCCGGTTTTCGTTTTCTTTCGGTTTCTTTGTGGTTCTTTGCCTGTATTGCCTGTATGACAGGGAAGGAGCGGGGATTCCGGTTCTCTGCGCGGTTGCGCTGCATGAAGGCGGGCATGTGCTGGCGCTCAAAGCAGTGAAGGGGAAAATACCGTATCTGCGGTTTGAGCCGTTCGGTATCCGGATGGTCAGAAGCGGGCTGCTGACCTACGGGCAGGAATTTCTGGTCTATTCCGGCGGAATTCTGGCAAATGCGGTTACACTGCTGATCGCCCTGCCGATTTTAGGCTGGTGCCAGTTCACGATGGCGAATCTGGCACTGCTGCTGTTCAACGGCCTGCCTGTCGGGCGGCTGGACGGGGGGCAGCTGCTTCGGGTAGCGTTGTGCCGCCGGATGAAAAACCTTGACCATGTGGAAACCGTGCAGCGGCTGGTAGGATTCCTGATCCTTACGCCTTTATTTGCAGGCGGATTTTACCTGCTTCCGCAAAAAAATATCACGCTGCTGCTTACCGCCTGCTATCTGGCGCTCACGCTCTGGAAATCGTGAGCGCCTTTTGCGTTCTTGCAATTTCAGCCTGTTTATTGTAAACTAAACAGATGCAATATGGAGAAACTATGCGAAAGCCCTTGATTATGAGAGGATGTAAAACGATTGAATAACGTAAAAAAGGCGCTGGAACGAGTACTGCTGCAGGTACAAAAGCCGGCGCGCTATACCGGAGGCGAGATGGGCAGCATTGTAAAGGATGCTTCCAAAGTCGATGTCCGGTTTGCGTTCTGCTTTCCTGACCTTTACGAGGTAGGAATGTCGCATCTGGGCATGAAAATCCTTTATTCGCTGACGAACGAGCGGCCGGACTGCTGGTGCGAACGGGTGTTTGCACCGGATGAAGATTTTGAGAAAATGATGCGTGCGAACCGGATTCCCCTGTTCGGGCTGGAGAGCATGGACGCTATCACAGAGTTTGACTTTATCGCGTTTACCCTGCAATATGAGCTGAGTTTTACGGCGATTCTGAATATGCTGGATCTGGCCGGTCTGGAGGTGCGCTCAAAAGACCGCGGGTGGGACAAGCTCAGCCCGGTCGTGGTGGCCGGGGGGCCTTGCGCCTGTAACCCGGAACCGATTGCCGACTTTATCGACCTGTTCATTCTCGGCGAGGGTGAAGAAGTGAATATGGAACTGATCGACCTTTACAAGCAGTGCAAACAGGAAGGCACGGATAAGAAAACCTTCCTTATCCGTGCGGCGCAGATTGAGGGCATCTATGTCCCGTCTCTGTACAAGGTCGACTATCGTGAGGACGGAACAATTGCTTCCGTTACCCCTTCCTGCGGTGCTCCGGCCGTGGTGCATAAACGGATTATAAAAGACTTGGACAAAGTCTTTTATCCGGATAACTTTATTGTGCCGTTTACAGAGACTGTGCATGACCGCGCTATGGTCGAAGTGCTGCGCGGATGCATCCGCGGATGCCGTTTCTGTCAGGCCGGGTTTATTTACCGCCCGTTCCGGGAGAAACACGCGGATACGCTCAACCAAAACGCGCACGACCTTTGCAACCATACCGGCTACGATGAGGTTTCGCTGACCTCCCTTTCCACCAGCGATTATTCCGAGCTGGAGCCTCTGCTGAACCGGATGCTTACATGGACGGAACCGGACGCTGTCAATATTGCGCTTCCGTCCCTGCGCGTCGATAATTTTTCCAAAGATCTGATGGAACGCGTTGCCGCTGTTCGCAAGTCGTCGCTGACGTTTGCGCCGGAAGCGGGAACCCAGCGTCTGCGGGATGTCATCAATAAAAACGTGTCGGAGGAAGATGTGATGCGCACCTGCCGGACGGCTTTTGAAGGCGGTTACACCAATGTGAAGCTGTACTTTATGCTGGGGCTGCCCACCGAAACGGACGAAGACGTTGCGGGGATTATCCAGCTGGCGCAGAAAGTCGTGGACATGTTCTACCATCTTCCGGAAAAGCCGAAGGGCAGGGGTGTCAATGTGACCGTTTCCGTTGCGTGCTTTGTCCCGAAGCCGTTTACCCCGTTTCAGTTTGAACCGCAGGATACCATGGAAGAACTGCGCCGCAAGCAGAAAATTTTGCTGGATACGGTGAAATCCAAAAAAATTTCCGTTAAATACCACGACAGCCCCACCAGCTTTCTGGAGGCGGCGCTTGCCCGCGGTGACCGCAGGCTCTGCCCGGTGGTCGAATATGCGTGGCGGAGCGGTTCCAAGTTGGACGGCTGGAACGATTACTTTTCCATGGAGCGCTGGGAAGACGCCGCGCAGGTCTGTGGCGCAGACTTCCGCTTTTATGCGAACCGTGTCCGCGCTTACGATGAAGTGATGCCCTGGGATCATTTGGACTATGGGGTGAGCAAGCGGTACCTTATCCGCGAAAACCAGCTGGCACACGCGGATACCACGACGCCGCACTGCCGCCTGAAATGCTCGGGCTGCGGGGCAAATCAACTGCTGGGGGGTGCCTGTTTTGGCTGATGCCGGTTATCTGCTCACCGTCCGGGTCTTTTACCGTAAGCTTGGGCGCATGAAATACATCTCGCATCTGGACATGAACCGATGTATCGCCCGTGTGTTCAAACGTTCCGGGCTGCCTGTCTGGCATACGCTGGGCTTTAACCCCCATATCTATACCACATTTGCCCTTCCTCTGCCGCTTGGCTTTGAGAGCACCTGTGAATCGCTGGATTTCCGCCTGACCCGGGAAATGCCCATGCAGGAAGTCTGCGACAGGCTGAACGCGGTTTTGCCGGAGGGACTCGTTGTGTATCGCGCGCAGCCGGCGGTCAATAAACCGGAGGTGATCTGCTGGGCGGATTATGAAATCACGCAGGAATTCGATCAGGGCGATGCCGCACAGATTGCCCGCCGGTTTGCGGAATTCTGTGCGAAAGAGGTCATTGAGATCACGAAAAAGGGCAAAAAAGGTGAGCGGCAGATGGATATTAAACCGCATTTTTCTATCCGCGAAGTCAAAGCGGATGGAAATACGCTTTCCTTTACGCTGCGCGCGGCCGCGGGCAGTACGCTGAATATCAACCCCATGCTGCTGCTGGACGCGTTCGCTGCTGAAAGCGGGCTGAAAGCGGACTGGCTGAGAATTGTAAGGACCGCAATTCTGGATCGGAATTTTCAGGAGTTCTCTTAATAAAATTGTAAATTCCCTATTGCTTTCCGGATTCGGTTGTGCTATAATCATTTAGCATGTAATGAACGTTGTATCCTGCAACGGGACTTTGTGCCCGGTTCGCGAACGGGAACCGACATAAAAGCGGACAGTCCTCTGCCATAATCCTATGGGTATGAATGTCTGAAACAAAAAGGAGGAGCTATCAGATGGATGCTTTAAAGCACATTGCCAGCGACTGCATCAAGACAGAAATGCCCAAAGTGGATATCGGCGATACCGTCAAGGTATACGTTTGGATTAAAGAGGGCGAGAAGAGCAGAGTTCAGATGTTTGAGGGAACGGTGATCGCCAAGAAACACGGCGGTATTTCCGAGACTTTTACAGTCCGCCGCGTTGCACACGGCTGCGGAGTGGAGAGGGTTTTCCCGGTTCATTCCCCCAACATCGACAAAGTCGAGCTTGTCAGAAAAGGCCGCGTCCGCCGCAGCAAGCTTTATTATCTGCGTGACCGCGTGGGTAAGGCTGCCAAGGTTAAGGATGTTATCCGCTGATTATAGCGCACTCGAAAGGGACGTGAAAACGTCCCTTTTTTGCTGTTTTCAGGTTTTTGGTTGAACGGATGGGCAAATTATGTTATACTATAAACCGATTTTGCGGCGATAGACAGCGGTTTGCTGAAAACTTGCGGGTCTTAACCGCAAAATTGAAATGGAAGAAATCAGGTGAATCAATGGACGATCAGGAGATAAAGGAGCCGATCCCTTCAGAGCCGGCAGGCAGCTGTGCGATGGGGGAACTTTACGAGTGGGTTGAGTCCGCTTTGTTTGCGGTTGTAGCTATGCTGACGATCTTTACTTTTTTTGTGCGGCCCGCAACTGTGGATGGGTCCTCCATGGTTCCGACGCTGCATAACGCGGAACGGCTGGTACTGCAGCAGATTGGCTATAATGACCCGCAGTACGGCGACATTGTTGTTGTGGACCGTACCGGCAAAGGCGAGCCGCCGATTGTAAAACGCGTCATCGGCAAGGGCGGAGATACCATTTATATCAATTTTGAGACACATGAAGTCTGGCGGAATGACGAACTGCTCGATGAGCCTTATATCAACGAGCCGACGTCCAGCCAGCTTGACATTCAGTTCCCGGTCGAAGTGCCGCAGGGAACGATCTTTGTAATGGGGGACAACCGAAATCATTCCCTTGACAGCCGCTCAACCGAAATCGGGATGGTGGATTTGCGTTGTGTTATGGGGAAAGCAATTTTCCGGTTTTTCCCGTTTAATAAGATGGGAGGGTTTTCATGAGCAGCCGGGATGAAGAGGAACGTGCTTTAGCTCCAATGGCGCCGGTTCCGTCCATCCAATGGTTTCCCGGGCATATGGCGAAAACCCGCCGTCTGATGGCGGACAGCATGAAGCTGGTGGATATTGTGGTAGAACTGACGGATGCCCGGATACCGGCATCCAGCCGGAATCCGGAAATCGACCGCCTGGTAGGCGCGAAACCCCGCGTAGTGCTTCTCAATAAGTGTGATTCCGCGGATGAAGCGGCAACAAAGGCCTGGGTCGATTATTATGCCGCAAACGAAATACCGGCGATTCCAACCGACTGCCGGAGCGGCCGCGGGCTGAAAGCCTTTCTGCCGCTGGTGCGCAGGGTGCTGGAAGAGCTGCTTGCGCGCCGTGCCGCCAAAGGCATGGCCGGCCAGCCGATCCGCATGATGATTGTCGGAATCCCGAATGTGGGGAAATCTTCCTTTATCAATCGGATGGCGGGTGCAAAACGGGCCAAGGTAGAAGACCGTCCGGGTGTCACAAGGGGGCGCCAGTGGGTCACGCTGGAAGGCAGCGTGGAACTTCTGGACATGCCGGGTGTCCTCTGGCCGAAATTTGAGGACCCCGCGGTTGGGGAGAGGCTTGCGTTTACAGGCGCGGTCAAGGACGATGTTTTGGACATTGAGCTTCTTGCCATGCGCCTGCTTTGGCTTCTGAACAAGGAGTACCCGTCCCTTTTGACGGAACGTTACAAAATTCAGGAACAAGAGGCGGACAGGCTGGATGCTTATGGCCTGCTGAACCTTGTCGGCAGAAAGCGCGGTATGCTGGTGTCGGGCGGGGAAGTAAACACCGAACGGGCCGCCATCACAGTTTTGGATGAGTTCCGAAGCGGAAAGCTGGGCAGGATTACGCTGGAACTCCCACCGGAGGGCTGAATATGGGGTTATACGATTATGAGTTGATTGCCTATGATAACGGATTTTCCGCCATCTGCGGGGTAGACGAGGCCGGGCGTGGACCGCTTGCGGGCGATGTATACGCGGCCGCCGTCATTCTGCCGCGCGGGGTGGAAATCGAAGGCGTCAACGATTCCAAAAAGCTCTCCGAGAAAAAGCGGGAAAGACTCTTTGATGTGATTACAGAAAAGGCGGTGTCGTATTGCATCGCGACTTCTACGATCGAAGAGATCGATACGCTGAATATTTTGCAGGCGTCTCTGCTTGCGATGCGGCGGGCCGTTGCCGGATTGTCCGTCCAGCCTGATCTGGCGCTGGTGGACGGGAACCAGGACCCCCACCTCGCGATAGCCGCCACCCCGATTATTGGAGGGGACGGCAAAAGCGCATCTATTGCGGCCGCATCCATCCTTGCAAAAGTTGCCCGTGACCGCTATATGAAGCAGCTGGATCTGCAGTTCCCCGAATATCAGTTTTCCCGCCATAAAGGCTATGGGACAAAACTGCATTATGAACTTCTTTCGCAGTACGGCATTTCTCCGGTTCACAGACGCACTTTCCTGAAAAAATGGGCGGGGAAGTGAGCGGGTATGGCAGATACGCACACGCGCGGCACAATGGGCGAGGAGTTCGCCTGCCGCTGTCTGCAGGCGGACGGCTATGAAATTCTGGCGCGAAATTTCCGCAGCTCCCACAGCGAGATTGACATCATCGCCCGGAAGGACTATGTCATTGCCTTTGTGGAAGTCAAACTGAGAAGCCAAACCGCGCTGGCAGCTCCCATGGCCGCCGTATCGGCGGCTCAGCGGCGGCGCATTGTGCTGGCCGCCGTTTCTTATTTGAAAGAAAAAGGCATATATAATACAGGGGAATATCAGCCGCGGTTTGACATTTTTGAGGTGGTGACGGAGTCTGCGGGCTCACCCAATGTGGTGCGTTACGCGCACGTTCCTGCCGCCTATGACACGGGGGATTTGCATGTATTTGTTTGATCTGCACTGTGACACCATCACGCGCCTGAATGATGGTGTCCGGCTGGAACCGAACGACAGGAGCCTGTTGCTGAACGCAGCCCAGCTTGCGCTGGGCAGGATGCGGGGGGAAAACTGGTGCCAGTGCTTCGCCATCTTTATGCCCGATGAATACAGAGGCAGGGACGCTGTCGATTATTATGAACGGAGCTACCGCTATTTTCTGGAGCAGATGTCCTTCCATAGTGCGTATGTGGAGCAGGTGCAAAATGCCCCGGAAGCCGAAGCGGTGATTGCACAGGGGAAAGCCGCAGCGATTTTGACCGTGGAGGGCGGCTCCGCCCTTGCCGGGGATTTGGGCCGTGTGGAACGGCTCCGGGAATGCGGCGTCAGGATGATGACTCTTACCTGGAACGGTGAAAATGAGCTGGGAAGCGGAAACCTGACTTCACATGGGCTGACCGATTTCGGCAGGGCGGTTATTCCGGCTCTGGAAGAGGCGGGAATCGTCGCGGATGTTTCTCATCTCAACGACGCCGGATTCTGGGAGGTCGCGCGGCTGGCGAAACGCCCGCTCTGCGCGTCGCATTCCAATTCCCGCTCGGTGTGCGAACATCTGCGCAACCTGACCGACGACCAGTTCCGGTTCCTTGCGGAACATCAGGGTCTGGCGGGCATCAATTATTACGTTGGCTTTTTGGCGGAAGAGGCTGCAAACGTGACTTTTGACCATCTGGCCGCGCATGTTTCCCACTTCCTCGAATTGGGGGGAGAAGATGTTCTCGCGCTCGGCTCTGATTTCGACGGTGCGGATACGCCCCCATGGCTGAGCTCCGTCGAGCATACCTGCGGGCTTTACACGCGCATGTGCGCAGAATTTGGGAGAGAGATTACAGATAAAATTTTCTGGGGCAATGCGTTTCGATTTTTCTCGTAAAAAAGAGGTGACCAAATGGCGGTTTATACGATGGGCGATCTTCACCTGTCGCTGAATTCCAATAAATCCATGGACATTTTCCCCGGCTGGCACGATTATGTGCGGCGCATCGAGGAAAACTGGCGGGCCAGAATTACGGATGCGGATACGGTGGTGCTCCCGGGCGACAGTTCCTGGGGGGAGTCTCTGGAGGAGGCGTTGCCCGATTTTCAATTTCTAAATGGGCTGCCGGGGCGGAAAATCCTGCTGAAAGGGAACCATGATTACTGGTGGAACACCAAAAGCAAGGTGACAGGTTTTTTTGCCGCGCAGGGTTTAAATACACTGGAAATCCTCAATAATAACAGCGTCGCCATTGATCGGATCGCAATATGCGGCTCCAGAGGATGGCTTCTGGAAAACGGGGAGCCGTTTGACGATAAGATCATCAAACGGGAGGCTATACGGCTTGAGCTGTCGATCACGGACGCGGAGAAAACCGGAAAAGAACCGGTGGTATTTCTCCATTATCCCCCGGTCTACGGGGAAAGCGAATCCCCTCAGATTCTTGATGTGCTTGTGCGGCATAAGATCTCCCGGTGCTATTACGGACATATTCATGCATCGGGCTGCCGGTTTGCGATTGACGGCACCTACCTGGGAATTAAATTCTATCTGGTCAGCAGCGATTACCTGGGGTTTGACCCGCTGCTGGTGGAATCATGAGATAAAAAAGGCAGCGAAAATTTTGTTATTTACAATTTATCTATTGGCAGGCAGGCCAAAATTTGCTATACTGTTACGATAGTGGGCTTATAGTGCCTGAACGTTCCTCCATGATGAATGGCAGGAGCAACAAAGATTTATGGAGGAAATAAAACATGTCTGTTAAATCTGTGAAAACCAATGAAGACAAAAAAGTTGAACTTGAAATCGCGGTCAGCGCTGAAGACTTTAATAAAGCTGTGGATGCGGCGTTTAAAAAGAACGGTAAAAAAATTAATGTCCCCGGTTTCCGCAAAGGCAAGGCTCCCCGCAAGATGGTCGAAAAAATGTACGGCGAGGGAATGTTCTTTGAGGAAGCTGTGAATAATACCTATCCTGCCGCTTATCAGGCTGCTGTGAAGGAAGCGAATATCGATCCGGTTGACCGTGCTGATATTGAAATTATGGAAGTCAGCAAGGAAAACGGCTATACGTTCAAGGCAACCGTTACTGTGAAGCCGGAAGTAACCCTCGAAGGCTATAAAGGGATTGAAGTGGAGAAAAAAGTTTCTGTCGTCACCGATGAGGAAGTGGACGCGGAAATCGGCCGCCAGCGTGAACAGAATGCCCGCGTCATTGCCGTGGAAGGCAGAGCTGCTGCAAACGGCGATACCGCGGTGATTGATTTTGAGGGCTTTGTGGACGATGTCGCTTTTGAAGGCGGCAAAGGAACCGACTATTCCCTGGTGCTGGGCTCCAACAGTTTTATTCCCGGCTTTGAAGATCAGGTCGCCGGCCACAATGTTGGCGAATCGTTTGAAGTGAATGTTACGTTCCCCGAAGATTATCACGCGGAAGAACTGAAGGGCAAGGCTGCCATGTTCAAGGTGACCATGAAAGAGCTGAAGATGAAAGAGCTGCCAGAGCTTGACGATGAATTCGCAAAAGACGTCAGCGAATTCGATACGCTGGATGAGCTGAAAGCCGACGTTTCCAAAAAACTGCAGGAGAAGAAAGACGAGCAGAGCGACACAGATGTGGAAAACAAGCTGATGGAAGCGGTTGCCAATAAAATGGTCGTCGATATTCCGGACTGCATGTTTGAGTCCCGCGTTGATGAGATGCTTCGTGACTTTGAATACCGCCTCCAATCCCAGGGCATGGATCTGAAGAATTATCTGCAGTATACCGGCATGGAGCTGGACGCTTTCCGCAAGACCTTCCGCCCGCAGGCTGAGGCGCAGGTAAAGACTAGGTTGGCGCTTGAAAAGATCGTTGAACTGGAAAAAATTGAACCGACTTCCGATGAGGTGGAGGCTGAGTATCTGAATATTGCCCAGCAGTATAAGATGGAAGTTGAGAAGGTCAAGGGCATTGTTCCGACCTCTGACATTAAGAGCGGCCTTGCGATGAATAAAGCGCTTGACATTGTGCGTGAAAACGCTAAGATTTCTGAGACAAATGATGCCGAGCCCAAGCGCAAAAAGACAACGCGCACCAAAAAAGCGGCCGCGAAAACCGAGACAGCTGAGGAAGCGGTTGAGGCTGCGGAATAATTTTTCGCTACATACCGGCATGGGGGATTGCTTCGTGCCGGTATACAAGCAGGATGTAGAGAAGCAGTTTGCGGCAGAAACAATCCAGTAGGAGGTATTTACATGAGCCTGGTGCCAATGGTAGTGGAACAGACAAACAGGGGAGAACGTTCTTACGATATTTTTTCCCGTCTTCTGAATGACCGGATCGTAATGCTCTGCGAGGAAGTAAACGATACGAGTGCAAGTCTCGTTGTGGCGCAGCTTCTATATTTGGAGGGGCAGGACCCGGACAAGGATATTCATCTTTATATTAACAGTCCCGGCGGCTCGGTGACCGCAGGCATGGCAATTTACGATACGATGAACTATATCAAGTGTGATGTTTCCACTATTTGTGTAGGGCTCGCCGCTTCAATGGGTGCTTTTCTGTTGTCCTCGGGGGCAAAAGGAAAACGCTTCGCGCTGCCGAATGCCGAAATCATGATTCACCAGCCTTCCGGCGGTGCAAGGGGTCAGGCCAGCGATATTAAAATTCATGCTGACTGGATTTTGAAAACCCGCGAAAAGCTCAACCGTATTTTGTCGGAGCAGACAGGGCAGCCTCTTGAAAATATTGAGCGTGACACCGAGCGCGACAATTTTATGTCGGCGCAGGAAGCGTGCAATTATGGTCTGGTAGATAAAATCATTACCCGGTAATGACTGGAAATGTGCAACACCTTTTGAGGTGCTGCACATTTGTGTTACGTTTAAGCTACAATCAGGAGGTATCCCTATATGGCAAAAAATGACGACCAGCGGGAGTTGCGCTGCTCTTTCTGCGGGAAATCGCAGAATCAGGTTCAGCGGCTAATTGCGGGGCCGGGCGTATGCATTTGCAATGAGTGCGTCGAATTGTGCCTGAGTGTTCTGGAAGATGATGTCCCCGAGCAGCATGCCGGCCGGCCCAACAGACAAGAACAGCAGATTACGATTCTCAAGCCTCATGAGATCAAAGAGAAACTTGACGAGTATGTCATCGGCCAGGACCGCGCAAAGACGGCACTCGCAGTAGCGGTATATAATCACTATAAACGCATTTATTTCAGCGGCTCCAGCGATGTGGAGATCAATAAAACCAATATTCTGATGCTGGGCCCTACCGGCGTCGGAAAGACGTTGCTTGCACAGACATTGGCGCATATGCTGAATGTCCCGTTTGCCATCGCTGACGCCACCACGCTGACGGAAGCCGGATATGTGGGCGAGGACGTGGAAAACATCCTGCTGCGTTTGTTGCAGGCGGCCGATTATGACGTGGAACGTGCCCAAAAGGGGATTATCTATATCGACGAGATCGATAAGATCACGCGTAAGAGCGAGAATCCTTCCATCACACGGGATGTTTCCGGCGAAGGCGTCCAGCAGGCGCTGCTGAAAATCCTGGAAGGCACGGTTGCCAACGTCCCGCCTCAGGGCGGGCGCAAACACCCGCAGCAGGAATTTATCCAGATTGACACGAAAGATATTCTGTTTATCTGCGGAGGCGCTTTTGAAGGCATCGATAAAATTATCGAGCGCCGTGTGGATAAAAGCTCCATCGGTTTTGGCTCCACGCTCAAAGATGTCAAGGCAAAGGATCAGCTGCTTCAGCAGGTCATTCCGCAGGATCTGATTAAATTCGGCCTGATTCCGGAGCTGGTGGGCCGCACCCCGCTGATTACCGTTCTGGAGCCGCTGGACAGAGACGCGCTGGTAACAATTCTGACCGAGCCGAAAAATTCGATTGCACGCCAGTATCAGCACCTGTTCCAGCTCGACGGCATTCAGCTGAATTTTGAACCGGAGGCTCTTGGCGCGATTGCGGACAAAGCGATTGAACTGAAAACCGGCGCCCGCGGACTTCGCGCAATTGTGGAAGAAATTTTGGGCGATGTCATGTTTAACGCGCCCTCTGATTATACGCTGGACAGTGTTACGATCAGCAAAGAGTGTGTAAAGGAAGGCGCGCAGCCGGTTCTTACCCATGATGCGGACCGTAAACCAACCCGCCTTCAGATCAGTACGGCCCGCCGCGTCACTCCGCGGTCGCGCCGTGAAACCGCGTCCTGACCCCCGGGTCAGCCGGCAGGAAATCCACTGTTTGAAATGCCCGCTTTAAGCGGGCATTTTTGCACATATTCGACGCAAATCGACAAGTTTTTGATTACCAAACCTTTTTGGTTTACAGCTTGCAGGAAACATGTTATAATAATTTTGCAAATCTTTTATTGATTTTTCACATAAATTACTTTTGAATGGAGGTCGCACTATGAGCGAATTTCAAGATAAAAAAATCCCTGAACTTCCGGAGCCGCAGCAGGATAAAATGCCTATGCTGGTGCTGCGCGGCCTGGTGCTTTTCCCGCAGATGGTGCTGCATTTTGATGTTGGACGCGACAAATCGATTCTGGCGCTGAACCAGGTAATGAGCGGTGACCGCAAAATTTTCCTTGTGGCACAGAAGAATATACGCGATGATGACCCCAGGGCGGATGCGCTCTATAAGGTGGGTGTTGTCGCGCAGGTGAAACAGATTGTCAAATCACAGGGCGGCACATGGCGTGTCCTTGTGGAAGGAATGTACCGCGCAAAGTTGCTGGAGGTAGTGGGCGAAACCCCTTACTTTGAAGGAGTTGTCGTTCCGTTCCCGCTGAAAAATTCCCGCAATCTAAAATCCGCGATGTGTGATGCGCTGATGCGCACCATAAAGGATCTTTTTGAAGAATACTGCTACCTGACACCCCGTATGCCGCGTGAACTGGTCGTCAATGCACTTGTCTCCGAAGACCCGATTCACCTTGCCGAATACATAGCCGGCAATATGCAGATGGAAGTGGAAGACAAACAGGCGATCCTTTCACAGAGCGATCCGTTAAAACGTCTGGAACTTTTGGCGAATGTTCTGGAATCGGAAAACGAGATCCTTTCCCTTGAGGCGGACATTCAGGAAAAAGTCAAGGGGCAGATTGACAAAAACCAGCGGGAATACTATCTGCGTGAGCAGCTGAAAGCAATTTCCGGGGAACTTGGCGAGGATGACCCGCAGGAAGAGAATCAGGACTATTCTGAAAAAATTAAAAAGCTGAAACTGGAAGAAGAAACGGCCCAGAAGCTGCTGAAGGAGGTCGACAAACTCTCCAGGCTGCCTTCGAATTCCAATGAGGCGGGAGTTATCCGCGGCTACCTGGATACGGTTCTTGACCTTCCATGGAACAAGAAGACTGTTGATAAAATTGATCTGAAAAAAGCGAAGGCTCTTCTGGATAAAGAACACTATGGCATGGTGAAGGTCAAGGAGCGCATGCTTGAACTGCTTGCAGTGCGCAAACTCGCGCCCGAGATAAAAGGCCAGATTATCTGCCTGGTGGGCCCTCCCGGCGTCGGCAAGACTTCGATCGCGCGTTCGATCGCGAAATCGCTGGGCCGAAAATATGTGCGCCTGTCTTTGGGCGGCGTGCGGGATGAAAGCGATATCCGCGGCCATCGCAAGACGTATATCGGTTCCATGCCGGGGCGGATTATCAATGCAGTCAAACTGTCCGGCAGCAGCAATCCTTTGATGCTGCTGGACGAGGTGGATAAGCTGGGCAGCGACTACCGCGGGGATCCGTCTGCCGCGCTGCTGGAGGTGCTTGATTCCGAGCAGAACCACGCTTTCCGCGACCACTTCATCGAGGTGCCGTTTGATCTGTCCGATGTACTTTTTATTGCCACCGCGAATACACTGGATACGATTCCCGCTCCGCTGCTGGACCGTATGGAGATTATTCATCTCAGCAGCTATACCCGCGAGGAGAAGTTCCAGATCGGCAGGACCTACCTGCTGCCAAAGCAGATGAAGCGCCATGGCCTGACCGCCGCGAAGGTAAAAGTGTCTGACGACGCGATTTATGCGCTGCTCGATAACTATACCCGTGAGGCGGGTGTACGCAATCTGGAGCGCGAACTGGCTTCCCTGCTGCGCAAGGCGGCAAAACGCATTGTGGCGGGGGAAACAAAAAAAGTCGTGATTACTAACGACAATATTGTGGAATTTCTCGGCCCGCGTAAATTTAAGCCCGAGCAGATTCAGAGTTACGACGAGGTCGGACTTGTAAATGGTCTGGCGTGGACAACTGTCGGCGGCGAAATGCTGCAGGTGGAGGCTGCCGTGCTGGATGGAAACGGCAAAATCGAACTGACCGGTTCGCTGGGCGATGTGATGAAGGAATCTGCCCATGCGGCGATCAGTTATATCCGCGCCCATTGGGACAAATACGGCTTGGAACATGATTTTTATAAGACCCGCGACGTTCACATCCATGTGCCGGAGGGTGCTGTACCAAAGGATGGCCCTTCTGCTGGCGTTACCATCTGCACCGCGCTTGTATCGGCGCTTTCCGGAGTTCCGGTTCACCGTGACGTTGCGATGACCGGTGAAATTACCCTGCGCGGCCGTGTCCTCCCGATCGGAGGACTGAAAGAAAAATCCATGGCGGCTTACCGCGCCGGCATCAAAACCGTAGTGATCCCGGCGGAAAACGAACCCGATCTGGCGGAAATTGACCCGGTCGTGCGCGAGCATATTGACTTCATTACGGCAGATAAAATTGATTCGGTGCTCAATATCGCCCTGGCGGGCAAACTGCGGCAGTCGGTCGGCCAGCTGACGCTGGATGACATCGCGGTTGAATCTTCCGAAAAAGCAACCCAGACCAATACGTCGATTCCGCAGTAACCCTGCGGAATCGTTCTTCAAAAAGGGGCGGCATCCTATGAACTATCATCATGTGCAGTTTGAAAGGAGCTTCGGGACATCCGAACAGCTCCCCGAATCCGACCTGCCTGAAATCGCGTTTGCCGGACGTTCCAATGTCGGCAAAAGCTCGATGATCAATAAGCTGTTTAACCGTAAACAGCTTGCGCGGGTTTCCGCCGTGCCCGGAAAAACCGCGACGATCAATTTTTTCCATGCGGACGGGATTCGTTTTGCGGATCTTCCCGGCTATGGCTACGCGAAGGTTTCCAAAAGCGAGAAACGGCGCTGGGGAGAGTTAATCGAGGGCTATTTTGCCCAGAAACGCGATCTCCGGCTTGTTTTTCAGCTGATCGACATGCGCCACGCGCCGTCGGCAGACGATCTGGTTATGGTCAATTTTCTGATTGACCATGAGATCCCTTTTGTGATCATTCTGACGAAAAAGGATAAACTCTCCGCGACGGCGCAGAAAGAGCGGCTGGGGCAGCTGCAGGATGAACTTCCCTGTGCCGGACAGATGACAATGATTCCGTTATCGTCCGAGACCGGAGACGGAATCGAACAGGTCAAAGAAATTATTGCGGAGATCGAGCAGGAATGCGCGGATGAAGCAGCCGATCCAAATGGAAACGGCGCAGCCGATTCGCCTGAAAGTTCCGACGGCATCATTTAATTTATATTACGGCCGGGAAAGGCGAAACCGCCGGTTCCCGGTTTACATATCAATTTCTTAAAGGATGGATGACAATGTTTGTTTCTGACTGCCTGGGGCTCAACGACCTCGGCCACCTGACAATCGGCGGGCGCGACACCGTCGAACTGGCCCAGACATATGGCACGCCGCTGTATGTGATGGATGAAAATGAGATCCGCCGGGCATGCCGCAGCTATTTTGATTCTGTCAAAAAATATTACGGTGGGCGCGGTCTTGTGACCTATGCCAGCAAAGCGTTCTGCTGCAAGGCGGCCTGCAAGATCGTGGCGGAAGAGGGGCTTGGGCTGGACGTTGTCTCCATCGGCGAACTTTACACCGCGATGAGCGTGGATTTCCCGCCGGAACGCATCTTTTTCCACGGAAACAACAAAACCGTTCAGGAGCTTCTCGCGGCGATTGAATACGGGGTCGGGCAGATTGTAGTCGACAATCTCACCGAGCTGGAGCTGCTCAACCAGCTTGCAATCAGCCGGAAGAAAGCAGTCAGCATCCTGTTTCGGATTAAGCCCGGTATCGATGCCCATACCCATGATTTTGTGCGTACCGGACAAATTGACAGCAAATTCGGGCTTGCGCTGGAAACAGGGGAGGCAATGGAAGCGGTCAAAGAGGCGGCGCAGATGAAGGGTGTCACCCTCAAAGGGCTTCACTGCCATATCGGTTCCCAGATTTTCGATATTGAGCCGTTTGAACATGCCGCAGAGGTTATGCTGAATTTCATTGCGGATATCAAAAAGGAGACCGGGCTTGCATTAGAGCTGCTTGATCTGGGCGGCGGATTCGGCATCAAATATCTGCCGCAGCACGACCCGGTGGAATATGACCGCTACATGCAGCGCGTCGCGCTTACGGTGCGCAGGACATGTGAGGAAAAGGGAATCGACATGCCCTTTATCGTCATTGAACCCGGTCGTTCGATTGTCGGTCCCGCTGGAATCACGCTCTATACCGTGGGCTCTGTCAAAGAAATTCCGAACGTCCGCACCTATGTTTCCATAGACGGCGGCATGGGGGACAATCCGCGCTATATTCTTTACCAGTCCCAATATGAGGCGGTAGTTGCCAATAAGGCGGTCCAGCCGAAAAACAAAACCGTTACCATCGCGGGGAAATGCTGTGAAAGCGGCGATCTCATCGGCGAGCATATGCAGGTGCAGGATGTGCAGGTGGGCGATATTATCGCAGTGCTTGCTACCGGAGCCTACAACTATTCAATGTCATCCAACTATAACCGCATTCCGAAGCCGCCTGTGGTCATGCTCAGGGATGGCGAGGCGAGAGTTGTCGTCAAGCGGGAGACACTCGAGGATATCGTCCGAAACGACTTGCTTTAAGTCCAAATTCTCCAAAAGGGATTATTGATACGAACTATACATAGAATCCGGAGAAGTATTTTTCGTAATTGTACAAATTTACATAAAAACCCCCTTTACTTTCATGCTCTAAAATGATAAAATCATACCAATGAGAGATTTATTATTTTGGAGGCGTATTGGTAATGAATACAAAATTGAAGGACATGAATGTAGATTTCCTGTTTAAAGCAGTCCTTTCCCTGAAAACAATGGAGGAATGCTATAACTTTTTTGATGATCTTTGCACAGTTCCGGAACTGAAAGCGCTGTCCCAGCGTCTGGAAGTGGCTAAAATGCTCAGTGAGGGGCGTGTTTACAGCGATATTGTCGCGAAAACAGGGGCTTCCACCGCCACCATCAGCAGGGTGAACCGCTCGCTGAATTACGGGAGCGACGGCTATAAGGTCATCTTTGAAAGGGTTAAAGACTGATGTCTTATAACGTCTTTGCCGCCTATTATGACCGCCTGACCCGGGAGGTCGATTACCGGCGGCGGGCGCAGTATTTTGATCAAATCATCAGACAGCATTTTCAGGTGACCGATGAGACCATTCTGCTCGATCTGGCCTGCGGGACGGGGAACTTGTCGGTGGAACTGTCTGCCCTTGGCTATGATGTCATCGGGGTGGACGGAAGCCCGGACATGCTGTCTGAAGCTGTGTCTAAAAACAACGGAGAAAAACAGATTCTGTATCTTTGTCAGGATATGGTCTCGCTGGACCTCTATGGTACAATTGACGTTGCGGTCTGCGCGCTGGATTCCCTGAACCATATCACCGATGCGGCAAAATTGAAAAAAGTCTTCGAAAAAGTTTCGCTGTTTACCGCGCCGGGCGGGTTGTTTTTGTTTGACGTAAATACGGAATATAAGCATCGGGAGATTTTGGGGAACCAGACGTTCGTGTATGATCTGGATGATTTGTACTGCGTCTGGCAGAATGTGACCAATGAAACGCTGACCACCGAAATCTCGCTGGATTTTTTTGTCCGGCGGGGAAATACTTATGTTCGGGAAAGTGAGCGCTTTTGTGAGCGCGCATGGCCGCAGGAACATCTCTGCGGCCTTTTGGAGCAAACCGGTTATCAGCTTCTGCATATTTATGAGGGAGATACCTTTGAACCGGTTGGCTCTACGGCTCAGCGCGCGGTCTTTGTGGCGCGCAAAAAATAATGCAGGACTTTGAGGAAACTATCATGGGAAAAATGATTCGGACGATTGCGCATGACGGCTCCGCCGTCTGCATCGCGATAGATTCTACTGATATTGTCGCGGAGATGGAGCGTATCCATAAGACTTCCGCGACTGTCACGGCGGCGCTCGGCCGGCTGATTACCGCGGCGTCAATCATGGGATCGATGCTGAAAAACGAGACGGACAGCGTCACCGTGCGCCTTGCGGGCGGCGGTCCCGCCGGCTCCCTGATCGCGGTTTCGGACAGTCACGGGAATCCCCGCGGCTATGTTGCCAACCCGATTGTCGAGATTCCGCTCAACCGGTATGGAAAGCTGGATGTTGCGGGTGCGGTGGGAACCAACGGAACGCTTTCGGTGATCAAGGATGTGGGCCTGCCCGAGGCCTCTACCGGCTCGGTGCCGATTGTTTCGGGGGAAATCGCGGAGGACATCACCAGTTATTACGCCGTCAGCGAGCAGACACCATCCATATGTGCGCTGGGCGTTCTGGTGAATCCCGACTTGACGGTAAAGGCGGCGGGCGGCTATCTGGTGCAGCTTCTTCCGGGTGCCGATGAAGACGCGGTGAGCCGGCTGGAAAAGAATATCAATGGGATCAGGCCGGTATCCGCCATGATTGAGAACGGCATGACGCCCGAAGAGATTGCCGGACTTGTGATGGACGGATTTGAGCCGGAGGTTCTGGACAGATTTTCGCCCGAATACCGCTGCACCTGTTCTAAAAAACGGGTAGAACGCGCGTTGTTGAGTATCGGTAAGGAAGAACTGCAAAAACTGGCGGAGGAACAGGAAAGCACAGAAGTGGAATGCCATTTCTGCGATAAGAAATACACGTTTTCCCGTTCCGATCTGCAGGCTTTGCTTCGGCGGTCAGCAGGCTGAACTTTCATATGTATCAAAAGAGAGGAACAGAACATTCGTGTTCTGTTCCTCTCTTTTATTTATCCGCCTAACGTAACATCCTGTTTGTTATACCAGTCCATAGCGTAATAGAAATCAGTTTCCTGAAAGTCGGGCCACATATGGTCGATGACATAAAAGTCGGCATATACCGACTGAACGGGCAAAAATCCGGAAAGGCGCCGCATACCGCCCCAGCGTATCACCAGATCTACGCGCGACACATCTTTGGATTTTAAAGCCTGCAGGATGTTTTTTCTTCCTTCCTGTTCCGTTATATCTGATAAATCCCATTCCCAGCCGTAGTTCACCAGAAAATTGACACGGATACCGCCCCCGTTTAAATCCCTGCGCTGTGAATACTGTAAAAGTTCCTGAGGAAATGCCGGCGAATCGGTATTCCCGACCACAAGCAGTGAAACCGGCTCGTTCGCAATCAGGCCGATGGCGTCTACACAAGCTTTCCGAAAGGATTTTTGCTGTTCAGTCGGACGTTTACAGTTATCGGTTGTAAAACCGTAATAGGTGATTTCGGAAATGCCGTTTGCCGCGGCAAGTTTTAAAAGTGCCAGCCCAGGCTGTAAGCCATGAAAATAGCCCTCCTGTTTTTGCATTCCATGGCAGACAGCCCAGCGCCTGTTGCCATCCGGAATGATACCGATGTGCTTGGGAAGCCGCATATTTTCATCCCTTTCTTTTTCCTGCTTGTAGTATTGGAAATATTTGTGCCGCGCATACTGAAAAAGGATCGGATTTTTTGAAAATTAAATACATACCAAAGGTCCTAATATCTATTTTTTAACATACTTTTTGTGCAATCTGTTATAATTCGTAAAAAACTATTTACAATTATGTGGATTAATTATACAATTACTTTGGAAAGCTAAGAAAGAGATTGCTGGCTTGTACAGACATTAAAATTGGAAGGGGATTTTTATGGAGTTAAGGGACTTGATTTTTTCGGATGAAAGAGTGGATATTTACCGTTTCGGTGACAAAACGGTGCGCCTGTTCAAGGAAAGTGTCCGCAAGTCTTCGGTCCTGCATATTGCGTTGACACATTCCTGCGTGGAAGAAACGGGTATAAAGATTCCGACACTCCATGAAGTCACTGTCATTAACGGCAGATGGGCGATCGTTATGGACTGTGCCGACGGAGAGACACTGGAGGAGGAGATGGCGGAACATCCGGAAAAAATCGATCAATACCTGGACGATATGCTGGATCTCCAGATAGAAATCCACTCCAAATCTGTTCCAAAGCTCAGTAAGCTCAAGGATGCATTAAGCAGGCGGATCAATGAACTGGACTGCATTGATGATGTAAAACGTTATGAACTGCTGACCCGGTTGGAAAGCATGCCCAAGCATACAAAGCTCTGCCATGGCAACTTTATTCCGTCCAATATCATTGTTGGCCCCGACGGAGATTTTGTCGTGCTGAACTGGGCCAAGGCACGCCAGGGGAATGCCTCCGCAGACGTGGCGCACACTTATCTCATGTTCGCAATGAAAGATCAGGCGCTGGCAGACCGTTATCTGGACCTGTTCTGCGAGAAAACCCATACTTCCAAAAAATATGTGCAGGATTGGCTGCCGATTGTCGCCGCCGCCCGTATGATTGATGGAGCCGATGAGGAAAAGGAATTCCTTTCCAGATGGATTGATATTGCTTCTTACGAATAATGAAATCGATTAAAGAAAAAAAGGATGGCATCTGCCATCCTTTTTTTCTTTGCTCCGGTCAGTTGACAGTAATCTGATAAAGCATCAATAAAAATTAACAATCTCGATAAAATAAATAGGAATCCCGCAAAATGTTTGGTCATTAGACCGATTGATAATAGTTTAACAATCGGGTATAATAACATTGTCAAATAAATATCAATCATGAAAACAATACACACACTTTAAAAATAGTTGGAGGACTGAATTATGGCAAAAAAAGAACAGACAGCCCTTGTTTCCCCGGAAATTGTGGACAGCGTCGAAGCGCTGAACATCAGACTGGATGAAATCCGCGCGGCCCAAAGGGAATTTGCGGCTTTTAGTCAGGAACAGGTAGACAAGATTTTCTTCGCGGCCGCGACCGCAGCGAATAAGGCAAGGATTCCGCTCGCCAAAATGGCGGTCGAAGAGACCGGCATGGGAATTGTGGAGGATAAGGTCATTAAGAACCATTATGCTTCCGAATATATCTACAACGCCTATAAAGATACAAAAACCTGCGGTGTTATTGAAGAAGACAAGGAGTTCGGAATTCAAAAAATTGCCGACCCGATTGGGCTGATTGCGGCGGTTATCCCGACCACCAACCCTACCTCGACCGCAATTTTTAAAACTCTGATTTCTCTGAAAACCAGAAACGGCATCATCATCAGCCCGCATCCCCGCGCGAAAAAATGCACGATTGCCGCAGCGAAAGTGGTTCTGGACGCGGCTGTTCAGGCGGGCGCTCCCAAAGGGATCATCGGATGGATTGACGTTCCCTCGCTGGAACTGACCAACGAAGTGATGAAGGCCGCGGATATCATTCTGGCTACCGGCGGCCCCGGCATGGTCAAGGCGGCCTATTCCTCCGGAAAACCGGCAGTAGGCGTCGGCGCGGGCAATACGCCTGCGATTATTGATTCTTCCGCGGATATCACACTGGCGGTCAACTCCATCATCCATTCCAAAACATTTGATAACGGAATGATCTGCGCATCCGAACAGTCGGTCATCCTGCTCGATTCCATTTACGAACAGGCGAAAAAGGAATTTGCGGACCGCGGCTGTTATCTGCTGAATCGGGAAGAAACCGAAAAGGTCAGAAAGACCATTATCATCAACGGCGCGCTGAACGCAAAGATTGTCGGTCAGCCGGCGCATAAGATTGCAGAGCTTGCGGGGGTGAAAACTCCGGAAGACGCAAAAATTTTAATTGGTGAAGTCGAAAGCGTGGAGCTTGAGGAAGAATTTGCGCATGAAAAATTGTCTCCGGTTCTCGCAATGTACCGCGCAAAGAACTTTGAAGACGCTGTTTCCAAAGCGGAACGCCTGATTGCGGATGGCGGATACGGACACACCTCTTCGCTTTATATCAACGCAGTTACCGAACGTGAAAAGATTTCTTACTTTACAGAAAAAATGAAAACCTGCCGTATCCTGATCAACACGCCTTCCTCCCACGGCGGCATCGGCGATCTTTATAACTTTAAGCTGACTCCTTCGCTGACTCTGGGCTGCGGTTCCTGGGGCGGGAACTCCGTCTCTGAAAATGTGGGCGTCAAACATCTGGTGAATATCAAGACAGTTGCCGAGAGGAGAGAAAACATGCTTTGGTTCAGAGCGCCGGAAAAGGTCTATTTCAAGAAAGGCTGCCTGCCGGTTGCCTTTGACGAGCTGGGCAGAGTTTTAGGCAAAAAGAAAGCTTTCATCGTGACCGACTCGTTCCTCTATAAAAACGGATATACAAAGGTTGTTACCGACAAACTCGACAGCCTGGGCATCGCGCATACCACATTCTTTGATGTCGCCCCCGACCCGACGCTTGCCTGCGCAAAAGAGGGAACAGCCGCAATGAATGCTTTCCAACCGGACTGCATCATTGCAGTCGGCGGCGGCTCCGCGATGGATGCCGCCAAGATCATGTGGGTGATGTATGAGCATCCGGAAGTGGACTTCCTGGATATGGCGATGCGCTTTATGGATATCCGCAAGAGGGTCTACACATTCCCGCATATGGGCGACAAAGCCTATTTCATTGCAGTGCCTACTTCTGCCGGTACGGGTTCCGAAGTAACCCCGTTTGCCGTCATTACAGATGAAACAACAGGTATTAAATATCCGCTGGCGGATTATGAACTGCTTCCCAAAATGGCAATTGTAGATGCGGACCTGATGATGAACATGCCGAAAGGCCTGACCTCCGCTTCCGGTATCGATGCAATGACCCACGCATTGGAAGCGTATGCCTCCATGCTTGCGACGGATTATACCGACGGCCTTGCACTGAAAGCGCTCAAATCTATCTTCACCTATCTGCCGCGTGCCTATGAAAACGGAGCGAATGACCCGGTTGCCAGAGAAAAGATGGCCGATGCCTCCACGCTGGCCGGCATGGCGTTCGCAAATGCATTTTTAGGTGTGTGCCACTCCATGGCGCATAAGCTGGGAGCTTTCCATCATCTGCCGCATGGCATCGCGAACGCGCTTTTGATTAACGAAGTCATGAAGTTTAACGCTGACCCCGCTCCCAAGAAGATGGGCACTTTCCCGCAGTACCAGTATCCGCACACGCTGCAGAGGTATGTGGAGTGCGCAGATTTCCTTGGAGTCAAAGGCAGCAGCGACCAGGAAAAATTCGATAATCTGCTCAAAGCAGTTGACGAACTGAAGGCAAAGGTCGGGATTCACAAGACCATCCGTGAATACGGCGTTGACGAACAGGACTTCCTCAATCGCCTGGATGAAATGGTGGAACAGGCGTTTGACGATCAGTGCACAGGTGCAAATCCGAGATATCCGCTGATGAGCGAAATTAAGCAAATGTACCTGAAAGCATACTACGGAAACTAAACAATTGCAGAAGGCGCGCCGGTTTTTTAACCGGCGCGCCTTCCTGCCGCAGGAAGCATTTGTCTGGATATCACATAAGATAAGGTCGGAGGTGATGTCATGAATTTGCGCAACGGGCAGATTACAGTGGGCGAACTGCTTTCCAATCCGGCGGTGCGCAGGCTTGCACAGCAGGAGTTTCCCGGTATCATGAACCATCCGATGCTGCATTCGGCGTACAATATGTCGATCAGTCAGGTGATGACGATGGCCAGGGGACGGGTTCCACAAGTTAAGATTAACCGACTGCTTCAAACGCTCGAATCCCTTTAAATTGTTTTGAGCGTGTAAGCGTTCCTATAAAGCATAACAGCATAAAGACCAGCCATCTGTATATAACAGATGGCTGGTCTCGCTTTTTTCACCGACGGTTGCCGAATGTTATTTCCGGGGACCCGCTGCCGGCATGTTAAACAATTCTTCAATGATGGTCGTGTTCACCGCATCCGTGTTCACCACAGGTATCCCCATGATGCTCCCCGTGATGATCGCAGGTAGCTTCTGAGCTAAATTCGAGCCTGTCTGCCAGCAGGGCTTCGACTGCCTTGTCCGCGTCCCCGGTCACGCCGCCGAACAGTCTGATATCTGCTTCCGACAAAGCTCTCTTGGCTCCATCGCCAATACCGCCGCATATCAGTGTGTCCACATGCAGCTTTTTCAGAATATCCGCCAGCGCACCGTGGCCGCTGCCATTGGTGCTGACTGTAGTTGCAACCGTCACTTTGCCGTCTTCAACGTCATAGACCTTAAACCTCTCCGTGTGGCCAAAATGCTGAAACACCTCTCCGTTTTCGTATGTGACTGCAATCCTCATTTGATAAATCCTCACTTTCTGCTTTTAGCATCATGCAATACGGCATGTAATTACTTGCCAATGTATCTAGTATAATTTTATTTATGTCATATGTCAATAACTAATTGTTTTTTGGATAAAATGGAAATCTAATAGGGACTAAAAAACTTGACAATAAGGTCTGAAAAAGTGTAGAATACAGTTAGAACATATGTTCTAACTTGGAGGCCTGTTATGGAACTGATGGATAAACTCGAAATTTTGTCTGACGCCGCAAAATATGATGCTGCCTGCACTTCTTCGGGTGTTTCGCGGGAGGCACGTCCCGGATCGATCGGCAGCTGTTCGCTGGGCGGTATCTGCCACAGCTTTGCCGCCGACGGACGATGTATCTCGCTGCTGAAGGTGCTGATGACCAATTCCTGTGTTTATGACTGCAAATACTGCGTTAACCGGAGGAGCAATGACGTTCGCCGCGCAGTTTTTACACCGCGTGAGCTTGCGGAACTCACCATTCAATTTTACCGCCGCAATTATATTGAAGGGCTTTTTCTGTCGTCCGGCATTTTGAAGAATCCGTCCTACACCTGTGAACAGATGATCGAAACGCTGGAGCTTCTGCGCAATGAATATCATTTCAATGGCTATATCCACGCAAAAGCCATCCCCGGAGCCGATGACGCCCTGATTCAGCAGCTTGGCCTGCTGGCCGACCGCATGAGCGTCAACATTGAACTGCCGTCCCAGCAAAGCCTGTCACTTCTGGCGCCCGACAAATCCAAAACGGACATCCTGCGCCCAATGGGCCTGATCACGCAGAAAATTGCTGAAAACACCACCGAAATCGTGCGCTATCAGCATACGCCCAAATTCGCGCCGGCAGGGCAGAGCACACAGATGATTATCGGGGCGACCCCGGACACAGATTTTAAAATCCTCAACCTGACACAGGCGCTTTACAAAAAATATAGCCTGAAACGGGTCTTTTATTCTGCCTATATGCCCGTACAGAGTGATTCTTTGCTGCCTGCCATTGATACAAAGCCGCCCCTTCTGCGGGAACACCGCCTGTATCAGGCGGACTGGCTGCTGCGCTTTTACGGCTTTGACGCTTCCGAACTGCTGGACGAGCAGCATCAGAGCTTTAATCCGCTGGTCGACCCAAAATGCAACTGGGCGATCAACCACATGGAACAGTTTCCGGTGGAAGTGAACAAAGCGCCCTATGAAATGTTGCTGCGCGTGCCGGGGATCGGCGTAAAAAGCGCGCAGCGGATTTTGCAGACAAGGCGGACCGGTCCCATTTCTTTTGACGGGCTCAAACGCATCGGGGTGGTGCTCCGGCGCGCCCAGTATTTCCTGCTCTGCCAGGGGAAAATGGCGGAAGGGCTGCGTGTAACGCCGGAAAGCGTGCTGCGCGCACTGATTTCAAAACAGGACTATGAAGCTGCACTGCGCGTGCAGGAACAGCCGCAGCAGCTCTCGCTGTTTGATCGGGACCCTACAAAGGAGGATCTTGCAAAATGTCTGACAGGGCAAATCTAGTTTACACCTGCGACGGCAGTCTGGAAGGAATTTTGTGCTGCGTGTTTGAAAGTTATGTGCGCCGCGAAGTTCCTGTGGATATTCTGCCGGATGGGGAACTGACGCTGTTCCCGGTCCGGCAGATTGTTTCCGATGAGGCGAAGGCTATACGGATACATCGCTCGCTGGAACGCATCTCCGGAGAGGTGCTGGAATGGACGCAAACCGCCTATCTTTCCTGCGTGGACGGCAGGGAATTGCTGATCTACCGGTTCATCACGCTTGCTTACCGGTACGGCGCAAAAGTCACCTCGATGCTGGCCGACCCGGTAGTAAGCGGGGTATTCAAGGCGGTGCGCGCGGTACGCAATGAAGCGCACCTGCTGACAGAATTCCTCCGGTTTTCCGATTTCGGCGGCGCGCTGGTGGCTGAAATTGAGCCGAAAGCGCTGGTGCTGCCTTACCTGAAAACGCATTTTGCGGGACGTTTTCCGGATGAGACTTTTTTCATTTTCGATCTGACGCATGGTCTCGCGCTGCTTTATCGCCCCTATGAAGCGTCGATTCAGCCAATCGACGGGTTTGAACTGCCGCAGGCAAGCGGGGAAGAACGTGCATTTCGCAGCCTGTGGAAACGATATTATGATACGATCGCTATTGAAGGAAGATATAACCCCCAATGCCGCATGACCCATATGCCCAAACATTTCTGGAAGCATATGACGGAGTTTTCCGATCAAATTTCTTTGCCCGGGGAGACGCGGGAAAGCTGCCTTCCTTCCTCGTCAAACCCGCAGAACCCTTGCCGGCGCATTGGCACAGATACCGCTCGCGAATAGAAAACGTGGGCGTAAATCGTCCGCAAAACTGCCTGCGAAACAGAAAGAATCAAATTCCGTGCAGATTCTTCCAATTTCCATAATAATTGACAGAAAAAATATACAATGTTTGTGCACCATTTGATCTTGAGTTTTCCGCTTATAGTAACGATATATTAAGTAGAACGGTAAGACAGGCAGATCAAGAGACAAAACTGTGCGTCCCCGTTTATGACCAAGGCTTCGTATTTGCCGCGTGATACGGCCGTAAACGCGGCGGGGCGAAATACAATGTTGGATGTCGGCGCAAGGATGTGCCGGACACAATAAAAACATGGAGGTATTATCATGGGAATGGTAGTAAGAAGTAACATTATGGCGCTCAACGCAAACAGGCAGTTGGGCATGAACAACACTCAGGTTTCCAAATCTCTCGAAAAGCTGTCTTCCGGCTTCAAGATCAACCGCGCCGGCGACGACGCTTCCGGTCTGGCGATCTCCGAAAAGATGAAAGCCCAGATCAAAGGCCTCGAAACCGCTTCCGCAAACTCCCAGGACGGCATCAGCCTTGTGCAGACCGCTGAAGGCGCGCTGACCGAAGTGCACAGCATGCTGAACCGTATGGTCGAGCTGGCAACCAAATCCGCGAACGGCACCCTGCAGGATGATGTTGACCGTGACGCAATCCAGAGCGAAATTGATGCACTGACTTCAGAAATTGACCGTATCGGTGATTCCACCAACTTTAACGGCATCAATCTGCTGGATGGATCTTTGAGCGGCGGCAGTGCAACATCTGTTGCTATTACCGGTACGTTAGCTGGCACACCAATTGCTGGCTCCGACGTTGCTGCTGCAGCACAGATTTATGAGACAGGCGCAGTTACTCAGACGAACACCGACGGTAGTAAAGCAGCTACCGTGACTGTTGTATACACAGATGCTTCTGGCACAACGAAAACAAAGGATGTCAATTTTGATAGTGACACTGCTGCTGCTGATACGGCTGATGCGATAATAGCTGCTATTAATGCTGACAGCGAATTAAGCGCACTGTTTACTGCTGGTGGTGATAATACTGGCATTACTTTAGAGTCCAACACTGCAGGAACTAAAGCTGCTATGGTGACTGGATTGTTTGTGAAAGCAGCGGGCGAAGATGTAGTTGCAGTTGCTGCTGGTGAAGTAGACACGCCAGCGCAGGATGCAGGAACTTCTTACGATTTGAGCGCAGCAATTCAAGCAGGTGATTCGGTTACCATTAATGGTAAGGTATACACCGCAAAAGTGGGTTCCGATGGTACGGATGGTAAAACGTTTGCTGATTGGGCCAGCTTAGTAGCTGCGGCAGCTAAGAATGGTGTGGAATTAAAGGATATTTCTGGCTCAGATGATGGCTCACAGGCAATGGCTTCCGAAAAGGGTGGCCTGACTCTTCAGATTGGAGATACCAGTGATACTTTCAACAAGATGACAGTTTCTGTCGAAGATATGCGTTCTGCTGGTTTGGGTATTTCTGGCTTGGATGTCAGCACCGCTGACGCTGCCGCGAGTGCTATCAACACCATCAAAGACGCGATCAACAAGGTTTCTACCAACCGTGCGGACATGGGTGCTCTCCAGAATCGTTTGGAATACACCATCAACAACCTCGACGTTTCCGCCGAGAACCTGACCTCCGCAAACAGCCGTATCCGCGATACCGATATGGCTAAAGAAATGATGAACTATACCAAGATGAACGTTCTGACCCAGGCCGCTCAGGCTATGCTGGCTCAGGCGAATCAGCAGCCGCAGTCCATCCTGCAACTGCTCCAGTAATCTGGTTTTTCATCAGATTATCCGCAAATTTAACCAAAAACGCCGCCCGATTTTCGGGCGGCGTTTTTTCCAATTACAAGCAGGCCATGCAAATCCCACATAACAAATTTGATTTTGAACACACTAAGAAAAATCAAACTGACTTTTGGAGGTTTTGCCATGAGAGCTTCTGCTGCTCGTGTTCTGGCCTGTGTTATAGCGCTGTCTGTCCTTCTGCCGTTTTCCTCCTGCAAACGCACGAACACGGATAATCCGTCCGCAAGCGGCTATTACGACGAATCCGGCTCCTATCAGATCTCAATTCCGGACAGAAAGCCTCAGCTTGCCGAACTGGAAAAAAAGAATCCGGATGCGGTTGCCTGGCTGCACATTCCTGATACTGATATCGACGAAGGCGTTGTACAGGCGGGTGATAACGAGTATTATCTGCGTAAAAATGTTTACGGAGATTATGCCTATGAGGGCTGCTTCTTTTTAGACTATGAATGTCTGCCGATGGAAAATGGGCTTTTCTCCCGCAACTCCATTATTTACGGTCACAATTTAGGCAGCCCGATGGGTGTAAAAGACGACCCCAACGGCGCAAAATTTGCCCAGCTTCTTAAATTCGCGAACGAAGAATTTGCGAAAAAAACACCTTATATCTTTATCACAACCGAAAAAAACGCATATGCTTTTGAAATCTTTGCCGCTTTTTACTGCGAAGCGGAAACAGTTCCGGTTCCGTATCACTATGCGGACTATTCCGACGACGAGTTTACGCAGCTGATGCATGACGTACAGGACCGCTCGGAATATATTTATCAGGCGCAGCCGGGAAACGGGGATAACATTCTCACGCTGTCCACCTGCACCTATAAATTTGGCACCTACTCGCAGAATCCGAACCAGCGCTTTGTGGTCATGGCCCGTCTGATGCGGGAAGGGGACACCTATCAGGAGAGTGCGCAATTTGAAAAAAATCCAAATCCGAAACCTCCCAATTTCTAATGATCAATTGTTTTTCTGGATTAATCTGGCAGGTTGTGCTATAATAGCCGCAAAGCGGCTATTACGTTTATGGCCGAAGCGATGCGCTCACAAAGCTCGCTCCCGCCCAAATGGCCAATTATACCACTGCATGCTTTGCACTTGTGGTATAATAGCCGCAGAATCATCCGGAAAGAAGGAAAAATATGTTTGCGTACAATCATGAAATAGCGGCGACTCCCTGTGAACCGGGCGTTACCCGAAAAATTTTGTGTTACAGTGACCAGCAGATGATGACAGAGGTGTGCTTTGAAAAGGGCGCACAGGGAAACGCACACAAGCATCCGCATGAGCAGATCACTTATGTTGCTGCCGGCCGTTTCGAATTCACCATTGGAGACCAGGTTCAGGTGGTTTCACAGCGCGATGGTGTTTATATCCCGCCAAATGTGATGCACGGGGTAAAGGCGCTGGAAGCGGGTACGTTGGTTGATGTTTTCACACCGAAACGCGACGACTTTTTGAAATAAATAAAAAAAGCCACATAAAATGTGGCTTTTTTAATGGAGCGGGTTACGAGGTTCGAACTCGCTACCTCCACCTTGGCAAGGTGGCGCTCTACCAAATGAGCTAAACCCGCAATGTGGTGCCTTCGGTCGGAATCGAACCAACGACACGAGGATTTTCAGTCCTCTGCTCTACCGACTGAGCTACAAAGGCAAAAACCCTTTAGAGAAAAAATGGCGACCTGGATGGGGCTCGAACCCACGACCTCTAGCGTGACAGGCTAGCGTTCTAACCAACTGAACTACCAGGCCAATTTAAATGGTGGGAACTACAGGGCTCGAACCTGTGACCCTCTGCTTGTAAGGCAGATGCTCTCCCAGCTGAGCTAAGCTCCCGGTTTCGATGGAGACGTTGTCTCACAAGCGACGAATGTTATTATACAGGATTAATCTATAATTGTCAACACTTTCCCCCAAAGAAAATGATATTATTTGCTTTTTTGCAAATAATATCATTGCGACGCGAAATACCCAAGTAACTGAAGGGAAGTGACTGATTTGCTGGAAAAAAACAGCTTGATTCATCCCGGCCGCAAAAAACGGAGCCGACAGCGAAAGGTTGATGCGGCAGTAGACCCGCACGCAGAAATGACGAATGCGTTCATTAATCAGGCAATCACTTCAACAGAAGGCTACCGCAATGACTTTCCCCGAACTGAAGCGGGGGTAGTAATTCCTTCAACAGACTGGATGCGGGGAAAAAACAGGTAAATGCTGGCTGCCTGAAAAAAACGGTCTCTGAAAAGAGACCGTTTTTTTACATTGAGGTATTTTGGCTCTCATAAAGAGATTTTTTCTTTTTCGCATACCGCTCTGCGGTAATCCAGATAATTACAGGGATAATGACTTGAAACGGAATGGCATAGATGCTGTAATATTTCAGAAAGTCAAACATTTCGAGTGTATTTCTATAGAGGATTGCGCATAAAGACATCGTCAATAACCCGATTGGCGAAACCATATGCTCAAAGTTTTTAATCTGAAACAAGCTGGAAATGCCTTTGGCAGCGCAGATCAAGGAAACAGTGATTTTTGTAAGACCTGCCAATATTAAATTGACGGAGATTGTTCCTTCAATCCGTGACAGGAAATCGCCGATATGAATCGTTCTGGCCATATTAAAAGATGAAAAATAACTGTTGTTCGACATAGGCACGCCAAGAGTTACAATATTTCTGAGAATTGCCAAAAGCATAATGAAAGCGCTTGAAATAATTGCAAATACGTAAATTTTATAACTGCTTTCCTCTTTTTTAATAGAATTGCCGATGGATAAAAACACAACGGTCTCAGCAAACGGAAATGTAAAAATCTGTCCTGCGCCGATGATGACCCCTTTTGGACCGTTTGGCATAATTGGCAGCAGATTTTTAAAATCGATGTCTTTAATGGCTAAAATAATTGTAAACGCAATCAGGAGGATAACAGTGATACCTGAAATGACAGCCCATTGCCCTAAAGTCTTCGGTTTGCTGCGGGCCAGATACATTGTGATAACCAAAAGAAAAGCCATAACCACAACCTGCGGGGTTTCAGGTAAGGCGACGATGCTGATATATTCGGTGAAATTGCGCAGCACCAGCGCGCATAAATGAAGGGCGTACCAGGTTAATAGGGCCACCAATACTTTCCCGACTATTTTCCCGAACACTTGATCAATAATACCGAATAAATCGGTTTCGGGAAACAGTTTCAAAATTCTTGCATAAATCAAGACCATCGGCAAAGCGAATAGCGTAGCGAGAATCAATGCAATCCAGGAATCCTGCGCTGCTGCTGTATTGACTCCAAAGAGAACGCTGCTGCCAAGCACAAATAAAAGTATGATAAAAATATGCTGCTGAAAGGTAATATAATCCTTTTGCATAGTATCGTTCCTTTCCGCTCGTTTTCATCTATTAAATTCCCAAAATAGAGTGTATCATTTTCTCAATTGAATCGGTGGGTGACGGAATCTGAACTCCCAAGCTATGCAGCATCAATATGCAGAAACTGATTGCCATAATTGAGCCATGCAGGATTTTCTCTTTGGTATTCCCGTCCTTTAAAACCGGCTTATAGTCAAACAAATATACAAAAATAAACAGGAGGACTATAATCAATGGCAGCATTACTTCTTCACTTCTCTTAGATTCATTTTTTTAGAGCAGTATTAATAATTCTGATTTCCGGAGTAATTTCGACCTCTAAATTTGGAAACAGAGTATCCCAGTCGGGGGAAAGGGTTTCCCATAATTTTGGATTTTTCTTATATATTAATTTACCGAATCCGAAAATATCGGAATTATATTGTTTCTGCACTTTTTTAATAACTGCTTCCATTCTTCTTTTCAACTGTTCAGAACCGGTTTTTTCCAGTTTTTTAATTGTCTGATCATCAGAAGAAGCTATTTTGGTTTCAGCTTCTGCCACATCGACCGTTGTTTGTACTTTTAACTTTATTTTTAGTTTTCCATCCTTGTATGAGAAGGACGGTTTTGTTTTATTTTCAAAAATTTCAAGAGAAACATCGTTACTGCCATCATCGTTGGAGGAAATTGGGAGAATCCCTCCTTTAACGCCATTCGTAATAAATAAAAAATATTTGGAATCTTCAGGCGAAAGATAGCCCTGTAACCTTTCATTTTTAAAAATTGCGATACCGTTTAATTCATCTATCTCTTTTTCATCATTTTCAGTAATATGAAAAGCAGGTAGTGTGGGAGAAATGCCGGGATTCACGATTTTATCAAAGACTTTATATAACTCCAGCGGAGAAGTCGTTGACGTAAACTCGGGATCTTTTGTGACGATGCTGTTTAGTTCAAATGCTGCGACAGTCTGATCCGTTCCACTTACACGAAACAGGTCGCTTGCTTTTTTTTCCTGTGAAATTACAACATGCACGGTCTCGCGGCATTCCGCGTCTCTGAGAAACCAGTCAATCACATCACCAAGATCCTCTTCCTTAACCACCTGCTCACTCAGTACCAAAACTTGGGCATTGCCAAAATACAGCTTGTTTACAAGCCTTCTTTTGGCGTTCCTGACTGCTTCAAAAATAGTCGAGCCTTCGGACTCTATCACTTTTCCGGTTGGGCCTTTTTCCTGGAGGGATTGTGTGAGATCAATTATTTCGCAGGAAACTAAATAGCGCCCAGTCAGCGGGTCTTTGTCCACCGCTACACCCGATACCAGAGTTATTTCGTTCAGGCCGCGATAATCCCAGCACCCGTTTAGCAGAAAAAGGGCAGACAGGCAAAAAGCGCAGCATACTATTCTTTTAATCATTGCCTTTTTCATCCTTCTGCTTCATACGCACCTGATTTTTGTTTAACCGGTCCGGCCGCAGCCGCATAGTCCACCAGGGAGCCCTGAATGCGGTATCCTTGATTGCCTGGAATTTGAAGTTGCCTGACAGCGAAAGCTGCGGAACCCCGAAGGACTCAAGATTCAGTAAATGGATAATTAGAGCGCAAAGTCCCATAGTAAGCCCGAATAGGCCCAAAGTAGACGCTAACAGCAGCAGGGCAAAACGAATATATATGACCGGTGCATTGAGTTTCGGAACCAACAGATTGGTAATTCCGGTGACAGCAATCACAATGATCATGGGAGCCGCGACAAGCTTTGCGGTAACAGCTGCCTGCCCGATTACCAGCGCGCCCACAATGCTTAACGCCTGACCGGTGTTTGACGGCATACGGATTCCTGTTTCCCGGAGAACGTCAAATGTGATGAGCATTACAAAAGCCTCTACAGCGGCCGGCAGCGGAACGCTTTGCCGCTCAGCGGAGATATTGATAAGAAGCGGTGTGGGCAGCATTTCGATTTGATAAGCGACAATTGCAATATAAAGTCCGGGAATGATAATCGTCAGGAAGAATCCGAAGATGCGCAGAACACGTGAAAAGGAAGTATAATAGAAGCTCAGGTAGTAATCCTCGTTACTCTGAAAGTTTTCTATGAATAGATACGGAACCGTGATGACATTTGGGGTGCCATCCACAAATATCGCGATCCGGCCTTCCAGCAACTTCCCTACGACGATATCCGGCCGTTCCGTATACCCGGTCGTACGAAACGGCGAATAGCGCGCGCCTCTGATCAGCTCAGTAAGATAGTTTGTGTCCAGAATTGCGTCGATGTCGATTCCTTTCAGTTTTTTCATGAGCTGATCAAGGATGTCTTTATTGATAAGACTGTCAAAATAGCACACACAAATAGAAGTTTGCGTGCGGCGCCCTAAATCCAGGAATTTCATTTTTAAATCATTGGTGCGGGCTCTCCGGCGAACCAAAGAAAGGTTCTGCATCAGGGACTCTGAAAATCCCTCGCGCGGTCCGCTTAATACCTTTTCATTGTCCGGTTCCGCAATGGAACGCAACGCGAATTCTTTGGTGCTCAGTATGACAGCCTGATTTGCTCCTTCGGCGAACAAAATGGTGTCGCCATAAGTAACCGCTTTCACAATTTCCTTAAAATTATCAGTTTTTGCTGCATCATTGACCTGTACAACCTTTTCGATGATTGTATCAATCAGACCGTCTCCGGGCTTCACTTCCGATGACAGCATCAGCGGCTTGATAATGTTGTCATTGATCAAACTGGAATTCACAACGCCATCGCAGTAAAAGATGCCGAATCGGGCACTATTATGATAGTTATTCTCAACAGTCCTTGTCCGAAGAATTTCCACATCCAGAAATAAGGCCTTCATGGTATCCACATTGTCTTTCAGCGAATACGATACTTTTCGCGTTTCAAGGGGACCATTTATCTGCTCCACTTTTTTGTCAACTGTTTTTTGTTTATTGTTTTTATCGTTCTGACGAAAACCAAACATAATGTTTCCTCGTTTCAAAGGCAATTTATAGCAATCAGATTGAAGATAGTATTGCCTTTTCGAACATATTACATGCACCTTATTTTGCAATCAATTGCTTGCAGGAGAGCCAGAGCGCAATAAACAGAGAGTCAAAAGAAAATGGCCTATGAATGCCTTCGGGCAAAAAGGGCACAGTTATTATAAATCCTGCCGGTATATCCGGGTGATGTTTGTTTTGAAGAAGTAAAGGGGAGAACCCGCCATGAATGCCTTGGCCTTAAAAATAATAGCGCTGGTCAGCATGTTCATTGATCACTTTGCAGTCGCTTTTCCGTCTTTTTTCAGCGAAACAGGGTTTCTCGTGATGCGGTGTGTGGGGCGTGTGGCATTTCCGATCTTTGCGTTTCTGATCGCGCGGGGATGTGTCTATACAAAAGACCGCCGGCGTTACTTCCTGCGTATTTTGCTGCTTGCTGTGATTTCTCAGATCCCCTATACTTACGCGCTTCATTCCAGTAAGGCGAATATTTTATTTACGTTGGCGGCAAGCGTGGCGGCGATTATCCTGCTTGAAAATATCCGCGTCCGGAACTACCGGATTTTATCTGCGGTTTTTCTCATTCCGATCTGTTTTGCATCTCCTTATCTTGATTACGGTTGGAAGGGTGTGCTGCTGATCGTACTGCTTTATTATATCCAGGAACCTGTTCAGACCGGCTGGTTTCTGGTATTCGCTCTGATGCTGATCTATAATCCGATTCGATCGCGGGATTACCTGTTTTACTATCTCAGCGCCGTTGTGGCAGTCCCTTTCCTTGTAGCTTATAATTCAAGGCAGGGATACAAAGGAAGAGTGTTGCAATATGGCTTTTATCTGCTCTATCCATTGCACTTGGCGGTTTATTCTCTGCTCAAGCTGTGGCTTGGATTCGCATGACGGCATAAAAAAGCGGTACCATTGGCATTGCAGCCGATGGTACCGCCGTGATTCAAAAATGAAGCAAATTACGGTCTGAGGAAGGTCTGGGTCCAGATATACTGGCCGTTCGCATTTTTTGCGATGCCGACGCCGATTTCAGTGTAGCTGGAATTCAGGATATTGGCTCTGTGGCCTTCAGAATTCATCCAGGCATTCATAACGCTTTCAGGGGTGGGTTGTCCCATTGCAATGTTTTCTCCGGCCGCGGTGTATGTAATGCCAAACTGAGAAAGCATTTCAAAAGGAGAACCATAAGTGGGAGAGGTATGGCTGAAATAGTTCAATTTAGCCATGTCTTCGGACTTCAAAGTCGCAACTTTGGCAAGTTCTGCGTTTTCTTTCAGAGCAGAGAGACCGTTTGCGGCTCTTTCTTCATTGACAATTGCAATCACTTGTTTCTGGAGATCACGGTATGCGCTGTCGATCTCATCGTCAGCCTGGGAAGAGCTTGCATCGGAGCTGGACGAAGAAGGTTCGGAAGAACTTGCTTCGGAGGAGCTGCTGTCAGAGCTGGAAGGCTCTTCGGAAGAACTGCTGCTTTCATCGCAGGAAGAGACGTCGCAGGTGCTTCCGTCCGAGCTGCATGAAGTTACATTGCAGGATTCGCTGTCGGACGGGCAGTTAGGGAGTCCGCAGTTTTTGCCGGCATCGTCGCTGTTTGTGTCAGTGGGGCAACTGTTTGTAAAAAATTTGCTCCAATCAAAAGATGTGGAAACGAAGTCGTTCAGGTTAAAACTATTCCCGTTATTTCCATTGAGTAACTGGGAAATCAGAGAATTAATTGGGGCACCCTCTGCCTGATCTCCGTTTTGGCCGCCAAAAGAGAATAGCGTACGAACAAATTGAGAATTGGAAAGGTTTGGCCCTTGCTTGGGGCAGGTACTGTTGCTATTCGCTGCTAAAGCAGGCGTGGCGGCGATTGACAGTGTTAGCGCACAAGAGCAAACTGCCATTAACATTTTTTTCATTTTTTCTTCTCTCTCTTTCTATTGGATTTTACCAGCTTCTGCTGGCTTGTCTAATATCATAGCACTGTTCATATTTGCAGGCATTGCTTAAAATTAGGCAGATATGACAGATTTTTAAAGATCTCCCAGACTTATCCATAAAAAATAGCAGCAAGCTCCAATTAAAAATCCTAAAAAAACAATGTATTACCAACAACTCCGCATATCATGCGGGGTTGTTGGTAATACGCAAAAATAAAACTGGAAAAAGATTACTGATCAATTTCTTATGAAAAAATTGATAAACCAATAGATAACTGGGAATCTATGTTAAATTTTTGAGAAAAATGCCGATCAAAAGCGCCGAAATATGAATAAATTCAGAACTTTTTGAAAACAACGCTCCTCTGCTTTGACGGGTAAAATCGCCTATCGGAACAGGCTTTTTATTGCAGGCAGCACTTTTACAGTCGTCTCATAACCAATTTCCATGCATTCTTCCATTCTCCCAAAGGAGAGCAGTCCAATATCATCCGGAAGGGAAGGGGTGAGCAGCAGCTTTTCTCCCTCAGACGCACATTCTTTTAGTCTGCTGCTCATTATGGAAAGCGACCGGGACGCTATTTCCAGTATATTCTGATTTTTAAGCTGCTTGTATTGTTCGGAAATATCTACGGCCAGTACATTGGCTTCCCCCGCTGCGAGCAGCAGGTTCACAGGCAGAACGTCGGTTACCCCGCCGTCAACAAGATACAGATTGCCTATTTGTTTGGGGCGGAAAACGGTTGGAACGGCAATGCTGGCGCGCATCGCTTCCGAAAGGAGGACGTCCGACTGCCAAAGAATTGTCTCAGACTGCTTGTTCAAAGGAATCCTGTTTGTGAATACGACTGTCCTGTTGCGGTTAATATCCACTGCCGGAATGACAGTTTTTAGCTTACTATCCTGTATTGCCAGGCTTTTTGTGTATTTTTTAAAAACTTTTTCCAGCCGGTTCCCTTTGATCAGCCCCGACAACGTAACAGGCCGATTTGTCAGGAACTGCAATACTGCCTTTAAGATTCCTGCGTAATCCGGATCGACAAAAAGGTAGCCGGTTTTGGACAGCCATTTTACCAGCTGAACCATTTCGTCCGGAGTTACGCCGGCCGCATAAAGCCCCGCCACGACGCTGCCCGCGCTTGTACCCGCTATCGACACCGGGAGCAGGCCGTTCTCATGTAATGCACGGAGCACACCGACGTGGGCGGCTCCCCGGACTCCTCCGCCTGCCAGCGCGATTCCAAAAGACATGACAATCCCTCCGCTCGTTTTATCAAGATGTCATATTCTATGCGAACCACAAAAAAATTGCCCGCGTACTCCATTCAACTCAAAACGGTGCCATAAGCGTACAAAAACGCTTGATGGCACCGTTTTTTTAAAATTTTTTGCCGGATGGTTTTGAGCGGTCAGTTAGTTTTTTTTATATTGTTTTTCTGAGCTGTTTTCCAGCAAAACGGAAGCGGGTACTTTTTGCTGTTTTTATGGTGTTCGATGCATTCTTCGCATAGACCGTATCTTTTACAGTTTTTCCATCTGCATGGACATGCAGCCTGCATTTTTTCCAGTATAATGATCTCCTTTCGAATCGTAAAATAGAGCAATCGGAATAAACTATATCATAACATTCAGCTGTTTAAATAGCCAGATTTTAAATGTAACAGAGAATTATTTCCAAAACAGGCTTCTTTTGAGGCGAAAATTTATCCTGAATCTATTTCATTCTGAAACATGCTGTGATAAAATAAAATTAAATAAGCAAATTCTGGAAACTGCTTAAAAAAGAGGAGGAATTGTCTATGAAACCAGCATGGTGTAAAAAACTACTTTCCCTTGCAGTCAGTGCGGTCCTGACAGTAGGAATGCTTTCCATGGCGGCATTCGCCGAAGGAAACAGCGAAACAGTAATCAAGCTGTTTCATACGAATGACGTGCATTCCCGCTATGATGCAGCTGTGGAAGACGACGGGACGCTCGGCAGCTTCGGGTATGCGCGTCTGAAAACGCTGATTGATTCCAATTCCGGCGGCGCGGATGGAGTTTTTGTTTTTGACGCGGGCGACACATTCCACGGACAGCCGTTTGCAACGCTCAACCGCGGCTCCAGTATTTCGGCGCTTATGAAAGCGGTCGGTTATAATGCGATGGTCGTGGGCAACCATGACTTTAATTATGGCTACCGCCGGACCCCAACGCTGGCGTATTTGGCACAGGTGAAACTCCTGGGTGCAAATGTCCTGAAAAAAAGCGACGGAACCATAGCGGACGGTTTCGCCGAGTATCAGTTCTATAAGGTTAACGGGGTAAAAATCGGCGTGTTCGGCCTTTCCACACCGGAGACCGCATACAAGACCAACCCCAAAAATGTTGATGCAGTTCAGTTTGCCGATCCCGTCAAGACGGCTAAGCAGGTTGTTAAAAAGCTGCGCGAGAAACAGGCGGATGTGGTCATCTGCCTCGCACATCTGGGAATTGACGCAGCAAGCGGTAAAAATACCAGCACCTATCTCGCACAGAATGTGGACGGAATCGATTTGATTATTGACGGACACAGCCATTCAACGCCTGACAGCTATCAAAAGGTGAATGACACGGTCATCACGAGTGCCGGCGAATATATGGAATATGTCGGCATGGTGACGATTGAAGTGGACGCTGATAAAAAGGTTTCGGTAAATGCAGATGCATTCAAAGCATCCGATTTTAAAGCTGACGCTTTGGAGCCCGATGCAAAGGTTCAGACAATGATTGACCGCGTGAAAAAAGCGCAGGAGCCGAGGCTGAATGCAGTGGTGGCCTCCGCTCCGGAAGTATTGGACGGGGAACGCGAGAATGTCAGGACCGGTGAAACCAACCTGTCACGCCTCGTTGCTTCGGCAATGCTGAAAGAGAGCGGCGCGGACATTGCAATGACGAACGGAGGAGGCATCCGCGCGTCGATCGATGCAGGCCCGATCACGGTGGGCGAAGTGCAGACTGTTCTGCCGTTCGGCAACTATATTGTTACAGTTCAGCTGACCGGTAAGGAAGTCCGGGAAGCAGTGGAGCATGGACTTCCTGGTCTGGCAAACGGGAGCTTGGAAGTGATCGGCAATAAAATCCAGGCTGCGGGCCTCGAAGTAACCTATGACCCTTCCAAACCGGCAGGCAGCAGGATCGTTACCATCACGCATAACGGTGAGAAGATCGTTGACAGCAAGACCTATCTGGTTGCGACAAATGACTTTATGGCAGCCGGCGGTGATGATTATACCATGCTTAACAAGAAGGTGGTCAACGAGTTCGCCGCGCTTGATGAGGCGGTTATCCACTATCTGAATGAAGAGGGAAGCAAAGGAATTTCTGAAATTTCAAACGAATCCCGCATTGTAAGAATCTAAAACAAGCCTAAAAAAGCAGCCGCCGGATATTCTTCCGGCGGCTGCTTTTTTAGGCTTGGGCCAATCTCATTCTGCTTCGTAATCACATGCGACGCGTTCTATAATCACCTTTTTAATAAAATCCTTGCATTTGACATGAGCCGGATGCACATCGTAGGCGGCAAGCGCTTCGGGAGATACAAACTTGGAGTAAAGCACGACGTCGTAGTTTTTCGGGTTGGTATCGATCCCCACTTCCAGCTTGAGGATGCCGTCAATTTTCTCGGGCAGCGCTTCGAGCATCTGCTTGATTTGCAGGGCGTTTTCAGTACGGGTGCTGCCCTGAGCAACGTCTTCCAGCTTCCACATGACGATATGTTTGATCATAAATAGTAGACCTCCTGAATTTTTTAATCGTTTACTCTAATAGGAATGGGATATAAAATTAATTTCCGCGTGCCCAGTATTTGCGGTCAAGGCTGCGGTATTGGACAGCTTCCGAAATGTGGGACATTTGAATCTGTTCGCTTCCGTCCAGATCCGCAATTGTGCGGGACACTTTTAAAATCCGGTCGTATGCCCGCCCCGACAGTCCCAGCTTCTCAAATACCAGCCGGAGCGTGCGTTCCGCATCCGGGGAAAGCGGGCATGCTTCTGCCAGCAGGGAAGGGGGGATGCGCGCGTTGCAGGAGATTCCGGTGCCGGAAAAGCGTTTTTGCTGAATCTCGCGCGCCGCGGCAACTCTTTGTTTAATATCAGCGGAGGGCTCTTCTTTTTGTGAGGAAACCAGCTGTTCGTAATTGACGGGCATTACTTCGACATGCAGATCGATTCTGTCAAGCAACGGGCCGGATACTTTATTCAAATAGGATGCCACGCGGGTTTCCGAGCAGGTGCACGGGTGAGTCGGGTGCCCGTAATAACCGCAGGGGCAGGGGTTCATTGCCGCCACCAGCATAATGCGGCTTGGGTAGCTTAGACGCGCGTTTGCGCGGGCAATCGTGAGAACGCCGTCCTCCAGCGGCTGGCGCAGCGCTTCCATAGCGGGACGCTGGAACTCCGGAAGCTCGTCCAGAAACAGGACGCCGTTATGTGCCAGCGACAGTTCTCCGGGCTGCGGAACCGCGCCGCCGCCGCATAATCCGGCGGGGGAAACCGTGTGGTGCGGTGACCGGAACGGGCGAATTCTGATGAGCGGCGTATTCGCCGGCAGCTGGCCGCAGGCGGAATAAATTTTCGTGGTTTCAATGGCTTCCTCCATGCTCATTTCCGGCAAAATCGACGGCAGCCGTTTGGCAAGCATGCTCTTCCCGGTACCAGGCGCGCCAATCAGCAGGACGTTATGGCTGCCGGCCGCGGCGATTTCCAGTGCGCGCTTGGCTGCCTGCTGGCCTTTCACATCCTGAAAATCCGGGACAGGAGGAATTGTGACGTCCTCGAATTTTACGCCCGACGCAAGCTCCAAGGGCGCTTCACCGCGTAAAAAAGCAATCAGTTCATCAACGGAATGAACGGCATAGACGTCCATCCCCTGCACAACGGAAGCCTCCGCGGCATTCTGACATGGAATAAACGCCCGCTTGATACCTAATTTTGAAGCTCCGAGCAGCATTGGCAGTACGCCGTTCACACGGTGGAGCTGACCGGAAAGCGAAAGCTCTCCCAGAAAAACACTGCCTTCGAGATTGTCCGGCAAAACGCCCTGCGCACAGAGCAGTCCGATAAAAATTGGAAGATCGTAAAGGGAACCGGCCTTTTTGATATCGGCAGGCGCAAGGTTTACGACGATTCGTCCGTCCGGAAACGGGTAGTGACAGTGAAAAAACACGGAACGGACACGTTCCCGCGATTCTTTCACCGCAGCGTCCGGCAGGCCCACAATGTCGAACAGCGGCACCATGCGGGCGAGGCTGACTTCCACGGTTACAGGGAACGGCTCAATTCCCGCCAGCCCCAGGCTTTGGATGGTTGACAGCATACTCCCATCATTCCCTCGTTGTGATATGGGAAAATTATACTGCAATCGTTTGAAAAATGCAATTCGGGCTTCTTACAGTTGGCTTTATCAAAGGCCAAAGGTGTGCTCAATGAAAATTTTGAGCCCGATTGCAACAAGAATGATGCCGCCCAAAACCTCCGCGCGCTTCCCAAGCACCAGGCCAAACCGATGCCCGAGGAAAGCCCCGACAAGACAGCATAGAAACGTGATGACGCCGACAAAAGCGGCTGCCTGAAGGATCGCGACCTGCATGACCGCAAAACCGATGCCGACGGCAAGCGCGTCAATGCTTGTGGCGACTGCCTGCAAAAACAGCACGCGGAAGGTAAAACATCGCTGGGCCGGACAGGAATCGGGACGCCGGAGTTCCAAAATACCGTCATAAATCATCTTACCGCCGATGGCGCCTAACAGAATCAATGCAATCCAATGGTCGAGGAAGCTGATTGCATTGCTGAAAGTACGGCCTGCAAAATAGCCGATCATCGGCATCAGCATCTGAAACAAGCCGAATGAAAACGCGGCCGCGAAGATTTGTTTGATGCCGAAGTTGCGAAAGCACATCCCGTTGGAAACGGATACGGCGAAAGCATCCATCGAAAGCCCCAATGCGATCAGAAAAAGTGTAGCGGTGCCCAATAAAATTCCTCCTGCCCAGCTGCCGGAAAGCAGCTATCTAACATTATGTCCTGTATTCATATGAAAAGACCCATGAATACCCAAAAAGGGCATCCATGGGTCTTGTTCTTTCAGACAGGCCAGACCATTCGGTCATCGTGTTGACATGCCACGCAAAGATGCGCAAACTACTCCCCCACGCATATTGTTTTATATTATAACATAGATTATCATAGACTGCAAGCCTGTCCCCACGGTTTTTACGGATTTTTTATGCGCTGCCGATATGATTGACTTTGACCGGCCAAAACGCTATCATGGAGATAAGAAACAGGATCAGTTTTCAATACAGGAGGGTGCATGTAATGGATACAAAAGCACTTTTTGAACGGTGGTTGAACACCTCTATGGACGACCCCGACCTTACCGATGAACTTAACGCGGTCAGAGGCAGGGAAGACGAGATTTTTGACCGCTTTTACCGTGATCTGGAATTCGGAACCGCCGGGCTGCGCGGAGTGATCGGCGCGGGTACAAATCGCATGAATATCTATACCATCCGCCGCGCGACACAGGGGCTTGCCGATTACCTCAATGGAAAAAACAGCCGGCCGTCGGTTGCGATTTCCTACGATAGCCGGATCAAATCGGATGTATTTTCAAAAGAAGCCGCAAATGTTTTAGCGGCAAATGGAATTCAGGTCTTTTTATATAAGGAACTGATGCCGGTGCCCGCGCTTTCCTTCGCGACCCGCGAACTGCATTGCGACGCCGGAATTATGGTGACTGCTTCCCATAACCCTGCGAAATACAACGGCTATAAGGTATATGGCGGGGACGGCTGCCAAATGACGGAAACAGCCGCGGATGCCGTTCTTGCACAGATCAATCAGCTGGATATTTTTGAGGATGTCCGCCGTTCGGATTTTGATCAGGCGGTCCGGAACGGGAAAATCGAATGGATTTCAGAGGCCCTGATTGATCGCTTTATCGCCGCGGTTCTGGCCCAGCAGGTCAATCCCGGTGTTTGCGCCGGCGCAGGGTTAAAACTGGTCTATTCTCCGCTCAATGGCGCGGGGAATAAGCCTGTCCGCCGGGTACTGAAAGAAATTGGCGTAACGGATATTACAGTGGTTCCCGAGCAGGAATATCCGGACGGGCATTTCCCGACCTGCCCGTTCCCGAACCCTGAAATTAAGGAGGCGCTCGCTAAGGGCCTGGAACTTTCCCAAAAAATCGGCGCGGACCTGCTGCTTGCCACCGACCCGGACTGTGATCGAGTCGGAATTGCGGTCAAAGCCAGGAAAGAGTATCGGCTTCTGACCGGAAATCAGGTCGGGGCGCTGCTGATGGATTACATCTGCGCAAACCGCATTGCAAAAGGAACGATGCCGAAAGACCCGGTTGCCGTCAAGACGATTGTTTCGACGAAACTGGTTGACGCCATTGGAAAGGGATACGGAGTTGAAGTACGCAATGTGCTGACCGGCTTCAAATATATCGGCGAACAGATTGCCGAGATGGAATCGCAGGGGCATCCGGAGCGCTTTATTTTCGGATTTGAGGAAAGCTATGGCTATCTGGCCGGTACGCATGTCCGCGACAAGGACGCCGTGGTAGGCTCGATGCTGATTGTCGAGATGGCGTCCTGGTATAAAACGAAGGGCATGAGCCTTGTTGACGCGCTGAACGCGCTGTACAGGAAATTTGGCCTTTACTGCGAGAGCGTTGCAAACTTCCAGTTTGAGGGCGCGCAGGGGATGAAACTGATGGCTGACATGATGGACAGCCTGCGCGAAAACCCGCCCAAAACAATCGCGGGCTGCGAAGTGGTCAGTGTGAGCGACTACAAAAAGTCAATGACCGTTACCAAAGAGGGGACAGCGCAGATTCATCTTCCGAAATCCAATGTGCTGGAGTATCACCTCGATAACGGCTGCGGCGCGATTGTCCGCCCGTCCGGTACAGAGCCCAAAATCAAGCTGTATCTTTCCGTGATCGGCAGCGATATGGACGAAATCAATGACCGCGCGGCCAAAATCGGCGCGGATGTTCAAAAAAGGCTCGGAGTTTGACAGAATTTCAGAAAAAGCTTGCTTTTACGAATGAACTGTGCTAAAATTCAAATGTTACATTTATGGTATCTAGTATCGATGCCAGAGAGAGGTGAAACGAAATGAAACAGGGAATTCATCCGGACTACAAAGAAACGACAATCACCTGCGCCTGCGGTGAAGTGATTCATACCCGTTCTACAAAAGAGAATATCCGCGTTGAAATCTGCTCCAAATGCCATCCCTTCTTCACCGGCCGTCAGAAGCTGGTTGACTCGGGCGGCCGTGTCGACAGATTCAAAAAGCGGTTTGGAATGGATAAGTAATCTTTGCAGACACATAACGCAGCCGCAAATGCGGCTGCGTTTTTGCGTATCATCTCATATACAGGAAAGGCGGAAAAAATGATGCAAAAGAGCACTCTGATTCTTACTGCGATGGTTTGTTTTTTGAGCGGGATCATTCTCGGGTTTTTAATGGCGCCGGCGAAAAAAGGAATCTACTGCGGCAACAATAACGGCAATGTCTATGGAACCGGGAAAGAGTCTGAAGAAGACTGTAAAGATGTCTGCTCAGAGGATGACCTGCCGTTTTGAGACGGCTGGATTATCTTGTGCCGCCTGCTTATGACGGGCGCAAAGTGCTTCACTTTCTGCGGGGAGGCGCGGGATGTTCCTATACGCTTGTGCGGTCGCTCAAGGTGTTTCCCGACGGGATTTTGCTCAATGGCGTTCGTGTCCGCACAATCGACCCGGTGCATACGGGGGATATTGTTTCAATTACCCTGCATGACCGGAAGAATGAATCTTTATACAGTGACATACACGTGCCCATCCTCTATGAAGACGAAGATCTGATGGTTTATAACAAACCTGCCGGGATGGCATGCCACCAGGTCAAGCAAAAACAGCAGGGAACGCTGGCGAATGTGTTTGCGGTCCACTGTGCGGAGCAGGGAAAATCAATGCCCTGCCGCATCCTTAACCGTCTGGACAAGGATACCACGGGCGCGGTGTTGATTGCGAAAAATGCTTTTGCAGCCGCGGCTCTGACCGGGCATGTGGACAAGCTGTACCTTGCGGCTGTTTCAGGCGGGCTGACGCCGCCGGACGGCTTGATTGACGTGCCGATTGGCCAGCCGGACCGCACCGACCCGCGCCGGTGTGTCTGTGAAGGCGGCCAACGCGCTGTTACCCAATACGAAACAGCGGCTTGCGGCAGTGGCTATTCACTTGTTCGCTGCATCCTGCATACGGGGCGCACCCATCAGATACGGGTTCATATGAGTTATATGGGCCATCCGCTTTTAGGCGACCGGCTGTACGGCGGCGATTATGGGCGTATTGAACGGCAGGCGCTTCATTGCGTCAGCTTGTCGTTTATGCATCCTGTTACCGAAAAACGAATGAAAATTCAGGCTGTTCTTCCTCAAGATATGCAAAAGTTAACGCATAATTGTGTAAAAAGATAGTAAAAGCGTATAAATATTAGTGTGTGCGAATATTTTTTCATTTCAAGGGTTGCTTTTATCCAGTATTTATGTATAATCATACTTATTAGTTGCATGTTAATTTGCGTGTATGACTTTATGTAAGATCATGGAGGAAGAAATATGAAAAAATTATTGGCTTTGTCTTTGGCGCTTCTTATGACAGCATCACTTGCGGCCTGCGGCAGTAAGGCTGAAACCGCTCCGTCCTCATCCGCCGCTTCGAGTGAAGCGGCATCCAGCGAGGCGGCATCTTCGGAGGCTCCGGATGCGACTTCTGAAACCCCTAATATTGACCGCATCAAGGCGGCCGGCAAAATTGTCATGTGCACCAACCTTGCGTTCCCGCCGTTTGAATATGTCGGCGCTGACGGAAAGGCCGCGGGCGTTGACATTGACATTTCGCAGGCGATTGCAGACGATCTTGGCGTGCAGCTTGAAGTTGTGGATATGAACTTCGACCTGCTGATTGATTCCGTAAAAGCGGGCAAAGCGGATTTCTCCGCCGCAGGCATGACCATTAAGCCGGAACGTCTCGAGCAGATTGATTTTTCCGATGAATATGTGAAATCTGCACAGTATATCATCATTAAAAAGGACAGCGGCGTCACCGCCGATAAACTGGACGGACTGACCATTGCGGTGCAGGAATCCACGACCGGTGACTTCTATGCGACCGATGAAATCAAAGCAAAAGAGGTTTTGCGCTTTAAGAGCGGAATCGAAGCGGGCGCCGCCCTCTCGGCCGGAAAATGCGATGCGGTGATCATCGATAAACTCCCCGCCGAAAGCATTGCGGCCAACAGCAACGGAGTGCTTGAGGTCCTTCCGGATTCCCTGACTGAAGAAAGCTATGCGATCGCAGTGAAAAAAGATTCCCCCGACCTGCTCGCGGAAATCAACAAGGTCCTGAAGAAACTGGTTGATGAAGGCAAAGTTGACGAGCTCGTCACAAAGCATATGACAGAAGCAAAATAAGAAATGAAAACAGCGGCGGAAACGAAGGTTTCCGCCGCTGTTTTGCGTTATGCTCCTTTATAAAAACGATCTGATTTGTATAATCTTGCAGCGTTACCCTTGCATTTGGCGGATAACTGTGTATAATATTGTATGTTACGAATTCAATGTCCTGACATTTTTTGTTGTGTTGGAAATCATTGAAAGTGTAAATTGCTTTCAAATGATGGACCGCTTTTTCCGGCTTATCTATGCTGTGAAAGGCGGAATAGACATTCCCTATGTGTTTACGGGAAAAAGGAGAAAGAAAAAAGAATGAAAAAAATCGTTGCAATCATGACGGCGTGTGTGTTGGCGCTGTCTATGGCTGCCTGCGGCAGCAAAAACCCTGACCAGAATGCGTCATCCGAAGCGTCTTCCGCCGCTGTTTCCGAATCTTCCGGCGCTGAGGCATCCGCGGCTTCCGGTGAAGCGGGCGGTCTTGACACAATTAAAGCGAACGGCAAACTTGTGATGCTGACAAACGCGACGTTCCCTCCGTTTGAGTATATTGGCGATGACGGAAGCGTGGCCGGTGTCGACCCCGATGTCGCGGCAGAAATCGCAAAAGACCTCGGTGTTGAGCTGGAAATCCTGGATATGAATTTTGATCTGCTGATTGAAGCGGTGAAATCCGGCAAAGGCGATTTTGCGGCGGCCGGCATGACCATTACTCCCGAGCGTCAGGAACAGGTGGATTTCTCCAAAGAGTATGTGAAATCCGCGCAGTATCTGATTGTTCAGAAGGGAAGCAGTATAACGAAGGATACGCTGGACGGCACCACCATTGCGGTGCAGGAATCCACAACCGGCGATTTTTATGCTTCCGACGAGGTGCAGGCGAAAGAGGTCATGCGCTTTAAAGGTGCAACCGAAACCGGCGCGGCTTTGATTGCCGGAAAGTGCGACGCTGTCATTCTGGATAAACTTCCGGCTGAAGCGATTGTTGCCAACAGCAACGGCAAACTGGAACTTCTTCCCGACCCGCTTACAGAGGAAAGTTATGCGTTTGCAGTGAAAAAAGGCAATGCGGAGCTGCTGGATGCCATCAACGCGACTTTGCAGCGCCTGATGGATGAAGGCAAAATTGACGAACTTGTAACCGAACATGCGAACGCGGCGTAAAAACCGGCTTCAAAACACCACCGAAAGCAGGCGATGACAAATGGCGGCATTTTTGCAGCAACATTACAACAATCTTTATATTGCTCTATTGGCGGAGGACAGGTGGAAACAGTATGTCGAAGGCCTGGGGCGCACCTTGCTGATTGCCGCCTGCGCTACGCTGATTGGTATTTTGATCGGTATGATCATTGCTGTTGTCAAGGTGTCGGCGGCGGGCAACCGCAAGCTTCGTTTTCTGGAAATACTGTGCGACCTCTATCTGACGGTCATCCGCGGAACTCCGGTGGTGGTGCAGCTTCTTATCTTGTATACCGCGGTGTTCACCTCCATGACCAACGGGACGCCCGTCGCGATCATTGGATTTGGACTCAACTCCGGCGCCTATGTGGCGGAAATTTTCCGATCGGGCATCATGTCTATCCCTCACGGGCAGACCGAGGCGGGGCGCTCTCTGGGCCTCACCAGCTGGATGACAATGCGTCTCATTGTTCTGCCGCAGGCTGTTAAAAATATCCTCCCGGCCCTTTTCAATGAATTTATAACCCTGCTGAAAGAAACCTCTGTCGCCGGTATGATCGCGGTACGTGACCTGACCAAGGTGGCTGATGGGATCAAAGGCAGGGCGTTTATCAGCGAACCGCTGTTTGTTGCGGCGCTCATCTATCTGGTGCTGGTCATTGCAATGACGCAGGTGCAGAAGAGACTGGAAAGGAGGCTGGGCAAAGGTGATCGACGTTAAGAATCTGCAAAAATCCTTTCATGGGAATTTAGTACTCAAAGGAATTACCGAGACCATTGAAAAAGGAGAAAAGGTCGTTGTCATCGGGCCTTCCGGTTCCGGGAAGTCCACGTTCCTTCGCTGCCTCAACCTTCTGGAAGTTCCTACCGGCGGAGAAATCTGGTTTGAAGGCGTGAATATTACCGACAAGAAATGCAATATCAATCAGCTCCGCCAAAAAATGGGGATGGTATTCCAGTCGTTCAACCTGTTCGGGCACCTGTCCGTTCAGGAAAATATCACCCTTGCCCCTGTCCGGCTCAGGCTGATGACGCAGGAGCAGGCGGATGCCAAGGCAAAGCAGCTTTTGGAGCGTATTGGGCTGGTGGACAAGGCAAGCAGCTATCCTTCCCAGCTTTCGGGCGGTCAGCAGCAGCGGATTGCCATTGTCCGCGCTCTTGCGATGAATCCGGACGTTATGCTGTTCGATGAGCCGACTTCCGCACTTGACCCCGAAATGGTCGGGGAAGTGCTCGAACTGATGAAGCAGCTGGCGGCGGAAGGCATGACCATGGTGGTGGTTACCCATGAAATGGGATTTGCCCGCGAGGTTGCCACCCGCGTCCTGTTTATGGACGGAGGGCAGATTCTGGAGCAAAATACCCCGAAAGAATTCTTTTCAAGTCCGAAAAATCCGCGGTTGCAGGATTTTCTGTCGAAGGTCTTATAATTTCGGAAAAAGTATGATAGAATAAAGGGCGCACTTCTGTGCGCCCTTTATGATTAGATGGTGGTGAACCGGTTGAAGCTTTTATTTTTTGGAGACGTGGTAGGCCAGTCGGGTTGTGAAAAGCTGCGCAGTGAGCTGCCCCGGCTGAAAAAGGATCTGGGTGCGGGGATTGTCATTGCGAACGGTGAAAATTCCGCGGAAGGGAATGGGATTACCCCTCACAGTGCCCGTTACCTGTTTGACAGCGGTGTCGATGTGATTACGACAGGGAACCATTCCCTGCGCCGGCGCGAGATTTATGAGGTTCTTGAGGAACAAAAGGGAGTTATCCGCCCCGCCAATTATCATCCGGAAGCGCCCGGCTCCGGCATCTATTTTTATGACCATCCGGCTTTTCCGCTCTGTGTCATCAACCTTCAGGGAAAAGTGTATATGGAGGGGACTTACCAAAATCCATTTGCCTGCGCGGATGAACTGCTGGCAACCATCAAGTGCCCCAATATTCTGGTTGACTTCCATGCGGAGGCAACCGCGGAAAAACTCGCGCTGGGACATTATCTGGATGGGCGTGTGTCCGCTGTGATCGGTACGCATACCCATGTGCAGACGGCCGATGAGAGGCTTCTTCCGAAAGGGACCGCCTACATAACGGATGTGGGAATGTGCGGCGGTCGGGATTCGGTTCTGGGTGTGGAAAAAGACAAGGCAATTGAACGGATGCGCACAAATCTGCCGTGCCGTTTTTCCAATGATCCGGAAAACATTGAACTGAATGGGGTTTTGCTGGAGTTCGGCAAATCGGGTGGAAAGGTCGTCGCAGTGACACGAATCCGTACAGGACAATAAAAGGCGGGATCAAAATCCCGTCTTTTTACTGCCTGCCGAATCATTTGTTCATATTCTTTCGTTGAATTCACACTTTGAATGGGGTATAATAACCGCAACGCGGTTTATAATGCTGCGGATATGGTATCATAGCCGCAAAGTGGTTATGATACCGATGATAGCCATCATAAACAAATCATTGATAATGCTGGAGATTCAGGATGAAACGCAAACTTTGTGCGCTGGTATTGGCTTTTTCGGCAGCTTTTTCGGGCTGCAGCTCTGTAAATATTGATGACCAGCAATTTGATATTCTTCAGCCGGTTGTTTCTTCCGAGCCCGAGTCTGAAAAGCCGTCCGTACAGCCCATCCATGAAGTAAAACTGGGATATACGGCAGGCGATTCCCTCAATCCTTACCGGATGACGACTCAGATCAACCGGGAACTGGTTCCGCTGCTCTATGACAGCCTGATGCGCCCCGACAAAACTTACCGCCCTGAAAACCAGCTGGCAACGGAAGTTTTGGTCGAGGGAGCTGTCTGTGTGGTGAAATTCCGGAAGGATGCCAAATTTTCCGATGGTACGATGCTCACGGGCGCGGATATTGTCTATTCCATCAATACGGCGGCTTCTTCCGATACCAATTGGAAAACGACCCTGCAAAATGTAGCGTCGGCATCGGTGAATGCGGACGGCGATGTGGTCATTCAATTAAAACAGCCTGACCTGGATTTTCCCGCGCTGCTGTCTTTCCCGATCATTAAAGACGGCACTAAGGACATGGATTATCCGATCGGAATCAGTAAATATTTTGTGGGGGGCGCGTGGCTGAACGGCGTGACACTCACCGCCAACCCGCTTTATTATCAGGCGGGAGGCAATATCCAGAAAATCACACTGGTCAGCATGGCAGATCCGGACGCGCAGCAGTTCAGCCTGAAAAGCGGAGATATCGACATGGTCTATTCGGACCTCAGCGGCTCCGAAACAGCAGCCATGTCCACCTCGAATATTCCAGTGACGCTCAACCGGCTGGTTTATATCGGGCTCAACGGCAACCACGGCCTGCTTCAGAAAGCGGAATTCCGGAAAGCGCTGTCTACCGCGCTTAACCGCGATGAACTGGTTGCCAAAGCATATGTGACGCGCGCGCGGGCTTCCATGTATCCGTTTAATCCGGAGTTTTACAGGCTGGATGGGATGGAGCTTTCCGCCCCCAGAAATCTGACGGAGGCAGACGCGCTTTTGGACGGGATTGGGCTGACGGAGAGGGACGGAAACGGATTCCGCACACTCTATCAGTCGCCGGTGACGCTGACGCTGCTGGTAAACAGCGACAATGCCTGCCGCAATGCCGCGGCTTCTCTGATTACGGAACAGCTGTCGCAGATCGGCATCCGGGTGATCGTATCCGCCCAGTCGTTTTCCCAGTACGAACAGTCCATCGCGTCCGGGAATTATGACCTTTATCTTGGGGAAGTCCGGCTGATGGATAATATGGACTTTTCGCTGCTTCTGAACGGCGGCAGCCTTGGCTACGCCGTCCCATACAGTCAGGAGGTAGCCGATTTATATAAGCTGTATAAAGAAACAGGCGCCGGTATCCAGTCGCTCTGCGATACATTTTATAACCAGTCGCCATTCATTCCGGTGGCGTTCCGGCAGGGAGTGATCTCGTTTAACCGTGAATTTCAGGCGGAAATAGTTGCAACCGAACAGGATATTTTTTATAATATAATGGAATGGTAGAAATGACTGCGCTTCATACAGTTCGTGATATAAGGAGGTTTTTGTTTTGATCAGCGTGGAAAACCAATATGGAACCATAGAAATTTCGCAGGAATATTTTGCAAAGCTGGTTGGCAAGGCGGCATCCGAATGCTTTGGTGTCGCGGGCATGGTGAATTCGCCGGCTCAGGGAATCCGCGCTGCCGTTTCGGGCAGGGACGCCATCGACAAAGGTGTGCGGGTGCGCACTTCCGGCGGTGGATTAGTGATCGACCTGCATATCGTAGTGGTTTACGGCATGAATATCTCTGTGATTGTGAAAAGTATTGTGAATAAGGTGCGCTATACGGTGGAACAATCCACCAACCTTGATGTCGCAAAGGTGAACGTGTTTGTGGATTCCATGAAGACGGAAAACGAATAGAGGACAAAACTGTAAGTATGGGGGTCAAAACATCGTGATAACAGGTAAAATGCTCAAGGATGCATTTATTTCCGGAGCTAACAATATAACCAACCAACGCCAGCGCGTGGACGCGCTGAATGTGTTTCCTGTTCCGGACGGCGATACCGGAACGAACATGTCTATGTCAGCTTCCGCGGCAAAGCGGGAGCTGATGCGCGTCCCGGACGATGCACCCGTTTCCCGGGCTGCTGATGTCTGCGCCGCCGCACTGCTTCGCGGCGCGCGCGGCAATTCCGGGGTCATTCTTTCTCTGCTGTTCCGCGGCTTTTCCCGCGGGCTGAAAAATCTGGAGGAGGCGGGCGCCGAGCACCTGGTAATTGCTCTGGAAAACGGAGTGGATTCCGCCTATAAAGCGGTGATGAAGCCCACGGAGGGAACGATCCTCACCGTTGCGCGTGTCGCCGCGGAAACGGCGAGGGAAGCGCTCAATGCTTCCATGTCCCCGCAGGAAATCTGGTCTGTTATCGTTGATGCCGCGCAAAAAGCGCTGAATGAGACCCCCGAAATGCTGCCCGTTTTGAAAAAAGCCGGTGTTGTGGATGCCGGCGGACAGGGACTTCTGGTGATTTTTGAAGGGATGAAGCGGGTTTTCGACGGAAAAGACGCAGTCCTCCTCGATGAGGAAGAATCCAAACAGTCCTCCTCGATCTATCCGGACCGCAACGCGGCCGGGGAATATGAGGGCGAGATCACCTTTACCTATTGCACCGAGTTTATTATCCTGAAAAAGGAAACAGAAGCGGACCCCCAGCCGCTGCGCACCTACCTGGAATCGATCGGCGACTGTGTGGTGGTCGTGGATGACGATGAAATTATCAAATGCCATGTGCATACAGACAATCCCGGGAATGCCCTCCAAAAAGCGTTGGAATACGGTATGCTGACCAATATGAAAATTGAGAATATGCGTGAACAGCACGCGAACCAGAAAGCCAGCGTGGTGGAGCCTGTCACCGATCAGGCTTTTGCCTATGCCATGGTGGACCCGTCCCGCACGTTCGGGTTCGTGGCGGTCGCGGCCGGCAACGGGGTTCAGCAGTTGTTTCACGATCTGGGTGTTGACAACATCGTCAGCGGCGGCCAAACCATGAATCCGTCCACCGATGACATCCTTTCCGCTGTGCACGCGACCCCCGCAAAGACGGTCTTTGTGCTGCCGAATAATAAGAACATCATCATGGCGGCGGAGCAGGCGGCTAAGCTGGCCGACCGCAATGTGGTTGTGCTGCCTACCCGCACGATTCCGCAGGGCCTTGCCGCAATGCTGGTATTTGATCATGACGCCGATGCGACGGAAAATATGATTGCGATGCAGAAAGCGTTTGAGCGTGTGGGGACCGGCCAGATTACCTATGCCGCCCGTGACAGCGAATTTGACGGGCATAAAATCAAAGAGGGTGAATTGCTGGCTCTTGAAAACGGCAAAATAGCGTTTACAGAGCGCGATCTGTCAAAAGCGGTTATCAGACTTACAAAATTGCTGGCACGTAAGGACAGCAGCTTCATCACCCTGCTTTACGGTGAGGATGTCTCCAGCGAAACTGCCGAGGAAATCCGGAAGGCGGTTGCTGCGAAACTGCCGGAGAACGTGGAAGTTGCTCTGATTAACGGCGGTCAGCCTGTCTATTATTTTATGATTTCTGTTGAATAACCCAACGATAAGAAGGGAAACCATGCTCCAATCTAAAACCGGACAGCTTGTTGCTGCGGCAATTATGACGCTGCTTTCAGCTGTCCTGGCACAATTATCTAAAAATTTGCCGGTCACCCCGGTTCCGCTTTCAGCCGTTCTGGCGGCGGTCTTTCTGGCGGGGGCTGTACTGAATCGTAAGTCCGCGCTGCTTTCCCAGGCGGTTTATGTGGCGCTCGGGCTTTTGGGAGCACCGGTGTTTCCGGGGCTTACCGGGGGGATTCATGCCCTTGCGGGCCCGACGGGCGGGTTCCTGATCTCCTATCCCCTTGTTGCGGTGCTTGTTGCCTGTATGACGGAAAAATGGGGAAGAGGATTCTTCAAATATGTCCTCTTTATGGCGCTTTCGCTGCCCGTCTGTTATGTGATCGGCACAGCGCAGTTGCTGACAATCACCAGAGCGGGCTTGCAGAACGGGCTGGATATGGCGGTTAAGCCGTTCCTGCTGCCTGATTTGGCTATGTGCGCGGCTGCCGCGGCCGTCGCGGCTGCGGCGGACCGCGTGTTCGGCAGGATAGCCGCTTCGAAAGGCGCGAAAAGAGTTGACAACCGGCCGGCGTAAGTATATACTACTAAAAGATATGGCGTTGATGGGGAAAATTGCTGAAACACAGCACAGAGAGGCGCATACCGGTGAGAGTGTGCCAAAAAACGCAAAAGCCGCCCCTGAGCTTCCGGTGAAGAGCCGGACGTGGTGTGAGCGTTAATCCTTTCGAGTGGCGCAATTTACTGCGCAATTTGGGTGGTACCACGGAATGTGTCATGTACGCTTTTCGTCCCAATTTTTTTGGGATGGAAGGCTTTTTTTATTTTTGTATCATTTAAAGGAGCGATCAATTAGATGGAATGGACAGGACTTAACGAACTGCGTGAAAAGTTCCTCAGCTTTTATGAGAGTAAGGAGCACCTTCGCCTTCCGAGTTTTCCTCTGGTTCCGCATAACGATGCCAGCCTGCTGCTGATCAATTCCGGTATGGCGCCGATGAAAAAGTGGTTTCTCGGTCTGGAAACCCCGCCGAGAAAGCGTGTGACAACCTGTCAGAAGTGCATCCGCACCCCTGACATTGAAAATGTCGGCAAGACTGCGCGCCACGGAACCTATTTCGAAATGCTCGGCAACTTTTCGTTCGGTGATTATTTTAAGCATGAGGCCACCGCATGGGCGTGGGAATTTATCACCAAGGTGCTGGAGCTGCCGGTAGACCGCCTGTGGGTATCCGTCTATGAGGACGACGACGAAGCGGTCGAAATCTGGACGAAGGAAGTCGGCGTCGACCCCACGCACATTGTGCGGATGGGTAAGGAGGACAACTTCTGGGAAATCGGCTCCGGCCCCTGCGGCCCCTGCTCCGAAATCTATTTTGACCGCGGCGAGAAATACGGATGCGGAAGCCCCACCTGCGGCGTGGGATGCGACTGCGACCGCTATATTGAGTTCTGGAACCTTGTGTTCTCCCAGTTCAATGGCGATGGGGAAGGCAACTATGAGCGTATGGCGCATCCGAATATTGACACCGGAATGGGCCTTGAGCGCCTTGCCTGCATTATGCAGGACGTGGACAACCTGTTTGAAGTGGATACGGTGCAGAACATCATGCGCCACATTTCTAAAATCGCGGGCGTTGCCTACCATGATGACGTCAAAAAGGACGTCTCCCTGCGCGTCATTACCGACCACATCCGCTCCACCACCTTCATGGTCGGGGACGGCATTCTGCCGCAGAATGAAGGCAGGGGCTATGTCCTGCGCCGTTTGCTGCGCCGTGCCGCCCGCCATGGGCGTCTGCTCGGCATCAACGAGCCGTTCCTCTATAAAGTCTGCGAAACCGTGATTCAGGAGAACGCGGCCGCGTATCCAAATCTCGTTGAAAATAAGGATTATATCATTAAAGTCATCAAAGTCGAAGAGGAACGCTTTGCACGTACGATTGACCAGGGGCTTGGGCTGCTGAACGCCATGATTGAGAAAATTGAGGGGCAGGACGGGCAGAAAGTCATGAGCGGCGCGGACGCGTTTAAGCTCTACGATACGTTCGGCTTCCCGGTGGACCTCATCCGTGAAATTCTGGAAGAGCATAAGATCGTGCTGGATGAACAGGAATTTACGAACTATATGAACGAGCAGAAGCGGCGCGCCCGTGAAGCGCGTGCCGCAATGGGCGACTTGGGATGGAAAGAGGATGTCCTCTCCGACATCAAGGAAAAAGGACGCTTTGTGGGGTATACGGATTCCGAAGCCGAAGCAAAAATTGTGGCAATCGTAAAGGATAATCAGCGGGTGGATATGCTGGCCGACGGCGAGATGGGCGAAGTTGTGCTCGATCGCACCCCGTTTTACGCGGAAAGCGGCGGTCAGGCCGGTGACGCCGGTACGATCACCGCGGGAGGAAGCGCTTTTGCGGTCTACGACTGCAAAAAGTCCCAGACCGGTCATTTTGTCCATGTCGGCGAGCTGACGGTTGGTACGCTCAGCGTGGGCGACATCGTCACGGCGGCAATCAATACCGACCGCCGCCGCGATATCATGCGCAACCATACCTCCTGCCATCTGCTTCAGGCGGCGCTGCGAACAGTGCTTGGCGAACATGTCCATCAGGCGGGCGCGTTTTATGACGACAGCATCTGCCGCTTCGATTTTAGCCATTTCAGTGCGGTGACGGCTGAAGAGCTGGAAAAGGTCGAGGAGCTTGTTAACCGCATGATTCTGTCCGCGATTGACGTCTCCGTCCACGAAATGCCGATTGAGGAAGCCAAGAAGCTCGGTGCGATGGCGCTGTTCGGTGAGAAATACGGCGACACTGTTCGCGTATGCAACGTTGAGGGCGAATCCATTGAATTCTGCGGCGGAACCCATCTGGATAATACCGCCAAGGTCGGCCTGTTTAAAATTGTGAAAGAGTCCTCGGTTGCGGCGGGTGTACGCCGTATTGAGGCTGTGACAGGCAAAAACGTACTCCGCTATCTGCGTGAGCAGGAAGCGCTGATGAACGAGACCGCCGTCGCGCTGAAAGTCGGAAATCCCTTGGAGCTGCCCGCGAAGGCGGCCTCCATGACCGGAGAATTGAAAGAATTGCAGCACGCGCTGGAAGCTGCGGAAAATAAGCTGGCGGAGAGCCGGATGAGCGGTATGTTTGAAAACGCGCGGGAAGTGAACGGCGTGAAGGTCGCCTCCCTCGCTGTCGGCGGCGTGAAACCGGAAGCCCTGCGCTTTATGGGCGACCGCGCGAAGGACAGCCATCCCGACTCCGTCTGTGTCTTCACCGCCGCCGGCGACGGAAAAACGTCGATTCTCGTTTCCTGCGGAAAAGAAGCGGTTGCCAAAGGCGCACATGCAGGAAAGATCGTAAAAGAGCTGACCGCGCTTTGCGGCGGAAGTGGCGGCGGACGTCCGGACAATGCGATGGGCGGCTGCACCGAACCGGCGAAACTGGGCGGCGCGCTGGCAAAGCTGCCGGAAATCGTTGCAAATTATGTGAAATAGACAGGGAAACCTGCCGGATATTTTTGTGGAAAGGGGGAAATAACATGGAGGACTGCCTTTTCTGTAAAATTGCTGCCGGAGAGATTCCGAGCAAGAAGATCTACGAGGACGACAGGGTGGTGGCATTTTACGACATTGACCCGCAGGCCCCGGTTCACTTTCTGGTAATCCCGCGCGAGCATATTTCCGGCGCGGACAGGATCACCGAGGAGAACAGCGCGATTGTGGGCCATATCTTCGCCGTCATTGCGAAGATTACCAAAGACCTTGGCTGCGGCGATGATTTCCGCGTGGTGAATAACTGCGGGGAACTGGCCGGGCAGACGGTAAAGCATCTGCATTTCCATGTGCTCGCGAAACGCAGCCTGGCGTGGCCTCCCGGCTGACCGGATTCCCAAGGCGGCACGCCGATGCGGTGTGCCGCCTTTCTGCATTTTAAACAGGCAAGGAGAACCCTATGACGATTAAAAAACCGGTGCTGGCGGCATCCGGGATTGCCGTGCTGGCGGCTTTTTCCTACTGGCAGAATAATGGAATTCAAACATCCCGGTTTACTGTGGAAAGCGAAAAGGTGCCGCCCGCTTTCGAGGGCTTTCGGATTGCCCAGATTTCCGACCTCCATGATAAAACCTTCGGATATCAACAGAAGCGCCTGATCAACGCGCTGTGCGCCACCGCCCCCGACCTGATTGTCATTACAGGGGATCTGTGCGACTGCAAAGCCGACGTTGCCCTGTCGGTTGTTCGGGGCGCTGTGGAGCTTGCGCCGGTCTGCTATGTCCCGGGAAATCATGAGGCGCGCTCAAGGGTTTACCACAGGTTGCGCAGGGAGCTTCGCAGTCTGGGTGTGATTCTGCTGGACGGAAGAAAACTGGTGATTCACAAAAACGGGGACCGCCTTTGCATTTATGGCGCGCTCGACCCGGCATTTTACCGCAAGCGCACACTCAAGCGCGATACACCCGAATGTGTTGCGAAATTCGCGGACGTGCTGGGGCAGGCAGCCTGCCGAATCAGTCCGCTGGATTTCAATATTCTGCTGTCCCACCGTCCGGAGCAGTTTGACTGTTACGTCCGGAATGGGTTTGACTTGGTGTTCTGCGGACATGCGCACGGCGGCCAGTTCCGGTTCCCCGGGATTCCGGGGCTATATGCGCCGGAACAGGGAATTTTCCCCTGTTATACCGCCGGGCTTTACCGGCAGGGAGCCTGCACCATGGCGGTCAGCCGCGGGCTTGGCCCGAGCACGTTTCCCCAGCGGCTCGGGAACCGGCCGGAGCTGGTCTGTGTTACTTTAAAAAGCCGCCGGCCAAATTTTCGTGGAAATTTTTGACTGAAAGTGGTATAGTGGAAAAGACGATACGATTTCTTGATAAAGGTGGTCGTGATGTGAAAAGGATCGAACTCAAAAAGCTGTTTGCCGCGGTTGAGGATTACACGGGTGCGCCGGTAACCGTATGCGGCTGGGTAAAGACAATCAGGGATTCCAAATCGATCGGATTTATAGAACTCAATGACGGATCTTCCTTTCGCAATCTGCAGGTTGTGCTGGAACAGTCCAAACTGGAGAATTTTTCGGAAGTCGTGAAGCTGAACGTCGGCAGCGCGATTGTGGTTCGCGGCGATATTGTGTTGACACCCGACGCGAAACAGCCGTTTGAAGTGCATGCACTTTCGGTGGAGATTGAGGGGATTTCACCTCCCGACTATCCGCTCCAGAAAAAACGCCATTCCCTGGAGTTTTTGCGCTCCATCGCCCATCTGCGCCCCCGTACCAATACCTTTGCGGCTGTATTCCGTGTCCGTTCGGTCGCCGCGTTCGCGATTCACCGGTTTTTCAATGAGCGGGGATTTGTTTACGCGCACACGCCGCTGATTACGGGCAGCGACTGCGAGGGCGCCGGAGAAATGTTCCGGGTGACCACGCTGGACCCCAAGGCACCGCCGCTGAATGAAGGCGGCTCTGTGGACTATACACAGGATTTCTTCGGGAAGGCCACCAGCCTGACGGTATCGGGGCAGCTGGAAGCCGAATGCATGGCATTGGCGTTCGGCAGCGTTTATACGTTCGGGCCCACCTTCCGCGCTGAAAATTCCAATACCGCCCGCCACGCGGCCGAATTTTGGATGATCGAGCCGGAAATCGCCTTTGCCGATCTGGAAGACGATATGCAGCTCGCGCAGGACATGGTCAAGTATGTGCTGTCCTATGTGCTGGAACAGTGCCCGCAGGAAATGGAGTTTTTCAATAACTTCTATGACAAGGGCCTGATCGAGCGCCTGAATCATATTATTGATTCTGATTTCGGCCATGTCACCTACACCCAGGCGGTTGAACTGCTGGAAAAAGTAAAAGACAGGTTCCAATACCCGGTTTACTGGGGCTGCGACCTGCAGACGGAGCATGAACGGTATCTGACCGAGGAAATCATGAAAAAGCCTGTTTTTGTGACCGATTATCCGAAAGAGATCAAAGCGTTTTACATGCGTATGAATGATGACAACAAAACAGTTGCAGCGGTGGACCTGCTGGTTCCCGGCATTGGGGAGATCATCGGCGGAAGCCAGCGCGAGGAGCGTTTGGATAAGCTGCTTGCGCGTATGAAAGAACTGGGGCTGAAAGAGGAAGATTATAGCTGGTATCTCGATCTGCGCCGGTTTGGCGGGGCAAAGCACGCGGGGTTCGGTCTCGGATTTGAACGCCTGATTATGTATATCACCGGAATTTCCAACATCCGCGATGTGCTGCCGTTCCCGAGGACGACCGGTTCGGCGGAATATTAATTGATTTAAACAAGCCATTAGAAAAAACAGGAACAGCCTGTCCGCGGGCATGTTCCTGTTTTTTCTGTACTATCCAGATAAAAAGTACTTTCCGTTTTGGCTTTTTTTTCGTATCACTTGATGAATTTTGCAAGTTTAAAAAATTCATCTTGCAAAATGGAAGTTTATCGTATAATATAAGTAAGGTGGAAACGGGCACAGGCCAACAGGTTTCCGTAGAATGTGTTGTGAAATTTACAGGGCGGTTTCAGCAGACTGGAAACGCACCAAATCATTGGGGGTACAAACCTATGTCACAGTATTCGGAACTATCACACGTTGAACTTGAGCATCTGCACCGCGAACTGATGCGGCGCTATGAAGACTGGAAGGGCAGGGGGCTTTCCCTCGACATGTCCCGCGGAAAACCCGCCGGGGATCAGTTCGATCTGATCAGCGGCATGCTGGATACGCTCGATTCCAAATCTTCCCTCAAATCGGCGGACGGTTCCGATTGCCGCAATTACGGGGATTTTGACGGGATTCCGGAATGTAAGGCGCTTTTCTGTGAAATGCTGGGCGTCAGCTTTGACGAGCTTTTTGTCTGCGGGAATTCCAGCCTTTCCATTATGTACGACGCAATCGGCAAGATGATACTGCACGGCGTGCGCAAAGGCGCTGCGCCGTGGTGCAGGCTGGATAAAGTGAAATTCCTCTGCCCTTCGCCGGGTTATGACCGCCATTTCGCGATTACAGAGCGCTACGGTTTTGAGTTGATTCCGATTGAGATGACTGCGGAAGGCCCCGATATGGACCAGGTGGAACGGCTGGTGGCTTCGGATGAGAGCATTAAGGGAATCTGGTGCGTTCCGAAATATTCCAATCCGCAGGGCATTACTTACTCCGATGAAACAGTCCGCCGCTTCGCGCGCATGAAAACCGCTGCGAAGGACTTCATGATTATGTGGGATAACGCTTATGCCGTTCATGACCTTTATCCCGGCGACCGTGACCAGGTACTTAATATTCTGGACGAATGCAAAAAAGCCGGTGATCCGGACAGAGTCATGATTTTTGCCTCAACCTCCAAGATTTCCTATGCCGGCGCCGGAGTTGCCGCATTTGCGTGTTCTGCGGATAACATGCAGCGGATGAAAAAACTGATGAGCATCCAGACCATCGGATTTGATAAAATCAACATGCTACGGCATGCGCGGTATTTTGGAAATCTTGACGGCATTATGACGCATATGGACCGGCAGGCACAACTGCTCCGTCCGAAATTTAAAACGGTGCTCGACGCATTCGAACGCAGGCTTGCCGGGAAAGGCATTGCCGAATGGGTGAACCCGAAGGGCGGCTATTTCATCTCCCTGGATGTCATGGACGGATGCGCGAAGCGCGTGGTGGGCTTGTGTAAATCCGCGGGCGTTGTGCTCACTTCGGCCGGAGCAACCTTCCCTTATGGGATTGACCCGCGCGACCGGAATATCCGCGTCGCCCCGACCTATCCCACTGTGCCTGAGCTCGAGCAGGCGGTGGCGCTGCTTTGCCTGTGTACCGAACTGGCAGCGGTAGAAAAACTGCTGCTTAAAAAGTAAAGAAAATCTGGGATTTTTTACAAAAAGGGCGGATGATGAGTTTCAATCATCCGCCTTTTGTGCTATACTATATAAATATGCACAGAGCTGTTGGAACATCGTTTCAACGGCCTCGGCGGCTGATTTTTGCAGGACAGGGGAAGCAGCCCCTGCGGAAAGGTTGATTTTGATGAGTGACATGCATGACAGGTATGAAAGCCCGTTTTGCACGCGTTATGCCAGCGAGGAGATGCAGTATGTCTTTTCGGCTGACAACAAATTTAAAACGTGGCGCAGGCTCTGGATTGCGCTCGCCAAGGCGGAGAAACGGCAGGGCCTGCCGATTACGGAAGAGCAGATCGCCCAGATGGAGGCCCATGCCGACGACATCAATTATGATGTGGCGGCCGCGCGGGAAAAGGAATGCCGCCATGATGTGATGAGCCATGTATATGCTTATGGGGTGCAGTGCCCGGACGCGAAAGGGATCATCCATCTGGGTGCCACCAGCTGTTATGTGGGTGACAATACCGATATCATCGTCATGCGGGAAGGCCTGAACATTGTCCGCAGAAAGCTGATCAATGTCCTTTCGCTTCTGGCGGATTTTGCCGTCCGCTATAAGGACATGCCTGCGCTTGCCTATACCCATTTGCAGCCTGCGCAGCTGACCACTGTCGGCAAACGCGCCACATTGTGGCTGAATGAACTGCTGATGGATTTGGAGGAGGCGGAGCACCGTATTGCTTCGCTCAAACTGCTCGGCAGCAAGGGAACAACCGGCACGCAGGCCAGCTTTATGGAACTGTTTGATGGGGACACCGTGAAAATCAAAGCGGTGGAGGAAGATATTGCGAAGGAAATGGGCTTTTCGGCGGTGGTCCCGGTATCCGGACAGACCTATTCCCGCAAGGTCGACAGCTTTGTGGTGAATGTTTTAGCCGGGATCGCGCAGAGCGCCAGCAAGTTCTCCAACGACCTGCGGTTGCTTGCGAACTTCAAGGAAATGGAAGAGCCGTTTGAAAAGCAGCAGATCGGTTCCTCGGCCATGCCGTATAAGCGCAACCCCATGCGGAGCGAGCGGATTACCGCGCTGTCCCGTTACGTCATGGTAAACTCCCTGAATCCGGAATTCACCGCGGCTACCCAGTGGTTTGAACGGACGCTGGATGACAGCGCGAATAAGCGTATTGCGGTTGCGGAGGCGTTCCTCGCCGCCGATGCCATCTTAAAGATCATGCTCAACGTCTGTGACGGCCTTGTGGTTTACCCGAAGATCATCCATCAGCGGGTGATGCGGGAGCTTCCGTTTATGGCGACGGAGGACATCATGATGCAGGCTGTCAAAAAGGGCGGTGACCGGCAGGAACTGCACGAACGCCTGCGCGTCCATTCGATTGCCGCCGCGAAGGTGGTTAAGGAGGAGGGCGGCGAAAATGACCTGATTTCCCGCATCTGCGCAGACCCCGCTTTCGGGTTGGAACGCGGCGAGATCGAAGCCATCCTGGACCCTGTCAGATTTACCGGGCGCAGCAGCCAGCAGGTGGATGAATTTATTCGCGATTTCGTGTCGCCGGTGCTGAACGCAAATCAGGAAATCCTTGGCGAACGGGCCCAGCTTTCCGTTTAAAAAGCCGTATCCGGTAAAAGCAGCCGGAGTCTTGTTCCAGTAAGAAATGGATTGACTTTTTGAGTTGATTCCAATATAATTGTAAAAGTGCCGCATTGGGAAAAACAGTGCGCTTTGGCATAAAGAGAACCATAGTCAACCGCAGGAAACGGTTCGGAAACCTGCGGTTGTTGGCTGTGTTGGCAGATATGGTTGCAAGGAGGACAAACAGATGAAAAAAGTTGGCAAGTCGATGTTTTTTGTCATTCTGGCATTAATCATCGCGCTGACAGCGCTGTCATTCTTCGGACTGTACGCGTCCTACGGAGATGTCACTACGACATACATCAAGGGCGCGGGGGACATCCGCTGGGGAATTGACATCCGGGGAGGCGTTGATGTAACGTTCAGCCCGCCGGAAGGATATGATGCCACCGATGACGAAATGGCCGCGGCTGAATCCATAATCAAGGTGAGGCTGGTTTCCCAGAACATCACGGATTCCGAAGTCTATACCGATTATAACAAGGACAGAATTATTGTCCGTTTCCCGTGGAAAGCGGAGGAAACGAATTTTAACCCTGAAAGCGCCGTGAAGGAGCTGGGCGAAACCGCTCTGCTTACGTTCCGTGAAAATCAGGACGGGCCTACCATTCTGGAAGGCAAACAGGTGGAGTCCGCGACCGCCGTCGTAAACGCTGAGAACGGCGAGTACGCGGTTTCCCTGAAGCTGACCAAGGACGGCGCCGAGGCTTTCTCGGAGGCGACCGGACGCCTGATCGGCCAGCAGATTTCCATCTGGATGGACGAGACAATGATTTCCGCTCCGACTGTTAATTCTCAAATTCCGAACGGCGAAGCGCAGATTACCGGAAGGTTTACCGCAGAAGAGGCGAAATCCCTTGCGGACAAGATTAACGGCGGCGCATTGCCGTTTAAGCTCCAGACAGAGAACTTCAGTTCCCTTTCTCCGACGCTTGGCATCGGTGCGCGCGACGCAATGGTGACGGCAGGAATGATCGCGTTTGTGCTGGTAGCCATTTTCATCATTGTTTTGTACAGAGTCCCCGGAATCGTTGCCTGTATCGCATTGCTTGGACAGATTGCGGGCTCGATTGCCTGTGTTTCCGGATTCTTCCCCAATATTCCTTCGTTTACGCTGACCCTGCCCGGTATCGCGGGTATTATCCTGTCCATCGGTATGGGTGTTGACGCGAACGTAATTACTTCCGAGCGTATCAAGGAAGAACTGCAGGTTGGCAAAACACTTGACGGAGCAATTGATTCCGGTTTCCACAGAACTTTTTCCGCAATCTTTGACGGTAATATCACCATGGTGCTTGTTGCGGCAGTTCTGATGGGCGCGTTCGGACCTCCGGGATCTGTGTTTGCAAGAATGTTCACAGCGATCTTCAGGTGGTTCGGGCCTTCTGCAACGGGCGCAATTTATTCCTTTGGCTTTACGCTGATTGTGGGCGTAATCTTCAACTTCCTGATGGGAGTTACGGCTTCCCGGCTGATGCTGAAATCAATCTCCAAATTTAAGCCGTTCAAGAAAGCGTGGCTGTACGGAGGTGCAAAAAATGATTAATATTGTAGGACGTAAAAAGATCTGGTTTGCTATCTCGTCTACAATTATCATCGTCACCCTGCTGGTTGCGCTGATTTTTGGAGTTGAACTGGATATCGAGTTTCGCGGCGGTTCTCTTGTGACCTATTCCTTTGACGGTGAAATTCAAAAAGCGGATTTCCAGTCTGTGATTGAAAACAACCTCGGACAAAGCATTTCCCTGCAGGAGCAGGAGGATGTGGTAACCGGCAAAGTCAACTATGTTGCTACGCTTTCTTCGAAAGAGGGAATTACACCCGAAAAGCAGGAGGAGATTACAACTGCTCTTCAGCAGAAATATGCGGATCAGAATGTGCAGGTAGTCTCCACGAGCAATGTCGACCCTGCAATCGGGCACGATTTCTTTGTAAAATGTGTGGTGGCAGTTGCTGCTGCGGCTCTGCTGATGATTATCTATATCGCGTTCCGTTTCCGTAAAATCGGCGGCTGGTCCGCGGGTGTGTTTGCGGTTTGCGCTCTGCTGCATGATGTGATGTTTGTATTTGCGGTATTTGTCTTTTTCCGAATCCCGATCAGTCAGAACTTTATTGCGGTAGCTCTGACAATCCTGGGTTATTCGATTAACGCGACGGTTGTCGTCTATGACCGTATCCGTGAAAACAAGCGTCTAATGGGGGCCAAAACTACTCTGAATGAGTTGGTGAATACTTCCATTAACCAATCACTTACCAGATCCATTAATACAACGGTTTCTACTGTGTTGGCACTTGCCGCAGTCTGCGCTGTTGCATTGCTGTCCCATGTAGAGTCCATCATTACTTTTGCGTTCCCAATGCTGGTCGGTATGATTGCAGGTGCGTATTCTTCCATCTGCATTGCGGGCCCGCTGTGGGTGACATGGCAGGATCATAAAGCAGCAAAAAAGGCCAAGTAAAGAAGAGATGCTAATTACTGAGCCGCCGGTAACACCGGCGGCTCAGTTTTAATCAAAAGGGTTCTCGTTGTTTTTTGGGAATCATAAATTATGATCAGTAATCAAAAGGAGTAGAGGCTATGCTGGCAGGGATTTCCACCGCTTGTTTTTATCCGGAACTGACAGAACGGGCGCTTGCCTGCATATCCGAGTTTGGCGCGCAGGCGGCGGAAATTTTTTTTAATGCGCCAAGCGAACTGGAAGACAGCTTTACAAGACAGCTGAAAGCGGTTGCCGACGGCAGCGGAACGCAGATTCTGTCTGTGCACCCGTTTACTTCCGGTCTTGAACCGCTTCTTTTTTTCACAGAGTACCGCCGAAGGACTCTGGACGGGCTGGAACTTTATAAGCGTTATTTTCATGCGGCAAATATGCTCGGCGCCAAAATTTTTGTATTGCATGGCGACCGTCGTGAAGCTACAAAGCCATACCGCCGTTATTTTGAGATGTTTGAGGAGCTGGCGGAGACGGGAAGATCGATGGGTATCACTGTGGCGCAGGAAAATGTCCCGAGGTGCGCCAGCTATTGCCCTGAGTTTTTTACCGCAATGGCAAACGCTCTTCCCGATGCGCGGTTTGTACTTGATACAAAGCAGTGTGTCCGCGCCGGCTATTCGGTTACGCAAATGCTGGATGCAATGGGGGACAGAATTGTTCATCTGCATATCAGTGATCATAATGAGAAGCATGATTGTCTGCCGGTCGGAAAGGGAATTCTGAACCTTGCAGAACTTATTGCAGGTCTGAAGAGGTATAGGTATGACGGCGGCCTTGTTTTGGAAGTCTATCGGGATAATTACGGAGCCTTCAGCGAACTCAAGGACAGTTATCGGTATCTTTTTGAAGCGGTCTACACGGCGGACGCATAGAATTTACCTTGTCATAAGGGAAAAATCATGTTATGATGAAACTCAAGAAAGACTACCGAGATTAAAGGGGAATCATAAATGAAATGCCCGTTTTGTGGTTATGTAGAAAGCAAAGTGATAGACTCCCGTCCGACCGACGAATCTGAACGCATACGCAGACGCCGCGAATGCCTGAAGTGTGAGCGGCGGTTTACGACCTATGAAATTATTGAAACCACGCCTCTTGTCGTAATCAAAAAGGATAAATCAAGGGAGGCGTTCGATTCCGGAAAACTGTTGCGGGGAATGGTACGTGCCTGCGAAAAACGGCCGGTGTCACTTGCCGTGCTGGAAGAAGCGGTTAACGATATCGAGATGAATCTGCAGAATTCACTCGATAAAGAGGTTCCGTCCTATAAAATCGGCGAACTGGCAATGGAAAAGCTGAGGACAATTGACGAGGTGGCTTACGTGCGGTTTGCTTCGGTTTACCGGCAGTTTAAGGATATTGATTCGTTTATGAAAGAGCTGCAGGCGCTTTTGGAGGCGCGCGGTTAGAAAATGTTTTTATATATCGGCATTTGCGATTCGCAGATATGACGGATCAGATGCTGCAGCCGGTCTATTTCCGCGCTTAGTTCGGAATAGTCCTGATAGCGTGCGAGCGCTTTCAGGCGGGCTACGATTCCTGTTGCTGTATCCAGTTCGTCGTGATGGATAAACTGCATCAACGTTTTTTCATTTTCTTCCCAATCTTTTTGAAAGTCACCGACCAGGTCAACGACCTGGTCGGTATTTTGTTGTTCAACAGCCGATGCAATTTGATTCAATGAGGCAGTCAGTTGGTCAGTCACTTTTGTGATTCGGAACAGGCCCCAAATGCAGGCGGTAATAATTGCAGTGCAGATGACGATAGAAAGAAAAAAACGTTTCATTTGCCGCCCTCCTTATTTTTTTGATTCTTTTTTTCCTTCGGGACAATTAAATAATCCGCGCTCCGGTTGCAGGTCATCAGAAAAATCTCCCTGAGCTGATAACCGTTCGCGGCGATTGTCTTGTCAAGCCATTCCCTTTTGAGATTGCAGAAGGACAACCCGCTTTCAATCACCACGCCGTCGCTGATAATTACCACCGGTATGTCATTGTCATTTGGTTTGCCCTGAAGCCCGATCATATCCGCTGTCACATTGCGCGCGTCAAATTTTTGATAGACCGACAGCTGCCCTGTGGTTTCCACAATAGCGAATGCAACCTCCCGAATATCAAAAATATTCTTGCCGCGCAGTTGCTCCATCATGTCGTCAATTGTAAAGCGCAGCTCATGCAGTTCATTCTGATCGATCACTCCGTCTCTGATGATAACACGCGGCGTGCCGGATATAATCCGGCGCGCCGCTTTGTATTTGAGCATAATTGCAGAAACAATTACATCGAAACAAACCAGCGACAGGATCGGGACAATACCGCCAAGCAGGGGCACATTCGTATCCTCAATAGACATGGTTGCTATATTGGAGACGAGTATCGTTACGACCAGTTCTGAAGGCTGGAGCTGCCCAAGCTGATGCTTTCCCATTAATCTTAAGCTGCCAATAATTAACGTATAAACGATTAAAACACGAATAAAAACGATGAGCATATTCGCGAAAACCTCCATTTCGAGCTTCCTTTATTTTAGCCGAAAGCGAAATGGATATTCCCGTCCGTTTTGTGTCAATACTAATCGTTAGGATTGCGGATTGCTGTTGGAACGCGGCCAAAAAAATAACGATACGCAGCCAAAAAGGTTGCGTATCGTTTCAATCAGAGGGAGGATTCAGAGAAATGATCCGGAAAGGTTTGTTTGCCTGAACGCATCGGTTCAACGTATTTGCTGTGCCGCGGGATTTATGATCCCAAAACGCCAAAACAAAGTCGGCATATTCTACGATTTGAGAATTGCGGATTAGTGGGGCAAGACGTCCGTTGACCTGATAGTCGGGATAAAAGATTTTGATGGGCAAACCTAACCGCTTAGCGGCTTCCTCTGCCATCGTGTCAATTCCGGCGGCGCCTCCGCTTACTAATTCGGAGGTTGCCGGAGGAAGATGGGAGATAATTTGTTCAACCGAATATCCGCTTGCCCGGCGTGAACCGACCACTGCAACTTTCAAACGCTTTGCCACCCTTATCAGGTTATTTTTTATAAAAATATGATAACACATTTAAAAAAAATATGCCATAGAAGGCAGTAAAAAAGTACAAGGTCAGATGCTGCGGGCATTTTCGCAGGCTAGTTTTCCATGGCGAAAATGCTTGCAGTTATTCCCCCCGATAATCGCTTTATGCAGTGGAACATTAAAAGCGTGAACTTCATTAAAAATTTTTGTATGTTTAGGGGGACTTATCCGATGAGAAAGCTATGCAGATATATTGTGGGGCCGATTTCCCTTGCAATTGCCGTTATTCAAGGCTTTGCACTTTATACACAGGCAGTTTTGCCAGATCATTATTATGTCGCGGCGGGAGAACTGCTGACGATACATTCTACGGTCCCGATCACACCGCATCCAAGCAATGACAGCCTGCCGCAGGAAGCTTATAATTCGCCCGGGAACAGCTATAACGTCAATCTAAAATTGCCCGGCGGAGTAAATGTCAAGCAGGTGCAGGTGCAGGTTGTTGACAGGGAGATGGTAATTCCCGGCGGCAATCCGTTTGGCATTAAAATGTTTACAGAGGGCGTCATTGTTGTTGGAATGAGCGATATCGCCTCCGGCGGAGTATCGCAAAATCCGGCCAAAGCGGCGGGCATAAAAGTCGGAGATATCATTACTTCCATAAATGGAAAAGCCATGAAGTCCAATGAAGATGTGGGAGAAGTCGTATCATCCTCCGGCGGCCGCGCTGTCAATGTGGAACTTGAACGTGCGGGCATGCAGATGACATGCGCGATTCAGCCTGTCAAAAGTGACGACGGCGTGTATCGTGCCGGCATTTGGGTGCGCGATTCCTCCGCGGGAATTGGCACCATGACTTATTATAACCCGACGACAAACGTATTTGCCGGACTTGGACACGCTATTTGTGACGTCGACACAGGGAATATTATGCCGCTTCATTCCGGAGAAATCGTAGATGTAAAAATTACAGGCGTAAATAAAGGAAAAAGCGGGGCGCCCGGTGAATTAAAAGGAAATTTTCTCGGCCACAAAACAGGAGATCTGCTGATCAATTCGCCGGTTGGCATTTTTGGAATTGGGACAACTCCGCCGCAGCATGCCGAACCGGTTCCGCTCGCACTCAGATATGAGGTTACAGAAGGCCCCGCCACGATCTGGTGTACACTTGATGACGGTGTTACAAGAAACTTTGCGATTCAAATCGAAAATGTCAGTATTGGGGATAAAAATCCGACTAAAAATATGGTGATTCATGTTGTCGATTCAGAACTTTTGGCAAAATGCGGGGGAATTGTTCAGGGTATGAGCGGCAGTCCGATTATTCAAAATGACAAACTAGTAGGTGCTGTAACCCACGTTTTCGTCAACGATCCAACTCGAGGCTATGGAATTTTTGTTGAAAATATGGATAAGATGTCAAAGAATATCGAAAGCTGACAGAAACTCAGTAGAAAATATCTCCAAAGTTAAGTTCAAAAGTTTTCATTATTATCAAAAAAAATTGGTAAAAACAGGTTGTATTTAATTTCAGCAAGTGATAATATAAAATACAGGGAAGCGACAATGGAGGAGAAAGAAGCATGAAAGACCATACAAAAGTGCTGATTGTGGAGGGACCGGGCGATTATTGTGGGAAATGTGCGTCACTGCTGAAAACCTATGGCTTTGAGACCGTTATTGCGCCAAGAGATGGTCTTGCTGTAACCCAGCTGATTGGAGAAACGCTTCCTCAGGTCGTCCTGATGGATGTTTTCATGCCAAGGCTGGATGCAATCGGGGTTATGAATTCAGTAGGGAACATGGGTCTTGCTGTAAAACCCTATTTTATGATTACCTCAACATTCAGTAACGCAATGTTGGAAAATGAACTGATGGCCGCGGGCGCCTGTTACTTTTTCTTAATGCCGTTTGATGTCGAAGTGATGGTAGAGCGTATTGTAAAAATGGCAGGCGCGAGCGGAATGAAGGGGGATGCTGCACGTGAACATATTGTTGGCAGCGAGCCGGATCTTGAATTGATGATTACAGAAATTATTCATCAAATTGGGGTGCCAGCGCACATCAAAGGCTACCATTATGTGCGGGAGTCTATTATGCTGGCAGTTCGGCAGCCGGAAATTATCAATTCTGTTACAAAGCAGCTTTATCCCACTGTTGCAAAAAGATTTGAGACTACTGCGTCTCGGGTAGAGCGTGCGATCCGGCATGCAATAGAAGTGGCATGGGATCGCGGTGATGTTGATACGCTGAACAGTTATTTTGGTTATACGATTCATAATGGGAGAGGCAAGCCTACAAACAGCGAATTTGTGGCAATGATTGCCGATAAATTACGTCTGCGTCTTAAAAATGCAAATTGATTACTGATATAAATTACAATTGGACATGAAACTTTACTCCTTTGCTTTTGCAGTTTTATAAAGCAAAGGAGTTTTTTTCATAAAAGTGCCGCCTAAGACCAAAAAAGTCATTAAGCGGCATCCGTTAGACATTATTGATTTTTGAGACTTCCATCAGCATCTGATTTCATCATTTTTTAACAGTGTCACACATTCTCAGATTTAAAGATACTGTGACCTGCATGATTTATTCTCCAACTTCGGGACATCTCCTTTCAATAGTGTCGATCTTATCATTTCCTTTGCCTGAAAAAATATGACTGTAAATTTATAGGATAATTATATAAAAATAGCCAAATAGCAGTTGTAAAATTCGGCATAATTCATGTTGCAATAAGTATACAAAAATGGTATATTATAAATTAAGGAAACAAGCTTCCTGGTTAATGAAACAGGTTTCTCCTGTTTTAATGAAAATGATAAAGGAAAGAAGGAACAGAAATGACAGAAGTTGCTTTTTATCGATGTGAGTTATGTAAGAACGTAGTTTTCAAGGTTCATAACGGAGGAGGAACGCTTTCCTGTTGCGGGCAGGAGATGACCAAGTTGAATGCAAATTCAACAGATGCCGCGCAGGAAAAACATGTGCCGGAAATCCTCCGGGAAGACGGCAAAATAAAAGTTGCTGTAGGGTCAACTTTACATCCGATGCTGCCCGAACACCATATTGAATGGATTGCGCTGGTTTCCGGTGACAAAGTGGAGTTTCGGTTCCTGAAACCGGGGATTGAACCGAAAGCGGAATTTGATGAGGTGGATTCCGGTACAGTTTACGAATACTGCAACCTCCACGGATTGTGGAAAGCAGATTTTTAAACAGGACGAAGGGAAGAAATCCTATGGGTTTCTTCCCTTTTTAAATAGAGTAAGAATGACATTGAATCATAGGCATAATCATGTTCCAAATGTAGAACACTTGAGGATGTAATCTGGAGGTGTTAACCGTGAAAAATGATAATCGAAAAGTTGCCTTGGTGGGAACCGGGTTTGTTGGTATGAGCTATGCGTATGCCATGCTGAATCAGAATGCCTGCGACGAACTCGTACTGATTGACATTGACCGGAAAAAAGCGGAGGGCGAGGCGATGGACCTCAACCATGGGCTTGCTTTTTCAGGTTCCCATATGAAAATTTATGCCGGCGCTTATGAGGACTGCAAAGACGCCGATATTGTGGCGATTTCGGCTGGTGTCTCCCAGAAGCCGGGGGAATCCCGGTTGGATTTGCTCCAACGCAACACAGAGGTCTTCCGGTCAATCATAGACCCGGTTGTATCTTCGGGATTCCAGGGGGTTTTTTTAATCGCAACCAACCCGGTGGATATTATGGCACATATTACCCAGAAGCTCTCCGGTTTTGACAGAAAACATGTAATTGGGACTGGTACCACTCTGGATACCGCACGCCTGCGGTATATGCTTGGAGAATATTTTCAGGTGGATCCGAGAAATGTGCACGCCTATGTAATGGGTGAGCATGGGGACAGCGAATTTGTGCCCTGGTCGCAGGCACTTATCGCGACAAAACCGGTTTTACAGATTTGCAGAGAAAATGGCGGGAATCAAAATTGTGAGGGCATGGAGCGGATCAGCAAGGATGTGAAAAATGCCGCGCAAAAAATCATTGAAGCGAAAAAGTCCACCTATTACGGCATCGGCATGGCAATGGTTCGCATTACGAAAGCAATCCTTGGGAATGAAAGCAGCGTTCTGACAGTTTCCGCAATGTTGGATGGAGAATACGGGCGTCATGATGTCTATGTGGGGGTTCCCTGCATTGTGAACCGCAACGGCATTGAACGGATTATTTCCCTCTCTCTGACGAAAGAGGAATCGGATCTGTTTAACCATTCGTGTGATCTGTTGCAGCAAACCTATCAGGGCATTCAGTTTGGCTAAACCTTTGCAAATAAAAATAAAGTGGCTGCCCGAGTTTTGCCGGACTCGGCGCAGCCATTTTTATCATAAAAATATGGAATTGTTTTCTGAATTCTATTGACAACAAAACAAAAGGTGCTATAATCTAAGTATACAAAAAAAGTATATTTTAATGACATAGATCAAGAAAGGATGCTGAAAAATGGCTGTTTATGATTTTAAAGTAAAAAATATCAAAGGGAAAGAAGAGGCTCTCTCTGATTACGCCGGGAAACTGCTTCTCATCGTCAACACTGCAAGCAAATGCGGCTTTACGCCGCAATATGACGGCCTGGAAAAGCTTTACCAGGAATATAAAGGCCGGGGGCTGGTAATCCTTGGGTTCCCCTCCAACCAGTTTCTTGCGCAGGACCCAGGCAGTAACGACGAAATCTCCTCCTTCTGCCGGCTGAATTACGGAGTAACCTTCCCGCTTTTCTCAAAAACGGATGTACGCGGTGAAACCGCCGATCCCTTATTTAAATTCCTTTCGGATGCCGCACCCTTCCAGGGCTTCGAACTGGACAAGGAGATGGGCAGGAAAATCCAAAGCGTCGTTAAGGAGCACTATCCTGAAAACCTGGAAGGCAACGGGATCAAGTGGAACTTTACAAAGTTCCTGGTGGGCCGTGACGGTGAGGTAAAGGCAAGATTTGAGCCGACCGTTACGCCGGAAGAGCTCAAACCGATCATTGAAGCTGCTCTTTAATCAATGCAGACAGGAAAGGCACCCACAAATATGCGGGTGCCTTTCCTGTTTTATATTTATTGGAATAACTTTATTACCGCATCGGCCACGGCATTCGCGTATTGCTGCATTGCGAAATCGCTGGCGATTTTCTCGTATTCCGAGGGGTTGCAGAGAAAACCGGATTCTACAAGAACAGACGGGCACGCGGTCATCATGGTAACGCGGTACCATGATTGTTCCGTGAAACGCAGCTTCCGGCCGGTAAGCTCGGAAAGCCCGGCGCCGATCTGGTCCGCGAAATCCTTCGACTGATCATTATAATAAAAGACCTCAATGCCGGCCGCGTTGTTGCCGTCGACGGTTTCGGACAGTGCGTTATGATGGCAGGAGATAAATACATCGGCATCCTGTGCCTGCGTCAGTTCCATGCGGTCGTTAAGCGTCATGGTTTCGTCTTCCTGCGTCAGGGTGACGGTGGCGCCAAGCGCCTCAAGACGGCTTTGCAGCGCGTAAGCGTTGGCAAGGTTGAGCGTTTTTTCCCACGGCCCTTCGTGGTATGGAATACCCGCCGCGCCGGGATCGCTTCCGCCATGCCCGGGGTCAATGACTACGGAAACATTGGACAGCGGCTTCGGGGAATCTGTCTGCAGCTTTGGCTTCTGGCGCAGATAAATCATCATGTCATTGCCCTGAAACTGTACATCCCAGCCGTTCAGTTCTGTGGTTTCCTTGAGGTGGAACGTCAGCGTGACATTGCCGGATTCCTCGTCAATAGAGCTCTCAATGGAATCACACAGCTGACTTTCCAGCCGCGCCGTATTCATGTTTTCGAAACCGGCGATGTGGTAAAGGGTAACCGTCAGCGTGTCGTCTGTCAGAGTGCCTGTAAATGCCGGACGCGACGTTCCCGACAGGACAAGGCGCTCGCCCTTTTCGGCCGCGCTCATAGACATGACGGATACGGTGTTTTCAGCCGTAACGACACCCTCGGAAAGTTCGACCGCGTTTTTCAGCACATATCCGCCGAAAGAAAGCCTATAGTAGCTGCCGACGTTCTCCAGAATATAGTCCGCACAGCCCTGCTTCAGGATGGTGGCGTACAGCCCGTCGTCCGCCGCATTCTGGTTCACCGGAACGACAAAGGTCTTCATTTTGGCGACCGGGACGGCCCCTTCGCCGGCCACATACACTTCACCCGACGACTGCTGGGAGTTGTTCATCCCCGCATAGTTCAGCTGATAGGTGACTGCGCCTACGTTTTTGACCTGTCCGGGGACCGCGACAGAGGAAAGGTCCAGACTTGCCTGATAGGTTGCGGGCAGCCCGTTCTGTGCCTGGGATACCTGTGTCAGCGCCTGCGTCATTCCCGCGACGGTAGCGGTCACTGTCCCGCCGGACGGTGCGGTGCAGGAAAGTTTCAGCGACTGCCCGTAGAGGACGGCTTCCGGGTTGGCAGGGTAGGCGGAGGACTTGACGATGGTGTTGATCGGGGTCGCACCGCCCGGCTGTTCCCGTATAATTGTGGCGGTGTTTGAAACACCGTCCTGTTCAAAGGTATAGGTGTTGGTGCCGTAGGAAACGCGGACCAAAACGCCCCAAAGACCGTTTTCCCCAGTTCTTTCGACCTCCGTACCGTTGTAATACAGGGGTTTATCTGGGTCGGACGTACCTGTAATAAAGTAAGTTTCCCACGAGGAATCAACCGTAAGAGCCTGTTCCGGGCGTGCAATGGAAAATGTCCGGCTGTAGCTTAGGTCGGGCACCGCGGATGAACGCACCTGCGCGAAGGTTGCGGCCAGGGAGTACGCGGCTGTACGCTCCGTTGTATCTAAGGAAGTATAGTGGCTGATAACCGCTCCGGAAGCGCCGGCCTCCCGCTCTAAATAGAGGCTGTCATCAATTTGATGGCTGAAGGCCTGGTCGTCATCCGCCGAATGTAACGAATAAAAGCGGATGGCGCGGGTATCCGACGACTGCGAAGCACACAGCTCTTTCCATGCACTCAGTTCCGAGAAAAAGGTGTCAGACCCCGCTTCGCCTGAGGATGCGGCGACAATAAAATCGACATCCCCTTTTCTGACCGGCAGTTCTGCGAGATTCTCCTTGGCAGACAGTATGGAACCGCTGTTAACCACGATGCCAAGCCGTTGGACATCCTTGTGCTGAATAGCGTCATGGGCGTGAGCGGCAACCTTTGCAACGGATTCGCTGTAGTGCTCTATCGTTTGGTAGGTGCTGTTGTCCACTTCGCTGAGCACCACACCGGCAATGTCATAATTGGAGGTCAGTTCATCGACGACCTTTCCGACCAGTTTCTGCACGCCGGGCTCTTCCGGATTTAAAAAACCGTCCGTGACCCATTCCGGGTTTTTTGCGGCGGGGCTTTTGTCGCTGAGCCCGCTTTCAGCAACCGAAAACGGGTCGATGACTGCGTAAACCTGAATTCCGTATTCTTTGGTGATATCGGTCAGGTAGTTCAGCGGATCAAAAAAGGTGAAAGCACCCTGACTTCCGGTCCAGTAAGCGCTGGATGGAAGGACGGATGAATGGTAAAACGCATCACATTCGGGGACCGCTTCAAAAAAGATGGCGTTATAGCCATATGTATGTGCAAACAGGGCCAGTTCGTCCAGTTCCTCTTTCAGCTCTTTTGCGGGCAGGTTCGGAGAACTGGGGAAATCAATATTGTTTTTTGTGCGCACGCTCAGCGCGCGCAATTCCTCCGCTGCCGCCGGGATCCCCTGCGGGTACGTCTTGATTTCGAGTTTCTCGGAAATTAGGCGGGACACCGCAAATGTGGTGGCGGCAGTTGCAATGATGACTGCAAGCGACAGCAGCAAAGTTTGCAGCGCCGCCAGCAAACTACGGTGCTTCATGGGGCGAACATTCCTTTTATTCATAATTCAAAATCCGACTTTTCATATTTTGGGAGTACATTCGGGCGTTTTGGAACCCTCTTCAGGGGGGCGTAACGATAGTGGCGGCAGGAATCGTAGGGGGAACAGACCCCTTTTTTTTCACACAGCACAGAACGGCCGTCACGTGTAAGGAATCCGAATTTACAGTAGGTGCAGGCCGGAGAAATTTCACTGGAAAACAATCTCTGCTTCATTCGTCTGGTGCCTCCTCAAAGTTTCGGTTTCCATTATACCCTATTTCACCATAGATTTCTATGGATAATAATAGACAAAGACAAAATCAGCGCGGGCGGTATTTTGGCTTTTTGGCATACTTGGCAGTCTTCGGAAGATTCAGCACAAGAATCGCGCACATACAGATAAGGCAAGCGGAACTGATCATCATATTGGGCGCCGCCTGCGGAACGGGCCGCCCGGCGAAAATCATGACCGCCAGTTCTTTTTCCGGCAGCAGGTTCCATCCGAACCAGGCGAGAAGCGCGGTCATCCCGCCGTGAATCAGCCGGGAAAGGCAGTAAGGCGTAAACCGGATCCCGCAGCCGCCCGGGAAACAGGACTGCACCTGAAAGGAGATGCTCAGGGAGGAAAAAGAAACCAGAAACGCGCAGAGCACAAATCCGGCTCTTGTATGAAGCGCGGCGGCGGCTTTGCAGCCGCTGGTGACCTCCATAAGGCCGGTAATCAGCGCGGAGAAGAACGGGCTGTCAAGCTGTGGGAACAGGTATCCAAGGGCCCCGCAGGCCGCGCTCACAAGGCCAAGCGCGTTCAGCAGCGCGGTCAAAGCGGAAAAAGCGGTGATGAATGCGCAGATGCCAAGCATGCCGGACGCGGCTCCCCGGACGGCTTCGACAAAGGCGGCGGAGGAGGACGGGGTCCCTTTGACCGGCGGGACAGGTTCCAGCCTGCGGCGGGATACAAATCCACAGATAATCAGCGCGGAAAGCAGCTGCGCGCCAAGCAGGATCAGTCCCGCGCTAAGGCTGCCGAGCATTGCGGCGCCCACCGCTGAAATTACAAAAGATGGTCCCGCGTTTACGCAGAAACACAGCGAATAAGAAGCGGTTTCGCTGTCAATTTGCCGGTGTTCCAGCATGGCCGCGAGCATTTTGGCCCCGACCGGGAACCCGCCCACAAAACTCATCAGCAGGACGGCGCCAAGCGCCTCGGGCAGCCCCAGCAGTTTCTTTGTCACAGAGGATACCGCATGGCTGAGCCGCTCGCCGGCGCTGGTCGAGGCAATCAGGCCGGCTAAAACCATAAAAGGGAACAGGGACGGAATGACTGTCCCCGCGCAGACCGACAGCCCGGTGCGGACGCCTTCGGCAACTTCCTGTGTCTTCCAGAGCAGTCCTGCGGCAGTGCATACCGCCAGCACAGCCGGAACAGTACCCGTCCTTTTCATGGCGCTTCCTCCGTTACATAAAATGGGGACGACTATAATACTTATGTAACTAGGTGCTGTAAAAATTCATAGGAATAGCGGAGGGGTTTCGATGCGTAAAAAGCGTAAGGTGCAGGAACGGAAAATATCGGTTCCCGGACTGATTGCACGGTCTTTGGAACTGCCGGTGGATGTGCTGGAAGGGCTTCCTGAAATCGAGCTTTTAGGGAATCAGGAAGCTGTGATTGAGCATTGCCAGAGCGTGCTCGAATATAACGACCAGGTCGTGCGGATCAGGGCCGGGAGGCTGACCCTGAAATTTACCGGACGGGGGCTTCGCCTGCGGACAATGACCGGTGACAGCATTGTTGTGGAAGGATTTTTCACATCAGTGGAATTTGCAGGGTAGGGGGAAACAACATGTTTATCGTCATCTTCCTTCGCTGGCTGCGCGGCTCGGTCAGGTTTCGCGCGGAGTTCGGCTCCGTGGAGAGGCTGATCAGCCTCTGCGCGAAAAATGGCGTCCCGCTTTGGAACTGCCGCAGGACCGACTATGTTTTTACCGGCTATACGACCGTATTCGGATATCACAGGATGCATCGGCTGGCCCGGAAAGCAGGCGTACGCACCCGCGTCACAGAGCGTCAGGGCGCACCGTTTTTAGTTCACCGATACCGTAAACGCGTGGGAATTTTGATCGGCGCATTACTGTGCGCCGCCTTTTTGATAATTATGCAGCAGTTTATCCTGGTAATCGAAGTGCAGGGATGCAAAAACCTGGAACCGCAGCAGATGGTTAACGCGCTGCAGGAACTTGGAGTGACACGGGGAACATGGAAGCGTTCGGTGAACCCTTTGGAGGTAAAACGTCAGCTGTTATTAATGGTAAAGGAGCTTTCCTGGGCAACCCTGAATCTTCACGGCAATACCGCAACTTTGATTGTGCGGGAACGCACAATGCCCCCGCCAAAGATTGATACCGGGGTTCCGGCCAATGTCGTGGCGTCGCGGGATGGACAGATCAAGCGCCTGGAAGTGCGCGACGGAATCGCGGTACGCCGCGAGGGCGATACGGTGCGCGCAGGGGAACTGATTGTCAGCGGGGTATTTGAGGACCGGTGGGGAAGCACCCATTTTGTGCGGGCAAACGCGCAGGCAATCGCGCACGCACCGGAGACGATCACCATTGAAATCCCTCTGGTACAGCAGTCCTGCTGTCTTACCGGAAAGGTGGTGAAACGCAGCTATCTGGAAGCGTTCGGTGTAAAGCTTCCGCTGTTCCTTTACAGCAAGCTGGAAGGAAATTATAAGCTGGAAAGCAGGACACAGGCCCCGGCGCTGTTTGGCTTTGAACTGCCGTTTGAAGTTACCAGCGAAAATTACATATTTTATGAGAAAGAAGAATATACGCTGCGCGAAGAATCCGCCCTGCAAATCGCAAAGCGAAAACTGGATGCCCAGGAACGGAAGAATCCGCATGAGAAAGTCCTCAGCAGGTCGGTAGACGCGGTTTGCGAAGACGGAAAACTGGTGTTAAAGGCAAATTATTTGATCGAAGAAGACATTGCGAAACAAGTGGAAATTCCCATAATTGACCGTGCCCGGGGCGAAGATTCCAAAGAAGAACGGGAAAGTGGGTACTAAACAGAATGCAACTATCAATATTTCACAAAATTGAGAAAAAAATATGTGAAAACTGTTGTGCTTTACAAAAAATGTGCTATACTAAACATATACAAAGAAAAAGGATTTTTTATAGTGTTTTCGCGGTTGCTGAATAGAGGGGGATATCGGAGCGGGACACTTATAAAAGGATGGATTTTTGCGAATGATTGAACAACTTGTCAATATTGACCGCATGGAACACGCACTTGCTTTGTTTGGCAGCTTTGATGAGAACGTCCGGCTGATTGAACAGCAATATAATGTGACAGTTACCTGCCGCGGTACGGAGATCAAGGTTTTTGGCGATGAAGAGGGCGTGTCTTTTGCAGTGAGGGCCATTACAGGGCTGCTTTCCCTGATCAACAAGGGGGAAGCGATCACCGACCAGAATGTCCGCTATGTCATGACAATGGTGGAGGAAGGCGCGGAGGACAAGGTTGCTTCGCTTTCTGACGACGTTATCTGTATCACTACCACCGGAAAGCCGGTGAAGGCGAAAACACTGGGACAGAAAAAATACATTCAGGCGATCCGCGACAGTACCATTTCGATCGGTGTCGGCCCCGCCGGAACGGGCAAAACCTATCTTGCGGTTGCAATGGCGGTGAGGGCGTTCCGGGCGCACGAGGTCAACCGGATCATCCTGACCCGCCCCGCTGTGGAGGCCGGCGAAAAGCTGGGTTTTTTACCGGGTGACCTTCAAAACAAGGTGGACCCTTATCTGCGCCCGCTTTACGACGCGCTGTTTGACATGCTGGGCAGTGAAAATTTTGCCAAATATGTTGAGCGCCAGAACATAGAAGTTGCCCCGCTCGCCTATATGAGAGGCAGGACGCTGGATGACAGTTTTATTATTTTAGACGAGGCGCAGAACACAACGCACGAACAGATGAAGATGTTTCTGACAAGGCTGGGATTTAATTCCAAAGCGATTATTACCGGCGATGTGACACAGATCGACCTGCCGGATCCCAAACGTTCCGGCCTGCTGGAAGCGGTAAAAGTGCTGAAAAACGTGGATGATATTTCGATCATCCATTTCACGGAAAAAGATGTGGTGCGGCACCGTTTGGTTCAGGAAATTATCAAAGCCTATGAGAAATATTACAATAATAGTCCCCGTAATTAATCAAAGTTTTGATTGAAAATAATAGGAGGCAATCATACAAATGGCAGAAAGTGTGAAAGTATTAATTTCAAACCGACAAAAGGAAGTCAAAATCCCCAGCGGGATCCGTCTGTTGATCAGGCGCTGCTGCCATGCTGTGCTGAATGCAGAAGACTTCAACGACAGCGCTGAGGTAAGCGTCAGCTTTGTAACCAACGAGCAGATACGGCAGCTGAACGCGGAGTTTCGCGGAAAAGACATGCCCACCGATGTGCTGTCGTTTCCGCTGGGAGAAAACGGCGTTTATGACCGCAATATGGAAACCGGCGCTCTGATGCTTGGAGACATTGTGATTTCTATTGAAAAGGCAGTGGAGCAGGCGAAAATTTACGGCCATACCCTGCAGCGGGAAATCGGCTTTTTGACCGTGCATTCGATGCTGCACCTGCTGGGCTATGACCATGAAGCGGGCGGAATTGAGCAGGTCCGTATGCGTGAAAAGGAAGAGAGTGTGCTGACCAGCCTGGGTCTTCGCCGGGACGCCAGTTATGTGTTGGATGTGGAATGAAAAAGAGACTGCGCAGCTTTGCTGACAGCTTTCGCTGGGCAGGGCAGGGAATTCTGCTTTGTATCCGCAACGAGCGGAATTTCAGAATACACCTGGTCATGGCGTTTTACGTAGTCGTACTGGCTGCGTTGCTGAAACTGGACGGGCTCCATTTTGCGGCGCTTTCCATTACGATCGGAAACGTTCTTGTCACGGAGTTGCTGAATACCGCTATTGAAGCGGTTGTTGATCTGGCTTCCCCACAAAAACATCCGCTTGCCAAAACAGCGAAAGATGTTGCGGCAGGCGCTGTTTTGATTTCCGCCATTGTCAGTGTGTCTGTGGGGATTTTTTTGCTGTGGCAGCCGGAAAAGCTGCTGGCACTTGCGGGCGGATTTCTGGCCTCTCCGTTTTTAATCATTCTGCTGGCAGTTTCCGCCGCGCTGTCACTTTGGTTTATATTCGGATTGGAAAAATAGAATGCATTTAAATTGTTCAAAATCATAAGGAGACCATATGAATTTAGAAAAACCCGATTATGGCACAAAGTCAGCATTTATCGCAATTGTGGGCCGTCCGAATGTGGGGAAATCCAGCCTGCTGAACGCGCTGCTGGGGGAAAAGATCGCAATTGTGTCCAATAAGCCCCAGACCACGAGGACCCGGATTACCGGTGTGCTGACCCGCGGCGAAACCCAGCTTGTATTTATTGACACGCCGGGCCTTCATAAACCGCGAACAAAACTGTCTGAGTATATGGTGAAGCAGGTGACCGACAGCGTCGCCGATGTGGACGCGGCGATTCTTGTCGTTGAGCCGGAGGGGGAAATCCGCAAAGCGGAGCAGGAATTGCTGGCGTCGTTTCGCGCGCAGGGGATTCCGGCAATTCTGGCGATCAATAAGATTGATACGCTTGACGCGAAGGAAAAGCTCATGGCACAGATCCTTTTGTATACGCAGGCGTTTGATTTTGACGCAGTTGTGCCCATTTCCGCGCTGAAAGGCGACGGCGTCCGCGACCTCCTCGAAGAACTCGAGAAATTTGCCGAACCGTCCCCGTTCTTTTTTGATGCCGATACGCTTACCGACCAGCCTGAACGCGTGATCGTTGCGGAAATCGTGCGTGAAAAACTGCTGCGCTCGCTTTATGATGAAATTCCTCATGGAACCGCGGTGGCCGTAGAACGGATGAAGGAGCGGGAAGGGCAGGATATTCTGGATATCGAAGTGCAGATTTACTGTGAACGCGAATCGCATAAAGGCATGATCATCGGCAAAGGCGGAGAAATGCTGAAAAAAATCGGCACACAGTCCCGTCAGGATATAGAGCGGTTTTTGAACTGCAAGGTGAACCTGCAATGCTGGGTCAAGGTGCGGGAAGACTGGCGCAACCGCGAAAATATTATCAAATCATTTGGCTATAATTAATTCTTGAGCACAAAAAACTCCTCCGGCATGATGATCATGCAGAGGAGTTTTTCAATGCAGTGCAAACACTTGTTAATATTTTTTTGATCCGATCCCGCAGCGAAGCACGTTTTCCTCTTCAACCTTTTCGCAATAAGCCGCAAACTGGTTTTTGCCATGGTTTTTAGCAAAATAAAGTGCAATATCCGCCTTGTCGAACAGTTCGGGATAGTTATCCGCATCTTTGGGATAAAACGCGACCCCGATGCTGCCGGTCATTTGATAGTTCACATTCGTCTGCGCAAATGCGTGGCGGAAAATTTCGGTGATGTTGCCCGCCTTTTTATAGACAGTGTTCTCATCTGAAATTTGTTCCAGAAATACGACGAATTCATCCCCGCCGATTCTCCCGATTACGTCGCTGCTTCTGAACAGGGATTTGACGGCATAAGCAATTTCTTTCAGCGCCGCATCCCCGTAAAGATGCCCTAACGTGTCGTTGACCCGTTTGAAATTATCGATATCAATGATAAACAGCGCGGCAGGCGCCTTTTTCTGTTCTATGTAAGCCCGGATGCGGCTTTCCGTAGCGCCCTTGTTATACAGTCCTGTCAGCGAATCTTTTTGGGCATATTCCTTGGCGGTCTGCAGAACCTGCCGCTGCGCGTCAATATCGGACAGGATGCCGACCGCCTTATAGGCTTTTCCGTCCTGGTCAAGGATAGCGGTAGCGGACACGGAGCACCACAGGAAACTGCCGTCCGCTTTTTTTACGCGAAACTCGCCTGTAGCAAACTTTTCCCCGTTTATCAGTTGACGGCCGATCTTTCGGAAAGACTCCAGATCGCCTTTGAAAATATTGTCGTGCTGCTCGATGCATTCCGGAAAGTTGGAGGTGCTGGGCTCGTACCCGAACTTTTTATAAAAATTTTTAGAGAAATAAGCGGTATTTTCGAGGATATTCCACTCAAAAACAGTGTCCTGCGTCTGATCGAGCACGATTTCATAGAGACGCTGGTTGACCATCATCTGTTCCTGCGTTTCTTTCATCGGCGTAATATCTGTGAAGGTACAGTAAAAGCTCTTTTCCCCCGTGGCGTCTTCAACCAGTTCCGTATTCAGCCATACCCACTTGATAGTCCCGTCTGCGCAGATTACCCGGTATTCATCCGCCAAAACGGAACCGAACGTCAAAAGGAACGAACGGTTCGCAGATATTTTTCTGTAATCGTCGGGATGGATGATCGAAATCGCCTGATCATGGTAAATTTCGGAGAACTCCTGCTTGGTGCAGCCTAAAAACCGGAAAAAACCTGTGTTTGCGAAGAGCACAGTCCAGCGGTCATCGTTTTTGCAGCGCAGCACCCCGCCGGGCAGCGTATCGTAAAGTGCCGACAGTGCTTTCCGCAGATTCTGCAGTTTCAGGCGGTTTCTGCGCTGCCACACCAGCAGGGTAACCATGATCAATATCAACACGCTGGGCACCACCATGATCAGATAAACGGATTTACGGAAAACAGAAATGGCATAGGCAATATCGTTTTCTGCAGCAGATTCCAGCTTCCACATAAAGAGAACCGTGGCGAAAGCCATAGCAGCCGGGATAGAGAGAGCCACTATGATAGTTTGAAAAAAAACTCTGTTTTTCTTTTTCATTCACGGCACACCCCGGGTTGTAAGATAAAATGACACTTCATTCAATATATCATAAAATGATGGCAAAAAATCGTCAAAAAAAGGGGAAAGATAGACTAAAATATGTTTGCGCCGTATCAACATTAAATTAATTTAAGCATAGCACGCTGAAGAATAAATGTACAGAATTTTTACGGAAGTTGTTTAAAAATTGTTTGAGTTGTAAATACTTGTTAGAACGGTTTTCCCAGAGCGCCGTATGAAAAAGCGCGTTGCTTGACGTGCTATTCAGAAAATGATACTATATCTTTTGATAAAACCTAGTTTTTGTAGTTTGTCAAGTCCTAAACTATTGGAAATTCTGAAAGACTTTCCCTGCTATAAATCACTGCCCGGCCGGAAACGATACTACTGAGAATGATGGAGGTGGTAATCGTGGAACCGAACGAAATCAGTGCATATAATGCGTTCCTTCAGACAGGGAAAGTTGAAGATTATCTCAAGTACATTCACACTATGCAGGCGGCAGCCCCCACTCAGGGAGCCGCTTTAACAGGAGAAAGCAGTGCATATCACGACGGACGCGATCGTGCTGCGGGAGCAATCGGTTGATGAGTTTGACAGCGTGCTCACCCTTTTGACGAGGGACTGCGGCATTATATCTGCCTACGCACGGGGAGCCAGAAAGCCGCGCGGAACGATGAGAGTTTCCGTGGAACTGCTGAGCTACTCGTGTTTTGTGCTGTTTTGCAATAAAGATAAATATACGGTGGACAAGGCCGATCTCAACCATGTATTTATGGGAGTGCGCGCGGACGTTGAAAGGCTGTCTCTGGCCGCTTATTTTTGCCAGCTCGCCGCAGAGCTGGCTCCGCGGGAGGAAGAGGCGCAGGATTATCTGCGGCTGCTGCTGAACAGCCTTTATCTTCTCGATCAGAACAAGCGCACCTGTACATTCATCAAACCTGTTTTTGAACTGCGGCTGATGGCGATGGCGGGCTATATGCCTGATCTTGTGGCCTGCGCGGGCTGCGGCTGCTATGAAGCCGGCCAGATGTTTTTTATGCCGCTTTCTTCCGGAATTCTCTGCGGCAGCTGTGCCGCAAACCTGCCGGATAACGAGCGGCGTATTCCGGTATCAATAGGAGTATTGGCCGCCATGCGGCATATCCTTTATGCGGAGCAGGAAAAACTGTTTCAGTTTTCGCTGCCGCAACCGGCTTTGGAGCGCCTTGGCGAAATTACGCAGCAGTATATTATGGTGCAGCTGGATAAGCGCTTTGATACGCTGGATTTCTATTTCAGCATCCGGAAGAGTTGAAAGCATCGGTTGACAGGACAAGGCGAAAAGATCGACGGAGGAACTATGGACAAACATTGTAAATCGATAGAACTTGATAAAATCCTTTATATGCTGGCGGGTTTCTGTTCCTGTGCGGACAGCCGCGCAATGGCGCTGGCGATTGAACCGGAACGCGATATCCGGGATGTCCGTGCCCTGATGCAGCGGACGGTGGACGCAAACACCCTGACCACACGCTACTCCACCCCGTCGGTCGGCGGCGTGGAGAACTGCTCTGCCGCGCTGAAACGGGCTGAAATCGGCGCGCGCCTGTCGCCGCGCGAATTGCTGGAGGTTGCGCGTGTTTTGCATGCGATTGACACCATTGAACGCTGGAGAAACCAGCTTGAGGGCGAACCCACCAGCCTGGAGTTCCTGCTGAATTCTGTAATTGCGCTGCCCACGCTTTACCGCAATATCTCTTCCGCAATTCTTTCGGAAGAGGAAATCGCGGATAACGCGAGTCCGGAGCTGGCCGAAATACGGCGCAAGATTCGGCAGGCCGGCTCAAAGGCGCGGGAAGTGCTGGACAAAATGGTTCGATCCGCAACTTACCAGAAGTATCTGCAGGAAAATATTATTACCCAGCGAGACGGGCGTTTTGTCGTGCCGGTTAAAATCGAATACCGCAATGAGATCAAGGGGCTGGTGCACGATACTTCCGCGTCTGGTTCCACCATTTTTGTGGAGCCGATTGCGGTGGTGGAAGCAAATAACGAAATCCGGATTCTGCAGGGGAAAGAGCAGACTGAAATTGACCGTATCCTGTATGAGTTGTCCGCACAAGTGGGCGGCTGCGCGGACAGTATCCGGGGAAGCTATGAAGCAATCGTGGAACTGGACCTGTACTTTGCCAAAAGCCGCATGGCGGATGCCATGCGCGCCACTGTTCCGGCCATTAATGCGGACGGGATTGTGAATTTAAAGAAAGCGCGCCACCCGCTGCTGGATAAAGAAAAAGCAGTGCCCATTGACCTGCGCCTCGGCAGTGAATTTGATACGCTTGTTGTTACCGGCCCCAATACCGGCGGTAAAACGGTGGCAATCAAAACGCTTGGCCTGTTGGTCATGATGGCGCAGTGCGGGCTGATGCTGCCGGTTGCAGACGGCAGCACGGTACCTGTTTATGAAAAAGTTCTGGTCGACATCGGGGATGAACAGAGCATTGAGCAGAGCCTGTCTACCTTTTCAGCGCATATGACCAATATTATCCGCATTTTGCAGGAGGCGAACGGCCGTTCGCTGGTTCTGCTGGATGAGCTTGGTGCCGGCACCGACCCTGTGGAGGGGGCGGCGCTTGCCGTCGCGATTATCGAGCGGCTTCGGGAACAGCGCGCAAAGGTAGTGGCTACCACACATTATGCGGAAATAAAAATGTATGCGCTTAATACACCGGGCGTCGAAAACGCCTGCTGCGAATTTGATGTGGCGACCCTGCGGCCGACCTACCGGCTGCTGATCGGCGTACCCGGCCGCTCCAATGCCTTTGCGATCAGTGAGCGTCTGGGGCTCCCGCATGATCTGATCGAACACGCCAAATCCCACGTATCCGGGGAAAATACGCGGTTTGAAGATGTCGTGTCCCAGTTGGAATCCACCCGCCAGGAACTGGAGCGGGAACGGGAGCTTGCGCAGACCAAGCGCGTGGAGGCGCAGCGTACCAGCAAGGAGGCCGACGAACTGCGCCGTACGATGGAAGCCGAGCGGGAACGGGAACTGGAGAGGGCGCGTGTGCAGGCGCGCGGCATCGTTGAACAGGTGAACGCGCAGGCGGAAAAACTGCTCAGTGAACTGGATGAACTGCGAAAAGAAAAGGAAAGCGCACAGTTTGCCGACAGGCTTTCCCAGACCAAGGTATCCTTTAAAGCGGATATGCGCAGGCTGCGTGATCTGGCTGATCCTGTTACCCGCAAGAACCCGGACAACTACCAGCCGGAGCGCCCGCTGAAACGCGGGGATACCGTCCGTCTGGTCTCCATGAACACCGAAGGGGTGCTGCTTTCGGCGCCGGACGGGCAGGGCTTCGTCAATGTCCAGGCGGGAATCATCAAGACAAAGATTCATCAGTCGGAAGTGCGGCTGGTTGACCGCAAAGAGAAACGCGTCACTTTGAGCAACTCGAGGATTTCCATGAAGGATGTGACGTCCCGCTCCAAGCGCGACGTGAAAACGGAGCTTGACCTGCGCGGGATGACCAGCGGCGAGGCAATCGTCGAGCTGGACCGCTATATTGACAGCAGCGTTCTTTCCGGAGTGGGCACGATCACGGTCATACACGGCAAGGGGACCGGCGCGCTCCGTGCCGCGATTCAGGAACACCTGAAATCGCACAGGAGTGTAAAAACCTTTCGCTTGGGCGTTTACGGCGAAGGGGAATCCGGTGTGACAGTGATTGAGTTAAAATAAACAAATTTACTCTACTTTACATGTTGAATACTTTATGTTATCATAAAAATAGTATAAAATAAAATTTCATATAGATTGTGAGCTGATATTGTGGAAACAAAAAAGAAACCAGGTTCCCTCACATTTAAGGGCAGACCGCTTATACGCAGCGGAAAAACAATTTACTACGGGGATATGGGCGACAAGTATGTTGCGATGCTTCAGATTTTAAATGAAGTTCCGTTTAAGGATACGATGGTTCCGAACCGTGTCGCGGTTCAGATCTGGTCAACCGATGATGAACTCCGGCCGCGCGACCGTGTTGTGAAAAAGACGGAAAAGACGACTTTGTATGATGCGCTGAGTATCGCTTCCATCTGGCTGGAAAGGCAGCTTTCGGAAAAATAAGCCTTACCGTTTCACTCATTCTATTCAGATGAAACCGCTATGCCGGCGAAACGCCGGTTTTGGCGGTTTTTTGTTTCTTGTAGCGGACGCATAAGTCACACATGCCGAATTTACAAACGGTTCATTGTGAAAATGGGCAAACTATGCTATACTCATATCCTGTTCGGATTTTAAATTATTTGGAGGATATCAATCTATGAAACGAACTGTTGCATTATTTATGGCGCTGCTGACCGCTGCGTCTCTTACCGCCTGCGGAGCTAAAGGAGATTCGGAGTCGTCTTCCGCAGACGCTTCGTCCCAGTCTTCCGCGCAGGATACGGCGCCTTCCGAAGCGGCTTCGTCTGAAGAAGCCTCGGAGCCGGTGGATGTCGAAGCGTTTAAAGCCGAAATGGAGGCGCTTTATGCCGGGACGGGAGATTATGCGGATCTTCCCGTGGCCGTTATGGAAACCAGCGAAGGGACGATCAAAATCCGTCTGTTCCCCGAACAGGCCCCAAAGGCTGTGGAAAATTTCATCGGGCTTGCGAAAAAAGGCTACTATGACGGCCTGACCTTCCACCGTGTCATCAGTGACTTCATGATTCAGGGCGGTGACCCGAAAGGTGACGGAACGGGCGGAGAGAGCTTCTGGAACAAGCCGTTCGAGGATGAGTTCTCGGATCTTCTGCATAATTTCAGGGGTTCCCTTTCTATGGCAAATGCCGGGGCTGATACAAACGGCAGCCAGTTTTTCATTGTTCAGAACAAAACGGCGTTTACGGATGATTCCGAACAGTCCCAGTACCTGCTGCAGATGTATATGAACAAGGAAGTGTACGAAGCCACGAAGCAGCTCGAGGAAGCCCAGAAGGCCGGAAAGTCCGAGGAAGACCTCAATAAAATGATCGATGAGCTGAATCAAGCCCTGAGCGCAAAACAGGCCGCGGGTGTTCCGCAGGATTATTCGGAAAAGATGGATCCGGTCATGGCCATGTATCAGCAGGAAGGCGGAACCCCCCATCTGGATAATAAGCATACGGTGTTCGGCTTTGTATTTGAAGGGATGGACGTGGTAGATAAAATTGCCGCTGTTGAAACCGATGAAAATGATAAACCGGTTCAGAGCGTTTTGATCAACAAAGTGGCCATTGAGGAAAAATAAGAGGACGGCGGGCTTTCAGGCCCGCCTGTTTTCTGCATTTGATTGACAATGAGGGAAAGACATGAAATTTATGATCAGTGAAAAAGGCTTTTATAAGATGCTGGCCGCGATTGCCCTGCCGATTGCGCTTCAGAATCTGATTACGGTCATGGTTTCAATGATGGACACGTTAATGATCGGCCAGCTTGGAGAAACACAGCTGTCCGCCACCTCGATCGCCAACCAGCTTTGGTTTATACTGATGATCATCTGCTTCGGCGTTTCGGGCGGAGCGAATGTGCTGATTGCGCAGTATTGGGGTAAAAAAGATGTCGAAGTAATCAGGCGGGTGGAAGCGATCACCTATAAGATCGGGTTTGCCGCATCCATCCTTTTTGGAAGCATTGCGCTGCTGGCGCCGGAGACCTTTATGGGGATTTTTACGACCGAATCCGCCGTAATCGAATATGGTTCGCAGTATCTGCGCATCATCGGCTGGTCGTATCCGCTTTACGCGGTCGCCAATATTTCGATCATGATGTTGCGCTCGGTCGGAACCGTTAATATTTCGGTGGTGGTCTACCTGACTTCCCTGATCGTCAACACTTCCCTCAACTATATGCTGATTTTCGGAAAGTTCGGAGCGCCCGCGCTGGGAATCCGGGGGGGAGCGCTTGCGACCGTCTGCGCCCGCTGCACAGAATTTGCAATTGCGGCATATTATGTTTTGTTCAGGGAAACAAAGATTCGTTTCCGGCTGAAAAACCTGCTGACCTGCAACCGGATGCTGTATAAGAAATACGGGGCCCTGTCTGCCCCGGTTGTTGGCAATGAGATCATGTGGGGCCTCGGAGCGTCGATGGCGGCGGTCGTTATCGGGCGGATGGGCACCAATTTTGTTGCCGCAAACAGCATTTATACAGTGCTCAACCAGCTGGTAACGGTCATCATTTTTGGCGTCGGCAATGCTGCGCTTACGATTGTCGGGAATACAATCGGCGCCGGAGATTACGAGCTTGCAAAGCGGAGATCGCTTAAGCTCTATGTGCTTTCCGTCCTGCTGGGCCTTGTTTCAGCGGGGATCACGCTGCTGGCAAGTCCGCTGATTGTATCGTTTTATCACTTCGCTCCTGACACCGTCCAAATTGCGCTTTCAATCAATCGTGTAGGCGCGCTGATCGTATTTTTCCAGTCTCTGGCCATTGTCGGTATGATCGGGATTCTGCGGGCGGGCGGAGACGCAAAATTTGTTTTGGTTTGCGAGGTCGCGTTCCTATGGGGAGTTGCGGTCCCACTTGGATTCTTTACAGGATTCGTTCTGCACTGGCCCACATGGGCGGTATTTCTTTGCCTGAAATGTGATGAGATTTTAAAAACCGCAATCTCTACGATCAGAATTCTGAAGTTTCAGTGGCTAAAAGATATCACGATCCGGGACTGAATATGGAAAAATTCACAAAAAAAACGGGAATCAACGCCTGATTTTTAAAAATATCTTGACAAAATCATGTTTAATCGCTATACTAACAGTTGTATCAGTTTAGTTAGTGGCGTTGGTCGCATAGGTCGGGAGAATTTTGATGAATGCATCCTCAAAATCCGAAATTTTTGAAGAAAAGTCCGATGAGATGCTTGCATTGCTTGCTAAAGAGGGAAGCGACGAGGCATTAACCAATCTGATTCAGCGATATGTTCCTCTGGTTTATCTAAGAGCGCGTGCCTATGCGAAATCAGGTCTTGATGAGGATGATCTGTTTCAGGAGGGGATGATTGCCCTGCTGAAAGCAGTCCGGAATTATCGCAGTGATCTGGAAGGCAGCTTCAAGACTTTTGTTGCTGTCTGCATTAATAATAAGCTAAACAGTGCAGTCGCAGCGCATATGAGGGACAAAAACGCCCCCATGCGCGGGTATCTTTCTTTGGACGATTCTGAAGTTTCGGAAGAGCAGTTGGCGGATTCTTCTGTCCGGAGCGACCCTGAGTTTCTGGTGATTCAAAGTGAGGAAGCAGATGCGCGAAACAGGCGCATAGAGAACCTTTTGTCTATCTTCGAGCGGCAGGTCTTAAAACTTTATCTCAGCTCCTATTCCTATGATGAAATGGCAACTAATCTCGGTTCATCCACGAAAGCTGTTGACAATGCCTTGCAGCGAGTTCGGCGAAAGCTGCGGACGGTGTTTACTTACGAGTAAACAAACCGCGTACCTATTTTGTGACAGTCCCGAGAGGGATTGCATATATACCCTTTGGCGCCTTTGGCAGAGCTTGTTTTCAATCTCGGTCCACTCAGTCCAGCGGGTAAATCAAAAATTAAGCGAGGTATATCAAAATGTACACAGACAAAACATTAACATGCAAAGAGTGCGGAGCCGAGTTTGTCTTCACCGCTGGTGAACAGGAGTTCTATGCGGAGAGAGGCTTCGTAAATGAGCCTCAGCGCTGCAAAGCCTGCCGTGATGCGCGCAAGAACAATGCCAGACCCCAGAGAGAAATGTATACCGCTATCTGCGCGAGCTGCGGCCGCGAAGCAAAGGTTCCTTTCCAGCCTCGCGAAGACCGTCCGGTCTATTGCTCTGAGTGCTTTGCAAAAATGAAGGAATCTCAGAACTAATTTTTTTTAACAAATCAGGCCGCCGTTTTATACGGCGGCTTTTTCATCAAGAAAAGGCTATACAGCTTTTTTTGCACGCGAGAAAAATTCATAATATGTTGATCATTTCAGCTGAGATTATGGTATAATAACCTTAAGGCGGTTATGATACCGAATGATAGCCAATTATTCTGCGCGTGCTTTGCACGTGTGGTATAATCAATAAAACAAAAATGTTTTATAAATTACAAAGTTTAAAACAGGGGATGAAGTTATGGTCTATACAAGAGATACGCTGATTGGAGAAGTTCTGGATTCCGATATGTCCTTAGCGGAATATTTTTTGGACATGGGGATGCATTGCCTGGGTTGTCCGGCTTCCCGCGGCGAAAGCATAGAAGAAGCATGTGAGGTCCATGGAGTCGATTGTGAGGAACTTCTGGAAAAACTCAACGCATACCAACAGAAAGAAGCCTGATGAAAACGCTTCCAAAACTGGATCAGCGCCTGGCCGCGATTGCGTCCCTGGTGCGTGATGGCGCCTGCTGCGCAGACATTGGAACCGATCATGGGTATTTGATCGCATGGCTTGCCGCAGCCGGCCGAATCCGGTTCGGCTATGCCTGCGATATTCATGAAAAGCCGCTGAAAAAGGCGGCTTTCACTTTGTCTGCCTGCGGTGTGGCGGACAAAGTGAAACTGCTGCGGTGCGACGGACTTTCCGGTTTGCGCCGGGGCGAAGTAGATGACATTGTTATTGCCGGCATGGGCGGGGAACTGATTTGGGACATCATTGATGCCGCCGAATGGACGCGCGATCAGAATCTGCATTTTTTGCTTCAGCCGATGACCAAACCGGAACGGCTAAGACAGAGCCTCTACCGGGGCGGGTTTCTGATCAGCAGGGAGCATGCTGTTATTTCGGGGGATTTTCCCTATACGGTGATAGAAGCCTGCTATACCGGCACTCCCCGCGAAATTGATACGCTGTTCGCTTATACAGGAGTGCTGCTTCATCAAAACAGCGAAGACGCAAAAGCGTACCTTGCCAAAACGGCCCGTTCCATCAGGGAAAAGGTGGATGGGCTTTCAAAAGCGGCAGGAAACAGCGAAGAACTGGTGCAATACCGTCTGCTGCTTGAACGATTGGAAGGAGAGTTGCACAATGACTGTGCAGGATGTATATGACCGAATCCACCGCGCGGCTGATTTTTCTCTTGCCATGGAGTTTGATAACCCGGGATTACTGGTTGGGGACCCGGCGGCGCAGGTTACGTTTGCGCTGGCGGCGCTTGATGTGACCGACGCGGTGATTGCGGAGGCCGCGGCGAGCGGCGCGAACCTGATTATTACCCACCATCCGGTTATTTTCCATCCGATGAAACGGGTGACAGCCGACTCGCTGGTCTGGAAGCTGATACGGGAAAATATCTCGGTGATCAGCGCCCATACCAACCTCGACCTTGCGAAAGGCGGTGTGAACGATATTCTGGCGCAGAAACTGGCGCTTGGGAATATTGAACTGCTGGAAAACGGTGAAGGGTTGGGCCGCGTGGGCACCCTCCCGCGCGGAATGACGCCGCCGGAATTTGCATATTATACCAAGCGGATGCTGGACGCGGACGCGGTGCGGTATTGCGACGGCGGACAGGCGATCGAGCGGGTCGCGGTCTGCGGGGGAAGCGGCGGCAGCCTTTTGGAGGCGGTTGCCGCCTCCGGCTGCCAGGCATTTGTTACCGGCGATGTAAAACACGATGTCATGCTGGATGCGGTGCACAGGGGAATCACACTGGTTGACGCGGGGCATTTCGGGACCGAAACGTTTGTGGTGGATTATCTTGCACAACTGGCCGCGGAAGTTTTGGGGAAAGAGGCGGTTGCCGTCGCCCAATCCAATATCCCTGTGGCGGTTACCATTTGACCGTCCGCATAAACGGAGGAAATCAGATATGAAAAAGTCAGTGGTCGCAGGCGCTCCCGGCAAAATCAATCTTTCCCTTGATATTACCGGCATCCTGCCGAATGGATATCATGAAATGGATACCGTTTTGCAGGCAATCGACTTGTGCGATACGATCACCGTTAAAAAACGGGCTCAGGACGGAATCCTGATCTTCTGTGACCGCCCGCGTGTCCCATGTGATGAAACGAATCATGCTTATATTGCGGCTCTGAAATTTTTTGATACCTTTGGGATTGACGACCGCGGGATTGAAATCGATATCTGTAAGAGGGTGCCTGTGCAGGCTGGTCTGGGCGGTGGCAGCGCCGATGCCGCGGGGGTATTGACGGCTTTGAACGTGCTTTATGAGGTCAATGCAGATTTGGAGACCCTCTGCCGGATTGGCGTAACGGTCGGCGCTGATGTACCGTTCTGCCTCGCGGGGGGAACCAGGAGGGCGCGGGGTATCGGGGAACAGTTTGAGCAGCTGCCCGATTTACCGGACTGCCTCCTGTTGATCGCACAGCCGGCATCCGGGATTTCAACGCCGGAGAGCTTTCGCCGCTATGACCGGCTGGTTGGTGTGCGGCATCCGGATGTAGAGAGCCTTGTCCGCGCCATCAAAGCGGGAAATGTCAAAGAGGCCGCGTCCCATTTGGGCAACGTGCTGGAGGATACGGCGGGGCTGCGGGAAATACCGGAGCTGAAAAGCATGATGCTGAGCGCGGGAGCGCTGGGTTCTTTGATGAGCGGCAGCGGGTCGGCGGTATTTGGAATCTTTGAAAGCCGGTGGCTGGCAAAACGTTGTATGCGAAAGCTTTATAATAAAGCAAATTGTGTGCTGCTTGCACATCCGGTTCCTCATGGGGCCGAAGTGATACAGGTAGTTGAATAAATACATAAAAAGAGAGCCGGGTCTGCAGCCGCAGACCCGGCTCTCTTCAGATACAGGCAGAAATTTCGGAATATTGATGTGTGGAATTTTTCACAGAATATTCAGCTGTTTATCACATAGCCCGCAAACGGATATCACATCCAATGAATATACTGTTTACGTTGACAGGAGTTGTCCGTATGGAGAACGGATATACTCCCGAACAAAACTGATCAAACCAGATTTTAAGGAGGCAAACACCCATGAAAAAAATTCTGTCAACGGCTCTTGCAAGCGCGCTTGTATTGAGCACAGCGTCCCTGCCCGCATTTGCGGCGGCAAGCAGCAGTGGTGTTGTAAACATGGCAGGCGTTGGAAACGTTTACGACGAGGACGGCGACGATATTTCCTGGTCGGTAAGCGGCGGTTCTCCTTCCATCAGCGACGGCTCCATCACACTGGACGGTGTAAACCCCAACCAGACCATCTATATTCCGTTGGGTGCGGATACGAATCTTGACGATGTCACCACATTGAGCGATGGCGGTACGGCGGCAGCGATCGACCTCGGCGACGACGACCTGTTTAAGATTACCACAGATAAAGACGGCACAGGAAAATCACTCATTAAAAGTGTTATGCAGGTTTCCAACAAAAAACTCGGAGATCTTGACCGTGGGAGTTATTTAAAGATCGAACTGGGGGACACCACCACCACGTCCGAATTGAAAGCAACAGCCGATGTCACATTTAAGGCCAAGAAAGATATGGACAGTTCCACTTCTTCCTTGACCCCCAATAGCGGAAGCGCATTTGACTGGACTTCCGGAGAAACCGCGGACCTGAGCATTACCTTCTGGATCAATAATACAAAAATCACAGGTTCTGACGGCGACGCCGACACCGGCGACAGCGTCTACTTCTCTCCGGAGGATAATGAGAACAACACCCTGATTTGGGGCGATGACCGCGCCGCAATCTATTTTTCAAGCGATGACGACGCTTCCGATTTCTATGCGAAGCTGTCCACCAAGTCTGACTCCGACATTTATGCCGAATACGGCGATCCTGTCAATGCCGACCTCTGGTTCTTTGATTTTGTCGGCAACCCGACCGTTCCCTCCACTTCCCGCGCGACTCTGACACTGGGCATTCCGTGGGATGAGGATGAGGATTATGCTCCCAATCCGGGGGACTGCTATATTTACGAAGTGGATTCTGACGGCTATCTGACAGATGTGACCGCTCAGTTCACTTATGACGAAGACAATGACAGCACCACCGGCATCGCGGGCTGGACCATTAAGACCCGTACTCTGGGCACTTACGTGATTTCCGATACCGAGTTGGATGTCACTTCTTATGACGATGTGGACGAAGAAACTTCCGATGTTCCGGAAGAATCCGAAGATGCTGCTGTGGATACCGGCAAGGATATCCCGAACACCGGTTCCTCCGACATGGTCGGTGTGGCAGTCGTGGCGGCGGTTGTTTCCCTTGCCGCGGCCGGTGCAGTTGCTCTCAAAAAAGCATCCAGATAATGCAAATCCTCTTTTTCCACTTTGAAGGCCGCCGGATGAATCCGGCGGCCTTTCCTATCTGCTTACTGCCCATATAGAATCAAAAAAGCCCGCAGCGGCGGGCTCTTTTCAGTTGGGGCTGCAAAGTTTGATCAGTTTTTCAGGCTCTGGAGCGGGGCGGGAATATGTCCGCCGCGGTTGATGAATTTGGCCGGGGACACCTTGCTGACCGGCATGACCGGCGCTGTGCCGAACAAGCCCCCAAATTCAAGCTCCTCGCCGTCTTTCACCCCGATCGCCGGGATAATGCGGACGGCGGTCGTTTTGTAATTCACCATACCGATTGCCGCTTCATCGGCAATGATTCCGGCAATCACTTCGGCGGGCGTATCTCCCGGAACGGCGATCATATCGAGGCCGACTGAGCAGACAGCGGTCATTGCCTCCAGTTTTTCGATGTGCAGCGCGCCGCAGCGTGCCGCGGCGATCATGCCCGCATCCTCGGAAACCGGGATAAACGCGCCGGAAAGGCCGCCGACAGACGAGGATGCCATGACGCCGCCTTTTTTCACAGCATCGTTGAGCATGGCGAGCGCGGCGGTTGTCCCGCAGCCTCCGCAGATGTCAATGCCGATCTCTTCGATGATATGGGCGACGGAATCCCCTACGGCGGGGGTGGGGGCCAGCGACAGATCCACAATGCCGAACGGAATTCCCAACCGGCGGCTCGCCTCGGTGCCGATCAGCTGGCCGACGCGGGTAATTTTGAAAGCGGTTTTTTTAATGATTTCAGCAATCGCGGTAATATCCGTATCCTCCGGCGCGGCGGCCAGAGCGGCGCGGACAACGCCGGGGCCGGAAACGCCCACGTTGATGACGCAGTCAGGCTCCCCGGCGCCATGGAAGGCGCCCGCCATAAAGGGGTTGTCTTCCGGCGCGTTGCAGAACACTACCAGTTTGGAAGCCGCGACACACTGGCGGTCGGCGGTGATTTCAGCACAGCGGCGGATGATGTTTCCCATCATTTTTACGGCGTCGAGGTTGATACCGGCCTTTGTGGTGCCGATATTGACGGAGGAGCAGACATGGGAGGTCTGGGACAGCGCCTCCGGAATCGCGTTGATCAGTGCCTCATCCCCTGCGGCAAACCCTTTGTGCACAAGGGCGGAGAACCCTCCGATAAAGTTCACGCCGACTTCAATCGCGGCTTTTTCCAGCGTCAGCGCGTACTGAACCGGGTCGCCTCCCGAAGCGGCAATCAGCATCGCGATTGGGGTAACGGCAATCCGCTTGTTGATAATCGGGATTCCGTATTCTGTTTCCAGCGCTTCGCCGGTTTTGACAAGGTCTTTTGCGCACCGGGTGATCTTTTGATAAATTTTTTCACAGGACCGGTTGATATCGCCGTCCGCACAGCCCAGCAGGGAAATCCCCATGGTAATGGTGCGGATATCGAGGTTCTGATCCTGTATCATTCTGATTGTTTCCAGAATGTCACTGGTATTCAGCATATAGATTAGGCTCCTTTATGTAGAGTAAAGGTCAGATGCGGTGCATGGAATTAAAGATATCCTCATGCATCACATGAATAGACAGGCCGGATTCCTTGCCCAGTTCGTCCATTTTGGAAACCAGTTCGGACAGTTCACAGTTTACATTGGATATATCGATCATCATGATCATGCAGAACAGCTCCTGCAGGACGGTCTGCGTAACTTCAATAATGTTGGCGTTGCAGTCCGCGCATTGATTGGAAACCTTTGCCATAATACCCACCCGATCTTTGCCTATGACAGTTAAAACAGCACGCATATTGTGTTACCTCCCAAAAAATTGCACCCCGTTTCGGGTGAATTGACAAAACAACAGAATTAGTATAACACGATATTTACAAAAATACTATACTATTTCAAGTAGTTTGTGCTATACTAAAATAACATTTCATACCTTTTCTGGAGGAAGCAGGATTTCTCCTTATGGCGGTGCGAGAACAGGTCTTCATGACAGAAGTGAGGGGATAACGTTGTTTATTAATCTTTTCGACAGCCATACACATTCCGAAAACTCCTTTGATGCCAGCCATTCGGTTACCTTTATGTGTGAAAAGGCGATCGAAGCCGGGGTTTCCGGGATTTGCGTTACAGACCACTGTGAATTGAAAGACTACGAAAAAGACAGGTATGAGATGAGGATCACACAATCCGTCTTTGATGTCAATAAAGCGAAACGCATTTTTAACGGGCGCCTGGCGGTTATGGCGGGTGTCGAGCTGTCTGATGTGCTGTACGACCGGCAGTTTACAGAGCGCGTGCTCAGCCGGTTCCCGTTTGATATGGTTATGGTTTCCCAGCATAATTCTGCCCAGGGGGAAGATATTTATTTCAGCAACTTTTCCGAATGGACAGCCGGGGAGATCGACGAATACCTTTCCTGGTATTTTTCCTATCTGCTGCAGGTTGCCGAATGGGGAAATTTCGATACGGTCGGCCATTTGACCTATCCGCTGCGGTATATTACGGGCACACATAAAATTCAGGTTGGCCTTGGCCGGTACGAGGACCAGATTGATCAAATCCTGCGTACAGTTGCACAGACAGGGCGTGCAATTGAAATCAATACTTCCGGGCTTTCCCAGCCCCTTGGAGATACCATGCCGGGAATCCGGTACGTCAAACGATACCGGGAACTTGGCGGCGAATATATTACGCTCGGCTCCGACGCACATTCCGCGGATGCGGTCGGACGGGGGATCGACGCCGCAATGCAGATGCTTCTGGACGCCGGGTTTTCTTATTTTACATTTTATAAACAGCGCCAGCCGCTCCAGATGAAAATCATCTGAGACAGCGGCTGCGTAAAAACATAAAGGAGTTGTGCTTTGTGAAAGAACAGGATATTGAAAAAATGCTCAGGCTGCTCGCGGATAATGCGAAGCTTTCGAACGCACAGATAGCAACCATGATCGGGGCTTCCGAGCAGGAAGTGGCGGATGCCATCGCGGATTGTGAAAAGAAGGGAATCATTAAAGGATATAGGGCGCTGATTGACTGGGATAAAACCGGACGGGATCTGGTCGGTGCCAGGATTGAACTCAAAGTCATCCCCAACGGCGTGATGGGATTTGAAGAGATTGCCTATACTATTTCGCAGTTCCGCGAGGTGGAAACCTGTTACCTGATGAGCGGCGGATATGATATCGCGCTGACCATCAGCGGGAAAACGTTTAAAGAGATCGCGCTGTTTGTCGCGCACCGGCTGGCTCCGCTGGAACCGGTCCAGTCCACATCCACCCATTTTATTCTGCGCAAATATAAAGAGCGCGGGATTATGATGGTGGAGGACAATGAGGACGAGAGGGAGGTCACCTCCCTGTGATGGATTATTCAAAAGTGCTCAGCCAGCGTGCGGTGCAGCTGAAACCTTCCGGCATCCGCCGCTTTTTTGATATTGCGTCGGAAATGAAGGATGTCATTTCGCTGGGGGTCGGCGAGCCGGATTTTAAAACGCCGTGGAGCATCCGCCGCGCGGGCATTGAAAGCCTTGAAAAAGGACATACCTGGTATACCGCGAACGCCGGCCTGATTGCGCTGCGGACGGAGATCTCGAATTATCTGAGCCGCCGCTTTTCTCTGGATTACGACCCGAAGCAGGAGGTGTTCATCACAGTCGGCGGCAGTGAGGCGATCGACCTTTGTATCCGGGCAATTGTGGAACCCGGCGACGAAGTGCTGGTGGTGGAACCGTCCTTTGTCTGTTACGACCCGATTACCCGGCTGACCGGCGGCATACCCGTGCCGATTGCCACAAAGGCGGAGGATTCCTTCCGGCTGACCGCGCAGCAGCTTCAGGCGGCCATTACGCCGAAAACAAAACTCCTGATCCTGCCGTTCCCCAACAATCCTACCGGCGGTATCATGCGCCGCAGGCATCTGGAAGAGATTGCAGAGGTCCTGCGCGGCACTGATATTATGGTGCTCTCCGACGAAATTTACGCGGAACTTACTTACGGCGATGAAAGGCATGTGTCTTTCGCGTCGATTGAAGGTATGAAGGAGCGGACCATCGTGGTCAACGGCTTTTCCAAAGCTTATGCGATGACAGGCTGGCGTCTTGGCTATGCCGCGGGGCCGGAACCGGTGATTAAGCAGATGGTGAAACTGCACCAGTTTGCCATCATGTGCGCGCCGACTACCAGCCAGTATGCCGCAATTGAAGCTCTGCGCCACTGCGATCCTGATATTGAGCGGATGCGGGATGAATATGACATGCGCCGCCGCCTTGTGGTGGAAGGCTTCAACCGCATCGGGATGACCTGTTTTGAGCCTGAAGGCGCATTTTATGTATTTCCGAGCATTCGGAAAACCGGTATGACCAGCAACGAATTCTGCATGAAGCTGCTGGAAGCGGAGCATGTCGCGGTTGTTCCGGGAGACGCTTTCGGACAAAGCGGCGAAGGGTTTGTCCGTGTGTCCTACTCCTACTCGGTCAACCATCTGGTGGAGGCTCTGAAACGGATTGAGCGCTTTATTCATACCCTTGAAAACAACTGATTGATGAAAAGCAGATGAAACTGCTTTAGCATGAACTGAACACAGGAGAACACTATGCCTTTAGACGGACTCTTTCTGAACCGACTGAAAAACGAACTGACCGGTCTTATCCTGAACGGGCGGGTGGATAAAATCCATCAGCCCGCAAAGGAAACGATTGTGATTGCGATGCGGGCGCAGGGCGGAAACCACAAACTGCTGATCTCCGCGTCGGCATCCAACCCGCGGCTGCATTTTACTGCCCAGCCGCAGGACAACCCCAAATCGCCGCCGATGTTCTGCATGCTGATGCGCAAGCATCTTACCGGCGCAAAGCTTGTGGATATCCGGCAGGTCGGACTGGACAGAATTCTGCAGTTCGATTTTGAAACGGTGAACGAAATGGGCGACCGGATTGTCATGACGCTTGCCGTCGAAATTATGGGGCGGCACAGCAATATTATCCTGATCGGCTCTGACCGTCGGATTGTGGATTCTGTAAAGCGTATCAACGACGAGATGTCCCGGGTCCGTCCGATTTTGCCCGGGATGACGTATACGCTTGTGCCCGCTCAGGACCGGCTGAGCCTCTTTGAGGCGACACCCGCGCAGATGATTGAGCGGGTACAGGCGGGCCCCGATGTGGAACTGTCAAAAGCGCTCCTGCAGGCGCTTGAAGGCGTGTCGCCCCTTGTCTGCCGGGAAATTGCGCATCATGCGGCGCGGGGAGCGGAAGTGATCGTTTCAAAATTGACTGATGAACACTTCATGCGGCTGAAGTTCTATCTGTCGCAGTTGATTGACCAGCTTTCGGCAAACGAAACGCATCCGACGATGCTGGTTGACGCCGCGGGAAAGCCGAAAGATTTTACGTTTCTTGATATCAACCAGTACGGCCATGCGCTGGTTTGCCGTTCTTACGACACCTACAGTGACTTGCTGGATCATTTTTACAATGAGCGCGACCGCATCGACAGGATGCACCAGCGCAGTGCGGACCTCCTCAAACTGCTGGTGAATCTGGCCGACCGGACATCGAGAAAACTTGCCGCCCAGCGGGAGGAGTTAAAAACTTCTACCGAGCGGGAACAGCTTAAAATTTACGGAGATTTGATAAATTCCAATTTGTATCGTCTGGAAAAAGGCCAGAAAATCGCATCGCTCGAGAATTTCTATCAGGAGGGAAGCCCTGCTGTTGAAATAGAACTGGACCCAAGGCTGACTCCCTCACAGAACGCGCAGCGGTATTATGCACAGTACCGGAAAGCCGATACTGCGGAAAAAAAACTACGCGCCCTAATTGAACAGGGCGAAGCGGAGCAGCAATATTTTGAAAGCGTTTTTGACGAACTTTCGCGCGCCTCGCTGGAGAGCGAGCTGACTGCAATCCGTACAGAGCTTGCGGCCGGCGGATACCTGAAAAGAACGGCGAAACGCGGGATGAAAGAGGAAAAACTTCCTCCGCTTCGCTTTTTGTCGGACGACGGGTTTACCATTTTGTGCGGCAGAAACAATACCCAGAATGATTCTTTAACATTGAAGGAAAGCCGCAACAGCGATCTTTGGTTCCATACGCAAAAAATTCCGGGTTCGCATGTTATCGTGATAACAGAGGGGCGGAAAGTCCCCGATCGGACATTGGAACAGGCCTGCGCAATTGCGGCATACCATTCCAAGGCGCGGGAGTCCGGAAAGGTGCTTGTTGACTATACGGAAGTGCGAAATGTATGGAAACATCCTTCCGGAAAACCCGGTCTGGTGCTCTATGAGCCTTATCAGACCGCAGTGGTGCTCCCTGATGGGGAACTGGTCCAACGTCTGGCGCAAAACAGATAAACATGGAAAGACGGACAGGCGATTGCCTGTCCGTCTTTGTTTTTTCCATTTAATTATTTAATGGAGTTTTCGTAAGCTTCGATCATTCTCTTGACCATCTGGCCACCGATAGAACCAGCCTGTCTGGAAGTAAGGTCGCCGTTGTAACCCTGCTTCAGGTTAACGCCCACTTCACTGGCAGCTTCCATTTTGAACTTATTGAGCGCTTCACGCGCTTCAGGAACAACGTTTCTGCTAGAGTTAGCCATAAATTTAATTCGCTCCTTCGTTTTTCATTTCAAGTAAATTGTTTTGCGTTTGCAGTAATAGTATGGGCACGCTATATTTGATTATCACTGCCAAATACTACACGAAAAACCAGTATTCGCCGTATGGCTACTCGTAAAAAATGTTCATGCCAGAAAAGGGGATTATTTATAAAAATTTGCATTATTTTTTGTTTAGGGCTATACTGTATGAAACACATAAATGGAATCAGTTGAGGATAAGCCCTTAAGCGAGGTGATATTTTGAAAAGGAGTTTTATCAGAAAAACAATTGCGCTCCTTTTTATTTTTGTGATTTTAGCGGGCTGCGACAGAACATTTTCCCGCCCCGAACCCGAATCGGAGCCGGTCAGCCCGGCGGTTTCTTCAGACGGCATTCAATCTGAAGACGAGCCGCCAAGCGGCGCACTTTCGTCAGCGTCTTCAGTTTCAGAGACAAAAGACGAAGCTGTTGCCGTAAGCACAATGGAAAACAGCTCTGCAAGTTCGCAGGCTCAACAGGATGCCGGCGGTTCTGAACCGCAGGATCAGCCTGCATCAGCCGCTGCCTCGTCGGATTCCGCTGAAAACCAAACTCCGCTGACACAGACCATTACCATTCCGGAAGGATACACGCTGGCACGAATTGGCCTGCTGTTGGAGCAAAAGGGGATCTGTACGGCAGATGAATTTATCGCGGCAAGCCAAAATGGAGATTTCAGCGAATTCCCGCTTGTGGCGCAGCAACGCTCCAATTCAGGACGCTGCTTCGAGTTGGAGGGATATTTGTTTCCGGATACCTATGAAATTTATTCCAGTGATCCGCCCGATGCGATTATTCGCAAAATATTGACCCATACAGAACAGAAAATGAGTGCCGGCCTGCGTACAAAAATACAGGAAAGCGGCTATTCTGTCGATGAAATTATAACGCTTGCTTCCATCATTGAAAAGGAGGCGTTTGGACATGACCAGATGCCTTATATCTCATCGGTTCTGCATAACCGGCTGGATGAGGGTATGAAATTACAGTGTGATGTTACCATCAATTACGTGGAAGGTGCAATCAAGCCGTTTATTTCGGGGGATAAAAACCGCTATAACAACACATATAATACGTATAAATGCGACGGCCTTCCCGCCGGCGCAATCTGCAATCCCGGGCTCGATGCAATCAAGGCGGCATTGAATCCTGCGGATACCGATTACTTTTATTTTATAACCGATGCGAATCAGAACTATTATTATGCAGAGACGTGGGAAGAACACCTTGAAAATCTTGAAAAAGCAGGAATAAAGAGTGAATCCAAATAGTCTATCCCTGCAGTTCCCATAATTTACAGTTTATCAGGGGGTTTTTCTTCCCCAGAAAGCAGAATACGGCGGCGCAGGAGAGCAGTGAAAAAGGTTCCACATGGGTGGAAAAGGATACGGGAAGCTCAAATGGTTCCAGCACAGTACCGTCAAAAGCCTCGATCTGCCGCTGAAGGGAAATGACCGCGCTGTCCGTGGTAAAAGAGGATAAAGTGAGCGTGTCTACACTGGCGAGCCCGCAGGTCAGCGCTTTGATATGGTGTTGCGCCACTTGTTCCAGAAGGCTTTGGTCGCTGCTGTCAACAACGGCAACGGCTTGTTCGCAGCAAAATTTTTCGGGCATGCTGCTGTGTCCGCGTACCAAAAAGACCGCGTTGCGGCAGCTGATTTGTTCAATTTTTTGCCCGGTTACCAAAACCAGATCGGGCTCGTCTCCTAAAAATGCCGCATTCTGTGTCTGTACTTCTAAAATAGAAAGGGTACCGTTTCCGCCTTTTTTCATGATGGCGTTAAACTTTTTGTCGGCAAGGCCTGCTGTGACTACGATCATACTCATCCCCCGCGTTTCATTTGATTCAAGTAACACGCTGAAAAGCTGCCATGGGGTTATGCTATCCTGTGACGTCTTATCTATTGTTACCGTATGGAAATGGATAATCCTTATAAAAACACAGACGCCGAATTTTCATTCGACGCCTGTGCTTTTCTATTAAACGTTCTCGATCATCTGTGCAATTTTCTGCTTGGGCAGGAATCCGACCAAACGGTTAACCTCCTGGCCGTCTTTAAACAGTACCAGGGTAGGAATGGACATAATCCCATATTTTGACGCCAGCCCCTGCTGTTCGTCAATATCTACCTTGCCAACGACCGCCTTGCCATCGTAATCACTTGCAAGTTCTTCAATAATGGGGGCCAGCATTTTGCAGGGGCCGCACCATTGTGCCCAAAAATCTACTAAAACCAGTCCTTTGGATTTTTCAACGCCGGATTCAAATGTATCCGCATCAAAATGTTGCAACGCCATTTTTATTCCTCCTGCATATTTTTGGATTTATAATACTATTATACACAAAAAGAGTATATAATCAAGAGATTTACAAAATATCTTCGATTATTGTTTCTCCGGCTTCCGAAAAAATACGAAAATGCAGATATCCTATATTAATTAATCGGATTACAAAAACGGCTTGACAAGTCATTTTTTGCGGTTATAATGCAGGAAAGAAAAGGTGCGTTTACAGCATAGAATGGAAAGGAATCATTTCAGTTTTCAAGAATACAGAGATAGAAAACCGGTTAGGAGGAGGGCACAGAATGAAGAGCATGAAAACCTGTATCAAAATTTCTGTGATCGTTACTTTTATGGCAATGGTACTTGTCAGTGTGCTTGCGGAAACGCTTCCGGTTAACGGTATGACAACCGGGCAGGTATCGAACCTTTATCCAAACCTGTTTGTTCCGGCCGATTATACTTTTTCCATATGGCCGGTCATTTATCTTTTGCTTGCGGGATACGCCCTATATCAGTTCGGTTTTTTCAGGAAAAAAAGCGAAAACCCGCATGCAATGCTGCGGCATGAGGTAGGCGTCTACTTTTGCGTTTCATCTTTGGTAAACATTTGCTGGGTACTTGTCTGGCATTATCAGATGATTGCCCTGTCGCTGATTCTGATTGTAATCTTGCTGGCTTGCCTAGCCGAAATCGTGCAGGCGATCAGCAAAGAAAACTTGACCCCTAAAGAAACGATGTTTTTAAAACTTCCGTTTGATATCTATACCGGCTGGATTTCCATTGCGGCTATCGCAAATATAACGGTGTATCTTGTCAGCCTGGAATGGGATCATTTTCGTACCATAGAATCCGCATGGACAATCATTGTACTGTTAACCGGACTTGTAGCGGGTTTGCGGGCGATTCTGAAGTATGATCATATTGCTTTCGGGATGATAGTTATCTGGGCATACCTGGGGATTCTGGTAAAGCATTTATCAAAAGATGGCTTTTCCGGAAGCTATCCAAGAATCATCGGGGTGGTTGCAGTTTCTCTCATTCTGCTTTTTGCCGCGGCCGTCCGGGCCTTGATGGACAAAAGAAAAAAGCGCTGTAAAACTTGAAAATACCCTTGCCGGCGGGCAATATTCGCCGGCAAGGGCATTTTTTATACGATTCCCGCGGACTTCAGCCTTTTGCGCAGAGGAAACGCGCTCAGCAGCGCCAGCGCTATTTTGACGGCATCTCCCGGCAGGTAAGGAATGACACCCATGAATAATGCCTTGCCGAAACTGACTTTCATCAGAACCGCAAGCCAAACGGTGCCAAACAGGTAGCAAATCAAAGTGCCCATAATCATACCAAACAGGCAGATCGGTATTTTATCCTCGAACCGGTCTGCAAAATATCCTGTGATTGCAGCGAGAAACAGGTAGCCGATCAGGTATCCGCCCGTAGGGCCGGCAAGTTTTTGAAATCCGGCTGTCCATCCCGCGAACACCGGCACCCCGATGCCCCCAAGCAAAATGTAAACCACCACGCTGATAGTGCCGCGTTTCATCCCTCCGACAATCGCGCAGAAATAGACGGCGAGAAACGCCATGGAAATAGGAACCGGGGAAATTGGAATGGGGAAAGAAATTGGCGCCAATACACAAATCAGCGCGGCAAGCAAACCGATAAAGGTCAAATTGTGGATCTTCGTGCTCTGAGCAGAATTCATTTTGTCATCCATCCGTTTCTGTAAATTTCTTCTTGCATTATAAGCAATTACGGATGAATTGTCAACCTATATCATAAATTGGTTTACAATTGTGACGGTAAATTCAGGAATCTCATTGCAATGAGAAATCACAAAGCCGCTGTGCAGTTTCGTGAGAATTTCGGGATGCCCTATGGTTTCCAACTCTTTCAGAGGGCAGGGCATACCGCCGCTCCGTTTTATAAGCGCCTCTTTGCGTGTCCACACCTCTAAAAACCGCAGAGCATCATTTCCTGTATCAATCATTTCCCGTGGGGTAAAAAAACGCCTGGCTGCCGCGAGATTCACCTTGCGGTTTTCCAATTCGATATCCAGCCCGCAGGGGCGGTCGGAAACTGCGCAGGCCACCGCACCTTTTGTATGGGAAAGGCTGAACTGCAGATCGGGATGATCGGGGAAGAAGGGCTTTCTGTGCGGTCCTCTTTCGACAGCGGGAAGATGCCCCAGAATTTGCTCCAGCAGCCCCCACGTGGCGGCGGATAAATCTTGTCTGTCTGTGCGCATCAGGTAAACGCGGCTCATCTGCCATTCCTCCTGCGGTAGGTGACAATCCAAAAATCCGCTTCAATGGAAAGCCGTTCACATTCTGCCAGACGGCGTGAGCCATCGACAGGCGTTTTATAATAATAGGGCGTCATCATGAACAGGCTTTCAATCAGCTCATTGGAGTTCAGCGTAAAAGAATAGGAAAGCCGTTCCCGGTTCTCAATTTCCAGTTCCTCCAGCTCGAACGATTTCTCCTCATTTTCATAGGGCTTTTCGTAAAGGATTTCTTTCAGCGCAAAAAGATGGCGCGCCGCGGGGTAAACGGCAATGAAATGCCCTCCGGGGGCCAGTACCCTCGCGAATTCACCGGCGCAGACAGGGGAAAAAATATTGTAGCAGATGTCAACCGACCCTTCGGCGACGGGAAGTTCAAACAGGCTGGCCACTGCAAAACCACCTTCCGGAAGCCTGCCTGCCGCATGGCGTACCGCCCGCTTGGAAATATCAATGCCCGAGAAATCGGGGGCATTTCCGGCAGCCTTTAGCGCATCATAAAGTCTGGCGGCATAATAGCCCTCCCCGCAGCCCGCGTCCAGAATTCGGGGGGAATCCGCGGCCAGGGCTATGACAGTGCGGTTGAGCGCATCGGAAAGAGGCTGGTAGCTGCCGCTGTCGAGAAAGCGCGTGCGCCCGTTTACCATTTCGGCGTTGTCTCCGGGAGCCTTGCTGCTCATTTTGTTGGCGGGCAGCAGGTTGACATACCCCTGCGCGGCAAGATCGAAGGAATGGCCGTTATGACACCGCAGAGTCCTGCCGGATTGCACAAGATCAGTTCGGCAGATTGGACAGAGAAACATAGAATTGCCTCCGGTTTTGAAAATTCCAGATTACATAAACCTTATTGTACCAGAAACAGACAGAAAGCGCAATTTTGGGGTTCCTATCTGCGCCAAATCAGTGTATAATATTTTTGGCCGGGCGGGATTTCTGTCCGGCATGTAACCTGTAGAAATTGGAGAGACTGCATGAATATCAAACTGCTTGCGCTGGATATGGACGGAACCGTCCTTTGTGATGACCATGCCACAATCATTCCCGAAAACCGCGCCGCGATTGAAGCTGCAATTGCCGGGGGAATCACAGTGGTGACCGCTACCGGACGTGTAAGGGGGCGCATTCCGGATCAGATGGCGGCGATTCCCGGACAGCGGTTTCTGATTACATCAAACGGCGCCGTTCTTACCGACTTATCGGACGGCAAGGTCTTGTACGCGAATCCACTTTCGCGGGAAACGGCCCTGTCGATTTTAGCGGCGCTGGATGGGTTGGATCTTTATATGGAGGCCTACTGCAACGGTCTGCCTTATGTAGAGACAGGCAGGGCGCATCTGCTGAAACAGTTTCCGGTATCACCGGGCCGTCGCGCCATGATGTCGCGCGGCGTTCAATTGATAGAAAGTCTGCATGATCACATCAGCCAGGATCAGGTGATGCTTGAGAAGATAAACCTGCCATACCTGCCGGACAGCATGCAGAAGGAAATTCTGACCCGTCTGAACAGGGTACACGGAATTTCACTGACCTCCTCCATTGAAAAAAACATAGAAATCAACAGTACGTCCGCGAACAAAGGCGCGGCTTTAGCTCATCTTTGCGAATATCTCGGCATTTTACCCGAGGAAACAATGGCAATGGGCGACGGGGGAAATGATGTGGAGATGCTCCGGTTTGCAGGTGTTTCCGCAGCGCCCGCAAATGCGGGCAACGCCGCGAAACAGGCTGCCAGGTTCGTAACCTGTGCAACGAATAATGAAGGGGCCGTGGCAGAAGCGATCAGAAAGTTTATTCTGTAACGGGCAAAACAAATATGAAACAAAAACTTTATCGGTTTTTTCTGTTAACAGTGAGCACGCTTGTCATGGCGGTTGGCATCTATTTTTTTAAGTTTCCCAATCATTTTTCGTTTGGCGGAGTGACCGGACTTGCTGTTGTTGTTGCGAAGGTTGTGCCCTACACAGCTTCCACCATCAGCTTTGCAATGAACATGATTCTTTTGATTGTCGGATTTGCGTTCCTGGGGCGGAGCTTCGGTATCATGACGGCCTATTCCAGCCTGCTGCTGTCGGTGGGGCTCACTGTGTTGGAACGGATTTGCCCGATGCCCGTCCCTCTGACCGACCAGCCGATGCTGGAGCTGTGCTACGCGATAGCGCTCCCCGCGATGGCGTCGGCTGTACTTTTTCATATAGGTGCGTCCAGCGGCGGCACCGATATTCTGGCCATGATTTTCAAAAAATACTCGGGCGGCGACATTGGAGTAGGCCTGTTCATCAGCGACCTGATTGTGGTTTTGCTGTCGTTTTTTGTTTTTGATATTCGGACGGGCCTGTTTTCCTTTGTAGGTCTGATGGTGAAGTCGCTGGTGATCGACAACGTCATTGAAAGCATCAACCTCTGTAAATATTTCAATATCATCTGCGATGACCCGGAACCGATCTGCAGATTCATTGTTCACCGGTTAGGCCGCAGCGCTACCGTCTGTACGGCGCAGGGGGCGTTTACACATGGCAAAAAGTACATTGTTTTTACCGCGCTGAAACGCCCTCAGGCTGTTGCACTTCGCAAATATGTAAGAACCGTGGAACCGACCGCCTTTATCCTCGTTACCAATACCAGCGAGATTATCGGCAAAGGGTTTCAGTCGTATGATCTCTGACCCGGTTGATCAGAAAATAAGATTACTGAAAAGGCATAATTTCAAGCGTGTGTCTATAGGGGCATAAACCGAGCCGTGGATTTCTGTGAAGGCAGACAGCAGATAATGCTATCTGCCTTTGCTCGTTAAACGGCTATTTTTTTAGTTTCTTCCAAGAATGCTTTCAGTACGCCGATGTCACGGCAGCGGATTGCGATTTCTTGTTCTGCGGTTCTGGAGTAGCGTTCCCCGCGTTCTCCGGCCTCAATGCGCTCAATGAAGAGGCGGAGCAGTTCGCTGGTCAGCTCCGGTATCTAGAGCTATGTAAAGTTCTTCCAATTCCAACTGTGATTTAATTAGCACATTCTCCGAGTTGGCTGCCATTTCCTTGGCTCTTCGCACCATCTCTACAGCATCCGCAAGTTTCGCACTGATGCCAACAACCGATTGCTCTATCCGTTTGTCATGTAAATCGATAATCTCTGGTTCCACAAGCGTCCCTCCCATATGAATCACGATATATCTCATTACATTTTAAGGGAATATACCTTAAAAGTCAATAAGGGATTATCCCTTAAGGCATAATGAGATTGAGGTGATCGCCATGTATGAAAGAATTCGTAATATGCGGGAAGATAAAGATATAACACAAGCGCAAATGGCTGAATATTTAAGAATTCATCAAACAACTTATTCCGATTATGAACTTGGGAATCTTAATATCCCTATACCAATATTGGATAAGCTCGCAGATTTGTTTGAGACCAGTATTGATTATCTTGTAAATCGTACGGATGAGAGGAAACCTTATCCTTGTAAGAAATAGACAGGCAACTGATTAAGAGAGGCTAAACCATTTATGGCTTAGCCTCTCTTAACTCTTTTCCGTATCGGTTTGGAGTATGGCTCAATACGCTGCCCAATTGAACCGCGCCTTCCAGCATTCCTTTTTTGTATTCATTCCACTGCGGAATGATAAATCGAGAGAATCTCCGCTTTTTGTTGCTCATCCATCTGGTTCAGATAGGAAACAAGCGCGGCCTGCCACTCGAGGTCTGTCTGGATTGTGAGTGTTTGGCCTGTAAGCGTAACGGGGGATACGGACAGCAGCATTGCAAGGGTAACGGGATCGAACAAGGCGTACAGCTGTTCGAATTCGTCCTCGAAAATGGAGCCGGATGCCAGTAAGTCGGTCAGGTCTTCCAGACTGCGCAGTTCGCTTTGCAGAATTTGCACTTTTTCTTTTGCCGTTTCGGCCAGCATAACCTCTTCGGCAACCAAAGCAAACGCGTCGTCCTCCAAACGCTCACCATCGGTATGGACAAGGCTGCGCGCAGCCGGGGTTATAACGGAAAGTTCCACGAGAGTTCCGCCTGCCGAATTGAGCAGATTTGCGAAATCAAGCGCTGCCCGCCGGATATAATCTTCCAGTTTCGGATACTCCAAAGCACTTTCTTTTAAAAACAACTCCGCTGTGTACCTGATGAGCTCCGCCCGCTGGCAGGGACTGAGCGGACGCAGCTTTTGTTCCAGCCGGGTGCGTTCGTCTTCGGTAAGCAGCAGGCCGTCCCGCCCCAGCAGCTTATTTAGAAGAAGGTTCTGCAGGCATAGTGTGAATAAATTGATATAGGCGTCTGCGGCGGTGACGCGATGAGCGTCGGCATATCCTCCCAGTAAAGATTCAACGGTTTCCTGAGGATAACGGGCGCAAAAACGGTTCTCAAGCGCAAGGGCGGACAGGCGCTTGTGCACCCCGGCAATCCCGCTTTCAGCCGGTTCGACTGCCAGCGGATATTCTGTGATCACTTCGAAATCATGAGGAAAAGGATTTGTTTTCCAGCTGCGAATAAAATCAGGAAATGTGACATCCAGAACCAGCTGATAGCCCTGATTCGCTGTTTTCAGGCGGGTTGCGCGGGCACGGGACAACAGGGCGACACAGGCTTTTCCATGCTTGTCCAGCTGCTCCGTGCCCAACTCATACAGCGACTGAACGGACTGGCTGTGCAGCGTCGCAGCGCTTTCTTCCAGCGTCGGGAGAGATTTAAGCGCGGTGTCTATGCAATAAGCGATTCCGTCCATTAAATCATCTGCCAGTTCGACAGGAACGGAACTGCTTTTGTTATTTGTTATTTTTTTCAGCTGACTGTTCAGCAGTTCTAAAAGCTGATTCTGGAAAAAATCAGCAAATGTTTGATCGGCCAATCCTGTGCGTACCATTTCCTGCAGCAGGGAAGCGGTAAACTGTTTATCCTCAATTGCCTCCGGATCAATTGCAGAGTGCTTTAAAATCTCACTGTTCGCCAATTTCCGTCCTCCTCACCCTCACCAAACGAAAACTCGGATTCCTCATCGCTTTCATCCGGGCCATGATCATGGCCACAATCATGCGTATGCTCTGTTTCTTCCGCTTCCGGCGCGGTTTCGGTGCCATATACCCGGATATTATAGGCAATTGTGTCCATTACAATTGCAAGACTTTTCAGAGAGCCTTCACAGGCCCCGTTAAACGCCTCTTTCATCCGGTCGATGACCAGATCGTCCGGCATCCGCTCGAGAGATTCACTTTTCGTCTGATAAAACAGCTCCGTCAATTCAGCAAGGATATCCGCGTAAGTGTCTGAACTGACATACGGGGAATCACAAAATGCGAGGGCAAGACGGTTCAGCACTCCCGCGCCGAATTCTAATCGCCCATAACCGCGCAGTGCTTCGTTCCGTATCTGAACCAGTTTCACGACATCCTGCTGTGTCAGAGTGAGCCCGTATTGGCTGGATATTTCGTTGGTTTGAAGAAGGCTGTCCATGCTTCGCCTGGAAGGAAGATTATTTTCGCCGCGGAGCAGAGAAGTAAGGTTGCTCATCCAAGATTCTCCTTCATAAAGAGTTTGCCGGTCTGAATTTTGCATGGAAAGGCTTTGTAAAATGCAGAAAGCCGGCGATAACAGGGGGTTGACAAAACAGAAAAAATGTGCTATGATAGTTTTAGATATTTATAATTTATAAAATACATCTTAACTGCGTAAATTGAAGTATAACACAAACCGGGTGGATTGTCAATGATCCACCCGGTTTTTAGCTGCTTGTTATCGAATGCTTTTTATGCTTATTCCAGATTCAATTTTTTCTGCAGAATATAACTGGTTACCAGGAAAAAAACAGCGCATAAAAGGATATTTATGACATTGCTGATTTGGAAAAGGCCCTGAAGCAGGTTCATTATTTCAACAAATGCGCCGTCAAACTCATCCAGTTTTTCAATCGTGGATGGCATAATAAATGCCATGAATAGCGAGGACGCGCTTTGGATGGCAAAATTGATTCCCAGAAAGGCGCCGAACGACGCAAGAACACGATGCTTACCAAACAAGTGCCCGATTGCAATGGAAGTATAGATCATCAGGATGGTGGCAACGCTGCTGATCAAAGCTGTCACGCTCAGTTGCAGGAACAGAGAAACTATTGCAGCATGATTCAGCGGAGCAAATTCCTGCTGAACCTCTGCCACCAGTTCCTGAATATGAGGAATCATTTCGCTGTTGAACACCATCAGAAAGATGGTAAACAGGGTAACCAGAAGGCTGAGAATCGTCCACATCACCGCGACCACAAGCTTGCTGGCGATATGCTGCCAGGATTTCACCGGCAGGGTAAACATCAGGTACCCCTCGTCGGAAAGCAGGTTTTTATAAAATCGCTGGATCATGACAAGATAGGTCAGCACGACGATCGCAACAATGATGATGATATAGGTTGCCATCGTTACGTTGGCAATGAAATCCGGCACCGGCGTATCAAACGAAAAAAATAACTTATTGATCAGCGCGAAAACGATCAACGCGCCGTAAAAAGGCAGAAACAGGCGGCCTGTGGCGCTGATCTCGTAACGAATCAGTTTCCCTAGCATTTGAATTCCTCCCTGAATAAGGCGTCAACCGACATGCCTTTCTGTTCGCGGATTTCGTCCACAGAAGCAGTCAGAACAATATGCCCCTGATTGACAAATATGACATCATCCAGAATCTGCTCAATGTCTGCAATCAGATGGGTAGAGATGATGATCGTGGCGTTTTCGTTGTAATTGCTCAAAATCGTGTTGAGGATATAATCACGCGTTGCCGGGTCCACACCGCCGATCGGTTCATCCAGCAGATAGAGCTGTGAGTCCCGGCTCATGACCAAAATCAGCTGAACCTTTTCCTTTGTCCCTTTTGACATGGTTTTCAGGCGGTCTTTTGGGTTGATGCTCAGACGGGACAGCATGTCATATGCCCTTGATTCGTTAAAATCCGCGTAAAAATCCTTAAAGAATGCGATGAGCTCATGTACCCGCATCCAGCTGTTCAGATAGGTGCGTTCCGGCAGATAGGAAACAATTTTTTTGGTTTCCAGCCCAACCGCTTTCCCGCCTATCAGGAGCTCACCGCCCGTAGGGGTCAGCAGCCCGTTGCAAAGCTTGATCAGGGTGCTTTTGCCGCTCCCGTTCGGCCCCAGCAGGCGAATGATCCTCCCGCGCGGAATCGTTAAATCCAAACGGTCCAGCGCGAGCTTCGCGCCATACCATTTGCTGATTGCGCGGCATTCCAAAATCGGTTCCATTACTTTTCCCCCCTTGCTGCGTTTTCCAGCATTCGAATCGTTTGAGAACGGTCAAAGCCCAGTTTAGACATTTTTTCAAAAAACTCCCGAATTTCAACCATTGCCAGGCTGTCTTTTAACTTTTGTATCATATTGCCGTCCTCCGTTATAAAACGTCCGCTGGTTCTGACGGTATACAGCAGACCGTCACGCTCCAGTTCCGACAAGGCGCGCTGCATGGTATTCGGATTCACAGCGGCCTGCGCGGCCAGATCTCTGACAGACGGGAGACGTTCACCGGGCCCCCACAGGCCGGAGATAATATTCAGCTCTATCTGCTCAATCAATTGCGCATAAATTGGACGGTCTTTTTTGAATTCCCAGGTCAAGCAGGCCTCCTCCTTTGTTATTGTATTAGTGATTTGATACAATAATACAACGCACCTGAATCGTTGTCAAGAAAAAGTTTCGAAGCATAAAAAGAGATACCGGAACAGGCTTGCCTGTTCCGGTATCTCTTTTCTATACAATTCAGCGCCATCTGAACAGATAAGAAATCCCCTTGATTGCCTCCATAATCACAAGCGGTAGCAAAGAAAGCCCGATTACCATAATCCACTCGGATGCGTTCATCGGAATGACTTCAAAAATCAGCTGCATGAACGGAACACACAGCACGAACAGCATCAGCAGAATGGCGGCGATAAAGGCGCCCACCATGTATTTGTTGGAAAAGATACCGATTTTAAAAAGGGAATGGCGGGACCGGATGTTGAATGCGTGTACCAGCTGGGAGATCGACAGGACTGCCAAGGCCATGGTCTCACCCAGCGGGAGGCCGGCGTTGGCAAGCGCCGTGCGCGTACCGATATAATAAGCAAACAAGGTGAGGGCTCCAATCATAATCCCCTGCAAAACAGCCATTACCCCGACGCCGTGCGCAAAAATGCTCTCATTCTTTGCACGCGGCCGCCGTTTCATGACGTCAAATTCCACAGGCTCCATGCCCAAGGCCAAAGCAGGCAGGCTGTCCGTCACCAGGTTTACCCAGAGAAGCTGGATCGGGAGCAGAGGCGATTCTCTCCACAGAAGCATGGCAATAAATACGGTGACAATTTCTCCGAAGTTGCAGGAAAGCAAAAAGTGTACCGCTTTGCGGATATTGTCATAGATGCCGCGCCCTTCCCGCACGGCGGTGACAATGGTGGAAAAATTATCGTCCGTCAGGGTCATATCCGCGGCGCCCTTTGCCACGTCGGTGCCTGTGATACCCATCGCGCAGCCAATATCGGCCGCTTTCAGCGCGGGGGCGTCATTTACGCCGTCGCCGGTCATGGCAACCACTTCGCCGGCGTCCTGCCATGCTCTGACGATCCGGATCTTATCCGATGGGGTGACGCGCGCGTATACACGGAAATGGCGGATATTCGCCGCCAGCTGTTCATCGCTCATCGCCGCCAGTTGTGTTCCGGTCACCGCTTCGCTTTCCTCCTGTAAAATTCCGAGTTCCTTTGCAATCGCCGAAGCGGTGACGACATGGTCGCCGGTAATCATCACAGTCCGGATACCCGCATCGTCGCATTCCCGGATAGACGCAACCACTTCCGGCCTCGGCGGGTCGATCATACCCACCAGCCCCGCAAAGGTCAGCCCGCTTTCCAGCTCCTGGGGGAGAAACAGAACCGGAACCTGTTCCAGGAGTTTGAACCCGACCGCGAGCACCCGCAGCGCATCGCGCCCCATTGCTTCATTGGCCTGTAACGCGGCGGGGATATCTCCGACCGTGCACCGCTCCATCAAAATATCAGGAGCACCTTTTACGATTGCGTACAGCTGCCCGTCGATCCGGTTTACCGTCGTCATCAGCTTTCGGTCGGAATCAAACGGGATTTCACCGACCCGCGGGAATTCATTGAAGAGTTCGGCTTTCGCCAGCCCGTTTTTCAGGGCGCAGGCGACGATCGCGGTCTCCGTCGGATCGCCGATATGCTTTTCTTTTCCGTCTATCAGTTCAACACTGCCGTCGGTGCAAAGCGTTACGAGCTTGATCAGGTCATAAATTTTGCCTGAAAGTCCGCCGTCGAGGGACTCGATCTCGCCGCCTGCGTACGCTTTCACCAGCGTCATACGGTTTTGTGTAAGCGTTCCGGTTTTATCGGAGCAGATCACTGACGCGCTTCCCAAGGTTTCTACAGCGGGGAGACGCCGGATGATTGCATTTTTTGCAACCATCCGCTGCACGCCGATGGCCAGTACGATCGTCACAATTGCGGGCAGCCCTTCCGGGATAGCGGCTACCGCGAGGGAAACCGCGGTCATGAACATCTCAAGCAGCGGCAGCCGTTCAAGCAGCCCGACCGCAAAAATGACTGCGCAGATGCCCAACGCCAAAAAGCCGAGGTATTTTCCGAGCTGGGCCAGCTTGCGCTGGAGAGGGGTATTCTCTGTTCCCGCGTTCTCCAGCATGGCCGCAATCCTGCCCATCTCCGTGTGCATGCCGGTTTCCACCACGACGGCGGTACCCCGCCCGTAGGAGATGGCACAGCCCGAATAGACCATATTGACACGGTCGCCCAAGGGCGCGTCCTCTTTGACTGCGGTGCCCGCGTTTTTTTCAGCAGGCACCGATTCGCCGGTCAGCGCGGATTCGTCACTTTTCAGGCTGGCGGACTCTGTCAGCCGGCAGTCGGCGGGAACGAAATCGCCTGCTTCCAGCGAGATGAGATCGCCGGGAACCAGTTGTGAGGAGGGGACAGAGGTAACCGTACCGGAACGGATCACGCGGGCCATCGGCGCCGACATTTGTTTGAGCGCCTCCAGTGCGGCTTCCGCCTTGCTTTCCTGCAAAACGCCCAGAATCGCGTTGATCAGGATAATCAGTACAATGACAATTGGTTCGATCCAGTCTGCTTCCTGCCCGTTGACGGCATGATAGATACTGAGGCCTAACGAAACCGCCGCCGCAGCCAGAAGGATACCGATCATCACGTCCTTCATCTGGGCAATCAGGCGCTGAAAAAAGGTAAGGGGCGGTTTTTCATTCAGCCTGTTCGGGCCGAATCTTCCCAGACGTTCTCCCGCCACTTCCGGCGAGAGGCCGCGTACAGCGTCTGTACCCAGTTCTGAGATGACGTTTTTCTGCTTCTCACTGTACCAATTCAATGTAAAGCCCTCCTAACAGCTCCTGTGACGATTCGCTTGACTGTATTCAGTTTTGACTCCAAGACAGGAGCGTATGCAAATTTCCTCTGGACTCCACCCGCGCATATCAAATTTCGTCCGAATGATAGGACTATTTTACAGAAAAAATTTCCGTACTTCAAGATACCTTCAGAAAATTTACCAGCGCCGGACGCCTTCAATATGCAGATATCTGGCCTGGGCGAATGTATAGCTGGAGAGCGGACGCAGATGCGCGTCATACGTGTGGGTAGAGATCGCAATCGGGTCGGTTCCCGTAACTAAAAGCGAGTGGTACCACCTGTCATCCTCATTTCCAAGCTGGATAACGTCTCCCAATTGGATATTGTCGGCATTTACTACGCTGGCAAATGGGCCGACCGACCGGTTTTGCGTCAGAAACCGATACAAAAACGGGACGCCGCTCCATGCGGCAGATCTGTCACGTGAGTTATTAAAGTACCAGCCGGTATCTTTTTGATAGTTCATAATGCCGCTTCCGGCGTAGATGCACTGGGAAATAAAATTCGTGCAGTCTCCGCCCATGCCGTCGAATGAAAAAAATCTTGGGTTGCGGTCAAACGCCCAGTGTTCCGCATATTGGACAGCGCTGTCACGGCGATAAGGGACAATCGTCATTTTGCTTCCTCCTTCAAATCGTGTTACTGCATCCTACGCAGTTCACTTGACTTTTGCAAGTGATTCGATTAAAATTTGAATAGTACTTTTAGCAAGTTTTAGTAAACGAGTATCATGGATTGTTTATAACTGTACGTGAAGTGGGGAAGCGGGTGAAAATCCCGCGCAGGGACGCTGCTGTGAGTGTGGAGTGAAGGCTTGTGATGCCACTGGGATGTTCTCGGGAAGGCTAGCCCGAGCAGAGAAGCATAAGCCAGAATACCCGTCCGTATGATGCAAGCGAGGCTCTGCGTTTCCCCGGAGCGTTGATTTTTCAGGCATGCAGCCGTTTTTTGTGTTGCATGCCGGCAGGTGAGAAATTTCAGCCATTCGGGAATTGATTCCGAATGGCTTTTTGATTGCGCGGAAGGGGTGTGAGACGCTTTGCCGGACAGATTTGTGGTAAACGGGGGGAAAAAACTGCGCTGCGGTTATACCACCGGCTCATGCGCCGCAGCTGCCGCAAAAGCCGCGGCGCTGATGCTTGCGACAGGTGCGGCGGTAGACCATGTTTCTATCAGAACGCCAAAAGGCGTTTGTCTGCGGCTCGAAGTCGAGGATGCGCACATACACTCTGACAGTGCGAGCTGCGCTGTCCGGAAAGACGGCGGGGATGACATTGACGCAACGGACGGCGCGCTGATTTACGTGAGAGTTTCACTGAACAGCAGCGGAGAAATTTTGGTGGACGGCGGAGAGGGAGTGGGCCGCGTTACGCGTGCGGGCCTTGACCAGCCTGTCGGCGCCGCCGCAATCAACCGCGTTCCAAGGCAGATGATCGTGCAAAGCGTCCGGGAAGTGCTCGCCGGGGCGTTTGGGCAGGACACCCGCCGAGGCGCGGATGTGACGGTATCTGTGCCGCGCGGGAAAGAAATTGCGCGGCAGACGTATAATCCCCGCCTTGGCATCGAGGGCGGAATCTCGATTCTCGGGACGACCGGTATCGTGGAGCCAATGAGCGAAGCGGCTCTGCTTGATACGATCCGAACGGAACTGAACATGCTCAGGGCGGCGTCGGATGCGCCGGTCCTTGTTACGCCGGGCAATTATGGAGAAGAATTTGCGAAGAAGATGCTCGGCCTGAATTTGTCCCGCTCGGTGCTGTGCAGCAACTTTTTGGGCGATACGCTGGACTACGCGGCCTACTTGGGTTTTCAGGGAGTGCTGCTGGTTGGCCATATCGGAAAACTGGTCAAGCTGGCAGGCGGTATCTTTCAAACCCATTCCCGTGCCGCCGATGCAAGGATGGAGATCCTCGCGGCGCACGCGGCGATGGCCGGCGCTCCTCAGACACTGGTGCGGGGGCTGATGGACGCGCCGACAACCGACCGCGCGCTGGAACTCTTAAAACAGCAGGGCCTGGCCGAACCTGTAGTCCGCACCTTGCTTCAAAAAATGGAAGAACATCTGAAACACCGGGCGGGGCAGATGCAGACAGGAGTGATCCTGTTTTCCAGTCAATCCGGCATGCTGGGGCAAACATCCGAAGCGCCGGAACTGCTGAAACAATTCAAAAAGTCGGAGGAACCTGAATGAGTGGTATTTTATACGGTGTGAGCGTAGGGCCGGGAGATCCGGAGCTGATGACTTTGCAGGCGGTCAGGACCCTCAAAACCTGCGATGTGCTTGCAGTCCCGCGCTCCTCCGATGAGAATGACAGGGTGGCTTATGAGATTGCCAGACATGCCGTACCGGAGATCGTTGAATGTGAAGTGGTTGAACTTTACATGCCGATGACGCGCGATCAGGAAGAACTTCGCCGTACCCGCGCGGCTGCTGTGGGGCTCCTGACGGGGCTGCTCTCTGCTGGGAAGAATGTTGCTTTCCTGACTTTGGGAGATAGTTCAATCTATTCGACCTATAACTACCTGCACAACGCTGTAAAGGAACAAGGCTTTACTGCAAAGATGCTGCCCGGCGTCCCCTCCTTCTGCGCGGCGGCAGCCTGTCTGGGGGAGGGGCTGACCCAGCCCCATCTGCCGCTGCATATCCTGCCCGCCTCTTACAGCGGACTGGAAGAAGGGCTGGACTGCCCCGGTACAAAAGTCCTGATGAAAGCCGGAAAATCTCTGCCCGCGGTGATGGAGGAACTGCGTAAACGCGGCCTGCTCTCTCATACCAAAATGGTACAGCGGTGCGGGATGGAAGGCGAGCGGGTGTTCCAGTCGCTGGAAGACGCTGATTTTTCTTCCGACTATTTTTCGATTGTAGTTGTAAAAGATGGGGAGGCACGCTGATGGTACATTTTGTAGGAGCAGGCTGCGGCGCGCCTGATTTGATCACTGTGCGGGGGCAGCAGCTCCTGCGGGAGGCCGACGTCATCATTTACGCGGGTTCGTTGGTAAACCCCGCGCTGCTGGAAAATGCGAAACCCGGCTGTGAAATTTACAACAGTGCGCAAATGACACTGGAACAGGTCATAGATACCATGAGAAAGGCGGAAGCTGACCATAAAACAACCGTCCGCCTGCATACAGGCGACCCCTCCATTTATGGGGCCATCCGGGAACAGATGGACCTGCTGGACGAACTCGCAGTCAGCTGGGACGTCACCCCCGGCGTCAGCTCCTTCTGCGGGGCGGCTGCCTCGCTGGGCGCGGAATATACGCTTCCGGATGTTTCCCAGACCGTGGTTATCACGCGCATGGAGGGCAGGACACCGGTGCCGGAAAAGGAAAAAATCAGAAGCCTGTCTGCGCATCAATCCACTATGGTGGTCTTTTTAAGCGCGGGCATGACGGAGCAGCTCAGCGCACAGCTGATTGAGGGCGGATACAGCCCGGAAACCCCGGCGGCCATCGTCTATAAGGCATCGTGGCCGGATGAAAAGCGGATTCTCTGTACGGTTGCACAGCTTCCGCAAAAAGCAAAAGAACACGGGATTTCCAAAACTGCACTGATTCTGGTGGGGGATTTTTTAGGCAGGAGCTATGGGCGTTCTAAATTGTATGATCCCGCGTTTTCCACCGAATTTAGGGAGGCGGGCCGATGACGGTATCACTGATTGCGTTTTCCAGAAACGGTGCGGCCATTATGGACGCCATAGCCGGCCGCCTGTCCGATCGCGGGGAAACAATATTGGAAGCCTGCCTTCTGCATGGGAATTCAGCCGCGCAGACTTCCCTTCAGGAATGGACAACACATGCGTTCCGCGGGGACGCCGTCATTTTTGTAGGGGCGTGCGGGATTGCGGTCAGGGCGATTGCCCCATTGATTAGGGACAAGCTGGAAGATCCCGCGGTGATTTGTGTGGATGAGCGTGGGCAGTTTGTGATTTCGCTCCTGTCCGGTCATGTCGGCGGGGCGAACGCCTTGGCGGCCACGGTTGCGAAAGCGGTCGGGGGAACGCCGGTCATTACGACCGCCACCGATGTGCAGGGCAGGTTCGCGGTCGATGTTTGGGCGAAGGATTGCGGCCTGCGTCTGTGTGAACGGCAATATGCCAAGGAACTTTCCGCCGCGCTTCTGGATGGCAAAACGGTGGGAGTTTTCAGCGATTTCCTGATCGACGGGAGCCTGCCGGACGGAATGGCCGCCGCGGATTCCGGGGACCTCGGGCTTTGCATCTCCTGGGATACGCGGGTTCAGCCGTTTCTCCATACGCTGCACGCGGTTCCTCAAACGGTGACTGTGGGGGTCGGCTGCCGCAGAAATGTTTCGGCAGAGGCATTTGAACACACTGTTCTTGACTTCCTGAGGCAGAACCGTATCGCGATAGAGGCAGTAGCGTCGCTGGCGACGATCGATCTCAAATCGAATGAGCCGTGTATCCGTGCATTCTGCGAGAAATACCGGCTGCCGCTTGTGACGGCTTCTGCGGAAACGCTGGCGGCTGTCGAAGGGGAGTTTACAGCCTCTGAATTTGTGGGGAAAATTACGGGCGTGGATAATGTCTGTGAGCGGGCCGCAGTGCTTGCCGGGGGAGGTACGCTCCTTTTCCGCAAGCAAAGCCGGGACGCGGTTACCGTGGCGGCTTCGTCACCCGATTGGAGGGTTTGTTTTGAAGGCAAGCCGGAAGGGATCTATCCATGAAAAAAATCTATGTTGTGGGACTTGGGCCGGGCAGACTGGAAGAAATGACCCGGCACGCGATGGCTGCGCTGGAGGAAAGCGAAGTGATTGCAGGCTATGATGTGTATGTCGATCTGATCCGGATACATTTCCCGGGGAAAACGTTTCTTTCCACGCCGATGCGGCAGGAAACCGAACGATGCCGCCTTGCGCTGGAACACGCGGCGGCGGGCGAGACCGTATCGATGGTGTGCAGCGGCGACGCGGGGGTCTATGGGATGGCGGGCCTGATTTATGAAACGGCGCAGCAGTTCCCCCCTGTCGAAATTGAAGTGGTGCCGGGCATTACCGCGGCATGCAGCGGCGCGGCGCTTCTGGGCGCCCCGCTGATTCATGATTTTGCCGTGATCAGCTTAAGCGACCTGCTGACGCCGTGGGAACTGATTGAGCGGCGGCTTGACGCGGCGGGGGCGGCGGATTTTTGTATTTGCCTTTATAATCCGTCAAGCAAAAAACGGCAGGATTATTTAAAAAGGGCCTGTGAGATTCTGCTGCGCCACCGCTCGCCGGATACAATTGCGGGCATTGTGCGCAATATCGGCAGGGAGGGCGAAACCGCACAGGTAACCGCCCTGTCACAGCTCTTAACGATACAGACGGATATGTTTACGACCGTATTTGTTGGAAATTCACAAACCAGAAACATAAACGGAAAGATGGTAACACCAAGGGGTTACCAGGGAGAGTAATCATGCCGAATTTTCTAGTGTTTGCAGGGACTTCCGAGGGCAGACGGATTGTGGAATGGCTGGCAGGCTGCGATGTGCACGTGTGTGCATGCGTGGCGACAGATTACGGGAAAAGCCTGCTGCCGGAGAATGTCGAGGTGCTCGCGGAAAGGCTCGATGAAGAACAGATGACCGCCCTTCTGCAGGCGTTCCAGTTTGACTGCGTCATAGACGCGACCCACCCTTACGCAGCGGTCGCGACAAAGAATATCCGCGCGGCCTGCGCCGCCGCGGATACGCGGTATGTACGGCTGCTCCGGCCCGCCGGAGTGACCGGTGACTGCGTATATGTGGAAAATATACAGCAGGCGGCCGACGTGCTCAACGTGACTACCGGGAAGGTTCTGCTGACAACGGGCAGCAAGGACCTGCATATCTTTACACAGATTCCAAATTATCAGGAACGGATTTTTCCGCGCGTGCTTCCGACGGTGGAATCGATTGAACGCTGCCTTGCGCTGGGCTACCCCGTCAAAAATATCATTGCCATGCAGGGCCCGTTTACAAGGGAAATGAACGGGGCGATGATGCGCCAGATCGGCGCCGGTGTGCTTGTCACAAAAGAGTCGGGGGACGCGGGCGGCATTTCGGAAAAGCTGGGCGCGGTACAGGACGCCGGCGCAATCGCAATTGTGGTGGGACGCCCGCGAGAAGAAACCGGGATGCTGTATGAGGATTTGGTGGAGCTGCTGGCTTATGATTTTGCGCTCCGGCCAAAACCTCGGCCCCAAAGGGAGACGGCGTATTTTCCCGTATTTGTTGACTGGTCAGCCAGCAGAGTTATTTTGTTTGGAGGCAGCGCAAAAGCGGCGCACTGGGCAGCTACCCTGCTGCCGTTCTGCGGCAGCCTGACAGTTGTTTCTCCCCAGACCGTACCCGAGCTGGAAACACTGGAAGCCATCATGATTCGCCGCCCCTACCGGCGCGGGGACTGCGCGGGATACGACATGGTTCTGGCCGCTGCCGACAACCGGGACGTCAACCATGCAATCTACGAAGAATGCACGCTGGAAAACGTACCGGTTCATGTTGCGGACGCGCCGGAAGAATGCAGTTTTCATCTGCCGGAGCTTGTTCGCATGGGGAGTGTTATCGTAGGAATCTCCGCCAGCGGGAAGGATCAGAAACAGGCTAAGGCTCTGATCAAAGAAATTCGTTCGCGGATAGAAGCGGCCACGCCGCAGCCTGAAAAAGAATGAACTGCAGACAGATCAGAGGGGGATTTGCTTGAAAATCTATATGGTTGGCGTCGGCATGGGAAATCCGAAGCTGCTGACAGCCCAGGCGGCGGAAGCCGTTGCTGCAAGTAACTGCCTGATCGGCGCTCAAAGAATGCTGGACTGTTTTCGGGAAAGCCGTGCGCGGAAAATTGCCGCCGCAACCCCTGAAAAAATAGCGGAAGCGATCTTTTCCCAGAAAGAACCGGAGCCGGTAGCAGTGCTGGTGTCAGGGGACTGCGGATTTTACAGCGCAGCAAAGGGCCTTTCGCGGCCGCTTGAATGCGAGGACGTGGAATATCTGCCGGGCATCAGCAGCCTGCAGTATTTCTGCGCAAAACTGCGGATTGCATGGGATGATGTCAAACCGATCAGCCTGCACGCGGGGGAACAGGATTTATTAGGAACGGTAACCACCTCTGAAAAAACATTTGTGCTTTCGGGAGGCAGCCGCAGCGCCCGGGAAATCTGTACCCGCCTGTGTGAAAACGGGTTCGGGGACTGCGCAGTGCATATAGGCGAACGGCTGTCCTATCCGGATGAAACCATCACGAGCGGAACAGCGAAGGCACTTTCTTCTCAGGAATTTGACCCGCTGTCGGTGCTGTTGATTCAGAATGCGGGCGCTTTGCGCAGGCTGCCGCCGGTCACTCACGGGATACCTGACGACCGTTTTTTGCGTGGGGATGTGCCTATGACCAAGGAAGAGGTGCGCGCGGTCTGCATCGCCAAGATGCGCCTTCGGCCGGGGCAGACCGTCTGGGACATCGGGGCGGGTACAGGCTCCGTTTCGGTGGAAATCGCGCGGGTCCTGCCGGGCGGCGTAGTCTATGCGGTGGAAAAAGAGGCGGATGCCATTGCTCTGCTCAAACAGAATCAAATGAAATTTGGCGTCCCCAATCTCAAAATCGTACAGGGGATGGCCCCCTGGGCATTGTCTGACTTGTCCGCACCGGACGCGGTGTTCATCGGCGGAAGTTCAGGGGGAATTTCACCGGTGATCGATTTGGCTTTGCAGAAAAACCCTGCGGCGCGGATTGTTGCGAATGCGATTACGCTGGAAACGGTGGGCGCGGTATTGAATTGTTTTAACCGTCTGGAAATGGAGCAACAGGAGATTGTGCAGCTTTCGGTTGCAAAATCCAAAACGGTGGGTGGCAATCATATGATGATGGGGCAGAACCCCATTTATATCCTCAGCGCGGGAGGAGAACGGCGATGAGCAGGCTTCAGCCGCTGCCAAGGATTCTGTTCGCGGCACCGTCCAGCGCAAGCGGCAAAACAACGGTGACCTGCGCGGTTCTGCGCGCACTGGCAAGGCGCGGCCTGAAAGTGGCCTCGTTTAAGTGCGGACCTGATTATATTGACCCGATGTTCCACCGCAAAAGTGTGGGGACGGCAGTTTCCTCCAATCTGGATTTGTTTTTTTCGGACAGCAATACGGTGAAACGCCTGATGGGGGAACAGGCACGGAATGCCGACCTGGCGGTGCTGGAAGGGGTCATGGGGTATTATGACGGCTTAGCGGGCAAAAGCGTGGAAGCGTCGACCTACGCGGTTGCCGAAGCGACGCAGACTCCGGCTGTGTTGGTGGTCAACTGCCGCGGCCAGTCGGTTTCAATTGCCGCGCTGGTCAAAGGATTTCTGGAATTCCGGAAAGACAGCCGGATTTCAGCAGTCGTTTTTAATCGTCTTTCGCCGATGCTTTATCCGGAACTGAAAGCGCTGGTGGAACAGGAGTGCGGTGTTGCTGTTGCGGGCTTTTTGCCGCCCATGACGGACTGTACCCTCGAAAGCCGGCACTTGGGGCTTGTTACCGCCGATGAAACGGAAGATATCCAAAGGAAGCTTGATTTGCTTGCCGCGCAGGCGGAGAAGACCATAGACCTTGATCTGCTGCTGAAACTGGCGGATTCCGCTCCGGCGCTGGAATACGAAAAGCCCCGAATTCCGCAGCTATCGGAACCGGTGCGCATCGCGGTTGCCGATGACCGTGCCTTCTGCTTCTACTATCAGGACACCCTGCGTCTGCTGGAAGAGGAGGGAGCCGAACTTGTAACGTTCAGCCCGTTAAGGGACAGCGCTTTGCCGGAGCAGATCGGCGGGCTTTATCTGGGCGGCGGATATCCCGAACTTTATGCAAGGCAGCTTTCGGAAAACGCCGCCATGCGGGGTGCTGTCAAACATGCCATAGAGCAGGGAATGCCGACGATTGCGGAATGCGGGGGATTTTTGTATCTGCACCGCACCTTGCAGGACGTGGACGGAATCCCATTTCCGATGGCCGGGGTACTCCCCGCCGACGCATTCAAAACGGAGAAATTGTCTCGCTTTGGCTATGTAACGCTGACAGCGGCGCGGGACAACCTGCTTTGCCTGGCGGGGGAGTTCCTTCCGGCTCACGAGTTTCATTATTGGGACAGCAACAACTGCGGGAATGATTTTACCGCGCAAAAGCCGCTGCGCAATACGAGCTGGAAATGTGTCCATGCAAAAGGGAACCTTTGGGCCGGCTTTCCGCATCTTTACCTTCCCGCTGTGCCAAAGGCGGCTTACCGGTTCCTGAAAGCCGCTGAAACCTATCGAAAGGATCTGCAAAATGACGCTGAATGAACTGACATCACAAATTAAACCGCTGGACATGCGGTACTGCGAAGCGGCCAAACGGCGCTGGGACAGCATTGCAAAACCCCTGAACAGCCTTGGCGCTATGGAACAGATCATCTGCAAAATCGCAGGGATAACCGGCAGTGCGGATGTGGACATCAGCCGCCGCTGTGTAACAGTTTTCTGCGCGGATAACGGCGTTGTGGAAGAAGGCGTCACCCAGACAGGCAGCGAAGTGACGGCAGTTGTCACCGAGAATTTTACAAAAGGCAAAGCCAGCGTCAACGCGATGGCACGGGCCGCTCACTGCGAGGTCATTCCGGTGGATATCGGGGTGGAGCGGGATGTGCATGGGGACGGGCTTTTGATCCATAAAATTTCGCGGGGGACCCAAAACATGGTGCGGGGGCCCGCCATGACCCGTGATCAGGCGATCGAAGCGATTGAATTCGGGGCAAGTCTGGCGAAAAGTTTAAAAGAACAGGGGTTCCAACTGATTCTGACGGGTGAAATGGGCATCGGGAATACGACGACCAGCTCGGCTGTCGCGTCGGTTCTGCTTGGAAAAGCGCCTGCGGAGGTTACGGGGCGGGGAGCCGGGCTGAGCCGGGAAGGCCTCATGCGCAAAATCGCCGCAATTGAAGCCGCGATCGCAAAGAACAAACCGGACCCCGCCGATGCGGTGGATGTGCTTGCCAAGATAGGCGGATACGACCTTGCGGGGCTGTGCGGTATCTTTTTAGGGGGCGCCGCTGTGCGCCTGCCGGTTATGATAGACGGCTTTATCTCCGCAACGGCGGCGCTGGCGGCATCCCGCATCTGTCCTGCGGTTACCGACAGCCTGCTGCCTTCTCACTGCTCCAAAGAACCTGCCTCGGCGATGCTGATGCAGGCACTTGGCCTGCGCCCCTTCCTCTATGCCGACATGTGCCTCGGGGAGGGAACCGGCGCGGTTGCGAGCCTGCCGTTTCTGGATATGGGGCTTGCCGTCTACCGCGAAATGAGCACGTTTGAAGAAATCAAAGTGGAACAATATCAGCCGCTGAATTAGGAGAACAAGATGCTGACACTGGTAACCGGAGGTTCGGCAAGCGGAAAATCCGAATTCGCCGAACAGCTCCTTTTGACATCCAAGGCAAGAAACCGTGTCTATCTGGCTACGATGGACCCCTGCGACAGGGAATGCCAAGCCCGGATTTTACGGCACCGTGCCGCGAGGGCGGGCCGTGGATTTCTGACGATCGAGCGCGCCGTCGGACTTTCCGGGACAGTGCTTCCGGAAGACAGCGCGGTTTTGCTGGAATGCCTTTCAAACCTTGCCGCCAATGAGCTTTTTTCCAAAGCGGGCGCGCACGAGCTGGCGTTTGAAGAAATTACAGGCGGTTTGGACGTTATTTGCGGCCAGGCAAAAGAGATTGTCGTTGTATCAGGTGAGGTGTTTTCGGACGGAGAGCCCTATGACCCGGAAACCCTGCGTTATCTGGAACTGCTGGGCCGCCTGAATGCCGCGATTGCCCAAAGGGCTGACCGGGTGGTGGAAGTGGTCTGTTCCATCCCGGTCTATCATAAGGGGGCAAAACTGTGAAAACATGGTGCCGTTCTTTTGCAGTCGCGTTTGCAATGTATTCCAGGATTCCCATGCCGCAGGTCGAATGGGCACCTCAAAGTATGCGGTATGCGCTTTGCTTTTTTCCCCTCGTCGGGGCGGTGAACGGAGCCCTGCTGTATCTCTGGCTTCTGTTTTGTACCCGTTTGGGTATCTCGCAGGTGACTGCCGCCGCCATAGCAGTGGTTCTGCCGGTTGCCGTGACGGGAGGAATCCATCTGGACGGCTTCTGCGACACGGTTGACGCGCTAGCTTCTCATCAGCCGCCCGCCCGCAAGCTGGAAATTCTCAAAGACCCGCACATCGGGGCATTCGCGCTGATCGGCTGCTGTGTCTATTTTTTATTGCAGTTTGGTCTGTGGGCGGAGTACCGCTTCCGGCCTGAAACTGCGTGGGTGCTGTCGCTTGGGTTTGTGCTGTCCCGCTCGATGAGCGGTTTTTCGGTGGTTACATTTCCTTGCGCGAAGACCAGCGGTCTGGCCGCGGGATTTTCCAATGCCGCGCAGAAAAACGCGGTGCGAGCGGCAATGGCGGGATACGCACTTGTCAGCACAGCTCTAATGCTGTACCTTTCGCCATTTGCCGGCGGTGCGGCAGTTTTGGGTGCTGCTGCGGTTTTTATTTGGTATCAACGCCTGTCGATGAAGGAGTTCGGCGGGATTACGGGCGATCTGGCGGGCTGGTTTTTGCAGGTCTGCGAACTTGTGATGCTGTTCGCGGTCGTCGTCATGGGGGAATGGAAATGAAATTGATTCTTGGGGGCAGGCAGCAGGGAAAGCTGGAACTGGTCAAAGCAGAATATGCCTTAAAACCGGAAGAAGTCTGTGACGGCGCGCTCTGCCCGCTCGACCGGATACCGCAGGCTCGCGCTGTCAACCATCTGCATCGTTTGGTCAGGCGGCTGATGGAGGCGGGGAAAGACCCCGCTGAATGGGTGGAACAGGCTTGCCTGCAAAACCCGGAGATTATTTGGATCACCGATGAAATCGGCTGCGGAATTGTGCCCGTTGACCCTTTGGAACGGGAGTGGCGGGAAACCACCGGCCGCATCTGTTGCAATCTTGCGCAGCGCAGCGACCGAGTGGAACGGGTATTCTGTGGAATACCAACTGTGCTGAAAGGATGACGCGAAAGATGGACATTTACCTGATCCGGCATGCACAAACGCAGGGCAACCTGGAGCGGCGCTATATCGGGCGTACGGATGAGCCGCTGTCCGACGCGGGGATAGCGTGCTTCTGCAACCTTGCGTATCCGGCGGTCAGCCGCGTGATTACGAGTCCGATGAAACGCTGTCTGCAAACCGCTCAGATTTTATACCCGATGCAGGAGCCGGTGATTGAAGAAGATTTCAGGGAATGCGATTTCGGTGATTTTGAAGGGAAAAACCACGCGGAGCTGGAAAACGATCTGGCATATCGCAGTTGGATTGCCGGCGGCGGGACACAGGCTCCGCCGAACGGCGAATCGATGGGGGCGTTTAAGCGCCGCTGCTGCGATGCATTTGCCGCTGCGGTGGAACAGGCGTTTTCGGACCGCTTGCTCGGTATCGCGTTTGTCACGCATGGGGGAACGATTATGGCGATTCTCGAGCGGTTCGCCGTTCCCGCAAGGCCGTTTTATGACTGGCAGATTGAGAACCTCGGCTGCTGGAAAGCAAAGGCATCCGAACCGGAATGGATGGATCGGCATATACTGACAGATTTGGAACGATTTTATGCGGGGGAATAAGCAATGTTTTATGCTGTTTCGGCGGTAGTGCTGGGCTTTTTGCTGGATCTGGCCCTTGGCGATCCGCACTGGCTGCCGCACCCGGTCCGGCTGATCGGCTGGCTGATTGCCCGCCTGGAACAGCTGATCCGCCCCGTGCTGCCGAAAACGCCGCGGGGGGAGCTTCTGGGCGGCATCCTGCTGACACTGATTGTGGTGGGCCTGTCCGGAGGCGTCAGCTGGTGCATGCTCCATTTTGCCGCCGTTTATCTGGGAAAACTGCCCGCGTATCTGCTCGAAGTAGTTATGTGCTACCAGCTCATTGCCGTCAGATCGCTGAAAGCGGAAAGCATGAGGGTTTACCGGGAACTGCAAAAAGGCGACCTTGCTTCCGCGCGAATCGCGGTTTCTATGATCGTGGGGCGGGACACGGAAAAACTATCCCCGGCGGGGGTCGCGAAAGCGGCAGTGGAAACCGTGGCCGAAAACACCTCGGACGGCGTCGCTGCGCCTCTGTTTTATCTTTTGATTGGAGGAGCACCGCTTGGCTTCTGCTATAAAGCAATCAACACGCTGGATTCCATGATCGGCTACCGCAATGAGCAGTATCTCTCTTTCGGGAAGTTTGCAGCGAAACTGGATGACGCGGTGAATTTTATCCCTGCGCGCTTGTGCGCACTGCTGATGATTGCCGCCGCGTTTTTTACCGGGCTGGACGGCCCGGGAGCATTCCGCATCTGGAAGTGCGACCGGAAAAACCATAAAAGCCCCAACAGCGCCCAGACCGAAGCGGCGTGTGCCGGGGCGCTTGGCGTTCAGCTTGCGGGCAATGCCTTTTACGGCGGTGTCCTGTTTGAAAAGCCGACCATCGGGGACGCGCGGCGCATGGTGATTCCGAATGACATCCGGCTCGCCAACCGGCTGATGGTTGTTACCTCCCTGCTGTCACTTGCCGCCTTTTCCCTGATGAAGTTATTGATCATCTTCCTTTTGCACTGATAGGAGAACATTATGACCGATTTCGCTCACGGCGGAGATATTTACGCCTATCCCGATAAACTGCTGGATTTTTCCGCCAATATCAGCCCGCTGGGGCTTCCGGACAGCGTACAATCCGCACTGACTGCTTCCATTGAAAGTTGGTCGGGATATCCCGACCCTTATTGCCGGAAGCTGAAAGCCGCGATTGCCAGACACCATACGATTCCGGAAGCGTATATTACATGCGGCAACGGGGCGGCGGAATTGATCTACAAGGTCGTGCAGGCGCTGAAGCCCCGCCGTGCTCTGGTCACCGCGCCGTCCTTTTCCGAATACCGGCAGGCGCTCTCTCTGATGGGATGCGGGATTCTCGATTATTTTCTGGATGCGAAGGACGGCTTTTGCGTGACGGAGAAGCTGCTGACCGTACTGAACCCGCCGCTGGAACTGCTGATCCTATGCAATCCGAACAACCCTACGGGGCAGACGATGGAACCGGGTCTGCTGAATAAAATCATCAAAACCTGCGCGGAGAAAAAAATTCATATTTTGCTGGATGAATGCTTTATTCCGTTTTTGGAGGATGCGGACGCACATACGAAAATCCCCCTGCTTTCGGAATATCCGAATCTGCTCATTCTGCGGGCGTTCACAAAATTCTACGCGATGGCGGGCCTGCGTTTGGGGTACCTGCTGTGTTCCGATGAAGAGCTGCTTCAAAGAATTTCGGTCTGCGGGCAGCCGTGGAGCGTTTCGGCTCCGGCACAGATCGCGGGCGTGGCGGCGCTGGCGGACAGGGAATATGCGGACAGGCTTCGGCATGTGATTCGAAAGGAACGCGCCTATCTGACCGGTGCCTTAAAACAATTGGGGCTGTGCGTGATCGGATCTCAGGCAAATTATCTGTTCTTTCAATATAATGGAATGAATCATTTGAAGGAACGGCTGCTGAAAGACAAAATCCTGATCCGTTCCTGCGGGAACTATCTTGGGTTGGATCTGGATTTTTACAGGGTGTCGGTCCGGACACATGTAGAGAATCAGCGGCTGATAGAGGCTATTGCAGGAATCATCGGAGAGGAGGGGTAAGAGGATATGGCAAAAACCATTATGGTGCAGGGGACGATGTCCAATGCTGGGAAAAGCCTGCTGGCGGCGGCGCTCTGCCGGATTTTCCGGCAGGACGGCTATTCGGTCGCCCCGTTTAAATCGCAGAACATGGCGCTGAACTCCTATATTACGCGCGAGGGGCTGGAGATGGGGCGCGCGCAGGTCATGCAGGCGCAGGCGGCCGGAATCGAACCGTCTGTGCGGATGAATCCGATTCTGCTCAAGCCGTCCAGTGATACCGGCTCGCAGGTCATTGTAAACGGTGAAGTGTTGGGGAACATGAGCGCCGCCGAATATTTTAAAATGAAAGGCAGTCTTGTCCCGCAGATCATGCAGGCGTTTCACAGCCTTGCGGAACAATATGAGATCCTTGTGCTTGAGGGGGCGGGAAGCCCGGCGGAAATCAATCTGAAAAGCGACGACATTGTCAATATGGGGATGGCGAGGCTGGCCAAAGCTCCGGTCCTGCTTGCGGGGGATATTGACCGTGGGGGCGTTTTCGCGTCCCTTGCCGGCACGATGATGCTGCTGGAACCGGATGAGCGCGCGATGGTAAAGGGACTGGTGATCAATAAGTTTCGCGGAGACAAGGCGATCCTGCAGCCCGGGCTGGATATGATTGCAAAGATTACCGGTGTGCCCGTCCTGGGAGTCATCCCATATCTGCATCTGGATATTGACGATGAAGACAGCCTTTCCGAGCGTTTGGAGAAAACCGACTCTTCGGGACTGGTGGACATCGCGGTCATCCGACTCCCGAGGCTTTCGAATTTTACGGATTTTAACGCGCTTTCCGCAATCAAAGGGGTCTCCGTGCGTTATGTGAAAACGGTTTTTGCATTGAAATCACCGGATTTGATTATCCTGCCCGGCACAAAAAATACAATGGAGGACCTGATGTGGCTGCGGCAGTGCGGGCTGGAGTCCGCAATTCAGAAATTCGCGGCGGCGGGCGGCGCAGTATTCGGCATCTGCGGCGGATTCCAAATGCTTGGCGAAACCCTCAGCGACCCGGAGCATGTGGAACACGGAGGCATCATGAAGGGCATGGGGCTGCTCCCGGTTGCAACTGTCTTTGAACCGCAGAAAACCCGCACCAGAGTGACAGGCTGGTTTGGAAAGATGGAGGGAGTGCTCAAAGGACTTTCAGAAGTTCCAATTGAAGGATATGAGATCCACATGGGCAGGACAGAATGCGCTGACACAATCAGCAGCCTGCTGACCGAGGATGGCGAGACTAAGCAGGACGGCGCTGCTTCCGGTAATATTTACGGAAGCTATGTGCATGGAATTTTTGACCGCCCCGAGAGCGCAAAAGCCCTGGTGATTGCCCTTTGCAAAGCAAGAGGGGTCGATTGGGGCAATCTGGAGACCTTTGATCCGGTTGCTTACAGGGAACAGCAGTACGACCTGCTCGCGCAGTCTGTGAGGGAAAGTTTGGATATGGAAAAAATCTATGAGATTTTGGAGGCGGGTATATGAATCAGGGGCTTGTTCATGTCTACTGCGGAGACGGGAAAGGAAAGACAACCGCGGCAATAGGGCTGGCGGTCCGCGCCGCGGGATGCGGAAAACAGGTGCTGATCGTGCAGTTCCTGAAAGGGCAGGAGACGGGGGAACTCCAATCTCTTGCGCGGATTCCTGAGATCACTGTTTTGCGGGGAAAGGCAAGCAGCAAATTTACTTTTCAGATGGACGAACGGGAATTGCAGCAAACCTACGACCTCAACTCCAAAAATCTTCTGACAGCGGTGGAAACAGCGCGGGAAGGCAAATGCGACCTGCTGATTCTGGACGAAATCCTTGGGGCCTTAAGCTGTGATTTGATCGACAGCGATCTTCTGCGCAGCCTGGTTGAGAAGAAGCCGGAAGCGCTGGAGCTTGTGCTGACCGGACGCAACCCTCCTCGATGGCTGCTTGACCATGCGGATTATGTCACCGAGATGGTAAAGCGCAAGCATCCGTTTGATCAGGGAATACCGGCGCGTAAAGGAATTGAACTGTAAAGGGGAATTGCCATGAAGGTGCAGCTGCAAAATGTGCTTCCGGCCGACATCGAACGGCGCAGTATGGAAATCATCGGGGAACTTCTCTGCGAGCGGGGCATTACGCTGGACCCGGTGCAGGAACCGGTCATCAAGCGGGTCATCCATACAACAGCGGACTTTGACTATGTAGAAAATCTGATCTTTTCACAGGACGCTGTAAGAAAGGCGCAGAAAACCATCCGTGAGGGCGCTTCGATCGTAACGGATACGCAGATGGCAAAATCCGGAATCAATAAGAAGGAGCTTGCACGCTATGGGGGAGAGGTGCTTTGCTTTATGTCGGACGAAGATGTTGCCGTCGCTGCCAGGCAAAACGGGACGACGAGGGCTAGTGCCAGCATGGATAAAGCGCTGTCTGTTGGCAAGCCGCTGATTTTCGCGATCGGGAACGCTCCGACCGCGCTTGTCAGGCTGTATGAACTGATCCAGGAAAAAAAGCTGTTTCCGGAGCTGGTCATTGGGGTGCCGGTCGGGTTCGTCAATGTGGTCGAGTCCAAGGAACTTATTTTGCAGGCTCCCGTACCCCATATCGTGGCGCGCGGGCGCAAAGGCGGCAGCAATGTCGCGGCGGCAATCATGAACGCGATTTTATATAGCATGCAATAAGAAAGCCGGTGTGCAGTCTGCACACCGGCTTTTTGTACGAGAAAATCCCGTGTTAGACGCGGGGTTCCGTGGAGCTTTTGCGATGAAAAAACTCCTTTTGACGATGATGGGTATTTTTTGGAATATCTGAAATAATAAACCTATAGTTCAGAGTTTAAAGGAGACTGCTTATGTCGGATAATACAAAGGATCTTAACGCTTTGTCTGCAAGAGCGGCATATCAGCTTGCAGATGTTGTCAAAACTGTACCGCAGTTTGAATCGATTACTCCAAGATGGCTTTGCAGGCTGATGGAGTTCAAGCCGCTGAAAACGGGTGTGTTTCGGCTGAATAAGGTTACGGAAGGGCATACGCCGCTGGATATGCTGTGCAACCGGACCGGAAATGATAACATTCCGGAAGGATTTGTAGATTATGTTACCAAGCCGCGGGAGTATATTTTAGATTCGATTTCCACGATCATCAATATCAACACGCGGGTATCGGATATCTACAATCATCCGTATGACCAGATTCATGAACAGATTCGATTGGCGGTCGAAAGCATCCATGAAAGACAGGAAAGCCAGTTTATCAATGATGAGGATTACGGGCTATTGCATAATGTTGCGGATTCCCAGCGTCTGAAAGCGCGGGGCGGATTCCCTACGCCGGACGATCTGGATGAGCTGATTACGAAAGTATGGAAAGAACCCTCGTTTTTTCTGGCGCATCCCAAAGCAATCGCCGCGTTCGGACGGGAATGTACAAAGCGTGGGGTCCCTCCCGTAACGGTAACCTTATTTGGATCCCCTTTTATATCCTGGCGTGGGATTCCGTTAATACCGACAGATAAGCTGTTCGTGGATGGGCAAAGAAATCCCGGGAACGGCAAGGGCAAAACGAATATTCTGCTCGTCAGGACGGGCGAAAAGAAACAAGGCGTGATTGGCCTCTATCAAACCGGACTGCAGGGCGAACAGTCTAATGGGCTGTCGGTTCGATTTATGGGAATTGATAACAAAGGAATCGGAATCTATCTGTTATCCCTGTACTGTTCGGCAGCCGTATTGGCGGATGATGCCCTCGCAGTATTGGAAGATGTGGAAATCGGGAATTATTATGACAATGAATAATACTGGATTGTTTGTCAGCGATGAGCAAATCGATGCTTGCGTGGGGGCTTTCAAAGAAAACAATATTGCGGATACAAAACTGATTGAACAAATTGCCAACACGTATTTTTCGGCCTTTAAGACAAGCGGTGAAGGCCCCGACCAGGTGCAGGATGAACTTAGCAATACCATTTCCGCTGTATTTACGCAATCGGGCCTCCTTCCGGAAGGGTGGTCGCTGCCCGATTTATGGAACTCCCGGTATGATATTGATGCAATCCGGGCTGATTTTCCCATCCTGTCCGAAAAGGTAAATGGAAAAGACCTCGTTTGGCTGGATAATGCAGCGACGACACAAAAGCCAAAGTGCGTCATTGACAGGCTCACCTATTTTTATGAGCATGAAAATTCCAACGTCCATCGGGGAGCGCACACACTGGCGGCACGCGCGACAGACGCATATGAAGAAGCACGGGAAAAGATACGGTACTTTCTGAACGCGCCGTCATCATCGGAACTTATATTTTTGCGCGGAGCAACCGAAGCAATCAATTTAATTGCGCAGACATATGGAAAAGCGAATATTGGGGAAGGCGACGAGGTACTGATCTCGTGCCTCGAACATCACGCAAACATCGTTCCGTGGCAGATGTTATGCGCCGAAAAAGGCGCCAGTCTGCGTGTAATTCCGATAGATGAGAGCGGGCAGGTTAATTTGAACGAATATGCTCGGATGCTCGGACCGAAAACAAAGATCGTGTCGCTTGCGCATGTATCGAACGCGCTTGGTACAATTGTGCCGGTTGGAGAGATGATATCCGCCGCCCACCGGTCCGGGGCGAAAGTGGTGGTAGACGGCGCACAGGCAATTTCCCATATCAAGGTGGACGTACAGGCGCTTGACGCTGATTTTTATGTCTTCTCCGGGCATAAGGTTTATGGACCGACCGGGATCGGCGTACTGTACGGAAAATTGGATATCTTAAATCAAATGGCGCCGTATCATGGCGGAGGCAACATGATACGCGATGTTACTTTTGAAAAAACGCAGTATCAGGCCGCCCCGCACCGGTTTGAGGCAGGTACAGGAAATATCGCCGACGCGGTGGCGCTTGGAACTGCGATTGATTATGTTTCCCGGACAGGAATGGATGCCATCCGAGAACATGAACATTCCCTTCTGGAATACGGACAGGAAGAGCTGCTGAAAGTCCCCGGAATAAGGCTGGTCGGCTGTGCTAAACAAAAGACGAGTATTCTTTCTTTTGTCGTACAGGGGATATCCAATGAGAAAATCGGTCAGGCGCTGAATGCGGAGGGCATAGCCGTCCGTGCAGGCCACCATTGTGCTCAACCGGTTTTGAGACGGCTGGGAACAGAAGGCACGGTTCGGGCATCGCTGGGAATGTATAATACAAAAGAAGAAATTGATAAAATGGCCTGGGTTTTAAAAAGTGAACTATCAGGCCGTTTATAAAAGGGCAAACAAATCTGAAAAACAGAAAGGAAAAACCCGCAGAGCAGCTTGTCAAGCCGACCTGCGGGTTTTTCCTTTCGTACTCCAAGAGATAATGAGTTTGCTTACCGAATCTTACGTTTCAATATCGAGATGATCCACCTTGTACTTCCATAGCTTTGAGCGGCAGCGACGGTGCTTACTAACTCCCATCCCTGCAACCCTAACTCATTCAATTCATTCTGAAACACACCTTGGTCGACTTTCCCTCCAAACACTCCTTTGGCGTCAGTAAACAGTGTTTTGTATTCAAATTGCTCCATATTCTCATGCTCCAATCGATATCATTGATAGTGTCAGATTCCGTAATTGGCATATCGTATTGATCATTGCTTTCCGGTTCTCATTACAGGCATATCCGACCGGTGCAAAACTCCCTTTGAAAACGCGAAACAGCCGAATGCGGCAAAGAGCTCCCATAATGCCAGTATCCCGCACCCAAGCAAAACGCCAATGTCGCCGAACATGCTGCCAATGACAATCGCGGCGATCAGGCCGGGCAGCATAATGACCAAAACTGCAATGGTATAAATGACCATCAAAAGCCCGGCGCTGATGTCCGCGCCCGTCCAGCGCAGCGAAAGATAGTTGATGCCCAGGAGCAAAAAGGAAAACAGTACGTAAACCGCGATGGCCGCAACAATCAGCAGAACGGACGCGCCCGTAATAAGTCCCGCAGTGAAGAAGATGAAAATGGCTTCCACCAATACCTTGAACGCGATCTCCACGTTGCTCCAGACGATTTTACGAAAAGAGCTCTCAGGGATCAGATAGATATAATGCACATAAAGCTCCTTCAGGCCCCGTCCCGTCCCGATCAGGAATATCTGCATCCACATCAGAACCTGCAGAAGCGTGATAATCCCCCCGCCTCCGTCCTTCAGCAACAGGGAAAACAAAGCCGCGCCCAATACCGTGATGACGGATGACAGTCCCCAAAGGCCAAGCCGGTTTGCACGGAAGGATTCCCGCAAATGCTTATAAAAAAGGGCGCTTGCTCCCAAACCTCCGATGCCGGTTCTGGAAACCTTCACTTTTTTCGTCGAGGCGGCTTCCGTATTCATGTTCCCTTGGGATATGACACGTTTTTTCTCAAACGCGGTTTCCGTAGCAACCAGCACGTCTTCATAATAATCGGGATTGCTCAGGGCGATATAAAGGATCAGCAGTGCCGCTGAAAGCAGAATTAGCCCGAAAAACAAAAGTCCGTTCCCCACATCGCCGGAAATCAATGAAATGACACCTTCCGACGCCCAGCCCGCCACCGGAGCCCAGGCGATGAAAGGGGAACGCAGCGTGTTTTCCAGCGCCAAAAGCGGATTGCCGGTTTTAAAAAACTGCACGCCGGCATAAACGATCAACGGAAGAAAGACCAGGACGGAAATCACCTTGACCATAAGCTTGCGCGAAGGGTTTCCGTTTGTCAGGCTGTATATCAAAAGCGACAGGATCTGGAGCAGACAGACGGCCAGAATAAATCCGAGCAGTAAAAGCAGCACTGCGTCAAAGCCAATGCCAAAGCTGGTGCCGAGGGAATTGCTTTGGAACAGAATAAAAAAGCCTGCCCCAAATGCCATCTTTGCCATGCGGATGATTCCATACATCAATATCAGGCGGGGGCTGACTGGGGAGACGAACAGGAAATTGACGTCGTTCATGTCGAAAATGACGTCGCCGTTTGACAGCCCCTTTTGTATGGCAATCGCAACAAACAGCAGAGTGAACAAGAAAAAAATGCCCTTGAGCCAGATGATGTCAAGCGTGCTGTCTGCGCTTTGGCGCGTAAACATTGAAAGGATAAGGACCCCGCCGAGCATTGCAATGACAAAGATCCATAATATCAGTTTTGCAGGTTTTCGCAAAAGCTCCAGAAAGCTGTTTTTTACGCTCCTTGCCAGCAGAAAAACGAGGCTGCTCATGACTTGCCCTCCTGGCTGTTACCTTCCGTAATGGCAAAATAAACGTCCTCAAGGCTCTGGTTTGCATCAAGGTCCGCGCGGCGGCAGACGCGTTCTATTCTCCCCTTAACCATAATATAGGTTACATCCCAGTTTTCTTCCATACTTTCGATCATATGGGTGCTGACGAGCAGGGCGCAGCCGCTCTCCCGCAGCTCCGAAATGACCGCTTTCAGCTCGCGGATACCATGCGGGTCAAGGCCGATAAGAGGCTCATCCAAAATAATGGCCTTGGGCTGCGGAAGGAGCGCGCAGCACACGCTTACCTTTTGCTGCATTCCTTTTGAAAGTTCTTTGCCTAACTTCATCTTTTTGTCGTCCAGTTCAAATCTTTGGAGCAGTTTTTCCGCGTTTTCCTCCCAGGTGCTCAGCCGATACGCTTTAGCAATGAATTCAAGATGCTCCGCCACCGTCAGCATCGGGTACAGCACGGGAAACTCCGGCACATACCCCAAAAGCCGCTTTGCCTCTGTTGTATGGTTTTCATACCCGCCGATAGTAACCGAGCCGTCAAAACGCAGAAGTCCGCAAACTGACTTTATCAGAGTTGACTTTCCCGCGCCGTTTGGCCCGAGGAGCACGGCAAGCTCGCCGCTGCCCACCGACAGGGTAATGTTGTCGTTGGCCTTGAACCTGCCGTATTTTTTCGTCATGCCAAGAACATCAATCATAAAATCTCCCTTATCAATCAAGAAAAGTAATTTTTTTATTAGTATAGCACAATTGAACGCCCGAATTCAAATCACTGAGAGCAGAACCGTAAAACGATGCCGGCCGCCAACTTTGAAACCGGTAAAACTCATTGCCGTCCCGAAAAATAAATTGTTTCCTGCTCTATCTTTGCGCCGTCCCGCATATGCCTGTAATAGATGCATCATGTCAGGAGGCGTAGTATGAAAGATTTGATTTCACCGGAACGATTCCGGTCGAATGCTCCTTACCCTGCGGTAACCATTCGCGACGGCGACCAGCGTTATGCCCGGATGATTTCCGATGCCTACACTGGAAAAGGGTCTGAAACGACCGCAATTGCCCAATATAGATTTCACCGGTTACTCCTGAATGAACTGCCGGATATCTATACGGCTTATCAGCATATAGCGGCGACAGAGATGATTCATCAGGATTTACTCGGAAACCTTCTTAAAAATTTGGGCATGGCGCCAAAATTATGCTCGGGAACAGTCAATCAGTTCTGGAGCGGAAAATTTCCCGACTACAGATGTAAATTGCCCGATATTTATGAGGCCGACGCGCAGGGGGAGAGGAACGCCATCGCTCATTACTCCATGTTGGCTGAACGGATCAAAAATGAAAGTATGCAGGCGTTGTTCCGCCGTATCATCCTGGATGAAGAACTTCATCTGTCTTTTTTAAATTCTCTGATTGCTGAATTCAGATAGAATCCCAACCCTTTTTTCGTTCGAAGCACAAAAAATGAGGCGGCGGAACTTCGTACGTACCGCCGCCAACTTAAAAGATCATGTTAGCTGCAACTTTTATCATTTTATAAAATACGCCGGATTAAAAAAGCGGAGATCAACATTTACAAGATCCGAGTAATAAACAAAGCAGCCCGGCGAATTTTGAGCAAACATAAGGGTAGAGCTGTCAACCAGGAGCAGGCTGTGGTTGAACCCGTCACCGCCTGAGTTTCTGGTGTGAACTTGGACAAGGCCGCCGGTTTTGAGCTGTTTAATGGAGTTGACAAGATATCCCCGAAGCCCTTTTTGCTTTTGAAGTATCGCGTAGTTCCAAAAATGCTGAACATTTTCCCATGCGGGTGAGCCTCCTCCTGCCCCCGCATACCATTCGGAAGTCATAAACGAGGGCTCGTTTTCCCCCTCACCGAATCCATTCAAAATACATTGCGAAGTGAAATTGGCGCAATTGCCCATCCAGTCTCCGATGTCATAAAACAAAGGGTTCGGAGATTGACAATAGGCTTTGGCATATTCCGCCGCTTTTGCACCATGATAGGAAAAAGCGCCGTTGGGTATGTCGATTTGATTGTCTGAGGGGATTTCCCGGAACTCTCTGGACAACTCCTCCAGCATTTTCTCTTCAGACGGCAGTTCAAGCTTCGCGTTTCGCCCATATCTGCGCACAGAACCGGGGAAATAATGAAACGTAATGATCCAGAAATCATCGACTTGCTTCAGCCTCATGGTGTGCTGTGCGTTCATTGCAAATACAGGAGGGTAAGCCCGGCTTTTTTCCCCGGTAATCGTAAAATGAATGGTCAGTTCATCTTCATTCGAAATTCCACGGTTTTTCCAGAATTCCATACGGATGTCTTCCGGTTCCTGGTCATAAGTGATTGTATAAGGATATGCCTGCCTTTCAACATAGCAATCATGATTTTCAGCAAGCAGTCTCCTGCGCTGAATCAGTGTTTTTAGCCATACGGCAGAATTTTGATTGGCTGTTATGCTCATGTCCATCAAATGGCTCATGTCGATATAGTCCAAATCTATATATGCTTTATATTGCAGCTCAAAAAATTTTTCAATGGTCTCCTGTGCAGTCAGGCCTGCCGTTTTAATTGCCTGATATGACAGTTCGCTTGGATCGGAGGAACTGCTCATAACAGATGAACCGGCTGATGAGTCGGCGGCGCTTTCTGCACCATGCGGGATCTCATTTTCAGAGGCACATCCTGCGAACAGCAGGCAGAAACATAAAAAACAGATATATTTCATCATGTAAATACCCTCGACGACGTTACAAAATTTTGATAAATACTATTATATCAAAAAGACGTACGTAAGTCATGAATGAAAATTGTCGATTTGATACGATCTTTTATTGTGTTGATTTCTACAATCAATAGCGAACACATGGTATTAAAATAGCCAGACGCGTGATGACGCGTCTGGCAGTATCATCATTTGACTTCTTAAATTTTTACAGCCAGCCTGGCGGCTTCCTCAATGGCATCCACAATTCTCCGCGGTTTTTCCGCATCGCCGATCACATGGAGGGATGGCACTTTTCCTTCCAGCGCGGCCTGAAGCGGGTTGTACGCTTTTGAACCGACCGCCAGAACCACCATATCGTAACCTGAAAGTGTTAGCTCACCGGAACCGGTGGAGCATATCGCGCCGTCGGCGAGGAATTTTTCTACCTTGGTATTGGTGAGAATATCAACACCGCCCTCTTTCAGCGCCCTGAAAACAAAAAACTGAATACTCGGGTGCAGCCCCGCGCCCGCCTGATCCAGCATTTCGACAACGGTTACCTGACGGTTCTGTGTCAGCAGGTATTCCGCGGTTTCAAGCCCGACCAGCCCGCCGCCGACAATCAATACGCGTTTGCCCACCATGACCTGACCATTCAACACATCAACAGCCTGCACGACCGGTATACCTTCGTTGGGGATGGCCGGCGCGGCCGGCGTTGCGCCGGTTACAAGAATTACCTCATCGGGCTTCAGGCCGAGAACAGCCTGCGCATCCGCCTCGGTGCCAAGCCTCATATCGACGCCGTATTTTTTGCACATTGTGGCATAAAAGCGGATTGCCCTGGTCAGTTCATGCTTGAAGGGCGGCACACTTCCGGGGATAACCTGCCCGCCGACCTTTTTATTTTTCTCAAACAGCGTGACCTGATGCCCTCTGGCCGCACAGACCCAGGCGGCCTCCAGACCACCCATGCCGCCGCCAACGACGACGATGTTTTTGGTCTTTTCAGCTTTGTTAATCTGCATGAACCGCTCATGCCCGGTGAAGGGATTGATCATACAGGAAACGCCGTGGTCATTCGGGTCAATACCGGGCGCGCCGTTGCAGCGCGTTAAACAGCCGACACAGGGGGAAATCTCGTCCGCTTTGCCTTCCTGAACCTTGTTGGGAAATTCCGGGTCGGCCAGACACGCCCGCCCGAGCGCAACGAAGTCTGCAATACCGCTTGCGATCACATCCTCCGCCATAACGGGATCGATGATGCGGCCGACGGCAATTACGGGGATATGAACCGCCTGCTTGACTGCCTGCGCTGCATCCAGATTAAATCCCTGTGGTACATTAGCCGGCGGGACCATGTATGGCATGCTGGCGTAAACGCCTGTGGATACATGGATTGCGTCCGCGCCTGCCTCCTCCAGCAGTTTGGCAATCAATACGGTTTCCTTCAGTTTTCTCCCGCTTTCCACCCGCTCGTCACCGCTGATGCGGAAGATAACGGGAAACTCCTTACCGCATTTTTGTTTGATCTTCTGGATCAGCTCTATGGAAAAACGCGCCCTTCCCATCAAATCGCCGCCGTATTCGTCAATGCGCTTGTTGCTGTAGCTGGACATGAACTGCGCGGGCAGGTAACCGTGCGCGCCGTGAATTTCCACGCCATCAAAGCCTGCGGTTTTCGCGCGGAGCGCTCCGTCGCCGAATTTTTCAACAATCTCATGAATCTCATCGACGGTCAGTTCCCGCGGCGGCTCCATATTCACGGGGCATGGGATAGGTGACGGAGCAACCGGCTGCAAACCGGTAAAGTGGGAAGTGGTCTGCCGTCCGGAATGCTGAAGCTGCATGAAAATTTTGCTTTCCTGTGTGTGAATGGCATCCGCCAGCCTTTTAAAGCCGGGGATGCAGTCGTCGGAATAGTTCACGAGTTGCCCGGGAAGCGCCTTTCCCTCCGGTGAAATGGCTGTGAACTCCGTAATCAGCAGACCGAAGCCGCCCTTTGCGCGCGCGGTGTAGTAAGCAATCAATTCATCGCCCACGCTTCCGTCTTCTTGCCCGTGGTGGGAGCCCATGGCGGGCATGATGAAGCGGTTTTTCAGTTCAACCCGACCGATTTTTCCTACGCTTAAAACCTTCTCGTACATACGATACCTCCAATTAGCAGTAATATGAATTACACTATGGCAAACCAATCTACTATATTATGCCATATCATACGTTTCCCATCAAGAAAACAGGGAAACGCTTTCCTTTTTAAGGATTTCCCTATTTGAACGGTTTATCCTTTGAGCAATCTGTACAGTCTGTGCCGAAACTGTGGTTAGAAAAAGCAATCTATGGTATGATGATGGCACTAACAAGTGAAATTTCAGTGGAAAAGAACGCATAATCCCGCGTTAGAATGATCTTCTAAATCGTAAAAGGAGACCGCAGAATATTAGCGGTCTCCTTTCTTCTACTTACATTAATGAAACTGAAAAGTTTAGGCTGTTCTGTCACAAACAGGAACGACTTGTTGAATTAAAGCAGGCAGTCGTGTATAATTCTCTTGTGCCAATAAGCTGAAAGACTTATCCTGCTGTAAAAACAATCTCAATGTGGTTTTACGGGGAAATATAATAAGGTCGTAACCAAAAGGGGGCAAAATGTCATTAAACAAATTTGTATTATGATTAAGCCGGCTTCATCGCTATGCAATTTGAGATGTAAATATTGCTTTTACGCTGATGTAAGCAACCTGCGGCAGATACACAGCTTCGGAGTGATGCAGCCTGCCACTACACAAAAAGTGCTCGAAAACATCTATTGTGATCTGCAGCCGGGTGACCGCATCACTTTTGCCTTTCAGGGCGGGGAGCCGACCTTGGCGGGGCTGGATTATTTCCGTGATTTTGTTTCTCAGGCAGCAAAACAGGACCGTCGTGTGCAGGTAAGCTATGCGCTGCAGACCAACGCGATACTGCTGGATGAAGCGTGGTGTTCGTTTTTAGGGGAAAATCATTTCCTTGTGGGGATTTCTCTGGATATGGCTGCGGTATACCATGACGCAAATCGGGTAGACGCGCAGGGAAAGGGAACTTATAACCGGGTAATAGCGGCAAAGAGAATGCTGGAACAGTACCGCGTGGATTATAATGTGCTTGCTGTGCTTACCTCCAAGTTGGCGCGCCATCCCACGCAGGTATGGAATTATCTGCTGAAAGAACAGATTCATTATGTACAGTTTATTCCCTGTCTGGACGATTTGCAGGAGAGCGGTGCTCCCTATGCACTGACTCCGAAACGGTTTGCGGAATTTTATAAAGGGCTTTTTCCGCTGTGGAAGCGCGCATACGAAAACGGAACTTATATCAGCATCAAGCTGTTTGACGATATCATGAACCTGTTGGCAAGCGGGCAATCTACGGCCTGCGGCATGACCGGAGAATGCCAGCATCAGTTTATAGTGGAGGCAGACGGCGGTGTATATCCCTGCGATTTTTTTGTTCTGGATGAATACAAGCTGGGAAATTTGACTGAAAATACATTGCGTGAACTGTATGAAAGTCGGACAGCGGCAGATTTTATAGGCCGACCGCATAGAAAACCTCAGCTTTGTGCTGACTGCCGTTTCGAGCCAATCTGCCATGGAGGCTGCAAGCGGCAGCAAAGTGCGGTTTGCTGTCAGGGAAAGGATTCCTATTGCGGATATCGTGATTTTCTAGAGGCAGTATGGCCTTCTCTGGCGCAGCTGGCAAACAGAATGAGATAATAAGAGTTAAAAAGAAGTCCCTGTCGTTGCCTTTTTAAACCCGACGGTTGAGGAATATCTTTGCCGCTTAATAGAGGAAAACAACGCTCCGGAAGAACAGTTTGAACGGATGCAGCTGCAGGCATATCGCTAAAGGGGACAGCCGACGGTATTATCCGTCGGCTGTTTTAACATGCGAGCAGATCGCAATCATATCTTTAGCGCTCTGAGTCAGAAATTTATTTTTATGATAAATGATACTGAAATGACGTTTGAAAGAAACATCTTTCAGCTGGAATTTACTGATTTCTTTTCTGTCGAGGCTGTCTTTTACCAGGAGAAACGGCAAAACAGAGATTCCTAAATTGGCCTGTACCGCCTTTATAATGGCCTGCGTACTGATACTTTCCCAGGAAGGGATGATTTCCATGCCGTGTGCGGTTATAACACTGTCAAACAATTCCCGCCCTGCGCTTCCTACTTCCCTTAAGAGGAAAGGCTGGTCATCCAGTTCCCTGATATCAATATCTGTCCTATTGGCAAATGGGTGAACGTTGGAACAGATCATAACCAACTCATCATCATGGAATGTTTGGGTTATGATATAATTGCTGTGAGTAATCCCTTCTATTAAGCCAAGGTCAACTTTATTCTCGTAGACATATTGCTGGATTTTATCTGAATTGTCTATCATTGCTTTTACTTCCATATGCGGATGAAGTTTTTTAAAAGCAGTAACATACTGCGGCAGAAGATAATTGCCGATGGTAATGCTTGCACCGACCCGGATTATGCCGATAGCATCAAAATTTTTGACCTCTTTTTCCAATTCTTCAAATGCTCCGACGATATGGGTGGCATATTGCAAAAAATATTTACCTGTCTCTGTTATATACAGCCTCTTTGCAATCCTGTCGAATAATTTGATCCCATAATAGTTTTCCAACTCCGATATAGCAAGGCTGACAGCGGGCTGTGCAAGGAACAGCTTTTCACCCGCAGCGGTTGCGCTGCCTGTTTCACAAACTGTTACAAAAATCTTTAAATGGCGAAGCGTCATGACAGTCTCCTGTTATATCGAATATATTATGAACTACATAATATAATACTATTTTACTTATATAATTGCAACCGATATACTAAACTATACAGGGAGGATTGATTTTGTGGAGAATAAAGCACATATCTATAGAAAGCTGTTTAGTTCCACTTTGTACTTAAGCACTTTTACCTTTGGCGGAGGATATGTCATTATTTCGCTGATGAAGAAAAAATTTGTGGATGAGTTAAAGTGGATGGAAGAAGAAGAGATGCTGAATCTTGCGGCAATTGCGCAATCTTCTCCCGGAGCGGTTGCTGTGAATGCGTCTATTTTGCTCGGCTATCGTATTGCCGGTATATTGGGAGCTGTGGTTACGATTCTGGGTACCGTGCTTCCGCCTCTGATTATCATTTCAGTGATTTCATTTTTTTATGCGGCCTTCCGTGATAATGCTGTGGTCAATGCGGTTCTGAAAGGAATGCAGTCCGGGGTAGCGGCAGTCATCGCTGATGTGGTATATAGTCTCGGGAAAAATATTTCAAAAGAGAAAGATGTGGTATCTGTCCTTGTGATGATTGTGGCTTTTGCCGCGACCTTTTTCTTCAAAATAAACGTTATGTATATCATTTTATGCTGTGGCTGTATCGGAGCCGCAAAAGTGATCCTGCACGAGAAAAAAGCGAAAAAGGGTGGCCAGGTACAATGATATTTTTAAAACTGTTTTGGAGCTTCTTTCAAGTTGGATTATGCAGTATCGGCGGCGGTTTGGCAGCAATGCCCTTAATTCAAAGCCAGATCGTGGACCTGCACCATTGGCTGACGCTTACAGAGTTTACAGATTTGATCACCATCGCGGAAATGACCCCCGGTCCTATTGCAATTAACTCGGCGACATTCGTCGGGATTCGTATCGCCGGTATTCCCGGGGCGCTAATTGCTACCTTTGGCTGCCTTCTTCCTTCCTGCGCAATCGTTTCGCTGTTGGCTTGGCTCTATTTCAAATATAGCAATTTAACAGTTATACAGGGTATTCTGGCGGGATTGAGACCGGCTGTAGTCGCTTTGATTGCGGCGGCAGGGCTTACCATTTTTATTTTATCTGTCTGGGGCGAACAAGGTATTTCCTGGAATATGGCTTCCATTAATTACACTGCGGTTCTTCTGTTTGCTGCGGCTGTGTTCATTTTGAGAAAGTGGAAGCCGAATCCTATTTTTGTGATGTTGGGTTCGGGAATTGTTGGAGGTGTACTCTATTTATTGATATAGGAGATATTGGAGCACCAGTTAAACCGGGATTTTTTATCTGTAATAGCACTGTCCGGCGATGCACAAGCAACACCGGACAGTGTTTTTTCTGTCTACTTTCTATTGACCAGTTCACTATGCAGGTGGATTTTCTTTGTACAATAAAATATGCAAATTAAAATGGGCAAGGTTGCAGCATTTCGGTAGAATATGGTTGCTACATACAAGTTCAGCGAAAGGAAGACTGCAAATGTGTCCAAGAAGATTGTACACATTTATCCTGGCGGTTCTTAGCTCAAACAATTATCAGGTTATCCCATTGACATGTCTGATGCCTGCAGTAAAATGTAATCAAAGGCTCCTCCGCCGTTTGTATTTTAATCGGTTTTGGTGCCATGTTTCGGCAGGTTTGTGCACTGCGCAAAAGGGAGGAAGCTGGCATCATTGCTGTCGCATGTCTTTGCAAACCCGGAGACAGTCGGACGCAATGTCTGATGCAGGCGAAGCGCCTGGGGCAAAAAGTTTGAAGACAAAGGGGTATTCTGTATGAACGTAATAGAAGCAATGAACGCCCGGCACTCCATCAGGGCATTCCTTTCAACGCCCGTTGAGAAGGAGAAACTGGGTGCCGTATTGGAGGCGGCCGCCCGCACCCCCTCCTGGGCCAACTCGCAGCCGTGGGAGGTATTTGTCGCCACAGGCGACACCTTGGTTAGAATAAAAAACGCTTATCAGCAAAAGTATGCTGGAAAGGTCGCTGCCACGCCGGAAACGCCGCGGCCTACCGGGTGGACGGAGGCTGCGAAAAAACGCCAGCAGCTGCGCCCCGACATGGTGCGCGACTGCGGCGATGCTGCGGAGCAGTTCGGTGCACTCAATCAATCCATGTTCAACGCGCCCGCAGTCATCTATGTTTGCATGGATAAGGTTTTGTCCCATTGGTCGCTCTATGATATCGGCGCGTATGCGCAGAGCCTGATGCTGGCGGCGATGGAGCAGGGCCTTTCCACCATTCCGGCGATAACTCTTGTGCAGTATCCTGACGTATTGCGGCACGAGTTGGAAATTCCCGATAATCTCAAGCTCACGATCGGCATTGCAATCGGGTACGCCGATAAGAACAATAAGATCAACAACTTTGTCAGCGGCAGAAGTTCCGTCGGTGAGACTGTACATTTCTGCGGCTAATGGCTGGGAGATATGCTGTACAATCCCTGTCAGATATCGATATTATCCAACAAAATAAGTTTTGAAGGAGTCTGCTGATAATGGCGAAGCTCTTATATCAGGGGCACGGAAGTTGCCGAATCACCACCCAAAGCGGGACAGTAATCTATCTTGATCCGTATGCGGGGGAAGGTTATGACCGTCCGGCGGATTTGATCCTGATTACACATGAGCATTCGGATCATAATAAAGTGTCGATTGTTACAAAAAAGCCAGGCACTCGCATTATCCGTGCGGCTGACGCGCTGAAAAACGGCGCGTACAGGTCTTTTATAATCGGCGACATAAAGATTGAAGCTGTAGAGGCTTATAATAGCAACCACAGAAAAGACGAGTGCGTCGGTTATATTTTGACGATGGATTTCGTGTCGCTATATGCAGCGGGCGATACTTCAGAGACAGAGCAGATGAAAGACATGAAATCCCGCTGTCTGGATTGGGTACTGTTGCCGATAGACGGGATTTATAATATGGGTGCCGCGGAGGCTTCACGATGCGCAGCTTTAATAGGTGCAAAGCATACCGTTCCGATTCATATGAAGCCAGGAGGGCTTTTCAACAGGTCGGCAGCCGAAGCTTTGCATTCTTCCGGAAGGGTTATCGTTGAGCCGGGGGAAATCATTGAGCTTTAAGCGGATGATACTTGAGGCATCCCTCACGCATGAAGAGTAATCTTGTCGAGGGACCAATTGAGATCCCCGCCATTATCCGCAATACTCATGTCCGCACCGACCACTGTGTTTGGTATGTTGCCAGTGGCACTTGAAGTTGGCTCCGGAACGGAAATGATGCAAGGCATGGCGGTCATTATCATCGGCGGCTTGTTGGCAGGAACAATTCTTACATTGCTTGTATTACCTGGTTTCTGTCTGCTATTTAATAAAAAACAGCGTTCTCAAGAGAAAAGCTTGCTTAATGATTGGGTGATTTTTTAAAGTCCCATCTCCAAAGAAGATGGGACTTTAATATTTTATAGGACATCATGGGGTTTTTAGTCCATTATTAATGGGTTCGTGCTATGGATTGATTATTAATTTGTGCACACTTAAGCAGTGACAAATTAAAACAGATGGCAATCAGACCCGATAAAACGGGCAAGTTCAAAATGCAACACAGGGCAGTGCTGCATTTACTTCGAACCGAAAGTTCTCCGCTTTCAGTTTATGTATCGACTTCTGAGACCTGCCAATTACTCCGGATTCATAAAAGCATAGTCGCGCCATTTGCTTGGCGCACATTTTTTTTGTTTTATGAACGCACGATAAAAAGACGATACGTCCAGATATCCGACTTCAAATGCGATGTCGTTAATCGTTCGGTTGGTATCCAGCATCATCTGACAAGCCTGTTCTATACGAAGTTTTGTGAGATACTGATGTGGAGTAATATGCAGCTGCTGGCGAAATAGTCTCGTAATGTATACCTTTGATAGATGGAAATCACTGGCCATTTGTTCCAGTGTTTGCGAGAACATATAGTGATGGGATAGATAATGTTCCATCTTTCGCAATAGACGCTGAGAGTGAGATCCCGTGTTTTGCGAGTTGTACAATCGAGACAACACTGAAAAAAACAATGCGTTGCAGGCGACTTGATTGCAATAAAAAGACCGCTCAACACTAAACAATTCCTGCAGAACCGGCAGTAGCTGCTCAATCTCTATCCTTCCCTTTAACGGCAGTGCTGCATTGCCGTTCTCAGCGAAGGCACCGTAAAAATGTATGAAGTAATAGGAAGGGGCACGGCTGGCCTCTCTTCCCTCCTGGAATAGACCGCTGCGCTGGATATACCATTGGCCGCGTTGCAAAATAACGCGCCTTCCGTCCTCATAAAAAATCAATTCTCCGTCCAGCATAATGATTAATACATGAAAATTGCATGTCCGGGTGATGTGAACTTCGCCCGGAGAAAAAGTACGTATATTTGTTTTAATAAATTCCGGCAATGTATTCATATCCAATCTAAGTAAGCGCTTATCTTCCATGATACGCCCCCCTCGTTGCTGATTTTATCAAATCGTAAGCAAAATAGCAAGAAACTATTTCGTTTTGGCATTGTTTTTGTACTATTTACACTGTATTTAACCCTCGGTTTTCTATATAATACAGGAAAACATGGATTTAACTGGGGGTCATTTGATGCTGAGGCAGCTTTTCTTTTCGCAATATACATCATCGGAATTATCCGCAACGGGCTGGTTGCGTAAACAGCTGGAGATTCAGGCTCGTGGGCTTGGAGGCAATCTGGATAAAATCTGGCCGGATGTCCGTGACAGCAAATGGGTTGGAGGCAATAAAGAAGGGTGGGAGCGGGTGCCGTATTGGCTGGATGGTTTTATCCCTCTGGCGTGGCTCTTGAACGATGAAAAAATGAAAGCCCGTGCAAAGAAATACATAGATGCCATTTTGCAGGGGCAAAAAGAAGACGGTTGGCTGTGCCCATGTGCTGACGATGACAGGGGACAATACGATATGTGGGCGTTTTTCCTAATCTGCAAGGTACTCGTCGTTTACCATGACTGTACGAGCGACGAACGGATTGAAGGAGCGATCTATCGGGGAATGAAGCAGCTTAACCGACATATCGAACGTCATACATTGTTTAAATGGGCTGCCACACGATGGTACGAGTGTCTGATCCCACTGTTTTGGCTGTATGAGCGCCGACCGGAGTGTTGGATGGAGGACCTCGCATTCAAATTACATGCACAAGGAGTTGATTTTGAAAAAGTATTTACCTTTTGGCGATTTGAACAGCCCTATAAGCGGGATCGTTGGAGTCAGATGACACATGTGGTAAACATTGCCATGTGTCTAAAATCCAAGGCGCTGATTTCCAGATTGACCGGAGAAGATCCCAATGCATTTGCACAAAAAGCGATAAAGATTCTGCTAAAGGATCATGGCATGGCAGTAGGGCACTTCACCGGAGATGAATGTCTTGCCGGCAGATCTCCGCTGCAAGGCTCGGAATTATGCTCCGTTGTAGAGGCGATGTATTCGTACGAGTGGCTTTTGATGCTGACTGGAGACAGCACATGGGCCGAGCGGCTGGAAAATGCGGCCTACAATGCTCTGCCTGCCGCCATTAGCCCGGATATGTGGACACATCAGTATGATCAGATGACAAATCAGATCGAATGCAGCAGATTTGCAGAGGAGACGCGTCCGTTTTTAACCAACTGCGGAGAATCCCACCTGTTTGGGTTAGAACCGGAGTATGGCTGCTGCACCGCTAATTTCAGTCAGGGATGGCCGAAATTTGCACTTTCCACATTTATGCGGGCATCGGACGGCATCGCTGTCGGTGCAATTGCTCCATCTATTCTGCACACAACGTATAATAACGCCTCAGTCGTTGTCGAAAACATTACAGAATATCCGTTCAGGGATGGATATTCTATCCGGATAACCACGGACCGCCCTGTCGTATTTACGTTGCACTTGCGCATCGTATCATTTGCAAAATCCGCTGCCGTGGATGGAAAAAAGATTAAAATTCCAGCGGACGGCTGGTTTCAACTGCGTCAGAATTGGCAAGGAGAACAAACCATATCCATTGCTTTTGAATTTGTGCCGGTTCTCAGCAGCTGGAATGAAGGGCTCCACTGTGTGCGCAGAGGACCGTTACTGTACGCGCTTCCCATAGGGGAACGTTGGGAGCGAAACCAATACATAAAAAATGGAGTTGAGCGAAAGCATCCATACTGCGATTATGAAATATTTCCAACATCCAAATGGAACTATGGATTCGTTGGGGATAAATTCCGATTTGAGCCCTATCCGATTGATGATATTCCATTCAACCCTGATACGCCACCCACCGGATTGTATGCTGATTTGGCGGAAGTTGAGTGGCCGTATGAAAATGGCCATTGTGCATCGCTCCCTACGGGACACACAGCTCTTTCGGCCGCGCACTCCAAACGGTTGATCCCTTATGGCTGTACAAACCTGCGTATGACCGAGATGCCGCTGATTCAGATGGGTGCTGGGATTAAGAATGAAAAGGAGGAATCACAATGAGCCAAAAACCAATTCTCGCTATTTTGCTGGGAGACGCGGCAGGCATTGCTCCGGAACTGGTTGCGAAGCTGCTGGCCAGACGCTACTTTCAGCAGCATTGCAGACCGGTACTGATTGGAGATCACCGGGTACTGGAGATGGGATTCCATCAGGCGAAACAGAGCTCGCCCTACTACTGTGTCGAGAGTGTAGAGGAAATCGACTGGACACAAGACAGCGTCGCATTATTGGATACTGCAGATCTGAACCCGGCAGATATCCGGCTGTGCCAAGTGAATGCCAACTGCGGCGCGGCATGTATCTCGATGATTCGCCGTGCGATTGAGCTATCCAGGCGCAACCAGATTCACGGCATATGTTATGCGCCGCTTAATAAGGCCGCTATGCACCTCGGGGGTAATACCGCAGGCAGTGAACTGGAATTGATCGCACAGCTTTTAGGCCAAAAATCATATGGCGAAATCAATATGCTGGATGATGTGTGGACCACGCGGGTGACCAGCCATATTCCGATTGAACAGATATGCAGCCAGCTGAGCAAGCAGCGGATTCTTGATTCGATTAATCTGGCGCAAAAAACGCTGTTGATGGCGGGTATTGAACGTCCACGGATCGCCGTATGCGCGCTGAATCCGCACGGTGGGGAAGGCGAGCTATTTGGAAGCCAGGAACAGGAGATTATTGAGCCTGCAGTGTCCGCCGCCAGGGAAGCCGGGCTGAATGTGTTTGGCCCGTTTTCGGCAGACACAGTGTTTCACAGAGCGTTTAGCGGCGAGTTTGATGTGGTAGTCACTATGTATCATGACCAGGGCCAAATCGCTATGAAGATGCGCGGCTTTGAACGGGGAATCACCATCTGCGGCGGATTGGATTTGCCGATTACCACCTGTGGTCACGGCACTGCCTATGATATTGCCGGTAAAGGTATTGCGGGAACAGGTTCGTTTGAAAATGCCGTCGCAATGGCCAGCCGGATGGCGCGGCATCTCCAGGCAAAATCCAGTGATTAAATCTTATGTACCAGGAGGAATCGGATATGAGAAAGGTCAACAGCCGTACCATGATTGCGCTGTGCATGGTCATACTGTCCCTGATTTGGCTTTACCTTGGCATCTTCCAATACGGGATTTGGGATGACCGGCACGGTCCGATGCCGGGACTGTTTCCCACCGGAATCGCATCGGTGCTGCTTATTGTCGGCATCATTGGAACTGTTCGAAGTCTGAACGAAAAAAGTGCTGTCTACAAACGTGCTGCATTCGAGGTAATGATTTCCCTTGTTCTGCTTCTGATTGCGTCGTTTACCATTGGAATGCTCCCGTCACTGCTGATATACTTTGTGCTGTGGCAGATTGTAATTGAGAAGTCCTCAAAGCGCACGATCATATTATCTACCCTTGTTGTCAGTGCGATTGTACTGGGGGTATTTGTGTTTTGGCTGAAGGTCCCTTTTGAAAAAGGGATTCTTTACGAACTAATTTTGTATTAGGAGAATATGCGTATGCTAGAGACATTGCAGATGTTGTTCATGGGCTTTTCTGTGGCGACCAGTATCGAAAACATTCTGGCGGCGGCTCTCGGTGCAATACTTGGAATTTTGGTCGGCGCCATGCCCGGAATCGGTTCCTTGGCCGGCTGTGCTCTGCTGTTGCCAATCACTTTCAAGTTTAACCCGGTTACAGCGATTATCATGTTGGGCGCAATTTACTACTCCAACATGTTTGGCGGTGCATACAGTGCTATCCTGATTAATGTTCCAGGGGATTCCCCCGCTATTATGACAGCATTGGACGGCTATCCGCTGGCACGTAAAGGTAAGGCTGGAAAAGCACTGATGACTGCCAATTTTTCCTCGTTTGTCGGCGGTATTATCGGAATGATCATACTGGTCTTTATGGGACCCGCGCTCGCCACACTGGGATTAAAATTCGGCCCCTCAGAAATGGCAGCGTTAATGTTAGTGGCAATGACCTCTATCAGCTGGCTGGTGGGAGAGAATCCTTTAAAAGGCATCGCCGCCACTTGTTTAGGCATGATGATTGCCACCATGGGTGTTGATAAAATATCCGGTAATATGCGTTACGATTTCGGCAACATTTATCTCTTGGGAGGTATCAGTTTCATTCCTCTTGTGATAGGTTTTATCGGGCTGGCCCAGGTATTTGAACTGGCGGAAACCCGCAACGAGAAAGCGCCTATGCCAATTGAGGAAAAGATGGATATTCGAAGTGGCCTTCTCACACGCAAAGAATTTGGCAGAATTTTCAGACCGATTCTGCGCTCCAGCTTACTGGGAACATTCGTCGGCTTTTTACCTGGCGCGGGCGCAACCACCGGTTCCTTCCTCGGCTACGCAATGCAAAAGAAATTCGGCAAAAGTGAAGAAGAATTGGGGACGGGGGCCATCGAGGGTATCGCTGCTTCAGAGGCAGCCAACAACGCTGCCGCCGCAGGGGCATTCGGACCATTACTTTCGTTGGGTATTCCCGGAAGCGGGACCACTGCCGTTCTGCTGGGCGGTTTGATGATGTGGGGGTTGAACCCGGGGCCGATGCTGTTTGCCTCTGAACCGGAGTTTGCCTGGGGCCTGATTGCTTCGCTGTTTATTTCCAACTTGATAGCATTGTTTATTGCCATGGTCAGCATCCCGTGGATGGCGAAAATTATTCGGATACCGGTTGGAGTAATGATTCCAGCAATTATCGCAATCTGTTTTGTGGGTGCATATGCCACTACCAATTCCATGTTCGGTGTTGTAATTATGGTGTTGGGTGGAATTATAGGATATTTGTTCCAGAAAAATGACTATCCTGTGGCTCCGTTGCTATTAGCGTATGTGCTATCCTCCAATCTGGAAATCAATGTCCGCCGTGCACTTGTGATTTCCGAAGGCAGTCTTTCCATTTTCTTTACTAAGCCCATCTCGTTGGTGCTCATGCTGGTCTTTTTTATCATTGTACTTACTCCGATGGTGCGTGGAGCTCTCTCCAAGATGCGGACAAAACAAATATAAGGTTGTAATAGCATGTCCATTTATACAGAAAATTTGGAAACGAGGTTACGTTAAATGAAAAAGATGCTTACGCTAATGCTTGTTCTTTCCATGCTATGCCTGGGTGCCTGTTCCACAGGTGGTTCCCAGTCTCCTGCGCCCAGCACAGCTCCGGCTGACACTGTGTCAGAGACTGGTTCCGGTTCATCAGGCGCGCCCGCATATACCCTCTCAAGAAACGTAGAATTTATGGTCAGTTCCAAAGCGGGTGGAAACAGTGATCTGTTCTCCCGTACAATTGCCGATATTATCACACAAAACGGGTGGGCAAACCAGCCTGTCATCGTTCAGAACAACGAAGACGGCAACGGACAGGTCTCTCGACGCAATGTGTCTGCCAGTAAAACTCCCGATGAATCCCTTCTGTGCCTCAGCAGCGGCGACTTAACCGTAATGGTGACCCTGGGCGGAGGACTTTCGATCGACAATTTTCGTCCTATCGCTATAATGGGTGCTGACAAGCATCTGGTACTGGCGGGTAAAGACGGGCGTTACAAAACCATGCAGGAAGCCATTGAGGCGGCAAAAAACGGAGAACAGGTTACGATTGGCGGAACGCCGGGCGACGAGTTGACAGTTCTGAATATGATGCTGGAAGAACTGGATCTTGTGGACAAATTTGACTTTGTATCGTTTGGCTCTTCCGCTGAAACTGTTACCGCATTGATGGGCGGACACATAGACCTCGGTATGGGCAAACCGGCAGCCGCAAAGGAATACGTGGTTTCCGGTGACATTGTGCCACTGGTCGCATTGAGCACAACCCGTTTTCCGGAACCGTTTGACACCGCACCTACCCTATCTGAGCTGGGATACAACGATGTGGAGTTTCCATTGTATCGTGGTGTTGTGGGCGCGAAAAACATGTCCGATGAGGCCCTGGCTTATTGGGACAATGTAATGGGACAGGTTGCACAAAGTCCGGAATGGAAAGATTATCTGGATAAGAGCCTGTTGATAGGCGAATATAAAAATGCAGCTCAGACCACAGAGGAATATAAGCTTGTTGAGCAGCGTGCTCTGGAGGCGAAATAAACAGGGCATGTCTCTGAAAGAGGCCGGTTTCCGGCCTCTTTTCTGTCTTGCAACCATATTGAATAGGGGAATGGAAATGCATAAAATAAAACAGCCTGAAGTTTTAAGTGCAGCAATTCTGAAGAACTATGCCGGGATTGCTTCCAATCAAGCGTCGCGTCTGCTGGATGAAGCCTATTGCGGATTTGACCGCAAAATTATTGTGCTGGATGATGATCCCACTGGTGTGCAAACGGTTCATGGTGTCAGTGTCTACACAGAGTGGTCGAAAGAGACTATCGAACAGGGTTTCCGAGGACCTGACAGCATGTTTTTTATCCTGACTAACTCCCGCAGCTTCCAACGCGAAGAAACAGAACATGTGCACCGTGTGATTGGTCACACCATTGCGGAAGTTTCCCGTGCAACCGGCAAAAGATATGTCATTGTCAGCCGCGGAGATTCAACGCTGCGGGGACATTATCCGCTGGAGACCGAGGCGTTGCGCAACGCGGTGGAGCAAGTAAATGGAATGACATTTGATGGCGAAATTCTGTGTCCATTTTTCTTGGAGGGCGGGCGTTATACGTTACAGGCTACCCACTATGTACGGGAGGGAGATTGGCTGATTCCTGTTGGTGATACTGAATTTGCCAAAGATGCATCATTTGGGTACAAGTCTTCCAATCTGGTAAATTGGTGCCTGGAGAAATATAAGGGCTCGCTTAAATCCGAACAAATTATATGCATCCCGCTGGAGCTGCTGCAAATCGGAGATGTCGGTGCGGTTACCCGGATGCTGATGCAGGTCAGCGGTTTCGGCAAAGTCATTGTTGACGCTGTGTGCTACAATGATATCAAAGTATTTTGTGCCGGATATCTGGCAGCGCTGAGACAGGGAAAAGAGTTTCTCCTGCGCAGTGCCGCCTCGTTACCGAAAATACTGGGAAGAGTTCCTGATAGGCCGTTGCTGTCAAAGTCGGATTTAGTGGCTGAGGATTGTAAAACCGGCGGAATAATATTAGTAGGTTCTCACGTAGAAAAAACCACGCAACAGCTGGAAGCTTTGAAAAATTGTCAGATACCAATCCATATGATTGAATTTGATCAGCATAGAGTATTGCAGAAAAATGGATTATTGCTGGAAAAGCAAAGGGTTGTAGAAGAAGCCAATCACGCTATTGCGCATGGCGATACCGTCGTCGTTTATACCCGCAGAGAACGCCTTGATATAGACAGCGACAATCCGGATGACCAATTACAAATTTCAGTAGAAATTTCAAATGCACTGACCGGAGTAATTGGTGATTTGCAGGTTAGACCCAGATTTATCATTGCCAAGGGGGGGATAACCTCCAGTGATGTAGGCACTAAAGCACTAAGAGTTAAGAAAGCAATCGCTATGGGTCAGATTTGCCCCGGGGTTCCCGTGTGGATGACTGGAGAAGAAAGTAAGTTTCCAGGCATGCCTTATATTATCTTTCCCGGAAATGTGGGTACCGCCGATACTCTGCGTGAAGCAGTGGAGATCCTCACGAAGAGCAGGGGGGAAGATGAATGCTAATAAACAGCAGGGAGCTTCTTTTGGAATATCGCGCAAAAGGCGCATGTTTGCCTGCTTTTAATATCTGCAATCCAGATATCTATGAAGCAGTAAAAATTTCCTTGCTTCTTGCTATTGTTCGTTCAAACGTATTATAATATCATTATAGACGTTTATGGGGGAGGACGGGAATCATGGATTACATTTCTGTTCAGGATGCGGCCATTAAATGGGGCATCTCGGAGCGCCGCATACAAAAACTGTGTGAGGAAAACCGTATCAAGGGAGCGGTTCGGTTCAGCAGAGTTTGGGCTATTCCAAAGGATGCGGAGAAGCCGGCTGACGGGCGCACTTTGAGAGGAGGTGGACGCGATGGCCGAAAAGCAAAAGAGTGAACGGGTAAGGTCAATACATTATGTACTGACGTTATTTCTCTGTATCGCCGCCGTGACGGGTGTCGGCTGGCTATTCCGGTATTTGCGTTTTCCGGAAACGAACATTGTTGTAGTATATATTTTATCCGTCTTGCTTACCGCACGTCTCACACGGGGGTATACTTACGGCATTGCGTCGTCTGTTATTGCAACCGGTGCTTTCAATTACTTTTTCACAGAACCTTATTTTACTCTTTCGGTTAACGACCCGACTTACCTTATCACATTTGCAATCATGACGTTCACCGCAATCATTACGAGTGCCTTGACCTCAAAGGTCAAACAAAATGCACTGAAAGCGCAGGAACAGGAAATGGAGGCAAGCGCACTCTACCGTCTGACGAACCGTTTGACTGATGCGGCGGACATATCTGATATTGCAAGTATTACGATCAGAACAATCAGTGATATTATGGATTGCCGGGCGGCCTGTTTGTGCTTTGATGAAAACGGGTACCCGGAACAGAGTTTTATTCAACAGCGAAATGCTAACGAACAGGTGCGCCGCAATGTTGACGACAGTGCCGCAATTAAGCACCGTATTGAAAATCTGCGGACAGCGTATGATCTGGGAACAGAGTTCTACGATTGGCCTATTTATGGCAGAGACGCGATCCTTGGAATTCTGCGCATACCAAAAGATACCGCAGTAAAAATGAGTGAGGCCCAAATGCGTCTGCTGCGTTCCATGATAGAAAGCACGGCGCTGGCGATGGATAGGTTTCGCAGCGCACAGGAGCGCATCAAGTCAAGAGAAGCTATTGTGCAGGAACGCTATCGCGGCAATCTGCTTCGCGCTATTTCCCACGATCTGCGCACTCCGCTGTCTGGCATCATGGGAACGAGTGAAATGCTCATGGGAATGACTGACAAAAAAGATAACCGCTATGCCTTGGCTGAGGGTATTTATAAGGATGCTAATTGGCTTCATTCTCTTGTTGAGAATATTTTAAGCCTTACCCGCTTAAATGACGGGAAACTTGTTTTGAATAAACAAATGGAAGCGGTTGAGGAAGTGATAGGTGTTGCGGTGGCGGCAATTGGGAAAAGAACGCCGGAACGTGAAATCGCAGTTCATATTCCTGACGACGTGATGCTTGTCCCGATGGACGCCAAATTGATTGAGCAGGTGCTTGTCAATCTGTTGGACAACGCCGTTAAACATACACCGATGGAAAAGGAAATCAGTATCAACGTAAATGAAGATCGGGAAAAGAACCTTGCCGTATTTTCCGTTATTGATCGCGGCAGTGGAATTGCCGCAGCAGATTTACCACATATTTTTCAAATGTTTTATACAACCCATGGAAAAGAACCGGACGCACAACGCGGTGTCGGTTTGGGACTTGCGATCTGCGAGTCAATCGTAACGGCGCACGGCGGGACGATTGAAGCGCGCAACAGAGGCGACGGTATAGGTGCAGAATTCATATTTACGCTGCCTATGGAGGTGTACGATCATGCAGAATAGAAATGAAAATATTATCGTTGTAGAAGATGACACACAAATACGGAACTTCATCTGCTACGCGCTTAAGCAGGAGGGCTTCCCCTATACAACGGCAGGCACCGCGCAGGACGCGCTTTCGCAGCTTGTTTCCGGGCAGATAGATCTTATGCTGCTTGATCTTGGCTTGCCTGATTTCGACGGTATGGAGGTCATCAAAAAGGTGCGTGAATGGTCTGAAATGCCGATTATCGTCGTATCTGCCCGCGATCAAGATAAGGAAAAGGCAACGGCGCTGGACAATGGCGCGGATGACTATTTGACAAAACCATTCTCTGCAACCGAGTTAATGGCTCGCATCCGTGTTGCGCTTCGTCATTTGTATAAAGTGGGGGGCATTAAAGCGCAGGCGATTCTTTCCGTCGGAGGGCTGACGATAGACTTTGACAAGCGTTTGGTTTATCTTGATGATGCGGAACTGCATGTTACACCTTTGGAGTACAATCTGCTGGCGCTGCTTTTTAAGAATATAGGCAAGGTGCTAACAACAAAGTATATCCTCAAAGAAATCTACGGTGTCGGATACGGTACGGATACGCAGGCTTTACGGGCGCTGATGGCTGGATTACGGCGAAAGATTGAGCAAAATCCGACCAAACCCCGTTATATCCTCACTGAAATCGGTGTCGGGTATAGGCTTGTAGACGAATAAATAACGTATGGTTTAGGCCGCTTCGGGATATTCCCGAGGCGGTTTTTTAGTATTCTCACAGCTTTCTCACAGGAAATCGCGCGCTCTCACACCGAGGTCACGGGATACACGCTAAGATGAGAATGCAAAGATACTTCGGACTTCAGAGGAGGGTTGATCTATGAAAACAGTGGATGCTACTAATTTCAATAAGCGAAAATCCAGAGTTAATACATACAGGAACAGGTCAATGTTTCGATGTCCGTTTGTCACGCTCCTCGTGATTTTCGCCGGTATTCCACTATTAACACTTTCAGTGGTCTTTGTGGTGGTGTATATGATTACATTGCCACTTGGCTTCATGATCGGATATTATTAAGCATTGAAAAGCAAGGAGGCTTTGACCCATGGAAGCGAATGAAATATCTGAAAGTAAAAAAGAACTGAATGAACTTTGCGCTGCCGTCAGGGAGTGCGCCTACACGGGAGAATATCAAAAATGTAAAAACCTTATTTTCGACGCTATGGGAAAACACCCCCACGCGCCGGAACCGCACAACCTGCTTGGTGTGTTGCTTGAAAAGGAAGGCGATCATCTCACGGCAATGAAGCATTTCCGTGCCGCGTGGGCGCTTGACCCGACCTATTTACCGGCACGGCAAAATCTCGACAGCTTCGGGACGTTTTTTTCAAAGGGCAAATACGCTTTTGACGAAAGCGACTGCACGGAAGAAAGACATGAGGAATACACAACCGAACACGATGCGCATGGCATTGGTCATATTGTCAGGGGGGTATAAAGATGGGACTGTTCACGACAAAGAAAACTGCCGATTATACGATCATAATCGGCTGCGGCAGATTAGGTGCTAATCTTGCGAACACACTGTCTGATGGGGGCGGTAATGTTCTGATTATGGATAAAGATAAGGATGCTTTCCGCAAATTGTCACCGTCCTTCGGCGGGCTCGCCGTGGTTGGTGACGGCACGGATTTTGATGCCTTACAGGATGCTCAAATTGGCAAGGCAAGCGTTGTTGTCGTCGTAACGAACAATGACAATGCAAACGTCATGATCGCGCAGCTTGCGCGGGAGGTTTTCAAGGTTAAGCGCGTAATTGCCCGCCTGTACGATCCCGAACGTGAGTATATCTATCATGAATTCGGCATTGACACCATCTGTCCCGCTGTTCTGTCCGCAAAGGAAATAGATAAGATTTTATCTAAAACAAACGAGGCTGCGGGGACGGGTATGGCGGTCTCTGCTTGTGAGGTGGAAGCAAAATGAAAAAGATAGTATTGCTCGTTGGAGGCAGAAGCAAGACCAAATCCCTTGCCATGTCGCTTTTGAAAAGAGGCTATCAGGTTACTGCCATTAACGATACATATGAAGACTGTTTGAAGTTGGCGGAAATAGATAAACTGACCGTTATCAACGGTGACGGAACCAAGCCTTTTGTTTTGGAGGATGCAAGCGCCGGGAGCGCAGATATTGCAATCGCCTTGACATCGAAGGATGAAGACAATCTGGTGATCTGTGAGCTATGCAAGAAACGTTTCTCTGTAGGGAAAACGGTGGCGTTGGTATCGGACCCGAAAAAAACGGACTTTTTCTATAAGATGGGCATTGACAGTGTGGTATGTGCGATTTCTGCCGTGACAAGCATCATTGAACAGCAGGCGTTTGTGGAGGAAATGGCAAACATCGTTCCCATAGGAGAGGGGCGTGTCCAGATCGCCGAAGTGCCTGTTTATGGAAACGCGCCTGTCGTCGGTAAAAAGCTGTGGGAAATTAACCTGCCTAAAGAGGTCATTATTGGATGCATTCTGCGCGGCGACACGACCATGATACCGCGCGGCGATACTAGAATACTAGCGGGCGATATGCTGGTGCTGATTTCCGGCAATGGGCAGGAAATCGCCGCTATCAAGGAATTGACGGGACGGTGATACCAATGAAACGCAGGTTTTCCGATTGTTCAAGCTGCGGAAAGCTCATGCTTCTTGTCGGCGTGCTTGTGGCAATGCCGCTGCTTGTTTTGTTTTTTTATCCCGACGATAGGATTTACGCGTGGTCTTTTGCGGTACCCTCGCTTGGCTCCGTCCTTTTGGGCACTATCATTTGCCTGATCGGAAGACGTGACGCCGACAGCGGCTTTGAATGGCAATCATCCATGCAGCGCAGCAGCTTAACGGTGCTGTTTGCATGGATCTGGGGGATTTTAGTCGGTGCTATTCCGTTTATTATTAGCGGTCAACTTACAGTTCTTCAAGCCTTATTTGAATCAGTCAGCGGTTGGACAACCACCGGCTTGTCCGTCATGGACGTGGCCGTGACGCCGCATATTTTTCTGTTCCATAGGAGTTTCATGCAGTTCTGCGGAGGTCTTGGATTTGTAATGATGATGGTAATGCTTGTTTTGGGGAAACAGTCTATGAACCTGTATAACGCCGAGGGACACCCCGATAAGCTAATGCCTAATCTCAAAAAGACCGCCCAGACAATTTTTGTGATGTACAACAGCTTTCTTGTTGTCGGTATAGCTGCTTATCGATTTGCAGGGATGAAGTTGTTTGATAGCGTTTTGCATACGATGTGCGCCCTCTCCACCGGCGGTTTTTCTACAAGGCTAAACAGCATCGGAGAATATAACAGCTTAGCAATCGAAATCATTACCATTATTTTGATGCTGATAGGAACAACAAATTTCGCTGTATTGCTGCTTTTTACAAAGCGGAAATGGCGGCAGGTTGCCCGTGTGAGCGAAGTTGGATTTATGTTTTTACTGCTTGCCATTTTTGTTCCGCTGACGGCAGTATCATTATCTGCCGGTCTGGGTATGAACATTGGCGAAAGTTTTCGGCGGGCATCGTTTGACGTTGTATCAGCGCTGTCTACAACGGGGTACTCTACCATGAGCTATATGTCGTGGCCGCCGTTTGCAATCGGTGTTCTCATTCTGATGATGCTGATCGGCGGCGGGATCGGCTCTACTGCGGGCGGTATTAAAATGTCCCGTGTTTATATCATGCTGCGGTTGGCACTGCTGAACATACGCAAGAGGCTTTCCCCTTCACGGAAAATCGAGACTCCCTATTATGTCAAAGCGCAGGGCAAAACACCTATTGATGATTCACTTGCATCGGATACCACGGGATTTGTCGTTTGTTATCTTGGTCTGTTCATTGTCGGTGCGCTATTGACGACGATCACCGCAGGTTGCAGCTTAACAGAAGGGATGTTTGAATTTGCTTCCGCGCTTGGCACTGTAGGGCTTTCTATCGGCCTTACAGGCCCGACCACTGGCGCGGGAACGTTGATCATTGAAATGTTCGGGATGATGCTGGGACGGCTTGAAATCTTTATCATATTAATTGGAATCTATTCCGGTATCAGTATTATCAGACAGCATATTAAAACTGGAACCTCGCGAGAGGAAATTTGAGCATAAGCCAATTTCTATTCGGAGACGGGCGTGAATTTTCCAACGCGCTGAGCTTAAAACAAGCCCGTCCTCTGTGGAAGATGGTGGAACTGTCCTGCCTATATCAGATATCCAGTGTTGTGTCGCGGGGGAAAGCCAAATCCAACGGATTTGTGACTCTGCGGTTTGCACTGAAGGATTCTGAAAAGGCGGCCCGGATATGGCGGCTGTAGTTTACGTTATAAAAGTTAAAAACAGGAAGACATGGCGGATAACCGACGTGCCTTCCTGTTTTATTTTCACGGATACGGCTGAATGCGTAAAAACCAGGCTTTGGACAAGGGTATTTGCAATTGAACAACACCCTGTCAAACCGCATATAGTGAAGAAGTTGGCTATTTTGCTTTTATTACGGAAGTTTGATTTTATCAATGGAAATAGGAGGATAGCTCATAAAATTTAAGGGTGGTGCTACCATGAAAATAGTCATACTTTGCGGAGGCAAGGGTACGAGGATGCGCGAGGAGACCGAGTTTCGTCCCAAACCGCTGGTGCGCATTGGGGAAAAACCGATTATCTGGCACATCATGAAACTATATTCCTATTACGGTTTTTACGATTTTGTGCTGTGTGTCGGCTATAAGGGCGATATGATCAAGCATTATTTTATGGAAATGCCATGGCTGAACAATGATTTTACGATTACTACGGGAGTACAATCCAAGGTTCAATTCCACACGGAAAATAATGAAAACTGGAACGTAACCATTGTAGATACCGGGCTGGAAACGCAGACCGGAAAGCGGATCCGGCAGATTGAAAAATATATTGACACTGATGATTTTATGCTGACCTATGGCGACGGGCTCAGCAATGTGAATATTCCGAAACTGTATGAAACGCATAAAAAATCCGGGAAGATTGCGACACTGACAGGGGTGAACCCCAATTCGCCGTTCGGCGTGTTCAAAACGCAGGATGGTGTTGTGACCTCCTTTAAGGAAAAGCCGGTCTTGGAGGATACCATCAACGGGGGATATATGGTACTGAACAAACGGGTATTCGATTATATCCCCGATACCGATTGCTCGTTTGAGCAGGAGCCGCTGCATCGTCTGGCGCTTGACGGCGAGATATCCATTTTTAAGCACGATGGTTTTTGGATGGCGATCGATACCTATAAAGATATCGAAAAGGTCAACGGGCTCTGGAATACGGGGGAATCTCCATGGAAACTGTGGGATTAAATTTTGCCCGGCTGTTTGACGGCGCTTTTTATGGAAAAAAGGTGCTCGTGACAGGAGACACCGGGTTCAAAGGCTCGTGGCTTTCCCTGTGGCTTTATTTGATGGGCGCCCGGGTGTACGGCTACGCGCTTGCACCTGTTTGTGCCGCTGACAATTTTACCCTGTGCGCGCTGGATCAAAAAATAACCGATATACGCGGAGATATCAGGGACCGGGAACACCTGAAAGCGGTGTTTGACACTTATCAGCCGGAACTGGTATTCCATCTCGCCGCCCAGCCGATTGTCCGGCTTTCGTATGAACTTCCGGCTGAGACGCTGGAAACCAACATCATGGGTACCGTGAACGTGCTCGAGTGCATCCGGACATCTGAGAGCGTCCTTGCCGGAGTGATCGTCACTTCAGACAAATGTTACGAAAACAGGGAACAACTCTGGGGTTACCGGGAGGACGACGCCATGGGCGGCTTCGACCCGTACAGCGCCAGCAAGGGCTGCGCCGAGCTGGTGACAGCGGCATACCGGAACTCCTTTCCCCGGAAGGCGCTTTCTTCCGCAAGGGCGGGCAATGTGGTTGGCGGAGGGGATTGGTCGGCGGACAGAATTCTCCCCGACTGCGTACGCGCGTTGGAGAGCGGAAGAGCGGTGGACGTGAGAAATCCGTATGCCGTGCGGCCCTGGCAATTTGTGCTGGAACCCCTATACGGATACCTGCTGCTTGCGTCTAAGCTGCTCAGGGATTCCAAAAAATATGCGGGCGCCTGGAATTTCGGCCCGGAATCCGATTCGATTGTCCCCGTAAAAGAGCTTGTCGAATCGGCAGTCCGGATTTGGGGGAGCGGGAAATGGAACGATCTGTCCGCTAAAGGCGGCGTGCATGAAGCGTCGCTGCTGAATCTTGACTGCACCAAGGCGAAAATCCTGCTGGGATGGAAACCGAGGCTTACTCTGGACGAAACGCTGGAGTGGACACTGGAGTGGTATAAAGCTTATAAAAGCGAAGATGTCTGCCAGCTTTGCGAGAGGCAGATTAAAGACTATTGTTTAAAGGGCCATATGTAATTTTTATGTATGTTAGTGGGAAAGGTTGGCTCGAAGGATGAAATTATCGGATTATATTGCCGAATTTCTAATAAAAAACGGTTGTACCCATGTTTTTGGCTATCAGGGCGGCGCGGTAACTCATATCGTTGATTCGCTGTACCGGTATCCCAAGATCAAATTTGTGGGAACCTATCACGAACAGGCGGCGGCTTTCGCGGCGGAAGGGTATGCGCGTGTAAAAAACAGTATCGGTGTGGCGGTCGCTACCAGCGGCCCCGGCGCGACGAACCTGATTACCGGGATCGGCAGCGCCTATTTCGATTCGGTTCCCTGCCTTTATTTGACGGGGCAGGTGAACACCTATGAGTATAAGGGTGAACTCAAGGTGAGGCAATTAGGCTTCCAGGAAACCGATATTGTAAGCATCGTAAAACCCATTACGAAATATGCGGTTCAGATCACAGATCCTTCTACGATCAGATATGAACTGGAAAAAGCAGTAGCAATCGCGTCATCGGGCAGAAAGGGGCCGGTGCTGCTGGATATCCCCATGGATATTCAGCGTGCGCAGGTAGACGAACCCAGCCTGCCGCCATACCATTTACAGGAGGCGCCGCATAGCGAAATTAACATCGACCGGATTGTGGAGCTGCTCAACGGCTCGCAGCGACCGGTTATCCTTGTGGGGGGCGGCGTCAGGCTGTCGGGCGCAGCGGAGCTTTTCGGCAAGGTTTCCGCCCGGTTTCAAGTTCCTGTCGTCAGCTCGCTGATGGGGCTTGACGCGGCAAGCCGCGCCGGGGACCGTTATTTTGGGATGATCGGTGTTTACGGCAGCCGCTGCGCCAATTTCACAATCGCAAACAGCGACCTGATACTCGCACTCGGCACAAGGCTGGACACGAGACAGACGGGAACAAACCCGGAGAGCTTTGCGCGTGCCGCGAAACTGATCCGGATAGATATCGACTCGGATGAGCTTTCAAGAAAAGTAAAGCCGGACGAATACGCGGTGCGGGCCGATGCCGGGGAGTTTCTTGCGGCGCTTTATGAACATCTTGACCGTGTTTCTGTCTGTCCGCAAGCTTGGCTGGAAAAAGCGCGGGAATATCGAAACAGGTATCCCTCGTTTTCCGAACAGGAGATCACAGATCCGAATTTCGCGGTGGCGAAGCTTTCGGAGCTTATGGATAGGGATACAGTCATTTGCCTGGATGTCGGGCAAAACCAGATGTGGGGCGCGCAGTCGCTGGGACTCGCGGACGGTCGAAGGCTGCTGACTTCCGGAGGGATGGGCTCGATGGGCTTTGCACTGCCCTGTGCAATCGGCGCGTACTACGCCGGAAACCGCAAAACTGTGTATGCGGTTGCGGGCGACGGCGGCATCCAGATGAATGTGCAGGAGCTGGAGCTCCTCAAAAGAAACCGTATACCGGTCAAGGTTATCATCCTGAATAATCGCAGTCTCGGCATGATCCGGCATTTCCAGGAAATGTATTTTGAAAGCCGGTATGTCGCCACCGTTACGGATTACGCCGCCCCGGATTTTTGCAGCCTTGCGAAAGCATACGGCATCGAAAGCATGCGGGTGGAAAACAGCGGGGAGTTTGAAAAAATGAGAAGTCTGCTGGCGGATGCAGAGCCCGCTGTCATCGAGATCATGCTTCCGCAAATAACCCATGTCATTCCCAAGCTCGCGGTGGGCAGGCCGATAGAGGAACAGGAACCGCTGCTGGACCGCGCGGAATTTCTCAGCAATATGCTGATCGAACCATTCGAAGCTGATAATGGGTGAATCAGTGCTTGAAAGAAGGGAACAAAACTGAACAGTTATCAAATGTTTATTGAAAATACCTTCAACAGTTTTAAATGCAAAAGCAGGGAGGATTTTTTGACCTGTATTCCGGTTTATGACGAAAAAGACAAAATCCGCGGCTGGCTGCGGCCGATTACCCTGGATTACCGCGTCACAATGCCGTGGTGTGCACAGCTTCTGGCCGGATGGCGCAATGAAAATCCGTCCATGTCGTCGGAGCGCTTTACGGCCACAACTGCGGGAACTGAACGGTGGCTGGACGAGAAGGTGATCGACAGGAGCGACAGAATCCTGTTTCTAATTGCCACGGTTGACGGGCATAACATTGGGCATATTGGTTTTTCCTCCTTTGACTGGGAGGAAAAAAGCTGTGAGGTGGACGCAGTCCTTCGGGGCGAAAAATCCACGCATCCCGGTCTGATGACCCATGCCATGCGCGCGCTGCTCGATTGGGGCCTTTGGGATTTGCAGATTGAAATGATCCGGCTGCGTGTACTTCCGGACAATTTTCACGCCATCCGTTTTTATAAAAAGAACCATTTTATGATCGAAAGAGAAAACCCGCAGGAGAAATTCACGGTGATGCGGTTCGTGAAAGGCCATGCGGAGAATGCCGTTTATGACGAATAACCACAGTAAAAGCACAGGAGGATTCTATTTTGAAAGAACGAATCAGTGAAAGGGTCCGTAATCTGGAACAATCACAAATACGGAACATGTCGATTGAATGCGATAAAATAGGCGGGATCAATCTCTCGCAGGGGATTTGCAGCCTGCCTCTGCCGCCCGTGTTGGCCGAAGAAGCCAAGGCGGCGATTGATGGCGGCAAAAACCACTATACCAGGTATGATGGAATTAGTGAGCTGCGCGAGGCTCTGGCCGGCAAGCTCGCCGGCTATAATGGGGTACAGGCGAACCCCGAGACGGATATCGTCGTTACTTCCGGTTCGACGGGCGCGTTTTACTGCACGTGCATGGCCCTGCTGAACCCCGGTGACGAGGTGATTTTGTTTGAACCTTACTATGGCTATCATGAATATACGCTGAAAGCGCTTGACATGGTGCCTGTTTATATAAAGTTGACCCCTCCGGAGTGGAGCTTCCAGCCGGAGGAAATCGAACGCGCGGTCACCGCGCACACCAGGGCGATTTTGATCAATACGCCCGCAAATCCCTCCGGCAAGGTCTTTTCCGAAAAAGAGCTCGAGCTGCTGGCGGAAATCTGCATCCGGTACGATCTGCTTGTTTTTACGGATGAAATCTATGAGTATATTGTATACGACGGCTTTTCCCACATCAGCCCCGGAGCATTCAAGAACATTCAGGACAGGGTGGTCACGATATCGGGGTATTCTAAGACGTTCAGCATTACCGGCTGGCGCGTCGGGTATTGCGCCTGCCGTGAGGAGCTTGCCCGGCCCATCGGCTGCGCGAACGATCTTGTTTATGTCTGCGCCCCCTCCCCTTTGCAGGTAGGGGTAAGCCGCGCCATTGCCAGACTGCCGGATAGCTTTTACGGGTCGCTGCGCGGGCAGTATCAAAGAAAAAGGGATCTTCTGTGCGGCGCGCTGCGGGAAGCTTCACTCACCCCGTATGTACCGCAGGGGGCCTATTATGTCCTGGCGGATATCAGCGGAATACCCGGTGACACGAGCAGGGAAAAGGCGATGTATCTGCTGGAGAAAACAGGGGTGGCGGTTGTGCCGGGCAGCGCCTTTTACCGCAGCGGCGGCGAGAATCTGGCAAGGCTCTGCTTTGCGAAAGACGATCAGGAATTGGAGCAAGCCTGCGAAAGGCTTCAAAAGCTAAAATTCCTTTTGTAATATGATAAAATCCGGGCGGTAATGCGTCCGTTTGCAGCACGACCATCCGGGTTTTTCTGAGGAAACAGCATGAATTTTCAGGGAGGGGATCATTTGAAGAAAAGAATCAGTTTTGCCGGGCCGTCCATTACGGAAAAAGAGCTTTCCTATGTGCTGGATGCCGCAAAGAACGGATGGTACGAACATTATGACGATTATACAAAAAGGCTGGAGAGAACCTTCGCCGATTATATAGGTGTCAGATACGCCCTCGCCACCCACTGCTGTACGCAGGCTCTGCATCTCGCGGCGGCGGCATTGGGGCTGGATGAAAACGATGAAGTGATTGTCACCGATTTCAGTTGGGTCGCCACAGCTTATGCGGTGGCTTATACGGGTGCGAAATGTGTATTTGTGGACATCGATCCTGAAACATGGACGATCGATCCGGCATGTATCAGAAAAGCGATCACGAAGAAAACGAAAGCGGTCATGCTGGTGCATACCTTCGGCCATCCCGCCGACATGGATGAAATTATGAAGATCGCGCGGGAATATGGCCTGTTTGTCATCGAGGACGCCGCGCCCGCCGTCGGGGCGGAATATAAGGGCAGGCGTGTGGGTTCCTTTGGGGATGTTTCCTGTTTCAGCTTTCAGGGTGCAAAGATGACGGTGAGCGGGGAGGGCGGCATCCTGCTGACCGATAACGAGGAGGTTTACAGGCGCGCCTGCCTGCTTGCCTCGATGGGCAGGACCGACAGCAAGTCTGTTTTCTGGTCGGATGCGCTGGGCTATCAGTATACCATGGGTAATCTGGCGGCTTCCCTCGCGCTCGCCCAGCTCGAGCGGGTGGATGAGCTGATGGATAAGAAGCGGGAACTGTTTGACGGCTATGATAAACGCCTGAAGGACATTCCGGGAATCCGGATGATTCGAGAAAAAGAAGGCTGCAAAAGCAACTACTGCTATCCGTCCATCCTGCTGGAAAATAAAACGCAGGAACAACGGGACGCCATTCTGGCGGGACTCAAAGCGTGCAATATCCATGCAAGGCCGGGATTTCCGCGTATGAGCCGGTTCCCCGTGTTCGAGCAGCGGTTTGAAAACCCGGTTGCGGCAAGCGTGGAACAAAAGGGCGTTTCTCTGCCGTCCGCGGCGAACCTGACGGACGAGGATGTCGGTTTTGTGTGCGAAACCCTGTTAAGCCTGCTTAAAACCGTGTGATTTGAGGTGCGTTGTTATGAGTTCTGAAAAGCAGTTAAGAGAAGAAATACTCGAAAGAGTCGCCCGGCTTTATGCACTGCGTACACAAAACCAGGCCTTTGTGCCGGGTAAATCCAAGGTGCATTACGCGGGTAGGGTTTTCGATGAAAAAGAGATGCAGGCTATGGTGGACAGCGTGCTGGATTTCTGGCTGACGCTGGGCAGGCGGGGAAACCGGTTTGTCTCGGATTTTCTGGCCATGACAGGCATGAAATACGGGCTCGTGGTGAATTCAGGCTCCTCGGCGAATCTCGTTGCGGTCAGCGCACTGTGTTCTCCGAACATACCCCGTCCAATGGTGCCCGGCGATGAAGTAATCACCACGGCGCTCGCTTTTCCCACGACACTCAACCCAATCCTGCAGAACGGACTGGTTCCTGTGTTCGTCGATGTGGAAGAGGACACCTACAATATAGACGCCTCAAAACTCGAGCAGGCGCTGTCTGAGCGCACGCGCGCGGTGATGTTCGCGCACACGCTGGGCAATCCGGCCCAGATGGATGTAATTATGGAATTTGCGCGCAAATATGATCTTTATGTGATCGAGGACACCTGCGATGCGCTGGATTCTTTTTATAAAGGAAAACGCTGCGGTACCTTCGGCGACCTTTCAACCTACAGTTTCTATGCGGCGCACCATATCACCATGGGCGAGGGCGGGGCTTTGCTCACAAACAGCCCTCAAATTTACAGGCAGGCGCTGTCGATCAGGGACTGGGGCAGGGCCTGTTACTGCCAGACGGGTGAGGAAAATCCGAACGGAGCCTGCGGCCATCGGTTTGACCAGCACTTTGAAGGCCTGCCGGACGGCTATGACCATAAATATGTATACAGCAACATCGGATATAATCTGAAACCTCTTGATATCCAATGTGCGATGGGGGTAGAGCAGCTTAAAAAGCTCCCGGAGTTTACAAAAAAGCGTAAGGAGCATTTCGACAGGCTTTATGACGGCCTGCGAAAGCATGAAGCGTATTTTGTCCTCCCCCGGGCGCTGGAAGGCGCCGAGCCTTCCTGGTTTTCCATGCCGCTTACGGTACGGGACGGCGGCGCCTTTTCCCGGAAGGACATCGTGACGCACCTGGAAAACCGCGGGATCGAGACAAGGATGCTTTTCGCGGGAAATGTGCTCAGGCAGCCTGCCTACCGCCATATCAGACACCGCGTGAGCGGAGGGCTTGTCAATACCGAAAAAGTGTTCAACGGCACGTTTTTTATCGGCGTATATCCCGGCTTGACCGATGAGATGCTCGCGTATGTCATAGATACGATCGATCAATTTATAGCAGGCGTTTAGAAGGCGCTGTTTTAGGAAGGAGAGGACCGGTTTGATGGAAGATACCGAAATTGTCGGCAAAAAGGAAGCTGAAACGCCGCTGGTCAGCGTTGTGGTGCTCGCGTATAACCATCTGGATTATACGAAGCTGTGCATTGAAAGCCTGTACCGGTATACAACCGATGTTGATTTCGAGCTGATTACCGTCAACAACGGTTCGACAGATGGAACAGAGGAATATTTCAACAGTCTGCCCAATGAGAAAAAACTGAACTTTCCCGAAAATATCGGGGTTGACAAGGCGGTGAATCAGGGCTTTCGGATGGCGCAGGGCAAATATACCCTGAACCTGAGTAATGATATTGTTGTTACCAGTCGTTGGCTGAGCAATCTGGTCGCCTGCATGGAATCCGACGATAAAATCGGAATGGTGGTTCCCGTGTGCGGATTCTCATCCAATAACCAGCAGGTCAACCTGTACTACCATACGCTGGAAGAAATGCAGCTTATCGCACAAGTCTACAACAAAAGCAATCCCGATTTGTGGGAGGAACGGATGAAGCTGGTCACCTACACCTGCCTTTTCAGGACGGATGTGCAGAAAGCGATCGGCGGATTCGACGAGGATTTCAACCCCGGTGCCTATGATGACGACGCGATCAGCTTCCGTATACGGAGGATGGGATACAGGCTGATCCTTGCAAAGGATACCTATGTGCACCATTTCGGTTCGGTTACCTTTAACGCCGAATATGCAAAAAACAATCTTGCCCAAAGGAATATGCGACTCTTTATGCAAAAATTCGGCGTGAATTCCTGGGTTGCCAGCATGATCGACTTTCATGTTGTGGATATCGCGGACTACAGCCCGCGGGGAGAGATTTGCATTTTGGGAATCGGAAGCTCCTGCGGGCCCACGCTGCTGCAAATAAAAAACAGGTTCCGGAGTAAGGGTGTGCGGGATGTAAAGCTCTTTTATCTTTCCGACCAGGAAAGCAGCATGCCCGACCTCAGAAGCATTTGCGATACCTGCGTATGCGCTTCCGACAAGGAGCTGGAGGAATACTTCGGGAGCCGGCTTTATGACATTGCGGTTGTGGAGAGCGAAACGGATAAGCTGCAAAATCCCGGACGCTTTTTTGACAGCCTGAGCAGGCTGCTCAAAAAGAATGGGCAGCTTATTTTGACCGCTCCTGCCGCTTTTTACCCAAAGGCGGCGCAGCTTCTGGAGGAACGGGAATTTGTCTTTTCCAAAAGTGCGCGGGAATATTATTATGCCTTTACAAAACAATAATCCGCAAAAATAAAAGGACGCTTTTCCATAAAAAAGTGTCCTTTTATTTTGTACAATAGGGCGGGTTACAATTACGTTGAGGAGAGGGCGTCTTTTACAGCGATGTCGAGGAACCGGGAAACATCCAAATACGAGAAAAGCAAGGAGAGGCGTTATCCGTGAGGGATAATGTCTCTCCTGCTTACTAAACATGTTTTATACAATCCTCCAGCCGAGGGCTTTATCCGGCAATCAGTAAATAAAATCCGAACACGACCATTAAACCATAAACAACTTTGCGGATTACCGGAAAGGTGATTCTTTTAAATATTTTAAAGCCAATGAAAGCTCCGAGAACGATCCCAATCAAAGAGACTCCACAATACTGCGCTATTTGCACATTAAAATTGCCCATTAATAGGTGAAGTATGAGAACTAGGCTGCCGTTTAAAGCAAAATAGCATTGTAAAGTTGCATTATATTCCATTTTATCGTCAGTCGTTGATAGAAAGTAAATCACCATAGGCGGTCCGCCCATATTAAACAATCCGCTTAATATTCCGCTGACAGAACCGATGATTAAGCCGTTTACCGGCGTTTGCCTGACCCGTATTTTTTGATTAAAAAAGATAAAATAAATCGATAGCAATATCAGGATCAACCCTAAAATTCTCCGCATGAAGCCATCTGGGCTGGACATCATAACCGCAACCCCTGCCAAACTGGTGATAGTGGAGGAAATCAGGGGATACAGCATCAGCTTAAAATTAATTTGCCTGCGCAAGTTAAAGGCGAAGCTGGCTACCATAAAAAAGGAACTGATTGCCGTTACCGCCGCCGCATATTTGAGCGGCATCGCTAACGGCATTAATGTCATCGCAATAATAGAAAAGCCAAATCCTGTACATCCCTGTATAAAAGCGGACAGCAGGGTAATGAGGCCAATCATAACAAAGCTGTATCCCATATCGTTTACCTTTCGATCTAAATCAATCACAGCCGCACAAAGAGATTATCATGCCCAGAACATCCGCTTGGCTTTCCCAATAGACGCCTTGCCAATAAAAGATCAACGGCACTACATAATTCCCGCTTTTTTAAAATAGTGCAGTATTTAGCACGGCGGCGCCGTGTACCGATTTGATCACGACGCCACCAATGCAGCCAATGCCTGAAAAGAAAAAGCAACGAGATACAAAAGCCTGTCAGGCCGGCATTTATAGTTTAATCTTTAGCAGGTCAGCCATGAAATCCACAATCCGCAAAACCGTTGGTACCATCGTACGGCTCATCTTTCATGCAAAGATGCACGGAAGCCGTTTTAAAGGTAAGCGGCAGTGCCAGAATATTCGGGTTATCGCCCACATATTTCTTTTTGGCATCCGCCAAAGCCTCTTCAAAAGTTGCTCTGGTTTTTAGCCCCATACCCCGTGCCAGACCGGGCTTCTCGGCGCCGACAATATAAATTGCAGAGGTGTTCTCCTCGGCGATATGCCCGCAGCTCATCATGGAAAATCCATGAAATGGATGAAACGCATTGCAGTACCGATATTGACGGATGTATTCCTCGTCGGTTGCAAAATATTCTCCATAGCGATTCAAGTCGGGCAGCTTGTTCATATAATCGGTTTGGAACATATCATATAGTTTAGGAAGATAGGGCCATAACTCCTCATGAAAATATCCGTTGCAGATAGAAGAACAGATAATCACGCAGTGATCCTTTAAAATACGTTTATGACGTATCACCTGCGCGGATAGTGCCTGCATCATCATGATCGGGTTGGTACCCATGCCGTCGCCGTAATGGAAAAATTGAGGCATGCCAAATACGACGACATCATATTTCTTCTCCGCCCAATTGACATAGGTTCGTTTGTCAGCGGTAATCCATGATTTTGGCTGCATTTCTCTTGCATATCCGCTGTTAATCTCAATTTGACGGGACTTGGTATCCAGGACAGCGTCACAGCAGAAAAATTTCTTGCCCATGCATTGTTCCATATGCTCACCGATCTCGTCAAACTTTGAGCGCATCAGGGAATGTCCGCTGACAGGAGTAAAGTCCTTCCGATGCATAACTTCAGGAACATGATGAGAAGCAATGCAGCGCCAATGTGTAATGCCGGTGGCGCAGTGTTTATAACCGCCTGAATATCCGCCGTATGGGTTTCCCTGCGTGTGACCGATCAAAATTGCCACATCGGAATCATAGACATACTTATTCATCAAAACAGGGTCGCCGCGCTCTGTTGTGCCCAGATCAACCAAATGCTCATAGTCTTCACTGTCGTGGTTGATGATCTGATGCGTAAACCAGAATTCATGAAAGAGTTCCGGACCCAAAACATGAAAGATTTCTTCCTTCGTATTTTTACGGTGCAAGCCGTTAGAGCAAATCAGTAAAATGTCTTTTTTCTCAACGCCTGCTTTATAAAGCTCCTCCAAAATAATCGGAATGGATATTTTACGGTGAGCAGTGGGCTGCTCGCCGCCTTTTACTCTGTCCGGGAAGATAATTGTGACTTTTGAGCCTTTCTTTGCCAGATTGGAAAGCGGCTCCATTCCAATAGGATGCAAAATGGATTCCCTGGTCGCCTCGATCAGCCTGTCTTCAGGAATAAAAGGTGGATCGGGCACTGTCACTCCGGGTATAAATACATCGGTTGTATCCGGCAAATCAGCGGACATGGTACCTTGGCCGTATTCAAATTCCAGTTTCATAACTTTCAATCCTTTCTTAAACAGCTAAGCGCTGTATTGATCCATAATGGATTTAAGCTCGTTCACATAAAAACCGATCTCACCTGAAAAACGGGTAAGTGCAACTAACCCGCCATCAATGGTGTTAATGCCGGAAATCATTGCTGCGTTCTCTTCTTTGAGTCCTCCACCGTAAACAACCGGGATATCGAATCCGAATTGCGTCTTAACGATATCTTTCATCAAAGCGGAGACAAACTGAATATAATCCTTTCCGGGAGGAGTCTTACCGGGACCGATTGCCCAAATCGGTTCATATCCAATCACAATCGCTCTGTCCGGCAAAAATTTAGTGATGCCTTCCAGACCGCGCAATAATTGATCGGACAGTACCTTCTTAATACGAACTTGCTGTTCCTCAAAATCTCCGCCGCCCCGTTCTTCCGCGGTTTCGCCGATACAAAGCAGTACGTCCATGCCCTGCTGCATCGCGGAAAGCACCTCGCGATTGATGATACGGTCAACGGCCGATGAACATTTTTCGCGCGTCGATTGGTTTAGATTCCAGTCGGGCTGGTAGAAACCGATCACTTCCTGCTTATCGCGGCGTTCTTCAGAATGGCCGATGATCGACCAGCGGCAGCCTATCTGATAGGCGCTGGCGGCCGGCAGATTGGAAGTAAACGCACCAAAATTTTTGCCCGGAAGAACATTATCGCGGAAAACGCTTTGGCAGCCGATTTCAAGCCGGCCTCTCCTGTTTTCGGGATAAGACGCAAGGGCCTCCTGTGCTGGAATAATCAAAGCTTCAGGGATGAAATAAACGACATGAATATCTTGTAATAATCCAATGCCCAAATCTATGCTGTCCTGTATCACTTTTCGAATCCAATCTCCCGGATTGTCACAGGGGCAAACACCGCCTTTATCGCGCGGAACGTCAAACCGCTTTAAGTTAACAAATATACTTTTCAAATTCTCAACTCCTTTTAGCGTAACTTTTTCCAGCAATGCATTTATTGGTTAAACCAGGCAAACTCAAGTAAATCCCCGCCGATTAGAGGGCGGCACCACTCCTTGAATTTATCTGTAACTCCACTGCCGTCCTCTGCAATAAACTCCGCCGGTATGGGCCGCTCATGCAGCATGACCTCTTCAATCGGAATTTCAATTACCTGGATAGAATAGGGCGACGAACTGATGCGTTTAAATCCGATCATGACACCCGTTTTGCCCGAAAGAGCGGCTTTGCAGGCCTGCTCTCCTGCCAAAATAGCTTCTTTGCGGTCGACTGAGGATTGATACAAAACAGACGCCCTTCCCAGAATCCCCGGTTTTTCACTTCTGGCTTTGATTCCCAGCCGCTTAATAACCAGCTCCGCCAAATGAGCGCCTACATCTCCAAAATACGTTGATCTGCCGATTTGCATAATCGGGTCGACAATCGGGGAACCATCTGCCTTTTTTAGCCCTTCACTTGCAACGATGACGGCACAGCCATATTTGTTATACAAATCCCTGACATCCTGCAAATAGTTTTCTTCATCAAAAGCGATCTCCGGAAGATAAATCCGATGCGGCCCCGCTTCTACGTCTCCTTTTGACAGCGACGCGGCAGCGGTAATCCAGCCGGCATTTCTGCCCATAGCTTCAATAATACAGACATGAATCGGCATTGAGCGTACATCCTGCGAAATTTCCGCTGTAGCTTGCGCCAAAAATCGGGCTGCGCTGCCGTAACCGGGGCAATGGTCAGTGATAGCGATATCATTATCCACCGTCTTTGGAATGCCGATGACAAAAATATCCTTACCCTGCGCGGCTCGATATATCTTACCGCAGGTATCCATCGTACCGTTTCCGCCGTTAAAAAGCACATAGCGAATATGATGCTTTTTTATAATGGCAATCATTTTCTGATAATCTTCCGTTTCCAGATGGGTACGGGATGTCCCGATTGCCGTTGCGGGCGTTTGTTTCAGCAGTTCAAGTTCGTTCTGCGATACTGTGGAAAAATCGATAAATTTCTCAGCCAGCAGACCTGCCGTTCCGCCAAGCGCCCCGTATACTGTCCCAATTTCATGGTGTTTTCTCGCTTCCATAATAGAACCGTACAGCGAGCAATTGATCACAGTTGTCGGGCCGCCGCCGTGTACAATCAACATATTTCCTTTCATTCCGTCATCTCCTTTTATCAGCAGAGACCTTTCGGTATCTTTCAGCCATTTCATCTAACGACACACGTTCAACCAGCGGGGCTTTTCCAACTGAGCCGAATTCTACAATCAGCGTACCGACCACTTTTTAGTTTTCTTTCGTTTCATTCTGTCATAACAAATACAAAAATTATTTTCGGATAGTTTTCCTATGTAGCTTCTGTCGCATATCCCGCTTCTTGCTGAACAAAAACGATCGATGTTGCTCCATATAGCCAGCGGAAAAGGTTAATTGATCATGCCTTTGAGCTGCTCAACCGCATCTTGAACCAACCGGTTAACCGGCAGGCCTGGTACACCCGCGACAAAAGTATTGCAGTGGCTGACAGGAATCAGGACGCGCTTCGCGTTACTTTGCCCGGCGGCTACCGCCATGCGGGGCGTAATCTCGCCGAATAGGGAATCTGCAATCACAATGCCGATAGGGCCGACAATGATGTCTGCTTGGCGACAACCAACCACAACAGCATTTTCGCCCGTGGCGGCATTATCAGCGCCGGCTTTCAGCATAGCATTCGTTGCCACGCTGTTCGTGCCTATGGCGGTAATTTCCGCGCAAGGGAATGCCGGTTTTATCGCCAAGACTAGTTGTTTGCCAAGCCCGCCGCCCTGACCGTCGATGATTAGAATTTTTATGAAAAGCACCTCTCTTCTAAAAACAATGGAAAACGTTTTGAAACTAAAGCTTTCCAAGCGATAACCATACCCCGCAAGTAGAGAAGCTTATGCTTTCCCCTCAGAACCGGAAAGACGAATGATATTCTTTACATCTTCACACAGCGCGTTGCTCGCATACTGTGAAAGCTTCCACGAATGCCCTTGATGATCAAGATTCCTGAGTGCTTCTTCATAATGCTGTACATATTTGTAGCGGATTTCGGTGCCGAAATTGATTTTTGCTACCCCTAAACCGATTGCTTCTTTCACAATACCTTCGTCCATGCCTGTACACCCGTGCAGGACCAGTGGAATATCGGTAAATTTACGCACCTCGCGCAAAACATCTAATTTGATGTCAGGCTTGCCTTTATAATATCCATGTGCATTTCCGATGCCGATAGCCAGCGTATCGGGCGTGCACATGGATAAAAATTGTTTTACCTGTTCGGGGTCGGCAACATTTTTGTTTTCCTGCACAATCCCATTATCCAGCCGTTGCAGTTCACCAATCTCGGCCTCCACGGGAACTCCGAAGCACTGTGCAACCTCAACAACCTTTTGAGTAAGCGCGGCGTTTTCTTTAATCGGCATTGTGGAGCCGTCAATCATTACGGATGAAAAACCCAGTTTCAATGCTTCCATGCAGATAGGGAATCCATCTCCGTGGTCGAGGTGAATGGAAATGGGTACGGAAACCTTATTTGCACACCACTTTGCAACAGCTACAAACCAGTCATTTCCTGAGTATGCTCCGGTTGAAACATAATGCGCCAAAATGATCGGCGATTGCAGCTCATCTGCCGCCTTGCAGATGCTCATAATGATATCATAATTACCGCCCTGCGTATTAATAGCCGGTATAGCATAGCCTTCGCGTGCGGCTTTATGTATCTGGTCGAGATTGGTTGTTAACATGAAGAACACTCCTTAAATTACACTTTGGCACACTATTGGCTGAATACACTCGAGTGTATTGATAGTATACAACCTGATTTCTGATTCGTCAACACTGTTTTTTATAAAAATAGCCAGAACATAATTTCTTCACAAATTTACTTGTTTTATCATTTTACGGTTGACGCTTCATTCCAGGCATGTGTATAATGATGATAATCCAAACAGGGGAGGCGCTTATATGAATCAGAATAGAAGTACGCCGACGCGCAAAGACGTTGCACAGCTTGCCGGAGTATCAGAGACGATCGTTTCTTATGTGCTGAACAACAATCGGTATGTGGCACAGGAAAAGCGCATCCGGGTTTTGCAGGCGGTAAAGCAGTTGCATTATCACCCCAACACAGTTGCGCGTGCACTGAGGGGCAAAAAAAGCAATCATATTCTTTTTATTGCTGATAATATTTCCAACGAGCATTTCGGAAAAATCGTAGAAGAGATGGATCGTATTGCCTACGACAAAGGCTATTTGATTTCGCTCTTAGCGGATCGCAACGACAGCGAATTTGTAGCGCAGGTAAACAGTCGTTTGGTAGACGGCATTGTAATAAGCTCCACAGGATTTGAAGAAAAGTATGTGATGGATCTTATCCAATCGGAAGTGCCGATGGTACTGCTGATGAACCGTGAATATAACATGGTTGGCAATAAAGCAAGCAGAATTTATACCGGATTACAGCAAGGCGTAAAGGAATGTGTAAAACTCCTTGTTGAAAAGGGACGCCGGAACATTTTATACATTGACAGGGTAAGTCAGCATCATCGGTACAGCACAACAGACGACCTGCGCTATAATGGGTTTTGCACACAGATGGCAGAGTACGGCCTGCCTGTTTCTTCCGAGAATGTTATTTCCGGTTACCGTTCCGAAGAAGAATTATATGTTGGCTTGCAGAATCGTATCCACAATGGACTAAAGGTTGACGGTATCGTTGGACGCAACGACAATCTGGCTTGTGTCGCAATGGCCGCCGTAATGGCATGTGGGCTTAAAGTGCCGCAGGATATTTCTATCATAGGGTTTGACAATTCCCGCATGAGTAATTATGTGAAGCCCACTCTCACGAGCATGGAAATTGATCGGACTGGGATCGCGCGGGCAATTATTACGATGCTGGACGAAATGATTGCCGGGAATCCGCCGTCCGTACAAGCCTTTGACACAAAATTAATTGAGCGGGAAAGCACATAAGCAGCCGTTTTATTTTGAATATCATAAGATATACGGCATAAGCCGCGATAGAGTGTTTTATAAAAACGCTTTCTCTTACAAAAGCGATAAAAACAGGGCAATGCCCACAAAATACACTTAAGTTTAATGGAAATTTTCACAAATGCGCTAAAACTCCATTGACAGACGATTCCAGCATCGTTATAATTTAGAGTATACACACGAGTTTATTGCTACTTTTCAGGAAATTGCTTATTTTAAAACTGTAGTGGCGATTATTTGGAACGGATATACACACGAGTTTATTCGGCGTTCCGGTTTCAGAGCATCATTCGTCTTGACGATTGAAATTCATTAGATTATGGAGGAAACTATGAAAAAGTTACTTGCTTTCGTTCTTGCAACAGTCCTGGCATTTAGCATGGCCGCTTGTGGCGGAAACAGTGCGGCGTCCACGTCCACCTCGACCGCATCGTCTACATCGGCTTCAACTGGTACAGAGGGTGCATCGGCAGCCGAGCAGGAAAATGTAACGCTTCGCTTTTATAACTATGCGCTCTCTGAAACAGCAAAAGCTGACTGGTGGGAAAATACCATTAAAAACTTTGAGGCTGAAAACACTGGGATTGATATTGAAACAGTCACTGTTGACTATAACAGTATGATTTCTACTTTCACCAATGACCTCGCATCAGGCTTATCAGTGGATATGATCTATGGCGAAGTAAACTGGATTCCGGCACTTGTGGAAGGAGGGTTTATTCAGCGTCCGTCACAGGTAATTGATCCTGATTTTTACAACGGTTACTATGATTATGTTTTGAACCAATTCCAATATGATGGCGCTGTTTATGGTGTGCCTCATTACTACACCAATTCTGTTATTTTTGTAAATAAGGATTTGGTCGAAGCCGCCGGCCTTTCTATGGACCAATTTCCAACCACCCTTGATGGTTTAAAACAATGGATTGAACAGTTAAACGAATACTATAAGAATGATGACAGCATTTCAACCATATTTGGTCTGACAACTGCCGAGGTTCCGGCAACAGGCTCGAATATCAATGCGATCTATACTGCATTTGGCGGAACGCTTATCAATGAAGATGGAACGCTGGCGGATATAACTGCAGAACCCAACAAAACCGCAATGACCGAAACGCTTGACTTCTATAAATATCTGATCGGAAACGGTTACACGCAGGAAAATCAGAAGCTTAAGGATTACCGTGCAGCTTTTGGTGCAGGCAACGTGTGTATGTATGTTGACTCCTCATGGGGCTATGCACAGATTGGAGAAGTCGATCCCAACGCGGCAAACTTCACAGCCACAGCAGCGCTTCCCACAAGTATGGGTACAAACGGAAAGGGTTCCTCGCTTGTTGAGTCTCACTGCTTCCTCATTGGCGCTGATCTGTCCGATGCACAAAAGAAAGCTGTAAACCTCTTCGTTCAGTATTGCACCAGAACCGACACAATGCAGGAATATCTCAATAAAATCGGGTTGGCCTTTGTTGCACACGAAGGTATGGCAGACTGCCAGATCTCTCCGATTCTTGATGGTGCTGTAAAGGGTGTTGATAACGTTGTTTATCAGCCGCAGATTGCCCCGATTATCAGCGTGCAGCAGCAGTTAGCTACCACTGTTCTGAATTATACAGTAAATGGTATGAGCGCAGACGATGCGATCGCGGATTATATCAAACAAGCGGATTATTATATCAACCAATAAGCGCGGCTACTGATGATCTCAAAGAAGGGTGGGTGAACATCACCCACCCTTCTTTTTTCGGGGAAGGGGACAGGCAATGCATTCCAGTAAAACGAAAATTGCAGATACGCACAGGTTGGGATTTCTGAATCTGCATTCAAAAAAACAACAGGATATTTTATTTTGCGCAGTTTTATTGCTGCCGGCAATGATTCTCTGCGTTGCATTTATTATTATTCCGATCATTGACTCTGTCATAATGAGCTTTACTACATACAAAATTGGAAATCTTACCAATAATCAACCCGGTGAATGGAATAACTTTGCAAATTATATCAGATTGTGGAATTCCGGCAAGTTACAGTCCGCGACATCGATAACCGTTGCATTTGTAGGCATTACAGTTGCTCTGACTTTTGTGTTCAGCATGACATTGGCGCTGCTTTTAAACACAAAAATTGTCGGTGCACGTTTTCTGCGCAGCATTATGATGATTCCATGGGTAATCCCTACAGTAATTGCAGGTCTGCTTTGGTCATGGATTTACGCAAACCCCTATGGACTGCTGCAGTATCTTATCAGTATGTTCACTCATGGACAGGTGAATAATTTCGCTATTTTGAGCAATCAGGATACGGCTTTATGGGGAATCATCGTTGCTGCCTTATGGAAACAGATTCCGCTGATGACGCTGCTATTGTTGTCGGGCATGCAAAGTATTCCAGATGATATTTTGGAAGCGGCTAAAATCGATGGTGCCGGTTATTTTACGCGGCTGATCCATATCCTGATTCCCTATATGCGCAGCGTAATAGCAGTTACCGTGTCCATGTGTATCATTGAAAACTTTAAACAATACCCGCTGTTTGCAACGCTGACAAACGGAGGCCCTACCGGCGCAACAACTACGTTTGCCGTTCTTTCGTATGATGAAGCTTTCGTGAACTATAACTATGGGTCGGGTGCTGCCGTTACCACCGTGTGGCTGCTGCTCATGATTATTGTGGTGTTCATCTTCAATCGTATTTTTAAGAAAGACGACGCTTGAAGGAGAGGAATTAGCTATGAATACAACGAATCGGCTTTTTGCAAAGCGAAAAGCATTGTGCTTCAGCGGTGAATTTCTAAAGTATTTAGCGATACTTTTCATTTTCTTATTTCTGCTTTTCCCGGTATACTGGATGGTTGTTACTTCTTTAAAGATAAACACAGAATCTTATCGTATGGTGCCCACCTTATGGCCGCAAAACGTTTCTTTTGAAGGCTATCTCACCCTGCTGAAGGATGGGAAATTCTTTGTCTACTATAAAAACAATCTGATAATTTCAGCCTTGGCTGCGGCGATTATTTGTTTTATTTCTGTTTTTGCGGGATATGCGCTCAGCCGTTTCCATTTCAAGTGGAACAAAATTTTATTTGCCGCATTTGCATTTGCACAAATGATGCCTGTGATCAGCCGGTTGATTTCATTGTACACAATATTGCGAAAGCTGAACCTTACGGATACACATCTTGGCCTGGTTCTTGCCATCAGCGCAACGCAGGTGCCTTTTACGGTTTCTTTGATGGCGTCGTTTTTTGACGGAATACCAAGAGATCTGGAGGAGGCTGCGTCGGTAGATGGAAGCAAACGGCTGCAAACCTTATTCCGTATCATTATCCCCCTCGTCGTACCAGGCCTTTTGGCGGTAGGGGTTTATAGTTTCCTAATGACCTGGGATGATTATCTCCATGCAATTACCCTCATTCGTTCCCCTGAATTGTGGACGTTATCTCAGGGGTTGAAACTCACCTATCTGGGCGAAGTGAGTGACTGGCAATTAATTAATTCTGCGTCCACATTAGGTACAGTCCCAATGATATTTGTCTTCTTCTTTTTCCAAAAATATATGATCAAAGGGCTTGTTTCAGGAGCGGTGAAAGGGTAAAGGGTCTGCTGCGCCAGTGAATAAGGCAGATCGTTTCAATATGCATGGCATCCCAGCATATAGATGTTTTTGAATGGGTTGTACAAAAAGCTGAAAAGAGGATTGATTATGAATAAGCTGCTCAAGATTGGATTTATGGTAACAGTATCCGGGCGTTGGCCTCGTGATTTGCCGGAAAAACGGCTGAAAGAATATGGTGAGTGGGTAAATACACAGTTGGCGCATTCCAGTGTCCATAAATTCTCACGCTTAGTGAGTACAAAAGAAGACATGATGGAATGTATTGAGGACTTTAAAAAGAATGAAATAGACGTAGTGATTCTGGTATACGGTGCTTTTACCGGCGATGATATTTGCTGCGGCATCGCGGATGCACTGAAATGCCCGATCATTTTGTGGGCGCCGAGAGAAGAAAAATGGGAGCGCCAGGACCGCCTGTATGCAAATGCATTGTGCAGCGCCACAATGAACGGCGCAAGTCTGATGCGTATTCATGCGCGGTATCATATCGTATACGGCAATAAGGAAGAACCCCGTGTGGCAAAAGAGCTTAGCGATATGATCAGTGCTTATGCGGCTGCGAAAAATATGAATGGCCTTACCTTCGGCCTGTTTGGCTATCGTCCTACGGCGTTTTATAATTGCGCTTTTGATGAGGTCGTGATTCGGCGTACATTTGGCATCAACTTTGAAGAAACGGATCTCAAAGTCGTTTTTGATACCATGGCGGAATTGGACTGGTCAGATGTAGAAGCCGAGATGAAGAAAACAGCCGAAACGTGGGATACGGCAGCGCTTCCAGACGGCCATCTGGAAAACCATGCACGACTTTACCTTGCGCTTAAAAAGCTGTATCCGATGCAGGGTTATGACTATGCCGTAATCAAGTGCTGGCCTGAAATGGGAAACCTGCATACTACGCCGTGCGCGGTGCTCGGCCGTCTCGCGGATGAAGGCATAAACATCGGCTGCGAAGGCGATGTTGACGCAGGTCTGGCAGCCATCACACAGAATATCCTGACGGGTCTGCCCACTTTCATAACAGATTTGATCAACATTGACGAAGAAAATAATACGGTTTCCTTTTGGCATTGTGGAAATGCGGCGCCCAGTCTGCACAATGCTGCCGACGGAGTCACTATGTGCAACCATCCTTTGGCTGGACAAGGCACTGCCTTCTGGTGCGCTTTGAAACCGGGCCCGGTTACAGCAGCACGGTTTACCAATATAGACGGGCAGTATCGTCTGTTTGTTCTGCGCGGTATTGCGCAGCCGACAACCCGCAACACGCGCGGAGCCATGGTAAACGTGAAGGTCAACACGCCTGTTATGGAATTAGTATCCAAAATTGCTGAAAATGGGATGAGCCATCATTACAGTGTGGTATGGCAGGATATTGCCGATCAAATGACCGGCTTGGCAAAAGTACTGAATATTCCTGTAATTGAACTATAACAGCAGCTGATACATTTGCACTTCATTAATAAGCTCCCTTCTTATTGGACAGTGGAAAAAACAAAAACCACTGAAAAATGAGAAGGGAGCATTTTTATATACCGCAATGCGAAGATTGCTTCTGCTCCTGCCGGTATTGGCCGGGCGTCACACCTTCAGTGCTTTTAAATTTCCGCATAAAGTTTGTAAGGTCGTTGTATCCCGCTTTAGTTATAATCTCTTTAATGGGTAAATCGGTATCAATTAACTGCTGTTTAATATGACGGAACCTCAGCTGTGTGAGATAGGAAAGGAAAGGCCGCCCGGTTTCTTCTTTAAATACTTTGCTGATATAGGCATATGAAAGTCCAAATTCTGTTGCAAACCGATCCAAAGAAAGATCATTTTCTTTAAAATGCTCCTGCATATAGTTGATAAGGGCATATTTAATGCTGACCTGCTGCTGCTTCTTGGTTTCATTTTCAACATCAACCAGCCTTTGCAGGATGGTGCAAAGATGCTCTTTCAAAGCCTTCGTTGTGTCCCAACTGGACAACTGTGATATCTCCGTGGCTGAAAGAGGCTGATTGATAGATGCTGCAACTTTTACAACCATATTGATAATATCAAATCTCAGGCACTTCTGAATAAGCATTGATTGTTCCATGTTTTCGATTTTTTCCAAAACATGCAGTACAGAATGAATTGCTATTTCCGCATTACCGTTTTTGATGCTCTGCTCAATTAATGCCTGCTCCGCATACGGATATTGATAGCTTTTCTCGTCATTATGTTCTGGTTTTTCGCCGTAGAGGAAGCAACCATTTGTCTGAGGATTTAATTTTTCGCTCACTGAAACAACCGCTTCCACATAGGAGTTATCAATTTTAAACGCTGAATGATGAATACGCCCGCATCCTATTGAAAAGTTATGCAGATAGAGAGGCGTCAACGCATCATAAATAAGTTCCAAATAGCCAATGCGGTCTCCTTGCTCCCCGTTACAATTGATAATTGCCGCTATTCCGTTATTGTCCTGCAATTGTACCGGATAAAGTTGCGCACTTTCAAGTGCAGTATTTTTCAACTGCTCCATGATTTGTGCAAAAATAATGTCTGATATCGTTAGATCATAAAACATACAAAGAACAACAACAAAATCAGGATAAATAAAATGCAGATCGGCACAGGTCAAATTATAGTTTAACGTTTGTGAATCGTCATTTTCAATCGTGCCGCGCAGCAGACGCCGAAGCACCATTTCCTGCATTAAATTATTCCGGCTGCTCAATTCTGCGGAAATCATTGCGTTTTCCCTGTCGGCTTGTATCATACTGTTGTAATACGAGCGTACGAGAGACAGTGCCGTTAAAACGCTCAAGATCAGCATGATGACAACCAGAATGGTCAGCGTGGCAGCATTGCCTGCATTGCTTTTGTAAAAAATAGTTCGCGGGATAAAAACAGCATAATTTACCCCAGTATTACTGGAAACGCTGCGAAGCAAAATATACCGTTCTCCATTTATATCCAGACTCATGACGCCAGCCTGCACGTTACTTTGCATCAGCTTTTGCATTTGCGTTTCGCTGTATAGATGGGAGGCACTGTTATAAATTGTATTACCGTTGTTATCCATCACAAAAACACAAGCGTTCATATTAGGAAAATACTGTTGAATCATTTTCTCTGCGTAAGACCTCGAAATTAAAAAGCAGACGGTACTGCGCGGGTTTTCGGCAATTTCGGGAACCGGATAAAAGATTGCCGCGCAGTACCTTGTGGAATTGGTGTCATTGCTGATACCAACTAATCGTTTCGACGCAACGCTGTTAAGGCTGAGGTATAAATCAGCCTGTCCCAGCTCAGGTTCATAATCCTCGCTGACAATAAAGTCCTCGTAGGGAAAAAATTTTTGATTCGCATAAATGTTTTTCCCTCCGCGCAGATAAAAAAGCATGGAGACATCTGCTGGAAGATTACTTTCATAAGAACGCAGCAGACCAAAAATTTTTGTTGCCGTATATGTAGTAGGGTCAAAGCTTGCGGCATCCAACGAAACCAGCCGGTCATTTCCCGACATATGCAATGCCGTAGATTGCATCTTTGCACTGAACCAATCGATCTGGGCTCCGGCTTGTGTCAACTGCCCAAGCGCATCTTTTTGTGTAGAAGCGTAACGATTTGACACATCATTATATAATAACAGGATAGCCATGCACAGGATAGGAACAGAGAAAGCAATGAGATATCGCAAAAAATATTTTGCGCTTTTTTTGAATTTCACATCCGTCGTTCCTTTCTGATTTGGAATATGCGGATTTCTTATGATATTGCACTTTTTACGATGGGGCAAAAATTAGCATTATTTTAGTCAAACCCTCAAAATCGCATATTGCACAGCTCGCAAAGGATATGCTACAGTTTGGTTGCAAAGGACGGCTACTTTACTTTGCAGCAGAAATACACACGAGTGTCTATGCCTATTATAATTTATTTTTTAGGAGGATTCAACAAAATGAAAAAATTAATCGCATTATTGTTGACTTTGACGTTTTGTTTGCTTCTTGCGTCATGCGGAACCAAAACAGAGCCAGAGGCAACAGTTCCGCCGGAGGTCAATTCCGCGAGCACGGATTCGGAAGAACCGACAGAGCTTGTATTCTGGACCATGTGGGACGGTGGTGACGTTACTGTTGCCAGTTTGATCTTTGATGAGTACAACCAAACCCATCCAGATGTACACATTGATTTCCAGCAGCAGGATTTTAACCAGTTTGCTACCAAACTTAAAACCGGCATGATGAGCGGACAAGGTCCTGACTTTGCCATTTCCTACATTGGCGGTTTTGTAACCGGTTTGCAGGCTGACGATATGCTTGTGTCCATTAGCGGAGAAGCGGCGCGTCTGGGTGTAAATATTGATTTTGGCGGTTACACACCGGCCGCAATGGAGGCCGCAAAGGTGGACGGCGAATACTATGCGGTTCCCTGCGATAATTTGATCCGTGTTTTGATGTATAATAAAGAATTGCTTGCGGGAACCAGTGTGCTGAACGATGACGGCACTTTAAAGCTGGAGCCTGGATATGACAACTTCATGAACATGCTGGGGACCGCTGCCAAAGAAACAGGCATTGCGGATCCTCTGGCGCTTACCATGCGCCCGCCTCAGCTTGTGCTGGGCTGGCTCACAATGTATGAGCAACTCGGCGGGCATGACTTTATCGATCTTGAAAACCGCACCTGCGTTTTCGATGATGAGATTGCTGTGAAGGCGCTGACTGAATATCAGAAAATTTATGCAGATTACGTTCCGGAAAATCTCGCGCCACCCGCAGATCTGGATATGTTTAAGGCCGGCAAGCTTCCTTTCTATATTGACGGCTCCTGGAACGTAGCGGCTGCCGCAGATGCGCTTGGCGATGCGTTTGGCGTTACCACTTTCCCACAGCTGGGCGAGAAAAATGCACTTGTGACCACAAACCATGCATTCATTATTCCTAAAAATAGTGAAATGAGCGATGCAAAGACAAAAGCGATTCTTGAATTTATTAAATGGTGGGGCGAAAACAATTACAGATGGTCTGAGGCCGGTCATCTGCCCGCTTATATTCCATCTACCGAAACCGAGGAATTTAAGAACATGCCGTGGCCGCAGTACTACAAATCCACTTTAGGTGTGGCCGTGCCCATCTACACGATTCCTAATGCAAATCTGCATCAGATTGCAGAAGTAAGAGATCCCATCCAGCAGGGGATGCTGGGCACAATCACACAGGAAGAAGCGGTCAAACAGGTAAAAGATAATTTGAATCAGCTCCTGCCCAATTTGTAATAGGGACATCGGCTTATAACTTGCTCCGGGAACAACTTCCTGTATGGCGGTTGTTCCCGGTTTTTTATCAAAGGGAGGAGACAAAAAAGTGCAAAAATCGACAACTTTGCCGGTGGCAGGCCGCAGCAGGCACTTTTACAAAGTGAAAGACTCAGCCATTGGCTATTTGTTTTTGCTGCCGTTTTTATTTTTTTATGCTGTGTTTAGTTTATACCCGATGGTGCAGGGATTTGTTATTAGCTTTTTCAAGTGGAATATAACAGGCGCAAAAACCTTTGTTGGGATTGCCAATTACGCCAAACTGTTTCAGGATCCGGTTTTCTGGAAAGCCTTGACGAATACGCTCGTGTATGTCTTTGTCTCGACGCCAATCTTCATGTTGGGTTCTCTCATCTTAGCGTTGATTGTAGATAGTAAAATGCTTCGGGGTAAAACGTTCGTTCGCTCTACGTTTTTTCTTCCTAACATACTTGCCGTATCAATTACAGCTGTAATATGGCTGAATATTTTTCAGCCTTACACGGGGCTTATGAATGCGGCCACACACGCCTTGGGCGTTAAAAATGAAATATTCTGGCTTAGCAACCTCAGCCTTGTATGGCCTTCTATCATTCTGGTAACCTTTTGGTGGAACACAGGGTACTATATGCTCATCTATCTTGCGGGTCTGCAGGAGATCCCTGTCGAGCAGTACGAGGCTGCATCTATTGACGGAGCTACTGGATTTCAGCGTATTTGGCGTATTACCGTACCCTGCCTGAAGCGTACACATTTGCTTGTTCTTTTTCTTCAAGTAATTGCTTCCTTCAAAATATTTGGGCAGGTCTTTTTAATTACGGAAGGAGGCCCCGGCGGCGCAAGCCGGACGCTTCTACAGTACATTTACGAGACGGGATTTACAACTTTCCAAATGGGGCAGGCATCTGCCGCATCTTTTATCCTGCTGGCGATTATCCTTATTGTCTCCTTATTTCAACTTAAAATTATGAATAAGCAGGAGGACTGACAGTGGAAAAAACTAATAAAAAGTTTTATACGGAATGGCTGTTCAATCTGCTTACATATGGACTTTGCATCCTATGGCTTGTTCCGATTGTCTGGATGGCTGTTGTAACATTTAAGCCGGAATCGGTGGATGTTACAAAGGTATCAAACTGGTTTCAGCCTCCGTTTACGCTGGAGAATGTCAAAGCGGTCCTCAATCATCCACAGGCGGATGTATTTCGATGGATTGCGAACAGTGCCATTATTTCCACGATTACCACATGTGGAGTTTTGCTGATATGCACTCTTGCCGCTTTTGCATTTTCACGCATTTCATTTCGAGGAAAAAATATTTTGTTTATAGTTATCATGGCGGGGATGATGATTCCGCGTGAGGCTACACTTGTGCCACTTTACACACTATTCCAAAGTACAGGTATGCTAAACACAAGATTTTCCCTCATTGCGCCTTCTCTTGCTGCGCCGTTTGCTATTATAATACTTAAAAACTTCTTTGACGGATTACCTAATGCGCTTTTTGAAGCGGCCCAAATTGATGGCTGTGGCTGGTTTCGCACATGTTTTGGAATTGCAGCACCGCTATCAAAATCTGCCTTATCATCTTTGGCTATTCTCGTTTTCATGCAGAGCTGGAATGACTTTTTGTGGCCGTTTATTTCGATTACTAAACCAGAACTGGTAACAATCCCTGTCGGGCTTCCGGTTTTCCGTTCACAATATCTTACCGGTATGGGGTTAACTATGGCGGCAGGTGCACTGCTTGCTGCTCCTATTATACTTGTTTTTATTGTTTTTCAAAAGAATATTGTGAAGGGAATTGCTTCTGCAGGCATCAAAGGCTAACAAGTAGCACTAAAACAATTAGTAAAGGCACGCTTGTAGTTGTTTCGCAGAAGCTATTAATAATATCATTTAATCCCAATGAACGATGAACGAAGCAGTCAACGATTAAAGCTTAAACGCAGGGAAAGGATGGACCGATCGGTCTGATTCGCAATCCTGTCTACTATGTGTCCTGCAAAAATACCAAGAAGCTTCTGTTTCTCAAACCAGTCTACACTTTCAGCCTCATCTTGGCCAACCGCTATGGTAGATTTGTGAATGGCTCTGCAAAAATGATAAAAGAATTTGGATCGACAAATACAATAGATACGAAGAAAGTGCGTTTTCAGGATATGGAAACGCACTTTTTAGGTACGATTCGCTTTTTCCAGACCACCGAAACAAGGGCGAAAAGAAACGCTCACCGACCTGCAAAAAATACTGTTTATGTATATCCCCAGAAAATTTTTCCTCCTTGCCCGATAAGAAATCACGATTGATAAGGGCAGATTTTTTTATTATTTTTCAGACACTACTCCAGATTTTACGCCACAATGTGAAAAAGAATGAAAGAGGCTATTGACATGTTGACTATAATTTTACATAATGATATAGTTTAAATGCGATTAGTAAATAGACGTTTTTCGTTTAGTTTCGTTTAACAAACAAGGAAAAGCACGGGGGAAAGGATATGACGATAAGAGAGCTGGCCAAATTGATCGACGTTTCACCGGCTACGATTTCGATCGTTTTGAACAGGAAAAAGGGTGTCAGTGAAGAAACCCGCAAAAGGGTGCTTGAAGCGATAGAAACTCATCACTATATGCCGTCGGTTCAAAAAGTCGGCAAAACAAAAAGCGTGCTTTTGATGAAATACTGCAAAAGCGGTATGTTCGTGGAAGAAAACCAGGGTTTTATTTCTATGATCATCGATTCTATTGAGGAGCAACTGCGCATGGAGCATCTCGGTATGACCATGATGGTGGCAAAAACCGAGCTGAAAGCAGCCTTGAATGCGATCGATTACAGCAAATACTGCGGTATGATCGTCATTGCGACCGAGATCATGGAGGATAGTTACAGTGTGCTGCAAAGTATTCCCATCCCGTTCGTTGTAGTGGACAATACGGTGCCTAATTACGGGTACAACAGCGTTTGTATGAACAATTACGAAAATGTCTGGATGGCGCTGCAATATTGCCGGGAATGCGGCCATACCGAGATTGGCTATCTGGGAAGTATCTCCGACACCGAGAACTTCAAAGCGCGTTGCAAGGCATTCCGGATGTATGTCCCGGAATTCGGATTCCACTTTGATGAAAAATGGGAATTTCGTGTCACCCCAACGATGCTGGGCGCACATGACGATTTTATGAGCATCCTGGAAAAGAAGCCGGAACTGCCCTCCTGCTTTTTTGCGGAGAATGATACCATTGCCCTCGGCGTAATGAAGGCAATGAAGGAGGAGGGGTATAAGATTCCGCGCGATATTTCAATTATTGGGTTTGATGATATTCCCTATGCTTCCATCAGCTCACCGACGCTCACAACGGTACATGTGCAGCGGAACATCATGGGCAAGCAGTCGGTGTTCCAGCTGTTGCAGCTGATGGCGGACCCAAGGTTCAACCCGATAAAAACACGAATCACCGGCCGCCTTATGGTGCGCGACAGCGTAAAAGATCTGCGAAACAGCGAAAATTGAATACCATAAGTTTTAAGATAGCCTAAATCGCTTTTAAGCGATTTAGGCTATCTTCTTTTTGTTTAATAAACATAAAGCTTAATGATGAATTATGTTATTTGTAAAAAAGTGCTCATAGCAATGGACAAATCTACCAAAAAATCAAAAATCATCTGGCTAAAACGGTGAAATAAACTAAATCTTATTGACAAGTTAAGGAAATAGTCGTATTGTTTACCAAACGGAACCTATATGTTCCAACGATTGTTTAATAAACAAAGGAGGAAAAGACGTTTTATGAGGAATTTTAAAAGGATTATCAGCCTGATTATTGTGGCGGCCATGGCGGTCTCGATGCTAACTGCCTGCGGCGGCACCACCGCGTCGCCCGCACCCGCATCCGCACCCTCAACATCTTCACAGGGCAGCTCCGCCCCGGCGGCCCCCACTGCTTCTGCGGATAACCCGGTACAAGGCAAGAAGGTAGCCTACATTATGCTGCTTCCTTCGGCAACCATCTTCCAGATGTGGAAGGATTCCTGCGCAAAGCTGTGTGATTCGCTTGGCGTTCAGTTTGACTTCTTCTTCTGCGATGGCGACTTCAATAAGTGGCAGGATACCATCCGTACTTGTGCATCCGCAGGGTACGACGGTTTGCTGGTCAGCCACGGCAACCAGGATGGTTCCTATGTCTTCCTGAAAGAGATCACGGAACAGTACCCCGACCTGAAGATCGCCACGTTTGATACCCAGTTCTATACTGACGGCGCGTACCAGAAGATTCCCGGCATAACCCAGATGTTCCAGCAGGATCAATCTCTTGTCACCGTTCTGCTGGACCAGATGGTCGAAAAATATGGCGAAGGTGTTCGCCTCATCAAGGTTTGGAGAGGCCCGAACTACAACAGCCCGTTCGATCGCCGCGAAGTAGGCTGGCAAGAGTATGAAAAGGCCGGCAAGATCAAAACTGTCGGAGAGATCCAGCCGCTGCAGGATTCTGTAGATTCTGCCAATACCGTTACTGCGGCTTATCTGCAAAGCGTCAAGCGCGAAGATGTGGACGGCATCATTGCCTACTATGATATGTATGGTCAGGGCGTTTACAATGCGATCATCGAAAATGACAATTTCAACGGCAAAAATGGTGAAGCCCTGCCGATGGCCTCCGTTGATATCGATCCGGTTGACGTAACCAATATGCAGACCAATCCCGAGATCTGGTCCGCGGCAGGCACCACTGACTGGACCATGAACGGCCAGATTGGAATGCGCATTCTGCTGCTGGAGCTGGCTGGCGAGTATGACAAAATCTACGACCCCGCGACAGGTAAGACCGGTGTGGATGTCGTTGAAGTTCCCGGCACTGCCGTTAAAGCAACCGATCTTAAACCGGATTCTACGGTGGAGAACCTCGGAGATGTGGCGGGAGAAACCTATGGAAACCTCGATTATCTGTCCGAAGCGGCATGGATGCCGAAAGAACTGCTTTACAAATAAGGGAAAGGTATAAAAGCAGAGCTTGCTTTTGACGTCAGGATCCAAGGGAATGTGTCTGACACAGGAAACGTCGGGTTTTGCTCCGACGTTTCCTTTTTTAGAACTGACTTTAACTGAAAAGAGGAACTCTATGGACCGAATTAAACTTGAGACGAGGCATATCTCGATAGAATTTCCCGGTGTCAAAGCGCTCGACGACATCAATTTTTCAGTATCAACCGGAGAGATACGCGCAGTCGTCGGAGCCAACGGCGCCGGAAAATCTACTTTGATGAAGGTGCTGGCGGGTGCAAACCCATCCTATACCGGCGAAGTGCTGCTGAACGGTGAAAAAGTCCAACTGAGGACGCCGGTCGATGCAAAAAAGCTTGGGATCCAGATAGTCTATCAAGAAGTGGATACCGCGCTGTATCCTACCTTATCCGTTGCAGAAAACATTGTTCAGAACGATATGCTCATGGGTACAAGCGGATACATTGTAGACTGGAGAAAGGTTTATAAGCAGGGGCGGTCGGCGCTGGACAAATTGCATATCAGCCGCGAGCAGATCGACGAGCACGCACTGGTCCAGAACCTGTCTTTGGCGCAAAAGCAGATGGTGCTTATCGCCAAGGCGCTGCAGGCGCGGTGCAGCTTTTTGATTCTGGATGAACCGACTGCACCGCTGAGCAATACCGAAACCGAAGAGCTGTTCAGGGTTGTCCGTTATTTGCACAAGACGGAGAATATCGCAATTCTTTTCATCTCACACCGCCTGTACGAGATACTGGAGATCTGCGAAAACTATACGGTTATGCGTAATGGTAAGCTGATCGGCAGTGCGCCGGTCATCCCGGAGACGACGACCAAAGAGATCGTGGAAAAGATGCTGGGCCGCAAGTTTGAAGAGAACTTCCCGAAAGAGAAGTGCAACATAGAGGATACGCTGTTTGAGGTGGAGCATCTGTCCGGTGCGGATGGCAAGGTGAAAGACGTTTCGCTGTACGTTAGGAGAGGTGAGATCGTCGGTATCGCCGGTCTGGTCGGCGCGGGGAAATCCGAACTTTGCAAAACGATTTTCGGCGCTTATAAAAAGACTCACGGCAGACTGATGATGAAAGGCAAAGTGTTGAGGATCGCAAGCCCATCCGACGCCGTGAAACAGCGTATGGCCCTGGTGCCGGAAGAGCGCCGCAAAGAGGGCGTGCTGGTCAACGAAAACGTCAGCTTCAACCTGTCTGTCAACTGCCTGTCAAAGTTCTGCATCGCTTCTTTTATTAATAACAGGCGGGTAAACGAGAACGCCAGAGCCTATGTGGCGGACTTGGGGATCACAACCCCGTCCATCAGGCAGATGGTCCGCAACCTTTCGGGCGGGAACCAGCAGAAGGTGGCCGTGGGCAAATGGCTCGCGTCAGATTGCGACCTCTACATCTTCGACGAACCGACCAAGGGCGTCGACGTCGGCGCAAAGCAGGATATTTTCCATTTGATCAATGAGATCGCAAAGCAGGGGAACGGTGTGATCTATGCTTCCTGCGAAAATTCAGAGCTTTTATCCCTGACGGATCGAATGTATGTGATGTACAACGGAGCAGTAATGGCGGAATTGGAAACCGCAAAAACAACAGAAGACGAGATCATGAACTATTCTGTTGGCGGTAGGGTCGATCAGTGCCTGAATGTATAAACGGGAGGAATAGGGTAGTTATGATTAAGCAAAAAAATTCAATACAGAGTGTGACAAAATTTCTGGTAAACTGGGCGGCAGTTTTGTCCCTCATCGCCTGCTTTATCGCATTCTCGGCCATCAAGGGCAGTGCCTTCATGTCAGGCAGCAATATGGTCAATATTTTACGGGCAATGGCAATCAATACCGTGTTTGGCATTGCGGCTACCATGACCATGGCACCGGACGGCTTTGATATGTCCGCCGGCACGCTGGCAAGCTGCTCTGCGTATGTATTCGTGTCCTCCTACCTCTGGTTTGGGCAGTCGCTGGGCATGTCCATCATCATCTGCATCCTGGTCACGTTGCTGATGTACCAGCTCACGATGTTCTTAATTCTGATCTGCAAGATTCCCGACATGCTGGCGACCTGCGCGCTGATGTTCGTACATCAGGGCCTGGGCCAGTGGTATATCGGCGGCGGCGCGGTTTCTACCGGTATGAAGGCCCCCTGGGGCGCGGCCCCGGTGCGTACCACCCTGTCAGATTCCTTTTCCGCCGTCGGCCGCGCGCCTTGGATTATCATCATCATGCTGGGCTGTGTGCTGGTGGCGTATCTGTTTTTGAACTTTACCAAGCACGGCCGGTACCTGTATGCTATGGGCGGAAACCGTGAGGCGGCCAAACTCTCCGGTATCAATGTTAAAAAGTATCGTTATCTGGCCGGCATGCTTACAGCTGTATTCATTGCCATCGGTGGCATTCTGGTCGCATCCCGCGGCAGCTCGGCCCAGGTTATGTGCTGTGACAACTACCTGATGCCTTCTCTGGCGGCGGTCTTTGTCGGCCGTACTGTGGGCGGCGCGGAAAAACCCAACGCGCTCGGCACCATGATCGGCTCGATGCTGGTTTCTACTCTGGAGAACGGCCTTACCATCTGTGCCGTGCCGTTCTATGTATTGCCCGCAGTGAAAGGTGCAGTGCTGGCGCTTGCGCTGGTCGCAGCTTATGCATCCAAAAAAGAGAATTGAGGAGGAATGAACGATGTCCCGCTTTGATCATTATTTTCAGATGAATGTATGCGACGTGATTGAATATACGCTTGAAAAAGTCAGGGAGATTGATTGGGACCTCGGTTCGATGGAAGCGATCGTGCCGAAATCTCACGGCAACCTGAACTATGTCTACCGGGTCTGGGATGGAAAGGGCCATTCCATCTATATCAAACAGGCGGGTACCGAGACCCGAATCTCCAAGGATATGAAGCCGTCTACCGACCGCAACCGTCTGGAGTCCGAAATTATCATGTTGGAAGACAAATTTGCGCCCGGCATGGTGCCCCATATTTACTTCTTTGATACTGTCATGTGCGCCTGCGGCATGGAGGACTGCTCAGATTATGTCGTGATGCGCGACGCTATGTTACAGCATGAGATCTTTCCGCGGTTTGCGGATGACATTTCCACTTTTATGGTTGAGACTCTGCTGCTGAGCAGCGATGTGGTGATGGATCACAAGGAGAAAAAAGAGCTGATCCGCAAATTTATTTCTCCGGACCTTTGCGATATCACCGAAAAGCTGGTTTTAATGGAGCCGTACAACGACCTGAATCACCGCAACAATGTATTTGCACCCAATGCGGATTTTGTAAAAAAAGAGCTCTACTCCGACGAGAAGCTGCATCTTGAGGTGGCAAAGCTGAAATTCAAATTTATGACCGAGGCGCAGGCGCTGATGCACGGCGACCTGCATACCGGCTCCATCTTTATCCGGCAGGATGCCACCAAGGTGTTTGATTCCGAGTTTGGCACCTATGCACCGATGGGCTATGACGTGGGCAACGTGGTGGCCAACCTGATCTTTGCCTATGACAATGGCCTTGCGGCGGGTGCGGCGGCGTTTTGCGACTGGATTCTGAAGACCATCGAAAAGACGATCGATCTTTTTATCGGGAAATTCAGCGAGCGGTTCGACGAAGCCGTCACCGAACCGATGGCAAAGGTTCCGGGGTTCAAAGAGTGGTATCTGGAAGGCATCCTCAACGACACCGCCGGTTACGCCGGGACCGAGCTGCACCGCAGAACGGTGGGCATGGCAAACGTCGTGGATGTCACCACGATCGCCGACGAGAAGAAACGCCTGCTGGCAGAACGGATCAACATCTTTGCGGGAAAAGACTACATCATGCATCAAAGTTCCTTCCGCACGGGCGCTGATTTTACTGCGGCGGTGAAAAAGGCGAAAGAAGCGGCAGAAAGGACGCTTTGACCTTTGCTGCGGCAGGTGACAGGGTCCAATATCAAACGAAGGGGATAGATGATTATGACGGTGGATGATTTTTTCGACAAGGTCATTACGGTTCGTATGGCACAAGATAAAAGCGCGGTGGACATTATAGACCAGACGCTGCTGCCCGGCACGATCAAAAGGATCGAAATCCGGACGAAAGAGGAGGTCTGGGATGCGATCAAAAAGCTGAAAGTACGCGGCGCACCTGCTATCGGCGTTGCCGCCGCTTACGGTATCGCGCTGCTGGCTTCGCAGATCGATGAAAACAGCTACGATGCGTTTTATGCAAAATTCCGGGAGCTGAAAGACTATCTCGCGTCGTCGAGGCCGACAGCGGTCAACCTGTTTTGGGCGCTGAACCGCATGGAGGATACTGTCCAGAGAAACCAGAACAAAACAATTCCAGAGATCAAGGAGATTCTGTTTGTTGAGGTAGAAAAAATCCGCGAAGAAGACGTGCAGATCAGCAGGAACATCGGCGAGATCGGCTTTAGGCTTTTGAAAGAGCTGAAAAAAGACGGTCGCGAGATTGGTATTCTGACCCACTGCAATGCAGGCACGCTGGCAACGGCAAAGTACGGCACGGCGACCGCCCCGATGTACCTTGCGCTCGAAAAGGGCTGGGCCGGCACCGATATGCATGTCTACTGCGACGAGACGAGACCGCTTTTGCAGGGGGCCAGACTGACCTCGTTTGAACTGTACAATGCCGGCATCACCACCACCCTGCAGTGTGACAATATGGCCTCCATTTTAATGAAATCGAAAAAAATTGACATCATCTTTGTCGGTTGTGACCGGGTTGCGAAAAACGGCGATGCCGCCAACAAGATCGGCACCAGCGGCGTTGCTATTCTTGCAAAGCACTACGGCATCCCGTTCTATGTCTGCGCGCCCAGTTCTACCATTGACCTTGCGACTCCGACCGGCGAGGAGATTCCAATTGAGATGCGCGACCCCGACGAAGTGACTGAGATGTGGTATAAAGAGCGCATGGCGCCAAAAGGCATCGGGGTTTTTAACCCGGCTTTTGATGTGACGGATCATTCCCTGATCACCGGCATCATTACGGAAAAGGGCATGTGCCACTCACCGTTCGACCAGGCGTTTGCAGCCCTTGGCATCGGGAGGTGAGCGCATGCTGAAAGGAATTCCGGCCTGTGTTTCTCCGGAGCTGCTGAAGGTACTGCACGAGATGGGCCACGGGGACACCATCGTGATCGGCGACGCCAATTTTCCCGCAGCCGCGATGGCCGAAGCGAAAAACCATGTCAACATCCGCTGTGACGGCCATCGCGCGACAGAAATGCTGGAAGGCATTTTGCAGCTGCTTCCACTGGATGAATTTGTGCCCCGGCCGGTTACCATTATGGATAAGATGGAAATGCACCGCGACCTTGACTGTCCGGTATGGGACGAATTCAAAGATATTGTGGCAAAGTATGATACGCGCGGAGCGGATGCGGTGGGCTTTCTGGATCGGTTCGCATTTTACGAAGCGGCCAAAGATGCCTATGCAGTGGTATCCACTACGGAAACGGCTTTCTATGCCTGCATTATTCTGAGAAAAGGCTGCCTTTGACCTTGTATTGAAATGACGGCCGATCATAAAAAGGAGACAAATTATGCTTGAAGAGTTGAAAAAACAAGTCGTGCGGGTGGCCAAAGAAGCGGACCGGCTTGGTATGTGCAAACATAAATCCGGCAATTTCAGCATCTATGACCCCGCCACCGGCTATGTGGTTGTCACACCCAGCGGCGTGGCAAGAGAAGTACTTACTCCTGAACATATCTGCGTGATGGACCTCGATGCCAACGTCATCAAATGGAATCAAATAAACAAACCCTCCAGCGAAACACTGATGCACCTTTCGATCTACCGGGAGCGGAAAGATGTAAGGGCTGTGGTGCATACCCATGCACGCTATTCCACGGCGTTTGCAGTCCTGAACAAGTCGATCCCTCCTATCGTATACGAATTTTCCTACATCGGAAAATGCGGCACGATCCCCGTTGCGCCGTATGGCCGGCCGGGCACTGCGGATCTTGCGGAAAAGGTGGCAAAAACCTTGAAAAATACCGATTGCTGCCTGATGGAAAGCCACGGCGCGATCGCCGTCGGTGACGATATTGACGACGCCTTTATCAAGGCTCAATACATAGAAGAGGTAGCAGAGCTGTACTACATTGCGCTTGCTGTCCGCAATGGGCAGGAACCGCCGATCCTTGCGGAGGAAGAGTTGGCAAAGTGGGCTTATCCGAAAGAAATCAAGTTTTAAGCGTCCCGGGTCAGGCGGCGGTACCGCGCAGCATCTGCTGCACAGGGTCCGGCGGCCTGTATCCCCAAAGCCGCGTGAAAGGCAAAGGAGGATCAACAATGAAAAAATTGATCAATGCACCGGAAAACTACACCGATGATATGCTCCGCGGGATCTACGCCGCGCACCCGAGCATGGTGAAATATGTAAATAATGATCTGCGCTGCTATTGTACGGCGCGCAAAAAGTCCGGAAAGGTCGCCATCATCACCGGGGGCGGCACCGGGCACCTGCCTCTGTTTCTTGGCTATGTAGGTGAAAACCTGCTGGACGGCTGCGGTGTGGGCGGAGTGTTCCAGTCCCCTTCGAGCGAACAGATTTATCATGTGGCGAAAGAGGTGGAAGCGGGCGCCGGCGTGCTGTTTTTGTACGGTAACTACACCGGCGATATTATGAACTTTGATATGGCGGCTGAGATGCTGGATATGGACGATATCGCGTCCCAAAGTATCGTAGGCGCGGATGATGTGCTTTCCAATAAAAATACGCATGCCCGCCGCGGTGTAGCCGGGATTTTCTTTCTGTACAAATGTGCCGGCGCAAAAGCAGCCGAGATGGGCAGCCTGGACGAAGTACTGGCGGCCGCGCAAAAGGCAAAAGAGAACACCCGTACTGTCGGCTTTGCCCTGACCCCCTGTGTCATTCCTGAACTGGGTCATTCCAATTTCACGCTTGCAGAGAATGAGATGGCGTTCGGCATGGGCATCCACGGAGAGCCGGGGGTATGGAACGGCCCCGTTAAAACGGCAGAAGAACTGGCAAAAGAATCCCTGGAAGAGATTTTGGCTGATATGCCGCTTGCTGCTGGGGAAGAGGTCTGCGTCCTCATCAACGGGCTCGGCGCCACCAGCCAGGAGGAGCTGTATATCCTTTCCGGCAGTGTGCGGCACATTCTCGACAGAAGGGGTGTTCGTACCTACCGCACTTTTGTAGGAGAATATGCCACCAGCATGGAGATGGCAGGCGCGTCGATCTCAGTTTGCCGCATGGCGGATAAAGAAATGAAAGAGTGGATCGATATGCCGGCCCACACACCGTTTTATACGCAGGTTTAAACCACAGCGCGGGAGAGGAGATGCAAGGTGGTGGACCGCATAAGTTATGAACAACTCGCGGATTTTTTTAAAGGAGTTGCAGAGATTTTTGCAGAAAAAAAAGAAGAACTTTGCGAAATGGACGCAAAGATGGGAGATGGCGATCTTGGGCTTACGATGCAGAAAGGGTTCAGTGCGCTTCCTCGACTGATTTTGGAAAACGGAGCATCCGGAGATATCGGTAAAACGCTTCGCAAGGCCGGCATGAAAATGGCGAGCCTCGTTCCTTCCACCATGGGTACGCTGATGTCCAGCGGCATTATGGAAGGCGGTAAGGCGGTCGGCGAAACGGCAGAGATGGGGCCGAAAGAGCTGTCTGCATTTTTGACCGGCTTTGCGGCGGGTATCCAAAAAAGAGGAAAATGTCAACCCGGCGACCGCACGATACTGGATGCTGTGGATACCGGAGCAAAAAAGGCAGAACAGGCGTACGCCGCCGGGGCATCTCTTGCCGGCGTTATGCAGGCGGCGGTGCAGGGCGCGGAAGAGGGTGTTGAGGCAACCAAAGAGATGTTGCCCAAATACGGAAAAGCCGCAGTGTTTTCCGCCAAGGCAAAAGGAGTTCCCGATCAGGGCGCGATGGCAGGCAAATATCTGTTTGAAGGCTTGGCGAGGTACTTTGCATGAAAATTTTAAATTTCGGCTCACTCAATATTGATCACGTCTACCGGGTAGACCATTTTGTGCGGAAAGGTGAGACGATTTCCTCCAAATCCCTGACGCTGTTTTGCGGCGGCAAAGGCCTTAATCAGTCGGTCGCGCTCGGGCGCGCCGGTGTCGAGGTCTGGCATGCCGGGAGCATCGGAAAAGACGGGAAAATCCTTCTTGATATGCTGGCATCTGCGAATGTGGATAGTTCCTGTGTTGCGGTACTGGAAGAGGTTAGAACCGGGAACGCGATCATTCAGAACGACTCTGAAGGAGACAACTGCATCATCCTGTACGGCGGGGCGAACCGGCAGATCACAAAGCGGCAGGTGGATGAAACCCTTGCGGGTTTTTCTGCCGGAGATTTTTTGGTGCTGCAAAATGAGATCAACGAGCTGGCCTACATTGTGCAGAGGGCGTATGAAAAAGGGATGAAGATTGTTCTGAATCCTTCACCGATGGACGAAAAAGTGCTTGAGGTGAATTTGAAACTCATAGATTGGTTTGTTTTAAACGAAATCGAGGCAGGCCAGCTTACCGGAAGTACCAACCTGAAAAGCGATAAGCTGATTTCGCTGCTGCGGGACAAATTTCCACAAGCAAAAATCGTGTTGACTTTAGGGACACTGGGTTCCTGCTATGCCGATGCGGAACGGGTCGTCACTCAAGGTATCTACCCGGTAAAAACAGTCGACACTACTGCGGCGGGGGACACGTTTACAGGTTACTTTCTGGCAGGGGTCGTGCAGGGGCGCAGCGTAGAAGAATCCTTAGATCTCGCGGCAAGAGCATCGGCGATCGCAGTTTCGCGTTTAGGTGCAGCACACTCTATCCCCGCGATGGAAGAAGTTCTGAATGATAGAGCGTATGACCTACTATCATAAAGCCGTAATACCTTGATGTAGCAATCTGACAAAACTTCATAGCCAATAGACCTCATCTTATTTTTTATATACGAAGCAGGCTTTATTATAAGCCTGCTATTTTTATGCCCTTTTTCATTTCTTAATAGTCCAAGAGTGCAATTATACAGCCCTAATGTATTTTGAGACACTTCGATTGATTCGGATTTTTTCATGGTTAATCAGATCATATTTTGATTTTAACCCTTTAACAGTCATATCGAATTTTGGCTTCGATACGATCAATGCCTCAGATGTCGAAAATTTTAACCGACGTTTTTCCAGGGGCTTCCCATAAATGCAATTACACGCATATTTGTTCTCACCTTTATTTCTTGTTCAAATGTATCGGTCTGCATATACAACATCAACTTTTATTCAGATTTGGGCTGCAGCCGGCTGAAGGCTCTTATCCATTACATACAATTTTTTAAAAACGGTATGCCGCCCGATGAAATGTCTGGAAGGAATGGGCCTTGCCGGAGATTGTGCGATTGTTACGAATGGCCGCTTTTCCGGTTCAAACCGGGGCTTATTTGTGGGACACATCTCGCCCGAAGCTTACGAGGGCGGTCCGCTTGCGCTGGTGAAAGACGGCGATAAAATCACCATCGATCTGCCAAACCGTGACTTGCATCTGCATGTGGACGGACAGGAATTGAAGCGGCGTAAAGATGTATGGGTACCTCCGGAAAAGGAACTATTGAACGGTTATCTGAAAACCTATTGCAAAATAAGCAAATCGGCTGCGGAAGGCGCGGTCGTAGAATAGGAGAAATGTAAAATGGCAATCAAATGGAACAATGATAGAGCGCTGTTCGACATGATGCGAAAAGAGCTGTATTCCTCAGTCGTTGGCGATATCTTGGATAAAATGGGCAGGCTGCACCAGTTCCTGCCATGGCGAATCCAGCCGCTCGCGGAAGATATGGTGGTAGCGGGACGCGCAATGCCGGTATTGGAGGCAGATACATTTGAGGAATTATCCGATGGGCAAAACCCAATTTTGAAAAAACCGTTTGGACTGATGCTGGAGGCTCTGGATGATTTGAAAGAAAGTGAAGTGTATATTTGCACAGGCGCCTCCCCTTGCTATGCACTGGTGGGCGAACTCATGTGTACGCGGATGCAGGTCCTTAAAGCATCAGGCGCTGTGGTCAATGGATTCCACCGCGATACAAAGGGTATTTTAAATCTGGGATTTCCGTGTTTTTCCTATGGCCGCTATGCACAGGACCAGGCACCGCGCGGAAAAGTCATTGATTTCCGCGTACCGATTGAGATAGAAGGAGTCCGGGTGGTACCGGGTGATATCGTATTCGGCGACTTAGATGGGGTAGTCATTGTCCCGCAGGATATTGAAGAGGAAGTGATTCAGCGCGCCTATGCAAAAGCAACCGGAGAAAAAATGGTGGCGGAAGCGATTCTCAGCGGGATGGGGGCAAAGGAATCTTTTGATCAATATGGCATTCTGTAGTATCGTGTTTCCTATACGTTTCCGAACCGGTAACGGATAAAACGGCGGAATGTCTCCCCAGAGTGCAGCAGCGGCAGATCGTTGCCCAGCAGGCGGGGGGCATCCGGTACGAACTGCGGCTCAAAAGCCAGTGCGCATCCTGGCACAGCGGAGCTGCCGTTTGCCAGCGTTACGCCGGTGCCCAGAAAACCGCCGGAATAGAATACAAGGCACGGCGCATCCGTTTCCAGTGTCAGCTGCCGCCCACTGGCAGGGTTTGCCAGTACGGCGGCAGGCGAACCGACCAGTTCGAATGCATTGTTGTAGCCGCGCGCATTGGATAAATCCTGAGAACCGTTTTCCATAGCCTGCAAAAGGGTGCGCGGAGACCGAAAATCGAACGCGGTACCCTGCACCGGCTTGAGGCATACCGGAAGATGCTGCGCATCGTTATACCATACCCGCTGCGCGTTTATTGTCAGAATGTGATCATAAGCGGGACGTGTAAAATCACCCGAGAGATTCCAGTAGATATGGCTGGTGGGGTTTATAAAGGTATCGGCGTCCGTTTTCATGCAAAATTCGATAGAAAGCGAATCCCCCACAAGCTTATACGTAACGGTAAGGACGCGGTTACCGGGCAGCCCGCAGGCACCGTCTGCAAGGTGTCCCTCCAGTACTGCACTGTCCGTGTCGGTTCGACGAATATCCCAGATGGTATGCCCCAGCGTTTCCGACCCGCTGTGCAGGCAGTTTGCGCCTTCGTTACATGGCATCGAATACATGCAGCCATGGATGGGCACGCGCCCGCCGCTTATCCGCCCCGCGACAGGGGCGACAATTGCACCGGCAAACACGGAAGGGGCTGTGCAGGAAAGCACAATATTTTCGAAAACCCCAGTTCGATCAGGTGTGTATAAAGCAGTCAGAGCCGCTCCTTCTGGACTCAGTTCCGCCGTTATTCCTGAGCCGCTATGCAGGCGCAATCGATGGTTATTTTTATCCGCGTATCTTTTTTTCATTTCAGATTCCCTCATCAGTATTGTTTTACTTTCAAAGAAAAGTTTATTATGTTTGGTGTGTTATGACAACAAAATAAATTTAAAAAGCAATTTTTTGGAATATATGCGCAAATTTTAAAAAACAAAATCCCGTAGATTCTGATAAAATAGAGGTCAAGAGAAACTAGGCATACAAAATTTTTTTAAATATCTGCAACAGGGAGGATTTCAGGAAAAGGAGGAAACGTGCATGGGCAATGTGCTGGAATTCCAACACATCTCAAAATACTTTCCGGGTGTTAAGGCTTTGCATGATATTTGTTTTAAGGCATACAGCGGGGAAGTGCTGGCCTTTCTGGGAGAAAACGGTGCGGGCAAGTCGACTCTGCTCAAAGTTTTGAACGGCGACTACCAGCCGGAGGAAGGAAACTATCTGCTGAACGGTGAGGAAAAGCATTTTCGCACCCCACACGAAGCGATCGAGGCAGGTATCAGCGTGATCTATCAGGAACGGCAGATTTTATTGGAACTGAGCGTTGCTGAAAATATTTATCTGGGCCGGATGCCCACAAAGCGGGCCGGCATTATTGACATACGCAAAGCAAATGCGATGGCACAGCGGATTATTGATGATTTTGGTTTGCAGATCAAGCCGACCACAAAGGTAAAAGATTTAAGCATCGCCTACCAGCAGATGGTGGAAATCATGAAGGCTTACAGCCGGGATAACTTGAAAGTAATCTGTTTCGACGAGCCGACCGCCAGCCTTTCAGACTCCGAGATTGAAAGTCTGTTTGCCATCATCAAAAAGCTGAAGTCGGAGGATAAGATCATCCTGTACGTGTCTCACCGTATGAATGAGATTCAGCAAATCACCGATAAGGCGGCCATCTTTAAAGACGGGTGTTATGTGGATACGGTGGCGACTGGCAAGGTGCCCGAGAGCATGATGATTAAAATGATGGTCGGACGTGACCTGGGTGACATTTATGCAAACCTTGACCGCGACAAGGACATCGGAGATGTGCTGCTGGATGTTCAGGGCGTGTCATCGGATTTCGTAAAGGAAAATTCTTTTCAGCTTCATGCGGGAGAAATTTTAGGTTTTTCGGGGCTTGTCGGCGCAGGCCGTACCGAGCTGATGCGTGCCATTATCGGAGCCGATAAGCTCCGCACCGGAAGGATTCTGCTTGGAGGAAAGGAACTCGTGAATAAATCGCCCAAGGATGCCATGCGCAACGGGATCGTTCTGGTTCCGGAAGACCGTAAGCTGCAGGGTATTCTTGCAAACCTTTCGGTTTCCGGTAACATCAACATCTCACTGCTCGACCAAAACGCCAACCGTTTTGGTATCTTAAGCACAAAGAAGGAGGCAGCCGCGGCAGCGCAGGGTATTCGCGATTTTCATATCAAAACGCCGGACGCGGAAAAAAAGATTGTAGAGCTCTCCGGGGGAAATCAGCAAAAATGTATTGTGGCGCGCTGGCTGGCCACGAATCCAAAGGTCCTGATTTTGGATGAGCCTACAAAGGGCATTGATGTGGGCGCAAAAGCGGAATTTTACCAGATGATCTGCACGTTTGCGAAACGGGGGCTGGGTGTAATCCTCATCTCATCGGAATTGCCGGAAGTCATAGGTCTTTCGGACCGCATTATTGTTATGAAATCGCTTCGTATCGTGGATGAGGTATCCCGCGGGGAAGCTACGGAAGACAGGCTTTTGAGCCTCGGAATGATAGGAGAGAAAGCAGAATGAAACACAGTGCTGCGGCTAACCCGGCCAAAGGGAAAAAAGACAGTATTTTCGAACTTGTCACCAATGTAGTCGGCGGCGATAAGCTGGTGCTGATTGCGGCTATCGTCGTCGTATTCATCGTCTTCACATCCATCAATAAAAATTTTCTCAGCTGGACCAACGTGATCAATCTGTTTGTGGCGGCTTCCCTGGTAGGTCTGGTGGCTATCGGCCACACCTATCTGATTATCGCGGGGCAGAACGATCTGTCTCCCGGCTCGCTGGCCGCGATGTCCGGTGTGCTGGCAGCCCTGCTCGTCAGCTGGGGGGTGCCTTTATGGATTTCGGTTATCATTACGCTTGTTGTTGGAGCGGGTGTCGGTCTGTTTAACGCGTGGATGGTCAATACGATCAAGCTCGAAGCGTTCATCGCAACACTTGTCACCCAATCGATCGTGCGCGGTGTGGCCTACATACTTTGCGGCGGCAAGCCGGTAGCAATCAGTGACCCTGTATTTATCTATTTGGGCAAAGTGCGCTTCCTCAGGATTCCGCTGTCCGTATGGATTACAATTCTTTCTGTAGTCTTTTTCGGCTTCATCCTGGCAAAGACAAAATTCGGCCGCAGCATTTATGCAATTGGCGGCAACAAGGACGCTGCGCGTCTGGCGGGATTAAACCCGCAGCGTATTGTTGCAATCTGCTTTGTGATGATGGGTGTTTTGTGCGGAATCGGCGGCATTATCTTTGCAGCCCGTATGAATTCAGGCCAGCCCGCGGCCAACGTAAACCTTGAGTTTGATGCGATCACTGCCGTTATTCTGGGCGGCGTGTCCTTTACGGGCGGCGTAGGCAGTATGGGCGGTACTGTGCTGGGTATCATACTGATCCAGGCTTTCAATACCGGCCTGATTATGGTCAACGTGCCTACTTTCTGGCAGTATGTAGCGCGCGGCGCACTGCTGCTGTTCGCACTTACATCCGACTACCTGCGCAAACGCAACCGCACCAGAGAGCTGCTGGCAGCCAGCATGAAAAACGCATAATACGTTTCAAACCGGCGTCCGCCGGATGAATAAAATGCAACAAAATTGAAGAGTTTGGAGGAACATTACATGAAAAAGATTTTGGCAATCGCACTGTCGTTAACGCTATGCCTCCCCGCATTTGCGGCATGCAGCACTGATAGTTCTCCCTCCCCGGCTGCCCCCGCGTCTTCAACTTCCGAGCCTGCTCCTGAATCCGGCGGGGAAGCCCAGGACTCGAAAACGGGCGGCGTCATCTATGGCATTTATAAGGCCGGCGACCAGACCTGGTTTATCGACGAAGGGGACGCCGCCAAGAAAGCCGCCGAGGACGCCGGCTATACCTTTACTTATGTAGATGCGAAAATGAGCCCTGAAGAATATCTGAAGGCGATTGACAACGCGATAGCGAATAATGCCGCCGGCGTTGTGACCTGCATCCCCGACCAGACGATGTCCCAGGCGGTTGCGGACAAGATGCTGGAAGCCGGTATCCCTGTTGTTGCCGCGGATGACGCGCTGGAAGTAAACGGCGAGAAAATTGCGCCATGGGTAGGCATTAATGCTTATAAGATTGGGGAAGCAAACGGCGAATGGATTGCAAACTATGCCAAGGAAAACTCCCTTGTGGGCAAAGAGGACGTTGGCCTGCTTCTTATGACGATGGATACGGTTTCGTCCTGCGTGCCCCGCGCTGAAGGCGAATATGACAAATTTACGGAGCTGTGCCCGGACTTTGACACTTCCAGAATCTTCAAGGCTGACTATGACGGAACCACTGATAAGGGAAATACGGCCGCAGCAGCCGTAATCACCGCGCATCCTGAAATTAAGACCTGGCTTGTAACGGGCGCGAACGAGGAAGGCTGCGTGGGTGCTGTCCGTGCGCTGGAGAGCGCCGGTCTGGACGCCAACGCCTGCGTAGTTGGCCTGGGCGCCTATATGGCAAAGGATGAATTCAAAAAAGAGGGCGGCTCCTGCATGAAGGCTTCCGCGTATTTCTCTGCCGAATCCGTCGGCGCGGGTTCCATTCAGGTCCTGCTCGATGTGATCGGCGGCAAAGAGCCTGCTTTGGAGACCGCTGTGGATGCGGTGGTTGTAACTCCCGAAAACTATAAAGAAGTCATGGGCAAATATGCGGAATAAGTGACTCTGTTTCTTAAAAACACACCGCCCGGAAAATACCGGACGGTGTGCTTTTTCTTACAGACAGGGAAAGTCCGCCGCCTAGGAGGCGGACTTTCGAAAGTTCAGCGGCGTTGTGCCTACTAAACGCTTAAACGTGGTGCAAAAGCTGGATTCACTGCAAAATCCGCATTTATAGGTGATCTCTTTGATTGCCATACCTGTTGTTTTCAGATAAAATTTTGCCGCGTTTACGCGCGTAATGATGAGATATTCGTGCGGAGTATAGCCGATTTCTTTTTTAAATTGACGCGTGAAATAATAGGGGCTCAGAGAAGCGCGTTTTGCAAGTTCGTTGAGTGAAAGCGGCAGGTGCAGGTTTTCTGTGATGTAGGTAAGCAATTCCTCCGGGATTACGGAAGTCTGCTGGGGGGCGACTGTGTTATGTGTAAGAAAATCAGTCAGCGCATTGACAATATATTTATTGGCCATAGGCTCGCTGCCCTGCCCTTCCGCGTGGTACATCATATATAATTTTTCCAGGTTGTATTGTGTAGTCTGCGGGTCCGGCGGAAGCAGTACCACGCAGTTTTCCCCCTTCGTAATGGCGTCAAAATAAATCCGGGACATGACACCGTCAAAATGCACCCAAAAGATTTCCCAGCCCTTGCGGGTCCCGTAGCGGTGCGGCGCATAGCAGTCGAGCAAAAAAATGTTTCCGGCCTCGACCGCTTGCTCCAGTTTCCCGCTCACAACATAGCCGCTGCCGCGCACCACATATAAAAGCAGAAAACTGTTGTAACTGTTGCGGTCTACAACATAACTGCTGTCGCAAATATAGTGGCCGGTGCAAAGCGGATAAAAATACAGGTTGCGTGCAATTTCACTTTGCGTCTGAAAATAGAGGTTCGATGCAGGCAGTACACCCTGACTGTGAACTTTCAAACAGTACCCTTCTTCCATGCAAGGCAATTTATATAAAAATATTTCCGTACAGATTATAACATCTGTTTAGTTTTCTTGTCAATTGAACGACCTTTATAAAATACAAATCGCAATTTTTATAAATATCTTGGCAATAACAAATAACTAAGCACGCATCCGGAATGTTATAATCAAACCATAATAAGCTACAGAGGAGGTTTGACAATGAAACATATTCCCGGGCAGGTTGAGGTGTGTCGCGAAAACATCACCATTCCCACCTATGGAGTGGGTAAACCGGATAAAAATCCAATGTTTTTAGAAAAGCGGGTTTATCAGGGCAGCTCCGGCAAGGTATATCCTTATCCCGTTATCGATAAAATACTTGATGAAAAAGAGGACAAAACTTACAATGCCGTTTGGCTGGAAAACGATTATCTGCGTGTGATGATTCTTCCGGAACTGGGCGGACGTATCCAGCGCGCGTATGACAAGACCAACGGCTACGACTTCGTATATTATAACGAGGTCATTAAACCGGCGCTTGTGGGGCTCACAGGGCCGTGGGTCTCGGGCGGCATTGAGTTCAACTGGCCGCAGCACCACCGGCCGACAACTTTCGCTCCCACAGACTGCGTACTGCGTGAGAATGCCGACGGCAGCAAGACCGTGCAGGTGAGCGAAGTTGATCAGATGTACGGTACAAAAGGCATGGCATCATTTACGCTGTACCCGGACAGAGCCTACATAGAAATCAAGGGCCAGCTGTATAACCGCACCAACCTGCCGCAGACGTTTCTGTGGTGGGCAAACCCGGCGGTAGCTGTGAATGATGATACGCAGTCCATCTTTCCGCCTGACGTTCACGCGGTCATGGACCACGGCAAGAGAGATGTTTCAAAATTCCCGATTGCTACCGGTGTATATTACAAACACAATTATGGGGCAGGGGTGGATATCTCACGCTATAAAAATATCCCTGTACCCACATCGTATATGGCATATCACTCGGATTATGATTTCGTGGGCGGCTATGACCACAGGCTGGAGGCCGGAATCCTGCATGTCGCGGACCATCATATTTCGCCCGGAAAGAAACAATGGACATGGGGCTGCGGTGATTTCGGAAAAGCATGGGACCGCAACCTTACGGATGAAAATGGCCCCTATATCGAGCTGATGACCGGGATGTTCACGGATAACCAGCCAGACTTCACATGGCTCAAACCATTCGAGGAAAAAACATTTACCCAGTATTTCATGCCCTACAAAAAAGCCGCGAATGTCAAAAATGCCAGCACCGAAGTGGTATTAAACCTCGAGGTGGAGAATGGGCAGGCACGTGTGTGCGTCTACGCGACATCACGTTATGAAAACGCGCGCGTCACGCTTGTAGATAACCAAACGCATTATCTGGACCGTACACTGACACTTTCGCCTGTAAATGTGCTGTGCGAAGCAGTGCCGCTGCCGGAAGGTATAACGCCGGAGAACCTTACGCTGTCGGTATACGACGCAGGCGGCCGCCTCATGCTGAACTATAAACCTGTGAAGGAAAAAATTGAAAAACAGCCTGAACCCGCGCAGGCCGCGAAGGACCCCTGCGACATTGCCACCTGCGAGGAACTGTATCTGACAGGGCTTCATATTGAACAATATCGCCACGCGACCTGCCTCCCGGATGGTTATTATCTGGAAGGCCTGCGCCGCGACCCGGGAGATATCCGGTTGAATACGGCTTATGGATTACTGCTTTTGCGCCGGGGCCTGTTTAGAGACGCAGAGAAGCATTTCCGGAAAGCAACCGAGCGCCTTACATGGAAAAACCCGAACCCGTACGACAGTGAAGCATTTTTCAACCTTGGGCTTGCGCTGCTGTATCAGGAGCGGGACGACAAGGCGTTTGATGCATTTTATAAGGCGGCATGGTCAGCGGCACAGCAGGAAACAGCCTTCTACTATCTGGCGGCCATCGCTTGCAGGCGCGGAAACTACGACGAGGCGCTTGCGCATGTCGACCGTTCCCTGGTAAAGAATGCGCATAACCTTAAAGCCCTTGGCCTGCGGGCATCATTGCTCAGACTGATGGGCCGCGTGGACGAGGCAAAGCAGCAACTGCGTAAAAATTTAGTTCTGGATACGTTTGACTACCGCTCCCGTCTTGAGCTGGAGGAGATGGACGGCGTATCGCACGACGATACGCTTGCTCTGATGGGAGACCGCGCCAGCAGCTTTATCGAGTGCGCTATTGACTATGCGGATGCGGGTTTGTACAAAGACGTAAGGAACGTACTGCGCCTGTGCAAAAACGATTCCCCGATGCTTAAATATTACGAGGCTTTCTATTACGTGAAATCCGGCGGTGAAACCGGGCTGTCAGAAATACTTGCGCAGGCCGCGGCACGCAGCCCGCTGTATTGTTTCCCCAACCGGCTGGAAGATATTGCGGTGCTGACTTTCGCGCTGGAACTGAATCAGCAGGACGCGAAAGCCCCCTACTATCTCGGATGTTTGTTCTACGATAAACGGCGTTATCAGGAAGCACAGCGCTTGTGGGAACTTTCCGTGAAAATTGACGGCCGCTTTCCAACGGTGTGGCGTAATCTGGCGCTTACCTATTACAACAACTGCGGTGACCCGATTAAAGCGAAAAACGCGATGGAAAAGGCATTTGCGCTGGATACGGGCGACGCACGGATTTTTCTTGAGCTGGATCAGCTGTACAAAAAGCTGGGAATGCCGCCTGAGGGACGCTTAAAACAGTTTGAAACATATCAGGAAACCTTCCTCCGGCGTGACGACCTTTATACGGAATATGTGACGCTGCTCAATCTGCTTGGCCGCCATGAGCAGGCGTACTCCCTGCTCATGCAGCGAAAGTTCCACCCATGGGAGGGTGGGGAAGGCAAAGTTACCAAGCAATATACCGTCGCACTGACTCAAATGGCATATCAGGCTCTTTCTGCCGGTGATGCTGCCAAGGCGAAAGCACTGTTGGAAAAAGCGCTCGTATTCCCGGAAAACTTAGGTGAGGGCAAACTGGAGGGAGCAAAGGATAACGATATCTATTACGCACTGGGCCTTGCGGAAAGCGTACTGGAAAATGCTGAAGCTGCCCGGATAAATTTCGAGCGTGCGGCCGTGGGTGACGAGGAACCCGCAAGCATGATGTTCTACAATGATCAGCCTGCAGATATGATTTTGTATCAGGGGCTTGCCAACCGTGCGCTGGGACGTGAAGACGCAGCGAAAGCTCGGTTCCATAAGCTGGTCGACTATGGTGAAAAACACCTGTTCGATACTATAAAAATTGATTATTTTGCTGTTTCACTTCCGGAACTGCAGCTCTTTAACGAGGACCTGACACGCCGAAACCGGGCATACTGTTATTACCTGATGGGTCTCGGCAGTTATGGGCTTGGGGACAAAACGCGGGCGATGGATTACTATGAAAAAACACTTGCCATTGACTGCGCGCATTTGGGCGCAATTATGGAAACCCGAAACCTTCAGAATTTAAGTGAGTAAACAGAAAGCCGCCTGTATGAGAAATCACCTGGGAAAGAGCATCGCCATGCGTCATCCATTCCAGCCTTTTTTCAGCTCTTGGCATTCCCGCTTGGTGCCAGTCCTCTTTTCCATGTAGACACAGTATACACCACCATCATAACAAATGCCCGTGAAATGTTTATTTCACGGGCATTTGTTTAGTCTCTGTATTAACAGGTTCCAGGTATCTTGCCACCTGGAACAAATAGAAAACAACCATGCCAAATCGAATAGCGTGTCTTTCACAAAGACAATGTGCTATAATAACCTTATCGTGATGATTATCCGAAGAATATTTAATAGTTTCTCCCGAACAGATTTAACGTATATTTTACGAGGAAGCGTCAATGTATAAAATATTAATCGTGGAAGATGATCCTGTCATTTCAAAGGAAGTGGCCCGTGGGCTGACAAAATGGGGATATGAGGCAAAAGAGGCCACAAATTTTTCGAAAGTCCTGACCGAGTTTGTGGATTTTGATCCTCATTTGGTGCTGATGGATATCTCGCTTCCGTTTTACAACGGATATCATTGGTGTCAGGAAATCCGGCGCGTTTCAAAGGTTCCGATTATGTTTCTTTCTTCCGCCTGCGAAAAAATGAACATTATTATGGCAGTCAATATGGGAGGTGACGATTTTGTCACCAAGCCTTTTGATATGGACATGCTGTCGGCAAAAATTCAGGCACTTTTGCGGCGCTCGTATGATTTTCAGCTTCACACTGCCGTTGTAGAACACAAGGGTGCCATTCTGAACCTTTCCGATGGCACTCTGGTATATGATGGAAAAAAGATTGAGCTAACCCGCAATGAATTTCGAATGCTTCAACTGTTCTTTGAAAATAAAGGTATTACCGTTTCGCGGGAATCCCTTATGAAGCGCCTGTGGGAAAGTGACTGCTTTATTGATGACAATACCCTCACCGTCAATATCACACGGCTCCGAAAGAAGCTGGAAGATGCAGGTCTTTCCAATTTTATCAGCACGAAAAAAGGGGTCGGGTATCTTTTGGAGGATGGTTATGAGCAAACATAATGGTTTGCAGCTATTGTTGAAATGGATAGTTTTTCGTTGCAAATTTTTGCTGGCAGTGACAAGCGGAAGCATCTTGTTTGTTATTCTGTCGCTATTGTCGCATGTAGATGCTCGTCCATCCGTATATGGAGCTGGTTTGTGTCTGTTTGTAACATTGATTTGGAGTATTTATGATTTTATAAAATTCACACATAAGAGCAGTCAGCTTGCCCGCATGCTTCATTATTCTCAAACTGCACTTGAGCCGCTTCCTGACCCCTTTGACTTTATCGAAGAGCAGTACCAGCAGTTGATCATGGAATTATATCATGACCTGACGGCCAAAATTTCAGAAGAAGAAAAGATCAAAAGCGACCGGGAAGATTACTATACCCTTTGGGTACATCAAATAAAGACTCCTATTTCAGCACTGCGGCTTCTCCTGCACTCGGATGACCTGCAAAAAAATGCTTTTGCTATGGAGCAGGAACTGTTTAAAATTGAGCAATATGCAGAAATGGTGCTCCAGTATCTGCGGCTGGAGAGCCTGTCCTGCGACCTTCTTTTGCAGGAATATTCCCTGTACACACTGGTAAAGCAAGCTGTGAAGAAATATGCCGGTGCCTTTATCAGCAGGGGTTTGTCTTTGAATCTGGCGGAATTCGGCTTTTTTGTTATTACCGACGAAAAATGGCTGTGCTTCGTGCTGGAGCAGCTCCTGTCCAACAGCGTAAAATATACCTTTAAGGGAGGCGTGAATATTTGCATGGATCCTGAAAGTGACCGCACGCTGCTCATCACGGATACGGGTATAGGCATCAGGGAGGAAGATCTTCCGCGCGTTTTCGACCGCGGCTTCACCGGTTATAATGGCCGTATGGACAGGGTATCCACGGGAATCGGACTTTACCTGTGCAAGCGCGTGACGGACCGTCTGGGTATCACGCTCCACATTTCCTCCAAATGCAACAAGGGCACCCAGTACCGCATTTATTTTCCACCCACACCCGGCGCCTTACAAAAATGAAAGGTTCAGCCTCTGATTGTAAGCCAAAGTTAAGGCAGAAATTCCTATGCTTTGCTATACTTAAAACCAGAACGGCAAAGGAGGAATTTGCACTTGACGCTTCTTGAAGTAAAAAATTTAAAAAAAGTATACGCGACTCGGTTTGCCGGGAACACTGTGCAAGCGCTGGAAAATGTGAGCTTTTCGGTAGAAAACGGAGAATATGTAGCCATCATGGGCGAATCCGGCTCGGGAAAAACAACTTTGCTTAATCTCCTTGCTTCTCTGGATAAGCCAACCAGCGGGGAAATTTATCTTGAGGGAAAGGCCTTTTCAACGATTAAACCTAAGGCACTCTGCGCTTTTCGCCGGGATAATCTGGGCTTTGTTTTTCAAGACTTCAATTTGCTGGACAGTTTTTCGTTGCAGGATAACATTGTGCTGCCGCTGGTGCTGCAAGGTGCCCATTATAACGAGATGCTCCAACGGCTGAGCGGATTAGCTGAACAGCTGGGCATTGCGGAAATTTTGCAGAAATATCCCTATGAGGTATCCGGGGGACAAAAACAGCGAGCGGCAGCAGCGCGGGCCCTGATTACCAGTCCGAAACTGGTTTTAGCAGATGAACCAACAGGTGCGCTTGATTCTAAAGCCGCGTCGCAGCTGCTGAATCTGTTTTCCGATATCAACCGACAGGGCCAGACCATCGTGATGGTTACACACAGCGTGCAGGCTGCCAGCCATGCCAAACGTGTGCTTTTTATTAAGCACGGCAGCCTCTTCAACCAAATCTATCGGGGCGAAAAGTCATATGATGCAATGTTCCGCATGATTTCCGATACGTTGTCCATCCTGCAGGCGGGAGGCGGCAGTCATGCATAAAGCCTGTATTCTTCCGCGGCTGGCGTTTAACAGCATTAAAAAAAGTGCGCCTTCTTATCTTCCGTACATTTTTGCAACATCGTTTGCCGTATCGGTATTTTTCATTTTCAGTTCGATTGTCAGCAATCCGATGATTCAGAATATGCCGCATGCGGGCTATCTTTCGATGCTGATGCAGATTGGCAAGGTGCTTTTGGGATTGGTCCTGATTCCCTTCTGTTTTTACACAAATAGCTTTTTGATGAAGCGGCGCAGAAGGGAAATCGGCCTTTACAGCCTTTTGGGGCTTGAAAAGTGCCACATCGGTTTTATTATCGCTGCGGAAACGGTGATGGTATATCTTGCGTCCGTTATTCTTGGAATTGTGACTGCGCTGGTTTTTTCGCGGCTTATTTTTTTGCTGCTGCTCAACATTACCAAGCTCCCGATAGATGTCCGGTTTACAGCCGATCCTTCCTGCTATATCGGGACTGCCGCCTTTTTCGGAAGCGTTTTTCTGCTCAATCTGTTGATTAATTTGATTCAGATCTCGAAAACCAATCCAGTCGAGTTGTTTCGAAGCGCGCGGCATGGCGAAAAGCAGCCAAAACGCTTATGGCCTTCCGCTTTGCTGGGCGCAGCCGCTCTGGGCGGCGGCTATTATCTCGCGGTCAATTTTAAACTGGACAGCTATTTTCTGCTGACGATTTTCGGGGCCATTCTGCTGGTTTTGATCGGCACCTACTGCCTGTTTGCTTCGGGGATGATTGCTTTGCTGCGCCTGCTCAAAAAGAACCGTAATTTTTACTATAATAAGAAAAATTTTGTTACGGTATCTGGGATGCTCTACCGGATGCGCAAAAATGCCGCGAGCCTGTCCAACATATGCATATTCAGCACAATGGTCATCATAACACTGGTGTGCACGGTTTCTCTGTTTAAAGGGCTGGACAACATTGCGGATTATAGCTATCCCTTCGATGTGGACATCCGCTTTGTCAATGGGCAGTTCACCCAAAGGGAGGCGCTGCAGGAAGAAATTCTGGCACAGGCACAAACTCAAAATGTTGCTGTTTCCGATCTGATCGGGTTTGAATATATGAGCATGCGCCTTACAAATCGCGGCGACGCTTTTGTACCGGCGGAGGACACAGATGGTTACGGCCACAGCTATACTGTTCGCGTTTTAAGGCTGTCCGACTATAACCGGATTGAAAATGTACAGGAGTCCCTGGACGATGGCGAGCTTCTGTTTTTCAGCACCGGCGCGAACTCAGGCTATCAGGAGCTTTCGCTTGCGGGAAAAACCTACAAGGTCAAGAAAGAGCTGGAATCCCTGTGCTTTGAAACAAAAGAGCCAAAAGCTCCAATGGAAAGCTACTATTTGGTGGTGCCAGATGAAAAAGAGCAGGCGTATCTTTATGATACGATGAATCGCACGGAAGACCAGTGGGTTTACACCGTCCGCTTTAACCTGAGCGGAAAGCAGGAAAACCAGGAACAATTTCTTGCAAATATCAGTCAGGGAACGGCGCAGATGCCGGGCTTTAGCTGGTTTGACAGCCGCATTGAAGGCGAGCAAGAGGATGCGGCAATTCTGGGCGGGCTGCTCTTTCTCGGGATTTTTTTCGGGATTATTTTTATGGTATGCCTGATTATGATCATGTACTATAAGCAACTGTCAGAAGGTTTTGAAGACAAAACCAATTTCGATGTCATGCAGCAGGTGGGAATGAGCCAGCCTGAGGTAAAGTCGGCGATACGCAGGCAAATATTAACAGTCTTTTTCCTGCCGCTATTGATGGCGCTGCTGCATACTGTTATCGCCATAGGGCCGATAGAAACGCTGCTGAACACACTGAACCTGTTTAACCGCAGGTTGGTTATATTCAGCGCGGTTGGCGTCTCTGCTATGTTTGCCGCTGTTTATAGCTTAAGCTATCATATGACAGCGAAAGCCTATTATCGGATTGTTCACCGCTGATTGAAGAGCCTTGGATAAGACATGTTCAATGTCAAAAATGCACCCGTATGCTGCGGTACTGGCTTTATAGTAACAGACAGGTTCAGGGGTATTGCCCCCAATTATTAGACAGTACGATATGCTGGACTTGCCGATGGTTCCATTGCCAGAAACACAAGGATCAATGAGTATGGGTCAAAAGAGCGTGAGAAAAACGAACTGAAAACCCTCTGCAAGTATTTGCTTGCAGAGGGTTTTGCAGGGAATGCGGTCTTTTACGTTACCGAAAATCATTTAAATGGACATCTTTTTTGTACTGTTTTGGTGTCACACCATATTTTTCCTTGAAAACGCTAATAAAATGAGAAATATTTTCATATCCCAGATCGAAAGCCGTATCTGTAACACTTTCATGCATAATGATCTTTTTGGCTTTCTCCATTTTAATATTTGTAAGGTATTCTTTCGGACTGATGCCGGTAATTTTTTTAAAGTATTGGCAGAAGTTTGCCTCCGACATGTTCATCTCCTGCGAAATTTGTTTAATGCTAATTGCCGTCATGCATTCATCGTTCATATATTTGATTGCCTTGTTGACTGGATTGTCAGGTTCGGAGTTTACTAACTGGTGTACGCCCTTTATTTTCAAAAGATTATAAACAAGTTCCTGAGCGTATAAATCCAAAATATATTTTATATCCTTGTCTTTAGTAATAAGTAACGCGTTTATTTTATTAAGAATATCCTTAAATTCGACATTTTCCTGTGAGCATAAAATCTGATTTTTGACCAGTAAATCATAATCGATATCATAATTAATGCTCACATTTTCACTGACTTGTTTGATTAGCGAGTCATTGAGTTCGAAAACGAGTGCTTTTGTAGGCTTATCTATTGTCATATGAATATTCGAATTAGGAGGAATCAATAAAAACTGATGGGTGTCATAATGAAATGAATCTGATTGATTGGCTAATATTTGTTTTTCACCTTCAAGAATTGTGCATAGTCTTGTATATTCATAAGATTTATAAGAATCGGAATATTTTTGGGGGAAATCGTAATACAGTATCCTTAAATAATTTGTCTCCATTCTGTCGGATAACTCAAGCTCTCTGTTGAAATTATGCAACATAAAGACACCCCTGAAACGAATATAGCACGAATTTATATATATTACAATCGAGTTCATTGAAAAAGTTGATAGTTTTTTTAATTATTGGTTAGAATTTTTGTTATATTTAGTATATGGTTATTGTAAAGAAAGTCCATCTGTATAAAATCAATAAAAAATAAGATCAATTTTGTCGTACAAAATTTGCATAGTTCTCTATTTTTTATTTTTCAAAAGGAGATGATACTTTTCTGTTTTTTAGACCATTAGGACGGAGGAGGCGAATAAAAAGCAAATCTAACAGCATCGAGAAGTCTTTCAACAGCCGGTATTTTAATATTTTATAAAGGAGGAACAATTATGGCAAACATCATTGATGAGAACTACAAACTATTTATTGATGGTAAATGGGTGGACGGCAAGGATGGTAAAACGTTTAAAGCTTATAACCCGTCAAACGGGGAGCTGTTAGCTACCTGTGTTGACGCAGGAAAAGAGGATGTAGATCTTGCTGTTAAAGCCTCATGGAAAGCCTTCGAGAGCTGGAAAAATGTCAGCCCCAAGGATCGTTCCCTCATGCTGTTGAAAATTGCGGACCTTATCGATGAGAATACGGATAAACTGGCCATGGTGGAAACACTTGATAACGGCAAGCCGATTCGTGAAACCATGGCAATTGATGTTCCTCTTAGCTCCGACCATTTCCGCTATTTCGCAGGTGCCATCAGGGCAGACGAAGGGGAAGCGGTTATGATTGATAAAGACACCTTGAGTATCATTTTAAGAGAGCCTTTGGGTGTTGTAGGTCAAATCGTACCATGGAACTTTCCGCTTCTAATGGCCGCATGGAAACTCGCTCCTGCTTTGGCAGCCGGAAACTGCATCGTTTTCAAACCTTCGTCCACAACATCCCTGAGTGTCCTTGAACTTGTTAAACTGATGAGTCAGGTTTTACCTGCGGGAGTTGTGAATATTATTACCGGCAGAGGATCTGTTTCAGGCAACTATATGCTGGAGCATGATGGGTTTAGAAAACTTGCTTTCACCGGTTCAACAGATATCGGCTATACGGTTGCTGAAGCGGCGGCAAAGAAGATCATTCCGTCAACGCTTGAATTAGGAGGAAAATCAGCAAACATATATTTCCCGGATGCTCCGTGGGAAAAGGCAATCGAAGGTCTGCAAATGGGCATACTGTTCAATCAGGGACAGGTCTGCTGCGCAGGCTCAAGGGCGTTTGTACATGAGTCAATCTATGATCAATTCCTTGCTGAAGCGGTCAAAGCTTTCGAAAACGTTAAAGTGGGTCTGCCGTGGGAGAAAGACACCATTATGGGTTCGCAAGTCAACGAGGGCCAGTTGAAACAGATTTTGGAATATGTTGAAATCGGCAAAAATGAAGGTGCCAGAGTTGCTACAGGCGGCTATAGAATCACGGAAAATGGGCTGGATAAAGGCTGCTTCATGAAACCGACGATTTTGGCGGATGTTGATAACAAGATGAGGGTCGCGCAGGAAGAAATTTTTGGACCGGTAGTTTGCTTTATCAAGTTCAAGGATGAAGAGGAAGTCATTAACATGGCGAATGACAGTGAATACGGCCTTGGCGGAGCGGTATGGACTAAGGATATTAACCGTGCCTTCCGTGTTGCCAGAGGAGTAGAGACCGGCAGAATGTGGGTGAATAACTATAATAACCTGCCTGCTCATGCGCCTTTTGGAGGCTATAAGAAATCGGGTATCGGCCGCGAGACACATAAAGTCATTCTTGATCACTATACACAGATGAAGAACATCTATATTAGTCTCACTGAAAATAAATTCGGTCTTTATTGATTCACTCGGTTGTCGCTATTGGCCATGATGCAGGGCAACCTGCATCATGGCTTTCCTATATTCAATACCACGCGACATGAAATAGAGAGGGCGACCGGATCGAAAGTTTTTTATTGACGGACTGAACGGAAAGAAGGGAATGACTTTATGTACCAGATTATCAAGAAGGTGGTTTTAACTCCAAGCATAAAGCTGATGGAAGTTGATGCGCCTGATATTGCTCGAAAAGTTGAGCCGGGGCAATTCATTATCCTTAGAATCCACGAAGGCGGTGAGAGAATACCACTGACGGTTGCCGATTTTGACCGGGAAAAAGGTACAGTTACAATCATATTCCAGGAGATTGGCAAGACTACGCTGATGCTGGGAACCCTTGAAGAGGGAGAGTGCATCCTGGATTTTGTAGGGCCATTGGGCGTGCCGTCCAACTTTGAAGGCGTGAAGAAAGCCGCTGTGATCGGGGGCGGGCTTGGCACTGCAATTGCCTATCCGCAGGCTAAAAAGCTGCATGGGATGGGGGTAATGGTGGATACGATTGTCGGTTTCCGCAACAAGGATATGATTATTTTTGAAAAGGAAATCGCACAGGTGAGCGACAGACTCTTTGTAACGACCGACGATGGGTCCAACGGCCGTAAAGGATTTGTATCGGATGTTTTGAGAATATTGATTGAAGATGGAAATAAATATGATTTGGTTGTCGCGATCGGCCCGCTGATTATGATGAAGGTCGTCAGTAATCTTACCAGAGAGTACGGAATAAAAACCATTGTCAGTATGAATCCTGTTATGATAGATGGAACGGGAATGTGCGGCGGATGCCGGGTCACGGTGGGCGGAAAAACAAAATTTGCTTGTGTAGACGGGCCCGATTTTGACGGGCATGAAGTGGATTTCGATGAGGCCATGAGACGACAGTCCATATATAAGAATGAGGAAAAGATTTCTCTTGAACAACATCTTTGCCGACTGGGAGGTGTGCTGAATGCCTAACATGTCTTTCAATAAAGCACCTATGCCCGAACAAGATCCACGGGAAAGAAGCCGGAATTTTTCCGAGGTGTCTATGGGATATACCGAAACTCTTGCAAAATCGGAGGCTTTAAGATGCCTTCAGTGCAAGGGCAGCCCCTGTATGCAGGGATGTCCGGTAAATGTCAGAATTCCGGAATTTATCAACCTTGTAGCCGAAGGAAGCTATGAAGAAGCCTATCAAGTAATCAGGGACACCAATAGTCTGCCTGCCATATGCGGAAGGGTATGCCCTCAGGAAACGCAATGCGAACAGTATTGCGTCCGGGGGAAAAAGGGCGAGCCGGTTGGCATTGGAAGACTTGAAAGATTTGTTGCGGACTGGCACATGGCTCATGTCCAAGACACGGTCGGTGCTGTAAAGAAATCCGGAAAGAAAGTTGCTGTAATCGGGTCCGGCCCTTCCGGACTGACCTGTGCCGGTGATCTTGCAAAAAAAGGCTACGATGTAACCGTATTTGAAGCGTTTCATGCTCCGGGCGGCGTTTTGATGTATGGTATTCCTGAGTTCAGGCTTCCAAAAGCACTGGTACTGAAAGAAATTGAAACCGTAAAACAGCTCGGGGTTCAGTTTGAAATGAATATGGTCGTAGGCAGAATCCATTCGCTGGATGAGTTGACAGAGGCTGGTTATGAAGCAATCTTTATTGGCACAGGTGCCGGCTTACCTTCGTTTATGGGCATTCCCGGTGAAAACCTGAATGGGGTTTATTCGGCAAATGAATTTTTAACCAGGGTAAATCTTATGAAGGCGTATCAATTTCCAGAGAGCGATACACCTATAAAAAGAGGGAAAAATGTTGCTGTTATCGGCGGGGGGAATGTTGCAATGGACTCTGCCAGATGTGCCAAGCGGCTTGGCGCCGATCATGTTTATATTATCTACAGGCGCTCAGAAGTTGAACTCCCCGCAAGGCGTGAAGAAGTCCACCACGCAAAAGAGGAAGGAATCCAATTTAAATTGCTGACAAATCCGATTAGAATTCTCGGTACGGAAAAAGGCTGGGTCAATTGTATTGAATGTGTAAGCATGGAACTTGGTGAGCCTGATGTATCCGGCAGAAGAAGACCGATTGAAGTGAAAGGTTCGGAGCACTCTTTTGATGTCGACATTGTCATTATTGCCATTGGGACAAGTCCGAATCCCTTGATTAAGATGACTACACCGGGACTTAACACTCAAAAGTGGGGAGGAATTATCGTTAATGAAGAGACCGGAGCAACGAGCAGAGAAGGTGTATATGCCGGGGGAGACGCGGTTACAGGAGCCGCAACCGTGATTTTAGCGATGGGAGCAGGCAAAAAGGCTGCGACCGCAATTGATGAATTTATCAAAAATAAATCCGGCAGATAACTGTACATCGTTTAGTTATTTGTAGTAAAATTCACAAAAAAACCGTTTGAGCTCGCTGCATATGCGAGTTCAGGCGGTTTTTCGTTATCGCGTGACGTCGTCATTGGATGGATTCGCAGCATTATAAAGAATATTACAAAGGACGTATATATTACTGCGGAAAATAAGGGCACCATGAGAAACGGTATGCACCGGATTATATCACAAGAGAATTCCAAAGAGTGCTTAAAAATGGCCATCTTCCCCAATTGAGGTTCCATGATCTTCGTCACAGTACGGCCAACATTTTATATGATAAAGTCTGAAGCTTAAAAGATATTCAAGAGTGGTTGGGACATGCAGATTTTTTTCATAGTTAAGATGCGGATAAAAAGAATTCAGGACACATTTGTTAGCGCTGGTAGACATTTATGTTGGAACTACCGGAAAAGAAGAAAAAGTAAAACCCGCAGAACAGCTTGATAAGCTAATCTACGGGTTTTACTTTTGGTGGCAGGCGTGTTTACCTCCACTGAGTCCGCTGCAATTGCCTGTGTATATGCGCTAATTATTACCTTTGCAGTCTACCATGAAATCTCAATCAGGGAAATGATCCCGATTATGAAGCGCAGTATTAAAACCTTGGCAATGGTTATGGCGCTGATTGGGATATCTTCCGCATTTGGTTGGGTAGTTTCTTATCTGCAGATTCCTGCAAAAATGTCTGGATTGCTTCTAAGCATTTCGTCCAATAAAATAATAATTTTACTGATTATTAATCTGATGCTTTTGATTTTGGGTACAATGATGGACATGATTTGCAGTATCCTACTTGTAACCCCCATTCTATTGCCTGTGGTAACAGCATTAGGCATAGGCCCAATCCAGCTGGGCATTATCATGATTCTAAATTTAGGAATAGGCCTGATTACTCCACCTGTCGGTGTACTGTTATTTGTGTGCAGCGCGACCTCAAAACGGTCCATAGAACAATTGACAAAGGCTATGCTACCTCATTAGAGGTGTCATAATATGCGATTATGGTTTTTGAGACTTTTCATACCGTTATCCATAAAAATGGTCATAGCTGAATTTTTGCGTCAATGTCTTATAAAATATGCAACGGTCTGCTCAACCTAGTCGGGAGCGTTCGTCAATCTTATGGATGATGCTACGAATATGTTTACCCATAGCCTCGCAGGCGCGGTCTGCATCGCGGCCAATTAGGGCTTCATAAATACGCCGGTGATGCAAATCCGTGCCGTCCAATGTAAGGTCCAAATCAAAATATTCCGCAATGGCAGCAAAGCAGTATTTCTTTACCACATACATGGACTGTATGAGCAAATCGCTTTTGGAGGCTTCTGCGATCGCCAGATGGAAATCAAAGTCAAATGCAGGGTAGTTCTGCAAATCATGATTATTCTGTTCACAGATATGCATTTTTTCTTCGATCAGGCATAAGTCATTCGCCGTAGCCCGCATAGCGGCGTAACGTGCTGCAGTAGACTCGATACTCTCACGGAATTCCAAAATTTTGGCCACATCGGTTTTTCCAGTAAAGAGATAGGGAATCAGGAAATCGATGTATAAGGCGACACCTGTACCCTTTACATAATTGCCGTCACCTCGCCGTGTTTCCAAAATGCCCAGCATGTTGAGATTGGTAATGGCGGAGCGCACGGTATGGCGGCTTACGCCGAGCATTTCTTTGAGCTCGTTTTCCGACGGAATTTTTTCGCCTTGTTTCCAAGTACCGTCCATCACCTTACCCAAGAGAGTATCAAAAGTGGCTTGGCTTACATTCACTTTTGGAATTTTTAAAATATCGGAAGTAGAAAATTGATTTTCCGGCATTAGCCTGACACGCTCCCACCTAAGATTCTATATTTGTAAGCGTACCAGCTCCACGTATGGAGAAGTCCACCGCCCCAAAATATAAGTATATGTTATTGTAGGGAATATTTGTAAAAGGAAAAATCTTTTACGATATTTATTATACTTCAAAAAAAGTGGATGTCAAACAAGATACAAGCAGATTTTTAAAAAAATATTTTTATGATATAAAAAGCGATCGATTTTTAGTTTAAAATGTCTATATTGACAATAAAATGCCTTGTGTTATAATTTACTTGTTGGACAAGCAACATCAATCAATGACGCATTTGCAGCAAATAGCTCAAAAGCGATTTTTAAAGGGATAACACAAATGCTGATAGGACATTGATAAGGAGTGTAAAAAATGAGAAAATTGAAGCTATCTAAAACCGAGCTGCAAGTCACGCCCCTTTGTTTGGGAACTGTGAATTATGATTCCACCCTGTCAAAGGTGGATGCAAAACATCAGATGTCCCAATATCTGGAACTGGGCGGAAATTTCATCGATACCGCTCATGTGTACGGTGACTGGAATCCGGGTTTGCTGTGCCGCAGTGAGCATACGATCGGCGAATGGTTTGCCGAGACGGGCAACCGGCAAAAAGTCGTGCTCGCCACGAAGGGCGCTCACCCAGACTGGTTGAACATGTCTGTGCCGCGGGTGAAGGCCGAAGATATCGCCAAAGATCTGGATGAGAGCCTTCACTATTTACAAACAGATTATATCGATCTGTACTTTTTGCATCGAGATGACCCTTCAGTGCCGGTGAGCGAGATTGTGGATTGTCTGGAAGATGCTATGAAGGTTGGAAAGATCCGGTATTACGGCTGTTCCAATTGGTCCTTGGAGAGACTGAGAGAAGCAAACACCTATGCCGCTCAAACTGGTAAGCAGGGCTTTATATGCAATCAGTTGATGTGGAGCCTCGCCGATATCAACTTTGACAATCTGGCAGACAAGACGTTTGTCCTGATGGACGGGAAAACACACCGCTACCACGCGGAAAATAATTTAAACGCCATGGCGTATATGTCGATTGCGAAAGGCTATTTCACCCGCAAAGCCGCGGGTGAGCAACTGCCTGCCAGTGTCACGGATGTGTATGACAGCGAGAGCAATTTCCACATTTTTGAAGAGTTGATACATCTGGCAAAAGAGACCGATTATTCCATCAACGATCTTTCACTGTTGTACATCATAGCGAACCAGGCGTTCCCGGCCGTGCCCATTGCCTCTTTTGACAATGACAATCAGCTGAAACAAGCCATGGACTGCTGCAACAAGCCTGTCCCCGTGGAACTGTGCAAACTGCTGGGCAGCTATAAAAAATTTGTGTACCGGACAAATTAAAATCTGACGAAAGGCTGAGGTGAATTATGGAAGACAGAAATTTGACCCAGGCGTACGAACATGCGAAAGAAGTATACGGCGGGCTTGGCGTGGATGTGGAAAAGGCGATGGCTTTAGCCGACGGTATAGCCATCTCCATGCATAGCTGGCAGGGAGACGATTTAATCGGCTTTGACGGCTCGCAGGAATTGAGCGGCGGTATCGCCTCTACGGGCAACTACATAGGCCGCGCGCGTACGCTGCCCGAACTGCTGGCCGACCTGGACGAGGCCATGGGTATGATACCGGGCAAGCTGAAAGTGAGCGTGCATGCCTGCCAGGCCGATCTGGGCGGAAAAAAGATCGGGCGCGATGCCTATACGGTGCAGCATTTTTCCGGCTGGATCGACTGGGCTAAGGAACGGAAGATCGGTCTGGACTTTAATCCCACCTTTTTTTCCAGCCCGCAGATGGACGGTGATTTTTCGCTTTCCTCTTTTGATGACAATAAAAGGAAATTTTGGATAGAACATGGTAAGCGCTGTCGTGAAATCGGGGAGGCGTTTGGGCGGATGCTGGGTATCCGCAGTTTGGTCAACTACTGGATGCCCGACGGCTATAAGGATATCCCCGCCGACACTGCCGCCCGGCGTGAACTGATGGTGCAGTCGCTTGATGAGATTTTCAGCGCGCCGATGGATAAAACCTGCGTAGCCGAAGCGTTGGAGAGCAAGCTGTTCGGCCTGGGTCTGGAAAGCTACACAGCGGCCAGCCATGAATTCTCTTTGGGCTATGCCATAACCAGGAAAAAAATCTACACCATGGACGCGGGCCACTTCCATCCGACCGAGCGTATCAGCGCAAAGTTCAGCGCCGTTTTGCAGTATCTGGATGAGATTTTGCTTCACGTAAGCCGCGGCGTCCGTTGGGATTCGGACCATGTGGTTATTTGGGACGAAGAACTGCAGAGCATGATGAATGAGATCATTTTCAACGGCTATCCCGACCGTGTCAATATTGGGCTCGATTTTTTCGACGCATCCATCAACCGCATTGCATGCTGGGTAATCGGTACGCGAAACACCCGCAAAGCGCTGCTTTCCGCGGCGCTGAACCCCATCCATCTGGCGAAAGACGCAGAGCGGCGGGGTGATTATACCGCGCGGCTGGCCTACCTGGAAGAGGCGAAAACACTGCCGTTCAGCGCGGTGTGGGATTATTACTGCGCCCGGCAGGGCGTGCCTGTGGGTACGGAATGGATTGCCCGCATGAAGCAATATGAAAAAGTCGTGCTGTCAACCCGCGGATGAGGTGAGAAAAATGGAACAGACTGCAAAAACAGAATGGGTCATTCCGGATATGTATTGGCCTGAGATAACCTCCGGCAGGAATTATGTGAGCCATGAATCCGTATGCGTGCTCAACACCGGCGAGCGCGACTGCGAAGTGCGCATAACTTTATACTATGAAGACAGCGACCCCGTAGTGTTGCAGCCGGCGCGGTGCGACGCAATGCGTACACACCACATCCGGATGGACCGGATACGGGACATGACTGGCGCCCCTGTGCGCAAGGGCGTACCTTACGCGGCACGGGTGCTGTGTAGCGTGCCGGTGACCGTACAGTACACCAGGGTGGACACCTCTGAAAGCACGAATGCCATTATGACGACTATGGCCCGCTGAAAAAAATAGAAAGGCGGCCGTGGCACAGTGGGCGCGTTGCGGAAAGAAGACGCGGAATGAATAAAAATGTGAAACAGTATATGGGTTCCCTGATGCTGTCCGTCGTCGCGACAGCCATTACTTCCGGCACGCTGGCCGTCATGCTCAACGATATCATCCGAAGCTATTCTCTCAAAGGAGTGGAAGAGGGGTTGATGAGCAGCCTGGTGAGCGCGGGCGCCCTTACCGCGCTGCTGGGAACCATTATCCTGCAGGGGCGGGTACGGAAGACCCAGTGGATCATCGGCGGCGGCCTGCTGATGTCATTGATGCTGATGATAAAGGGCGCATCGGTACCCTTCGGCATGTTTCTGACAGCCTGTTTTGCCATGGGTCTGGGGCTGGGCGTGACGGACTCCTGCCAAAGTGCATTCCTGGCGGACCTGACACCCAGCGGTTCGGCAAAATACATGGGTGCCCTGCACGGCGTGTTTGGCATCGGCAGTTTTTTGACGCCCACCATCCTTCACAGGCTGTTGGGGGTTCTGCCCTGGCACAGCGTTTACATTTTGCAGGGGACGTTTTGCCTTGTGCTGATCCTTCAATTCGCGCTGGCGACGGGCACGCTGGGCAGGCAGATTCCGGTGGCGGCATACCGGGAGCAGAAATTCGATCGGCAAAGCTTTGAGCGCTTTTTCAAAAATAAATATTTTCTTCTTTTGCTGTGGTCCCTGTTTTTCGGCGCGGCGGGGCAAAGCGGCGTAATTGTGTGGACACTGCGCTACGTTTCTGTCTATTTGGGCAGTCCGGCAATTGCTACAGTGTGTCTGTCACTGTTTTGGGTTACCAGTACGCTTAGCCGTTTTGCGGCCCCTCATCTTCCGCTCAGCCCCAGTCGCATCCTGGCTTACGGCGCGTTTATTTCGGCGGTGGTGTGGGGCGCGGCTATTGGCATCAGCACGCCGCTGTTCGTTTGTTTTGCTTGCTGCCTGGCGGGGCTTGCCAGCGGGGCGTGCATGCCCATGTCGCTGCATGAAGGCGCTACGATCTGTCCGGGCAATACGGGCGTTCCTACCAGTGTGCTGATGATTGTAAAAACGGTAGCCCAGGCCGTGGCGCCGCTGGCGGTTGCATATGCCATGTCACTGTGGGGCATGCGGAATGCCATGTTCGTGACAGCAGTGTTCTTTGCGTTGAACGGAACGGCGGCCTTTGCGATGGGTAACCGGCAGACTACTTGAAAGAAGCGGATGGGGGTTGTTCCATCCATAAACTGTTTTTTAAAATCCGAAGAACGAAAAGGAGGATTCGTAGGTGTAAGCTTTTAAAAAACAGAACAAATAATAAACGAAAAGGAGATCATTCAATGAAAAAGAAAGCATTATCGATGTTGTTGGCAACTGCCATACTCTTAAGCCTGGCGGGTTGTGGCGGCAGTGCGGCCCCGGCGTCTAAATCGAGTTCCGTTTCACAAGAAGAATCCTCTTCTACAGCCGCTTCAACGGACACTTCGGCGGCGTCCGGCGAAGTCGTTATGGTCGGTACGGAGGGCAGTATCTCTGCTGAGAAATTTGGCTATGAGGTGATTCCCAACAGGAAATACACCATTGCGGTGGTAACAAAGAGCGCAGCCATTCCCGTGTGGGAGTCACACATCATCGCAGCACAGAAGGCCGGCGAGGAGATTGGCGTGGAAGTGCTTGATTACTCGCCTACAAAAGCTGATAACGTGGAAGAGCAAAAGCGTATTTTGGAGGACCTGATCACCACCGGTGTGGACGCCGTGGTGTTGGCGCCTGCGAATACGGAAGCGGTGAAAGGCCCCGTGCAGGACCTGATCGATGCGGGTATTCCCGTCATTTATGACAATACCATGGGCCCGTCCGATGTGGATTATCTCACTTATGTAGGGATCGACAACGAACTGGTGGGCCGGATGATCGCCAACGAAATAACGAAGATGATTGGACAGGAAGGCAAAGTAGTGGTCATGGAGGGTGTGCCCGGCCAGGCCACGTCCGATTTGCGTACCGCCGCCTGCCTGGAGGAGTTTGCCGCATATCCAAACATCGAGGTGGAAAGCGGCGTGACCAAATGGCAGGCCGACGAAGGCCGCAAATTGGCCGAGGACTATATCACCAAATGGGGTGACTCGCTGTCCGCCCTGGTGGCCGTGGGCGGAAACCAGGCTGAGGGCGCCGTGGAGGCCGTAAAAGCGGCCGGTTTGGAAGGCAAGGTTCTGGTCAGCGGCTTTGACGTACAGGAACCGCAGTACGCGGCTGTAAGCAACGGTGCCGAGGCGTTTACCGTATCTCAGGGCGTATATGAGCAGGCTTACCTGAGCGTGGTTGCCGCGGTGCGGGCGCTGAACGGCGAAGAGGTCCCTCGCCAGATCAACTGCCCCATCACCATTGTCAATCAGGACAACCTGGAGAAAATGGACGAGCGCCCAGACGCTCTGCGCAGCCGCTGAGAGGCCGCGCCCAAACACAGGAAAATAATAACAGCGGCAGGGGAGTCTGCCTGAAAAAGAGCTGGGGGCCCGGCCTGCGCCGCAGCCATTGATTGAACCTCTGTGGAGGCGGCGGGCCGAGCTCCATATAATTTTACAACGAATGTATATCGGGGCCGCCCGGTTTGCAAAGGGCGGCGCCCGTTCGTTAGAAATTGCGTTTCCAGTCATGCGCGGCATGCGATTCATTTTTACAAGGAAAACACGACCTGGCGGTAAGTTCGGGACGGATGCAAAGTGGTACGCGCCGGCTGAAGGTTATCAGATAGATCACAGTGGTACTCATCATCTGAAAAGGAGAAAGAGCGGCCTATGGAGACGAATTATTTGATTGAAATGCAGCACATCACCAAGATATTCCCAGGCGTGAAAGCACTCGATGACATCAATTTTACGCTGAAGCCCGGCGAGGTGCATGTTCTGCTGGGGGAAAACGGGGCAGGCAAGTCCACCTTGATGAAAGTCCTGGCTGGCGCTTATACGCCGGACGCCGGCACTTTGTTGGCGGAAGGAAGGGAAATCACGCGCTTTGACCCTATCACGGCGAAAAAAAATGGCATCGGTATTATTTATCAGGAATTTAACCTGGTGCCGTATCTCAGCGTCGCGGAAAACATTTATATCGACCACATGCCCCCGAAGATGGGCGTATTGGTGGACCGCAAGCAGATGCACCAGCAAGCGGACAAGCTGCTGCACGACATGAAAATGAATGTGGACGCCCATGCGCTGGCAAGCGAAATTCCCGTGGCGCAGCAGCAGATGGTAGAAGTGGCAAAGGCCCTGACACATGACTTGAAAGTATTGATTATGGACGAGCCCACGGCTTCTCTGTCCGAGGTGGAGATTCAGCAGCTGTTTGAAATCGTTCGCTCGCTCACAAAACAGGGCATCGGCGTGATTTATATCTCCCACCGCTTGCAGGAGATCTCCCAGATCGGCGACCGCATCACCATCATGCGTGACGGCAAATATATTTGCACTAAAGACGTGAAAGACACCTCCCCGGAGGAAATCGTAAAACTCATGGTTGGCCGTGAGATTGTGGATCTGTATCACCGTAACCGGCAGAAGCCGGGTGAGGTGGCACTCAAAGTGGAGCACCTGTACTCGGAAAAGGAGCGCCTGAGCGACGTTGGCATGGAGCTGCGCCGGGGCGAAATCGTGGGCTTGGCGGGCCTTGTGGGTGCGGGACGCACCGAGCTTGCGCGGGCAATCTTCCACGTGGATCCCTATGAAAAAGGCGATGTTACATTGCTGGGAAAGCTCGCCGATAAAAAGCAGAGCCCGCGCGATATGATTGAACGGGGGCTGTCACTGATCCCGGAGGACAGGAAACGGCAGGGACTGTCTTTGATTTTGCCGATCGCTCAGAACATTGTAATGGCAAGCCTTTCCAAAATCAATCCGCGTGGGTGGATACGGGCCGCAGCAGAGAAAAAATGCGTGGACCAGTACATAAAGGAACTCAACGTCATCACGCCTTCCAGCGAACAGCTGGCTGGCAATCTGTCCGGCGGCAACCAGCAAAAGGTCGTTCTGGCAAAATGGTTGTGTACAAAGGCGGAAGTGATTATTTTCGACGAGCCGACACGGGGCATCGACGTGGGTGCCAAAAAAGAAATCTACGCCTTCATGGACGAACTGGTCAAAACAGGCAAGGCGATTTTGATGATTTCTTCCGAGCTGCCCGAGATCATCGGCATGAGCGACCGGATCTATGTCATGCGTGACCGCAAAATTGTGAAAGAGCTTCAGTCAAACGAGGCCACGCAGGAAATGATCATCTCTTATGCCATGGAAGGAGCCATAGAAGAGGAGCGTCAGGATGGATAAAATAAAATCAACGTTTAAACGGGTCCCTATCATTCTTTGGTTTATCGTGGTTCTTATTGTTTTGTTTAGCATCCGCTCCGACCAGTATCTCACAATGCGGAATCTGCTGGTTTTGCTGCAGCAGGGGTCCGTGTTGCTGGTGGTGGCCTCGGCGTCGACCTTCGTCATCATCAGTGGCGGGCTGGACCTTTCTCTGGGCGGCATTCTGACGCTATCAGGCGTGACGGCCGCGCTGGCAATCAACGCTGGGCTGCCTATTCCGACGGTGCTGATCACGGGCGCGCTCACAGGTTTTGTATGCGGCACGCTGAATGGCTTTTTGATCTCTGTATGCGGGCTGCAACCGTTTATCACGACACTGGGCACACAAGGTGTTTTTTACGGTTTGGCTTTGGTTTTGACCAATAAGCAGGGCATTCCTGTTTCCAACGAGGCATTCATTTCCTTGGGCGGCTTGATCAATCGCACTATTCCCATGGCAGCGATCTGCTGCGCAATATTTTACCTTTTCGCCATCGTTGTGCAGGACCACACCCGCTTGGGCCGGTATACCTTTGCCATTGGCGGTAACGAGGAGGGTGCCAGGCTGTCAGGAATTGATACGCGGCTTTGGAAATGGATCGTGTACGCTTTCGCAGGCTTTTTGACAGGACTTGCCGCCGTGATTCTGGTTGCCCGCCTGGAAGTGGCCGACCCGCTGGTGGGAACCAAGTGGGAATTTGAGGCTATTGCATGCACGATCTTGGGCGGCACCAGCATGAATATCGGTAAAGGTGATGTAAAGGGGACAATTCTGGGTGTTACGCTGCTCACGATTATCCGCAGTGGGCTCAATGTCATCCGCGTGCCTTCTCTGTGGCAGTCGGCAGTCATCGGCACGGTTATTATTCTGGCGATTGTGTTTCAAGTGAGTACAACTGCAAGGGGGGAAAAGAAATGAGCGGATCTCGGCTGAAAAATAGAAAACGATTGTCCACCAGCGCCGTTTCGTCGGTCAGCCGTCTGGCGGTTCTGCTGATCATCATTATCATGGGCTGCATCATCGATTCGTCGTTCCTGAGCATGCGGAATATCAGCAACAATTTGGCCAACGCCAGCATCCTTATCGTTTTGGGGATTGGGCAGACCATCGCAATCATTACCAACGGGCCGGATCTGTCCTCTGGCTCCGTCATGACCATTTGCGGCGTGATCGCCGCGATTCTGATGAAGAGTTACGATGTCAATTTTGTGCTTGCCATACTGCTGGCGGTGTTGGTAGGATGTTTTTTAGGAGCGCTGAATGGATATATGATCGCCTATGTAGGTCTTCCGTCCTTCATCTCCACCTATGGCCTGCAGTGGGCCGTATTCGGGTTTGCCTATGTGATCCTGAAAGGATATGTTCTGTACGATTTCGATCCTACATTCCGTTTCATTGGAAACGGAAGCCTGTTTGGTTTTTTGCAGATGACCACGGTGGTCATGGTCGTGTTTGTGATTTTTGGCACTTTGCTGTTGAAAAAGACGAACTTCGGGCGGCAGTGCTACGCCGTCGGCTCGAACCGGGAGGCAGCCAACATGTCCGGTATCGACCCTCAAAAGGTCATCATGAAGGCATTTATCCTCAGCGGCATGCTTTCCGGAGTAACGGGAATTTTATACGTTGCACGCATGAATACGGTGCAGTCGGACATCGGCAGCGCGTATCTGCTGCCCGTGCTGGCCACCGTCTACATGGGCGGCACCAGCGCCTCGGGCGGTGAAGGCGGCATTTGGGGTACAGTGGTGGGCGCGCTTGTTATGACCATGGTCACCAACTGCCTCAACCTGCTGGCAGTGCCCAGCGAATGGAGAGACGCCATCATCGGCGTGCTGATCATTGTGACGGTACTGCTGGACATCACGGTGAAAAAACGCATGGCCAAAAGAAAGCGTGTGACAGTATGAAGTTTATGATGAAAAACGAAGGCGGGCAGTACACCCCGCCGGGCCACGATGTGAATGTGGTCTCACGATCTGTTTTCAAAGGCGGCGTGGACGTGCATGTGACCGTTTTTCCGCCAAGGGCGGGCATGGCGCAGGAGGTGCATTCGGCCCATGCCCATGTGTTCTTTCTGCTGGAGGGCTGCATGAGCGTTTTGCGGGATGGCATACTGCTGCGGCAGCTTTCGGAAGGGGATGCGGTGTACATCCCTGCGGGAGAGGCGCACGAGATTAAAAATGGCACGCAGGAGCCTATGACATTTCTGGCCATTACATTCCCGGAACAAAACCCGGTGGACTGAACAGAAGGGAGGAACGGACTGATGCGCTATTATATGGGCGTGGACAACGGCGGAACTTTCATTAAGGCCGTGATTTTTGACGAGACCGGCATGGCAGTGGCGCAGGCGCACGAGCAGATTCAGCTGATCACACCGAAGCCGGGCTTCACAGAACGGGATATGGAGCTATTGTGGCAATTGAACGCCAAGGCGATGCGCGCGGCAGTGGAGCAGGCCGGCGTTCCCCCGGAGCAGATCAAAGGCGTCTCTTTCTCCGGCCACGGAAAAGGCCTCTATCTGTGGGGAGAGGGGACACCCGCATACAATGGCATCCTGTCTACAGATTCTCGGGCAGTCGCCTACGCGGACAAAATCAACGGAGGGCCTGCCGCCGACGCGCTGTTTAAAAAAACTGTACAGAAGGCACTGTGCTGCCAGCCGGTGGCGCTGCTGCAATGGTTCCGGGACAATGCGCCCCACGTGCTGGAACACACGAAGTGGATCTTCGGGGTGAAGGACTATATCCGCTACCGGCTGACAGGCCAGGCTTTTGCTGAGATTACTGATTTTTCCGGTTCAAACCTGGTGAACCTGAAAACGCGCAGTTATGACGATGAGATTCTGGAATTGCTGGATCTCTCTGCAATCAAGGGCAAATTACCCCCGTTGCGGGCCTCCACAGATGTCTGCGGGGCAGTCACCAAAGAAGCGGCCCGGCAGACAGGGCTGGCGGAGGGAACCCTCTGTGCTGCGGGCATGTTTGACATCGATGCCAGCGCCATCGCCATGAACATCGTCAATGAGGAGTACCTCGCGGTGATCGCAGGCACCTGGAGCATCAATGAATTTATTGCCCGGCAGCCCATCGACGATCGATCGGTCATGATGAACTCCATTTACTGTACGCCGGGTTATTACCTCGTTGAAGAGAGCTCGCCCACCAGCGCGTCCAATTTGGAATGGTATATGAATACCTTCTTGGCGGATCTTAAAAAGCGTTGCAAAGAGCGGGGCGAAAACGCGTATAGGCTGGCGGATGAGCTGGTGGAAAGCGTTGCGCCGGAGGATACAGAGGTTTATTTCCTGCCGTATATCTATGGCTCTAACTATAACGGCAATGCAAAGGCGTGCTTTATAGGTTTGTCCAGCTATCACACCCAGGCACACGTCATGCGGGCGGTGTTTGAGGGCGTGACCTTTTGCCACATGGCGCATATTGAAAAGCTGTTGGCCCACAGGCCCGGGGTGAAGGCCATCCGCTTGGCCGGGGGCGTGACCAACTCTGAAATATGGAGCCAGATGTTCGCGGATGTGACCGGGCGAAAGGTGGAGATTATCCGCACAAAAGAGCTGGGGGCCTTTGGCGCGGCGCTGTGTGCGGCGGTGGCCTGCGGCGGTTACAAAAGCATGGAGGCTGCTGCGGCCAGCTTGGTAGCGGTGGAGAAAAGCTATACACCGGTGGCTGCATGTGCGGAAATATACCGCAAAAAATATGAGAGGTATCAGCGGCTTGCACAGCTGCTGGAGCCGCTGTGGCATTGAATACGGCTGATAGAAAGTAAGGGGATCATATTTCTGATAAAAAGAAATTTGCCTGCTTACTTATTGGATATCCAACAAGTTGGAAAGTTGAAAAAAGGTAATTCCACTAAACAGGATGTAGATTCATTTAAAAAAATCAGTAAAACAAAGTTTATTTATAAGAGGAGAACTATTATGCAAAAAGTGACAAAACCGTTCAATTTTGCCCGGATGGGTACTGCGGAGGAGTTTAAAAATACCATGACGCAGGCGGGCCTGCCCTTCCCTGTGGACGAGAATGTGGACGTGCTCGCCACTCCGGTCAAACTGGGAAACAAAGTGATCCCCAACCGCATGTGCATTCAGCCGCTGGAAGGCTTTGACGGCAATCCGGACGGCTCGCCCTCCGAGCTGATCTTCCGCCGCTATAAACGCTACGCCGAGGGCGGCGCGGGCCTGCTGTGGTATGAATCCATCACCGTGGCCGACGACGGCCGCTGCAACCCGCTGCAAATGGTAATCAAGCCCTCCACAGTCAGTGAGATCAAGCGGCTGGTGGACGAGTCAAACGCGGCGGCAGTTGCCAAATATGGCCGCCGGCCCTATAACGTGTTGCAGCTCACCCATTCCGGCCGACGCAGTACGGACAAAGACTGGAACCCCACGCCGCTGGCGGTAGTACCCAACCCTTATATCGACCACCACAACAGCATCGATGGCCGCAGCGGCAAAATCACCTTTGCCACCGATGAAAAAATTGAAGAAATCATTCAGGGCTTCATCAACGCCGCCACACTGGCATATGAGGCAGGATTTGATTCTGTTGACATCAAGGTATGCCACGAGTATATCCTGCGTGAATTGCTGGCAGCCTATAACCGTCCGGGCAAATTCGGCGGCAGCTTTGAGAATCGCACCCGCGCCGTCTTCATGATTATTGACGGTATCCGCAAGAACTTGGGAGACAAGTTGGACATCTGCGTGCGCCTGAACGCCTACGACTGCATTCCCTATCCCCACGGCTGGGGCATGAAAAAAGAGGAAGGCGTCATGGAGCCTGACCTCACCGAGACCATCCAGCTGTGCAAGATGCTGGTGGGAAAAGGTGTCAGCCTGATCAATATTTCCACAATGATGCCCCGCTACCAGCCCTACGGCCGCGGCTATCTGGCCGAGCTGGAGGGTTCGGAGATTAATCCCTATGCGGGCACTTATCATCTGCTGAAGGCCACGAAAGAAATTAAAGAGGCGGTGCCTGAGGGTGTGTTTGTGTGTACGGGTCTTACATGGTTGGAGCAGTTCGGCGGCAGTGTGGCGGCCGGCGGCATCAACCAGGGCTGGTTTGACATCGGCGGGTTTGGCCGTCAGGGCTTTGCCTACCCGGATTTTGCCTACGATCTGATGAATGACAAGACCATGCATCGCTATAAATGCTGTGTCACCTGTGATAAGTGCTATGACTTGATTCAGAAAGGGCACTGCCAGACGGGGTGCGTCGTCCGTGACCAGGAGGTCTACCTCCCGTTGTACAGAAAGAACGTACAGGGGAAATAAAATTCTAGGCTGTGTGCGGGGCGTTGCTCCACGCACAGCCTATGCTATGGAGAAAAGTCATGAAACACTATCAGCTGGGACTTTATGAAAAATCAATGCCGGCAGAGCTGACTCTGCCGGAAAAACTGGAACTGGTCCGTACATACAGGTTCGATTATCTGGAGATGAGCATCGACGAGACCGATGAAAAAATCGCCCGGCTGGGAATGCCCCTCACGCAGCGGGCGGAGCTGCTGGCCGCGGTGCAGGCTACGGGCACGCCCGTCGGCTCCATCTGCCTGAGCGCCCACCGGCGCTATCCGCTGGGCAGCGGCCGGCCGGAGGTCGTGGAAAAAAGTCTCGCTATCCTGCGAGGCACTGTGGATTTGGCGGTGCAGCTGGGCGTGCGCACCATCCAGCTGGCGGGCTACGACGTGTACTACGAGCCCTCCGGCGAAGACACGCGCCGCCGGTTTGAAGATAACCTGCGCCTTTGTGTGGAATATGCCGCGGCCCGGGGCGTGATGCTGGGCTTTGAAACGATGGAAACCGATTTCATGAACACCGTGGCCAAGGCGATGCATTACGTAGAACAGATAAACAGCCCTTATCTGGGAGTTTATCCCGACGTGGGCAATCTGACCAACGCGGCGCTGAAAACCGGCGGCAGCATTGCGGTTGATTTGCGTAAAGGCGCGGGCCATATATGCGCCGTACACTTGAAGGAGACACGCCCCGGCGTGTTTCGCGAGGTGTCCTTCGGCACGGGCCATGTAGACTTCCAAGCGGCAGTGGGCATGGCGCTGGCGCTGGGGGTGCGGCGTTTTGTCACAGAATTCTGGTACACCGGCTCGCCCCATTGGCGGGCCGACATTGAATCTGCGAACCGGTTTGCAAGAAACTTGTTCGCGTGACGCAAGGAGGAAAAGCGATGCAGGAACATTTGAAGCAACTAGTCTATGAGGCAAATATGCTGCTCCCTCAGTACGGTCTTGTCACCTTCACCTGGGGCAATGTATCGGCTGTAGACCGTATTGCGGGAGTGCTCGTTATTAAGCCGTCTGGCGTGGAATACGCCGCCCTGCAGCCGGAAGACATGGTAGTAGTGGATCTGGCCACGGGAGAAAAGCGGGAAGGCGCGCTGAACCCATCTTCTGACACGCCTACTCATCTGGCTCTCTACCGCGCCTTTGAGGGGATCGGCGGCGTGGTGCATACGCACAGTCGGTGGGCCACCATATACGCCCAGGCTGGTATGGGGATCGTCCCCTTTGGAACCACCCACGGGGACTATTTCTACGGAGAAATCCCCTGTACGCGGAAGATGACCCCCGAAGAGATCGGCGGTGTACCGGGCCATTACGAATGGGAGACAGGAAACGTGATTGCAGAAACCTTAGCGGAAAAGCGGGCGGAGGACGTTCCGGCGGTTTTAGTGCACAGCCATGGGCCATTCGCATGGGGGAAAGATGCCAAACAGGCGGTACATAACGCCGTGGTGCTGGAAGAACTGGCTTTCATGGCGTGGCATGCACAGATGATAGCCCCGGGTCTTACATCTATGCAGCGAGAATTACTGGACCGGCATTATCTGCGTAAGCACGGGACGCATGCTTATTATGGGCAAAAGTAGCAGCGATTTGGTAGAAAAACATTGGTTTCAGGCCGGCAAGAATGGGGCTGCATTTTTTTCGTTTCCCAGTTGCGCCGGAGATATGATCGACCCGTTTACCGACTCGGACATAGTCAGAGTTATAAAAATTGCGGATTAAAAATGTACTTTGTTCAATAAAGCATAACGAAAGAACGGGGGATATTCCTTCGTTCCAGTCTGTTGAAAAAGTCCAGAAAAATCTGGACTTTTTTGTTGTATAAAGAAAACTCCGCGTTAGACGCGGGGCTGGGTAGAGCTTTAGCGATGAGGCATAACAAAAAGCTCCTTTTGATGTAGAATAAACTTGCGGTCTGGCAACTGCAAGAAACATCAAGAGGATGGATAAACGGCCAATTGACACAGGAGGAGACTGATCCGTCTATACAGGTAGCAGATAACAATCTCTTTGCGTGTGCCAGACCGTGTCCACACCAGTTAAGCGCGGCCAGTAAATAAGGGCTACGCCCGTTAAAATATCTTTATAATAGTATATAGGAAAGTCAGGCACCGTTTTGACACCACATCTTCCTACAATTTCTATTGAACCAGATCCACTCCTGCCTGAAAAACCCTTTGCATAAAACCTTCATCATCTAACGCTTTCGGCCCGCCAGCCGCAAACAGCGTATCAGTGATTTTCACGCCCAAACGCTCCAGAAAGCGGGCGATAGGTTCGACGTTTTGGCAAAACGAGTTCTCGTCCGGGCTGGCATGGGAAAACATAAGGGCTGCCTTTTTCCCTGTCGGCATTTTACCCGGCTGATTCTCGGCTGTACCGAAGGCGTATAGCCGGTCAAGAAATGTTTTGGACTGCGCATTGATACCGCCCATATAGATTGGAGCGGCGAAAACCAGGCGGTCCGCTCTTTTTATTTCTTCCGTCAATGGTGGCATGTTGTCTTTCTGGCTGCATTCAATATGTGATTTACAATACATGCAGGCCTGGCATCCTCGAATATTCAAATCGTTCAGGAAAAACTCCTCAGTTTGCGCACCTGCTGAAGTGGCACCCGCGAGTATCTGCTTGACAAGTTTGTCCGTACTGCCGTTTTTCCTTGGGCTTCCCATAAATGCAATTACACGCATATTTGTTTTCACCTTTATCTCTTGTTCAAATATATCAGTCTGCACATACAACATCAAATTTTATTCAAGTTTGAGCTGCAGCCGGCTGAAGGCTCTTATCCATCATATACAATTTTTTCAAAAACGGTATGCCTAATGAAATAGCGGTCACTGTCGTCAAAATGTCCGCAACGCACTGTGCATACATCAGGCCACTGAGTTGCCATAGTGCATTAAACAGGTAGAGCAACGGCAAATAGAGCAGACACTGACGTCCAAGATTCACGATGGTCGCCTTGATAGCCTGGCCAGTTGCCTGGAAGGTCACCATCATCGTCATCTGAACAGCCATAAGAGGGATGCTCCACGCCTGCGCGTGCATAATCCGCAGCCCAAGATCGATCAGTTCCTGCTGACTGGTAAACACCCGCATAAATATGGGGCCGCAAAAGAGAAAAAGGCCAAGGAATGCGAAACACGCGGCTGTACCGGAAAGTATGGTAAACTTGAAGGCCTGAATCAGCCGGTGAGTGTTGCGCGCGCCATAATTGTAACCCGCAAACGGCATGTAACCCGTCACATAGCCGATAACGATCATTACGACCATAATGAGAAGCTTGCCTGCGACGCCGAAGGCGGAGATTACATTGTCACCGTAGCTGGCGGCCAGATTATTGGTCAGAACATTTGCCATACTCATAACGATCTGGGAGATAGAGGATGGCAGGCCGATTTTCAGAATCTCCCCATAGATGCGGGTACTCGGTTTAAAGTCTCTGGGTGAAATGGACAGGATGCTTTTCCCCCCGGTGTAGACGGTAAGATAATAGATAACTGCAAGGCAGTTTCCAATCACCGTTGCCCATGCCGCTCCGGCGGCTCCCATATGAAAGCCGAGGATGAACAGCGGGTCAAGTATAATGTTAGTCACCGTGCCAATCACCATTCCGGTCACTGCCTGATGTACTTTACCCTCCGCGCGGAGCATCGCCGGCAGGATGATCTGCATAGTCAGGATGACACTGCATCCGCAGATCACGGAGAGGTAATCTTTTGTTGGGCTGATTGAGGTACTGCTCGTACCAATCAGGCCAAGAATCGGGTTCATAAAAAGGAGGCTGATTCCGGTCATGACAACCATGATTGCGGCTGAAGAATAAAACGCCACCGCGCTGGTATGGCGAGCTTCTTTATAATTCTTAGCGCCCAGGCTTCGTGATATGTAGGAGGGTGCACCGCTGCCGACAATATTACCAACGGCCTGGATCATCATAAAAACAGGAAACGCCAGAGAGATCGCTGCCAGCTGCACGGGGTCATCAAGCAGCCCAATAAAATAAGTATCTGTAAGATTGTAGATAAGCTGAATGATTGTGCTGAGCACCGTAGGGATTGCCAGCTTGAGTATGGCTTTGTTGACCGGTGCACTTTCCATAAGTTCAAAATTTGTGTTTTGCAATATAAATGGTTCCTTTCTCGTTGACTTGCACTGATTATTAAAGTAAAATAAAAGTAGTAGCATTGATATGATGGTACAATAAATGCTACTACTTAATGAATATAGCACCCAAATTGCCCGTTGTCAAGAACGGTTATCGGAGGCTGTTATGGAACAAAAACACTTTGTCGAAAAACTGTTATATCTTCTGCCTTACTGGAACAATTTAATTATCCGGCCCTTCAAGAAATCGCTAAAGGACTCCATGAGCCTCCAAATGTACTATGGTCTGCAGCTTTTGCAGCATCACGGGGTTATCAGCATGTCGGAACTTGGGAGGTTACTTGGTACTCCAAAGCAGCACACTACAAAGATAGTGCAAAAATTGGTTCAATACGGTTTTGTAGAACGAATATCAGACGAAACGGACCGTAGAGTCATCAAGATTCAAATTACTCCAAAAGCTCTGGATTATATTGAATATTGCAAACAAGGGGAAACATTTACACAGTGGTTGGAGCATACGCTTGGCGTGGAGGAGATGGACAAGCTGGAAACAGCTATTGAAACAATTTTAAATTTGCTAATAAAGATTGAGAAAAATTTAAATTAAAAATTGATTCACAATTAACTCATGATATTTTAGTATATGATTTCTGTTATGTGCAATAACGAAATACCCTAAAGGATAGCCTGATAACCAATGCCTTTTCTCGTAATTATTTCAAAATTACCCTTATCAGCGAACTTTTTTCGAATCCTGCAGATGTATATGCTGACCATTTTTGAATCGCAATCAGGACAAATGCCCCATGCGCAATCCATCAGCATCTGACGGCTAAATATTTTTTTAGGGTGGGAAAATAATGTGAAGAGTAATAAAAATTCTTTTCTTGTCAATTGAACTGGACCCTGCGGGGTAATCCCTTGGAAACTGTCACAATCAAGGATTGTTTTGCCCAGTGCGACTTGTCCGTTTGTATTGACGCCATATCTGCGTAGCAGTACCCTTATCTTCAACAAAAGTTCCTCAAAATCAATCGGCGGTGTCATATAGTCGTCTGCACCGGCCTCAAATCCAATTTTTTTCTCCTGAAATGAAATCCTTCTGTTTATTGTTAGTATAATAGGGATGAATATTTGATTGGATCTTAATTCAGCAACCAAATCGTAGACTTGCAACAGAAGCGTGTCTGTGTCTGCAATAATTAACTGGATTCTGGTCTCATCCAACGCATCCCGAATTTCCTGTTCTTTATTGGCCAAAAGGACCGCGAATTGTTCCTTTTTCAAAAATACTTTGAGGGATCCGCGGAATAAATAGGAGTCACTAACAATCAAAATTGTTGCATAAACCATTTTGTTACCTCGATTTTGTTATAAACTTTAGAAGAGATGCGGGAAGACTCATTCCCGCATCTCTTCTAGGATTAATCGCCAAGCAGAAGTTCATCCGGGTCAATTTGATTTTGATCTTTCAAAGGGAGTGTGTCAGCTGCCTGCGTTTTTGGAGGGCGATTCTTTTTATTGATGATCAGGTAAAAACTCGGCAGTAAAAATAGAGTAAGCAGCGTGGATGCGGTCAGACCGCCGATGATCGTGACGGCCATACCCTGCATCATTTCAGAACCGGAGCCGATCCCAAGTGACGTAGGAATCATGGAGAGGATTGTTGTAAGGGTAGTCATCAGTATGGGGCGCAGACGGGTACGCCCTGCCATAATAAGCGCTGTCGATACATCAATACTCGCCCGGTACTGGTTCGTGGTATCCACAAACAGAATACCGTTGTTTACCACTGTGCCTACCAACATTAAAAATCCAATTAATGAAGTTATGCTGAGGGTTCCGGTTGTCAGATAAAGAAGGCCGAAAGAACCGATCAGGCTGAATGGGATACACAGCATCACCATGCCGGAGAACTTCATCGATTCGAATTGTATGGCCATGACCATGAATACCAGCAGCACCGCTGTCAGAATCGCGGTCAGCATTGAGGTAAATCCTTCCACCATCATCTCTGTCATTGTGCTTTGTACCAATTCTATCCCTTCGGGCAACTCCATGGAACTCACATGGCTGTTGATGGCTTTTTAGGCGGAGGATTTTGCAGCGTCGGTCGGATCAGCAGTGATGGTGACCTGGTAAGCACCGTTTTTCCGGGTGAGAGTCTGCGGGCTGTCTGAATAAACGAGTGAAGCAACATCCGTCAGCGGAACAGATTTTCCTATGGGGGAAGTCAGTGTGATGCCTTTGATATTGTTGACCGCCTGGTAGCGGCCTTGCGGATACTCAACCCATAGGGTGTAGTCCTGCCCGTCCATCGACAGAATGGCCGTCTCAACACCGCTCATTACTGAGCGTACGCTTGAGGAAATTTGTGCAGGGGTAAAGCCGACCGCTGCTGCCTTGATCGGGTAGATTAGAAGTTCTCCCTGTACGCCGCCGCCGGACGCGCTGGAAGCGGCTTTCAGTATGCCGGGCACATTGCGCATCATCTCAGCGACCTGATCAGCCGTCTCACGCAGGAGATTAAAATCGTTGCCCTGGAGAGCGACATCAATTCCGGAGCCGCCCATCATCATGTCGGTGCTGGAGCTGCTGGAAACGCTGACTGCGCAGCCTTCCATGTTAACCGTAGCCTGCTGCCATTGAGCTACCGTTTCCTTGGTAGAATGTATGCGATCGTCTTTCAGATATGCGGTCAGAGTTGCACTGATTGAGGAATTGGCCCCCAGGCTCTGTGCTCCGGTGGAAAGCAGATAGCGCTCCACATCTGGATTGGAAACCACCAAATCCTCCAGCTTTTTCAGGGTTTTATCGAGTTCTTCCGTCTTCAGGCCGGGTCTTGTTTCTACTTTTACAGAAATGGTTCCTTCATCTACTGAGGGCATTAGTTCAAACTCAAGCTGTGTGCACAGGAGGAAAGAGCCTGCCAGCAAAATTACTGCAAATAGGGCAGCTATAACCTTGTGTGGCAGAATCTTCTGCATGAGCTTTGTATAACCCTTTTCCAGCTTTATCATCAGGCGGGAGATGGGAATGTCCGTTTTTTCACGAGGCTGGTAACGCATAAAGCAAAACGGTACAAACCTGATTATAGATATTCAGTCCCGAATGAAAAACGGGAAAGGCCCCGCCTACGAACGGTGGATGAAAATATTTAATCTGAAACAGATGACCGCGACGCTCCAATATTTATAGGAAAACGGCCTGTTGGAATACGGACAGTTGGAAAAACGGGCAACGGAAGCAGCAGACCGTTTTCACGTTCTTTCTGAACAGATCAAGTCCATCGAGGCCACTATGAGCACCAACGCGGAGTTAAAGGGCGCGGTGGTAGACTACGCGAAAACCCGGCCTGTGTTAAACGGTTACAAGGCCGCGAAATACAGCAAAAAATATCTTGCGGAGCATGAGGCCGAGGTCACGCTTTACCGGGCGACGCAGGAAACATTTCGGCGCGTCCTGTCCGGGGCGAAACTCCCGAAGATGGACGTGCTCAAAGCTGAATATCAAAAGCTGGCGGCGGACAAACGGGCCGCATACAGGGAGTACCGCGCGGTATGGAAGGATATGCAGGAGGTTATTACGGCGAAGGAAAATATCGACCGCCTGTTTAGCCTGACGGATGCGCAGAAAAATAAGGAACAGGAGCGATAGCAACATGACGCAACAAAGAGCGCAACGCGCACACTTCGGGCCAAGTTCCGAGCTGTTGACAAAGGCCCACAAATTTATTTTCTCGTGAGCTGCCGGACATAAAAAACAGCGTCTTGGGAGTTATCCCAGGCACCGGATCATCCGCTTTAAGTTCAATGCGGTCGTGGACAGGAGACAGTGGTCTTCCGCTGCCTCTATTCCTCGTCGCAAAACGCGTGTTAAATTGTGTCCCCACTTCTGCGCTGCGAAAGACCCCTCGCACCAGATCTGCCGCAGCCGAAGGGCCTCCTGGTATTCCGGCTCCTGCTGCCGACTCAGGTCCCGCCGGACCGCCGGCTCGAAATAACTGCGCTCAAGCTTTCGGGCGCCGTTTTTTCGGCACTCGCTCAGGCAGTTCTCCTTCAGGGAACACGTCTGACAATCCCGCCTGTCCGCCGAATAGACCCAGTGCAGCCCGCCCGCGCTCCGCCGCAGCGTATTCAACCAATGGTAACCGTCGTTTTCTTCGTCATAGCGAAAAGCGTCCCGCTTAATTTCCACGCCGGTCTGGTCATGCGATTTTATGGGGCAGACGCAAAAGGTGATTCCGTGTTCGCCCAGCACCTGATGTGCCAGCGGAAAATCGTAGATCGCATCCGCCGTGGCACATTGAATCGGGACGATCTCCCGGTGGACACGCTCAAGCTGGTCGGGATACGGCGCTACGTCGCTGACGTCTCCGGATGTTACCGCCACGTCAAGAATAATCCCATGGTCGGTGTCCAGTGTCTGATGGCTCAGATAGTGCATTCCCTTGGGCTTTCCGGGACGGTTGAGGTAACCGGCCTCCGAGTCCGTCCGGCTTACCTGCCTGTGAGGACGACGGCGGTCACGCTTGATCTGTTTCACACGTTTCTTTTGTCGCCGGCCTGTTTTTCGTGCCAGCTCCGTTTGTGCCGCCTGCTCATATTGGTCCAGACGTTCCCGATAAACGCCCGGCTCCTCCTCGACCTCTCTCAGGTATTCCGAGGCGCGGGAGGCCCGGGCCTTGACGTGCGTCGAGTCCGTGCCGACAACTCGACCACTGACAAGACCCGCCTCCACGCACTGCCGAACTATCTCTTCGAACAATCGGCGGAATACCTTGCGAAATAAGGGCCGTCTCCGCCGGTTCTGAGAAATGGTACTGTGGTCCGGTACCGGCTCGAACAGGTCCAGCGCCGCTTCCAGCTTCCGCAAAAAGTGGTCCTGCGGCACCAGATCCTCGATCGTGTACGTACATAAGCTCAACTGCATCGGCCCCGTTTTCCCCTGCATTTCTCCCGCCCCTTTCCTTTCTTCTATTTTACCATATCTCCGACGGGTATGGGGCCTTTGTCAACACCTCGAACTTGGCCCGAAGCCATAGGACAGAATCGGTGCGGCTTCGACAACATTGTTGCCTCTCTTATATGGATGGTGAAATATGGGTGGAGCCAAGCATGAAAGGGGTTTTTACTATGAAGATTTTGCTTCTGTTATCGAGTGGTTCATCGACAGGCTAGCCGATCTGGACTGTTACCTGAAAGGTTATGTGATGGGATAAACAGAAATGATACCACACAAGGAAAGCGGGCCAAACGGCCCGCTTTCCTTGTGCATAGTAAATAAATCCAACTTCTACATGAAACCAACTATATATCTTGCCAGACATATTCCTAGAATCTTAAAGAAAATATTAAGTCTTCAATCCGAAGGGGATAACCGTGTATAATTTGCTATTTCAATTGTTACAAGCTTTTTCCCACGTCCACATTTTGGTGAAGACAGGGGACAGTTTCTTGAGCAGCCATTGCAATGCTTGGATTGTAAGAAGTGTTGCAATTCACTGTCATTTTCAGCCACTATATTTTTTCGTTTAAACCAAGATAACATAAGACGACCTCCTTACGGTTCGTTTTTAACAGACCAAACTGTGTTGCGAAAGACTTATATCAGCAAAGCCATCTTGGCTACTGTCACATCACAGATTTCATGTTCTATTGCACATGCCTCACGGTTGGCCAGAGCTTCTCCGACATTCAGTATACGCATTAAAAATAGTTTGATGGTTTCGTATTTTAAAACCAAACTTTTAGCTGCTTCAATTCCATATGCAGTTAAAAGAATTGGACCAAATTTCTCATGCTCAATAAGACCCAAGTCCAATAGCTGCGAAACCGCTATAAACGCGCTTGGCTTTGATACGGACATCCTCCACTCAGCTATATCAATCAATCGGACAGACTTGTCATTTTGGTGCAAGAAGCATATTGCTTTCAAATAATCTTCAAGAGAGGCTGTTATACCCTGTTTGTTTTGTCACTCCTTACCGGTGCCATCCCCTGAACCCTCCATATCCGAAATGCTCAAAATCAGGCCCCTTGTCATTATCGCCGCGCCACTCATTAATGATTCGTGTCAAGTATTCGCTTAACTGAAGTTGCTCTTCATCAGAGAGGCAATCAAATAAGGATTCAAGACCAAGTTGCTTATCATCTTGAATTTCAGCATTTGCACCCTTGTCTGTCAAGCGAATTATCATGGCTCTTTTGTCGTTTTCCATTGTGGTGCGCATAATGTAGCCCTTTTGCTCCAATTTTCTCAATAAGGTTCCAAGAGACTGAGGTCGCATATCCAGCAGCTCCAGAAGCTCTCTCTGCGTTATTTCCGGCTTCATTTTCAGGATTTTTAATATCCTCCCTTGCCCACGATATGGGTTTTCCATCAATCCCATATTATGATGGTTATGATGGTGGTTTCGGATCAAAATCCATTGGATTTGCATGAGTTGTTCTACGAGTTTACTATACCTGTTAGTATTCATTATTTTCGCCTCCTTGTCAGTCGGTCAAAATCATTTGATTGTTATTACCAGAATTCAATACGATCAAATTACATCTGACAGGCTCAAAACCAAATACACGGTGCGGTTTGTCAACGTAAAGGATTTTCTGTATGCTGCGCCCGCCTAATTTTCCGGGAGCAAGCAAAAATGTTTGAATCGCTTGTTTCGAATATTCTCCTGACATAGCCAATTTACAAAGGTAATCAATCAATACCCCCGGCAATGCAATCTCCACCTTAGGAGAAATCAGGATATTTTGTATAGCCATTGAGTCGTCCTCCTCATCAGTAGCACAATAGTAAGCTAGCTTCATTTATAATTATAAAGCTAGCTTACTATTGTGTCAAGAATTATTTTTAGAGTAGAACAAAAACAATAGTTAATCGGATAGGATATGAAACGGCTATGCGCTGGGCAAAAGGTAAGTACGCCTTTTTCGTCGCTACCCATATTGACCGCCAGCATATCCATAACCACATTTTACTACAATTCTACGGCCCTTGACTGTACCCGGAAGTTCCGGGATTTTCTCGGTTCGGCACGCACGCTGCGGAGGCTGTCCGACCGCGTATGTCTTGAAAACGGGCTGTCCTATATCGCCCATCCGAAACTGAAAAGCAAGGGCCAGTACAAGCATTACGGACAATGGCTTGGCGGCAGTAAGCCGCTGACATTCCAAGAGCGCCTAAAGGCGCAGATTGATATTTGCCCTCAAGGGAAAATCTTAAAAATGTGCAAGTGTCAATACACTTGCCCTGCTTGCCATTTAGTGGAAAGCCTGAAAATGCACGAAAAGTGAATGTCTGTTTTTACATATTGGTGCCTATAAGATTGATTTGCCCAAGCTAATCGAAGTTTTATTGTCTGGATTATACACCAGCAATTTAAGATTTTGATTATCGAAAATATCAAGGCTTACAAAATCAAAAGTAAGTTTACCTAATGTCGGATGCATAAGATTTTTTACGATATCCGACATGCTATTAACATCATATAGCGCCCACCAAGCAGCAAATTTCTCACTTTTATTTTTCATGTCTTGTATAAATCCACTAAACCATGGGTCATCAATATGCCTTGCAAAAGTTGCATGAAATCTTGCTAATATCTCTTTTGCATGTAATTCCCATTGTTCAAAAAGTGACATGTAATCTTGATTGCAAAACATCATATAGATTATGTTTCGTTCGGATGAGGGAAGCTGGCTGAAATCCCCAAAAACAATCGTCGCATATTTATTCCATTTAACTAAATTCCAATGGCAATCGGTAATATATGCAGGGCAATATAATAAATCCAGCTTTTCAAGAAAATTGATTACTCTATCATTAACAGTTTGATATGCCTCTATTTGTTGCGGTAAAGGCTTATTCGCTAAAGCATATAAATGACTACGCTCTTCGTCGGTTAATGAAAACACTCTTGACAGACTATCCAATACAGCATCGGATACATTTATTGCGCGTCCTTGTTCAAGCCATGTATACCATGTAAGTCCTATTCCTGCCAATTGAGCAACTTCCTCACGACGCAGCCCCGGTGTTCGCCGCCTTGCACCAACTGAAAAACCTATCTTTTCCGGCTTGATTTTGTTCCGGCAAGCTTTAAGAAATTCGCCCATTTCAGTATATCTATTTGGTTCAGCTTTTTTCATTATCTTCCTCCTATCCTATTAGTAATAATAATAGTATAAATAGGCTACTTGTACTAGTATAACACAATTGATACAATAACACCATAAAAACTAGAATGGAGGTTTTAGCATGAAATACTATTTATTAGAGGGGACCTTTGTAGAAAATCATCCCAAAGGGGAAGAGCTGAAAAAAGCAATGGCTAACCACTTCACTTACCTAAAGATAGGATTAGAAAACGGTTCTGTACTGCTAACCGGTCCCATACCCGGTGGTAGTGGCGGCATTGTCATAGTGAAATCGAGTGATATACAAAAATTCTGTGATGATGACCCTGTAGTAAAAGAGGGTATTCAACAATACCGCATTATCGAATTTTCCTCGAACGACTATCAGGAGTGCCTCAAGCAATGGTTTGAATAAGCGTAAAGGCCATACCCGAAGAAATCAAGGGAAAGGCCCAAAAAATTGTTATTGAATTGACAAATCATGATAAGGAGCATTGGAAGTGAGCAATCTTGTAAGCCAGGTATTAGGAATAAAATACCCCATCATTCAGGGGGCAATGGTATGGGCAACTTCGCCGTCTCTGGTAATTGGAGTGTCCGAAGCAGGAGGTCTAGGTGTCCTAGGCACAGGTAACGCTACTCCTGACATACTTCAAACGTTGATACGCGAGGTCAAAAAGGCAACAGATAAGCCTTTTGGAGCAAATTTGTTAATGATTCCCGATTTATTAGAAGCAGTCGGGCCGGTCTGCATTGCAGAAAAACTCCCTGTCATATATGCGGGTATCCTTGCAAACTTGGATATTGAGTTGGCAAAAAAACATTTTTTCCGCTGGCACGAGGCGGGCATGAAAATTGTGTTTAAGGCCTGTTTTATTAGTGACGCTCTAAAAGCGCAGGAGGCCGGGGCGGATGTGATTATCCTAAAAGGTTGGGAAGGCGGCGGTCTTGTAAGCCAAGAAACCACATCAGTTCTGATACCACAAGGCGCCGACTGCATAAATGTCCCCTTAGTAGCCAGCGGCGGCATTTGCGACGGAAGAACAATGGCTGCGGCATTGACGTTAGGTGCACAAGCGATTGAGATGGGTTCAGCGTTCATGCTTGCAGATGAATGCGATATAGCAGATGCTTGTAAGGATGAAATTATCAAAACTGGTGATATGGGAACAGTTATGACTGGTTTTAACATTTACAACACAAGCAGGCAGATACGCAATAAGTACACGAACGACATTACTGCATTTCAAGAGAATAACCCCAAAGAAATAGTCATGGTGGGCTTCAAAGAAAAAACAGCCGGGGCTGTGAAAAGAGCCATGCATGAAGGTGATATTGTGAATGGTTCTATTATGGTTGGGCAAATCGTACCATTGCTGAAAGAAAAACGACCAGCCAAAGAAATTATTGAAACGACGGTATCTGACTGCGAAAGGATATTAGGCCGGACAGTTAGATAATTTGACGGTTATAATTCGTAACCGCTCTAGTGTTTAATACAATAACTAGGTGTACGGTCCTATGGTATAATGGTACAAAGCCAAACAGAGAGGAGACGGAAATACTGTGGGACAAATATTACACGGGAGCGCCCGAACGACAGAGACAACCCGCCGAGCAATACAAAATAGTCAAGAGAGTTTAAGGACGTTGGCAACTCGATATGGCATCAATCCGAAGACGGTTGCCAAATGGCGAAAACGCGACAGTGCAAGCGACCTGCGGATGGGACCCAAAGTACCTTCTTCCACTATTTTGACCAAAGAGGAAGAGGCACTCATCGTTGCCTTTCGCAAGCATACCTTGCTGCCACTGGACGACTGCCTGTATGCGCTTGAAGAACCCATACCTCATTTGACCCGATCTTCATTGCATCGTTGCCTCAAGCGGCATGACATCAGTCGTCTGCCTGATCTGAAAAAGGAAATCGAACCCAAGAAAAAGTTCAAGGAATACCCCATCGGCTTTTTCCACATCGATATCACAGAACTCCGGATGGAACAGGGGAAACTCCACCTTTTCGTGGCAATAGACCGCACTTCAAAGTTTGCAATGGCGAAACTATATGATAGAGCTACAATGAAGTCGGCAAAGGGTTTCTTGGAAGCCCTTAATCGAAGCTGTGCCTTATCGCATCCACACTATTCTGACAGACAATGGCATTCAATTCGCTGATCTTCCAAAGAACCGTAACGGTGCAACTGACATGCTTCGTGGGCATCCTTTCGACCAAATTTGCTGGGCAAACGGCATTGAACACCGGCTTACCAAGCCCAATCATCCGTGGACGAATGGTCAGGTTGAGCGCATGAATCGTACCATAAAGGATGCAACGGTCAACCGCTATTACTATGAGACTGGTGACGAGCTTCAAAAGCATCTGGACATTTTTATTGCCGCCTATAATTTTGCTAAACGCCTAAAAACTATTCGCGGTCTGACTCCCTATGAGTTTATTGTAAAATCATGGGCTGAAAACCCTGATCTCTTCCACTTTGACCCGTCCCATCTCAATCTGGGACTGTACACCTAGTTGACATTTTTGGCTGTATTGGATACAATATCATAAAAATGTGCGGAGGCGTATAATATGTTTACCTGTGCCCAGTGTGGTATGCTCGCTTGCAGCATGGACCATCCCGAGAAAATTCCTAAAAACTGTCCCATGCATGAACAAAAGTTTTTTGATGAGAGCTTGGCTGAATACGAGAAGCCGGAAAATCATGATTTTTACATACAATCGACCATAATAGAGGGCATCGGTTATGGCCAATGGGTGCGATTGAAGGAAATAATTGAGTTATGCAAGCAAATGGGATATAAACGAATTGGTATGGCGTTTTGCAGAGGCCTGAGAAAAGAAGCAAAGATAATTGATGATATTCTTCGTAAAAATGGACTTGAAGTTATCTCGGTCATCTGTAAAACCGGCGGCATTTCCAAGGAGAAGATTGGTGTACCGGAGGATTGCAAAGTGCATCCAGGAACCTTTGAGCCTATGTGTAATCCAGTTGTGCAGGCGCGCTTGCTAAATGAGCAGAATACAGAATTTAATATTGCGGTCGGCTTGTGTGTTGGACACGATTCTTTGTTCTATAAATACTCCCAAGCATTCGTAACTACATTGATCGCAAAAGACCGTGTGCTTGCACATAATCCGATCGGTGCTGTATATTGTGCGGAAGGGTATTACAAAGAAAAGCTAAATTTTTAAATATAAAAGACTGGATACAATCTATGTTTCCAGTCTTTTTTGTTATTCGTTTAAAATGTGTTGACTTGCATTTCGCCAAGAAACAGAGTACAATAGCAAATATAAAAAATGTATCCAAAGTATTTGATTTAACACCAGTGGGGATTGTATGGAGCCGTTAAAAAAGAATCAAATGAAAGATTATATAGTAGCTATGCTCCGAGAGGAGATTTTTTCCGGTTCAATTAAGGACGGGGAAGAACTTGTGCAGGAGTTTCTCGCAGAAAAGCTGGGGGTTTCCCGCATGCCGGTCCGGGAAGCGCTGCTGCAACTGGAACTGGAAGGTGTGCTGCAGCGGCTGCCAAATCGCCATATGCGTGTAGTTGGAATGACAAGCGATACTGTCAAGCAAAATTTTTCCGTACTTTTTGCAGTTGAAAAAGAAATTGTATCCATTTTAGTGCAACAGGGAAAAGATATACAATTCGCACGGGACGCTTTTCGACTCTATCAGCTTGCAGTACCCTTGCAAGGAATAGCAGAATGTGCAAAAAGGGAGCTCTTTTTCCACAATCAGCTTGTTCGCTGCCTTGAAAATCCTTTCTTAACACAGGTGTATCAGAAGCTTTCTTCTGGTTACTTTGCTTATGTGCTGGAACATCGCAAACGTCATTGGAAAAACATATTAAAAGAATTTGAACAATTACTCATTGCCATAGAAGAAAAAAACTTAGCTGCTTCAAATCAGATTCTTCAAAAATATTTTGAACAAGCGACACAAGCCGCAATAGGAGGAAACCCCATTGACAAACCTAAAGCCAATTAAGCTTTTACCCGCCCGAGAGCAAGTTGCGTCTGCGCTTCGAAAGGCTATTCTTTCGCGTGAACTTCAAGAAGGAGCTGAACTGACACTGGAGAGTGTTGCTGCACAGTTGGAAGTTTCCAACACCCCGGTTAGAGAAGCATTACAGATCCTTTCCAGAGATGGACTGATTAAGTTGCGTCCTAACAAAGGTGCTATTGTACTTGGTATTAATGAAAAGACTATCCGTAATCATTATGAAACCCGTGCCATCCTCGAACGGGAAGCCGCGGCATTGGTATGTCGCTACAATGCGGACATTAGCGGGATAGTCAATGCTTATGAACAGGCAGCGGAAGCCTTGGATCAGAACAATTCTAAGGATTATTCGAATTATAATCAATCATTTCATGTTGAAATATGGTCAGCATCAGGAAATGACACCATGAAAACACTGCTATCTTCGCTATGGAATGGGCTTTCAATGGGACATAAGGTAACTGAAGAGGATTATGCGCACCTTTCTATTCAGGAGCACAAGCGGATATTGGACGCGCTGATTGACCGTGATGAGATGCGCGCAAAGGAGCTTATGAACGCTCACATTATTCGCAGCATGGAAAATATCCTTACAAATCTGCAAAAATAACTGACTAGACACTATTTACAATTTATTAAGAAATTATTTTGCAATACGATGAAATTTAGACTAATATGTTGACAATATAGAAAGAAGGGGATAGTATTTGATTAATAAATGGATACATTATCACATATCAATGATGTGTCCAGAGGAGGAGGATTTTCATGAGCCAAATTGCTATTACCCTATTGCTTTTAGTTTTTGCCATCGTTATGTTCGTGTGGGAAAAAATCCCTCTGGCGGTCACCTCAATGATCGTATGCCTCGGTCTGGTCGTAACACGTGTCATCGAGCCGGGGGACGCCTTCAAGGGCTTTATTGACAGCAATGTAATTTTGTTTGTAGCGATGTTTATCATCGGCGGCGCTTTCTTTGAAACAGGTATGGCAAATAAAATTGGCGGGCTGGTCACAAAATTTGCGAAAACTGAGCGCCAGCAAATTGCGGCAGTTATGGTCGTAACAGGTATTATGTCCGGTTTTCTTTCAAACACAGGTACTGCAGCAGTATTAATACCGGTCGTTATTGGTATTGCTTCCCGTTCCGGTTTCCATCGTTCAAAGCTACTCCTCCCGTTGGTGTTTGCGGCAGCAATGGGTGGAAATCTCAGTCTGATAGGTGCTCCTGGAAACGCATTTGCACAGACGGCACTGCAGGAAATCGGGTTGGAATTCGGCTTTTTTGAATACGCCCTGATTGGTCTTCCTGTTCTTATCGTGGGGATTCTCTTTTTTACCACAATTGGTTACAAGATGCTGCCTGTGCGTGAACCAGGCGATGATTCCACATTCCAGGAAAAACAGGATTTTAGCAATGTGCCTGCATGGAAAAGCTGGGGGTCCTTTGTGGTTCTTGCCATTACAATCATATGTATGATTTTTGAAAAGCAAATTGGCATCAAATTACATATTATCGGTTGTATTGGTGCGATCATTCTGGTACTTACAGGAATCATTACCGAGAAGCAGGCCTATAAATCGATTGATATGCGTACAATTTTTCTTATGGGAGGCATGCTGGCACTGGCAAATGCGCTGAATTCCACTGGCGCGGGTAAAGCGATTGCAGATACTGTGCTTGGTTTACTTGGTGCAAATCCCTCGCCATTTGCGATTCTCGTTGCGTTGTTCCTTATTTCCTGCATTTTGACTCAGTTTATGTCAAATACAGCAACAACATCGATGCTTGTGCCAATCGGTATATCCTTGGCGGCTTCGCTTAACGCCGATCCCCGTGCTATCATGATGGCGCTTGTCATAGGTGGTTCCTGCGCATATGCCACTCCAATCGGCATGCCTGCCAACACAATGGTTTACACTGCGGGCGGATACAAGTTTATCGACTATGTGAAAGCCGGATTGCCTCTGGTAATTTGTTCCACGATCGTTTCCCTGATATTGCTTCCTATTTTCTTCCCGTTCTTCCCGGCCTAACAGATATTTGAAATTATTATTTCAGGAGGATCTCTAATGGATAAAGAACAAAGTATTCACAGTATGACCGACAAAATGGCGAAATTTATTGCCCATGTTGGTAAAAAGCTTCCAGACGATGTAGAAGCCAAGCTGCTTGAACTTAGGCAAAAAGAAACCGGTAAACTGGCAGCCACTATTTACGACACGATGTTTCTTAACCAGAAACTGGCATCGGATCTAAATCGTCCGTGCTGTCAAGATACTGGTGTGCTTCAGTTTTGGGTAAAATGCGGCGTGAATTTTCCTCTTATCGGAGAATTGGAAGGACTTTTAAAAGATGCGGTTGTACAGGCAACCTTTTCCGCGCCTCTCCGCCATAATAGTGTAGAGACTTTTGATGAGTACAACACAGGTAAAAATGTGGGGAAAGGTACGCCAACTGTTTTCTGGGATATCATTCCAGACCGCGATGACGTTGAAATCTATACGTATATGGCGGGCGGTGGCTGCACATTACCTGGCAAAGCGATGGTGCTTATGCCCGGCGCGGGTTATGAAGGGATTACAAAGTTTGTTATGGATGTAATGACAAGCTATGGCTTGAATGCATGCCCGCCGCTTCTGGTAGGTGTAGGAGTTGCTACTTCAGTTGAGACCGCCGCTTTGCTTTCCAAAAAAGCCCTGATGCGCCCGATTGGAAGCCATAATGAAAATGAGCGTGCAGCAAAAATGGAGAAGCTGCTTGAAGATGGTATCAATAAAATCGGGCTCGGGCCGCAGGGAATGTCGGGCAACTATTCGGTGATGGGTGTTCACATTGAAAATACTGCACGGCATCCTTCCACCATCGGCGTTGCGGTAAACACTGGCTGCTGGTCACACAGACGTGGACATATTATTTTTGATAAGGATCTAAATTATACCATTACATCGCATACGGGGGTAACACTATGAGTGAAAAAAAAATACTGACGACTCCGATAAAAGATTCTGACCTTGAAGGTATTCATGTCGGGGATATCATCTATTTAAATGGCTATTTGGTTACTTGCCGTGATGTGGCGCATCGCCGCCTGATTGAAGAACATCGTGAACTCCCGGTTGATCTGAAAGGGATTGCTATACTGCATGCGGGACCAATTGTTCGCCCCCTGGAAGATGACAAATTTGAGATGGTGTCTGTTGGCCCTACTACAAGCATGCGGATGGAAAAATTCGAGAAAGAGTTTGTAGAGCAGACCGGTGTAAAAATTATTGTTGGAAAAGGAGGCATGGGCCCCAATACTGAGGAGGCTTGTAAAAAATACAAGGCGCTTCATGTAGTATTCCCTGCTGGTTGTGCAGTGCTCGCCGCCACAGAAGTCGAAGAAATTGAACGTGCGGAGTGGCGCGATCTTGGAATGCCTGAAACGCTTTGGGTTTGTCGCGTTAAAGAGTTTGGCCCCTTAATCGTTTCGATTGATACCGACGGACGCAACATGTTTGAAGAAAACAAAATAGTCTTTAACCAACGCAAAGATGAGGCTATCCAAGAAATCTGTAAGCAGGTTAGCTTTATCAAGTAATTATTGAAGGTTACGTTTAACTATAAAATATGTGGTAATTTGAACACAAAAGCCCGGAAAAACAGTTTTTCATTGTTTTTCCGGGCTTTTTAACAGAAAATTTTTAGACGGAAGAATCGGAATGTTAAAATATGAAATTAACCTTCAATTACCTACAGTGTGGACGGTACCAAGGTTAGTATAGTAGCTGGTTATAATATGTTTCTGCGGCCCTATTAGCTCCAAAAGCATCCACGCCGCCAGCAACAACATACGTACCTACTGTTCCCGCCGTAACCGCTGTAGAAATGGCTCCTGTCGTGCCAATGCTTGCTGCGACTCCGCCTGCTTAAAACACCAACTGCTCCTGCCGATGCAACTACAGCCACTATAAACATTGCAGTCAGTACTGCTATACCTATTGCAGTGCCAATAGAGCCCCATTCAGGTGAAAGACCTGTTTTATCCACCAACATTATGGGGTTATTACCGCATCGAAGTACTCGCCACAGTAGCGGAAGGGATTGGAATCCAGCTTTTCGGGATTCTGTTCGTTGCCGAAGGCATCATAACGGTAGGCTTTCAGCACGTTGCCCCAAGCGTCCGCGCGTTGGATAACATCTCCGTGGGCTTTGAACAGATAATACTGGTTGGTGCCGTCCTGTTTGCGCGTAATCAAGTTATTATTCGCAGTATAAAAAGAAAATATGTTAGCAGCCGCCGGATAGAATCCGGCGGCTGACCATTTTAAGTGTGATTTTAGATAAATATCTCTTTCGATAAAACCATTATCGAATTACAAAGTGCGTAAGCAACACCTAAAGGGAGAAATGCAGGTATGAAAGCCCATTTTTTATAATTTTTTCTGACATATACATAAAGGTTGGAGAGTATCACTTCTATCACGATACTAACAGGCAACATAACTACTGCGGAAGATATTGCTTCCGATAAATTGAGCGCCTTTACGATCAGATCCATTATTACTCCGATAATCAGTAAGAGCGCAATTAAAAGTTTGTTTCCGTTACTAAAGAATTTCATTCGTTAGTTGCTCCTATCACCATATGTTTGCAAGCTTCATAAGAAAAGACTGAACATCAAAATCCGAACTAAAACTACCTCCAATTCCTAGGTAAGCGCTTGCCCCTATAGTGACTTTCCCGCTTGTACCTGTCGTATTTACCCATTGATCGTCTGTAGACCAGGGGACAAATTTCCCTATAACAAATACGTCGTTTTTCTCCTTAGTAACCTGTGCTTTCATCTCGTATTGGAGAAATGAACCACCTATCGAAGCTTCTTGAACCGCTAGAGGTTTAATTTTACCATTAGCTATTCTGAATCCTATAGTATCCAACTTTGCTACTGCCGAAACACCTGTAGGGGAAACATCAGTACTTGCGCCTAACCCAATTCCTGTTCCAGCAGGAAAAGAAAATGAGTTAATAAAGACTTTCCCCGAATCGATTAGGTGTACAGTCCCAGATTGAGATGGGACGGGTCAAAGTGGAAGAGATCAGGGTTTTCAGCCCATGATTTTACAATAAACTCATAGGGAGTCAGGCCGCGAATAGTTTTTAGGCGTTTAGCAAAATTATAGGCGGCAATAAAAATGTCCAGATGCTTTTGAAGCTCGTCACCAGTCTCATAGTAATAGCGGTTGACCGTTGCATCCTTTATGGTACGACTCATGCGCTCAACCTGACCATTCGTCCACGGATGATTGGGCTTGGTAAGCCGGTGTTCAATGCCGTTTGCCCAGCAAATTCGGTCGAAAGGATGCCCACGAAGCATGGCAGTTGCACCGTTACGGTTCTTTGGAAGATCAGCGAATTGAATGCCATTGTCTGTCAGAATAGTGTGGATGCGATAAGGCACAGCTTCGATTAAGGCTTCCAAGAAACCCTTTGCCGACTTCATTGTAGCTCTATCATATAGTTTCGCCATTGCAAACTTTGAAGTGCGGTCTATTGCCACGAAAAGGTGGAGTTTCCCCTGTTCCGTCCGGAGTTCTGTGATATCGATGTGGAAAAAGCCGATGGGGTATTCCTTGAACTTTTTCTTGGGTTCGATTTCCTTTTTCAGATCAGGCAGACGACTGATGTCATGCCGCTTGAGGCAACGATGCAATGAAGATCGGGTCAAATGAGGTATGGGTTCTTCAAGCGCATACAGGCAGTCGTCCAGTGGCAGCAAGGTATGCTTGCGAAAGGCAACGATGAGTGCCTCTTCCTCTTTGGTCAAAATAGTGGAAGAAGGTACTTTGGGTCCCATCCGCAGGTCGCTTGCACTGTCGCGTTTTCGCCATTTGGCAACCGTCTTCGGATTGATGCCATATCGAGTTGCCAACGTCCTTAAACTCTCTTGACTATTTTGTATTGCTCGGCGGGTTGTCTCTGTCGTTCGGGCGCTCCCGTGTAATATTTGTCCCACAGTATTTCCGTCTCCTCTCTGTTTGGCTTTGTACCATTATACCATGGGACCGTACACCTAGTATAACACAGATTTAAAAAAAGCAAATCTGCAAGACTTGTCACATAGGAGATCTCCATGATTTTCTATATACAGTATACAAATCATTTTTGCGGCTACAATCTCATCTGCTATCATCTGTGCCTATGTAGAAATTTGGATACGCTTCAATTATTCTGTCTGAATCCATTCCGACATCTCAAAGGCAATCTTGTCAATGATGGCGCAATGCTCTGTCAGTGAGAAGTAGCTCACGATATATCTCTATCTTATATTCGTGATATTCGTGCAGATAGTTCAGGCGGAGAAGCCCATGTTTCCCCAAGTCACGGGGTTAGGCTATTCCGCCAATTTCGATATTGGGGTACAGCAATTCATTAATCTCTGTCTATTCAAATTCAAAGTTTGCCATAAAACAAATCTTCCAATAAAGATTATTTACAATTCATCGGTAATCGTTTAGCTGTGTGCTAAACAACTATGATTTTCGTAAACATCCTTATCGGAGGACTGCTAAGAATTTGACGCGTTTTTTATAACTAAGATGCGCATAAAAGGATTCAGAACATATTTGTTAGAACTTGGTCAGAACTGGTAGGCATTTGTGTTAGAATTCCCAGAAAGAGAGAAAAAAGAAAGCCCGTAAACAAGCATTACAAGCCTATTTGCGGGCTTTCCTCTTGGTACGAGTGTTCATAGCGACAAACTCGGAAATCCGCATAAAATAAAGGCTTTTGGCATCAGGCAAACGAATATTACGCTTACTGTATGACTAATGGTCTTGTCTAACATCAAAACAGATGATATATTGATGTTGGAAGAGATAAAGATGGCAGGAAAGATTGTAGAAAAAGATCCGACAATCAAAATAGCAAAGCAGCGGCTGAGCGTATTGGAAATGGCCGAGATGCTCGGGAATATCTCTGAAGCATGCCGTCGCGGGGGTATGGACAGGACGAGCTTCTATGAATGGAAGCGGCGATTTCAGACGCATGGGCTGGAGGGGCTCAAGGACATGCCGCCTATTCCCAAGTCGCAGCCCAATCAGACAACCCCCGAAACAGAAGCTGCTATTCTGGAATGCAGCCTCGCTCATGCGTCCTGGGGCTGCGTGAAACTGTCTGATTTTTTGAAATTGCAAGGGATTTCGGTCAGTTCTCCTACCGTACAAAAGATCCTCACCCGCAATGACATGGCGAGTGTCTACGATCGCTGGCTCAAGGTGGAAGAACGCCATCTGGAGACAGGCATAGAGTTGACTGCCGAGCAGGTGGCTAAGATAGAAAAATACAACCCCTGTTTCAAGGAACGGCATGTGGAATCGTCGCACCCAGGTGAACTTTTGTGCCAGGACACCATGTTTGTCGGTAACCTGAAAGGGGTCGGAAAAGTATATCTGCATGCCTGCGTTGATACATACGGCTCCTATGCCTTTGGATTCCTTCATACCGGCAAAAAGCCGGAGTGTGCCGCTGCGCTGGTCCATAATGATGTGCTCCCGTTTTATCAGAAACACGGACTATCTGTCGGTGCCATTTTGACCGATAATGGCAGGGAGTTCTGTGGAACCGAGAACCATCCATTCGAGCTTTACCTTGCCCTAAACGACATCGAGCACCGGCGGACAAAGGTCAAATCCCCCAAAACCAACGGCTTTATTGAACGCTTCAATAAGACTGTGCTGGACGAGTTTTTTCGTATTGCTTTCCGTGAGAACTTTTATGAAAATGTGGAGGCGCTGCAGGAGGACTTAGACCAGTGGCTCGTCCACTATAACACCCAACGACCTCACAGGGGTTACAGAAACCGTGGGAAACGCCCTTTTGATACCGTGTTGGAATTCGCTTCATCTGTTAGACATGACTCTTAGTTATACACGCTTACAATAATTTCAACTTTTTCTTTAATGTCTCGATAAGAACATTTATTGAATCTGCTTCTTTATAATTTATATATTTATAATCCTGCACAAGTGGTGGGAGATCTTCATGTGGTACATCTATATTAAAGATAATAAAAGCTTTATCTGAATTGTGCATTCTTCGCTGGACAAAGAAATTTAATTCATTTTTAGTCCAACCATTGGGTGAATTTAAAAAACTTTTAGATATACATATTACACCTATATCGCTTCTGTCCAAACCCTCATTCAATTTTTCAGTTATGCTATCTCCTGGTTCTATTTTATACTTATCATACCATGCATGTATTTCGCTTTTTTGTAGCTCATTGAATATATCATCCATGATTTTATTATCTTTGCTTGAGTGTGATAAAAATATTCTAGATGCTTTTTTGAAGCCCGAGTTTGTTTTCCATATTGAATTCATTTTTTGTTTGCTTGGGAATAGGAATAAAAAGTTTGGGTTATCTGTAATAATTGAATCAACTTCAGACTCATCAATAAAAGTTGCGGAATTGTAGCCACAACTCTGAAAAGATTCAAAAATATCATCAATAAAATAGTTGAAAATTCTTCTTTTACTTGGATAATTGCTTTTTATAAAAGATTCAAAATCATCTACGCCTTTTTCAAAAGAGGCAAACAGTAGCATTTCCGGATTATATGGATTATTATTTACAAAAAGTCCACAGCCCACTAGGGTGTTAGAGTCATATCGTTTCAAAATATCTTTTATAAATACTTTTTCTTTCATTCTCTCGGAATAATTAAGGCTAAATATGTACATTTTAGTTTCCACTCAAATCATCTCATTAACAATACTATTTTTCCAATAATATCATATTCTTGAATGACTTGCAAGAAAGGTTTATAGACAAAAACAGGCTGACATCATCAGCCTGTCTTTGTCGTTATGACCACTTGAGGGTCATTCGCAGTGGTCCGAATAGCGGGACTTGAACCCACGGCCTCTACCACCCCAATTTGACCTTAGCGGTTTTATAGGAGGTTTTGTAAGTTTATCAAGTCTCTCCTTGTTTTTGGAAAGTGGCTATAAATGTGGTTTTACGGGTGTCAGGCATGGTAAATGCTGTAAGTTCTTTGCACATTGGATAGAAAACTAACTGGCAAAGTGGCTCATCACTGCACAATAAAGCAGCCAAGCATTTGAGCAAAGTTACTATCCGAAAAAGTACCGACGACTCTGATGAATGCGTCTGCGGCCATACCGTTGTGACCAAAAAGCGCTCAAGGTTGGGCAGTAGTACCGAGAACTTGATTGAACTAACTGAACTGTTCCAATTCAAGAGAGTTCATCTGGTGAGCCTCAAGGAGTCTATAGTACTTCACTAGCACCGGGAAGTTGCTGTTTATGCTTATTAGCGCGATTGCGCAGTTCGAACGAGATTTTATTGTTGGCCAGACAATGGAAGATTTAAAGGCCGCTAGAGCATGTTCAATGCAATATCAGATTGATATTCATCATTGATTTGCTATGGCTGGTTAATCTTAATTATTGGAATTGCTATAGACTGTATTTCCTACAAACGTACAAACATTTACTAAAGATTAAATACAAATAAGTCTGCAATCGTTGACTACAGACTTATTTGTATGAACACTTTGTAACAGCTATTTTGATTGTTACACAAACCCATTCATTTAGAACTCGATTGTTTAAAGAATACAGCAAGTCGTGCTAGGTTATATTCATCGTTCTTTTTTATAACTTTGATTGCATTTTTAGCATCTTTTGCAACTAGATATTCAGCAATATTTCTATGGGTTTCAATGCCCCAATTTTGGCTGTCATGAAGCCGGTTCATTTCTTTAAAACAAAACAAAATCATATTTTGGCAGCTTTTTACAGCTTGTGTAAAAAAGACATTGTGCGCACTCTTTATAATCGCAGCATGAAAATCTAAATCGGCCTGTGAATAGGAATTAAGATCTCCCACAGATTTTTTCATTCGCTGCAAAGCACTTCCAATCTCAGCATAATCATCTGCGGTTGCATTTGTGATCGATAATTCAATCGCCCGAAATTCAAAACAGGAACGAAATTCAAGAAAGCTGGTAAAGTCTTCTTCCGATATTTGCAGCGTAGCATTTGCGGCAGGCGCTTGATACCCCGATGGAAAATTCTTGGGATTGGAAACATAGGAGCCCATGCCCCTGCGAGTGACAATTAACCCCTGGGTACGTAATCGTTGCAAAGCTTCTCTGATCACTACCCTGCTAACGTTAAAGAGCTCGCAGAGCTGATTTTCAGAGGCAAGCTTATCTCCTTCATGCCATTGGCCGGAATAAATCTGTTCAGACATCTGACTGTAAACTTCATCCACCAAATTTTTCTTTTCGATAGGTATAATATCCATCCGCTCCGACCCTTCCACCCACTATTCTCTTGTCCTATATTATACAGGTAATTATAGAGCATTCGAATAAATATGTCAATAAAATCAATTCATTATTTGCATATGCTACAAAATTATTGAATCAATAGCTTTTTTATTGACATTTAAATTATTTTAATGTAGTATCATGTAGTACAACGATCAAGTGTCGTTCGCACTCACAAAATAGAAAGGGGAAATGTACTATGAAAAAATTGATTGCAACATTTCTGTCAACGCTTCTATTGGCAACCGTTGCCGGCTGTGGCTCAGCCGGACAACCGTCCTCTCCACCGTCCCCCGAAGCCACATCTTCTGCCTCCACTGAGCAATTGGAGCCCTCATCAGAATCGAATGCTGGGGGAACCGGCGCAACAGATGTCAATTTCCCAACGCGGAATGTTGAGATCATTGTTGCGTCCGCAGCTGGCGGGGGCAGTGACTTGCTTGCCCGTGCCTTGGCAACTGAGCTGAAATTCTCACAACCTGTAGTCGTGGTCAACCGTACCGGCGCGGGCGGCGCAATTGGAACAATGGATGCCCTGACAGCCAAACCTGATGGGCATACGATTCTGCTGGGTATGGTAGGACCTTTTGAAACACAACCCCATCTTTTGGATGTTCAATACAACTTAGATGATTTTCGGTATATTTCTGCCTTGACCTATGAGCCTCTGTTCCTGGTGGTCAAAGCGGATGCCCCATGGAGTTCAGTACAGGAGCTAAAGGATGCCTTTGCCAGCGGAAGCGGCAACACACTGAAATTTGGCAGCTCTAGCCAGGGTAGTGTTCCTCATCTGGCACAAGAGGTTCTCTACAAACAGCTGAATATCTCTGCCGATCATGTGCCATTTGATGGTGCAAATTCCGCAGTGGTTGCCTTGTTAGGCGGACATATCGACGCACTGACAGCTCACTTGGGCGAAATTAACAACTATGTAAGTTCCAAGGAATTAAAAATCCTAGGCGTTTATTCCCCGGAACGCTCTGAACTGGCCCCGGATATTCCCACGATTAAAGAACAAGGATATGATATTGACATCAGCGCTACGAAATTTATTGCAGTGAATAGCCAAGTTCCGGATGAAATAGTTGAAGTTATTCGCAGTGCTGTGGAAGAAGCAAAAAACAGCGACTCTTTCAAAGAGTTTTTGAAGGTTAACTATTCAACGCCTAATGATATTTCAGAGGAGGATCTCAAGGCGCAACTGAAAAGAGAAAGTGAAATGTACAGAGTTGTTATTGAACAATTGGGACTTAAGAACCAGTAAAAATGATTTGCGGTTGCCTGTTATAAACGGCAACCGCACTTAAAAAATGTATAAACCAGGGGGAGAGATCTTGTGAATCAAGCAAAGAACATTCTGCTCATTTTATGTGATGACATGGGGTATTCCGATATCGGCTGTTATGGGGGCCTGATTGAGACGCCAAATATTGATCGTCTTGCCTGGGAAGGGACCCGTTACACAAATTTCTATAACTGCCCCCGGTGCGCACCATCCAGGGCCAGTTTGCTCACCGGTTTGCATCCTCATCAGACTGGGATTGGTATTCTGACTTACAATGACGGCCCATTGGGATATCCAGGTACTTTGAATCAGCAGTGCATGACCATTGCGCAGGTTCTTACCGACAAAGGCTATAGAAGTTATCTGTCAGGTAAATGGCATCTGTCGGGTGATACCCGCAACGAAAATGAAAATTGGCCTTTGCATCGTGGTTTTGATCATCACTTTGGAACGCTGGCTGGATCCGGTAGTTATTATAACCCGCATACGCTGATGCGGGACAATCAGAATATTGAACAGGAGATTGTCGGTCGGGACTTTTATTATACAGATGCCATCACCGACAACGCAGTCAAGTTTATCCGCGAACACCGGCAGGCTTATCCTGAAAGCCCATTTTTTCAATATGTAGCCTATACGTCTCCACACTGGCCCCTACAAGCGCCCGAAAATGTGATAGCCAAATACAAAGGGCACTTTGATGAGGGATGGGATGTTTTACGTACACGCAAGCTTCAGCAAATGGTTAAGCTGGGTATTATCAATCAGGCATGGGCAGAATCGCCCAGAGATCCACAAATTCCTGCGTGGAAAGATATAGCGGATAAGGAATGGTACGCCAGGTGTATGGAAGTATATGCGGCCCAACTGGATGTAATGGATCAGGGAATTGGCAGGATTCTTTCTGTATTGGAAGAAATGGACGAGTTGGACAACACATTGATCTTTTTTCTTTCGGATAATGGTGGTTGCAATGAGGAAATCAAAGCTCATCCACAACCCGGCGCTGATATTATCCCGTATGCCTGGACGCGTGAAAAAGATCCCATTTTGGTGGGTAACCACAAAGACCACATGCCCGGAGGCGAGGACACCTTCCAAACATATACTTATTGGGCGAATCTTTCCAATGCACCCTTTCGCCTTTACAAGTCTTGGGTACATGAAGGTGGCATAGCAACCCCGCTGATTGTGCGCGGAGCCGATGCAAAAGCAGGAGAAATCTCCCACCGGCCTGGACAAATAACGGATATTGCTGCAACAATTTATGAGGTAGCGGGTATAAATTATCCCCAAAAACACCAAGAGCAGCAAATGATCCCGTTGGAGGGTTGCAACCTGTTTGCTAAAGAACAGGAAGGGCGCCCTCTCTTTTGGGAGCATCAGGGCAATGGTGGCGTTCGCAAGGGGAAATGGAAAGCAGTATGCGAATACCCCAAGGCATGGGAACTTTACGACCTGGAAGCTGACCGTTGTGAGTTGAATGATCTAGCTCTCACCCATAAAGATGTGTTGGAGGAACTTGTTTCATTCTACTATCAATGGGCACAGCGGTGTGGCGTCCTACCCAGAGATCGAATTTTGTCTATACCTGGTCGCAAGACGGTACATAATCCCTTTTGCGACTGGATGATTTAGGAGGGTGGATATGGCGAAAAAAACGAGAAATGACCTGATCTTTTATGCTGCATTTGTGGTGTTTGGTATTCTTTTGTGGTTTGCCATTCCACAGTTGATTTCTGGGAAACCGGGGTTCCAAGTTGATTCGCGCCTTTTTCCCAGGCTGATTGCGCTTCTTCTCATTTTTGTCGGTACGTGTAGCGCGATCACAACCTGGGTCGGGAACCGTAAAACCAATCTTGCCGCGGTACTGGCGGGCACTACTGAGAATACTCCTGCCGAGGAGGATGAGGAGGCAGTACCTGCGGGGGACAAAACCGGTACAATCCGGGTAGTGCTCATGGCGGTTTTCATGGTTGCATATTCTCTGATGATTAAACCAGTCGGATTTATACCCACAACTGCAATCATTGTAACCGCTGTTTTGCTGCTACAAGGAGTACGCAAGATTCCTTCTTATATTGCTGTTTATGTTGCAAGTGGAATCCTGTACTGTATATTCCGTTATCTTTTGATGGTTCAATTATAGGGAGGAAAACTAATGGATGTGATTGGAAGCGTCTTCGCATCACTCTTTACTTGGGAAAGCCTATTGTTCCTGAATATCGGTCTGGCAGCCGGGATTATGGTTGGAGCTCTGCCTGGCCTTACCTCTGCAATAGGCGTTGCGCTCTTACTCCCCCTAACCTACGGGTTGGACTCTGTCACCGGCGTACTCCTGCTTCTGGGAGCGTACTGCGGCGCGGTTTATGGCGGTTCTATCACTGCCATTCTTATTAAAACGCCGGGCACGCCTGCGGCGGCGGCTACGCTGCTGGATGGTCACACACTCGCGCAGAAGGGACATGCGGGTCTTGCGCTGGATTCTGCTCTCAAGGCCTCCACATTCGGTGGAGTCTTCAGCGCATTGCTGCTTTTGTTTGTCGCCCCCTTGCTTGCGAAGTTAGCGCTGCAATTTGGGCCCGCTGAATATTTTAGCCTAGCTGTGTTTGGATTGACCATTATTTCCGGGATCAGTGGTAAATCACTTGGTAAGGGACTGCTGATGGGAATCGTGGGTCTGTTGTTCACCACGGTCGGAGTTGATCGAATTTCGGGTAATGCCCGCTTTACCTTTGGCGTCAATGCACTATGGGGAGGCATTACCATGATTCCCGCTATGGTTGGTCTGTTCGCAGTCAGTGAGCTGCTGGTTAAGATGAAGGCCGGCAGGGAAGCCCGCAGTACCGCCATGCAATACCAAAAAGAAAGCCTCTCTATCAAGAAATTCTTTTCTTACAGTAACACACTGGTAAAGTCCAGCCTGATTGGGTCTTTTGTGGGGGCGGTGCCAGGCACAGGGGCTTCTATTGCTGCCTTTATGAGTTATAACGAGGCGAAGCGATGCTCCAAAACGCCCGAGCTGTTCGGAACTGGTCATATTGATGGCATTATGGCACCGGAAAGCGCCAACAACGCGGTAACCGGTTCTGCGATGATTCCACTGCTCACATTAGGAATACCTGGTGATACCGTCACTGCAATTATGGTTGGCGCGTTAATGATGCAGGGAATTGTGCCGGGACCACAACTGTTCGTGGAACAGAAACACTGGGTCTACAGCATTATGGTTGGGCTTTTGATTGTAAATATATTTATGTTTTTGCAGGGTAAGCTCTTTATCAAAGCGTTTGTGCAGGTAACCCGGGTATCTCAGCAAATCTTGATTCCTATTTTGTTGGTATTGTGTGTCATTGGTGCTTATGCGGGCAACAACACAGTTGTTGACATTGTTATCATGGTTGGGTTCGGTATCGTGGGGTATTTCCTGCGCAAGTTTGAATTTCCGCTTACGCCAATGGTTATTGCACTGGTGCTTGGTCCATTGGCGGAAGAAAACTTGCGGCGGGCGTTGATCCTGTCTGATGGCAGTTTCGGCACATTTATTGCGCGACCGATTAGCGCTTTATTTCTGCTGATAGCCCTTTTTACCATTGCATGGCCATTTCTCAAGAAGTATCTAGAATGGAGGAGAGCCGTAAAACAGGCGTAACCAAATGAAAATTACAAATATAAAAACCTACAATGTTCGTCCTCGATGGTGTTTTTTAAAAATAGAAACAGATGAAGGCATTACCGGGTGGGGAGAGCCTATCATCGAAGGCAAGGCAGATACAATTCGGGCTGCGGTACATGAGATGAGTGACTATTTGATTGGTCGTGACCCAAGACAGATTGAAGATATCTGGACCACTCTGTACCGGGCGGCGTTTTATCGGGGCGGACCGATTCTGATGAGTGCCATCTCCGGTATTGATCAGGCATTGTGGGATATAAAGGGCAAGTTTTATAACGCACCTATATATGATTTGCTTGGAGGAAAATGTCGAGATACAGTCAAAACATACTGCTGGATTGGGGGTGACAGGCCTACTGATGTAGCCGCCGCTGCTCTGGATAAGAAAAAGCAGGGATACCAAGCAGTCAAGATGAATGCCACAGAGGAGCTGCAGTATCTAGACAGTTATGAGAAGATAGACGCAGTGCTAAAGCGCGTAGCCTCAATCCGTGAAGCGGTGGGAAAAGGCTTTGGTATTGCCATCGATTTTCATGGAAGGGTTCATCGACCAATGGCGAAAGTGCTTGCCAAAAAACTGGAAGAATTTGATCCGTTATTTTTGGAGGAGCCGGTGCTTTCGGATCATATGGAAGCATTTCCTGAAATCGCCGCAGCCTGTAATATCCCGATTGCAACAGGAGAACGTCTATATTCCCGCTGGGATTTCAAACGGTTACTGCAAACTGGTGGTGTGGATATTATCCAGCCTGATCTCTCCCATGCGGGAGGAATTACCGAGGTGCGTAAGATAGCTGCGATGGCGGAATGCTATGACATTGCACTGGCACCGCATTGCCCTCTGGGGCCAATTGCGCTTTCCGCCTGCCTGGCTGTCGATTTTACGACTTATAATGCGGTCATCCAGGAGCAGAGCGCAGGTATCCATTACAATGTTGGCCGCGGCCTGATGGATTACGTAGTAAATAAAGACGACTTTGCTATAACACAGGGGAAAATATGCCCACCAGTCCGCTCCGGTTTGGGAGTTGTCTTGAACGAGGAGATTATACTGGAAGAAGCGGTACATAACCACAACTGGAAAAACCCCATCTGGAGGCATGAAGACGGTTCCATCGCAGAGTGGTAGAGAAGGTTTGTAATAGATATGCGGGAACGGGTAATTAACGCTATACCGGGGTATAAAATGATTGCAATTATTCGGCGCGATTTACACCGTCCCGGCGTGTGCGCAGGAATACCGGGCCATTACCGCAAAGTTGTAGTCAAGATTAATGTGGACCTTTTATGATATATGAAAGGGGGAGAGGTTTGAAATATGGTAGATATTCTTTTACAGGTGCGTAAATATCGCATCATCGTCGCTCTGCGGGGGATTCAGCCGAAGGATGTAACGGCTGCCGCCCGCGCCCTTTATGACGGAGGAATCCGTCTGCTGGAAATCACTTTTGACCAAGCGGACCCAAATACCGAAGCTAAGACCGCAGATGCCATTTCAGCCGTTCGCCGAGAATTTACCGATCGCATATTGGTCGGCGCCGGAACCATCCTGACTCCTGACCAGGCTAAAGTGGCTGTGGAGGCCGGTGCGGAATACCTTCTGTCCCCGCATTTTGATCCCACCGTGGTTACAGCCGCCCGCGCACTGAATGTTCCTTCCATTCCCGGCGCTTTTACTCCGAGCGAGGTCGCGGCAGCCTGGGAGGCCGGAGCCTCTATGGTCAAGCTCTTCCCGGCGGGAAAGCTTGGTATCCCCTATCTAAAAGACATGGCGGCTCCTCTGGGACATATCCCGCTTTTGCCCATGGGAGGAGTGGATTTGGCCAACATGAACGACTATCTGGCTCTTTCAAACGTGGCCGGTATTGGAATCGGCTCCGCAATCGTGAAACGTTCACTGATCGAGAAAGGCGACTTTGAAGGCCTATGCAAATTGGCGCGCAGCTTCACTGAAAAGCTGCCGCAGTAATGGAAAAGGAGAAAAGCTGATGGGCTCTTACATCATCACGATCGACAGCGGTACTACCAATACACGCGCCTTTCTCTGGAATGATGACCGCCGGGTAGTCGCCCGGGCAAAGCGGGAGGTCGGCGTGCGCAATACCGCCATCGACGGCAACAACAGGAAACTCAGGGAGGGCGTAAAGGATTGTATCCATGAAGTCCTGTCCAAGTCCGGACTCGGGGAATCTGACTTAAAGAGCGTATTGGCAAGCGGCATGATCTCATCCAACGTTGGGCTGGTGGAGATTCCCCATTGTGTGGCTCCTGTCGGTATCGGCGATTTGGCTGCCGCAGCGAAACAAGTATCTCTTCCCGAAGTCTGTTCCGTACCCATCACCTTTATTCCCGGCGTCAAAAATGCCGTTGAAACGGTTGACCTGACTAATTTCGAGTCTATGGATATTATGCGTGGTGAGGAAGTTGAGAGCGCCGCACTTATGGAAATATTCCCTCAGGGACGGGAATATCTGTTCTTACTGCCGGGCTCACACATGAAATTTGTTTCAGTGAATGCCGGTGGGAAAATCACCGGATGCCTTACCAGCATCAGCGGTGAATTGCTTTCCTGCATTACAAACGATACCATAATCGCAGATGCAGTCAATCGGAAATTTGCTTCTGCGGAAACCTATGACCGCCAAATGGTACTCTTGGGCTACGAGACCGCAAGGAAAACCGGTATAGGTCGGGCATGCTTTTCGGCCCGTATCCTTAGCCAATTTTCCGGGCAAAGCTCTGAGATGCTTTCAAATTACATTTTAGGTGTGGCTCTTCAGAGTGATGTGACCAGCATTCGGAACTCTGGTGCCCTGACCGTCGGGCCACAGACCGAAGTGGTGATTGCGGGCAATATGCCCGTGCAGCAAGCTATATCGGATATTCTGAAATATGACGGTTACTTTCGGAACATTCACGCCTACATACCGCAATCCGACATCCCTCTTTCTGCTCTGGGTGCGTGGACTATCATGAATGTACATTGAGAACCTTGCTCTTTCGAACGGCGTTTTGGCGCTCCGGGTTATGCTTATAAAATGATCCCAATGTAGACGAGCAATCGACCGAAAAGCTGCTTCAGCGTACCTGTGGTACAGCTGGAGCAGCTTTTCCTTTCATTAATCTCATCCAGCATCTTTGGTGTCAGCCGCTTGTGAAAGTACGCTATCAGCAACGGGTCGAACGGCGGTCATCTGCAGAAGTATTGGAGAATGGCCCTTTCTAGGTCTAGAGTGCTGCTTCTTCGTCACAATAACCGTTCAGCCTAATGTTGCACATAGCCACTGTCAACCGAAGCGACTTGGCTAACTGCTCTTTTAGTTCGTAAAAAGTTTGGCGTACCGCAGTTCAATCTCCTCCCAAGGGATGATGCGGGACTTTTTGATCGATCTGTTTTCCGGATTTAGCTTCATCCCAAGGCTGCACCGAAATATCTCAGACTGAGTTGATTGTAAAAAATTAAATCTATTATATTTTCCAATGCTTAATGATAACTTTAATAATAGTAAAAAGGCAGATCAGCAGGCTGGTATACCTTGATATTAGGATGTCACGTTCCAATGGACAGGCCATATCCACAACTGGGGTCAGATTTTCCTCTGACTCAGCGTCGATTTCCCAAGCAGGATTAAGTCTTTCCTCTTCGAGGTATTAGCATAGCTTCCTCTACAAATTCTTGTTTAGCCTGTGATTCCAGACCAAGTTTAACCGTGCAGACACCAGCATCACATGGTCTCAGGATTGGAAACAACGATTACCTCGGTACCAAGATTTCTGTAATAGGACAGATACTCTTCCGGAGTATGACTGTCTGTAATCAATGTAAAGTGCTGATTGAGAGCAGAAACGTGAACAAGATTTTTCTTGCCCAGTTTAGTGTGGTCGGCCAGTACGACCACATGCTTTGACGAAGAAATGACAGTAGAAAAAACACCGGCTTCCAACAAGTTATAAGCATATAGATTTCCGTTTTCATCTAAAGCGGAGGAACTGATGAAGGCACAATCAATCGTAAAATCGGAAATCATTTTTTCTGCGATATAGCCGGTTGCATTGAGCGAAGGAAGAATCAGTTGGCCGCCGACCATTATTACGGTGTTTTTATCCGATGCTGCTAAAATGGTAGAGATATATAAATTATCCGTAATGATGGGAACGGAAAGGCCGGGACTCATTTGTTTGGCCATACAATAAATGGTCGATCCAGAACCTAAAAAAATAGAATTCGGGTGGTTTGAGCAAATATGTGTTTGAAGATATTCCACACCGTGGCGCCCAATCGCCGCCTTGCATTCATAATTTACACCAATCCTTAGCTCAAACGCGGCCTCGGATTTCTCGCTTTGCCGAACGCTGGCTCCGCCGTGAAAGCGTGAGATTTTTCCTTGTTTTTCTAAGGCGGCCAAATCTCTGCGTATTGTCATCTCCGAGACTTGAAAAGCCGCAGTCAATTCAAGGGTGCTTACATTTTCGTGATTTTCAATGTAGTCGTAAATTTGTGCCAATCGTTCTCGTTTCATTCATTTCACCCAATGATTGTTGAATTTGTTTAATTTACCCAGTTGTTGACAGGCGAAAGCAAGTCGCTACAGAAAAAAGTCAAAATACAAATTCGTATATGTTTGATATTAATATAACATCTTTTCTTTTTGGATGCAATAGCAATTCGCACATAACAAACATTTCTGAGTTGTGCACCCAAACAAATTTAACCAAATCCAAACACTATTTTGCAAAATTATATTGACTCGTGCAAATATAAATGTAAAAATAAGAGCGCGATCAAAATCCGAACAATCATCAAACAGTATTCGAACATTGGATGCGGGGTGAAGTTCGTATTCGCGGACAAAAATTAATTTTTGGAGGATTGAAAATGAGAAGGTTAATCGCATCTGTTCTTGCAATTGCTTTTGCGCTCTCGATCACGGCCTGTAGCGGCCAGTCTGAAAGTGTTGCATCGACACCGGTATCGGCATCCCAATCAGAAGTGGCATCCCAATCTGTAGCGGCATCGCTACCCGCTGACCAGTATAAATTAACAGAGAAGGGGACTCTGACGCCCGAGACCATCGAGGCGCTTGCAGGGACTAAACTTACCGGAAAAACGATTTCTGTAGGAACCATGGCCATGCCTTTGGGACTTCCTGTTTACATTGCCAAGGAAAAAGGGTTGTTTGAAAAGGCTGGGCTGGATGTGTCAATCGACATTTTTGCTTCCGGAACCCCCATCAACGAGGCGATGGCTGCAAAGCAATTTGATATCGCTGTCAGTGGCTGGGCATCCGCGTTTGCTCTTGCTACCGGTGAATACACTTACATTGGCGACGGATGCATGTCCTACTACGGGCAGAAGATCTTCGGACGTCCGGACGCCGCATATGCGAGCGATACCTCTTCTGGCATCGACGGTGTACTCGGCTCGGCTGAAACCATTAAAAACGCAGTGGTTCTGGCCCCCTCAAATACCTCTTCTCATTTCCTTACACTGCAATATGTGAAGGCACTCGGTCTGGAAACGAGTGACATTGAATTCACAAACATGCAATATGCGGATGCATATTCAGCTTTTATCACTGGTAATGGGGATTTAATTGCAACCACAAACCCGTATAATCAGCAGCTTACTGATGCGGGCTACGTGGAAGTATGCGACCTGAATAATATTCTGGACTGCATGATCGCGGATGCGGTGTACTGCCAGAATGATATGATGGACAAGAGCCGCGCTGCTGACATTTTGGCCTTTATGGACTGCTACTATGTAGCGGCTGACATGCTGGTAAAAGACCCGGATTCGTTATGGTATAAAGCTGGTATGGAGTGGTATGCAGAAAACGGATATACTTACACGGATGAGGATATGTTGCAAGAAATTGACTCCCGTACTTTTAATACTTATGATACGCTGTGCACGCCGGAACATCAATTCGGCTATGGTATGGTCGTTTTGACAGAATTCTACAATAGTGTGGATTCCATTGAGGATGAGGGTGTGGAGAATACTAAGAACTGTATTGATCCTTCCTTTGTAATAACCTTGATGGATGCGCATAAGCAGGCGACCTAACCTGAATTTATCGGAAGCCGATTTATTATGCAAAATGGAGGAACTCAGATGTTGCATTTGAATTCCTCCATACTTTTAGGAAGTGAAGGTAAAAATGAAAAAATTAGCGCGCCATAAATATTTGTTGATTTCATGCCTGTCCATTGTGCTAATTTTGTTGACATGGTATTTATGCGTAGACATTCTCAACATGGTAAGCGGATCAGCATTCCCGAAACTGACCAAAACGATTAGCACATTTATCAAAAAATTCACGACGGCCGCTCCGGACGGGGCAACCTTGACAGTGCACTTTTTCAACAGCATTAAGGTTGCGCTTTGGGGATACGTCATGGGCGTCATCGTGGGGGTACCGCTTGGCATACTAATGGCCTGGTTTCGAAAATTTGACATGTTCGCACGTCCTCTGTTTGACTTGATCCGTCCTATCCCAGGAATTGCATGGATCCCGCTGTTCATTTTGATGTTTGGTATAGGCGTGTTGCCCAAAGCGCTTGTGATTTTCCTGGGGGTACTGATCCCCAGTACAGTCAACGCTTACACTGGCATAAAACAGACTTCTGACGTTCATTTGTGGGTGGGTGATGTTTTCGGGGCAAGCAATGCGCAAAAGCTTTTTAAAATTGCGATTCCGACGGCAACGCCGATGATTTTTACTGGCCTTCGTGTGGCGATGGGATCTGCCTGGTCCGCTCTCGTGGCAGCTGAACTTCTGGCTTCCAGCAGTGGTTTAGGCTATCTCATTCAGATTGGCCGATCGATCAGCCGGTCCGATCTGGTGCTGGTGGGAATGATCTGCATCGGCGTGACGGGGGCTCTGCTGGATGAATTACTGCATCTTGTGGAGATTCGAGTTGCAAAGGGGATGAATGCCAAATGAAAAAGAAGAAAACACCTGAAGTCTGGATCTGCGGCATTGTTTCCGTTTTTGCATTTTTATTATTATGGCAAATTGGTTGTTCGGTATCTGAATTAGGCAAAATGATTCCCGGTCCGATCACTGTGACCGGCGCGGTTTTAAAAAGTATGGTGTCGCGTTCCATCGGCGGGCATACTCTGTGGATCCATATCGGTTACAGCTTGCTGCGCGTATTGACGGGATATATTTTGGGCTCTGCACTGGGGGTTGTAGTGGGTCTGGCAATGGGCTGGAATAGGGTAGTAGAAGCGTTTATTACTCCTATATTCCGTTTGATACGTCCTATCCCCCCCATCGCTTGGATACCCATTTCTATTTTGTGGTTTGGCCTTGGATTTCAAGCAAAAGTCTTTTTGATCGTGTTGGCCTCTTTTTGCAATGTGACGTTGAATGCATGGGCTGGTGCCAAAAGCGTCGACCCCCAATTAATCGGTGCGGCTAAAATGCTGGGCGCCAGCAAATCTCAAATATTTTTTACAATCGTGATGCCTGCCTCGGTGCCGCAAATTTTTGCGGGTTTGCAGGTGGCAATGTCCAGCAGTTGGACAACGGTACTCGCGGCAGAAATGGTACGTTCTACAGAGGGCTTGGGATGGATGATCGTCACCGGACAAACGAATCTTGACATGACGCAAATCCTCGTGGGCATTGTTGCAATTGGTGTTGTCGGCTTTATTCTGGTTGCGGTCATGAGAAGAATGGAGGACATCTTATGCAGATGGAACAAAGGAAAAAGATAGAGCCTGTAATACAATGCGACAATCTCTGCAAAACTTTCCGCACGCCTGGCGGAGATCAGGAAGTCATTCGTAATATTTCACTGGATGTACAGGAAAATGAGTTTGTGGTCCTGTTCGGGCCGGGACAGTGTGGAAAGACGACGTTCTTGAATATGATTGCCGGACTGGAGAAAAGCACCGCCGGTACGGTGACGGTAAGTAGAAAATGTGTGACAGAACCCGGACCGCAGCGTGGAGTGGTTTTTCAGTCTGTTGCACTGTTCCCCTGGTTGACGACGATGGGAAATGTTGAATACGGACTGAAGATGGCCGGTGTTAAAAAGGAAGAACGTCAAAAGCGCGCGCAGAAATATATTGATCTGGTCGGCTTGCAGGGCTTTGAAAACACTTTCCCCGTAGAGCTTTCCGGCGGCATGAAGCAGCGTGTGGGCATTGCGCGCGCATACTGTATTGAGCCGGAAGTGATGCTGCTGGATGAACCATTTGGTGCATTGGATGCTCAAACGCGTTACCTGATGCAGGAAGAGCTGGAACGCATCTGGCAGACGGCAAAGAGGACAGTTGTTTTTGTCACCAATAATATTGAAGAGGCATTGTATCTTGCAGACCGCATCATCGTTCTCAGTCCATGCCCGTGTTCTATTGTCAAAGAGTTTGAGATCGATTTACCCCGCCCTAGAAATTACACGTCCCAGGAATTTCTTCATTTGCGCAAAGAGATCGATGCGACGATAAACAGTTCAACATAAGGAGAGTCTTATGGAAAATGATGTAAAGGTTCAGGTACGTCACCTGACTAAAAAATTTGGCGATTTGCTGGTATTGAACGATGTATCGTTTGATATCATGCGTGGAGAGCTATTGTGTGTCGTTGGACCCACCGGGTGCGGAAAAACAACTTTTCTGAACACGCTGACGAAGATATATGACATCACATCCGGAGAAATATTGGTAGACGGAAAGCCGGTAGATCCCAAGGTACAGAACATTTCCTACATTTTTCAGGGCGATTCCACGATGCCGTGGCTGACAGTAGAGCAAAATGTTGCCTTTGGGCTGGAGATAAAGCACTGCCCGGAAGATCAAAAGAGAGAACTTGTGGAAAAGTATCTCAACGTAGTAGGCTTAACAGATTATCGAAACTATTACCCCAAGCAGCTTTCCGCCAGTATGCTGCAACGAGTCAGCATTGCCCGCGCGTTCGCAACGGAGCCAGAACTGCTGCTGATGGATGAACCCTACGGGCAATTGGACATAGATCTGCGTTTCAAACTGGAAGACGAGTTGGTAAAATTATGGAAAATGACCGGTACCACCGTGTTGTTTATTACGCATAATGTGGAGGAAGCAGTCTATCTGTCCAGTCATGTTATGGTCCTTACCAACAAGCCTACCACGGTCAAAACGATTCTCAAAAATGATCTTTCCCGTCCGCGCGATATCGCGGATCCTGCATTTGTTGAAATGCGCAATGAAGTTACGCGCTTGATTAAATGGTGGTAAGCCGAAAATAGGAGTTGAGCAATCATGGATAAAAAACCTTTAAATGTAGTATGGTTTTGTACAGACCAGCAGCGATGGGACACCATCCACTGTATGGGAAATCCTTATATTCACACGCCGCATATCGATAAATTCGCTTCTGAGGGTGTTGCTTTTTCACGCGCATACACCCAGTCCCCGGTCTGTACGCCGAGCCGTTCCTGCTTTTTGACCGGGCGGTATCCGCGCGCGACACGCGATACATATAACGGCAGCGAGGTTTATTCTAAAGATGAAGTACTGGTTACCAAGATGCTTGCAGACCAGGGCTATACCTGTGGCCTGACAGGAAAACTCCATCTGACGGGAGCTTGCGGAAGAATGGAGGCCCGTACGGATGATGGTTATAGCTACATGCAGTGGAGTCATCATCCCCATGACGACTGGCCGAAGGGGATCAACTGTTACCAAAATTGGTTGGAGGAAAAGGGGCTTAAATGGGAAGATATTTATGGCGGGCGCTACACCAGTCTGGCAAAATTCCCACCGGAACAAAACCCTAATTTTACAGGAAAGGATGTAGGTGTTCCGGCAAAATATCACCAAACAACCTGGTGTGTTGAAAAAGCAATCGAATTTATCGAAACGTGCAAAGATACATCAAAGCCGTGGCTGGTCAGTATCAATCCTTTTGATCCGCATCCGCCGCTGGATCCGCCTCAGGAATATAAGGACCGCTTGAAAGTGGAGGATATGCCGCTTCCCCTGTGGGAGGATGGCGAGCTTTGGAATAAAACGCCTATCCAACAAAAGGACTATTATATTGGCGGGCAAAATGGATCGACAGAATCTATCACCAAAAAAAGTGAATACGACAAAAAAGAATATATTCGAGATTATTACGCGCAAATTGAGCTGATTGACGATCAGTTCGGCAGGTTGATGGAATATCTTGACCGCACTGACCAGCGGGAAAATACGCTTGTTATTTTTATGAGCGATCATGGCGATATGTGCGGTGATCACGGCGTATATTGGAAAGGTGTCTATTTTTATGAAGGCCTTGTCCATGTTCCTCTTATCATGTCTTTGCCTGGCATCATTCAGCAAAATGTTGTAAGTGAGGCATTGATCGAGTTGGTGGACATTGCGCCGACCATCCTGGAATTGCTGGGAAAAGAAGTGCCCCAATATATGCAGGGCAAAAGTTTCGCCAAATTGCTGAAGGGCAAGGCCCCGCTGCACAAGCATAAAGAATCTGTTTATTCAGAATATTACTGGTGCGTCAAAAATGTGGACAGGGAATACGGTACCATGTATTTTGACGGACGCTACAAGATCGTCAATTACCATTACCGTCCCTATGGAGAACTGTACGACTTGCAGGAGGATCCCCACGAATTTCATAACTTGTGGAGCGAACCGCATTATGCGGAGCTGAAGGCAGAGCTCATGAAGAAAAATTTCGACGACGCCATTATGAAAAATATGGATTACATTTTGGAATACAAGTACGAATTCTGAAGCGTAATACATGTTTGCGATTAACGGCAATAGAAAGGAAATATTTTATGGCATTGGTGAGTTCGCTGGAAATTTTGTCGGACGCGCAAAAAGGCGGTTATGCCATCGGCGCATTTAATGTGGAAAATATGGAGATGGCGGAGGCCACTATAATGGCGGCGGATGAAATGAAGGCACCCGTGATTTTACAAACGACGCCCTCCACCGTACGTTATGCGAGTCTTGAACTATACTGTGCAAACGTAAAAGCAATTGCCGACCAGGTGAAAATTCCGGTCGTTATGCACCTTGACCATGGCAGCAGCTTTGAACTCTGTGCTCGGGCATTCCGTGCAGGATATACGAGCATCATGATCGATGGAAGCCATCTGCCCCTGGAGGAAAACATTGCGCTTACGAAGCGTGTTGTCGATATGTGCATGCCGGCGGGCATTCCCGTTGAGGGCGAGATCGGCCGGGTAGGCGGGAAGGAAGATGATACCGTATGCGAAAACGCAGGCTATACGATCCCTGCCGAAGCGATTCGCTTCGAAGCGGAGACCGGGCTCTCGAGCATGGCGGTGGGTGTGGGTACGGCGCATGGAGTTTACAAAACAACACCGGTGCTCAACACCGCGCTCGTCAGCGAATTACGCAACATGCTTACGGTACCCATGGTGCTGCACGGAGCGTCGGGTCTCTCCGACGAAGCGGTACGGGAGTGCATACGGCGCGGCATTTGCAAGGTGAATTTTGCAACCGAGCTTCGCATCGCCTATTCCGACGGTATCAAGGAAGTGCTGAGAGAGGCCCCGGAGACCTTTGACCCAAAGGCATACGGAAAGATCGCCCGCGAGAAAGTGAAGGAACTCGTCAAAAATCGCATCCGCGTGTGCGGATGCGACGGCAAGGCGTAAGAAGGTGAACGTATGGGTGAGGTGCTGCTCGGTATCGATATTGGAACCTCCGCATGTAAGGCGGCAGCTTTTACGACAGATGGCAAGGTGTTGGCGCAGGCTACGGAAAACTACAAAGTTTACTACCCGCAGCCCGGCTGGGCCGAACAGGACCCTGAAGAATGGTGGAGAGCTGTATGTCGTGCGATCCGCGCAGTGCTGGAAAAAGGTGTGTGCGCGCGGGATGTGCAGGGGGTGGGCGTAGATGGACAAAGTTGGAGTGCCATTGCGGTAGACCGAGAGGGAAACGTGCTTTGCCGCACTCCTATTTGGTTCGACACACGCGCGGTCCCTCAATGTGAACAAATGAAAGTATTATGTGGCTGTGAGAAGCTGTTTTCCGTCAGCGGGAATCCCTTGCAGCCAATGTACACCATGCCCAAGGTACTGTGGTATAAGCAGAACAGACCCGAGGTCTATACCAAAGCTGATCAAATATTGCAGTCAAACAGCTTTATCGCCTACCGGCTTACCGGTGTTTGCTCCCAGGAACACAGCCAGGGATACGGCTGGAGCTGCTATGACGTGGCTGCGAAAACCTGGGACGCAGAGCTCTGCGCAGAGCTTGGCGTGCGGCCGGAGCTGCTGCCTTTGCTTGTGCAGAGTCACAACGTGATTGGCGGGATTACCGTCAGGGCAGCGCGGGAGACCGGCCTTGCAGTAGGCACGCCTGTGGTTGCGGGTGGCCTTGACGCGGCGTGCGGAACCCTCGGCGCCGGTGTGACAGGACCCGGCCAAACGCAGGAACAGGGCGGCCAGGCGGGGGGCATGAGCATTTGCATCGGCGCCCCCCGCGCGGAGAAACGGCTGATTCTGAGCCCGCATGTAGTGCCGCAAATGTGGCTGCTGCAGGGAGGAACGGTGGGCGGTGGCGGCGCAGTAAACTGGTTTTTACAGGAATTCGGCGCTGCAGAGCATATGGTTGCAGAACAAAGCGGAACGAATCCTTTTCAGGAGATGGACAGGGGTGCAGCGGATATTCCGGCGGGCAGTGAAGGACTCGTATTTCTGCCATATCTCGCGGGTGAGCGAAGTCCGCTGTGGAACGCAAAGGCTAAGGGCGTTTTTTACGGGATTGACTTTTCCAAAACGCGCGCACATTTTGCGCGCGCGGTGATGGAGGGCGTGGCCTGCTCGCTGCGACATAATCTGGAGGTGGCGGAAGCGGCGGGCGCCCATACCAAAACCTTGCGTGCCATGGGAGGCGCGGCAAACAGTTCACTGTGGATGCAGATTAAAGCGGACATAACGGGCAAGCGCATTGAGGTGCCATCATCCGACACGGCAACGGCTCTTGGGGCCGCCATCCTGGCAGGTGTAGGCACGAATATATATGCGGACTTTGATGAAGCGGTGCGCCGTACCGTGCATATCCGGTGTGCCTACGAACCGTGCGAAACGAATCTGGCGGTGTACAGCAGTACCTATCAGATCTATCGTGAGCTATATGAGAATTTGAAATCTTTGATGAATAGGAAAACGATAATATGAAAGCAGCAGTATTATATGCGAACGAAGATATTCGTTACGATGATTATGAAACACCATCGGTAAAGCCCGGCACGGTGAAAGTACATGTGCGCGCAACGGGGATCTGCGGCAGCGATGTGCCCCGGGTGCTCAACCATGGAGCGCATTTCTATCCCGTGGTGCTCGGGCATGAGTTTTCGGGTGACGTAGTGGAGGTCGGGGAAGGCGTCACGACTATCCGGGTGGGTGATACGGTTTCAGGCGCGCCGCTTTTGCCGTGCATGAAGTGTGCCGACTGCCAGAACGGAAATTTTTCCCTATGTAGACACTACAGCTTTATAGGAAGCCGGGAGCAGGGAAGCTTTGCGGAGTATGTGGTGATGCCGGAGAAAAACGCGGTGAAGTATGACAGCAGTATCCCATATGAGCAGGCGGCCATGTTTGAGCCGTCCACTGTGGCGCTGCATGGGCTCTTTTGCAGTGATTACCAGGGCGGCGGGTGCGTTGCGGTGCTGGGGTGCGGAACCATTGGGATTTTCACGTTGCAGTGGGCGAAAATATTCGGAGCGAAAAAACTGGTGGCGTTCGACATTGACGAAGGACGACTGGCGCTTGCAAAGCGCATGGGCGCGGACGAAGTTGTAAACACCCAAAGCGAAGACTACATAAAGCGGACGATGGAAATCACGGAAGGATACAAATTCGACTATGCGTTTGAAGCAGCGGGAAATCCTGCCACGATCCATATTGGCTTTGAGGTGGCGTCCAACAAAGCGCATGTATGTTGCATTGGCACGCCGCACACAGATATGAGCTTTACGCCCCGCGAGTGGGAAAATATGAACCGCAAGGAATTTAAGCTCACCGGCAGCTGGATGAGTTATTCCTCGCCGTTTCCGGGTAGGGAATGGACTCTTACGGCCCACTATTTTGCTACCGGACAATTGAAATTCGATCCGGATTTTATCTTTAAAAAATATCCTCTGCGGCAAGCCGCAGAGGCGTTTGCAGAGTTCCGTCATCCCGAAAGGGTCCATGGAAAGATTATGCTGATGAACGGGTGAGGTGACGATCACATGATTTTGACAGTTACACTCAACGCATCGGTGGATAAATCCTATGTTGTAGACCATCTGGACCCGTACAAAGTGATGCGCGTCAAGGAAGTGAACAATACCGCGGGGGGAAAGGGTCTGAATGTATCCCGCGTGGCAGCGTTGGCCGGAGAGCCGGTTACGGCCATGGGTTTTATAGGAGGGCACAACGGGCGATTGTTCGAAAGCCTGATCTTCGTACGCGGCATTGAAAAACGTTTTACGCACATCAACGCCGAAACGCGCTGCTGTATCAACGTGCGCGATCTCGCAACCAACAAAAGCACGGAGTTCCTTGAGCCGGGCAGCTTGGTGACAGAGGACGACCTCGCCGCGTTTTTGCACGACTTTGAAACGCAGCTCCCTCTATCCCGCATTGTCACGATCTCCGGTAGCATGCCGAAAGGCGTGCCGGCTGATTTCTACGGCCTTCTCGTGGAGCTGGCACGGCGCGCGGGAAAACCCGTTTTATTGGACTCAAGCGGCGAGGCGCTTCGTGCCGCACTGAGCGCATATCCAACCTTTATAAAGCCCAACGCGGACGAGATCTGCCAATTGCTTGGGAAAACAGTAAGCTCTCGGCAGGAGGTGATTGCTGCTGCGCGGCAGCTGCACGATGGCGGTGTTGATACTGTGGCGGTCTCCCTTGGCAGAGACGGCGTGCTTGTAGTGAGCGGCGAGGGCGTTTATCGTGGCATCACTCCGAATGTGCCCGTGGTGAACACGGTGGGCTGCGGCGACAGCATGGTGGCCGGATTCGCGGTCGGCCTCGCGCGGGGAATGGCTCTGCCGGAGCGGATCCGCTATGCCGTGGCCATTTCCACCGCTAATGCGCTCACGCAGGAAACCGGCAGTTTCCGTGGAGAAGATCTCGAGGCATTGCTGCCGCAGATCCAGGTGGAGAGGCTAAGCGCCTTTGCGTGATGGCGTCACTTTTAAAGCAAGTCTCAGTCTTCCCGGTCCATATTCCTCGATTATTTGCTGCAACCTGCTTTTTCTTTCCCTGCTATAATAAAATCTCCATTGCCTGTTTTATCTTATCAGACAATGGAGATTTACATAATCTATATTCACCTAGTTCCTCAAAAGTCTGTAAATATCGGTAATTGCAGGCCATGTCTTTGTTTTCTTGGCACTTTTAATCTGTAATTTTTGAACCTTGGGGTGGGCACAATTGTCTTAAACAGTTATGTAATGCCTTGACTTTTACCATGCCGATAATCGCTCTCCCATAGGATCCACCGTAAATGCCATTGCATCACTTAATTGTACCAGCTTACTGATCTTTACACTCGTATAGTCAGGGTCGTCCCAAAGGTTATGAGTTTCCTTCGGGTCTTTAGACAGATCATAAAGTTCCCCCTCCTTCGTGCTATGGACATTCACCAGTTTATACCGGCCATCAAAAACCATTGTACACTGAGCGTTGGGGGCTTTGTGCCAAGGCATGGAATTGTAGTATTCACAGTAAATACAATTCTTATGACGATCCTCACAATTTGGGTCTGTCAGCAAATCCCACAGAGATTTTCCCTGCATTTGAGGCTGCGTATCCAAACCGATTGCTTCCGTTAATGTGGGGGACAAATCCACCAGCTCCACCAGTGCGCTGCTGCTGAATCCTTGCCGGATTGTACCAGGGCAGGAGATGATCAAAGGAATGTGGGTGGCACCTTCATAAAAATATGGGCCCTTTAGATAAATACCATGATCTCCGAGCATCTCGCCATGATCGGAGGTAAAGATGACAATAGTGTTTTCTAACTGCCCCAATCGTTCCAACGTATCTATCAGACGGCCAACCTGCTTGTCAATAAGATCCACCATGGCATAATAGGATGCTTTCATCAGCCGATGTTCCCAGTCGCTCATGTTGTCATAGATAATAGCTGCATTGTTGGAATCGTGATTGTTATAAGCACCCTTATGGTCCAGCTTTTGGAACAAAGGCTTGTCATCCAGTTCCCCCGGAGCATAATTCGGCAATGGAAGATCGTCCAAGCAATCCATATAACGATCCAGGTATGCTTTGGGTGGATCAAAAGGATGGTGAGGGTCATAGATGTTCAGGGAAAAGAACCAAGGGTTTTTGTATTCCACATTTGCCTCAATAAAGTTGAGCGCTTTCTCCGTACACCAGGTGGTCTGGTGGTACTCCTCATTCATGCCGTATTGAACCAATTCCGTGCCTTCCACGTTGCAGGCGGAAAACCGTTGCCCTTTTTCCCGCAGCCACTGAAAATATTCGTGTGTGGCCCAGCCATCGTGACCGCCATGGGACCAATGAAATACGTCGTAGCCGTCGTCAATGCGTTCTTCCATGCCTTTGCAGATATCTGGATTACAGGGGTTGAGATGCAGCTTGCCAGACAGGCCGCAGACATATCCCTGCTCGGAAAATATTTTACTGATGAGTTTTTCGTCACGCGGAATCCTTTGGCCGTTTTGGCGGCAGCGGGTTGTACGTGGGTACCGGCCGGTCAAAAAGCTGGCACGGCTGGGAGAGCAGGTAGGGTTTTGACAATATGCCCGCTCAAACCGTGTGCCATTCTGAGCCAAACGATCGAGATTTGGTGTATGCACATACGGGTTCCCGTAACAGCCCAGGGTGTCCCAGCGCTGCTGGTCGGTACAAATCCATAGAACATTATATTGTGCGTTTTTACTCATTTTTTTAGCTCCTTTACCACCACTTGATGAGATCGGTGATGCGGTTGCGCATCTCGACAAAGTCGGGATGCGTGATATCCCTGGGACGGTCAAAATCATCGATAATGACTTCTTTAATGGAAGTGGGCTTGTTGGTGAGCACCAAAATCCGGTCTCCCAGATAAACAGCCTCTTCAATATTATGGGTAATGAAAACAACTGTGGTGTTTGTCTGTTTACATAAGCGGACAACCTCGTCCTCCAGCTTGAAGCGCAGGTTAATGTCTAACTGCCCGTAGGGTTCATCCATCAGCAACAGTTCAGGCTGGGTAGCAAACGCCCTTGCAATCACAACCCGTTGCAGCATGCTGGCGGATAACTGCCGGGGATAATAGCTCTCAAACTGTTTTAACCCTACTAACTCCAGCGCATCATCCACTTTTTTGTCAATACCATCGTACTGCTGCTTGATTTCCAGCCCAAATCGGACATTTTGCCTGACCGTAAGCCATTCCATCGCGGAATACTCCTGAAATATATAGGTAATGTTGTGCTTTTGCAGGTCAACAGGTTCCCCTTGAAACAGTATGCTGCCCGAGGTGGGCTCATACAGATGAGTCAAACTGTTGAGGAAGGTGGTTTTGCCACAGCCTGTCGGGCCCACAATACAAAGAAATTCGCCTTTGTACACGTTAAACGTGATATCATTCAACACCAACAGGTCTCCAAACCGTTTGCTGAGGTTTTCTACTTTAACAATTGCATTCCGGTTCACGGCTGCCCTCCTTCCTTATCAACAACCCGATCCATCGCCGCGGTAATCTCCTTGCGCAGACGGAGAAATTCCGGATCCATCACGCTGCGGGGACGGGGCAAAGCAATATCGTATTCCGCGCAGATACGGCTGGGGCAGTTGGAGAGAAGAATAATGCGATCCGCAAGGAAGATTGCTTCCTCAATGTTGTTTGTAACAAATACCACTGTTCGTTTCTCATTCTGCCAAATTTTTTCTAACGATTCCTGCATCATATAGCGGGTCTGAGCGTCGAGGTGGCCGAAGGGTTCGTCCATAAGCAACACGTCCGGGTTGTTGCAGTAAGCTCTGGCGATTCCTACCCGCTGTTTCATGCCGCCGGATAACTGGATGGGATAACTGTTTTCAAAGCCAGTCAATCCCACAAGATCGATAAAATGCTGTGTATCCCGCTCCCGCCGCTCTTTAGATACGCCGCGTGCTTTTGGGCCAAACTCTACATTTCCCTTGACTGTTAGCCAGGAAAACAGCGCCATGGTTTGGTAAACCACCGCACGGCTGCTGTCCGGCTCCAGAACCTGTTTGCCGCCATGTCGAATCTCGCCGGAGGTAGGCGGCTCGATGCCCGCCAGCATATACAGAAGGGTTGTTTTGCCGCATTGGCCGGGCCCAAACAGCACCAGAAACTCATTTTCACGCACATCAAAGGAGATACCATCCAGAATCAGAAAATTCTGCTTCTTGGAGGGGAAGCTTTTTGTAAGGTTTCTGCAGGACATTTTGCTGTTATCTAAATTCCCTGATTGTTCCACACCAAAAATCTCCTTTCCAAGAGCCGCATGCCAGTCGCCAGTAAAAAACCCACGATCCCGATGGCGATCATGCTGGCAATCATCTGTGCCATATCGTTGACCTGCTGCCCGGCAATGATTACCCAACCGATTCCATAGGAAGACCGGATCATTTCGGCGGCCAGCATGGTCATCCATGCGTTGGATAACGCTACCTGCGCTCCGGAGAAAATCTGCGGAACCGAAGAAGGAACTACAATCTTAAAGAAAAGCTGGTTATTTTTTGCGCCCAGCATTTTAGCCGCGCCAATAAGTTGCCGGTCGGCTTTTATGCTTCCGGCGTAAGCGTTCAGGGTAAAGGGGACGAAAGATGCCACAAAAATTAAGAAGTACTTGGATTTTTCCTCGATACCCATCCAAAGGATGGCTAATGGGATCCATGCCAGTGGCGCGATTGGGCGCAACAGGTCAAACAAAGGCTTGAACGCAGCGCGGACATATGGAAACCAGCCCATTGTCAGGCCCAGCGTTATACCCAGCAGAGCGGCCAGGGAGTATCCCACAAATACGCGGGAAAAGCTCCATGCCACATGACCAATGACTGTATAAGGTCCTATGGGCTCCACCAGGGCGCGAAAAAACCGCACGATTACTGTGGTCGGGCTGGGGAAGCGGGTGGTACCCGTGATCCAAATAGCCGTCTGCCACAGAATAAGCAGGGATAAGAAGGAAATAATACCCAAAACAATGCTTTCCATACGTTTTGGGTCAATGCGCTTTTTCACATCATGCTCCTCCTTTCACAAAAGTAGTTTCCAGATAGTCAAGGATTGCGGAGAGGATAAAACCAATAAAGCCAATGGTAATCATACCGACAACCACTACGTCGGCGCGGATAAGCAGGCGCCCCATTTGAATCATAAACCCCAATCCTTTAGAGGAACCCAACATTTCGGCGGCTAAAAGAGAAGTCCATGCTGCGTTGAGGGACACCTTCATTCCGGTAAAGATAAAGGGCAACGCCGTGGGAACAGCAACTTTCCACAATGTGCGCATACGGGAGGCCCCAAAAGTTTGTGCCACCCAGATATGCACCGGCTTAGTGGCCTTGATACCGGTGTACGTATTGATGACGCAGGGAATAAATGCTGATAAAAATACGATGGAAGCCTTGGCCAGTACACCGATTCCCAGAAGAATAATCATGATAGGGATAAACGCAATGGGCGGGATAGTGCGCAGAAAATCAAACACCGGCTTGGTCAGCAGGTCGAACCGGTGGAACCATGCCATGAAAATGCCCAACGGTATTCCAATCACACATCCCAGCGTAAACCCTGTCAGCGATACCTGGAGACTGGCCAATATATGTACACCAAGTGTCGCTCCGTCTGGAGCTGTGTTGTGCAGTTTTTCGACGAAGGTTTGGCAAACCTTGATCGGTGACGGCAGGGATGTCGGCGGAACTGTTTTCAGCACGTCCGTTGTTAGATACCAAATCAGAAGAAATAAAAGAATGGATAACGCGGATACGATTTTTAGGCAAAATCGTTTTGACACTTGCATACATATCACCTTTTATAAAAGCGCTGAACCGTTCCGTTTTAGATGCCCGGTCCAGCGCTGTTTTTTATGAGGGATGCTGTAACTATTTGCTGTTATAGGCTTCCAGCGCCTTTTCCAACAGCTCCGGACGTATGTTGTTAAACACCCGCTCCAGGTCTTCCTGGCTGATTTGCTCGGTGGAAGCGAAAAACTCGGCCATACGCTTAAAAGAAGCGGTTGTGTCGCTGCTGGTGTAATCGGCCACCGTCAGGAAGGGGCGCTCCAGCACCTGGTTGCGTACATCATCAGGATTTACTTCCTGCCCGTTTACCTTGTACCAGTCCACCATGGCGTCCAGCAGGACCTGATCATCTTGGAATGCATCGGCACAGCGCAGCATCTGTGTCAGTAGGGCTACCAGGGCGTCCTGGTTCTCGGGCTTATCATAGAATTTACGGTTTACCACGACGTTGTCGTAATAAGGGCAGTTGGCGGAACTCATGTTTACCGCGGAGATATAACCCTCTTTAATGTAGTTGTCCGTAGTAGGATAGGCGGTTGCTGAGAAGTCTCCTTGGCCAGAGACAAATGCCTGGTATCCTTCGGCGTGGTTCATGTTGACCATGCTGATGTCCGATTCGGACAAGCCCATGGCGTTCAGGTACTCTGTCAACAGCAGGTGATGTCCGCTGCCGATGGGAAACATGAAGACCGCGCCCTTAATTGTATCGGGGTCGCCGTACATGTCGGGATATTCGGGCAAGTATCCTTTTATTTGAGCAACTGGGCTATCCGGGCGAACCATAAAATCTATGCCTGCAGAACTGTCCTCATGAGACATGATATGTACCGCGTCATATACGCTGCAGGAGAGAACGCCAGCCGCTCCGATGGTAGCAATATCCCATAAATCGGCGCCGAGCGCTTCATTCATGGGGGCCCCGCTTTGGAAGGTGCTCAGTTCAAGTTTAAAACCGTTTTTCACATCCCAACCCTGCTGGCTGATATAATACATGGGAAGACTCAGTTGCTGGGGCATAGCGGCTACGCGGATCTTAACCGGTTCACCAATCGACGTGTTTTCCGAAGCAACTTCGTTTTGTTGCGCTGGCTGGGCATTTGAGGTCCCTTCAGATGCAGGCGCCGACGACAATGAGGTACCGTTCCCTCCGGCGCAACCGCTGATACACGCCGTTAAAAGGCAAAGGATTATTAGTAGGCTCAACCGTTTTTTCATTTGTTAATGCATCCTTTCTCAAAACAATTTTTTAAAGGTCCGCAAAAAACTTAGTGTTATTATGATACACTGTTTTTGCTCAATAGCGTTATCAGGCAAATGACATTACATAATTTTTTTCTGACATTCCATACGATTTAAAAGAGGAATGTTATAAAAAAATTGATCTTTTATTACAAAATTGACAATATTTAAAATTGTAATTCGATAAGAATTTTGTCATAATAATTATGGTGGGTTTTGACTAAGGTTCTGTCTTGTATTGAGATAAAGAGGTATTGTATGTACAGTATAAAACAGATGTTGCAGTATTCGGTATCTGCCATGCTGGTGTTGTTGACTGCGTTGATTACCGTTCCTTTTGCGATCTATAATGAACACAACATGTTGCAGGTGCTCAGCGAAGATAGACAGGATAGCCTGAGCTTGATATCCCAAAAAGCCGACGCCATATTCAGCAGCGCCGGAGCGATCTCGGATTTGCTATACCGCGACGAGTTAATTGCCGGTACGATTATGAGTGACAGTACGGATATGTTAAATCTTCCTTCTATAAAAGCGCAGATTGATCAGACCTACACAAAATATTACGAGGCCTTCAAGCAGATTGATGTTTCGTTTTACATCGTCTGCATCGCTAATAACGGGTTTCAGTATTCTTCCAGAAGCGATTATAAAGACACGGATTTTCAAAGAATCCGTTCTTTTTCCTGGTTTACTAAGCACATTGCCAGTAAAACCAATCGATACATTATTAATACAGTTAACGAAAGGGATGGAAATTTCAGTATTGCGGTCATCCGCAACTTGTTTACTCAGGACGGCGCCTATTCTGGCTCCATTTTTGTATGTGTGCCTGAATCCATATTGAGCAACACCTATAATAATCTGATTGATAAGCAAAATAAAATATACATACTTGATACTTTATCTGTCGCGATCTCCAGCAATGACAAGTCAAAGCTGGGCACGGTTCCCTTTGTCGTCCCCGACTACCGATTTGTAAGAGGCAACGAAAATTACTCGATCCATCAATCTCAGAATCAGAAGTTTTTCAGTGCGAAATTCACATCGGAAACTACAGGATGGACAATCTATGAGCAGATACCGCTTGTCCTGATCCGGCGGCCAATCCGCCAATTACTGGGACAGGTAATTGCCATTGCAATTTCCGGTTGCATGCTGTCCATTTTGCTATCAACATTACTAGCAAAGAAAATATCCCAACCACTACAGGGCTTTTGCAGCGAAATGGAATTTTCTATTGCTAACTATTTCGAACCGATTGCTGTAAATTACAGCCTTTCGGAAGTTCAAACCATGCGTTCACAGTTTAACCGGTTGTTGGATAAAATCGTATCTCTCATGGAAGGAATTCGTCAGAAGGAGGCTGAGGTCAACACTGTAAAGTTCAACTTTTTAAAGGCGCAGATCAACCCGCATTTTCTTTATAATACGTTGTTTTCCATAAAGTGTACCGTTCTAATGAATCAGCCTCAAAAAGCCTCAGAAATGATTGAGATCTTAATTTCACTTCTACGCAATTCCATTAATTCCAACGATAGCGAAAACAGTTTGTTGGATGAATCTATTTACCTGAGGAAATATGTGGAGCTACAAAACCTTCGTTACGATCATAATATTGCTTTATCCATCAATTTGCCGGAACGCTTTTACACAGCTCGTATTTTACGTTTTCTACTGCAACCCATTGTTGAAAATGCAGTCTTGCACGGCTTGCCTCCTGATGGAGGAAAAATTATTATTAACGTAATGGATGACGAACCAGATCTGCTGATTGAAATCTGTAATAACGGCAGGTCTTTTACCGAAAGCGAACTGCAAGCAGTATTACTCAGCAAAGAAAGCGAACAGCCAAAAAGAAAGAATTCGTCCACTCATATAGGTCTAAATAACATTCAGCAGCGAATTCAGTTGCATTATGGAAAAAATTATGGATTATTTATACGAGACAATCCTGACTACAATACCGCTGTTTGCATGCGTCTGCCAAAAATAAAGTAAACGGCCGAAAGGGGAATTTTGTGCGAAATATACTTGTCATTGATGATGAATACCCGATTCGGGAATGGCTGTCTCGTACAATCCGAAGTCACTTTTCGGATTGCCATGTTGAAAGTGCAATAAACGGTCTTGACGCCCTGCGAAAACTTGATGATATTGATTATCACCTTGTAATTTCAGATATCCGCATGCAGCAGTTGGATGGTATTGGATTGCTGGAACAAATGCAGAACCATTATCCACGGGTTGGGATTATTGTTCTAAGCAGTTATGATGATTATGAATATGTACGATCCGCCTTTAAATTTCATGCCACGGATTATCTGTTAAAAGCAGAGATAAATGAGGAGCGGCTAATACATGCCATCAATCATTTTTTTACAAGTTACTATCAGAACAGCAACAGTGACACATTATCTCAGTTTATCGCCGAGGCCGTAATCCAAAACAATATTGAGGATAAAGCATTTAGAGAAAGTACGCTATCGGAAAATATGCCTGAGCACGATTATTTTTGTTTTCTCACAAAAGCAGAGAGTTATGATTCCAGTGAAATAAAGCAGTATGTACCGGTTGATGACTCCCTCCTCCTGCGTTTTTATGTACCCGTTACCAATGGGATATCAATGGGATGCGCTGAATTTCATTGTCAGCCAAGCAGATTGTTGCAGATGCAAAGCCAATTTGCATTTTGCAGTGAACTACAAAAGTGCAATCGGCTTGCGCTGGTAGTATCCTCTCCCGTTACTGCAGGGCTTGAGAAGTTGCTGTATTTGTTAAAGCAATTATACATTCATCGAAATATAAATTTTTATGGAAAAAGTGTCTACATATTAGGTTATCATCCACAAAATATGGATGCGGATGTAGAGGATCTATACACCGTGTTGCTACAGGCCACGACAAGCTCAGAAATGATCAATATTCTGCATGAAGTAGATAAATTCTGCACCGTATTGGAACAATATACCTATCCCAACATAGACTTTTTGAAAAGTGCAATGGTAAATGTCTGTGAGCATGTCAGTCGTTTCATCTGTGCTAAAGAACACGGCGGGACCCACATAGCCACGCTTACTAGTAATATCCAGGGCAGCAATCATATAGGACAGTTAAAAGACATTGTCAAGCAGTATATTTCTGAAGAACAAAGCAGCATGCCTTTAATCGAGGCAAGAGGATCAGAAAGGATACAGAAGGTCTTAAAGTATTTGGAACAGAACTATATGAAGCCACTCAGTTTGTCCTCTGTGGCGGAGCATGTGCAGGTAAATCCGGAATATCTGTCCAGGCTTTTCAAAAGAAATATGAATGTTAATTTTAACGCTTATTTATGCGACCTAAGATTGCATAAAGCACTTGAATTAATTCAAGGTTCCAATAAAAGAATACAAGATATAGCCTACGCTGTGGGCTTTCAAAGTTTTGCCTATTTTTCCAAGTGCTTTAAAGTCCAATATGGAGTGTCTCCTCTGGAATGGCGTTCTTCGAAAAAGGACACTCCATAATAAAGTCTATTTTCTATTAAATCAATGATGGTACAGTTGTAACGCATGGAACCGTTCGTAAGAAAAACATATGTAAAATCTGTACACCAGACCTGATTGGCTTTGTCTGCCATAAAGTTTCGCTCCAACAGGTTTGGATAGGTTTTGTGGGCATGTCCCTTTTTGTACCCAGGGCGCTTACGGCGGCAGACACATTGCAGATGAAGCTCTTTGTTCATATATTTGTGAACCGTAGTTTTACTTAAAAGCATCTGGTTTCTTGCAAGGAAAACACGCGTACTCCTATGGCCAAGGATTCCGCTGAATTCATGATAGATATCCTTGATCTTACAGCAAATCTCACTTTTCTTTCCATGGTAAGCAGTCTTGGTTTGTTTCAGATAATTGTAGTATGCGTTTGGAAATATTCTCATTCGTTTTAACAGCCAACGGGTTCCGAAATTCCTCTGATGTATTTCAATGAATCGATATGCCACTAATTGATTCCCTTCGCAAAGAATGCCGCTGCTTTTTTTAGAAAGTCGTTTTCCTTTAGATATTGTAATTCATTAGGCAAGAGCGTTACAAGTTTACTACAAAGGGGCGTTCTCAGTGATGTTTATGGCCAAACATAGAGACAGCATTGCCGCAATTCTTATAGTTGCGGGATTTTCCATATGGATTCCTATATTTATTTTTAATTTGTCTGCATTATATTTTTTCGTATCTTCTGCGTTTGGGATTATGGCATTAGTTATTTTAGGCAACAAAAGACCAAAAAAGGTTCGCGCGGCATTATGCTTCCTTTTAATTATTTGCTTTTTTATATTTGTTATGGTTGGTTATATTATCGAATTTGCAAATAATTCGAAAATAAACAGAACAGTTATGAAGTTGGCTCCTAAACATACTCAAGCAATCAAAGTTACCCAGATTTATGATTTGATAAATCAGCCTGAATCAGTATATATTTATTTTGGAGGCACAACCTGTACTGCTTGCATTAACTTTCAGAAAGTATTTGAATTAGTTTATGATAACCCTGAACCCACTGTTTACTATTATAATGCCGAAGAAATGCCAATTGATGAGGCCAAAGCAGTTTTTGCAGAACTTGGGCTTAAATATGTTCCTATAATTGTTAAAATTGATAAAGGTGTTATTACTGATAGTGTTAACAATGCAGATCGCAATCAAATCAAACAATTATTGATGTGTACAACTAAGAGTCATATCTAGCAGATAAAGTAAACACCAGTGCGGTATCTAGGGGACTTTTTCCTCGATTCCTGTAGTCCCTGTGAGGCCGCTCAGTATTGTAATGAACAAGCCACAGATCCAGAGATCTACCTAATAGTTTTCACTCCCAAATACAGAAGGAAGCAGATATATAACCAATTAAGGGCAGATATACAGCAAAACATAAGAGATTTATGTAAATGGAAGGGGGTAGAAATAATAGAAAGGCATATGATGCCGGATCACATCCATTTATTATTATCAATACCGCCCAAAATGAGTATTTCAAGTTTCATGGGGTACCTCAAAGGGAAGAGCAGCCTGATGATATTTGATCGGCACGCAAATTTGAAGTACAAATATGGGAATAGACATTTTTGGGCACGAGGGTATTACGTGGACACAGTTGGTAGGAATAAGAAGCAGATTCAAGAATACATAAAAAAGCAACTGGAGGAGGACCAGCTAGCGGATCAGATGAGTCTAAAGGAGTACACAGACCCGTTTACGGGTAGCAAGAATACCAAGGCATAAAAAAACACCCCTTTAGGGGTTGCCCGAAAAAGCAATGCAGGTGGCAGATCTTTCGGGACCCCTTAGGGGTATTGTTTGTATTGTGCCCTTCTAGGGCCATTCAAGCCTCCGGCTTAGCCGGAGGCTTTGACTTATTTCCCGAAGATTATAAATGGCGCTATTGTATTACTATGTGTATCAGCATTGCCTTTGATTTCTAATCAAAAGGTTCATACTAATATTCCAACAGATAATTATCAATGATTTGATTGGAGCCCAGCAGGGCATCGCTGTCCAGCTTCTTCTGGCGTAAATCCTTGTCGCTGTTCAGAAGGGCGCTGTACAGAACGTCCACGACATAAAGAAACATCAGGCTGTTTGAGAGCGACAAAGCGTTGCGGGTGATGATCTTAACGCTTGTGACAAACTTAAAATCCACAAGGCTGCTCAGCTTCGGAGAATCGTAGCTTGTTATGCTGAGTATCTTTGCGCCGCGATCCTTACAAATATTGACCGCTTGAAAAATGTCGCGCATGAGGATGGACGGTACAATCACGGCCACAAGATCCCGACTCTGCACACCAGAGGCGAACATCCGCATACTATTGGCATCGGTCACGCATTTTACATTCAGCCCCACCATGCTTAGCTTGAATTCCAATTCCATGGCGGCAAAAGCGGTACCGGCAGTAGAAAATATGTAGATACGGGTGGCGCTTTTGATACCGGCTACCGCTTGGAGGACGGTATTTTCATCCAGCATCGCGGAGGTATTCAGAATCATTTGGCGGTAATCGCGGCTGATAGATGACGTAAAGGTCATATCCTCAGGCTCGCCGCGTTCTTTCATATTATTATAGTAATTTTCCTGGGCAAGCGCGACTTTAAAACTGTTGAAACCTTTGAAACCCAGCTTTTTGCAGAAACGATTGATGCTTGCCTCCGAAGTGTTTGTGTTTTTTGCGATGGCGGATATGGTGCTGGTAACCACATCCTCAGAATAATTCATCACATATTGAGCAATTTCGTTTTCGATGACGGTGAGGCTGGGCTGCATGGATATTATTTTAGATATGACAGCGGCCATAGAATATCACCTCTTTTGTATGACAAAGACATACCAAGAATCGTTTTCCAAAATTTCACTACTTGAATTCATAATGATTATACAACTATAGCATAAATAAAACAATCAGTAAATATCATGCTATTAAAAAGAAAATATCAAAAACTATCAATCGATATAAAAAAATCTATCAAAATGATTGACATTATTTGAAAGCAGTGCTAATATTATCCTATAATATTTATCAAAGTGTGATAAATTTAGTTATAATGTACATATAAAATTTTAATCGCTACTGTAACATGTTGTTTTATCCCGTCCAGTCCCAACTTAAATTTTCAACAAAGGCGGTATGACAATGGCAAATTCAATTTATGACCGGCAATTTGATGTTATTGTTGCGGGAGGAGGGGTATCCGGCTGCGCCGCCGCAGTTGCGGCCGCCCGTTGTGGCGCCGACGTGCTGGTGGTGGAACAAGGCGGATACCTCGGAGGAACTCTGACAAGCTGTGGGGTAGGACCCATGATGACTTTTCACGCCGGTGAAAAGCAGGTAATCCGCGGCTTCATGCAGGAAGTAGTGGACGCGCTTGTAAATAGGGGATATTCTCCCGGGCATGTACCGGACACCAAGCAGTACACTGATACGGTGACGCCCTTTAACGCCGAGGGATTAAAGCTTGTACTCGACGAACTGTTGACCAGTGCCGGCGCAACGCTGTTATTCCACAGCTTTATCGGAGCGGTAAACCGGGAGGGCGATCGGCTCACCGGGCTGACTGTTTGTAACAAGGATGGGTTAAATTCGATAAAGGCCAAAGTGATTATCGACGCTACCGGCGACGGGGATATTGCCGCCTGGGCCGGAGCGGTAATGACCCGGGGCCGCCCTGAGGACGGCGCGGCGCAGCCCATGACAATGAAAATGAAATACTGCAATGTAAACACCAAGGTACTGAAAGCGCATGTGTTGATGAATTTAGAGGATTTCCCGCAGATGAGAGAACATGCCGATCTGCTGCGCCGCGACATTCCGATGGACCTCGAGGGGTTTTCCGGTGAGGTGGCGCAGGCCAAGGCGGCCGGGGAGCTGGAGATGGCGCGGGAAAACATCCTGATGTTTGCTACCGACAGGGAGGGCGAGTACATACTGAACACCACCCGCATCATTGAGCATGATGCTACAAGCGCGGCGAGCCTCAGCGATGCCGAGCTCGTCGGCCGCAGACAATGTGATCAGCTTGACCGTTTTATGCGCAAATATGTGCCCGGCTTTAAAAATGCCCTGCTGGAATTCACCGGCCCTTCAGTTGGAGTGCGCGGCTCGAGACAATTGGTCGGACGTTACACCCTCACCGCCGCGGATATCCTTGCGTGCAGGCGTTTTGACAGTGTAATCGCTCACTCCGGCTACCCTATTGACATACACAACCCCAAAGGGGAAGGGACAACCAGCACTTTTTTAAACGAACGCGGAAGCTATTATGACATCCCTCTCGAGGTGATGATATGCGAAGAGATCGCCAATCTTGTCGTGACCGGCCGATGCTGTTCCGCCACTTTTGAAGCGCAGGCATCCCTGCGATTGTCTCCCAGCGCCGGTGCGATGGGGCAGGCGGCGGGAGTCGCGGCTGCTCAGGCTGCCTCGAAGGGCGGCGATGTGAGCGGTGTGGACGTTGCCGCCGTGCAGGCCGCGCTCAGAGAACAGGGCGCATATCTTGAAGTCAGATAAATGAAAATTGAGCAATAATCAGTTCAGGCTTTACATCTCATTTTTTACCGGTTTATTTTGGCGAGGCCGCCAATAGAATATGAGGAGGAATTATTATGGCAACCGTACAGGCAATCGGCATCTTTATCATCTTTGCGGCGTGCGTGGCGCTTATGATGCTCCGCAAGCTGCCAACCATCCTTGCCCTGCCAATCATGGCCGTGGGCATTGCGCTGGTAGCCGGCATTCCTTTCATGTCGTCAGACGGTGAAAAGTTCACCATAGCCAAGGACGTGCTTGAAGGCGGCGCGATGCGCATGAGTACAGCGATCGCCGGGCTTCTTTTCGGCGGATGGTTCGGAAAGATACTCACCAAGGTCGGCATCACACGCACCATTATTCGCAAAGCGGCTGAGTTGGCGGGAGACAAGCCTCTGCCAATTGCTCTGGCCTTCCTGCTTGTCTGCTCTATCATTTTTGCTGCGGCCAACGGGTTGGGCATGGTCATCCTTGTGGGTACGATCATTGTCCCCATCATGATCAGCGCCGGAGTCGACCCCTTGACAGCCGGCGCCGTACTCCTGCTGTCCAATGGCATTGGGGTGACTTTCAGTGTAGGTACGCTGGGTGTTTACATAGACACTTTGGGCCTCCCCCTGGAAACAGTCACTGGTTATTCCTGGCTGTGCGGGATTCCGCTGATCGTTGTCTCGGTGGTAATGCTGGTGTTCTGGATTACCAAAAGTCGCAAGACCCGTAAAGCTTGGGCAATGCCGACATTGGAGGGGGAGCAGGTTTCCAGTGAAAGGAATGTCCGTACCATCGCCTTGATCAGCCCGCTGGTTCCCATTGTGCTGGTATTTGCGTTAAAAATGCAGCTGGTACCCGCAATCATGGTCGGCATCGTGGTCACGCTGATTCTCTCCACCCCCAAGAACGTGGTGCAGGTGGTTTCCAGCGGCTTCGTCGAGGGCATTCAGGATACGGCGGGAGCGGCGGCGCTGATGATCGGCATCGGTATGGTGCTGAAGTCTGTCATGGCTCCGGAGGTTGCCGCCGTACTCAATCCAGTGATCTCCGTTATTATTCCCGGTAATCCGATCATGTTCGTTTTGCTGTTCGGCTTGCTGAGCTTCCTGGCGATTTATCGCGGCCCTCTCAATGTATGGGGACTTGGCAGCGGGATCGTTGCCCTTCTGGCAGCCTCCGGCATGAATCCCATCGCCGCCATGGTAGCGCTGCGTCTGGATTCCAACGTGCAGTCGGTATGCGATCCTACCAATTCCCACAATGTCTGGGTATCCGACTTTACGAAAACCGATGTTAACGAATTTTTGAAAAAAACGATTTTATGGATCATGGCCTCTACTTTCGCAGGCCTGATCATAGCAAGCTTTATTGTGTTATAACAAAGATTTTGGAGGCCATTAGATGGGCAAGGTCAGAATAGGAATCGATGTCGGCGGGACTTTCACCGATGCGGTTGTGATTGACAATAACAGTTTTGAGGTCATCGCGAAGAAAAAGATACCAACAACCCATCGTGAGGGTGTAGCTCATGGAGTTGTGCAGATTATTTCCGAACTGATGAAGGAACACGGTATTCTGCCACAGGACGTAACGTTTATCGCCCATGGTACGACGCAAGCCACCAACGCGCTTTTGGAAGGCGACGTGGCCAGTGTCGGAGTCGTAGGCATGGCGACCGGTATGGATGCGTACGGCGCCAGGAACGATACTGCCATTGAGAACATAGAGCTCGCGCCGGGCAAATATCTGAAAAGCGCCGCCACATTTTTAGACAGCAGGCAGATGACCGATGAAGACATCGAATCCGCTATAACCGGGCTGCTTGGGCGTGGGGCGCAGGTCATCGTCGCCAGCGAAGCCTTCGGCGTGGATGACCCCGCCAACGAGCTCAGGGTCATGCAAAAAGCGCGCGACAGGGGTTTATACAGTACCGGAGGCCATGAGATCAGCCAACTATACGGCCTTAAAATGCGCACCCGAACCGCCGTGGTCAACGCCAGCCTGATCCCGAAAATGGTGGAGACGGCTGATATGACCGAACAGGCGGTTAAGGATACCAAAATAGAGTCCGACCTGATGATCATGCGTTGTGACGGCGGCGTAATGAGCATCGACGAAATGCGGGGGCGCCCGATTCTGACCATGCTTTCCGGACTTGCCGCAGGGGTAGCCGGAGCCCTGATGTATGAAAAGATATCCGACGGTATTTTCTTCGAGGCGGGAGGCACCAGCGTCGATATCAGCGTGATTAAAAACGGCAGAGTCATGATCAAGTATGCGCAGGTGGGCGGCCACAAGACCTATCTGCAAAGCCTGGACGTGCGGACCCTCGGTGTGGCGGGTGGCAGCATGATACGCGTCAGGGACGGCAAAATCGTCGACGTAGGCCCACGCAGCGCACACATAGCGGGGCTTGAATATGAATGCTTTGCCTCCGAGGGCGCAGTCGCCGGCCCCAAGATCCGCCTGGTCAGCCCGCGTTCCGAAGATCCCTGCGAATACGCCGTCGCCGTCGCTCAGGACGGCGCGGAATATTCGCTCACGCTGGCCGGAGCCGCCAACCTTCTGGGATATGTGCCGGAAGGCGACTACGCCCGCGGCGTGCAGGCTTCCGCCAGAGCGGCCTGGCAGGCGCTGGGCGAGCATATGGGGACCGGAGCAGAACAGGCGGCCCGGCAGGCGATTGATCTGGCAACAGACAAGCTGGCTGCCGTGGTGGAGGATCTTATAGACGAGTATGAACTGGACAGGGGCTACATCACGCTGGTAGGCGGCGGCGGCAGCGGATCGGTGGTCGTGAACGCGCTGGCGGAAAAGATGGGAGTTAAATGCAGGATCGCCAAAAATGCGCCCTACATTTCTACCATCGGCGTGGCCCTTGCCATGGTCCGTGAGCAGTTGGAGCGTACCGTCCAAAGTCCCACCGACGCCGATATCAAAAAGATACGCGCCGACGTCATCGAACAGATCGTCCGGTCCGGCGCGAAGGAAGAAACGGTCGACGTAGCGATCGAGATAGATGCGCAGAAAAACATCCTGCGGGCAATCGCTACCGGCGCCACCGAGCTCAGGCAAAAAGACCCGGGCGCGGGCACCGCATCGAAGGAGCAGCTGAAACAGGTCGCCGCCGAAGCGCTCGGCGTGGAGCACGATCAGGCCCAGTTTGCCTGCTCTGCCGGCCGCTGGTCTGTGTTCCACGCTAAGGTGCCGAGAAAAGCGCTGTTCGGGTTCATTAAACGCTCGACGCAAAGGCTCGCTGTGGTGGACAGGGAGGGCGTGGTACATCTGCGCAGGGAAAATGTCCGGTATCTCAAGTTCCGCAAAAAGGACAGGGAGCGCAGCTTCAACCCTTTCCTGGACGAAAATACGACCTATTCTGACGCCAACGCCACGATACCCAAGGTGTTCATATTCTACAAGGAAAAGATGCTCGATTTGACCGGTATACAGACCGCCGATCAGCTTTATTCCATTTTGGACCTGGAAACTGAACTGTTACAGCCGGAAGAGGAAATCATCGCGGCAATGTATAAATAAAGGAGAAGCGAATGATCGATGACCGTATACTCGCGCTGTATGAGCTCTCACAGGATATGCTCTTTCATAAAATCCCCGCCGGTCGGCTGAATTACTATATCGACGGTTCTCTGGCGGCCGGCGAAGCGGCGGCACGGCAGTTTTCCGGATGTGATATTTTCGATCTTTACCGCCAGTATGGAATTGTCGTGGATTACCGGACCAATCGCAGTTCAAGCTTCGGCGTCACGCTGCGTGGTCAGGCAGTCATGGGCGAGAAAGAGTGCAGGGTGGAACTATATACCGATTCCATCCGGGCACTGGTGGAGCACAGTAATTATGACGGCTTGCCGGAACTAAATTATGACCGCGCGCTGCGTATTCACCTTTCTCATGAATTTTTCCACTTTTGGGAGTATAAAACAGGAACATCGGTAACGGAGCAGCTGGACAGTGTGGAAACCATAAGGCTGTTCGGCCTTTCGCGAAAGGCAAAGATTAACCGTTGCGGCGAGGTTGCCGCGCATGCGTTCGCCAAGAGGCTGCTCGGGCTTCCCTGCCTTCCGAACCTGTACGATTATATTTACCTGATCGGTACCGGCAGAATGGCGCGAGGGGCTTTTGAGTCCAGGATTGAGACTTTAACGGAGATACTGGCGCCAGTGAAGGCCATTTAACGTGAGCAACCTCGAAAACCAGGTTGTCCCCCCCGCACCCGCAGATTCTGATGTCGTAGGGGACGTACCGGTTTTGACGCAGATGCACACCCGAGCGCACATCTATCGGGTTTTTCTCAAAGCGGCAGCCTATTTGCTACGGCACACCATCGAGTCGTGCGGAATGGACATCAGGAGGCGGATTCTTCTGGCAATGCCAATCTGAAAGGTGATATGAAGCGGTTGACACAGCTCTTGCTGTAACGGCAAACCCATCATAAAAAACAGAGAGAAAGAGGAAGACATCATGGCAAAGGTACAGATCATTTCAACAAGCTGCAACCGGCGTGAATTGGAACTTGAGCAGGTCAAAGCATACTTTCTGGGAAATGACTATATGGTGTCGGAAGACGATTTTGAAACCGATCGCGAGGCCGATGTGATTCTGCTTTCCACCTGCGGATTTACCCGGGCGGCCGAAGACTTTGGCCTTCAGACACTTAAGCGGATCGAGTCAGAGAAGAAGAAGGGGTGCGAGGTCTATGTTGGCGGCTGCCTACCCAAGATCAACGGCAAAGTATTGGATGGCTACATGACCTTTGACCCCCGCAATTACGAGAAACTTGATGAATATTTCGATATGAAGTACAAATTGTGTGACTTCAGGCGCCCCAATATAATCGGTGCGTGGCAGTTACACCCCACCTATCGAGAACACGGACTAATGTCGGCCGATCCGTTAACCAGAGACGAGATCGGTGTTGAAACCTCCAAAGAAAATCTGCGTTCGGTAAAAGAGATCGCAGCCATCATCCGCGAGAACAACGAGTCTACGTTCCGCATCCAGTGCATGCTTGGGTGCGCCTGCAACTGTTCTTACTGCGCGATCAAGTTTGCGATCGGCAAAATCCAGAGCCGTTCTCCGGAGGAGATACTTTCCGAAATGAAGGAAGGCATTGCCGGGGGATACGAAAACTTCCTGCTGGAGGGGTATTCACTCGGCAGTTATGGTTTGGACATCGGGACTAATCTGGGCGAACTTCTCGACCAAGTGATCGAGGTAATCCAAAACCATCCGGTCCGGCTGAGTGTGCCGGATGTATCGCCGCGTTACTTGGACAAATGTGTTGACCAATCCTTACACGTTTGCGAAGGCGATGGAAGATAGCGAACTCCATGTCACCTTCAAGCCTCAATCGTCGGCAAGCGGCGACAGCGATAACAGCGGCGACAGCTCTACCTATACGCCCCCCGCGCCCTCCTCGCCTTGGCTTGAACAAAATTCTGCGCAGGAACTCAGCACAAACGAACAGAACCGTCAAAACGGATTTTTAAGAACCTCGTCAAGCGGCAAGCACGGCGTGCGCAAAAGTTCGTTCGCGGCATTTGGCGGCCTGCGCTTCGAGCACGATACTGTCTTAAATAACGCGGTACAGGTGAGGCTCTACATCGATCAGTCCGAAAACATAACAAAGGATACCCTTGTATCTGGCTACGTTACAGGCACGGAAGTGGAAAGGACCCATAAAACGTTTGAAAGATGGTTCGCCAATCAGCTTCGGGTCATTCATTTCGACCAGCAAGAGGATTGGGGCGTTACCGTAAGAATTGCCGCAAAGGTCGATCTGTCCGGTACGGATACCCAAAATTTGTGCTTCTACAGCTATAACAGGGCGACTAACGCCTGCCGGCGCATCGCGGTACCTGCTTACTGGACTGATCAAAACGGATACCTGCGCTTTATGACGCCTTATGCTGGGGATATTATCATCAGCGAAAGGCCGCTTGAACGCAAATAAACCGTAAATTTGGTACTGTACACTATCTGAATTTCCGCGCTTAATAGCCGCCTTATTATGATTGGTAGAAAAATCCAACAATCAAATATCGCGGCTTTCGCCCTGTCTGTCAGGCTTTCCTGCGGTGGAGGCGTTAAGCTTACTCTATTTTGTATATCAACGTGCCTTTATCGGCAAGTTGAAACAATTTACCTGCAAATCATATTGACAGGAGGTTGCATATGAAGCGTTCACAAATTAATGCCGCGATCCGAAGAATGGAGGAAACAGCAAAAAAGCATGGATTTATGTTGCCGCCCTTTTGCAGCTGGACTCCGGAAAATTGGCTGGGTAAGAGCCATGCGTACGACGAAATCCGTGAAACCATGCTCGGCTGGGACGTGACCGACTACGGCGAGGGAAAATTCGATGAGCTGGGATTTACCCTGATTACTCTGCGCAACGGCAAACTGAACAGCAAGTATCAAAAGACCTATGCCGAGAAACTGCTGATGCTGGAGGAATGCCAGTATTCCCCCATGCACTTTCACTGGTACAAAATGGAGGACATCATCAATCGAGGCGGCGGCAATATCCTGATTCAGGTCTACAACGCGGCCCCGGACGAGAAGCTGGCAGATACCCTTGTCACGGTGTTTTCGGATGGACGTCGATATACCGTGCAGGCCGGGACACAAGTTCGGCTCTGTCCCGGCGAGAGCATCACCATTACACCTTACCTCTACCATGATTTTAAAGTTGAGCCCGGAACCGGGCCGGTGCTGCTGGGAGAGGTCTCCATGTGCAACGACGATGCCAACGACAACCGTTTTTACGAGAAATTAGGACGCTTTCCCGCCATCGAGGAGGATGAGCCTCCCTACCGGCTGCTCTGTAACGAATATCCGCCAACGGTGGAAGGGGAAAAGGCATGAACGATCAATCAACGTTAACGGGAAAAAAATACGACGTCGTTGCTTTGGGCGAAGCGCTCATTGATTTTACCGAAGCGGGTCGCTCACCCTCTGGGATGCGCCTGTTTGAGCAGAACCCTGGAGGTGCTCCCGCCAACCTGCTCAGTGCGCTGTCACGCCTCGGGGCAAAAACAGCCTTTATCGGCAAGGTGGGGCAGGATATGCACGGCCGGTTTCTGCGCATGACGCTGGAAAAAGTCGGTATTGATACCCGGGGACTGATCATGGCAGAGAATGTGTTTACCACCATGGCCTTTGTCTCACTGAATGGCGGCGAGCGGGAATTCTCCTTTGCGCGCAAGCCGGGTGCAGATACCTGCCTGGCTGCGGGAGAACTGAACCTTGAAGTCCTGGACAATACAGCGGTATTACACATCGGTTCTCTTTCCCTGACCGATGAGCCTGTCAGGACCGCGACCTACGCAGCGGTCCAACGAGCCAAAAAAGCCGGGGCGATCATCTCTTACGATCCCAATTACCGCGCCTCCCTGTGGAGCAGCAGGGAAGAAGCTGTTTTGAGAATGCGGGAGCCCTTGCCTTTGATGGACGTTATGAAGCTGTCAGATGAGGAAACTGAGCTGCTCAGCGGTTATCGTGACCCGGAAAAAGCGGCAAAGGAGCTAAGTGATCGGGGAATCGGCCTGATAGCGGTGACTCTTGGAAAAGCGGGGGCGCTTGTATGTCGAAAGGGCGAATGTCGCATGATACCCGGCTACGATCTTCCCGCCACCGATACCACCGGCGCGGGCGATGCCTTTTGGGGAGGCTTTCTCTGTCAGCTGCTGAAATCAGGTAAACCGCTTGAAGCGGTTAATCTGGAGGATGCCGCTTCTTTTGCGCGGTTCGGCAATGCTACCGCCACCATTTGCGTCAGTCGTCGGGGCGGTATCCCGGCTATGCCCATTTTGCAAGAGGTGATAAGATTAATGCAGCGCTAACCTATGCCGTGATTTCACCCGCGATTTCACCCGCTCATCAACTTTTCCGGGGCAATATAGTTGTGTTGCCTCCGGCGAGAAAATCATGCAGGTATGTAATGTTGGAGATCGGATATTTATGGAACTGTAGTATACGTTATAAAAGTGGCGGATGTACAATCTAAGTGCAACAGGCTGAAATAAAAAGGCCCATCGAGACAACCAATATGATAAAATGGGAGTTACGACACAACCATTAACATTAGGTGGTTACTCGATAAGCTACAACCATCTTACCATAAGCGAACGCGAGTGTAAGCAATGCCTACGTATCATCTGCAGATAATGTGGACTGGCTGGAGTTGCGGGCGGCTGACTTCGGGAAGACCCGCAAGCAGGCGCTCAAGACGCAGGGCAACCTGACGCTCGCCCGCACGGTGACGACCGCAAATGTCACGATCCCGGCAGGGTATATTTTCAAAACGGAGCCAGACAGAGACGGCAATGTGCTACGATATATCTCCACCAGCGCGCGGTGGTATTTACCGCGGGCAGCACCAGCTGCAGCGTGCTGGTGGAAGCCGAGAGCGCTGGCAGCGATTACAATGTCCCGGCAGGCAAGATCACGCAGAGCCTGATCCACATTGAGAGTGTGACCGGCATCACAAATGCGGAGGACTGGATCACTCGCGAGGGCAGCGACGTTGAAGAGATCGAGAGCCTGCGCTCCCGCACACTACAGCAATTCCAATCAAGAAAGCGAATAACCGGATTCACGAAACCAGCCCATAATATCAGAAGCTGTTCTCATAGACGTTTGAGCAAAGTATGTATATGAGAAATCATCACCATGGTTTTCTCCGATACTGTTTTAATTTTATGTGATTCCATATTTCGAGGAAAAAGCTTTGACGCTTTCACAGCTGCTTCCTAAACACTTTGTGGAGTTTTACAACTACAAGTTTACGGGAGGACGTATGGATGGAAAGGAAGGGGGTCTATCCATCGCATCGATAAGAAGTTTGGGGCTTGTGATTAAGGAAACACTCAATGCAGCTGTAATTCTGGAATATATCAGCAGAAATCCAGCAGCGAATGTGCCTTTACCTCATGCAGAAGAGAAACATCAGGTGGGAATTTTCCTCAATGCAGAAGAAGCCAATGCTGTGTTGAAAGCATTTCGAGGACACCATTTGCAGCCATTAGTGTACATAACGCTCCTATAATATTATCAAATTTAAAGGAGCGAATCAAATAATGAATTATGGATACATAAGAGTGAGCAGTGATAAACAAACTGTCGAAAATCAGAGATTTGAAATTGAAAATTTTGCTCAAAGCAATAGCATTAATATTGATGGTTGGATTGAAGAAACCATTAGCGGTACAAAAAATTACGATAAACGAAAACTAGGTGCCCTACTAAAAAAAGTCAAGAAGGATGATTTAATTATTTGCGCAGAACTATCTCGTCTAGGTAGAAATCTGTTTATGATAATGGAAATACTGAATCTCTGTATGACAAAAGAGTGCAAAGTGTGGACTATCAAAGATGGATATCGGTTAGGAGAAGACATTCAAAGCAAGGTTTTGGCCTTTGGCTTATCGGCCGAAATAGAACGTAATTTGATTAGTCAGCGAACTAAAGAGGCACTGGCAAGGAAGAAATCGGAGGGTGTTATTTTAGGTCGCCCTAAGGGCAGTAAATCTGCGAAAGTCAAACTTACAGGTCATGAGGAAGTCATTCGAACTTTATTAGAAAAAAATGTATCTAAATGTGAAATAGCAAGAATTTTTGGTGTTAACCGTATGACTGTTGCTTCATTTATAGTAAATAATGGATTACAATAATTTAGATGTGTGATTTGGAAATCAGTATGGTTGCTGATTGATTACACAACGCTATAGAAATCTGTCGAATAATCCTTGTTTACATTCTCTCGGTTATTTGCTAAAATTGAAGAAGGTTATTATGAACCTTGACAAATGAACATGGTATCTCGCAATGCAACGTGAGCATTGGGCGAGCGACGAGCCGAAGGGCGCTAACGGATTTTAATATCCGGCGATATACCTTGCGGCTGTTACTGCTGTGTGGTACAGCGGAATTGCTACAACCTCAATGTGCAATCATGATACTTCTGCCATGGCGGCAGGCCTGAAAGACGGCAACACGCATCACCCTGATTTGCGAAAGAATCGGGGGCGGCTGTTATGGGATTTGCATAACCAGCAAATCGGCATTGTGGACTGGAAACCTTTTTATTACGCCTTTATTATTTTATGAATATCAACTTTTTAAAAAGAAACAGCCGGTTCCAAGGAGATTATATGTTCATTTGCAAAATAGAATTGTGACCGAGTAGCTCTGTGTGATTTTTCGCACAGAGCTATTTTTGTGTCCATTTGAGGGTAAGAGTGCAAAAATGCCTACATAGGGTATTTTGCACTCTTACCCTCATTTCTTTTTGCGGAGAGTGTCAGACAACGGGGACGGATTCACACCCAAAGGGTGTGGCAAGCGTCCTATCTGTCGGACATCCGTCCACACCCCTAGTGGTGTGCAGATAGTTTTCCTGCTCCACAGAGGGAGAAAAACGCAGATGATTTTGCACCCTTGGAATCCAATTCAGGAAGGAGTGCTACCATGAACAGAACCCATAGAATTTCATTTCGGGTATCGGATTATGAACTGCAACGGATACAGTCCAAGGTCAAAAAATCAGGTATCCGAATGTCAGATTTTTGCCGTCATGCCGTGCTGGGAAAAGAAGTCCGCAACATCAAAGGATTGGACAAGTGCAGTTATGAGTTAAATAAAATCGGTACAAATCTTAATCAGCTCACGGTACTTTGCCACCAGCGGTCAGTACAGAATCCCAATCTGGAAGAAATGCAGGCACAGCTTTCCGCTGTGTTGGAACGCATTTACATAACTCTTGGAGGTGATAACGATGGCGATTGTCAAACCGATTAAGGTGCGTGTCGGCAACCTTGCAGGACTGCGGGCGGGGCTGGACTATATCAAGGATGACCGAAAGACCCAAAACGGCGCACTGGTCCACTGCAAGGACTTGCTAAAGGGCAAGGAATACCAGCAGATGGTTATCACCAAACGTGCCTTTCACAAAGACACAGGACGGCAATATGCTCACTTTGTGCAAAGCTTTGACCCAAGAGACAACGCATCCCCTGAACTGGCATACAAAATCGGTCAGGAGTTTATCAAACGGTATGAGCATTTTCACGGCTTTCAAGTGGTGATGGCGGTGCATACCAATGAAGCGCATATGCACGTTCACTATATCATCAATTCTGTCAGCCGTGAGAATGGCTGTAAATGGCAGTCCAGTCCAGAAGACTTGAAACGTATGCGTTCCCTCTCTGATGAACTCTGTTTAGAGCATGGCTTGTCCGTCATTGAACACGGTAAAAAGGGGCATCGTTCCTATGGAGAGTATGCCCAAACAGCAAGTTGGAAACGGCAGCTGGCACAAGACATTGCAGACAATCTTACCCTTAGTCACAACTGCGTTGACTTTATGCACCGCATGGACCGGCTTGGAATTAATGCTTATGTGGGTGAAAAAAGTGTTTTATTTACCATTCCTGCCGGTGTATACGGCTTACAATCCGAACGTAAATGTTCCAACCGGAAGTTGATGTCCTACGGCGATTTTAGCATAGAAAACTTTAAGGATACATGGAACTGTAATACCGCACTTGCAAGAATCGGGCGCAGTGATATGCAGCTGTTGCAGGAGGCTTTACTGGAACTGGGGCAGCTACATTGCCCAGATACTCCAGACCGCTATCAGGATATGTATTTTCGAGATATTGCCTTCGACGGCATGACAAAGCAGGAAATCGAGATTGCTCTCTCCCGCAAGGCACTGGATTCTATGCTAGGAAAAGCACGGCAGGCAACACGAAAAGGCACAGGCAGAGAGCCAGCAGGCGGGACTACTTTTAGCCACCATAGCCGATACCCTTGCAGAGGTGCTGCGCTGGCAGGAGGAGCAACAAAACGGCACATCTCATAGCGTTTATGCAACTTATGAGGAAGAAAACGAGTTTGAACTATAAAAATAAGAATTTGTCTGGACGCGGCGCGGGATTCATTCTATAATGGATTCACAGTCGCCGATAGTCCTAAAGTCAGGAGGACTGTATGGCAAGTAATACAACGAAGGTATGGAAAACAGCGGCGTACATCCGCCTTTCGAGGGAGGATGCCGACACAAGAAGTGGTGAAAAGGCCGAAAGTGAAAGTGTGGTGAACCAACAGCAGATAATAGGCGATTTTATCGCTTCACAACCAGATTTGGGTGACCACTTGACCTTTATTGATGACGGACTGACTGGCACGAATTTTGACCGTCCCGGCTTTCAGCGAATGATGGAGGAAATCCATAAGGGCAATATTAACTGTGTAGTGGTTAAGGATTTATCCCGATTCGGTAGAAACTACACTGAAGCAGGCGTTTACATGGAGCAGGTATTCCCGATGCTGGGTGTTCGATTTATCGCCATTAATGACCATGTGGACAGCTTTCTGCGCCCTGCGGAGATGGATAGTATTCTGATTCCTCTGAAAAATCTGCTTAACGATTCATATAGTAGGGATTTATCCATCAAGGTACGCAGTGCCATGACCGCCAAGCGGAAACGTGGGGAGTTTATCGGTGGATATGCCTGCTATGGGTACTTAAGAAATCCCAAGGACAAAACAAGGCTCATTGTAGACAATGAAACAGCTGATATAGTCCGGGATATTTTTAGGTGGTACATTGAGGGACTCGGCAAGACACCAATTGCCAAACGGCTGAATGCGCTGAGTATTCTCTCACCCGCAAAGCAGCGCTTTATCCGCAATGAGCGAGAGGGCTACCCAAAGCATGAGTATGCGAACAGGATGTCGTGGCTTTGGAGTTCACAGACAATTACCACGATACTGGAGGATCCCACTTATCTTGGGCATATCACGCAGAATAAACGGTCACAGGTCAGCTACAAGAATTATAAGAGGATGAAAATTGATAAGTCCGACTGGATTATTGTAGAGAACACCCACGAACCGATTATTGACCAGTACACCTTTGACCGCGTGCAGGGGCTGATGAAACTGCGTACCAAGTCTACGCTTAAAACTGGCAATGTGTATTTGTTTTCGGGGCTGCTCCGCTGCGCTGACTGCAAACGGGCAATGGAGCGTGTTGTGGTAACCAAGAAGAATGGCAAGGTATATGTCAATTACCGCTGCCACACCTATACAGCCTATTCCCACGATGCCTGCACAAAGCATACCATTGCAGAACATGAAATTTATACAGCAGTTCTGCAAACCGTTCAAAAGCATACGCAAATACTGATGGATTTTGAAAAGGTGCTTAAAAAGCTGGATTACCAAAGGCATCGCCAGAGCCAAGCGGACAGGCTGGATAAGAGTATTTCAAAAAAGCAACAGGAGCTTGCAGAAGTTGAAAGCATCAAGCTGGAACTGTATACCGACCTCAAAAAAAGCATCATTTCGCAGGACGAATACGTTTCCTTAAAATCAGGTTATGCAGAGAAAGCCACCTCTCTGACGGAGCAGATTGCATCGCTCCGAGAGGAAAGGCAGAACCTTGAACATCAGGAGGCACTGCAAAATGAATGGTTGGAGCGGTTTAAGCAATATCAGGATATAGAAAGCCTGAACCGCAGCCTTGTGACCGAGCTAATTGAGCGCATTGATGTGCATGAGGGCAGGCGGCTCACCATTCACTTTAAGTTTCAGGATGAATTTGAAAAGGTTCGGGAACTTGCTGAGCAAGAGGTAAATGATCTGCAAACGGCGGTTTAGCAACAAAATAAGTGGGGTGGCTATCAGTTGTGCATTTTGATAGCCACCCCATGCAGATATGGAAACAACAGGAGACATCTATACGCACATCTCACAAATGCGCCGCCATTCTATGGCGAAAAATATTCAAAATATCTTTTTACTATGACTTTTAAAGGCCCTCTAAACGGTTCGGAATACCGCTTAGAGGCCTTTCGGGGACAATCTTGCCTCCAAAAGACGTACCAGTTTCAAGGTTAAAAAAGATATGATAAACAAACGAAAAGGAGTTGGAAAATTTGCAGCTTAGTTCGCTTGATAATGCTGCATAAGGAGTGTCTTCTCCATTTTACGATTGTTGCCTGGTTGCTGCAGCAACAGGTTTAAATAGATTGATTTTGTACATCTAATGTGATACAATATATATACTAAGTAAGATTAGAGCCGTAAGTTTGAAACAACGTAAAAACGGGGAAAGCAAAAGTGTAAAAAACAATTCCATTATGCAGTGCTACGCAAAAGGGTCTATAGTTTTATCCTGTTTTGTCTCTAACGGCGTGGCGGAAAGGAATGGTCATAATAATGAAAAAATCTACAGCTATCAGTATTCGTGTTGATGGAGACTTGAAAGAAAAATCCGAAAAAATTATGGCGGAATTCGGATTGAATATGACAACGACTGTAAATATGCTGCTGCGGCAAATTGTCCGGGAGCAGGCTATCCCTCTTTCGTTGACGGCAAATCCTGATGCCAAGCTAAAGGACGACCTCATCTTTGCACAGTTAGAGCGGATGGCTGGATATAAAGGCTTATCCGGTGACGAGATGGCAAACAGACTGGACGTTCTCATTGCGGAGGCGGGGAATGACGCACAGTAAATATTCTGTCGTAATTTCAAGCAGAGCGGAAACAATGTTGGTGCAGCATGTAACATTCCTGTCGCGGGTTAGTATTTCCGCTGCTAAAAAGCTTAGTGCTGCTTTCCGGAGTTCGCTCCGCGAGCTTGAGCAAACACCTGAACGGTTTCCTCTCTTGGTATTGGACGGGATTCCGACCGGCTTGTACCGAAAATATCTGTTCTATAATCGATATAAATTGATATTCTTGATTATTGAAAGAACGGTGTACATTGACGCTGTAAGGGATTGCCGCCAAAACCCAGAGAACCTAATCTCCTAAATATGACACAATATGTTATATCATTATTTCAACCCAAATATGAGCAATGGATAATTAAAGCATATACAAAAAGTCGAGGGTATTCTCCGGTTTTTTGTATTTTAACCTGATATACCCATGCTGCCAGACACAACCCAAATATTCTCATCAGTGGCACGGACGTCCGCTTTATTTTTCGGCATACTAAGCCACAAAAATGATATCCACACCGTATTGTTCACATAGAGCGACCGCACAACGGGTAGAAATGTGATGCTTTCCCACTAACGGGCAGGTTCTAAATGGTAAATAAAAACCCGTAGACCAGCTTATAAAGCCAATCTACGGGTTTCGCTTTTGGCCCGAATAGCGGGACTTGAACCCACGGCCTCTACTTCCCAAATGTCGGTCTGAGCTTTCAGCGAGCACTGTCCGGCATTCTTTGTTGCTCTATGGCACTGGTGCTCTTACTCTTGGACACTTTCCAGCCCTGCGTGTTTCATAGTTTTCTTTCGCCTTTTGGGATTTTGTATGGGATTGATTCTGTATATTAAAAGATGTGGCTCGGTGGGTTTGGACTTATTTTTTAAGGATGCGTACCAGATAGGCAATGTCCAGCAGGTTCACCGTTTCAAATTTGCCTTTGTAAAACACGGCAAAATTATTGAATACGCAGGGCAGCGCTTTCGACTTTTGCAAGGTATCCACCTGAATGAGCGACACGGGAACCGCACTGGCTTCGCAATACTGTCCGACCTTTTCGATCACCTGTGGAATATATGGGCATTGCAGATCGTAATAAATCGTCAACTCGTCGGATGGGATCTGCTCTTTCTTGGCGTTTTCCGTAAATCTCGGCGTTGTCCCGTCAAAGGAGAGCGCCAGCAGTTCATAGCCGCCGGGCGTCGCGTCCACCGTTTCAAAGCCGAATTTTTTCGCAAAGGCCTGGTCGGAAAGCCAGGTCTTTTGCTTTTTCGCGCCCAGCATACACACACCGGACCGGCCCTTCGCTTTGGCATCGGCAAGGCAATATTCCATCAGCATTTTTCCGTATCCTTTGCCCTTGTATTCGCCGTTAGTCCACAGGCAGTAGATGTAGAGATAATTCTCGCCGATAACGGGCACCCACGCCGTTTCCAGCGGCGCGTATTCGATGAAAACGCAGCCCTTTGCGTCAAGCTTGCGGAAAACGTGCCCTTCGGAAAGCCTCTGGGTTAGCCACTGCCGCTTGGCCTCCACGCCCGGATGGGGCTTTTTGCTGCGGATGATGCAGCACAGGTGCTCGGCGGCAAGGTTTTCCGCCGTCAAGTTGATAAATTGATGTTCCATACTCCCTCGCTCCATTTTGCTCAGATTTCATACGACTTTTGCACGCCGGCAAATCCCGCGTCCGCCAGGATTCACGCAAGCTCTAACATTCTTTCGCCGGGCGTCACGCCCCAGAATAGTGCAATCAGCCGCATGGTGCGCCCTTCTCAGATAACAATTCCCTTGCAGTGGTCAATCTCATGCTGAATAATCTGGGCCGTCCAACCGGTGAAGGTTTTGAAACGAGTTTGAAAGCTTTCGTTCTGGTACTGCACCTTAATGGATTTCCATCGTTTCGTTTTTCGCGTGCCGGTCAGGGAAAGACAGCCTTCCTCCGCCTCGTAAGGCTCGGCCCTTTTGACAATCTCCGGGTTAAACATGACCATATAGCTGCCCTCATTGTCAAAGGCGATAATGCGCTTGTTGACGCCAATCATGTTGGCCGCCATGCCCACGCAGCCGTCCTTGTGGGCGGCTAAGGTTTCCAGCAAATCCTGAGCCATGGGCAGGTCAGCCGGGATGGCAGGCTCCGCCTTTTGAGCAAGGAACGCGGTATCCCGCATGATTTCCCGAATCATAAGGACCTCCTGTGCAGCTCATTTTCAATAAGCTCTCGTGATAGCTCTATTGCTCGAATCGTGCCGCCATAGCGGTTATATTGCCCGCTGCCCGGCTCGTACTTTGACCGTGCTTTTTTGCATTTGCGGATGATGGAGGCCAGAGGCTCCAATGCTGGGGTGAGGGTTGGGTCGCAATCCTTTACCATATCGCCACCACCAAGCAAAGCTGACCCCATTTTCAGGGCCTGAATGCGGTTTTTGAGCAATGTGTGTTGCGAGGTTCCAGGGGCAAATTTAGACTGTATCCGCTCACAGCGCTCAATGACCGAGGTAACCACCTTTAGAGCGTCTATCCGTTCCTGCTCTGTCATGCATGCACCTCCTCCCAGCTTCGCAAAATCGCCACCTGCTTCAGTGTATGAAACCAATGCTCGCCGTCCTCCATGACGGTCAGTCCGCAGCCGAAGCGGTGGACAAATTCCTCCACCGTGGTCCGGTCGGTCAGGTTGTCCGTGCCCGCGTAGAGAATAGCGGTGTCTGTGCTCCAATCAGTGACGGAATGCTCTTTGGCATATTGAAGGTAGCGCCAGGACAGGGTTTCGCCAAAATCAGTGGAGATTTCGCCCTCCCGCTCCAGCCGTACTTCATCCATGGATGCCCAGAGCATCATATTCCGAATAAGCTTCTCCATGTCCAGTACCGGGGAGACAAACAGAGCCTTTTCCAGCGGCTCTCCAGCGAAAGCCTGCATGGAAAACCACGCACCGATGCTGGTAGCCCGCAGAGCGATATGAACCCAACGTTGCTGAGCATACGCCAGCACAGAACGCAGCTCCGGCACGGCATGCCAAGGGTCAAAGCCAAGTTCACCACCCTGGCGCTCTCCATGCTCGGGCAGGTCGATGGCAAGCACCTGCCAGCCCTTGGGGCACACGATTTCCGCAAAGGCTTCTCCCTCTTCCTTGCAGCCGCATTTTCCGTGGACAAAAAGATACAGCCTGTCGCTCGGCTCTCCATACAGCACAGCCGGGATGTTATCAATTTTAAATCTTTCTTCTCTCATCTGTAAATGTCCTTTTTTATTTGCAATCCTCAAAGATGTGTGAGGAGATATATCAGCAAAACAATTGTTAATAGTGTGATTTCTTGCTGTTTCCAGTTTACCTCAAGACGCCGGCGTTGGCAAGTAATCCTCTAATTGACGCTCTTTTTGAGGGCATAAAAAATATGTAGCTATTCTCTCAATCTTATGGTATTGTGCGTCACTAATGAGGGGAGGTGATAACCATGCGCAGGATGCTGGAGGAATTCTATTACCATAAGTGTAAACAGCAGCTTGCCGATGCTAGATGTATCAATGGATGATTCCTTGTGACTCACTAGATGGACATCCCTGGATTGGAATAGCTCCATTATTTGGTACCGGTCATCTTTCCTATAGATATTACAATTTTGTATGTACTTTATATCCTATATAGCGCACAGTAATAATTTCAAATTCCTGTAATCTTTTCAATCGCTTACGAAGCCGATTGATATACACGTCAACCGTGTGCAAATTGAGGACATCATCCTGTCCCCAAATAAACTCCAGAATTTCCTGTCTTGTAAAAATACGACCTGGATAGGACAATAGCATAAATAAAAGGCGGAATTCTTTCGGAGGAAGCGTAGTTATAAGTTCAGGCGATTGGATTTCCAATTTGCTGAAATCCAGTATTGTGCGCCCGATAGAAAGCTGTTTTGGGGGATACACGTAACGCCGCCTTAAAAGCGCGTGAATTCGTAAGACCAATTCTTCTAAATCTACTGGGTTTGTAATATAGTCGTCAACGTCTAATTGGAACATTTTCTTTTTATATGCGAAGGACGCCTCGTCTGCAACCACAATGACCGGAACAGTTTTACTATATTCCCGTATAGAACAAAGTAATGTTATACCGACCGTTTGGTACACAATATTCAGGACAATTAAATCGGCATTTCTGCTTCTAAGAGCGGAGAGCGCTTCCTCGCAACCCGATGCTGTTAAAATTTTAAATCCTTGTTTGCGCAGATATAATTCTTCTGCCTTGCGTACTTTATATTCTCCATCTACAATCAGGATAACGAGCATGCGTTTTTCACCTCCGGAAAAATCAGTGGAGAGTCTCTAGAAAATTGTCACCATGATTTTTACATCATCCTATTGCTTTCAACGGCCTGTTGCCAATGCTCCTTTTACGAAAAAAATCCGGACACCGCTTTGCCGATTTTTTCAAAAACTGCTTTTATTCGCCCTGTGACATTGGTACTGTCCGTTCCATTTACCGTCGGTACAACTTTTTCCTCGTCATCATCAAGCGCTATTTCCTGTGTCCGCAAAATGACTTGTAAACTGCGAGGCTCGGTATTTTCAGGGGAGGTAAACGATACTTTCTCCGCTTCGACATCGATATCGAGAATACCGTAATCTTCATCCAGTTGAGTCCACTTGCTTTCAATAATATTGGCCAAACTCTCTTTTTGCTTTTGCAGATTTTCCATCTGGTCAGTACTGTTGGCGGCGTTTGCTAAAATGTTTTGCGTCCCGTTCAGAACTTGCACTGCACCCTCGTTGAGCTGTTCCTTGCAGCCATCTAATACCTCTTTGGCTGTATCTGAAAATGCCTGAAGGCTTGAAAGCAGACCGCTTGTGCCATACATGGTTCTAGAAAGTGTGCTCATTGTTCCATCATCCAGCAAATCGTCGCTCATATTAGAAATCTCATTTATGATTCTACTGCTCCCACCAGCAGTATCGGAAATCATGTTGCTGGCTGAGGAGAGTAACTTCAGCATTTCTGAAAGCAGCTGCATTAATTCTACTGTCTCTTGGCCTGCCGCTCCGGAATCTTGTATTTGGCCGAGAAGCGAATTGATTGCGTCCATTAGCTCCGCCATCTGTTTCTGAAGTGCCTCAACGTCAACTTCATCCGAACCGCCATTCAGCGTAATCAACAACTCCATTAATTTTGCCTGTATCCCCTGTACCTGCTCAGGGTCGGCCGTCTGCAGCTTTTCCAGCATGTCCTGAACCCGTTTGAGCAGCTTTTGTACCTGAATACTGCTGCCCTGTGCCTGATCAAGTGCATCTACCACATCGTCAAATTCGTCACCGATATTCTCCAGATAATCCGCATTATCAGACGCATGTTCGCCCAGCCGGCGGAGCTGGTTGGTAAGTGCCTGCATGGATTTTATCAGCTGGCCGTAGCGGATGTTTATTGCATCCTCGGAGTCGTAAAGAGTCTGCCGCGCATTGTCCAGCTTTGCAAGGCCGGATTGTGTTTCCCTGAAACCTCCCGACATTCCATTGACTGAGCGCAGCAGAATATCAATACCAGTGCTTATAGCCTGACTGGCATCTTCTATTTCCTGTTTATCCTCTTTAAGATCGGCCAGAAAATCGAGCTTGGAAACAGTGGCCGGTACCATGGCCATGAGAACCCCTATACTCTCAAAAGAATCGCTTCCAATTTCAAAATGCAGCGAATCTTCGTCTTTCGGCAGAACGGCATATGCTGCAATCTGGTAGGAAGCAAGCGATTGGAACTGTGCCCCCGGAGCGGTGAAACTATAATTATCCTCCCGGTTGGAAAGCATGGCGACCACTAAAATAAAATTCTCCTTAAAGTAGCTGTTGGCGGATTCGTTTGGAATGGCGTCCACATCAACCGATACGACCCCAGATGCACCGGGCAGATCTTCCGCTTTCGCAGGGACTCCGTTGAGTTTGTAATTTACGTCGAAAGTCCACGGAAAACGCATGGCTTCTTCCCGGGGCTTTACCTGATAGTAGAACCGATTGTAAGGTACCGTCTCGGTTAAATTAAATACGGTTTTATTCCCGTCGGTTTGAGGTTTGTCAAGGCTGGTCATATTAATCACCGACGCATAATCCCCGTAGTCTATAAGTTCTGTGTTTCCATTTAAGTCACAGCCCTTGACGATGCTTGATTCGCTGACGTTTCCGTAATAGTCCATCGTAACATAAGCAGTTTCATCGACTGTAACAGCCGGCGTTTTCGCGATGGCGGGCAGATTTAAGGTTCCGAGCAGTATACCTGATGCTAAACACAGGGACATGCTCTTTTTCCAAAATTTTTTCATTTGGCATTTTCTCCTTTGTTTCTGATAAACCTTCTGTGCAATGCAGCGGCAAGCCCGGTGAACCGAACGATTGGACTCTGACGCCGTAGCTTCCTGAGCAAACCCTTTTCTTTGAGCTTGATAATTTTTGTCATGATTTCCCGGTCTTTAAAAATGATGTTGTCCAGGAGGGTCAGCAGCGTTGGAAGAAAGCTAAGTACAAAGAAGGTACTCAGCAGTGCTCCGCGACCGAGAAGTCTCCCGAGATTGCTGATTGCCCCGACAGAGGAGATAAAATACAACCCGTAGCCAACTACAGTCAGTACAGTGCCGGAAGTCAGGATAGACAGCGCGCTTTTGGTGATGGCCTGTACCGCGGCTTTCTTTTTATCTGGTTCGGCTGCCCGGATCCCGAGGTAGTTGTTGGTAAGGAGAATAGAATAATCGACTGTGGCGCCCAACTGCATACTACTCACCATCAGGTAGCCTAAAAACACCATTTTTTCTCCCACGAGGTAGGGTAATGCCATATTGATAAAGATTGCAACCTCAATTGGAATAATTACTGCCAGCGGCATCGTGACTGAACGGAAGGTAATCATAATGACCAAAGCCACTCCCAAAATAGACAGCCAGTTTACGATGCCGTAATCGGCTGTTATGGTATTTTTCATGTCCTGCGTGGCCGAAGTCATGCCCAGAAAATGAGTGTCTTGGGGATAATATTGATTAACAATTTCCCTGATCTTGTCCGCACAGGAAAAAGAATAGGGGCTTTCCACATCGCTGATTACATTTACCAAGATACGTGCGTACCGTTCGGTATGAAGCTGCTCCGTTATACTTTTGGGCAAAAAATCTTCCGGAATTCCTTCCGGCATGGTGCCCGCCATTGACGTTGCGGAACGTATAAAAGGCAGGCCGTCCAAATCATCTGTTAATCGTTTTTCCAGCACGGGGCTCTCGTTGGGCACGAGGATAATCAGCGGATTGTTTTGTCCAAATACCTCATCAATTTTCTTTTTTTCTTCATAGGCTCTTGTACCCTCGCCAGAACTGATCACAGACACGCCATACATAAAGTCGTTCATTCCCTGGGCTACATAACAGGGAACAACCGTCAGTAAAACAAAAAGACCTACCAAGTAGCGGATTTTGAAAAGGCCACGAGCAAATTTGTCAAATGGAGGAACGAATGGACGGTGCTGCGTTTTATCGATCCATTTATGCCAGCGGATAATCAGAGCCGGCATGAGAAAGAGCACCGTGAGCATACTGAAGACGATACCCTTTGCCATGACAAACCCCATATCCCGCCCGATGGAAAACTGCATGAGAGCCAGCACGATAAATCCAATAATAGTGGTGGCCCCGCTGGAAACAATGGAGGAAATAGAAATCCTTACGGCATTCATCATGGCCTGTTCTACTGAAAGCCCTTTGGCTTTTTCTGCCGTAAAAGTATGCAGCAGGAAAATCGAGTAATCCATCGCTACCGCTAATTGCAAAATGGCAGATACACTGAATGACAAAAAGGAGATTGTTCCGAATATAAGGTTGCTCCCCATGTTGATGATGATAGCAATGCCCATAGTGAGCATAAATAAAAATGGTTCGAACCATGAATTGGTGGTCAGCGTGAGAATTCCCAGTATAATAACTACTACAAAGAACATTGCGCGTACAACTTCTTCTGCCAGCGTTTCGCCCACTGTCTTGTTGTCGATTGCCGGACCAGAGAAATAACCTTTATCTCCCAACAGTCCCCGGATTTCGTCCAGTGCCGCATAGGTACGTTTGTCGGCATCCCCGTTTACAAATTGGATGTCCATAACCGCGTATCCGTCCCGATAATAATCCTCCAGATCCTGTGTGGCCAGATATTCTTCCGATACATAGATCTGTCCCATCGTATCTGCCCAGGATACCTGATCGACACCGTCAATCTGTGCGATTTTTTCTTTGTAGGCCATGGCTTCGTAAATCGATACATTCCCAATCATTACACGGGCGCTGCCGGGGTAGCTGAATTCCTGTTCCATAAGATCAATTCCCTGCGTAGAAGGTGCCTCCGGGGGAAGGTATTCCGTCAAGTCGTAGTTGATATGTACCAGAGGAATACTGAGAATAGACAGCACAACCATTACCGCAAAAATAATTTCGATCTTTTTACGCTGATTGACAACAACATCTATCAGCTTTTCCGTAAATAATGCGTGCGCTTTTACCATGTAGTTGCCTCCAAATTTATTTCGAAATTTTACACACTTGTGATTTTTTACACAAATGAATCATATTGCGATTGGATAGAAATTACAACGGCAATCCGCTTTCATTATGTGGATAAATCCACACTGACTAGGAAAGATGTGGAAAATAAAAGGAGGAGTATCTGTCTGAGATACTCCTCCTTTTATATGAAACAGGAACAATTCATTTTTGTAACAAGATCGCGTCAACCCCATGAAACGCAAGGATACTTGCTGTCTTTGCCAACTCCTCCAGGGATACCGTTTTATTAGAGTTAAACCACGAAAGATAAGCCGAGATAATGCCTGAGGCAATAAACTCAAAGCAATAGGGTAAAATTTCATTATTAAGGCCTGGCTTCGTTTGTGCATTTTTCAAAATTTGAATTATAATGACACTTTTCACTTTTTCAAGCAAGGAATGATAAGCGTTTGAGTTTACAAGTCTTTGATAAAAATCAAAATCATCATAGATAAGATCGGTCAGGTTTTTAAATAAAGGATATGGGTCCTGGCAAATCTCTAAAATATCTTTTTGCCCTAAAATCGCCAAAAGGCCACTGATCAGCCCGTTTTCAATCTCATCGAGAATGTCATGGATTCCGTTATAATGGATATAAAAGGTTTTTCGATTAATGTCTGCTTCTTCCGCAAGTTCCTTAATCGTAATTTGCGAAACATCCTTTTCGCCCATTAATTTAATCAGCGCGGTTTTAATGGCCTTTTTGGTTTTAATGGGACGCCGGTCAGGGTGTCTGCCCTTTTCTGTCGACCGTTCCTTTTCGATACTCATTCGCTTACCCCCAAAGCCAGAAGCATTCGTTGTTATTAAATTTTACTAATCCATATTATAATACACACGTGGGTAAAATTCAACAAAGTATGTTAGAAGTAAAAAAGCAATCTTCCTTGCACAGTGAAGAAAGATTGCTCGCCAGTCTTTATAGGCATTACCGGGTTCCTCTGTTATCTGTAGTTTGTAAAGCTTGCTTGAACTTTTGCCAGGCATTGCTATATCTAGTGGGTTTGAGCATGGGGAATGCTTTTAGAATTCTCATATGCTGAATGCTGCTCAAATGCAGCAATGCGATCACTGTAAAATTCGCTTTCTTCAAATTTCTCAAGGACAGATTCTTTAATTGCTTCCGCTCGTTGCCGAACGCATCGTAGCGGTAATCTTTCAGCACATTGCCCCAAGCGTCCGTACGCTGGATAACGTCCCCGTGGGCGTTGAACGGGTAATACTGGTTAGCCCCGTCCTGTTCGCGTGCAATAAGATTGATATCGCGCAAATAACGTGCCGTTCACTTTAAGTTTCAGGATGAGTTTGAGGGGTGGCTATCAGTCGTACATTTTGATAGCCACCCCATGCGAACATAGAAACGACAGGAGATATCTACACGCATATCTCGCAGATGCGACGTCATTCGATGGCAAAAATATGGGAAACACTTTTTCCTTGTAGGGAGCTTTCAATGAGGCGACTGCATAACGGGTAGAAAATGGGTAGAAATGCAGTGCTTTGCCGCTAAACGGGTATGCCATGGATGACAAATAAAAACCCGCAGACTAGCTTATCAAGCCAATCTACGGGTTTTACTTTTGGTCCGAATAGCGGGACTTGAACCCACGGCCTCTACCACCCCAAGGTAGCGCGCTACCAAACTGCGCCATATCCGGACAACACCATCTCTCGGACAGCTATATTATATTACCATAACTTCTCTTGAAATGCAAGAGGATGTTATAAATTTTTTATATATCCGCTTTTCCAGCATTGGTAACAAAGTGCTCTATATTTTTCATTGCCGCCAATATCGATCTGATCACCGCTGTATAATATTTTTCCATCCTGTACACGCGCATTCATAATTGCTTTGCGGCCGCAAATACACATGGATTTTATTTCACGAATACTGTCGGAAACTTCCAGAAGACGTTTACTGCCTTCAAACAGCTTCCCCATATAATCGGTTTTCAGACCATAACAGCGAACGATAATACCTTGGTCTACAATTTCCCGAAGCTCGTTAACTTGTAATTCCGTTAAAAACTGAGCCTCGTCTACAATGATCATATCATACTCTTTTTCGCACGCAAGTGTATCTGTAATTTTCCAGTTCCGCTCAATCAGTAAGGCATTAGAACTGATGCCGATCCGGGACCGTACTACTGTCGATCCGTCCCGATTGTCAATGCTTGGCTTCAAAAGGATTACTTTTTTACCCTGTTCTTCGAAATTGAACTTTGTCATCAGTGCATTCGCAGTCTTACTGGATCCCATTACACCATAGTAAAAATACATTTTCACTTGCCATGTCTCCTTAAACGTCTTTCATTTTTATTATAAACTTTTTTATAGATGGAAACAATCCTGGTTTTGAAGAAGTATTGGCATTATGTATAAATTGTGCCGCTAAAAGCATGAAAATTGTCATCTCATATTTTTATAAAACTGGAAGAATCTAAGATAATAAGAAAGGAATCGGGAGAAACAGAGAGATAAATCAAAATTGTTGCAAAAAAATAAGTAGAAACGAAAGAATTTATCGGGAAAATTGGAAAAAATCCCTTGACTTTTGCAATTCTTATGCTATATTGATTATTGCAGTTTTTGCATCTGCAAAATCGGCGACAATTTATCGCCTAATAACGGGTGCGTCATCAGGTGCACAGCGATTAGGACTTCGGTCTAATTCCTTTTGCGGGTAAGCGATAAGAAGTCACCGGGGGACGTAAAGACGTCCTAAATTCCGCAAAGGGGGATGCATAAATGAAAAATAACAACATTGTCAGTCTCAGAAACATTTCAGTGGATTTCGACGGGGACCCAATCCTCATTGGATTGAACCTGGATATCCGCGACAAAGAATTCGTTACCCTCCTTGGGCCATCCGGATGTGGGAAAACCACAACACTCCGGACAATTGGCGGTTTTGTCAATCCCAAGGCCGGTGACGTTTTTTTTGATGGCTTGCGAATCAACGACCTGCCGCCTTATAAGCGCCAGGTAAACACCGTGTTCCAGAGGTATGCGCTGTTTCCGCATCTCAACGTATTCGAGAATGTGGAATTCGGCCTGAAGCTCAAAAAGTTACCGGAAAATGAGCGCAGAAATCGCGTGCATGAGATTCTGGATTTGGTAAATCTGACCGGTTACGATCATCGAAATATCAACCAGTTGTCTGGTGGCCAGCAGCAGCGTGTGGCAATTGCACGCGCTTTGGTGAACCATCCGCGCATGCTTCTTTTGGACGAGCCGCTCGGCGCGCTGGATTTAAAGCTTCGAAAAGAAATGCAGATTGAACTCAAAAAAATCCAGCAGGCGCTGGAGATTACATTTGTCTATGTGACCCATGATCAGGAGGAAGCGCTTACGATGTCCGATACGGTTGTGGTCATGAATGACGGAGATATTTTGCAGGTGGGAACCCCGCAGGATATCTATAATGAACCGAAAAACGCTTTTGTCGCCGATTTTATCGGCGAAAGCAACATTCTGGACGGCGTAATGTATGAAGATTGCCTTGTAGAATTTGCAGGGAAAAAGTTTAAATGCGTTGACAAGGGCTTCGGTATACTGGAGCGTGTAGATGTGGTGATCCGTCCGGAGGATATCCGCATTGTGGATCCTGAGAATGCCCCGATTACCGGTGTGGTGGAGTCGGTCATTTTCAAGGGGGTGCATTTCGAAATGCTTGTGGAGGCGCACGGACGCCGATGGATGATCCATTCCACCCGATGCGAACAGCCAGGGTCCTTTATCGGAATGGAGGTAGACCCTTTCGATATTCACATTATGCATAAGATGGAGGCGGAGTCATGAATTCGAAATCCATTTCCGCTCCTTATCTGCTGTGGATGATCGTGTTTATCCTTGCCCCGCTACTTCTGGTGGCATACTTTGCCGTTACGACTCCGGAGGGGACCCTCACGATGGAATACGTCTCCCAAGTGGGGGAATATACGCCGGTGCTGACCCGTTCGGTATGGCTGGCGTTTGTTTCGACTGTCATCTGTTTTCTGATCGCATACCCGCTGGCATTCATTATTTCCCGCAAAAGCGGAGCGGGACAGCGCAGCATGATCATGCTGATTATGCTGCCGATGTGGATGAATTTTCTGCTCAGAACCTATGCGTGGATGACTATTCTGGAAAAAAACGGGTTGATTAACCGCTTTCTTGCCCATTTTGGCATCGGGCCGCTGAATATGATCAATACGTCCGGCGCGGTTGTATTGGGAATGGTTTATAACTATCTGCCGTTTATGATTCTGCCGCTCTATTCCATTATGGTGAAGATTCCTGACAGCCTGATTGAGGCGGCGCAGGACTTAGGCTGCAATACCAGGCAGGTGGTAACGCGCGTATTGTTCCCATTGTCTGTACCGGGCATCTCTTCGGGTGTGATTATGGTTTTTGTGCCGTCAGTCTCTACCTTTATTATATCCCGTATGCTGGGCGGCGGCGGAAACCTGCTGATAGGAGACCTGATTGACCTGCAGTTCCTTGGAAATGCATACAACCCTCACCTGGGTTCTGCCATTGCATTGGTGCTGATGGTACTGATTCTGCTGTGTATGAGTGTCACCAATCAATTTGGTGATGAAGAGAAGGGCGGCATTCTCTGATGAAATGGCTTTCCAAATCTTATGTGGGCGCAGTTTTGGCGTTCCTGTATGCACCGATTCTGGTGCTGATCGTATTTTCGTTCAATCAATCCAAATCCCGCGGCGCATGGACCGGTTTTACCTTTGGGTGGTATCAAAAGCTGTTTACCAACCAGCTGATCATCAGCGCATTAATTAACACGCTGATTATTGCGGTCGTATCATCCATTGTTGCCACGATACTGGGAACAATGGCGGCTATCGGGATTTCCAATATGAAGCGCTGGATGCGCGGCGTGGTGATGAATATCACGTATATGCCAGTGATCAATCCGGAGATCGTTACCGGCGTCTCGCTGATGCTCCTGTTTGTTTTCATCAAGAATTTTGGGATGAAGTTCGATTTCGGATTCCTGACGCTGATATTGGCACACATTACTTTTAATGTTCCATATGTCATTTTAAATGTACTGCCAAAGCTGCGGCAGATGGACAGTTCGCTCTATGAGGCCGCGCAGGATTTGGGCTGCAGCCCGCTTCAGGCATTTCTGAAAGTGGTGATACCGGAAATCATGCCGGGCATCGTTTCGGGCTTTTTAATGGCGTTTACCTATTCACTCGACGATTTCATCATCAGCTACTTTGTTTCCGGCGCAACTTCCCAGACACTGCCGATTGTGATCTTCTCGATGACCAGGCGGAAGGTAAGCCCGGAGATCAATGCACTTTCCGCCATCATTTTCCTGGTGGTTCTGACAGTGTTGCTGATTGTGAATCTGAATGACGCCCGGATGGAACGGGAAAATCAGGCGAAAGTGAGGGCGCGTGTATGAAAAAGTTTGCTGCTCTCGTGATTGCCGCTGTTGCGGTGCTTTCTCTTTCTGTTCCTGCCTATGCGGAAGTGGAAGTTGCTGATGAGTCCTACTATACTCGCTTTCAGGGGCAGGGGAAAACGCTGAATGTGCATAACTGGGGTGAATACATCGCTGACGGTTCCGACGACAGCCTGGATGTGGTAAAGGAGTTTGAGGAGCTGACCGGTATTCAGGTGAATTATACCACGTTTTCCACAAATGAGGAGGTTTACGCGCGCCTTCGAAACGGCGGCGCGAACTATGACCTCCTAATTCCCAGCGATTATATGATTGCGCGCATGATCCGGGAAAATATGCTGGAAAAGCTGGATTTCAGCAACATTCCGAACTTCAGAAATATCAACCAGAGTTTTTTAAATCCTGTTTTTGACCCTACTGGCGAATACTCCGTCCCTTATACGTGGGGCACGGTGGGCGTTATTTATAACAAAGAGATGGTGGATGAAGAGGATCTCGGAAGCTGGGATCTGCTTTGGAACGAGAAATATATGGGTCAGATTTTAATGTTCGCCAACCCAAGGGACGATTTCGGCATTGCGCTCAAACGTCTTGGTTACCCGATGAACCCTGAAAACACCGAACAGCTTGCGCAGGCTACCGATGAATTGAAAAAGCAAAAGCTGCTGGTTCAGGCGTATGTCATGGATGAGGTGTTTGATAAAATGATCGGCGGCGAGGCCGCCATTGCGCCTTATTACGCGGGAGATGCAATTACGATGATGGTGGATAACCCGAATCTGGACTTTTTTGTCCCGAATGAGGGAACCAATCGTTTTGTTGATGCTATGGTAATCCCCAAAGGTGCAAAAAATAAAGAATGCGCGGAAATGTTTATTAATTTTTTGCTGGAAGCTGAAGTTGGCGCCTCAAACATTGAGTATATTGGTTACAGCTCACCGAATGATGCGGCGCTGGCTATTCTGCCGCCGGAGATTACCGAAAATCCGGTGGCTTATCCGCCTGAGGATGTCATTGCAAAAACGGAATTCTGGAAAGACCTGTCACCTGAACTCAATCTGGCCGTCGACGATGCGTGGACTGAACTGCTTTCTTCTGATGACCAGTACAGCCGATGGCTGGTTCCGGTTTTCCTGATCGTTGCTTTGGGCGCTTCAATTACGATTAACGTTGTACGGGCCCGGCGCAAACGCAGGGAACGCGGCATGTTCGGCACAAATTACCCAGCAAGACGTCTGTAGAACTGAAAAGCAGAACGGGATGCATTTTGCATCCCGTTCTGCTTTTTTGTACTACTTGCAGATTAGCAGCATCCGCAGCCATTGTCATTGGTACCGCCAACGCAACCGCAACCGTTATTGCAGCCGCCGCCGACGCCAAAGCCACCCCATCCAAAGAGGATGATGATAAGGATGATAATCCAGAGGAAGTTGCCACCAAAGTTATTATTGTTGCATCCCATGAGAAATGACCTCCTATAAGTGATTTCAACTTATACTATGTAAACAGCGGCAGTTCGGTGACTGCGCATAATCAGCTTTTGATGTGACAATATTAGGAAGGGAATGACATAGGTATGAAACAGGGCAAATAATGCTCTGACTTGTGAGGTGGTCTATCATGTTCAAATTCAACGGCTTTACCCCCAAAGCAAATGTGGCAATTAATTGCGCACTGGACGAAGCCTGCGCGCTTGGCCACACCTATATGGGCAGCGAACACCTGCTGCTTGGACTTCTGGAAGAGGGCAGCGGGGTTGCATATACAGTTCTGCAGAAGAGCGGCATCAACGCTCAGCAGATTAAGGATCTGCTTGTAAAGACAGTAGGCAGGGGAATTAAATCCAGCCTGACACCTGCGGATATTACGCCAAGATGCAAAAGAATCTTAGAACTGTCGCTGATGCAGGTAAGGATGAACGGTATTCCGCTTGCGGGCACGGAGCATATTTTACTGAATCTTTTAAAAGAAACCGAAAGTTATGGAGTACGCTTTTTAAAACAGCTTGGAACAGAACCGGACTCGATCAGCAGGCAGCTCGGGGACTTTTCGCAGAGCTGCGCCGCAGATCTGCTGGGACTAAGAAAGCCTGCGCCGACGCGCTCCAGAGCCGGTGTTAAGACTCCGCTGCTGGATAAATACGGGCGTGACCTGACCGAACTTGCCCGTCAGGGGAAATTGGACCCTGTAATCGGAAGAAATAAGGAAGTGGAGCGTGTGCTCCAGATTCTGACCAGAAGAACAAAAAATAATCCATGTCTGATCGGCGAGGCCGGAGTGGGGAAAACTGCGATTGCCGAAGGAATTGCCCAGCGCATTGCGGATTCCGATGTGCCCCAGCAGATCAAAGACAAACGGTTTATCGCGCTTGATTTGACCAGCATGGTGGCGGGTACAAAATACCGCGGTGATTTTGAAGAACGCATTAAAAACACGATAGAAGAGGTGATCAATGCCGGAAATGTAATTCTGTTCATTGATGAACTTCATACGATTATTGGAACGGGCGCAGCGGAAGGCGCGGTAGACGCGGCCAATATTCTCAAGCCACAGCTTGCAAGAGGCGAGTTTCAGCTTGTAGGCGCAACTACGACTGACGAATACCGAAAATTTATTGAAAAAGACAGTGCGCTGGAACGCCGATTCCAGAGTGTGACGGTTGGGGAGCCATCCGAGGGGGATACGGTTGAAATCTTGCAGGGCCTTCGTGAAAAATATGAGGCACATCATAAGATGCATATTTCAGATGAGGCAATAGAAGCTGCCGTTACCCTTTCCGCGCGCTATCTGCCGGAACGCAGGCTCCCTGATAAGGCAATTGACCTGGTAGATGAAGCCTGTTCACGCGTCAGGATGAACACGTTGGCGGTTCCGAACAGTCTGAGGGAACTGGAAACGCGTCTGGAAGGACTCAAGGAGGAGAAAGAACATGCGATTGCTTCGCAGGACTATGAATGCGCCGCGCGTATCCGTGACCGGGAGAATGAACTGAAGCTGCGGCTGGATCAGGCGCAGTCCGAGTGGGAGGAAGCCGGAGACGGAAGCAGCCGCAAGCTGACCGCACAGGATATTGCGAGATTGATTGCCGATATTACCGGAATCGATGTCACGCATATTACAGAAGTGCAAAGCGAACGCCTGCTGCATCTGGAGGACGATCTGCACCGGCGGATTGTGGGGCAAACGGAGGCTGTCCGAGCCGTGGCAGGGGCAATCCGGCGCTCCCGTGTCGGGCTGCATGATCCCAACCGTCCATTGGGTTCCTTTATCTTTCTGGGGCCGACAGGCGTAGGGAAAACCGAGCTTTGTAAGGCACTGGCGGCATGCCTGTTTGGAGACGAAAAGGCAATGGTGCGGCTGGATATGTCGGAATATATGGAGCGGCATGCTGTTTCCAGGCTGGTAGGGCCTCCTCCCGGTTATATTGGCTATGATGAAGGAGGCCAGCTCACCGAAAAAATCCGGCGCAGGCCATACGCCGTTTTGTTGCTGGATGAGATTGAAAAAGCGCATCCCGATTTTTTCAATATGCTGCTTCAGGTTTTGGAGGACGGGGTTCTGACAGACTCCCAGGGCAGGCAGGTCAACTTTAAAAATACGGTGATTATCATGACGTCCAACATCGGTGCGCGTCTGATTACCGAGCAGGGGCGGCTGGGATTTTCCGAGGATGGCGAAACCGGAATGAAACAGGATGAAATCCGGCGGGTGATGATGGGGGAACTGAAGAAATCCTTCCGTCCGGAGTTTCTCAACCGTGTGGATGAGGTCATTGTGTTTCATAAGCTTACAAAGGAAGAAACTCTGCAGATTGCCGGAAATATGCTCATGTCGCTGAAAAAACGCGTGAACGGGCTGCATGTGGAAATCCGGTTTGATGAATCGGCGGCGGCACATATTGCGCAGGAAGGATTTGACCCTGTTTATGGTGCCCGCCCGCTTAGAAGAGCCATCCAGAACCAGATTGAAGACGAACTTGCGGATGAACTGCTGCGGGGGAAAATAAAAGCAGGCGACAAGGTTCTTTGCTCTTACGGAAAAAACGGATTCAGCTTTACACTGGAAGACGTTGCAAATGCGGGAGGCTGTGCTATAATCATATCAGCGGAATCATGACAAAATACAGGACGGTGCAGTATATTGACGAAACTAGTTCTCTTCGATTTGGACGGAACCCTGCTGAATACGCTGGATGACTTGGCGCATGCCGCAAACTTTGCGCTCAAGCGCCACGGACTTCCCGAACATCCGGTAGAAGCCTATAAGCAGTTTGTGGGCAACGGCATTGTGAAGCTCGTGGAGCGGATGACTCCAAAGGAACGGCGCGGCGACACGGCGCTTCTGGATTCACTGAAAAAAGACTTTGATGCATATTATGCAGAACACAGTCTCGACCGTACCTGCCCTTATGAAGGCGTAACAGAATTGCTCCATTCGCTGAACGGGCGCGGCATCACATGTGTGGTTTTATCCAACAAGCCGGATGAGTTTACCAAATCGCTTTGTGAACGGTATTTTGGCAGTCTGATTCGTGTTACGGTCGGACACCGGCAGGGATATCCACACAAACCTGATAAAGCACTGGTGGAAGAAATGCTGAAACTGGCCGGATTTCAGGGACAGAACAGTGTTTATGTAGGGGATTCCGGAGTGGATATGCAGACTGCAAAAAATGCCGGGCTTTTTGCGGTAGGGGTTCTCTGGGGTTTCCGGGGCAGGGAAGAACTGGAGGAAAACGGTGCGGATATCCTGATTTCGGTTCCCGGGGAACTGTTAAAAATAATTGATGCAAGGACTTGACAAACGGTTTCTGATCGTGATAAGATAAATCCAATATCACAAAGACGATGACGGGGACGGCGGGAACAACAGTCTGCCCACAGAGAGCCGGTGTTTGGTGAAAACCGGTGGCAGGTGGTTCTTTTGCTTATCACCCCTGAGTTGGGGACTAAACGGCCTGGGCCCAGTAAGTTTCCCCGCGGGATCGCGTTATAGATCGCAGGCTTGTTTGAGTCTGGCAGAGCGGCATATTGATATGTCATTTGGGTGGTACCACGGGTTGTATTCATAAACTCGTCCCTTGCGAGGGGCGGGTTTTTTTGTTATTCAAAAATAAATTTTGGAGGTAATGTTATGCAGGACCAGCAGAAGGATAACCAGCTGAAAGAAATTGCACAGCGAATTCGGACCCTGCGGGAGATTATGGAAATCCCGGTTGCGGAAATGGCTCGTGAAACAGGAATGACTGCGGAAGAATATATGGAATGCGAAGAAGGCAAAAGCGATTTCAGCTTTACCTTCCTTTATAATTGCGCACAGCTGTTTAGCGTGGATATGATTGAACTGCTGACAGGGGAGCGCCCTCACCTGTCGTTTTACTCGATCGTCCGCAAGGGCACCGGACTGAAAATCAACCGTAGAAAAGGCTTTACCTATCACCACCTTGCTTATCGGTTTTCGGGGAAAACTGCGGAGCCATTTCTGGTTACAGCCCCATTCTTTGAGGAGGAGCAGAATCAGCCGATCCACCTCTCTTCTCATGAAGGGCAGGAATTTGACTTTGTATTGAAGGGCCAGCTCAAAGTACGCATGGAAGACCACGAGGAATATCTGGAAGCTGGCGACGCGATCTATTATGATTCCGGCCACGGCCATGGGATGATTGCAACCGGCGGCGAGGAATGTGTATTTCTTGCGGTTGTAATGAAGGATGAGCATGAGAAAGGGGAACGGCAGGCATGAGTATGGAAAACTTTTATCAGCGGTTCTGCAGGGAGGGTTTTGACGAAAAAGGGGTGCTCAACTGCTTTGAGCCGCTTCCCGCAGATAATTTTAACTTTGCCTATGATGTGGTAGATGAAATTGCCTGTATGGAGCCGGACCGCCGGGCTATGGTCTGGTGCAATGTTGCGGGGGAGGAACGCATCTTTACGTTTGGCGAAATGAAAAAATATTCCGACCAGTGCGCCCAGATGCTCACCGCGCATGGCGTCAAAAAAGGCGACATGGTGATGCTGGTGCTGAAAAGGCATTATGAATTCTGGTTTACAGTGCTGGCGCTTCACAAGATCGGGGCGGTAGGGGTTCCCGCAACCAATTTGCTGACAACGAAAGACATCCTCTACCGCTTTGAGGCGGCAAGCATTACAGCCTGCGTATGCTCAGGTGAATGCGCGATCACCGAGCATGTGGATGAAGCGTGCGAAAAGTACAAAGACATTCACACAAAATTGATTGTACGCGGCGAACGGGAAGGCTGGATCAACTACAATCAGGAGCTGGAAACCTATGATGGAAATTGGGAACGCCGGGAAACATCGAAAAATGACCCGCTTCTGCTCTATTTCACTTCCGGTACGACCGGGTTCCCCAAGATGGTGGTTCATACGCACGACTACCCGCTTGGGCATATTGTTACCGCACGCTATTGGCACAATGTCCATTCGGATGACCTGCATCTGACCGTATCCGAGAGCGGCTGGATGAAATGCGTATGGGGGAAACTGTATGGGCAGTGGCTTGCCGGCGCATCAATCTTTGCCTATGATTTCGATAAGTTTGTGCCCTCGGATTTACTTCATATGATGGAAAAGTACCGGGTTACGACTTTCTGTGCGCCGCCCACCATCTATCGGTTCTTTATTAAGGAGGGGCTGGGGGATTATGATTTGTCCTCCCTGCGTTATTCCACCACGGCGGGTGAGGCACTGAATCCGGAAGTTTATCACCGCTGGCTGGAATTTACCGGGCTCAAATTGATGGAATCCTATGGACAGACTGAAACGGTTATGCAGACCGCGAACTTCGTTGGAACGACGCCTAAACCGGGTTCCATGGGCAAACCCTCTCCGCTCTATCATATCAAGCTGGTTGACGAGGACGGAAACGAGGTGCCGTCCGGTGCGGTTGGTGAGATCGTAATTGATACAACAAAACCCCACTATGCACTGTTTAAGGGGTATTACCGCGACGAGGAAACAACCCGTAAATCCTGGCATGACGGCCTTTATCATACCGGCGACACCGCGTGGATGGATGAGGACGGATACCTTTGGTATGTAGGGCGCACGGATGATGTGATTAAGGCGTCCGGATATCGCATTGGACCGTTTGAAATAGAAAGTGTGCTGATGGAGCACCCCGCCGTGCTGGAATGCGCGGTCACCGGCGCACCCGACCCGATCCGCGGAACTGTTGTGAAGGCGACGATTGTCCTAACCAGGAATTATCAGCCCTCCGAGGAACTGAAGAAAGAACTTCAGGCTTATGTAAAAAAACAGACCGCCCCCTATAAATACCCTCGCATCGTGGAGTTTGTAAGCGAATTGCCGAAAACCATCTCGGGTAAAATCAGGCGTACGGAAATCCGCCAGAAAGACGGACAGAGTCACTGATATTTTTAACTGCTTTTTAATTTAGATGATAAGCGGGCCGGCTTTTTTAAAAGCCGACCCGCTTATCATCTTCTCGTTCTGTCAAAAATTTAAGGGGTTCGAAATATCAGGGCCGCCGGACCGGATGAGTATCTATATACAAATGGAGATTGACAGCCATAAAATCCAATGCTGATAATGCGAATAATAGGAAAATCCTTCATAAAAATGATTATTTATATCATATCTCACTATTTATAATTATTTTTTGATTCAAATCACACAATAAAGGATGTGATAAAACTTAACATGGAACGAATAATTGGAGGTTAGTAAGTTGGGAAAGCAATTAACGGATAAAGTCAGTTGGGTCGGCAAGGTCGACTGGGAGCTTAAAAAATTTCATGGCGACGAGTATTCGACACGCAAGGGTTCGTCCTATAACTCTTATCTGGTACGGGATCAGAAAACGGCCCTGATTGACACGGTATGGCAGCCATTTGATAAAGAATTTGTTAAGCGGCTAAAACAGGAAATTGATTTAAAAAAAATTGACTATATAATCGCCAACCATAGCGAGATTGACCACAGCGGCGCATTGCCCGAGCTGATGCGGGAAATTTCTGGCACTCCCATTTATTGTACAGCTAATGGCATAAAAGTGATCAGAGGGCATTATCATCAGGACTGGAATTTCGTGACCGTCAAAACCGGGGATACACTTGAACTCGGCGGCAGCAAGCTGATTTTTGTGGAGGCCCCGATGCTCCATTGGCCGGATACCATGATCACCTACATGACGGAAGAAAATATTCTGTTCAGCAATGATGCTTTTGGACAGCACTATGCAACAGAATCCCTGTATAATGACACGGTGGATCAGGCAGAGCTCTTTACAGAAGCGCTGAAATATTATGCCAATATCCTAACGCCTTTCAGCACCTTCGTAACAAAAAAGATTTACGAAGTCCTGAACCTGAATCTGCCGTTGAACATGATCTGCCCGAGTCACGGCGTGATTTGGAAGGATAACCCTGCACGAATTATAGAGCAATATCTGAAATGGGCCGACAACTATCAAGAAAACCGGATTACGTTGGTTTACGACACCATGTGGAACTCTACGCGCAAGATGGCGGAGGCGATCGCCGCAGGCATCCGTGAGATTGATTCTTCGGTTACGGTAAAGCTGATGAATTCAGCCAAAGAGGACAAAAACGACATCATTTCCGAAGTGTTCCGCTCCAAAGCTATTCTGGTCGGTTCGCCAACCATTAACAATGGCTATCTTTTCTCGATAGGAGGGCTGATGGAGATGATGAAAGGACTTAAATTTAAAAATAAGAGCGCAGCTGCGTTTGGAAGCTACGGCTGGAGCGGCGAAGTGATTAAGCAGCTGACCGGAGAACTCGAAAACAGTGGTTTCCGGGTTGTAAACGATGGCCATAGGGCTCTATGGGTTCCAGATGAAACAGAACTTGCTGCCTGTGTGGAATATGGAAAACAGTTTGCAAAGGCGCTTTAATCCTTAAAAATTTTGGAATAGTAGGCGGCTTGAATTGAACCTTGAAAATTGGATGTTAAAATAAAAAACCTTTTGTTATAGGATACCTATAGCAAGAGGTCTGGTCAGGTCAGGTAAAAAGATTTGTCTTATGTGTTAAGACTGGGCTGGTTCATTTTTGGAACTTACGGCTTTTCAGCAGTTGGGCAACGTACTGTCGTCTTTTATGGTTTATTGCTATTTTACTGAGCGATCAGAGCTAAAAAGGAACAACATAAAAAAGCCCTCTTAAACGGTGAGTTTAAGAGGGCTTTTTGGAAAGTTAGGTGAATATAGATGCCACTATTCTCTTTATGATGCTCATTTATCTTTGTTGAGGATTTCTTTAATTTGCGGGATAGATAATCCGTCTATTTTCAACTTCTTAATCAAAAGAATGCGTGCAACGGTTTCCTCCCTTTTATATCGGCGTGTCAATTTCTCTTCTGCCTGTTCAAAGGGCAGCATGTTTTCCTCTGTATAAAATTTCAGTGTACTATAGCGACAATTTGTAAGCCGTACCAATTCACCTATGGATATGAAATCCGATGTTAATATGGTTTCCATAGAGCGTTGCCTAGACATGATTCAACTCCTTCATATTGGCCGTTTCGGGAGAAGACGCACACCATGGATTGGTACTCTGCTGTAGATGGCCTGCGGAATCGCCATGTAGACAATATTATCAATTTTGATAAGCGGAATCTGCCCCTCTTGCAATACTGTAAATGCATGACCATTTGACTCTAACCGAGCTCGCACATCGTCTAACCTTTTATCTGCATTGGAGAACCATGCTTCTGTATCAATAAAAACAGATTGTGAACGTTCAAGCACCGGGAACGCAAAATTTACACCGCTTGCAAAAGGAATCTTCATAATCTTTTTTTTCATATGAAGGAATCCTTTGATGGCTATTTCGATCCCTCGATGGATACGGATTGGGAACACTGCTTTTGCCAGTGAATCACGTTGATATAATTGATCCATTCTGGCAGCCACTTTTTCCAGCTCGTTCTGTGAAAATAAGTCATGCATGCATCCGCTTTCACGAAGAAGCCAAATCATACAAATTGTCTCATCTGTTACCGCACCATCTTCCAGAAGTTCTGCTCGAAGATTCTCTGCGATTCTTGTGTATTCCTGAACATTGCTGCGATATTCTCTGATCGTAACGCCAGAGCTATTATAATACAGGTCGCACCCTAAGAGATTGGGGATTTCTTGAAGTAAATCGGTTTGCTTTAAAGAATTTGCGATTGTGTGCTCAAATTTTATGAGATGACTATTGGAAAGCATAGAAGCCTTCTTCAACCACCATTCTAATTTGCCCCCTGCTTCATCATTTTTGTGAAGTAGAGGTTTTAAAATAATCTTCCGGTAAGGCATTATATTCGTTTGATCAAGTATATCATTATGCAAAATTAATTTATCCTCAGTTTGTGTAAAAATGCTGTCCAAGTAGGCCTCTAAAATAACCGCGGCTGCCATGCAACGAAGGGCCACTTTCTTTACAGTAGTCATGTGAAGACTATTCTGTGCATTTAACGCAATCATCGAAAAGTTTTGCGCTAACTTTAGCTCTGTCATAACAATTCCCCTATTAATTATTTTGTTGATATTGTTTGCGTCACCTTATTACTTATTACTTACTACTTATATATCATATTCAAATTACTTTGTCAAGTGATTGATATGCTGATTTTATTATTTATAATTTCATAACGGTGCAATTCAGCAATTCAAACTATGACGAGTTGTCGGCGTTTGGACGTCATGCCGTCGTCTTTCCTGGTTTATTGCTATTTTGCTGAGCGATCAGAGCTAAAAAGGAACAACATAAAAAACCCGCTTAAACGTAGTGTTTAAGCGGGTTTTTGGCGGAGAAGGAGGGATTCGAACCCTCGAGGCGCTTTTGACGCCTACACGATTTCCAGTCGTGCGCCCTCGACCAACTAGGCGACTTCTCCAAGCTACCTTTAATCGGCGACTTGATTATTATATAATATTTAAGAAGAAAATGCAATACTTATTTTAAAATTTTGCTATAAAAAATTGGAAATGCGAATATTGAATAATTTATACTGCTTGGCAAACGCTAACGCAGGGTGATACAGATGATTAAAACCAAGGAATATCTGATCATTTGCCTTGTGGGAGCAATTGGTTATAGTATGATTGAAATCCTTTGGCGGGGTTACACACATTGGACAATGAGTATCACAGGCGGAATTGGATTTCTACTTCTTTATTTAACAGATCTTCATATGCAAGGTCAAAATCTGTTTTTCCGGGCATTGGCAGGAACAGCGGTTTTGACATTTGTAGAACTAGTGGCCGGATGTATAGTCAACTTGATTTTCCGTATGGGTGTCTGGGATTATTCAAGTCATATCGGAAATTTGCTGGGACAAATATGCCCTCTTTATTGTATGCTCTGGTTTTTACTGTGCATATCAGTAATGCCGCTGGGCCGCCTGATTCATTATTACATGAATTAAAACCTTATATAAAAGAAAAACTGTCCGCAAAAATGCGGACAGTTTTTCTTTTAATTGATAAAACGGGCAAGAAACTCTCGCGTACGTTCGTGTTTCGGGTTGGAAAAGAATTCCTGAGGAGCACCCTCTTCCAGTATAATCCCTTTATCCATAAAGACCACTCGGGAGGAAACATCGCGTGCAAATCCCATTTCGTGCGTGACAACAATCATTGTAAGGCCGGTATTAGCCAATTCCTTCATAACTGCGAGTACGCCGCCTACCATTTCAGGGTCAAGGGCGGAAGTGGGCTCATCAAACAGTAAAATTTCAGGGTCCATACAAAGTGCCCGCGCAATCGCTACGCGCTGTCTTTGTCCACCTGAAAGCTGAGCAGGGGAGGCACCCATAAAGTTCTCCATGCCAACCCGTTTCAACAGTTCCACTGCGCGGGCACGACTTTCCTCTTTGGACCGTTTTAATACGGTCATCTGGCCGGCCATACAGTTTTTCAGCACATTCATATTGTTAAACAGATTAAAGGACTGAAAAACCATGCCGACGCGGGCGCGATGTTTGTTTACGTCAATATCACCCTTCAGAATATCATTGCCGTGAATCAGAATTTCTCCCGCGTCCGGAATTTCGAGAAGGTTTATGCAGCGCAGGAGCGTAGACTTTCCGCTGCCGGAAGAACCGATCACAGTGATGACATCGCCTTTATTGATGCTAAACTGGATGTCGTTGAGGACTTCAAGGTTCCCAAAATGTTTTTTCAGATTTCGAATTTCAACCAAGTGATCCATCTTGACACCTCCCGATAACGCGGTTAACTACGTAGGAAATCTTATTTTGGGGCTTTTGTTTAACCCGCGCCTCAGGAACTGTCTGCGACGTTGGATAACTGGAAGGCGGACGGTCCATTTTTACCTCTATGGCCCGTAAAATCCGGGTAGTTGTAAAGGTCAGAACCAGATAAATCAATGCGGTTACTAAAAAAGTATCTGTATATTTGAAGATACTGCCGGCAATTTTATTGCTCTGGAAAAACAGTTCTGTAACAGAAATGGCATTGAGCACAGAGGAATCTTTGATATTTACCACAAACTCATTTCCAATGGCCGGAAAGGCATTTTTGATGCCCTGGGGGAGGATCACATGCAGCATTGTCTGGGCAGAAGTCATACCGATACTCCGGGCAGCCTCTGTCTGACCGATATCGACCGACTGAAGCCCGGAACGAAGAATTTCTGCCATATACGCGCCCGTATTGATCGATATAATACAAATGCCAGCGGGAATCGGGTCCCAATTAAATACCGGCTTTAGACCGTAATAAAGGAATACAGCCTGCACCATCATTGGAGTACCACGGAAAAACTCGATGTAAATACTTGAAATAATAAAAACGATACGTTTCACAGTTTTATGAAAAACCGATTCACGCGCTTCAATTTTTGAAGCGACCGATCGCGCACTTCCTACGAACAGACCGATTACAAGTCCTGCCACCGTTCCAGTCAGAGAAATGAGAAGCGTAGTCTGAATACCGGCCCAAAACATGGGCCAGTATTTGCCTACAATTGTAATTGCGGAAGCAATCATAATTTAACAATCCAATCTTTTTTGATATCCCTGCATTATTCCTGAGCGGGCTGGCGGGAAGTAGCGTCAATCATCCACTGCTGACGGGTTTCTTCGTCTATCGTGTCAGTAGCGCCCTGAACAGCATCCAAAAGCGCGGTATTGCCTTTCTTGACGGCAATGGAAACGGAAGTATCCGCTTCAAAGCCTTTGCCGGACTCAAAAGTAATATATTTCAGGTCCGGGTTGGTAGCGGTAACACCGACAGCAACAGGCAATTCCGCCGTCAAAGCGTCAACTTCCTTATTCTGAAGTGCTACAACCATTAAAGGATAGGTGGCGAGGGGAGTGGCATGCTGGACGCCGTTAATCTGTTCAATGACATCGTCATAAAGAGTATTGATCTGTCCAAGCACTTTTTTACCGCTGAGTTCCTGAATATCCTTGATATTGGCTACATCGCTGTCAGAACGCACAATAACAACCATTTCACTCTGATAATAAGGAGTTGTGAAATCCACGTTTTCAGCACGCTCTGGGGTGGCGGTCATTCCCGCGATGATCGCATCGATTGCGTCATTATTGACTGCCGGTTCCAGGCCCTCCCATGCGGTAGGCTTGATCACGAGCTCCAGCCCCAGCTTGTCCGCAATATATTTAGCCATGACAACGTCATAACCGTCCGCATAGGAATTGCCGCCGATATCGATGGAAGTGTCTGTTTGTTCCAACTGTGTCCAGTTAAACGGCGCGTAGGCACACTCCATTCCAACTGTAAATTTGCCTGGCTCTACAGTTGTAAAAGTTGCGGAAGCTTCCGATGAAGAAGCAGCTTCTGACGAAGAGGCTGGTGCAGATGAGGCCGCTTCTGAAGAGGAAGAACCGGCGTTGCCACCGCAACCGGCAAGCAGCATGCAGGCTGCAAGGCCTAAAGCAAACATTTTTTTCATTATCATTCTCTCCCATTTTACAAAGATGATTATGCCATAGTAGCATATTTTGACTTTATGTTACAGTTTAAGGTGATGTCGCATCAAAGTCAAGTGCTTTTCGAAAGATTTTAAATACATTGCAGATAAAACCATTTAAAATAAGAAGAATTTCCGGTCATCTAGACCATAATAGAAAAAATTGCTAAAATTTAAAAAAGTTAAGAAAAATATTTTATACCGGCTTTTTATGATTAGGCAGGGTTGATCTGCAAAAAAACTGCCGCCAAAGGCGGCAATCAAATTTTAAAGCTGAATTTTATTGAGAATTCCGTTAAGAGCTGCAAGAGCAACGCCGTAATTTGTGATAGGAACACCTGCTTCACGAGCTTTCGCAATGCGGGAGAGAACATAGCGCCGGTTAAACATGCAGGCACCGCAATGGATAATTAAATCATAACCGGAAAGATCATTCGGGAAGTTGGGGCCGCTGACAACATCTACCGTCAGCAGGCTTCCGGCTTTTTTCCGAAGCATCCTGGGAAGCTTGACTCTTCCGATATCCTCCTCAAGCGGGACATGCGTGCAGGCCTCGGCAATCAACACACGGGAATGCTCCGTTAGCCGATCGATTGCCGACGCGCCGGCGGTAAATTCCGTGATATCACCTTTTACAGCCGCCATGAGCACCGAGAAAGAGGTGAGCTTACTTTCGGGGGGCTTTTTGGCCCAGACCTCCGCAAATGCCTGCGAATCGGTAATAATCAGCTGTGGCGGAATCGTCATCGTTGCCAGAGCCTGTGACAGCTTATCGGTGGTCACGCTCATCACCAGGCATTTATGATCCAGAAGGTCACGCAGGGTCTGCACCTGGGGCAGGATCAGGCGTCCCTTTGGAGCCTGAATATCCTGCGGCATGACCAGAAGCACCAAATCGCCTTCCTGCACAAGGTCACCGGTGATGCTCTTTTTTTCATAGTCTTCGGGCAGCCTGCGAATTACCGCGTCAACCAGTTCCCGGATTCCTGTTCGTTCTTTGGCAGAAACAATCAGGGGAGTAATGCCGAATTCCTTTTGCACTGCATTTGATAGCTCGGGTACATTGTCTAGCAGGTCGGCCTTATTAATTACCGCAATGACAGGGGTGCCTTGTTTTTTCAGGCCGGTAACCCACTCAGCTTCCATTGTGAGATCGGTCCCGCAGATAACCAGAATCGCAACATCGGTTTTCGCAAGGGCATCGCGGGTTTTTTCAACCCGCAATGCGCCAAGCTCCCCCTCGTCATCAAAACCTGCCGTATCAATCAGCATACACGGGCCGATCCCATAAATTTCCATTGCCTTATAGACAGGATCGGTAGTAGTTCCGGCGATATCGGAAATGAGAGCGGTATTTTGATTGGTAATCGCGTTGATCAAAGAGGATTTCCCGCTGTTTCGGCGTCCAAAAATGCCAATATGGAGGCGGTTTGAACTGGGCGTACTGGTAAGGCTCATTTTAAATTCGCTCCTTTTCGGGGTTATTTATAAGACTTAAAAGCGGAAATCCCGTTGGTCATTTTCAATATCGGCGAGATGCTGAACCGTAAGGGCACGGACTTTTTCATTTGGGATGAGAGGAATTGTGTCGAGTATCATCTGTTCGCCTCTCCGGCGGGTTTCCGGGCCGGCATAATCGATTAAATACTCTTTTAAGGTCATGAGCGCATTCGGCTGACAGCAGTTTCCGATCTGCTGAGTTTTCACCAGCCGCATAAAGCGGTCTCCTGTCCGTCCTTCCCGATAACATGCGGTGCAGAAACTGGGAATATATCCAAGGTCAAGCAGCCAGCCGATCACTTCATCCAGCGTACGGTTATCATTGACGTCGAACTGAGAAGTGTTTTCTTTTTCAGGCTCTACATAACCGCCGACGCTTGTGCGGGAGGCGCCGCTGATCTGCGAAATGCCGAGGTGCAATACCTTTTCGCGGGTCTTCTGCGATTCACGTGTGGAAATAATCATGCCGGTATAGGGGACCGCAACGCGCAGAACCGCAACAATCTTCTGGAAAATTTCATCCGATATCGCGTTGCTGAAATTCTGGGGGTCAATATCATCTGCCGGACGGACACGGGGAACGCTGATGGTATGCGGCCCTACGCCGAACCGTGCTTCCAGATGTTCGGCATGCATCAGAAGCCCGACAAAGTCGTATTTATACAGATTCAGGCCGAACAGGACGCCGCAGCCGACATCATCAATGCCGCCTTCCATCGCCCTGTCCATGGCTTCGGTATGATAGGCGTAGTTGCTTTTGGGCCCCGCCGGATGCAGATATTCGTATGCCTGTTTGTTGTAGGTCTCCTGAAAAAGAATATAGGTACCGATGCCGGCTTCTTTCAGGCGGCGGTAATTTTCAACGGTAGTTGCTGCGATATTTACATTGACACGGCGGATAGCGCCGTTTTTATGCTTGATGCCATAGATGGTCTTGATGCTTTCCAGAACATATTCAATCGGGCAGTTCACCGGGTCTTCGCCTGTCTCAAGCGCGAGACGCTTATGCCCCATATCCTGCAGCGCCACAACTTCCCGTACGATTTCCTCCTGCGAAAGCTGCTTACGTGCGATATGCTTGTTATGATGGTGATAGGGACAGTAACGGCACTCGTTGACACAGTAATTGGAGAGATAGAGCGGCGCAAACAGGACGATGCGGTTTCCGTAGTTTTTCTGCTTGATCTCCATCGCAAGCTGATAAATCTTGTCCAGATAAACGGGATCATCGCATTCCAGCAGGACAGTGGCTTCTCGGTGAGACAGGCCCTTCAGAGTGGCGGCTTTTTCCAGAATTTGATCAATCAGGGCAAAGTCGTCCTTGTGGGCGGCCGCGTACGCGAGGGTCTCCTGTATCTCAGCATCGTCGATAAATTCTGTCGCGACCTTTGACTTCGGATTGTACATGGCAGTTACTCCTTTAAATTTATTTATGTCAGGACCGCTCGGGGAAATAGTCTCCACGGTCCACGACTAGCTCGTAACCAATGCGATTCATTCGGTTTTGCAGGCAGAAGCGGCATTCTGCCGCCTCCTCGCCTGTACAGATTTTGTTATCATACAGTGCATATTTTTTACGCACACCGACAGGGGAAAGGTTCGGCATCACGACATTGGCCCCGGCCAGAATCCCGCGCTCGCGCCCATCCGGCGCGATTGTTCCCAGAGCGGTAGTCGCCGGGAGCAGCACGCTTGGCATCATCAGGCGAAGGACGCCGAGCAGGAACAGCGTCTGATCAAGCGTACCGGCCGGATAACTGGCAAAAGGGGTCTGATGATGGGGGATAAACGGACCGATGCCGACCATTTGGGGCTGCAGCTCATGGAGAAAAAGCAGGTCGTCCGCGAGATTTTCCGTGGTCTGAAACGGGGAGCCGACCATAAATCCCGCGCCTACCTGATAGCCAAGGGATTTTAATTCCCAAAGACAGGCTTTGCGGTTTTCTGCAGTCTGGCCGTCGGGGTGCAGCATGGTATAATGATACGGATCGGCGGTTTCGTGACGCAGCAGATACCGGTCGGCGCCCGCTTCCCTGAAAAGGAGATAGGCTGCGGTATCTTTCTCACCGATGGAAAGTGTGATGGCGCAGTCCGGCCAGCTTGATTTGATCAGCCGGACGATATCGGCAATCTCCTGATCAGAATAATAGGGGTCCTCGCCACCCTGCAATACAAACGTCCGGAACCCGAGGTCGTACCCGTTTTTACAGCAGGACAGAATTTCTTCCCGGCTCAGGCGGTAACGCTGCGCGTCGGGGTTCCCGCTGCGGATCCCACAGTAATAGCAGTTACGGCGGCAATAGCTGGTAAATTCAATCAGTCCCCGGGTATAAATCCGGTTGCCGAATTGTTTCAGAGAAGTTTTACGCGCTTTTTCAAACAGGTAGGAGGCATCATCCTCGCTGTGTCCGCACAGCAATTCCACAAATTCTTTTTTTGATAAAACTCTATCCTGTGCGAGCCGGTCTATCAGTTGTTTCATCAGACAGAATCCTTTCCAGCGGGCAGCTTGGAATAAACGGTTTTAATGCTTACTCCCTTTAGCTGTCCCAGCTTGCCTGAAAGGGAGCTGATGACATTGTTAGGAGCGTCAATCACAATACTGATAATACTGATCCCTTTCTGACGGTAAGGGATTCCCATGCGGCCGACAATATAAGCTGCGTATTCATGTAGGATAGAGTTTAGCAGATCGACTGCATTGGGTTCATCGATGATAATACCAATTAAAGCAATCCGTGTTTCCATAACATATTCTCCTTCAAAACAAATAAAAAATCCCCCCTGACCGAAAATGGCAGGGAGGCGGTGAGCCAAATACAATACCGCCGCCTTGCCGGTTGGGAAATTCCCTTCTGTTTAGGCTGCTGAATTCCGATGGAAACCTTTGTATTCGGAAAAATTCCTCTACGCAGATCATTGTCTTAAGTCTAACACAGTGCGTGTCCGTTGGCAAGAAGGAATTTGCTGGCTTGCCTTTGCTCTAAGCAATTGTTATACTGAATCATAGGCGTTTAAAATGATTTTTGACAAAAGAGGAGAATTCATGTTCATACAAAAGGTGCACAAAGAAGACCGGGAAGAATTTTTTGAACTGCTTGAGGAGTTTTATCACTCCGATGCAGTACTGCATCCAGTACCAAAAACACATTTTGAGCGGGCATTCAATGAGGCTGTCTCTCAAAGCCCCTATTCGACTGCCTATTTGTTGAAGACAGAAGGGAAAACGGCAGGATTTGTCCAGCTCGCTTTTACATTTTCAACGGAGGCAGGCGGCAGGGTCATTTGGGTAGAGGAACTGTATGTGCGCCCACAATATCAGGGAAAAGGAATGGGCAGTGAATTTTTTCGGTTTCTGGAAGAAGAATACGGAGCGGGTACGGCGCGCATCCGCTTGGAGATCGAACCGGACAATGCGAGAGCACGAAAGCTATATGAAAAAATGGGATTTCAGAGCCTGGATTATCTCCAGATGGTAAAGGATAAGCCGCTGGATTCATTTCATACGGATTAAACAAAAACAGCCGGCCTAAATACGAGTAGTCATAAAGACAACTTGTGAACCGAGGGTCAAGGTAAACTGAATACGAAAAAAGCAGCCGCACAGGACAAAATCCTGTGCGGTTGCTTTTATAATTGTTGTGTTGCAATGCGTTCATGCACAAGAGGCAGGACTATTTTGTCTATCTCTAAACGGAAATCGTTATCCTCAATATACTTTGTGCAGAAATCTTGATTTTGCTGCAGTCGAGCAATGACCACATCCATGATATTGTTTTCATAGGCTACTTGGAACATATCCATTGGATTCTTTGCACGGAGCTGCATTTCTGGGTTTTTAGCCATGTCCTCGACAAACTGCTCAATAACCTTATCCATTTCTGTAAATGTTGTGCCTAAACGTTCATTGAGTTTAGCAATGAGTTCACTAAGGGTAGCCTTTTCTTCTTCCGGCGGCAGCCCTGCACCGTGTCTACCTCCTGGTAGGACTCCAGTTTCATTTTCAAGTTGTATTTTGCCTTCAAAGATTTTCTGCAAACGATAGTATTGCAGAGCTACGTCATTATCCAAGTTTGGAGTTTTGCTCTTACCATCCGCAGGAAGCTTGCGGAGCAAACACTTTGAAAAGGCACTAAACTTGTGCAGGTCAGAATCATTAAGCTTAATGATATGACAGATAAAAGAATACAGGCGGATAAACTTCCTCAAGGTGACCTTGAATTCTTTCTGTTCAAGCTCGCTTTCCATTGCACAATATCTGTCTATTGCGGGATCAAGATAGGGGCTGAGCTTTCCGAAGTCCAGCTCGGTTTGCTTTGCAGAATCTTTAAAAAAGATTCTTGCAAAGGATTTAACTTCTGACTCCGTGTAAATGCGGTAGCCATCCAAAGTGGTTTTTAGATCATAGACCAAGTTAGGATCGGTAATGTCATCCACATCAGTGCGCTCATAATAAGGCTGGAACGCTTCGAAAATCTCCTCTTTGGTGTTTGCGAAATCGAGCACAAAGGTATCGCTTTTGCCATAGCACATACGGTTTAGGCGGGAAAGTGTCTGTACCGCTTTTACGCCAGACAGCTTCTTATCCACATACATAGTATGTAGCAGTGGCTGGTCAAACCCTGTTTGGTACTTTTCTGCTACCAATAAGATTTGATATTCTTCACCCTCAAAACGCTCTGGCAACTCGCTCTCTGCAAATTTGTTGAGCCCTGACTCAGTATAATCCGCACCATTGTCCTTAACTATTCCGGAGAAAGCGACCAATACGCCGAGATCTTTATACTTCATCTTTTTTATGTATTTCAGGAACTCAAAATAGTATCTAACAGCATGAAGCCTTGAACCGGTAACCAGCATAGCCTTAGCTTTGCCACCAATTTCATGCTGAGTAACACTGCGAAAATGCTCAATGATGATTTCTGTTTTCTGCGCTAAATTGTGTGGATGCAAACTTAAAAATTTACCCAAAGCCTTATTTGCCTTGCTTTTACCATAGAGAGGATCGTCCGCGATCTTTTTGCCCACTTGGAAATATGTTTGGTACGTCGTATAGTTTTCCAATACATCAAGGATAAATTTTTCCTCAATCGCCTGCCTCATACTGTACACATGAAAAGCATGCGGTAAGCCATCTGTCCCGCGAGTGCCAAAAATCTCCAGTGTTTTTTGCTTGGGCGTTGCAGTAAAGGCAAAGAAGGATAGATTCTGTTGAATGCCGTGACTTGCCATCTCTCTGGCTACTTCATCTTCACTGTCATCTGTCTGGCTCTCAATGCGAGCTTCTGTTTCTGCAAATTGATGGAGCTTTTCTTCAATCTCATCATCTCCCTTTGTTTCAATTTCCGCTAAAGCTTCCTTGAGCTTTTCACTCGCCTTGCCTGTTTGTGAGGAATGAGCTTCATCTACAATAACGGCGAATTTCTTTTCTGAGGAGTGCTCCACTTTATCCAAAATAAACGGAAAGGTCTGCAAGGTGGTGATGATAATTTTAGCATTGTTATTCAGGGCATCGGTAAGCTGCTTTGATTTAGATATACTGCTTTTTTCATCAATCCGTGCCACAACACCGTCTACATGCTCGAATTGATAAATGGTATCTTGCAACTGCCGATCCAACACTCGCCGGTCAGTAATGACAACAATGCTATTGAATACTACCTGACTTTCACTATCATGCAGCGTGGATAAATGATGTGCCAACCACGCAATTGAGTTTGATTTGCCCGAACCGGCAGAATGTTGAATCAAATAGTTATGCCCAGCACCGTTTTCCTTTGCATCAGAAATTAAAAGGCGAACGACTTCAAGCTGATGATAACGAGGGAAAATCAGACTTTCTTTCAACTTCCCTGTTTTTGTGTCCTCCTCTTTTTTGAGGTGGAGATATCGTTCGATAATGTCCAACAAGCTATCCTTTACAAGAACTTCTTCCCACAAATAAGCAGTACGGAAGCCATTAGGGTTGACCGGGTTTCCTGCACCACCATTGTTTCCCTTGTTGAACGGCAGAAAAACAGTACCCTTTCCTGCAAGTTTAGTGGTCATATATGCTTCTTCGGTATCAACCGCAAAATGCACCAATGCACCTCGCTTGAAAGCAAACAAGGTGTCTTTGTTGCTGCGGTCTTCCTCATACTGCTGGATGGCGTTGGAATAGCTTTGACCAGTAAGTGGATTTTTCAGCTCCAGTGTAACGATAGGCAGGCCGTTCAGCAAGAGGACTGTATCCACAGAATCCTTAGGCTTGGAAACGCTGTGATGCACCTGCCGCATAACCGTTAAAATGTTTGCTTGGTAGCGTTCAACGGTAGTCTTGTTCATCTGGTTGGCGGGTTTAAAGTAGCACAAAGTAACTTCTACACCCAAGTCTTTTACGCCGTGGCGCAGTACATCAAGGGTACCACGATTTTTCAGCTCGTCCGAAAGGCGCTTAATAAAGTTTTGCTGTACACGGTCTCCATGCCGTTTGCAAAGACTTTCCCAAGACTTCGGCTGCGTATTTTGAATGAATCGCAATACAGTTTTTGTGTCCATGCCAAGCAATGCATCAAAGTTGGAGGGATTTCCTTTTTCATAGCCGCCAAAGGTTGTCAGGCTATATTCAATTTCTGTTTCAAATACTTTTTCTCTGGTATCCAATGCCATTAGCTATCCCTCCGCTTCGTTTTGCTGCCGTATCCGCATGGGGTCATATAGTTTTTCCTCATCCACTCCAACGCTTTCAACCAGCGGGATCTGTCAATCCGTTTCTTTTCTTCGCTCCAATGGGTCAGCACTCCGTTTTCAAAGGGACGGTTTCATAATCACGCAGAGATGTATTTGCAACCTGATTTCCCTTAGCGTCCAAATAAATGGTACCGTTTTCATCCTCTGCACTAAGCACATTGTAAAGCAGTGTTCTCTGCTGCATAGCAGTGAGCTTGTGCTTTTTTACCACTGGCGCAATTAATGCTTTAAATTGCTTTTCATCGCTGTAAACTTCATTGCCCAAGGCGACCAAATCATTTTTAAGGTCAATCAAATCCTGTGGCATTGGCTGACCGTCTAAATCATTTTGTGACCAGCTCCATGTACAGTTTTTCTTTTTCTGAAAGACAATAGGCAAACTGTAAACACGGTCTTCGCAACAGGAAAAGTTGTATCGGACAGGGCGTTCGACCGTAACTTTCCAGTATCCAAAATCCTCGTTGTCAAAAATCTTGCTGTACTCATTGGGTAAAAAGTCTTTATGAATACCAACAATCTCATTGATCTGTGTATCGGTAATTTGATTTCGTTTGCTGCCTAAGGATTTACGCATCTTTTCTGAAAAATCTGCAGCGTTAATCAGCTGTATCTTTCCTTGACGCAGTTTGCTTTTTCGATTGGTGACAATCCAAATATAAGTGGAGATGCCGGTGTTATAAAACATCTGGTCAGGCAGAGCGACGATGGTCTCCAGCCAGTCGTTTTCAATAATCCAACGGCGAATTTCACTTTCACCGCTACCGGCATCACCGGTAAATAGTGGAGAACCATTAAAAACAATGGCAATACGGCTGCCACCCTCATCAACAGGTTTCATTTTACTAATCATGTGTTGGAGAAATAGGAACGAACCGTCAGAAATACGAGGTAGGCCTGCGCCAAAGCGCCCGGCAAAACCGAGCTTTTCGTTTTCTTCTTTGATTGCCTTGTCATACTTCTTCCATTCCACGCCGAAGGGTGGGTTGCAGAGCATGTACGAAAAAGTTTTTCCGGCAGTACCATCCTCAGTAAAACTGTTGCCACGATAAATGCGGTCATACTGTTGCCCCTTAATCAGCATGTCCGATTTGCAAACAGCATAGGTCATCGGGTTAAGCTCTTGCCCATAGCAATCTACATAAATTGTTTGATTAAGCGACTTCAAATAATCAGAACCAATCGCCAGCATGCCACCCGTACCGGCCGCAGGGTCGTACAGGGAGGTCATTTTACCATCTTCGGAAAGCTCGGCACCGTCCTCGTTAAAAATAAGCGATACCATTAACCGAATAACTTCACGAGGGGTAAAGTGTTCACCGGCTGTCTCGTTGGAAATTTCCGAAAAACGGCGAATCAATTCTTCAAAGATATAACCCATCAAGTCATTGGGTACCTTTTCCGGACTCAGATCAATTTCATCGGCATACTTGGAAATAATCATATATAGAAGCCCGGCTTTATCAAGCCGTTCAATCTGGGCATAAATATTAAATGCCTCCATAATTTCTTGCACATTGTCAGAAAAAGAGGTTATATAGTCACGCAGATTTTCTGCAATATTGGGTGCATCGTCTTTTAGCTTTCTGAAAGTAAAGTTGCTTTTGTTGTAAAACTTCATGCCGGTGGCTTGTTCAAACAATTTTTCTTTGACCTTGTCACCAAAGTTGGAGGTCTTGTCAATTTCTAAAACCTTGTCCTTCGTTGCCAACAAAACGCTATCCAAACGGCAAAGCACGGTAAAGGGTAAAACAACATCACCATATTCACTCTGCTTATAGTCACCACGGAGCAAATCGGCAATTTTCCAAATAAAGTTTGTATACTCATTAATATTCAGGCTGTTCTGTTGGCTCATCTTTTTTATCCTCCAATGCGGTTATTATTTTCTTGATTTCTTTAAATGTGTCAGGGGGGATATCTTTTCCTTCTGCTAATCGGAGGACGTCCCACCACGCTTTTCCGTCTTCTGCAATTAGATATCTATCAATATCAGGGGGTGCAACCTTTGCAATATCCGAGTATTTGTCCAAAAGACCATGCTTGTCTTTTTCAGATAAAAGCAAGTTTTCGGATAGCCGCAGCACAACCGCTTCTGTAGGAAAACCATCACCTTTTTCAATGTCATTAAGTGTTGAAAAGTTCATATCGCACTCAGCGGCGACTTTGCGAAGTGGATTCATATCACGGGGCATCTTTTGCCGAAATTTATTTACCAATGCACCAAACTTCACTTTGTCTTTTCGGGCTATCTTCAAGGAAACACCTCCTTTCTAATATGTATGTTGTAAACTTATAACACACATATTATAGCAAGTAATTGTGCATACTGTCAATCTTCTGGGGTTATATATTTTCTTGTAGCTATGATTTTCTAATTGTGGTATCTTGTGTTGCTAAAGGAGGGCGGGAATATGCCAAAACGATTAGACGACCTGTACCATAGCTTTTTTAAGCAACAGGATTTTAATGAGCTTAGATTATCCGTGGAGGAAAACCACAAAATTTTGATTGACCGTCTGTCAAAGGAAGATAGAAAAACAGTGCTGCGAATCATTGATGCCTTGGGAATGATTTGTAACTATCAAAGCAAGGCGAGCTTCTTCCAAGGCTTCGGGCTTGGAATGGATCTTACAACGGAACTGAAAAATTATGACCACAGTCTTGAGGAGGTTCTCAATGACTGTGGTCAATTTTTTATGCCGAAGGGAGAAGCCGATGATGAAAAAGAAAGCTAAAACTATTACAGCAGTATCAGCATTAGCAATTATTTCTCTGTTGATTGTTCCCTTGCATAATCAATCTCCTCAAGAGCCGCCAGTCTCCGACACAGGCCCCGATTCTGCATCCTTATGCCTCGATAGGGACAAGACCCCACCAGCAGAGAACAAAGCCCTTGTGAGCGAGGAAACTGCCGAAATCAGCACCAGAAACCCACCGCAGGACAACACTCCCTCAGAAACCGATTTTGAACCGTCACGCCCGGCTGAAAGCACTGAGATTTTGACCGAGAGCAGCGCTCCGAGGGATAGCCCTACCTCCTCCCCAGTAACATCAAAAAACACAGTGACGGCAACGGCTCAAGAGCCAAGGATGGGTGACACTCGTACAGTGGACGGTCAAAAGCAGGTCTACTTCCTCGGCTTTGGTTGGATTGATGATAACGATGAGCCCAATGTTGCAATTTTCATGGACGGTGATGGTGACATCAATAAAATGGTGGGGTGTATGGATTAGAACCGAAAGCAAGTGTCCTATTCTACCCCACAACAAAGGCTGTTCCAACGGGAGCAGCCCTTGTTATTTTGCATAGAGAATTGCGAAACACGCACCCTGTTTAATCTACCTTAATTTTTTCCAGCATTTCTTCACCCGTAATTTTCCCATCAAGATAATCGCTCCGAGCCTGCCGCGCCAGCTTTGCCCATCGGGCATACTCCTCCGAGGACATGTCCTTGCCGCTAAACTCTTCCGGCAATTTACCGTCCGCACGGTAACGACGAGAGTACACCTTGTTGTACTCGGTCAGGAAAGCCAGCAAATAATCGTTTCCCTGCATACCCTGATCATAAAACAGCTTTGCTCCAACCTGTTTGCAGGTGCGATTGCCGTTATAAGGCCGGTCGCAAAAATCTCTCTTACGCTTATCGGTCAACACAAAATAGCGGCTGCACAGTTTGCAACGCTTAACGAACCGTGCGTTTTTCAGCATCTCGGTAAACTCAAAATAGAGCATCTCATCCAAATATTCAAACAAATAGTATGGCATCAGACTGACACCCTCGCCATCTTGGTGCATGATTTCCAAAAGCTCATCTGTCTCCCGTAGATTCCAATCATGGATATCCTTAAGCGTATCCATATCCACCTTGCCATTTTTCTTCGGCAGCAACTCATATTTTATTTTCACAGCAGCCTCGGCAAAGCCGGGGTACTCCGATACAAACTCACAAAGCCGCTGGGACATTTCCTTGTCCGAGTGGCTTTCTCTATCTAAACAGGTGGTAACCGCTTTCGTACATACCTCCTGCAGCTCTAAAATGTGTTCCAATTCCTCTATACAGGTTGTAAGCGGTCTGAGCAAGGCAGCCTCAAAATCGTCTTTGGCATAGATGGGTTCTTTCAAAATGTTGTTCAGCAAGCCCACCAAGAAGAAATAGACATAGCGGTGCTTGCCCGCAATGGTTTGCGCAACATCAAATACTTTATTTCTGATTATCTCGTAATTTTCCATAGTGAGCGGAATGGCTTTCATTTCGGTGAGCAGTGTTGTGTATTTTTCGAAATCCATTTCCACAAATTCAATCAGTCCATTCCCAATAAACTTTTGTGCGTACTGAGTCACCTTGTCCGGATAAGCGTAAGCCATAGAATAAATCAGCTTATCATTTCCCTCAAAAACTTTGATCAGCGGGTACTGTTCCATAGGCACTCCTCTCGCAAATAATCGATTTTCTGTAAAACGGCATTTCTGCGATTCGCTGTGTATTTCTGTTTCTGGATATAGGACAATGGTATCACAAGGAATAGAAGTTTTCAACATTCGATTTATTGCACATTTTAAAGCAAATCAAATTAAGAGGAGGAATTAAAATGTCAAAGAAATTAGAAACCATGGATGCGGAAACCTTGATGACCACACCCATGGCACCGCTGAAATTCATTGTCAGCGGTCTGCTACCCGAAGGACTGCATGTGCTGGCTGGCTCACCGAAAATCGGCAAGAGCTGGCTGGCACTGTGGATCTGCTTACAGGCGGCAAAGGGTGAAAAGGTATGGGAATTCGAAACGCTAAAAAGCGAAGTCCTGTATCTCTGTTTAGAGGATAGTTTCGCCCGTATCCAAAGCAGGCTGTTTGAAATTACCGATGAAGCACCGGCGACACTTCACTTTGCCATTATGAGCGACACTATTGGAAACGGTCTGGAAGTCCAGATTGAAAATTTCATCAGAGAACATCCCGGCACGGGACTGATTGTCATTGACACCCTGCAAAAGGTTCGTAAAACGGTTTCTTCAAACGTGAACCCCTACGCCTCCGATTATGATGACATTAACGCATTAAAGCAAATTGCGGACCGTCACCATCTTGCCATCCTGCTCGTACATCATCTTCGAAAAACAGGCGATGCCGATCCGCTCAATATGATTTCGGGAACCAGCGGTATTGCTGGTGGTGCTGATACAAACTTTGTACTGCAAAAAGACAAGCGAACGGAAAATACCGCAACGCTCATCTGCACCGGCAGAGATATCGAGGGACGGGAATTGTTCTTGGAGTTCAACAAAAACAAATTTTTATGGGAGCTGCTGGAACCGATTGAAATCGAGCAGCTGATTATACCCGATGAAATTTTTCTTCTCTGTGATTTTATAAAATCGGCAGGCAGCTTCACCGGGACGGCAACCGAGTTGATAGAAAACTTGAATCTGGATTGCAGCCCCGCAATTCTGAAGAAGAGAATCATTAAGCATATGGAGCATCTGGGTAGAAACGGTATTCATTATTCGGAGAATAGGACTTTTGAGCGACGGGAATTTACTCTCTGTTATGACGGTAATGACGATATGACGGCAGAATCAAGCCCCCAGAACTTGCCGTCTTTGCCGTCAGCACTGTCACAGCACAGTAATCTCGCTGCCGTCACCCCCTGTTTGCCCCTGTGTGGCGAGATTGACGGTGGAGTGGCGTAACTCCACCTAACCCAAATGAAACCACAAATTGAGCCACTGTTGCAGACGACTTCGGATTCACCCTTATTTCAGATAAAACGTGGGCGCTTCAGCTACGATTTCTCACCCGTTGGGTGAGGCGAGCAGAGCGTCGGGCTATACGCCCGCCACAGCTCGCTCGGGGCAGAAGCCCCGGGCCCCACTTTATAGAGCGCCGTTGGCGCAATCAAAATCGAAAGGAGAACCGCCAATGAAAAAGAAACCCTTTGCCTTTCGCATCAGCGAAAGCACCTATAAAACCTTAAAACGAAAAGCCAAGCGCGGCAAGGTTACCATGACGGAATTTTTAGAACGAGCCATAACCGATAAAGAGATTGTTGTAGTTGATGGAGTGCAGGAGCTCATCAGCGAACTGAAAGCCATCGGCAGAAACCTTAATCAGCTTACCACCCTTGCCAATATGGGAAAAGCGGATACCGTTTACCTTGCAGAAACCAAGGCTCAGCTAAGCGGTATCTATGAAAAGTTGTCTGCACTCTGCGAGGTGAACCGGTAATGGCAACAGTCAATTTCATTCCCTGCAAAAAACAAAACGCTTTCTCTATGCGAAATGAAATCGAGTATATTCTACAGGATTTCAAGGTGTGCATCGAGCCGGAGAAATCCAATTGTGACCACACCGTCAACTACCAAACCTATTGCGAGGATGCGGATAAGACCGGCTGTATCCGCTTAATTTCCGGCAAAGACTGCTGTCCCGAAACAGCCTTCCAAGAATTCATGGCAACCAAAAACAGCTTTAAAAAGGCTGACCAAACCATGTTTTATCACTACGACCAAGCCTTTAAGGACGGCGAAACCATTTCACCCAAAACCGCACATGAGATTGCTGTTAAATTTGCGGAGGATAATTACCCCGATTATGAAGTGGTTATCGCCACTCATGTGGACAACGAGCATCTGCATTCTCATTTTGTTATCAACTCGGTCAGCTTTAAAACCGGAAAGAAATTGCACCAAGGCCCCAAAACACTACTAAAGCTTCGGGCGTATTCAGACCAAATTTGTCAGCAATATGGGCTGACCACCCTTGAGCCATACACTGGCGGCAAGTCTCAAAGTCTTGCTTTCCGAGAATACCGTGCCGCCGCCAAGGGGCAGAGCTGGAAGTTTTCATTAATGAACGCAATTGATACAGCGATGAAAAACAGCGGCACAAAAGCCGATTTTATCAAGAATATGGAGCGGCAAGGCTACTCGGTAAAATGGACAGAGAACAGAAAATACATCACCTACACCTGCCCGAACACCATGTCCTGCCGGGATATTAAACTCCATGACGACCGCTATTTAAAGGAGATGATGGAGCGTGAATTTGAGCTTAGAAGAATTGAAGCAGCGGAACGCAGGCTCGCAGCCAGTCGAACCGATTCTCCAGAAGCCATTGAAGAACAGCCCGTCTTGTCCTCTGACACAGGAGAAGCTGGACAACCTGTTTTACAATCAAGGACTGATTTGGGATGGAATCGAGAACTTGGAGAAACAGCAGAAAACCTTACAACAGCAGCTCCACAGCATCAAAACACAGCTGAACAATCTACCTGCGGGGTCGGAGCTGGAGCAAATCAGCAAGAGCCTGCTGCAGATACAGCAGACGTTGTCACAGGCTGGGAAACAGAAAGAGAAGCATTTTTCTTTGCCGAAGCTGCGGCTGCCGCACCTGACATGGACACCGCTGTGGATAGTAATTCCCTTGATCTTGCTGGCATTGGCGGCAGTGTGGTTCAGCTGGGGCGCGCTTTGGAAAGGCTGGACAACCCTGTTCCCCTAAAGGATGCCTCCAAGAAACCACCGCAGCACACCAGCAGGAAGAAGAAATTAGCGGTCGGCCAAAAGGAAGATGACCACAGCGGACACGATTTTGAAATGAAGATGTAAAGGAGATGCGATATGACAAACGAGAAATTAGCGGCACAGCATTATCTGAAAACCAATATCCTCGGCGCTTACGAAACCGCCGATATCATTTGGCAAAGCGACAGCGAGGGCACCTCTCACCGTACCTTTGCAGACAGCTTTGTTTACACAGATGAAGCCTCCCACACCATTGAACGGGATATGGTAGTGGAGGACAGGGTGTTCCGGGTGCATTCCGTGTTCCCCTTAAAAAGTATTTCTACCCCCACAAAAAAAATGCTCTCGGTGATTGAAAGTGACTTCGAAAAAGCGCTCCAAGACGCTTGATTTCAGTAGACTTGTGGAACCTGTTACGGTATGCTTGGGTTACCGTATTCAGTTTGCCACAACAAGAAGGAGGATTTTAAACGATGGCAAACAACGAAAAATATACCATACTCTACGGCAGACTGAGCCAAGAGGATGACCGGGAGGGTGAAAGCAACAGCATCCAGAATCAGCGGTTGATTCTCACCAGATACGCTGAGGAAAAGGGCTTTGGCAATATTCGTTTTCTGTTCGATGACGGGTTCAGCGGAACAAACTTCAACCGTCCTTCGTGGAATGAGATTATGGGGCTGATTGAAAACGGGCAGGTGGAAACCCTGATCGTCAAGGACATGAGCCGCCTCGGCAGGGATTATCTGCAAACAGGCTTTCTCATGGAGCATACCTTCCCCAACAACAATGTTCGTTTCATTGCGATCAATGATGCGGTGGACACGCTCTATGGGGACAACGATTTTGCTCCGTTCCGCAATCTTTTTAACGATTTTTACGCAAAGGACTGTAGCAAAAAGATTCGGTCGGTGAAGAAAGCACAGGCTGAACGAGGGGAACGGGTTGGAACAAGGCCGCCCTATGGGTACAAAAAAGACGAGAGCAATCCCAAAAAGATTGTTCCCGATCCAGAAGCCGCCGAGGTGGTCAAGCACATTTTCAAGCTGTGCGCCGAAGGCAGGGGCCCCAAGCAAATCGCAAGACAGCTCACCGAGGAACAGGTGGTAAATCCAAGCAACTACTATTTTAATCAAACCGGCGTGGCACTGACGAACTTGGATACTACCAGACCCTACAGGTGGAGAAGTAACTCTATCGTCAATATTTTGAACGATGAAACCTATCTCGGACACACGGTCAGCATGAAGCACACTACTGCATCCTATAAAAACAAAAAGCAGATTATCCGCCCGGAATCCGAATGGCTGAGGTTTGAGAACACCCATGAGGGCATCATCGATCAAGAAATTTGGGACATCGCCCATACGGTTCGGGAACACAAAAAGCGTCCGCGAAAGCATATGGAGAACCCCAACCCTTACTCGGGACTTGTATTCTGCGCTGATTGCGGAAAGCCTTTGGTTCTGCATCGTGCTCACACCATGGACGAGAGCAAAAACAATTTCGCCTGCTCCACCTACAAGCAGTATGGCAAGGAAACCTGCTCAGCCCATTACATCCGGGAAAGCCAGCTTGCTACGGTGATTTTGGATGACCTGAAGCGTGTCACTCACTTTGCAAGGCAGGACGAAGTGCTGTTTGCGGAGTGCATCAACCGCAAAAACACTGCTGATACGAGAAAAGAAATCACCGCACTGCAAAAAGAGCTGGAGATTATGCGGAAAAGGGATTTGGAGCTTACCGCACTTTTTAAAAGGCTCTACGAGGATAATGTGCTGGGGCGTATACCCGATGAGCATTACCGAACCCTGTCCGATGAGTATACCGTAGAGCAAAAAGCCTTACGGGAACGCATGCCAAAGGCAGAAGTGAGAATGGATAAACTCAAGAACTCCCTCGCCAACGTGGACAGGTTTATTGAAAAGGCGAAAAAGTATACCGACCTTACCGAACTGACTCCTGAACTGCTTCGGATGTTTATTGCAAAAGTTGTGGTAGGCGAAAAGGCTGAGAAATACTCCCGTACCGCTCCGCAGGATATTTGGATTCACTACCGTGACATTGGGATGCTGAACGATGTCAAAGAGGAATTTGACATTCCCTCTATGGAAGAATTCTATGGAATGGACAATGAAATGATGTTTGATGATGAGCTGCCAGCTGCAATTTAAGGCATAGCAAAAGGCGGACAGCCGAAACTGTCCGCCTTATACCCCGCATTTTTAGGTGGTTCACAAAGTATCTTTATGAACACTCGCTTAAGGCCGGCTGTTTTTGTTTAATCAGCTTTCGCGCGGTTTCCAGCGCGGAAAAGTTCTGGAATCCCGGCGGGAGGGCTTCACACCATCCCGAAAAGCAGGGCGTTCGCCAACTCTGCGAGGCACATCGCCGTAGCGGCCCAATTTCGGCGCTTCAGCGGAGATGGAAAAGTGTACTTCCTGTCCCCGGATTTTAGCTTGCTTCATTTCGTCCAGCACAGTTTGAGCATCGCTTTCGGACATTTCGATTAGGGTATGCCCGTCAAAAATATTGATTTTGCCGACCGACCGGGGAGAAAGCCCCGTGGCATCCACGATAGCCCCGACAATAAAGTTTGGAGCTATGCCTTCCTGTCTGCCGGCATCCAAACGAAGTATCACCCGTTTGCCGCCGCGCAATACCTTGTCCGCCGCAACCGGAGATTTAATGCTGGGAACTGTCTTTTTATCTTTGGAATAAATCATCTGAGCCAAGACGCATGCAATATCAAGCATTTCCACTTCCTGCTGCGCCGCAAGTTCTTCGAGCTGGTTCCGGTATTTTTCATAACCTCTGGCTTCAAGTGTTCGTTTTACTTTTGAAGCGAACTTTTCTTGCTTTTTTTGCAGAATATCTTCGGTGGCTGGCAATTTAGCTTCCGCAATTTCTGCGTTTGTAAAGCGGCGAAGATCCTTCATCGTATTCAGCTGGCGCCAGTTGCAGACCAGCGTATGGGAGGAGCCGGTTTTCCCCGCGCGACCTGTACGGCCAATGCGATGAATATAAAACTCAAATTCCTGAGGAATGTCAAAGTTGTAAACCGCGTCAATGTCCTCAACATCGATGCCTCGCGCCGCAACATCGGTAGCAACAAGAATGCGGATTTTGGCGTCACGGAAAGACTGCATGACCTGCGTGCGTGCTGTCTGCTTCATATCTCCGTGAATACCCGCCGCTTTAAAACTATGCTCTGTCAGATAGGCAGTCAGATCATCTACCATTGCTTTTGTATTGCAGAAAATAACCGCGCGGCGCGGCTCGTGGTATTGGAGAAGAAGATCGATCGCTTCCATTTTGCGGGATTGAGGAACCTGATAAAAATATTGCTCCGTGGTGGCGATGGTGCGCTGACCGGTTCGGATATCAACAGTCTGGGGATTACGAAGAAAATTTTCCGTAATTTTCAGAATTGCCGGAGGCATTGTGGCTGAAAAAAGAACGGTCTGGCGGTCCACAGGGGTCTGGTCAAGGATTGCCTGAATATCCTCCAGGAATCCCATGTTCAGCATCTCATCAGCCTCGTCCAGAATTACCATTTTCAGGCTGTCCAGACGCAGTGTGCGCCGGCGCAGATGATCCATGATGCGGCCCGGCGTGCCGATTACGATATTGGATGTTCGCAGCTGACGGATTTGAGCATCCATCGGAGCGCCGCCGTAAACCGCCGCCACCGCTACCCCCGGCTTATATTTAGCATATTTGCGCATTTCCCCGGCAATCTGCATTGCAAGTTCACGGGTAGGGGAAAGTACAAGCACTTGTGCATGCTTGTCGGATCCGTCTGCCATCTCTACGGCAGGAATTCCAAAAGCGGCAGTTTTGCCGGTTCCGGTGCTGGATCTTCCGATAACGTCCAGCCCCTGAAGCAGTAACGGGATTGCTCCGGCCTGGATGCCGGTAGCAGCTGTATAATTCATATCCTTTACAGCCCGTGTAAGTTCGGGGGAAAGGCCGATTGATTCAAATAAAGTTTCACTCATAGGCAGGTTATACTCTCTCTTTCTTTCTAAAACGGTAACTTCATCAAAAACAGAGATATTCGAACTCTCTGTCAAAGCCTATTCTGCGCATAACAGTTTACCCTGTATTCAAACAGGTGTTCCTAACAGAATAACATTACGTAACAAAATTATAATTGTTATTTTATATATTATCACAAAAAATAAAGTTTGTCGCAGGTTTTGCCAACATTTATTTGTTAAAATTTTAAAAATAATTTCTGCGAAATTTGTGAACTATCACAGCATTGCTTGTAATAGAAAGGGCATTATGTTAGTATTATTAAGGAATTAAGACAAATCATTCTAGAAAGGAATAGAGAAGAATAATGAAGAGTATTTCAAAAGGCTTGTTGGCGCTGATTATCGTAGTGGTGGTTATCATCATTGCGGCAGTCTCCGTATTCGGCGCATATAACGGAATTGCTCTTGCCAAGGAAAACGTAGATACGCAGCAAAGTGCTATTCAAACCCAGCTTCAGCGCCGCAGCGATTTAATACCAAATCTTGTCAATACAGTAAAGGGGCTTTCCGCACAGGAACAAAATGTAATTGACAGCGTGACTGAAGCGCGCGCGCAGCTGGCAGGTGCCAGGACGATGCCGGAAACAGCGGCTGCCAATGATGCGCTTTCCGGTGCGCTTTCCCGCCTGATGGTTGTGGTGGAAAACTATCCGGATATCAAATCAAGCACCGCTTATATTTCACTGATGGATGAACTCGCGGGAACGGAAAACCGCATCGCGGCATCCCGTGTCGACTATAACGAAGCGGTAAAAGCTTACAACAACAGAATTATTACCTTCCCGGGACGCCTTTTTGCAGGCATGTTTGGGTTTGAAAAGGCTGAATACTTTACAGCTCCGGAATCTGCACAGTCTGCTCCGGAAGTGAATTTCCAGGGATAAGATGAATTGACTGGCTTGAGGTGGAACATGAAAAAAATAATTGCAGCTCTGGCGGTATGTCTGCTGCTGTTTTCGCTTTGCGGAGCGACTTATCCGGAACCCACTAAGGCTTTTTACGCAAACGATTTTGCTGAAGTGCTTTCCGACACAACAGAGCAGGATATTATGAGCCAATCGGCCTCTCTGGCGAAGGAAACCGGAGCGCAGCTGGTTGTGCTTACCGTAAAAACGCTGGAAGGGGAAGAACCGGCGACTTACGCGCTAAATGCGGGCCGGAAATGGGGCATCGGCGACGAGGAAAAGAATAACGGCGTGCTGCTGTTGCTGTGCCCCGATGAAGGCGAAGTCTATGTTGCGGTAGGCCGTGGCCTGGAAGGGGCGCTCAACGACGCAAAAGTTGGGCGGATGATTGATACCTATGCGATTCCTTCTTATAAATCTGGCGACTTTGATACCGGCACTCATGAACTGTATAAGGCATTGCTTTCGGAGACTATGAAGGAATATGGACTGGAAGGCTTGAAAGGCTATGAAGCTCCGGCTGAAGAGCGCGGCAGCAGCCCGTTTGGAATATTAATGCTGCTTTTAATTTTCCTGCTGTTTATGGGCGGCGGGGGAGGCATGCTGTTTGGCAGACGCCGCTGGTATCGTGGAGGCGGCTTTTTCGGCGGTTTCCCGGGAGGCTTTGGCGGCGGTGGTTTCGGCGGAGGCGGATTCTCCGGGGGCGGCGGTTTTTCCGGTGGAGGAGGGTTCTCCGGCGGGGGCGGCAGCTTCGGCGGCGGAGGATCAGGAAGAAGCTTTTAATTGAAAAAATGATATGGACAAGGCCGGATTGCATACAAGCAGTCCGGCCTTGTCAGATAGCCTTTATTTTTGATTTTGACTTTCCTGATAGAATTTGCAGCAGACCTTTAGAACGCATCGCTCACATGCCGGACGTCTTGCCACACAAACAGCGCGCCCATGAAGCACCAGCCGGTGGCAGAAATCGTTGGATTCTTCCGGCGGAAGCAGGGGACGCAACTGGTTTTCGACCTTTACGGCATCCTTGCCTTCCGATAGCCCCAGAAGATTGGTTATGCGGATACAGTGCGTATCGACAACGACTGCGGGCTTATGGAAGATGTCGCCGACAACGAGATTTGCGGTCTTGCGCCCGACACCCGGAAGGCATGTCAGTTCTTCCACTGTATCCGGCAGCACGCCATTATACTGATCGACAAGCATCCGGCACATGGCCAGAATATCCCTTGCTTTTGTTTTATAAAGCCCACAGGATTTAATCAGATTTTCAATGTCGGATAGTTCGGCATTTGCAAACGCTTTCACTGTCCGGTATTTAGAAAACAAATCCTTGCACACGATATTGACACGGGCATCAGTGCATTGAGCAGCCAGACGTGTTGCAATCAGCAGTTCATGCGGCTTGCGATATTCCAGCGAGCAAACCGCATCCGGATATTCTTTTTTGAGCAATTTAACTGCCAGCAAAGCTCTTTCTTTTTGATTCATGTCAAAGCCTCCTACTAAGCGCTTCAAGCAGCGGCGCGATTGTCTTTTGCCCAAAAAGCAACAGGCTGCAAACGCTTCAAAAATAAAATTGATTATCAATATTCATATTATACGGCTTTTCATTTCTTCCGTCAACCGGATCGGCAGAGGAAATCAACGGAAAAATCTTCTTGATATTTGAGCCGAAAATGCCTAAAGAGATAAAAGTGTGCTATAATTAAATTATTGATTGCATAATATTGACTGCATAATTAGGAGTGTGTGCTGTGAACGTGAAAAAATATAAGCTGCTGACCTATCTGGGAATGCTTCTTCTGATCGCGCTTTATATCTTTGTCGAGGCGCCTAACCTGAATCCGTTTTTTTATGCGGACGGCGCGTTCTTCTGGGCGATTGTCATAACCGCCTTTATAGGTGTTTGGGCATTGTTTCGCTTTGGTGAACTGACAATCCAGTTTATTCCCGGCTCGAAAGGGAGGGCAGAACGTCCGTTTAACTATGTGCCCAATGAAAAATTCCCAAAATGGATAAAAATATTGCTGGTACTGCCCTGGGCGTTCCTGATTATCATGATGATTGCGTCATCATTCATTTTTAACTGGAAAACCTACCGTGATCAGTTGGGAGAATCCAATGTCGTGCAGTTCTCGAGTGACATGCAGGCGGTCGACTTGGCTCAGGTACCGATTGTCGATAAAACGCTTGCACTTAATCTTGCGGATAAGAAGCTGGGCGAACGCGCAGGGCTTGGCAGCCAGGTGGTAATTGGAAGATATGACGCGACGATCCAGAGAGTCAATGGAAAGCTGGTCTGGGCGGTACCGCTCTATCATTCCGGGTTTTTCAAATGGCTGACAAACCTTTCAGGCACTCCCGGTTATATTCTCGTTTCCGCCACAGATGTCAACGATGTGGACTATATGGAAAATTACCGTGTGAAGTATCAGCCAAATAACTATCTGCTTCATGATATCAAACGTCATACAAGGTTCGGGGGCGCGTGGTTTGACGGGATTACGGATCCGTCTTTTGAAATTGATGATAACGGCCAGCCCTATTGGGTTTATACTACCTACCGCAATCTGCGTGGATTTAATCTGCCGGAAGCCACCGGCGCATGGGTGGTCAACGCAACCACCGGGGAGATGGCCAAATATACGATCGAAACTTTACCAGGATGGATTGACCGTGTCCAGCCGGAAGATTTTATTATCAGCCAGATTGATAACAAGGGAGAATTTGTACGCGGTTGGCTGAATTTTGCCGATAAGGATAAATTCCGTTCTTCTCCCGGACACATTATTGTTTATAACAATGACCGCTGTTATTTATTTACCGGAATGACCAGTGTTAGCGCTGATGAGAGCGCGATTGGTTTCATCATGGTGGATATGGTTTCGAAAGAGTCGATTGTTTATCAGATGGCTGGCGCTACTGAAAATGCGGCAATGAGTTCCGCGCAGGGCAAAGTGCAGCATCTGAATTATTCGGCAACTTTCCCGTTGATTTTGAATCTTGACGGTCAGCCTACCTATTTTATGGCGCTGAAAGATCAGGCAGGCTTAATTAAACAGTACGCATTTGTCTCCGTTACCAATTATTCCGTAGTAGGAACCGGCGAAACAATTGAACTGGCTATGCGTGACTACCGCCAGAACCTGAAAAGCGGGGGAATCTCAACGGTCATTGAATCTGAGGAAACCGAGAAGATTACCGGAACGGTCCTGCGAATTGCTCCGGAGATTGTTGAAGGGGACACGGTATATAAGATGATCCTGAATGAGTATCAGGACAGAATTTTCATTGTTCCCGGTATGCTGAGTGATGAACTGGCACTTACCAGAGAAGGCGACCGTGTGGAACTGGAATACCCGAAAAGCGAAAACCTGATTTTCCAGGCAGAGGCATTCGACAACATGGCCTTCCAGCAGAAATAGTATGGAACAGGGACGCTCTCCACTTTGCAGAGAGCGTCCCTGTTTTCAATTGACGAAGGAATCCGCTGGGGGTATAATAAATTTATAGACGGTTGCGTATATTTAGCACGTACTATCTATAAGACGGAATGAACAAACGCGGAACGGAGGGTGCGCAATGAAGAAGATCACCGGAGTAGGGGCGTGCGAAGGAATCGCAATCGGGAAACTTCGTGTGTTCGATAACACAGTATCAACCATTGCGCCGCGGACAGTTCAGGATATTGAGGCGGAGCTTTCACGTTTCCATGATGCTCGTCAGCGTGCAATTGATAAGATTGAGGAACTGCGCGGCATAGCACTGAAAAAAGTCGGCCCGGAAGATTCGATGATTTTCAGAATCCATCAGGTACTTTTAAACGATCATGCCTATATTGCGCAGGTGGAATCAGCGATTACCGGCGGACATGTTTCCGCCGAATATGCCGTTCAGCAGGTAGGCGCACAATTTGCCTCCATGTTCCGTCAGATGGAAAGCCCATATATGCGGGAACGAAGTGCTGATGTAGTAGACGTTTCCAATCGGATTATCAGTATGTTAAACGGAGAACATGTGCGCGATCTTTGTGAAGGAGAGGAACCATTTATTTTAGCCGCGCAGGATCTGCTGCCCAGCGAGGCAATTCGAATGGACCGCAGCAAGGTTCTGGCGGTCGTTACCTGCACCGGTTCCAAGACGTCACATGCCGCGATTTTGTCCCGCACGATGGGAATTCCGACCGTGGTGGGAACAGGAATGCAGCTTTCTATGCTGAATAATGGGCAGACGATTGTGGTGGACGGAGCGAGCGGTGTTGTAATTCCCGACCCGGACGAGACAATTTTATGGGAATATGAGCGTAAACGTGCCGCGTACGAAAATGACCGGCAGCGTCTGGAACAGCTTGTAGCGGTTCCGAGCCGTACTTTGGATGGAACCGCGGTTTCGGTTTGCGCCAATATCAGCCATCCGGATGATGTGGATTCCGTTTTGGAAAACGGGGGAGAAGGAATCGGATTATTCCGGACGGAATATCTGTATCTGGACAATGACCGTTTCCCGACAGAGAAAGAGCAGTTTTTGATTTATAAATCTGTGTTGGAACGAATGGCCGGCCGGCGTGTAGTCATTCGGACGCTGGATTTAGGTGCGGACAAACCCGCACCGTGCCTTCATATGCCCCATGAGGAGAATCCCGCCATGGGCTGCCGCGCCATTCGCATCTGTCTGCGCAGGCCTGATATTTTTATAACTCAGGTGCGCGCTTTACTGCGTGCGTCTGCATATGGAAAACTGTCTGTCCTGATTCCAATGGTTACGTCGTTAGATGAAGTCCGCCATGTAAAGCAGACATTTGCATCCTGCATGGCTGAATTAAGAGAAGAAAAAATCCCTTTTGCGAAAGTGGAACTTGGAGTCATGATTGAAACACCTTCCGCCGCAATCCTGAGCGATCAGCTTGCGAATGAGGTGGATTTCTTCTCATTCGGTACGAATGATCTTACGCAATATGTTCTTGCGGTTGACAGGATGAACGCTTCCATCAGCGAACTTTACGACCCGGCTCATCCGGCAGTGCTCAGGCTGATGCGCATTGCTGCTGAAAATGCCGCCAAAAACGGAATTTGGTGTGCTGTGTGCGGGGAATCAGGCTCAAATACGGATTTGACGGACCTCTATCTTTCCATGGGTATTACTGAATTTTCCGTTGCGCCTTCCTCCATTTTAAGAGTACGCGACAAAATTTGCTCCATTGATTTATCCAAACAGGAAGTCAGTTTTGTCTAGTCTTTATTTTGAAAAGCGCTTGCAAATAATCAAAAAATACGTTACAATATGTTCACTCATAGCAGAGTAGAAGTCTGTGCGTTAAGTGCTGTCCGAACGGGGAGTTGTCGGATGGACGAAAAGGAAACTTGCGGTACAGTCTTCGCATCCCGCTGCTGCATCCAAAGAGCGACCCCTCTTTTCATGTAGCAAACTGTTACATGAAAGGAGGTTTTTTTATGTTGCAATCTATTCGTGTGTTTTTTGCGGATCTGCGCAAGATGCCTGCACTGGTGGAGTCTTCTGTTCAGGAACTGCGCCGCGTTTCTTCCCTGACGGGCGCGGCCATGCTTTCCGCGCTGAATGTGATTCTCAACCAGTTCACAGTGGTGCTCAGCCTGACGCAAAAACTCGGGTTCTCGTTTCTCACGGTCGGAGTTTCGGGTATGCTCTATGGCCCGGTGCTGACAGGGCTGATTGGTGCGGGGACAGATATCCTGAAATTTTTCGTGGGACCGCCCAACGGGCCATTTTTTCCGGGCTTTACATTGAGTGAGTTCCTGCAGGGCTTTCTCTATGGGCTATTCCTTTACCAAAAACCGATAACCTTGAAACGTACTTTCGCAGCCAAGCTTACGACAACTTTGGTAATCAACATGACTCTGACCCCACTTTGGCTGTCAATGATGTATGGCGATGCGTTTTATGTATTAGTCGGCGCCCGCCTCTTGAAAAATGTTTTGATGCTGCCGATAGAAACCGCGCTGCTCTATTTTCTGCTGAAAAAGGTGCGTGAGTTCCGGCCTGTTCGAAACGAAAACAACCACATTTAGCTATATAAAAAAGTCCAACAGCTGTTGGACTTTTTTATATTACCCGGCTAAATTTATTGTATATAATATCTAATTAAATGAACTTAAAGACAAGATCATATATAAATAATATTCAAAAATTGAGTTTTATGTTTCCAAAAGAGCAGCATTAGACGATAGTGAATTTGTATATAACAGGAAATCGTAATTTATTTTAACGAGTTATCTTGCAATTCCCGCCTTTTTTGCTATAATATAGTGTATGCAATTGAAAGACAGTTGTTTTTCTAATTGTGAAATTCCGACATGAATTTAGGAGGAAAATCAGATGAAAAGAATTCTTGCGGCGTCAGTGGCGGCAGTTCTGGCAATTGGAACTTTGGCAGGCTGCGGATCAAAGGCAACAAATGATACATCCGGCGCTGGTTCGGCTGACGGGGATGTCATTAAGATCGGTATTTTCGAACCACTTACCGGTGCGAATGCAGCAGGCGGTCAGCTCGAGGTAGAAGGCATGATGCTGGCCAATGAAATGCGCCCGGAAGTGTTGGGCAAAAAGGTTGTTCTTGTGCAGGCTGACAATAAGTCAGATAAGGCGGAGGCGACTACGGCCGCGGCTCGTTTGATTGAAAAAGAGAAGGTGGCCTGCATTCTTGGTTCCTGGGGATCCTCTCTTTCGATTGCTGCCGGTGACCTGGTAAAAACAAATAAAGTCCCGGCTATCGGTGCATCCTGCACCAATCCGCTGGTAACCCAGGGTAATGATTATTATTTCCGTGTCTGCTTCATTGATACCGATCAGGGCCGCATTGTTGCAAACTATTGCGCGGATAATTTTGGCGCAAAGAAAGTTGCGGTAATTCAGGAAGTATCCAATGACTATTCCACCGGACTTGTCAAAATATTCTCTGAAAACTTTAAAGCCAAGGGCGGAGAAATTATTGACGGCGGAAGCTATCAGACCAATGATACCGACTTCTCCGGTATTCTTGCCAACCTGAAGTCTTCCAATCCGGATGCCATCTTTGCTCCCGGCAACTACACGGAATCCGCTATGATCATCAAGCAGGCCCGTGCACAGGGGATCACCGCTCCGTTTATCGGCTGCGATACATGGGAAACCGGTCCGTTCATTGAGGTTGGCGGCTCCGATGTGGAAGGCGCAATTATGACCACTTTCTTCGATGACAAAAACCCGGTCAATGACGAAGGCAAAAAGTTCGTTGAGGCATACAATAAAAAATATCCGGATAAACAGGGAAATATCGACTCTGTTGCGGCTCTCGGCTACGATGCCTATATGCTTGCGCTGGACGCGATTGAAAGAGCCGGTTCCACGGATGGTACCGCTGTGCGCGATGCCATTGCGGCGACAAAGGATTTCCAGGGCGCAACCGGTGCAATTACAATCAATGAAACCGGCGATGCGGATAAAGACGTCGCGATTATCAAAACGGTGAAGGACGGCAAATTCACTTTCCTGGATACCGTTAAGATGAAATAACTCCCTTTTGTTCCTGACAATTGGCAAGCGTATCCTTTTTATAAGGGTACGCTTGCCGGTATTTCTATCGGTTATTCAAAATTTAGTATTCGAGGTAAGCTGCTATGACGATGGCGACATTTATGCAACAGTTGACAAACGGCATTTCATTAGGCAGCCTCTATGCGCTAATCGCCATAGGCTACACAATGGTTTATGGTATTTTGCGTCTAATCAATTTCGCTCACGGCGATATTGTAATGATGGCTGCCTATTTTGCTTTTTTCGGAATCGCGGTGTTTCATATCCCGTGGTATATTACTTTTTTGGCGGTAGTTCTTCTGACTGCGCTGCTTGGTATCGTCGTGGAACGTACGGCCTACCGTACGCTGCGCGACGCTCCCAGAACATCAATTTTGATCTCGGCAATCGGCGTGTCCTTCTTGCTTGAGAATCTTGCTACTTATCTGTTTTCCGGAATTCCCAAAGCGTTTCCGGAATTTAAATTTATGACAACACCATTCAGCGTTGGCGGAGTCTTGATTCAGCCGTTGGTCGTTGTAGTACCGGTAGTGACAATTCTTCTTTTGTTTGTTTTGCTGTTTATCATTAATAAAACAAGGCTGGGCATGGCAATGCGCGCTGTGTCAAAGGATTATGAAACCGCACGCCTGATGGGAATCGAGATCAACGGCGTCATCTCCGCTACATTTGGAATTGGTTCCGGCCTGGCGGCGGTGGGTGCGCTGATGTGGGGGATGAAATATTCGAGCATTCAGCCGCTGATGGGTGTTATGCCGGGATTGAAATGCTTTATCGCGGCAGTCATCGGAGGTATCGGCAATATTAAGGGTGCGGTGCTCGGCGGATTTATCCTTGGCCTTGCCGAGATCCTGCTCGTTGCATTTCTGCCGTCCCTGACAGGGTACCGTGACGCAATCGCGTTTATTATATTAATTATCATTCTGCTTTTCCGTCCAATGGGTATTTTGGGCGAAAAACAGACCGATAAAGTGTAAGGAGGCTGCGGCGAATGGGAAATAGCGTCAATGCCTCTGGGGCAAATCAAAAAAGCAACAGGATGAAATATGTCCGAATCGGAATCCTGCTGGTAGTCGTTCTGATTTTTGTATTCATCGCGGATATTACCGTGAATTCTTATGTGCGCAGAATTTTAAATCTGTGCGCGATCTATACGATACTTGGCCTTTCTATGAATCTTGTAAACGGCTTTACTGGTCTGTTTTCTCTGGGGCAGGCGGGATTCATGGCGGTGGGAGCCTATTGCGTAGCCGTATTCACTGTACCCGTTGAATCGCGGGCTGCAATGTTCTATCTGGTTCCGCAGAACCCCGCTATTGCTAATCTGGAGCTGCCGTTTGTGGTTGCGCTCCTGCTCGGCGGATTTGTATCGGCTTTCTTCGCATTCTTGATCGGATTTCCTGTTCTGCGCCTGAAGGGCGACTATCTTGCAATCGCTACGCTTGGTTTTTCCGAGATCATCCGTATCGTATTTACAAATACGCAGACAATCACGAACGGTGCGCTTGGAATAAAGGGAATACCGACCATTAACAGGCTGTGGTGGACTTTTGGTATTGCGATTTTAGTCGTGATATTTATGTTTTTGTTAATTAATTCTACTTACGGGCGAGCTTTTAAGGCAATTCGAGAGGATGAAATTGCTGCGGAGGCCATGGGCATCAGCCTGTTTAAGCATAAGGTTCTGTCCTTTACAATCAGCGGCTTTCTGGCCGGCATCGGCGGCGGTCTGTTTGCGGCCCTGCTCGGAACGGTTGACCCCAAGCAGTTCTATTTTACCTTGACTTACAATTTCCTGCTCATCATTGTGCTTGGCGGCATGGGAAGTATTTCCGGTACCATTATTTCCGCATTTATTGTTACAGCAGGCTTGGAGTGGCTTCGTCTGCTGGATGAACCGCATGCAATTTTTGGCTGGAACGTTCCGTTGTTCCGTCCCGGCCTGAGAATGGTTGTCTTTTCAATCTTACTGATGGCAATCGTTTTATTCTGGAGCCGCGGGCTTATGGGAAATCAGGAATTGTCCTGGGAATATGTGAAAAAGGTGCCTGACAAAGTGCGTAATGCGTTTCGGATAAAATCCGCCAAAGGAGGTGCCGCAAAGTGAGTATTCTAAAAACTGAAAATGTTGTCATGCAGTTCGGCGGCGTTGTCGCGGTGGATTCGCTCAACATTGAAGTGAATGAGGGCGAGATTGTAGCGTTAATTGGACCGAACGGGGCGGGAAAAACGACAGCATTTAACTGTATTACCGGTGTTTACATCCCCACAAGCGGGCGCGTGTTGTTTGAAGACCAAAATATCACAGGAAAAAGCCCTGATAAGATTACAAAACTCGGTATCGCCCGCACCTTCCAAAATATCCGGTTGTTTAAAGATTTGACCGTAATGGAAAATGTGCTGATAGCCAAGCATCTTCATGTAAACTACAATTTTCTTTCCGCGACCCTGCGTTTGCCAAAAGCTTTGTACGGGGAACGGCAGATGAAGAATGAATGTGAAGAGCTTTTGGAGCGGCTTGGTTTGACTGCGGTAAAAAACGAAATCTCCAGCTCTCTGCCTTACGGTATGCAGCGCCATCTCGAAATTGCACGTGCTCTGGCGACAAATCCCAAACTTTTGCTGCTGGATGAGCCGGCGGCGGGAATGAACCCCCATGAAACAGATGAACTGACCGCATTTATTAAGACCGTAAAAGATGATTATCATCTTACGGTGTTTATGATTGAACACCATATGGATCTGGTTATGGAAATTTCCGACAGAATTTATGTACTGGACTTCGGTCAAACAATCGCCAAAGGCACGCCCGATGAGATCCAGAATAACGATCGTGTCATTCAGGCTTATTTGGGGGTGCAGGAAGATGCTTAAAATTGAAGACTTACGTGTTTCCTACGGCGGTATCGAAGCTGTCAAAGGAATCAGCCTGGAGGTGCCGGAAGGCAGTATTGTAACGCTGATTGGCGCGAATGGTGCGGGAAAAAGCACGACGCTGCGCGCAATCTCCGGGCTGGTGAAACCGAAGTCGGGCAGAATTTTATACATGAATGAGGACATTACCGGAACAGCGACCGAACAGGTTGTTGCAAAAGGGATCACTCTGGTCCCCGAAGGGCGCCGTGTTTTTCCGGATCTATCCGTTTATGAAAACCTGAAAATCGGTGCTTATCTGCGCAAAGGGGAAGACCTGACGGATGATTACAACTGGATTTACGATTTGTTTCCGCGGCTGAAAGAACGTTCCTGGCAGATGGCGGGAACACTTTCCGGCGGAGAACAGCAGATGCTTGCGGTTGGGCGGGCATTAATGAGCCATCCGAAGCTGATGATGATGGATGAACCATCGTTGGGGCTTGCGCCGTTGGTCGTACAAGGCATTTTTGATATTATTAAAGAAGTCAATAAACGGGGCGTAACCATTTTGCTGATTGAACAAAACGCAAATCTTGCCCTTCGCGCAGCAAATTTTGGCTACGTGCTCGAAACGGGGACGATTAAAATGTCCGGAACCGGGCAGGAGCTACTTGCAAATGAAGATGTAAAAGCGGCTTATCTTGGCAAAAAGAAAAAATAGAGTAATAAAAATGTCTGTAATGTTTTAGCATTGCAGACATTTTTTATGTCAATTTTACATTAAATCATGTAAAAGCAAAAATTATAAACTATTTTGTAGGACTGTGATATAATGTAACGGTAAAGTAAAGAATTTGTAAAAAGGGGAAGCGTTAATGACAATTTCGCTTGCGGATTTTCTAGGCAGACTTTTATCCAGTCCGGCGCTTGTTATAACGGTCATATTGACTACAGGAGTGATTATGGTAAACGGCTGGACGGATGCTCCAAATGCGATTGCTACCTGCGTATCGACACGCTCCATGGCTCCGAGAACCGCAATCCTGATGGCGGCAGTTTTTAATTTTTTAGGCGTTTTTTGCATGACAATGCTCAATGCAACCGTCGCGGAAACGATTTACCGTATGGTTGATTTCGGCGGCGATACACATGCCGCGTTAATAGCGCTTTGTGCGGCTTTGTTCGCAATTGTGCTTTGGGCTACAGTTGCATGGTGGTTTGGGATACCGACCAGCGAAAGCCATGCATTGATTGCGGGTATTTCCGGAGCCGCCATTGCTTTGCAGGGGGGAATATCCGGTATCAATGGAAATGAATGGATCAAAGTGCTTTATGGGCTTTTGCTTTCCACAATTTTGGGCTTTGGCATGGGCTGGGGCACGGTTAAAATAGTCGAATTAATCTGTAAAAATTTGAATCGACGGCGCACCACTCTGTTCTTTCAAGGTGCGCAGATAGCCGGCGGCGCCGCTATGGCTTTCATGCATGGCGCACAGGACGGACAAAAATTTATGGGCGTCTTTATGCTGGGTGTTTTTTTGGCGAACGGGCAGGGAACCGTCAGCAATTTTCGGATTCCTATATGGCTGATGGCATTTTGTTCAATCGTGATGGCGCTTGGTACTTCTATTGGCGGCTATCGGATTATTAAAGCGGTGGGTATGGATATGGTGAAATTAGAAAAGTATCAGGGATTTTCAGCAGATATGACAGGTGCAGGATGCTTGCTGATTGCTTCCATTTTCGGTACGCCCGTATCTACGACCCACACAAAAACAACGGCCATCATGGGAGTTGGGGCTGCCAAGCGGCTTTCGTCCGTAAACTGGGGCGTTGTGAAAGAAATGGTATTTACATGGATTCTCACGTTCCCAGGATGTGGCCTGATAGGATTTTTAATGGCAAATTTGTTTTTACACCTCTTTAAAATTTAGTGGCCAATCAGAAAGGATGATTATTATGAATCTGAAATCCAAAAAAAGTTATTACGATATCTTTGTGGAAATGGTCGATTATTCCTGTCAGGCCGCTTCTATGCTTCACGAATCTTTATGTGATTTTCAAAAAGAATCTTTACCTGAAAAAATGCTGGAAATTCACAAGATCGAACATTCAGCCGATATATTGCAGCATGAAACAATGAATATGCTGGCAAAGGAATTTATTACACCAATCGAGCGGGAGGATATTATCTCGCTGTCCAGTGCGATTGACAACGTGACAGACAGCATTGAAGATGTTTTAATGCGGGTATACATGTTTAATATCCAGGAAATCAGGCAGGAAGCTCAGGGCTTTTCTTCTGTCATTGTGCAGTGCTGTGCAGGACTGAAAACGATGATGGAAGAGTTCCATAATTTCAGAAAATCTACTGTCATTCATGACTTGATTGTAAATATAAACCGGCTGGAAGAGGAGGGCGATACACTTTATACCGAGGCATTGCGTAATCTTTTTGTAAATGAAAAAGATCCTGTGCAGATTTTTGCATGGGCCCAGATGTTCGAGCGATTGGAAAAATGCTGTGATAAATGCGAGGATGTTGCGGATGCCATAAGCAGTGTCATTATGAAAAACGAATAGGGTAAACTGAAAAGATTCTGGTCGGTTTTGCCGGCAGAATCTTTTTTGTTTGATACAATAGTCGAATTTTGTATAATCTTGCGATTTTAAGAAGTAATTGGTATACTGAATACAGAAACAAAATCCTCAATATTTAATTAGGATGTGGTTCTGCTGAATTATTTAGCTTGTTGTATGACAGCTTGTTTGCTGACTTTTGGCTGCGCGCTTTCCTTAAAAGCGCAGGCGGAACCATTTTTAGATGAGTGCGATAGTCTGAACCAGAGCGCAGAGAAGTCCTACGTTAATTTTATACAAAATATTGATGATTTCTCTGCATATAGTGGCTGGAGTTCCTGTGGTGACAACACCATTTTTTCTATGGCTGCGAATAAGTCGTGGGTGGATTATCATGTTAAAAATGCAAGTGAACTGTACGTAGAATTATACAGCGATGGGGGGACCTTTGCTACAGTCGCAGATACGGGAGCTCTACAAATCGGTCTGACAAAGATGAATCAGCTTTCCAATATGTATCGCTGCAAGTATCAGAGACCACAGGATAAAGTGTATTTATATCTAGACAGCCAAATATATAGCTTGAAATGTGACCAGTATGCGTTAAGCTTTATACAGGACTCGGGCAACTTTGAGGATGATGATCCCTATTATGGCGCAAATGCGGAAATATCCCAAGACGGTTTGACTTATAGTCCAATACAGCTGAATTTTGATCGGGTTTTGTGGCAGAACCGTGAAAATTATGGTAATTACTTTCGGGAGTTTTATAGTGCCAGCCTTCCGGAGGAAACGAATTATGTGAGATTGACTTTATATGGATATAACAGATTGCCTGGCGGGTGGAGCGATTTGCCAAACTATCCAATGCTGTCGCGCGTAGTCATAACCAGAAACGAACCTGCGGTACCGTCGGAACCTCCGAATGAAGACTCTTCATCCAGCCCGGAACTATCGTCAGCGCCAGAATCAACCGTTTCCAACAAGACCCATTCAGACGACGATAACGATTCGACTGAATCCCAAAGGCTTATTCGCAGTAAAAATGCAGAAATAGACCACTCTTCTGGTGAAGAATCTTTGCCGATGAAGGAATCAATTGGAAATTCGGTTCAGAAAAATATAGAATATTTCCCTGCACAAGCGAGTAGTTCATCTGGTGTTACAAGCAAAGACCTGCAATTGAGTGTTCCACTATCAGGGCAGGACACTTTGCAGGAGCCGGACCAAAAACGATTGCCTCTTTATCAAGATAAGGCGGAGCAAACCGGTAAAACCTTCGAAAACTTTTTGATGCCGGTACTGATATTGCTGCAGATTGTGGCGGCAATCTTTTTCCTGAAACCCCAATGAAGTTGACAAATAGTATACACGGCTTATAATAGATATTATCTTATACTGGGGTTTTGGACGGTTTGCGCATTGTATCAGAAGCGCAAAGTGGAAGTGCGCCAAGGAAAGATTGGAGTGAGAAGACAAAGATGGCAGTCAACGAGCATCGGCTTTGCATGGGCTGCATGTCTGTGCGCAATGAAGAAGGACGCTGTAAGCAATGCGGATATGATCCTTCCGCGCCTGCAAATATTAACTTTATTCAGCCGGAAAGCCGGTTAAATGAGAAGTACATAGTCGGGAAACTTGTGTCCAGTGACCCGGAAGGGGCCTGGTATGTGGGTTATGACTGTGAGAAAGAAACCCGTATCTGGGTCCGGGAATATGTCCCTGCAAGCATCACCCGCAGGGACCACAGAGATTTCAGCGTTCAGCCGCTGGCCAGTTCAGAAGCCCAATACAAGGCTTTGATGTCTGATTTTGAAGATTTGTGCGGTTCGGTCATGAAACTGTCTGAATCGAGCCATGTTCTGCCGATTGAAGAATTAGTGCACGCCAATCACACGGTGTATGCGATTTACCGTTATCTGAAGACGATAACGCTTGAGAGCTTTTTGGTTCGAAGCGGCGGAAAGCTAAGCTGGCGCTATGCAAAAAAGCTATTAATGCCGCTTTACCATTCTGTGGTAAATCTACATAAACTGGGTTTGATTCATCGAGGTTTGTCTTCCCAGACGATCCAGCTGGATCAGTCCGGAACTCTCTGGATAAGCGGGTTTTCCATTGCCGCAGCCCGTACCAATAAGAGCGAAATTTCTGCCCAGCTTTTCCCTGGCTACTCCGCGCCGGAGCAGTATTCTCTGAACAGCTGGCAGGGGACCTGGACGGATGTTTACGCACTGGGTGCGATTACGTATCGTACGATCACAGGGCAGACGCCCCCCGCCGCCCTGGACAGAATCTATGGGGATGATTTGTTGGATAAACAGATTATTTCCAGTGATATCACTGAAAATATTGTAGAAACCATTAACAGAGCCCTCGCTGTTGAGGTGGAGGACCGTATTCAGACTGTAGAAGCGTTTATAGCAAGCCTCCTTGCTACGGAAGGCTCCAATACGGCGGTTTATGCTTCCCCCGCGCCGCACAGAAAAATGGAAGGTCCGGATATCCTTCACAATCAGCAGGTTGCCTATCAGAATGTACCTGCGAATCGCGGAGGTCAATCTGAAACCTATCAGGGCGGAATTGAGCTTATGCCGTCCCCTGCAATGGAGTATGAAATGAAGGATCATGTAAAGGCATCTGGAAGCACCGGAAAAAAGCAAAAGAAAAAGCGCACACATCCGGTACTTTCGCTGATATTATCTTTATTTGTTGCAACAAGTCTTTTGGCAGGTATTATGTATTGGATTGCAAATACTTATTTGAGTGATTTAATTCAGCCTGCGAGTGCTTCTTCCTCATCAGAATCATCCAGGACAAACACCGGTGAGGACTATGTGGATGATGGTGATGAAGACAGTACCTTGATACCCAAACTGGTCGGTAAAACCGCAGATTCCATTAAAGGCAATACAAATCTTGCGGAACGGTTTCAATTGGAGTATGTCGAAAAATTTAACAGTGATTATGAAAAAGGCGTAGTGTTTGATCAGCAGCCTGTTGAAGGGACCCCAATAGAAGGGATTGACAAAATTACGCTGTATGTTTCCAAGGGAGTCGAACAGGTTGAACTTCCTGATCTTGTCGATCTGCCGATTGAGGAAGCAACCGCGACGCTGACGGAACTGGAGCTTCAGTTTACAGTGATTCCTGTATTTAACAATGACTATGAACCGGGCGTTATTATTTCAACCGATCCGGTTGCCGGCACAATGGTTGATAAAAACAACGGTACAGTTTTGCTTAAAATTAAAAAAGAACTGCTTGAGGACGATAAACAAGAGGAAGAAGACCCGGGAGACGGCCCCAGTAAAAGTAATAAGAGCAGTAAGTCTTCAAAATCTTCCTCCAAAAGTAAAAGTAAAGACACCGAGAGCCGGTTGATTCATTCCAAGAATAATTAGCAGATTATTTAAAATACTAAAAAAGCGCCCGCAAACGCGGGCGCTTTTTTATAAAATCTTTTCTGAAAAAAAATTATTATTTTTTATAAAAAATTATTGATTATCTGATTTTTGCAACATATAATAGAATTGTGCATAAGTATATGCACGTGTGTTGAGTGGAAATATTGAATTTATCAACAGTGGAGGAGTAAAAATGAAAACATTGCTTTATGTGGCCCCATTAGCTGGTGCATTGGCGTTGATCTGTGCATGGTGGCTCGCTGCGTGGATTTATCAAAATCAAACAGGGACTGACCGTATGCAGGAAATATCATCTTACATACGTGAGGGAGCCATGGCTTTTTTGTTTCGGGAATATCGGACCATCGTTATTTTTGGCTTGGCAATGTTTATTATTCTGACTTTTGCAATAGGGATCGGGACTGCACTGACCTTTTTACTCGGGGCGCTTTTCTCAATATTTGCCGGTTTCTTTGGAATGAGGACAGCTACCTCGGCAAATGTGAGAACGGCGGCGGCAGCCAGAAACGGCATGCAGCAGGCGCTGAAAATTGCATTTCGGGGCGGGGCCGTTATGGGGCTTTGTGTCGTAGGCCTCGGCGTTTTAGGTGTGGGTGGTCTGTTAGCTGCATTGGGCTATGAAAATGCGAATTTACTGACCGGATTCGGTTTAGGCGCTTCTTCCATTGCTTTATTTGGACGTGTCGGGGGCGGTATCTATACAAAAGCTGCGGATGTCGGGGCTGACCTGGTTGGAAAGGTGGAAGCGGGAATCCCTGAAGATGACCCTAGAAATCCGGCGGTCATTGCCGATAACGTAGGCGATAACGTAGGCGATGTGGCAGGAATGGGGTCCGATCTGTTCGAATCCTATGTTGGCTCTATCATTTCAGCAATTACGCTTGCTGTTGCGATGCCGGAAGTGGATCCGCTGACGGGTTCGCTGTTTCCGCTGGTGCTTGCTTCGGTGGGAATTGTAGCATCCATTATTGCAATTTTTATGGTCGGCGGAAAAAAAGTGTCTAATCCTGCAAAGGCGCTTAACGCTGGCACGTATGTCAGCGGCGCAATTGTGGCTGTTTCTTCCTTTTTATTGAGCCGCTGGTTTTTTGGCAATCTCAGCGCCTTTCTTGCGGTTGCGGTGGGCTTGGTCGTGGGAATTTTAATCGGAAATGTCACGGAATACTATACATCCGGCGACTATAAGCCGGTGCGGGGAATTTCCAAGCAATGTGAAACAGGCCCGGCTACCACGATCATCGATGGGCTTGCTGTTGGTATGCTGTCTACTGTCTGGCCGATCCTTTTGATTGTGGCAGGAATCCTGGCTTCCTACTATTCCGCGGGACTTTACGGGATTTCGCTTGCCGCAATTGGTATGCTTTCCACAGCGGGAGTCGTTGTGGCGGTAGATGCTTATGGGCCTATCTCTGACAATGCAGGAGGTATTGCGGAGATGTCCAACCTTCCCCATGAAGTCCGCCAAATCACCGACCGCCTGGATGCTGTCGGAAATACAACCGCGGCGATTGGAAAAGGGTTTGCGATCGGTTCCGCAGCGCTGACGGCGCTGGCGCTTTTTGTCTCGTATTCTCAGATTGCGAAGATTTCAAGCATTGACCTGTTGTCTCCCAAAGTAGTCGGCGGGCTGCTGATTGGAGGGATGCTGCCGTTTTTGTTTTCCGCATTGACAATGAAATCTGTTGGCAAGGCAGCGTTCCAGATGATTGAGGAGGTGCGCAGGCAGTTCCGGTCAAATTCCAAAATCATGGAAGGGACGGAAAGTCCGGATTATGCCAAATGTGTGGACATTTCCACTGCGGCGGCTCTGAAAGAGATGGTATTCCCCGGCCTGCTGGCTGTTGTTAGCCCGATTGCCACCGGGATTGTCCTGGGAGTGGAAGCGCTTGGCGGGCTTCTGGCAGGTTCACTTGTGACGGGCGTGCTCCTTGCCATCATGATGTCCAACGCCGGCGGCGCGTGGGACAATGCCAAAAAATATATTGAAGAGGGCAACCACGGTGGAAAAGGTTCCGATTCACACAAAGCTGCGGTTGTCGGAGATACCGTCGGCGACCCGTTCAAAGATACGTCAGGACCCTCAATTAATATCCTGATCAAGCTTATGACCATTGTATCTGTGGTGTTTTTGCCCCTTTTTATGAGGCTTTAATCATTGACCATTCCAAGCAGAGCTGCGCGGACGGTTATCCGTCCGCGCAGCTCTGCTGATACCTTAAAATTCAAAACAGAATAACGAGAATAAATTTTTCAGGTTTTGGACACTTTATTGATTGACAAACAGAGCTCGGTATGTTAAAATTCGACATAGTTTTAGAGTCTTTGTAGACTGCTGTGTGATTAAGCAAAACGAACTTGACCATTCTTTTCAGAAAGAATTAAGGCCATACGGACAGCCGGGTCAACTGCCGATTGCAGCTTTTGCTGCATTATTGATTGAGTTAGAAGCTCAAATTTTATAAGTTGGTTACTTCATAACCATGTGTATTCATTGCACAACACTTGTGAAACGGTCAATAAGAGTAGTAAAAGTAAGTTTTTGCTATATAGACTCTAATATCTGCATAGAGAATAACAAAATTGGATGAAAATTCAATTGTTAATAATATTGTGGAATATGACTCAAGTGATTGTTGCGGTGGAATACTGCGCGGTTACTTGAGTTTTTATTTTGGGGAGTGTGAACGATGGAAAACAAGCTGACTTTATATGGGTTCAACAATCTTACGAAGTCCCTCAGTTTCAATATTTACGATGTATGTTATGCGAAAAGCGAACGGGAGCAGCGGGATTATGTAGCTTATATCGATGAGCAGTATAATTCGGAAAGGCTGACTGATATTCTCTATCATGTCACGGATATGATAGGCGCGCATGTGCTTCATGTTTCCAAGCAGGATTATGATCCGCAGGGGGCCAGTGTTACCTTTCTGATCGCAGAAGAAACGATGCTGCCTGCGAAAAACGGAGAAACACTGGTTGCTCATTTGGACAAAAGCCATGTAACGGTTCATACTTATCCCGAATTTCACCCCGATACCTCTATCGCCACCTTCCGTGTTGACATCGATGTCGCCACGTGCGGCGAAATTACACCTCTGAGTACATTGGATTTTCTCATCGGGAGCTTTGATTCTGATATTATTACGATGGATTACCGGGTCAGAGGGTTTACAAGGGACATCAGCGGCAAAAAGCTGTTTATGGATCATAAAATCACTTCCATTCAGGATTATGTTGATGAAAAGACGCTGGAACGTTACGATGCGATTGATATTAATATCTATCAGTCCAACCTTTTCCACACGAAAATGCTGATTAAAGAGGTAGACCTTCAGAATTATTTGTTTAACACGGATGTATATGAGCTGCACCCCAAAACACGGCTTTCCATTACAAACAGTCTGCGCAAGGAAATGATTGAAATTTTCAGCGGCGTAAATGTGTACTAAAAGGGAGGAGAGAAATGGACTTGTCTGCGCAGGAGCGAGCTCCGATTCTGGAAGCTTTGCAGAAATTTAAAAAGCAGCGGGTGGTTCCGTTTGATGTTCCCGGCCATAAGCGCGGCAGGGGAAACAGGGAATTGACCGATTTTTTAGGGGAACAGTGTGTGACAATTGATGTGAACTCGATGAGACCTTTGGACAATCTCTGTCATCCAGTTTCCGTTATCAGGGAAGCGGAGCAGCTGACAGCAGAAGCTTTTGGCGCCTCACACGCATTTTTTATGGTGAACGGCACGACTTCGGCTGTACAGGCTATGGTGCTGTCCGCCTGTAAAAAAGGCGAAAAGATGATCGTTCCACGGAATGTGCACCGCAGCGTTATCAATGCCATGATTATTGGCGGAGCAATTCCTGTCTATGTCAATCCCCAGACCAACCGGCAGCTTGGCATTGCGCTGGGCATGTCTGTTTCTGAAATTCAGAAAGCAATTGAGGAAAATCCCGATGCAAAGGCGGTTTTTGTCAATAATCCCACCTATTACGGCATCTGTTCCAACCTAAAGGCGATTACAGAGCTGGCACATCGCCATCATATGCAGGTTCTGGTTGACGAAGCACATGGAACACACTTCTATTTCGGTGAAAATCTGCCGGTATCCGCGATGGCAGCCGGAGCGGACATGGCGTCCGTCAGTATGCATAAATCCGGAGGATCGCTTACACAGAGTTCTTTTCTGCTGACAGGAAAAGCGGTCAACGCGTCCTATGTCCGACAGATCATTAACCTGACACAGACAACTAGTGGTTCCTATCTTCTGCTTTCCAGCCTGGATATTTCACGCCGGAATCTGAGCCTGCATGGGAAAGAACAGTTCGGGCAGGTCGTAGAGATAGCGCAGTACGCCAGAAATGAAATTAACCGAATCGGAGATTATTACGCTTACTCGAAAGAACTGATCAATGGCGATACCATCTTTGATTTCGATGTGACAAAACTGTCTATTCATACGCTCGAAATCGGGCTTGCAGGAATCGAAGTTTACGATATTCTGCGCGATGAATATGACATTCAGGTTGAGTTTGGAGATATCGGTAACATTCTGGCCTATATTTCCATAGGCGACAGACAAAAAGACATCGAACGTCTTGTCAGCGCGCTGGCGGAAATCCGACGCAGATATAAAAGAGATAAAACAGGAATGCTGGAACAGGAATACCTCTCTCCCAAGGTGGTTCTGCCTCCGCAGCAGGCTTTTTATGCGGACAAGACTTCTGTTCCAATTGAAGAGAGCGCCGGTCATGTCTGCACAGAATTTGTGATGTGCTATCCGCCGGGAATTCCGATTCTGGCTCCCGGCGAAGAAATTACCCCAGAGATTATCGAATATATTCAGTACGCGAAAGCAAAGGGCTGTTTTCTGACAGGTGCGGAAGATATGAACACCGACCGGCTGAATGTATTAAAGGAGGAAGGCTGATGGAGCTTTGGTATTCGGAAAAGCACACGCCGAGCGTGAAATTTTCAATTCAGGTCGAAAAGCAGCTTTACAGCGGAACAAGCCCGTTCCAGCGGATAGATGTATTTGAATCCCAGGAATTCGGCAGATTTTTAACGCTGGACGGATTCATGATGCTGACAGAAAAAGACGAGTTTATCTACCATGAAATGATTACACATGTCCCTATGGCGGTGCATCCCTCTGCCAGACGGGTTCTCGTAATCGGCGCCGGGGACGGCGGCGTAGTGCGGGAATTGACCCGCTATCAGAGCATTGAACAGATTGACATGGTCGAAATTGATGAACAGGTTGTTCGGGTCTGCATGGAATATCTTCCCCAGACGGCCTGTGGTTTTGAAGACAAAAGAGTTTACATTTTTTATGAAGACGGCCTGAAATTTATCCGAAGATGTGAAAACAGCTATGACCTTATTATTGTGGATTCAACCGACCCATTTGGACCTGGCGAGGGGTTGTTTACGAAAGAATTTTATGGAAATTGCTATAATGCTCTGAAGGAAGACGGCATTATGGTGAACCAGCATGAAAGCCCTTTCTACGAGGACGACGCAATCGCGATGCAGAGAGCGCACAAAAGAATCGTGGAATCTTTTAAAATCAGCAGGGTCTATCAGGCCCATATTCCAACCTATCCGTCCGGGCACTGGCTGTTCGGTTTCGCGTCCAAAAAATACCATCCGGTGGCAGACCTGCACGCGAAGCAGTGGAATGAGCTTGGGCTGAAAACCCGCTACTATAATACGAACCTGCATAAAGGTGCTTTTGCTTTGCCGAATTATGTGGAGGAGATGCTGTCCGATGTGGAATAAGAATATTGAGACCTTCCTTGGGTGTGACAGCGAGTATCCAAAGGCACAGCTTGTGATTTTCGGAGTGCCTTTTGATTCCACAACCTCCTACCGGCCGGGAACAAGGTTTGCAAGCAAAACCATGCGGGGGGAGTCGTATGGCATTGAAACATACAGCCCGTATCAGGACAGGGACCTGGCAGAAATTGCAGTTTTTGACGGCGGTGATTTGGAACTGCCGTTCGGAAATACCATAAGAGTGCTGAACGAAATTGAAGCATGTACCGCTCAGGTCGTCAAAGACGGGAAACTGCCGGTTATGATCGGGGGCGAACATCTGGTAACACTCGGGGCTGTCCGGGCAGTTCTTCAGAAATTCCCGGACCTGCATGTCATCCAGTTTGATGCGCATGCGGATTTGCGGGAAGACTACTTGGGAGAACAGTTGTCTCATGCAACTGTGATGCGCCGTATTTGGGATTTAACAGGGGATGGAAGGCTGTTCCAGTTTGGAATCCGTTCGGGAGAAAAGGCCGAATTTGAATTTTCTAAAAATCATACGATTCTGAACAGATTTAATTTTGCAGATTTGGATAAGATCGTAGAACGATTATCTGGAAAGCCGATTTACTTTACACTGGATTTAGACGTTCTGGATCCATCAACATTTCCCGGAACAGGAACCCCAGAGGCGGGAGGCGTCGACTTCCCGGAATTGTTGGATGCCATTCTGCAAATCAGCAAATTAAACATCGTAGGCTGCGATATCAACGAGCTTTCTCCCGTCTACGACCAGAGCGGGAGATCCACTGCGGCTGCCTGCAAGATTCTGCGGGAAATGCTGCTTGCTTTCGGCGGAAAAGAAAAATCAAACTAACGGGAATTTAGGAGGTATTTAGAATGGGAAAAGCTTTAATTATCGGCTGCGGCGGTGTTGCCAGTGTAGCAATTCATAAGTGCTGCCAAAACAGCGAAATTTTTGAGGAGATCATGATCGCGAGCAGAACCAAAAGCAAATGCGATGCTTTAAAAGCAAAGCTGGACGGCGGAAAAACAAAAATCCATACCGCACAGGTAGATGCGGATCATGTGGAGGAACTGATTGCCTTGATCAACCGCTTTCAGCCTGATGTTGTGCTGAACCTCGCTTTGCCCTATCAGGACCTGACGATCATGGATGCGTGTCTGGCTACAAAAACAAACTATGTCGATACGGCAAATTATGAGCCCCTTGATACGGCGAAGTTTGAATATAAATGGCAGTGGGCGTACCGGGAGCGCTTTGAGAAAGCCGGCATCACCGCATTGCTGGGGTGTGGTTTTGACCCGGGAGTGACCGGAGTATTTTCTGCTTACGCGCAGAAGCACGAATTTGATGAGATCAACGAAATAGATATTCTGGACGCGAACGCAGGCGATCACGGTTATCCGTTTGCAACCAATTTCAACCCTGAGATCAATATCAGGGAAGTCAGCGCAAAGGGCAGCTACTGGGAAAACGGAAAGTGGGTGGAAACAGAACCGATGGAAATCAAACGGGTCTATGATTTCCCCGAAATCGGCGAGAAAGACATGTATCTGCTTCACCATGAGGAACTGGAGTCTCTGGCGCTTCATATAAAAGGCATCAGAAGAATCCGTTTCTTCATGACTTTTGGTCAGAGCTATCTCACCCATCTGAAATGTCTGGAAAATGTCGGCATGACTTCGATTGAACCAATCGAATATAACGGCATGAAAATTGTTCCGCTGCAATTTTTGAAGGCTGTGCTGCCCGATCCCGCCTCCCTTGGCCCGAGAACGAAAGGGAAAACCAATATCGGCTGCATCTTCAAAGGGAAAAAAGACGGCAAAGAGAAAACCTATTATCTCTATAACGTATGTGATCATCAGGAATGCTACAAGGAAGTGGGTTCGCAGGCCATTTCCTATACAACCGGTGTCCCTGCAATGATCGGCGCAATGATGGTGATGAACGGGACCTGGAGGAAGCCGGGCGTATTTAATGTCGAGGAGCTTGATCCGGACCCGTTTATGGATGCGCTGAATCAATGGGGACTGCCGTGGCAGGAAAGCTACCATCCTGACTTGGTGGATTAAACGATGGGGCTTGGATTTGATTTAAATGCGGTTGAAACCCCGTATTACATCGTCGATGAAACCCTGCTGATTAAAAATCTTGAAATTTTAAAAAAGGTAATTGACCAGACGGGCTGTCATATCCTTTTGGCGCAAAAAGCCTTTTCCATGTATTCGCTTTATCCTTTGATTGGGAACTATCTAAACGGTACTACTGCCAGCGGTTTAAACGAGGCAAAATTGGGCTATGAGGAGATGGGCGGCGAAACGCATATTTTTTCTCCCGCATATTCAGAAAAAGAGTTTGATGAAATTCTGAACATCTGCGACCATATTATCTTCAACTCTTTTTCCCAGTGGCAGCTTTTCCGGAAAAAAGCGTTGGCATCAGGCAAGCAATTTGGTATTCGGATTAATCCGGAGTGTTCAACACAAGATCATGCCATTTATGACCCATGTTCTTTCGGTTCGCGGCTTGGGGTTACGCTTGAGAGTTTTCGACCGGATTTGCTTGACGGAATCAGCGGGTTTCATTTCCATACACTGTGCGAGCAGAACGCGGATGCATTGGTGAAAACGCTTGAAATAGTGGAGCAAAAGTTTGGCAAATTTTTCAGCCGCATGAAGTGGATTAATTTTGGCGGAGGACATCATATCACCCGGAATGACTACGATGTGAATGCGCTGGTTGCCTGTATCAGGCGGTTTCAGGAGCAATATGGGCTTGAGGTTTATCTGGAACCGGGCGAAGCGGTCGCTCTCAACACCGGATATCTTGTCAGTACGGTGGTGGATGTGATCGAGAATGGCATCAAAATCGCAATCTTAGACACTTCCGCCGCCTGTCATATGCCGGATGTCCTGGAAATGCCCTACCGCCCTAATATTGTGGACGCCGGTTTGCCGGATGAAAAACAGTTTATTTATCGTTTGGGCGGCCCGACCTGTCTTGCGGGAGACATCATCGGGGATTACTCCTTTGATCAGCCCCTCCGAAGAGGAGATAAACTGGTGTTCTGCGATATGGCACATTATTCGATGGTAAAGAACAATACCTTCAACGGTATGAATTTGCCGTCCATTGCAATAGCAGACAAAGATCATCGGGTAAAACTGGTCAAAAGCTTTGGCTATGAAGATTTTAAGGAACGCTTATAACAAGAGAGCCGCCCTGCGTGCAGGGCGGCTCTCTTGTTATTGATTCAGAATTACAATTCAGAACGGTAGAAATTAATCAGGCACCCGTGAACCAGAATCTTCTTTTCGTCCTCCGTTAGGTTTCCAATTCTAAGGGTAATCGTTTTGACTTGACCGCCCAATACATAGGCGGGAATGGATTCCGCGCCTTCCAGAATTGCCGTACGGATATTGGGAATATAGAGATAATCGTCTTTCGCGAATTCCGGGTTTCCGTCAAGAAGAAAAGGCACCATTCCCCAGTTGATCAGGTTGGAGCGGTAACGCTTTGTCGCATATTCCTGCGCCAGATTTGCCCACGCGCCTAAAACACGCTGACAGGACGCTGCCTGTTCACGCGCTGAACCGTCGCCGGGGCGCACTGCGTAGATGGTGCTTCCAATCCCGACCTCGGCAGGGTCAAGAGATTCCATATCGGGAACCGTTTTCAGCTTTTCATAAACGCCGGCAAGCTGCGCGTTGACCGATGCCATATCGCCGCCTTCCCGGGCAATTTCCAAAGCCTGGACCGCTTTGGCATTGCTGACATACAGCGGGTCTTTGCGGCTCAGGGTGAATTCCGCCAGCCGCAACGGGTTAGAACGGAAAGAGGAAGTCTCGCCGGAAGGAATCAACTCGTCGGTCGTCGTCACAGGGTCGGTAATAAAAGAAACCACTTTCAGCAGCAGATGTTCCGTTAACGAGGGAATAACCGGCCAATCCTTAATATTGGGACCGAATTGCAGCTGTACCTCCGGTTCCGCTTTGCCCGTACCGTCATAAACACGTTTTTCATAGATTCCCTGATCAAAATAGTATTTCGGATGAGAGAAATTCACGTCCAATTCCGTTGCCGCAGTCAGGCGCCCACCGTTGATCGCGGTCGCGGCAACAGAACGGGCATCCATTAAAGCAACGGAAGCAATCTGTCCCTCGCCGGGTTTGCTGCCCTCGCGGTTCGGGAAATTCCGGGTGGTGTGGCGGATGGACAGCTCTCCGTTGGCAGGGGTATCGCCCGCGCCGAAGCAAGGCCCGCAGAACGCGGAACGGACAACAGCACCGGAAGCCATAATCCGGGAAATCGAACCGTTGCGCACCAGTTCCAGATAGTTGGGCTGGCTGTCGGGATAAACGCTCATTGTAAAATTACCGTTGCCGACCGAATGTCCGTCAAGAATATCGGCAACATCACAGAGATTGTCAAACGTGCCTCCCGCGCACCCGGCAACGATTCCCTGATCGACATGGATTTCGCCGTTTCTCAGCTTGCCGAGCAGATTCATGGAGAGGTTCTTGTTGCCCAGCTGTGCCAGGCAGTCCTTTTCCACCTTAGCCAGAATATCCGCCGCATTTGCTTTCAGCTCGGAAATGGTGTAAACATTGCTGGGGTGGAAGGGGAGCGCGATTGACGGTTCGATTGTGGAAAGATCCACATAAATCATCCCGTCGTAATAGGCAACATCACCCGGTTTCAACTCCTGATAAGCATCGGGTCGGCCATGGATGCCAAAATAGTCCTTGGTTTCGCTGTCTGTGCACCAGATGGAGGACCAGCAGGTGGTTTCGGTCGTCATAACGTCTATTCCGTTGCGGAACTGGATCGGCAGATTTGCAATCCCGTCTCCCACAAATTCCATTACTTTATTTTTAACACAACCGTTTTGATAGGTTGCCCCGATAATGGCCAACGCAACATCATGAGGTCCGACCCCTTTTTGCGGTTTGCCTGTCAGGTAAACGCCGATTACATCGGGCGCGGACACATCATACGTGCGGCCGACCAGCTGCTTTGCAAGCTCGCCGCCGCCCTCACCGACCGCCATGGTACCCAAAGCGCCATAGCGTGTATGACTATCGGAGCCTAGAATCATCCTGCCGCAGCCGGCCATCATTTCACGGTTGAAGGAGTGAATGACCGCAAGATTGGGCGGGACGTAAATCCCACCGTATTTTTTGGCGGCGGAAAGGGCAAACATGTGGTCGTCCTCATTGATGGTGCCGCCTACCGCACAAAGAGTATTGTGGCAGTTAGTTAACACATAGGGCATCGGGAATTTCGTCATGCCGCTTGCTCTTGCGGTCTGAATAATCCCCACATAGGTAATGTCATGTGAGGTCAGGGAATCGTAACGAAGCCGAAGCTGTTTCTCATGATCGGAAGTGTTATGTTTAGATAGAATGGAATAAGCAATCGTATTTCTTTTTGCGGATCGCTTATCAGTTGTTTTGCCTGCTTTGGCAAGCTGTACGGGGGATTCATGGCTGTCCGGAATGATTTCGGTCCCGTTTATCAGATAAACGCCGGTATCATAGAGTTTGATCATGTGACACGTCCTTTCAACAAATCATATAACAGGAAGCCCGGGGAACCGGGAAGTTCTCCGGCTTCGTTCGCGCGTATTGCTGAAAACCGCCTGCGGACGGCAGTTTTATCCAAACATGGTATATGGTGGAACTTTTATCGGCAGGCTTCAAAATAGATTGGCAATTGTGAAAATGCTGAATGATTTTACATCACTTTTGCAGGATGATCTCATTTATAATTCATATTTTACCTATTCTAATCATACAGCTTTCCCCATGAATAGTCAATATCATGCCTTGTGAACAAAAGTTTCCGGCTAATTTTCAAACATTTGTTCGATTTTTTTGTGAAATTGCATTTACTAATTGATCATTCAGTGGTAAAATAACTAAGACAATATGATGGTACTGATCAGATCTGTGAGAAAAGGGAGGCGTAACGAGTGCCCGATCAGTTTTTACTTCGCTCCAGTTATAAACCCACCGGTGACCAGCCGGATGCGATCAACCAGTTGGTGGACGGGATTCTCTCGGGCGCTCGTGAGCAGACGCTTCTTGGCGTAACGGGTTCAGGCAAGACCTTTACAATGGCGAATGTGATTGAACGGGTGAATCGCCCGACGCTGGTTCTTGCACACAATAAAACGTTGGCGGCACAGCTTTGTTCAGAATTTAGGGAGTTTTTCCCTGAAAATGCCGTGGAGTATTTTGTCAGTTATTATGACTATTACCAGCCGGAGGCTTATATTGCCCATACCGACACCTATATTGAAAAGGATTCGGCAATCAATGATGAAATTGAAAAATTGAGGCATTCGGCCACAGCGGCTTTAGGGGAACGGCGCGACGTCATCATCGTTGCCAGTGTATCGTGCATTTACACATTGGGAGACCCGATTGATTATAAAAACATGGTTATTTCCCTGCGTACCGGGCAGACCAGGGATCGGGATGAGCTGATCAAAAAACTGGTGGAAATTCAGTATGAGCGCAACGATATCAATTTTGTCCGCAATAAATTTCGTGTGCGCGGCGACGTGGTGGAGGTTTTTCCGGTTTATTCGGGCGATACGGCGGTCCGTATTGAATTCTTTGGGGATGAAATCGACCGCATCAGCGAAATCAACACCTTAACCGGCGAAGTTAAGAATGTGGTGACCCATGTGGCGATTTATCCTGCGTCCCATTATATCGTGCCGCGGGACAAAATGAATGCCGCCATAGACGATATTCGAAAAGAATGCGACGAGCGGGTTGCCTATTTTCAAAGGGAAGGAAAGCTGATTGAGGCGCAGCGCATCGCGGAACGCACCAACTATGATATTGAGATGCTGCAGGAAATCGGCTTTTGCAAGGGAATTGAGAACTATTCGCGCGTCATTTCCGGACGTGCCCCCGGCAGTACCCCTTACACGCTTCTCGATTATTTCCCGAAGGATTTTTTGTTGTTTGTGGATGAGTCCCATGTGACACTGCCGCAGGTACGGGGAATGTATGGCGGAGATCAGGCAAGGAAAAAGAACCTCATCGATTATGGCTTCCGGCTTCCGTCCGCCTTTGACAACCGTCCGCTGAATTTCGACGAGTTTTACGGGAAACTCAATCAGACGATATTCGTCAGCGCAACCCCGGGAAACCTGGAGCGTGAAAAAAGCACCCAGATCGTGGAGCAGGTCATCCGGCCGACGGGCCTTGTCGACCCCGAGGTTGAGGTGCGGCCCATTGAAGGCCAGATTGACGATCTGCTGTCAGAAATTAATCTGCGGGCGCAAGTTGGGGAACGCACGCTTGTAACGACACTGACCAAAAAAATGGCGGAGGATTTGACCGCTTACCTGGAAAATATGGGAGTCCGCATCCGTTATATGCATCATGATATCGACACGATCGAGCGGATGGAAATTATCCGCGACCTGCGCCTTGGCGAGTTTGACGTGCTGGTTGGCATCAACCTGCTGCGCGAAGGGCTTGATATTCCGGAAGTATCTCTGGTCGCGATACTCGACGCAGACAAAGAAGGTTTTCTGCGCAGTGAAACCTCGCTGGTACAGACGATAGGGCGGGCGGCCCGAAATGCGAAAGGCAAGGTCATTATGTATGCCGACAGCGTAACGGATTCTATGGAGCATGCAATCAGGGAAACCTACCGCCGGCGTGAAATACAGATTGCGTATAACAAAGAACACGGGATCATCCCGCAAACCATTAAAAAAGACGTTCGTGATATTCTTGAAATTTCCGCGAAAGACGAAAACGGAGACCGCAAAAAGAGCGGCAAGAAGATGTCTCATAAAGAGCGGGAGGCATTGATTGCTAAACTAACAATGGAGATGAAAAACGCCGCCAAGATCCTGGAATTTGAGCATGCCGCTTATCTCAGAGATAAAATTACGAAATTGAAAGCGGAAAACGAACGTCCCAGCAGAGTCCCAAAATAATTCTACTGAATGGAAGAGTACAAAAATGGCATTGGATAAAATTATTATCAAAGGTGCGCGTGAGCACAACTTAAAGAATGTGAATCTGGAAATTCCGCGTGACAAGTTAATTGTCTTTACAGGACTTTCCGGTTCCGGAAAAAGTTCACTGGCGTTCGACACGATCTATGCGGACGGGCAGCGGCGCTACGTGGAAAGCCTGTCCAGCTATGCCCGCCAGTTTCTTGGGCAGTCGGAAAAACCGGATGTGGACAGCATTGAAGGGCTTTCTCCCGCGATTTCCATTGATCAGAAAACAACATCGAAAAATCCGCGTTCCACAGTCGGCACCGTGACGGAAATTTACGACTACCTGCGTCTGCTTTACGCCCGAATCGGAATTCCGCATTGCCCGGTCTGCGGTCGCCCGATTGAACAGCAGACTGTAGACCAGATGGTGGACAAAATTATGGCTCTGCCGTCCGGGACAAAGATTCAGGTGCTGGCGCCTACCGTCCGCGGACGCAAGGGGGAACATCTCAAGGAATTTGACGCCGCCCGCCGTTCCGGTTATGTGCGGGTCCGCGTGGATGGCAGTATTTACGACTTGTCGGAAGATATCAGGCTTGAGAAAAATAAAAAACATACCATCGAAATTGTTGTGGATCGTTTGGCCGTTAAAGAGGAAGTCCGTTCCAGACTTGCGGATTCTTTGGAAACTGCGTTATCCCTTTCGGGTGGCCTTGTGGTAATTGACGCAGGGGAAGAGCACGGGGAGCTGAACTTTTCCCAAAATTATGCCTGCCCGGATCACGACATCAGCATTGAGGAACTGACCCCCCGGATGTTTTCTTTTAATGCGCCTTACGGAGCTTGTGAAAAATGCACCGGGCTTGGGACATTTCTAAAGGTTGACCCTGATCTGGTGATTCCCAATAAACGCCTGACCGTTCGTGAGGGTGCCATTCGTGCTTCCGGCTGGTATTATGCCGAGGGTGGAATTGCGCAGATGTATTATGAAGGCCTTGCCAAACACTACCATTTTTCGCTGGATGTGCCGGTTTCCCAGCTGCCGCCGAAGGTGATCGATCTTCTGCTCTACGGTACAAAGGGAGAAAAAATCCAGCTCTATCGGGAAACGGGAAGCAGTAAAGGCTCTTACTTTACAGACTTTGAAGGTGTCGTAAATAATCTGGAGCGTCGCTTCCGTGAAACAAATTCCAACTGGATGCGCGATGAAATCACAACATGGATGAACAGCGTTGAGTGCCCGGTCTGTCATGGTGACCGTTTGAATAAAACCGTTCTGGCGGTGACCGTCGGGGGGCTGAATATCAGCGAGTTCTGTAAGCTTTCGGTGATACAGGCTTTGGACTTTTTGGACAAGCTGCAGCTGACCCCGCGTGAACAGATGATTTCCGATTTGATCATTAAGGAAATCCGTAATCGCCTGGGGTTCCTGCAAAGCGTCGGGCTGGAATACTTAACGCTGGCGCGTTCTGCCGGAACGCTTTCCGGTGGAGAAAGCCAGCGAATCCGGCTGGCTACCCAAATCGGTTCCTCGCTGATGGGCGTGCTTTATATTCTGGACGAGCCTTCCATCGGCCTGCATCAGCGGGATAACGACAAATTAATTGCGACTTTGAAGCGTCTGCGTGATCTTGGAAATACGCTGATTGTGGTAGAGCATGATGAGGACACAATGTACGCCGCCGACTATATTGTTGATGTGGGCCCGGGCGCCGGAATTCACGGAGGGGAAATTGTCTGTGCGGGAACCATCGATGACATCAAGGCCTGTGGGCACTCTATCACGGGCCAGTATCTGTCCGGCAGAAAAAAGATTGAGATTCCCCAAATACGCAGAAAAGGCAATGGAAAATCTTTAAAAATCATCGGTGCGGCCGAGAATAATTTAAAGGATGTCGACGCTGAATTCCCGCTCGGGGTATTTACTGTAGTAACCGGTGTGTCCGGTTCCGGCAAAAGCTCGCTGATTAATGAGGTACTGTTTAAGCGCCTGACAAAGGAATTGACGAACCCGCGTGTAAAACCGGGTAAACATGCCGAGTTGCAGGGGATCGAATACATCGATAAGGTAATTGACATCGACCAGTCTCCGATCGGACGCACTCCGCGTTCGAATCCCGCCACCTATACCGGTGTTTTTACAGATATCAGGGAGATTTTTGCGCAGACCAATGACGCAAAAATGCGCGGTTACAAATCCGGCCGGTTCTCCTTTAACGTGAAGGGCGGCCGCTGCGAAGCCTGCGAGGGGGACGGCATTGTCCGCATTGAGATGCATTTTCTGCCCGATATTTATGTGCCATGTGAAGTATGCAAAGGAAAACGTTATAACAGGGAGACGCTGGAAGTCAAATATAAAGGCAAGTCCATTTATGACGTGTTGGAAATGACTGTGGAAGAAGCGCTGGACTTTTTTCAGAACGTGCCTAAGATTGCGCGCAAGCTGCAAACTTTAATGGATGTTGGGCTTGGCTATGTTAAGGTCGGCCAGCCCGCAACCACGCTGTCTGGAGGAGAAGCACAGCGGGTAAAGCTTGCAACAGAGCTTTCCCGCCGGCCAACCGGGAAAACGGTTTATATTCTGGATGAGCCGACGACCGGTTTGCATACCGCCGATGTGCATAAGCTTATCGAAGTCCTGCAGACAATTGTAGATTCGGGGAACACGGTCATTACGATTGAACATAATCTGGAGGTTATCAAAACTGCGGATTATATTATTGATTTGGGGCCCGAGGGCGGTGACCGGGGCGGCACCATTGTTGCAACGGGAACTCCGGAAGAAATCTGCAAAGTGGAACGTTCTTATACCGGTCAATATTTGAAAAAAATTCTGTATCCGGCAAAATAGGTGGTTTACAAACGTACACTCATATAGTATACTTTTTGTGATGGATAAATAAATTTTTATCAATCTGGGCCGCTCCCGGTTTGCAGACAAGCTTAAATCATTGTTGATATGCTGTAAGGGAAGTTTATAATCCTTATGATCAAATAAAGTTGAAAAAAGACAGAAATTTTGGAGGGGAAACATCATGTCAGCAGTAAAAATTACAGACAGCATTTATTCTGTAGGGATATTGAATCCGAATATGCGCATATTCGATATCGTAATGACTACCGAATATGGTACCTCATATAACTCCTTTCTGGTGAAGGGCACAGAGAAAAATGTGCTGATTGAAACGTGCCACAAAACGTTCTTTAAGCACTATCTCAACAATATCCGCGAGGTCATTGACCCTGCCGATATTGATTATATTGTACTGAACCACAACGAGCCGGACCATTCCGGCGGTCTTGCACAACTGCTGGAATATACGCCGAATGCAACCATTATCGCCTCTCAGGCGGGCTCTATCTATTTAAAAAATATTACGAACCGGGCAGACCTTAAAATGCAGGTAGCCAAAAACGGCGATCTGCTGGACATTGGCGGAAGGACACTGCGGTTTATCAACGCGCCCTTCCTGCATTGGCCCGATTCTATGTTCACCTGGGTCGAAGAAGAAAAAACGCTCTTCAGCTGTGACTTTTTAGGCACGCATTACTGTGAGCCTTATCTGTTTGACTATAACCTTGCCTATCCTGAAAAATTCAAAGTCGCATTCAAGGGCTACTATGACGCTATTTTCGCGCCGTTCAAGCCTTATGTGCTTGCCGGTCTGGAAAAAATCAAGGATCTGCCGATCGAATTTGTATGCAACAGCCACGGCCCGATCATTACAAAAGGCTGCATGCTGGATTATGTGCGGGAAAAATATCGAGAGTGGAGCCAGCCGGTAAAAAATGAAAAATTAACGGTTCCCATTTTCTACACAACCGCGTATGGCAATACAGGGCGAATTGCCGACGCAATCCGTCAGGGAATTTTGGAGTCCAGGCCGGACGCGGATGTTACCACCTACGATATGATTGAACATGATATGAACGACCTATCTGAACTGCTGAATTGCTCGGATGCGTTTGCGCTGGGCAGCCCGACGATCAACGGCGACGCGGTTCCGCCCGCATGGGTTTTGCTGAGCCATGTCGACGCGATCAATAACCGGAAAAAACCGGTTTTGGTATTTGGTTCTTATGGCTGGAGCGGCGAGGCCGTACCGAATTTGTCCGCGCGTCTGAGCGGCCTGAAGATGTCGTTATTCGGAGAAGGGTTAAAAGTTTGCTTTATTCCCTCGGAAGAAGATCTGAAAAAGGCGTGCGAGCTTGGCAAGGCTTTCGGAGAGACTCTGAAATGACGTGGTATTGGGGGAGCGCTGTTCCTGGCGCTCCCTGTTTTATACCGTCGAACCTTGAATATTTTTGCCCAAAATGCTATGATAAATCAATCTCGCATGTTATTTGAATGGGATAGAGGAGATGGAAATTTGCCGGAACAGGTACAACAGGCGGTCAGCAACCAGGAAATAGCCGCGCAGATGGAATATGCCGGGCGTGCAAAATCATTGCTCTCACAGCGCTATTCGCATCCGCCCATGGCGTACGTGCATTCCTTTGGCTGTCAGCAGAATCAGAGCGATGGTGAAAAGATCAAAGGGCTGCTTGCCCAGATCGGATACGGCTTTACCGACCAGGTGGAAAACGCCGATCTTGTCATCTACAATACCTGTGCTGTCCGTGAAAACGCGCAGGATCGCGTTTTTGGAAATGTAGGCGCGCTGAAACCGGTCAAGCAGGAAAGACCGGATATGCTGATTGGGCTTTGCGGATGCATGATGCAGCAGAATTCTGTTTCTGAAAAAATTAAAAAAAGCTATCCCTATGTCGATCTTGTTTTTGGAACACACGCGCTCCACTTGCTGCCTGAATTACTTTTCAGACGGGTTTCGGGAGAAAAGCGCCAGTTTTCCAACGCGGAAGGCCCCGGAAGAATTGTGGAAGGGCTGCCGCTGCGCCGGGATGGGAGCATTAAGGCCAACCTCCCGGTGATGTATGGCTGCGACAATTTCTGCTCCTACTGCGTTGTCCCGTATGTGCGGGGCAGGGAGCGCAGCCGCAGGCCGGAGGACATCCTGTCCGAGGCAAGGGAGCTGGTCAGGCAGGGCTACCGGGAAATCACCCTGCTTGGGCAGAATGTAAACTCCTATGGGAAAGGGCTTCCCGAGCCGGTTGATTTTTCCGATCTCTTGCGTGAAATCAACCGCATTGAGGGCGATTTTCAGATACGGTTTATGACCAGCCACCCGAAAGACTGCACCAGAAAACTGATTGAAACGATCGCGGACTGTGAAAAAGTATGCCGCCACATTCATCTGCCGGTACAAAGCGGCAGCAACCGGATTTTAAAAGCAATGAACCGCCGTTATACGGTGGAAGGGTATCTGGAGCTGATCGACTACGCGAGAAAATGCATTCCGGGCATCACTTTTTCCAGTGATATTATCGTCGGCTTTCCGGGTGAAACCTATGAGGAATTCCGGCAGACGGTGGAGCTGATCAAACGGGTGCGTTATCATACGCTGTATACGTTTATCTATTCTCCGAGAGAAGGGACAAAAGCAGCCTCCATGGAGGACCCAATTCCGGAAAAAGAAAAATCCCGGTGGCTGAGGGAACTGCTCGCGGAGCAGGATGTGATTCGGGGTGAGCTGCAAAATAATCTGATCGGAAAAACGATCCGGGTGCTTGCGGATGGTGAGGGAAAAAGCGGCGAAGGCTGGATTTCGGGGCGGACAGCTTCCAATGATATTGTGGAATTTATTGCCCCGAAAGAAACGATAGGCTCTTTTATAACTGTCGAAATTGAACGCGCGTTAAACTGGGCGTCTTTTGGCAAACTAAAATAGGGTGACCAAATTTATAAACTGGAGGATTCACAATGGATGTTATATCAATCGCGAGGGAACTGGGAAAAGCGGTTCAGCAGGACGAACGTTATATTAAAATGATGGCACAGCAGCAGACAAACGACGAGGACACCGCTTTGCAGCAGTTGATCGGAGAATTTAACCTGAAACGTGTCGCGCTGAACACCGAAATCAATAAAGCCGATAAGGATCAGGAAAAGGTAACCGCCATTAACAGCGAAATCAAAGAGATCTATGGAAAAATCATGGCAAATGAAAATATGCAGTCCTATAATGAGGCGAAAGCGGAGTTGGATTCTTTGATGGATTTTGTTCTTCAGATTCTGCGCGGAAGCGTGAACGGGGAAGACCCTGATCTGATCCAGCAGCAAAGCGGATGCTCGGGCAGCTGCTCTTCCTGTGCGGGCTGTCACTAATTTATAATCTCGGAGGTCGCCGCAGATGGAAATCAATATGGAAAATCTATCGCCAATGATGCAGCAGTATTTTGCCATCAAAGAAAAGCATAAGGATCATATCCTGTTTTTCCGCCTCGGCGACTTTTATGAGATGTTTTATGATGACGCGGTTGTGGCGTCGCGCGAGCTGGAGCTTACATTGACGGGGAAAGTGTGCGGGCAGGAAGAGCGGGCGCCCATGTGCGGCGTGCCCTATCACGCCTGTGATGTTTATATTTCCCGACTGATCAAAAAAGGATATAAGGTTGCTATCTGCGAACAGATGGAAAATCCCGCGCTGGCAAAGGGCGTAGTCAAGCGGGAAGTTATCCGGGTGGTGACGCCCGGCACTCTGATCGAGAGCAACATGCTGGCAGAAGACGCCAATAATTACATTGCGTGTATCCTGTGCGACACAAAAGGATGGGGGCTTGCCTGCGCCGATATTTCGACAGGGCAGGTCTTTGTGTCGCAGTTTGCTGCCTCTGGGCAGGAGGACGTCATCAACGAGTTGTCCCGTTATAATCCCAGCGAGATTATTTTTAATGAAGGGGTTCTCGATCAAACGGCTGTCACCAAATTCATGAAAGAAAAGCTGCACTGCCTTGCCGACTTGTGCGATAACGAAAAGTTTGAGCCGGCTGTTGCGGAGCAGCTGATCGTGCGGCATTTTTCCAGGGAACTGCAGGATCTGGGGCTGCAGGACAAGCCTATTTCCGTTCGTGTCCTCGGTGCTTTGCTGTCTTATTTATATGAGACGCAGCAAAAAGGTCTGGAGCGCATTACCGGCATCAACTGTGTTAACGCGGAGCAGTATATGGTGCTGGATATGACGGCACGCCGCAATCTGGAACTGACGCAGACGATGCGTACCGGGGAAAAGCGGGGCACCCTGCTCTGGGTGCTTGATAAAACCAAAACCGCAATGGGCAAGCGTCTGATGCGCAGCTTTCTGGACAAGCCGCTTGTAAATCCCGCCATTATTAACAAGCGGCTGAACGCCGTGGAAGAGCTTTATAACGACCTGATGCTGCGCTGTGATCTGACGGAACAGCTTTCGGGAATCTTTGATCTGGAACGTTTAATGACCCGTGTGATTTACGGCAGCGCGTCTCCGAGGGAATATAAATCGCTGGAATACACCTGCCGGGCATTGCCGCAGCTGAAGGCGCGGCTGGCGGACTGCCGAAGTCAGTATCTGCAGGAGATTGAACGAACTCTCGACCCGCTGGAAGACCTCTGTGAACTGATCGGGAGAGCGATTGTCGACGAACCCCCTGCAGCCCTGAAGGACGGAGGGGTCATCAAAGAGGGGTTCAGCGAAGAACTGGACAGCCTGCGTTCGCTGGTACATAATACGAAACAAATTTTAGTGGAGATCGAATCGGCAGAGAAAGAAAAAACAGGTATCAAAAATTTAAAAATCGGATATAACCGTGTATTCGGATATTATATAGAGGTTACCAAATCCAATCTGAATCTGGTTCCTGAAACCTATATCCGCAAGCAGACTTTGGCAAACTGTGAGCGGTATATTACGCAGGAATTAAAGGAACTGGAAGAAAAAATTCTGACCGCCGGCGACCGCATCGCAACGCTGGAAGCGGAAACATTTGAACAGGTTCGGGTCAAGGTTTCGGCCGAGCTGCACCGTGTGCAGGCGACTGCCTCCGCTGTAGCCAGCCTCGACGTATTCTGTTCGCTTGCAACCGTAGCAAGCAACAATGGCTACTGCCGCCCGGATGTCAATCTGTCCGATGAAATTGTTATTCGGGAAGGACGTCACCCGGTTGTAGAGCAGTTGATGGGCGGGGCGCCCTTCGTTGCCAATGATACGGCACTCAACCGTTCGGACCATATGATTGCAATTATCACCGGCCCAAATATGGCCGGAAAATCCACTTATATGCGCCAGACGGCGCTGATTGTACTGATGGCCCAGATCGGCAGCTTCGTGCCCGCGGCGTCCGCTTCCATCGGCATCGTGGACGGCATCTATACGAGAGTCGGGGCTTCCGATGATCTCGCTTCCGGGCAGTCGACATTTATGGTGGAAATGACCGAGGTTGCACAGATTATGCGGGAAGCGACCTCCAGAAGCCTTCTGATTCTGGATGAAATCGGCCGCGGTACTTCGACATTTGACGGCATGAGCATCGCGCGTGCCGTGATAGAATATATAGCGGACAAGCGCCATATCGGTGCAAAGACGCTGTTTGCTACCCATTATCACGAGCTGACCGTTCTGGAGGACGAAATCCCCGGGGTTCAAAACTACAACATTGCTTGCAAGAAGCGCGGCGAGGACATCACATTTCTGCGCCGGATTGTTCCGGGCGGGGCTGACGACAGTTATGGGATTGAAGTTTCCAGACTTGCGGGTGTACCGGACTGGATTATTAAGCGCGCGCGTCAGGTGCTGAACCAGCTGGAAGAGGGCAGAACAGTCTCACCGGCTAAAAAGAAACCGGCCACGGAACAGGGTTCCTCACAAATTTCATTTGAGGCTATTGTGCCTTCCGAGGTGGAGGAAACCCTGCGCAAAACGGACGTCAATACGCTGACCCCAATCGAGGCGCTGAATAAACTGTATGAAATGAAAGAACTGCTGAAAGAATAAGAGGAGGTGGACACATGGCGAAAATCAATCTTTTAGACAAGCAGGTGGCGGAACTGATCGCTGCCGGCGAGGTCGTGGAGCGCCCTGCGTCCATCGTCAAGGAACTTGTGGAAAACGCCGCAGACGCAGGCGCTACTTCCATAATCGTTGAAATACAGGGCGGCGGAATCCGGCTGATCCGCGTCACCGATAACGGCAGCGGCATTGAGCGGGCCGATGTGGCCAATGCATTCCTGCGTCATGCTACCAGCAAAGTGCGCGTCAGCGAGGACTTAAGCCATATTACAACCATGGGTTTCCGCGGGGAGGCTCTGGCGTCCATAGCCGCGATGTGCAGGGTAGAACTGCTGACCAGAACCCGGGAAGAAGTGGCCGGCACCTTTTATTCCATTGCAGGCGGCGAGGAAGAACGGCTGGAGGACGCTGGTTGCCCGGTCGGCACCACGATCACAGTCCGCGACGTTTTTTATAACACCCCCGCGAGGATGAAATTTCTGAAAAAAGATGTTTCGGAAGGGAACAGCGTTGCCGCTGTTGTGGAAAAAGCGGCATTGGCAAACGCAGGTGTTGCGTTTAAGTTCATCCGTGACGGAGCCGTAAAGTTGCAGACGCCGGGTGACGGTCAGCTGATTTCCGCAGTCCGCTGTATTTTGGGGCGTGAATTTGCCGAGGGCTCAATTCCGGTTCGGTATCAGCAGGGCCAGTTGGTGCTTGAAGGATGTATCTGCAAGCCTTTCATTGCGCGCGGTTCCCGCACGATGCAGAATTTTTTTATCAACAACCGGTTTGTACGCTCGAAAACCTGTATGGCGGCGCTGGAAGAAGCCTACAAGAATATGCTGATGATCGGGAAATTTCCCTCCTGCGTATTGAACGTGACGATCCCGCCCTATGAGGTGGATGTCAACGTTCATCCCGCCAAGATAGAGGTCCGGTTTGCGAATGAAAAAAGCATCTTTGATCTGGTCTACTACGGCTGCAAAACGGCGCTTGGCGCAAGCAGCCTGCAGCCTGAAATAAAAGCGGAAGATGTAAAGTATAGTCCCTTTTCAATATCGCAAAGTCAAGAAATTCCGCGTCAGGAGCGGATGAGTGCCAGCCAGTACCGGCTGGTGGTTTCTGAACTGCCGGAGAAAAAAGCGGAGGTTTATTCACCAGTTAGCAATCGGACACAACCGCTCGCCGCAGAAAGACTTTCGTTTACGGAAAAGCCTGTTCCCCGTTCTGTATCTCCGACGGGGGAACCAATGCGTGTTCCAAGCCTGCAACCGTCGGCCGCTACGGCGGTGCTGGAAAGTGAGAACTTTTTGGACGAAACCTATGATCTGCGCAAAAAGCCGATGCTCGACATCGAAGCGGAACCTGAGCAGGTTCCTCAACCGATGCCGCAGGACCCATACGAAAACGCCCGGCTGATCGGAGAGTTGTTTGATACCTATTTGGTTTTGCAGAATGAAGACCAGATGATCCTGATCGACAAACATGCGGCGCATGAACGGCTTTTGTTTAACCGCCTGACGTCCGGCGGGATTGCGGGCGAAAAGCAGTTGCTGCTCGCTCCTGTATCGGTGAAACTGACGCCGGATGAGCATGCCGCCATTCTGGACAACCTGAAGCTTTTGTCGGACGCCGGGATTGCAATTGAAAATTTCGGGGACGGATTTGTGGTCGTGCGCGAAGTGGCGCCGGTTTTGGCCAAAACCGATCTGGAGCTGGTTGTGACAGAACTTGCGCAGAAGCTGCTCAGCTATAATCATCATCTATTGCCCAGACAACTGGAAGATTTGTATCACACGATCGCCTGCAAGGCGGCCATCAAGGCACATGACAAGACTTCATCACTATCGCTCAAGCAGCTGGTCACCTTGCTGAGAGAGGACGGAAGTGCAACGCATTGTCCGCATGGGCGGCCTGTTGCAATTCGCATGTCCCGTTACGAGATTGAAAAAAAATTTGGCAGACTTGGATGAGGCTTTTATGACTGAACCAACAAAAAGGATACCGCTGGTGGCTGTGGTGGGGCCGACAGCATCCGGAAAAACGGGCCTTGCCGTGGAACTTGCAAAAGCGTTTGACGGGGAAGTGATTTCCGCTGATTCCATGCAGGTATACCGGCAGATGGATATTGCGACTGCAAAACCTACGGCAGAGGAGATGTCCGGCATCCCCTATCATCTGATTGATTTCCTGGAACCTGACGATGCGGCTTTTTCCGTCGCGGATTATGCGGAATTGGCGCATGCCGCGATCAGCGAAATTGCCGGACGAAAAAAACTTCCGATTCTCGCCGGTGGAACCGGTCTTTACGTGAACGCTGTTGTGGATAATATCAACTACGCGGAGATCCGGAATGACGAGACTGTTCGTCTGGAACTCGAGTCTGTTGCAAGGCAAAAAGGAAATCAGTTTCTGCTTGGACAGCTTGCTGCGGTTGACCCGGAATTGGCCGCGGCGCTGCATCCCAATAACCTGGGCCGGATTATCAGAGCGCTGGAGGTTTACCGGCTGACAGGCATCCCTATGAGTGAACATCAGCGGCGGTCCCGTATGGAGGGGCCGCGTTATGATTTATGCATGCTTGGCCTTTCATTTGCCGAGCGGAAAAACCTTTATGACCGCATTAACCGGCGTGTGGATATCATGATGGAAGAGGGTCTTTTGGAAGAAACGCGCAGAATCAGCCGCATCTATGGCGGGACAGCGCGTCAGGCAATCGGTTATAAAGAGCTGGAGGCATGCCTGAACGGTTCCGCCACCTTGGAAGCCTGTGTTGCCGCGTTAAAGCAGGCGACCCGGCGCTATGCAAAACGGCAGATGACCTGGTTCGGAAGGGATCCGCGTATCCACTGGCTGACTGTTGACAGTTTTTATGATCATTCGATGCTGTTGGAAGCCGCAAAAAACATCATTCACAACAGCGGTATTTTATGATATAATAAACAAACAGATAAAACAGATCAATATGAATGCAATAAACAACGAATTTTGCTTTGCAACAGGGAGGGTAATGATGAAACAGCTTAATCTGCAGGATGTTTTTCTAAATCAGGCGCGGCGTGAAAAAATTACGGTCACGATCTATCTGACGAATGGCTTCCAGTTTAAGGGCATTGTGAAAGGCTTTGATTCTTATATTGTCATCCTGGACTGTGAAGGACGCCAGAACCTTGTTTATAAGCATGCAATTTCAACGATCATCCCGGCCAAACCCATCAGCATTTTGGATTCCTGCGAAGCCGGCGGTGAAGAATAGTATCCTATGAAAAATACTTTAACACAGAGGATCGTGCTTGCAATATTAGCGCTGTTCCTTTTCGTTTATGTGGGCTTTCAGGTATACCGTTTTCTGAATTCCCGTTATAGGACGGAAACGGCCTTATTATATACTGTATCCGAGTCTTCCAGGATTACCGGAATTGCGCTTCGGGATGAACTGATTCTGGATGACCGGATAGGCAATGAGGTGGCTGTCTATATGGTTGAAGATGGTGCCAAGGTGTCTATCCATTCACAGCTCGCAGAGGTTTTCCGGAATAAGGCGGATGCCGAGGCAACCGCTAAAATGAGGGAACTGGAAATCAAGCGCGGTTTGCTGGAAAAGTCACAGGATCCGGGAACGACCTCCTACGCGCACACCGACGTACTGAACAAACAGATTTTCAGCGAAGTGGGGAGCATCGTTGATGCGGTAAATACGGATACGCTGATCAATCTGCAGAATACGGCGGACAAGCTGCTCGTGCTGATCAATACAAAACAGATTGCAACAGGCCAGCAGAATGATTTCCAGAATGCAATCGACCAAATCAGCGCGGAAGAAGATTTTTATGCCCAAAAGATCACCGAAGAACCCCAAATTATTCAGTCGCCTCAGCCGGGTTATTTTATTCGGGCGATTGATGGTCTTGAGAACAAAGTTGATATGGAAGAATTGGATCAACTTGATGCCAGTCAATTGTTCCAGCTTATGAACCAGCCGGCACAGAAGAAAAGCAGGCCGGATGGACGCGTTGGCAAATTGATGGTCGACCACAACTGGTATTTTGCCGCAACCGTACCGGATGATGAGATTGCCAAATATCGCCTTAACGGGATTGTAACGCTGGATTTTAATATCAGCGGGTTAAGCCCTGTTACGGCTACGATCTGCAATGTCAACAAGGACCCGGAGAAGGGGAATGTGGTGATATTCCGCTGCGGCTACATCAATGAGTCCCTTGTGAACCTGCGTATTGCGCAGGCGGATGTCCAGTTTAAATCTGTGACAGGGCTTCGTATCAGTGAACAGGCCATCAGGTTTGTAGGCATGCAGAAGGGCGTCTATACCCTGGTTGGTGACAAGCTGCTGTTTCGACCTGTTAATGTGGTTTATGAAGACGTCGGATTTGTGCTTTGCAGGGATAACGATCCGGAATATGCCAATAACCCGGATTTCGGTCGCGGCTTGCAGCAATTCGATGAAGTTGTAATTGAGGGGATGAATCTTTATGACAGTAAGCAGGTCGGATGACAATTCTATTGCTCATACAGTTCGCTGTATTTCAGATCATATACGGGAAGCATGTGTAAGCTGTGGAAGGAATCCGGCGGATGTCCGCTTTATGGCTGTTACGAAAACAGTTGACGCGGCACGGGTAAATGAAGCGATAGACGCAGGAATCACCTTGCTGGGAGAAAACAAGGCACAGGAGCTTTGCGCAAAATATGAAGACTATCATAAAAGTGGTGTTGAAATCCATTTTATCGGCCATTTACAGACCAACAAGGTACGTCAGATTATCGATAAGGTAACGATGGTCCAATCTTTGGACAGTATTCCATTGGCTGAGGAGCTGCAACGCCAATGCGAAAAGCATCAAAAACATCTGGATTGCCTGGTGGAGGTAAATATTGGAGAAGAGCAGACAAAATCCGGCATTTTGCCTGAGTTATTGCCAAGATTTTTAGAGCAGATGACCAATTTTGACCGTATTCATGTCCGTGGAATGATGGCTATTCCGCCGATTTGTGAAGATATCGTACAAAAAGAACATTATTTCTCCAGCATGTATCAACTATTTATTGACATCGGGGAGAAAAAAATAGATAATATCAATATGGATTTTCTATCCATGGGTATGTCTGACGATTATTCGATAGCCATTAAACATGGGTCCAATCTCGTCAGGATTGGGAGCGCGCTTTTTGGTCGGAGGAATTACCCCAATAAAATTTAAAATTGCGGCGATCCTGTTTTTTGCAGGACGCGGCTGTTGAGATATTGAGAGGGATGTTGTTATGGGAATCATGGACAAATTCAAGAATTTTATCGGAATTCCTGAAGATGAATATTACGAGGATGATGTAGACTTCCTTACCAATGACAATCCGCGGGATTCACGTGCGCCGCGCGAACCGGAGGAGCCATCTGCCCATTCTGAAAACAGTAAACGTGGAAATAAAGTTGTGAATATCCATGCGACCACACAGCTTCAGGTGGTGCTGGTCAAGCCGGAACGGTTTGATGACGCTTCTTCAGTCGCAGATCACCTCAATGATAAACGTACTGTGGTACTGAATCTTGAGTCTACCAATAAGGATGTTTCCCGCAGACTGATAGATTTTCTGTCAGGTGTGGCTTATGCGAATAACGGACAAATTAAACGCGTGGCGAACAGCACCTATATTATCACGCCTTATAATGTTGATATTATGGGAGACCTGCTGGACGAGCTGGAAAGTAACGGTGTGTTCTTCTGATGAAGCCTGTTTACCTGACAGACAAGCAGGATAAAGCATTTGCCGCTCATATTTCAGATCTGTTTTTGTCTGCACAGCAGAACGCAATGACCCGCTTTTCAGGCTTTCTGGACATGCACCAGCTTACTTTGGCGCGTCAGGTTGCCGTGTCAAGCGGGTATTCCAATTATTTGTTTTTTTCAGGTTATCCGGAGGGGGAACGGGCTATGCTTGGGGTTTTTTCTTTTTATGGAGAGCAGGCCCCCTTTCCGATTATACCGATTACCCTGCGTTTTCGTAAAGAAGACCCCATTGGACACAGAGACATTTTGGGTGCTTTCCTCGGATTGGAAATCAGACGGGAGGCGGTAGGCGATATCCTGGTAGGTGAAGGCGCGGCGGTTGCGTTTGTTACGGAATCGGTGGCGCCTATCCTGCTGAATGAATTAAAGAAGGTTGGGCATTGCGGTGTGAAAGTTTGTCAGGGGATGCCCGAAACTCTGCCTCCGCTTCATAACTATTTGGACATTCCTGCGACTGTCAGTTCACTCAGGCTCGATTGCATTGTGGCGGCGATAGCAGGAATTTCCCGTGAAAAATCATCTCAGACCATAGGGGCACAGCTTGTATTCGTGAATGGTGCTTCTCAAAGTGAACCTTCTTGGAATGTTGCCGAAGGTGACGTTATTAGTATCCGTGGATTCGGTAAGTTTTTATTCGCAAGCGTTAACAAGGTTACCAAAAAAGGCAGATTGCAGATTCTCTGCAAAAAATATGTATAAGAGAATAAATCTGGTTCAGATTTTAAGATATTAGGGGGATGTTTCATTGTGCTGAATCCAAACGATATTGCCGGCAAAAAGTTTGACAAATCGATGGGCAGAGGCTATAAAGCCGATGAGGTGGATAGCTATCTTGTTCAGCTTTCGAATGAAGTGGGCGCGCTTCTTGCGGAAAAAAGTGAGCTGGAGCAAAAATTGATTGTTTTGGCCGAAAAATTGGAAGAATATAAGCAGGATGAAGAAAGCCTACGTTCTGCACTTGTCGGCGCTCAGAAACTGGGAGACAGTGTCGTGCGCGACGCAAAAGCGAAAGCATCGTCTATTATAGAAGAAGCAAGTATAAAGGCGAATCGGATAGTTGAGAACTCCAAACAGGCGGTTGAAAGCCAAAAAAACAGTTTTCTGCGTATGCAGCGCGAAGTGGCTACCTTTAAAAGTAAGCTGCAGCTGCTGTATAAGCAGCACTTGGAGTTGATCAGCAGCATTCCCGTAGATGAAAATACTGTGACCGCGGCAGCCTCATCTGCTGCTGCCCCAAAGGCCGAGCCTGAACCGGAATCCGACTATGTCGACCCGGCAGATGTCCCGCTCCCGCAGGGCGATGACTTCGGAGAAGAAATGCCCGCGATGGAGCCGCTGGAGTACACCGAAGACAGCGGGCTTTCTTATACGGAGGAACAGGAGCTTGAACCGGTTCATTCTCCGGCCGCGGACCCGGGACATCGCGAGTCCCGGTTTGGCCCGCTCAAGTTTGGTAAAGAATATGACATCAAGCGTGATGATAATAAACGCAGACGATAGATCAAAGAATCTGTTAAATAGACAAACAAGGAGAGATATATCCAATGTCCGAGCAGGATTACAGTAAAACATTGAACCTTCCTAAAACCGATTTCTCGATGCGCGCAGCATTGCCCTCCAAAGAGCCGGGTATGGTTTCCAAATGGAATAACGAACAGCTCTACCAGAAGCTGATGCAGAAAAATGAGGGTAAACCTCTCTTCGTACTGCATGACGGGCCGCCGTATGCCAATGGAAATATTCATTTGGGAACCGCGCTGAATAAGGTGCTGAAGGACATCATTGTTCGTTATAAAAATCTGAACGGTTATAGATCTCCTTATATTCCGGGCTGGGATACACACGGCCTTCCGATTGAACTCAAAGCGCTGAAAAAAATGGGCGTATCCCGCAATATTCCGCCCGTGGAATTGCGACATCACTGCCGTGAGTTTGCGCTCAGCTATGTCGATATCCAAAGAGAAGAATTCAAACGTTTAGGGGTTATTGGTGACTGGGAGCATCCGTATCTGACACTAAAGCCGGAATTTGAGGCCAAACAGATTGAGCTGTTTGGTGCCATGGCAAATAAAGGCTATATTTATAAAGGTTTGAAGCCGGTTTACTGGTGCCCTACCTGCGATACGGCATTAGCTGAAGCGGAAATTGAATATGCCGAAGACAAATGCCATTCTATCTATGTGAAATTCCAGGTGGTAGACGATAAGGGCGGCAAGCTTGCGGAGCTGGGGGCAAAGGACCTGAGCAAGACCTACTTTGTGATCTGGACAACCACCACCTGGACGCTGCCGGGCAATATGGCAATTTGCGTTGGCCCCGCTTTCGAATACTGTGTGGTGGCCGCCAACGGTGAATATTATGTGCTGGCGAAAGATTTGGTGGCGGAATCCATGAAAGCCGCCAATATTGAGCAGTATGAAATTTTGGGCTCCTGCCTTGGCAGTGAGCTGGAATATATGACCTACCGCCATCCTTTTATCGACCGCGTTTCTCCTGTCATCGTGGGGGATCACGTTACGTTGGAAAGCGGCACCGGCTGCGTCCACACAGCGCCCGGACACGGCGTTGAGGACTTTGACGTATGCGCGCAGCATTATCCCGAAATTGAAGTCATTGTTCCGGTCGACCATGAGGGCAAACTGACCGAACTTGCCGGCGAGTTTGCGGGCTTGACGACAGAAGACGCTAATAAGGCGATTGCGAAGAAGCTGGAAGAACTGGGCCGCCTGTTTGCGATTCAGAAAATCATCCACCAGTATCCGCACTGCTGGCGCTGCAAAGACCCGATTATTTTCCGCGCAACCGAGCAGTGGTTCTGTTCGGTTGATGATATTAAAGAGCAGACAATCGACGCGATTAATCAGGTCGAATTTATTCCCCCGTGGGGACAGGGCCGCATGATTAACATGGTGCGTGACCGCAGCGACTGGTGCATTTCCCGCCAGCGTACCTGGGGTGTCCCGATTCCGATTTTCTATTGCAAGTCCTGCGGGAAATACCATGTCGACGAGGCAAGTATTAAAGCAGTGAGCGATCTTTTCCGCGAGAAAGGATCTGATGCGTGGTACACAACGGAGGCCGCCGACATTCTGCCCAAAGGGACAACATGCAAATATTGCGGAGGGACGGAATTTACAAAAGAGTCCGACATTATGGATGTCTGGTTTGATTCCGGGACATCCTATGCGTCGGTGGTCTATGGAAACCCTGATCTGAAATGGCCGGTCGACCTTTATCTGGAAGGGACCGACCAATACCGCGGCTGGTTCCAGTCTTCGCTGCTGACCTCTATTGCATGGAAGGGGAAAGCGCCTTATCAGTCTGTCTGCACCCATGGATGGGTTGTGGACGGGGAAGGCCGTAAACAGTCAAAATCGCTTGGAAACGGGATTGAGCCTTCGGAAATCACAAACCAGTATGGCGCGGATATCCTACGCCTGTGGGTTGCATCTTCCGACTATCATGCCGATATCCGCATTTCCGGCGATATTCTCAAGCAGCTTTCCGAGGTTTACAGAAAGATCCGCAATACCGCGCGCTATATCCTTGGCAATATCAGTGATTTTGACCCCAACAAAGATCTGGTTCCGCTTGAGCAACTGACAGAACTGGACAAGTGGGCGCTGGCGAAGTTTAACGACTTGGTCGCGCTGGCGAAGCAGTCGTATGATCGCTATGAGTTCCATATGGTTTATCACGCACTGCATAATTTCTGTACAATCGATATGTCCAACTTCTATTTGGATGTCATTAAGGACAGACTATATGTAGAGGCGGCAGATTCTCTGAACCGCCGTGCCGCTCAGACCGCGATCTATCACATTCTGCGTGGCCTTGATATCATCCTTGCCCCAATTCTTTCGTTTACTGCCGAAGAGATTTGGAGCTTCATGCCTGCTGACGTAAACTATGACGGGGATTCTGTCATGTTTAATGAGATGCCGAAGGTGATGGAGAATCTTGTGGATGAAGCGTTTATGAATAAGTGGGATCGGATTCATGCGGTGCGCGACGATGTGCTGAAAGCGCTTGAAGAAGCAAGAAATGCGAAAGTCATTGGAAAATCTCTTGAGGCGCAGGTAACGCTTCACTGTGATGAGGAACTGTATGCGTTTCTGTCCGAGGTGGAGAAAGAACTGGAGCCTGTCTTCATTGTATCCCAGGTGCATCTCACAAAGGAGGGCGCGGGACAGTTTAACGGCAGCTGCGCCGGATTAAGTATTGATGTGGCGAAAGCGAACGGCCACCATTGCCCGCGTTGCTGGGTCTACAGCGATACGGTGGGCAAAAACGAAAAACATCCTGATTTGTGCGCACGCTGTGCGGAAATTATCGGGTAAAAAATTCATAACTGCGGCGCTTAAAGGCTCCTTTAAGCGCCGCAGATTATATCAGCAGAAATGGAATGATGATGTTGTGTCAATGGCACTTTTAATATTGATGATGTCCGGAGTTTTGGTGGTAATCGATCAGCTTTTGAAAATCTGGATGCTGGACCATCTGGCGGGGTCTCCGTCTATTATGATTATCCCGGGGCTTCTGCAATTAACCTATGTTGAGAACCGTGGGGCCGCTTTCGGAATTTTTCAGGGCAAAGTCGGCATCCTTTCGGTTCTGACCCTGGCGGTCATTATAACTGCTATTATATTGCTGCTGATGGGCAAATTTAAGCCTAAAATGGTGCTATGGAGTGTCGGCCTGATTATTGCGGGGGGGACAGGAAATTTAATTGACCGCATGTTCAGGACGTTTGTAGTAGATTATCTGGATATTTCTCCCTGGTTTAATTTTCCTGTTTTTAATTTCGCGGATTGCTGTGTTGTCATTGGTACCTCGCTTTTATTGATTTACTTACTGTTTTTTGAAGGAAAAGAGTCAAAAAAACTTCCCGAACAGGCGGACGGTGAAGAAGTTGGATAAACAGATCTATGATGTGGAAGAAGAGGACGCGGGGACACGGGTTGACAAATGGCTGGCTGATAATGTGGAATTCCTGACCCGTTCTGCGATTCAAAAGCTGTGTGAAAGCGGTTGTGTAACGTTAAATGACAAGATTCTGCCTAAGAACTATAAGCTTCAGGGCGGGGAAAGTCTTCTGCTCACTTTGCCGGACGCAAAGCCGCTTGATGTGGAGCCACAGAATATTCCCCTGGAAATCGTGTATGAAGATGATGATTTGCTGGTTGTGAACAAGCCAAAAGGGATGGTTGTTCATCCCGCTCCCGGAAATTATGATAAGACGCTTGTCAATGCGCTGCTCTATCATTGCCGGGGCAGTCTTTCCGGAATTAACGGAGTTCTCCGGCCCGGTATTGTCCACAGAATTGATAAGGATACCAGCGGCCTTTTAATTGTTGCGAAAAATGATTATGCGCACAATCTGCTCACCGAACAGATAAAGGCGCATAGCTTTACACGGGTCTATAATGCCGTGGTTTACGGCGGATTTTCCGAAGAAGAGGGCACTATTGACCTGCCCATCGGCCGTTGTCCCACAGACCGCAAAAAGATGTGTGTAATTTATCAGAATTCCCGTAACGCAGTCACGCATTACCGGGTGCTGGAACGGTTGGGTGCATTTACGAATTTGGAGTTGCGGCTGGAAACGGGCAGGACACATCAAATTCGAGTTCATATGGCTTACAAGGGGCATCCGGTAGCCGGGGACCCGGTATATGGACCTAAAAATGTGATTACCAGGCTCCACGGGCAATGCCTCCATGCACGGCTGATCGGCTTTATTCATCCCCGAACCAATCAATATATGGAATTTTTCAGTGAACTGCCTGCATATTATATGTCTTTCCTGAAAAGTATTTCACAGTGAATCCTTGTAAAGCATATTTCTTTACAGATATTTGCGGGTAAAGTTGCTGCATAAAATCCCGGCTTTTTTGCATAGACTGGAAAGCGGAGGGATGTGCGAATGAGAAAACGGCTTTTTGCAGCGGCAGCGCTGTGTCTTTGCGGAATAGCAATTTATTTTGCAGTATATTCGATCGGCGCAATTACTGCCAACGCGCCATATGAGCGGTTGGAAAGTCTCCCTACAATTGTGATTGATGCAGGGCATGCGGAATCAGTTAATGCAAAAAAATGTAGTTGGCCTGGAAATTCCGATAAAATCTATAAAATTACTGGGAAGATTGAATTGACAGGCCGTAAAATTGCTGTTATACTATTTATGTAATTTTAAGATTGTCCTAATGAATGTTTTAAGATGCATCATACGAGACACAGAATCGTATCTCGTCTTCTGGTAAGGAAGGCGAGTTTTTTATTGCAGAATTTATTATTTACTTTATGAACAGATTCGCTGATGATGTAAAGAAAGGAACTATAAAATGTTAAATCAGTTTTCTAGGACAGAACTTTTGCTTGGAAAAGAAGCCATGGAAAAGCTGAACAACAGCAGGGTGGCTGTATTTGGAATCGGCGGCGTCGGCGGGTTTACAGTTGAAGCACTGGTACGCAGCGGAGTCGGAATTTTTGATTTATTTGATGATGATAAAATTTGTTTGACCAATCTGAACCGGCAGATTATTGCAGTTCGAAAAACAGTAGGACAGTATAAGGTAGATGTCATGAAAGAACGTATTCTTGACATTAATCCAAACGCGACTGTCTATACACATAAAACTTTTTATTCCCCCGAGGTTTCCGCAGATTATGATTTTTCCAAATATTCTTATATCGTTGACGCAGTCGACACCGTAACTGCGAAACTGGAGTTGGTCGAGCAGGCCAGAAAGGCGAATGTGCCGATTATCAGCTCGATGGGTGCGGGAAATAAACTTGACCCCACTGCCTTTGAGGTGGCTGATATTTATCAGACATCGGTATGCCCGCTCGCAAGGGTCATGCGCCGTGAATTGAAAAAGCGGGGAATCGACAAGCTGAAAGTTGTTTATTCTAAAGAACAGCCTCTGACGCCGATTGACGATATGGCAATTAGCTGCCGGGCCCATTGCATCTGCCCGCCTGGAACAGCCAGGAAGTGCACGCAGAGAAGGCAGGTCCCGGGCAGTACTGCATTCGTGCCGTCGGTTGCCGGATTGATTATTGCGGGCGAAGTCATCAAAGATCTTTCGGGTACGATTCATTCAGCAGGCAGGGATGCCTGTGTGCAATAAGGAGTCTATCATATGAGCCGTGAGTTAGAGAAATGTCAGTTGATTGAAAGAAGCATCATCAAAAGATTTCGCAAGGAGATCTGGAACCCTTTTATCGAGGGGGTTAAACGTTACCAACTGATTCAGGCGGGCGACCGGATTGCTGTCTGTATGTCCGGCGGTAAGGATTCCATGCTCTTGGCAAAATTAATGCAGCAGCTTCAAAAGCACAGCGAAGTGCCGTTTGAATTGGAATTTCTTGTGATGGACCCGGGTTATGCGGAAATAAACCGGCAGAAGATTATAGACAATGCCGCGCTGATGCAGATTCCGATTAAGATTTTTGATTCTAAAATCTATGATATTGTTACCGGTATTGAGCAAAATCCCTGCTATCTTTGCGCCAGAATGCGAAGAGGGCATTTATACAAATATGCGCAGGAACTGGGCTGCAATAAAATAGCGCTGGGACACCATTTTACGGATGTTGTGGTGACGACCCTTATGGGGATGCTTTATGGGGCGCAGATTCAGGCTATGATGCCGAAGCTGCACAGCACAAATTTTCCGGGAATGGAATTGATACGTCCATTATATTGCGTGCACGAGGAACAGATTATCGCGTGGAAAAATTATAACTGCCTGGAATTCATTCAATGTGCATGCCGCTTTACGGAAAACTGCCCGGTAAATGAAAATGAAGCCGGTCAGTCGAAACGGAAGGAAGTAAAACTGCTGTTAAAGCAGCTGAAAGTCGGAAATCCTCAGGTGGAAAAACATATCTTTCAAAGTATTCACTCCGTAAAATTGGATACCTTGATCGGATATAAAAAAGATGGTGTCGAGCATTGTTTTTTGGATGAGTATGATAAGAACAGTCAGCTTCCGGAAATAAAGGAGGAAGACTCGATTCTATAATTCTTGGATTGGTTACTTATATCAACTGGGTCTCTCGTTCCAGCCGGAGCAGGAGACCCGGTTGATTCTGTTTTAAAGTCATATGCGAAGCCTTATTCGTCATAAACTGATATAAAATCAGTTTATGGGGTGATTGCATGTATCAGATGACAGTAAAAAATACAATTTCTGAATCAAGCAAGGAAGAACTGGAACGGCAGGTAAACCAAAAGTTCTCAAATATCCTGCTTGCCCAAAGCCAAAAGACTACCCAACAGCTGCCAAATGATATATAATAAATGAGGACTTTTTTATGAAGAGAGTCGCTGTTTATTGCAGACTGTCGGAGGAAGACCGGGACAAAAAAGAAGAGTATGATGAAAGCGAAAGTATTCAGAACCAGAAGTCCATGCTGATACACTACTGTATGGAAAAAGGGTGGCAGGTGTACAAAGTCTATTGTGATGAGGACTATTCCGGGGCTGACCGAAACCGGCCCGAATGGATGGAAATGATTCGGGACTGCGAAGAAGGAAAAATAGATATCGTTCTGTGCAAAACACAGTCTCGTTTCAGCCGTGATATGGAAATGATTGAGCGATACATTCATGGAAAGTTTCTCGAGTGGAATGTTCGTTTTATCAGCATTGTGGATCATGCGGACACGGAGGTGGCAGGGAACAAAAAAGCGCGGCAGATCAATGGGCTCATCAATGAATGGTATCTGGAGGACCTGTCCGATAATATTCGCAGAACGCTGACCCACAAAAAGAAAAACGGGCAATGGACAGGATCTTTCGCCCCTTATGGATATCAGATTGATCCCGACGATAAAAACCGGCTGATTGTAGATTCTGTGGCCAGCGAAGTGGTAAAAGATATTTTTAGGATGTTTGCCGGAGGGATGGGATACATAGCGATCGCAGAGCAACTGAATGCCCGCGGTATTCTGAACCCTACGCTTTATAAAAGGGCGCTCGGAAGCTGCTTCCGGACCAATGAGTCCCGTATCACTTCAGAGCTTTGGACAGACAGCACCATTTTTTATATTCTTCACCAGGAAATCTATACCGGAACTTTAGTGCAGGGAAAAACGCATAAACTAAATTATAAAGATCACAGAAGAGTACCGGTCCCAAAGGAAAACTGGATTCGGTGCCCGGGAACGCATGAGCCGATTATTGACGAGAGTCTTTGGACTGCTGTGCATGTAAGGCAGAAGGAAAAGACGCGCTGCTCTTTTTCCAATGCGGCAGGCGCAGGGACCAGACATATTTTCAGTAATAAGGTTTATTGCGCTGAATGTGGCAACCGAATGTATAAAACAAGCAGCCGGGGGGCAAATGGACGCTATAGCTATTTAAAATGCCGTACTGCCAAATCATCTGCAAAAGCCTGCGAAAATTCGAAATTCGTTCGTCTGGATGTTCTGCAGGAAGTTGTTTTGGATGAAATCAATCAATTGATTGAGACTTATTTCAATCCAAATCTGATTCAAATGCCCTCTCAAAAGCAGCTGCTTTCCAAAGAGACTGCCTTGCGGCTGGAAAGTGAAAGCCTTGAAAAAGAACTCGCCGCACAGAAAAAGTTTTCTGCCAGGCTCTATATGGATCATATCAACGGCAAAATGAGCGAGGAACAGTTTGCTGTTTTGAATGATGAATGGCTGTCCCGATACAGCCAACTCATAAATCGTCAAAAAGCAGTTGAAAAAGAGCTGTCATCCTTGCAGGCTGTTGCTCAAAAGACACCGACCGATCGAAATGAGCTTTCCCACTTTCAAAAATTTGGTCAGTTAACGCATGAACTGGTAAATGAGTTTATCCAATCTATATGGATTGGTAAAATTCAGGAAAACGGTACTCGCGAAATAGAAATCAGATGGAATTTTGAGTGACTGTAACATGCTTTTTTGGATTATCTGACACAGGGCATGGTGGGTATGACGGAGGAGCTGTCGGAAGTAATCATGTAGTCGAAAAAGATATTAATTTGTCGATTGCGCTGAAGCTGTATGATATGCTGCGGATTAATGGGTTTAAAGCCGTGTTGACGCGTGACAGCGACATCTCTCTTCATGATGACGATCATGCTTCCAACCGAAAAAAGAAAAATTCGGATATTATGAAGCGCTTTGCAATTGCCAAATCTTATGATAATGCAATTTTGCTAAGCATTCATCAAAATAAATTTATGCGTCCCAAATATTTCGGCGCGCAGGTCTTTTACGGACCCCAAAATGAGGAAAGCGAGCGACTGGGAAAGATCATGCAGGCCCGGATGATCAACATGCTGAATCCGGAAAATACCAGGCAAAGCAAAAAATGCACAGACAGCGTTTATCTGGTCTATAACGCGCCGATGCCGGCCTTGCTGATTGAATGCGGATTTTTATCAAATCCGGAGGAAGAACGCCTGCTCAATACAGAAGAGTATCAGCAAAAGGTTGCGTTTACGATTTTCTGCGGTACGATGGAATATTTGGGTCTGGAATATCAAGGGGAGGGTGGTGAAGCCTCCTCCTCAGAACAGGGGACTTAAAACGAATGGCAGTAACAAAAAACAGAAGTATCTATGTATGCGCTAATTGCGGCTATGAGACACCTAAATGGTATGGGCGCTGCCCCGACTGCGGAGAGTGGAATACGCTGACAGAAGAGGTGCGCCAGCAGGTAACCGCCTCAAAAGCCGCAAAATTGACTGCGCAGACAGCGCCAAAAGTAAATTATACCCGCCTGTCCGAAATCTCGTCAGATGACAGTCAACGCTATAAAACAGGTGTGGGAGAATTGGACCGGGTATTGGGCGGAGGGATTGTTGCCGGCTCGGTTATGCTGCTTTCAGGAGACCCGGGAATTGGAAAATCCACACTTCTGCTGCAAATCTGCCAATGTCTTTGTAAGAAACTTAAAATTCTCTATGTCTCAGGGGAAGAAAGCGCCCGACAGCTGAAACTGCGTGCAAACCGGCTTGGAGTGACCGGCAGCGACCTTTATATTTCCGCGACTACCGATATTGAAAGCCTGATGGAAACCGTCCGGCAGTTGTCGCCGGATATCGTGATGGTTGACTCCATCCAAACGATGAATCTGGCTTCTCTGACACCGTCTGCCGGAAGCGTCACCCAGATTCGAGAGTGTACGCAGGTTCTAATCGGAATTGCGAAAAGCAACGAAATCCCTATTTTTATTGTAGGGCATGTTAATAAAGAAGGCGCCATTGCCGGCCCCAAAATGCTGGAGCACATGGTGGATGCGGTACTGTATTTTGAAGGGGAACGTCAGCAGAGTTACCGCATTCTCCGCGCAGTCAAAAACCGGTATGGCTCCACCAATGAGATTGGCGTGTTTGAAATGGTGCAAAACGGTTTGCAAGAGGTCAGTAACCCTTCGCTTATGATGCTTACCGGACGCCCGTCAGGTGTTTCCGGTACTTGTGTTGCCTGCGTTATCGAGGGAACCCGGCCGATACTGGCGGAGGTACAGGCGCTGGTATCGAAAACCGGTTTTGGTACGCCACGCAGAATGTCGACGGGATTTGATAATAACCGCACCGCTCTGCTGTTGGCTGTACTTGAAAAACGGGGAGGATATTTTTTCGGAAACCTTGACACTTATATCAATGTGGTGGGCGGCCTGCGACTGGACGAGCCTGCTGCCGACCTGCCCGTCGCAATTGCTTTAGCGTCAAATCTTCTTGATAAAGCAGTTTCGGACGATATTGCTGCTTTCGGCGAAGTTGGACTGGCCGGGGAGATCCGGTCGGTCAGCAATATTCAGCAACGGGTCAAAGAAGCATATCGGCTTGGATTTACCACCTGCATCATCCCCAAACAATGTGTAAAATCGGTCGACACCAGTGAAATGCGCGAACTGAATCTGATTGGAGTGGAGAACATATCACAGGCCATCTCGATAATCAGATAGGTCTGCATAAGGATCAGTATGCGTAAAATAGCCGCAGCCGCCGTTTTTGCAGTTTGTAATGTAAGTGATTTGATCAAGAGCGCAATAGCCTTGCTGCTGATAATAGCAGTCTTTATCGCATGGAATAAGATGGATTCTGGATTCTTTTGCACTTGACATAGAACAAAACACCTCCAAACTAATTTCAGGTTTCATTGACTATCATAACCGGTTAAACGCCAAATCATTCTTTGGCAAAAAGAATAAATCCCCCAGTACGGCAGAAACTAACCTCGTGAATTGAGGATGGATTTTGACTGAATGGGGGTTATTTTTTGGCTTTGAAACAAATAGCGGCTCTGCTGCTGGCTGCAGGGTCTTTTGGTGTTGCCGCTGTTATGCCGGCAGCAGTTTTGCAAATGGTACCGACAGTGACCTGTATTACACCAAAACAGGTCCTTTATGAAAAAAGGATTAACGCGAGCGGTACGATTGAAGCGCAAAACACCAAAGAAATTTATCTGGAGACGCCGGTGATAGCAAGTTCTGTTCATGTATCAGTAGGGGATTACGTAAAAAAAGATCAGGTTCTGGCAACAATTGATACAACGCTTACTAAAAGTATTATGGAACAGAGCATCCCTGCAAAGGATCTCGCAAACTTATTTTCAGAGGATCTGCAGCAGGCTTCAGACCTGGCGGGACTATATTCGGTTTTGCAATCTTCTCCGCTCGGATCCAACATTGGATCTTTTGAAGACCTTGTTTCCGCTGCTTATGGCTCGACAGATGAATCCCTTACCCCAAATTCCTATATCTATGTTCCGGAAACGATCACTGCGCCGATGGATGGCATCGTGACTTCCGTGGAGGTTAAAAGTGATGTCCTGTCGCGTACTGCAAAACCGCTTATTACCATTTCGGATACCGGAAGTTATGCGGCGATGGTAACGGTCGGGGAGTCCTATAGCTCCGATATCCAGGTAGGAGATCCCGCTGTTATCACAGGTACCGGGTTCGCAGAAAAAAGCTATGAAGGACATATCAGCAAAATTTATCCTGTTGCCAGAAAAGCATCCGGCACAGCGGTGCAGGAGACAGTGGTCGATGTTGAAATTACAATAGATAACCCGGATGACTCTTTAAAATCAGGATTTACTGCAAGGGCAGAAATCATGACAAATGCGCGGCGCAACATGCTAATGATTCCCTATGAAGCAATCCAACAGGATGAAAATAATATTGAATACGTGTACGTAGTGCAGGATTCCAAAGCTGTGCGAAGAGATATTACTACAGGGCTTGAACTATTAGATGGCGTTGAAGTAACAAATGGGCTTGGAGAAAATGAATTATTGGTAACAAATGCTTCGGCGGTTAAAACCGGAGTCCGTGTCCGTTTACTAAGGGGGTAGAGCATGTGCTGGCCGATAGTTTAGTGTGCAGCTTTCGAAACCTTGGAAGAAAAAAATTCAGAAGTTTCTTGACAATCTGCGGAATCGCAATTGGGGTTGCTTCCGTAGTTTTGATTGGGTCTATTGGAGAGATCGGTAAAGACACAATCAATCGGGAATTGAGTTCTTTGGGCCTTGGAAGCGTTACTGTGAGCGCAGATAAAAAGTTTACGAGTTTAAAGTTGTCGGAGGAAGATTTAGCGCTGATCAGGAGTACGCCATCTGTACGCAGCGCCTCTCCGATTGTTGTAGATTACAGCAGCGTGCGCATGCGCGGACTGGTCGCCAATACGGTACTTTGGGGACTGGATGGTGCAAACAGCCAGATTATTACATTGAAACCGAAACACGGAAGACTCTTGAATCAAACTGATCTGGCCGGCGCTGCCGATGTATGTGTCGTAGATTCTAATATGGCCAATATGTTTTATCATAGGGAAAATATTGTAGGCAAACATCTTGACGCTATGATAGGGGGGAGCTATGTCACTCTTGAAATTGTAGGCGTTGCATCTTCGGGCGGAAATATTCTTCAAAGTATGGTAGGCGATGTAATACCCTCTTTTGCTTATATACCTTATACGACTTTACAGCGATATAAAGGGGAGTCTTCATTTGAACAGATTGCCGTCACTCTTCGTAATCCGAATACCATCGATTCTGCTGCGGAACAGCTCACCGCAATGATGAATCGTTCTCACAATCTGGAACGTGGGTTCAAAATAGACAATATCTCCCAGCAAAAAGACACTTTAAATAATATGTTGAGCGTCGTAACGATCATTCTCTCTGCTATAGCCGCGGTTTCGCTTGTAGTTGCGGGGCTTGGCATCATGACAGTGATGATTGTATCCGTAAATGAGCGTACCAGGGAAATAGGAATTAAAAAATCTATTGGAGCAACAAAAGGCGTCATTATGATCGAGTTCATGATTGAGGCTTTTGCGATATCAGTAATTGGCAGTATAATGGGAGTAATCGTCGGCCTGAGTTTAGTTTGGATAGGGTGTACCGTCGTTAAGGTCCCATTATTAATTAATATCAAACTCTTGATGTCCAGTGTTGGACTATCTGTAATGGTCGGAATGATATTCGGAGTTTATCCAGCGACCATCGCAGCTAAAATGCGACCAGTTGATGCTTTGCGTATCGAATGACAGAAAAAAGCCGCAATAAATTGCGGCTTTTTTCTGTATATATTAAACGATAATATTCTTGACAAACTGGACAGGGGGTGATAGACTGGAAGAAAATAACAAGTAATTTCGCTAAATAAAAATTGTACAGATTGTGCTGGAAGTAAATTTCCAGCACTTTTTCATTTGTAACACATTATTGGAATGGCTGCGCATCTGATCTGCGCGGCAGCTTAAAAAATATGTGTTACAAAAAACAAAGGCAGGGGAAACCCTGCCTTAGCTGTTTTTAAGATTCTTTAATTGGTTTTCATTTTTTTTTGATTCATCATCAATTTTTATATCTGTCCTTCCTAGCAGTAAATCAATAGATGTGCTGTATATATCTGCTATTCTTGCTATGTCGTTGATGTCTGGAAGTCGTTTTCCGTTTTCCCAGTTGCTGTATGAGCCTTGTCTAATTTTTAGCTGTGCAGAAATTTCTTTTTGCGTTAATTGAAATTTCTCTCTGAAATATTTTAGTCTCATAGGAATTATTTCTGTATAGTCAACCATATTATCACCTCAAATATATTGTATCAAATGTCGGAATGAAATAATGTCGTTCTGACATATTTTTTTACTTCCGTATATTGCATTGTGACATATTTTGTGATAATATTTCAATATGAAATATGTGGTAATATTTCAAATTGATTTTAAGAGGTGTTAGAAAAATGACAGGTTTTGTAATTGGTAAGGTTCTTGCACCGGAAGTGATGAAGTTTAAGGACAAACAAAAGCTGAATTTCGGACTGCTATCCGGTAAATCGTCTACGTTGTTTGATGTGTGGAGTGATGACAAAGTATTTGACAGAGCCTCTGCATTAAGGGACGGAGATACAATTGTTGCAATTGTGGGAACTTCGGTAGATGACAAAGGGCGGCTTCGTAACTATTTTAGGGATTTTGCAATCTCGCCCGATGGTCTGCGCGAGGACATTATGTCTTTGTTTGCTCCGGTCAATGCAAAGTAGGCGTGAGCATATGCGGGTATTTTTCAAGACTATGGCTGTTTCAGTTGTCGCTTTGGTTATGATCTACGGTTCGGCCTATCACTGTTTCGCGGCGGATACGATTGGAGAGAGTGTAGCGATCGAGGAAAGTGTAGCGACCGGAGAAAGTGAAACGACCGGAGAAAGTGAAACGACCGGAGAAAGTGAAACGATCGAAGGAAGTGAAACGACCGAAGGAAGTGAAACGACCGAAGGAAGTGAAACGACCGAAGGAAGTGAAACGACCGAAGGAAGTGAAACGACCGAAGGAAGTGGAACGCCCGAAGAGAGTGGAACGCCCGAAGAGAGTGGAACGCCCGAAGAGAGTGAACCAGCCGTAGAGAGTGGAGCGGCTGAGGATTTGCACTATATCCGCGTTTACATAGAATTTTTCGTTTATTTCTGCATTCCGGTTATTATCTGTTTTGCGTTCGATTGGTGGTTTTACTGCCTGATCAAACCAGTATTTGAGGACTAGCAGTCCTTGAAAATAAATTATGAGAGAGGTTTTGTCATGAAAAAGTTTTCGTTGCGGTCATCTTTTGAGACACTCAAGCGAAAAGCTGTTCCTGCTGTTATGTGCGCATCTCTTACCGCCATGACTGCGGTAACCGCTTTCGCGGAAGAGCCTATTGATGCTGATCTGGCGGTAACGCCCGAGATGCTCCAGCCGATTCTTACAGGAGTTTCGGCAAATGTGAAGGTAATTCTTCCGGTTGCCATTGGTATTTTTATAATCCTCTTCGGTCCTCAGCTGGCGATGAAGATTATCAAAAAGTTTGCGAAGCCGTAATTTTGCGAAAAGGAGGGGGGAAAGGATACAAGAAAATCCTTTCCCCTTTTTCGTTTCTTGTAACACAAAGTTCTCGCCCTGGTGCGCAGCTGCCGCGGCAGGAATGTGTTACACACAGGAAAGGCAGGGATAACATGGATAGTTGGGTAGTGTACGACGTGTCGTATCTGTATCGGTTCTATGACATCATAAAGCAGTCTATCGGTAATTCTATCAATGTTGGAATCTTGGTGTTCGCGGCTGTTTTTGCGTGGTTGCTGGTGTCGCGTATAGTCAAGAAATTTTCAAAGTAAGGAGGTGGTTATATGAAAAGGGTTCTTTCTGCGGCAGTTTCCGCGCTGTTGGTTGTTGCTCTGTCGGTTGGAGCATTTGCGTCTACGTATCCTTTGGAAAATGAGCCGATGTTTTATGAGCAAGACGGCGATACATATATTGGAACCTTGGTTACTTCGACTTTGACAAATGCTCAAAAGGATTTTTTACGGGCATGGTTGGAAAGCGATACAAATATGTTGGCCTATTCGCGTAATTCATCGCTTACACATGGGCAAATTGTCTTTTATATATTTTCATCTAATACTGTTTTAACTTCATCGTCAACTTCATCAGATACAGCTTGGGCGACTCTACAGTTTGCGAGTGGTGCGCAATTTTCTTCTCTCAATTTTGATGCTGTAACTGGTAAACAGGTAGGGGATGGTACTTACTGCAATACGTCTGGAACTTCTAGGTCTGTTGGCAGTTCTAATTCTATTGGCGTTGGCACTCTTATTAGCGGTACTATATTTGATAAATTTAGCAATGTTTCTTTGCCGTCGTCTGCGCTTTTAGATTTCGAGGGCAGATTGTATTTAGAAGATGATGATGGATTGTTGGAAGGGGATGAACCGCCCGCATCATCCAGCGAGCCAGAGACTTCTGAACCGGCTTATGAGTTTCCGGAGGTTCAGCCAACGGATAATCAATATATTGCATATGACGTTACTGTCTGGAATAGGGCGGCAGATGTTATTAAACAGTCGGCGGGAAACTCCATCAATATTAGTTGGTTGATTCTTGCTTTGGTCATGGGTTGGCTGTTGGTCTCCAGAATTGTAAAGAAGCTATCGAAGTAAAGGGGGAAGAAGATGAAACGGCGGCTTTTGTCTGTGCTTGTGGCTTCGGCTATGTTGTTCCTGTTGGCGGCTCCGATCTGCGCCGCCACTCTTCCAACTGCAACGGAAAAAGATGGTGATACATATGTCGGTACTTTTAGGATGGCTGACCAAACAGACCTGTATAAACAGTTTTGGGACGACTGGAAGCATAGCGACCGGAATGTAATGCTTGCCGGTGCCGGTGGAGAGTTCTTTTGGTTCCTGATTGTTCCGGAGGGTGCAAGCCTTGCCTTTTTCGATGATTCGTCTAATAGTCCGCAGTTTGTGCGAATGACATGTAATAAAGCAATTGATTATTTACGGTTTAGCGTAAGTGTGTCTGACAGCGAATCTATTGAAGTTGAAGAAATGGGAACCCTGTCAGCTGGTACAGCTTTGCAGAGTGTCCGCTATGTTGTTTCTGGTACTTATTTCAATACAGTAAGCTATCATTTTTCAGATTTCAGCTATGACTACCTTGTGGATTATGAGGGTACTTTGTATCTCGTGGATGATCTGGACGGAGATCAGGACGAGGACAGCGGCTTGCTGGCATGGTTGAAAAACATATGGGATTGGCTTTCGTCCTTCTGGGAAAAGCTGAAATCCTTGTTTATCAGCTTGTTTGTTCCTTCCAATGGCTATTTCAGTGACTGGTTTAATGAGATTAAGACAGCATTTGAAGCTAAGACAGGGGGGCTGTCCACTCTGTTTGACAGTATTTCCGGTTCGTTGGGCGGTTTATCCAGTTCGGGCAAATCCACATTGATACTTAAAACTTCGGATAATTACCTGTTTTCAGGCTATAAAGGTGTATCCGTTGACATACTGGCAGGGGTTAAGGACGTGTTGGTGTGGCTTCGCTCATTCCTTAATGGGCTGGTCATTATCTATACTGTGATCACCTGCTATAAACAGCTTATCAGAGTGATTAAGACGTAATTGTAACACAATGCTGTAATGGCTGCGCAGTTGATCGGCGCGGCAGCTGAAAAAATATGTGTTACAAAAAGGAGCGTAGAGTATGACAGCTTGGTACATATTATTCTTTTTATTATTTGTCTTGGGCGTGATTTCTTATTTTGTTGTTGATGGATGGGAGCATCCGAGGGTTAAACTTTTTTCTATTTTGTTATTCGGTGTTTCGGGTTTGGCTTTCTTTTGTGCAATAGTTGATCCAGTTTATGCAGAATCTGAACGTAATGAGGTTTCAAGCTATATCCTTTCGATTTTGAATGATGGAGATAAAGATGTTTATCGGTGTGTTGGCGTTTTGGAAAGTGGAATATCGTTCGATGTCGAATTGCATGATTTGTTTTTCAGTTGTGATGATAACGCTGTTTTGGTGAAATATGCGGATAGTGGATTTCTAAGCGATAAGTTAAATCGCGGAACGCCCTATTATGATTTGATCTTACCCGCCGATTCAGGGGGTGAACAGAATGATAATTGAGGGCATCATGAACGTGCTGAAAGTGGTGATTTTGTTTATCATCGGTCTGTTTCCCAAACTTCCGGACATGAGCATATTGTCTCAATCGGTGAATTCGGTTACAGCAGTATTCAGCGCGGTTGATTCATTTATCAGTGTCAGTCTTTTGGGATTCTGTTTCGGGGTGCTGTTTATCTTTACTCACATTGATTTCATATGGTCAATCATTATGTGGGTCATAAGGAAAATTCCGGGGGTGTCATGATGTCAGCAATAGACTTTACCGCCATTGTCGCGGATACATTCAGTCCGATCATTCATCTGTTTTGGACAGTGCTGGGCGTGGCCTTCGGCGGCTCGTTGGTTCTGGTTTGCGGCTTTATTCTGTTTTTCTTTTTCCGGTATCGGGTAAATCCTTTTAAGGTGCGGCCTTTCTATCTGGCATTGCTAAAGATAAAGTTTAAACCATATGATCTTATGCGTTGGTGGCTTTGGGACTTTCTGACGCGCAAGAGCAGATCGAATCGGTTTCGGCCTTTTGGGTTTTCTATCTTTGTCGGCCCGCAGGGGAGCGGAAAAACGGTTTCTATGGTTGAATATTTGTGGGAGATGAAGAGGAAATATCCCAATTGCAAAATTGTCACCAACTTTACGTTTTCCGGTGCTGATAAGCATATGGAAAGCTGGCGCGACTTGCTTACCTATCGCAATGATGAAAACGGCGTTATTTTTGCGATAGATGAAATACATAGCGAGTATAGCTCCGCGAACTGGAAGGACTTTCCCGAAAGTATTCTTTCAGAAATCAGCCAACAGCGAAAACAGCGAATCAAGATAGTTGCAACCGCGCAGGTATTTAGCAGGGTAGCGAAGCCGATCAGGGAACAGGCTTTTAGCGTGATCTGCTGTAAAACCTATTTCGGCCGTCTTACCCGCAATGTGGAATATGATGCGGCCGAATACAGTACCAGCGACACTCCGTATCAGGTAAAGAAGAAGTGTCGGCCGCTCTGGAAGTCGATGTTTGTGCAGTCCAATTCATTAAGGCATAGTTATGACACATACGAGAAGATTCAGCGTATGGAAAAGGTTGAGTTTATCCCGCGCAATGAGAGATAAACCGCCATTAGTGTTTTTTTCAGTCGGCGGGAGCCGACGAAAAAACACTTGGCGGTTATCAAGATCGGAGTGTAACACAAAGTAGCGATGCTGCAGCTCACGCCTGGGCGATAAATTGTGTTACAGGATTGGAGGGGCATTATGGAATTATTGTTTGAGCACTGGTTTATGATTACACCTTTAGGCGTTCTGTTCGGGTTGTGCCTTTCGGATATTCTTAATTGGATGTTGATGCAAAAGTAAGGGAGTGTTTTTGATGATTAATATTGCATTTGCTGTTAGTTCGTTTGTTTTGATTCTAATATCTCTTAGAGTCAGATCACTTTCTTATATTTCTTTACTCTATTCAGTTTTTGTTTTGGGATTTGTGGTTGCCAGATGTTTGATGTAAGGAGTGTTTTTGATGGCAAAGAATAACATTCGGTCGTTTCGCTTTTCGGACGAAGTGGCGGCGATCATCGAAAAGTTTAAGGGTGATAGTTTGAACGATAAGTTTGAAAACTTGGTGTTGTACTGCTTCTGGGAGCGTAAAAAGATAGATGATCAGCTTGTCCAGAAGCGCAAGGAGTATGACCGGCTCTGTAAACAGGTGGAGGAAAAGCGGAAACAGCTTTATGAGTATGACTCTTTGGTGGAGGAGAAACAGCGGCTTAATAAGGCAATAACAAAGATTGTAATTGATGTGATTGACTACAAAGAGCGGCTTAATAAGGCTATGCAGGAGGATGTAACACAAATAGATCTCGCCGGCGATCGATCGGATCCGGAGAAATGTGTTACAAAAGCTGGATAAGGGAGTGTAGAGTATGTTTTTTATTATTTCGGCGGTATGTTTAGGAATTTTGATTTTATTTTTCTTTATTCTAAGTCGTTTTGATTCAACCTGTGAAGTGAGTGAGGCCGTTGTTAATCTTCTTATGATAGGTGCTGCTATGGCTTTTATAGGTACAATAACTTTCCTTGTTTTGGGTATCTTTAATCTCCCATATTTTGAAGTACAACGTTATGAATTGCGGGATTATTCTTTGACTGTTACTGAATCGCCGCTTTTTGGCTCTGGTTATAGTGAGAGATTCACAGGGACTACATATGACCATATGGAATTTGAACTTGATTTGCATGAGATACGTAAAGAGGGTAAGGAACCTGTATTGGTAAAGTACGAACGTAAACTTTTGGGTGTTTCATCTTATCGCTATGATTTGATTTTGCCTGCCGATTTGGTTGGTGAAAAAGCAGGGTAAGGGGTATTGATGATGTTTAGTACATTATTTTTAGGCGTTGTGTTTTTAACTTTTTTGGCAATAGGTATTTTATTATTACTTGGGATAAGGTAAAGGGGGTAAAGGGGCACAGCCCCTTTGTCCAGCGCGCCGAATGGCGCATAATTCCTTACTGCCCTTGTTGCAGTTGGCCTGTGCCAGCACGAGGTTTTGAGGGGCTTTGCATCGTGTAAAGTCCAGATGCTTTTCCCTTTGTCCAGCAAAAAAAGTGTAACACAAAACCCGCCCAGGGAACCGGCGAACCGGCGCGGGAAATGTGTTACAGCGGGCGGCGTGAGCCGCCCAAAGCCCCCGTATTGTATCACGGGGGCACTAACCACAAAGAAAATACCTGCAAAGCCTTTTCTCATGCGGGTTTGAGGGGTTTTAAAAATGCATGAAAAAAATGATATAAAAATCCTTGTTGACTGGCTCACTTTTACGATAGGATTTGAGTGTTTTTTGGAAGATTCGGTAGATAATGCGGACGATATTGGAGAGACACACGAATGCATTTTACGGCTTGCTTCGGATGTGTTTGGCTTCAATGATTTGGAATTCAAGCCAATTAATAGCATATATGGCTATACGATACGCTATGCGGCAGGGCCTAATAATAACATTCGTATTGCATGGGGCGGGAATACAAAAACAATTATGTTTGATCTAACTGGTGAGGGTTGCCGCCTGTATGAAAGTGTAAACGAGAAATTAGACTGGTACGAACTGATTAAAAAAGTGCAAAAATACCGTACACATAATATCAGCCGTCTTGATGTGGCTTGCGATACCTTTGGCTTATTGGATATGGGCAAGCTGTTTAAGTTCACACGTGAAAAACGCTATGTTTCCCGCTTCAAGTCTGAACCGTTGGTCAAGATGATGCGTGAAGAAACCATTGATTTTGGTGCTACAACAAGCCGTGTGATGCTTCGTATTTACAATAAGTCTTTGGAGCGTATTTGCAAAGCTGGCGTTGATGCGGCAGACGTCCCGGAAAATTGGATTCGGTTGGAATTACAGTTACGCAATGATGGTGCGGACAGCTTTATAAGATCGTGGCAGTCTACCGGGAATATTTCTACTGCGTATTATGGGTTAATGTCAAACCAATTGCGTTTTGTGAAAGAGCGGAATGAAGAAAATCCGCAAAGGTCTATTTTAACACCATGGTGGCGTAAGTTCCTTGGTAATGCGGAGAAGATTCCTATGGCTTATAAGGGCGGCCTAGAGTATAATTTGCAATCGCTTCAACGGTATGTGTTCCATCAGGCCGGGAGCTCCATAAGAACGTGGTGTGAATTGAATGATTATGATATGGATAAGTTCAAAGAACTGGTGAAGTATAGGAAGTTGAACGAGCGGCAAAGAAACCTCGTAGATACTATGACAGCGGGTGCGGATGAATGAAACGTGGATACATACCATCGAAATATGGCTGGTACGATTGCTGGAAATGCTTGTGTGAAGTCTGCACGAGGGTGTATTGTCCGAAATGCAGACGGAAGTCAATGGCGGCATTTTGTATAGCCATGAGACAGCGCGGGTCATGCCCAACGATTAAATGCGATTGGTTCGTTCACAAGGAAAAGCACAAAGTATATCGGATTGTACGCAGATATAAGAAACCGGATTGCGTTCTTGAGAAGCTCAACGAGATTCTTGACAAATTAGACGGGGGGTGATAGACTGGAAGAAAATAACAGGTAATTTCGCTAAATAAAAATTTCCTGTAATAAGGGGGAGAGAAAATGGCAGAATATCAGGATTGCCCGGATTATTTAAAAGAATTCTTATTTTACATTCTTACTATTCGAGGACGCTCTAAACGCACAGTTGACGCTTATTATATCGATTTGCGTACATTTTTAAGATACATAAAGTGTGTTAAAATAATTAAACAGGACCCGGATAATCAAGATGATTTTTCGAAAATACAAATTAAAGATATCTCAATTGAAGATATTTCATCAATAACTCTTTCTGATGTCTATGCGTTTTTATCATTTGCAGCGAATGATCGTGATAATAATGCTAAAACCCGTTCCCGTAAGGTGTCTTCAATCAGATCTTTTTTTCGTTATCTAACAGTAAAGTCAAATTATTTAAAAACGAATCCTGTTGAAAATTTGGAAGTACCATCAATAAAGAAATCTATGCCGCGTTACTTGACCCTGGAAGAAAGTTTAGAATTGCTGACACGTATAGAGTCGAGCAATTATGAACGGGATTTTTGTATTGTAACACTTTTCCTAAACTGCGGTATGAGGCTTTCGGAATTAGTCGGTATTAACTTGTATGACATCAGAGAAAATACAATCAGACTGCTTGGTAAAGGTAATAAAGAACGAATGATCTATTTGAATGATGCGTGTCAAAATGCAATATCAGCCTATTTAGATGTACGCACACCGCCAAACAATGAAAAACACCGGGATGCCTTATTCCTTTCTTCACGTGGAACTCGGATTACGCCAAGACGGGTGGAACAGATCATTGCTGACTGTCTCAGGCAGGCAGGCTTGGAAGGACAAGGTTATTCTCCCCATAAGCTTCGCCATACTGCTGCTACGCTGATGTACCAGCATGGCAATGTGGATATCCGTGTGTTGAAGGAGATATTAGGCCACGTCAGTCTTTCAACAACTGAAATATATACTCACGTATCAAATACTCAAATGGAGAATGCAGCTAAAAATTCTCCGCTTTCTAATGTGACTCCCGTAAAGAAAAGACGTGCTCCTAAAGTTTCAAAGAGTGATTAAACCTCCCAGTTTATAAAAAAGGACTGCGTCTATCAAAGAAATCAATAAACAAATAACAGTAAATGCTACAAATTTCATACAGTAGCGGCGAACACGGGAAGAGTCTGTTTGCTGCTGCGCAAGTAATGTCATTCGGAAAAGAGAAACAGCCATTAATAAAGATGCCCTGCATGCCAAAATCAGCAAACAGGTTCCCATTAATAATACCGGAAACAAAAGAACCAGTATATATCGTATCGCCGAGAACCCATATTGCGCATAAAGCATTCCAATTGAAAAACCATAGCCTAAACCTTTAAATATGGGTACAAAAATAATAATAGGCTGAGAAATCGTGCAAAACCCACAGACAAACAATAAGACCAGCATTACAAATAAGGAACTGAATGTTGCCGCCGCGACACCCAAAAAGGAAGCTGTCTGACGGCGTTCGATATAACCGCCAAGTACAGCTTGCATCGTAGTTATCGTAGTGCTGTCAGCGTTTCGGATCAGCAACGTTCCAGCCAGCATTCCAAGCAAAAACAGGCCGGCAAGCAGATGATTCAATCCAAAATGTGTATGAAACGGCCGCAAAGCCAACCTCTCACGTCTTTGTGAAACTGGTTTTGCGGTCATTTGCTGATAGATCTTGTCCAAATTATAAGTATTCCAACTCATTGCAGCCATCCTTTCACTTTAACTTCTCATAGAAAGCATATGATGGCTGACATTTTTTTATTCCTTGCGGAATACTGCCCTTCTTCCCTCTTCCCTGTAGATGGTAATTTTTCACTTTCCAAGCTCATAAGCACGTTTGATCGTATCATCAAAGCACTCCAATAAAGCCTGATTAAAGTGATTTCTTGAGAGTGCCTCCAAGCCTTTAAAAGTAGTACCACCCTTGGATGTAACCATGTCGATCAGTTCCTGATGAGTCTTCCCTGTTTCCATCATCATTTTAGCGCAACCGATCAGGCTGTTGCAAAAAAGCCGGTTCGCAACTCCCGCATCAAATCCTAATTCGACGGCCCGGTCAACAAACACTTTTGCAAAGAGATAAATATAAGCCGGGCTGCTGCCATTCAGAGGAATCACTTCATTCATCATGTCCGGTGAAATCTCTTCCACCTTGCCTGCAGATGCAAACACTTCTTTGATAAAATGAAATTCTTCTGCTGTTGCAGGCTCAATACGGCTCAAAGCGATAGAACCATATCCTACCAAAAGAGGTGTATTTGGCATAACCCGAATCACTTTAGCGTCAAATCCAAGTTCCTGCTTAATTGCTTCAGCACTGATACCGGCCATGATTGTTACGAAAACTGTTTTAGGATTTGCATAAAGCTTAATCTCTGTCATTACATCTGTAAAGTTTTGCGGCTTCACAGATAAAACAACATATTCGCAAGCAGACACCAATTGCCCAATTGTATTGCAGGCATGAAATCCACAGTTTTGATAACTGTCACAGACATCCCGGTTAACATCGTAAACCGCGATTTCATCTGCGCTAAGCATCCGCGATGAAATAATTCCGTTGATAATTGCTCCAGCCATTTTACCAGTTCCAATAAACCCAATTTTCAACAAATCACTCCCTTAAAGTGTCGCCGCCTTAATCATAATTGCGCATTCGACACGTTTCTTTTCCAGTTCACAGGACAATTGAAACGGTTTCAGGATATCTCCGCAATATTGCATGCTGTTGGCGTTACATCCCCCGGAACAGTAAAATTTGGCCCAACAATTTTTACATTCCTTTTTACCGTAAACAGTGGCCGATGCAAACTGTTTCTTCCGTTCAAAGTCAAGTGACTGGCTGAACACATCACCCATCTTCCAATCGGTGTGCCCGACAAACTGATGACAGGGATAAACATCGCCGGAAGGCGTAACAGCAACGTATTCGTTGCCGCAGCCACAGCCACGCAAACGTTTAATTGCACAGGGACCTTGATCCAAGTCAATCATGAAGTGGAAAAAGTTGAAATCTTCCTTGGTTCCTGCCCGTTTTACCATGATGTCGGCTAAACGTTCGTATTCAGCAAAAACCTCAGGAAGATCTTGTTCGGTTAAAGCATATGGCGCTGAAGGATCAGCCACTACCGGCTCCACCGAAATCTGATCAAAGCCCAGACTATTTAAATGCAGCACATCATTTGCAAAATCCTTATTAAACTTTGTGAAAGTACCTCTTACATAGTACTGGTCAAACTGGCCATTCCGGCGCTTTTCTACCAAACGCTGGAATTTTGGAATAATGCTGGCATAGCTCCCCCTGCCGTCAACATGGGGGCGCATAGGATCATTGACTTCTTTACGGCCGTCAATGGACAATACCACATTGGACATTTCCCGGTTGATAAAATCTATTTTATCATCGTTCAGCAAAATGCCGTTCGTTGTAATTGTAAAGCGAAATAGCTTGTCATGTTCTTTTTCAAGCGAACGTGCATATTTTACAACTTCTTTGACCACATCAAAGTTCATCAGTGGCTCGCCGCCGAAAAAATCGACCTCTAAATTATGCCGTCCATAGGAATACTTAATCAAATAGTCAATTGCCGCTTTTCCAATCTCGGCAGACATCAACTCCCGATGCCCCATATATTCGCCGGAATCCGCGAAACAATATTTGCAGCGCAGATTGCAGTCATGGGCGATATGTAAACACATTGCTTTCACCGGGGATGGCACCATCATCTTTGCAAATTTATCATAATCATCTGAGGAAAATAATTGGTCTGCCTTGTGCAGAGTAAAAATTTCCTGATAAGTTTCTTCAATTTCCTGTCTGGTATGCCCCTGTTCAAAACGCTGAAACAGCCAGTCCGGGCATTTTTCGGTGAGCTGTTCGTCCAAACAGCCGAGCATGTCGTAAAACAGATCATCCACAATATGTACAGCACCGCTGTTCACATCAAGTACGATATTGTAACCATTTAGCTTATATTGATGTATCATTCTAATTCTCCATAATGAAACTTTAGCGTAAAAGGATAATGGCAGTTCTGCAACTGCCATTATCCTCAAACAAAAAATCCAATTTATTTGTTTTTGTTTTCACATTTCTGATTAGCAACAGTGCAGGAAGTTTTGCAGGCGGATTGGCAGGATGCCTGACATTCGCCGCAACCGCCTTTAACAGCGGATTCTTTTAAGTTCGCATGGTTAATCGTTTTTACGTGTTTCATGACTTATATCCTCGTTTCTTTGAATTTGCCCAATTATTATATCATGTTTCTGGCAATAATTCAATCATCTGCATTTTTTTCTTTTGTTGACTCCGGCTACTCCGCCAATGGAGCCGGCAAGAAGAACGGCAACCAATTTTGTCAGTGCCGCTATGCCAAAATCCCCTCCACATAATGCGAGACTGGCCAAGCTTAAAACGCCAAACAGGCAAATTCCACACACCAGCCCCATCAGCAACCCCTTTTCACGGGACATGCCGGAACTGATCAGTCCAGCAATCATACCGCCAAAAACGAATGTCAGAGTTGCCATCAGTGTGACAGCAGATTCTGGAACATCCTGAAGCTCCATAACCACAGACATGAAAATCAGCAATAACAGACACGCCGCCACGCCCGAAATAATTCCATAAGTAATTGGGCGGAAAAAACGTTTCGCCCCCTGCATATTAGGCTGCTTCAAATAAATCCCCCCTTTTTGTACAAGAGTATTCATTTGTACAGCCCAATATGCCAGTCCGTTTATTACTTAACAGCAGGAGCTTTTTCGTGCGGAGTGTTATTCTGCTGGATTGCCCAGCGGGCAATCCGGATTTTATTCCGGTCAGAACCCGTTTCAATTAAAAGGCTGTCATCACGCATAGAAATAATGGTTCCGATAACACCGCCAATTGTGATAATCTCATCTCCAACTTCAAGATTGGAGCGCATAGACTGGGTCTCTTTTTCACGTTTTTTTTGTGGCCTGATCAGCAAAAAATAAAAAATGACAAAAATCAGGACTAACGGCAAAAAGCTCATCAGAGTTCCGGCGGTGCCAGCCTGTGTAGCTGTAGCATCCAGTAGTAACATTGAAACGACCTCCAAATTTTATGAAAAATTTTAGACATTGGTATTATTATACTGTTTTTTTGTATGTCATGCAAGTACTTTATAAAACATGCATCCATTAAATTCTGCGCCCTAAAATTGGTACCCAGTGTTTATAAAAAGTTTCAAAAGTTCCATTATCCAATGCTTCACGAATTTTTTCCATCAGCGTATTATAAAAATACAGGTTATGCATGACTCCCAGCCGGGAAGCTAAAATTTCGTTCGAACGGAACAAATGACGAAGATAAGCCCTGCTGTGGTCACGGCATACAGGGCAGCCGCAGTGCTCATCCAACGGATGCGGATCGGTTTTATATTTTTCATTATGCAGGATACGGATACCGTCCCATGTAAACAGGGTTCCGTGACGCGCATTGCGGCTCGGCATCACACAGTCAAACAGGTCAATCCCTCTGTGTACCCCTTCCAGGATGTTGACAGGCGTCCCTACCCCCATTAAATAACGCGGCTTATCAGATGGCATATACGGTTCGACAGCCTCAATCGTATCATACATTTCCTGTACTGTTTCCCCTACCGCCAGACCGCCGATGGCATAGCCGTTTAAATCAAGCTCTGCGATTTCCTGCATGTGTTGAATTCTCAAATCTGTGTAAGTAGAGCCCTGATTGATGCCGAACAGCATCTGGTGAGGATTCAGTGTATCTGGCAAAGCGTTCAGCCGCTCCAGTTCCTTTTTGCAGCGCACAAGCCATCTGGTCGTCCGAGCGATCGATCTGGATACATAGTCATAAGGCGCGGGATTTTCTACGCACTCATCGAAAGCCATGGCAATCGTGGATGCTAAATTGGACTGGATGCGCATGCTTTCTTCCGGCCCCATAAAAATCCGATGGCCGTCTAAATGACAGGCAAACGTAACCCCTTCCTCTTTAATTTTGCGCAGCTTCGCAAGGGAAAATACCTGAAACCCACCGCTGTCTGTCAAAATGGGACGATGCCAGTTCATAAACTTGTGAAGGCCGCCCATTTCGCGGATAACATCATCCCCGGGACGAACATGCAGATGATAGGTGTTGCACAGTTCAACCTGACACTTTAAGTCTACCAAGTCGATAGAGGAAATGCCGCCTTTAATCGCAGCCGAAGTGCCCACATTCATAAATGCGGGGGTCTGCACGGTACCATGTACTGTCTCAAATTCCCCTCGCCGCGCATGACCTTCTTTTTTCATTAATCTGTACATTTTTCATTCTCCTTATACAATCAGCATTGCGTCCCCGAAACTAAAAAATCTGTAATGCTCTTTAACAGCGGTTTCATAAGCTTTCATCGTGTGCTCATAACCTGCAAACGCACTGACCAGCATAATCAAGGTGCTTTCTGGAAGATGGAAATTCGTAATCAGGCCATCCAATACTTTAAACTGATAACCCGGATAAATAAAAATGCTGGTGTTGTCGTCGTCTTCACGAATTTTCCCGAGCTTTGTGGCTACAGATTCCAAAGTGCGGCAGCTGGTTGTTCCAACCGCGATCACGCGATTCCCTCTTTTTTTCGTTTCATTGATCACATCCGCGGTATGTTTTGAAAGATGATAGTGTTCGGAATGCATATGGTGCTCCGTAATTTCCTCCACCTTAACCGGGCGAAAAGTGCCTATTCCAACATGCAACGTTACATCGACAACATTGATTCCTTTCTTTTGAATCTTTTCAAGCAGCTCTTTTGTAAAATGCAAGCCGGCGGTCGGTGCCGCGGCGGAACCAAGCTCTTTGGAATAAACGGTCTGATACCGTTCATTATCCTGAAGCTCCTTTGTAATATAAGGAGGCAAAGGCATCTTTCCAATCTGTTCCAAAATCGGATAAATATTGGAGCCCTCATAATGCATATGAACCAACCGGTTTCCGCCTTCCACTGTTTTCAGGATTTCAGCAGTCAAAAGACCGTTTCCGAATACAAAGCGTGCGCCTTCCTTTGCCTTTTTTCCCGGCTTGACCATAACCTCCCAGACATCTCTTTCTTTTTGTTCCAAAAGAAGAAATTGCATGGCGCCTCCGGTTTTTTCCTTCGTTCCAAAAAGCCGTGCGGGAATGACTCTTGAAGTATTGACTACCAGTGTATCTCCCGGATTCAGAAAGTCAATGATATCATAAAAGTGATAGTGGTCTGTTTCTCCTGTCCGGCGATCCAGCTTTAATAAACGGGAATGATCCCGGGGTTCTATCGGTGTTTGCGCAATCTGATCTTCAGGCAGATCAAAAAAGAAGTCCGATTTTTTCATTTTTTCAGGTCCTCCAAATTTCCAGGCAATTTATTGTGTTAAATCATCATATTTTGTTGACATCAGCGATTTTCAATGATAATATTATAAAAAATAGAATCATCGAGTATATATTATATTAAGCCGAACCGGTAGAGGCGCGTCTTTCATCAGTATCCGGACCTAGACTGCCAGAGTCGTTAAAAGCCGTGTGAAAGGGACAGACGCCGAAGAAAGATGCTGGCAACATTTTTCTGGGCACATGGTCGAAAGACGTGTGACTGTCATCATGTAATATGATGGAGAGCTATGGGTGGCAACGGGATACGTATGTCCTGTGTCAATCACGATAACTTCTCTATTATATTGCAATTTGCGCCGGTTTTCAACCGGTTTTTTTAATATCTGAACGTATGACGTAAAATGATTCGATTGAAAGGAATGTCGAGCAATGAAAGAATTTCATGTTGGTGTTGTTGGCGCAACAGGTATGGTTGGACAGAGATTTATTTCTCTGCTGGAAAATCATCCTTGGTTCCGCCTTGTCGTGGTAGCCGCTTCCCCCCGTTCAGCGGGAAAAACGTATGAAGAAGCAATCGGTAACCGCTGGGCGATGCCTGCCCCGATGCCGGAAGCTGTTAAAAAGATGATAGTCATGGACGCTTCCGATGTGGAAGCGGTCGTGAAAAAAGTTGATTTTGTTTTCTGCGCGGTTGATATGAAAAAAGATGAAATTAAGGCGCTGGAAGAGGCTTACGCGAAGGCAGAATGCCCGGTCATTTCCAATAACTCCGCTCACAGGTTTACCCCCGACGTTCCTATGATTATTCCCGAAATCAACGCTGCCCATGCCGAGATTATTCCCGCGCAGCGCAAACGCCTTGGCACGAAACGCGGCTTTATCGCTGTAAAGTCCAATTGCTCTTTGCAGAGTTATGTCCCCGCCCTGCACCCGCTGAGGGCTGATTTTGGCGTCACAAAGTCACTTGTCTGTACCTATCAGGCAATTTCCGGTGCCGGAAAGACCTTTGAGACCTGGCCGGAAATGATTGATAACGTGATCCCGTTTATCGGGGGCGAAGAAGGCAAGAGCGAAAATGAGCCGCTGAAGATCTGGGGAGAAGTAAAAGACGGAGAAATTGTGTCTGCGAAATCCCCTTCCCTCACAGCACAGTGCCTGCGGGTTCCTTGCAGTGACGGCCATATGGCTGCGGTGTTTGTCAGCTTTGACAGGAAACCCACTATTGAACAGATCAAAGAAAAATGGGCCTCCTATTCCGGTGAACCGCAGGCTCTCAATCTGCCCAGTGCACCGAAGCAATTTCTGCACTATTTTGAGGAAGAAAATCGTCCGCAGACCAAGTTGGACCGTAATCTGGAAAACGGCATGGCGGTCTCTATCGGCCGGCTTCGCCAAGATACGCAATACGATTACAAGTTTGTTTGCCTTTCCCACAATACCCTGCGCGGAGCAGCGGGCGGCGGTGTTCTGCTCGCTGAATTGCTCGCGGCAAAAGGTTATTTTGATTAATCTGACATAATACTATTGGTAAAGGATTGATTCATCGTGAAAAATACGATTTTCACAGGCGCTGGATGCGCGATCATTACCCCAATGCATGAAGACGGCTCCATAGACTGGGAAGAGTTGGGCCGTATTATTGACCATCAAATTGCTCATGGAACGGATGCGATTGTGATTGCCGGTACGACCGGAGAGGCCTCAACATTCAGTGATGAAGAACATGTGGAGTCCGTCCGGTTTACCGTAGACAAGGTTGGCAGACGCGTACCAGTTGTGGCAGGCGTCGGGAGCAACCACACAGATTACGCTGTATGGCTTTCGAAAGAAGCGAAAGCAGCTGGCGCTGATGCGCTGCTGCATGTGACGCCCTATTATAATAAGACCTCCCAACCGGGGTTGATTCGGCACTTTGAAGCCATTGCAGATGCCACCGATCTGCCAATCATTTTATATAATGTACCCAGCCGCACGGGGATGAACATTAAGCCGGAAACCTATCTGGCGTTATCTAAACACCCCAATATCGTGGCAGTGAAGGAAGCCAACGGAAATCTTTCCGCAGTTGCTCAAACACGCTATCTTTGCGGTGATAATCTTGATATCTATTCCGGAAACGATGACCAAATTGTTCCGATCCTCTCTTTGGGTGGGAAAGGCGTCATTTCCGTACTTTCCAATATCATGCCAAAAGAAACGCATGATATCTGCCAGCTTTACTTTGACGGCAAAACGGCAGAAAGCGCAGCACTTCAAATCCGGTTGATGGGACTCATTGACGTCCTGTTCTGTGATGTAAACCCCATTCCGGTTAAAGAGGCAATGAATCTGCTCGGCTGGAAAGCCGGACATTGCAGATTGCCGCTTGTTGATATCAGTGATGCGGGCAGAGAACTGCTGATAAAAGAAATGAAAGCCGTTAAACTCCTTTGATGAGCGGCTGATGGAGGTTCAAATGAAAAGGATCCTGCTGTCCGGCTGTAACGGAAAGATGGGGAGAATGATTACCGCCTGTGTGCGGGAACGAAACGACTGCACAATCGTAGCCGGAATTGATATTTCCGGGACGGTTTTGGACGCCTATCCGGTATTTACCTCTCTGGTTGAATGTTCGGTTGAGTCTGATGTCATCATTGATTTTTCCCACCCAAGTGCGCTCGGACCTCTGTTAGAATACGCTGTGCATGCCCATGTGCCGGCTGTAATCGCTACTACAGGGCTTTCTGCCGCCCAAATTGCCCTGATTCATGAAAAATCCAAAGAGGTTCCACTGTTTTTTACCTTTAATATGTCGCTTGGCGTCAACCTTTTGGCACAGCTGGCAAAAAAAGCCGCATCGGTACTTGGGGATCAGTTTGATATTGAAATCATTGAAAAACATCATAATCAGAAGATTGATGCCCCAAGCGGTACCGCGCTGATGCTTGCAGATGCGGTTTCAAGCGCTTTGGCCAATGAGCCTCAGTACATTTATGATCGACATGCCATACGTAAAAAGCGTTCTAAAGACGAGATCGGAATTCATTCGGTGCGCGGGGGAACAATTGTAGGAGAGCATGAAGTTATTTTCGCCGGCCGTGACGAAGTCATCACACTTTCCCATTCGGCGGCCAGTAAAGAAGTATTTGCCGTTGGAAGCATCAATGCCGCACTGTTCCTGTGCGATCAGGAAAATGGCTTATACGATATGGGAGATCTTGTTTAATCGGCAGAGAAAGGAAGCGCTGAATATGAATGGCGTGTCAAAGATGACAATTTGTGAAGATGTGGCTCTTGTCACTTTCCACAAGGTACCAAACAATCTTTCTTTGATATCAGAGATTTTTTCTGAGTTTTCAAAAGCAGGAATTAATTTGGATATGATCAGCCAGACTGCCCCGCAGGGCCATTTGATTGATCTTTCGTTTACTCTGCCTTCGAGTCAGCTTATTAAAGTACTGGAACTGGCCGGACGCTTCCGCGAAAAAAGTTCGGAGTTAAAACCGATGATCAGCAATGGGAACTGCAAGATTCAGCTTTATGGTGAAGAAATGCGGTCAATGTACGGGGTTGCGGCTTCCGCGATCGCTGCGATAGAAAAAACAGGTGTCGAACTTGCTCTCATTACAACGAGTGAAGTGGATATCTCGCTTTTGGTAACACAACCACACTTCGGTGAAGCTGTTGAAGCCTTGGAAAATGCCTTTTCCGTTCGTGCGGAATTCTGAACAAAATGAATTCAGGCGGAAGAACTGATCAGTTCTTCCGCCTGTTGCTTTTACCTAAATTTCATTTTGAAAAGTAAAAAAGCCTGAGCTTCTCATAGAAACATAATCGGAACCAGCAAAAATAAAATGGTCAATTAATTTAATTTTTGCCACTCCCAACGCCTGATAAATAATTTGTGTAGCTACAAGGTCCGCATTTGATGGAATCGCAAGACCATTCGGATGATTATGCGCAAGAATTACCGACATTGCAGAACAGCGAAGTGCAATTTCAAGAATATTGCGGGTATACATGGGTGCGGAATCAATCGTACCTTCAACAATAAAGTCACCATAAGCCACGCCGCCTTTATTATTCAGACATAGCAAGAAAATCTGTTCTTTTGTCCGTCCAATAAATTTCGGCCGAAGAAATTCACCAATTGCATCGATTGTCGTTAAGGTAACTGTTTTTTGATCACAATCATCTAAATAACGACGAGCCAGATCGGGAATCATCTTGATGAGGGTGGCAACATTGTGGCCTACCCCTTCTACCTTGCATAGCTCATCAAAATGTGCATTGAAAACCGCAGACAGCGAACCAAACTGTTTAAGCAGCCGATGTGCCAATTCGTTGGTATCCCGTTGAGGCACTGCGTAAAATAAAAGCAACTCCAGCACATTGTGTGTTTCAAAATCATCCAAACCATTTTTTAAAAAACGGTCCTTCAAACGTTGCCTATGCCCTTCATGAACGCTCGACATCCGCACACCACCGTTGATTTCCTTTTATTTTTTATTAGCCAGATTTCTGCTGCCGGGCTTTATTGCCGGGAACTTCCCCTCTTTGCATAGCGGACACTCATCAGCCTCCCAGGAAGTCACTTCAATCGGATAAACTGACTTGAACGGAACCCCAAAATCCACAGTCCCGTTACTGCGATCCACAATAGAACCAATTCCGACAACAATGCCTCCGGCCTCTTTGACTAATTCCGCTACTTCCTTAACGGAGCCGCCGGTTGTTACCACATCTTCAACAAGCAGGCAGCGCATGCCTTGTGTCACTTCGAATCCACGGCGCAAAACCATCTTTCCGTCTACACGTTCGGTAAAGAAATTTTCACATCCAATCGCACGACTTACCTCATATGCCATTTGTACCGCTCCCATGGCAGGCCCGATCACAACATCTATTATTTCATCTTTATATTGTTCTGCTAAAGCAGCACAAAGTTCTTCACTGTATTTCGTGTGGCGAAAAATTTTCGCGCACTGCATATATTTATCCGAGTGCCTTCCCGATGTAAGTAAAAAATGTCCTTCCAAAAGGACTCCGGATTCCCTTAATATTTCCTCAACTCGTTCACGTGTTATCATGGTTGCTCCCTCACTTGTATTAGATCATTTATTTATTATTATATCAAACGAAAGTATTTTTGCAAATAGAATCTATCGAATATCAGTTAAATATGCTATAATTATCCGCATACACAGGTTTTGGAGGATATTATGAAACAATTTGTCATTAATACCAACGATGCCGGACAGCGCGTTGATAAGTTTCTAGCGAAAGCTGTTCCCTTATTGCCGCAGTCTTTGCTCTATAAGTCAATCCGTTTGAAACGGATCAAACTGAATGGGAAACGCTGCGATAGTTCCACACGCCTTACCGAAGGCGACGAATTGTCTCTTTACCTCAATGATGAATTTTTCGCAGAATCAGAATCCAGGCAATCATTTTTACACGCTCCGACAGCGCTTTCCATTGTTTATGAGGACGAAAATATCCTATTGATCGATAAGCGCCCCGGACTGGTCGTACATGAAGATAACCAGCATACCGTAGATACTTTAATCAACCGCATTCTCCATTACCTGTATCAGAAAGGCGAGTATGACCCGAGTGCGGAAAACAGTTTTGTCCCTTCTCTTTGCAACCGTATTGATCTCAATACGGGAGGGATTGTAATTGCCGCCAAAAATGCAGCTTCCCTGCGCATCCTGAACGAAAAAATAAAAGAGCGGGAAATCATGAAGCAATACCTTTGCATTGTACACGGAACGATGCCGTTAAAAGAAGATACATTGAAAGGCTTTCTGTTAAAAGATACGGAAACAAATATGGCGAAAATTTTTGACCATCCAGTAAAAGATGGCCGAACAGTTCTCACACGTTACCGGGTGTTGGGACAAAACGGCAGATTTTCTCTGCTGGAGATTGATTTGCTTACCGGACGAACACACCAAATCCGAGCGCATCTTGCCTCCATTGGGCATCCTTTGCTTGGGGATACCAAATATGGGCACAACCGTGATAACAAAGGAACAGGATATAAATCGCAGGCACTCTATTCCTATAAACTAACTTTTTGTTTTTCAACCGACGCAGATATTTTAAATTATCTGAACGAAAAAAGCTTCGAAGTGAAGCAGATTTGGTTTCGAGATGATTTTCTTACTGGAAAAATTAAATAATATAAGAACAAAGCCCGTACTGTCACCAGTACGGGCTTCTCTTTATGCGCCTTTAGAAATTGTTTCACAACGGGATTCGCAGGTTACAATCGCGCCTGTCGGACAAGCGGCGGCACAGGCACCACAGTTTGTACACTTAGCAGGATCGATTGCAGCCAGGTTGTCGGTAACGGTAATCGCGCCGGATTCACAGGTCTTCTCACATTTTTTGCATCCGATACAACCGTTTTTACAAACTTTTCGGGTAAAAGCACCCTTATCATGTGAGCTGCAGCCCACATAAACCGTGCTTTTTTTAGGGATAATGTTAATTAAATGATTCGGACAAACCTTTGCGCACATGCCGCATCCTACACAAGCAGACTTGTCAATGATTGCAATGCCGTCTACAATTGAAATCGCTCCGTATTTACATACATCGACGCAATCACCGTAGCCGAGACAACCGTGTGAGCAGCTTCCTTTGCCCTGATAAAAGAAATTACAGGCTGCACAGGATTGTTTGCCGCGGTAATCCATGATGCTGTCGGTTGCGTAACAGTTGCCGGAGCAACGGACAACCGCATACTGCGGTTCCACATCTTCACTGACAACGCCGAGGGCTGCGCTTACTTTTTTCGCGACCTCACCTCCGCCGGGAATACACAGGTTTGTTTTTGCCCCATTATGGGCGCAGGCTTTTGCATAGTCATCACAGCCAGCATAGCCGCACGCACCGCAGTTTGCACCCGGCAGTTCAGCCCTGACGGCTTCAAACAATTCGTCGGCCGGTACAGCCATTACTTTTGCAGCAATAACCAACAAGATGGAAGCCAGCAGGCCGATTGCGCCTACAATTATAATCGGTAATATCATTTTGCCCTTGCCTCCTAACTATTTGAACAGGCCGTCAACGATACCGCTGAAGCCCATAAAGCTGATCGAACAGATGGACGCTGCAATCAGTGTAATCGGGATACCCTGAAAAGACTTCGGGACTGTGGCGGATGCATCGACACGGGAGCGTACGCCGGAAAACAGCACCATTGCCAGCAGGAATCCCAGTCCGGAACCAATCGAGTTCACCATTGACTGTGCAAAGTTATATCCTTCATCGAGGTTCAAAATTGTTACACCCAGCACAGCGCAGTTGGTGGTAATCAGCGGAAGGTAAATGCCCAGCCCGCGATGCAGAGCAGGGATATATCTTTTCAGGACCAGTTCGATAAATTGCACCAATGCGGCAATAATCAGAATAAACACAATGGTTTGCAGATATGTCAAATCTCTGGGTACAAGCACATAGGTATAAATAGGCCATGTGGCGGCGGTGGCCAGCGCCATAACAAATGTAACCGCTACGCTCATTCCAAACGCGGAATCCAGCTTTTTACTGACTCCAAGGAACGGGCAGATTCCCAGAAACTTTGCTAAAACGTAGTTGTTTACAAGAACCGCGCTGACAAGAATAATTGCAAATTCTTTCATCAGTTACAGCCTCCCTTCTGTGCAACAGAGCAGACAGATGCAGACGGACAGCCTGCACAGCCAAATTCTTTCTTTTTAATTGCTTTGCCCTTCGTCAGGAAGTTCACCAGCGCGATCAGCGCTCCGAAAACCATAAAGCCGCCGGGGGCAAGCAAAAAGACAATGACAGGATCCCATAAATTTGCAGTGATCGTGTAACCCATCCAGGTGCCGTTTCCAATCAATTCACGGATGGAACCCATGCAGAACAACGCAAGCGTAAATCCAAGCCCCATGCCAATACCGTCACAGGCAGAAGCCAAAACGGTATTTTTATTTGCAAACATTTCAGCGCGCCCAAGGATGATACAGTTCACAACGATCAGCGGCAGATAAACGCCGAGGGCTTTGTCCAAAGCGGGGGCATAAGCCTTCACCAAAAACTGAACGATCGTTACAAAACCTGCGATGACGACGATATAGCAAGGGATGCGGACCTTATCCGGAATGATATTTTTCAGAAGAGAAATTACCACATTTGACCCGATTAAAACGACCATTGCCGCCAAACCCATTCCGATACCGTTGACAGCCATGGTGGTAACCGCAAGTGTCGGGCAAGTACCAAGAATCAGGACCAAGGTAGGATTTTCTTTAATAATACCGTTTAATAATACCTGCCAATTGCTCTTTTTCGTTAAATCACTCATTGTTTATGCACCCTCCCCTACAGCCTCAAAAGCAGTATATGCGGTTGCAACCGCACGCAGGAACGCTTTCGAGGAAATGGTAGCTCCGGTAATGGTCTCAACGCCTTCCAGCTCCTTGTCTTTTCCGACGAACTGGCCGGTAAAGGACGGCATCCCGGTTTTTGAGCCCAATCCCGGAGTTTCTGAATTGTCAAGCAGCTTTGTGCCGGTAATTTTCCCATCAGAACCAATGCCGACCATAATTACATAAGCGCCGCCAAAGCCCTTGTCCTGAACTTTGAATGCCCATCCGGCACCGCTTTCGTCCTTAGCCGCAATCAGCAGTCCTTCAACGCCGTCGACCTGGACCTCAGTGAATGAGGTCGCGGCAGGAAGCACTTCCGACATTGCCTCATCGGATGCTTTCTTTTCCGACTGCGCAATCAGAGGCGCCGTTACATTATAGGTAGCGCCAAGCAGTCCCGAAGTAATGAGACAGATCGCTGTCAATACAATAATTGGTTTCAGTAACTCTTTCATATGCGCCCCTCCCCCTTATTCTGTTTTCTGCGCAAAGACAGCTCCAAACGGTTTTGTAATCGTGAGGCTGTCAATATGCGGTGTGATAATATTCATCAGCAAAATTGCGTAAGACATTCCTTCCGGATAAGAGCAGAAACTACGGATAATCATTGTAATGAAGCCGATGCCGATTCCGAAAATGGCCTTGCCCTTATCTGTAACGGGGCAGGTGGAATAATCTGTAGCCATAAAGAACGCGCCGATCATAGCACCGCCCGAAAGAACCGCATAAAACGGATTCGCACCGAAGAGAAGCGCAAACACAAAGATACTTCCAAGCGTAGATACCGGAATTACCCAGCTGATAATTCCCTTATAGATCAGGAACAAACCGCCCAGGAGAAGCGCAATTGCGCAGGTTTCCCCAAGTGAGCCGCCGCGGGCGCCTAAGAACATCTGAAGAAGCGAAGGCAGCTGCTCCATCTTGCCGCTCAGCGGAGTCGCGGAAGCAACCATGTCAACTCCCATGACGCGAATAATCTGGCCCGGAGTGGCTCCGGCAATAGACTCCATCGCTCCGCGTAAAGGCGCTACCCAGGAAGTCATATGGCCCGCAAAGGAGACTAACAGAAAAATGCGGGCGGTCGCCGCTGGGTTTGCAAAATTGCACCCGATTCCGCCAAACAGGCATTTTACCACAACAATCGCGATAAAAGCGCCAAATACGATCATCCACAATGGCAATGTAACGGGTACATTGCAGGCAAGAATGATTCCGGTTACCACGGCACTGCAGTCCCCAATGGTGGGTTCTCTTTTTGTCAGTATGGTAAACAGATATTCAAATAATACACAGGACAGCACGCTGACCACCGTCAATACTAAAGCCCGAAACCCGAAGTAATATACAGAAGCGAGGATGGTAGGAACCAAAGCAGCTGAGACCGTCAGCATAATTTTCTTTGTGGAAATGGAATCTTTAATATGCGGGGACGGTGTCATAATCAGTTTTGAACTTTCAGCTGCCTGGACTTGATTTTCCGTTATAATTGAAGCCAATTGATAGCCCTCCTATTCTACTTTTTCGCTGCCGCGCGCAGTTTTTGTTTTGCCAGTTTATTTGAGAATGTCAGATCACGTTTTGCCGGACATACATAAGAACAGCTTCCGCACTCCATGCAAAGCATGACTTTGAGCTTGTCTAACAGTTCAAGGTTATCATTTTGCGATGCAAGTTCAATCTGGCGGGGCATCAGATGATACGGACATGCATGCATACATCTGCCGCAGCGAATACAGGCTTGTTCGGGTTCAACTTTTGTTTGACTTTCATCAAAGGCAAGCATCGCGTTATTGTTTTTCAAGACCGGATATGTATCATCAAATAATAAGATACCCATCATCGGTCCGCCCATCATCAGTTTTTTGGGTGTACAGGAGTACCCGCCGCAAAATGCGATTACATCGGAAAAATGCGCGCCGATAGGCGCTATAACATTCTTGGGCTCTTTAATAGCTCCCCCGTCAACCGTCAGGCATTTGCTTACCAGCGGCATGCCGGTACGCAGATACTGGCCAATAAACGCGGTGGATGTAATATTATTGACGATCACGCCCGCATCAGACGGCAGCATCCCCTCTTTGATCACCCGGCCGGTGGTTTCAAAAACTGCTACTTTTTCAGCACCTTTTGGATAAATTGCATTTAAACTGCAAACCTCAATACTGGGGTCTTTTTCCGTGAGCCTGCGCAGCAATTCGATCGCCTGCGGCTTATTGCTCTCCACCGCAATTTTTACCTGCGTAATCCCAACGTATTTTTTGATAGCAGCAATTCCGTCAAGCACATCTCCTGAACGCTCAATAATGGTACGGTAATCAGACGTAATGTACGGTTCGCATTCGGCAGCGTTCACCACCAATGTGTCTACCTCTGACAGGTTTTTGGGGTTCATTTTGATATGTGTAGGAAAACCCGCCCCGCCAAGGCCAACCAGGCCGGATGCCCGGATAGCTTTTACAAAATCCACATGGTTTTCAATGACCGGTGGTTTCACAGACTCGTCAACTGTCTGCTGCCCGTCTGTTTCAATGATCACAACCTGTGTTCTGGAACCATTGGCAGTAACCAACTCCGTAATATTTGTCACGGTCCCGGACACGCTGGAATGGATCGGTGCGCTCAAAAAAGCTGTACTGTCCCCAATCAGTGTACCCACCTTCACGGCATCGCCTTTTTGGACGGCCGGCGTACAGGGTGGTCCCATGTGCTGCGACATGGAAATGCAGACCTCTTTCGGGATCGGCATTGCAGTGCTTGGACAATTTTCAGTATTCTTGAAGTGTCCGATTTTCGCACCCTTCATTGTTTTCTGCAAAAAACTCATTCCCTTTATTCCTCCTCTGAGAATAATTGCTGTATATTGCAATTTTGATATCGGATGATATCAAAAGAACATTCGGTTCATGTACGGTTTCAAATACCGTAATAAAATTCCTGTCAGCAACCCCATTACAATTCCTGAAACCAAAAGGATGGGAGAATAATAGAATACCATGCTGCTTTTTAATACAATAGATGCCGCGATCAGCTGGCCGGCATTATGAAAAACGCCGCCGCATATGCTGATAAACAATTCGCTGCTTTGATGCTTCCTGGACATCAGCAGCGACATAACTGCCACTGAAAGTACCCCTCCCATAAGGCTCATCGCTGCCCCGACAGGACTGCGCAATAAAACAAAGAAAGCTTTCAGGATGGCTAAGATAAATGCTTCCTTTTTTTTGAAAAAAAAGAGGCAATACATTATGACCACATTCGACAGGCCCAGTTTTATGCCGGGAATCGGAACCAATCCCGAAAAGCCGGACTCTACGATACTGAGCACAACAGAAAGCGCAAACAGCATGCCAAGCAGCGCAACCCTGGACGCGCGGTTTTTCATGATTTCACCCCGTTAAACTGGTAGGAGCCGGAAGAGTCTGATGGCGCAAAGCTGTCTTTCAAGCTTTCTGAGATATACACATTTCGATCTTTATCGACAACAATTAATCCGCAGTTCAGCGAATCAAGATGTTCAAGCGCAAATGCTTTCCCTTTAATAAACAGATAGGTAGACATAAAATCTGCATAAGCGCCATCGGGCGTCACAACAGAAACAGACATCAGATCCGTTCTGGCCGGCCATCCGGTCTCCGGGTCCAAAATGTGATGATACCGGATTCCATCCTGCTCAAAATATCGCTCATAGTCTCCGGAAGTTGCCATTGTTGAATCCGGCAGTGTAACGATCCCGATATAATCATTTGCACTGCCTCTCGGGTCACGCACCCCGAATTTAAAGGGCTGATGATTCGGCTTTTCTCCAATCACCATCAGATTCCCGCCAATTGAGATGTAGCCCGATGTGATACCGTAATCCAGTGCGGTTTTTCGGGCAAGGTCACAGGCAAACCCTTTCGCGATTCCACCGACATCCACCGCCTGTCCTTTATGCTCCAGATAAGCTGTTTCGGTTTGTAAGTCAAGCGCTAAATCCCGATAATTCACTAATTCAAGCAGCTGATCAATGACCTGTTCCGACGGCACCTTTGGATGCTCGGCAGTAACATTCCACTCTTGAGTCAGAGGGGCGACTGTAATATCGAACACTCCTTCGGAAAACTTTCCATACTCAAGGCAGAGGGAGAGCAACTCTAATGTATCATCGGAAACAGCAACAGGGCCGATTCCGGCATTCTGATTCAATTGATCAATTTCGGAGCCGTTTATGTATCGGGAAACTTTATTCTCGAACTCGGAAAGGGTTTGCTCGATCGCCAGTTTCGCTTGTTCCGCGTCTTTCCCGTACAACTTATATTCTACCACGGTATCCATCAGAAAAGAAGTACCCACAGCAGGCTTTTGATTTTGAGAGAGCGTGTAATAGGTGCCCGCTGCTGTCGCAGCAACCAAAACACATACTAAAAATATATTACGCTTTTTTGCCAAATAATCACCCCTTTCCTGTTTATATTGGAAATTTCGTCAAATTTCTAACAAGCAGTAAAACACCCCGCAAAAGCGGGGTGTTTTGGTCTGATTCAATTTTGAACCAGTTACTCTTTGCATTCGCTGCAATCCTCTTCTCCACAGCCGCAGCTGTCATCATCTTCAAGGTCAAACTCAAGCAGTTCCCCACAATTCGGGCAAGTAGTCTGACCCTTCTCTAACATTTCAGAATCGATACAAACAACGTCTCCGCACGTTGGGCAGCAGACTTCATAAATATCTTCGTCGAGATAATCTTCGCTGTCCTCGTCGTCTTCATCATCCTCGTCATCTTTACCGCAGCTGCACTCGTCGTCTTCATCGTCCAACTCGTAGTAATCTTCTTCAAGGGAACCAAGATCTTCGTCAATAGTGTCCACCTGTTCACTGAGTTCATCAATTTCCGCTTCCAGATCTGAAACCGTCAGTGCCATGTCGTCGAAAGCACCGATCAGAGCGCGAATGACTTTGCCCTCTTTTGTGGAATCATCAATACCAAGCCCTTCGGCGAGGCCCTTAATATAGGCAGCTCTTTCAGTAATTGTCATGAAAATTACCTCCCTTTTGCAATTATCATCTTGGACAGGGTTTGCAAGACATTATGCCCCGAACAAGAGGTTTTATGCTCTCTCCATATACTCGCCGGTACGGGTATCTACCTTAATGTGATCGCCTTCATTAATAAAGAGCGGAACACGGATCTCCGCGCCGGTTTCCAGTGTTGCGGGCTTGGTTGCATTGGTTGCGGTATCGCCTTTAAAGCCGGGATCTGTTTTTGTTACTTCCAGTTCAATGAAAAACGGCGGCTCTACACCAAAAACGTTTCCTTTGTAAGAAAGAACCTTGACATCCATGTTCTCCTTTACAAATTTAAAATTATCACCGAGTGTAGACGCACTGATCGGAATATTTTCATAAGTTTCATTATCCATGAAATAATAAAGGTCTCCGTCACGATAGAGATACTGCATGTCTCTTCTTTCAATATAAGCGGTAGGAAATTTGTCCGTGGGATTGAACGTTCTATCGGTAACGGCACCGGTAATGACGTTTCTGATTTTTGTTCTGACAAACGCAGCGCCCTTACCGGGTTTTACATGCTGAAACTCTATGATCTGGACAACGTTTCCGTCCATGTCAAAAGTTACGCCGTTTCTGAAATCGCCCGCTGAAATCATAAGTTTACCTCCAAATGTTCTGATACATTAAACATCCCCACGTTTCTCCGCGGGCAAATTTGTACCATCCAGATTAACACTCTAATTTTATATTAAAATCACAAATTTTGCAAGACCCTTTGATAAATTATGTCCGGAAAGAGCAGAATTAAACGACCATGAGCTGCTTGGGGGAACCTGTCAGAAGACTGCAGCCGGATTCGGTAATAAGCGCCATATCTTCAATGCGCACGCCGAACTGCCCCTCAATATAAATTCCGGGTTCCACAGTGATTACCATGCCCGGCTCGCAAATTGTCTTATCTGAAATCGAAAAAGCCGGTCTCTCATGAATTTCAAGGCCAACAGAATGCCCTGTACTGTGTCCGAAGCAATCACCATATCCTGCGTCTGCAATGATGTTGCGCGCGGCTGTGTCCACATCTTTACAAGGAGTTCCTGCCTTAATAGCCTGAATTGCAGCAAGCTGTGCTTTCAACACGGTGTCGTAAATGAGTTTTTGCTTGTCGGTAACCGCTTTGACTGCCACTGTGCGTGTCATATCGGAGCAATAACCATCCACAACACAGCCAAAATCCATCGTAATGAAATCACCCGGCTCCACCGCTTTACCGGTCGGCACGCCGTGGGGCATGGAAGAGTTTGCGCCTGAAACCACAATAAATTCAAAAGAAGGACGTTCCGAACCGTGCCGGTTGGTATAGTCCAGCAATTCACAGGCAATTTCTTTTTCTGTCATTCCGGGGTGGATATAGCCGCAGATGTGCTGGAACGCGCCATCGGTAATTTCCTGCGCTGCCCGGATACTTGCCAGTTCTTCCGGCGACTTGATCATCCTCATACGGCGGATTGCATCGTCGATCTGTTTGTCAGAAATGAATGATGCGTCCGGCAGTAACTCCCGAAACCGGGATAACTCCGACACCGTCATATACTCGCTTTCAATTACAATGTTTCTGATTGAATGGCGCTTAATCAGTTCGGAAAGCTGCGCGGATAGTTTTTCCTGCAAAATTACTTCGCAGTCACGTATCACAGCACGAGCCTTTTCATAGTAGCGAAAATCGATGATAAAATATGCTCCCGCATTTTTAACCATCAGCAAGGTCCCCGCAGAAGACTGGAAACCGGTAAAATACTGCCGGTGAACACCGGAAGTAATCAGTACGGCGTCTATACCGTCCGGAAGCTGTTTCAGGATTGTTTCGATTCTGCTCTTCAAAAATGACATCCCCTGTAAACATAGTTTTATATTTTAGAATTTATATCTGTGCAGGCGGCGAGTCTCCATTTAACGACTGCAAATACATCTTTTTCATTGCCACGGCATCCTCAGCCTGTGTACCGGCGGATTCACAAATGATAGTAGGGGTGTAGCCTTTGCGGGCAATCAATTCGGCAAGCGGTTCAAAATCCGGTCCAAACTGCGTATCCGCAAAAGTGAGGTGGCGTTTTTCTCCGCCCGGCCTTGTATATTCAATTTTGCTGAAATGCGCATGAAACAGGCTGGCTCTATAAACACCAATTGCATTTTCCACCTGCTCCAATACCCGTTCAAACGCCTGCGCACTGCTCAGACCGCCATAGGTGCGCGCATTAAGATGTCCGAAGTCCAGGCATGGCAGAAGCCGCTCGTCCAGTTTGCACAACGCAAGCACTTCCTCCAGCGTTCCGAGTTGATTCAGTTTGCCCATTGTTTCAGGACAGATATGAATATCGTGCAGCCCGGATTCATCCAAAGCCGCAATACACTTTTTCATGGTATCGGCTGCAAGTGTAAGAGCCTCTTCCCGGCTTATTTTACCGCAGGACCCTGTGTGCACCACAATGCGGTCTCCACCCATCGCATGGACAGCCTGAGCGGACTGCAGCACATAATTGACGCTGTTCAGCCTTTTTTCTTCTTCTACGCTGGACATAGAAATGTAATAAGGGGCGTGAATGCTGAGTTGAATTTGTTTGGCCGCCGCGGCGCTGCCCAGTTCGGCTGCTGCGGCTTGTGAAATTTTCACACCGCGCCCGCACTGATATTCATAAGCGGACAGCCCCATCTTCTCGAGGTACTCCGGGATTTGAATGTTCTTGCGATACCCCATGGCAGTAAAGCTTTCCGAATTTCCGGCGGGTCCAAACCGAATGATGCTCATAAATGATCTCCCTTATGGTAATTCTGCAGCACAACCCGTTCAAGACGGCGTTTCATTCTGAGAAACAGGAATGGCTCTTTCTTGATTGGTTCGACGAGAATAGAAATCACGCCGGTACTTTTTGCACATAAAACATCTGTAAACAGCTGATCGCCAACTACCGCCAGATATCTGCTGTCGGCTTGCAGACGCTTTATGGCGCGCCAAACACCAAACCCCAGAGGTTTAGCTGCATTGGCAATGTAACCTACCCCAAGCTTTTTTGCAAACGGCGCCACTCGTTTTGCCTTATTATTAGATAAAATCAACAGCCGTATTCCCGCCTGTTTGACTTCCTGAAGCCATTGCCCTACCTCATCCGGCACTTCCGGATTGTTATGCGTAGTCAATGTATTATCCACATCCAACAGCAGTACCTTAATTTTATGGTCTAGCAGCCACTGAGGCTCCAATTCCCAAATGCGGTGAAAATAATAGTCTGGGTAAAGAAACAGTATGATCGCCTCCAGTTTTATACGGCAAAGGTTCTATGGATAGTATACAGCGAATCAGCCGTCTTTACAAGAAAAGATAAAACGGACAGGAAATTTCCTGTCCGTTTTATAAAGCATATTATTTGAACTTGCGCTTACGAGCAGCCTCAGACTTCTTTTTGCGTTTGACAGAAGGCTTCTCATAGTGCTCTCTCTTTCGAACTTCAGCAAGAACACCGGAGCGAGCGCAGGAGCGTTTAAATCTACGCAGAGCGCTGTCTAAAGACTCGTTGTCTTTGATTCTGATTTCTGACATTTACCAATTCCCTCCCCACGCCAACAGGCCGGAGTCTATATCCTTCACTGCAAAGTAGATGGATAACGTATTTTATTATACAATAATCTTGTATAACTTGTCAAGCCATTTGCTGGAAGAGCAAAATACTATTTCGCCACGAGATTTACCAGCTTGCCTTTTACGACAATTTCTTTTACGATCGATTTTCCTGCGAGGGCTATCTGAATCTCAGGCTGATTTTTTGCTGCACAAAGCATTTGCTCTTCCGTACTGTCGGCTGCGACTGAAATACGGGCTTTTATTTTACCGCAAATCTGCACAACAATTTCAACCTGCGCATCTTTGCACTTGCTTTCCTCAAATGTCGGCCACTTCTGCTCATTGAGCATGCCGCCGAATTTCGCCTGTTCCCACATTTCCTCGGTGATATGAGGCGCAAAAGGGTTCAGCAGCAACAACAGCGTCTTTAACTCTCGGTGGTTGATGGAGCCATGATCAGCGATTTCATTTAACAATGTCATCATTGCGGCAATGGCCGTATTGTATTTCATTGCTTCAATATCTTCGCTGACCTTTTTAACGGTCTTGTGGAAGCTGCTTTCCAGTTCGGGGGAATACTCCTCCCCGTCTTTTAGGAGATCGAGCAAACCGTAAATACGCTCTAAAAAGCGCTTGCAGCCTTTAATGGAACTTTGGGACCATGGAGCACTTTTTTCAAAATCACCGATAAACATTTCATAAAGGCGCAGCGTATCCGCTCCGAAATCACGCACAATATCATCCGGATTCACGACATTCCCACGCGATTTGCTCATCTTTTCGCCATTTTCACCGAGAATCATTCCGTGACTTGTGCGTTTTGCATATGGTTCCGGTGTATTAACAACACCGATGTCATACAGGAATTTATGCCAGAAACGGGAATAAAGCAGGTGAAGCGTTGTATGCTCCATGCCGCCGTTGTACCAATTGACAGGCATCCAGTAGTTCAGTGCCTCTTTGGACGCGAGCGCATCCTGACTGGTGGGGTCGCAGTACCGAAGGAAGTACCAGGAGGAGCCGGCCCACTGCGGCATCGTATCCGTTTCGCGCTTTGCCGGACGTCCGCATTTGGGGCAGGTAACATTCACCCACTCGTCAATCGCGGCAAGCGGGGAATCGCCATCCCCCGTGGGTTCATAGCTCTCGACCTCCGGCAAGCGGAGCGGGAGCTCGCTTTCTTCCACCGGCACATAGCCGCAGTGATCACAATGAATAATCGGGATCGGCTCTCCCCAATACCTTTGACGAGAGAATACCCAGTCGCGTAATTTATAATTGACTTTCGGTTCTCCTTTATGCTGTTCGGACAGCCAGGAAACGATTTTCTGCTTCGCCTCCTCAACTGTGAGGCCGTCCAGAAATCCGGAGTTTACCATCACGCCGGTCGCACAGTCGGTGAACGCTTCTTCCTGCACATTGCCGCCCTTGACGACCTCGATAATCGGCAGACCGAATTTTTTGGCAAATTCCCAGTCGCGGGTATCGTGGGCGGGAACCGCCATAATAGCGCCCGTACCATAAGACATCAGGACATAATCTGAGATAAAAATCGGAATTTCGGTATTGTTTACCGGGTTGATTCCGCAGACACCCTCCAGCATAACGCCTGTTTTATCCTTTGCAAGTTCCGTACGCTCGAAATCGGATTTCTTTGCGGACTCCTGCTGATAAGCGCGCACGGCATCCAGATTCCCGATACGGTCCGCCCATTTCTCAATATAAGGATGCTCAGGCGAAATGACCATGTAAGTTGCACCAAAAAGGGTATCGGGACGGGTTGTAAAAACAGTGAGCAAGTCCTCGGCCGTCGTGCCGAAATCGACCTGCGCACCGGTAGAACGCCCAATCCAATTCTTCTGCGAGGTTTTAACGCGTTCAATATAATCAACCGTGTCAAGGTCGTCGATCAGGCGCTGCGCGTATTCTGTGATTTTAAGCATCCACTGGCTCTTAACACGATGCACGACCTCGCTGCCGCAGCGTTCACAGACGCCGCCGACCACTTCTTCATTGGCCAATACCACTTTGCAGCCCGTGCACCAGTTGACGGACATTTCCTTCTTGTAAGCAAGTCCATGCTTAAAAAGCTGAAGGAAAATCCACTGCGTCCATTTATAATAATCAGGGTCAGTCGTATTGATTTCACGGTTCCAGTCAAACGACAGTCCAAGGCTTTTCAGCTGAGATTTGAACCGCGCCACATTTTGTTTTGTAACAATTTCCGGGTGGATATGATTTTTAATCGCATAATTTTCGGTCGGCAGACCAAAAGCGTCCCATCCCATCGGATAAAGGACATTATAGCCCTCCAAACGACGTTTTCTGGCCACAATATCCAGTGCTGTATAAGAACGCGGATGACCGACATGCAGCCCCTGCCCGGACGGGTAAGGAAATTCAACAAGCGCGTAAAATTTAGGCTTTGTATAGTCGGTTTCCGCGGCAAATACATTTCTGGATTCCCAGATATCCTGCCACTTTTTTTCTATGGCTGCGAAATCGTACTTCAATTTGTACACTCCCTGTCAACGCCCTTTGAAAGGCGCGCAATCATTAATCTTCCAGTTTGAGCGCGACCTTTGGCGCATCTGCCCATAGCCGCTCCAACGAATAAAATTCACGGGTCTGCTCATAAAACAGATGAACAATTATTTCGGTATAATCCAGCACGACCCACATGCCGGACTGATATCCTTCGACACGCAACGGCTCAAAACCTAAAGAGGTCATCCCATCTTCCACAGCGTCACACAGCGCTTTCACCTGCGTACTGGAAGAACCGGATGCAATAATAAAATAATCACCCAACGTGGTCAGGTCTTTGATTTCAATGGCGGTGATGTCCTTCGCTTTTTTATTGTTCAGCATAGAAGCCACCGCGTGAACTTTCTCAATAGCTGTCAATGCATTCACCTCTGTTCCATTAATACTTGATATAATAATTATATGCTTCAAAGCTGTCCCGGCTGATTCCCCGTTCATGGCTGATTAAGTCGCCCAGAATATAGCACATCGCATATTTCATGGCCGGGCCGACCGCTGTTTCGGCAAGCGTGCGCATTTTTTCAATGTCGGGATAGCTGCGGTCCTTACTGGTCAGATCCGCCAGATAAACCACTTCATCCAAAAGGGTCATATTCCCACAGGCAGTCGTGTGATAGCGTACCGCCTGCAAAACATCCTCGTCATAAATTCCCAGTTTCCACTTCATGAATCCGCAGGCCGCCATACCATGCCAAGTCTTAGGCTGATCCTGTTGAACACTGTCAAGAATAATACCATATTTCGTAAGCCATTGCAACTGTTCCTCACGCGGCATTTCCTTGCAGATATCATGCAGCCATCCAGCCGCCATGGCTTTTTCAAGATCACAGTCATAAATGCGGGCCAGCTTCTCAGCCTGCTCCACCACACACCGGGTATGGTAATACCGTTTATCGGACAGCATTTCTTTGGCAAGTTTGTCCAGTTGTTGGAAATCATATTCCATGCAGTCACTTCCCCATGGCGAAAATCTATCGGTATAACCCATGTTCCCGGATATATTCGGCAACTGTGGGTGCAACCAGCCCGTCAAGAGACTCCCCTTTAAAAATCTTTTCCCTCACCAATGTTGAAGAAATCGGGAGAGGCTCAAACTCGACCAACTCGCAGCAGGCCCCCAGCGCTTCCAGCTTACGGCGCTGTTCTTCCATTTCATCGTCGGTCGAGCTGGCTTTACGCGCCCCGGCACAGAGCACTGCAAGCTGTAGAATACGCTGCCAGTAGTACCAACTGGTGAAGGAGCAAAACATGTCACTGCCCATAATCAGAAAGAAGCGGTCACGCGGATAGAGCAACACCAGCTGTTCCAGTGTGTCGACAGTACGGCTTTTCCCCTCCCGTTTCAGTTCAATATCACTCACTTCACACAGCGGATCATCAGCAAACGTCAGCCTGCACATAGCCAGCCTGTGAGAAGCGCCCACAAGTCCGCTATCGGACTTGTGGGGCGGAATATTTGCGGGAATAATCAGCAGGCGGTCCAAATGCAGCGCAGAAATATAAGCCTCTGCCAGCTTTACATGTCCGTTATGCACCGGATTAAAAGTGCCCCCTAAGATACCTGTCCGCATCAGTCCAGCTCGATAACCGGTTTTTTACTGTTGCGGCGGTAAAGGACAAACCGGGTTCCGATGGTCTGCACCACCTCGGAAGCTGTTGCTTCCGCCAGCTTTTCAGAAATTTCACGCAATGATTCTGGAGAAGTCTCCAGAACCCGCATTTTGATCAGCTCACGTGCGGTTAAAGCATCATTGACCTGTTTGATCAGAGCATCATTGATACCGCCTTTTCCCACCTGTAAAATGGTCTCCATAGGATTTGCCAGTCCGCGCAGCTTTGCTCTTTGTTTGCTTGTCAGCATCATTTTTCTCCTATCTATGGTGTTGTTCTAATTTTTCGGCCAGTATTCTGAGCGCCTTGCCTCGATGGCTGCACGCATCTTTTTCTGAATCGGACAGCTCGGCAAAAGTTTTGCCGTTTATCATAAACAAGGGGTCATATCCAAACCCGCCGTTCCCGCACGGTTTAAAGCCGATCAAACCCTCGCAGACTCCTTTGGCGTCAATTTGCGAGCCGCCTTCGTCGATAAAGCAAATGTGCGAAACGAATCGCGCAGTACGCTCTTTTTCCGGAACATCCCTGAGTTCCTCAAGCAGGTGCTGCATTTTCACAGAATAAGACGTATCTTCACCGCAATAGCGTGCGGAATAAACGCCGGGGGCACCTTCGAGTGCATCAATACACAAGCCTGAATCATCTGCCACAGCAGCCCGGCCGGTCAGCCGGTGTACGGCATCTGCCTTGAGAAACGCATTTTCAGCAAAGCTGGTTCCGTTTTCTTCCACAGATAGTTCCGGCAGGACGTCTTTCTGAGCCGTGACCTCAATTCCAAACGGGGCGAAGATTCGGGCAAACTCCCTGAGTTTACCGGCGTTGCCGGTTGCTGCGATCACATTCATGAGCGGTTCTCCTCCGGTTCATCCTGCTCTCCGGTAAACAGCGCATCCACAAAGTCCTGCGCGTTAAACGGGCGCAGGTCGTCAAGCTGTTCGCCCACGCCGATATACTTAATCGGCACCTGCAGTTCAGATTTGATCCCAATGACTACCCCGCCGCGGGCGGTACCGTCCAGCTTGGTCAAAATGATTCCCGTAATACCGGCCGCTTCCTGAAACTGCCGTGCCTGGTTGAGTGCGTTTTGTCCGGTCGTGGCATCCAAAACCAGCAAAACTTCCGTATCGCAGCCGGGGGCTTCCCGCTGGATGACGCGGGATATTTTGGAAAGCTCGTCCATCAGATTCTTCTTGTTATGGAGCCGTCCGGCAGTATCGCAGATAATAACATCCGAGCCGCGCGCTTTCCCCGCCGTAATTGCATCGAATACCACGGCAGCCGGATCGGAGCCTTCTGACTGCCGGACCATTTCCACTCCTGAGCGGTCCGCCCAAATTTGGAGCTGGTCAATCGCCGCAGCGCGAAAGGTATCTGCGGCGCCAAGCAAAACTTTTTTGCCTTCAGCTTTGAGATTTGCCGCCAATTTACCGATGGTAGTGGTTTTCCCCACCCCGTTTACTCCAATAACAAGCAGAATGGAAGGCCGGGTACTGATATGCAGCTCTTCATCACCCGAAAGCATAGCTGCGATGATTTCTTTGATTAGCCCCTTGACCTCGCTCGCATCCGTGATTCCACGCTTTTTTACCTGTGTGCGCAGTTCGTCACAGATACGTCCTGCGGTCACGGCCCCGACATCGGACATAATCAGCGTTTCTTCCAATTCTTCAAACAGCTCTTCATCAATTTTGGTAAACGAGTTGACAATCTCGTCCATCTTCTTCGCCATAGATTCCCGCGTTTTTTTAAGCCCTTCGGCAAGCTTTCCAAAAAAGCCCATTTAGACCCTCCCGTATCATTTATTTCAGCCCAAGTTTGCTCTCAATCTCGCTGACATTCAGCTCCAGCAGCTTGGACACGCCTTCCTCCTGCATCGTAACGCCATAGAGGACATCCGCTTCTTCCATAGTTCCGCGCCTGTGCGTGATCGCGATAAACTGCGTTTTGTCGCACATCGTACGGAGATACTGCGCGTATTTGGTAACGTTGACATCATCAAGCGCGGCTTCAATCTCGTCCAGCAGGCAAAATGGGGATGGACGTACCTTTAAGATTGCGAAATAAATCGCGATTGCAACGAATGCCTGCTCGCCGCCTGAAAGCGCGGCTAAATTTTTGATCAGTTTGCCCGGCGGCTGCACATAAATTTCAATGCCGGACTCCAGAATGTTAAGCGGGTCCGTAAGTGTCAGTTCCGCCTTTCCCCCGTCAAACAGTTCAGTAAAGATCCTGGAGAAATGAACGGATATTTTCTGAAAGTTGTCCGCAAAAATCTTCTGCATGTCCCCCGTCAGTTCCAGAATCATCCGATTGAGTTCCGCACGGGAATTTTCAACATCCTCAATCTGCGTTTTCAGAAACTGATAGCGTGCGGAAACCTCTTTATATTCTTCAACGGCACTGACATTTACGTTACCAAGAGCTTTAATCTTAGACTTTAACTCGCCGAGACGTCTTTGCGCCGCGGTTTCATCCTCTATCGGCTGCACAAACTCTGCGGCCTGGGAACGGCTTATTTCATACTCATCCCACAGGCGGGCGATAATGGAATCATACTCTGCCTGAATGGTTCCTCTTTTTTCTTCCAGACGGCTCAGCTCTTTCGCCACAGTTTCACGCCGCGCGGTAATCTCTTTCTCTCCAGACCGTAATGCGGTGCTTTTTGCCTCACATTCATTGCGCCGCTCCGTCAAAGCCTTGATTTCCATATTCAAAGCCTCAATCTGCGCGGTGTACTCCTTCTGCTGGTCTTCCGCCTGTTCAATTTTGAAAGCGATCTGAGCGATTTGCTCTGTGAACTCGCCGATCTGCCGTTCCAGCGAAGCAATATGTTCTTTCTGGTTGTTTTTCTGGGTCATCAGCTGCTCGTTCATCTGACGGAGCGCGCTGATTTCCTGCTCAAGCGTAACAGTCTGAATCTTGTGGGCGGACATCTCTGTCTGAAGATCGTTCATCTGCCGCATGGATGCTTCCCGATTTTCATTGAGGACAGAAAGCTCCGATTCCACCTGCTGAAGCTGCCGGTTCAAGTCTTCGATCAATCCGGCATTTGATACATCTTTTTCTTTCAATTCTTCCAGCCGGGCGGTTAACCGGTCATATTCCAAGGCCGACTGCTCCCGGACATGAACCGCTTCTTCATAGGCATTGCACAGCTGTTTAAGCTCAGCCGTATAACGAATCTTATCCTCCTGGGCAGTGGTCAGTTCTCCGTCAACCCCTAAAATCGTCGCCTGCACAGACGAAAGTTCTTCCTGAGCCGTTTTGATATCGGCGTCCAGCAACATAATTTGTTTTTCGTAGTCTTTGACCTTAGAATTCAGTTCCCCAATCTCTTTTCCGCGTCCCAGAATGCCCGCGCTCTTGGTCGCAAAGCCGCCGGTCATCGAACCGCCTGCGTTCACCACCTGACCGTCCAGCGTTACCACACGGAACCGGTAGTTCGCTTTTTTTGCCAGTAAAACCGCGCAGTCCAGATCCTGCACTACAACAATTCTGCCCAAAAGCTGGCAGATAATGCCGTCAAACCGTTTCTCATACTGCACCAAATCGGAAGCGATTCCAACAAATCCCTCCGCGTCCGATAGCCAGCTGTCTGTAAGCTTATTCCCCTTTACAGATGAGACCGGCAAAAAGGTGGCACGTCCGGAGCGGGCGTTTTTCAGCATGCCAATGGCCCGCTTTGCAACTGTTTCATCCTTCACGGCGATATTCTGCAATGCAGGTCCGAGTGCAATCTCAATTGCAAGAGCATTCTGGTCCTCCACCGATATCAAACGGGATACCGGGCCGTAAACATCCTGCAGTGCGCCACGGGCAGCCTGCGCCATGATGTATTTTACGCTGTTCTGAAAGCCGTCCATGCTGTTTTCCATGTCTGTCAGCAGTTTGGCTTTCTGCATGCATTCTTTCATCCGGTCTTCGAGGTCGCGCTTTTTGTTTGCCAGTGCTTCTGCCTTTGCATTGCGGCTTTCCAACTTCAGCTGAAAGCCTTTTTTGGTATTCTGAAGCGACTGGATGCTGTTTTCAATTTCTTCGAGCAGACCTTTGCAATCACTCTTTTCCTTGGCAAGCCTGCCGATATTTTCGTCCTTGACGGCGGCGCTTTCCTTTAGAGTTTGCAGGTTTGCGATCGATTCCTCTATTAAGGAACCGCTCGACGCGGAAGAAAGCTTGATTTCATTGATATTTTGCGAAAGAGCAAACCGTCTTTCCTTGAGTGCATCCGTCTGGGCGCGGCTGTCCTCCTGCTGAGCTTCCAGTTCTTCCTGCGTTTTTTGGGCCTGCTCCTGCTGAATATTCAATTCCTGCAAAGATGCTTTCTTCTGAGAAATTTCCTCGTCATATGTATGGATTTTTTGTTCAAGCGCTCCACCGGAAATTCCAGACTCATTCAGCTCCTCATGAACACGGGCGATAGACGCTTCATGATGCGCGATATCGTTGCGCATGACTGCAATCTCCGCGACGCGCTGAGCGGCCGTTGTTTCAATCTCCCGGATACTGTTCCGCTTTTCCTCGATCTTTACCGAGAGATTCTGCATATCCGCATAGAGCGCGTTAATTTGAGTTTCGATTCCGTCAAGTTCGGTTTGGATATCTTCGTGCTGGGTTTTACACAGGAGGATTTTATCCTCCTGTTCCCGCAAAATTTCCTTGGACTTATCCAGGGTCAGAATCCACAAAGAAATTTCAAGCGTTTTCTTTTCCCCGGCATATTCGAGAAAACGCGCGGCTTTTTCGGACTGGACACGCAGCGGTTCCACACGGCTTTCCAGTTCCGACAAGATGTCGCGAAGCCGCAGCAGATTTTCTTCAGCGGCTTCCAATCTGCGTTCCGCTTCGAGCTTGCGGTACCGGTATTTGGATATTCCCGCCGCTTCTTCGAAAATTTCACGCCGCTGTGTGCTTTTTGCGCTGACAATTTCGGAAATTCTACCCTGCCCAATAATGGAATATCCATCCCGCCCAAGGCCGGTGTCCATAAACAGTTCGTAGACATCTTTCAGCCGGACATTGACATGATTAATCTGGTATTCGCTTTCTCCGGACCGGTAAAGCTTTCGTGAGACAGAAACGTCGTTATTGTCATAGGGTAAAGCGCGGTCGGCATTGTCAATGGTAATCTGCACAAACGCATAGCCCTGAGGCTTGCGCGTTTGGGTTCCGCCGAAAATAACATCCTCCATTTTGCCGCCGCGCAGCGTTTTGGTGGACTGCTCGCCCAGCACCCATCGTACGGCATCTGCAATATTGCTTTTGCCGCTCCCGTTTGGCCCTACAACGGCCGTAATCCCGTCTAGAAAAGTCAGCCGTGTCCGGTCCGGAAACGATTTGAAGCCCTGTATTTCCAAACTGCGAAGCCGCAAATTTACACTTCCTCTACCATGATGTCCAGTCCCACCAAGCCGGGTTCCTGTCTGATACTCACATTATAGCCTAATTGCCGCAGTTTCTCAATGGTTCCCGCTCCATGTCCGGTAATTTTGGAGACCGACCGCGGGGAGATTCTGACGAGATAATTTCCCTGTTTCTTCATACTTTTCAGGATGCGGTTATAAAGCAGTCTGCCTTCGCAAAGCTCCCGGTAAGCCGGATGATAGGGCCCCGCCAGCACGTTCTCCCTCAGCGATTCCTGCGCATGCAGCCCCATGCGGATGACAGGAATCGCGCAATCATGCTCAAACAGCTCGAGAAGCCGCGCACCAAGAGCTACGGCTTCCTCCAGTGTCTGCGGGCAGTAACTTCCCGCACGCCAAAGTTCCGCAAGCGCTGTTCCCTCCACCACAAGCGTAGGGTAAATGCGCACTGTGTCAGGCTTTAAGGCTGCCAGTTGCAAAGCTGTATCCCAATCCTTTTCTTCATCAGAGCCGTAAAGTCCCGTCATCATCTGGAGGCCCAATTCAAAGCCGCTGTCCAAAATCCGCAAAGACGCCTCTTTCACTTGCGCTGCCGTATGTCCGCGGGAATTCATCTCCAGCACCTGGTCGGACATACTTTGCGCGCCAAGCTCTATCGCAGTGACGTGGTGAGTCTTCAAAACAGAAAGAATTTCACGGTCAATCGCATCGGGGCGGGTGGAAATCCGAATGCCCCTGAATACGCCGCCATGTATAAACGGCCCGGCGGCGCGCAAAAGCTCCAGCATATACGCCGGGTCGATGGCAGTAAAGCTGCCGCCGAAAAATGCAATTTCAGCGTTCCCGCAGCGTCCGTCAAGCTGTTTCTCGGCTGTAAGGCATAATTCCTTTACAGCTTTACGATCCGGGAGAACCTGTGCGCCGGAGATACTTCGCTGGTTACAGAATCTGCACTGGTGCGGGCAACCGACATGCGGGACAAAGATCGAAAGATTTGCGTGTTTCATTGTCCCATCAGTTTCAGGGCTTCTTTGGCAGCAGCCTGCTCGGCACTTTTTTTGCTTGCTCCTCTGCCGCGGCCGATGACATTGCTGTTCAGATGCACTTCGACTACAAATTTTTTATTGTGGTCCGGGCCGGATTCCTCCACCAAAACATAAGAGAGTTTTTCCTCCGGATTTTTCTGCGTGATCTCCTGAAGCATCGTTTTGTAATCGTTGAAGGCAAACGTATTTTTGTTCTCCAAAACATCCACTACAAATCCAAGCACAAATTTTCTGGCAGGTTCAATTCCCCCGTCCAGATAAATCGCGGCAATTAGGGCCTCAAACGCGTCGGCCAGAATCGATGGGCGGGTCCTTCCCCCCATCATTTCCTCGCCGCGGCCGAGTTTGAGGTAATCGCCAAGGTGGATTGCCTCGGCAAATTCCCACAGTGATTTTTCACAGACCATCGCCGCACGCAGCTTTGTCAGTTCACCTTCCGCAAGATGGAACGTATTGAACAGATAGTCTGATACGATAATCGAAAGGACGGCATCGCCCAGAAATTCCTGCCGCTCATTGCAGGAAAGGTTCTTTTTTACCTCATTGGCGTAAGACGAATGGGTGAGCGCAATGTCAAGATATTTCGGATTGTGAAAGGTGTAGCCGATCTGTTTTTCGAGCATACTAATCTCCTTTAAGCTTTCCATTTCAGCCCTCCTTTGTCTTTAACATTGCCAGCGAGTTTTCAATCTGTCTGATCACGCCGCGCTCCGTATATTCTTTCGCCTGACGGATCGCGTTTTTAAACGCCCGGGCATCCGAACTGCCGTGTGCCTTGATGACCGGTTTTGTAATTCCCATCAGGGGAGCCCCACCATATTCCTTGTAATCCATCTTTTGTCTAAATCCGTTCACGCCGTCTTTTACACAAAGATACCCAATCTTGGACTTGGTGCCCTCCATAAAAATTCCCTTTAATTCACCGGCAAACCATTTACCGAGTCCCTCGGTCAGTTTGAGGATGACATTTCCGGTGAACCCATCACATACCGCCACATCGCAGCAGCCGAAGGGCAGATAGCGGGGTTCCACATTGCCGATAAAATTGACCGGAGCATGTGACAAAAGAACATTTGCTTCTTTCTGCAGTTCCAGGCCTTTGGAATCTTCGGCGCCTATGTTGACCGTTCCGACGCGCGGATGCCCGACGCCAAGAATATTTTCCATATAAAGGCTTCCCATCAGCCCGAACTGAGCAAGCATTTCGGGGCGGCATTCCTTGTTGGCGCCGATATCGACAAGCATATAGCACCCGTCCTGACAGGGAACAGCTGTCGCGAGCGCCGCGCGCTTAATGCCCTTAATGCGCTTGACATAAAGGGACGCGCCGACTACTACTGCGCCGGTGGATCCCGCGCTTACAAAGGCGTCGCCTTCGCCGTTAGCAAGCATCCGCAAGCCGACCGCCATTGTGCAGTCGTCATAAGATTTCACCACTTCGGTAGAATCGACTTCCACAGGAATCACCCGTTCCACATTGGTGATATCAATATGATTAAGGGAAATATGTTCCGACCGGCTGACCTCGTGGATGACTTTTTCGTTCCCGCATGCCAGAATATCCACCCCATACTCAGAAACAGCCAGAGCACATCCTTTCAGAATTTCCACCGGTGCCTTGTCGCCGCCGAAGACATCTACAATAATCCTCATAGTTTCAATTCCCCTTCCTGTTCCAACACTTGTTTTAAATGCGCCAGGCCGCGTTCCGCGACAACAAGGTAACGCTGCTGCTTGTCCTTAACCCGTGTTTCGCTCGGAGGCAGCAACCCCATATTTGCACCCATAGGCTGAAAATCGGCACATCCGCAATCACTGATATAAGCGGTCAGCGCACCGCACATGCAGTCCCGCGGCAGTTCGAGCGCTTCTTTTCCCTGCAACTGCCGGGCAAGCTGCGTTCCCGCGATAATTCCGGACATTGCCGACTCCATATATCCCTCAACGCCGGTGATCTGCCCGGCAAAATAGAGTCCGTTATGATCGCGCATGCGGAAGGTTCTGTCCAACAGATGCGGCGAATTCAAAAATGTGTTGCGATGCATAACACCGTAGCGCGCGAATTCAGCGGTTTCCAGCCCTGGGATCATAGAGAAGACCCGTTTCTGTTCCCCAAATTTTAAATTAGTCTGAAAACCCACCAGGTTATATAAGGACCCTTCGGCATTTTCCCTGCGAAGCTGCACGACGGCCCACGGCCGTTTCCCCGTCTTCGGGTCACGCAGCCCAACAGGCTTCAAAGGGCCGTAGCGCATGGTATCGGCACCCCGCCGTGCCATCATCTCGATCGGCATGCAGCCCTCATAAACATGATTTTCCGGACGGTCAAACGCATGCAGTTCGGCAGACTCGGCATGCAGCAAGGCATCGTAGAACCGCTCATATTCTTCACGGGTAAAAGGACAGTTGATATAATCATCCTCGCCCCGGTCATAACGGGCGGCAAAAAATACTTTTTCCCGGTCGAGGGAATCAAAGGTCACAATCGGGGCAGCCGCATCATAAAAACTGAGCAGGCCACCGCAGACCCTGCCAATCTCCTCCGCCAAAGCATCCGACGTCAGCGGGCCTGTGGCGACCACGGTTATGCCGTCCTCCGGCAGCCGCTTCATTTCCCCGGTAACAAGTTCGATCTTGTCGTGTGCGGAGATTTTTTCTGTCACCATCCGGGAAAATGCTTCCCGGTCAACCGCCAGTGCGCCGCCAGCTGCTACGCTTGTCTTCAAGGCACAGTCCACGGTCAGCGAACCAAGCATCCTCATTTCTTCTTTCAGCATTCCCGCTGCCGAACCGATGCGTTGTGCTTTCAGTGAGTTAGAGCAGACCAGTTCTGCAAAATTCGGGCTGCGATGCGCAGGGGAATATTTTTCAGGCTTCATTTCATGCAGCTGTACCTGAATTCCCCGATTCGCCAGCGCCCAAGCCGCCTCACAGCCCGCCAGACCTGCACCGATTACCCTTATCTTCATTCTTCCGTGTCATCCTTGCTCTTTTTTTCGACCGCACGGGCATAATCGCAGCCTTCTTTCAGGCAATGAATCAAAGCCCCCCTGCCTGTTTTCTGATAAAGCGTGGAACCGCATTTCGGGCATTTCTCATCCAGTGGTTTATCCCAGGTCATGAAGGAGCATTCCGGATTGTGCTCACAGCCAAAATAAGCCTTTCCGTTCTTGGATTTTTTCGCAAGCACTTTTCCGCCGCAAATCGGGCACAAGCCGCCGGTCTCTTTCACAATTTTTTTTGTGTTTCGGCACTCCGGAAAACCGGGGCAGGCCAGGAATTTCCCAAAGCGTCCCGTCTTAATCACCATTTTGCGGCCGCAAAGCTCACAGATGATGTCAGTCTCCTCATCAGGCACCTTCATGCGGGTGCCTTCCATGTTCTTTTCCGCCTGTTCAAGCGTCTGGATAAATGGACTGTAGAAATCACTCAGCATTTTGACATAATCAACGGTACCTTCTTCCACCGCGTCGAGGTTTTTTTCCATGTTAGCGGTAAAATCCACATCGACAATGTTGGAAAACTGCTCCTCCATCAGCCTCGTGGTAACTTCCCCCAAAGCGGTCGGCTTCAGAGACTTCCCTTCGCGCTCAACATAGCCGCGGGCAAGAATCGTCGTAATCGTAGGTGCGTAGGTACTCGGGCGGCCAATCCCATTTTCTTCCAGTGTCTTGATCAACGACGCCTCCGTAAACCGCGCAGGGGGCTGCGTAAAGTGCTGGTTAGGGGCAAGCTCTTTTAAATTCAACTCATCCCCCGTCTGAATAGGCGGCAGCGCGGCAGTATCTTCGTCATCAGAATCCTTGGTATCTTCATATAAAACTGTAAAGCCATCAAACTTCACAGTGAATCCGGATGCTTTAAACAGGCAGTTTGCGGCTTCTATGTCAACCGTAACAGTATCCAGCAGCGCGTTTGCCATCTGGCTCGCAATAAAGCGTTCCCAAATCAACTTATACAGCTTATATTGTTCCGATGTCAGACTGCTTTTTACCTGCTCCGGCGTCAGAGACGGGTCTGAGGGCCGAATTGCCTCATGGGCATCCTGCGCATTTTTTTTACTTTTAAAAATCCGCCTTGTACTGGGAAGGTATTCTTTTCCGTACTTTTCTAAAATATATGCTTCCGCCATCTCCGCCGCTTCGTTGGAAATACGCAGAGAATCCGTTCTCATATAGGTGATCAGACCGGTAGCGCCCAGCCCTTCAATTTCCACGCCTTCATACAGCTCCTGCGCAACCTTCATGGTTCGGCGGGATTGATAGCCCAAACGGCGGGAGGCTTCCTGCTGCAAAGTTGAGGTGATGAAAGGCGGTGAAGGAGATTTTTTGCGCATTCCTTTTTTGACGTTACTGACAACATAATGGGCGCCTTCCAGCAACTGGACAATTGCCTGCGCCTGTTCCTGATTCGGTATACCGGTCAATTCCAGCTTTTTACCGTCGACCGCATACAATTTTGCCGAGATCGGTTTCTTGGAATATCCTTTTGCCGCCAGCTTTGCGTCGATGCTCCAGTATTCCTGTTGCACAAACTTCCGGATTTCCTCTTCCCGGTCAACAATAATCCGTACAGCTACCGACTGGACACGCCCGGCGGAAAGCCCCTTTCGTATCTTACGCCAGAGGAAAGGGCTGATTTTATAGCCCACGATGCGGTCCAGAATGCGGCGGGCCTGCTGGGCGTCCACAAGCTTGATATCAATCGTGCGCGGATGCTCCATTCCGGATTTTACGCCGCTTTTTGTGATCTCATTAAATGTTACACGGTTATCCTTTGTCAAATCCACGCCAAGCATTTGAGCCAAGTGCCATGAAATTGCTTCCCCTTCGCGGTCGGGGTCGGTCGCAAGATAGACAAGGTCACTTTTTTTTGCTTTCTTCTTAAGTTCCTTAATCAGATCTTCTTTGCCCTTAATGTCTACATACTGCGGAACAAAATTATTTTCGACGTCAACGCCTAATTTGCTTTTCGGCAGGTCGCGGATATGCCCCATAGATGCAATTACATCAAACTCTTTGCCGAGATATTTTTTTATCGTTTTCGCCTTTGCGGGCGACTCCACAATCACTAGATTGGACATGGTACCATCCTTTCTCGGGATACGCTTATATCAATGCACATTTTGCGCAGTTGTATACGAATTTATTTTTAACGGATTGTATACCGTTTTCCAGGCAGGCTATTCACAAGTTCAAGCAGCTCCAGCTCTGTGAGCGCCGCCATAGTCTCCATCGCGGTCAGACCTGTTTGAGCAAAGAGATAATCGCAATCAACCGGCTCTGTACTCAGGTATTCATAAACCGCAGCCGCCCAGCCGGATACCCCTCTGCTCTGTAATTCCTGTTCGCTGAGCTTTTCGGCTGCCGCACTTTCGGATTCCTGAGCCAACATAGACAACTTCCTGGATTCTGAATGACAGGAGACATGTTTGATTTTTCTAGGTATATTGGCCGGAGAAACAATTTTAATACCGGAAGCGCCGCGAATTTTTGCAACAATTGTCTTTGGGTCCATTTTATCCGGGAATCTGTTGATGTATTCTTCCAGGATACTATAAACATTCATTACAATTTTGCCGCCGTCGCGAATAAGCCGGTTGCAGCCGGCCATGCTCACATCAAAAATTTCGCCCGGAACCGCAAAAACATCACGGTTTTGTTCCAGCGCATGGCGCGCTGTGTTCAATGCTCCGCTTCTTTCCGGTGCCTGCACCACCACAACACCGGATGATATGCCGGAAAGAAGTCGATTTCGAATATTAAAATGATAGCGGACCGCCCTTTCCCCAAATGCGAATTCACTGATTAATGCCCCGCCGCTATCCAAAATACGCCGTTTCAAGTCATGGCTGGCGGCCGGATAATCAATATCCAGCCCGCACGCCAGCAGGCCGACTGTACGGCCGTGTACCGCCAGTGCGCCCTCATGGCATGCATAGTCTATGCCGGCGGCAAGCCCGCTGACAACAACACAGCCAGCCGCAGCCAGATCAAAAGCCAGCCGGCGCGCGGTATTCTCGCCATAGCCGGTGCTCTCTCTTGTTCCCACGAGGGTAAGCAGCAGTTCTTCGTTCAGCCCTGTCAGGTCGCCTTTTACATATAATACGCAGGGCATGCATTCGATATTTCTAAAGCCGGAAGGATAATTGGAATCTTCCGGCGTAACAATTGCGCACGCATACTTTTTTGCAAGGCGCAGACTTTCTTTCGCACCATCTAAAGATACCGATTTGATTTTTTCAATTTCTCCGGGAGCAAAAATTCCGCTTTGTGCAAGCTGTTCCCGGGTCATCCGATAAAGCGACTCAGGTGACCCGATCTGCCTGAGCACTTTATCTGTTTTGATGCTGCCTGCGCCCAGCGCATGCTGCATCCAAATCCAGTAGATTATGTCGGCCATGTCTGCTCCTCCGCTGTGTTTTACCGGTTCATTTCCCAAAGTATGATTCCCGCAGCCATAGCCGCATTCAGGGATTCACTGTCGGGGCGCATCGGAATCTTCATTGTCTGACTGCATTGCCCAATCAATTCATTCGATAAGCCGTTTCCCTCATTGCCTATGACTACCGCGCATCCACCCTTCAGTGACAATTCACGCACAGAAACCGAGCTGTCATCCAGCGCGGCAGCGTAAACAGTGATCCCGCTGTCCCTGAGTTTGCGGACACAGCCGCACAGATCAGAGGTTACACGGACCGGTACTTTGAATACGCCGCCCATGGAAGCACGCAGAACTTTTGGACTGTACAAATCCGGACAATCTTCGGAAAGAATGACTCCACCCACGCCAAAAGCCGCCGCAGTCCGAAGGATTGTCCCAATGTTGCCGGGGTCCTGCAGGGAAGATAACAGGAGAAATTTACCGTTACAGTCTATTTTAACATCTGTTACTTCATTGTCAAGCATATGAAAGACGCCAAAGACACCCTGCGTACTCACTGACTGCGCAAGCTTTTCGGCAACAGAAGGTGAAATACGTAAAAATTCAGCCGATTTAAGCGCAATCGGCTGTGCGTCCTCATAATACCTGTCAAGCGCATCTTCCGTAGCGAAAAACAGTTCCGGAGGGTAGCCGGCCATAAATGCTTCCGCCGTCAGCTTCATTCCTTCTGTTACAAACAGTCTCTGCTCGTACCTGGTTTTCCGCGAAGCGGCAAGCTGCACATATTGTTTCACAGCGGGATTATCCCGCGAGGTAATTTCTTTGGATAAGTTGTTCATTCCATCACGCCCTTAGCAAAATACGCCCGGCGTCATAGACGCGGGCGTATGCATTTCGCTTATTAGAGAGCCGCTTTTGCTTTTTCAACAAGCGCGGTGAAAGCCGCAGTATCGTTGATTGCAATCTCGGAAAGCATCTTTCTGTTCAGTGCGACACCCGCCTTGTTGAGTCCATTCATAAAAGTGCTGTAATTCATGCCGTTCATGCGGCAGGCAGCAGAGATCCGGGTGATCCACAGGCTGCGGAAATTGCGCTTTTTCATCTTCCTTCCTGCAAAAGCGTAATTTCCAGATTTCATGACCTGCTGTTTGGCCATTTTAAAAAGCTTGCTCTTTGCGCCAAAATAGCCTTTAGCAAGCTTTAATGTCTTTTTTCTTCTCTTGCGCGTCATCATTGCGCCCTTAACACGAGCCATATCTATTTACCTCCGTTATGATACTATTTATTTGTAGGGGACAAGCAGTTTGATCGTTGCCACATTGGTCTTATCCGCATAAGTACCCTTGCGCAGACGACGAGTTCTTTTCGTATCTTTTTTGGTCAAAATATGGGATTTAAACGCGTGGGCGCGTTTCACTTTACCATTTTTGGTGAGTTTAAAGCGCTTTTTGGCACCGGTGTGAGTCTTTAACTTAGGCATTCTTGTTTCCTCCCTTTGTATTGGTTGCCGGCTTTGCAGAAATAAACATTACCATGCTGCGGCCCTCCATTTTGGGCTGCTTTTCAACAGAGCCATATTCGGATACAGCATCGGTAAAACGTTGCATGATGGTCGTTCCTAGCTCGGGATGCGCCATCTCACGGCCTCTAAAACGCAAAGCAGCTTTCACCTTGTCCCCGTCTTCAAGGAACTTGATAGCACGGTTGACCTTTGTGTTAAAATCATTGGTATCGATATTCAATGAAAGCCGAACCTCTTTGATTTCGATTACTTTCTGATTTTTTTTGGCTTCCTTCTCACGTTTTGCCTGTTCGAATTTATACTTTCCATAATCCATAATTTTGCAAACAGGCGGTACAGCCTGAGGAGCAATTTTTACGAGGTCAAGACTCTTCTCATCTGCCATCTGCTGTGCAGCGGCAATAGACACAACGCCCAACTGCTCGCCGTCTGTGCCTACGAGACGAACTTCCTTGTCCCTGATCTCCTCGTTGATGAGCAAATCCTTACTGCTAATGCGAAACACCTCCAAAGCCTTTCTATCAAAATGAAACTGAGCGCAGACAGAAACTGCCCACGCTCATCAATTACTTCGTTTATCCAAAAGGAAAACCCGTATTGACCAACCGTTTCAAGGAACGGCGAGGTGAGAACAGAGCCTGTTCTGCTTTGTTTACCTAAACAGAATATCACGTCCAGCAAATTCTGTCAAGCCCCGTCCCTATTTTATTTTTTCCGCAAATGTTTTGTTACAGCACGATTTCCTGTGAAAGCGAAAAGGAATACAGAACACACTCTTTTACCGGCAGCCCCAGGCTTTCGCCCAGCACCTTCCGGTAGAGATCAAGCTGGATACGATAGCGCTGCACCAGTTCTTCCGCTGTTTTCACATAATCTGTTTTGTAATCGACGATTATCGCTCCGCCGTTTTCCAGAAAGACACAGTCCGCAACTCCCTGGATCGCGGTTTTGCCTTCGGCATCAAAAATGCCCGTGTATTCGCCAAGGAGTTCCCTCCCCGCTTCCGCCAGAAACCGCAGTTCGCGCCAAACCTGTCCCGAAGCAAAGATGCGTTTTGCCAGAGAACTCTCAAAAAACCGTTTCAGTTTTTCTGCCGAAACAGCATCCGCTTCTTCCCTTGAGAGGAAACCTTTTGAGACCATCCGCTCCAGTTCGCCCTGCACATCGGCAGCGGCGGCATGATAATCGGAAAACTGCATGAACTTATGCATCGCGTTTCCACGCTGCGCTCCGGTCAGCCCTTTTTCAAGCAGAAATGCCGGACGCCTTGCAAACCGGTAGGCTTTTGCCATATCTCCTTTCGCAAGCTGGGAGACCGCCAGCTTGGTCGGTATCTTTGTCTGCGCCTCATAAGGATAGCGGAATGCCAGCCGCCGTTTCAGCAGCGCTTCAAAGTCGGCATCTGGCTGTGCCGGCTCCGAATCTTCCAAGGCTTCGCAAACCGGCTGCTTTTCCGATATTGGAACGATTTCCAGTGAAAGCGGCGCGTCGGCAGGGATTTTGCTTGCCTCAACCCCGCAGCCGGCCAATACGCCCTCCAGATCGGGATGATGAACGGCGGCCATTAGAATCCAGTCCAGATAGGACGCCGCTCCGCGCACCTGATAGGATGGCAGCTTGCCGCTGGAATCCGGCTCGTAAACAAGTCCCGACAGCTTTTCTTCCGTCTTTGCCGCAGTACCCGTGAGAAACAGCAGCTCCTTTGCGCGGGTCAGCGCCACATAAAGGATTCTCAATTCCTCGGAAAGCATGGAACGCTCGAGTTCCAGACGCAGCGCCTGCATGGGGACGGTGGTAAACTGGATCATTTTTTCAAAGTCACGCCGCATGCAGGCAAATCCCAGCCGGGAGTGCAGGAGCGTATTGCTTCTGAGGTCCTCCTTGTTGAACTGCTTTGCGCAGTCACATAAAAACACCACAGGAAATTCCAGACCCTTGGAACGGTGAATGCTCATGATACGCACGGCATCCGCCCGCTCAGACAATCCAGCGGCGGGAGACAAATCGGAGCCCCGCTCCAGCAGGCGGTCCAGAAAACCTGTGAAGCCGGAAACCCCTTTATAGCCGCCCGCGTGGTAATCGCAGGCGTACTGCACCAGCAGCAGCAGATTGGAACGCCTGGCCTGCCCAAAGCGCATAGCCTGCACCTTGCCCATATAATCAGTCTGCTCATAGATCTTGCGGATTACCTCGTCGGCGGCGGCCGATTCGGCAAGCTGGCGCAGAGAACGCAAAGCGGCAAGAAACTCCGCACAATGTTTGTTTCCGCTTTCAGCATGCCTGCAGACCGCCGTATAAAGCGGCCCGCGTTTCTGGCCGATGCGGATTTCCGCCATTTCATCGGCGGTGAACCCGAACAGCGCGGACATCATTGCCGCGGCAAGGTCTATGTCCAAAAGCGGATTTCCGATGACACGCAGCAGCGCTACAACCGGCGCAATTTCTTTTGTTCCGAGAAAACCGCTTTTCGGTTCCGCCCAGACAGGTACGCCCCTCTCGTTCAGCGCGTTTACATACGTCTGCGCTTTTCCGGCGGGAGAGCGAAGCAAAACGCAGATGTCGGAGGGCCGTATCTCCCGGAGTTTGCCGTCCTGCGTGACCTGCCTGCGGCTTTCCAGCAACCCTGCGATTCTATCCGCTACAAAATCCGCCTCTATTGCGGTCTTATCCTGCTCACCGGTGTAATCGCTCATATCCAAAAGGCAGACATTGCATCCTCTTTGTTCTCCTTGGGGAAATTTCGCTCCCGCAATCAGCGCTTCTTCTTCATCATAATCGATCTCCCCGATTTTTTCGCTCATCAGAAGGGAAAAGAAAAAGTTGATGCCGCCCGTAATTTCCGGCGAACTGCGAAAGTTCTTCCCCAGAATAATTTTGGCAGGAAAATCGGAGCCGTTATAAGGCAGATATGTTTTTTTCTTCTCCATAAACAGCTCCGGCATGGCCTGACGGAACCGGTAGATGCTTTGTTTGACGTCACCGACCAGGAACAGGTTGCTTTCTTTGTGCGAGACAGACTTGAAAATCATCTCCTGCGCCGCATTGGTATCCTGAAACTCGTCAATTAAAACTTCATCATAAAGCTGTGATATGGAATGCGCCAGAGGAGTCGGAGCGTATCCCGGACCGGCGGGCCTCACGAGCAGCGCGATGGCGTAATGCTCCATGTCGGAAAAATCCATCAGGTTTTTCTGCTGCTTTGCCGACGTGAAGGTGCGGTCAAAATCTTTCACCAGTTCAAACAGCAGACTGACCAGCGGACGCAGGAAGGCAATGTCCTCCGCGAATTCTTCCGCTGTCGCGCAGAACTGTTTTTCCCGCAGGGATTTTACCATCGTTTTCACCCGCGTACGCAGGGCCTGTACCGTCTCTTTGCGCGGGTCTTCCCCTCTGAGCGCCCCAAGTTTATCAAAGCTGAAAACTTCCAGCTTCCTGCATATTCCGTCCCAGTCACGGGCGGCAGCCAGCGCCGCCGTCTGCTCCAGTTGCAGCAGGTCGTGTGAAAAGGCATCGTAATAGGCCGCGGACATTTTTTCGTCCCCTGAAATGACGTCAAGTGCCTGTCTCGTCAGACCTGCGGCATAATCAAGCGCGTCGCCGGCATAATCGAGAATACAGGTTCCCCAGATAGAATCCGCCACATGCACGCCATCGCCGTAAAAAAGCAGGATACGGTCGAGCCAGTCAAGGTAAAACGGATGCGAACGGACAAACTGGTAAAGGCGGAACAGGGTGTAAAATACCTTGCTGTCGTCCCGCCCGGAACTGAGCAGTTCCGTCAGACGCCCGAAATCGCCGTTCTGATTCTGCTGGTGGAACCGTTCAACCGATTCCTTCGCGCAGTCCATTCTGAGGATATCCAGCTCTTTTTCATCTGCAATGCGGATATTGGCGGAAATACCAAGCTGCTGGAAATTGCTGCGAATCAGTTCCAGGCAAAATGAATGGATCGTGCTGATCTGCGCGCGCGTTAAAAGGAGCTGCTGGCGCCTTAAATTCGCGTCGTCAGGGTGTTCTGCCAAAAGCCCCGCGATGCGGGCCATAATGCGCTGTTTCATCTCCAGCGCGGCCGCATTGGAAAATGTCACCACCAAAAGGCGGTCGGCATCCACGGGGTCCTCCGGATCCAGAATTCGCCCGACCACGCGTTCCACCAGTACCGCCGTTTTGCCGCTGCCAGCAGCTGCGGAAACCAGTACAGTGCCACCGCGCGCTTCAATGGCATCCCTCTGCTGAGGGGTCCACTGTTTATCAGCCATCTGTTTCACCCTTTCTAATCAGTTCCAATGCTGCCGCCTTGTCCAGTTCCGTGATTTTACGCACCGCGTCTCCGTCCTCATGAGCACAGATCGCATGATAATCACACCACGAACAGGGCGCATAGCGGGAAACTCCGTCCACAGGCACAGCGGCAATCTTTCCGCTGTGCAGTTGCTCGGCAATCCCGCACAGAAGGCTTTCCACCCGTTCCTTGATCTGCCCCATCTGCGACAGATTGGCAAGCGAGGAATTTGCGTCATAGCTTCCGTCTTTCTTGGTCTTTACGGGAATAAAAATGCCCGCAAGGCCGGCTTCCATTGCTGTGAGAACTTCCCTGTTTTCCAGAAGGATGCCGCTCATCTTCATCTGTTTGCCCTGTGCGTCCCGCGCCGTTTTTTCATCCGTCTGCCGTTCGGCAGACAGCACCTTGTCCCGCGCGGGCATATAAAGCACACCCGCGGGGATGCTCTCTTGCCCGTCGCCCGAACTGTTTTCGCAGAGGGCAAACAGATAAATCAGCATCTGCATGTTTAATCCGTAGTAAACATCCGAAAGCCTGAACTCTTTCGCTCCAGACTTATAATCCACCACCCGGATATATTGCGTGCCGTTCTTTTTCAGCAGGTCAACCCGGTCCACGATCCCTTCCACAAGAATGCGGCTGCCATCCGGCGCATACAGCTCCAGCGGTTTGTTTTGGGCGTCCGCACGGATTGGAAGTTCAAATGCCGCCGGCTGGAATTCGCTCTGGGCAAATTCTTCCCCCAGCCGCTCCAGCAGCCTCACCAGAGTATTGACCAGCCTCTGAAACAGGTATTGAAACCGGGCGGGCATTCCATCAAGGTCGGCGATCCGCTCGGTAAGATAACTGCGGATAATCCGGGAAATTTCCTGCCGCATCGCCTGCTGATCAAGCGATGCCAGCCCCCCGCCACCGTACTTTTTTACCATCTGTTCCAAAACAAGATGAATCAGCGAGCCGGATTCAATGGGGTTGAATTCCGCCCTGCGGCGTGGATTCAGCTGCAATCCCGACTGGCAGAAATAAGAAAACGGACAGTTGTAAAACCGTTCCACACGCGACGGGGAAATCCGGATTTCGCTGCCGAACAGCCGCTTTGCCGTATCTTGGCCGGAAAGGTGAAATTCTTTCGTATCACAAAAACGCTCAAGCGCCCGCAGTCTTTGCGGTGATGTTGAAGCAAATAAATGCCTGAGCGCCTGCTGGCGCGGCGTACGTTCTCTCCAATGCCTGGTCATCACGTCGAACGCGGTCTTTTCGTTGCAGATTCTGTCAAGATCGTCTGTTGAGGACGTCATTTTGCAGCCCAGCAATTCTTCCACCTGCCGGAACATACCGGAAGGCGTCAGCCCATTTCCGGCGGTATCCTTCAGCGGACACGTGAGCCAGAGCTTTTCAGAAGCCTGCGTGATGGCAAAATAGGCAAAATACTGTTCGAACAGCGCGGTGCGTTCCGGTGTTTGCAGTAAATCAATGCCGTGTTTGCCAAGCAGATTTCTTTCGGAGGCTGAAAAAATCCCGGATGGAACGGACCAGCGCGGGAACTCCCCCTCGTTTAACCCGATGACAAATACGGCTTTCGGCGCATTTGGGCGGATGCGATCCGCCGTTCCGACAATGACCTGATCCAGCGTTTGAGGCAGAGTTCCGATATCCGCAGTGGCGATGCTCATGCGGAACAAATCAATCAGTCGGGACAGCGGCATATGCACGCCGCCAAGCGCGCCCCCGAATACGTCCAGCAGGTTCATAATTACATCCCACACCTGCGCGCCGGTATCGAGGAACTGTTTCTGAATATCTTCGGGCATTTCCCGGGCGCTGTTCGTCAGATTCTCCACAGCGCCGCAATCTGTCAGGTACTGAAATACCGCCGCGGCAAATTCGCGTCCGTCGCAGTCCGCCAGCCGCTTTTTCATACGCAGCAGCGGGGCCATCAGCTTTTTTCGCACCGCGTTGAGATCGTCAAGACGCACAGCGTCTTCCTCCGAAAGCGTCTGCTCCATGCCATCCGGATGATTGACAAAATCGGAGGTCCAGTCCTTTCCTTTGACACTCCAGACAAAGCAGTAATTTTCGAGCATACCAGCTTCCATTTCACTAAGCCCGGTGATACACTGCTTGGCCAGCGAGAGCATATAGTCGGAATCGAAATTGCTGCGCACCGCATCCAGCGCGCAAAGCAGCCCGTTTACGAAAGGGTTAACCTGAATATCGGCTCGCAGGTCTGTAAAAAAGGGAATCTCATAACGGGAAAACACTGTTTGCAAAGGGACAAGATAGCGACCCAAATCCCGCCCGATCACAGCGATGTCCCGATAGCGGCAGCCCTGTTCCTGTACCAGCAGCGCAATCTGCCCGCCGATATATTCCAGTTCGTCGTAGACATCCTCGCAGACAACCGCTGTCACGCCCTGTGTGGGGAAATCGCACAGGCATGGCTGTTCCTTCGGATATTCCGAGGCAAGATAGGCCAGCGCGGAGTTCTGATAGCGGTAAGCATGTCCGAGCACCAACGGCTTCGCGACACGGCTGCCGCATCGTTTCGCTTCCTCTACAAGCCTGTGGGCCGTCGCGGTAACTGCCGCCAAAACACCGGTTTTGTCTCCACTGTCCAGCCCCGCGCAGGTAAGCGTGACCGTAACATGCGGGCTGTCGGTCAGAATGTAGCGAAGCAGCTTCCACTCCGCGCCCATAAATGCCATAAATCCATCGACAAACACGTGATAGCCTTGAAAAAAATGCTCATTTTCCAGCGCCTTGCATGCGCGCGGCAGGCTGTCGTCAGGATCGTTATATCCCCGGTCTATAACAGCCTGATAGGCCTCAAAAATTAAGGCAATCTCTTTCAGTTTCTCTGAAAGGGCCTTGTCCGTGCTTTCCGCAGCCGCGCCGCGCAGCGTTTCAGGCGTGGCCCCCGCCGACTTCAACTCACCGATTGTTTCACAGATGGTCGAAACAAAGGCGGCATTTCCACTGCTTTTGTTATAAATCCTGAGCCCTCCGCCCATTCCAAGTTCCCCGAGGGTCACGCTCATCAGCAGATATTTTGCGGTGTCCTCCATATGGGTGCCCGCCAATCCGCCGTATTCGCGGAAAATCCGGTCGCACAGACGTGTAAAGCTCAACACCTCCACAGACAGCGCATCCTTGGGGCCGAGCTGCCTGTAAAGCGCTTTTTCGCTCTCAAATGAGGACTGCTCCGGCACCAGCAGAATGGCTTTCCTGCCGGATATTACACAATCCCGTATCCCTTTATACAGCAAGTCCGTCTTCCCTGTTCCGGCCGTCCCGAGAATCAGATGCAGCATGTCTCCACCTTCATTTCCAACTTTGATGCATCCTATTTTAGCATAAGACGGCAAAAAAAGACAGAGGGCAAAAAGCGCCCTCTGTCTGACGATATCCGGTTTTTATAATCCCATACCAAGCTGAATCGCCCGAAGGTTCGGTTCTGCAAGGTGCTGTTTTTTCGCCGGGACACATTTGTGGATTGCCTGCTCCACTGTCTCGAAAGAAGCAAATTTGGATTCCCCAAATGCCTTGCCGAGGATGATGATATTTGCCAGCCCCTGCAAGTTTTCGGATTGCGCCAATTCCGTAGCGGGAACGTAAAAACAGTGAATGTCTGTACGCTCGCATTTTTTATCAATTAACGAACTGTCGATCACTGCGATGCCGCCGGGAACCACTTTATCAATGAATTTATCATAGGAAGGCAGGTTCATGGCAATCAGAACATCCGGAGCCAGCACAAGCGGAGAACCAATCGGCTGATCCGAGAGGCAGACACTGCAGTTCGCGGTACCGCCGCGCATTTCAGGGCCGTAGGAAGGCAGCCAAGAAACATACTGGTCTTCAATCAAACCGGCATAAGCTACAATTTTACCGGCGAACAGGACGCCCTGTCCTCCAAAGCCGGCTAACAGCATATTAAGCATTGTGCTTTACCCCCTCCTCTGTTCTGTCCATGTATACGCCAAGGGGATAATAAGGCATCATGTTGTCACGCAGCCACTGAATCGCTTCAACCGGTGTGAAGCCCCAGTTGGTCGGGCAGGTGGAAAGCACCTCAACAATGGAAAATCCCTTGCCCTCAATCTGTGCGGTAAACGCTTTTTTTATTGCCGCTTTTGCTTTTTTAATATTGGGCACGCTGTCCACAGCCACTCGCTCCGCGTAAGCAACGCCGCTCAGGGTGGACAGCATTTCACAGACGCGGATGGGATACCCCGCGATATCCGTATCGCGCCCGTAAGGCGTAGTCTGGGTAACCTGGCCGGGAAGGGTGGTCGGAGCCATCTGGCCGCCGGTCATGCCATAGATTCCGTTATTTACAAAGATGACGGTAATATTTTCGCCGCGGGTAGCGGAATGGACGGTTTCGGCGGTACCGATCGCGGCAAGGTCGCCGTCGCCCTGATAAGTAAATACCACATTGGTGGGAATGGCGCGTTTCAGGCCGGTTGCAACCGCCGGGGCGCGTCCATGAGGAGCCTCCACCGCGTCACACGCGAAATAATCATAAGCCATAACCGAACAGCCTACCGGAACAACACCGACGGTGTTTCCCTCGATGCCAAGTTCATCGATAACTTCCGCTACCAGCTTATGAATGACACCATGTGTGCATCCGGGACAGTAATGGGTTGGAACATCCAGCAGCGCGTGCGGTCTTTGATAAACAATCGCCATTACCTGTCACCTCCTGTTAATTTCTCAATTTCCGATAATACTTCCGCCGGTGTCGGGATCACGCCGCCGGTGTGGCCAAAGAATGAAACAGGAGCTTTGCCGTTTACAGCAAGGCGGACATCGTCCACCATCTGTCCCATGCTCATTTCCACCGTCAGAAACGCCTTCGCGGTCTGCGCCGCTTTTGCAATGACAGCAGATGGATACGGCCAAAGGGTCTGCGGACGAATCAAGCCGACTTTTACGCCTTTTGCCCTTGCGCTGTTAATTGCGCTCCTGGCAATACGGGAGGTCGCGCCGTAGGCAACCACCACCAGTTCCGCGTCGTCCACCAGATATTCTTCGGCACGGGCTTCTTTGGCCTTGATGACTTCATAACGTTCAAAACGCTCTTTTACCTTCCGCTCCAGTTCGGTTGCTTGCAGATAAAGGGAATTCACGATATTATGAGGACGCTGATTTTTATGTCCGTTGGTTGCCCAGGATTCTTTATCAAAAGTGACCACTTTCTTCTCCGGAAAAACAACCGGTTCCATCATCTGTCCGAGCATTCCGTCGGCCAGAATCATGGCGGGCATCCGATAACGGTCAGCATTTTCAAACGCGTCAAACACCATGTCCACCATTTCCTGGATTGTAGACGGCGCAAACACCAAAATATGCAGATCCCCATGACCGGGGGCACGGGTGGCCTGCCAGTAATCCGACTGGGACGGCTGGATGCCGCCAAGCCCAGGGCCGCCGCGCTGGACGTTAATGATGAGACAGGGCAGATCCGAACCGGCGATATAAGAAATTCCCTCGCTTTTCAGGGAAATGCCCGGCGACGAAGAGGAGGTCATCGCCCGGACGCCGGCGGACGCAGCGCCCAGCACCATGTTGATTGCCGCAACCTCAGATTCCGCCTGCAGATAGGTTCCTCCGATTTTGGGCATGCGCTTGGACATATAGGCCGCAACTTCGGTCTGCGGGGTGATGGGGTATCCGAAGAAATGATGACAGCCGGCCTGAATCGCAGCTTCGGCAAGCGCTTCATTCCCCTTCATCAGTACTTTTTGATTGGAAGCCATTCTTTACACTGCCTTTCCTTATTTCTCCACAGTAATCGCACAGTCCGGACACATCACCGCGCACATTGCACAGCCGATGCATTTGTCCATCTCATCCACTTTTGCGGGATGATAACCCTTTGCATTTAAAACTGTTTTATTCAGAACTATAATTTTTTTGGGACAAACATGGATGCACAGTCCACAGCCTTTACAGATATTGTCGTTTACCGACATCTTTGCCATTCAAAACACCTCCTTATAGTTGAATCGAAAAAATCAACAGAGAGGTCATTCCTCCCATGGTTTTTTAACGAATATCCGTACGGGAAATACCGTACCGTTTTCAAGCAGCACACCTGTTTCAGCGGCAATCCGCTCGTCAACCGCCGTAAACAGCATGGGCACTCCATAAGTTTTGGCAGTTTCCTGGGCAAACCTGTCCGTTGCGGCAATGTCCTGTGGAGTGGTCGCATTAGAAAGATTGGAATTATTCACTACCCCGGTCACGGACAATCTGGAAACCCGCTGAATCTCTCCCAATATTTCGGCAGCATCTTCGGCAGTGCGGGTCAAATAACGGTAGCCGTTCACCACATAGAGCATATCGCATCCGCCTGCATCGCGGATTGCTGCGCTGTAGCGCCCCAAAGCGGCCGCACCGGCATCGTCGCCGCCGACATCGATAATCAAAGTCTTATCTGTTTCTATTTCAGCGTCAAGCCGCCCGGTAAGGGCCGGGATATCCAGATTTGTACGAGCATAGGTAGGCGAAACCAATTCAATCCCATGCTGCTGCATCAGCCCGGCAAAATCCGCACTCCTGAAATAGGGGTTCACAATATCCAAATCCACCAGGACAACCGGTTTTCCCATGGACTTCATATGCAGCGCCAAATTGACAGATAAATTGGTCTTTCCGCTGCCGTAGTGTCCAACGATTACCAGTATCCGTTTCAAGTTTTCGAGCAAATGATCACCTCACAGCCAACATTATTGTTATTATAACACGGTTGACCGTCCAGAACAATAACTGTTTGCCTGTATGGAATCATTTACTTTTAGAAATTGACTTGATAAAGCGGAGCAATGATAAAAAAGCCCCCCTCAAGAATTTCGTGCTCGCCGATCATTCCCGGGCAGGCTTTCAATGTACATTACTTTTTCTTCTTTTTGGCGGATAAAACCGCAAATATAATAATCAAAACCAGTGAAACGGCAAGAAGCCCGCCCATAATGACGATCATTGTACCCGATGAATCACCGGTCGCCGGATTGAACGCAAATATGGGTACCCCCATACAGACTGCCAGCATCAGCGCAGCCGATACGGCGGCCAACCGTTTAAAAAACCTGTCAAACAACACAAACACCTCGCAATCCTTCTTGATAACCTGAATTCATCTGTCAGTAGCCCAGCTGTTCGCCCACAATAATGACTTTTATGCGGCCCTTGGCGGTTTGCTGGCCATGAATAACATAGTCCGCGCAAATGCGGTCGTCACTGCGGCAGTTCTGACAGGCTCCCAATACCTTGCAGGGCGTTTTTTTATCCAGACGCATGGCGTTGGCGGGAGCTGCAATATCACTTACACGGCGTCTGGCCGCTTCAAGATCGGCAACAATTTTATTGTAACCGGCCACCACAATGACACTTTTGGGCCCAAAAATCATAGCGGCTACGCGATTCCCGTTTCCATCGACGTTATAAAGTTCCCCCTGCTCGGTAATCGCATTACTGCTTGTGAAAAATGTATCACAGAAGAAGGCCTGACGAAACACTTTTCCGACATCCACACCCGGTGCATAGCGGTCAAAAAACTGATACTTTCCGGAACGCAGATAATCAATGATGCCGCATTCGAACAACGTCATGGAACCGCCCACCGCTACCGACTTACCTTCCGCGCAAAGCTGGTCAATCAGGTTGACGGCATCCTTACAGGTCTTGACATAATAAGCATCCATCTTGTTATTCTGCAAATTTCCGATCGTTCTGTTGATTTTCTTTTCAATAACCGCATTCAAAGATGCATCCATAACAGACTCTCCCCGCTTCAGATAATGGTAGATTCAGTATTTTTTATTGTACAACTTTTTCATCTTTTTGACAATAAAATCTCCTCATAATTTCCTCAAAATTACACTAATTTCTTCCGCATTATGCGCAAGGCCAATGCTGCTTTGTCTGTCCCGCTCTTCATCAATGCCGAATCCATATGCGGCCGCCAGAAAGTCGATACCCGCTTCTTTCGCGCCCACGGCGTCATAAATGGTATCCCCAATCAGTACAGCGCGGGATTTATCCCGGCAGCCAAGTCTTTGCATTGCTTCCAGAACGATACCGGCTTTTGTAATATCAGAGCTCTCATCTCCATCGGTACCAACACAAACGTCGATTAAAGCATCGAGCCCGAAATGAGCCAACAGAAGCTTTGCCATCCGCTCCGGCTTCAATGTCGCAACGCCAATCTTGATTCCTTCCGAACGAAGCTGCATATTCAGTTCCTTCAGCCCATCATAAACGCGGGCGTTATAAATCCCTCTTGTTTCATAATCCTCCCGGAACCGCCGGACGCCTTCCTCCGCCTGTTTTGGAGTAAAGTCAACAAATGTTTGAAACGAATACAGCATAGGCGGGCCGATAAACTTACGAAGTATCGGCAGCTCAGGCATCGACTGCCCCATCCGCGCAAATGCAATCCTGAGGGACTCAAAGATTCCCTCCGAGGTATCTACCAGTGTGCCGTCAAAATCCCACAAAACCACATCATACTTCATGAATCAGCCTTATTCCTTTCCTTTTTGTGCAAACTATACTTCCTATAATAGTATATCATAGCAATACTGCCGATTCAAGCAAAACGCCATTCCGATCTGTGTGTGAACAGTTCGAAATGGCGTTTCATGATTACAGCCACCAGCAGTGATTCAGCGGGCCGCTTCCCGCCCCAAGGTTCAGGTTGGCTTTGAGCGCTCCGGTGATATATGCTTTTGCATTCTGTATGCTTTGTTCCAGGCTGTGGCCTGCCGCCAGGCCGCAGGCGATTGCGGAAGACAGTGTACAACCGGTTCCATGTGTATTTGGGTTGTCAATTTTCTCGCTTTGAAACCAGACCTCTTTTCCCTGCATCCAAAGCAAATCATCGCTGCAGTCGGACATATGCCCGCCTTTTATCAGGATTCCGCCCTGATAAAACTCCGCAATCTTTTCAGCGGCTTTGGACATATCCGGCCTGTTTTGAATGTCCATTCCAGAAAGGCATTCCGCCTCCGGTATATTCGGTGTGATTACGGAGGCAAGCGGGAAAAGCTGTCCGATTAACGCATTCATCGCGTCGTCTTTGAGCAGTCGGCTCCCGCTGGTTGCAACCATTACCGGATCCAGAACTACAATACGGGCGTTATATTCCCGCAGTTTTTTAGCGATAGATACGATGATGTCTTTATTGGATACCATCCCGATCTTTACGGCGTCCGGTCTGATATCGGTAAACACCATGTCCATCTGCTGTTCCACGAATTCCGGTGTTGCGTCCATGACTCCCGCCACCCCTGTGGTGTTTTGCGCGGTCAGCGCCGTTATGACGCTCATGGCGTACATTTTATGGGCGGTGATGGTTTTGATGTCCGCCTGGATTCCTGCCCCGCCGCTGCAGTCCGAGCCCGCTATGGTGAGCACTTTTTTCACGATTGATTCCTCCAGTTCATTCTTCCAGAAGCTCTTTGTAAGAGCGGATATACCGGTCGCACAGCATTCGAATTTCTGCCTCGTCCTGCGAAGCGGATGCATCCTGTACGCCAATAACATAAAACCCGGCGGTTTTTGCGGTTTTTATGGCATGCAATGCATCCTCATAAACTGTGCAAGCTTCTATTGACGCTCCGAGTCTGCCAGCGGCCTGAAGATAGATGTCCGGGCTGTTCTTGCCGCTTCCCGCTTCGCCGCAATCCAGTATAAACGAAAAATACTGCAAAAGGCCAAGGCGTTTTAACGCAAGCACTGCAAGATTGGCGGGCGTCGCGGTTGCGATACAGAGCTTCTGACCGTATGTATGCAGCTTTTCCAGATAATCACGCACAAAAGGCTTTGCCTGAATCGTTTCGGCATACTCCCGCGTAATCATCTCATGAATCCCGTTCAGGATTTCTTCCACGGTGCCAGAGAGTCCCAAGTCATTGCGAAAATAGTCGGCGGATTCCCCGAGCGTTTGCGTTTTCAGGATTTCCAGCAGGTTTTCCGGCGGCCTGACCCCTCTGGACAGCAGATAATTCTTTCCGAGATTTCTCCATACCTGCATAGAATCCAGCAAGGTTCCGTCCAAATCAAAAATCGCGTACTGCCTTTCCATCTATGCCTCCTTCATTGCCTTTGCCAGCGCAAGGAGGTTTTTTGTGGCGGCTGCCGCATCCGGTTTCGCAAAAATTGCGGAAATCATCGAAATCCCGTCGATTCCACTACCTTTGAGCTGCATGAGATTTGTCTCATTGATTCCGCCGATTGCTACAACCGGAATCTCGACGCTGGCGCAGATCTCTTTGAGTTCTTCAAAAGTGACCTGATTTGCGTCTTTTTTGGTTGTCGTACCGAAAACGGCGCCCACACCGACGTAATCCGCACCGCTTTCCTTTGCAATCCGCGCCTGTTCGACTGTGCGGGCGGAAACGCCGATGATCTTATCCGGGCCAAACAGCTGCCGAAGATCCCGCGCCTGCATGTCGCTTTGCCCTACGTGAACGCCATCCGCACCACAGGCAATGGCGACCTCCACATCATCGTTGATCACAAACGGGACATGATACCGGTCGGTCAGCTTTTTGATTTCCTTTGCTTCCCGCAAAAAGTGTTCTTTATCCAGGTCTTTTTCCCGCAGCTGCAAAAAAGTGGCACCCGCCTGCAATACTTTCTCCACTTCACCGGCCAGACTTTTGCCGTTTAACCAGGTGCGGTCTGTAATTGCGTACAGCAGCAGGGAGTTCCTATCGAATTTCAAGCTTCATTCCTCCGTTCAGTTTCTCCGGTGTCAGATTGCTCATATAGTCAATCAGGTAGGTACGAAAGCTCAGGGTGCCGCCCTCCGTCCGAACGGTTTTGGCATGAGCCAGTTCCCCGCAAACCCCCATCGAGCAAACCGCGGCTGCGGCAGAGTCCAGAATCCTGTCGGGATTTGCGCCGCAGAACGCGCCGATCAAGGCAGTCAGCATACAGCCTGTGCCGGTAATGCGCGCCATCATCGGGTGCCCGTTCCGGATAACATATGCCTTCTCCCGGTCCGCCACAATATCGATAGCGCCGGAAATAGCGATGACAGCCCCCGTTTTCCGGCTCAATGTTTTCGCCATCTGGACTGCCTGATCAAGCGTATCCTCCCGCACGGTATCAAGGTCGTCCGCATCCACGCCTTTTGTGGAGCCGGAGCCAGTCGCAATTGCTTTGATTTCGGAGATATTCCCGCGGATTACGGAAAACCGGACCTCGCTTTCCAAACGGCGGTAAGCGTTTGTACGCAGCTTTGACGCACCCACCGCCACAGGATCAAGTACCACCGGATGCCCAAGTTCGTTGGCCTTTTTGCCCGCTGCGATCATCGCCTCCAAATCATCGCCGAGGGTACCCATATTTAGCACAAGGCTTTGGCACATCTCGGTGATCTCCCCTACTTCCCCCACGTCGTGCGCCATCGTCGGGGAGCCTCCGCTTGCAAGAACAATGTTGGCGCAGTCATTAACGGTTACAAAGTTGGTAATGCAATGAACGATAGGCTTTTGCTCTGCCAATCGGTTTAAAATTTCTTCAAACATGAATCTGCTCCTTTTCTTTTCCAATAAGCTTTGCACGCATGTCAGCAACACTCATTCTCCGGGAGACCGCTTTCAAAAACAGAAACGCAAGTAAGGCTCCCATTGCGGAAGACGGGATAAAAAACGGAATATAAGTAAATGGTGAGACATCCGGCAAGCCATAGAAGATCTTCATAATCGGGAAAGATACAATCGCGCTGATAATCCCTGTCCCGATGATTTCGCCGATCACCGCCATGAAAAGCCGGCCCGTCTTCCGATACAGAATTCCGGACAATCCTGCGCCAAATACCGCGCCTGTTACCGCGAGGATGGTACTCCCGTTCAAAAGCATGCGCATCCCGCCGGTCAGCGCGGCGCAGCAAACGGCACCGACAGGCCCAAGGAATACTGCGGAAATGACATTGACAAAATGCTGGAACGGCGCCATACGCGGAAAATAAACAAATGTGGACAGCACATACCCAAGGCTGGCCAAAAGCGCCGTGAAAACCATCTTTTTTAAATGAATCTGTTTCATATCTGTATCAATCTTTCCTTTTTCATAGTTTCTATTCCCTATTTTGTGTGGTATTTTCCTGTTTTTTTCTCAATACTCCATACACCCTCGGGATTATAACTGATTTTGACATAAGACATGACGCTCGGCGCCCCCGCGCGAATACAGATCAACTGGCATTCCTTTACAATTTCCATCAACTGGTCATAATCCCCCTCAATGGTTGTTTCAAATGGCCCCACAAAGGCATTCAGCCCGGTGCCTTTGATATAGGCAATCACTTCATCCACGATCCGGATGGTCTCTTCTCCCTTCGATTCCGGCAGGACCTGAATCGCTACGCTTGCATTATACATTTTATTTTCTGCCCCTTTCCTAAATAAAAAACACATTTCCGATCGCAATGATGCTTGCACGGAAATGTGTTATCTTTAACGAATTCCCTACGTTGGCATTATCCAAATCAGGTTTTTCGGGTCGAAATTTTAAATTTCCTCTCAGCTTGTACACACAGGCTCCCCGGTTATTCTTTTTTCCAGTTTATATTAGCACAGGTGCATAACGGTGTCAATACAATCAGGCGTATAATTGGATTGCCCAATTCACAGACTAGATAAGGGTGATAAAAATGAGTGATCTGCCGCTTGGCTTCGGAATGGCACTGGCGCAAAATGAGGGCGCTATGCAGTATTTTGCCACTTTGCCGGAACAAAAGAAACAGGAGATTATTTCGCACACGCATCAAATACATTCCCGTGATGAAATGCATGCTTTTGTGCAGAGTCTTAACAAACAGAAAATGAACTTTTAAGGAGGTTTCATAATGCAGGATTTTTTTACTGACAGTCCCGAAATGCAGCAATATTTCAACTCCCTGCCCGCCATTGTGCAGGAAACCCTGAAACAAAGCCATATGAAAATTCATTCTCTGGAAGAACTGAAAAAATGTGCGGAAAATCTGACCCGAGGCGAATAATATTCAAGATGGTCCGCCAGGTCAATTGGCGGGCCTCAACTTTTTCAGAACTGCTCGATAGAGCGCTGTTTACGCAGCGCACTCCGCTTTTCCCCCGCTTCCCAATCGAGCCTTTCCTGCGCTGTCTCAAGCTCCAACGCAGGCACGATTGCAGGCCGTTCCTGATCATCAAGCGCAACCATTGTTAAAAAAGCCCGGTTCACCAACTGTTTTTCACCATTCAGATGCTCCACAAAGGTATCTACACGCACTTCCATGGAGGTCATGCCCACGTAAGTTATCTGTCCGATCAGAACAATCGTATTATCCACATAAGCGGGCGCTTTAAAGTGCAGATGATCAATTGATACGGTAGTCACTTTACAATTGCTGTGGCGGCGCGCCACCACTCCGGCAACAATGTCAATCCATTCCACAAGCTGTCCGCCAAACAGCCGGTTGTAGCCGTTGATATGCTGCGGCATGATAATTTGTATCTGTTCTGTACGCGAATCCCGTACATGTTTGACTGGTCTTTGCATTTAGCCACTCCTTTGCGGTCAGAAAAATGATCATTGATCTTCATTTATTATAGCCGTTTGTATGTAAAATAGCAATAAAAAAGGGCTGCCGCGCAAAGCACAGCAGCCCCTGACAAGGGCGGCCTATGTAATGCCGCCCGCATCGCCCAATCCGAAACTAATGGAAAGCGCGTGGTTTACCTGTCCCATAGATCCATCGTCCAGGCGTCCCATTTTTTCTTTCAGGCGTTTTTTGTCAATGGTACGGATTTGTTCCAGCAATACCACCGAGTCCCTTGAGAGTCCGCAGGCCTGCGAATTGATCTCAATATGGGTTGGCAACTTTGATTTTTCCTTCTGGCTCGTGATTGCGGCCGCAATCACTGTAGGGCTGTAACGATTCCCGACATCGTTCTGAACGATCAAAACGGGCCGTACTCCGCCCTGTTCCGAACCTACTACCGGGCTTAAGTCCGCGTAGTAGATGTCCCCTCTTTTTACAGTCACGTCTATCACACTCCGTGGATTTCTTTGGTTCGTAAACTTCCACTGGTAGTTTGAACGATACCGGCACGGTTTAATCATAGGGCGAAAACTTTCCGTACCTTTTACATTCTATTGATAGGCGTCCTGTTTTGACAATAACAGGGCCTGTACCATGCGGTACAGGCCCTGTTATTTTTATAGGTTTCATTCCAGAATTTTGAAATTCAGAATCTCCATTTCCAGTTCACTTGCAGGAATCGACAACTTTAAAATATTTCCGTTGTCCCGGTCAATCACCAGAGAAAAAGAGCCCTCGTCCAGTTCGCCTTTTACGATTAATTGCTTCTCTTTCTGCTCCACGGTAACTCCGTTATCACTCATGGCTGAATTGAGCGCCGAGACGACAAGGCTGGATGCGGCTTTTCCGGGCAGAGTGTCGGGAAGAAAATCAAAATGCATATCTTTGTAGTCAACCGCAACTTTATCCGTATAGTAAGTCAGCTTAAAATCCTTCAGGTTCTCAGGGTTTTCGAACCGCACCGTTGCGCAGTTCATCGGTTTTTTGTAAATGGTCATTACCGTCTCAAAATCGTGATAGTTCACCTTTGCAGTCGTTTCATAAGATTTGCTCAGGTTTTCCTGAATTTGTGCCTGTTCCTGCGCATTCAATTTTTCTGTGCCGCAAGCGGAAAGCCCGATTGCCAGCACCGCCGAAACTACGGCAAGAACCAATTTCCACCGCAACGATTCATTCCCCCCGACCGTAATTTCATAGGATTAAGATCACCGGTTATTTTCCAGAAACACCTGTGGCAGCGCCTGAATCACATCACGCGCCAGCATGCCGTACTGCGAATAATTACGGGCAGCCATATCGCCTGCGGCGCCATGCAGCCAGACGCCGGATGCCGCCGCAATCTCCGGAGAAATTCCCTGCGCGGCAAGCGCGCCGATGATACCGGCCAGGACATCCCCGCTGCCGGCCTTCGCCAATCCGGCATTTCCGGTTGTGTTGATCAGCACCTGCCCATCGGCGCTTACGGTGTTGGTATAGGCGTCTTTTAAAACCAGCGTTACTTGATATTCCCGGGCAAAAGCGCGTCCGACTGTCAGCGCGTCACGCCTGAGCTGTTCCAACGGAGCGCCTGTCAGCCTTGAAAGCTCCATCAGATGGGGCGTCAGCACCACAGGACCGCACGCCTGTTTCAGTATATCTATATTCCGGGAAACTGCGTTTATGCCATCCGCATCCAAGATCAGGGGACATTTGGTCTTGCGCACCAAATCAAAAATAATGCTTTGGGCATCCTCGGAATCTCCCATGCCATTCCCCGCCAAAACCGCAGAGCTTTTTTGAACGACAGACAATATCTCCGGAATGGACTCGTAGGAAAGCGCTCCTGAATCCGTCGTTTTCAGCGGCAGCATCACGCACTCCAAAAGTTCCGGAAGAGCGGTCCGGCAGACCTCGCCGGAGGAAGCCAGCGTGACATAACCGGCACCGGTGCGCATTCCCGCGAGAGAAGACAGAATTGCCGCACCCATATAGTTTTGTGAGCCGGCCACGTTCAGCAGCTTGCCGTAATCCCCTTTATGCGTCCGGCGGCGGCGCTTTTGCAGATGGCTGAACACATATTCCTGATCTACCATCGTAAATTCTGAATGGATACCTTCATGTGCTTCCTCAGGTATCCCGATATCGGCCAGCACCACCTTGCCGCAGTATTCCTCCGATGCAGGGAACGCGCTGGCAGGCTTCCCACTATCAAATACCACCGTCATTGCCGCCCTCACAGCGAAGCTGTCGGCAAAGCCGGTGTCAGAGGTAACGCCGCTTGGGATATCCAGCGCTACTGTATCCACATCAACTCCGTTCATGAGCCGGCAGATATCCCTGTGCCGGTCATCCAGCTCGCCGTGAAATCCTGTCCCATAGATGGCGTCGATCAGAATATCCGTTTCCGCCAGCCGTTCAGCAAGATAGTGTGGGTCCACTCCATATTCTGAAATCGCAATATCCATCATGCGGATCATTTCATACATGGATTTTGCCTGTTCCGTACGCGGAGCCCCGTCAGTCAGAACCACCGCAACGTTTGCACCAGCCTGGCACAGTCTTCTCGCTGCCACAAATCCGTCCCCGCCATTGTTGCCCCTGCCACAGAAAATGGTAACATAGCGGCCGTCGACTTCATACTCGCGCCGTATCGCCATTGCCGCCGCGCTGCCCGCATTTTCCATTAACCGCTCCATGGACAATCCGCAGGAAACAGCGTTCTGCTCAATGGCTTTCATCTGTTCGGCTGTTACAATGCGCATGAAAAACACTCCTTTGTTTCTGACATTTATAATTTTTATTATAGCACAGGAAATGTCCGTAAAAAAGCGAATGATAAGTAAATTATTCCTTTGCAGGGCTTGACTTTGCTGTTTTCTGCTGTTATAATTTACTGGTTAACCGGGGGAGTATTCTGCCTTGCGGTATAACATCCTTGCTCTGCCCATCAGAGGCAGGGCCTAAAGTCCAAAAGGAGGTGTTCAAATGGCACAGCTTAGAGCAAACTACGAGACTGTGATGGTATTCAGTGTAAAAAACGGTGAGGAAAGCGTTAACGCCCTTGTTGAAAAATTCAACAAGCTGATTTCCGATAATGCAACAATCATCAGTGTGGATACTTGGGGACAGCGTCCTCTTGCCTATCCCATCAATGATGAAACTGTTGCGTATTATGTGGTTGTTAACTTCAATTCCACCCCCGATTTTCCGGCCGAGCTTGATCGTATCTATAAGATCACTGACGGCGTCCTGCGCAGCCTGATCGTTGCGAAAGAAGAAGTTCCCGCTGCGAAGGAACCTGCAAAAGAACCTGTAAAGGAAGCATAAGACAAGGAGTGTTGCGCAATGTTAAATAGAGCGATTCTGATGGGACGTCTGGTTGCCGATCCGGAACTCAGGCAAACCCCAAACGGTATATCTGTCGTTTCTTTCACCATTGCGATTGACCGCAGCTTTTCCCGTGACCGTGAGCGCCAGACTGATTTTATCGACGTTGTTGCGTGGAGGCAAACTGCTGAATTCGTATCTAAATATTTTTCCAAAGGGAAAATGATTATTGTCGAAGGCGGCATCCAGACCCGCACATATGAAGACAAGCAGGGTAATAAGCGTAAAGCGGTTGAGGTTGTTGCTGACAACGTTCAGTTTGGAGAAAGCAAAAACGCTTCCGGAGGTACTTCTGCTCCGGCGTTTAATCCCCCGGCTCCGGCTGCCCCCGCAGAGCCTTCTGTCACATACGCCAGTGGTGATGTGGGCGACTTCTCTGAAATGGCCGGTGATTCCGACGATCTGCCTTTCTAATGAGCGTGCTTCGCTTTTTTGATTCTTAAGCGCACTGAATCAATCTATTATCAGTATAAGGAGGTTTGTATTTATGGCTTACGAGAGGTCTGACAGAGACAACAGAGATAGCAGAGGTCCTCGCTCCGGCGGCAGAAAAGGCAGAAAAAAAGTCTGCTCTTTCTGCGTTGATAAGCTTGGCCCTATTGATTATAAGGATGTTCCCCGCCTGAGAAGATATCTCAGCGAGCGTGCAAAGATCGTTCCCCGCCGTGTGACTGGTACTTGTGCACACCATCAGCGTGAACTGACCATTGCAATTAAGCGCGCCCGTCATCTGGGTCTGCTGCCTTATGTCAGTGATTAATTGGTGATAAAGCAAAACCTCCGGACATGTTCCGGAGGTTTTTTGTTTTTCAAAATGTCAGTTGCCTTCCAATTTGTTGAGGATCAGTTTTTCCAAAATGACAGAAAAAGCCTCGTTCTCCTCTTTCCCCCTTTTTTTGGTATTCGCTGTCCTTCCGCCCGCACGGCGCACCTTTTGGCCTAAAAAACGTTCAAACAACAATCGGTCCATGTTATCCGCACTGTATAGCAGCCCGTTCTGGTTCAAAGCGTGCGCACCTTTTCCAAGCGCCATGGCGGCCACGCCATAGTCCTGGGTGACAACAATATCTTCTGGTGAAAGCAGGTTAATCAGCTTAATATCTACACTGTCACGTGCCTTGTCTACCGTAATCACCGTGCTGTATCCATCATCTAATATATGGCTGGTATCTATCAGCATAATAACCGGCAGACTATATTTTTTCGCAATCCTGACAATCTGTTCCTTGACAGGACACGCATCTGCATCTACTAAAATTCGCATGATTCCTCCTAAAAAGACAGGGCCGCCCGCTTGCGGCCCTGTCTTTTATGCTAGTTTTACACTGCCTTTTTGACTAAAAGTGCCGATGTTGTAGCTGGCGATGTTTCCCGGCGAAAACGCGTAAAGCAGATCGCCAATGATCAACCCGCGATTGAGTGGGCCGAACCGGTTGTTCCCGGTTCCTGAATCCTGGCGTAAATTGGCTTTCAGCGTAAACCCGTTTTGTCTATTATATGAAAACACATAATAGCTGTCAACATTACGGCCCTGATTGTCCACGGTATTCACCGGCAGGCCAAGCAGATTGCGGCTTTCATCACATAGAACCGCACGATGATTGTCAAGCGCTTCTGAATAGTATTCGCCGCCGTCAATCTGGTATTCCTGTATTTTTTTCATATCAAGTGGATCTGAACTGTCAAATAAGCTCAAATTAATACCGGCAACCGTTCCGTCCTGGCCGATATTGCGGCCGATCCCGATCAGCAGCCCATCCCCCACTGGATGCAGATATTCCGGAAGCCCTGATAATTTCAGCTGCCCAAGAAGTACAGGTTTTTGAGGATCAGAGAGGTCGATCACAAAGACCGGATCGCCCTGGCGGTAGGTAACCAGATAGGCGGTATCTCCTACATAGCGAACGGATTGAACAGTCTCGCCCGGGGCTAGTCCTTCAGCCTTGCCGATGCATTGCATTTCTGCGTCAAGCACATAGAGGCTATTTGTCGTACCGCCATCCGACTGAGTTGCGGTTACAGCGATTCGCAGTCTGCCATCCGATGATTCACTAAGCGCAAACTGCCCATAAGGGGAACCTGTCACAGTACCGTCCGCCACAAGCCTAACCTGACTTTTGTTCACGGAAAAACGGATAATCCTGGTGATTTCAAAGTTTTGGCTGCCACTTGCCTGCTGAAAATCCGTACGATAGAGGTATAGGTTATTTGGTGACATATAGATGCCGTCACTGCCGCCAAGGATCGCCTGTGTCGCGGATTTACCGGAGCTCGTATCCATAGCGGAGATCACCGTATAGCTGGCGCGATCAGAATTTGGCAGAATCGCAATCTGATCGGCAGAGAGCAGCTGCGCTCTTGATGACGTACTATCGTATACTGCCGGGACGAGGCTGCTGAGTTGAGCGTTTTGCATGTCGAACGCAGGGGAAATGCTATAGCTGCTCACAATATAAAGTACGCCGCTTTCCATGCGCGATGAAATATAATTGCCGTTTTGTGCGAAAGTTTTGATCATTTTAGGGGCTGAGGGGTCAGAGAGATCAAAGACACAAACCTGCACAGCTTCAGTCGCCTGCACATCCGTACGGCTCATATTTTGGTCGGTAGCCGAAGGGTTTTTCTGCTGAAGCTGCCTGACCAAGCTGTCATCGGTCGCGCCTACAATTGTCACCTCCGGTAATTTTTCCTGCGGGATAGCATCCGGAGCATTTTCTACTGTAATTAAACGGTCATCACTGACATAGAATTCGGAAACATCATCATCTACCTGTATTTTTGCGGTAACTTTCATTTTCGCAGCATCGGTAACATAGATATAAGAGCCGACTGAATCATTTTCAGCAAGACTATATAAATAAGCTCCATCCGTCTTTACAATATCCGCCTCATCGACCCCGTCTTCCTGAACATTGGTGCCGGTGTACCCGCTCCCGGCAATTTGATCGGAGTTAAGCGAAGCGCTTGTAAAGAGTTCTATTTTTGAGCTTTTCAGTTCAGGTTGCTGTTCCGTTGTCTCCTGAGAATAGACTTCGTCCGCTGCTTCGTTCCCTTCTGTATTCCGTACTGCGTAACGATCCATGCCGCCGCCTATCCTGAAAGCGGCATCCCGCAGCTGTGTATAATTGTCGGCGTAATCAACCCCGCCACCCGCATTTAAATCATCTGCCGCCTCATTGGGTTGTACAGCAGCCTTGCCGGAATCCGAATCCGATTCCTGTCCGGGCGCACCGCCACCCGTATCTCCGCCGCCCATGCCTGCACGGTCCTCCAACGCGCGCAATGCATATTCCGGAGCAAGTTGCGTGTCGGCCGCTTCCTTTGAGACTGACATCTCAGAAGAAACCATGGATGAGGACTTGCTGCCCGTCCCTCTTAAAGCGTAGACAGAACCTGCGACAACCACAAAACAGGCTGCAATCGCTGCCAATGGTTTCAGCCATAGCACTTTATGGTTCTTTTCTACCTTTGGCTCCTGTTCAACTTTCTCAAGCAGCTTTAGCATAGAGTCCGCTTCGAGTGAATGCGGAAGCCGGATTTCGCGATTTAACTTGTCAAATTGTCCGCGCAGAAATTCCAAATCCTGTTCCATTTCCAATTTTTTATCCGGATTCAACCCATTCACTCCTTTCCCTGACCTTCAAGCTGCACGCGCAGCTTTTTTAAGGTACGGTGCAGTTTAGAACTGACCGTTCCCTGAGGGGCGCCGAGAATTTCAGCGGTTTCCCGCACAGTATATCCTTGAACCACAGCCAGGGCCACGATTTCACGTTCCTGATGAGACAGCATTTCCAGCGCATGAAGCAACGCAATGCGGTTGGAAGAACTTTCTTCCACATTGTTTCCCTCTTCGCTCAGATCCAGGAAGTCATCAATATCCAACTGGTTTCTGCCGGAAATGTACTGCCCGATCTTTCGTTTGCAGCGAATCGACAAAATTCGCATAATCCATGGCTTAAAACTGTTGTCATCCCGCAAATTTTTAATTCCTTTATAAGCCTCTATAAAAGTTTCACTCACCACATCCTGCGCGTCGTGCGCGTTTCCCAGCGAATAAAGTGCAACCTTATAGAGGTCATCGGCAATCTGCCGATAAACCTCAGCAAAACTCTCCTTATCGCCCAGCCGTGCCTGCTTCACCGCGTTTATATCAACTACCATCACTTACCACCATTTTGCATGCAACGGTTCACTCATAAAGTGGACTCCATCTATCATTTTACTGCATCCTCTCCAGAACAAATTTTGGAAAAAGGGCATGCCGTCTGCATCTTCCGGCATGCCCTATATTATATCATATTTTCTTTTGCTAGCCAATCAATATTATTCCTCAACAATTTCCTCATCAGATATGTCGGCAGGATGTTCCACCCTTAATATCGCGTAAGCGCAGGTGGTAACCACCGCTAAAAAATTTGCCAGCAGATTAATCTGTTCCTCTGACAGACTATCGCAAAGAATATTGGCGACCGTGGCAGCGGCATAAATAAACTGTGCGCCCTGCCCTGTTCTTCTGCAAACCGTGTTTTTATTACTCTCGCTCTTTTTTATTTTCTTTACTTCACGCAGAGCTTCCAATATTTCTTCTGTACTGATATTTTCCAAGCCTTTGGAATCGAAACCTGAACTCACGCCGCATACCACCTCCATACTATTCTATGCTTTGAGTGATATCGATGAGCCAAAAAAAGAGCGGCAGCTTTTATGCTGCCGTTCAAACAGGACCTAGTTCTTTGCGCCGATATCCCTGCGGTAGTGTACGCCCCCGAAGGATATTTTTTCCGCGGCCTGATAAGCTTTTTTCAGCGCATCGTTTCCGGTCGGTGCAGTTGCCACTAGCCCAAGGACGCGCCCTCCCGCGGTTTTATAAACGCCGTCCTCGAATTTTGTTCCCGCGTGATAGATGGTGGCACCTTCCATCTGACCCTGCTGATTCAGCCCCGAAATCGGGAAGCCTGTCTGATAGCTCACAGGATAACCCCCGCTTGCCAGAACAACGCAGGCCGCATGCAAATCAGAAAATTCCACCTTCACTTTATCAAGACGCTTATCCCAAACCGCAAGCATAATCTCCAGCAGATCGGTTTTCAAAAGCGGCAGCACTACCTGCGTCTCAGGGTCGCCAAAGCGGCAGTTGTATTCTATCACATACGGGCCTTTGGGAGTAATCATCAGCCCAAAAAACAGGCAACCTGAAAATGGCCTGCCTTCCGCTTTCATCGCTTCAACCGTAGGCTGGAAGATCGTCTTCATGCAGCGTTCGGCTATTTCAGCTGTATAATGCCGGTTGGGCGCCACTGTTCCCATCCCGCCGGTATTTAACCCCTGATCATGATCCAGCGCGCGTTTATGGTCCATAGCGGACACCATGGGGACAATCGTATTTCCGTCGCAGAATGCCAGCACGCTTGCTTCGGGTCCGGTTAAAAATTCCTCAATCACCACACGGTTACCCGAAGCGCCGAACACCTTGTCCTCCATAATGGAATGGATTCCCTCCTCGGCCTCGCTCATGCTGTTTACAATCAGCACACCTTTTCCCAGTGCCAGTCCGTCCGCTTTTATGACAACGGGAAACTGTCCGCGCGCTCTGATATAGGAAACCGCATCCGCCGCATCGTCGAAGGTCTCGTAGGTTGCGGTGGGAATCCCATATTTTTTCATTAGATTTTTGGAAAAAACCTTGCTCCCCTCAATCTGGGCCGCAGCAGCGGTCGGTCCGAACGTTTTTATGCCGGCATTATTCATCGCGTCAACCATACCGAACACCAGCGGATCATCCGGAGTTACAACAGCAAAATCAATTTTCTTCTCTTTTGCAATTGCGACCATGCCCTGCACATCGCATGCTTTTACAGGCAGGCAAACCGCGTCTGCCGCAATACCGCCGTTGCCCGGCGCGCAGTAAATAGTCTGGGCAAGAGGATTTTCTTTCAGTTTGCGGATGATTGCATGCTCACGCCCGCCGGAACCAATTACTAAAATATTCACTGGACGGCCTCCTATCAATTCAATGGTGGAACAGACGGACACCTGTAAAGGCCATCGCAATTCCATATTTATCGCAGGTGTCGATCACGTTGTCGTCGCGGATGGAACCGCCCGGCTGTGCAATGTATTGCACGCCGGAACGATGCGCGCGTTCGATATTATCGCCGAACGGGAAAAAGGCGTCGGAGCCGAGAGATACGCCTGTCAGCCGGTTCAGCCATGCGCGTTTTTCTTCTCTGGTGAATACTTCCGGTTTCTCTGTAAAAAAGTTTTCCCAGATACCGTCCGCCAGTACATCCATGTAATCGTCGGAAAGATAAACATCAATCGTGTTATCGCGGTCCGGCCGGCGGATATCCGCTTTGAAGGGCAAGGACAGCACTTTGGGGTTCTGGCGCAGCCACCAGATGTCCGCCTTGTTGCCGGCCAGGCGGGTACAATGAATCCGGGACTGCTGACCCGCCCCAATGCCGATTGCCTGTCCGTCCTTAACATAGCATACCGAGTTCGATTGTGTATACTTTAACGTGATAAGCGCAATTAAAAGGTCCCGTTTAGCCTGTTTAGGCAGATCCTTGTTCTTTGTGATCAGGTTTCCCAGCAGAGATTCGTCCAGTCTGATCTCGTTTCTCCCCTGCTCAAAGGTTATGCCGTAAACATCCTTGCGCTCTATCGACGCAGGAACATAATCGGGGTCTATTTTCACGACGTTGTAGCCACCCTTGCGCTTTGTTTTCAGAATTTTAAGCGCTTCGTCGGTATAACCCGGTGCGATGATGCCGTCGGAAACCTCGCGCGCCAGCAAAGTTGCCGTTTCGGCGTCACAGATATCGGATAGCGCCGCCCAGTCTCCATAACTGCTCATGCGGTCTGCGCCTCTGGCCCGCGCGTAAGCACTGGCTATCGGGGAAAGCTTTAGATCCTCCACAAAGCAAATCCGCTTTTCCACAGGGGAAAGCGGCAACCCCACAGCCGCACCGGCCGGGCTGACATGCTTAAAAGAAGCGGCAGACGGAAGCCCTGTGGCCGCTTTCAGCTCCCGGACCAGCTGCCAGCTGTTGAACGCATCCAGAAAATTGATATACCCCGGCTTTCCGTTGAGTACTTCGACCGGCAGTTCTCCGTCCTGCATAGAAATACGTGCCGGCTTCTGATTTGGATTACAGCCGTATTTTAATTCCAGTTCCCGCGCCATCATGCTGCCTCCTCAATGATTTTTATTGATGATTCGCGTTTCGTACGTTCCGTCCGCGAGACTGATAAAGCGGATGAACAGCGAAACCTTGTTTTCCTGATTCAGGCTCTCCCAGACTGAACTGGAAAGCGCGTCGATGCCGCCTTTTAACGACACCTCTTCCGGTTCCCCGGAAAAAGAGGGAATCGGGCTGCCGTCGCAGCGATAAGTATGGATAAAATGGCCTGTTCCCGCTGCTGTGCTGTCATATTCATAGAAGAAGCGTCGGATAAAATCGGAATCCCCGTCCGCGCTTTTCAAAATGGAAAACCGGTAGCCGGAATTCTGTACCAGGCCGGAGATGCGCGGTGTAAAATTGGGTGCGTCCGGCTCAAAGGTGCGGGTGCGCAAAGCGTCACCAAATGTTTTTCCCAGACGGAGGAAGTCCTGAATCGTGTCCGTCTGGTCGCCGTTGGTTACAATGGTTGCGCCGTCTAAAACACGGACCGGATGGTAAATAATCAGGCTGGGGTCAGTTAGTTTTGCCGGGTCAAACGCCTGCGTACGGATACCGTCCCCGTCGGTTACAAAAATGCGGTTCCGGCTGTTCTCGCTGCGGCCCATAATGAAATAGACAACCACCATGCTCTTTGCGTCTTCACTGCGCCCGATCACGATTCCTCTTCCCGGATACGCATTCTCTTTCAATAGCGCCTCTATTGGGGAAAGCTGCTTCATCTGCTCCACTCCCTCTCATTACTTGATTTTGCCTTCGCAGAAAAGCGAAACCGCTCTGGGAAGCAGTTCCCATTCGGCCTGTTCCATAACCCTTTTCTGCAGGGTTTCCGGCGTGTCGCCCTCTTCGACCGGAACCGCCTTTTGTAAAATAATCTGCCCGCCGTCGGTCACCTGATCGACAAAGTGAACGGTAGCCCCCGTTACCTTAACGCCGTAACGCAACGCTTCCTCATGAACTTTTAATCCGTAAAACCCGTCCCCGCAAAAGGAGGGAATCAGCGACGGGTGCACATTGATGATCCGGCGGTCGTATGCCTGAACGACCGTCTCGCCAAGGATGCACAGGAATCCGGCCAGTACCACCAGATCGGCCTGCAGTTTCCGCAGCTCCGCTAAAAGCGCCGAATCATAATCCTCGCGGGAAGAAAAACTCCTGCGCGACAGAACCACCGCAGGTATTCCGGCTTTTTTCGCGCGCTCCAAGGCGAAAACGTCTTCCCTGGAACTGATCACGCCCACAATCTCGCCGTTCTTGATCTCTCCCCGGTCCTGTGCGTCAATCAGCGCCTGCAGATTGGTCCCGCCGCCGGAAACCAACACCACAACTCTTTTCAGCATAGCTCGATTCCCTTTTCGCCGTTCTCGATAAAGCCGATCACGTGGGCATCTTCCCCGTTTGCGTTCAGAATCTCCACCGCTTTTTGCGCATCCTGCTTGCCGACAATTAAAATCATGCCGGTGCCCATATTGAAGGTGTTGTACATATCGCGCTCCGGAATTTTTCCGGTTTTTTGAATGATATCGAAAATCGGCAGAGTGCCGGCAGTTTTTTTGCTGATCTTCGCGCGTTTCCCCTCAGGTAAAGCGCGGGGAATATTTTCATAAAATCCGCCGCCGGTGATATGGGAGACGGATTTCACCGTCAGCTGTTCCATAACGGCAAGGACCGGCTTCACATAGATTTTTGTGGGTGCGAGCAACGCTTCGCCGAGCGACATGCCAAGTTCGTCATAGCGCTTGTTTAGGCCGCCGTTGTTTTCGACATCGAACACCTTGCGCACCAGAGAAAATCCATTGGAATGAACGCCGCTTGAGCGGATACCTACCAGCACATCCCCCGCCGCCACAGAATTTTTATCCAGAATACGGGATTTGTCCACCGCGCCTACCGCGAATCCGGCGAGATCATACTCATCCTCCGGATAAAATCCCGGCATCTCGGCGGTTTCGCCGCCGTTCAGGACACAGCCGGCCTGCACGCACCCTTCCGCGACGCCCGACACAATGGACGCGATTTTTTCGGGGAGATTCTTGCCGCAGGCGATATAATCCAAAAACAGCAGGGGCTTTGCTCCGCAGCAGATGATATCATTGACACACATTGCCACGCAGTCAATGCCCACGGTATCATGCTTGTCCATCAAGAATGCAAGCTTCAGCTTCGTGCCGACGCCATCCGTTCCGGCGCACAGCACCGGATGAGGCATCCCCGACAGATCCAGCTCAAACAGGCCGCCGAAGCCGCCGATATCGCCCAGAAGCCCGGGAAGCGCGGTGCGGGCGACATGCTGTTTCATCAGCTCGACCGCCCTGTATCCGGCAGTAACGTCGACACCTGCCGCCTTATAGGAATCGGAATAGCTATTCTCCATCTGATTCTACCTCCTGCTTTCCATGGTGCCCAATTTTCATCTCAAACTTGTCTTTCTGCATTTCATCGGGTACTTTGATGGGATATTCCCCGGTAAAGCAGCCAACGCAGAAACCGCAGCCTGCGCCTTCCGCAATCGACTTCACGCCTTCCACACTCAGGTAGTTGAGCGAATCCACGCCGATCTCCTTTGCGATTTCCGGAACCGAAAGCCTGCATGCAATCAGCTTGTCACGGCTGTCGATATCTGTCCCGAAAAAACATGGATTCTTGAAAGGCGGCGCCGAAACAGCAAAGTGGACCTCTGTCGCGCCCGCTTCACGCAGCAGATGCACGATTCGCGCGCAGGTGGTGCCGCGCACGATAGAGTCATCCACCAGTACGACCCGCTTCCCGCGCACGGTTTCGGAGATGACATTCAATTTAATCCGTACAGAATTTTCTCGCTGTCCCTGAGACGGCTGGATGAAAGTCCGTCCGACATAGCGGTTCTTGATAAAACCGACCCCATACGGAATTCCCGATTCCTTCGAATAGCCCAATGCGGCATCCAGCCCCGAGTCCGGAACACCGATGACCACGTCGGCATCCACAGGCTGTTCCCGATAGAGAATCCTGCCGGCTTTCTGACGGGCCGCGTGAACGCTGACTCCTTCTATGACAGAATCGGGACGTGCAAAATAAACATATTCAAACACACAGATGCTGCCCTTGTTCCCACAGTGGGCTTTGATGCTGCGCAGCTGTCCGTCTTCAGCAACAACGATTTCACCCGGCTCCATATCGCGCAGGAACTGCGCTCCCACACTGTCCAGCGCGCAGGATTCCGAAGCAAAAACATAGCCGCCGTCTTCCAGCCTTCCGATGCAGAGCGGGCGGAACCCGTTCGGGTCACGCGCGGCAATGAGCTTCTTTGGGGACATGATGATCAGGGAATACGCGCCCTTGATGGAATACATCGCTTTGGCGACCGCTTCTTCAATGCTGGGGGACATCAGACGCTCACGCGTAATCAGATAACTGATGACCTCCGTATCGTTGGTCGTATGAAAAATTGCGCCGTTCAGTTCCAGCTGTCTGCGCAGTTCGGGGGCATTTACAAGGTTGCCGTTGTGCGCAAGCGCCATGGTTCCTTTGCAATGGCGCACTACCAATGGCTGGGCGTTAACCGCGTTGGAATTACCCGTGGTGGAATAGCGGCAGTGCCCCACGGCCATGGTTCCCTGCCCCAGTTTTTCCAGCGCGTCTTTATTGAACACCTCGGGAACAAGGCCCAGGTTTTTATAACAGTTAATTACGCCGTCGTCATTCACCGCGATACCGCAGCTTTCCTGTCCGCGGTGCTGGAGCGCATAGAGCGCAAAATAGGTGCTTGTCGCCACATCGGCGCGGCGGGTTTCATAGATACCGAACACCCCGCACTCCTCATGGAGTTTATCAAACATGGATCCATCTCCTCACAAACTTCGGCGCAGCAGCCGTAAACGGGTTCTTATTCACCCAGCAGACGCTTGAGAATCTCATGGTAAGCGCCTTCCACACCGCCCATGTCGCGGCGGAAACGGTCCTTGTCCAGTTTTTCACCGGTCGTACTGTCCCAGAACCGGCAGGTATCGGGCGAAATTTCATCCGCGAGGATGATCTTCCCGTCCGGGGTTTTACCGAATTCCAATTTAAAATCAATCAGTTCAATATTCAGGTCTTTGAGATATGCGGCGAGGATTTCGTTAATCTTAAACGCATAATCCGCAATTGTTTTCAGTTCCTGCGGAGTTGCCAGTTCCATTGCAAACACGTGATAATCATTGATCATCGGGTCGCCAAGCGCATCATCTTTATAGCTGTATTCAAGAACTGTTTTCGCCAGCTTGGTTCCCTCGGGGATGCCGAGGCGTTTGGAAAGGGAACCTGCCGCAATATTGCGCACAATCACTTCGATCGGCACAATGGAGACCTTTTTTACTACCGTTTCGCGATCAGAAATCTGCTCGATCACATGTGTGGGCACGCCGTGCCCTTCCAGCATTTTCATCAGATGGTTAGAAACTTTATTATTGATGATGCCCTTTTCCGCAATGGTACCCTTTTTCAAACCGTTAAACGCAGTTGCATCGTCCTTATACTCCACAATGTATGCATTCGGATCGTCTGTTTTAAAAACCTTTTTTGCTTTTCCCTCATAAAGCTGTTCCAACTTTTTCATTTCAATTCCTCCATATTTATATGATAAGTATTTATTTTGACTTGATTAAGCAAATTCCTTCTGAATTTTCAGATCCTTTTGGAGAACCTCCTGTTCCATGTCGGAGCGGCGCAGAGAAAGCTTATAAGCGACCTCGGCATCATTCACCCCAATGATCTGGGCAGCGAGAATGCCGGCATTTTTGGCCCCGTCAATAGCAACCGTGGCAACCGGGATGCCCGCGGGCATCTGAACCGTAGACAGCAGAGCATCCAGCCCATCCAGCGTTGAAGATTTCACCGGGATTCCAATGACCGGAAGCGTGGTGTGTGCCGCAAGCACACCCGCGAGATGCGCTGCCTTGCCTGCCGCTGCTATAATTGCCGCGAATCCGTTTTCACGTGCACTTGCCGCAAACTGACAGGCGGCGGCGGGCGTCCTGTGAGCGCTCATCACATGCACTTCCACATCAATACCAAAGCCCTTTAATTCTTCAACCGCACCTTTGACAACCGGTAAATCGCTGTCGCTGCCCATAATGACAGCTACTTTTTTATTGGCCATAACCGCACTTCCTTTTTATCAAAAATGAAAACAGGCTGCGGCCTGCCGCAACCTGCAAAAATCCCTTTCATAAAGCTTACACTGATTCCCTTTTACACTGCACCCATAGCTGGCAATACCGCCATAAGAAACACGGCAATCCATTACAGTCCGACAAATTACGGATGATCCAGCCAATATCGCCACCCCCTTGTGCTCTTACTGTTTTTAGTTTACAGGAAAATTTGTCGATTTTCAACGCCAAAAACCCTTGTCTGAAAAAGATTGGAGGGTTGATTGAAAAGGAACAAATGCTCTGTCAAGTTTTTGTAAATTCAAACGATAGGTCATACAAGCTACTTTGCACATTGGGACATAAGAAAACTCCTGCCGGCGCAGGAGTTTGATCTCTTAAATGGAAATTACATCGGCAATATCATAAAGATGCTTATTGAATTCCTTTTTCATATTCAGTGCTTCGAGAATGTCGTAATCCACAATCTTATTGTCATGGCTGACAACCACCCTGTTGCCGATTCCCTGTTCAAGCAATTCCACTGCATGATAGCCCATTTCACTTGCAAGCACACGCTCGCGGGCTGTCGGCGCGCCGCCGCGCTGGACATGGCCGAGCACCGTTGCACGAGACTCCACGCCTGTACGCTCCTGTATTTCCCGGGCGATATCATATACGGTGCCGATCCCGTTGACGCTCGTTACGCCTTCCGCAACCATAATGATAAAATGCTTCTTGCCTGTGCGCAGAGTACGCTGCATTTTTTGGACAATCGCGTCGATGGAGAACGGAACCTCAGGCACCAGAATCGCAAGCGCGCCGCAGGCAATTCCCGCGTGAAGAGCAATATCGCCGCAATGTCTGCCCATTACTTCCACGATAGAACAGCGGTCATGGGATTGGGAAGTATCGCGCAGCTTGTCCACCATGTCCATAACCGTATTAACCGCAGTATCAAATCCGACGGTATAATCGCAGCAGGCAATATCGTTATCGATGGTTCCGGGGATGCCGATACAGGGGACGCCTTTCAACGAAAGGTCACGCGCGCCGCGGAAAGAGCCGTCGCCGCCAATAACTACCAGCCCGTCAATTCCGATCTCCGTGCAGACCTCACGGCCGCGCTCAACACCTTTATCCTCACGGAATTCGGGACAACGCGCAGAATAAAGAATCGTGCCTCCGCGATGCAGTGTATCGCAAACGCTGCGCAAATTCATCTCTACCATATCGCGTGCCAAAAGTCCGCTGTATCCGCGGCGAATGCCTATTACACGCATATTTTTGTAAAGCGCCGTCCTCACAACGGCACGGACAGCTGCATTCATACCGGGGGCATCACCACCGCTTGTAAGGATTCCTATGGTTTTTTGCTGTTTCTCCATAACGCCGCGTCCTCCATCAGCAGGGTCGCTCCCCGCTTAATTTAGTTCAAATAAGGGGCTTATATCCTCTGTCACATTATACTTGATGACAGCGAAATGTTCAAGGTTTTCCCGCTATGTTTATAGAATTTTACTAGAACGGAAAAGATTTTCACTGATTTCTTGTCATATTTATAAGTCAATGTAAAACAGGAGATTATACACGATATACTACGTTTTCTTTCCCCAACAGCTTTTTTAATTCCCGGTCCAACACATCATTGTAATGCACCCAAAGCGATTGAGACGCAAGATGATATTTTTTGGTATTTTGAAAATAGAAATAGACTGCAATATAGGGTTCTCCCCTGTTTTCCGGCACAAAAATAGACAGCAGATTTTTTACCCGGCCAAACATCGCAGCCTCACTGCTTTCCATGCGAAGGTATAGTCCCGGATTTTTCACCGGAGCCTTTACTTCCAGCTTTTGCGCATTGTCGGAGGCCTTTGCGGATTCTTCATATTCCTCGATCAAAGAGATGGATTCAACAATCAATTTTGCTTCCTCTTCCTCCCGGACTGAAACACGGCCGGTCAGAATTACAACGCTGCCTTCTGCCAGTTTTGATGAAAAGCCTGCATATGCTTTCGGAAAAATGAGCGCCTCCATGCCTCCGCTTGTATCTTCAATCTGTGCAAACGCCATCATCTCGCCGTTTCGGGTGGATTTCAGCCTTCTGCTGTTAACAATAGCGGCGACTTTGACGGCTGTGCCGTCCTGTATCCCGCTTCCGCGTTCTTCCGCAGAAATGATATCCGAAATCAGCGTACAGCCGAATTTGTCGATCAGATTCTGATATCTGGAAAGCGGATGACCGCTGATATAAAGCCCGGTGGTCTCTTTCTCGTTCGCAAGCAGAAGAGAAACCGCCATTTCGGCGACCTGCGGCAGTGTGCGCGTCTGTTTTGGCGCGATTTCCGGAATATCAAACAGGTTTGTCTGGCCGCTGAGCGTACGTTTATAAACTGCGTCAATGTCCTCGAGCACCGCCTCATAGCCGGATAACATCTGATTGCGGTTGTTTCCCATACAGTCCAGCGCCCCTGATTTGATCAGGCTTTCAAGCGCGCGTTTGTTCATATCTTTTCCATACATCCGCTCGCAAAAATCAGTAAAAGTCTGGAAGTTTCCGTTCGCCTGACGTTCCGCTATCAGTTCATGGATAAAGCCCCTCCCGATATTTTTCACGGCGAGCAGGCCGAAACGAATATCCTGGCCGCTGACGGTGAAACCTTCCTTGCTGATATTTACGTCGGGAGGCAGCACCCGAATTCCAATTCGGCTGCATTCCCCGATATATTCAATGACTTTGCTGGTATTATCCAGAACACTTGTGAGAAGCGCCGCCATAAACTCCCTCGGGTAATGGCATTTCAGGTATGCGGTCTGATAGGAAACCATGGCATACGCAGCGGCGTGGGACTTATTGAATGCGTAAGACGCAAACGCGGACATCTCATCAAAAATCTGATTGCCGGTTTCGCGCGGCACGCCGTTTTGCAGGGCGCCTTCTATGAAAACGACCCGCTCCTTTTCCATGACGTCATGCTTCTTTTTCGACATCGCGCGCCGCACAAGATCCGCCCTGCCGTAGGAATAGCCGCCGAGTTCACGGCAGATCTGCATGACCTGCTCCTGATAAACGATGCAGCCGTAGGTCACTTTCAAAATCGGCTCGAGAAGCGGGTGTTTATAGGAGATCAGCTTTGGATTATGGCGGTTCCGGATATAGGTGGGAATTGACTCCATTGGGCCGGGGCGGTAAAGGGAGTTCACCGCAATCAGATCTTCAATTGATGTCGGCCCCAGCTGGGCAAGCACCGACCGCATGCCGGCCGATTCAAACTGGAAGATACCCACACATTGCCCCTTTGTCATCATCGCAAAGGTATCTTCATCGTTGAGGGAAATTCGGTTGATGTCAAAGTCCGGCTGGTACTTGTTGATTTCCGCCACCGCATAGTTGATGACCGTCAATGTGCGCAGGCCGAGAAAGTCCATCTTCAGCAGGCCAAGCTCCTCCAGCGTTGTCATCGTATACTGCGTGACCGGCATGGTTTCCTCGCTTTTATAAAGCGGCACATACGTATCAACCGGATTGCGCGTGATCACCACGCCAGCGGCGTGGGTTGAAGCATGCCGCGGCATTCCCTCAATCTTGCGCGCCATATCAAGCAGTTCCCTGATTTTCGGATCGGATTCATACAGTTGCTTTAAATCGGCGGAAACCTGCAAAGCTTTATCCAACGTCATTTTTAGCTCGTTTGGCACCAGTTTTGCAATCCCATCCACCTGTTGGTAAGGTACATTCAAAACGCGCCCGACATCCCGGATAGCCGCGCGGGCGGCCATCGTTCCGAATGTGATGATCTGCGCAACATGGTCGGCGCCATATTTTTGCACGACATAGTCAATGACTTCCTGCCGCCGTTCATAGCAGAAATCCACATCAAAATCAGGCATGCTGACACGTTCGGGGTTCAGGAAGCGTTCAAACAGCAGATTATAGCGGATGGGGTCAATGCTGGTAATCCCGACACAGTAAGCGGCGAGGCTTCCGGCGCCTGAGCCTCTTCCCGGCCCGACCGGGATGCCCACACTTTTCGCATAATGGATGAAATCATAGACAATCAGGTAGTATTCCACATAGCCCATGTCGGAAATGACGCGCAGTTCATATTCCAGACGTTCCACGACATCCTGCGGGGGATTTTCCCCGTAATTGCGCCGCAGGCCCTCATAGCAGAGCCGCTTAAAGTAGCTGAGGTTGTCTTCCTCGTCGGGAGCGACAAAAAGCGGCAGCTTTGTCTGGCCGAACTCAAAGTCGAAATTGCACATGTCCGCAATTTTCCGGGTATTCTCCAGCGCGCCCGGATAGTTTCCGAACAGCTGTGCCATCTCATCTCTGCTTTTGATATAAAATTCGTCGGTTTCAAACTCCATACTGCCCGGCGCATCCACTGATGTATTTGTCTGAATGCAAAGCAGCACGCTTTGCATCTTCGAATCTTCTCTTTTCACATAGTGTGCGTCGTTGGTCGCGACAAGGCCGATGCCTGTCTCCTGAGACAGGCGCAAAAGATCCGGCAAAATCTGCTTTTGCAGCGCGATTCCATGATTCTGAAGCTCGATATAATAGCTGTCCGCGCCAAATAAGTCACGATACCAGAGGGCCGTTTCCTTTGCTTTTTCATAATCACCCTGCGCCAGACTGCGGGGTATTTCACCCGCAAGGCAGGCGGACAGGCAGACAAGCCCTTCATGGTGCAGTTCAAGCAGGTCGCGGTCGATGCGCGGTTTTGAATAAAAGCCCTCAACAAAACCGGCGGATACCAGTTTGATCAGGTTTTGGTAGCCTTGGACGTCCTTGCAAAGCAGGATTAAATGATAAGGCGACGTATCAACTTTATGCTGCTTGTCAAACCTGGTGCGCGGCGCAACATAGACTTCGCATCCGATAATCGGCTTGATGCCATGCTCTTTCGCGCATTTATAAAAATCCACTGCGCCATACATAACGCCATGGTCGGTGATGGCTATGGCACTCTGCCCCAGCTCCTTCACCCGCTGCATCAGCCGTTCAATCCGGCAGGCGCCATCCAGCAGGCTATATTCCGTATGTACGTGCAAATGCACAAAGTCTTCCATGATTCATCCCTTGCCCTGTCTTATTGTAGCGGGCACATAGCCATCAGCCATTGTGCCCGCTCCCGGTTTTCATTCAATGCAAACCGCCGTGCCCGATGCCGTGACCATCAGCATGCCGTTATTTGCGCCCAGCACCTCATAATCGATATCGACGCCGACCACCGCGTCGGCTCCCAGATTCGCGGCACGCTGCGTCATCTCTTCAATCGCCTGCTCACGCGCCTGAATCAGCTCGTCCTCATAAGTTCCCGACCGTCCCCCAAAAAAATTGGACAGACCTGCGGTAAAATCCTTAATAAAGTCTACGCCGGAAATGACTTCGCCGAATACAATTCCCTTATATGCCGTAACGCGTTTTCCCTCAACTGACGGTGTTGTTGTAATAATCATTGCTGATTTCCCCTTTCATTACGCAGTGGTTCTGCAAATTCTGCAATTCTTTTCAAACGATGGTTAACCCCGGAACGCGAAATTGGTGTGGACAGCATCTTTCCCAGTTCCCGCAGAGAAAAATCCGGATTTTCCAGCCGCAGTACAGCGATCTCCCGCAGATCCTCCGGCAGGGATTCTATTCCGCACCGGGACTGGATCAGCTGAATCTGTTCAATCTGAGTCATTGAAGCGTCGATGGTTTTTGTAATGTTTGCCGTTTCGCAGTTTGTTTCCCTGTTTACTTTGTTGCGCAGCTCCTTAACAATTTTGATTTCCATCAGATTTAAAGCAGCTTTGGGCGCACCGATAAAGGTCAGCAGATCTTCGATGTTCTCACTTTCTTTATAGTACAGCAGATAGTCATTGCGCCGTGTCGTGCTCTTTGGAGCAGTCAGATACTCTGCCAGAAGCGCCGCCAAATCGTCGCATAGCGGTTTGCTTGAAATCGCAAACTCCACACGGTACTCCTTTTCAGGATCGGGAACAGACGCCGCCGCAAGAAACGCCCCGCTTAAAAAAGCCGGAATATCCGAATCGGCCAGCAGCTCACGCCGGAGACCGCAGCTGTCCTCCTCCGCTTTGCAGCCAAAATAGGAAAGAACCGCGGCACGGTCGGTCAGGCTGTCGACAGTCACCATATAAATGCTGCGCCGCCCCTGTCGTTTGACTTCTCTCAGCGTAATACTGTCCGTCAGCCCGATTAAATCGGCAATACAGTCCGCGTAGAGGCGGGCTACCACCTTATGTTCGGTATGGATGGAAATAGTATCTATCCCAAAGCTGTTTCCAAACAACAAAAGGCCGTACGCCTGCGCTTTTCTGTTACGATGGCGAAACGGCCTGTTATTGCAGATTTCACTTTTGATGTCATAAGCAAACGACATGGCTACTCCTTATGCTTGGAAATATCCCTGTGAGATACCGTGCAGCGGATACCCTGATCACGCACATGGTCTGCCAGAAGCTGAGCGAATACCACAGACCGGTGTTTTCCCCCGGTACATCCGATTGCGATGGTGAGCTGTGTTTTCCCTTCATCCCGGTAAAGCGGGAGCAGATAATCCAGCAGATCCAGCAGTTTGGGCACCAGCTGCCGGGTCTGCTTCCATTGCATCACATATTCCCGGACGGGGGCCTCCAGCCCTGTTTTCATCTTCAGTTCCGGAACATAAAACGGGTTGGGCAGACAGCGGACATCAAATACCAGATCTGCTTCTTTAGGCAATCCGTATTTAAACCCAAATGACATGCAGTTCACCAGCATCGACTGATTCCTATCGTCCAAAAAAATATCGACTACTTTTTCACGCAGTTGGTTTACCGATAAATAGGTTGTGTCGATGATATAATCGGCATTGTCCCGGATTTTTGAGAGGAGCCTGCGTTCTTCCGAAATAGCGCCCTCCACGGTAGGGTTTTCCTGATCCATCAGAGGATGCTTCCTGCGGGTTTCTTTGTAGCGCTGAACCAGAATGGAGTCGTCACAATCCAAAAAAAGCGTCTGAAAGCCGCCGGCAACCCCCACAAATTCCTCCAGCCCGTCAAACAGGTCCCCGAATATTTCCTTGCTGCGGGCATCGATTACAATCGCCACCTTGTCGATCTTATCGTCGGCCTGCGCACATAAATCAACGAATGACCTTACCATTTTGGGCGGAAGGTTATCCACACAGTAGTAGCCGATATCTTCCATGGCCGCGATCGCGCGCGATTTGCCTGAACCGGACATTCCGGTGATCAACACAAAATCCATACCGACTTCCCCTCTTTCTATTATAACAGCTTGATTTCACATTCCAGCTGAAATCCCGTTTTTCCATATACTTCCTGCTGAACCTGCCGAATCAGTTCCAGCACATCCTGACAGGTCGCGTGATCATAGTTGATGACAAAACCGGCATGTTTCTCACTGACCATGGCCCCCCCGACGCGGCGGCCTTTTAAGCCGCACCGGTCGATCAAAACCGACGCATAGGAACCTTCCGGGCGCTTAAAGGTACTTCCCGCGCTGGGATACTCCAACGGCTGTTTGGATTTCCTCCGCTCCATAAACTCATCCATCTTTGCATGAATTTCCCGAGAGTCTCCCTTTTGCAGGCGGATTGCAGCTCCTGTGATCAGACAGTCGGGGTGATCGGAAAACCAGCTGTGACGATAACGGAAATCAAGGCTGCCGACTTTTCTTTTCATCTCTTCAGAACTTTTCGTGTCCAGATAAGAGACTTCCTCAACAACGTCGCATAATTCGCCGCCGTAAGCACCCGCATTCATATAAACCCCCCCGCCCAGGCTGCCCGGAATTCCATAGGCGAACTCCAGGCCGGAAAGCCCGTGTTTCTGCGCAAACCGGCAGAGCGCCGTCAGACTGGCCCCGGCCGGACAGTCAATCAGGGTCTCATCATCTTTACGGATGGACGGGACGGCGGACAGTTCGTCGAATGAAAGCACCACGCCGCGGATGCCGCAATCATTGATCAACAGATCGGAACCTTTTCCAATATAACGCAGTGGAAGTCCCAGCTGTGTTACTTTGCGGATTACCTGCCGTGCCTGCTTGAAATCATACGGACGGATAAAGAGATCGGCAGGCCCTCCGATTTTAAACGTCGTGTGCGCAGACATGGGCTCATCTGCCAGACAGGTGCAATGAATTTGCCGGCAAAAATCCCGCAGTTCCAAAAGTTCGTTCATGATTTCCTCCAAATCAACGCTCAGTGATATTGTCTGCCCAGCAATGCCGCCCCGATGATTCCCGCATCATTTCCAAGCTTTGCCTGTAAAATCTTCGTGCAGTTATGATCCTCGTGGTTAAAGCACTGGGCATAAGTGCGTTCACGCACAGGGTCAAACAGGGTTTCTCCCTCTTTGCTGATTCCCCCGCCTATGACAACCGCCTGCGGCTGGAACAGATTGATAATCCCCGAAACCGCGTAGGCGATATACTCCTCGTACTGCCTTACCACTTCGGCGGCAGACGGATCGCCCTGCCGCATCGCGTCAAATGAGGTGCGGCCGCTCACTTTATCCAGACTATGCTCCGCAAGCTCCCACATCTTGGAGCCTGCATTTAGCTGCATGGATTCTCTGGTCATACGGATCAGAGCGCTGACAGAGCAGTAGGATTCAATACAGCCGCGCCTCCCGCAGGTGCAGGGCACGCCGTTATAAACCATTCCAAGATGCCCAAGCTCAGCCCCTTTATAATTAAAGCCGGAATAGATTTTTCCGTCAATAATGATGCCGCCGCCTACTCCGGTACCGAGTGTAATCATGATCACAGAGTCCAGACCTTTGGCGGCCCCGTTCATTAGTTCACCAAAAGCCGCCGCGTTCGCGTCATTCTCAATAAAAACCGGTTTGGAAATCCGTTCTGAAACGAGCGCGCCCAGCGGCGTATTGCGAAATCCGAGGTTCGCCGCCAACCCTACTACTCCGGTGCGGGGGTTCGCCGTACCGGGCGTTCCCACGCCGACCCACTGCACATCGTCTAATGAAACACCGGCATCCGCAATTGCCTGCATCGCAGTGGAGACCATGCCGTCCGCAATTTCCTGCGCAGGGTGAAATGCCCGGGTTTTCGTATCTGCCCTGCCGACGATCCGGCAGGATTCGTCCACAACACCAACCGCAACGTTTGTTCCGCCCAAATCAATTCCCACATAATAGTTCACTGATGACACCCCGTTTTTGTTTTGAATAGGTTCTATACCAGCTGTCTTCCGGATTTTTCACGGGCAACCGCAAGGAAACGGTCATAATCCGTATTGAGAATCAGTTTTTCGGGATAACCGATCTCCATGAGCATATCCAGCGCTTCCCCCGCGTTTCCGATCTGGGTGAAAAAATGGGCATCTGAACTGCATACGGCGCGCACGCCGTATTTTTTGCAGAGCAAAGCGATCTGCCTGCAGTTTTCCCGGGAACCCGGCCTGCTATGAAAAGAATGCGCATTGAACTCCACAATTTTCTGATGCTCCGCAAAAGCTCTGATTACGGGTTCATAGTCGAACCGGAAGCGCTCATCGCCGCAATGACCAATTACATCCACGTCCGGATTTTCGGCAATTGCCAGCCAGCCGGCCGTATGGGAGGTGATATCGGAAGGGGTGCAGCAGGGTGAATGATAGGACGCAATTACCCAATCCAGCTTCTTTAATTGCCGCTCGTTCAGATCCAGCGACCCGTCAAAATCGAGGATGTTCGCCTCCGCTCCTTTCAAAACGATGACCCCGTCAAGCAGATCGGGTACTGTGGCCGGAAGGTTATTAAAAAACCATTCATGCGGCCCGTCAATCATTTTAGGGGCATGTTCTGTAACACAAAGAAATTTCAGCCCTTTTTTGGCCGCCGCCTGCACATTTTCATAGATTGTGCTGTATGCGTGGCTGCATGCGATCGTGTGGCTGTGCGTTTCCGCGATTATCTGCATGAAAATCCAAAATCCTTTCCTATGATCCTGCTAAAAGCTCCAATCAGAAGTGTCCGTTCCATCCTGCTCCACCATCCCGAGCTTCTCCAGCAGATCCTGCGCGGCATTGTAACCCATGCGCTTCTGACGGTTGTTCATGGCGGCGACTTCAATAATAATCGCCAGATTTCTGCCGGGTTTGATCGGAATGGTCAGGGACGGCACCTGAATTCCCAGCACATCCGTATATTCTTCGTTCATTCCCATCCTGTCATACACCTTGGATGCATCCCACTGCTCAAGCTGCACGATCATATTAATCTTTTCGGTCATTTTAACCGCGCCAATACCAAAAAGCCTGCGGGCATTGATGATGCCTACGCCGCGCAGTTCCATAAAATGGCGGATGTTTTCCGGCGAGGAACCAACCAGTGTTTTATTGGAAACCCGGCGGATTTCCACTGCGTCATCCGCGATCAGCCGGTGCCCGCGTTTTACAAGTTCGATTGCGCTCTCGCTTTTGCCGACGCCGCTTTCGCCGAGCAGCAAAATCCCCTCGCCATAAACTTCCACCAGCACTCCGTGCCGGGTGATGCGGGGCGCAAGTTCCACACCCAGTTCCGCAATCAGGGAGGCCATAAACTCTGAAGAACCGTCGGCAGTTCGCAGCAAAGGCACCTTATGCACCGTCGCAAGATCCACCATCCGTTGAGAGACTTCCAGACACCGGGTTACCACAACCGCAGCGGGCTTATGGGAAAAATAACAGTCAACCCGTTTAAACCGTTCCTCTTCATTAAATTGATCCAAAAAGGCAAATTCACTTTTTCCAAGGATTTGAAACCGCTGCGGATTAAAATATTCAAAAAAACCGTTCAGCTGAAGGCCGGGCCGATCCACCTCCGGCGTGGAAATGGAAATTGTATTCGCGTCCTCAGGCAAATAAATAGCTTCCAAATTGAAGTCCTTGATGATTTTTTGCAAAGGGACAATAAATTTTGTAGCCACGGGAGCACCTTCCTTAGTCCTGTTTTCAAAACATTCCGCCGACAAATCCTGTTTGTCGACATTAAAAATATTATACCGTATCTGCCGCAATCTTTCAAACACTATTTTGGGCAAATTTGTATTTCGAGCATCAGTTGAAAAATTTTTTAAAATGTATTATACTGGATAATAAATTGCTGTAAAATTAATTGAAAGGAAAGGGGCGCCATCCCAGTTGAAACGCATTGCTGCAGCGGCAGTTGCCTGTTCGCTGTTTTTTTCTGCCGCATTTCCCGTTTTTGCCGATGAACAGCAGGTCATATTCCCTGTTTCAGAACAGACCTGGCAATATCTTGACCGCAGTCCTGCAGGCCAAAACAGCATTACGGTTTACTCGCTGGGGGCCAGGCAAATCCGCAAAGATGCCAGCACGAATCTTACAGCGGAACTGAACAATGCCATGCAAACCAATTTTTCGTCGGCCGAACGGTTGGAACAGGCGATTCTTTCTCTCATCAAGATTGGCGAAAATCCCGCGGATTATAAAAATAAAGATTTGATCGCGCTGTTATCCAGCCATGAAGACCCTTATGAATCAGGGCTCAACAGTGCCTGCGGCGCTTTGATGGCTTATGACGCCACACATGCGTCCATACCGGAAACCGCGCGGAACAGCCCCACCAGCCTGGTTGACTATATTGTTTCTTCACAGCACAGGACAGGCGGTTTTGCCCCGACTACCGGGCGCGACCCCGACGCTTTGTCGACGGCAAGAGTAATGGTTGCCTTGTCTCCCTATAAAAGTACCCCCTATGTGGATTCCGCCCTTAATAAGGCGCTGGACTGGCTGGGGGGGCAGCAAAGCGCAGACGGCTCTTTCCCGGCGGACAATCCTGACTGTATCACTACCGCGGCGGTATTAACCGCACTGAGCACTCTGGGCGTTTCCACAGAGGATTTCAGGTTTGTGAAGAGCGGAAATACGCTTTTGGATGCCCTGGACGGATATCTGAACACGGATGGAGGGTTTGCGGAAACTGCCGGAGGCGAATCGAGCGTAGACGCTACCGAGTACGCCGTGATTGCCCTTTATACCAATGCATCTGGGCTTGCCCCCTACCTTTCCCCTGACTCCTACCCCAATTATGTGGAGCCGGAGCCGGACGGGATTAAAGTTTATCTTCGTTTCATTTTCAGTTTCCTCGGCATGTTTGCCATTGTTTACCTGCTATTGCTGCTGACAAATCTGATCGGGAAAAAATGGGGCAAAATAACCCCGGCCGAAAATCAGAGCCTCTCCGGTAAAAACGTGACGGAGGACGACGGAAAAACGATGGAAATCCGCATTCCGATGAAAGCGGAAATGACGGACTTTGAATCTATTTATGAAGAAGAAAACCATATCAAGCAGGAAGAAAAGCATCCCGCCGAATAACCGGAGGGATGCTTTTTCGTTTATTCTGTAAGCAGTGAGATATTGGTATCGCTTGCAAAATTCATAAAGCTATACATAAGCAGTACATCATCAAACGAATGGGCAGCCATGAAATCGCTCATTTTCTCCGTCATGGAGCGCAGATCGACCACATAAACCTCATCATAGCTGTAGGTCAGGAACGGTGCGAAGCTGTTCCCATAGCTGTCCTTAATCAGCAGGATTCTGGTGGTTTTTCCTTTTTGCGCATTTAAATTATTTTGGGATTTGATGACCGTAACGCCGTTGTTGCCCCAAAGGAAAGCCGCGTGTTTGTCCCGCTTGTCCCAAAGCGAAGAATCATACAAGCCGGGCTTCTCTTCCCCGTCGATCACGATGGACTGGAACGGAATGTCAAAATAAGTGATCGTGTCCGGAACCGCGGAATACAGTTTGCATTTGCTGTAATAGCTGCCGTAAAAATCGGGAACCTGATGCTCCAGCGGCCCGAGGCTGTCCCAGTCAACCGCTTTCAGGCCCCTGGCCTGTGCAAAGCTCTGGTAGGCGTTATAGGCCCCAAAGGTTGTCCAGTGATGGTCCGTCCTGTAATAGACAGGGTCTTGAATGCCTTCGGCATCCGCCTTTTGCACCGCCCCTTTCATGGCCGGAAACAGATCCCAGACCGTCACGCCGCTCGGAACGCGGGAATTGATTTCCTGAATTCTCTTGTTCTGATCCACGTTTTGCAGCCCCTGCGGGACAAGGCTGTCCAGTATCGCATAGGAACTTGGAATAATTGCCGCCGTAAAGTTTGACTGCCCCAGATACTTCTCAAAATACGCGTTGATAAAGTTGATATTCTGTTCCAGACGCCGCTCATCGGTGGACCGGTAGTCTTCGAACATATGATGATTGCTGCCATAAACGATGCCGTTATTTTCGATTTTCCCGAGCGCCGATTCGCTGACCGATTTCAGTGTAATCCACGAATCGCGCGCTACAAACTGGTCGTTGATATAGGCTTCATATTTGGGCGTGTATTCATTTCGAAACAGTTGCGACAGACTGAACTGGGGGCGCTGCGTGAGGTAACGGTTTTCCATTTCACTGAACTGGCGGCTGTTTACAAACATGTCCGCAACGGAAGTTGCCAGAAGCAGCACGGAAAATAATAAAAGCAGGGAATATTTTTTAAAAGCCTGCAAAACGGCTTCGCCTCCTTAGAACCGGAAATATAGGAACGGATTATAGGTGGAATCCACCAGATAAGCAACTGAAAGCAAAAATACAACCAAAAGAAACGGAACGCCAAGCAGCCGGGCCAGTTTCTGATGCTTGTCCGAAAAATAACGAAGCCATGGCGTGGACATGACAGCACCCAGCAGAAGGATTACTGCGTAGTTGCGCAGGAAGAACATCCAATCATCGCCGCCCTGGTAGCAGAACAGCCGGCTTAAAAATAGCCCCATCTGGTTCATGTCTGTGATCGCAAACAGTACCCACCCGAGAACAACCGCTAAAATCAAATACAGATGTGAAAACAAGCGGTGCTTGTCCAAAAACCGCTTGAGGAACAGGCGTTCACAGGAAATCAGCACAAAAAAGTAGAGCCCCCACAGAACGAAATTCCAGCTCGCGCCATGCCAAAGGCCGGTCGCGGCCCATACGATAAATAGATTCCAGTATTGACGGGCGGTTCCTACCCTGCTGCCGCCAAGCGGGAAATACAGGTATTCCCGGAACCAGCCGGAAAGCGTCATATGCCAGCGCCGCCAAAACTCCGTGATGCTGCGGGCAACATAGGGATAATTGAAGTTCTGCGGGAAATGGAACCCCATCGCCCGGCCCATCCCAATAGCCATCAGGGAATAACCGGAAAAATCAAAATAAATCTGCAGGGTGAACGCCAGAATCCCCAGCCAAGCCAGCGGGGTGGAAATTTGCCGGAATCCGATTTGTTCAATCTGCGTCCAGAGGGCGCCCACAGAATTTGCAAGCAGTACTTTACTGCCCAGCCCCAGAATAAATAAGGCAATCCCATCCTGAATATCCGTTAGGCTGATCGTACGTTCATGCAGTTCCTTGTGAATATCGGTATATTTTACAATCGGGCCCGCAATCAGCTGGGGAAATAACACCACAAAGGTGCCAAAGTTAATGAGATTATGCTCGGCGTCAATTTTACGCAGGTAAACGTCAATCGTATAGGTCATGATCTGAAACGTATAGAAGCTGATGCCAAGCGGCAGGTTTTTAGTGACCTCAAGATAAGGAATCGCTGTTCCCGCCAGCGCATTGACGTTCAGAATCAGAAAATTACTGTATTTAAAAAATGCCAGAAACCCAACACTGAATAGTACAGAGACCGTCAGCACCGCACGGCGCAGCGCTTGTTTTTCCTGCCATTTTTCGATCAGAAGTCCCGCAAAGTAATTGACCAGAATGATGGAAACCATAATCGGAAAATAACGTACTTCCCCCCACGAATAAAAAGCCAAGCTCACAATCAGGAGGGTCAGATTTTTCAGTTTTGCGGGTGTCAGATAATAGGCGACAAAAGCCACGGGAAGAAAACGAAACAAAAACAGGATGCTGCTGAATACCATCCAATTCCTCCTTAAAAAATAAAGCGCACCAGACAATTTAATATCCAGTACACTTTACCAAATTTTATGGCTTTATTCAAGTGCAAAAATTCTAACTTTCTCCTAAGAAGGCTTCATTAAGCAGAGCAATGGCATCCTCCATATCCGCATTGCGGTCTTCCGTTGCGTCATTCAGAATCAGCAAAAACACATAATTCCCTTTTTCGACGACCTGCCCATTTTCTGCAGTTTCCTTTTCTTCAGAAAGGAATGCCTGGACATCGGACAGCCTCCTTCCGAGACTGTTTATCACTGCCTGCTTTTTTTTCGGGTTCGCTTTGACCGCGACGATTTGTTCCGTATCTCCGGCCTGCATCGCTATTTTGCCCGCAAATTCCTCAATATCGTTTTTGCTGACATAAAACAACTCTTTAAGCGCTGTTTCATCCAGGTTCGCAGGCATTTGCATCCCGATTTTTTCTGCTATTTGATCCACAACATTCTGTAAAGACTGCCCGTTTTGCATCTGAACCAACTCGTCCGTCAGCGGCACTGCCTTTGAACCGCATCCGGTAAGCAATAAAATGCTCAGAATGACTGCATTCAGCGATTTTGTTACAGTTCTTTTCATATTTCCTCTCCTTCAAGCAAGCATAGAAACAACGAATCTCTGTTGTATTTTACGCTGAATGTCCAAACGAAATGACAGTCTGCGCCTAAAAAAAGATACCTGCCGGGCGTCCCCGATAGGTATCTTTGACAAATAGTTCCATTCTATACAAACGCCCTCATGCCCTGTTCCCACTGGAAGTACCGAAAAACTCGGCGGTTCTCCGATCCTTGGGATGCCGAAACACTTCTTCCGGCGTGCCTTCTTCCGCAATTTCCCCGTCACACATAAATAAAATCTTATTTGCCACATCGCGCGCAAAAGACATCTCATGTGTGACTACCAGCATGGTCATATGGTCGGCGGCCAGCTGTTTCATAACGTTCAGTACTTCCGCGGTAAGCTGCGGGTCCAGCGCGGAAGTAGGTTCATCAAACAGCATAATATCGGGATTCAGCATCAACGCGCGTGCAATTGCGACGCGCTGCTTCTGTCCGCCCGACAACGTGGAGGGCATTGTATCCATTTTCCCGCTCAGCCCGACCTTGCCGATCAGGGATTCGGCAAGCCTGTCCGCATCTTCCTTCGACGCGCCCTTCACCTGCATGAAAGGCATCGTCAGGTTTTTCCGCACAGAAAGATGCGGAAAAAGATTAAAACTCTGAAAAACCATGCCCATTTTCGATGTAATGTTTTTAACCTTTACATGCTCAGAATAAGTGCCATCCCCGACAAGTGTTTCTCCTTCCACCGTGATTGTTCCGCCATCCACCTGTTCCAGATTGATCAGACAGCGCAGCATCGTACTTTTACCGGCTCCGGAAGGGCCGATTACCGCAATTACATCGCCCTTATTGACCGAAAAACTGACGTTGGTAAGCACATCAGTATCCTGAAAACTCTTTTTCAGCCCTTTTACCTGAATTAATTCCATTGTTCCGTCCTCCAATCAATAGCTGGTTTTCTTCTCAAGCCAATTGAAGAACAGCTGAAGAAGAGTATTTACAATCAGATAAATCACAAATGCAATCATATACGGGAACACGGTTCCCGTCCGGCTGACCGCAACTTTTGCATAGTGCAGAATTTCCGGAACGGAAATAGCAAAAACCAGCGCGGTATCTTTTACCAAAGTAATCGACTCATTTGTGATAGACGGCAAAGCCACACGGAACATTTGCGGCAAAATGACACGCACAGTGGTTTGAAATTTGTTCAGTCCAAGCACCTGACAGGCTTCATATTGCCCCTTGTCGATGGACAAAAGCCCGCCGCGAAAAATTTCGGCAAAGTATGCCGCATAGTTCAATACAAACCCAACCATTGCGCAGACAATGGCGGAAAAGAATAACCTTTTAAAGAAATCCGAGACGAGAGGCATCCCAAAATAGATAAAAAAGAGCTGGAGCATCAGCGGCGTGGCTCTCATTAAATAAATATAGCCGTTTGTCAGCCAGCGCAGAGGAGCAAACCGGCTGCGTGTGAGCAGTGTCAAAAAGAATCCCAAAGGCATTGCCGCCGCCAGTGTGACGGCAAACAGCATCATGACTACGCCAAAACCCTGCATCAACGCCGCCGTGGTTGTTACAATATCGCTCCAGTTCATATGGGCACACTCCTGTTTCTCTTTATAACGCTAGCAAGAAGAATCGTGAAAGTATTTATCCCCAGAAAACAACCAGCACTCCCATTCTAAACCCGAATGGGAGTGCGGCTAATTCATTTCGGAATCAGATTAATAGGTAGTGATCAAATTATCTTTCCCGAACCATTTCTGAGAAATTTCTGCGATTTTACCTTCCGCCGCAAGCTCAGAGAGAGCCTTTTCAACTGCTTCCAGCAGGGCTGTTTCACCTTTCTTGAAAGCGATGCCGTATTCCTCGGCAGCCATTTTATCTTCCAGAACGGTCATCGGTTTCGCGTTCGCGGTAATATAGTAGTTGGCTACGACGGAATCCATGACAATGGCATCACAGCGTCCAAGCTCAAGGTCGCCCATCGCGGTGACATAATCGGCATATTCTTTCGCTGCCCCATCTTTGATGGAAGCGTAGATTTCATCTTTTTGCAGTGCCTCAAGCCCGGAAGAATCGGCCTGCGCAGCAACGATCTTGCCGGCCAGATCGGCTTTGGACTTGATTGCGGAATCATTCATGACGACAACTACCTGGTCGTTGCTCATATAGGCGCGGCTCAGCTCAAATGCTTCTTTCCGTTCATCTGTGATAGTCAGGCCATTCCAGATGCAGGTGATCTTACCGGTGTTGAGTTCCATTTCTTTGCTGGCCCAGTCGATCGGCTTTGCCTCAAATTTCATGCCCAGTTTCTCGCAGACAGCTTTGGCAAGGTCGATATCCACACCGATGATTTCATTATTCTGGTCGGTAAAGCCCATCGGCGGGAACGAAGCGTCCAGGCCCAAAACAAAGGTTTCCGGTAGTTTACTGTCCGCTGCTTCTTCAGAAGAAGACGCCGGGGCTTCAGAGGAAGCAGCTTCGGAAGACGCGGCGGGCGCCTCAGAAGAAGCGGCCTCGCTGGAAGATGCAGGTGCCGGGGTGGACGCACAAGCGCCAAGCGCAGCACTCATAATCGCCGCCATTACAATAGAAAGTATTTTTTTCATTTTCATTCTCCCATAATTCAAATGGATTCACGGATACCCTGATTCAGGCTACCGCTTCGTTTATTTTACACTTTATCTTGTTAATTGGCTAACCTTGTAGCAAACTGTAAGGCTGAATTAGTCGGTTTTATGACCAATTTGCTAATAAATACGCCGGTTTTCTTAAAATGTCACGGATTACATCCAATTTCCTTTTAAACTCACTTCGCCGGAAGAAAGGACTCTCTGTTCACCGGACTTTGTCGCTACCAGCAAATGAGCATCCCTGTCAATATCGATCGCAGTTGCTTCGTAGACGTCCTCCCCCCGCACGACCTGAACCGTTTTTCCCAGAACACAGGAACGCGCTTTATACTCCTCAAGAAACTCCCGTGTTGCGAGCTGACGGTAAACGACGGCAAACTGATTCAGGATTTCCGCTATCAGCCGGTTTGCGTCTAATTCACCGCACCCCGCTGCGGCAAGCGATGTTGCTTTATCCGAAAGCTCCGGCGGAAAGCTGTTGGTAGATACGTTGATGCCGATACCAATTACCGCGTAATCCAGGGTACCACCCGGAGCAAGCGATGACTCTGTCAGAATCCCGCAAAGTTTTTTCCCGTTCCAGTAAAGGTCGTTTACCCATTTGATTTTTACTGAGACGCCTGAAACCAGCTCGATTGCTCTGGCGGCGGCTACTGAGACCGCAGAAGTCATCAATATGGAGTATTCGGCCCGCAGCTGAGGACGAAGTATTACCGACATATAAATTCCTTCGGCATCCGGAGAATAAAAACTGCGGCCCAGCCGCCCTTTCCCCGCGGTCTGCCGGCCCGCCACCACAACAGCCCCATGCGGCGCGCCGTTTTTTGCCAGCAGTTTTGCCGCGTTATTGGTGGAATCAATAACGCTGTATACGGAAAGCTCTTTGCCCATATCCGCATTCAGATATGCTTTGATTGTTTCCTCGGAAATGGTTCTCATTTAAATTCTTCCTTTTATCTATTAAAATCGCCGCGCATAGCCGCAGCGGCTGCAAAGCGGTTCAGCCGCTTTGCGGCTGGAAAACCCGTTGTAGATCTTTCTCGCGCGTTCGGAGGATAAGATTTCAGCAAGCGGAGTAGTCAATAAATTCCCAAGCGCCAGGCTGCCATTATGGTCCAGACAGCAGGGTACCACCGTTCCGTCAGCGAGAATCCCGATATGGTCACGAAGGCCATAGCAAAATACGGATTCTTCCGTATCCGGCCGTTCGTGATCGGGCCAGTCAAAAATCTCGGCAAAATTTAAAAATAGCCGTTCACGCAGTTTCAGACTGCCTTGCAAATTTTCTCCCGTTGGAATTTGAATCGCAAGCTCACGCGCGAATAAGTTCAAAACGGCTTCATTCAGCGCATTTTCGCCTGACCGGCTTTCTGAATCGCCGTTCCAAAGGCGCAGTTCGCAAATCAGCCGCGTGTCTTTTGCTTCGTTGACAAATGCACAGATCTCGCGGATATAGCTTTCAAGGACTCCGTTACAGTTGTTCGCTTCAAAACTGTGGATGGAAAACGCTACCTTCCGCAGCGCAGGGGAATTTAACAGGATATCCTTTACCTGACTGACCAGCACCCCGTTTGTTGTAATGTTGACCTTGATACCGTTTTTTTCACATAGCCCCAACAGTTCTTTCAATTGAGGATGCAGAAGCGGTTCACCCATCAGATGCAGATAAAGGTAATCTGTATAAGGCTTCACTTCATTGAGCAAAAAAGAAAACTCCTCTACCTTCATAAAGCGCGGTTCTCTTACCGTTTTCGCACAGAAAGAGCAGGAGAGGTTGCACACATTCGTTATCTCGGCATAAATTTTTTTAAATCGTTTCACAGTTTCCTCTAAACATATCACAAAGTATAAATTTTTCGATCAGCTCCGCGACAGCCCCCTCGCAATTAGAACGCTGTGTGATATAATCCGCGTGGCTTTTTACATCATTCGGTGCATTCTGCACAGCAACGCCGACTCCCGCTCCCGCAATCAATTCGATATCATTCCGGTAATTTCCTGCCGAAACAATATCCTCTGCCGCAATTCCAAGCGAATCCGCAATCCATTTTGTTGCAAGCCATTTGTTCACGCCGCCGGGCATGATATCCACCGTTCCCGGTTCGGACTCTGCGCAATACAGGTCCAGTCCGGCCTCGCGGATATAATCTATCGCCAGCTGGTAATTTTCACATGCCACAAACCCGTCGATTTCTTCAAACGGCAGTTCCCACCGGAACCGGTAGCATTCCGGTTTTTTGCCGGTGGCCCGTGTGATGGATTCGCTTCTTGCGGAGGGCAGATTGATCCCCCAGTAGCTGCTGGTTGTAATATTCAGCGCAACACCGTTTTGATTGCAGAAGGTGATCAGCAGATCGGCAGTCTCAGCCGACACCATCTTATTAAAAAGTACCCGTTCACCGGGCATTTTAACCACCCGGCCGCCGTTATTCATCACAAAATAATCCGTAAGATCAAAAAGGTGGCGGAGCGGCTCCATACTCTTTCTTCCGGTAACAAAGCAGATGACGGTACCGCGTTCTTTTGCCTCGCGCAGGCGCAGAAGATTTTTCTCCGGCATATGGGTTCCATGGCTGAAGGTGGTTCCGTCCAAATCCAGAGCCAGCAGCTTCGGCATTCCGTTCTCTCCCTTCCGCACATAATGATTATAATTATATCATACACAGCGACAATGGGTCAATTTTGGCAGGAAGTTTTCCATTCGACATTTTTGAATTTTTTATGTATGATATTGAAGATAAGAGGATTTGAATCTCGTTTTATAAACGTAAGGCTTTTGAGGTGGTGAGTGCAGGACAGAAATGACAAATGAAAAATTTAAAAGCTTGGTGGAGCAGTATGAACGCCTGGTCTTTACCGTCTGTCATCAACTGGTTCCGGACTACCACGAAGCACAGAACCTGACGCAGGATACTTTTGTTGCCGCTTATGCGCACATTGATACTGTGCGGGAGGAAAACCTGCGCGCGTGGCTGGCACGTATTGCCACCAACAAAGCGAAAGATTACCTGAAAAGCGCCTACAACCGCCGCGTTTCTTTGTCCGAAGATATCAGCGAACTGGACATTATCCGCACGGAGGAGTCGCCCGAACGGCTTTACTTATCGGGAGAAAGCGCGGATTACATCCGCCAGACCATTCTGGATCTAAAAGAGCCTTATCATAAAGTATCAGTACTGTTTTTCCTGGAAGAAAAAACAGTCGAAGAAATTTCAGAACTATTGAGCCGCCCCAAGAAAACTGTTCAGACGCAGCTTTACAGGGCCCGGTCAATGCTTCAAAATCAATTAAAGGAGGAAGTACAGGTATGAATGATCTTTTCAGTAAAGACGGACATCTGACAGATGAAGCTTTACACATGCTGGTCGGCGGCAATCCGCTTACGGAATTGGAACGGCTGGAACTATCTGAGCACTTGGCGTTTTGCGACGTCTGCGTGGCAAAATATGCTGATTTGCTCGAAGACTGCCTGCTTCTTTCTCCGGCAGAACCGGTCGCACCTTCGGTGATCAAACGGATTCAGGCGCGCGCCCGCAGGATGTTTGCAAATAAGTACGCCACCGCGATTGCAGCGGCATGTTTTGCCATCGTTTTTTGGAACATTGGAGTTTTTGATTTTGGCATAACCGATAACAGCAAGCTGTTGAGCCGACTGAGTAATGAGGCCTCGAGTTTCAGCCAAAAAACCGAGCAGATCTCAGCTCATCTATCCGAAGCACTGGACCAATTTATGAACCGTTTTACGATTGAAAGGGGTATTAACCATAATGAGAAAAAGTAGCTTTTTCACTTTCTGCTGCGCGTTTATTCCCGGCGCCGGTGAAATGTATCTTGGGATGATGAAAAAAGGAATCGCGATTATGCTGGGATTTTTCGGCATTATAAGCATCGCAAGCTTTTTAAATCTGGAGTTTCTACTGTTCCTGCTGCCTATTATCTGGTTTTATTCATTCTTTGAAACGCTCAACGTCAAGTGGATGACGGAGGAACAGCGGAAAGAAATTGACGACGCCTTTAAATTGGAGCTGCTGTTCGGCTCGATGAGCTCAAAAAAGTGGCTGAAAACTCTGAACGGCAAAAGTTCTTTATTCGCGGGAAGCGGTTTGATTGTCATCGGCATTTATCTTTTGTTTTCAAACCTCATCCGCCCGATTATCGATACAATTTTCGATGCTTACGGAATTGACCCGTGGCTTTTCCATTATATTATCCGGTCGATTCCCACCCTGATTATATCCATCGCGATTATCGTCTTGGGGATACACCTTGTCCGCGGCAAAAAAACGCCCTCATCTGAAGAAGATTTCGTTGAATTTAAAGGAGAGCATCATGAATAACAATTTTCAGGAATTCGAAGAAAACGAGTCTAAATCCGCCGAACAGGCTGATCAGTTTACAGGTCAAAATTCTGAAGATACCGCAGACACCGCTTCGGAACAGGAAGCGGTTCACACAGAGCCGGTAAAAGAAGCCTACCGGTTCCCGCCTGTCCCCCGTGTACATCGGGTCGGAACCTTAACGATGGGATTTTCGCTGATCGCAACCGGTATTATCGCGCTGATTTCCACATTTTACCCAGGATTTGATCTCACAACTGCTTTTAAACTTTCGCCCGTAATCTTTATTTTTCTTGGCATCGAAATTTTGATCGCTTACTTTTTTCATAAAGAAGAACGCATCAAATATGATTTTCTCAGCGGCATCGTCTGCTTCTTTCTGATCTGCGGTGGGCTTGTTCTGGCTGCTCTGCCTACTGTTTGGAGCTATGTCGGGCCCGAGGCGCAGCTTGCGCGGGAACAAGCAGAGTCTGTGGTGGAAAATGACATCTATCAGGCCCTTCAAAGCATTCCGTCCGTCGAATCTGTTTCAGTGGATACAGACCTGTCCTATAGGGTTCCCTATACTGCCGGGTCTGATTTCGAAAAACTGGCAGCCCGCGCCAGAATCCATGTATATACGAACCTGACAGGGCCGTTTGCCGACGAAAATGCTTTTGCAGAAGCAGGCAAAACCTTACTGAATCAGCTGAATTCCCTCCCCTATCAATACCGCTCCATTTCGATCGAATATTCCGATGAAAATAAACGCTTTGACCTGAATTTATCCACGCCGTTTCAATATCAGCTGAGCACGGACAAACTGGCAAATCTGGTAGACAGCGACCGGTATGAACCCGATATGGCAGAAACTGAGACCGACGTTGAACTACCGAACGAACCTGTCACTGCGTCCAGCGAAATAACGGCCGCGTTTGAGGATTCGGTTCCGGAAGAATAAAAGAATAAATGCCGCTCTACTGAGCGGCATTTTTATGAAAGAAAACAAATTTTCAGCTCTGATATTTTTTGACGAACGGTATATAGTAATCAATACGGAACTTGATTGCTAAAAACGATTGTGATAAAATAAAAAACGCCCGCCGCAAAAGCAGAACGGGTGTTTTTAGATCATGCATCGCTTTTTACACGGATATAAACGTATTTGGTCTCACGCACCGCCAGAACAATCAGCGTCAGGCTGACAACGATATCCAGCACGGTTCCGATGATTGAAAAATCCAGCAGTCCCAATTCCGCCCGACTGAACAGCTTCATAAAGATCAGGTTCAAAACCACCGACGCTGACACTGCAGCGTAATAGGCAATCAAATCCTTTGTAGATATTGAGGACACAATATTTTTGCAGATCAGGACAATTCCAAACAAGATGACTGCTCCTGCTGAAATGTAAACAGATACCGGCAAATGCTCAATTTCAGTTGAAAAAACAAAAGTCAAAGCTAAAAATCTGCCTGCCGTTTGAAACATCAATAGATACAACATAATCTTTTTAAGCAAGCGCAGCCCCCCTTTCTTTAAACTTCAACAATTAATTGCTCAGAACTGTTCATAATTTTAGCCGATTTGGACTTAATTGTCAAGTCCGCTAAAATTAAGCAATTTATTCCGCATGATCGAGCAGCGCTCCAACGCTTTCATAGCTTCCGGTCAGCAGGGCAACAACCCCCTTATAAACGACAATCGGATCGTTTAAAAATCTCGACTGTATCTGTTCACAGCTGGTGAGATCCGGCAAAAGTATGGTAAGGGACAGCAGGTCACTTCCTATGTCTTTAATGGTCAGCGTCAAAAGATAACCGTCCTCCACCTTTTTGACTTCCGTCTTATTCTGGGCGCGGCGCTGTTGGATAACAAAATATCGTTTGGCGGCTTCAAGAGCTTTATCACGCACAGAAAGAGGCAGGTCTTTTTCAAAAGTTTGTGCCGCGCTCGTTCCCAGCGGTGTGATCACATAGCAGCGTTGATTTTCCTGGGTGGACTCTACGGCAATATGTTCACTTTTCACCAAACCGGCAGCGGCACTTGCCGCTTCAAAATAATTGCCGATTCCCTGATCCACAAAAACCTCAATCAATGCTCCAACCGGCATTGGGCAGCCAATATGGTGGAGAATGTAGCAAATCATCATTTTAAGCTCATAATCGGTCGTCAGGCCGCCAGGCTCTACGCCCCCGCGAAATACATCGTACATGTTATTCCCTCCATAAGCCTGTACTTTTTATATATTACATCATTTTTGAATAGATTGCAAAGATATCCTGCCGGAATTTGGCACAGAAAATTTTCGGGATACCGGAAAGTGAGGACCTATGAAAAAAGAGCCGGACAGATTAAACTCCCACTCAAAGTTTTGGATTGCAGTTACAGTACTGTTTTTTATATTGCTTGTAGCGATCACCGCCGTCAGCATGCCGTTCTTTTCCCGATTGTCAGACCCTGCGACACAGCAAAAATTACAGTTGCTGGTGGAATCCATGGGTTTCAGCGGATTTTTTCTGGTGCTTGGCATACAGATCATCCAAGTCATCATCGCTTTTATTCCCGGTGAACCGGTTGAACTTCTTGCCGGGGTTCTCTACGGGGCCTGGGGCGGACTATTCCTCTGCCTGCTGGGAATCGTTCTTGCTTCCTCCGCAATTTTCTTCACCGTTCGCCGGTTTGGCTATCCGCTGGTCCTCCGCCTTTTCGGGAAGGAGAAGATCCGGGACTTTAAATTTCTCAACAACACCGAAAAGGTCGAAATTGTTACTTTTATCCTGTTTTTGATTCCGGGCACTCCGAAAGACATGCTGACCTATCTGGCCGGTATCAGCGGGATTAAGCCGTCCCGCTTTCTGCTGCTTTCCGCTTTCGCGCGCATTCCGTCCATTGTTACTTCTACCACAATGGGCGCAACAATGAGCCATGGCAACTGGAAAATGACACTCTTAATTTTTCTGCTGACTGCTGGAACCGGGCTTCTCGGAATCCTTTATAAAGATAAAATTATCAGCCACCTTCACCGCCAGCATAAAAAGCCAAAAAAATCCGATGCCTGAACACCGGATTTTTTGTTTATCGTTTCTCTTTTTTAGACCGGTAAAAGAATATTGCAGAAATAAAAATTAAAATTGCGGCAATAAAAATCCATATGTACCTGTTCAGATCCCGAGGGGCCTCCTCAAATTGAACAGTCCTTACAATTTCTTCAAATTCCTTGCGGTGCACATCGGTTAATTCATCCGCATATGAGCGGTAGAACAGGTTAATCTGCCGCCCGTTTACAATTGTGATATAACCGGCAATACTGATCGGCATTTCATTTTGTTCCACTTTCCCTTCGAAAGACACAAATAATGCCTCAGGAAGCTGCAAACGGCCATGGCTTTCTATGCTGATTCCGCTCGTGCCTGCAAGCAGGTCGGACTGACCCATGCCTTCAAGCTGATTCAGGTCAAGCCCGGTCAGTGCTTTTTCCAGCTCCTGAACCCGGCTTTCCGGCAATTTGCTCAGATCAGAGATAGACCGCGTATTTTCATTTTCCTGCATGGAAACAACCAGTTCCGTCCCTGCGGTCAGATTGACCGCATTATAATAGATTCCGGCCTTTTCAAACAGCTGCAACATTGTCCCGCGGTCAAGTCCCAAGTCCGCGAGGACCGGATCTCCCTCCTTGGTATCCCGGGTAAGCGCTCCCCAACCCTCCGGCACAGAGAGTTTCATGTCCAATCCCGGAATCGCATTATTTTTTTCCGCCGCGGAAATAGGCATACCTGCAAACAGCAGCAGGCAGCATATCAGCAGCACAACCCATTTTCTCATCCTTACTCCTTTATCACTTACCGGATCAACTGCATCCGCAGCATAATCTGAGTGCAATACATCATAAAATAGTCTGTTAGCTCCGCACCGTAACGGATAAAAACAGGATCCCCTTCCTTATCGCAGAGCTGCGCAAATACCCGGCCGACAGCCTCGGATTTTTCGGGAGCAGAGCGACGGGCCAGCATATAAAGTGAAAATGCCGCGCTATCATTGATCAGGTCATAAAGTTCTGCCGACTGCTGGCGGACACTTTCATAGAAAGAGGATAAAACCGACTGCGCTACAATGGAATTTGGGGCCATATCTTCTACCACGCGATTGACAACATAGGCAAACAGTACTTTACGCTGCGCCATCGTGTTATCATTGTCAAATACGCCGACTCCAAAGAGAGTGGCACCTTTTGACGGAACAGTCAACTCTGCTGCAAACTGCTGCCCTAGTTTGCGGGCTTTATCCATATTTCCATTTGACTTTTCACGTACAAACGCATTAGCGGCACCTTCAGACGTATCAAATACCTCTGAAATCCGTTCAGGCGCTATTTTCATATCGCTGTCGTCAAATTGCACAGAAACACACCCGCCTTTACCTAAATTTCCCTGGTCTCCTGATGAATTGCCTGTTTCAACGCTTTTACCAGCTGATCCGGGCAGGAAGTATCCCTTGCGCCGCAGCGGATGCCTTCCAGCAAATCAATCACATCTTTTATCTTTTTTCCTTTTACAAGCGCACAGATTCCCTGCAGATTCCCGTCACAGCCCCCAATAAATTCAACGTTCCGGATGATATCGCCCTCAACATCGATATTGATGAATCGAGAGCAAACCCCCTTGGTTTTATAGCTGATTTTCAAAGATTGTGCTCCATTTCCTGTCATTTATGTTCTTTGCTTTTAGCAAGTTTAAAAATACGCTCCAGATTTTCCTGTGTCGTAAGGCAGGTGCCAAGCGGATTCGGGTGCTGGCTGTTTGCACCGTGAAAATCGGTACCGCCTGTGGAAAGCAGACCATATTCCTGTATGACCGCGTCTATTTCCGGAATATCTTCCTCGTTCACACGGGGATGGTAACGTTCCACTCCGTCAATCAGCCCTTCAGCAGCCAGTTCACGCATCAGCTCCACAGAACGGTAAACAGATGGATGCGCCAGTACGCACACGCCCCCCGCGGTGCGGATCAGCTTCGCGGCTTCCCGCACATCCGGGTAAGAATGAGGCACATAGCAGCTGCCTTTTGAACTTAAAATCTGATGGAACAGAGAGCCGTAGATGGAATCCGCATACCCCAAATCCATCAGGGCGTTCATAATATGTGCAGAAAACAGCGACGCGGCACCGGAAGAAAATTTATGCACATGCTCCTCTGTCAGCGGAAATTGCCTCATCACCTTCCGAAGGCTGGCCCGCATCGAGGCATCGCGGCTTTCCGTAGTTCGTTTCAGCATTCCTACCAGCCGGTCAGGGTTTTGCGGCAGATAACATAGAAGATGGACTTTTCTCTTCCGCTGCTGGTCGTAGGCAGATATTTCCGTTCCAGAAACGATCCCAATGCCAATCCGTCTCCCAAGCTGCTCCGCGCGCTTGATGCCAGCCATGGTATCATGGTCAGTTACCGCAACAAAATCAAGCCCGCTTCTTTTGGCATAAGTAATCAAATCGTCTATGCCCATCGAACCGTCAGAAAAACGCGTGTGGCAATGCAAGTCGCCAATCATAGTTTCGCCCCCCGTTCCCAGCATATATAAATATTATACAACGTTTTGCACTTTTGGTGCAACTTATATTTTGAAATATCGGCATGATGTGCTATAATAATGTTTGCCAATTCAGGTACTTTTTAAAGGATCTAACAGTTCCATACCTTTGTTTCGCTGTAAATTATTGTTTAACTTTGGAGTGTGTTATGGCTTATCTAATTGACTCTGGTATATGGTCTTCTGTGTTTGCCGTTCCTTCGGCAATCGTAGACCAGCACATTAAAATGTGTTCCCCTCTGTCGCTGAAAGTTCTGCTGGTCATGCTGCGGCACCCCGGAAAAGCAGTTGACGCCGAATGGCTTTCCGGGCAGCTCAACATGACTCCCGCGGATATTTCCGACGCTTTGGGATACTGGATCGGCGCCGGAATTGTATCAAACACAACATTTCCCACACAGCCGTCCGAACCACAGGAACAAATTCCGGCAGTCAAAAAAAGCTCTGCCGCCGAACCTGTTGTTACGGAAACAAAAAATGAGGCAACCGGTCAGAGAATTATCACCATTGCATCGCGTCCGAAGATTACCCGCGAAGATGTGATACAAATCGCACAGGGCGACCATTCTATCGCCCAGCTTTTACGGGAGGCGCAAAGTATTCTCGGCGCGCCTTTGACGCCTGTGGAGAGTGAAATTCTTGTGGCGCTCTGCAGTTATTACGGCATGCGGTCGGATGCTGTCATGATGCTGCTCCAATACTGCGTTTCAATCGGGCATAAGAGTATGAGTTATGTGGAAAAAACAGCCGCGAACTGGCTGGACCGGGGTATTATCACCCATGAGCAGGTTGAACGCGAAATCCTCCGGCTTACCGCGGAAAATGAAAACGAGAAAAAAATCCTCAAGGCCTTCGGACTTTACAACCGGGGGCTGACCCCGAAAGAAAAAGAATATATCCCCCGCTGGTTTTCACTTGGTCTGGATGAGGTATTGATTTTCCTTGCCTGCGAACGGGCAGTCGAAAATACCGGAAAAGTCTCCTTTGCCTACGCAGATAAAATCCTGACCTCCTGGAAAGCCAAAGGAATCACCACGGTAAAGGCCGCCACTGAAGATCTGAACAGTTTTTCCAAACAGCCTGAGCCAAAACAAAACAAGTCGGCGCAGACCGGGGGGGATTCCTCCCTCGATATGGATAAAATCCGCCAGCTTCTGCATCAGCCGTTTCATGAGTAATCGGATTTTGGAGGATACATATGGGCTATTCGAAAGACATCTACCAAAAAGCGCAGCAGATTCTGGACGAATCGAGAACCCGCGCCGAACGGGAGGCGGACCTGCGGCGAACCCGCCTTTATGAACAGTATCCACAGCTGCGGGAAATTGAAAATCGTCTGGCAAAAACCGGAATTTCGGCCGCACGTGCGGCAATCAGCGGCGGAGACCAGGCCGTCCGGCTGATTGAGCAGCTGAAGGAAAGCAATCTCGGCCTCCAGCGCCAGAGAGCCAAGCTGTTGTCTGACGCGGGTCTGCCCCCTGATTATCTGGAAGTGCATTATGCATGCAAACAGTGTCAGGATACCGGATTGATCGGCCAGCGTCAGTGCGGGTGCTTATCTGCTCTTTTGAGAAAACTCGCTTATCAGAAGCTGAGCGACACCAGCAGCGCCGAGGAATGCCGTTTTCAGAATTTTCATCTGGATTACTACTCCGAGCAGCCATCCGGGCCTTACAATGTGGTACCCCGCCGCGCGATGGAAAAGGTTTTTTCCTTTTGTACAGCATATGCCCGTACCTTTTCGGACAGAAGCGAGAGTCTCTTGCTTTGCGGCGGGACCGGGCTTGGAAAAACCCATCTTTCGCTTGCAATTGCCTTTGAGGTCATTCAAAGCGGCTTCGGCGTGGTTTACACCACATCCCAGCGCCTTTTGGACAAACTGCAGTCTCAGCAGTTTTCCCGTGGCTATCAGGATGACACCGATTATCAGGCACTGGCGCTTTCCTGCGACCTGCTGATTATCGACGATCTCGGCGCCGAATTTTCCACGAGCTTTACGGTTGCCGCACTGTATAATATCATCAACACCCGCATCATCGAGCGGCGCCCCACCATCATCAGCACCAATTTTGATGAGCAGGTTCTTCGGGAACGGTATGGGGACCGCATTCTTTCCAGGCTGCTCTGCGCCTATCGCCCCCTGCAATTTTACGGAGAAGATATCCGGATGCTGAAACGGTTCAGATCGAAATAGGGATTTGACAAAAAGAAGCCGGCCCAAAAGGGTCGGCTTCTTCATTATTTTTTTGCTTTTGCTTTGATGGCATTCAGCAGCCCGTTGGCGTCAATGATCTCCTTAATAAAAGCCGGAAACGGAATGGCGGAATAGCTTTCGTTCTTCGAAAGATTGGCAATGATTCCGGTATCAAAATCGATCTCCACTTTATCGCCATTTTCAATCGCGTTGCTTGCTTCCTCACATTCCAGAATCGGAAGCCCGATATTAATGGCGTTGCGGTAAAAAATCCGCGCAAATGTTTTGGCGATCACACAGGAAATCCCGTTTTCTTTAATCACCATCGGAGCATGTTCGCGTGAGGAACCACAACCAAAATTAAATCCTCCCACAATGATATCGCCAGGTTTTACCCTTTTGACAAAGTCACTGTCAATGTCCTCCATGCAATGCGTAGCCAATTCCCTGCGGTCGGAAATGTTCAGACAGCGGGCGGGGATAATGACATCCGTATCGATGTTATCGCCGTATTTATGCACTGTACCGATTGCTTTCATATGCTCGCTTCCTCCTTTTCAACCCGCTCCGGGTTCGCAATCTTGCCCGCGATCGCGCTGGCGGCCGCTACCGCCGGAGAAGCAAGGTAAACCTCAGAGTTCACATGCCCCATGCGGCCCACAAAATTGCGGTTCGTAGTCGCTACGCAGCGTTCCCCTTCCGCCAGAATCCCCATGTGGCCTCCAAGGCACGGTCCGCAGGTAGGGGTGGAAACCGCGCATCCCGCGTTGATAAACGTCTCGATGTAACCCACTTTCATTGCTTCAAGATAGATCTGCTGGGTGCCGGGGATGATAATGCAGCGCACGTTGGGAGCAACCCTTCTCCCTGTGAAAAGATTCGCGGCAACCGCAAGGTCGCTGATGCGGCCATTGGTGCAGGAACCGATTATGACCTGATCGATAGGGATGTCGCCCACTTCCTCAATCGTGCGGGTATTCTCCGGCAGATGCGGGAACGAAACCGTCGGACGAATCCCGGAAAGATCCAGTTCGATAACGCGGTCATATGCGGCATCATCATCAGCTTTGAACACTTCAAATTCGCGGCTGACACGGCCTTTTTCGTATGTCAGAGTCACTTCGTCCACTTCAAAAATACCGTTTTTTGCACCCGCTTCAATCGCCATGTTCGCCATGGTGAGCCGATCGTCCATCGAGAGGTATTTCAGCCCCGGGCCGCCGAATTCCATCGACTTGTAAAGCGCGCCGTCCACGCCGATCATGCCGATGATGTGCAGGATCACATCTTTCCCGCTCACCCATTTGGACGGCCTGCCCGTCAGCTCAAACCGGATGGCGGACGGAACCTTGAACCAGCAGTAGCCGGTGGCCATTGCCGCCGCCATATCGGTGGAGCCGAACCCGGTGGAGAAAGCGCCCAGCGCGCCATAGGTACAGGTATGGCTGTCTGCACCCACCACCAGTTCGCCCGGCGCAACCAAGCCCTTTTCCGGCAGCAACGCATGTTCGATTCCCATATCGCCCACGTCGAAGTAATGGACAATGTCGTATTTGTTCGCAAATTCCCTGCATCGTTTGGAAAGCTGAGCCGCTTTAATATCCTTGTTCGGGGTGAAATGGTCCAGCACGATCGCGATGCCCGCGCGATTGAAAACCTTGTTAAACCCATATTTTTCAAACTCATCGATCGCGACCGGCGTTGTGATGTCATTCCCCAGCACAAGGTCAACCTTTGCGTTGATCAACTGTCCGGCCGTTACAGCCTGCAGCCCCGCCTTTTTTGCCAGAATTTTCTGGCTCATCGTCATTCCCATAAGCTGCCTCCTCTTTTTCTTTATCATATCACCGCATGCTTCTGTCTGCAACCGCCTAACCGTGTCAGACAGGCGTTATTCCAGATTTGCTTTGGGCGCGGCGTTGATCGCTTTATTGATCGCGTTCAGGTAGGATTTAATGGATGCCTCTAAAATATCGGGAGATAAGCCGCGTCCTGTGACAAGATTTCCGTTGCAGCTGATTTTGCTGATTGCTTCCCCAAGCGCATCCTCGCCTTCGGTTACCGCGTTGATCGTCCAGTTTTCCAATTTGCTGTGGCAGCCGACGATTTGGTCAATTGCCTTAAACGCCGCATCGATCGGGCCTTCTCCGCGGGCAACCTGCTCGATCTCCTCCTGTCCGTCCTTTTCAAGCTTTACCACTGCGGTAGCGGAAATCACCGTTCCGCTGTTCACCACAAAACTTTTCAGCTTGTAGGTCTCTTTCACATTGGCAACAGCGGAAGCACCGATCAATGCCTCGATATCGCGGTCGGTAATCTCCTTCTTGCGGTCCGCAAGCACTTTGAAACGCTCAAATGCTTCCGCAACATCCGCCTCCTCCATTTTGTAGCCCAATTCCTCAATCCGGTCAATAAACGCATGTTTCCCGGAATGCTTTCCGAGTACCATTTTGTTCTGATTGACACCGACATCCTCCGGAGACATAATCTCGTAGGTCATGCGGTTTGCCAGCACACCGTGCTGATGGATGCCGCTTTCATGGGCGAACGCGTTTGCCCCTACAATAGATTTGGTCGGGCTGATGGGAACGCCTGTAATCGTACTGAGCAATTTGCTGGTGCGGTAGATTTGTTTTGTGTGGATACCGGTTTCACAGTCATAGTAACCCTGCCTGGTTTTCAGCCCCATGACAATTTCTTCAAGCGCCGCGTTTCCCGCGCGTTCACCGATTCCGTTAACCGTACATTCCACCTGCGTCGCACCCGCCCGTATGCAGGCAAGCGAGGTGGCAACCGCAAGCCCCAGATCGTTATGATTATGCACAGAAAGATCGACATGCGGATTCTGTATATGGGTTTTGACGTAGGAGACCAGATCATACATTTCCGTTGGGGTGCTGTAACCGGTCGTGTCCGGAATGTTGATGGTGGAGGCACCCGCCGCGATGGCGGTGTTAAACACATGCACAAGAAAATCCTGATCGCTGCGGGAAGCGTCTTCGGCGGAAAATTCGACATCCGGGCAGAGGCTGCGTGCAAAGGCAACCATCTTCGCAACCCGCTCCACAACCTGATCCGGCGTCATTTTGAGCTTATACTGCATGTGGATATCACTTGTGGCTAAAAACACATGAATCCGAGGAGACTGCGCATACTTTACCGCGTCGTAAGCACGCTGTATATCCCCTTCCACACAGCGGGCAAGCCCCGCAATCGTGGAACCTTTGATTGCCTTGGCAATGGCTTTTACCGATTCGAAATCGTCCGGAGAGGAAACCGGGAAACCGGCTTCAATAATATCTACTCCCAGCCGTTCCAATTGACGGGCCATTTCCATTTTCTCACTGAAATTCATGCTGCATCCGGGAGACTGCTCTCCATCGCGGAGGGTTGTGTCAAAAATCTTGATTCTTCTGCTCATCTTGTTCTCACCTTTCATACATGTTTTCAGAGGAATTTCGTCAAACGGAAAACAAAAAGACCTTCGTCTCTAAATAGAGACGAAGGTCTGAATCGACTTCCGTGGTACCACTCTGATTGGCTGCGTAAGCAACCCACTCGGCCGCATCTAACAATGCGCTCTCCAACTAACGGTGGGACTCCGGCCTTATCTACTCGCATATGCTTTCGAAAGACAGCTCAGGGGCGAGTTATTCACAAAAACGGTACCGCTTTTCACCAGCCAGCGGCTCTCTGCAACGCATCTCTTGTGTTTTGTTCCCCATCATAGCCTTTGACGTATTCATCTTGGTTGCTATCATAACGCTTTCTAAAACTCTTGTCAAGTATTTTTTTGTTTCCTTTTAAAATTACACGAGGGAAACCTTATGGTAGATCTTTTTGCCTTTCCGCAGAATGACATGACCTTTCTCAAAATCGTCGGTCGAAACTGCGTCTGTAAAATTTTCTACCTTTGCATCGTCCACGGCAATTCCGCCTTGCTGGATCAGCCTTTTCCCTTCCCCTTTCGAGGGCGCGAGACCGGTTTTTACCAGCAAATCGGAAACCAGTATCTTTCCGTCCGTAAAGTCAGACGCGGAAAGCACGGTGGTCGGCATATCGTCACTATGGCTGCCCGCGGTGAAGAGAGAACGTGCGGCCGCCAGCGCCTTATCTGCCTCCTCCTGCCCGTGCACCATTTTGGTCAGCTCATAAGCCAACATTTCCTTTGCCTGATTCAGCTGGCTTCCTTCCCAGCTGTCCATTTCTTCAATCTGCTCAATCGGAAGGAACGTCAAAAGCTTGAGGCAATGAACCACATCGGCATCCGCAACGTTGCGCCAGTACTGGAAAAAGTCATAAGGGGAGGTTTTGGACGGATCCAGCCAGACTGCGCCGTTTTCCGTTTTTCCCATCTTTTTGCCTTCTTTGGTGGTCAGCAGCGTAAATGTCATGCCATAGACCTCATCGCCTGTTACACGGCGGGTCAGGTCGATACCCCCGAGAATATTTGCCCACTGATCATTGCCGCCGACTTCCATCTTGCAGCCGTAATCCTGATGCAGCTTCAAGAAGTCATAGCTCTGCATGATCATATAGTTAAACTCTATAAACGAAAGCCCGCGTTCCAGCCGGGTTTTGAAGCACTCAGCCGTCAGCATCTGGTTCACGGAAAAATGCACGCCGATGTCGCGCAGCAGTTCGATATAATTCAGTTTGAGAAGCCAGTCGCCGTTTTTCAGCATCAGCGCCTTCCCGTCGGAAAAGTCCAGAAATTTTTCCATCTGATTCTGAAAACACTGGGCATTGTGGTTGATCTCTTCAATTGAAAGCATCTTTCTCATGTCGGTTTTACCCGTGGGGTCCCCAACCATAGTCGTCCCGGTTCCCAGCAGGGCAATCGGGCGGTGTCCGGCGCGCTGCAGATGCTTCATTACTACCAGCTGAAGAAAATGACCGACATGCAGGCTGTCAGCGGTTGCATCAAATCCGATATAAAAAGTAACCTTCTCACTGTTCAGAAGTTCTTCAATTTTTTCGGGATGCGTCATCTGCGCAATCAGGCCGCGTCGGGTTAGTTCTTCAAATACTGTCATCGATCTGTCTCCTTATACTCTTTCTTTCGGCCGCAAGACTTTAGGCTTTCCTACAGCCATGTTGCATTAATTGAATTATTATAGCATGCCGGTTTTCAAAACACAACCTGTTTGCTCAATTTCCGGCATCAGCCAACATTTCCTCCGCGTGTTTGAGCGCGATTTTGCTTGCGTCATCCCCACCGGTCATGCGCGCAAGTTCCCTGATACGCTGCTCGCGTCCAAGCGGGGTAATGGCCGTAAACGTGCGGCCGTCATGGGTGCTCTTAGAGATCAAAAGATGGCGGTTGGCAAAAGAAGCCACCTGCGCCAGATGCGTTACAACAATGACCTGGCGGTTGGCCGCCACCTGCGCCAGCTTTTGCCCGATTTTGCGGGCGGCATGCCCGGAAACGCCCGTATCCACCTCGTCAAAGATCAATGTGCCAATATCGTCCTTTGCGGCCAGCACATTCTTGATGGAAAGCATAATGCGGGAAAGTTCTCCCCCCGACGCAATTTTGGCCAGGGATTTTGCGTCCTCCCCCACGTTGGTGGAGATAAACAGTTCCAGATCGTCAATCCCGTCGGCGGAAAGCGGCTTTTTCTGATGCCGCACAGAAAGCTTCACAGAAGGCATGTCCAAAAATGTCAATTCATCCTGAACTGTCTTGATAAATCCGGATGCAGCCGCTTCACGCTTTTGAAAGAGTTCGTCCGCAAGGGAGGCCGCCTCTTCCAGCAGCCGTCCTGCCTGTTCCGTAAGCTGTTTTGCACGTGCGTCAGAAGACTCTGTCTGTTCAAGCTCATTGCATGCTTTCTCATGGTAAGCCAGGATCTGGGCAATCGTCGCGCCATACTTCTTTTTAAGCGAATAGATCGTGTCAAGCCGGCGTTCAATCTCGTCGAGCTGCGAGGGGTCACAGTCCAGATTATCCAGCAGGCTATGTATATCGCTCGCAAAGCCCTCAAATTCGTAGGAAATCTCGGTCAGGCGGTCCGCCGTCGGGCGGGCGGCATCCAGATATTCCGCCGCTTCCGACATATTGGCTACCAGCTCGCCAAGCTGATCGATGATGCCCTGCGATTCGCCTTCCCCGTCAAGCAGTGATGCACTCCCGCCCAGAGCCTGGGTAATGCGCAGGGAATTCTGTATCATTTTACGCTGCGATTTCAGTTCGTCTTCCTCGTCCGGCTGAAGATTCGCTGCCTCGATTTCACCGATCTGATAATGCAGCAGATCGATCCTGCGGGCTTTTTCCGCCTCATCCGTCTGGATATCCTCCAATTCCCTGCGGACATCCATATAACGATGGTAAGCGGCTCGGCAGCGTCCCGCCAGATCTTCCAGTTCCCCAAAGCTGTCAATAAACGCAACATGCTTCTGAGAGGAAAGCAGCTGCTGATTGTCATGCTGTCCGTGTATATTGAGCAGGTATTCGGAAATTGATTTCAGAATCGATGCGGTCGCGGGCCGCCCGTCGATTTTGCAGTTCGACTTCCCGTCTGCGGAAATCTCACGGTAAATCAATACGGAAGCGTCCTCAGCAGGATATCCTGCCTGAACAAGCGCCTCCTGCGCCGCATTCGACAGGTCAGTAAACAATGCGGTAATCACCGCGCGGCTTTCACCGGTGCGAATCAAATCCCGGGAGACGCGCTCTCCAAGGACAGCGTTGATTGCGTGGATCAGGATTGTTTTTCCGGCGCCGGTTTCTCCTGTAAACACATTGAGGCCGCCTTCAAACTCGATTGTGGCTTCGCTGATCACCGCCACATGATTGATATAAAGCTGAGAAAGCATTCTATCACCCCAATTTCAAGGAATCATAGCGTTTAGCTGTCTGACGCGGCCATTTTCCGAAGCTGTGTAACAAGTTCCCGGGCGTTATGGTCATCGCGCATGACAATAAAAATGGTGTCGTCCCCCGCAAGCGTTCCCACGACCCCGCTCCAGTGAAGCGTATCGATCGCCGCGCAGACGGCATTGGCCATGCCGGTAAAACATTTGATCACAACCATGTTGCCGGCAGAATCAATCTCTTTCACGGCTTCCGCGAAAATCAGCATGAATTTACTGGTCATTTCATTTTGTGTGGGGGGGGTGTGCGTCGTATAGTGATATTTTCCGTCTGAGGTCAGGGTTTTGACCAGCCGCAATTCCTTAATATCGCGTGAAACGGTCGCCTGCGTCACCGGGAAACCGCTTTGCCCCAAAAGGCTCAGCAGCTCGTCCTGTGTTTCAATCGCGGCGGAGTTGATCAGCTCCAAAATTTTTGCGTGTCGCCTTGCTTTCATATGCTTATCCCCTCGATTTTAGCTTATTGCTGAGAATACTGTTAAAATTCTTTTCCGGAAAACCGATAAACCGTACTGATTTTTGCGCCTTTCGAATATGCACCGATTTACTCTCGTTCAGCAAAGCAATGCGTTCCCCGTCAACACTGACTACAACGTTATCGGAGTTGTTGATATACCGGCTGCGGACCTGCAGCTCCATATCCGGGGAAAGCAGCACGGTCCGGTCATAAAGGGAGTGGGGGCAGATCGGTGTTAAAATGATGGTGTTGATAGACGGGTTCACAATCGGGCCGCCCGCCGACATGGAATAAGCGGTGGACCCCAATGGGGTAGCGAAAATCAGCCCGTCCGCCCGGTAACTTCCGATCGCATCCCCGTTACCCTCAATATCAAGGTCCACCAGCCGCGACAGTTCCCCTTTACTGATTACCACATCATTGACAGCATACCGGATTGTGTCTTCCTCACCAATGGAAACTTCCAGCAGCATATATTCATGAACCAGGTAATTTCCCGCAGACAGCCGTAAAAGCAGATCGATTTCATTTGCTTCCACCTGCGCCAAAAAGCCAAGCCTGCCCGTGTTAATGCCAAGCAGGGGTTTATCATAATTCACAGCATGTTTCGCACTATGCAGGATTGTACCGTCCCCGCCGACTGTCACTATAAAATCACAGGCAGCAATCTGTTCGTCAAAAGGGCCGTATGAGGCACCCGGAAACATCCCTGCAAACCGCTCGTCCAGTACAGGCCGGCAGCCGCTTTTGAGCAATGTGGCCACAATCTGTTTCATCAGATCCGCCGTATTTGGTTTTGTCAGGTTCGGCATAATCAATACGTTTTTTTTTGCCATGATAGGATTCATCACCCCGCTTTAATCGAGATCTTCATGGGACTGATTCACTAAATTTACAATTTGCTCACGCAGCACCGTATCTTCCGCGCCGCGGCACAAATACATCAGATATTCAATATTCCCTTCCGGCCCCTTCACCGGTGAAAAAGCAATGCCGCATACCGCAAACCCATTTTCACGCGCATAGAGGACTGCGTTTTCCAGTACTTCGATATGCGTAGAGCGTTCCCTCACTACGCCCTTTTTTCCAACCTTTTCGCGGCCGGCCTCAAACTGCGGTTTTACCAGACAAACCGCCTGCCCATTTTCGCTAAGCAAAGCCGCCGCGACTGGCAATACAAGCTTAAGGGAGATAAACGAGACATCCACACTGATAAAATCCACCGGTTCGGAAATCTGTTCCCGGGTTACATAGCGGATGTTCGTTCGTTCCAGATTGACCACCCGGGAGTCGTTCCGCAGGCTCCACGCAAGCTGCCCATATCCAACGTCCACCGCATACACCTTCACAGCCCCGTTTTGCAGCATACAGTCTGTAAAACCACCCGTTGAAGCGCCGATATCCATGCAGGTCTTGCCATCCAGCGAAATAGGAAATACCTGCATTGCCTTTTCCAGTTTCAACCCGCCCCGGCTGACATACCGCAAGGTTTCCCCACGGATTTCCAGAATTGCATCCTCATCCGTATCCATGCCCGGTTTGTCCGCCTTTTGATGGTTGACATAAACCTGGCCGGACATGATAACGGCCTTTGCCTTTTCGCGGCTTGGAAACAAGCCCTTTTTCACCAGCAAACTATCCAATCGTTCTTTCACGCTGTCCTCCGTATTCCTGTATCAAAAATAACGCGCAATGATTTGATTGGCCAGCGACTGCGCGTCAAGCCGGCAGTATTCCAGCGCCCGCTCATATTCCATCTGCGGAACAAATGGATGCTGAATCCCATGAAACGTCATATTGCCCCGATACTGTCTTTCTGCCAGCGCTGCCAGGAAGTGCTCGCCGATGCCGCCATGCTCGACACCTTCTTCCACAAACAGGATAGAACGGTATCTTTTCGCAAGCCCGATACATTCCGGAGGGATCGGCCATATCCGGTTCAGCTTGAGAAGGTCTGCTTTTTTCCCCTGCTCCTGCAGCAGCTTCACGGCTGCCTGGGCCTGCGCAAACTCCCGCCCGTAGGTTACAATCAGGATATTCCCGCCGTTTTTATAATGAAAATAGTCCCCTGTCGAATAGTTCAGCCAATCCGCGATTTGAATCTGCGCACCTCTCGGATAACGTACCGCCGCAAGGCCTTTTTCCGCATAGAGCGCACGGTCAAGCGCATAGTACAAATCCTGATAGGTCGCAGGAGAATAAACCGCAGAGCCCGGAAGCTGGGACAAAAAGGCCGCGTCAAACAGCCCCTGATGTGTTTCCCCGTCGTCCCCGACAATACCCGCGCGGTCTACCGCCAGCACGACATGGCGCGGCTCAATCGAAGCGTCGTGAATCAGCTGGTCATATCCGCGCTGCAAAAAAGTGGAATATACCGCAAATATGGGCGTCATCCCCCCTGCGGCAAGTCCGCAAGCGAAAGTAACCGCGTGTTCTTCGGCAATCCCGACGTCAAAAAACCGCCCTTTTGAAGAAAACTCATTGGCAAAAGGCTGCAGCCCTGTCCCGCTTTGCATAGCTGCCGTAATCGCACAGATTTTGCTGTCTTTGCGGGCCAGTTCCACCAATCGACTTCCGAACACAGAAGAAAAATTCTCACTGGAACTTTTCATTTTCCCGCTTGCGCAGTCAAAGCTGCCTACACCATGAAACTGGGCAGGATTTTTCTCCGCAAAGGCATATCCTTTTCCCTTTACCGTATTGACATGTACGACAACCGGCTTGTTCAATTCCTTCGCGCGATTTAACACCTGCACCAGAAGTGGAAGATTATGCCCGTCCACAGGGCCAAGGTAGTCAAACCCGAAATCTTCAAACATGTTGCTGTGAAGCAGGGCCTGCCGCAACAGCGTTTTAGAGCTTTTCAGCACATTGCTGACGCTTTCCCCAAGAAGAGGTATATGATCAAGCGTTTCCTCAACACGGTCTTTCAGATACAGGTACCCGTCTGTCGCGCGTTTGTTCGCGAGATAACGGGCAAGTGAGCCTACATTTTTTGAAATGGACATATTGTTGTCATTTAAAACAATAATAATGCGGTCGCCGCTGCGGCCGGCATTATTCAAGCCCTCGTATACCATACCGCCCGTGAATGCGCCGTCACCGATGACAGCCACCACATGATGAGGGTCTTTCAGCAAAGTTTTTGCCTTTGCCAACCCACAAACAGCGGAAATGGATGTGCTCGCGTGGCCGCCGATAAAAGAATCGTATCTGCTTTCGGTGGAACGGGGGAAACCGGAAATGCCTCCCTCTTTGCGTACCGTCGAAAAAGAGTCGAGACGGCCGGTCAGCATTTTATGCGTATAGCACTGATGGCCCACGTCCCAGACGATCTGATCCTTTGGCATCGCAAATACGGTATGCAATGCAACCGTAAGCTCCACAATCCCAAGATTGGAAGCAAGGTGACCGCCATTCTGGGAAACGGTCTGGATCAGCCGTTGGCGAAGTTCTCTGCACAGCGCTTTTTGCTGTTCTAAGTCCAGTTTTTTTAAATCCTCGGGCAATTTTAAAGAACCCAAGAGGTTGTATTGAGACAAAATAACACCTCACTGACCGGCGGAAATTATTTGATAGGGACAACCACAGCGATGATGATTCCAAGAATCGCACCGCAGAGCACTTCAATTGGGGTGTGCCCTACCAGTTCTTTGAGCACCTTGCGTTTTTCCCCTGTTTCTTCCTCCAGCTCTTCCAGCTTGCTTCCGCGGGCGATTGATTCAAACTCTTCTTTAACCATAAGAAACATATCCTTAAAGTCCATCACCATCCGGTTAATGGCCTTTGCCTGCTCGCCTGCTGCCCGCCGTACTCCCATGGCGTCATACATAACAATTCCTGCCAGCGCGAGGGAAATTGCAAATTCAGGGGAAGAATATCCAAGTTTTTTCGCAATTCCCACTGCAATTGCGCAAACAAGTGATGAATGGGAGCTCGGCATGCCGCCGGAACCCACCATGCGTTCCCAAATAATTTTTTTGTTGGGGATATATGCCAATGCCGTTTTGATCAGCTGCGCGGACAGCCACGCAAGAAAACCCACGTTTATGACATAGTTGCTGGTTATTACTTGTAACGGATTCATAAAATTAGCTCCATTCCGCCGGTATGCATCGGCATATCATGCCCCGGCAAACTGCTCAGTCCGGTCTTACTGCAAAAACAGCCGCTGTAAAACCGCTTTGCACATCAGAGAAAACAATATCTGGGAGTAACTTGCTCTGTTAATGATCGCGTGTCAGGATCATATCGGCAAGCCAGAGCAAAAATTGGTTATCCGGCAAAGTCGCAATGCTCTTCTTTGCCAGCTCCACCTGCTCCGCAGCGGCTTCCTTCGCGCCTTCCACGCCAAACAAAGTAACATAGGTTGTCTTATGGTTTTCATTGTCGCTGCCTATAGGCTTTCCAATCTTTTCCGCCGTTCCAACCACATCCAGAATATCATCTGTGATTTGAAACGCAAGGCCGCACGCCTTTGCATAGGCGTCTGCGGCCTCAATCATCTGTGAATCCGCGCCGCCCGCAACACAGCCCAGCTTTGCCGAAGCCCTGAGCAGCGCGCCGGTCTTTAGCTCGTAAAGCAAGTTCAGCGTCTGGAGATCAATCTGCTTTCCTTCGCTGGCCAGATCGATCACCTGTCCGCCGATCATGCCGAATATGCCCGCCGCGCGGGAAAGCGTTTTTACCGCTTCCACAATGTGCGCATCCGGCAAGGAAGCATCCGCGGCTGTCTCGAAAGCCAGCGTCAGCAGGCCGTCCCCGGCTAACAAAGCGTTGGCTTCTCCAAACGCCTTATGGCAGGAAGGCTTCCCCCGGCGAAGGTCGTCATTGTCCATGCAGGGCAGATCATCATGAATCAGGGAATAGGCATGCACCATTTCAATTGCGCACGCAAAAGCAACCGCATCACCACGCGCGGCACGGCACAGCCTCGCAAACTCCATCACAAACGCCGCGCGAAGCCGCTTGCCGGCATCCAGCAAACTGTAGCGCATCGCATCTATCACCTGCATTTGCAGGCAGGTGCCTTTAAAAGTCAGCCGCTCGCGCAGCGCATCATTTGCATTTTTGGCGTAAAGCGCAAGCTGCTCCTCATAATTGTTCATCAGGCTCCTCCTTTGCAGCGGTCAGCTTTTCCACCTTCAGCTTTGCGGCCTCTAATTTTCCGTTTGCAAAGTCTAAAAGCTTTACAGCTTCCGCATATAATTTAATGGAATCATCTATGGAGAGTTCCCCGCCCATCTGTGCAGCAATTTCCTCGAGCCGCTTAACGGCTCCTTCCAAATTCATCGTCTTGCTCATTCGGTTATCTCCTTGCATGAAACTACGGAAGAACAAATCTCTCCGTCTGTAACCCTTATGCTCAATAAATCCCCCGGGCAGACCTGATTGACAGAAGAGACTATTTTCCCGGAAGACTGCGTCAGGCTGTATCCTCTTTTCAAAATCCACAGGGGGCTCCGTTCTTCAACCAAATCTCCCAGTCGCCGGAGCGTCCAGGACAAGGTTCCCAGCTTTTGCTCCATCACGTTCTGAATCAACAGTCTCAGAAATTCGAGTTTCCGTTCCTGCCGCAGTACCGCTGCCTGAGGAACTGCCATTGCGGAACGGGCGGCTGCTATCCGCAGACCCAGCCGCTCTAGCCTGTTCTTCATCGCAGAGAGGGCCCGGTTTTGCAGATCATCCAGATAAACCTGCAAATCTTTGATGTTTGGAGCCACAAGCTCCGCGGCTGCCGAAGGGGTCGGCGCGCGCAGATCCGCCGCAAAATCCGCAATGGTAAAATCTGTTTCATGGCCTACCGCGGACACCACCGGGATCTCGCTTGCCGCAATTGTACGGGCTAAAGATTCGTCGTTGAAAGCCCACAAATCTTCAATGGAACCGCCGCCCCTCCCGATAATGATCACGTCGCACGCTTTGCGGACATTGAGGGCGCGGATACCTGCCGCGACCGTTGCCGCGGCCCCCTCCCCCTGCACCTGCGCGGGATAGAACACAACCGTCGCCACCGGGTAACGGCGGGACAGGATGTGAAGCATATCCTGCAAAGCGGCGGCGCCCTCGCTGGTCACGATGCCGATCCGTTCCGGAAATGCGGGAAGCGGGCGCTTGCGCTGCGGGTCAAACAGCCCTTCGCGGCTGAGTTTTTCCTTGATCTGTTCAAAGGCAAGGTGCAGGGAGCCCGCGCCGTCCGGCTGCATATCCGTAACATAAAACTGATAACTCCCGTCCCGCTCATACAGGGAAACCGACCCGCTCACAATCACAGACATCCCATTTTCCGGCTGAAACGGAACCGAATCGGCATAACTGCGGAACATCACCGCTTTAACAGCCGCGTTTTCATCTTTCAGGGTAAAATAAAGATGGCCGGATTTATAATGCCGGACAAAATTAGAGATTTCTCCCTTTACCAGAAGGCCGGAAAGCAGATGGTCGGATTCCAGAATGGATTTCACATATTTGTTCAGCTGAGAAACGGAAATCACAGAGGGCTTTATCATCTTAAAAACCTCCTGTCTGTGAAATACAGGCAAGGACAGCAACCCCGGCGGCATTATCGGAAGAAAACTGCGGTTCTGCAAAATACCCGCCATATTGGCGCGCAATTTCCTTTCGTATGATGGAATTCGACATGACGCCGCCTGAATAGACCACCGGCAAATCACCATATGTTTCTTTCACAAATGCAGTCATATGTTCTACTACCGCAAGAATGCTGTCAATACAAAACCTGGCCACATCACAGGAAGCTGCACCGTCATCCAGCATCCTGCGGCATCGGTTTTCTATGCCGGAAAGGGAACAGTCCGTTCCGTGAAACGAAGGCTTGATCCGGTACCGCTGTTTTGACTGGAGCGCAAGCCGTTCCAACTGCCTGCCCGCCGGAAACGGAAGACCCAGCATGCTGCCTATCCGGTCCACAGCCTGTCCGGCTTTCAGGTCAAGTGACCGGGCGATCAGCTCCGCCGAAAAAATATGCTCCCGGTCCGGGTTGACCAAAAGGCACTCGGTCGTACCCCCTGAAAGGTGGAATGCGGCAAATTTCCGTCCGACCAGGCTAAGCTGCCCGGAAGAAAACAGCGCGGCCGCGATATGCCCGGACTGGTGGGAAACGCAGGTCAGCGGTAGGCGATTCATCGATGCCAGCGTTCTGGCCGCCAGTTCCCCCACCAGGAAACAAGGCATATAGGAGCCCTCCGCATCCCGCGGTTTTGTGGAAACCCCGACTCCTGACAGCACCAGGTGCTCGCCCGCCTGCGCCGCCAGCTCTTCTATAATTTCGCCAAGCTGCTTTACATGCGAAAAAACGGCGTCGCTTTGCCGCAGGCCAAGTGCACCGTCTTTTACGGCCAATAGCCGCTTATTCTGCACAACTGTGCGGATCCCGTTGTCATATAGCGCAGCAGAGGTTGTATAATTGCTGGTATCCAGCCCCAGAAAGACCGCCACCGTTACTGCGCTTCCTTTAAAGCCTGGGCGGCTGCATCATATTCTTCAACCGCCTTATGCTCATTTTCAGCTTCTTTTGCTATCGTTTCGGCCGCTTCCTCCGCCGCCATGGCTTCAGGGATTTCCTGGCCCTTCCCCCTGACGTATGCCCCCAGCACTCCGTTTACAAAAGCAAAATCGTCCGCGTTGCCATATTTTTTCGCCAACTCCACCGCCTCATTGATTGATGCCCCGACAGGGACCGTATCAATGTGGTCGATCTCCCACATGCTCATGCGGATAATGGAAAGCGCCACGCGGGACATGCGGTTCAGCTTCCATCTTTTCGAATAGCTTGCAATAGCTTCATCCAGCCATGGCAGATGCCCGGTGACGTCTTTTGCAAGCTGGTATGCATAATCATCCACTTCTATGTTGCGTCCTATCACGGCCTCCTCAATAATCTCGTCTATGCTTTCATCCTTGAACGACCGCTCAAAAATCAGCATAAACGCCTGTTCACGGGACTCGCTTCTTTTCATATGTTCCTCTCCTGTTTTCCTGGCGAAAATACCATCCTGATAAAAACGGGCAGCCGCATTATTCCTCCGGCTGCTCCCGCAATGGCTCATCAAATACGATCCCGGCAATGACAATGTTTACGCGGGAAACTACGATTCCGGTCATGTTCTGAACCGCCTCTTTCACTGCGCGCTGAACATTTTCGGAAACTTTAGGGATATTGACACCAGATCTCACATTGATATGCAGGCAGATTACCGCCACATCATCATTCAACTCAATTGAAATCGGCCTCGCACTTTGTTTTTTTAAAAGCCAGCCCTTCAAATTTGTGGCGAAAGACGCCATGGAAACTACCCCTTCAATCTCGAGGGCCGCATATCTTGCAATGGTCGCAATGACTTCACGGGAAATTCTCAGGTTGCCTGTTGACTGGCTGACATCATGATTTTGCATATCCGATTCTCCTTCTTATGACAGAAAGCGATGCCCGCTTCCACAGTTTCACCGTTATAATCATACAGTATATTATAACATAATTTTCCGAATATACAACCTTATATGCAAAGAAAAAGCCCGCTTTTTCGCGGGCTTTTTCTGATGTCACCCCTTAATTGATCTCAACAATGGATATGTTCTCGACCGGAACACTGGTCTCTTTCAGGATAATATCCTTCATCTGGGCAACTTCCTCAGGCTTGAGTCCTTCCGTCTTGACTACGACATCCACGCCTTCTGTATCGTAATAAACCATGCAGTCCTCAAAGCCCTTTGCCTTGATCAGATTTTCAATTTTTCCTTCCGTTTCCACGGATTTGGCGAGTTCCGTGGCCTTGAGCACCATTTCCGCTTTGATGTTCGCATCCACAGCGGCATCTGTCATCATATTTTTCATCGTTTCAATTGCCTCGTCGCGGGTGCGCTGGCGGGTAACCTTTGCCTCAGCGAAATACGCTTCCCCGTCAACCGTTGGATCATTCGCATCCACAAGCTGGGCGTCGCCGTAATTTTTATCATTTTCCGCCGCAGAAGCGGAAGTTAATGCGCCGTCTGCCTGCGCGAACTGATAATTGACATAGACAGCAAGCCCCAAGCCCACAACAAGGGACGCCAGGATAATTTGTTTTTTGCCGATAATCATATTCATACAGGGTTCCTCCTCATGCAATTTACAGATTATTTAATTGGGGTAACACAGACTCTATTGTAGGGAATGCCGAGCGCGGTGGTAACCACACGGGTTATCCGTTCCTGTACAACCATACTTGAAGCCCCTTCGCAGACCACCACCACCCCCCGGATGGCCGGCTGCTTCTGAGTTTTGAGCAGGGCTTCCCGTTTGCCGCTGCCCGTGTCCACGACAATATACTTCTGTTCGAGATTCTGCTGCTGGGTCTCCCTTTTCACCTCATCCCCTTCATAGCTGTTTGTTTGGCTGGCATTTTCATTTTGTTCCACCGCATAAACGTATTCCACGCCGGTTTCCGCCGTAACCATTACCTCGCATCTGCCCACACCCTGCACCTGTCCTACCAGATCGGTCAAACGTTTTTCAAGCTGTGTCACATATTCCTGCGAAATTTGGTCGGCGCTGCCCACCGACGGATTATTTTTTGCTCCTGTCGATATGAAACTTGAGAGCAGAATAAAGCCCATTCCCACAATCCCAAGAACAACCAGCAAACGGCTTTTCCCGCCTCCCAGCAGCGCGGTAAACTTCGTTTTCAGGCTGTCGCCCGTGTCTAGGCTGTTCATGTGCTCCCTCCTTTTGTATATCCTATACGTATGTCCACGCCAAGCGCTTTATGCAAGGCGGAGCGAATCTCATCATGACGCGGGAAGTAACTTTCGTCGAGTTCCAGTTCACACTCACTAATAGTTATGCCGCCCTCGCCGTCCTCATGAACGTTTATATAAATTTTATTTGCTTTTATCCCCAAATCCTGCAAGGTATCCGCAGCTGCATTCCGCAGGCTTTCCGTTGCAAGCTCCTGCCTTTGCTCTTCAACAGAGGAATTAAGACGCTCCGATTTTTCGGTAATATCCTGCATCAGGCTGTCCGGCGGAGTAATTTCAAGCGCCGGAAGCGAAAGCGCAACGGGTGACAGCAGACAGGAAAGAAAAAAAACACTGGAGGTAATCTGAAAGATCCTCTGCAAACTGGATTTCGGTAAAATGAGCTGTGCAAGGCCGCAGGCGATTGCCGCGGAACAGATCCCGAATGCCCATTGTCTGATACTTTCCATTCCTTAAACCCCCGTTGATGCCATCAGAACCAGAGATGTGGAAATAATCACCAAAAGCGCAACACACAGGCTTACCGCTATCAATACCCCCAGCACAGCCGATGCGCTTTTTAAAATATCCGACACCTGCTTGATTCCCAGCATACTGCTGATTGCCGCCGTCAGGTTCACCGTGAGATACCAGACGGATGTCTGCAAAAAGATTGGCAGGAAGGTCAGCGCCGCCACCAGTGTCCCGAAAACACCGACAGTCGCTTTCAGCAGCTTCATATACCCCTGCGTCGCCACAAACGCGTCGGAAAGCGCACTGCCGACCACGGGAACAAAACTGCCTATGAGGAATTTGGCCGTTTTTGCCACCACAGTATCGCTTCCGGACGCCACCACTGTTTGCAGTGACAGCAGCCCCACAAAGATCGTGAGCAGAAAGCCCAGTGTCCAGCATACTGTCGACTTGATCACCTTGGCGACCGATACAACGTCAATGCCCGGGGTAAGGCTGCCGACAATGCACAGCGCGAGATAAATCCCCATCAGCGGGACCAGCGTGCCGGACACCACCTGCGAGACCACCTGACATGCCCCAAATAGGAATACGGTGTAGGTGGTCGCGGTTACGGGCTGCCCGGCGGCCGTCACAACCGAGGAAAAAACCGGGACAAACGCGAGAATAAAATTGGAACAGTCCCGGATTGCACCCGCGGTTGTGATGATGCAGTCGATGATCGGAGAGGCAATCGCGGCCGAAGTGCACACCGCCGCAACTGCCGAAAAGACAGAAGAAAGATTTCCTTCCCACAGGGAGGTTTTCAGACAGTCCAGCAGGGCGCAGAGCAGAACCGTCCCCAGCACCGCGCAGAATGTGGTCATCGGCTGTTTGAGCTTTCTTAATACCAGCTGCCAGATCGTCTGAAAAAACCGCGCGGGAGTCAGCGACAGAAGCTGCTTATAATCGATACCATCCACTCCGGCGCTGTCAAGAAGTTCTTGTGCGTCCCCGGGAAGCTTATCCATCAGTTCATCCGCTCCGACAGCGTCCATCTGGGGCTGGAGGTCAATCTCCTGAGACTGTGCGGCGGCCGGTATTGACAGGCCTGCCAGTAAAAAAAAGATTGCCAGCAGCTTCACTGCCCATTTCATTGTCACACCTCTTTTTATCATCCGATCAGCTGCCCCGCAATCCTCAGGATTTCTTCAAAAAGCGGCAGGCTGACTAACAGCACAGCAATTTTTCCGGCCGCTTCCACCTTGGTGGCGATCGCCGTCTCCCCCAGGTCACGGCAGGCATCACAGGCAATCTGCGTGATAAAGCAAAGCCCGAGCGATTTGAACAGGATCTGAACATAGGCCGCTTTGGTACCGGAAGCATCCAGCAGGGAATGCATTCTGTCAAATAACGGCCGGGCTTCGGCAATGATCATCCCGAGCATCAGAACCCCTGCCGCCAATGAAAGAGCCAGCGCATATTCCGGATTTTTTTGTTTGAGCACCACAGAGAACGCCGCAGCAAGCACAGCGATGCCGACGATTGTAACCATATTCATATCAATAAAGCCCAAATACGCTCTTCACTGTTTCAAAAAGTGTATTGATTTGCATGATAATCATCATCAATACGACAATCAGCCCCGCCAGCGTGGTCATCATTGCCTGTTCCTCCCGTCCCGAACGGATCAGCACCTGATTGAGCACTGAAACGATAATTCCGATTGCCGCAATTTTAAAAATCAAATCGACATCCATGCCCGGCCACCCTTTCCCGCTTTTTTTCCAGTTCCTTTTTGTTTACAGGAAAATCACCACCAGAAACGCTCCTGTGAGAAGTCCCATCGTTCGGTACAGCCTTGCGTGAGACGCAGACCTTACACGGGCATTATCCGCCTGTATCTGGAGCAGCGTTTTGGCATGTGAAATGCTTGCAAGCTGTCCGTTCAGGTCACACTGCCCGAGCGTGTCCGAAAGCCCGGTCAGAATCGTAACGTCGGGGGACAGCAGAAGTCCGTGATTTTCCTTAACCGCCCGTTTCCATGCCTCCGGAAACGGAATCCCCTGCCTGCACAGGGAAGCGCAGCAAGGAAGATAGGCTGCGCCCGACATGGATTCCCGTTCTTCCAGACGCCCGATGATCTCATCGGGAGAAGCCATGGAATAAGAAAGCTCGCTTTCCATCCCGCTGAGTACGGCAATCGCATCTTCAATTTCATCCACACGCCCCGTTAATGTTCTTGCAAGTGTAATTCCGATTGAGGTTGTGCAAAGCATAATGAGAGCCATTCCTACAACCTTTAATACAACTGTCATATTTTTCACCCATTCCGCCGTAATGCACCGGCTAAATTTTGATAGAAATCCTTATCACATGCAGGCAAGGCCTTCATGAAAAGCCATATTGCTGCCGGTCTGTAAGCACAGTTCCGACCAGTTCTTGATCATCCGTATCTGTGATGGCCTATCCGCCCCTTCCAGCAGCGCAAACTGTTCAAACGCGCCGGTTTGCAGAAGCGGCTTAGCCTGAGGTTTTCGGATAAACTCTTCAAAACTGGATGCGTGCATGGAAGTAATCACCGTTACGCCGCTGTTTACTGCCGCTGAAACCGCTTCAATTTCAGTTTCCGTACAGATTTCATCGCATACAATGACCTGTGGGGACAGATAGCGGATCGCCGCCTGCAATCCCTTTGCTTTTGGATATCCGCAGAGCAGGTCGCAGCAGTCCCCAAGATGGTTGCGGATGACGCCCGCCGAGTAGCCGCCAAGTTCCCCGCTTTCATCCACCACACAGACCTTACGAAGCGTTCCAAAGGCTCCGGAAGACAGCTGTCTGGCCAAATCGCGCAGGATGGTTGTCTTTCCGCTTGCCGGAGCACCTATCAGCAGTACCCCGCAAAGCCTTTCTGCCAGACAACGGCTGATCAGGACATCTGCCGCGCCGAAAATTTCCCGCGCGACGCGCAGGTTGATGGAGGTAACGTCGCGGACAGCTGTGACTTTCCCGTCCTCCACAACCGCTGTCGCCGCAATTCCGGCACGATGCCCGCCCCGCACGGATATGTAGCCGTCGGTTAGTTCCCGCTGGTGGCTATGTACCGCCCAGCCGCAAAGAGACACCAAAGAGTCCTGCATGTCCGCTTTGCTGACAATATAGGAATCTGAATACGGTTTTTCAGTGACGTCTCCCCCTGTTCTCACGAATTTCATACCCGACAGTCCCACAAGATTCAGCGGCCTGTCCAAACGCAGCCTGATTTCGTTCGTCTGGGCCTGAATCCCTGGCGGTATCTCCAGCAGCGCCTGCCTGACCCCAACGCCGAGGCACCCCACCGCGTCCATAAATTTTTCATCCCCATTCATCTTGTCACGTCCTTTGCAGCTTGTATGTTCTATCTTATTGGCCCGTCCAACTTTTTAGAACTCCGTGTCTGCAAAAAATGGGAGTCAAAAAGGCGCCCGAATCCGCAGTTTTTCTACAGGTTCAGACGCCTTTTCGCTTTTATTTCAAGGTTTTGATAAAATTTTAGTTTCAGTTTGCAAAAGTCACTGGCCGTTTAATTTTTCATGACCGTATCACGGTACAGCTTATATTCCATCGAGTCAACCAAAGCACGGATGGAAGCGTTAATAATATCGGTTGAAACGCCCACCGTTGTCCATACGTTCTTCCCGTCGGAAGATTCAATCAGAACGCGGACCAATGCCGCAGTCGCTTTTCCGGTGTCCATAACACGCACCTTATAGTCGATCAGGCGGACTCCTGCAAGCGTCGGGTAAAACACTTCCAGCGCCTTGCGCAAAGCGCGGTCAAGCGCGTGGATAGGGCCGTCGCCCTCATCGGCGGTAATTTCGTATCGGTCGCCCACTCGCAGCTTCACCATGGCGGAAGCCATATGCCGGTCGGCATGCTCCTGCTCACCGATAATGCGGAACAAATCCAGTTCAAAGAACGGAGTGAATTTGCCCAGTTTCTTCAGTACGACAAGTTCAAAGCTGGCAGTAGCGGCTTCGAACTGATAGCCGTCATATTCGAGCGTTTTTAATCTGTCCATTAAGAGCTCCATTTCAGGCGAATCTTTTGAAAGCTCCGGCACAAATTCATTGATTTTCGCGATCAGCGCGCTGCGGCCGGACACTTCGGAAAGAAGTATCTGGCGGCGGTTCCCAACCCGCTCCGGGTCAATATGCTCGAAAGCGGCGGGGTTCTTTTTAACCCCGTCGACATGCATCCCGCCCTTATGGGCAAAGGCACATTTGCCCACATACGGCATCGAATGCGGCAGGCGCATATTCGACAGTTCAGAAATATATCTTGCGGTTTGCGTCAGCCACGCGATTTTTTCCTGTGGGATGCAGGAGTAGCCGAGCTTCAGCTGCAAATCCGCGATCGCGGTGGACAGGTTGGTGTTTCCGCAGCGTTCTCCAAAGCCGAGATAGGTTCCCTGCACCTGCACGGCGCCCGCCCCGACCGCCGCGATGGTGTTCGCGACCGCGCATCCCGTATCGTTGTGGCAATGAATCCCGACGCAGTCCGGGAAAAGCGACTGCACAGACGCGGTGATCCTTGCAATTTCTTCCGGAAAGCCGCCGCCGTTCGTATCGCACAGCACAAGCCTTGCGGCTCCTGCCTGAAACGCAGCCCGAAGCGTTTCCACCGTATATTGAGGATTTTGCTTATATCCGTCAAAGAAATGCTCCGCGTCAAAGAACACGGTTTTCCCCCTGCCTGTCAGGTAGGAAACCGTATCGGAGATCATGCGCAGATTTTCCTCCGGAGTAGTGCCCAGTACCTCGCGAACCTGCCATTCCGAGCTTTTGCCGAATATGGCAATGTAATCGGTATCGGCTTCGAGCAGCGCGGCGCAGTTTTTATCCTCTGATACAGGGACATCCCGGCGGCGGGTAGAGCCAAAAGCCACCAGCCTTGCATGCTGAAGGCGGAGTTCTCCCGCCCTGCGAAAAAATTCTGCATCCTTTGGATTGCTGTACGGATTACCGGCCTCTAAAAAATCGAGTTGCAGCGCATCCAGCGCGCGGACAATGTTGAGCTTGTCTTCTACGGAAAAAGAAATATTTTCGCTCTGTGCCCCGTCCCTGAGCGTAGAGTCGAACAGTTCTATTTTTTTCACACCGTCACCCCATTGTGCCTGATTGGGAACTATTTTAGCATAGCATTGGAAAAATAACAAGGAAAAGAGCTGCCGCCATCGCGGCAGGAATCTCACTTTTTCACCCGGGGAATACTTTACATCATCCAATTTTTGCTGTAAACTATTAATAATGATGCAACAATGGAGTTGCAATAGGACTTTTGAGACCGAACGGAGGAACCAATCTTGAAGGTACAATTTTCTAAAATGCACGGGCTCGGCAACGACTATGTGTATATTAATTGTCTTCATCAAAAAATCAAACACCCGAATGAGCTGTCCGTATTCGTCAGTGACCGCCATTTCGGGATCGGTTCGGATGGGCTTGTGCTGATTTGTCCCTCGGACAAGGCAGATTTTGAAATGCGCATGTTTAACGCTGACGGTTCCGAAGGCAACATGTGCGGAAACGCAATCCGCTGCGTGGGCAAATATGTGTACGATAATCGTCTCACTGATCAGACAGATCTTGAAATTGACACAAAAAGCGGCGTGAAACAGCTCAATCTGACGATAGAGAACCACAGGGCGGTTGCCGCGGAAGTGAATATGGGGGAAGCTGTCCTGCGCTCCCGCTCGATCCCTGTCGAGACCGATTACGACGAGTTTATCAGCCAGCCGATGCTGGTGCACGGTGAAGTCTATCTGGTCACCTGTGTTTCCATGGGGAACCCGCATGCCGTCATCTTCTGCGACGATGTTGACAGCATCCCGCTTGAAATCATCGGGCCTTTATTTGAAAATCATGAGAAGTTTCCGGAACGGATCAACACGGAGTTTGTCCAGCTGATTGACCGCAGTACGTTAAAGATGCGCGTCTGGGAACGCGGGAGCGGTGAAACTTTCGCCTGCGGAACCGGTGCCTGCGCTTCGGTCGTGGCAGCGGTCATCAACGACCACTGTGATCCTGGCAGCGAAGTGACCGTGCGCCTGAAAGGCGGGGAACTGAAAATTACCTATCAGGAGGATCATACTGTCCTCATGAAAGGCCCGGCGACACATGTGTTCGACGGCACAATTGATGCGCCCATCGCATAACCCTTTTAATTTTATAAGCCGTATACGCCGATGCGACTGCTGTCTGCGAGGGCTTTAGATCTGAATGGAGTGTTAATTTTGGCAAAAATCAATGAAAACTACCAAAATGTGAAAGACAGCTATCTGTTCTCCGATATCGCAAAGCGGGTAGCAAACTATTCTCAGGAAAATCCCGGCAGGCAAATCATTAAGCTTGGAATCGGGGATGTGACGCTTCCCTTAATGCCTGCGGCCATTGCCGGGCTGCATGACGCGGTGGACGAGATGTCAAGGGCAGAAACTTTTCACGGCTACGGCCCGGAACAGGGCTATGATTTTCTTCGCAGCGCCATTCATGGCTATTATCAGACCTTCGGTGTGGAGCTGGAGGAGGACGAAATCTTTGTCAGCGACGGCGCCAAAAGCGATATCGGCAATATTACCGACCTGTTCGCGGTGGACAATACCGTCTTGATTCCGGACCCTGTTTATCCGGTTTATGTGGACACCAACATCATGAACGGCCGGAAGATCATTTTTATGGACGCCAACGAAGGAAACCAGTTCCTCCCCATGCCAGACCCCGCTGTGGACGCCGACCTGATTTACCTGTGTTCCCCCAACAACCCCACCGGCGCCGTATATAATGCCGGTCAGTTGAAAGCGTGGGTGGATTACGCAATCTCCCGCCATGCGGTCATCCTGTTTGACGCCGCCTATGAGGCGTTTATTGGGGATGACAGTCTCCCCCGCAGCATTTATACAATCGAGGGTGCGAAGCAGTGCGCGATTGAATTCTGCTCCCTTTCCAAAACAGCCGGATTTACCGGCACGCGCTGTGGATATACCATCGTGCCGAAGTCGCTTGTATTTGAAGCCTCCAATGGCGGAACCCTTTCGCTGCATAAGATGTGGAACCGTCGTCAGACTACAAAATTCAATGGTGTGCCCTATATTGTGCAGAAGGGCGCGGCAACCGTATTCACCGAGGAAGGCATCCGTCAGGCGCACGAGATGGTGAATTATTATAAAGGCAATGCCAAAATCATCGCTGATACGCTGACCGAAAAGGGAATCCCCTTCTTCGGCGGTATCCACTCCCCTTACATCTGGATGAAGTGCCCCAACAATATGAAATCATGGGAATTTTTTGATTATCTTCTGCAGAATGCCAACGTTGTCGGAACGCCCGGCGCCGGATTTGGCGTAAATGGGGAAGGCTGGTTCCGTTTGACCGGATTCGGTGACCGTGAGAAAACAAAAGAGGCGATGGCGCGGTTTTCAAAGCTATTTTAAGAAGTGTCTCTACGGAAACGCTTGTCTCTGAATATTCAATAAAAATGCCGCCGGCTGTGCCGGCGGCATTTTTGATATGGGCGAAGCCCTATGATTGTTTTCTCCGTTCCCGTTTGTAATAAAATAAACATTTACAGGTCTTCTGCATCTTATAATCAGGCATCCTTGTTGGCTTTCATTTTTGTTGCAAGCTCTTTTACCTTATTTTCTATTTTGCGTATGACAGTTATAAACTCGTCATCGCTTTTCCCTGTCGGATCTTCAAGCCCCCAATCTTCCCTGTGTTTGCAGGGCAAGTACGGGCAGGTGACGTTGCAGCCCATCGTAACGACAACATCAACCGGAGGGATCTCTGAAAGCAGCTTTGAACGCTGTGTTTTTTCCATATCGATTCCATATAACTGTTTCATCAAACGGACAGCATCCTGATTGATCTGTGGTTTGGTTTCCGTTCCCGCTGAATAACTTTCAAACGCATCGCCCGCGAGATGTCTGCCCAAGGCCTCCGCAATCTGCGAACGGCAGGAGTTATGCACACATATAAAAGCAACCTTTGTCATGGTATCCATCCTTTCCCGTTAGAGTTCCAGCAGCTTCCCGCCCTTGATGTCATCCGCGCTCCATGCAATGACCGCAAAGTCGCCTTTGGTATGGGAATCCACCTTATTAATCCATGGGATTTCATTGCTTGCCTTTGCCGCCAGCAACTGGTTGGTGGTATCCGTTTGGAGCATAGAGGCATTGATTACCCACCACTTAGCACTGATGCCTGCGCGTTTCAAATCTTCCTCCAGACGCATCGCCTCATAGACCGGGGTAGTTTCTGCAAGGGTTACAAGGATGACCGCTGTTTCATCCGCGTTGCGCAGTCGGGGCAGCAGTTTTTTGACTGATTCCGGAACATCCCCCTGTGTCCGTTTAACCTCCCGGTGATAGCTTTGCGTTGCGTCCAAAAGGAGCAGCGTATGTCCGGTAGGCGCGGTATCGATGACCACTGTGCTTTCTTCGGCTTTATCCACGATCTCGGCAAAAGCACGGAAAACCGCAATTTCCTGCGTACAAGGAGAACGCAGGTCTTCTTCAATATAGGCAATGTCCTCCTTGGACATGGTTTCCCCTGCTTTGGCAAGGACTTCTTCCCGATACCGCTGAAGCTCCGCTTTCTCATCAATATGACTCATGCTGATGCCGCTGTGCTCATCCAGAACAAATTTCAGGTGCGCGGCAGGGTCGGTGGTTGCAAGATGCACCTTTCTTCCCTTGGCTGATAAGCCCAGAGCAATCGCAGCGGCAACGGTCGTTTTGCCGACGCCGCCCTTGCCCATCGTGAAGATGACTTTTTTGCCTGTGCGGTATAAGTCCTCGATTACGTCCCGCAGGCGTGGCAGCGATTCTGTATGAAGTGATTCCCCGCCCAAAGCCACATGATCTTTTGTAAGTAAATCCCGTACACCGGAAAGTCCGGTAATGTTGTAAGCGCGCAGGGGAATGAAATAGGTAATAAGTCCCCGAAGTTGTTCCGGCATTGCTTCCAGCTCCCTTTGCTGTTTTCGGTACAGGCTTTCGGAAATACTGTCGTCATAGGAAGCCAGCACGCCGTTTATAATCAATATTTGATTGCGGATGCCAAGCTCGGAAAGCTCTTTCGATGATCGCTCGGCTTCCTTTATGGGGGCTTCCTCCGAACGGGTCACAAGGATCAGGGTTGTAAGCTTCTCATCGGACAGGGTAGATACAGCATTTTTGTAAATTTCCTTTTTGCTTTCAAGGCCGGAAAGCTGCCCTAAGCAAGAGGCTCCATGCGTATTTTCGCTGATGAAATTGCTCCATGCGGAGGGTAATTGAAGCATACGCAGAGTATGGCCTGTTGGCGCAGTATCAAAAATGATATGATCGTATTCTTTCTGGACACTTTCGTCGGTAATGTAATTCGAGAACTCATTGAATGCCGCAATCTCAACGGTACAGGAACCGGAAAGCTGTTCTTCCATGTTGGCGATTACGGAATCGGGCAGCTTACCGCGATAGGGTGCGATTACACTTTCCCGGTAGCCTGCCGCCGCCTGAACCGGGTCGAGATTAGCTACCACAAGGTTCGGAACACCCTCAATTGGTACCCGGCCGTTTGTCAGATTGACTTCAAATACATCCTGTAAATTGGAGGCGGGGTCGGTACTGACGAGCAGCACCTTTTTGCCGCTATCCGCAAGCGTCACGGCGGCAGCGCAGGCGGCGGAGGTTTTGCCTACGCCGCCCTTTCCTGTGAAAAACAGGTACTTGGTCAGGGGGACTGTCAGGGGATGAAACAGTTCCATCAGCAACAGCCTCCCTTACAGCCGCAGCCGCCGGACTTCTTCCGGATGACCTTTGCTTTTACCGGCCTGCGCTGCTCTGCAAGCATACCTTCAGGAAGATTCAACAGGCTTGTAAATTCCTCATTGGCGGGATATCGGCCGGTGATCACAATTTCATCATCCACCGTGACAACAGGAAGTCCCTCCGGTCCATGAGCATTGATATAGGCATTGACCACTTTGTCGTTCACAAACTCCATCGGCGCATTATTCAGATTGTAACGGTGCACAGCGATGCCGTTGCTTTTCAGTGTATTCAGCACGGTGGAAATACGGAGCAGTTCTGGATTGACGCCCACCCCGCAAAGACCGGTTTCGCAGCACATGGCCGGTTCAAATATCTTCATTTTCTTCATAACAGACAACTCCTTCTATCATAATTATTTTTTGCCGAAGCGATCAAGATGCTGATGGCAGGGCGCTGTCTCCGTATACACAGGAATCACAGCGGCATTTCAATCACTGTTTTCTCCTTCCGCAGGAAACCAGTGGCGGGTCCTGTTTGCAAACCGCACCAGAATGAGCATGACCGGCACCTCTGTGAGTACACCCACAATGGTTGCAAGTGCCGCCGGGGAAGCGGAGCCAAACAGGGAGATTGCAACCGCTACCGCAAGCTCAAAGAAATTGGAGGCGCCGATCATCCCAGCCGGAGCCGCAATACTGTGAGGCAGTTTTAACCCTTTCGATGCGAGATATGCAATAAAGAAAATCAGGAATGTCTGGAGAATCAGCGGAATTGCGATCAGAACGATATGCAGAGGATTTTCCAAAATAACATTGCCTTGGAATGAAAAGATAATAATCAGCGTCAGAAGCAAACCGATGACGGTCACGTTGTTAAACTTTGGAACAAACTGATTTTCGAAGTATTCCAAGCCCTTGTTTTTAATCATCAGCGTCCTTGTCAGGATACCCCCGGCAAGGGGAATCACCACAAACAATGCCACGGATAGAAGCAAGGTATCCCACGGCACGGTAACGCCGCTGACATCGAGCAAAAAAGCGACGATGGGCGTAAACGCAATCAGGATGATCAGATCGTTGGTGGCAACCTGTACAACAGTATAGGCCGGATTCCCTCTGGTTAGATGGCTCCATACAAATACCATCGCGGTACAGGGAGCCGCACCAAGAAGCACCGCCCCCGCAAGATATTCCTTTGCCAAATCAGCAGGGATGGCTGTTTTGAATACGACATAAAAGAAAAATGCGGCAATCCCGTACATGGTAAACGGTTTAATCAGCCAGTTGATTACCCATGTAACAAAGAGCCCCCTCGGATTCTTACCGACATTTTTGATGCTGGTAAAATCTACTTTCATCATCATAGGATAGATCATAAACCAGATCAGAACCGCAATGGGAAGGGAGATTTGTGCATATTCAAATCTCCCTAAAAACGCGGGAATACCCGGCAGGTATTTCCCGATCAGGATACCAGCCGCCATACACAGCAAAACCCAAAGGGTCAGATACTTTTCAAAAAAGCCGATCCCGGCACTTTTTCCCTTACTCATTCTCACCACATCCTTTACAGAAGTCCGCATCTTCTTTGCAGATGCAGCTTTCCTTGTTGGATGTGATGTTACAGAAAAACTGCTTTGTTTTGCTGATGGTATCCGCATCCAACGAGTAGTATGTCCATTTACCTTTCTCTCTGCTCTTGACAAGTCCACACTCACACAAGAGCTTCATATGATGGGACAACGTAGATTGGGACATTTCAAACTTTTCTAAAATCATACAGGCGCAAAGCTCCCCGCAGGAGAGCATATCTACGATCATCGCTCTTTTGGGGTCGCCCAGCGCCTTAAATACTTTTGTATATTCCAAATAGCTTTCCATATCGGCACCTCATATCTATAAACTTCGATATGACTATTATATGCATCAAATCGGAAAGTGTCAATATGATATTCGGGAACTGTCAAAATAAATATCCACCGGATTGGTCGGCGATTGTTTCTACGAGGAAACAATTAAGGGCGGCATCGCACGGATGCCGCCCTTTAATCTGCCCTCTCCTGAGAACAAGCATTGAGAACGCAAGCATAAAAACCAAGCAAAGACGCTTCAGGCCTCAAGCGGAATAAAAGCAAATTTTGTAACGTCGAACAGCCCCATATCGGTGAGCTTGAGCTCGGGAATCACGGCAAGCGACATAAAGCAAAGCGTCATTACCGGCTCCACATCCCGGCTGATGCCAAGCTGTTCATAAGCGTCCGCATGGATTTCGGTCAATTTTTCACTTACCCACTCTCCGGTACGATCACTCATGATACCGCCTACAACCATCGGCATGGAATTGATAATTTGTCCATCCTTCACAAGGATAATGCCGCCATTCTGCACGATCAACTGTTCGACCGCGAAAGCCATATCCGCGTCATTGGTTCCCACCACAATGATGTTATGGGAATCATGCGCAATCGAAAGCGCCACAGCGCCGGACCGGATGCCATACCCCCGAAGCAGGCCAAGCGCCACATTTCCCGTGTTCTGATGGCGCTCCACAACAGCAATTTTGACAATATCCTGACCGGGCTGACAGACAAATTCTCCCTGCTCGTCAAGTATAACGTCGGCAACACCCTTGCCGGTCACAACTCCTCCGGGAACGATGTCTATCACGTTGACATGGGAGGATTTCAGCCTAAGCCGGAGCTTTTCCGCTCTGAAATCCCTGACATGGAAACTTCCGCGCACTGCGGAAAGATCAAAGCGGCGTACCTCAGGTAAATAAGTTCCGTCTTTTGCAATTTCTTCTCCCTGAATGAATACGCGCCGCACGCAGAATCCATTTAAATCATCCAGAAGGACAATATCTGCCCGGAGTCCCGGCGCGATTGCTCCCCGGTCATACAGGCGGAAACATTCCGCCGCGTTCAGGCTCGCCATTTGAATCGCCGCAATCGGATCAATCCCTTCCTCCACGCAGATACGCAGATGGTTATCCAAATGTCCTAATTTCAGGATGGTCTCCGGCTGACGGTCGTCCGAACAGAGCAGGCAGCGTCGGCTGTTGGCCGGAGTGACCGCTTTCAGAAGGGTGCGCAGATTATGGCAGGCCGAACCTTCCCGCAGCAGAACATAAAGCCCCCGGGAAATCCGGTCGAGCATTTCTTCCACTGTGGAGCATTCGTGATCGGTGTGAATACCGGCAGCCGCGTAGGCGTTCAATTCACTTCCCTCAAGTCCGGGGCTGTGCCCGTCGATCAGCTTGCCCTCATTTTTTGCGACCAGCAGCTTGTTGAGCACCTCGTCGTCGGCAAACACTACGCCGGGATAATTCATAAACTCGCCCAAACCCAGAATCCGGCTGTTTTTGATCGGCTCACGCATCATCTGCGCGTCAATCACCGCCCCGGCATGCTCAAACGGCGTCGCCGGCACACAGGACGGGAGCATGTATTTGATATCCAGCTTGGTCGCCTCGGCGGCCTTAAGCATATAATCCATGCCGTCCAGCCCGCATACGTTGACAATTTCATGTGGGTCGGCAATAATCGTGGTCGCCCCGTGAGGTACCAGAAGCCGCCCGATTTCCTCGGGGGGCACATAAGAAGACTCAATATGGATATGGGTGTCGATAAAGCCCGGTGACGCAAAGCGCCCCTGCGCGTCAATTTCCCGTTTTCCCTGATAGCTCCCGACTCCAGCAATCAGCCCGTCGCTGATTGCAATGTCCTGATTTTCGGTGATTACCGAGCGGTAGACGTCGACAACTTTACAGTTCTTGATCACCAAATCCGCAGGAATTCTATCTGCGGCAACATCCAGCAGCTTCTTCAACGCTTCCTTTTGCATGAAAACACCCCTTTTCAAGATTCCCGCAGTTCCAATACCGGATCAAATGTTGTCAGATTCACACAGTCGACCGGCCCCACGTCGGTAATCGCATAATCCGGGATCGCTGTGATCGGCAGGAAAAACATATACATCAGCGGTTCCGACAGGGTACAGCCAAGCGTTTTTGCGCAGACGTTCAGTTCTTTTTCCCTCACAGCTACCTTTGCCGGCTCCTCATCGCTCGCGATACCGCCGACCGGAAGCGGAAGGAAATCCAGCACTTCCCCGTCGGCGACCACTACCTGCCCGCCGCCATGGGTAATCAGGTAATTGGCGGCAATTGACATGTCATTCGCGTCAACGCCCATCACAATGAGGTTATTGTCATCCGGTGCGGCAGAGGACGCCATAGCGCCTCTTTTCAGCTTCCAGCCCGAACAAAATGCCAGCGAACGGTTCCCGTTTACACCGAAGCGTTCCAAAACCGACACCATTGCCACATCCTGCTCGGTATCCGGCAGCACCACATGGTTTTCAACTTTCAGGGAAACGTCCCGCCGCTTACGCACGAACGGCCCTTTCACGTCCATCGACAGGACTTTCGCGGCACCGCGTTCAATGGACACCTTATATTGGAAATCCTCCGGAACGGTCATTTTGCATTTCAGCCGGCCGCTGAGCGCCGCGCTGCGGGCAGGAGCTTTCAATTCATAAGTTAACCCGCCGCTTTGCGCCACCAACTGCCCACCGCTGATAACCGCCTGCACGCGGAAGCTTTCCGGGCTGTCAATCAGCAGGATATCCGCGATTCTGCCCGGAGAAATCGAACCGACCTTATCGTCGATGCGGTACGCCTCCGCGCTGTTGATGGTTCCCATCTGAATGGCGGTCATCGGGTCGACACCCGCCTGGATAGCCAGACGCACCAGATGGTCCACGTGCCCCTTTTCCAGAACGTCGGAGGGGGTGACGTCGTCGGTGCAGAAGCTGACCCTCCGGGCCAGCGCGGGATTCACCTCGGTTACCGCCCGGATATTTTCTGCAAGGAAATGGGTAACCGACGATTCACGGATGACCATATGTATCCCCTTACGCATTTTTTCCACAACTTCAGTATGGTCGTAGCTTTCATGGTCAAGCCGCACACCCGCGCAGAGATAGGCATTCAGCTCTTTTCCACGCGCCATAGGTGCGCAGCCGAAGATCGGAAGCCGGTTTTCAAAAGCAAGCGCGATTGCCCCCAGCGTGTTTTCATCCTCTTCCGTCACCGATTCACGCACCGTTTCCCATACGCCGAAGCATTCCGGCCACTTCTGAACCTGCTCATGAATTTGGGGATTGAAGTTACAGGACACCGTCGATGTCGGAAACGTGTACGGCGTTTTGTGCGGCGCACCCCAGAATACTTTCAGCGGGCCGGCCTTCACTTCCGCAAGCACCTCCTGAAGTCCTTCGATGCCCGCCACAGAAATATATTCGTCCAGTCCGGAGACCATACTGGTCGTTCCGCAGGGAACAACCGCCTTTGCAAAGCTTGTAATGCTTAGCTTGCTGCATTCGCTGTGGATATGCCCATCAATGAGACCGGGGACCATATACCGCCCCGCGGCGTCGATTGTCTGCGTATCGGGCCCGATATAATCGCTCACATCGCCCACCGCAACGATCGTATCCTTATAAATCGCAACATCCGCAGGGTAAATTTCGCTGGTCATAACGTTGACCAGCTTTCCTCCTCGGATAACCTTTTCCGCCGGTATGGTTCCCCTGCCGGCGCGAATCAGTTCTTTGAGATTTTCCAGTGTTTTATCCATTGATGATAAATCTCCTTCAATTATCGATCTTATCCGATCTGTTTATTGCCAGTCGCCGATGACGTTGTCCACCAGGAATTCCTGAGCGACAATCTGCTCGTCACTCATTGTTTCGCCTGCGGCCACCAGTACATTGCCTTTGTTGTCCTTGAGTTCCCCGCCATAGACCTTGATCTTGCCGCTTGCGATATCTTCCTTGACCTGAAGCACCTTCTTTTGGACATCTTCCGGAACAAGCTCACTGTTAAAGTCGGAAATTGCAGAGGAGTCTCCCCCCTCGTAATAATAGTCATCCGGGTTTGCGGTGCCGTCGGCAGCGGAAGCAATAATTTTTTCGAAAATCGGCGCAAAGTTCCAGACATAGGAGAACAGCACGGCCTTGGGGGCAAGCTCCTCCATATCCACATTGTAGCCGATGCAGTAAGCGCCGTTCGCTTCGCAGGTCTGCGGGACAGCGGGAGAAGAGGCCTCCATACCCATGTATTTGATTCCCTGGTTGATCAGCGTCTGTGCGCTCTGGGTCTCAATATCCACATCGTACCAGCTGTTCGCCCAGACGACCTGCACTTTCTCCTCGGGGTCGGCATATTTCGCCCCCAGCGCAAAGCCGTTGATCGCGGCGCGTACAGAGGCTTCGGACATGCTCGCGGCAAATCCGAGCGTTTTGCTCTCCGACATAAGCGCGCAGGCGTATCCGGCAAGGAACATACCTTCGTAGTTGCGGATCTGGTACCCGATCAGATTCTCGGTGCGCGCTCCCTGCTGTGCGATGATCACGTCGGGATTCTGCGGCGCAAGGTCGGACAGGAATGCGGCGTAGCCGGAGCTGGCACCGATAATCAGGTTCACGCCCTCGCTGACAAGCGCATTGTACGCGTTCTCAACCGCGACCTGCTCCTCACTGACGTTCTCAATGGTAATCAGGTTTTCCTCCGGGATTCCCAGTGACTGCATGGCACGCAGGATGCTTTGATTTGTCGCCTGACACCAGCCCCCGTCATTTACAACAAGGGAAGTGATCTGCCCGATCTTAAAGTTCGACCAGTCGGTACCTTGCTCCGAAGGCGCGGCGGACTGCTCCGCCGCAGGTGTGCTTGCCGGAGCAGAGTTCGCGGACGACCCGCCGGAGCACCCCGCCAGAGATGCCGCTGTAATTGCCAGTGCCAACAGAATGCTTGCGAAACGTTTGTTTTTCATTTTCTATACCTCCCAAATATCTTTACCGACTTTCGCGGTCATAAGAACAACAAAGCGCGGCGGGTTCCTCCGTATGTTTTTTGCGGAAGCTCCCGGTGGACAGAATAAATGCGGCGACCGTTGCAAGATACGGAAGTGCACTGTAAACCTGCGAAGGCACGCCGGGCAGATAAATCTGCATATTCATTCCGACTATGCTGATCCCCCCGAAAAGCAGCGCGCCCAGCGCGGCCTTTGTGGGATTCCATTCTGAAAACGCCACAAGGGAAAAAGCAATCCAGCCCTTGCCTCCCGTCATTCCCTCGTTCCAGAAATTTGTATATGCAAGGGAAATGCAAACCCCGCTGACCGCTATCATCGAACAGCCGAATATCACATAGGCATACCGCAGCGCGAACACATTGATGCCCGCCGTATCCAGCGCCGCGGGATTTTCGCCCAAGGACCGCAGGATCATCCCCGGCCTTGTCCGGTAGATATAAAACATGCTCAGCGGGATGATCAGGTACATCAGGTATACCAGCAGGTTCTGATGAAACAGGACGTCCCCGATAAAAGGAATCTGCGAAAGCAGCGGAAGCGCAATTTTATCGAACTTCACCGGCGAAGCGATTCCGGTCACATTTTTCCCGATAAAACCGCTCAGGCCGCTTCCGAACGTCAGAAACGCCATGCCGCATACCGTCTGATCGGCCTGAAGCGTTACTGTAAGGAACGCATAAATCAGTCCCAGCAGAGCGCCTGTAACAATCGCGGCCAAAAGCGCAAGCATCTTGCTGTTTGTGTAATAGGCGGTCAGGAATCCGGAAACCGCCCCCATCAGCATAACACCTTCCACACCCAGATTCATAATACCGGCGCGCTGAGAAAAGATCTCGCCGACAGCCGCGTACAAAACCGATACCGCATAGACAATGGCGGCAGCACAGACCGAGGTAATCAAAGCAGTCACAGGCCGACGCCCCCTTTCGACTCAACGGCTTCGGCTTGTCCGGCCGCCGTCGTATCCGGTTTCTTGAGCACAAGCCGGTAACGGTTAAAGAATTCGCCGGCGATAACGAAAATCATGATGCAGCCCTGTATCATGGCCGCAATCTGCGAGGGAACCCCCATAATCTGTACGGCAGAACAGCTGTTGTTGAGTCCTCCCAGAAGAATGGAAACCAGAATCACGGCCAGCGGATGGAACTGGCTCAAATACGCGATGACAATTCCGGTATAACCGCTCCCGCCCGGAAGCTGCGCCTGCACCCGGTGCACGACACCCGTGATCTGTACAAAACCCGCCAGCCCTGCAATCGCGCCGCTCAGCCCCAGAATAATGAGGATGTTGCGGCGTACATTGATTCCGGCATACTGAGCGGAACGCAGGCTGTATTTATTCACCTGCACCTGAAAACCAACAGTTGTATATTGGAAAAAGAGATACAATAATACGGCAAGCACAACCGCTATGACAATTCCCGCATTAATTCCGCTGTTTCCGAGGTAAGGCAGGTACAGTTCCTGCGGGATCTTTTCCGAAATCGGAGTCGTCTGCCTTTTGGCCATCCATGGGCCGTAACACAGATAATCCATCAGAAGCAGCGCGATATAGTTCAGCATCAGCGTGATGATCGTTTCATTCACATTCCAATACGCCTTTAATACCGCCGCGATCATTGCCCAAAGCGCCCCGCCGAGCGCGCAGAGCAGAAACATCACCGCCATACGCAGAGGCAGCGGCAGCGCCGGCCCATACAGCGCAAATGCTCCGCCCATCAGTGCGCCCACCGCGTACTGACCCTCCGCGCCGATATTATTCAGGTTCATTTTAAACGCGGCCGAAACACTCAGGCCGCAGAGCATCAGCGGAAGCCCCGCCATTATGCTGCCCCGGATTCCGCGCAGATTCAGAAACGAGTAGGAGATCATTTTAGCGTAAACAGTAAAAGGGTTAAAGCCCAGCGCAGCAATAAAAATCCCGCTGAAAGCAAACCCAAGCAAAACAAAAAGCACCGAATTCAGGATTCTTCTGCCCAGGGAAGCAACCTGCTTCCTTTCCAACCGAATATTGGCCAGTCCCATCTATGTACCCCCCTATACAGCCTCGCCCGACATCAACCTGCCGATTTCCTCATAGTCGGTCTTGCCGTTTTCCCGGACGCCCATGAGTCTGCCGCCGCATAAAACGCCGATCCGGTCAGCCATCCGGAATATTTCGTCCAGTTCCTCCGAAATTAGCAGAATACACGCGCCCCGCTCTTTTTGCTCCAGCAAAATCCGGTTGATTTCTCCGGCTGCGCCGATATCCAGCCCGCGTACCGGATAGGCCGCTATGATAAGCGACGGGTTCCCATGGATTTCCCTTGCGACCAGAAGCTTCTGCTGGTTTCCTCCTGACATCAGGCCGACCGGCAGCTCCATACCGCCGTTTTTGATATCGTAATCCTTCACATAGTTTTCAGCGGCGGTGCGGATTGCCGCTTTTTTTAAAACTCCCCAGCGGCTGTATGCCGGTTCCCGAAAGTCCTTGAGGACCGCGTTCTGTTGCATGTTCATCTGCGCCACCAGGCCCATCTGGAGCCTGTCCTCCGGAATAAAGGATATCCCCAGCGATATCCGCTGCCGCACATTCGTTTTGGTGATCTCTTTTCCATGCAAGGTAATCTTTCCGGAAACTACTTTGCGCATTCCGGCAAGCGTTTCCGCCAGTTCCCTCTGGCCGCTTCCCGCCACGCCTGCAATCGCGAAAATTTCGCCTTCGCGCAATTCAACGGATAAATCATGCAGTGCGATAAGCCCCTTATCATTTCCGGCACAGAGGTTTTCAATGCTGAGCAGCGGTTTCCCGCCTTTTTCGGATTCTCTGCGCACCGTTTCCGCCAGCGTCCGCGAACCTACCACAGCCCTGGTCAAACGGTCAACCGTGGCCTCCGCGGCAGGCATCTCGTCCGCTATTTTTCCGCCCTTAAGAACAGTAATCCGATCCGCATTTTCCATTACTTCGTTCATTTTGTGAGAAATTACAATGACCGATTTACCCTCGTCTGCCATATTGCGAAGGGTTTTGAACATTTCTCTCGCTTCCTGCGGGGTCAGAACCGCCGACGGTTCGTCCAGAATCAGGATTTTGCAGTCCCGGCACAACAGCTTCATGATTTCAACCCGCTGCTGTTCCCCGACAGACAGCTGCCAGATTTTCGCCGCCGGGTCAACCGGGAGCCCGAATTTCTCAGAGTAATTCCGAATGGTTTTTTCCATAGCTGCTTTATTGATTACAAAGTCGGTGCGTCCCATGCTCAGATATACATTTTCCGCAACGCTCAGCGTAGAGATCAGCTGAAAGTGCTGATGCACCATGCCGATTCCAATATCCGCGGCATGTCTGGGGCTTTTGATCTCTACCCGCTCTCCGTTGGCCAATATCTGTCCCGAGTCCGGCCGATAGATACCGGCCAAAATGTTCATAAGCGTGCTTTTTCCGGCTCCGTTTTCCCCCAGCAGAGCGTGAATCTCCCCCTTGTGCAACCGCAGGCAGATATGGTCGTTGGCATTCGTCTTCCCGAATCGTTTGGTGATTCCCTTCATTTCCAGCAAAACGGCATTCTCCATTTTGAAGCCTCCTTGAGCCACGGCACAAAGATCAATCGTGCAAACAAATAAAAAAGACATGTTACAGCAACGGTAGAATTAAGGCTTCCCGTCCTATAGCATATCTTTTCATTTTTTAGATTTTAAGTTTATAAATTTATAATCAGCATCTTTGACAAAAAAAAACGCAAACAACTCGTTTGCGCCATTGCAACGGAGACAGAATAACATGTTTATTTTCCCCTGTCAATCCATTCGCCGTGATTTTGTATATATGCATTAATTTTATAGAAAGTATCATCCGACTTTTAAATCAATCACCGTTAAGTCAGACTTTTCAGTAAAACTGGAATCAACCAAAGGCAGCAAACCGAATAAATATTCATGAAGCAAGCACATCACCACATTTGAAATATGTTGCGGACTTCTTAATCATACATAATATTGTACCGCCAGATGGCCGGTGTGATAATTCTTTTCGTTTTGTACAGCTTACGCTACCGGAAGACCTGCCCGATGATTGGGTCCGATTTATCCGGCTTTCCAAAGTGAGTCACATTATGCGCTTATTTTCGCATGGACAATGCTATACTGTTATCGCAGGGATACCCGGCAGGGCGGTTAGTCACTCCAATAAAAGGGAGTGATGATATGGAAGCTGTATTGACGATTGTATTGCTTTACATACTTTTGGAGATACTCAGAACCATAAAAAAATAACCGCCCCCCGTCCAAAGGTTGCGGTTATTTTTGCCTAAGCCAGAGGACTAGCCGCTTATGCGGTATCCCTGCTCAACATTATATGATAAAGTGAAAGCTTTGGCAAGAGTTGCCGGGCTTTTTTATTTTGCTCTCATAGAACAATACATATGCGCTTTGAGCATATTTCATAACTTATTTTAGAGCTGACCGATATTTTTCTGCCGTTGCCTAAACTTTAGCGATCGTATCATTCGCGGCATACCAGTGATGCGATTTACATATCTATCATTTAGAGTTTACCTTTTTATGATAGTGTCCGGGAGCATAATCAGTTATTATGAAGACAGATAAAAAGAATAAAATTTTAAGGAGGTAGCGCCTATGTTTATGTTCCACGGTAATTCGTGGAAACCGGTTCCGCTTATCCCCTCCTGCCTGCACAGCATCGGTATGTTTTTATTTTTTGCCGGACACTACAGTCTGTCTGTGAAGTATGTCCCTCTTGCTGCAAAACGCTATATAAACCAGGAGTGCTTATTGTGCTGATCTGCACAGCAGGCACTCTTTCTTTTTTATCACAATATGGAGGTATCCGATGACGAAAACTTATGTGCTGGACACCAATATTCTAATCCAATCCCCTCTTGCGTTGCTTTCTTTTGAAGATAACAAAGTTGTCCTTCCCATTGCCGTATTGGAAGAACTGGACAAATTAAAAAATGAAGAAGGGGAACGAGGTGCCAACGCAAGGCAAACCATACGGTATTTGGAACAATTAAGGCAAACCGGTAATCTCTTTGAAGGCGTAACACTGGAAACAGGCGGATTCCTTAAAATTGAAACAAATTTTGTCCAGATTGAACTTCCCCATGGGTTCGGGCCGGACGTAAACGATAACCGTATATTAAAGATATGCAAGGGGCTGGCAGAAAAAGGCGAATCCGTAGTCCTTGTCACAAAGGATATTTTAGTCCGCCTGAAGTCACAGAAGATCGGGATTAACGCCGAGGATTTTATGACAGAACAATCCCCGCAGCTGCAGGAGCAGTATGCCGGCAGGCTGGAAGTATACGCGCCGGACAGCGCGATGAATGATTTTAAGAAAAAGGGGATTCTTCCCGAGCAGGTTTATCCGTATACTGCGGATGCATCCAAAATTCCGGACAGCCTGTCGGATGCCATAAAACGGGAGATCCATCCGGTCTGCAACCAGTTTTTTATTATCCATTCCGAAACCAATGAAAAGAAAACCCTGCTGGGCCGCTTTAATGGAAAACTGATTGTCCCTTTAAAGAGCCTGAAAGAAGAGCCTTTCGGAGTGCAGCCCAGGAATGTGGGCCAAAAGTTTTTACAGGAAGCCCTGTCGATGGACGCCGATACGGCTCCTTTGGTCATCGTAAAAGGGGCCGCCGGTACTGCTAAAACCTTCTATTCGCTTGCTGTAGGGCTGGAAAAGATATTTGAGGCGGAAAAGAAAAGCTATCGGAAAATTCTGATTACAAGGCCCAACATACAGTTCGATGACGACATCGGTTTTCTCCCCGGTACGGAACAGGAAAAGATTGCGCCGTACTTGAGGCCTATTATTGATAATCTCGAAATCCTGGTAGATCGAAATGAAAACGAACGATATCAAAATGAGAAGGAACTGCGCGGCAAAATTGATGAACTGTTTAACAGGGGAATCATTACAGCAGAAGCGATGAATTTCATCAGGGGGCGTTCCATCACCTATACCTATCTTATTATCGATGAAGCCCAAAATCTGACACCCAAGCAGGTAAAAGGCATTGTAACAAGAGTAGGAAAAGGCACCAAGGTGATCCTTCTGGGGGATCCGGAACAGATCGATCATCCACTTTTAGATGAACGCACAAATGGGCTTAGCTACGCTTCCGAAAAGATGAAAGGAAGCCCGTTATGCTATCAGATTACCATGCTGACAGAGGAGTGCGAAAGGTCTGCCCTTGCTCTGGATGCGGCCCAAAGAATGTAAATATTCCGGCAGACCGTGTACGAAGCACCAAAAGGAAGGAATCTTTTCGACTCCTTCCTTTTAGATGCGGCAACAATAAAGGCTCAGCCACCTTTTAATACATTAGGCAGCCATTCTGTCATTGGCGCAAAATAAGTTGTCAGCAGAAGCGTTACAAGACCAACAACCATAAATCCACCGCAGGATTTTAAGGTTTTCTCCAGCTTGGTCTCCGCAATACTATTACCGAGCATCGCGCATAAACCGACAGGTGGAGTGATCAGGCCTATGCACAGGTTAGTACACATCATTACGCCGAATTGTAGCACGCTCATGCCGCATGCCTGCGCAATAGGCAAAAGAATCGGTGTGAAGATGACAACCGCGACATTGGCCTCCATAAACATTCCTACAATGATCAAAAACACATTCAGAATCAGCAGCAAGACAGTGGGGTTGCTTGTTACAGAAAGGATTGCTTCGGATATGGCCGCGGGAACTTTCGCAACCGCAAGCGCCCAGCTGGATATTTTTGAACAGCCTACCAGAAACAGCATGATTGCTGAAGTAATACAGCTGTCTACCAGAACCTGTTCCAAATTCTTAAAATTAATGTTTCGATAAGCAACAGCACCGATCAGCAGCGCATACACTACTGAAACTGCTGCCGCCTCGGTCGGCGTAAAGATGCCGCCGAAGATACCGCCCAGGATAATAATGGGCATTAACAAAGCCCAAATACTGTTCTTTGTTTCACGGGCAACAACATGTACATCCAATTTATCTCCTACTGGCAGGTTCAGCTTCCGGGCTTTAAAATAAGTATAGATTACAAAGCCGCCCGCCATCATCAGGCCCGGGAAAACTGCTCCCATAAACAGATCTTTGACTGAATACTGCACCGCGTTTCCATAGACAATCAGAATAATGCTTGGAGGAATCAGCGGGCCGAGGATAGAGGAACAAGATGCAATCGCTGCCGCAAAATCTGCCGGATAGCCTTCTTTTTTCATGGCGGGGATCGTAATTCCCCCGATGGCAGTTACAGTAGCTGTGCCTGATCCGGAGATCGCCGCAAAGATTGCGGAACTGATAACTGTGATAATTCCCAGACTTCCGCGCAGCCAGCCGGCGACCGCGGAGGCGAATCTCATAATGCGGTCATTAATTCCGCCCGCGGTCATCAAATTTCCGGCCAATACGAAAAAGGGAATTGCCAGCATGGGAAAAGAGTCCAACCCGGCAAAAATTTTCTGCGGCAGAATGATCAGCTGATAATTGCCCATCAGGATTGACCCGATAGAAGCAATCCCGATCGCAAAGGCTACCGGAACCCCTAACATAACCAATACAATCAAGACAACAAGCAAAAGAATTCCTATTCCCATTTTGTTCACCTTACACCTTGCCGGTGGATCCTTTCTTCAGAATAAAGTCATTCACCAGGATCTCAATGATAAATATAATCATAAAGAGCGAACCAACAGGAATACTGGTATACATAAACCCTTTTGAGATATGCATTCCCGATGAAAGTTGTCCCATTGTTTGATTTGCTATGGCAAATCCGTAATAAGTCAAAAGAAGCAGCATTGCAATCATAATCAGATATGTAACGAGTTCAACCACATACCGTAATTTAGGAGACATCCGGTCTACCAAAAAGTCAATACGAATATGTTTATAACGTCGAACCGCACAGGCAGAACCAAGCATAACAACCCAGATAAATGCATATCTTGCGAATTCTTCAGCCCAAACATTCGAGCCTTGAAATACATACCGCAAGATAACCTGATAAAAAATAACAGCTGTCATAAGAAGCAACAGCACTGAAATGATAAGACGAAGGATATAATCAATTCCGTTGAAGACCTTTTTCGTCATCTGAATCCGCACCTCTTCCTCACATGGGGATAATTGTCTGGCGCCCACTCAAGATGGGCGCCAAACCTCATCAGTTTCTGTTTACTGTACAGCCTTGATCTTTTCGACCCATTCTACCAGATTCGGGAAGTTGTCGGCAACTACATTTTGGGTAGCTTCTTTAAATGGCTCAAGATCCGGTTCAATGATTTCTGCGCCGGCATCCTTCCATTTTTGGAATGCATCGGCTTCCCCGTCAGTATTGATCTGGCTGACATAAGCAGCAGCCACTTCTCCGGCTTCGATAATTGCAGCCTGCACATCTTCGGGGAGATTCGCGAAATAATCCTGGTTCATCATGAAAACGTCCGCGCTCCAGCGATGGTTCGTTTTAATTAAGTATTTGCAAGCATCCGCCAATCCAAAGTTATAAGAAAGGATTGGTGGATTTTCCTGTGCGTCCACAGTTCCCTGCTGAATACCGGTCAAAACTTCGTTCATGGCCATTGGTGTTGGAGTTGCGCCCAGCGCCTGCCAGGTTTTCACACTCATATCATCATTCGGAACACGAATTTTCAATCCCTTAAGTTCATCCATGTTGGAAAAGCGCTTAGCGCTGGTCGTAACACGTACGCCACGATAGGATGCCCCAAACAGTTTCATACCCGCCTGGTTCCCGGCCTCAGTTAAAAGCGCTTCGCCAACTTCCCCATTCCACACTTTATCAAAATGATCGCGGTCACGCCACATAAACGGTACCAGGTCCAGCAGGGACAGCTCTGTATAGGAAGGAATCGTGCCAAATCCTTCAATTACAATTTCATCCGTACCGAGCTGCAGACCTTCGATAATTTCATTGACATCGCCTAACTGTGCGGCACCATAGATATCAACCCGGACTTTGCCCCCGGTTTTTTCTTCGACAATTTCTTTAAATTTTTCAGCTTCCTTTTGCTTTGGATCCGTATCGGCATTAATGTGTGCCAACCGCATGACAATCACATCACCGTTGGTTTCACCCGATGCCTCAACGGAAGCCGCTTCGGAAGCAGATGCTTGGCTTGGGGCCGCGGAACCAGACGAACTCGTTCCTCCACATCCTGAAAGTATTCCGGCAGCCAGAGTGCCTGCAAGTACCAGAGAAATGATTTTTTTCATGAATAAATCCTTCCTTCTTTTGATTTGCTGTTTTTTGTTCAATAATATTAACCTTAAAATATTTAGGTAAATTTTTTTTAAAGCATCCCTTCTTTCCCGTCAGATGCTTACCGGTCTTTCAAGTTTCGTATTTTTCCGTCATCCGCCTGAGCTGGGCAATTTTTGCGCGGGCCAAATCATCCGTTGCATAATCTTCACAAGCACGATACAGATGACGAATCACGGCGTTAATAAACCGCTGAACATCCAGCGCCTCAATCGCTGAAACAATGGCGCTGTGTTCCATCAGATTGCTCTCCAGCGTGCTTAGTTTTAAAGGGGAATGGCTGTTGCCTAAATAAGCCAGATAGGTAATCCGGTTTGTATCTAATCCTTTATACAGCGTAAAAAGTTTTTTATTGCCACAAAGCCGCATGTAGCTACAATGAAATTTGGTTTCGTTGCTCACCCAGGTTTCATAATCCAAATGTTCTTTATCTTCTATGGATGCACGCATCTTCTCCAGAATTTCCTGCATTTCAGACACGATACTCGTATTTTGGCGGGCAGCTTCAATGATTTCTTCTGCAAAAAATATTTCTGACATCAAGCGGATTTGTATGCTTTCGATTAATTCACTGTTCGTAAACATTCGAACTACCATACTCCGACGGGGCAAAGCCTCTATATATCCTTCTGCAATCAAACGGTTGAGCGCATCTTTTACTGGAGTATGGCTAACGCCGAATTCCTCGGAAAGTTCACGCACCACTAGTTTCTGCCCTGCAGGATATTTTCCAAGATAGATATTGGTACGGATTTTGCTTGCCACCAAATCAACAAGCGAAGTGCTAACAAAATGGCTCAAATCCGCATGCTCATGCTCCTTTGCTTCAAGCACATTCTCCGATTTTATCTCAGGAATCTTTTCAGCCGCCATATTTTCACCTCAAAATTTACCTAAATATTTTTCAACAAGCCAATACTATCATACTTTCAAGAACAAAAACAAGGACCTTTTTTCACAATTAATTGCCTATGGAGATGTCTATTATTTACAAAATTCATATGATTTGGCAGTTATGTAGAGAATTCTAACATCTCGTTTATGCAATATTGATCTTGCTATCTTAGGAAGAATCAGGTATGATATTCTTAAAATTTACCTAAAAATTTAATTTTCAACAGAATGAGAGGATCAACATGGAATTAAAAAACGAGATCCGGAGCTTTTTAGATCTCTGCCATTTACTCCATGAAAAGGATTTGGTAAGCGGGCCGGGAGGAAATGTCAGCTTTCGGTGTGGCAGTCAGGTCATGATCACACCCTCCGGGCGCAGACTGGAATCATTGAAAGAAGAGGATGTTGTATTCTTTTCTTCCGACGGCAGCTTTACTTCACAGAACGGCGGCAAGCCTTCAAAGGAATGGCGAATGCATCTTTCCTGTTACAGCCGGAACGATATCGGAGCAATTATCCATGTTCACAGTGTTTATGCCATGGCTATTTCCTGCTTAAAAAATTTAGACCATCTCTGCGCGATCCCCGTATATACGCCGGGTTATGGCACCCGCGTGGGCAAGCTGCCGGTTATTCCTTACGAACTTCCAGGATCTGTCGAGCTGGCGAAAAAGGTTGCTGCCGTTATAGATAGGCGCAACTCTGTAATGATGGCTAACCACGGTATCCTCACGGTTGGCAAAACACCCGAAGATGCCCTCAATCTCGTCGAAGAAATCGAGGAAGCCGCAAAAATGTACTTTGCGCTGGCTGATCAGGGGCGGTCGCTCACAGAAGAGCAGCAGGCACAACTACTTCCGATGGGTCTGCGCCAATAATAATTCAATCTATCTGTAAGGATACATAAATTCGCGCTTTTTGTTAAGATGGCCGGTATAGGGCGAAAGCGCTCTTTTTGCAGATCTTTTTCAAACTATCTTCTGCATACTTTGTACCCTGACTGCCCCTCGCGGAAATTAATTACAGTCCTTATAATTTTAGGAGGAGTTTTAGCATAATGATTTTTGACGAAAATACACTTCTGCTGGGTATTGATATTGGTACCACGGGTGCGAAATGTGCAATCTATAACCTGCTGGGAGAACTTGTCGCCCATGCGTATCAGGAATATCCAATGATTTGCCCGCAGGACGGCTGGGCCGAACAGGACCCAAACCGCTGGTGGAACGCCGTAAAGGTAAATCTGAACGACTGCTTTTTCCGACAGAAAGTCGACAGCGGTCGAATTGCGGCCATTAGCGTCAGCTGTACCAATGCGCTGACACTAGTAGATCATCATGGAAATCCTGTTTACAACGCGATCGGTCATCATGACCAACGTGCGGACGCCCAAGTTGCCTGGCTGCGGGAGCATGTCGGTGAAGAAACCATTTTTCAGATCACGGCTAATCAGCTTGCAAAAGGAACTTTTTCTTTACCGACTCTTCGCTGGTTTTGTGATAACCGTCCCGAACTGATGGCGGAAGCCTATAAGTTTCTGATGCCCAGCGGATTTATTATTCAAAAGCTTACGGGAAAGTTTTCAATGAACCGCCCCCGCATGGGTCTTACGCTCTTGTCTGAAATCCGCACAGGAAAGTGGTCGGAGACCATTGTTGAACGAGCCGAGATCCCGGAGAGGCTGCTGCCCGAGGCCTATGGGTCTTGTGATATTGTAGGGGGTGTCACACGACAGGCTGCTGAATTGACGGGTTTGCGTGAAGGTACGCCTGTGGCGGCAGGCTGTCTGGATACTGCGGTAGCAACAACAGGCTCCGGCGCTATCAACGCCGGAGATGCCGCGCTTACCGTGGGCAGCAGCGGAAGGGTTTGCTGCATCAATGACCATCCGGTATTTGATAAACGGCTGCTTAATTGCAGCAGCCCGTTTGACGGGCTTTACATGACCATCCAATCGACCGACAATGCTGGCATATCGCTTCGTTGGTTCCGGGATGTATTCGGTTCAGCGGTCGCCGCGGACGCACAAAAATCCGGGAAATCCATTTATCAGTATATGGACGAACTGGTACAGAAGTCTCCGGCAGGAGCCGGGGGACTGCTTTATCTTCCTTACCTTTCCGGCGAAAAAGCCCCGATTTGGGATTCCAAGGCACGTGGCGTCTTTTTTAACATCGGGCTCGGCTCCACATATAGGGACTTTTTACGCGCAGTCATGGAAGGCGTTGCCTTCTCATTGCGGGACTGTATCGGCATTATGCCGGAAATGTCTAAAAATTCGGAGGCGATCCCCATAGGCGGAGGTATCGCAAACAGTACAGTCTGGTGCCAGATATTTGCAGATGTATTGGGACGCCCGATCATTCAGTTAAGGTCCAATGAAACCGAAACACTTGGCGACGCGATTATTGCAGCGCAAAGTGTAGAAATTGAAGCTGTTCCTCGTGATTTCGGTAAAAAACTGGCAAATCAGGGCACTTTATTAACACCTGATTCAGAACATATAAGCTATTATGAAGAACAGTTTATAAAATATAAAGCCTTATACGCAAATGTGAAAGGACTTTACTAGATATCAGGAACAGTATATCTATCCACTTATATTTAGACATACTTGCTTACACAAATATTAATATTATTCAGCTTTCAAGTGAAAATACAGTTAAGGGGGCAGCATGAGCTGCCCCTTTTTTATATTGTCTCTCACCGCACAGGCCCAGTGGAACGGCGGGCAACCAGTTTAGGCTGGTACTCCACCCTTGTAATGACTTCGGACATATTATGCATTTGTTTCATTTTCATATAAAGCATTTCAAATACGTTGCGGCCTTTGTCCGCGATATGGTGTTCCACACTGGTCAGCGATACCTGACCCAGGTGAGACGGGAGCAGGTTGTCGAAGCCGCAGACGCTGTAGTCTTCCGGGATGCGGAAGCCCGCCGACAAAACGGCGTCGGATACGCCGTAAGCGACCATGTCGTTAACCCCGACAAAGGCAGTCAGTTCCGGATTTTTCAGGCAATCCCGCGTCAGCTCATATCCCACGGCGTGTTCGATATGCAGGCGGTCCAGATCCTCCTGAGGAGAGACTTCCCGCTCTCTGACCAATACCGTTCCCTGCGGGCATTCCTTTTGAAATGTTTCCTGAAGGCCATCCAGCCGGCGGGTGCGGGCAGTATTGTACTGGTCCAGCGTGGTGGTAATAAACGCAATGTGCCGGTGCCCCAGCCCGATGATGTGGCGGGCGATCAGGCAGCCCGCGATATAGTTGTTCAGTTCTACCGTGTCCAGGCTGATTTGTTCCGTATGATCACTGATGACCGCAGCGGGAATGGTTTTGCTGATTTCCATCACTTTTTCGGGATTCTGCGGCTGAATCGTAAAAATAATACCGGCCACGGAAGAAGCCTGGATCCTGTCCAATATCTGGGATTCCCGCCGCGGATCACGGTAGGTGACAAAGATCATCTGCCGGTAGCCCTTTGCATCCGCAGCCTGTTCGATGGACTGGATCATATCCGAATAATACGGATTGGTGATGGTGGGGCACACAACTGCAATTGTGTTGGAAAAAATGTGCTGATACGCATGGCTTGCATTTTTGGTATATCCCAGCTGTCTGGCCGCGCTGAAAACTTCATCGACCGTCTGCGCGGAGAAGGAAACGTCGGGCCTTTGGTTCAGAATCATGGAAACGGTGGACGGAGATACTTTTGCCAATCGGGCAACATCCTGAATTGTGGGTTTTGAGGCTTTCACAAAAATCATCCAGTCTCTTTTTAAATAGGGTGGCCCATACAGAGCTTCATAAATCGATATGCGTGCAGATACGAATCAGTCGATGTTCGGCCTGTATAAACTCACCCAATATTACTATAAACGACGCACATAAAAAAGTAAACTAATTCATTGAAAAATTATTAAAATTTTAATAATTCTATTTTGTTCAAATTTCACATTTCAGAATCATTACAAAACATTTACACACATTTGCTTGGACATTTCCCGCAAATAAGCTACTCTTATAGAGAAAGAACGACTTATAGGGTACGGGTTATCAAAATATTTAGTTGTTGATTTAATTAAATATTTTAATAATCAATATGACTAAGAGCCATTGGTACCCCCAAAAAAGTAAAGGAGAGCGTTTTATGAAAAAGACGTTAAGCGCCATACTCGCCGCAGCGATGTGCTGCACACTGGTTTTGGCCGGCTGTTCGCAGACAAGCCCCGCGCCCGGATCTGGAACCGCATCCGGTGCCGGCAGCGACAAGGTCATCGAATTGGATATGTATTTCCCCGTCTCGGTCGGAGGCGGGCCGGATGCCATTATCAGCGGGCTTTGCGACCAGTTCCACAGCGAATATCCGGGAATCAAGGTTAACCCCGTGTATGCGGGAACCTATGCCGAAACCCGCACAAAAGTGTTGTCCGCCATCAAGAGCGGCGACACCCCGGCGATTGCCCTGATGTTCTCGATCGACCTGCATTCGCTGCTTTCCATGGACGTCCTGTATGACTACGACCAATTCTGTAAAACAGATGAGGACAAAACCTGGCTGAACGGCTTTTACGACGGTTTCATGGAAAACAGCCGCACCGGAGGAAAAACCTATGGTATCCCCTGGCAGCGCAGCACGATTATCCTGTATTACAACAAGGATGCCTTCAAGGAGGCTGGACTGGACCCCGAAGCGCCGCCGGCCAACTGGCAGGAGTTGAAGGACTACGCCAAAAAGCTCACCAAAACAGAAAACGGTACAACTACCCGTTACGGCATTCAAATACCCTCGGATAAGGCAGGCTACGCATACTGGATGCTTCAGACCTTCTGCAACCAGGAGAATGGATTCAACCTGATGAATGAAGACGGCGACGAGGTCTATTTTAATGACCCCAGAACCATTAAAGGGCTGGAATTCTGGAAGAGCCTGTCCGATGACGGCAGCCAGCCTGCCGGGACCAGCGCATGGTCGACCACCCCAACCGATTTTATCGAGCAGCGGGCCGCAATGATCTACCATACCACCGGAAACCTCACCAATATTCGCAAAAACGCCAAGTTTGACTTTGGGACGGCTATGCTCCCGGCCGACGAATCAAGGGGTTCCCCGACGGGCGGCGGCAATTTCTACCTGTTCAAGGGTGTCCCTGAGGAGGAGACGCAGGCGGCCTATACCTTCATCAAGTGGATGACCGGAGACCCCGACCGTGTGGCACAGTGGTCGATTGACACGGGATATGTCGCTACCCGCCCCGAAGCCTATGAGACGGACCTGCTGAAAAATTACGCGAAGGATTTCCCGCAGGCACTTACCGCACGGGACCAGCTCGAATACGCGCACGCCGAATTCTCCGTGTACGACCAGGGAAATGTGCAGGATATTCTTGATACGGCGATTGAAGCGGTCATGACTAGACAGATGAGCGCTGCCGACGCAATGGCGCAGGCGCAGGACAAAGCGGACGGTATTTTAAAGCAGTACAAATAGCACTTTCTATGCTGTTAATCAGCCGTATCCCCCGGCAGAGTTGTTTTGCCGGGGAACTTTGGTAAATCTGCACGGCAGCCGCTTTGGGAAAACAGAATCGAGGGCTTTGCTTATGAAAACTTTATCACCCGGAACCGCGGGGAGGGCGGCAGCTCTCCCCCGCGGACAACAGAAAAAGACTCCCATCGACCGGGAACTTCGCAGAAAGTGGAAAACCACCCTGCTGGCGTGGGGCGTTCTATTGCCGTCCCTGCTTTTTCTGGGGACGTTCACCATCTACCCGATCCTCAGCAGTCTGATCAAAAGCTTCTATAAAGATGACCTGGCGACGGTGATTCCCCGGTTTATCGGATTACAAAATTATACCGGACTTCTGAACGACCCCATTTTTGCCAAGTCATTTTTCAACAATTTGCTGGTGGCGGTCTGCACCGTCCCCACCAGCATCGCGCTGGCTGTTGCAATGGCCGTTTTTACCAACAAGGTGATTGCGGGAAAAGGGATCGTGCGTACGGCGTTCTTCTACCCCACGATTCTGCCGATGGTAGCCGTAGCAAACATTTGGCTGTTTATCTATACGCCTATCTACGGCCTCGCGTCCTACCTTAATCCCGCATGGCGTATCCTCGGAAATCCGGATACCGCCATCTGGGGCCTGATCGTCATGCTGAACTGGAAACAGGCTGGCTATCTGATGATTTTCTATCTGTCCGGGCTGCAAGGGATTCCATCGGAATTATATGAGGCAGCCATGATCGACGGTTCAGGTCCGCTGCAAACCTTCCGCAATATCACATGGCCGATGCTGCAGCCGACTACGCTTTATATTACGATTATCGCACTGACCAACGCCTACAAGACGGTGGATCATCTTTACATTATGACAAAAGGCGGACCGAACAACTCCACCAATATGCTGCTGTTTTATATTTATCAGGTCGGTTTCGATTTCTGGGATACGGGTAAGGCTTCCGCCATGACGATTGTACTCATCGTGCTGCTGCTTACCGCTACCTGTGTGTACTTTTTCACGCAGGACAAAAAGACCTTTTATAACTAACCGCTTATCCGATTGGATAAGCCTTCCCCTATAAAAAGAATGCACGCGTTTACGCAGGGAGGTCCCTATGAAAAAAAACACCGGCGTCCACCTGACCCCCGGCAGGCTGTTTGTATACGTTCTGATGTGCCTTTTGGCCGTCATTTATCTGATTCCGCTCTTATGGATGGTGCGCACCGCGTTTATCCCTTCCGGTTTGGCGCTGCAGCCATTTGCTTTTGCCTGGCCCACGTTCGGGAACCTCGAGCATATTCTGAATGTGGCCCCGTTTTCCCTTTATTACGCCAACACGATTTTCATTGTGTTTTGTACACTGGCCGTACAGTTCGTGCTCATCACGCTGGCGGGATATGTGTTTGCGCGTCTGGATTTTTTTGGAAGCCGTGTGCTGTTTGTGCTGTTTCTCACACAGTTGATGATTTCCCCTGACGTCCTGATCCTTCCCAATTATCAGTTGATGCAGCGGCTAAATCTCGTCAATACGCGGGCCGGGGTCATGCTGCCCTTCTTTGCCTCGGCTATGGGAACGTTTTTTATGCGGCAGTCGATCAAAACCATCCCCTACGAACTGGAGGAGGCGGCAAAAATGGACGGCTGCGGGTTGCTGCGAATGCTTGTTCAGATTTACGTTCCGCTGCTTAAACCCGCTTATGCGGCGTTCGGGCTGATTTCCGTATCTTTTCACTGGAATGATTTTCTCTGGCCGCTTGTGATGATCAATTCCGTAGGAAAAAGGCCACTGACGCTGGGCCTTGCGATCTTTGCGATGTCAAGCGAAACCGGGGCCCAATGGAGCGACGTCTGCGCGGCAACCTTTCTTGTTGTTTGCCCGCTTCTGATTCTGTTTTTTGTTTTTCAGCAGCAATTTGTCGAGAGCTTTATCCATTCGGGGATTAAATAGCGAAGGAGTGTACACATGGTTAGCGTCAGTACTTTTGCGTTCGCCGGGCTGGATCTTTTGGAATTCGCGGAAAAGCTCCGCAGGCAGGGCGATACGGAAACTGGCTTGGAACTGTTTTTCGACACGCATCCTTTTACAGGAGCCGGTCTTTATCAGGAACACCTGAGGGACTTTATCAATCATGAGCGGATGGGAATTCACTGTCCGACATCGGGCTGTGACCTTCTGGCAGACGAAGGGACGCTCCTTCTCAGGCACAGTCTGGATCGGCATAAGGAATGCATGGAGCTGGCCGCACGGATCAACGCGCCTTATATGGTGCTCCATACAAACGGCATGAACCCGGTGGATCAGGCCAGGATACAGAAAAAAAGGAAACTGTTTATGGAGCGGGCGGTTCTACTCGCGGAAACCGCACGGCAGTACGGATGTGAGCTGTGGGTTGAAAATGTAGGTTTTGGCCGCAGCCGGACGATGGTGTTTGACGAGGAGTCCTATATAGATCTGATCCTGTCCGGCAGAAGCTTTTATTCGCTGGTGGATATCGGTCATGCGCATATCAACGGATGGGATCTCCCGCGGCTGTTCAAACGGCTGAACGGAAGAATCAAGGGGGTCCATGTGCATGACAATGACGGCGTTTCCGATCAGCATTTGCCCGTTTTCAGGGGCAGTATCCAATGGGAACCGATCTTTCAGGCCATGCAGAATTTATCCGGCGATCTTGTGGCCGTTCTGGAATACATGCCAAATACGCCGCGCGGGGAACTCTCGCTCGGCATCAACATTTTGCGGGACAATCTTTTCAAACAGGCAGATACCACATCGTATTTCAAAAAAGATTCAAAAGCGAAAGCATGAGTAGAACACGTCCCCCGACCGATGGTTACGGCTGAGGGACGTGTTCTGCGTTTACGAAAGGATTCCGGGCGTATCAGCCAAACGTAAGGACGACTTTGGCAGCGCCGCCGTTTTTATCCGCGAGCACGTCAAATGCCTTTTTGAATTCTTCTGCAGGGAACACATGTGTAATCAGCTGATTCACACGGTCAAGCCTTCCGGGAAACTGTTCAACAGTTTCCGGAAACTTCTGAAACTGATGCCTTGTTCCAAGGATTGTAAGTTCTTTTGCGTTAAGCGCCCTAAAATTGACGGGAATCGGCTCTTTTCCGAAGGTCATCGCGACAAGGCGTCCCGCGGGTGAGAGGACTTCCACCGCATGGGTTAAAAGCTCGGGAACTCCGGCCGCTTCAAAGATCACATTAACCCCCTCGCCGCCCGTCAGCCTTCCGATCAATGCGTCCAGATCCTCCTTCATGGGGTTTATAAGATAATCCGCTCCGAACGCTTTAGCCATCGCAAGCCGGTTTTCGTTCGGCTCGGACACAATGACGGTAGCCCCCCGGCTTTTCGCGACATCCGCAACCACCAGGCCGATCGGCCCCGCGCCATGGACGAGAACCACATCTCCGGGCTGCACGTTACCGCGCCAGTTCGCCTGCGCACCGATTGTATAGGGCTCGCAGGCTGCCGCCTGCACAAAGGACATTTTATCTGTGTGATACTTGTAGAGCTGAGAACGTCCGACAACCGCATATTCCCGGAAAGTACCGTCCACGCTGCATCCAAGCACCTTCAGCTCCCGACACACGTTATGATGACCGGTGCGGCAGGCATAGCAGGTACCGCAGTAGGTGATCGGTTCGAACACGACGCCGTCTCCCGGATTCAGATCAGTTACACCGTCACCCACCTCCTCGACGGTCCCGCTTGCTTCGTGTCCGATGACGCGCGGATACACGGCGTAAGGATTTGTCCCATGCGCGACGTGTACATCGGAGCCGCAGATTCCCGTCGCCCTGATCCTGACCAGTACCTGGTCAGGGCTTGTGATGGACGGCTTTTCCACTTCCAGCATCTCTATTTGATTCGGTTTAATTACTGTAATTGCTTTCAAAATATCATCCATTCTTTCCAATAAAACTGTTTTGCCGCCGCGGCCTAAATACCAGGGCAGGAAAGGAACCCGCCGTCAACGGCGATGACCTGGCCGGTAATATATCCGGACATAGCCGGATCAGCGAAAAATCGCAGTGCGCCCACAAGTTCGACGGGATCTCCGAGCCTTCCCATCGGCGTACGGTGAATCACATGATCATAGCGCCGCGTGTAGGTTCCATCCGGATTCACATACATATCGTGGTTTAAGGGTGTCAGAAAATATCCCGGAGCCACCGCGTTGACCCGGACCCTGCCGTACTCATTTGATAAGTAGTTGGAAAGCCATTTTGTAAACATGTCGACCGCCGCCTTGCTGGAAGCATAGGCAGGCACCATACTAAGCGCGTCATAGGCCGCCATCGAGGTAATATTGATAATGGAACTGCCCTCCTGTCCAACCAGATCCACCGCGAACACCTGGCAGGCAATAAATGTTCCCAGCCAGTTTACATTCATCACGCGCAGTACCCTGTCCGCGTCGAGATTGAACAGCGTACGGCTTTTTTGAACAAGTGCTTCATAGTCCTGCCTGGAACCACCCGGCGGAAGCGCTGCCACATCCGTATCGTTTTCGTCACCACGTTGGTAAGCCTCCGATGTTGTCTTGGCAAGAACGTCCTGAATGCCCGCGCAGTTAATCAGTACATTGCATTTCCCGAAGGCATTGCGTACTGCCTCCCGCGCCGCTTCCATGGATGCCCTGTCTGTAACGTTGCAGAAAGCCGCGAAAGACTCGCCGCCCTTTTCCCGGATTTCCACGGCAACACACTCCGCCGCCTTGAGATCATAATCCAAAACAGCGATCCTGTGGCCGTCTTTTGCGAGTTCTCCGGCAAAAACGCTGCCAAGCCCGCCTCCGGCGCCCGTAATGACAATTGTCTGCTGCATGCGATAACCCCCTTGATTTTTTATACACTCGATTGGTCTGACATCAGGAGGCCAGCAAACCAGGAATCCAAAGCGTGATTTGCGGCACAAACGAGACGAGCGCCAATACGGTCAGGCTGGTCAATAAAAACGGCGTGTTTGCCCTGAATGCTTGATAAGTAGAAACTCTCCCGATCTGTGCGCCCGTGCAGATACACATCCCGACCGGCGGGGTTGTAAGGCCAATCATCAGGTTCAAAATTGCCATCAGTGCGAAATGAACAGGGTCCATGCCAACCGCCGTTGCTACCGGCAGAAGCACCGGGAACGTGATCAGGATCGCCGCAAGGCTCTCCATAAACATTCCCACGAACAAAAGAACAATATTGATGAGCAGGATCACAGCGATTCTGCTGGATGTAATGCTGAGGATGCCGTTTGCCACCATCTGCGGGATTCGCTCAGCGGTGAGGATATAGCCGAATACGTTCGCGAAACCAATCAAAATGATAATGCTGGCGCAGGAGCGCAGGTTTTCCCACAAAATGCGGGGAACGTCCTGAAATTTAATCTCCTTATAGATAAAGATGCCTACCACCAGTGCGTAAACGCAGGTGACAACAGAAGCCTCCGTCGGCGTGAAAATCCCCGACAGAATGCCGCCCAACAGAATCAGCGGCATAATAATCGCCCAGATAGCGCTTTTGGTTGTTTTCAGCCGCTGTTTCCAGCCTACTTTTGCATGTTTCGCATAATGCCGTCTGACGGAAATGATATAGGTAGGGATGCACAGGGCGAGCCCCAGCAGAATACCGGGAATAATACCGGCCTGGAACATCTTTCCAACAGAAATACTGACACAGGAGCCAGCGATAACCATTGGAACGCTCGGCGGAATAATAGGCCCGACGACGGAGGATGCCGCTGTTACCGCTACTGAAAAGTCGTCGTCATAGCCATCTTCAACCATCGCGGGAATCAACATGCCGCCGAGGCTGCAAACGTCCGCAATCGCCGTACCGGAAATTCCCGCGAACACCATGCTTGCTGCCACATTGACCAACGCAAGGCTGCCGGTAAAGTGTCCCAGAAACGCATTGCAGAAGTCAAGAATACGTTTTGTAATCCCGCCGCCGTTCATCAGGGAACCGGCCAGCATGAATCCGGGAATGCACAGCAATGTAAAGGAGTCCATGCCTGCAAAAAATTTTTGTGTGATAACCGCAAGCGGAATATTATTCATAAACAGATAAAACAGGGACGACGCCCCCAATGAAAAAGCGATCGGCACACCAAGGATCAATAATACGAGAAACAGGACAAACATCACCACAACCACACTTTATTCCCCCTTTACCATGTCCATCACTTCTTCAACGACAAGCGCAAGACTGTAAATCGTTGTGAGCGCGAAGATCCCAATCGGGACAATATAGAAAAACCCCATGTTGATCCGCAAAGAGGTCGTGAGTGTCTTTAACCCCTTTGTAAAAAAAATATAAGCCTGCCACGTGCCAATCACGCCGACTACGCTGATAACCAGATGTTCAAAAACAGTAATGGCATGGCGGACCCTGCCGTGCAGGTTGTTTAAAAGGATATCGATGGCGGCATATTCCCGATATTTAATTGCGATTGGCGCACCTGTCATAATCGTGTACATGAAAAGCAGCCTGGTCATCTCATCTGTCCAGGGGGCTGAAAGCCCCGGCGTATACCGTGTGATAATCTGAACCAGAACGCAAATGCCGACCAGTATAAAACATGCAGCCGTCAGGTAACTGAACACCTTGTCAAACGCTTTGGCAATCTTTTTCATCGTTTCCCTCCCATAAAGTACGGCTCCCTCAAACGGTATCGACCTATTGATCATCCGCCATGCAGAGCCGCCTGCCGATACAGGCGGTTCTGCATGCATTGAAGTTGTCAGTTAGCCGGAATTCAGGATTTTTTCTCATTCGCGTCCGACATAGCGCTGATCTTCTGATACATATCCCAGAGGTCCGCACCCTGCTCCTCAAGGTAAGCTTTAATAGGAGGCAGCATGGCTTCTTTAAACGCCTCGCGGTCGACATCGGTGTTGACAGTCATACCCGCATCGATACATTTCTGACGATAATCATCTTTATGCTCAAAGTAATATTGATCAACCCATTCCTGCATCTCGTTGGAAGTCTCGTTCAGCCAGCCTTTCATTTCGTCGTCAAGCCCATTATAAACGTCCGCGGAAATCAGATTCAGAATGGTCGAATAAACATGGCTGGTTTCGTTGACATATTTCTGCACTTCAAAGAAGCTGTTGTCATAAATCATGTCATACGGGTTCTCCTGCATCTCCACAACGCCCTGACTCAGCGCGTTAAATGTTTCGCTCAAGGCGATTGAAGAGCAGACAGCACCCGCCGAGTTCCACATATTGTTATGTAATGGGTTGCCGGACATGCGCATTTTGCGGCCGGTAAGATCAGCGGGCGTGTTGAGTGCTACATTGGAGGTAAGTTGGCGGGGTCCACGGAGCTGATACCACAGAACGTGGAAACCGGCGTTGTCAAAATCGTTTTTGATCGAAGTGCCGATATCGCTGTTAATCATGTTCTTCACGTCTTCCTCGGAGTTATATGCCCAGGGAGCCTCAAGAAGCGTCGCGCTCGGCGCATATCCGCTGAATGAACCGCCCGACATGGTCATGGAGGTTGTTCCTACCAGCATACCGGCGAGGGAATCCGCTTCGGAGCCGGAGGTGCTGGAGGGGTAAATTTCAACCTTGAACCGTCCGCCGGATTTTTCTTCAAGACGTTTTTTAAACTCAGTGGCTGCAAGGCCCCAGGGATGCTCGAGGGATACTGTAAGATCATACTTCAGCGTAACTGTCTCACCGGCTGCCGCAGGCTGCTGGCTTGTGCTGCTTTCACCGGTGCCGCCTGCCGGGGTTCCCGCGCCTTTACTGCACCCAAACAGCATGCATGCGCACAGTGCAAACGCGGCCATGGATAGGATCGTTTTTTTCATAATCTTCTCTCCTCCAATTTTTTATACTTTCATCACAGTTTCCTGTTATGACACAAAATTCGGCACGACCGCCTAAAACTCGCGGATACGATCGATACAGGTTGCATAGTCTTCCTTCTGGAAAAACAGTTCCTGTTTGCCAAGTACAAACCCTTCGACTCCACAATTATGATAAAGATCTGTAATAACCTCTCTTGTGGCACCGCCGTCCAGCAACAGATGATAATCCAAGCCTTTTTGTTCGCGGTACTGATTGAGCTCAGTAAACTTTTGCCGGGTATAGCTCATGAAAGTCCGTCCGGCAAAACCGGGATTAACGGCCATAATCATCACATAATCCGTAATGGGAAGCATATCTTTGACCATCTCAAGCGCTGTGCAGGGATTTAAAATCAGCCCGGTTTTTTTACCCTGCAGCTGGATCAACTCCAGTGTCGCCGAAGGAATTAGTTCGGATTCCGGATGAATGTAAATAATATCTGCGCCTGCTTGTGCAATTTTTTCAACATAGCGGTGCGGATGCATGACCATCATGTGGCAATCGATCAGTTTATGCGCGCCTTTGTCCGTGATGCGCCGTATCATTTCCAATTCTCGGACAGACATCCCGAAATTGTTGACGAATGTTCCGTCCATAATGTCAACATGATAAATATCCATATCGGTTGCATCCAGCTTTTCGATTTCCTCACGCATACAATCTGTCGGCAAATTCAAAATGGATGGGCATAATAGCTTACGTCTGTTGTTCATAGCAAGTTCTCCCTTTCTCGGACCACTCAGACAAATGAGAGGTCGGTTTACGCAGGAAAAATGTATACTAGTTTTTCTTTGCACAAGTATAACTCGAATCCTCTTTAAAATCAATATTTTTATATAATTTTTATCTTATTAATAATTATCCATATCATTTTTTTGTTTATTATTCACTTAATACCGATATTTCTTTGTCGTTCGTCAAGAGCCAACATTTTTTCGTAAGTAGTATTCATTTCATGGATAAATATATCATTGCACTGCGGAAATTCCAGATAATAGCAATCTTTTATTGAAAAAATAAAAAATATAAGATATAATGCATACTAGATAGTTTAACAAGATCATTTTAACAATCTTACGGAAGCGGGAGTCAGTTATGGGCACAACCTCTCAGACATCGGCGAATCTCAGTCAGGTGATCTACCAGCATCTGTGGTACGAGATTTCTACCCTTCATTTAAAGCCCGGGGAAAAACTGAGTGAAGTCAAACTGGCCAGACAGTTCAATTGCAGCCGGATACCAGTACGAGAAGCCATCCATTTGCTGGTTGCCGACGGCGCTTTGGAAACTCAGTCTCAAAGGGGAAGTTTTGTAACTTTAATTGATCTCGAACAATTGGAACGCATTCGTTATCTCCGCGAAGCCCTGGAGATCAAGATCATGATGGACGGATATCGCTCAGGCTGTTTCGATCCCATCATTCCTTACCTTGAATCGCTTGTTGCACGGCAGGAGGAGCTTATGAATGCCTCTGCATATGAGATCGCTTTCCAGATGGATATTGAGTTTCATAAGATTTTTTATAATCTGACAAAAAAAGAGTTTGTCTTGGATCATACCGGCGAAAAGGATATCCATTATTTAAGAGCCAGGCTGCTTTCTCTGCAGCATGAAAGCCCAATTATCATGCCTTCACAGCACCGGGCCATTATTAACGCAATCAAAGTTCACGATGATGATGCTCTTGAAAAAGCCGTCTACCATCATCTAAATAACGTTAATATCCTTATTCAGGATAAGCAGCTCGATCTTGAGAGCTATTTTAGGCACTGATAAGCCGATCTGCGGGTTTGCTTCATAACAAAACGCGTCCAGTATCAAACTGGACGCGTTTTGTTATTTTTTGATATCAGCATTAAAAAATCTTTAAGTCCATTCTCGATCGAGCCGATATGGATTATCATCAAGAACCACGCAGCAACAGGGGACCGCTGCACAGTTGTTGCCTTCAGTCTTTCCCATTTCCGCGAAAACAGGACGCCGATCAGGCAAAGAACAACCAAACCTATGCATGTCCAAAATAGAGCCAGGTCAACCCACTGGTAATATTGCAGCCACTTGAGCTTTTGTCCGAACTCTTCCGCAAGC
>NZ_FYDE01000002.1 GCF_900186535.1 Marasmitruncus massiliensis
GCGCCGCTGCGCGAGCGCCAGGCGGACGGCTCCCGCCACCCGTTTGATTCCTTCATCATCGCCAAGACTCCGGCAGCCCGCTGGGGCACTCCGGAAGATCTGATGGGGCCCGCTGTGTTCCTCGCATCCGACGCTTCCGATTTTGTCAACGGCCATGTGCTTTATGTGGACGGCGGTATCCTTGCCTATATCGGCAAACAACCGAAGTAATCATGTTTTAAAACGGGGTCCGGACAGTACTGTCCGGACCCCGTTTTACGTAATCGAAGAATTCGTCAAAATGCATAAATACCATGAGAAAAGTTAATTCATTATCACGTTTTATGTGAAATCCTCTTGCAAAACGCAAAAAAATCTTTATACTAAGTTTAAAGCAATGTTTAAGTGTGTTTTAACTGGTCTGACGTCTGATTAGCAAGAGAATGTCATTTCTCTTGCTTTCTCAATAAGGCAACTGGTCTGACGTCTGATTAGATCAAGGAGGTGGCATTTTGACCGAACATATCGCTGCTCAAAAAGAGCTGCCGGCCCGGGCGGCCGACCGTCTGCGTGAAATTATTATCAACAGCAACAGGCAGCCCGGGGATCGATTCCCAAGCGAAAGTGAATTGATCAGCATGTTCGGCGTTAGCCGTTCTACAATCCGCGAAGCGGTAAAACTGCTGGTGGCAGAAAATGTGGTGGAGATTCGGCGCGGCAAAGGAACTTTCATCACCAGAAGGCCCGGTGTCGGCAAAGATCCCCTTGGGCTTCATTTTGCCGACCAGCACAAGCTGCTTCAAAACCTGCTGGAAACTCGTATGATTATTGAGCCTCAGGTCGCCTATCTGGCGGCGCAGCGGGCAACCGAACGGGATATCACCATGCTGGAACAGGTGGTGCAGCAGATGCGGGACGCTCCTGACCCCAAAGCGGTGCATGCTTCGCTGGACATTAAATTCCATTCAATTGTTGCACAATGCACACAAAATGAGGTACTTCATCGATTTCTTCCGATTATCTGCGAATCGATTCGGGAAGGCTATTATGAGACAGTAACCATCCAAGGCAGCCAGGAACGCGCAATGGAAAGTCATATCAAAATACTCAGCGCCATCAAAAATCGGCTACCCGATGTTGCCAAACGGGAAACCGAGAAGCATATATCCCTGACCGCAAGAGACGCGAAACTAAATTTAGGAGGAGAAACTAATGAAAAAACTAATTAGCACAGCTTTGGCTCTGGTGTTGTGTGCCGGAACGCTGGCCGCTTGCGGCGGCAAGGATGCTGGCGGTTCATCCGCTCCTGCCTCTTCCGCAACTCCTGCTTCCTCTGCAGCTTCATCCGAGGCAACAGCCAACGAGCCTGTTACCATCACGCACTGGTATTGGGCCGATAACAGCGAATATTCCGCTGTTATGCAGGAAATGGTGAAAGACTTCAACGCAACCAACGGCAAAAATATTACTGTTGTCGCCGAGGAATATCCCTGGGACGGCGGAAAATACAGTGAGAACCTCTTCACCGCGGTTATGGGTGGCGGCGGTCCTGACACCGCATCCTGGAAGCTGACCGCTACCCCGCTTTTCACTGCCAATAACCTGCTTGCCAATCTTGATGACTATGTTGCAAACTGGGCAGACAAAGACCTCATTGAGCCCAGCCTGTATGATGTTATGAAGCAGGCCAGCGGCACAGACAGTATTTATGTGATGCCTTGGAATACCCAGGTGCTCTATGTTTATTACAGACCTTCCATGTTCAAAGAAGCCGGCGTAGAGGTTCCCAAAACCTACGACGATTTCCTTACCGCCTGCGAAAAACTGACCCGTGATACCAACGGCGACGGCAAAACCGACGTATACGGATTCGGAATGCGCGGTTCGAAGGGCGGCCAGGAACCTTGGGGCAGCTTCGTCCAGGCGCGCGGCGGAAACTTTGAAGATTTCACCACGCCGGAAGCCATTCAGGGTATGCAGGACTTCATTGATCTGTACACCAAGGGCTATGTTCCCCCGACGGCAACAGCCGACGGCTTCAATGAGATCATTGCAAACTTCAAGAGCGGCAAAACTGCTATGACCGTCCACCACACGGGCTCCTCTGCCGAAATGGTAGATACCTTTGGTGATGATGTTGCCGCATTCCCCTTCCCTGCGGGTAAAGGCCAGTGGACTTCCATGGGTGATACCGAAAACGTGATGTTCGAGTCCTGCGAGAATAAAGATGCCGCTTTCGAGTGGATGTCTTATCTTGCTACCGGTAAGGGCCAGGAAACCTGGTGCGTCGCTACCGGCAATGTTCCTGTCAGTAAAGAAGTACAGCAGCTGCCGCAGTTCCAGGAAGACCGCTTTATGAAAGCTTCCATTGAGGGCGCTCCGTATGCCGGTATCTTCCCGATTCTGGACACCACGACCGAATGGATTTCCAACGTATGGCCCAACACAGTCGCCGCTGCCCTCACCGGCCAGATGACCGCTGAACAGGCGATGCAGGAGCTCCAGAAAGCACTCTACGCATAACACACTAAATCGTTGTCATAATAAGGGCAGGCTGCAAAAAAGCCTTTGTAGCCTGCCCTTGCCATATCGAAAATTAAAGTGAGGTGATCCGCTTGCAGAAGAAAAAGATGACTATTTGGCCTTACCTGTTGATCGCACCCGCATTAATTATCGTTTTGGCCGTGGTATTTGTTCCTGCAGTCAATGCGATTCTGATGAGCTTTCAAAACTACGATTTGCGCCGCCCCAATCAAATTGGTTTTGTAGGCTTTGACAATTATGTAGCGGTTTTTCAGGACCCGATTTTCTGGAGATCTCTCTGGAAAACAATTCTGTGGGTGGTGTTCGGCGTTGGATTCCAGTTTGTCTTTGGCTTTGCGCTTGCACTGCTCCTGAACAAGAACTTTAAAGGGCGCGGAATCGCCCGTGCGGTCAGCCTGATCCCGTGGGTCACCCCAGGCGTTCTGATCGGTCTGATGTGGCGCTGGATTTACGACGGTAACTACGGTGTTCTCAATGACCTGTTGCAGAAGGTCGGAATTATATCGGATAATATCCCTTTTCTTGCTCAGCAGACCACCGCGTTTCCCTCGGTCATTGTAACAATTATCTGGCAGGGAATCCCGTTCTTCGCGCTGATGCTGCTGGCCGGTTTGCAGGGAATCCCCGGCGAACTGTATGAGGCCGCGGACATTGACGGCGCTACCTATTTCCAGAAGCTGTTCCAGGTTACAATTCCCTCTTTGAAAAATACCATTTTTGTGACCACTCTTCTGCGCATCATCTGGGTTGCCAACTCGGTGGACGTTATCTTCAACATGACCGAAGGCGGGCCTGCTTATTCTTCGCAGACTTTGAGCGTGTACATCTTTAATAAGGGAAATTCCCTGAACCTTGGCTACGCGTCCACGATGTCCGTTCTGCTGACGCTCTTGCTGTCGCTGGTTGCGGTACCTTATTTAAGGAATATGTTTAAGAAAGATTAGAAAGGAGGAGCAGCAATGCCTGCAAATCAAACTACATCGCCGGCCGGTGAGGGCCCCATGCGGTATACTCCGCGCAAAAAAAAGCTGGCGCCTCGTATTTTCAGCCTTTATATCCCGATTATAGCAATTTTACTGTTTCTGCTGTTCCCATTCTACTGGACTTTTGTAACCTCCGTGAAACCGGAGCAGGAACTCTATGGAGCCGCTGTAACCTACTGGCCCCAAAACCTGACCTTTGAATCCTACAGAAAACTGTTCGTTGACTTTAACTTCCTGAGGCCTATGGGCAACAGCCTGCTTGTTGCCGTGATTACCACGGTTGTCACGCTGATCGTTTCGATGCTTGCCGCTTATGCGTTTTCCCGTTATGACTTCAAAGGCAGAAAAGGCTTCATGGTGATGTTTCTGACCAATAACATGTTCCCCTCTGTTCTTCTGCTGATCCCGTTGTATGCCATTATGCGCAAGCTAGGCATCCTATATACCCCGACTGCGCTGGTGCTGGCTTATACAACGTTTACCATCCCGTTCTCCGTGTGGCTGCTCAACGGTTATATCAACGACCTTCCTCTTTCACTGGAGGAAGCCGCTATGGTGGACGGCGCTAACCGCGCCCAGGCCTTTATCAAAATTATCCTGCCAATTTTGACCCCCTGCCTGATTGCAACAGGCGTGTATATTTTTATGCAGTCCTGGAACGAATATACCTTTGCGGTGATGTTTACAAACGAAAATAACCGCACGATCCCGGTAGCGCTGAAAAATCTGATCGGTCAGCTCGGCGTTCAGTGGGACCTGCTGACTGCGGGCGGTATCATTACGATTATCCCGGTCTGTATCATGTTCTTCTTTGCACAGAAACGACTTGTGGAAGGTTTGACCGCAGGTGCGGTAAAAGGCTGATCATGCCGGCATCGCCGATGCCGTGCCGATAAAAAGGAGTTATATAGGAATGAATATTGCACAACAACAAGAAAAAGCCAAACAGCTGCGTGCGGATATCCTCAAGATGCTCTACACCTGCCAGTCGGGCCATCCGGGCGGCTCCCTCTCCTGCGTAGAAATGCTGATGGCGCTGTATTATAATACGATCAAAGTGGACCCAAAGAACCCCAGGTGGGAAGACCGCGACCGTGTTGTTTTGAGCAAAGGCCATGCCTGCCCCGCGCTTTACGCGGTTCTCGCGGATATGGGCTTCTTCCCGCGGGAAGACCTTTGGGATCTTCGCCAGATCAACAGCCACCTGCAGGGGCACCCGGACTGCACCAAAACCCCCGGCGTTGACGTGAACACCGGTTCCCTCGGCCAAGGTGTTTCCATTGCCGGCGGGCTGGCAATGGCTGCAAAGCTCAAGAAAAAAGCATATCAGATTTATGCCATTATCGGCGACGGCGAGGCTCAGGAAGGTCTTGTCTGGGAAGCTGCCATGTCTGCCGCGCACTATAAACTGGATAACCTGACCGTTATGCTCGACCATAATGGCCTGCAGATTGACGGATCCAATGACGAGGTTATGAGCATAGGGGATATTGTAAAGAAATATGAGTCGTTTGGATTTGAATGTATCACCGTTGACGGGCATGATATTCAGGCGATTGTGGGAGCCATCGAGGCGCCGCATAACGGCAAGCCGAAATTCATCTGCTGCCAAACCCATAAGGGCCACGGCGTGTCCTTTATGTCCGACCAGTACGGCTGGCATGGGAAAGCGCCGTCTAAAGACGATTATGAGAGAGCAATCAAAGAACTGGGGGTAGCAGTCAATGGCTGAGAGTAAATCGCTGAGAGTCGCCTACGGGGAAACACTCGTGGAGCTGGGCGCTGAAAATGATAAAATTGTGGTGCTGGACGCCGACCTTGCGCATGCCACAATGACCAACGGATTTGCCGGACAGTATCCGGAACGTTTCTTTAACTTCGGTATCGCGGAAGCAAATATGATGTGCGCGGCCGCAGGCTTCGCACATTCCGGGCTGATCCCTTTCTGCAGCACCTTTGCGCTGTTTGGCGCCGGCCGCGCGTATGAGCAGATCAGGAATTCGATCTCTTATGTCAACGCAAATGTGAAGCTTGCGCTTTCCCATTCCGGCCTTTGCGTCGGTGAGGACGGCGGAAGCCATCAGTCGATCGAGGATATCGCACTGATGCGTGTGCTCCCCGGCATGACCATCTTCGTCCCCTGCGACCCGATTGAAACCCAAAAAGCGGTGCGCGCCGCTGTGGAAATCAACGGACCGGTTTATATCCGTGTCGCGCGTCCGGTTTGCGACTGCGTCACGGAGGAGGACACCCCATTTATCCCCGGCAAGGCGAACATCATGCGTGACGGTTCTGACGTTGCGATTCTGGCTACCGGCCTGATGATCCCGGAAGCGCTGAAAGCCGCCGACCTGCTTGCAGATGAGGGCATCAAGGCGGCGGTTGTCAACTTCCACACCATCAAGCCGTTGGACGCTGACTGCGTGCTCAAAATGGCTGAACAGTGCGGCGCTGTCGTGACCGCTGAGGAACATTCCATTATCGGCGGGCTCGGCTCCGCAGTTGCGGAAGTCCTCGCCGGAAATTCCAATGCGAAATTTGCCCGCGTCGGCGTCAATGACAAGTTCGGAAAATCGGGCAAGCCGGCCGACCTGTTTAAAGCCTACGGCCTGACCGCTGAAAATATTGCAGCCAACTGCAAAAAACTCATTAAATAAAAGGAGCTTGTCATCATGAAAATTCAGGAATTTGCCTTTGAAGGGGAAGGCCTCACCCGTGTATTCGAAAACGAAAAATGGATGGTAGGCATCAAGAACTGGAAACCTGCAAACGATATTACCGGAATTGACTGCCTGGAGCGCCACAACGAAACCGACGAGCTGTTTGTCCTTTTGGCTGGCCGCTGCACGCTGCTCTATGCCAATGAAACGGACGGCAAACTGGAGATCGGCGCTGTGGAGATGCAGCCGATGAAGGTTTACAACATCCCTTCCGCCCTTTGGCACAACACCGTTACCCAGAAAGACACCAAGATGATTTTGGTGGAGGACTCCTCCACCGGCATGGCAAACAGCGATATTCTTCCGCTGGATGCCGCACAGCTTGCACAGGTCAAAGCGCTCGTAAAATAGCTTTTCTTTCTCTCCCATTTGCTGAAAAGCATAAAGAAAAGAGGCTCCCGAAAGGGGGCTTCTTTTCTTTGATTTTATCGAGCAGGAATAAAATGAAATAGTTAACGGCTTGTAATTGTTCCTCTTTCAACTGACACTGATGAAGTTGAATGATTTGTTATATAAAATCTATAAAACCCATCACTTGGAATGTCAAAAGATGTCACCAAATAGTCAGTTGTTTTTGTGACTACTTTTGTTTTAGATTTACTTTGCTTTTGATAACCAAAGGTAATTTTGGCCTTTTTATCAAAAGTAATAATTGCAGTAATCGTTTCGTCGGCAACAAAATCGAAATAATCACCATCAGGCGTATAGTAGTAATAGGTTTTGCCTGCTGGAATGCTATGTGGATCTAAAATAACGTTTGGGTGGAAATTTCCTGTAATTAAATTCCCATTTTTATCTTTAATAACAAGATCACAAAAATCATAATTATATGTCTTAGTTTCTCCATTTTTACTTGTCGAGAGTATTGTTATAGTCCCTTGTGATTGTTGATCAGTAAAATTCTCCGCTAATACAGTTGTGTTCATTGCTAGTGCCAGTAATATTACTGAGAGTATTGACGAGATAATTCTGCTTTTCGTTTTTTACACTTCCAATCTTAAATTAATATTCCTGCCCAATATTTCCGACTATTTAATCGTCAGCGATGAAACATGAATAGTATCGGTAGCCGTACACCAAAGAAAAAATTTGTATTCGCCATCCTCAGGTGCTTCAAACTCTGCATAAGCCTGTTCTTTCAAACCGCCCCTTGCGAACACCTGATACTGATCATCAAGGATATAACCAATGGAAGCGTGGTGCCCATTAGGAAGAACCGGGTCGATATGAAACAGAAAGGAAAGCTGCTCCCCTTTCTTCAGATAAAAAGCCTGGTTTTTCGTTTGGTAAATGGCGAGATGTCCATTTTTTACCTGATGGCTTTTCGCGACACCATGTTTTAGTACAATCAATTCACAGGGTCTTGTCTGCAATAGTTTGGAATCCGTTTGATAGGCGCTGTAATCGGATTTCAGGATATATTCCGCCGGCAAATTGGCGAGGCTAGTAGACCTGCTATGTAAATTAAAAAAAGCAAATAAGAAAATAACGAAACATGCGCTTATACCCCCGATCAACTTTGGTTTTGCCATTTATAACTCCTCTTTCTTTTAATTAATAGATACTTCTATATATCTGGTGTTAAAAAAATTGGAAAATATTGCACACAAATAAAAACTCTGTTCACTTTAAAGTAAACAGAGTTTTTTATATAATTAGAAAATAATCAGTCGTTTTCAAGGTTTTCTTTTAAAACCTGATCCAAGAATATTTTCTGGCTGTCCTCTAGCGGTAGGAACGGGCGGCGTGGGATACCGGCGTCAATGCCCATTGTGGTCAGAACATACTTGATTGCCGGAATTAAGCCAACCGAGCACAGCGCTTCCATAATGTTGTTCGCCTTGACCTGCAAAGCCAGCGCGCCTTCCCTGTCCCCGGACAGATACGTGTCATAGATCTTCTTATAGTGCGGCAGCATGAAATTAAAGGTGCTGCCAATTGACCCGTCCGCGCCCAGTGCAAGTCCGGCGACCATGGTCTCATCAAATCCGTTCATGACCGTCAGAGCCGGGTTCAGGTGGCGGATGCGCTCCATCTGGAAGAGGTTCAAATTGGTGTGTTTGATGCCCAGTACGGCGCCGGAACGGAACAGCGCCTGTGTATCCGGATTGGCAAGATCAAACGGGCGGTTGGTGTTTCCGGGAAAGTTATAAATCAGTACCGGCATATCAACCACGGCGGAGATGTCATAGTAATATTGGGCAACCTGCCTGGCGGAAAAGCCGTAATAGAAAGGCGGGGTGGCGGCAATATGATGGAACCCAAGGCGCTTGGCTTCCTTTGCGTAGCGGATGGCTTCGCCGGTAGAAACCGCGCCGATATGTGCTACCAGCGTGGTCCTGTCCTTCAAGCCGGAGGCCGCCTCAAAGGTCTCGACTCGTTCTTTTTCGCTCAGGAGAAAGCATTCCGCGGAGGACCCGCCAAGAAAAAAGCCGTCCGCACCCTGCTTGAGGTTCCATTCCATCAGAGAAACAAGAGCTGTAGAATTTACATGACCGTCGCTGTCAAACGGGGTAATGGATGCCGCATAAATTCCTTTCATCGCTGTCTGTCCTTCCCTTCAGATGTTGTCATTAAGGTTGTTTGCCGATATAGGCAAGGATACCGCCGTCCACATAAAGCACATGGCCGTTGACAAAGTCGGAAGCGTCGGATGCGAGGAACACAGCGGGCCCCATCAGATCTTCCGGAGTGCCCCAGCGGGCTGCCGGAGTCTTGGCGATGATGAAGGAATCAAACGGGTGGCGGGAGCCGTCCGCCTGGCGCTCGCGCAGCGGCGCGGTCTGCGGGGTCGCAATGTAGCCCGGTCCGATGCCGTTGCACTGAATGTTGAATTCGCCGTATTCCGAAGCGATGTTGCGGGTCAGCATCTTGAGCCCGCCCTTTGCGGCTGCATAGGCGGATACCGTCTCGCGCCCCAGTTCGCTCATCATTGAGCAGATGTTGATGATTTTGCCGTGGCCTTTCTTGATCATCGAAGGGATTACCGCCTTGGACACAATAAACGGCGCGTTCAGGTCTACATCAATGACCTGACGGAACTCTTTCGCGCTCATCTCCAGCATCGGGATACGCTTGATAATGCCCGCGTTATTAACCAGGATGTCGATGATACCGACTTCCTGTTCGATTTTGGCTACCATCTCGTTGACCTGCTCTTCGCTGGTCACGTCGCACACATAGCCGTGGGCTTCTATTCCCGCCTCTTTGTATGCGGCCAGTCCTTTATCCACAAGCTCCTGCTTAATATCGTTGAACACGATTTTCGCTCCCGCCGCCGCATACCCGCTCGCGATTGCAAATCCGATCCCATACGACGCGCCTGTTACCAGCGCTACCTTTCCATCCAGTCTGAAACTATTCATATTCATGATTTCAATTCCTCCTATTAGAATAATCTAAGTTGAAGAACAAGGCGCGGAAAACCGCGCCTTGCTCCTATCTTATTTAATGAGTCCCAGTGCATTGGGAATCAGCATCGAAAATACCGGCAGATAGGTAACCAGCAAAAGCGCGGCGATTGTAACCACGAAGAAAGGCAGCAGGGTTTTGAACACCCCTTCAATTGAAATGCTGCCGACCTTACAGCCAGTAAACAAAATCGGTCCGACGGGCGGCGTTATGGTACCGATACAGAGGTTCATTACCATCATAACACCAAAATGCACCGGATGCATCCCAAAACTCATGCAAATCGGCAGAAAAATTGGTGTGAAGATCAAAACCGCCGGTGTGGGATCCATAAATGTACCGACAACGAGCAGAATGACGTTCATAATCAGCAGGATCACGGTCGGGTTATTCGTGAAGCTCAGCAATCCGTTGGCAATAATGCTGGGGATCTGCGTGAAGGACATCACCCAGGACATAATGGAAGAAACGCCGATCATGAAAATAACGATGGCTGTGGTTTTCGCGGATTCCAGCAGCAGCTTTGGCAGATCGGACAGCTTCAGCGAACGGTAGATAAAGCTAAGGATTAGAGAATAAACCACTGCGATTGCGGAACCTTCGGTAGCAGTGAAAATGCCGCCGAGGATGCCGCCAATGACGATTACAATCAGCAGCAGGCTGGGGATTGCGTCCAAAAACAGCGCCAACACTTCTTTGGGAGTATATTTCTGTGCGGAAACGTAGCCACGTTTTTTCGCCATGAAAGCAACAAGAATCATACAGCCAATACCCCAGAGAATACCGGGCAGATAGCCTGCCATGAAAAGCGCGGAGATGGATACCGATCCGGCGACAGTGGAATAGACGATCAGTGTGTTGGACGGCGGGATCAGCATTCCGGTCGGCGCGGAAGCGATATTGATCGCCGCGATAAAATCTTTGGCATAGCCTTCTTTTTCTTCAAGCGGAGTCATGGTACCGCCGATTGCCGCGGCAGCGGCCACGCCGGAACCGGAAACCGCGCCGAACAGCATGTTCGCGACGACATTGGTCTGCGCCAGAGAGCCGGGCAGCCTCCCCGAAAACACTTTCGCACAGTTAATCAGCCTGATGGCGATGCCGCCGTTATTCATGATATTGCCTGCCAAAACAAAAAACGGGATAGCAAGCAGTGAGAACGAGTTGACACCGGTAAACATCCTCTGTGCGGAGGTAATCATCGCGCCGTCGAACGGAAGGATCAGCAGCATGGCTAAAACAGAAGAGCCGCCAATACTGATACTGATCGGAACGCCCATGGCGAGCATGACAAAAACAGAAACCGCCATAACAATTGCAGCGGATAATGCAGGACTCATTGGATTTACGCCCCTTCCCTTGATCCGTCGCCCGCGGCAAACTGTTTTGCAAGCCGGGAAACGTTATAAATAAAGTAGAACACAATCAGGATGCCGCTGACCGGGATCACCGCATAGATGATTCCGACGGGTATCTGCAGCGCGGAATCAAGCTGGATCATCTGTTTCAGGGCCCCTTTATACCCGCCGACAATCATCACTGTCAGCGCAAATAAAACAATGAGAATCTCACTGAAAATTTCCACAGTCAAACGGGTCCTGAGCGGCAGTTTATCGCGCAGAAAGGCGATATTCATATGTTCGCGCAGCCCGAATACATAAGCGCCGCAGATCATTACCAACCAGACAAACAGATACTTTGCCAGTACCTCACTGATCGCGCTCGGCGCATTGAAAAAATAACGGGTAATTACCTGATAAGTAACTAAAATCGTCATAAACCCGAGTAAAAAAATACAGATCCACTCAACAGCTTTGTCAATCGCTCTCTTTATCGCAGCCATGCAATCCCTCTCCTCCGGTAGCATCGTATATCGTAGGAAGCCTGCCTTGTCACAAGGCAGGCTTCCCTCCCTTTAAAAACTGTATAAAACTGAATTATTCTGCAAGGGCACGAACAGCGTCATAAAGCTTCTTTGCGTTTTCAGAGGTCGCAGCAACTTCGTCATGAAGCGGTTTGCATGCTTCCTGGAACGGTTTGATGTCAACGTCTTCAACAAAAGTGGCCCCGCCGTCAATCGCGGTTTGCTTGGCAGCATCAATCTGCTCATTCCAGAGCTCAAATTCACGCTCGGTGGTTTCGTCGACCAGCTTGGAGAAAATCTCTTTCACATCATCCGGCATCGCGTTATGGATGTCGGTATTGATAATGAGCAGGTCGGGAACCATCATGTGCTGGGTGTAGGAGAAATAGGGAGCAACCTCGTAGTGTTTCAGGTCGGCATAGGTGATTTCATTGTTTTCACCGCCGTTGATTGTTCCCTGCTGAATCGCAGTGTAAACTTCGCCCTGGCTCATCGGGGTGCCGACGCCGCCCATGTAGTTGAGCATGGAGATGCAGGTCGGGGATTCCATCACACGGATTTTATAGCCCTTCAGGTCTTCAGGGGTGTGGATGGGTTTGTCGGTATAAACACTACGGGCACCAGCGGTAAACGCAGTCAGCACGTCAAACCCGTTATTGGCAGCGGAAGTGTCGGCAAACAGTTCATCCAGCGCACCGGAGGTAAATACCTTTTTCTGATGTTCCTGACTGTCATAGATATACGGCAGGCCAAGAACGGCGAAATCTTTGTTGACGTTTTCAACGATGGAGTTTGCAACCATTGCCATTTGAATGGAACCGTTTTGCACCAGCTCGAAAGCGTCTTTCTGGGAACCAAGCAGTTCGTTGGGGTGGATTTCAATCACATATTTGCCGTTGGTCTGTTCTTTGAGTTTTTCGCCCATTTCAGCCAGCGCCTTGTACTGCGGATGATTTTCAGACTGGTTGAACGCCAGCTTGAGCACCACTGCGTCGGCTGCCGGAGCGGTTGTGCTTGTTTGACCTTCGCCCGCGGCGGAAGCAGCGCCGGAAGCGGCAGAACTGACGGATGCGGATTGCCCGGCACCTGTGCAGGCACCCAGAGACAATGCAATCGCTGTGGAAAGGACCATCGCAATTACTTTCTTCATAAAAAATTTTCCTCCTTGAACAATACATAATCCTATGAAAACCGGCAATACCGGTTTTGGACAACTTATCTCAATTCGACTGTTTTCAGGGTATCCATGTCGTCGAATTCCTTATTTTCTCCGCCCATTGCCCAGATAAAGGTGTAACTGGCGGTACCGCAGCCCGAATGGATCGACCAGCTGGGGCTGATGACCGCTTGCTCGTTCTGCATGACAATATGGCGGGTTTCTTTACCTTCCCCCATCATGTGGAAAACCACATTGTTTTCGGGAATGCCAAAATACATATAGATCTCCATCCGGCGCTCATGGGTATGGCTGGGCATTGTGTTCCAGACACTGCCCGGCTCCAGAACCGTCATACCCATACAGAGCTGACAGGTTTCCAGAACGTCGGGATGAATAAACTGATTGATGATCCGCTTATTCGAGGTCTCCGTGTCGCCGCAGGGGCGTTTGGCAGCATCGGCAATGCTGATGAACGTAGTTTTGCAGGGCTTATGCGCAGGTGCGCTTACCATATAAAATTTCGCCGGCTGATCCGCGCTGTCGCTGCTGAACAGGACTTCCTTTGTCCCCATCGTGATATACAGGCAGTCCTGATACCCCAGCTGATATTCTGTCCCGTCTGCGACAATCCTGCCTGTGCCGCCAATATTAAAAATACCGATTTCACGGCGTTCAAGAAAGAATTTCGTACCGAAATTTTTCCATACATCAATTCCTTTATCGATTGACACTGTTTCCTTCACAGGCATGCATCCCAGTGTTACCATACGGTCAACGTGGGAATAAGCACTGACAACCTCGTCCGGAAGATAAAGGCTTTCTATCAGGAATTCTTTTCTGATTTCCTCGGTCGTATAGCGTTTAAAATCTTTCTGATTTGCGGAATAACGAATATCCATGGCTACAACTCCTTATGCTTGTTATTATTTGCCAAAACAAGCAACTTCATACACAAAGAAAGGAATCGCGCACGACGCGTCTTGTGCGCGATTGCCTCTGACATTTCCTGTAATGACTGCCTGACAAAGAAAAAACCGAGCTAACAAGCGCCGGTCAAATTTTCTTACATACATTTTACCGTATTGTATTCAAATTTTGAAGTTGGATACAAGCAAGAAATGTTCGTTAAAATTTTGTTGTATTTTCACAAAAATTTAACGAACAAAAAAGAGGCCACCAGAAATGGCCTCTTTTTCATCCAATTATTTTAAAGTTCAGCGGCGTGCACAAACCCGTATCTGCTGAGTGCAGGCGGAGAATAAGGCATCCGTAATTTCTTTGTTCAACATGGAAGCAGGTTGCGGCGGGCTTGGAAATTCAGAATATTCCCCAATCTGCTTGGTCAGGCATTGCATATCCAGCCAGCGGCCGAATTTGTTGCCGACCGAATGGAACGTCCCCACCGGTTCAAAGCCAAACGCCTGATGCAACGCGATGCTCTTTTCATTGGGAATCGTAATACGAACCGATGCATTCCGGTAGCCCTGTATCTGCAATACCCCAATCAGCGCACGATACAACGCAGAGCCGATACCGGCGCCCTGAAATTCCGGGGAGAGATAAACGGAAAGCTCGGCGTTCCATCCGTAAGCCGCCCGTTCATACTGTTTGGCGGCATAGGCATAGCCTGCGACCACGCCGTCCACCTCACACACAATCCAGGGAAATTGTTCCATGACGCCTTCCATCCTCCGCTGAAAAGCCTCCAGCGAAGGCACCTCGTATTCAAATGTGATGGTTGTATTCAAAATATAAGGCGCATAGATTGCGAGAACTTTTGAAGCATCTTTTTCAGCATCGGCAAATCTTAATTGAATCTTCATAGTTTAATCCCCCTGCTTAAACAGCATATTTTCCACATACCGTTCCATAAAATAAGCATTGACTGAAAGATCGATGGTCTTTGCCTGCTGTGCAATCTGCCGGGAGCGCTGCAAAGCAGCATCGCTTTGCAGGATGCAGCCGGCGCCCGCTCCGGCAGCATTACCGATTGTTTTGGTTTTTGACACCAATTCTTTGGGCAGCAAACCGATGCGCGCGGCCGATTTCGCATCCAGATAACTTCCAAAGCCCCCGCAGAGAAAAACCTGCCCGACTTCGCAAAAGCCAATCTCACGCTCATGCAACAGTGTTTCCATACCGGCGGCGACAGCAGCTTTAGCAAGCTGAAGCCGCCGGATATCCTGCTGGGTCAGGCTCAGACCGCTGTTTCCAATGGACAGCGTTTCCCCGTCCGCAATCAAACCGGTTTCATCCAATGCACCCAAAGACAGAAAAGCTGCCGCCGCATCTATGAGGCCTGACCCACATATGCTGTGTGCTTTTCCCCCGCCGATTACCTCATACTGCAAACCGTCCTGCCCGATGCATACCGAGGAAATCGCACCGTTTGCTGCGCCGCTCCCACAGGAAATACCGGCTCCTTCAAACGCTGGCCCTGCCGCTACCGAACAGCTGGTTAAACATGTTCCGTCGAATAGTGCCATTTCGCCGTTGGTGCCTATATCCAACAAGAGAGAAACGCCACCGCTATCCAGCATCCCTGACGCCAGAATGCTGCAGGTAATATCCGCGCCTACAAATGCGGAAATGCAGTCTGGCAGGTAAATTTGCGCGTTGGAAAATCCGTCAAGCTTCCAGCCCTGCCAGCTGCCGAACAGGGACTCCGGAGTAAACGGCGCCGCCGCGAGCCCCGACGGGTCAAGCCCCGCCAGCAGATGCAGCATAACGGTGTTGCCTGTCACCACGATCCTTTGGATATCGGAAAGTGTGACCCCTTCACGCCCGCAGAGCGTTTCCAGCATTTCCGACATCTGATTGCGTATTACATCCTGCTGCTGTAAAACTGCACCCTTTTTGCAGGCCTCAATACGGGAAATAACATCCGCACCAAAGGGGGCCTCCCGGTTTTGCCCGGCCAACGATGCCAGCGGACTTTCCCGCTCCGAGGAAAACAGATAGCAGACAACAGTTGTCGTACCGATATCAAATGCCGCGCCAACCCCCGTATAGTTGGGGTCAAGTGGTATCCGCACCGCATCCGCATCAGTGACGATCTGCGCCGAACCCTGCGAACCGACCACCACTTCACAGTCTCCCAGAACAGTGAGAAAACAGGCAAGCCGCGCCCCTTCCGCCGCATCGCTCAAAAGCGCATGTTCGCGGGGTGTCATTTCCGATATGCCTCCGGACACCCTGACCCGGCATTTCCCGCAGGTATAGTTTCCCCCGCAGGGAAAAGCGAAGCCGGCTTCCCGCTGTAAAAGCGGCATCAGCGGCGTTCCCGCAGGGACGAAATACTGTCTACGGATGCCATCCTGTATCAAAGTCACTTCCGCCATAAACAGCGTTCCCCTTCCCCTGATTTCATCTGCCGATAAAACATTTTCCCTGCCAGCTGTCCCGGCGGACAAATTCCTTGTCAATCTCGTTGAGGACGCAAAGCTTTTTCAGGCTCCACGCCGGGCCGATCAGCTGTTCCGGCGCGCCATCCCCTGTCAGTCTGCCCAGAACAAATTCCGGCGGAAACAGTTCCAACTGGCTGCACACGATGTCCACATACTCCCCGCGCGAAAGCAGAGGAAATTCCCCGGACCGATACTGTTCCGCCAGCCGCGTTCCCTGAATCACATGCAGCAGATGAATTTTGACAAGATGCAGCTCCAGCTTTGCAAGCTCCTCTGCTGTTTTTAGCATCATCTCCGGCGTTTCACCCGGCAGCCCGTTGATGATATGAGCGCCGACCAGGACTCCACGTTTACGCAGCTTTTCATAGCCGTTTAAAAAATCCTCCCAAGTATGGCAACGGTTGATGCGCCTCCCGGTTTCCTCCCAGACGCTCTGCAAGCCCAGTTCCACCGTGAGATAGGTTCTTTCCGCCAGCTCACCCAGCAGGTCGCACACATCGTCAGGCAGGCAGTCCGGGCGGGTCGCAATTGAAAGCCCCACGACACCGGGGCAGTCCAGCGCTTCCTCATACAGGGCACGCAGTCGGTCCACAGGAGCATACGTATTGGTCCTCGCCTGAAAATAGGCAATATGCTTCTGCGTGTCCCACTTTTCCCCCATCCGCCCTGCAACCGCCGCAAACTGCTCTGAAACCGGTTGGCCGGGCTTCCCGCCGAACTCCCCGCTCCCGCTGGACGAGCAATAGGAACAGCCGCCTGTACCCTTGGTTCCGTCCAGATTCGGGCAGGACAGCCCTGCGTTCAGACTGATGCGAGAAACCTTCCCGCCAAACCTGTGCCGCAGATAATAGCTGTAGGTATGATAGTGCTTGTTATCGTCCGAATAAGGGAACGGGTTCATGCAAAGCCTTCTTTCACCGCATAGAGATTGTTATCCCACGCAGGAATATACGGATGCTGCCTAAGATAAATCCGATAGCCGGGATTCAGCGCGTGGATTTGCAGCGGCAACGCGAAGGTATCTTCGTTGCGGTGGTAGGCGGATACGATCAGCCGCGGGCAATCCCGCCGGAGCATCGTCTTTCCGCCCGCAAGCGCCTTAGCCTCTTCCCCTTCCACATCCATCTTAATGATGGTAACCGGTTCTTCTCCCGCCACACTATCAATGGAGCGCATTGGAGCCTTGATCCCTTTCCCGTCTCTGGAGACAGCGGAGTGGCGGCCTGCCTTGTTGGCAAAAGTGATGGACGTATCCCGGTCATAAACACCGGCATTGATCAGATGCAGATCACCGGAATAAGTTTCTGCAAAGGCGGACAGCTTGCGGAAGTTCTTCGGGTCTGGCTCCAGCGCGATTACCCGGCGGAGTGATCCACCTGCATAGGCTGTCATCTCCCGGATCGTATCCCCGTCGTACGCGCCGAGATCGAGATAAACATCATCCGCAGAGGGGCAAATAAGGGCATACGCCTCCTCTTTCGGCGTGGTAACTTCGCGAATATAAAGAATTTTACCGCTCAGCTTATAATTCCAGACGGAGGCGTAAACCCTGCGGCTCTGCTCGTCCGCCATCAGACGATAGGCTGCCTGAATCTCCGTTTCATGCCTGTCAAGGTAGGAACTGTCCACCGCTTCCGTCCCCACAACCGGTACATGCGGCGCGTAAAGCTCATACCGTTTACTGAGGGTTTCCACCCGCCTCAACAGCTCGTCCTGCCAGAACGCAAACGCCACGACAATGATAAAATCATTGTAGCGCGCCTGCACCTCGGCAAGTGTTCTCACCTGCCAGCCATAAAAAGACTGTCCGCGAACAAAATCATCGCTCGCAAAAACATCTGATACGGTTACATGACAGGTTTTCATAGTCCGGAGAATTTTCTCCGCACCTAATCCCATGCCGTAGAGCACAATCGGCTTTTGGGCCTCGGCCAGCCGTTCCCAGACTGTCCGCTCTTCTATGATAAATGGAAGCATCCGCCAATTCGCCTTTCACTTGAATTTCTGCCAGCTTCATTATGCCACATTCTATATAATTTCTCAATAAGTTCCTGTAAAAGATAGACGAAGTCCGCTGACTGTGGTACAATTACAGGCGGAAACGGAGGAATCAAAACATGCAGATCCTTCCTTATTTATATATCGTATCCGGTGCCGCGCTTTGGGGACTGATCGGCGTTTTTGTCAGAAACCTGCCCGGGTTCGGCCCAATGCAGATCGTTGCCTGCCGCGCATGGATTACCGCCTTTATTTTAGCTCTGTTTCTGCTGGCGACCGATCGAAAGCTGCTGAAAATCCGCTTGCGGGACTGCTGGTGTTTTGTCGGAACCGGCATTTTCAGTATCGTCTTTTTTAACTACTGCTATTTTACCACCATCCGCCTCTGCTCTCTTTCAGCGGCGGCGATTCTGCTTTACACCGCGCCGTCATTTGTGACGCTCCTGTCCCTCCTCCTTTTTCATGAAAAGCTGACCCGCCGTAAGCTGTCCGCTCTCGTGCTCGCTTTCGCAGGCTGTGCGTTGGTTTCAGGCGTCGGGCAAAGTTCTCTGCAAATCTCCCCAATCGGAATTCTGTCCGGACTTGGCTCCGGCTTTGGCTATGCCCTTTACAGCATCTTCGCCAAATACGCACTGGAACGCTACCATTCGATCACCGTCACCACCTATACCTTCCTGTTCGCCTGTATCGGAGTGCTGCCTTTTGCGGGGCTTGATGAGTTCCCCCGACTTTTGGCGGATTCTCCCGGTTCTGTCTGGTACCTTCTCGCATTGGGGCTGTTCAGCAGCGCAATCCCTTACCTGCTCTATACACGGGGCCTTAAACAGGTCCCTGCCGGAAAAGCCTCGATTATGGCATCGATTGAACCGGTCGTCGCAACGCTTGCCGGCATTTTCCTGTTTCATGAGCCTGCTACCGCAGCCGGCCTATTGGGCGTTGCAGCAGTATTTGCCTCACTAATTGTTCTGAATCTGCCAAACAGGTACAAACTCCCATCAGATTAACCCGATGAAAACGCCGCGCAGAATTCCTGCGCGGCGAATTTATTCCGATTTACGATAGGTAAGAATCGCGGATATACTCGCGACCGCTATAAGGATGCATCCCAGCGTCAAAAGATAAGGAATCGCATCCGGGCCGTCAAATGGCTGTGTCCCCTGCATCAAATAAAGCTGTACAGTCATGGAAAGCACCGTTACAGAACAAAACAGCGAAACCGCATCCGGAAACAGCGAAAACCGCTCCCCACGCAGGGTTATCTGCGTGATCAGATAAATCACCGGGAGAATTGTCATTAACAAAGTGATAACCCACCAGCGAACATCGGTGGTCGGCGAAACCCAAAAACCAAATAGAGGCAACAGGCGGAAGATCAGCGCGGCCAACAGAGCAAGCCCCCCTAAAACGCCCAGCACCATTGCGGCAATCGCACCAGCGGATACCGAAGCGGGCTTCATTTCTTCCATTTGAGCTTGGCTGAAATATTCATTCACTAGAGACTCACCGCAGTAGCCGCAGCTTCGGGCGCGCCCGCTGACGGGCCGTCCGCATTTTGGGCATATCACCATATCAAGCCCTCATTTCCTACCAGTTTCGTCACTATTCTATCATAATCTTCCAGGACTTACAAGGGCATATCCGAAGGAACCGGCTCCCATTCAAGCTCTTCGGAAGGCATACTCTTCTCATTGCTCCGCTTAAGCGCGTCATCCATCAATTTCATCAGCTCCAGTGTGCTGCGGAATCGCTGGCTTCTTTTTTCTTCCAGCCAGCGGATTGTCCCCTGCAAGGTATTATTCTGCTGAAACTGGACTTCCACTACAAAAGTTGCTTTTCGCCCCGATTGTAACTGTTCTTTCATGCTGCCCTCTCCTTTCGGACCTTTAATGGTGCAGTAAGCAAGTATTAACATATTATAAAATAGTACCAAACAGAAGTCAATGTCTGCGCAAATGCTTTATCGTCAAAAATAAAAATAGGATCGTCAAACCGATCCTGTTTTTTGATATACTATAAAAGGAAAGGTAGGTGGGGTACAACTGAAAACAGCATTGGTATTATCCGGCGGCGGCAGCCGCGGCGCTTACGAAATCGGTGTCTGGCAGGCGCTCAGCGAACTGGATGTAAAGCCGTCTATCGTTACAGGAACTTCTGTGGGTGCGCTCAACGGCGCTGTAATCGCGCAAGGAGATCTGGAACAGGCCCGCCGCCTTTGGCAGGAACTCGAAACCTCCCGTGTGTTTGACGACGTCCCTTTGGATGAAACCCTTTCCCCGCGCAGAAAATGGCTGGCGGCACTTCGCCTGTTCAGCCGTGCCGCCGCAACAAAAGGCGGCGTCGGCACAAAAGCGCTGGAACATCTCCTGCTTTCGTTCCTGGACGAACAGGCCGTACGGCAGTCCCCGGTCGATTTCGGTTTTGTTACCGTACGCATGAATGGCATGAAACCCTGCCGTTTCTGGCTGGAAGACATCCCTTCCGGACGGCTTACAGAACACCTGATTGCTTCCTGCGCTTTCTTCCCCGCCATCCGTCCGCAGACCATCGACGGCAAAAAATATATCGATGGAGGCTATTATGACAATATGCCCATCCGAATGGCGGTAGACCGTGGAGCCGAACGGGTCATTGCCGTCAATATGAACGCAATCGGAATCACCCGATGGGAAAAAGAGTTTGACCAATACGATATTCAGACGATTCACTGCTACTGGAATCTCGGTTCCATCCTGCTGTTTGACCCGACTTCCACCCGTCAGAATATGCGCCTTGGTTATCTCGACACGATGCGCACTTTCGGCGTATTCGACGGATGCGCATTTGCATTTGTTAAAGGAAGTCTTTCGGAACTAGTTCGCCGGTACTATAGGGACTTTTACACCCACTCGGCATTGTTCGGGATGGAAAGCACCGGGCAGACCTTCTTGGATTCCGTCGCTTTGCGGGCGATTGAAAAACGCTGTCTTCGCCGCGGCATGAAAGCTCCAAGTGTTCGCGCTTACGCGCTGGACGGGATGGAATGTGCCGGCGAACTGTTCGATCTGGACCCCGTTATTCTTTACACGTCGAACCATTGGCGGGAAAAACTGACACAGGCGCTTTCGGATATTTCCGTCCCGGAACAGCCCGAATTCAGCGCAAAAACGCTGGAACTGCTTGACCGTAGAGTGCGCACCGTCTTTCTTGCAAAACGTATGCAGGAAGCGATTGTACAGCAAAAAAAGCTCAACCTTTTACCAATCGCTGCAGTTCTGCCGGACGAATTTTCCGCCGCGCTGTACCTGGTTATCAGCAAAATCCTATGAAAAACCCGGCCGCCGGCCGGGTTTTTATGTAAAGGTAAACAGCCATTGAGCCAGCGTCGCCACAAAAGGAATCGTCAAAATGGAGAACAGCGTTGATACGGCTACCAGCGCCGCTCCGTGTGAAGCATCCCCGCCATAGCGTGCCGGCATCATCGCCGTTGTAATAGCCCCGGAGCAACTGCTACAGATAACCATGGCCAGAGCGGTCATAGGTGCTTCCGGGAACCATGCCGGCACCCGCATCGCCCAAATCAGCCCGATGAACAGAATCGGCAGAATTAACAGCCGCAACGCCGTCGCCAGATAAACATGCCGATCGCGAAGCGCTTTCGTAAACGAAATATCCGCTAAAAATACACCCGTAATGATAGTCGGCAGCGGCGTATTCATTGCCGCTAGATAATTAAGCGTAATGGTAAATAAAGCGGGCAGGCGCAGCTGCAGGAAAAACAGTGTAACGCCGACCCCTACCCCGATCATCCCGGGTGTGCAGAACAGTTCCTTTGCGCTGATTCTTTTCGTTTTCCGCAGAATCATAACCCCGTGTGACCATAGATACAAATTGAAGGCCGCAACATAGATGGCGGCGTAAAGTGTTCCCACATCACCCATCACTGCTGTCATTAAAGGAATTCCCATAAATCCGCAGTTGGAGCAGATTGCAAGCAGCCGCTCCACGGGATACCGGTTATCGTCCCGCGGGCGCGGAAGCCATTTTGTAACGATTACAGCCATAATATGAAACAGCACGGCGAGCAAAAATGCCGTTCCCATACCGACAAGCATTTCCCTTTCCAAATCCCGCTGAAACGCCTGCACAATCACACTGGGAATTACAATAATGATTACAAGATTGGAAACCATCCCCGCGGCTTCGATGCTGATGACCTTCTTTTTTCTGAGTACAATACCGATGCCCATTAGCAAAAAGATGACAGCCACCTGCTGCATCAGAATCCAAGCCATAAGTTCTCCCCCTACCTTGATCAGGCAAACTCCTCAGAAAGTTCTGCCCATTCTTCCATCCGGTCGGAAAGCTCCGCCCGCATCTCCTCAAGCTGCTGGCAGATCGAGGCAACCTTTTGGTAATCGCTTGATACAGAGGGGTCACACATCTCCTGCTGTTCCTGCGCAATCTGCGTTTCTAAGTCTGATATCTCCTGCTCCACCTGAATCAGACGTTTTTTTCGCGCTACTTCTTCCGCGCGTTGTTTTTTACTCCGATAATACTCATTATCTGCTTTTGCCCGTTCCGCAGGGGGCTTATTATCTATTACCGACAGCTCCCTGCTTTTTTCAAGATAAGCCTCATAGCCGCCGTCATAACTGACAAACCGATCGGGAAACATTTCCACAATCCGTGTAGGCATCCGGCTGAGCAGATAGCGGTCATGCGAAACCATCAGAATCGTGCCTTCATAGTCCACCAGCGCTTTATCCAAGACCTCTTTTGTGGAAAGGTCCAAATGGTTGGTTGGCTCGTCAAGCAGCAGGACATTTCCTTCCTCGTACATCATAATGGCAAATTTGAGTCTTGCCTTTTCGCCGCCGGACAGGGTTCCAACCTGCTTATAGATAGAGTCCCCCGTAAACAGCAGGTTTCCCAGAACGTTTCGGATATCCTGTTCATACGTCGCGGGAAACCGGTCCCAAAGTTCAGCTAAAACCGTTTTATAGGGATGAAGATCCAGCTGTTCCTGTTCAAAATACGCAATTTTGACGTTGCGCCCCCACTGAATCCGTCCTTCCTCTGGATGAAGCTGCCCCAATACCGTTTTTAGAAATGTGGACTTTCCGACACCGTTGCTTCCGACAAGTGCAACCTTTTCGCCGCGGAGCAGATCAAAATCCGCGTTTCTGCACAATGTCCGTTCCGTTTCCCCGCTTCCCACCTTCATGGTTAACCCCTGCACATGCAGGATATCCTTTACCGGTTCCCGTTCAAAGCGGAACGCCATGCGTGCAGAATGCAGCGGTTTGGGGGGCTGCTTAATCAATTCCATGCGTTCAAGTTCTTTTTCCTTGCTTTTTGCCATTCCCGCTGTGGAAGCACGTACCTTATTGCGCGCGATATAATCCGTCAGCTTCGCAACATGGGACTGCTGCATCTCATATTCTTTCAACTGGCGTTCATACAGCATTTCACGCGTTTTTGTATATTTTGTGTAATTGCCCTTATAAGAAGTGAACCGCAGATTTGCAAGTTCCCAGATCTTTGTACAGATTTTATCAAGAAAATAGCGGTCATGTGAGACAACCACGAGTGCGCCTCGATAGTTCTGCAGATATTCTTCAAGCCATTGCAGAGTTGCAAAATCCAGATGGTTTGTCGGTTCATCAAGCATCAGCAGCTCCGGCTCCGCCAGCAGCAACTTTGCAAGTGCTAGCCTTGTTTTTTCCCCACCGGATAAAGTAGAACAGACTGTTTCCGGATCCCAGTCTCCGAACCCCATTCCATTCAGGACAGTTTTTATTTTTACTTCAATCTGATAGCCCTCATTGGCTTCAAAATAAATTTGCAGCCGGTCATATTCCTCCGTGATCCTCCTATATTCCCTATCCGTATGATCGGCAAACTGGCCCATCTGCGCAGCCAGCCGCTTCATCTGCTGCTGCGTATCCAATAACGGGCGGAAAACCGACTTCATCTCTTCCTGAATGGATGCAGACCCTTCTACACCGCTGTTTTGACGCAAAAATCCAATCCGTAACCCGTTTCTGGCAGCACGTTCGCCTTCATCCACAGGCAAAGAACCTTCCAATACATTCAGAAGGGTTGACTTCCCGACGCCATTTACGCCGACTAGCCCGATGCGATCGCCCTCTTCAATTTTCAGATTGACACCCATAAAGATGACTCTTTCCGCAAAGAGTTTTGATGCGTTTTCCAAGCTGATCAGCATATTTTTTTAATCCTTTTATCTCCATTTACTATTAACATGTTCGCTTTCTTTACGCCTATCCCCCGCTTCTCAAAAAGTCCGGTTTTCTTAGTCTTTCAGCAGCTGTTCCGTTTTTTCAGACGAAACAGCCGATATCTGTGCCAACTTATGCCGGATCATCCGGGTGCGTACGCCGACCAGCTTGTCCAGTTCATGATTTGCCTGTTCCAGCCGCTGCTGCGTAATATCCAGTACTTCCCCAAAACGGTCAAATTCCGTCTTGACAGCACCAAGAACGTCCCAAACTTCGCTGGACCGTTTTTGAATCGCCAATGTCTGGAAGCCCATCTGTAAACTATTGAGCAGGGCCGCCATCGTTGTCGGTCCCGCAATATTCACTTTATAATCCCGTTGCAGTATTTCCAGCAGATTTAAGCGTAACACCTGCGCATAAAGCCCCTCAAATGGAAGAAACATGATGGCAAAATCCGTAGTATAAGGGGGGTCGAGATATTTGTCTCGAATGTCTTTTGCAAATGATTTAATTCGGCTCGACAAAAGCGCGGAAGCAACAGTAATCCCCTCCGCGTTTCCTTTCTCATAGGCATCCGTCAGCTGTGTATAAGCATCCGCCGGAAATTTTGCATCGATAGGCAGATAGACCGGCTGTTCCCCGTCTCCCGGCAAAACTACCGCATACTCTACAATTGCTCTGCTTCCGCGTTTGGTTGCCACATTTGCCTTGTATTGTTCCGGAGATAATATCTGCTCCAAAATGGCGCCCAACTGGACTTCTCCCAAAATGCCGCGTGTTTTGACATTGGAAAGGACTTTCTTCAGATCCCCCACTCCCGCTGCCAGAGATTGCATTTCTCCCAACCCGCGATAAACCTGTTCCAATCGATCACTGACCAATTGAAACGATTTTCCGATCCTGGTTTCCAGTGTCTGTTGGAGTTTTTCATCGACTGTTGCACGCATTTCGTCCAGCCGCCGGGCATTATCTTCCTGTAGAAACTGCAGCCTTTTTTCCACAGTATTCCGTATTCCCGTCAGCTGTTGTTCATTTTGTACAGTAAATCCCTGAATCCGCTGATCAACATTGCGCATCATTAAAATAACAGATTTCTGGGTACTTTCTTGCCGGCCGGATAATTCAGTCGTCATTAAGGATTGATTCGCTGTAAGCGACTGCCCCAACGCTGTCACCGTTCTGGAAATATTCTGGTTGTTTTCCTGCCTTGTCTGTCTTAGTTCTGCTAACAGGTCTTCTCTTAAGCGGCTAATCTCGGTATAAAAGGTTCGCATATCCGGTTGTTTTCGTTGAATATGTAGCACTGCAATGAGTGCCGCTGCTGTTGCGGCGAAGCTGAGTAACCCAATGCAAAGCAACAGCCATATCAGGCTGTTGGGTTCCATTTTCTCACCTGCTTTGATTTTTATTGTATGAAGATTCCTGTTATGGTAAATACTTTAGTTTTTTATTATAGCATAGATCGTAATTTATTCAACTGCTTTTTATAAATCTTATCTATCGTTTATTCTTTTAAAGGGGTTTTATGCTAAAAGGAAAGCTTTTCGGAAAACTTTCCTTTAGTACGTACAAGACATACAGTACATACAGCATCTTGTGCAGTGTTTATTTTGTACTACTAAATTAGGTGGTGTTGGGTATTTGCAGGCTTTTCTCTTTCTTTTTTTAGTGGACAGTTTTGGTTGGCTGGGTAGGCAGTTTCGGATGGTCAGGTAGCAATTTCTGGTTGGTATAATTGGCATTTTTGGTTAGTCATAATTTTGATTGATTATGTTATGATAACAGTTGAAAAATATACGAAAAAAGGGGATTTTTTCATTGAAAAGTTTTTCGGTACCCAGTTTCGGTTAGTTATAGACCTCGATTTTGAATAGGACCGATTTTTTCTGCAAATAACGGATGAGTGTGTTATAAATATTAGTTTTGATCGTTTTTAGACGGTGATGAAAACAGGTGAAAAATTGCGAAATATGATGGTTAGATGAGTTATGAATGAGATGAAAATGTAATGGTACCCAGTTTCGGTTAGTATTCTTGTTAGCGCTAAGGAAGATGGATTGTCTTTTTATTGGGATTTTTATGTCTGTAAAGGGATTTGCTTTACAGATGCTGGCATTTTTTTAAAAATCGTATTTTCGCATTAGGGCTAAAAAGTTAATGAAAATTGGAGAAATTTGATCGTAAATTGATTTTCATAAAAAAGGTACCCAGTTTCGGTTAGTGGTGTACTAATCTATTCACTGTTTTCTTTTTATAGGGACTGTTCACGTTTTTTCTGTCTTAATAATATCCTTTAAAATGAAGAAAGATTCGATAAATTTATGATATTTATAAGGTTGGTACCTAGTTTCGGTTAGTTGGTACCATGAAAAGTTTAACTTATGTGTAAAGCACTTTAGCTTTCTATTTTACGCCAAGGATTTTTTTCAAAATATCATTTACCAGTTTGCTATCGGTCACTTTTTGAGCTGTGGCCGCGGTTTTAATTGCATCGATTACTGCTGCGTCTAAATAAAATGTTTTGTTTTTAGCGCTGCGTTCGTTATCACGAATGATAAATGCAGATAGATCGACTTGCCCCGATACAAATGTTTTTGATTGCTTTCTGGGCGCATTATTTTCCGAAGCTTTAGGGGGGGGCTGTATAGTAGAATTTTTAGGTTCTGGATCAATAACCGGCGGGATGAACGTTTCTGCCGTGTGCGATTCTGGTTCTGATTGTGAAGTTTCAGCTGAATGCGAATACAGCTTGGCATCTTTTGCTTCTTTTGCCTGACGTTCAAGAACGCTTTTTGTGAATTTGTTAGCCATAAATATGTCCTCCTTGATGCAGTATCTTATAGAACTTATGCAAAATATCTATTCACGGTTGTAATCACGAATAGATTCGCTATTCGTAATCATTAATACCTATTATTATACAATTTTCTTTGCGAGCATTTCGTCGACTAATGACGCAATCGCGTCGCATCCTTTTGAACGAATGTCATAAAGCGAAATTGGGATAGCTGCAAGTTCGCTTTCAGTAATTTTGACGTTACGCGGAATGATCGTGTCAAACAAGATTTCCCGCAAGTCGGCGGTATCCGGAGAGGTGCGCAGATATTCGAGAAAGTCACTGGAAAGGCGGTTTCTGGCGTCATAGTCGTTGACAATAAAACCTTTGATGTTGTCTTCCCTGCGCAGCCTTCGGCGCGCGTCTTCCCAAAGCGCGATAAACAGTTGGGCTCCTTCGATTGCGTTCATCGATACGTCACTTACTAAAAGGATGGCATCTGAAACCAGAAAAGCATTCTGGTTGACAATCGACATGCTGGGATTCGTATCGATCAGAATGTGGTCGTATTGATTGAAAAAATCTTTATGGTCAGAAAGATAATTGGCAAGAATTTGCTCACGCCCTGCTACAGATGCAATTTTGAGTTCTGCTTTATGTAAAAAGATTGATCCGGCGATCATATCCAACTCTGGCAGGCGGTCGATAGGCCGCTTAAAAACCAGGCGTTCCGGTTCAGGAGGATCTGCATCGATACTGTAAATGTCATAGGTTGTACAAAGGTTTTCACTGGTGCGGTCAATTCCCATATTGTTGGTCAGGTTGCCTTGAAGGTCACTGTCGATGACAAGCACTCTGTTGCCCAGTTGAGAAAGAATGCCGCCGATGTTGAAGCAGAGCATGGTCTTTCCCACTCCGCCTTTTAATGTTCCAAACGTGATGATCTTTCCCATTTGATAACCTCCCATATGTTGACGAGTATGCTGATTAATTTATTATTTGTTTTATTATATCATATCATAATTCGTAAGTAAATGAATATGTGAAAAAACATCATAACGAATCCAATGGGATATATATGATATTATTTATTGACTGATATAATAAATATTTTATTTTATATAATATCATAAAATATATCATATAACACATAATTTATTAGGAAATACAATATGATAGTTAATGCATAAATTAATATATAAAATATGCAATAATTAATATATTAACTAATATATAGTGTATTATATATTAGATGGCTTTTTATAATTGCAAAGCCATTATATTACTGCTCATATGAAAAAGTTGTCAAAACAGGGACAAGTACTTGAATAAAGTAAGTAAAACTAACAAGCGGATACCACTTCGAATAGAATCGCGAATAGATTTGTTTATAGACTTGTGAATAGAAACAATCCATGTTATTCTGAACCAAGAGGAGAGAGCAAGCAATGAAGAACAAAGAGCACCTGATCGATGAATTGAAACAACTCCTGCCGGAATATATGGCACAGAAGCGAATCCTGATCGGAGGCAAGCGCAATCGAATGATTCGCTGCATTAATCCGGCACATGAAGATTTAAACCCCAGCATGTCTTATAACCGCCAGAACTGTACGCTTCACTGCTTTTCCTGCGGCGTCAGTTATGACCTGTTCGATGTTATCCGAATGGATTATCCGGAATGCGACAGCTTCCCGCGACAGGTGAAACGAGCCTGTGAAATTTTCGGTAAACCGTTTCCGGAAGAGTTCGGAAAAAGCGAAAAACCATCAACCTCCTTGATAGAGCAAAGGGCCGCGCGACGGGAGCTCAAGGAACCCGTTGCCGACTTTACCGCTCACGTGGAGGCGGAAATTGTGAAAAACGGTATGGGCGGCGGATACTTTGCAAAACGGGGATTATCTCAGGAACTCTGCGAACGATACCACTTATATGAAAGCAGCGGACGTGCGGTACTGCCGATTTTTACGGCAGGGAAGTGCACCTGCTACTGTGCGCGCGCCATCTCCGAAAATCTTCAGCCGCGCTATAAAAACAGCGCGGGCGCAATGGATGTGTTCGGCGCGGACTACCTTTCCGGCGAGGGAAAGGGGGGCGCACTGTTCATAACCGAAGCGGTATTCGATGCACTTTCAGCGGAGGAATGTGGATTTCAGGCGATGGCGCTTTGCGGCGTCTCAAATGTGCGCAAATTTCTGGCGCTGTGTGAAGCGAACCCTGCGGCGGCGAACAGCTATACTTTTCTGGCGGCGGGCGACGCCGACGAAGCGGGACGCCGGATGAATGAGGAACTTTCGGCAGGGTTGGCGGTGTTAGGGCTGGAATGCCGGACCCTGGAGCTGTCGGAAGGGGCCAAAGACCTGAACGAGCTGCTTGTGAAAGACAGGGAAGCGCTGCGGGCCTGTCTGGAACGCGCGGTAAACGCCGACCGTTACCAGTACGAGCGCACGAATACGGCGAACGCGGTGGAAAGCCTGCTGGACTGGACGGCCAGACGCGCGAGCCGGAACGCGTATTCGACCGGCTTTTACGAACTGGACGCCCTGCTGGACGGCGGCCTGTACGCGGGGCTCTATATAATAGGAGCGATTTCGTCGCTGGGAAAGACGTCGTTTGTGCTCCAGATTGCCGATTACATAGCGGAGCAGGAAACGGACGTGCTGTATTTTTCGCTGGAAATGAGCCGAATGGAACTGATGGCGAAGAGCATTTCGCGCACCAGCTACCTGCTGGACCCGACCGCGGAACGGTCCGACGCACTGACGATGCGGCAGGTCTTGCGTGGCGGTCTGGAAGAAGGAAGCGCGCAGAAAACGCTGTTTGACAGTGCGGTGGCGGCCTACCGGAAAGCGGGGGAGGGGCTGTTCATCCGCGAGGGCATCGCGGACATCGGTGTGCAGGAAATTCGGCGGGCGGTGCATGAGCATATCCGCCTGCGGGGGCGCAAGCCGGTGGTAATCGTAGATTATCTGCAAATTTTGCAGCCCGACGACCGGCGCGCCACCGACAAGCAGAACACCGACCGCGCGGTGGTGGAGCTCAAGCGCATCAGCCGCGATTTTGACGTGCCGGTGTTTGCGGTTTCCAGTTTCAACCGAGAGAACTACCGCAACGCCGTTTCGATGGAGGCGTTCAAGGAGAGCGGCGCGGTGGAATATTCCTCCGACGTCCTGCTGGGCCTGCAGCTGGCGGGGGCGGGGGAGCCGGGCTTTGACGTCAACGCGGCGAAAGCGGCGTCCCCGCGGGCGGTGGAGCTGGTGATGCTCAAAAACCGCAGCGGCCTGCCGTATGCCAAGGTGGCCTACCGCTACAACGCGCGGTTTTCCTGTTTTACCGAGGGAGCGCGGCTCAAACGCTGACAATCGGCAGGAATTTCCATTTTTTGCAAATTAAGTTACAAAGCGGTAACAAAAAGTTACAAAACTATGACAAAAGTGATTGACAAGCCGCCCCGGATGGGATATACTGGTTGCAAGCGAGGGAAGATCTGGAGAGTAGTTCCCTCGAATAAAACTGATTTTAAATTATTAGGAGGAGATTCCCAATGAAAAAGCTGATTGCTTCCCTTCTGACGGTTGCAACCGTTGCTTCTATGGCTAGCATGTCTGCGTTTGCGGCTGATGCGAAAGATTATACTGCTACTGCTGCTTTCGGTACTAACGTTTACACGGATACTGATGTGGAACTGGACACCAATACTGTTAAACCCGATAAGACGGTCTATATCAATATTAACGCTCTTACGTTCTCTGACGGTGCTACTGCCCCTGCTACTATTCTTGGTTCTGCTTTGAAGGGTTATCTGACCGATGATGATTACTTCAAGATTAAGACCGATAAGGGCGACGATGACACCAAAATGATCAAGAAGATCTCTGTCACCGAAAAAGATATTGAAGATGACACTGATGGCCGTGAAGTTGTTGTCAAGATCGAACTGAATGATGACACGACCGATAAAGAGTTCAAGATCAATCCGTCTGTCACTTTCACAGCGAAAGATGACATTGCCGGTGTTGCTACTGGAGACAAACTCACTGTTGAGCTTGGTAAACTCTATATCACCAACACTGAGCTGAAAGGCGACAACGATTGGGATGCAGGTGAAGGCGGCTTCATTGCAAAGCCTTTGAAGAATGAAGACAATGAAATCACTTGGGAAGATGAGAATGACACCATTGCCAGACTGACTTTCGAAGGCGATTCCGATGTCAACAAATACTATCCGAAGCTCTCCACCAAATGGGACAACGCTGACTATGCCGAGAACTTTGCCGGCACCGATGCGTTCATCCGTTCCTTCGTTGGCAACCCGACCATCTCTGCTACCAGCCGTCCGGTTCTTGAACTCTACAATCCGTTCATTGACGAAGATGGCGAAGAGACCGTTGCTGCTGAAGATGTCGTGATCTACGAAGTAGTTGACGGCGCTCTGGTTGATGTGACCGAGAAATTCACCGCTGGCGAAAATGATGACGGCGATTCCGTGTTCACCATCAAGACCCGTACACTGGGCACCTACATCTTCTCCAACGGCGCTGCTACCACTCCGGAAGAAGAGCCTGCTGTTGAAGAGCCCACTGACGTGAAAGAAAACCCGGGCACTGGCCGCTTCTAATTTCGGAATTCTCTAATTGAATCAATAAAAGGACGGATGGCTCTCCACATCCGTCCTTTTTCTATTTTATGGAAAATAAGTTACAAATTGGTTACAAAAGATTACAAAAAGGTTACAAAAATGCTTGACAAAACCAATTTCTTGGGATATACTAACATTATCAAAAGGAATTACTGGAGGGTTGTTCCTTTCGATTCGATCAAAAACTGATTTTAAAACTTGTAAGGAGGATTTTTGAACATGAAGAAAGTTCTTTCTGCGGTTCTCGCTGGTGCAATGACTGTTGCAATGGCGGTTCCTGCGTTTGCTGCATCGAATGTTACCACGACAGTCTACAATTCTGACGGTGATAGCATTGTCGGTAGTTCGAGCGATGTGTTTGACACTACTCCCAGTGTTCCGTTTCTGACTGGTTCCTCAGGGACTATTAGCTACGGAATCGATGGGGTTGTCCCGGGAATTACAATGTATATCCCGTTGGGCAGCACTATGAGCGATGCAGTTGTTAATGGCACTGCTGGTACTACTGAACCTACTGATGCTAATGGCTATTATGAGGCAGGCGCTGATGCTGCCTTTACTGCTGCTTTAACAACAGTTGCAGCAGATGATAAGACAGAAGCTGAAGCTGCAATCGGCGCTGGAAATAAACTGGCTGACTGGACTGCAGTTAATGCAGAGACTGGCGATGTGTACTATTCTGATAGTAATAGCAATCTTACTCTGGTCCCTGATAATACCGCAGCTACTGCACCTGTGGGTTCAGTAAATTTCTATATTGAAGCTGGCAAAACAGAGTATGATAATGCGTTAGCTGCTGAAGTTGCAAACCATGAAACTGATGCACTTGCAGAAACTAGTGTTTCTACTCTTAAGATCACTGCTGGTACTCCGTGGCAGTCTGCTGATGCAAAGTTCTATTATTCTACAACCACTAAGACAATGGTTGCTTATAGCTACAGTGCAGGCTCAGCAGCCTCTTACGACGTTAGCCTTGACTCCCTGACCAACACCGACTACTTCAAGTTTGATGTTGACAAGAATGATGGCAGCAAATATGTCAGCAAGGTTGAAGTTCTTGACGACAAGAAGATGAGCAACCTCAATCAGCGTACTGCTTTCCTGAAGATTACGCTGGCTGATTCCACCACTACTTCTGACCTGAAATCCAGTGGTAAGATCACATTCAAAGCAAAAGGTGATTCTGCTTCCTACACTGGTTCTAAAGAAGTCACCAACGGCGATGCTTGGACTTCTGGCGAGACCTTTACGATCAACTACACTTTCTGGATCAACAACGTGAAAACAGGCAATGATTCCAATGTTGATACCGGCGACCGCGTTTACTTCGATCCGGACGACAACGAGGACAACACCCTTGTTTGGGGCGATGACCGTGCTGCTCTGTACTTCGAAGCAAACGACGATGCTTCTAAATTCTACGCTCGTCTGCAGACCAAGTCTGACTCTGAAATCTACTCCACCTATGGCGATCCTGTGAACGCTGACCTGTGGTTCTTCGATTTCGTTGGCAATCCGACCGTTCCTGCTACCTCCCGTGCTACCCTGACTCTGGGTATTCCGTGGGATGAAGATGATGACTATACTCCCAATCCGGAAGATTGCTTCATCTACGAGAAAGATGCTGACGGCAACCTGATCGATGTTACCTCTCAGTTCACCTATGACGAGGACAATGATGGCACCACCGAGATTCCCGGCTGGTCCATCAAGACCCGCACCCTCGGCACCTATGTGATTTCTGACACCGAGCTCGACCTCGATGTGATCGATGATGTTGATGAAGAGCCCGTTGACGACGATACCGATACTACCGTTGACACCGGCAAAGAAATCCCGAACACCGGTTCTTCCGACATGGTCGGCGTAGCCGTTGTTGCCGCTGTTGTTTCCCTGGCTGCTGCTGGCGCTGTTGCGTTCAAGAAAGCATCCAAATAATAAATCCCTAGCGGTTTATTAAAACAGAAAATTCCCGCCGGTTGCCTCCACAGCCGGCGGGGTTTTTATTGTCTGCGCGCGGTTGACAGCCTGCGCGCTTCCGTTTATACTGGACATAGAAAGGGGAGGGGACACCTATGCCAAGACCGGTGAAATGCAGGCGTATCTGCGCCCTGCCGCCGCGCACATCGTTTGTCTGCGCGGACAGCGGGGGCGGTGTGCCGCTCTCCATGACGCTGGAGGAATACGAGGCCGTCCGCCTCATTGATTATCTGGGGCTGACACAGGAGGAATGCGCCGCGCAGATGGCGGTCGCGCGTACAACCGTCCAGCGCATCTATGAGATCGCCCGCAAAAAGCTGGCGCAGTTCCTTGTCGAAGGCGGCTCCCTGCAAATTGAGGGCGGCAGCTATACCGTTTGCAAGCAGGAAGACTGCCACTGCTCAGGCTGCCATTGTCCCAGCCGCCGCTGTGGGCGCAGGGAATGCCCCCGCCTCAGCAAAGACGAAAAAACGCTCCCGTAAGAACTTCTTACGAGAGCGTTTTTCAACCATTCAGGCGTTTTCGGATTTCCGAATCAAAAAACTGCGTAACGGAAGCGGAAGTAGGCGCAACGCTGAAAACTTCGTCTTCCCCCTCAAACTGGACGGACACCGCATGCGCGCATCGTCCAAAGCAGAATGCCGCTTTGACCTCCAGCCGGTCTTCCAACCCGTTTTCAGAAATCAATTCCTGCAATTTGCTGATGATGTTATAGGAACCTTTTACATGACAGGCGCTGCCCACGCAGACCTCCAATGTTAACATAGAGACGCCCCTTTCATCTCAATCCTGTTTGCCGTAATGGACGTGCAGCAGCTCGTGGCGGTTCTTTTTCAGCACGCCGTTGTAAAGCGCCATAATCATTGGATTTTCCTCCGAGCGTTTGATCTGCGAAAGCTGGTCGGCGTCATAAAGCCCCTGTGCGCGTGCCTTCCTCTGATCGAAGCGCCCGGTCGGCTGGCCCGCGCCGCCAATACAGCCGCCCCAGCATGCCATGACCTCCACCAGGTCATAGGAAACCTCACCCGCGTCGATCTTTTTCAGCAGGTCCTGTGCATTTTTCAGCCCGTGGACAACAGCGATTTTCAGCTCTTTTTCTCCGACTGTAACGGTGGCCTCCTTGACAAAGTCCATCCCGCGTACACCGCAGAATTCAATTTCACGCAGCATGTTGGTGTTTTTCTCCGCAGAGCAACGTCGGATCACCGCTTCGGCGACACCGCCGGTGGTACCGAAAATGACGCCTGCCCCGCTGCCGAGTCCGAAAGGCATATCGGTCGCTTCACTTTCCAGATCCTTAAACACGATTCCATTTTCTTTTATCATCGTACTAATTTCCTGCGTTGTCAAGACATAATCAATGTCATTTAGGCCATCGCGCTTAAATTCTTCCCGTTGAGCTTCTCCCTTTTTGGCGGTACAGGGCATGATTGCGATCACAACGGCTCCTTTTCCGTCCACGGCTTCCATGGTCTTGTAATGGGCTTTCAGCGTGGCGCCGAACATTTCCATCGGGGATTTGCAGGTGGAGACATTGGGCAGATATTTTGTGTTGCGTGATTCCACGTAACGCACCCACGCGGGACAGCAGGAGGTAAACATTGGAAACGGGCCGCCGTTTTCCAGGCGTTTTAGGAACTCACTGGCCTCTTCCATGACTGTCAGATCAGCGCCAAGCGTCGTATCAAACACTTCGTCCACGCCCATCATCTTCAATGCGGCCACAAGCTTGCCCATCGTGTTTTCTCCGGCCTCCATACCGAATTCCTCGCCGATGGCAACCCGCACCGCAGGAGCGACCTGTACGATCACGCGCTTGGTGGGGTCCTGAATGGCTTTCCAGGCGCGGCCGATATCACCTCTGATGGTGATAGCGCCGGTAGGGCAGACGGCCGCGCATTGGCCGCAGCCAATGCAATCGGTATCGCTGAGTTTTCTGTTGAACGCGGGCATGATCTGTAGCTTGGAGCCACGGTAGGCAAAATCAATGACGCCCATGCCTTGAACCTCTTCGCAGACGCGCACGCAGTCCCCGCAGAGGATACATTTATTTGGATCACGAAGGATCGAAGGGCTGGTTTTGTCCAGCTCAAACTTTTCACGGGTGTCCTGAAACCGGATATTACGGATTCCGTACTGGAGCGCAAGCTCCTGCAGCTTACAGCGTCCGTTTTTTTCACAGACAGTGCAGTCACGGCAGTGTGCTGCCAGCAGCAGTTCCAAAATCATTTTCCGGTGCTTTTGCAGGCGGGCGGTATTGGTGCGGATTTTCATGCCGTCTCTGGGCTGCATGGAACAGGAGGCCTCGATGCCGCCGCGCTCATTTTCCACAACGCACATCCGGCACGCGCCGTAAACGGAAAGCTCGGAATAATAGCAGAAAGTGGGGATTTCAATGCCTGCCTTGCGGATGACCGCAAGCACGTTTTTCTCCCCGTCAAAGGCAACCCGCTTGCCGTCGATATACATAATTCCTTTACTCATTGCTTAAGCCTCCTTGATTGCCTTGAACGGGCATGCAGCAATGCAGGCGCCGCACTTGATGCAGGTTTTGGTATTGATGCTGAACGGTTCTTTAATCTTGCCGCTGATTGCACCCACAGGACAGGTTTTGGAGCATTTGCTGCATCCTTTGCAGAGCGCCGGGTCAATCTGAATCACCCGCAGCGCCTTGCAGTCGCCCGCGGGACAGCGTTTTTCGATGACATGCGCCTCATATTCGTCACGGAAGTATTTTAGGGTGCTCTGCACAGGGGAGGCGGCAGTTTTGCCAAGTCCGCAGAGCGCGGTTTCGGAAATTGTGGCAGCAAGCTCGGACAGCAGATCGAGGTCTTCCGAGGTTCCCTCGCCGCGAACGATCCGCTCCAGAATCTCCAGCATCCGCTTGGTGCCCTCGCGGCAGGGGACACATTTGCCGCAGGATTCGTTCTGTGTAAAGTTCATGAAGAAACGGGAAACCTCAACCATACAGGTGCTGTCGTCCATCACGACAAGGCCGCCGGAACCAACCATGGCCCCCACTTTTTTCAGCGAGTCAAAATCCATGGGCAGGTCAAGGTGCTCACTTGTCAGGCATCCGCCTGAAGGTCCGCCGATCTGAACCGCTTTGAAAGCCTTGCCGTTTTTAACACCGCCGCCGATATCGAAGATAACCTCCCGCAGGGTTGTCCCCATCGGCACTTCGATCAGGCCGGTATTGTTGACATTGCCTGTTAAGGCAAAGGCCTTGGTACCCGGGCTATTCTCCGGACCGATGGATTTAAACCAGGCCGCGCCGTTCAAAATGATTTCCGGAACATTCGCGAAGGTCTCCACGTTGTTGAGGACGGTTGGCTTGCCGAACAGTCCTTGCTCCACAGTACGGGGCGGCTTGACGCGGGGCATACCGCGTTTTCCCTCAATAGAAGTAGTCAAAGCGCTGCCTTCGCCGCAGACGAACGCGCCCGCGCCCCGGTTGATATGTAGCTTAAAATTAAAACCGGAGCCAAGAATATTTTCGCCCAATAGGCCGATTTCTTCAGCCTTGCGAATGGCGGTTCTCAGGCGGTTGACAGCCAGCGGATATTCCGCGCGCACATAGATATAGCCTTCCTGCGCACCGGCTGCATAGCCGGCAATCATCATACCCTCCAGCATCTTATGGGGGTCGCCCTCCATAATGGAGCGGTCCATGAACGCGCCGGGGTCGCCCTCGTCGCCGTTGCAGACGATATATTTGACAGGCTCCGCCTGCCGGCGCACCTGTTCCCATTTTCTGCCGGTAGGGAAGCCGCCGCCCCCGCGTCCGCGCAGGTTGGATTCCGAAATCTGTTTGCAGACCTCTTCTCCTGTCATAGAGGAGAGCGCTTTGGCCAATGCGGAATAACCGCCTTTGGCAATATACTCCAACACGTCTTCGGCATCGGACTGGCCACAGTTTGCCAGCACAACACGGGTTTGCTTTTTATAAAAAGGGATTTCTTCCTGATGCTGATAGCTTTTTCCGTCCAGTTGGTAAAGCAGGTGCTTAACGATTTCATCGCCGAGCACACTTTTCTCAACAATCTCTTCGCAGTCTGAAGGCTTCACCTTCGTATAAAGCACACCCAAAGGTTCAATTTTCAGCAGCGGCCCCATTTCACAGAAGCCGTGGCATCCGCTTTTTTTCAGCCCGATATTGTCGCCGTGCGGTTCATGTGCCAGTTCTACACAGACGTCAAGGCCTTTATCTTCACACATTTGCTTAATTTGCTCGTAAATATGTAACGAACCGCCCGCCACGCATCCGGTACCGCCGCAGATCAGCACTTTTTTCTGCTGTTTTTCCAGCGAACCGGCCGCGAACTCGCGCAGATTTACCAGCTCGTCATAAGAGTGTACATTATGCATCCTCTTTGCCCTCCTTCAGGTCATTGAGCAGCGCAATCGCTTTATCGGGCGTCATCGTGGAGTGAACCTTGTCGTTCACAGTCAGAACGGGGGCAAGGCCGCAGGCGCCAAGACAGGAAACAGTTTCCACAGTGAACATCATATCGTCCGTCGTATGTTTTTTCGCCGAAAGCCCAAGTTCTTCGCGGAGAGCTTCCAGAATGGGGATGGATTTGCGGACATGACAGGCGGTCCCGTCACAGATACGAATCACATATTTACCCTTGGGCTCCAGCGAGAAATTCTCATAGAAGGTAGCAACACTGAAAACCTTCGCAATGCTGATATCCAGCCCTGCCGCGATGTATTCCAGAATACTTTGCGGCAGGTAACGGTATTCGCTTTGAATATCCTGCATGATGGCAATGAGGGAAGAAGGCTGTCGCCCGTAGGCATTCAGAATTTCCTCCGCTTTTTCGAAATTGAGCTGATTTTCCATCTTGTTCACCCTTTGATTCAAATATTTTGCGCGCACATCGGCACAGAAAGGCTGACGGAGTGACTGCAAATTTGGTGGGAAACATTAAGTTTGTCAAATATCAAACAACATTTATGATTTCTATTATAGCATGGCGGCAAATATACTGTAAATAGAAAAACAAGCCAAAAGCTACGAGAAATTTATATTTTTGTTGCATAAATAAAGACTAATTTTGTGAACTTTAACATCAAAAATGGATTACCGCACAAATTAAAAATCTATTTTTAAAGCAATATGCATAATCACATGGGAGCCATATAGAAAAAGAATGAATCAATGATTTCTTATATCACAAAAGATGTCTATTGATAAAAATGCAGGAAAACATTCATTTACGGAAAACAAGCTATACAAAGGAAGATAAAGGAGCAATTGACAAATATAGGATTCTTTTTTATAATAAATCTATTCAAAACAGTGAATACATCTGTGAATAGATTCAAACCTCGAATAGATTCTTTGATGAAATTTGGAAGGAAAATCTGTGAAATTTATTTTAATGAAACGCAGCAATAGGGGCATCTTTCAGGGATAGCAACCGGTTGCATCAGTATCGTATTGCTAACCCCCCTATTCAAGTGCGCTTGGATGGGGGATTTTTTTATCAGGAAAAGGTCCGGGACCACCGGAGCCGGAAGGGAGTCATCATGGTCAGTATAAAGAGATTAGCCGTATTTTCTTTGCTCTTGCTTGTCCTTTTTGGTTTCTTGCCTTATTTGATGGTTCCTGCAAAAGCTTCCGGACGGACTGTCCGGGTTGGGTATATTGATTACGGCGATTTGATGAAACAAAATGCGGGCGGCTCTATGGAAGGATATGAAGCGGAATATTTGGACGAGATTGCCCGACAAGCCGGATGGAATTACGAGTATCACTATGATACTTGGGAAAACTGCTTTGAACTGTTAAAAGACGGGCAGATTGACCTTGTATTCGGCGCGGAATATTCAAAGGAGCGCGAACGCGATTTTGATTTCTCCGCATATTCTGTTGGATGGGAGCTAAGCGTGCTTTATGTACGGGAAGATAACGACATGGTTTTCTATGAAGACTATCAGTCGTTTGACGGAATACACGTTGGAATCCTGAAAAACAGCTATCAGGCCGACGCCTTTGCACTGTTTGCCGCAAAAAAAGGGTTTTCTTATGTTCCGGTAGAATACGGGTCTACCCGAGAGGCGGCAAAAGCAATTGATGAAGGAAAAATTGATGCCATGGTTACCGGAAGTCTTTCCTATCAGCCCCACCTCAAGCTGGTGGCAAGCTTTGAACAGGACCCATTTTACATTATGGTGACCGAAGGGAATCGGGCACTGCTCGACCCCCTCAACGACGCGCTCCGCAAAATCAAAACGACAGATCCTGCGTTTGAATCCCGGCTGTATGAAAAGTATTACGGCGACAGCTCTGCTTCAGTGCAACCGATGTTTACCAGGCAGGAAGCGGAATATGTCCGGAACCGGCCGGTCCTGAAGGTCGCCAGCAAAACGGACTGGGAGCCGTATGAATACTGGAACCCGCAGATTTCGCAATACTCGGGGGTTAATATCTTAATACTTCAAAAAATTGCGGAGATTTCAGGAATTCAGTTTGAATTCAAAGGGGTAAAAGCTGGCCAGAATTCCGAAAGTATCCTTAACAGCGGGGAAGTGGATCTGATTGCAAGCGTCGCTCCTGCGCAGAGACTGAGCCGAGACCGGAATAGAACAGCTCCGTACCTGAATGTCCCGATGATCCAGGCAATGAATGGCAATTGTCTGCAAAAAGCGCAGCCGGAAAGGGTGGCGCTCAGCCAATCGTGGAAATTTATGGAGGACTTCTTTTTAGAGCAGCAGGGCATCAAAGAGATTATATGGTATAAGGATACGAAGGAATGTCTGAAGGCGGTTTGCAGGGGGAAAGCGGACGTTACTCTGATTGACACGTTTTCGGCCTCAGCGCTTCAACAGAATCAATGGCTGAATAATCTGATCATTAGCCGGGGTAAAGAAACCGATGTGCCGATCAGTATCGCTGTTAGTTCAAAAACGGACCCCGTGCTGACAGATGTCCTGAATAAATGCATTCTGCTTATTTCACAAAAGGAAATCAACCACGCGTATCAGACCGCGCAGGCGCAGCTGCTCGATGTGCGAAAAGAGCAGATGAAAAAGCAGAATTTAATTGCGATACCGCTGATTCTGCTGTTGTTTGTAATCGGGGTTTGGCTGCTTTATCTGATGCATCGAAAAAAACTTGAACGGGCTTTAACTCTGGACTTATTGACGGGCAGTTTTAACCTCCAGCATTTTAAAATACGGGCGCAAAAACTGCTGCGGGAAAACAAAGGCAACTCTTACTATTTGGTGAAACTGGACGTTATGCACTTTAAAATGGTCAATCAGCGCTATGGAACAGCAATAGGAGACCGTCTTCTGGTCATGATTGCAAATTGCGGAAAAAGATATCTGCGGCCATGGGAAGTGCTTGCCCGAATAGGCGATGATCAGTTTGTGGCGCTGGTTACCATAGAGACCGCAAGAAAAGTTTTACGGAATGTAGACCATATTCAACAGGAATTTAAGGAAGCTTTGCAGTTGGACAGCGACATTATTGTCAAGTGCGGGGCTTACAAAATTGAGGATTCTGACGAGCCGGTGTCTTTTATGATCGACAAAGCCACCATTGCCCACAGATGTGTCAAACAGTCGCCCAAGAAGCATTATGCGGTTTATAATGAAAAATTGAGCGAACAGATTCAGCGGGAAAACCAGATTGAATCTGAGATGGAAGCCGCACTGAAAAATGGGGAATTCCAAATTTATCTGCAGCCTCAGGTAGAGCTTTCCACACTGCACCCCTGCGGGGCGGAAGCTTTGATCCGATGGGTGAAGCCGGACGGAAGCAGACGGCTTCCGGATGAATTTATCCCGCTTTTTGAGCGTAACGGATTCATTGAAAAGCTGGATTTGTACGTGCTGGAACAGATATGCAAATGGCTGGGGGACAGGATTCGTAAAAACGAGCAGATTCTGCCCATTTCAGTTAACCAGTCGCGCTATCTCCTGAATGACACGAACTATTTATCTACTGTTCAGAATATTATCGGGCGCTACGGAATTCCCCGGCACTGGATTGAACTGGAAATGACCGAAAGTTTATATCTTGAAAATATGGATCACCTTCTGGCTGTAATTGAGCGGCTGCATCAGCTGGGCTTGCGCCTGTCCATCGACGATTTCGGCAGCGGCTATTCCTCACTGAACCTGCTGGGGGAAATTCCGGCTGATGTGCTGAAACTCGACCGCGCGTTCATGAAAAACTGCGACCACTCAGGCCCCAAACGGCTGATCGTGCAGAAGCTCGTTGAACTTGCCCGGGAACTGCACATCAAGGTAATCTGCGAAGGGGTGGAGACCAAGCAGCAGGAAGCGTTTTTACAGGAGATCGGGTGCGACGCGGCGCAGGGGTTCCTGTATGCGAGGCCGATGCCTATCGGGCAATTCGATCAATATTTAAGGGAACAGCAAAGAATGGGACGCGAACAGCCGGACTTTCTGCCAGCGAATCCCTGAAACAAGATCAATCCCCCTGAGTTCCGTAGGAAAAGCGGAACTCAGGGGGATTTTTTTCTGTAAGACAGGAAGGGCGTATCTGGTTTATCTGCATATTTCTGTTTATTCTCCACAGGCGGGATCGTATAATCAAATCAATTAGGAACCGGAATGCATAGCTGACGGCAGTTGGGCATTGTGGTAATCAATACGCGGATTTTTGCAGGGATTCTGCCATTCTGTCGGACGTTATCAGCGCAGGCTCCTATGATATAATGTAATTACAGCGGAAGGCCACAGACCGCAGTAATTGGAAAGGGCATAAACATGCTAAGTCAACGTGAATGCAGCATACTCGGGATTTTGCATGAAACAGACGGATTTATTACTGCCGAAGCTATTTCTGGACGGCTTGCGGTTTCGCCGAAGACTGTCCGAAATGACCTTACGGAAATCAAATGCTTTTTGCAGCAAGCCAATACAGGATCACTCTCGGCAAAACCAAGTTATGGGATGCGGTTAAATATAACGCCGCCAGAGTGGGAAAAGCTGCAAAGCTTAATGAAAGAGGATACAAAAGCGGGCGACGGTGTGGAAGACAGAATCCTTCAGATTTGCGGCGTTTTGCTGCGCAGACGCAGAACCAGCATGGGATATCTCGAACAATCCCTTTATATTAGCCGTTCCGGATTGGAGAAGGCGCTCCCGTTGGCCGAACAGTGGCTGGCAGACTGTAATATTCTGCTGCAACGCCGGCGCGGGCAGGGAATCTGTATCCTGTGCGATGAGTTTGACTGGCGCCTTGCCATGTGGAGAGTGTTTCTTGCGGTGCAGCCGGAGGAGCAGCAGGATCGGAATCTGTTCGGTGAAATGGGCGTCGGCCGTCTGCGCCGTTTTCTGGACGGCTTTGACGCGGCAGGCGTCATCGAAGCCATGCGCTGGATGGAGGAACAGTTCGGTATCAGCCTGAGTTATGATTCCCAGCGGCAAATGCTCTTTTTGCTTTCCATTATGGTTTTTCGCCACAACACAAAAGGTGACACGGCTCCACGCAAGGCCCACGAGGAAAACGAGTTCAACCATATGCTTGCAGAGGCTTTGGCTGGAGAGCTGGGGAAACTCTATAAAACCCGGTTTACAGAGGCCGAGCTTGATTACATCGAGTTTATTGCCGGAATTTCGGAAATACAGAGGTTTACAATTGTGGAAACCCACTTACAGTGTGAAAATGCATTCCATAAGCTGTGCAAATTTACGGTGAAGCTGATCACGCTGGTGGAAGATATCCTGAAAGTAAATCTGAAATCGGATGAATCGCTCGCCAGCAGTCTGTTCCTTTATCTGCGTTCTGCGATTGCTCGCAAGCACTGCACGCTCCCGTCGGAAAATCCGCTGCTGGAAAAAATTAAAACACGTTACCCAAATATCTATGCGGCGGCGTGGGCGACAAGTATTCTGTTTGAAAACGAGTTGGGGGTAGAGGTCAATGAAGATGAAATCGGATTTATCGCACTGTATATCGGCGGAGCGGTCGAGCGGGTAAATGTCGTCTGCCGGGCCTGTATGATGTGTAATTACGGAGTCGGGATTTCACAGCTGCTTAAGGAGCGGATTGAACGGGGACTCGGAAATCTGGAAATCGTAGATGTTGTCACAACGCGTGATATAGAACGTATTCAGGCGAGCGGCTGTGATTTCATTATTACAACCCATCAGGTCCCACCGGTTTTTGCGGGAAAGGATGTCATAGTGGTTGACAACTTTCTGCTTCCCTATGACGTCAAAGCAATTCAATCCCAGATGCAGAAGGTGCGCCGGCGCAAAATGAACCGGATCTCCAGACAACAGGAAATCTGGGAAAGGGGTCTGTTTGACAGCCGGTTGGTCCGCATCTTTCCGCGGACACGCGGTAAGGAACAGTTGCTGCGGGAAATGTGCGGGCAGCTGGTGGAAAAAGGTTATGTCGCAGAGGCGTTTACGCAGTCGGTGCTTGACCGCGAGAAGATTACCTCCACGGAAATCGGTAGCGGAGTTGCTATTCCACACGGATTTACCAGATTTGTGATGCGGCCGGTGGTGTCGGTCGCGCTGCTGGAAAAACCGATGCCTTGGTATGGCGGTTCCAGCATAGAGATGATTTTTCTGTTAGCATTCAATATGGAAGATGTCCTGCATATGAAAGCACAGATTGTCAAATTTTATTCCGCTTTGGTTTCATTGATCGACGATAGTGAAAGGCTTCGCGGGTTAAAGAAACTGCACGACGCGGAAAAGCTTGCAGAATTTTTAAACCAACTGATCAGGGAGGAGAATTCCAAATGAAATCCATAAAAGTGGTGATTCAAAACGAAGAAGGGCTTCATTCCCGCCCTGCGTCAGATTTCTGCGCCGCGGCTGCCCGCTGTGACAGCAGGATCATTTTGAAAAAAGCAGGCGATTCAGGGGAATTTGACGGAAAAAGCATTTTAATGGTGATGTGCCTCGGCGCTTGCCAAGGAGACGAGGTGGAAATTACAGCGGATGGACCGGATGAAGAGGAGGCACTACAGAAGCTGCTTGACGTTCTCACGTACGTTTAAGAAGGAAGGATGAAGCTCCTGATGGAGGATGAGAAGATGAAGATCGGCGAAGTTATCAACTGGAACGCCGTTGATTTTGATTTAGAAGCAGCTGACAAGGCGGAGGCACTGGAGAAGGTTTGCGAAATGCTTTACAGGGATGGGAGCATCACCTCCGCGGAGGAGTTTATCAGGGATGTCTATCTGAGGGAATCGGAAGGCCATACCGGAATCGGAGGGGGGATCGCTATTCCGCATGGCAAATCAGAGGTAGTTGCCAGAACCTGTATCTCCATTGCCCGGCTGAAAAAACCGATTGCATGGGAAACCGTTGACGGCGAGCCGGTACGCGTCATCATACTGTTTGCAGTGGGCGTACGTGATAAAAACAGCTATTTTGTAAAGCTGATGTCCCAAGTAGCCCGGATGCTCGCGCGTCCCGGAGTCTGCGAGCAGTTGACTATGTGCACAAGTCAGCAGAAACTGTCTGAAATACTCGGCGGATAAACAAGAAAGAGAGGAGGAGTAAGATGTACATCATTGGAATCACGGCATGTACCGCAGGCATTGCGCATACCTACATTGCGAAGGAGAAGCTGGTTTTGGCCGCAAAAGAACGGGGACATCGGGTCAAAATTGAAACACAGGGGACCATCGGGGTTGAGGATGAGCTGACCAAAGATGACATCCGCAGGGCGGATGTCGTCATTATCGCGGCGGACATCGGCATCAAGGGCCGGGAACGCTTTGAGGGGAAAAAGGTTGTTAATGTCCCGACGGAAATGGTGATTAAATCCCCGAAATCCATGCTGGAAAAAATCGAACAGAAACTGGGCATCCAAGCTGCAGCAAAATGAGGAAGAAGAACGGGAGGTTATGAGTATGAAATGGTCCGATATTAAAAAGCATCTTTTAACCGGCGTTTCCTACATGATTCCGCTGGTCGTGGCGAGCGGTCTTTGCATGGCGATCGCAAAGCTTTTGGGCGGCGCCCTTGTGGGCGATGCGGAGGGGACAATCCCATGGATGATTAACTCGATTGGTTCTGCCGGAATGGGACTGGTCGTACCGGTGATTACGGCCTATATTGCTTATTCTATCGCAGACCGCCCCGGCATTGCGCCTGGCCTGATCTGCGGCATGATCTGCGCCAACATCAAAGCCGGGTTCTTAGGCGGCATTGTGGCGGCGTTCTTCGTTGGCTATCTGGTGTTAACGCTTAAAAAGGCATTTGCAAAAGCACCAAAGGCGATTGCGGGGCTTGTCCCGGTACTCATTATCCCACTGATTGTTACTTTGGTGGTCGGCCTGGTCCTTTATCTGTTGCTCGGCGCACCGATTGCCGCGCTCCAGTCGGCAGTGGTTGAATGGATGAAAGGCATGCAGGGCGGTTCCAAATTTACACTTGGCGCACTGATCGGCGCGATGATGGGCTTTGATCTTGGCGGCCCGGTCAACAAGACCGCGAGCCTTTTCTGCAATGCCCTGCTGGCGGAGGGAATTTATGGCCCGACCGCCGCGAAAATCATCGGCGGTATGACCCCGGCCCTGGGGGTCGCGCTGGCGGCATTCATCAGCAGGCGTAAAAAGTTCCTGCCGGAAGAAATGGAAGCGGCAAAAGCGGCGTTCCCGTTGGGACTTTGCTTCATCACAGAGGGTGTACTCCCGTTCGCGCTCGCCGATCCCCTCCGCGTCATTCCGTCCACTATGGCGGGTTCCGCGGTCGCAAGCGGCCTGAGCATGATGTGGGGGGTGACCTGCACGGTTCCCCATGGCGGAATCTTTGTGGTTCCCATTATGGAACACCCGATGCTTTTCCTGCTGGCGCTTGTGATCGGCTCGGCGGTGACGGCGGCTATCCTTGTCCTGCTGAAGCCGACGCTGAAGGAGGATGCGGCCGCCGCGGGAGAGAAAGAGGTCTCTGTCGGCGACCTTGATATGAATTTCTGATTGTCCAGACCGGAAAAAACGGAAAACAGGGGGGATTTGTATTGTATACGACGGTGAAGCACATTCTGGATGACGCTGTGAAGCATCATTATGCTGTCGCTGCCTGCACGGCGGTGAATCTGGAACTGGCACGCGGCGAGATCGCCGCGGCCGATGAGCTGCAGGCTCCGCTGATTATCCTGCTGGGACAGGGACAGATGTCCCGGCACGGGAACGCGGATGTAATGGTGCCGATGATCAAACGCCTGGCGGAGAAAACCAATGTGCCGGTGGCGCTGATTCTGGACCATGGGAAGGAATGGCAGTACATCACCTGCGCGTTCCGGTATGGCTTTTCCTCCATTATGATCGACGCGTCCGCCTATTCTATGGAGGAAAACATCCTGCGTACACAGAAGGTCGTGGAGCTATGCCATCCGCAGGGGGTTGCAGTGGAAGGAGAAATCGGCCATGTGGGCCAAGCGGCGGACATGGACGGCTGCAAGGAAAACCTCTACACCAGGCCCGAAGATGCCGTCCGGTTTGTCGAAGCCACGCAGGTCGACTGTCTGGCAATTGCCTGCGGAACAGCGCACGGCAAATACCCGGCCGGATTTGTACCCAAGCTGAATTTTGATATCATCCGCAAGGTACGGGAAGCGACCAATGTGCCGCTGGCGCTCCACGGCGGGTCGGGCTCAGGGGACGAAAATATCCGGATGGCGGTGGAGGCTGGCATCAACAAGGTCAATATCTGCACCGATATTTTCAACTACTGCCGCGACTTCACGCAGGACGCACTGGAGAAAAATCCGGATTACGACTATCTTCAGCTGCTCATCGACATCGAGGCGAAAGCAAAGGAAATCACTTCCCGTTATATCCGCCTGACCGGCTCTTGCGGGAAAGCGGCAAATTTCACGCCGGTAAATACCTTTTCGGAGAACCGTGTGCTGATATCCGCAGGCATAGGCGAATAATGGGTCAACCGTTTGGAGTGTCAGTTCATGCAAACCATAAAAGGGAATCCCGGAGCGCCCGGGATTGCGATAGGAACTATTGTGCTTTATACCAAACAGGCGTCGGACCCTGCGGAGGAAATGACGTTTGCCACTGCCAGGGCAGCCTGCGTTGAACAGATGAAACAGCTCCGGCAGCGTGCGCTGGAAGAGGTAGGAGAGGAACAGGCAAAAATTTTCACCGCCTATCAGATGCTGCTGGAGGATGCGTATTTGTTTCAGCCGATGGAGCGCAGGATAGCGGCGGGCGAGCCGCCGGAACAGGCCATTGGGGCGGAATGTGAAGCCGTCGCCCAAAGGTTTGCCGGCATGAAGCAGGACTATCTGAGGCAGCGCGCTGACGATATCCGGAATGTCGGGAACCTGCTGATCAACCGTATGAAAGGCGCAGAACCCGGCCTGGTCCTGCCGGAGGGGGAAAGTAAAGTACTTCTCGCCGCTTATGAGCTGACTCCGGCGGATACTTTCCTGCTTGACAAAAAGCGGCTTGGCGGCCTGATCACCGAGCAGGGGGGAGCAACCTCCCACACCGTAATTTTAGCGAAATCAATGGGAATCCCTGCGATTACCGGCGTCCGGCAGGTACTCTCTGCCCTCGGGCAGCATCAGAATGCTGTCATGGACGGACAAACCGGCGAACTAATTCTTGATCCCGACGCGCAGACAGTTCAGAGCTACTTGCAGAAACAAGATTCTCAGCACGCGTTCCGCGAAAAAGTTGACCGGTTGGATTGCCGTCAGGCTGTTACCAAAGATGGTGAGATCGTCCGGCTCTGTGCGAATATTGGGAGTCCCCGGGACATGGATGCCCTGCAAAACGAGGAGTATGACGGAATCGGGCTGTTCCGAACGGAATTTCTTTATGCCGACAGTGCCGCTGAGCCAACTATGGCAGAGCAGGAAGCCGCGTACCGCGCGGTTCTGGAAAGGGCGGATGGAAGGGAAGTCATTATTCGGACGCTGGATATCGGCGGCGACAAAGAGGTGCCCTACCTGCGCCTGCCGAAAGAGCAGAATCCGTTCCTCGGAAACCGCGGGCTTCGCCTCTGTCTGGAAAGGCGGGAACTGTTTGTGCGGCAGCTGGAAGCAATTCTCACAGCGTCTGCCGGAAAACAGGTCAAAATCATGTTCCCAATGGTGACGGAGATTTCAGAGCTGGTCGAGGCGAAGCGGTGCCTGGGTGAGGCAGAACACGTGCTGCTGGAGAAGGGGCAGCCCTGCTGCGAGAAAGTAAAGATTGGGATGATGGTTGAAACGCCCGCCGCCGCCGTCATGGCGGAAAGCTTTGCGGCCTGCTGCGATTTCATGAGCATCGGAACAAACGACCTCACACAGTATGTTACAGCGGCTGACCGTGGGAACCCCCATGTGCAGAAACTTTACTGTCCCTATCATCCGGCCGTTATCCGGCTGATTGCCAACACTGCGGCGGCGGGCCTGAAAACCGGAACGGAAGTCAGCGTATGCGGGGAATTGGGCGGAAACCCGCTCTTCCTGCCTCTGCTGATTGGACTTGGAATCGGAAAACTCAGCATGGCGCCGGCTCTGCTGAAAACAGCACGTTTTTTGATCTGCCACATGGCAAAGCGGGATACAGAACAGCTGGCCCGGCAAATTTTGGAGCTGGAAGACGCTGACCAGATTGAAGCGGCGTTACAGCGGACCTATCAGAAGCTGCTTAAAAACATCAGTTGAATCGGGAAAGAGCGATGAAAAGGAACTCCCTTTTCATCGCTCTTTTGTGATATTTTAACAATAAAAGGGAAATCAAATTGTAAAATTCAAAATGGACCGTGGATTTGTTTTGCACATGTGTTATAATCAATAAAAAAGGAACTTATTCTTTGTTTAGTTGAACAAAGTAAATATTTAAAAGATCGAAACAGGGGGGCTTTCTGTTGCAAACCGCAGTTGCGGATTATCACATGCACAGCAATGTTTCACCGGATGGCAGGGCGCCCATGGAGGATATGTGCCTTGCCGCGATCCGTCAGGGCCTGCACGAAATTGTTCTGACCGACCATTTTGAGATGTTCCAGCCAAATGTTCCCGCCAATCCATACACCTATTCCTATCTGGAGAACTATTTTGATAAGCTGAACCGTTGCCGTGCCCAGTATTCCAGCCAGCTGCGCATCCGGGCCGGAGTGGAAATGGGGCAGTCTTATTTGGATCTTGAGCTGGAACAGAAAATCCTGCGGAACCTTCCGTACGATTATGTCATAGGTTCGGTACATAAGCTGCAGAATATCGACGTTGGTGAAATAGATTATCACACGGTTGATTTGAATGTGCTTTGTCTGGACAATCTGGAAAAACTTTACCAGCTGGCAGACCAGAGCGATTTTGACTGTATGGGGCACGTGGACTTAATCAAGAGGTATGCCGCGCGCAGCGGGATCAAAGTAAATCTGATGGATTACCGGGAACAGGTGCATCGGATTTTTAAGCGGCTGATTGAGCGGGAAAAGGGGATTGAAATCAATACCTCGGGGCTGCGGCAGGCGGCGAAGGAAACGCTGCCTTCGTTTGAGCTGATCCGGCTTTTCTATTCCATGGGCGGGAGGATTCTAACCATTGGTTCGGATGCCCACCGTCCCGAGGATGTTGGCAAAGGACTTGCGGCTGCGCTCACGATTGCGCAAGAGGCCGGCTTTACGCGGCTGGCGTTGTTTGAGAACAGACAGCCCCGGTTCCTTCCGATTCCATAATAACTCAAAATGGAAAGAGTCCCCAGCGATTGCCGGGGACTCTTCTTACGTCCGGAAGACTATATTGATTCGGTAAATCTGGTTTAGGACTGTGCTAAAGGCTGGTTTGCTGCCTTTTTATTGAAAACAGTCGTTTTCAGGAAGATTGCGAGGAAAACCGCAGCAATCAGCAATCCAAGACCGTATGCCAGCGAGAGAAGCCCCAGTTTCATAAAGTGCAGGCACTCGTCTGCGGCAAAGAAATAGGTGGCGCTGACAGCGGACATAAAGGTGGCGGGGATGGCAGCCATCCAATAGTTTTTCTTTTCCTGCCATAAATAGACGGAAGCAGCCCACAAAGCCATCATAGCAAGCGTCTGGTTGCTCCAGGAGAAGTATCTCCAAACAACCGCGTAATTCACAAAACCGCCTACGATAGCGCCGAACGCAAGCACAGGAATTGTCAGTGTCAGACGGGGTCTAATCGCCTTCTGATCGATGTTGAACCAGTCGGCAATGGTCAGTCTTGCACTCCTGAACGCAGTATCGCCGGAGGTAATCGGGCAGGCAATAACGCCGATCATTGCAAGAACGCCGCCTATTGGTCCAAGGATCTTCATGCAGATCTGATAAACCGCGCCGTTCGGCCCGATGTTCGGGTCAGCCAGAACCGCCTGCAGACCGCCGGTATTTTCATAGAAGCAAACGCCCGCAGCGGCCCAAACCATGGCGATGATACCTTCAGCGACCATTGCGCCATAGAAAGTCTGACGCCCTTTTTTCTCAGAGGCAAGGCAGCGTGCCATCAGCGGAGACTGCGTGGCATGGAAACCGGAAATCGCTCCGCACGCAACCGTTATGAACATAAACGACCAAATGGGGGTGCCCTTCGGGTGCAGGTTCTGCAGGGTCATTTCCGGAAGGGGATAGCCCTCGAACATCAGCCCGGCGCCAACGCCGATTGCCATAATAATCAGGCAAAGGCCGAAGAACGGATAAATACGTCCAATCAGCTTATCAATTGGAAGCAATGTCGCAAGGAAATAGTAAATCAACACTACGATAAGCCAAAAGTTTTTATCTAAGGATTTCGGGGTCAGCATAGCCAACAGGCCGGCCGGACCCACCGCAAACACGGTGCCTACCATCAGCAGCAGAAAGACAGAAAATACACGCATAACCTGTTTCATGCCGGTTCCTAAGTACTTGCCCACGATTTCAGAGATGCTCCCGCCGCTGTTGCGCATGGAAAGCATACCTGTCATGAAATCGTGCACGCCGCCGGCGAAAATGGTGCCCAGAACAATCCACAGATAGACTACCGGTCCCCATAGAGCTCCGGACAGCGCGCCGAGAATCGGCCCCAGACCCGCAATGTTCAAAAGCTGAATCAGAAAGATCTTTTTGTCGTTCATCGGGACATAGTCAACGCCGTCCTGCAGTGCGATTGCAGGAGTCTGGCGATCGTCCGGATGGAACACCTTTTCGACGACTTTGCCGTAGGTGAAATATCCGACAATCAGCAGACAGATGCAAAGCAGAAATGTAATCATACAAAAACCTCCTCATTCTGACTTTACAGAGCTTTCTCTGTTTTCAAAACCAGTTTAGCATTGAATTTGGAGAAATGCATCGGTTTCTGTATAAAACGCATAGATTCGTGTTTAAGTGGTTCAAAATAATGGCTGAATAACATATAACATATGAACGGACTATTAACAATCAAACAGTTCTTTCAATGGTTTGATCTGCTTGCGGCTGACCGGAAGGTTATGCGACTCAAAGCCTTTCAGCTTTACACAGGACATCCCATTGAACCACGGGCAAAGTTCCGCCACATACTGCAAGTTGATCAGATAGCTCTTATGGATGCGGAAAAACTGGGCGCACGCAAGCCGTCTTTCAAAATAGCTGAGGGGCTGGGTGCAGGTGTAATCCCCGTTTACCGTGTGCACCACACAGTTCCTGCCGTCGGTTTCGATATAGGCGATATCGGGAATATCCAGCAGAACGAGGCGCTTATCACAAGAGATGGAAACCTTGTTGCAGACGGGCTGCTCCTCCCGGGCTGGGGGCGCGGGCGAAACGTTTTTCAGCCGTGCCTCCAGCTTTTGCACCGCGCGGGCAACCCGCTTGGGGTCAAACGGTTTCATAATAAAGTCCACGGCGTCCATATCGAACGCTTTAACGGCATACTCGTCATAAGCTGTCGCAAAGACGATCTGCACCTGCGGAAGCAGCTTGCGCACCATCAGGGAAAGGGTAGTACCGGTCATGTCGCCCAGATGAATGTCTATAAACATCGCGTCGTAATGGTTTTGGGCGGCAAGCTCCAAAGCTTTTTGACCGCTGTCGGCTTCGTCGATCTGCATACCCGGCGCGCATTCGAGAATCAGGTGACACAGTTCGCTGCGGCTGGGGCGCTCATCGTCAATGACTGCGAGTTTCAAGCAATTCACCTCCGGTTATTTTGTGGGGGATACGGATGATGATTTCCGTCCCGCGGCGGGAACTCCGTATTTGCAGGCCGTAAGGTTCTCCATAGATGCTTTTGAGCCTTTTCTGGACATTGGCAAGTCCGACAGAATTCTTATCCATCGTCCCGCCCCGTAATTTTTTTAGAATGCTGTCCGGGATGCCGGAACCGTTGTCCCGCACCGCGATGCGCGTCACACCGTATTGGTCGCGGGCGGTAATATAAACTTTGCCGACTCCGGCGGTCGACATGGCCCCGTGCTTTACCGCGTTTTCCACGATCGGCTGCAGAATAAAGCTGGGCACTATGCAGGAGATGCCCGCGGGCACATCTTCCCTGATCACAAGCTTTTCCTCAAAGCGTGCCTTTTCCAGTTCCAGATAGGCATTGACATGCTCGAGTTCTTCGGAAAGGCTGATCATGTAGTGCTCCGACTGCAGCGTTTTGCGGAAATAGTTGCTCAGAACAATCAGCAGCTCTCGAGCTCGTTCCGGTTTTTCGCGGCAGAACGAGGTAATGGTGGACAGGGCGTTAAAGAGGAAATGCGGGTTGATCTGGCTTTGGAGAGCCTCAAATTCCGCCTTTTGCCGCAGCTTTTTCTGATATTCCAGCTGGGAAAGTTCCAGCTGAGTGGAAAACAGCTTGGCAAGCCCGCTGATAAACTCCTGCTCCACCTCGTGAGACAGCTTGAATTTGCTGATAAACAGAACCAGTGCCCCGATAACTTCCCCCCGCTGTGTCAGCGGCGCGCACACAGCGGTCAGCCTAGTCAGACATTCAAAAAAGTCATCCCGCGCATCGGCTTCTTCGGCAATCTGCACTTGGCCTGTGCGAATTGCTTCCTGCACGATCTGCGGCAGGGGACGCTCCTGATAAACGTGCAGCCGTTTCAGTTCACTGCCCGCGATGCTCAGAATCATTCTGCGGTCGGTTACCGCCACGCCGGAGACGGATGCGTGGCTTCGGATAATTTCGGTTGCTTCATCCAGGCTTTTGCGGTCATAAAGCCCTTTGCGCAGGTTGGGCAGACAGCGGTCCGCGATGTCCATCACCAGACGGATTCGATCGCCTGCTTCCCGGTCCTGCTCGATAAAGACGGAATCAAATACTTTCACAAAAATAGCTACGCCGACGGAATTGAACAGGATCATGGGAATAGAAATCATCTGTACAAGGTTCCAGGCGTCCTGGAACGGTTTTGCAATCAGAAGAATAATGCCCATCTGAATAAATTCAGCAAGCGTTGTAATCATTGCAATGGTCATCCAGCTATCTTTTTCATGTTTTTTTACATACTTGGAGAATAATCCGCCGATGCATCCCTCCACAGCCGTAGAGAGCGCACAGGCGACAGCGGTAAAACCGCCGATATCGGTCAGATACCGGTGCAGGCCTGCAATTATGCCTGCGCCGATTCCGACAATGGGGCCGCCTAAAATTCCGCCCGCGATAACACCAATGACACGTGTATTCGCAATTGCCCCGTTTACACGGATGCCTGTATAGGTAGACAGGATGCCGACAAGCCCGAAAATAACCGACATGGCAAGTTTACGCTTTTTGTCTGCCGTATCGGTTGCGATGAATGTTTTCACAAGTTGCAGCTTGGTAAGCAGATAGGCGATCAGAACCATCAGGCTCATATTTAAAATAATATTTTTAAAGATATCTATGATCATTTTTATCCCTCCACTGCCGAAAAATGCATTGCTCCCCTTTACAGAATAGACGGAAATTTTTAAAACGGCAAGCATATTTTTATGATTTTGGCAGGAATCAGGACACTTTTATGAAAAATGACAGGATTGTTTCACTTTTTAAATTCCGTAGCTTTTTAACAGGAAAAGATTTTTCCAATGTTCACCATTTTTTTAAATCTTTATGATATAATATAAAATCATTACAGCATAGGAGGCGGACTATGAAAAAGTTGATTTCGGGAATTGCTGCGGCTTTGACCGCACTTTCATTCAGTCTCGCGGTATCGGCGGCAAGTGGATATATCATCGAGCCCACCGCAAACGATAACAATTCAATTGTCCTGGAGAAAGGGGACCGCACGCTGGCGGCCCTGAACTTCCATGCGGACGATGACCCTGACAGCTTTTATTTTAAGGTGCTGACAAGCCTGAATCAGTGCCTTGCGGCGGAAGCATTTGACGGTCAGGATGCCTATTATTTTGATTTTGTCGTCAATCCTTCCATCCCGGCGACTTCAGTACCTACACTCGCGATTTATAATCCCTATCTGGATGACGACGGGGAACCTGTCATCAAGCCCGAAAAGGTGAAGATCTATCAGGTCTATGATGATAAACTGGTAGATGTCACCAAGAATTTTTCAGCCCAGGAAGATTCGGACGGCAAATCCTGCTTTGTAACCGCTACCCGTAAACCCGGGACTTATGTGCTGGCGGAAAAAAGTGTAGATTCGGAATGGATTCAAACCAAAGAGCAGGCGAAAAAGTCTGTGAAGAAGTTGCCGGTCATCAGCTGATAAAGCATGGGGCGCACTCCAGTTCGGAGTGCGCCCCATTTTTATATTAGGAGAAGACTGGCTGATTATCTTCCGGTGAACGGAACAGGCTTGGTATTCCCGGTGACGGAACCGCCGCTTGGGACTTCTACTACAATGTCGTCGTCATCAGAGTAATTCCCCGACGGCCTTTCAGGCAGGTCGGCTTCACCGTCCGAAACGATATAGGTGCCGAGGGTGCGGGTTTTGATGGTCATTACATAGTCGTCATCTTCGTTTCTTTCAAATGTGAACAGATCGGTCACGTCCTCAAGATCACCGTCCACAATCTCATAGATACGAATCCGGCTGGTGCGGACGGTCAGATCGCCGTCGTCGTCCACAAATGGATTATAGAGGGAAAGGGTGGGCCGTGAGCTGGCTGGAATGGTGGGGCTGCTGACAAAATCAAACAGATAAGCGTCGGTGTCATCAAAATAATCGGCGTAGTCAAAGGAGTTCCAGCGGGTAGACAGGCGCGGACAGTAGAAACTGACGTCGCTGTCTGCCCGGAAGGTCAGAACCGCCAACGTGCGGTTACTGTCTTCCCAGGTGACCGTATTGATTTCATTCTTGACCGGCTTGACAATGACGCCTTTTTCGCCCGCGGTAAAGGTCGCGTCGCTGTCTTCGATTTTCTCGTTCTGAACCCAGATTTTGAACGTGTGGGTGAACGTATCGCCCGATTTCAGCACATTGCTTCCAGTTCCGGCAAGCATATTGTCCAGCGCCGCTTTTGTGTCAGTCACCGCTTTTTCTTTGGCGGGAAGTGCTGCCTGCTTGCTGGCTAGTTCACTTTTTTGGGCGGCAAGCTGATTGGCCAGATCTGCGGGCGTGGAGGCGGATGCCTGTAACTCGTTAAGTTTTTTCTGGGCGTCGGTAACAACAGTTTCCTGTGTTGTTACATTGCTGTTTGCCGTATTCAGTTCTGTTTTTGCGGACTGCTCGGCATTGACTGCGGCCTGCAACTCGGTGTTGCCGATTTCAATCACGGAGCCAAGGCTGTTCAAATCTGCAGTTGCTGTCGCGATTCGGTTATTCGCATCGGCAATTAGTCCGTTTACTCGGATGATTTCAGCATTCAACTCCGCAGCCACCGCGGCGTTGTTCGAATTATCCTCCGCCAGCGGCGTAAAGGCTTTAGCTGTATAATCTACCAAGCTGTTATTCCATGCCTGGATCAGTTCAGCCGTGTTTGCAGCGTTGAACCGGTCGATCAAAGTCTTTGGAACAAAGGGGTCCGGTTTCGGATTCTCCGCTGTAAACTGCTCGGGGCCAAGTTTGGCCTGAAGTGCCTGTGCGGCGGCAAGGTCCGTATTCGCCTGCTGCAAATCGGCTTCCAGCTGAGCCTTCTGTTGGGTCTGATGTTCCGCTTGATCCGCAGCTTCTTTTGCGGCGTCCCATGCCGATTTGGCGTTATTATATTTGGTCTGCGCGGCTGATTGCTCTGTTTTGAGTTGCGCTAATTTTGTCTGTTCGTTGGAAAGCGCGGTTTGGGCGGCGGTGATCTGGGCCTGCCTCTGCTGGTTTTGCTGATTCAGGTCCTCTATTTGCTTTTCCAGAGCCGCAATTTCGGTTTTGAGAGCCGCGATTTCGTTGTTCAGCGTGTTTCGCTCACTGATCGCGTTATTGTAGGCGGCTTGCGCTGCGTTGATCTGTTCCTGCGTATACGAGCCGTCCGACGAAGTGGCGGCACGGAACGCCGGGAAAGCGAGTCCTGAGTTGTAGCTGGTGGCGTTGGTGATGACAAGGTCTTTTTTTGCGCGGAAATTGGCTTCCAGGACCACCTTGTATTCATCGTCGGAAAAATTATCCTTTACGGAAAATTTAATGCAGATATACCGCGTCGACCCGAATTTCTTTTCAACGAGGTCTGCGTCGGTAATGTATTTTCCGCCTTCCTTCTTTTTGAGGGAGAACCTGATGAGCGCGTCATCCACATAGCTGTCATAGCCGGTACCCGACTGCGCGATGACATAATAGTAATCGGAACCGGGCCGGATGGTGTCGTAACCGTCGCTGGCAATTTTTCCGTCAGCGTCCACAAGCTCCCCCACAATCGAGGATGACGCGGCAAACGCGGGGACGGCTGTTATAATGATCAAAGCCAGTGAAAGCGCAAGCGCAATCCATTTTTTCATGCTGTAAATCCTCCTTTTATATTGAAAAAGCGTCTGTCTTTCCCCTGATGTCGTTCAGTCTGCACCCGACTTCATTGAAACCAGATGTGTTTTCCGCTATGCACGGCGTAAAATAATGCAGATGCTGTATGAGCTCTATTCATACGGTGCGCAGTTTTTCCAGTTTTATTGCAAGCAATTGGAAATTTTTCAATTTTATTGGCAACAATAAAAACACACTCTATTTATATGTATCCTCCGGATAGATGTGGTATACAGATTTACAAGACCATTTCCCTCAATACAGGTATAAATTTCCGCGATTTATGATAAAACGGCAAGAAACGCTAGCCATTCTCAGCCGATTGTTGTATAATCATACTAATGAATCAGCAGCAAGGCGGGAATTTTTATGAACAGGACTGTTTTTTGTCCGGCGGATATTTTGCTTCCGCACGGAGTAGATATGCAAAAGTGGAGTGTTGTGGCCTGTGACCAGTATACCTCGGAACCGGAATATTGGAACCGCGTGGAACAAACGGTTGGAAATACGCCGTCCACGTATCATATGATTTTATCGGAGGTGTTTCTCGGCGCGCCCGATGTACAGGCGCGGATTGGCCGGATTAATCAAAGCATGCGGCAGTATCTGGATGAGGGGATTTTTGACTGCCTGCCGGACAGCTATCTTTATCTGGAACGCACCCTTATGCCGGGTAAGGTGCGCCGCGGGCTGGTTGGCAGAATTGACCTGATGGCGTATGAGTACGGGAAAGGCTTGGCTTCTCCTGTGCGTCCCACCGAGGGAACGGTGGAAAGCCGCCTGCCGCCGCGCATCCGTGTCCGTGAAAATGCGCCTCTGGAGACCCCGCATATTATGATTCTCATTGACGACCCCGAAAAAACCGTGATTGAGCCGCTGGCGCAGGAGAGAAAGACGCTCAGACAGGTGTATCACTTCACTTTGATGGAGCATGGCGGGAATATCAGCGGCTGGCAGGTGAACGGTGCGGCCGCACAAAAAGTGGACGCGGCGCTTGCAAAGCTGGCCGAACGGCTCTCCATGGCAAGCGAGGCCCCGCTGCTGTTCGCGGTGGGCGACGGAAACCATTCGCTTGCAACTGCCAAGGCCTGTTACGAACAGCTCAGGACGACACTCCCGCAGGCGGAGTGGGAACGCCATCCGGCACGGTGGGCGCTGGTGGAACTGGTGAATATCCACGACGATGCCATGCAGTTTGAACCGATCCACCGGGTGCTGTTCGATGTCGACCCCGCGCATGTGCTGAAAGAGCTGGCATCCTTTTACCATATTTCGAAGACCGGCGGCCGGCAGTCGTTTGAGGTTGTGACCGGCGGGAAGCGGGAACAGCTGTTTGTGGAGAACCCCTCGAGCCAGCTTGCTGTCGGAACGCTGCAAAAATTTATCGATGAGTATCTGAACCGTTTCGGCGGCGAGGTTGATTACATTCACGGCGAAGAGGTGACCGTGCAGCTTGCCAACAGGGAGCGTGCAGTCGGATTCCTGCTGCCGGCTATGCAAAAATCCGAGCTGTTTCCGACGGTGATTGCGGACGGCGCGCTGCCGCGTAAAACGTTTTCGATGGGGCACGCCTGTGAAAAACGGTATTATCTGGAATGCAGGGCAATCCGGTGATCATGAATTTGTGATTTTGATGTGAAGGAGGAAGCGCACTTGAAAAAGGATTGGCTCATTCAAACGGCTCTGGGCGAAACGCGTCCCGACCTTGTGCTGCAGAACGGCAAAGTCATCAATGTATTCACAGGTGAAATTGTGTCCGCGGATATCGCGATCACCCGGGGGGTTATTTCCGGCGTCGGCAAATACTCCGGAAAATCCAACGTCGACCTTGACGGCAAGTATGTCGCTCCCGGGTTTATCAATGCGCACTGCCATGTGGAAAGTTCCATGGTAACGCCCCCGGCATACTGCATTGAGGAACTGAAGTGGGGCGTTACCACTGTCATCACCGATCCCCATGAAATTACCAATGTTGCCGGCGGGGAGGGTGTGCAGTTCATGCTTGACTCCTCGGAAGATCTGCCGATAAACTATTATGTGCAGCTTCCTTCCTGCGTGCCCGCGACGCCGTTTGAACATGCGGGCGCGGCTTTCACAGCGGATAAGATGGCGCCGTTTCTTTCCCATCCGCGTGTGCTCGGGCTGGGTGAGATGATGAACTATCCCGGCGTTTCAGGGCGCGACCCGGAAGTGATGGCAAAGCTGGAACTGTTTGACGGCCGCGTGGTTGACGGGCACGCCCCCGGCATCACCGGAAACGCCTTGCAGGCTTATGCTGCCGCCGGAATTCATACCGACCATGAAAGTGTTACCTATGGGGAAGCGCTGGAAAAATTGCGGGCGGGAATGGCCGTACTGGTGCGGGAGGGAAGCGCCAGCAAAAATCTGCGGGATATCCTTTCCGGCGTGATCGCGAATGGGATTGATACGATGAATATGGCCTTCTGCACCGACGATAAGCATCTTTCGGATATCCGGCGGGAAGGTACCATTCTGCATAATATTAAACTGGCGATAGAATTGGGCATGCGCCCTGTTGCGGCAATCCAGATGGCGACCATCAACGCCGCGCGCATTTACGGTCTGCGGGATGTGGGCGCGGTCGCGCCCGGCTATCGTGCGGATCTTGTCATTTTGAACGACTTGAAAGCACTCTCTGTCGATGAGGTCTACAAAGACGGGAAAGCTTACACCGAGCATGCAACGCCGAGAAAAGGTGTAACTGCCGGGGCTGGCATTCTGCATACAGTCAATCTTGCGCCGCTGGAAAAAACCAGCTTTTCCCTGCCCGACAGGGAGAAATATCCCGTTATCCAGATTATTCCGGGGCAGATTTCCACAAAAAAATCATCAGTCAGCGCGCAGAACGTCGAGGAGCAGATTGCTTCCGGCGCGCTGCGGAAGATCGCGGTTGTGGAACGGCATCACGCGACAGGGATGATCGGTGTCGGATTGATTTCCGGTTACGGGCTGACACATGGGGCCGTTGCGACCACCGTGGCGCACGATTCCCATAACCTGATCGTCGTCGGCGACAACGATGCCGACATGGCGGCCGCGGCCCGCGAATTGGCGCGGGTGCAGGGCGGCTATACAATCGTTGCGGACGAAGATGTGAAGGGAACGCTTGCCCTGCCGGTCTGCGGGCTGATGAGCAGCGACTCTGCCCAAACTTTAATCCGGGACCTTGACAAAATGATCGAAACCGCGCGGCAGGCAGGCGTACGGGAAGGAATTGACCCGTTTATCACGCTTTCCTTTATGGCGCTTCCGGTAATTCCGGAAATCCGGATTACCGATATGGGTGTATTTGACGTTACGAAATTTGAATTTGTGAAGTAGACAGAAAGGGCGGTTACGATGACAGAAGGCGGTATAGCGGAAATACGGAAGGCATGTGAAGCCAAAAAAGTCCGGCTCCCGGACGGGACCATGGTGCCTCAGCTGGGGCAGGGCACATGGTATATGGGAGAATTGACGGGTCGCCATAAAAATGAGCTGGAAGCCCTGAAAATGGGAATCGGCCTTGGGATGACCCTGCTGGACACGGCGGAAATGTATGGCGACGGCGCAGCCGAGCGCACCGTAGGGGAGGCAATCCGCTCTTTTCCGAGAGAGAAACTGTTCCTTGTTTCCAAAGTTTATCCGCATAACGCGGACCGACGCAGGATTTTTCATAGCTGTGAGGATTCCCTGCGAAGAATGAAAGTGCAGACGCTGGACCTTTACCTGCTTCACTGGCGCGGCAGGGTGCCGCTGGAAGAGACGGTGAGCTGTATGGAGGAACTGATCCGGCAGGGAAAAATCAAGCGCTGGGGCGTTTCCAATTTTGATACCGCCGATATGGAAGATCTCTGGAGGACACCCGGCGGGCAGAACTGCGCGGTGAACCAGGTGCTGTATCATCTTGGCTCCCGCGGGATCGAATTCAGCCTCCTGCCATGGATGCGTACGCACAAGATACCGGTGATGGCATATTGTCCGTTGGCACAGGGAGGAAGGCTGCGCAAGGGACTTCTGGAACATCCTGCCGTGCGGGAAATTTCTGAAAAATACGATATCACGTCTGAGCAGGTGCTGTTGTCATTTGTGTTGAGCCATCCTGACATTATCGCAATCCCCAAAGCGGGTAAACCCGCGCATGTGCAGCAGAATGCCGCCGCCGTCCTGTATCCTCTGGATCAGGGGGACCTGGCAAAGCTGGACGCGGCATTCCCACCGCCTGATAGGAAAATGCATCTTGACATTGTTTAAATATGATTTCGCGGCAGGAAACCAATTTCGCTGTTGGTTTCCTGCCGCTTTTTGCTGTGCTGTGCATGGAATGAAATCGTATAATCCTATGCGCAAAAGACAGGTAAACTGTGAAGTATGATGAAAATAACGATAAATATTTGTGAAAGATAGCGAATGAATTGACAAGGACAATGAAATCAGAAATAATAAGATGTTAGATTATGATGAATTGTGAAAAAGGAGTATCGCATGAGGGGAATTGTATCTTCTGTAACCGATATCAGAAGGAAAGTGTTTACCGAAGTGGCGCGCCTTGCCTATGAGGGCGGGGACTATTCACGCATAGAGGCGCTGCCCTATAAGATCGTGCCCGGAGAGGTCGCTACCTACCGGGAATCCATCTTTTTGGAGCGGGCGATTGTCGGCGAGCGTTTGCGCCTTGCCATCGGTTTGCCGCTTCGTCCGATGGATGAACATGCACCGGTTTCAATGGGAATCGATGAGAGTGCAATTGATGAGAAATATTACGACCCGCCTCTGGTCAATATTATCAAGTTTGCCTGCAACGCCTGCCCTGATAAGCAGTTCCATGTTTCAGACGCCTGTCAGGGCTGTCTGGCGCACCCCTGCAAGGAGGTTTGCCCTAAGAACGCGGTTTCGATCATCCACGGAAAGTCGGTCATCGACCAGTCCAAATGCGTAAAGTGCGGGCGCTGCAAGGAGGCCTGCCCCTATGGCGCTATCCTCAAACTGGAGCGCCCCTGCGCGAAAGCCTGCGGGATGGACGCAATCCGCAGCGACGAACAGGGGATCGCCACGATCGACTATGACAAGTGCGTTTCCTGCGGGATGTGCCTGGTAAACTGCCCGTTCGGCGCAATTTCGGATAAAGGCCAGGTTTTTCAGTTGATTCATGCCATGCGCGATAATGCCCGCGTAATCGCGATTGTGGCGCCCGCGTTTATCGGGCAGTTCGGCCCCGCCATGACCCCCGAAAAGTTTACCGCCGCCATGAAACGGCTCGGGTTTGACAGCGTGGTCGAGGTAGCGGTCGGCGCGGACCTTTGCACCATCGAAGAGGCGAAGGACTTTATGCGCGAAGTGCCCGCGAACCAGCCGTTTATGGCAACCTCCTGCTGTCCATCATGGTCGGTTATGGCTAAGAAACTGTTCCCGGAGCTTGCCCCTTATATTTCCATGGCGCTCACGCCGATGGTGCTGACCGCGCGCCTGCAAAAAAAGGAGCATAGGGACTGTAAGATCGCGTTCATCGGCCCCTGCGCGGCGAAAAAGCTTGAAGCAAGCCGTCGCACGATCCGCAGCGATGTGGACTTTGTGCTGACATTTGAGGAACTGATGGGGATGTTTGAGGCGAAGGGCGTCAAATTTGACGAAATCACTGAGGAAACCCCACTGGAGGAAGCGACCGCCGCCGGGCGGGGGTTCGCCGTCAGCGGCGGCGTGGCGCAGGCTGTGGCGGATGCCATCAAACGCATCGACCCGGAGCGCGAGGTGAAAATTGCCTGTGCGCAGGGTCTTCAGGACTGCAAAAAACTGCTTACGCTGGCGAAAGCAGGAAAATACGACGGTTATCTGCTGGAGGGAATGGCCTGTCCGGGTGGCTGTGTAGCCGGCGCGGGCACTTTGCAGCCGGTATCAAAATCTACCGCTGCGGTTGGCAAATATAAAAACCAGGCAAAAGATAAAAACGCGCTTGATTCCAAGTATGAAATCACGCTTAGCCTACTCAACGATTAAATAAAACAGGCCATATCAGCAACTCTCTCGTTTGATATGGTCTGCCGTATTTCGGAGGGAATTGCATGAAGCTTACGGTGCTGGCGGACAACAACACCTTCATTGACCGGTATTACTGCGGTGAGCCTGCCGTCTGCTATTTCATTGAGGATGGCGGGCAGCGGATTCTGTTTGATACCGGCTATTCCGGCTTATTTCTTAAGAATGCGCGAAAACTTGGGCTGGACCTCAACACTGTTTCTACGGTCGTGTTTTCCCACGGACACAATGACCATACCGGCGGATTTCCTCACCTGCTGAAAATTTACCGGGGCAACGGTCTGGCAGTTCTGGCGCATCCGGATGCGTTTGAAGAAAAAACCGAGAGCGGCGAGCCCATCGGTTCGCCGCTCTCGGCGGAGCAGATACGGGAAAAATGCCGGCTGGAGCTGTCGGCAAGGCCTGTAAAGCTGACCGAGCGGCTGACCTTTCTCGGGGAAGTTCCATCCTCAAATGAATTCGAGAAGCGTTCCCCAATTGGGAAGCGCAGACTGGACGGTCGATTGGAGGACGATTACGTCCTCGACGATACAGCGCTCGTCTATCAAAGCAGGGAAGGGCTGTGCCTGATTACCGGCTGTTCGCACAGCGGAATCTGCAACATCATTGAATATGCGAAGTCAGTCTGTAAGGACAGCCGTATCCGCGGCGTTATCGGCGGGTTCCATCTGTTTGAAGACGACTTTCGGCTTGCGCAGACAATTGCGTATTTTCAGAAAAACCGCGTTGCTGAATTATATCCCTGCCATTGTGTTTCCTTTGCTGCCAAAGCGCGCATCCATCAGGCCATCCCTGTCCGGGAGGTGGGCGTCGGGATGGAACTTACCTGGTGATATTTGACCTGTGTAACCGCATTTTGACTTCAAGTCTTTCCAGAGTTTTCAGTCTCCTTTCAAATATGCCGCAAATTCTGTTGACAGAACCTGATATTTAGTATATAATGTTCATCGTTACGCAGGTATGGTGCAATGGTAACACTTCTGCTTCCCAAGCAGACAACGCGGGTCCGATTCCCGTTACCTGCTCCAACTGGGACAAAAATAAAAGGACTTGAATCTTTGATTCAGGTCCTTTTGCCTTAGATATACACAATAATACCCGTAACAGGGTTTATTGTATTTTTTCCGCTTATTATGCAATGCTGTCTGATACCTGCCCTTCCGTGCGTAAATCGAATGGCGCATATAGTGCATAGAAGGCGGTTCCCGGTCGGGAACCGCCTTCTATGTACTATATTATTCTTTATACGGGATCGGGTTGTTTGTTCGTCCTAAAATATAATCGGTGGAGGTACGGTAAAAATCAGCTAAAACGACTAAATGCTCGACGGGTATTGTCTGGAATCCTCTTTCATACCTGGAATAAACGGTTTGGCTTGTGTTCAGAAGTCTGGCAATATCCTTTTGCAGGAGATCTTTATCGCTTCTTAAATCTTTCAGCCGTGGAAAAAACACACGGGCACACCTCTTTTCGTAGTACTTTTCCGTACTATTGACTTTAGCATGTGTACATGGTAAGATTACTATGGTAGTACTTATAAGTACTATCTAAAAGCTAAAATAAATGAAAATTTATGCCGGAATATTAAAGTTTGAGTCTGTATTCTAAAAAAATATCTGGAAAATTATTCCGCGATCAAATATAAATTGACAACTGCTTGGCTATCGCTTATGATAAAAACGAAATATTCTACAAAAACATTTACGAAACAAGAGCTTATTTTGTAAGCTCTTTTGCAAGAATATAGCGTATTTTATATAAAATAATTGGCAAAACCGGAGAAATCCGGTGACGCAAAATCAAGGGTCTAAACTATCCGCAGATGATAGCAGGACAGCCGGTTGCAAATATGAGATTCGAAACCTCTGCACATTGGGCTGATAATCCTTTCAACTTTTGTGCAAGGGGGGATAATTGTTGAAACCAAATCGTTCAAGGGAAGACGGCGGGCGGAATACCCTTTTGATACAATATTTCGGGGTGCTGATGGTGCTTGCTTTAGTGCTGCTGTCTTTTTGGAGGTTTACCAAACAGACGGAAAAATATTCACAGGAGCAGAGTAAGGAACAGCTGAACGAAATTGCGCTCCAGACCGCCAATTCAGTCAGGCTGAAAATTCATGATGCCATCAGTTACCTCGCGGGAGCCACCGGCTATTTCGCGGGGTTTCATGATTTACGCTCGCAAAATTCTCTTGCGCTGCTCGGCCAGCTTGCCGAAACGGGAGGATTTTACGGGCTGAGGGTTGTACTGCCGGATGGAAAGGGTTACGCATCGTCCGGAAATATTGTAGATTTATCGCAACGCGACTATTTTAAGAGGGCGGCCGCAGGAGAAACCGGCATGTCCAATGCTTTTATTGCTTATGCGCCAATTTACCAGAATGGGACAGTCGCTGGTGTTTTGTGCGGCCTTTATAATATGGAAAGCTTATATACAACCGCCGAAATCGCCAATTTTCGCGGACAGGTGGGCTCTTTGATCTTTCAGCAAAACGGAAGTATCGTTCTCAACTCCGAAAACGCAAAGGGCCATTTTGAGCGGTATGGAAACGTCTGGGATACCTTCAGCCGCGTAGAATTTACCGGAAGCTCCGGTTATCAGGAATTTCACGCGCAGGTGCTGAACGGCGGGAACGGCTTTGTTGAGTATTATTTAGATGGAGAAAAACAGATTGCCTGTTATACGCCGGTCGGGGTCAACGACTGGTATACGCTGCACACGATATCGGCGTCTACCATAGCGGTCGATATTGAACCGGTCAACCAGATGGGCGTGACTTTAATCCTGGAGATTTTCACCTGCTTTTTTATATTGGTGGCGGGGATTGTCTATTACGCAAGAAAATCCAGAGATATGCTGATTCATGTGAACCGGCGCCTTGATTTTCTAACAAACGCGCTCCCCGGCGGAGTGCAGAAATGCAGCCCGGATGAAAAAGGTGAGTTTCTCTATCTTAGTGACGGTTTTATCCGCATGTTCGGCTATTCCAGAGAAGAAATCAGGCAGAAGTTTCAAAACAGCTTTTATCAAACCATTTACGCACTGGATCTCCCAAAGGTGATGCAAAAACTTGAAAACCCGAAAATCGGCGATGTGATCGAACTGGAATACCGCATAATGACCGGGCGCGGGGAACTGGTCTGGGTGCTGGACAAGTGTACTTTAACGAAAGACGAACAGGGGAGCCCTTTCTTTTACTGTGTCTGTATGGATGTAACGAATTTGAAAAAAATCCAGCAGGAGCTGCAGCTGAGCAATGAACGGTTCAGGATTTCCATGGCGCATACCTCCAATGTTATTTTCGAGTATGACCTTGCACAGAGCCAGATTTCGTTTGTCACCAAAACCCGCTCTATTTATGGATTGCCATCTGTAATGGAAGATATCAGCATTTGGAACAACACATTAAATCCGGAGTCCGCCGCGGAACTGGAGGAAGCGCTGAATAAGATAAGGGCGGGTGCAAAGGCTTCTGGTTGCTTGATCCAGATGCAGCGGGCGAACGGCAAAACTGCCTGGAACCGTGTAACGCTTACGAATATCTTTAATGATTATGGAAAACCTGTCCGTGCGATTGGCATGCTGGAGGATGTAACAGAAAATAAAGAGGCTGAACTGCGCTACGCGAAGGAAAAACAGTACCGTGCGGCCATGCTGGCCGATGTGCGGTCTATTTTTGAAATCAACGTGACGCAGGACAGGTTTTCCGTAGAACTTGGGGGAAAGGTGGAACGGAGACAGATACAGCTTCCGGAACGGTTTTCCGAAGCGCTTCCACTGATTGTGGCAAAGTGTGTCTATCCAAAAGAACAGGAACTGGTTCTGCAAAATTTCAGCCTGAAAAATTTGATGCGCTGTTATCAGAATGGGGAAAATTCTTTGGCCTTTGAATATCGCAATGTAGATGCAAACGGAAATAAACTTTGGGTGTCCAACCGGACAAATCTTCTTAAGGATCCTGAAACCGGCGATATCAAAGCATTTTCTTATGTCAGGGATATTGATGAGCAAAAGCGCAAGGAGCTGGCGCTGAAATATCAATCTGAGCGGGACCCTCTTACGGGACTTTACAATCGTGTTACCGCAGAAAAGCTGATTACCGACTTCTTAAAAACCGAGGAACTCAGTCACGGCGGGCATGGATTCCTGATTATCGACTTGGATAACTTTAAAAATATCAATGACAGTTACGGGCATTTATCCGGTGATGCCATGCTCAGACAGGTTTCAGCGACAATCAGAGAAGTTTTCCGTGCTACTGATTTTATGGCCCGCCTGGGCGGAGATGAATTTGCAGTTTTTATGAAAGGAGCCCGATCAAAGGAGCACATCGTCGCGAAAGCGAAAGAACTTGTTGAATCGCTGCGTAAAATCCATCTGGAGGAAAAACCGGAATGTGTAATATCCTCCAGCATCGGAATCGCATTTGCTCCGGAGCACGGATCCACCTTTGAGCAGCTCTATCAAAAAGCAGACGAGGCGCTTTATTATGTCAAACGAACTGGAAAGAACTGTTGCTGTTTCTATGATGACTCCATGTCGGCGGCAACAACGGCAAATTAAAAGGAAAAACATGTCTAATATCGTGGAACTCTTACGATTTCTGTGCTATAATAAGACAATATCATTTGGTAAAGAAGGTTGCCAAAATGCCTGAGACCATTGTGAACATTGTCGCTTGCCTCAGTTCAGCCATTCTGTATCTTCTGCTGACCGATTTGAGGTATGATATGCGCAGATCACTTGCAGTCGGAATGGGAGGTTGCCTGGTGCTCTCGGGCTTTTTTGGCTACGCAATGATGTCGGGCGTTCCTGTCGCCGTGGCAACCGCGGTTACGATGACTCTGCCGTCGCTGCTGATGATGAGGGTTCTGTCAAAAAGCGGGGGCTGGCCGTTCCTCTTTACTTTTTGCACGGTTGATATCTTTGTGCTGGTGGTATATTTTATTGCACAGGCGGCTTTTGCTGTTTCAGGTGTGTTCCTTTTATATGTGTTTTGCATGGTGGGAGGCCACGCGCTGCTTTACACACTGGTATTTCATATCAGGACCCCCTATCTGCGGGTGCAGCGTTCTTTAAAGTCAGGCTGGAACAGCCTTGCCCTTGCATCGGCCTTTTTCTATATCATGTTTTACCTGCTTGCAGGTTACCCGGTGCCGCTCTCGGAACGGCCGGAATATATTCCGACTGTGCTTTTTTTCTGTGTGATTGTTTTAGCTGTGTATATGGTTGTCGCGCAGCTTATCAAGCAACTGAAAATGGCGAATGATTATCGGAAGGATGAAAGACTGCTGCGGACACAGCTTGATTTGAAAAGCAGCCAGCTGGAGGTGCAGCAGCTTTATTACCGCTTGGCTTATGTTGATACCATGACTGGGTTGAAAAACCGGACCGCTTTTGAGGAAAGAAAACTGGAGTTGGAAAGGGATTGGAAAAGCCGCTGCCCCGCTGCCTGCATTTGTTTGGATCTGAACAATCTCAAGCAGACGAATGACCGGCTGGGGCATCTTGTGGGGGACAAGCTGATTCAGGCGGGCGCTTCGGTGCTGAGAAGTGTGCTTTCCGGGCTGGAGGAGGTTTACCGCATCGGCGGCGACGAATTTCTGGTGTTGCTGTGCAATACCACAGGTGAGCAGGCGGACAGGATTTACCGCCAGATTCTGAATGCTGTGGAACATTATAATGAACGTCATATTCCAAAAATTGATATCGCAATCGGAATGGAAAAGACAAACACGGACGATCCGGTAAGTTTTGATGAACTGTTTGATCTTGCGGATAAAAAAATGTATGAAAATAAAAAGATGGAGAAATGCGGAAGCTAAAATAAAAAACCCCGGAATTCCTTTCATGAAAAGGAATTCCGGGGTTTTAGCAATAATTATCCGATTCCGCCGTAGAAGATTCCAAGTACAAACACAGCAAGGGTAAGACCGCAGAACACGAATCTGCTCATCGGCTCAAACCAAGCTCCAATCGGTTTTTGGCGCCCCTTTTGGGCGGCTTCACGTGTAAACTTGGGCCCGCAGATCCAGAAAAACAGGATTCCGGCAAGCAATGCGCCCAACGGGCAGACATAAATGGAAACCACGTCCATCCAGCCGCCGACGATGCCTTCAATGCAGACACCGATGATCGCGGAAACGGCTGCAATCGACAGAACGGCTTTGCTGCGGGAAAATCCGAATTTTGCCTGCAGGGTTTCGATAGGCGCTTCAAACAGGTTTACCAAAGAGGTGAGCCCGGCAAACAGGACAGCCAGGAAGAATATGATCATGAAGAAATAGCCCATCGGCATCTGCTTGAAAACTTCCGGCATGGTGATAAACATCAGCGGGGGGCCGGACGCCGGGTCCAGCTGATAGACAAAGACGGCAGGAAGAATGACCAGCGCGGCCAGCATTGCGGCGATTGTGTCAAACAAGGCGACGTTTTTCGCGCTGCTGATCACATCTTCGGAATCTTTCAGGTAGGAGCCGTATACCAGGGTTCCGTTGCCCGCAAGTGACAGCGAGAAGAACGCCTGCCCGAGCGCGAATACCCACGTCTTTGGCTGCGCAAGAGCGTCCCATTTGGGCACAAACATGAAACGGTAACCTTCAATAGCGCCGGGCAGAGTAGCAACACGGATGCCGAGAGCAATAAACATCAGGAAAAACAGCGGCATCATGACCTTGTTGATTTTTTCAATTCCGGAGGAGACACCGGCGACCATGACGATGAAGCACAATGCCAAACCAATGAGCTGCCAGCTAACGCTGCCGAATGACCCGGCAATGGAACCGAAATAGGCGCCGCTGTCGGTATTATGGAATGCGGAGCCGGTAAGGGAACCTACCAGAAAACGGATAATCCATCCAATTACTACAGAATAGCCGATGGCAAGCGCCAGAGAGCCCAGGACCGGTATCACGCCGATTGCTTCACCGATCTTACCGTTTTTGCCGCCCTGTTCAAACGCTTTGCGGAAAGCCCCTAACGGGCCTGTACGCATTGCCCGGCCAAATGACATTTCGCCGACAACTCCGGTGAAGCCGATGATAACTACAAAGAGGAAATATGGGATCAGGAAAGCGGCGCCGCCAAACTGGCCAACGCGATAGGGAAACAGCCAGACATTGCCCATACCTACTGCCGAACCGATACAGGCGAGAATGAAGCCCCATTTGGTGGAAAATGTGTCGCGGGATTTGACATCGGGATTCTTGCTGTGTTCTGTCTTTGCCATATCAATTCACCTCTCATTCAAAACTGATACCTGAAACAGACTGCGCCCCAAATGCGCGATGGACTTGTTCAGTTCAATGCAGCATTTGGGGCGCAGATACGTTCCTGCTTTCTGTGCGGGGATTATTTTTCTATGGGTGCGAGGGATGCCTGGAAGTGGCGAAGAATCGGAGGCTCCCAGGTAATTTTGTAACCATGCTTGATTTCGTGCGCCCTCTTCTGAATGGCAATCAGGGCATCCGCCATGATATCAAAATGGGCCTGTGTATACACGCGGCGGGGAACCGCAAGGCGGGTAAATTCAAAGTCTGCGTGGAGCTGCTTGCCGGTGTCCGGATCGTTTCCGAGCATGTAAGAACCGATGTCACAGGCGCGGATTCCGGCTTCCTTATAGAGCTCGACGCCCAATACCTGACCGGGGAATTCATAATAGGGGATCTGCGGGAACATTGCTTTCGCGTCCACAAATACGCCATGTCCGCCCACCGGGGACTGATAGGCGATACCGGCATCGTCGAGCAGGGAAGCAAGGTATTCCATCTGACCGATGCGGTATTTCAGATAGCTTTCGTCAAGCCCTTCCCGCAGACCGATTGCAAGTGCCTCAAGGTCGCGTCCCGCAAGGCCGCCGTAGGTAATGAAGCCTTCAAAGCTGATGCAGTTTGCCTTGATCTTCATAATCAGGTCGGCATTTTTGGTCTGGTCTTTAATGCCGATCAGGCCGCCCATGTTGACAATTGTATCTTTTTTGGCCGACATTGTAAACATGTCCGCGTAAGAAAACATCTTGTGGATGATTTCCATAATGGACATGTCCTTGCAGGTCTCTTCGTCACGTTTGACAAAATAGGCGTTTTCGGCATAGCGCGCGGCGTCGATATCCAGTGGAATCCCATATTTTTTGCAGATTTCGGAAACATCTTTCATGTTCTGCATGGAGACCGGCTGGCCGCCTGCGGAATTGTTGGTGATTGTCATGACCACCAGGCCGATATTTTCGGCACCATGCTCCTGGATCAGCTGTTCCAGTTTCACGACGTCCATATTACCCTTGAATTTGCACCGTTTGGACGGGTCTTTGGCTTCTTCCACCACGCAGTCGATTGCGCGCGCACCTGCAAGTTCCACATGAGCGCGGGTGGTATCGAAAAACATGTTGGAGATCGCGAACTGCCCCTTGTGCAAAAAGGATGGGAAGAGCACTTTTTCGGCTGCGCGGCCCTGATGGACAGGCTGTATGTAATCATAACCGAAGATTTCCTGTGCGGTCTCCACCAGCTTAAAATAGCTGGAAGCGCCGGCGTAGGCTTCATCTCCGCGCATGACGCCTGCCCATTGCTCCTGACTCATGGCGTTTGTGCCGGAGTCGGTCAGCAGGTCGATGTAAACATCTTCGCCTCTCAGGTTGAACAGGTTGTAATGTGCTGCCGCGATTTTCTGCTCCCGTTCCTCGCGGGTGGTCATTTTGATGGTTTCTACCATTTTAATCCGGAAGGGTTCAGGGGTATATTTGATTGCCATGATACATTTCCTCCTTAGTTGAATACCCCGGTCATCATTTCGACTAGCGGACAGTATTCATGGCATGTTCAGTTTATTTGCATTTTGTGAGAATGTCGCGCGCTGACTGTCTCATTTGAGATAATATTATCATCGTTATAAAATATTGTCAAGAAAAAGTAATGAAATTATCACTAAAATTATAAACAAATTATTGTTATTATGTAATATCACACAAAATAAAGCATAAAATTGTTATTAATGCAATAAAATATAATTGTTACAATAACAAAGTATGCAATAAAGGGATAAATTATTCTAATTTTTTATTATAGTGATAATTTTTTTATTGTCCCTGCATGGTTTCTATGTTATGATAAAGAAAAGCCGGCGTCGTCCGGCAAAATTTTCAAGCAAACGCGGATGGTGAATTATGAACAGAGTTCTCTTGAGGCAATATACCAAGCTTGTCCAATTTTTGACGCAGGTGCTCGGCCCGGATTATGAGATTGCGCTGCATGATATCAGTGAAAAATCCAGCTCTGTTGCCGCAATTGCAAACGGCTATATCAGCGGGCGCACGGTTGGCGCGCCGCTGACCAGTATGGCGCTGAAAACAATTGCCGACAAAAGTTATCTGGAGGAAGATTTTAAAATCAATTACAGCGGGGTTACAAACGGTAATAAAGTGCTTCGATCCTCTACCATGTATATTAAGGATGATGCGGGGAAACTTGTGGGTCTGCTCTGCATCAATTTTGATGACAGCCGCTTTCAGGAGCTGAGTACCAAGCTGTTTCAGCTGTGCCATCCGGATGCGTTTGTGGAGCAGAACATTGTTGTACGCGGCGATCTGCTGGAAACGGAGAAGCTCCACAATGAGGAACAGGAGCAATACCCCAATTCGATTGCCGCAATTACCGACAGCACCATTCAGGAGGCTGTACTGGAGGATGGAGTTCCCGCCGACCGGCTGACACAGGAAGAAAAATTGCGGATTGTGAAACTGCTGGATGAAAAAGGGGTGTTCCTGCTTAAAGGCGCGGTTGGATATGTCGCAAAGGAGCTGCACAGCTCGTCCGCCAGTATCTATCGCTATCTGAGCAAACTCCGCAGGGAGGACGCAAAAGGATCCTCTGTGGAAGATGGGCAGGAAAGAAACAGCGAATGATACGGATAAAATAAACAGAGACCGCTGCCGAAAACCGGCGGCGGTCTCTTTCCTGGTCCGATATGTAGCAATTCAGGATGGTTCCTGCTCTGAACAGGCAGAAATCGATATGCTGCGCACAATTTCCATGGCTTCCTGTAAGGTGTGTAACTGCTCAGGCGTAAGGGCTTGGAAATAAGATAGGCACTGTTCGGCATTGCTCTCAAGGATCGCTTTCATCAGCTTTTCGCCTTTTGGAGAAACCTCGATCATAATCATCCTGCGGTTAGTCGGATTTATTTTACGCCGAACAAGGCGCTTTTCAACTAATGCATGCACTACCTTGGTAAGTTGCTGGCGGGGTATTGAGAGCGCCTCGGCAAGTGCGGACATGCTTTGTGTGCCGTTTCTGGTCAGGATAAAAAGGGCGCGGAGTTGGGTGGCGGGTAAAGAAGACACCTCAGGTCTTTGAACGGACTGGAACAGCAGTCGATAAAGATGTGGGATCAGATCCATTAATTCAACGAGAAAAGAATACTGGTCTACTTGCTGCATTTTACCACTTCCTTATTATTATTGTATGAAAATTTCCTGGCAAAGTCAATGTTCGGAAATATTTTACATAATTAGATTTATTTGTAAATGATTCGTTTGTTTCGCTTCTGACAGAGTCACTTTAAGAGGAAGTGTAAATAAGCGGAAAGGTTCCTTTCCGCTCTCATCTTATACAAACGCAGTCCCGCTCATATAAGATTTTGCAGTCTGCTTTTTATTGCTGAAGTCTCGTTTTCAGGCGTGCTTCGGTATAATTTGTGACAGAGATTGTGTCTGCATTCAAAACCAGCTTGCAATTCGAGACGATCTTGGCGCCTTTTTTGACAGGAAGGTCCACTGATGCGCCGCCCCGGACAGGTTTCACCGTTAAAACGGTATCTTTTTTGGCTGTATAGGCGTTCGTAAATGCAATAACCTCCGGCTGACCGGAATACTCTTTGGTCAAAGCGATGCGAAAAGCGGAACGCGCATGATCTTCCGGGTCAGCGACCGGTGTAATCGAGCGTATGACTCCCGCGCCCGCCGTTACATTAATATTGCCGCTGAACAGACTGGAATCATGCAGGGGGGAGCTGTCTTCCAGCAGGTAAAAATTCCCTTTCGCATCATAGACACGTTCCGTAACGGTGCACACAAGTGCGTCGGAGGAAACCGGCCCGCTTCTGCCCGATGCAAGCGGCTGATACTCATAAATTTTCGTAATTGCCGTGGCGGACGATTCTGCCGTGACAGCCGGTCCGGACGCCGCGGATACGGTGGCTGCCAACCCGCAGACGCAAACCAGAGAAAGAAGAAAACCCGATAGTTTCCGATACATCGAATACCCCCAGTTAATAATAATTTCGTATACTATACCTTAAATTTCAGGCAAATTCAACGCACTTAAATGACCAATTTGTAAATTCGTGATATTTACTGAATATAGACGGGTATTTCATAAATATGGATCATAATCGCACAATCGCGCAGACAAGTCAGAGCGCAAAGCACGCCGAAGGGTTGATTTTTTTCTGTCGAAATATGTTATACTGATAACGCAGGAATTTTTCCCTTTATCTTCACTTATAGTATACAGAACATTGTGATAGATTGACGTGATTATTATATGGAGGGAAACCAATGAAACGTACAACAACAAACAGCCTGGTGCTTGCCATTGTCGCGGTGGTCTTTCTTGCCGCGGCGGGGGCTTCCGCATTGCTGTCCCGTCCCGTAGGTGACGAACTGCCGGCATCGATTTCGATGACGGCTGTTTCACAGACAGAGCAGGGGGTAGACCCGGACAGCACTTTTCAGCTGACGAGCGGTTACCGTGTGAAAAAGGAGCAGCTGGCCGCGATGCTCAGCGTGGAACCTGAACTGGATTTTTCAATGGAAGGATCGGGGAAAAACTGGATGTTGAAGCCCTCCGAGCCGCTGAAGGCCAATACGGTTTATACCTTCCGCGTTCTCAGCGATGCGAAAAATGTGGTGCAGTCCTTTGCATTCCAGACCAAAAGCGACCTGCTTGTCAGCAGTGTCTATCCGGCGGATCAAAGCAACTATGTGGATCCAAAAACCGGAATAGAGTTTACATTCAACGCGGCAGGGGTGAATATCGAGGATTACTTTGAAGTTCTTCCCGCTGTAGCTGGAACCTTTGAAACAAGCGATTATACGGCGACCTTTATCCCGGCTGCGCCGCTGGCGGAGAACAGTATCTACCGGGTGACCCTCAAAGCCGGGCTACCCGCCCCGAACGGAACGGCGCTTCAGGAAGACTACACGTTTTCCTTTGAAACTTCCAGCCCGGAACAGGATAAATGGGATTATACTAGGCTGCGTCTTGCGGGGGAGTTTTCAGAAACCTTCCTGCCCGGTGACACGCTGGCGGTTGAAGTCTCTTCCGGCAGCGATGTAACGGGTGTGGAATTTGACGTAAAAATGTATCAGTTCCCTGACGCCGACGCATACATTAAAGTGCTGAATGAACGGGAAAAATACTATGCGGAGCGCTATGGTGTGCTCAGCGATTACATCGTGGATACCAGCGGCCTGCAGGAGGTTGTGAATTACCACGGCGAGCTGCTGCATCAGGGAGAGAATGCATGGACTTCCTCCTATGCGGTTTTACCGGAAAATATGGGAGAGGGCTATTATATTGTCACCATTTCCGGCAAGGATGCCGAAGGAACGGACCAGTTTGTGCAGAAGCTGGTTCAGATCCGTAATCTGTCGGTCTATACCCAGTCCGTAAATGGCGATACGCTTGTCTGGGTCAATGACCCGTCATCGGGCGGTGCGCTTTCCGGTCTGACAATTAACCTGATTGACAAAAAAACCGGAAATAAGCTGGAGGCGACCACGCAGGATGACGGTACCGCGCGCCTCCTCACCGGCGAAGTGGAGAACGCCCAGCTCCAGGTTTTACGGGACGGGAAGCCGGCCTATGTGGAGGAACTTTCTCTCTCCAAACAGGAGGAAAAAACTCCGCTCAATCAGCATTTTTATACTGCGCTCTATACCGACCGCGAAATTTATCAGCCGAACGATACCATCCGTTTCTGGGGAACGGTGAAACCGCGCACGGTAACCAGTACGACGCCGGAGGTCGTTTATGCGTCGCTTGGCACCGATTGGCCGGTATCTGATCTGTATCTGATGAAAGTCAGCGTCGGTGCGGACGGAACCTTCTCGGGAGAGATGAAGATTACCGGTGTCAGAAAAGACTGGTATAGTTTCCGGATTACCGATGGGAAAGACGGCGTCTATACCACGAAAAACTTTGAAATCGGTGACTATACGAAGCCTGCTTATCTGATTGAGGTAAAAACCGATAAAGACGTTTATTATTATAACGAAACCGTGCGCTTTGAGATTGCGGCGAACTTCTTTGACGGGACGCCGGTTTCTGGAGGGAAACTGCGTCTGAGCGGTTACGGAATGACATTTGGCCCATCTGGGCAGGACAAGGAAATAACGCTTGACGCGTCCGGAAAAGCAACGGCTACCGGCATGATGGACACATCGGTCTACCGCGACCAGAGCGGCATGTACAGCTGGTCCCCGCAGCGAATCTACTATGATGTGAGCAATGCGCAGGAGGAAGATGTTTACATCAACACTTCCGGCTCCTTCTATGCGCTGCCGTCCAGGGTAGCGGCGCAGGTGACGGCAGACAGGGACGGCAAAACCCTGACTGTGGAAACCGCGCAGCTGGATGTGTCCAAAGTAGGGCAGGCGGGGGAAGTCCGGCCGATGGTCATTCCGTCCGAATATGAACGGCTTAAAGGCGCGCCGGCCGATCTGCCGGTCGCGGTGCTGGTACATAAGACAGAATTTATTCAGACGCCTATCGGCAGTTTCTACGACTCTGTCAATAAGAAAACGGTGCAGCGTTACAAGACGGAGCAGCGTGAATCGGTGGAACAAGTCCTCAACGGCTATACTTCCGGCGGGAAAGCCGTTTTCAATGATGTGCCCTACGCAAACGACGAAAATGTGTACTACTGGTATGAAGCACAATTCAGCGGCGGAATTGTGGGATATGTAAACGCCAAAGGCTACCCGGGCCGGCTGTACAGCCTTCCCACAGAGTTTGACGAAGTCAGCTCCTATGCATTTGTCGATGAATCCGCCGGACAGGACAACACGAACATAGATTTCATCAGCAGCAGAAGCTTCGGCCGCGCCGCGATGGATGAGCCGATTTTGCTGGGGCTTTATAAAAACGGCGTGAAGGTTGAAAACAAGGGAAGCATGCTGTGCAGCGCGTTGCAAAGTAAGATGCTCCGGAACACCGTCACCCGGGATGATGAGCTCACCTTCACGATGTCGGAAGAATTCCTGCCGAATGTCCGCTTTACGGGTGCATACTTTGATGGGCGACATGTTTACCAGATCAATGATTATGATGTTTCCTATAATTATGACAGCAAAGTGCTGAACATCGACGCAAAAGCGGAGCACGACAGTTATCGTCCGGGAGAAACGGCAAAAATTCTAGTGTCCGTTACAGATAAGGTGACTGGCAAGCCTGTGGCGGCCAGCATCTGCGTGGGAGTTGTAGATGAAGCCGTGTTCCAGCTCGCACAGCAGAAGGTAGACCTTGCGGGACAGATTTATCAGGATGTTTTTTATCCAAACCTCGTTCGGTCCGTTTCCTATAAGGAATATAACCTGGAAAGGGACTCTTTGGCTACCGGAGGAAAAGGCGGTGGCGGAGGCGACAGCGGCCCGCTGCGGGAAGACTTTGTGGATACGGCGCTGTTCCAGACTGTCGCGGTGGATGAAAGCGGCAAAGCGGAGGTAGAATTCACGCTGCCCGATAATGTAACGTCCTGGCGTATTACTGCGGCAGGAGTCACGCAGGACCTCAAGGCGGGTGATACCACCGCGAATACCGTTGCGACATTACCGTTTTATCTGCGTCCTCTCTTTACCGATACCTATCTCGTAGGGGACGATGTGGCATTTTCCGTGGGCGGCGTTGGCACCGCAATCAAAACAGAGGATTCCGTAGACTATACGGCGACCGTCTTTGACGCGGACGGCAAACAGGTGGATCAGAAGACCGCGTCCGGAAAGGCGGTTGAACGCACGGCGTTCAACCTCGGCAAGTATGACGAAGGCGCGTATACCCTGCGTCTGGAAGGAACATGCAGTGGGAACAGCGACGCCGTGCAGGTGCCGTTCTCTGTGGTAAAACAGGAAATGACCGTTTCCCAGATTGATACAGTCCCGCTTGACCAATTGCAGACGATTTCCAGCGTTACTTACCCTGTCAAACTGAGCATCTATGACAAGCGGATGGCCGCGTTTATGGATGGCCTTCACCGTCTGAGCAACCAGAGCGGCGCCCGCACGGAAGTGCTTGCCGCCGCGTACCGCGCGCAGGTGCTTTATAACGAGCTGCTGCCGGAAAACGAGCAGATCACCGTCCGCAAGGACGCCCGTTTGGATAACATCCAGCAGATGGACGGGGAAAGCGGCGTGAAGCTGCTGCCGGTTGGCGAGAGCGACGCTTCGGTGACCGCAAAGATGCTCATTGCCGCACCGGAACTGATCAACAAGGGGCAGGCGGTTACGTTCCTGCAAAAGGTGCTGGCCGACGCGGCCTCTACTCCAAATGACCGTGTGATGGCTTATACCGGCCTTGCCGCCGCAAAATCTCCTGTACTGCTGGACATCACCAGAATGCTCAAAGAAAATGCGGATCTTACAACGGCGCAGAAGCTTTATCTGGGCAGCGGTTTGGCGCAGCTGGGCGACTTTACCAGCGCGGAGGCGGTTTACAGCGCGCTCAAGGAGTCGAGCGCGGTTGTAACGGAAACCGACCTCAAATATGTGACCGGCGCGACCAATGACGAGCGGCTGGAGAATACCGCGGCAGCGCTGATGCTGACTTCCATCACCAGCAACCCGGATGCCGATGCGTTGATGAACTATCTGAATGCACAGGATAATGACCGCTCCGCCAGCTATACGACGCTTACCAACCTCGAAATGCTGACCTATCTGGAAAAGTTCACGCTGCCGGAGGGAGAAAAACCCGGAAAGTTCAGCTATGTTGTCAATGGTGAAACAAAAGAGGAAACACTGGATGGAAATGGTGTCAAAGTGCTCAGCCTGAGCGCCGAGACATTCAGAAATGCCCAATTCAAGATTCTTTCGGGCGGCCTTTCCGCCGCGGTACGCCATACCGTTTACGCGGGCGACCTGGATGTCCCGTCCACCAGCAAGCTGACCATTTCCAAGACCTATACGCCCGCGGACGGAAAGTTCAAAACCAGCGGCAAGGTCCGCGTGGATTTGAAGGTGACCTTCTCGGACGACGCCCCGTCCGGCTGTTACCAGATCACGGACTTTATCCCGTCCGGCATGCGGTATATGCCCGCCTCCGGCAGAAGCAATGTGTGGTATGACTGGTGCTGGGGCATGGTGGAAAACGACGGACAGACGGTGCGCGGTTATGTCTATCGTGATAACTCCAAGCTGCCGGGGTCTGCGGCGGACTCCGGGGACAGGGACGCTTATGCGATGAAGAACCCCCGTGTGATGACCGGGGGAGAAGCGGAAGACCCCAATGTCTATACCCTGACGTACTATGTAAGCTGCGTGCTCCCCGGTGAATTTGTCGCCGAAAGCGCTTATGTGACACCCAACGAAGCGGGAATCTCTGCGAAATCGGAACGCACAACGCTGAGCATTCAGGGCGCTGAATAAATTTGACAACTTCAAGCGGCGCCCACTGTGTTTTCGGCGGGCGCCGCTTGACCAAACGTGTTGAAGGTGTAAAGATGAAAAGATTGATAAACAATCAGTCTTTTGTGAGCGTTGTCCGTACTTTAGGATGGCTCTATGTAGGCGCTATGTTTGTGAATACGATCTTCTTTTACAATCAATTTCTTTATCAGACTTTTTTGTCCTCCGGATTTTTTGGAGCGGTTGCGGGTGTTCTTATCAATTATAAGATTGATTGGAAAGCAAAACCGCTCACAACTCGAATCCTGTTTATTTGTTTGGATATTACGGTTTTCTTATTTATCAGCTGGAGACTAATCAATTACAAATGAGCAGCGACCCGGTATTCTAAAATGAATACCGGGTCGCTGTATTTTACAATTCAGTAGTGAATATCCCGCTGCCGGATCATGCTGAATTTGATGATATCTGGGTCGATGTACTCCTGCGCGTACATGGCGGGCTTGTCGTTGGTGTCGTAATTGACGCCCTTTAGATAGAGAAACGCCTTGTCGCCAAGCTCCTGTATATCTGCATATTTGCTGAGGTTCGGGATGCGTTTACCGATTTCCGCGCTGATTTCCACCTTGTCCCAGACGATTTTACGTGCGGACTGATAAAACATGTAGGCGAAAATCGAATTTTCAAAACGTGCCATTTCGGAAAGATTCTGCTTTCCGCCGACAGAAGCGAGGGAAAAATAATCCGCGCAGTACGCACACATCTTATGGTCGGCAAGAAACATTTTCTCCGCAACCACAAGCTCGTCGCCCTCTTCAAGCAGCAGGCTTTCCGCGATTTCCTTATCCTGCGGAATGATCTTCATGTCCAGCAGGCGGACGCTTGGGGTATACCCACTGTCCCGGATCATCGTGGTGAACTCGGAAATGGGGTTAAACTTCACCTTGATGCTCAGCGAATCCACATTGACAAACGTCCCCTTGCCCTGCCTGCGGAAGATGACTCCTTCGGAGGCCAGGTCGTTGAGCGCGCTGCGGATTGTGATGCGGCTCACCCCGATGATATCGGCGAGAATTTCCTCGCTTGGAAGCTTGTTGCTGTGCTCCAAATCCATAGTATTGATATATTTGCGGATTTGGACTTTTGCCTTTTCTGAAAGCGGCATTTCATTCAGGCGGAAATCATCCAAAAAACGCACCCCACTTTCTGAATCCGTGCACAAAAGGCACGGTATCTATGCTGCGGAACTGTCACAACTATAGCAGGTTGGACGGATTTGTCAAGCGGATGCCGTCAGGCAGTGATGACACTGTCCGCCGCCTGCAGATTCAGCTGCTCGACTGCCTGTTCACGCATCTTATATTTCAGAATTTTACCCGCCGCATTCATCGGGAAACTGTCAACAAAGGTGATATAACGCGGCGTCTTATGTTTGGCGATGTGAGTGACAATATAGTCGTGCAGTTCCCGCTCAGTCAGGTCCGCATTTTCCTTTGGAATCACGCAAGCCATGATTTCTTCCCCGTATTGCTGGTCAGGGACGCCGATGACCTGCACATCCTTCACCTTGGGATGGGTGTAGATGAAGTCCTCAATCTCCTTGGGATAGATGTTTTCGCCGCCGCGGATGATCATATCCTTGATGCGTCCGGTAATTTTGTAGTTGCCATCCGGTGTGCGGCGGGCAAGGTCGCCGGTATGCAGCCAGCCCTGTTCATCAATGGCGGCGGCTGTTGCCTCCGGCATTTTATAGTAGCCCTTCATGATATTGTACCCGCGGGCGACAAACTCCCCGTCCACGTTGTCCGGCAGGTCTTCGCCGGTGGCCGGGTCGACAATTTTACACTGGACGCCCGGCAACGCACGGCCCACGGTGTTCACACGCACATCCAGCGGGTCGTCCACGCGGCTTTGTGTGCAGCCGGGGGAAGCCTCGGTCTGCCCGTATACAATGGAAATCTGGGTCATATGCATGTTGTCGACAACATCCTGCATCACCTTGACCGGGCAGGGGCTTCCGGCCATGATTCCGGTACGCATATGGGAGAAATCCGTTTTGGCGAAGTCCTCGTGCTCCAGCATGGCAATAAACATGGTCGGTACGCCATGGAAGCAGGTGATTTTTTCACGGTTAATGCAGTCGAGCGATTTACGGGGGGAGAAATAAGGCATCGGGCACATTGTAACGCCGTGCGTTACCGATGCGGTCATCGCGAGCACCATGCCGAAGCAATGGAACATCGGCACATGAATCATCATGCGGTCGGCAGTCGACAGATCCATGCAGTCGCCGATGTTCTTACCGTTGTTGATGATGTTGTAGTGGGTGAGCATGACACCCTTCGGGAAGCCGGTGGTTCCGGAGGTGTACTGCATGTTGCAGACGTCGTGACGGCTCACCAACGCAGCACGCATATAGACCGCCTCGACCGGTACTTTTTCGGCCAACGCCAAGGCGTCGTCCCAGGTGAGGCAGCCCTTCTGGCGGGATTCCACGGTGATGATATTACGCAGGAACGGCAGCCGTTTCAGGTGCAGAGGCTTGCCGGTTTCGGAGGTTTCCAGTTCCGGGCAGAGCTCCCGTATGATTCCCACATAGTCGGAATCCTTGAATCCGTCCACCATCACCAGTGTATGGGTATCCGACTGGCGCAGCAGGTATTCCGCCTCGTGAATTTTATAGGCGGTGTTGACGGTGACAAGCACCGCGCCGATTTTCGTAGCGGCCCAGAACGCGATGTACCATTGAGGAACGTTAGTCGCCCAAACAGCCACATGGTCGCCCTGCTTTACTCCCATCGCAATCAGCGCGCGGGCAAAGGTATCGACATCGTTTCGAAACTCAAAATAGGTTCTGGTATAATCAAGCTGTGTGTAACGGAATGCATACTGGTGAGGGAACTCCTCCACTACCCGGTCAAGGAGCTGGCTGAAGGTCAGATCAATCAGGCTGTCCTTTTCCCAGATATAGCTCCCGGTATTCGTTGCGTTGGAGAACAGCTTCCGGCTGAGCGTTCCCGCTTCCGCGAAACGCTCCATATAGTTGACAAAATGGGGGAATACGATCCCGGCGTCGAGAAGGTCTTTGGCCCAGCGTTTCACCCATTCCAGCGAAACATAGCCGCTGTAATCGATGGAACGCAGCGCCTGCATCATCTCGTCAATCGGCAGGTCGCCTTCTCCGAGCATCCGGTATTCAATGCCGTTTTTGGTTTCCACCGAATCCTTAATGTGGACGTACTTAATATAAGCGCCCAGATTCTGGATGGTCTGTCCCGGCGTCTCGTGTGCGAAGCGGTAGGGATGGTGCAGGTCCCACAATGCCGCGACCGAATCGCTGGCGATTTCATTGAGCAGGTCGCGCAGGCGTGCTGTATCCGAGTAGATGCCGTTGGTTTCCACCAGCAGCGTGACGCCTTTTTCTTCCGCCAGCGGGATGCACCGGCGCAGTTCGCGGACAACCGCTTCGGTGTCAACTTCGCCGCTTGGCTCGGGGCGGCAGTCTGCCAGAATGCGGACAAACGGGGTTCCCAGCTGTGCGGCAAGCTGGATATGCCGGATGATTTCCCGGTGGGTTTCTTCTGTGTGTGCGGTATCGTTCAGGCAGCAGCCGGTGGACAGGCAGGGGATTTCCAGTCGCAGCGAAGCAAGCTTCTCCATCGTTTCAGGAAGATGGGCGGGGGAAAAGGGCGGCGCATCATAGGCATGGAGCCAGCTTCCGATGCCGCGGACTTCAATCCCGTTGAAACCGAGGTCCTTTGCCATGGCGTAGATATCTTTCCAAGCAAAATCCGGGCAACCGAGTGTGGAAAAAGCGATTTTCATGACAGTCTCTCCCATTCCAAAATACACATATATGGAATAGTATACTGAAAAAGAAAGCCGCAGTCAATTTTTTTGTCAGGTATCTGAGAAATACGGTTTTATTTTAATTATAAAAAATGTATAATGAAGGTGAAATAAACTTCCAAATTCTAGACACTTATAAAATGAAGATTTCAGGAAAGGGAGAACAAAACTATGAAAAAACTAATTGCCGCGGCGATGGCGGCCGTTCTGGCACTTGGCGTTCAGGTGACCGCGTTTGCCGCCTCGGTCAACACCCAGACCAGCAACATTACCGCGCTGACCGGTCTGCCGATCAATGAAAACGGCAAACAGGTTGCCGCAGCCGGGGACACTATCGCGCCTAACCAGAAAATTTATTATCTGATTCCCCCCGAGGCCGCCAAACTGCTGAATGATTCTAAAGCGTTCAAGCTGTCTGTGCGCAAAACGACGAACGGCAAATATGTCAGCTCGGTCAAGCTGGTGGAAAAGAAACTGCTTTCCGGTACCGGCACCAACTACTACGTCCCGGCGGGCGCGGCGGCTATTAATAAAGCGGATGCAAACACCTTTAAAACCTATGCGGCGAATGCCCGCAACACCTATCTGGAAATTGCGCTCAAGGATACCACCTCTATAGATGAGTTTAAAGTGGAACTAACCGCTTCGTTTACCGCGAGAAAAGCAATGAATGGAATCAAATACGCAGATACTCAAACGGTATTCTTTGGAAATAAAGCAGATTCAAATAAGATCAATCCGAATGATAAGCTAAACCTGAAGGTCAGCTTTTATATGGCGAATGACAGCGACAGCGGAGACGCCACCGTTACCGTAGGGGAAAAGGGCGTTGTCGTGAAGCCGGACGCCAATTCCAATAATGAAATTGTGTTTGAGGGCAGCGATACCTTTGCGACGCTGACCTTCAAGGCGAACGACGACCCCGACAAATTCTATGCGAAGCTGTCCACCAAATGGACCTCTGCGCTGCTTGCCAAATTCAGAAACACCGACGCTGTCATCCGCGCATTCTCTCCTGCAACGATCGACTCATCCAGCCGCGCGACGCTCGCGCTGAACAATCCGTTTGATGAGGATGTCGATCCCGAGGATGTTTATATTTACGCGCTCAATTCCAAGGGCGCACTTGTGAATGCTACAAGCAGTTTCACCTATAATGAAGACGATGACACTTTTGAGATCAAAACGCGCACCCTTACCACCTATATTATTTCTGACGTAAGAGTAAGAATCTGACGCATAAGTATGCAAAACGGCGTCCGGAGTATTCCGGACGCCGTTTTTATGTTCAGATCTTTTTGCCTTCCCAGTAGATGCGCACGCCGTTGATGGTGCGCCCCTCCTTGATGACCTCATATCTGGTGATGTATTTCATATTGACGAAATGCGTCAGAATGATTTCGGTATAGTCGCGGATACGTTTTTTTCGTTTTTTGTCCGAGTCGATGTCGCCTAATTCCCGATAGACTGATTCATAGAGAATTTTATCGCGCATAATCTTATTGTTCTGGTTTTTCATTGCCTCAATGCGGCCCAGCAGATAGGTTTTCAGCGGGATGGTGGTTGCGTTGTTGTTCAGCGGCGCTTTCAGCAGGTCGATGGAGACGGTGGAAATCTGATTTTTCATTTTGGCGTAGCTGTGCAGGGGAGGGGTATCGATGATCTGATACATCTCGCTGCGCTTGCCGTTGACCACGCCGGTATATTTATTGAGCGGCAGAAGGTATCCGTCAATGGTGAAGGACTCCACTTCGTTTTCGCCCACCATATTTTTTTGAATCATATGTGCCTTGATTTCTTCGGTCAGGTCGATATTGATCGACAGGCGGCGCATGGTATCCAGCTTGGCTTTGATATCCTCCACAAGGCCGTCGTCAACCGTAGGGTTTTCCTTACCGGTCATTGCATGATAAAGCATCGGCACCGTGAAGCTGGAGTTGCCGCTTTCGAGGATGGAGACGACGCCGTTGATAATGCTTTTATCATAGTTCGTCAGGTGGAAGTTCCCGTCGATCTTCATATGTTCGGGGCAGTCGATAGTGACAGCGGTCTGAATGGTCAGGTTTTTGCGGCGCGAAACCGTCACCTCGTTAAACTCCTTGAGCTGTGCCAGCTTGTTGGTAATCGGGTCGATCGGCATCACGTAATTCTTGGGACGGATGGCCTGAATGGCGGGCGCAACGGATGCAAGCCGGCTGATTTCATCGCTCACGTCCGGCTCCGCCTTCAGCAGGTCGTCGATTTCCTCCTTGGTGATGCCGCCCATCAGAATGAGGAAACGGCGCATATCCTCCGGAAGGCCGGAAAGGAATTCATAATAGCTGCGCGTAGCGGCAACTACGGATTGCAGCGCTTCATCAACACTGCCCTCCTGGCTGTCCGGATTCAGCAGGAGGCTGTTGCATTCCTGCACCGGAGCGAGCCGGCTGCTGCACTCATCCATATAGTTGCTGACGACGGAAAGCGTATATTTTTTGATGAGCTGCGGCAAAAGATCGGAAAGGGCGCCGGTATAATCGACTGGAGCGGCTGGAATTGTCGGCATAAAGCTTCACCTCATGCAGCGGAATACCGCCGGTTTCATTTCCCCATATTATACACAATTTTATGCGGTTTGTCATCCTCTTTCGGCAGGCTTTCCCTAAATGCGGCCAATTTCCGCAGCCATGCACGATACGCGTGAAGGCTGTTCCTTTCGGGGAAAATATGGTATGATAGTTATAAAACAGCAAACTGGGAGGAATTCGGATGTATTTGGCGAAAACAGATAGATATCAGGCCATGCAGTATAAGCGCTGTGGAAAGAGCGGCCTGCTGCTGCCGCGGATTTCCTTAGGCCTTTGGCAGAATTTCGGTGGGAAGGTTCCTTATGAAATCAGCAGGGAGATGGTCTGTGCGGCGTTCGGCGCGGGCATCACTCATTTTGATCTTGCAAATAACTATGGACCGCCCGCGGGTTCCGCGGAGGAGACCTTCGGAAAGCTGCTCAAACAGGACCTTCACCCTTACCGCGATGAGATGGTCATTTCCACCAAGGCAGGATACACGATGTGGCAGGGGCCATACGGAGACTGGGGAAGCAAAAAATACATGATTTCCAGCCTGGACCAGAGCCTGAAGCGTATGGGGCTTGAATATGTGGACATCTTTTATCATCACCGCCCCGACCCCGAGACGCCGATGGAGGAGAGCATGGATGCGCTCGTAACCGCCTTGCGGCAGGGGAAATGCCTGTATGTAGGGCTTTCCAATTATAACGCGGAGCAGACCAAACGGGCGGTCGGAATCCTTCGGGAAATGGGAGTGCACTGCCTCATCCATCAGCCGCGCTATTCCATGTTTGACCGTTGGGTGGAAAATGGGCTTTATGATGTTTTAAAGGAGGAAGGCGTCGGTGCAATCGCATTTTCACCGCTGGCGCAGGGGATGCTGACCGGCAGATATTTTAATGGGATTCCCGCTGATTCCCGCGCTGGAGGGGACAGTGTCTCGCTTGACGCACACCGCGTGACCCCTGAAAAAGTGGAAAAAGCGAAAAAACTGGACAAAGTCGCGCAGGCAAGAGGCCAATCGCTGGCACAAATGGCGCTTGCGTGGGTACTGGAAAAAGAACAGACCACATCGGTAATCATCGGTGCGTCCCGCGTCCAGCAGATTGCGGAAAACCTCGGCGCGCTTAATAATCTGGAATTCACTGCCGAGGAACTGTCGGCAATTGATCAGATACTGGGAGATTGATTAGAAACATGCGCAAACTCTTACAATCGGCAGGCTTTGCCGTTGCGGCAGTTAGTTTGTTTTTCGGCCTGCTGCCTTTGCTGCTTTACGGAATCTTTCATACAGGAGTAGCCGCCCTGCTGCTGTTCGGCCTGCTGCTTGCGGCGCTCTGCCTCTTTTGGGACCCGCCGAAGCGAGAAGTCGGGACACACATTCGCAGACGTCTTCGACTGGTCTCGGACAGGCGCCGCCCACCTGTACCGCGCTGGTGGAAAACTTTAAGGGTAATAGGTGTTGCCGGCGTTTCCGCCTGCATGCTTGGTGCCGCCGTCATTTCGGTACTGATGCTGTCGGCGGCTTTCCAGACGGCCGGGCAGGAAACGCGGACAGTTATCGTGCTGGGGTGCCAGGTCGTCGAAGACAAGCCGTCGCGGATGCTAGGCTATCGGCTGGATGCCGCCGAGCGATATCTGAAAGCGCATCCCGATGCGCTCGCCGTCGTTTCCGGAGGGCGCAGTCCGTCGGAAACGTATTCCGAAGCGGAGATCATGAAAAATGAACTGGTTAACCGGGGAATTGATGCGGCCAGAATCTATACGGAAGACCGGTCGGCCAACACAGAGGAAAACATCCGGTTTTCCGAACAGGTGATTTCTCAAAACAAACTGCCTGAACAGGCGGCAATCGCAACCGACAGCTTCCACCAGCTGCGCGCGGCAGTCTATGCAAAACGTGCCGGGCTGTCGCCCGCGCCGCTGAGCGCAAGAACCCCGTGGGGGCTGCTGCCGTCCTACTGGGTACGGGAATTTTTTGCACTGGCAAAGACCGTACTTTTTTCCTGACAAAAACAGTCTCCCTGTTCCGTAACGGAGCAGAGAGACTGTTTTATTTGATGACAGGCTATTTCATGTAGCCGCCCTTCATTGGGGAAACGGCGTGCTCGGAAAAGATTTTGAGAACACCGGACGGATATTTGGGAGCGTGTGGTTTCCAGTTTGCTTTGCGCTTGGAAAGGACTTCCGCAACTTCTTCCTCGCTCATGCGTTTTCCGTCAATTCCGACGATTGCCAGAACCCGGTTCTCGATGTCAATTTCAATCAGATCGCCCTCTTCTACCAGCGCGATGGGGCCGCCGTCAGCGGCTTCGGGAGATACGTGCCCGATAGCAGGGCCTTTGGACGCTCCGGAGAAGCGGCCGTCGGTGATCAGCGCGATGGATTTGCCAAGCTCCGGGTCGGAAGAAATGGCTTCGGTAGTGTAGAACATTTCCGGCATGCCGGAGCCTTTTGGGCCTTCGTACCGGATGAACACTGCGTCACCGGGCTGGATGTTGTGGGAAAGGACGGCGGCAATTGCGTCTTCCTCGCAGTCAAACGGGCGTGCTTTCAGGATCGCCTTAAACATTTCCTTTGGGACGGCGGTATGCTTGACCTCTGCGCCTTCGGGCGCGAGATTGCCGCGCAGGATGGCAATACTGCCGTTTGTGCCAATCGGGTTGTCAAAGGTGCGGATAATATTGGTGCGCTTGAGCCCTGTTTTTGCGAGCAGCTCGTCGCAGCGGTCATAAAAACCGTTCTGTTTGAGGTCTTCCAGATTTTCCCCGAGCGTTTTGCCGGTTACGGTCATGACATCCAGATGGAGCATCGATTTGATTTCTTCCATGATGCGCGGTACGCCGCCCGCATAGTAGAAGTATTCCGCCGGCCAGCGCCCGGCCGGGCGGATGTCGAGCAGATAATGCGCGCCGCGGTGCAGGCGGTCGAACGTATCGCCGTCAATCTCCAGACCAAATTCATGTGCCGCAGCCGGCAAATGAAGCAGAGAATTGCTGGAGCCGGAGATTGCCGCGTGTACCATAATGGCGTTTTCAAACGATTTCATCGTTACCATGTCGCGCGGTTTGAGCCCGGTACGTGCCAGAGTGACCGCCTGTTTGCCGGCGCGCTTCGCGAATTCGTTCAGGTCTTCGCAGGTGGCGGGCATGAGGGCGCTTCCGGGCAGCATCAGGCCCAGCGATTCCGCCATGACCTGCATGGTCGAGGCGGTGCCCATAAAGGAACAGGCTCCGCAGGAAGGACAGGCGTGCTGCTTATAATAGGTGAGCTTTTCGTCGGTGATTTCGCCGCGCTGCTGCATGGCACTGTACATGCCGATCTGTTCCAGTGTCAGCAGGTCGGGCCCCGCCTGCATGACCCCGCCCGTCACAATGATGGAGGGAATGTTGACGCGTCCAATCGCCATCAGGTGAGCGGGCACTGCCTTATCGCAGCTTGCGATGAATACGCCCGCGTCAAAGGGGGTCGCGTTCGCGTGAATCTCAATGAGATTGCAGAGCGTGTCGCGGGAGGCGAGGGAATAGTTGATGCCGTCGTGCCCCTGTGACATACCGTCGCAGATATCGGTGGCAAAGTAGCGCGCGGCTTTTCCGCCCGCCTGCGCGACGGCTTCAGCGGCGCTGTTGCAGAAACGCAGAAGATGGGCGCTGCCTGGGTGGCTGTCACCAAAGGTACTCTCGACGAGGATCTGGGGCTTTTCAAGATCCTCGACCGTCCAGCCCATGCCAAGGCGCAGGGGGTCCATTTCCGGCGCGATTTTCCGGATTTCCTGACTGATCATATGGGTTCCTCCAATTGTTTTAAAATGGCAGCAATATCGATAGCTTTGATATCGGCTAAAAGCGATTTGCTTGACACGTATGATGTCTTTGATTAAAATAGTATCATAATTCTATTAATTTAGCAAGATAGATTTGAAATAAAGATCAAATTTGCTGAGATTGGATAGAATTGCCTTAATACACATCGGATGTGTTGTCAATCTATAAAAAAGCCCGCGCGATGCGGGCGGGGAGGGTAGCGCCGGTTATGGCTGCTGATCAAAATTCATTTCCTGAATATCTCTGCGGTTATAGACCAGGTGCAACAGCATCGCGTCGTGAGCGGCAATGCTGTTGTGTGTTTTGACAGCCTGCACCACTTCACGGTGAGTGGCAATGGTTTCTTCGAGAAGCTTCCGGTGAGTAAGGTCCACAAATAATTCCACAGAGGCGGAAATAATTGGAATCAGACTCGAAACAACGGAGTTTTTGCTGCAAAGTGCTAACTTTGTGTGAAATTCGATATCCTTAAAGACATGGTTTTTGTGTTCGAGAATCAAAGACTCCATCACGGCGGCCAATGTTTCCAGCTCGGCAGTCTCTTCCGGAGTTGCGTTCTGAGCGGCAAGCGCGGCAATCTCGGGCTCAATCATGAAGCGGATTGCCAGCAGATCGAGCGCGAGCTTGTGCTTGTCCTTCATAAAAGCCAAGCCAAGAGGATCGTCCGCTGTGCCATATTTATTGGCAATGTAAGTGCCCGCGCCGCGGCGAATGACCAGAATATTGCGGGAAATCAGCATACGGATTGCCTCCCGCACGGTTCCGCGCCCAACCTGAAGCATGGAGGCCAGTTCGTATTCGCTCGGAATCCGGTCGCCTACTTCTAAATTATGGTCGGAGATGTATTGGATGATTTCATCGCTGATTTTTTCGGTCAGGGGCTTTTTTTGATATTCTTCAATATTCATTGATGGTTCCTCCGCAGGCTGCGTTTTTTTTATTATACCGAACTGTGAAATGTATTACAAGGAATTCCGGCTTTTTAAAAGATTCTGCGATGCAATCATAGGGAAGACAGACTGCACAAAAAGCATATCATTAAATTAGCAGAATTTTGAGTGTGGAATTGCAAATTGTCTTTTTGCGCACTATAATGGGTTATATTGTAAAAATTAAGTAAACAGAAAAAGCTGCGGACCGCCTGTTCGATTTAAGCGGCTTTTAGACTGGTAAGGGGCGGATAAAATGGCGGCACATAATATGACAGAGGGAAGTATTGCAAAACATTTAATTGGTTTTTCTATTCCGATGATCTTGGGAAATCTTTTTCAGCTAACCTATAATACGGTAGACAGTATTATTGTGGGGCGTTATCTGGGAACTGATGCAATTGCGGCCGTTGGTGCGGCGAATCCAATCATGAATGTCGCTATTTTTTTCATCGGCGGTATTTGCATGGGTGCATCGGTGCTGATGAGTCAATATTTCGGTGCGCAGGAACTGGAAAAATTAAAGCGGGAGATCAGCACGACTCTGTTTGCGGGGATCCTGTTTACGGTTTTTATGACGGTTCTTTCGTTTTTGCTCGCAAAGCCGATTCTGAAACTGATTGATACGCCTGAAGAAATTCTCGGCACGTCGGCTTCCTACCTTAAAATTGTATTTCTGGGCATGATTTTTACGTATCTATATAACTTTTTCTCCAATACTCTGCGCAGCATTGGCGACAGCAGAACTCCGCTGCTCTTCTTAATTGTGTCCAGTCTGCTGAACATTGCGCTCGATATTCTGTTTGTGGTTGTTCTCGGGGTGGGTGTACCGGGGGCCGCCATCGCTACGGTACTCTCTCAGGCTGTTTCAAGTATCTTATGCCTTATTTATATCAACCGCTCGATTCCGCTGCTTCATATTTCGAGGGAAGAGCTTGTGCTGGATAAAGGGCTGCTGAAAACGACCATAGAGTATAGCTGGGTAACGGCTATGCAGCAGACCTGTGTTTATTTGGGACGGGTATTTGTACAGGGCGCAGTAAACCCGCTCGGAGTCGACAGCATTGCCGCGTTTAATGCGGTTTCCCGTGTGGATGATCTTGCCATTACGCCGATGCAGAGCATCGGAAGCGCATTGACCACCTATTTCGCACAGAACAAAGGCGCTAACAACACAAAACGTATTTGGAAAGGGTTCCTTTGTGGCAATGGGATGTCAACTTTTTATTGGGCTCTGCTTTGTGCGCCGGTATTTTTCGGGGCGGAGGCTGTCATGAACCTGTTTCTGCCGCACGGCGGGGAAGAAGCAGTCCGGCTTGGCGCGCTGTATCTGCGCAGCATGGCGTTTTACTATGTCATGCCCGGCTGGACAAATGCCCTGCAAGGATACTTCCGTGGGATGGGCATGATGACGGTTACGCTGATCAGTTCGCTTCTGCAGATCGGCACAAGGGTGATATTTTCCCATATTCTTGCGCCTATGAGCGGTATTGCGGGGATCGCGTCCGCCTGCCTGATCGGCTGGGGTCTGATGCTTGCTTACGAAATTCCCATGTTTCTTATCGACAGGAGAAAACGGGCGGCTGATAAGCTTCCGGAAGCCTGACAGAAAAACCTCCGCAGGTTTCACCCTGCGGAGGTTTTTCTTATGATAAATTATTAGAGGAGCTGTCTGCTGATTGGCTTGTTGCATTGTCTGTATCGTTTGGACGATTACCCTGTTTCCGCAAGCCGCCGGTTCTCACAGTGATTGTTACGGGTGTTTCTCCGTCTTCCGCAAATTCCACGCTGATGGTATCATCCGCCTTGATATCGGATAAACTGCCTTCAGAAGATTCACCGTCTTTTTCAATCAGAATGCTGCATCCGTCGGCGACGGTGATGGTTTTTTCTTCGCCTGAGAACTCTTTCTGAGTATCCCTCACGGGCGGCTGGCCTCTGCTCGGTCTGCCGTTTGACTTTTCATCCGGCTGATCAGCCGCAGAGCCATCAGCTTCCGAACTCTGGCTGTCTACCGGTTCCGACGCATCTGATGGGCCGCGCTGTCTATTCCGTGGACCGGCTTCTCTATCCGGCCTCTGACCCGGGCCACCTTTCACAGTCAGCAGGGTGATCGTATTCCCGTCTATCCCGGTAACTTTTCCGAAAACCATATTAGCAGTTTTCCTGCCTTCGGCATTCTCTTTACCGGGTTTGGAACTTTCCTCAACACTTGCGGACGAACTCTCTGAGGAAGAAGCGTCAACAGCGACAGCTTCCGCACATCCGCCGAGCATTGCGACAGCCAAAAGGATGGCAAATAGTTTTTTTATCATATTATTCATCTCCGATTTCATCAATCTGAAGAGAGTATACGATCCCGTTGTGTCGGCTAAGTGAAAAATTTTATAAATTATGGAAAATAATAAGCAAAAACTAAAACAGAGGCTGTCATGTAATCATGTAAAATGTATTAAACCAGAGAAAGTGGGAAATGACAGAAAAGATCTCCTATCGTTGAGTAGAAACTACGATAGGAGGTTTAGCTATGCACAGATAAAAGTTATCGTCGATATGTTCCTGACTCCGGGTTCCTATCTGTAGCTGGTGACCACCTACCTCTCAGAGTATGCCGGGGACTTGTCTGTCTCCAGAACGTATCTAGTTTTTCAATCCGTACAGATACTGCTGCTGAATGCAGCTTAATCCATATTTCGGTGCCCCGAAATTGCGAACTTCCCTCGACATGGCTTGCAACTGCAAAGAACTACTGGTGCCTGCCCTTTTAATTCTTTATTGACAGGCTATTCCTCGCTTTAAGCCTCTTTGTCGTTGTAAGTTTTAACAGTTTGCCGTGATCGGTTACAGAGTTATTTTAGATATTGCGTAATTGCATTAACCAGTTGACTTCCTGATTGCTAATAATAGAACGGGCAGCTGCGATGTTTATGCGGATATGTGTGTCAGTTTGTCTGTCAGGCCAGAACCAGTTGCCGTAATCTACTGCCAGACGTGCTTTGGCTTGTACTGCTAGTTGTAAATCTCGCGCAGGAACATACGCTCCTAAGTCAATCCAGCACATGTATGTACTTTCCAGCGGAGTGACTGTAATCGCAGGATAGGCTTCGGTGAGCATTTGCCGAAGTAAATGAAAGTAGACTGATATGGAAAATCTGATTTTCGATTATGAGGACACTTTGTACGAAAGCCTGTACATCTACGCACCTGCTTTCCGCCTTGGCTACTCGCATCTTGTGAGGGGAAGGGGCTGCCCCCTAACAAGGAACTTTTCCGACACTGAAATCAGCCGCTGGCTGGGGTTTTCCTCAAAAACTCCCGGGCAAGCTATGAGTATCTGTGAAATACAAAATGCTATTATTGGTAAACTTGAGTATTTTTCTATAAGATATTTGTGGATATTTACTCCATTCGGCAGAACCTTGGAAATTCGCACAATCTTGAATACAGCGGCAGGATGTCAAAATATCAGTATACCTCCAGATGGGACTCTATCCGGTGCCATGCCGATCCCAGGGTTACTCTGATTACCTGCGACCATCTTGGATGCCTCTTTGAAAAGAACGAATGGTTGTGGCGGGAAGCTTTGTGGTTGTGGGAGATGCCGCCGAGGGTTATGCATTTATAAAGGCAGCAAGTTGCCTGTTGCCGGATGTTTTATACGCAAAAAAGGGAATCTCCCAGTGCTTTTACAGTGCTGGGGGATCCCCTTTTTATGCATTCGTTTTATGCTCGCTGTCGACACCCTTTTGATTGAGGTACTCATCCACTTTTTTATTGAAAGAATGCTGTCCAACATAGAAATGAATAGATACATACCGGACAGCTAGCTCGGGATCCCCAAGCTCTAGGGCGTAGATAATATCGTTGTGTTCCTTATAGGTATGAGACAGCCGGTCGGGGCGGATGGGTAAAAGGCGCCTTTGCATGCTGGTTTTTCTATACAGCTCCAGCAAATATTCCAATATTGCAGGATTGTTGGTGGATTGCGCAATTAAAGTATGAAATTCGATATCCAGTTCGGGAGTCACCTTAGGATCGATTTGCCCCTGCGTATACAGCTTTTCATTGATTGTGCGTAGTTCACGGATTTGATCGGGTGTAATATGCAATGCAGCGTATCGGGCAGAAATCGGCTCTAATGCATAGCGGATTTCCTGCAGCTTGATCACATACCCCATGCTTAGGGTTGCTACCACAACGCCGCTGTTGGATTGATAGGTCAAAAACCCCTCAGACTGCAGAATACGAAAAGCTTCCCGCAGGGGGGTGCGACTGATCTCCAACTGTTTGCACAACTCCACCTCACGGAGTTTTTCTCCCGGCCTGAGCTCGCCGGACATAATGCGGGCACGAATGGTCTGCGCGGCCATATCAGCAGTTGACGGCATGTAAATCTCTCCTTATATTTAAAATGGTTTAAAACAGCAAATTATGTCATATTGTATTCAATATGACTTTTCGAAAATATTTGTTGTGTTTTGAAAAATGGCTGTAAATAGTGTATCATATCTACAATTTATACGCAATAGTTATTCCGTTGAAAGATTTTTATGTAAATCATGAATAAAATTAAACAATTTATTTGGATGTATTACCGCTTTACACATTTTATATAAATTGATAAAATGTATACAAAATTAACTGGGAGGCTTTCTTATGACCCTAAGACGTTGTTTAGCAATTCTATTGGTATGCTGCTTGCTGGTGATGACCACTGCCTGCGGCGGCACCAGCTCTGATGCAACCTCGGGAGATGGCACTGCAACAAACACAGATGGCAGCGGCGCTGCCGGAAAGGATTCTATAATCATTGCTTCCGCTTCAGAGCCGGATTGCTTCTTCCCTTTTCATTCCACACTGAATACCAACATGGATGAAGCGCCTATCCTGCATAATATTTATGAAACCCTGATTAAAATGGCGCCGGATGGTTCTCATATGCCTCTGCTGGCAACCAAATGGGAGATTTCTGCGGATGGCAAGGAATACACAATGTATTTGCGGGACGATGTGTATTTCCACAGCGGCAACAAAATGACTGCCGAGGATGTTGCCTGGACCCTGAATACATCGGCTCCCTCCACGCAGGGCAAGCAGCAGCTTGCCAATTTTAAAACCTGCGAAGTCATCGACGAAAATACCGTTGTCATCAAGCTTTCCGCACCCTATGCGCCTTTCCTCAACGCCTTGTGTGGACGCTTTGCCCTCATTGCCGATAAAAAGCTTTTTGATGAGATCGGTGAGGAGGCCTACAATGAGAATCCTGTGGGAACCGGCCCATACAAATGGATTTCCCGTACCTCCGGAGATCGTATTATTCTGGAATCCAACGAGGAATACTGGAATGGTGCGCCTCCAATAAAAAATATTACTTACCGCGTTATGACCGATAGCAACACACAGATGATTTCTCTGGAAAACGGCGATATTGATGTGCTGCTGCAGGCTAATATCAGCGCGCTCACCAAATTGAATACCGAGAAAGTAAAATGGGATACAACCGATGCTTCCTCGATCTGCTATATGTTTATCAACTGCACCAAGGGACCCGGCCAGGATCTAGCATTCCGACAGGCTTTGCAATATGGCATTAACAAGGAAGAGATCAACATCGGCGTTTATGAAGGGTATGCCACGGTAGGCGATATTCAGATGGCACCCTCCTTCTCAGGCCGCCCGGACCCGGGTACTTATAAAACCATTGAATATGATTTGGAAAAGGCCAAGGAGCTTCTAGCCAAGTCCAGTTACAATGGGGAAGAATTTTCAATTCTGACTGTCAGCGGCACCCGCAATGAAAATGCGGCCCAGGTATTGCAGGGCCAACTTATCGAGCTGGGAATCAACTGCACCGTCAACGCAGTTGATGCACCCTCATACACCAACACCGAACAGGAAGGAAATTTTGGAGCCAAGCTCCGCGCATCCGGTATTTCCGTTATGGATGCCGACGGTATCTACTATCAGTTCCACTCCTCCCAAGCTCTAGCACCTGGAAAATACGATCTTGGTGTTTCAAGTCCGGAGCTAGACGAACTCTTTGCAGCCGGCCGCGTTGAGGTGGACTCTGCGAAAAGAAAGCAGATTTATGCACAGGCCTGCGATATGATCACAGATAATGCCTATACCGTATGCCTTTACTATGAAGTAAATGCCTGCGCCTATAACAGTGGTCTCAAAGGGGTTGTACCCCGCGCCTTGACTGGGCTCTATTTCTTCAATGACTGGAGCTGGTAAAAGCCGGCCCCAAGTCACTGGCCCCAGGGAAGAAACTTGTAAGCATTCATAAAAAATAGGAAATGCCGGTGGTACGTGCTGGGATGAACTTCTTGGGGGAGCGCTGCCGACATTTTCTATACATCTTCGGGTTGAAATGAGGTGTCTCATGCTGAAATATGTTGCAAAAAGAGGATTGATGCTGATTCCGGTTGTCATCGGTATCACTCTGTTTATCTATGTGATTATGAGCCTTGCTCCGGGTGATCCCGCCACCTTGATTCTGGGCCCCGATGCCCCCTATGAAGCTGTTTTAGCCAAGCGGGCCGAGTTGGGATTGAACGATCCTGTTCTTATGCGCTATGTGAAGTATATGGCGGGTGTCTTGCAGGGGGATTTTGGCAGCTCCTGGTATAACGGTTTTAATGTTTTGACCGAATTTGCCTCGCGACTCCCAAATACTCTCACCTTGGGCCTGATGTCCATGGCCATTTCGGTGGTGGTGGGCATCCCGCTGGGGATACTGGCGGCTGTGCGGCAAAACAGCATGCTTGATTACACAACGCTAGTTCTTGCCATGCTGTTTGCCTCCATTCCCGCCTTCTGGTTCGGCCTGATGGCCCAAGTGATATTCTGCCTGACCTTGGGCTGGTTCCCGGCAACCGGCGCTGAATCCCTTAAGCATTTTGTATTGCCTGCTTTGACTCTATGCACCGGTTCGCTGGCGGCCCAGGTCCGGCTGACACGTACCAGCATGCTGGAAGTTATCAAGCTGGATTATGTCCGCACCGCCCGTTCCAAGGGGGCCTCCGAGCAGCGCATCATCGGCAAGCATGTGCTGCGCAACGGTATGCTGCCGGTGGCCACCCGGATCGGCACCAGTCTGGCGAATATAATCAGCGGCGCCATTGTCACTGAAAGCGTATTTTCCATCCCAGGGGTGGCAAGCCTGCTGATCAACGCGGTGAAAATCCGCGATGTACCGGTTGTCATGGGCGTTATTGTGGTAATCGCCGTGTTTGTGGGTGTGGTCAACCTTTTGGTGGACCTTACCTATGCACTGATCGACCCCCGCGTTAAGCTAGAAGGTTAGGTGAAAAAATGAAATATAAAAACAAGAGCAATCTGACCAATAAAAGTCAATTGGGGCTCATTGCCTTCCGGTTCAGCAAAAATAAGCTGGCTATGGTTGGCCTGGCCGCCATTCTCCTGCTGATTCTGATGTGCCTGACCGCACCGCTGTTTATCAGTTACGATCAGGTTTATAAGCAGAGTATGGCCAACCGCTTTATTACCCCGTGTGCCGAGCATCCCTTCGGCACGGATCAGTATGGGCGCGATCTGTTTGCCCGTGTCCTCTATGGCGGACGAATCTCCCTGCTTTCCGGCTTGGTTGTGGTGGCTTCGGCTATGGTGGTGGGGCTTACCCTGGGTGGCGCTGCCGGCTATTTCGGTGGTAAGGTCGATAACATCATCATGCGGTTCTGCGATATTTTTATGGCGGTGCCCCGTATGTTGCTCTCCATGGCGGTGGTATCTGCTCTGGGGCAGGGCACCTTCAAGATGCTGATCGCTCTGGCTGTGGCCGAATTTCCCAACTATGCCCGTACGGTCCGCGCCTCGATTATGACCCTGCGCAACCAGGAGTATGTGGAAGCGGCGAAATGCTGCGGAACCAGCTCCGCCCGCATTATCTTCAAGCATCTGATCCCCAACGGTATGGGACCTGTTATTGTTTCCGCTACCCTAGGGCTTGGAACCACCATTCTGGCAATCGCCTCCTTGGGTTTTCTGGGTATCGGCGTTGCCTCGCCCACACCGGAATGGGGAACCATTTTATCGGAAAACAGAACCAATATCCGCCATTTTCCGCATCTTGGATTGGTTCCGGGCATTTTTATTGCCATTTCCGTTATGTGCCTGAATTTTGTGGGGGACGGCCTGCGGGATGCATTGGACCCCAGGACCAAGAATTAGGAGGGTACGGACATGAGCGAAAGCCTGTTGACCATAAAAGATCTGCATGTCCAGTATAACACAGATGAAGCCGTGGTTCACGCCTTAAACGGCATAAATCTTACTTTAAAAAAGGGCGAAGCCCTAGGCCTGGTAGGGGAGACGGGTGCCGGCAAGACAACCATGGCTCTGAGCATTCTCCAACTGCTTCCCGCCAAGGTGGGAGAAATCACCAAAGGCAATATTCATTATGATAATACCGATATTCTGGCGGCGGATAACCACAACATGCGGAAAATCCGCGGTGCCAAAATCGCCATGATCTTTCAGGACCCTATGAGCAGCCTCAACCCCATTCTGACAGTGGGGGATCAGATTCACGAGGTGCTGGAGCTTCATTTCCCGGAAATGAGTAGGGAGGAAAAGGACCAGCGGGTGGATGACATTCTGGGACTGGTGGGAATCCAGAAAAGCCGCAAAAACGAATATCCCCATCAGTTTTCTGGTGGCATGAAGCAGCGCATCGGCATAGCCATGGCTCTGGTAGCCGAGCCGGAGTTGTTGCTGGCCGATGAGCCCACCACCGCTCTGGATGTAACCATTCAAGCGCAGATTCTTCAACTGATGCAGGAACTGCAAAAAAAATTCAATACCTCCATGATCTTTATTACCCACGATTTGGGGGTTGTGGCCGAGTTCTGCGAGAATGTGTCTGTCGTCTACGCTGGCGAAATCATTGAAACTGGTTCTGTCGAGGAGGTTTTTGCCCGCAAGAGAAATCATCCTTATACAGTGGGGCTGTTTAATAGCATTCCAGATCTGACCACAGAAGCCAAACGGCTGATTCCCATTCCAGGCTTTATGACGGATCCTACCAACCTTCCTGTGGGATGTAAATTCGTCGAGCGATGCCCGAACTGTATGGAAAAATGCAAAGTCCAGCTGCCTCCTATGTTTGGAGCAGGGCACAAAATTAAGTGCTTTTTATATGAAGACCGGGGGGGAAATGCATAGTGGCAGCACCGCTGATTGAAACAAAAAATTTAAAAAAATATTTTAAAGTGAACAAAGGAATGCTTCACGCTGTGGATGATGTGAGCCTGAAGATCAATGCAGGCGAAACCTTGGGGGTGGTGGGTGAATCCGGCTGCGGAAAATCCACCCTGGGGCGCACCATAATGCGCCTTTTGGAAGCAACAAACGGTGAAATCCTGTTTGAGGGCAAGGATATTTTAAAATACAATAAATCCCAGATGCTGAAAATGCGCTCCGAGATGCAGATGATTTTCCAGGATCCTTTCACCTCCCTGAACCCCCGCCTTTCCGTAGGGGATATCATTGCTGAGCCCATGAAGGTGCTGCATACTGTAAAGGGGCAGGAGGCCATGCGGCTGCGTATCAAAGAACTGATGGATATGTGTGGCTTGCCGGAGCGCTATTATAATACATATCCCCATGAGCTGGACGGCGGACGCCGGCAGCGTGTAGGGCTTGCCCGGACATTGGCGGTCAACCCCAGATTCATCGTGTGTGATGAGCCAGTTTCGGCGCTGGATGTATCCATTCAGGCGCAGATCATCAACCTGCTGATGGATTTGCAGGATCAGCAGGGGTTGGCCTATATGTTCATTACCCACGATCTGTGCGTCGTGCGGCATATCAGCAATTATATCGCCGTCATGTATCTGGGGCAGGTGGTGGAATACGCCTCCCGCGATGATCTTTTTGAACAGCAGTTCCATCCCTATACTATGGCGCTGCTCTCCGCCATCCCAACGCCGGATCTCAGCCGCCGCAACCGGGAGCGCCATCTGCTTCGCGGCGAGGTGGGCAACCCCATTGACCCGGGGCCCGGTTGCCGCTTTGCCTCTCGGTGCGTCTATGCTACAGAAGAATGCCAACAGCCCCAGGAGCTACAGGAGATTCGCTCCGGGCATTTTGTGCGGTGCATGCGGGCTGGAAATCTGTAATATTTTTATACAAAGGAGAATCTCAATGCCCAATATCTTGTGGTGGGAAAAACCAATGCGCATTATTCAGTATAATTTGCAGGTGGCGGATACTCAAAAAATGGATCCGCAAAAAATAGCTCAGGAGTTGGAGGATGACTGCGCCAATGCTGTAGTCGTCAATGTGGGCGGCATTTATGCCTGGTATCCAAGTAAGGTGAAATATCATCATATCAATGAATTTCTGCCTGAGGGCCGGGATCTGCTTCAGGAAATTCTGGAAGCCTGCCACCGGAAAAATATAAAGGTGATTGCCCGCTTTGATTTTAGTAAAACGGATGATGTTGTTTACCTTAACCGACCGGAATGGTTTGTAAAGCAGCGAGACGATTCGCCTCTGATCTACGGCAAAGACCGTATGGGGGATTGGTCGCTGCTCATTTCCACCTGCATCAACAGCGGCTATCGCAATCGGGATCTGGCTGTGCCGGTTATTGAAGAGGTGCTGCAGGGCTACGACATCGACGGTATCTTTTTCAATGCGCCACACCCTTCCGACTGCTATTGTGAAATCTGTCGGGAAAAATACCACAGTCTTTATGGTGAGGCTTTGCCGGATCATCCCGCCGATTTTAACCCCGACTGGCATTCCCGCTGCATGAAGGATAATGTTAAGCTGATTTACGATACAGCCAAAAGCATCCGCCAGGATGTGCCTGTTATTTTATATTATTATGGCTACGATCACAAACGCAACCCGGAAGGTGTCGTGGATAATCTGGATGAGCGCTATGCCACCGCCGACCTGATTTGCACCGAGGCTCAGAATATTCTTTCCCAGGGTGTGGGTAATCTGCCTCCAGTCTATAAGCCGATGCTCAACATGAAAATCGGCAACGCTGTTCCTGGATTGCCGCGGCCCTTCGGCATTATTCATTCCAGTCCGGGTATGGATTGGCGGCATACCGGTATGTCCAAATCGGAGTATATGTTCTGGATGGCGCAGGTTGTTGCCAACAACGCTCACCTGTGGCATTCCATAACAGGCTTTAACGATACAGTTACCGATAAGCGCATTCTTTCCAGCGTGCGGGAAATAAACCAAATGGTTGCGGCTTGCGAAGATGAAATGGCTCACGCCAAGCCGCTTTCACAGGTGCTTCTGCTCTGGAACAGCTCCTGGCCAGCGGCCGGCTGGGTGGATGGCATGGCGGCCATGCAGTATCAGTTTGATCTGATGGATATCCACCATATTGATGGGACCCGGATGAATGAATACCGCGTGGTGGTGGTGCCTGACGGAATTGCGCTGAGCGAAAATGCCATCTCAATTTTGGAGGTTTACGTTCAGGATGGTGGCCGGCTGATTATTGAAAAAAGCGCAGTTTCTGGATTTTCCCAATTAAGTGGACTAATTGGAGTGGAAGAGCGGGCAATGCAAAGCCCGAAGCTGGCGGCCAGCTATCTGCGGATTGAGACGGATAATCCGGCCATTCGCCGGGGTTTTGAACAGGTCACCTTCATCCCGCTTCGCAAAAAGGTTTTGTATATGAAGCCTCTCGGTGCCGAGGCTCTGTTGACCCTGGTTCCGCCCTTCGCGCCGCCGGATGCGGTGGGGGCCCCGCCGGAACGGGCCAGCATGCCGGTGGAGCATACCGATATCCCCATGGTGCTCACCCATCGGCTGGGTAAGGGGCAGGTGCTTTCCATCGCGTTTCCCCTGAGCAGGCTGATTGAAGAATACCATATGGAGGATCATTACTGGCTGCTGCGCAACTGCCTGGATTATCTCATTGAGGAGAGGCAGTTTGAGATGACCCGCAACATCGCCGGGCTTTTTGCAACGGTATATCAGAGCGGTGAGAAGCTTTTGGTTCACCTTGTCAATGGAATCGGCCAGCGTCCACTGGTGGGCACGGTTTCTTACCACGATGCATCCTTTACAATTCGCCTGCCTTATGGGAAAAAGGTTAGCTCAGTTACAGCGGCAATTGAAAAGGAGGCGGTATCTTTTACACAGGTAGAGGATTGCGTAACGGTGACACTGGACCAGCTCAGCATCTGGAATATGGTGGTCATCCAAACGCAATAACAATCTTAGGAGGAAAACATATGCCATGGTGGCTTAAAAACAATATTCGAATGATTCAGAACAATATCCGTGATGTGGACGCTTTAATAGATATTGATAAGCACATTCAATGGATCAAGAGCCTTCACGCCAATGTCCTGCAAATTGGGTGCGGAGGAATTACTTCCTTTTATCCTACCCAGCAGAAAGAGTTCCAATGGCTCAATCCTTATATGAAGGGCGATTTTATTGGAAATGTGGTGGAAAAAGCCCATGCAAACGGCATTCGGGTTATTGTTCGCTTTGATTTTAGCAAAACCCACGAAAGCTTCTATGTCAACCACTACGACTGGTATTCCCGCGCTCTGGATGGCTCGCCTATCCGCTATCACGATACGGTAGCCACCTGCATCAACGGCGAATACCAGCAGAAATTATCCCTTAAGGCTATTGAAGAGGTGATCCGAAAATATCCGGTGGACGGCATATTCTTTAATATGTTCGGCTATGTGACCCAAGATTACAGCGGAAACTATATAGGCATTTGCCAGTGTGAAAACTGCAAAAAACGGTTTGCCGAAATGTACGGGGAGACCTTACCCACAAAGGAAGACCCCGCCGATCCGGTTTTTCAGAAATACTGCGAGTTTAAAAAGGCAACTGTCTATGATATTTTGGAGAAAATCCGTGATTTGGCCCGTTCGGTCAATCCGGAAATTGCTGTGAGCAACTACATCTCCCATGGGGTAGATATTGTGCGCAACGAATCCAATTCGGCGGTAGACCGCCCCTTGCCCTTCTGGATATACAACAGCACCGACAATGTAGGCATTATTGAGGGCAGCTACGAGGATAAGGTATCCTCCAATGTGGCCATCAATGCGGTGGATTTGCCTTATCGCTTTATGGGCGTATCCGATTATCTCAACCGCATCCGGCTGTATGGCAATATGGCTATGGGCGGAAGCCTGGATTGGTGCATCATTGGCAATTTTGAGGATTATCCCGATTATGAAAATTTCCAGGGTGTGCGGGAAATCTTTGCTTTTCACGAAAAGTATGAGGAATACTATGGGCACTTTGACCCGAAAACCAAAATTATGCTGGTCAGCAGCGGGGAACGCCGTACCTGGAATGCGGAATATCGGGGCGTGTTCCGCATGCTTAAGGAAGAGCATATTCTTTTTACAATTGTGGAAAATGGAGTGCTTGCCAGTAAGATTTGTGAGTTTGATAATTATGATTTTATTCTGCTTCCCGGTGTCGCTCAAGTGGAGAAATGCGTAGCCGAAGCCTTTAAAACAACCACTGCCAGTATTATCGCCTCCCGATATTCCCTTTCTGAAGATTCGGAGCTGCTTATGGAGCTTTTTGGTACGCAGCTTGAGGAGTGTGTCACAGATGTAAGAGGAACTTATTTGAAGCCAGAGCCAAGAACGGATTTTCTGGATTTTCATGAGCGGAAATGGGTGTATCTGGATAAGCCTTATTACAAGATGAAGCTGAATGGTTCTCAGGGGCTTTTACCCATGGTGGAAAAGGCCCGGTTCGGCCCGCCGGAGCGTTGCTTTGGCCACAGGGATACTGACCAGAGTCTGGCCGCTTATAAAAATGGCAACATATATCTTCCATGGGAAATTGGTTCACTCTACTATCACCATGGATATGATGAGTTTAAACGCATTTATCTGGATTTGATGCGCAAGGTAAAGCCAATTCCTCGTGCCTTCGAAACCGATGCACCAGAAATGGTAGAGATGTTTTTTGCAAAAATAGATGCATCGACCTATATGCTGCAAATTATCAATATGACCGGTTATAACGGAATTACCTATTTTGCTCCTATTCCTTTGAATTTTCAGGTGAGATTTACCCAAATTCAACCCAAATCGGTTGAGGAGTTGACATTACAGAAAATAAAACCGGCAGTATATACAGACCGATTAATGGTTTCCACATCCAATAGGGAGCTTTATAAGTCATTTCTGATTAAAATATAGCCTGTTTGCAAAATGGAGTGAACCAGGAAATGTTTCACCTTTTTCCATAGTGCCAGTGCTTTCTTTATGATCTTTGCTCCATAGTTTTCCCATCAAAAGACCTCCTTTTGTAATTATCCTGCATCAGGAGGTCTTTTTCGGCCATGTCTATTTTGAAGTGTTCAGTTCATATGCCCAAGGATATTTATTCCAGTTTGCAGACGCTGCCCAATTGGCTGGTTCTGTGCGGTGCTACTCTTAAAATCGCCTTTGCTAGGTAGATTATTATATTAACAGGCAGACTTCGAAAGTAAGTGCCAGCCTGTTTTTACGTATATCGAGGGTACTATAGTCAATGTTTGTATAAAGTCGTTGAAGTGAACCGTGTGTGCGATGATGCAATTTAAAGCGCTATTTTGAGTAATTCGATAATAGGAAAAAAACAGCTCATCAACTAAGTTGATGAGCGTATAACAACATATTCTTCCAAGGAGGTCTCTATTTGTCATTGTTTGTTTTCACCGGATCGGTTCAAAAGTCAGCGGTCCCATTTGTCGCACAGGGAATTGATCTGATCAGCAAATCGGGCAAGGTCCTTATTAGCGCCGTGCTGGTTATGCTCAATGACATTAAGCAGACGCTGGCCCGCAGCAAGCAAACGTGCAAAAACACCGGATACCTTGGCGGCAGGCGCTTTTTTCAGCTCGCGCTGGACTCCCTTTTCCAGCAGAGTGTTGGAAATGAGATCATAACGCTCCTGGAAATCGGGTGCAACGGCCGGGATGCCGTAAGTTTCCTGAACCAATTTCGCAAAAGTGTCGGCAGCGGTGGATTCGCCGTGCACAACGAAAACACGTTTTGGCTTGGTGGTGAAAGCGTTAAGCCAGCGCAGCAATCCGTCCTGGTCGGCATGTCCGCTTACACCCTGTAAGGAAACAATTTCAGCTTCCACATCGATTACTTCGCCGAACAGCTTTACCGTCTGGGCACCGTCCAGCAGCGCGCGTCCGGTGGTGCCCACCGCCTGATACCCGACGAATACCACAGTGGATTCTTTCCGCCACAAATTGTGCTTGAGGTGGTGTTTAATGCGTCCTGCTTCGCACATGCCCGACGCAGAAATAATTACCTTTGGCGTATCGGTGAAGTTGATCGCCTTGGAATCGTCACTGGTAATGGAGATGTGGAGATCGGGAAACGTGATAGGATTGATTCCCTTCCGGACAAGTTCCATTGCTTCCTCATCAAAGCAGTCCATGCGGTTATCGTTAAAGATTGTGGTGGCTTCGTTGGCCAGTGGACTGTCGACATAGACCGGGAAATGATCGTGTCCTTTCACAAGGCCGCATGCTTTGACTTCCCGCAGGAAATACAGCATTTCCTGTGTGCGGCCGACAGCAAAGGATGGAATCACCACATTGCCGCCGCGGTCGAAAGTCCTTTGAATGATCTCGGCCAGAGCCGCAGAATAATCAGGCGGACGCTGATGGAATCTTCCGCTGTAGGTGGACTCCATCACAACATAATCGGCCTCGCTGATGTATGAAGGGTCTTTGATGAGAGGTTGATTAATATTTCCGATATCGCCGGAAAATGCAATTTTACGGGAAGTACCGTTTTCTTCAAGCCAGACCTCAATACTGGCCGACCCAAGAAGATGTCCCACGTCTACAAACCGGATCCGAATGCCTTCGCAGATTTCGATGATCTCATTGTAACGGCAGGAAACCAGCTGCTCAATTACCTGTTCTGCGTCTGCCATTGTATAAAGCGGTTCAATTTCTTCACGGCCTGCGCGTTTTCCCTTGCGGTTGCGCCACTCCGCTTCAAATTCCTGAATATGTGCGCTGTCACGCAGCATGATGGAACAAAGGTCGCAGGTTGCATCAGTGGCAAATACCTGTCCACGGAAACCCAGCTTTGCGAGCAGCGGCAGTCTGCCCGAATGGTCAATATGCGCATGGGTGAGAAATACGTAATCAATCACACCGGGCGCCATAGGAAGGTCCTGATGCTCGTATTCGTCGGGCCCCTGCTCCATACCGCAGTCTATCAGTATTTTCTTACCGCAGGCTTCCAAATAGTGACAGCTTCCGGTTACTTCGCGGGCAGCGCCCAAAAAAGACAGCTCCATACACTGAGTCTCCTAACGTCGTTTTCTTTATACTTTATCATATTATACAAAAACTTACAAGAAAAAACCAATTGCATTGTAAAAGTACATGTGGATAAATAAAAAGTGTAATAGAAAATTGAATAGTTCGTCCATTAATTTTTTTAATAAAGTACGTGCGGTTCTGTCAAGCAGGCGCGCCGCGCAACGGGTTGTGCTACCCGGAATTGCGCTAAACTTTTATTTATTGTAATTATTATTTTAGTTGATAGGGGGTCGTTAAAAGGAAAAAGCAAGGTCATTCCCTGCTTTTATATTATGTTATATTTTCTGTTTTACAAATTTTAATTTAATAATTTCATTCAATTGGGACTATAATTACATAAACATTCGCAATCTCTTGTAGTAAAAAATAAAATCTTTACCTGCGAAATTTCAATAGCTCCTACCGATTGTTATTTTAGTAAAAAGACAAAAAAGCTTAAATTAAAAGCCATTTACCTTCAATACATACAACATATCAAATCATTCTTTTTTAATTCTAATTACCGGATTTTACTTCTGCGGCACAATGCAGAAGTGTTTTTCCCCTTCCTCGCCCGAACGTCCATAATCGCATACGATATAGTCCTGTGTCATTGCCCTGACGTATAAATAATCACAGAACGCCGTTATAAGTTCCCGGCCCTCTTGCTGTCCTTCCCGTAACAGGAGCTTCCAGACTCGATTCCCCTGCTCGTTTCGTCCGTCCTGAGTACGTGCAAAGGTCCGGTAATCAAAGGAATTTTCCTCATGAAAATCGAAATCGACAGTTCGGTATTCTCCTGATTCGACATCAATCAGGCGCATTCCGCTCCCCCCAATTGCGTACAGGGTTTTCTCATTCAGTGGTTTGGCCGGATTGGAAAGCCACGCGAAAATATCTGGAATCACTGTTGTCTTTTTGCTCGCAACATTATAGATACTGACTCCGTAGCTTGCAGCGTCCCCGTTCCCGTCGCTCCAATAGACGATTGTGGCTGCTACCTGCTTCCCGCCGTTCATCAGTACCGGATGCAGATATCCGACCTGCGGATTCAATTCTGCAGGGATATCAATCTCCTCCAGAACAAGCACTTCCCCGTTGCCGTCGGACTTTGCCAGCCAGACGCCGTTCCTCGCCGCGTAAGCCAGCAAATCCGCCTGTGGGCCGGCGTCAAACGCGCTCTGGTCGTCGGCAGTTCCTTTCCAAAGCTTTGTTTTTACTGCCTCGGGAAGCTTCCAGATTTGCTCCTTGGAAGCGTCTGTACTGTCTTTATATAAAATCCGGTCGGACAGCACGAGGCGGTAATCATAACCTTGCGTGGGCATCTTTTCGACCCGCGCTGGGTATTCCTGCAAAACATACGTATACAGGATTTCCCCCGTTTTGGCGTCTATTGCTTCAAACGGGCATTCCGCTATGCCGTCATTCCCTAAATGCCATCGGCACAAAAGCGTATCCCCAAATTGCAGGCAATCGGACAGCACAGGGTATTTTGCTTGTGCCGTAACAGCCGTTTGCATTTTCATCGCATTTTCACTTACAGAAAGCGGAACTTGGGAGGTCATGGCAGAAAGCAGATCGGTGATCTGCCAAAAAGCGGATCTTTCAAAGACAAATATGGCAAAATCGCCTGTGCTGGCATGGAATTCCGCCAGCATTTTACCGGCGTACTCTCCATTTTGCTGTTCATTTGATAACAGGCTGAACTGTGCTTGCACCCATTTGACCTTTCTCCCCTGCGCCGTATGTAGGGTAAGTAGTACAAAGTCCTCGGAGGAAATGACGTCGGGCAGAGCAGAACTCACTGTGCAGGGATTCTGCGTGAGCACAGCCGCAATGTCTTCCAGAAGCTTATAAGTTACAGCGAGCGATTGCCCCCGTTCGAGATGATCCCAGTGAATTTCCGTATATTTCGGATTATAGCTGCGCAATGCCTGTATCGCATCTGCCAGATCATTGCCTTCCGAAGGCTCCGTTTCCGGTACCGATAAAGCAAAAGCGGAAGAGGAAAGCTGGGCATCCGACGCTTCCTGCGTCGGATGCCTACTTGTTGGCACACAGGCGGTACACAGAACGACTGCCATCAGAAGTGGACAGACCATCCGAAAAAAATAATTCATACCGATACCTCCTTCGGCTCTTTCGCACTTTATGTGGTATACCCGCGCAATGTTGTAATCAGCATGTCAAATTGCTTTTGATCCGTGCTGGTATACGCCAGCGAATAACTGATATTGTCCACGGAAATATTGATTTCGCCATTATCGAAAAGCTTTACCAGATAGTCGCTTTTGCCGTTTTCCATCTCAAGGGCAACCGTGTAAAACAGCTCACCTTTTCCGGTGAAGCTTTCTTTTCCTTCCACGCCGATTTTACGCACCTTGGACGGAACGAGCGTTTGAAGCTTGCCGCAGACATCCAGAATCGTTTTGCGGCTGGCTTCCGACGCAGTTGTCTGATAGGCCGCCTGGCCCCTTCCTCCGATTTCCATTGAGGTTACGCGATAGGGGTTCATATAGCTTAGCCATTCTATGCTGGCGGGATTATTTTTGATGCAGCGGTCGAGTACCTTATAAAGATCAGCGCAGGCCAGACCGTCGGTAAGCTGTGTGTCACCGTTCATCAGAACATTCCTATGGCACCAGTATTCATATTTTTCGCCGTTTTGAAAGCGGATTTGCAGCAGGCGCAGGCCATCCATATCGGGTGTAACGTTGGTAGACGGACGATAGTCGATACCGTTGAGCGCTTGAATCACCGCTTTGCGGTCGTTCTCTCCCGCAACCATGTACCCCGCATATAGTTCTCGATCGATCACGGTTACAGTGTCAACCTGGGCGGTATCAATATACAGGCAGGCAGGCCTGCCGATGTTGGCGGCGGATACGCCCAGAGACAATGCAATAGTAAAAAGAGCCGCAGTTGCTGTCATAACTGATTTTCTGAACTGTTTCATGATGACTCTCCTTTTTTATGATAATGATTATGGCCGGTCCGGTGCGGTCATGGGATTATATTTCGGCTCAACGGAATAGAACTGCAATTCATTCAAAAGCTCTTGATAAGCGCTCACCGGCTCTGCCCGGTATCCGAGATAATAATCAATGGAACCCACTGAAATTCTTAGGTAGGCATCTTCAAAAAAGTAGACCGTATACTGTTCCTTCCCGTTTTCAAACTCTAGCGAGATACGCAGCGAGGGGCTCTCCGTCGCCGACAGGATTTTTTGCTTGCCGCCGCTGGAAACCGAATGCGGATCTACCGAAAGCTTCTGCAATTTCCGCGCCGCCTGCAAAATCACGTCACGCTGTTCTTCGCCTGCCGCCGCGCTATATTTCCGCATTTGCGCTTCCCCGCCGATCTCCATTGCGGTAATGCGGTAGGGATTCATCATTCCAAGCCATTCGGCTGAAACGAGCCCTGCTTCCCCGCCCTGCATCTCTCTGGAATCCGGTAACCCACTATTAAAATAAAGAGCGGCGATTCCTGTGTGCCAGTCCCGGTCAACGGTACCCAGCTGGACATCCTGATACATGAATACATTGGAATGCATCCAGTATTCTGCTTTTTTACCATCTTTATAACGAACTTGAAGCATCCGCAGATTTTTCATTTCCGGCTGTACCTTGGTTTCCAGCGGGTCCACCATGTTGATCGCCAGCACCACGCGTTCGGCAGTCGCCGGGTCAAGCCGGATACTCGTGCGGCTTTCGCGGTCGATCAGGTTGACGCAGTCGACATTCGTATAGGGGATGCGCAGATAATCGGGGTTGTTCTGGCGCAGAACCGTGCCCTGCGTCCACAGGTAACGGTCGGAATTACCGAGGGCATGTTCGCACAAATCCGCCAGAGGTTTAAAAGAGTCGATATCCGGCTCAAATGTATAGCGGTAGTGCTGCTGGACAGGCTCGCCGCTTTCTTCCGAAACAGTGATGCTCCTCGTATTGAAGGTCACGATTAGGTCATGTTTGCCGGCCCTGCGGAAAACGATGTCGTATTCCGGTTCATAAGAAACATCGTACCCCTCGGTCTGTAAAAACTTTGCGTTTTGAACGGCGTATACCATCGCTTCCCAGTCCTCTTTCGGCGTATCGGTTCCCAGTTGGCTGTTCGGCGCGTCCCGTCCGACAAAAACATCCGTCACATCCTGCAGACGCAGCCCTTTGAGCGCCGTGCGGGCAATCTCCAGCTCGGAAGCCGATGCGGCGGGGGCTTGCGCGGCCGGTACGGAAGGCGGCTGTGCGGGGGCAGAGGATGCGACTTGAGAAGAGGATTCCGGAGCAGTAGCCTGGGAACTGACTGACTGCTCCGGTGCCCACTTAGACGCTTCAGATATCAGGCTGATCAAAAGCGAGGCCTTCTCCGGCCTTACAGCGAAGCTCTCCTGTGCACCGTTATTTTCCCAAATCCATATCCTGTCATTTGTATCATGGGCGGCGCGGTAATATTCCAGCGTAAGCAAGTTCCCGTCGGCCTTTTCAAAGCGGAGCGCACAGTTTTTATCATAATCAGTATCCCCCGGCGATTCCTCAAAAGGCTCAAGCATTTGAATAGCGTCCACCGCCTGCCGGAAAAGCTCCTCCGGCAGATACGTTTCTTCGCCGTCCGAAAGTTCCGCCTTCACCTGTGTCAGCTTGCCGGAATCGAGCGAATCCAGCAATTTAAGCACCCCCGGGGGATTCTGCGGATTGGTAAGGAACACGATCGCCAGTCCCGCAAGCACCGCGATGCAGATAATCGAGACGACCACCGTATTCTTTTTGATCTGCATAATCGATTTCACCCTCTCCTTGAGCGCGCTCTCTCCAAATGCGAGAAATCCGCCCGCAAAAGCGCTCCGGTTTTTCGAAGCCATGCCAACCAGCGAGTAGGCGTATTCTCTGCGGTCGAAGCCCCCGCGGATGACTGCCTCATCGCAGGAAGCCTCCATATCGATTACATAAAAATGATAAAAAAGCCATATCAGCGGATTGAACCAGTGCACGTAAAGCGCCAGCGTCGCCAGCGCTTTCCAGAGATTGTCGCGGCGGCGAATGTGGGTCAGCTCATGCGCCAGCACATGCGCCATATCCGCTTCTCCCACCAGCCCGGAGAGCACCAGCCTGGGGCGCAGCAATCCACAGACGACCGGGCTGTCAAATAGCCCACTGCGGTAAAGGGCAACGCATGCAGGGATGATGCCAGCTTTTGTAAATACTGCGTCCAGTCCAGGCGTATGAGCCATATGCTCGGCCGCTTTGAGCCTGTGCAGCGTATAACAGTAACATCCCGCGCTGTAAGCAAGCAGCAGCACCATTCCACACAGCCAGATGGTAGACAGGATGGTGACCATAGGAATTCTGGCGGGCGCGACGACCGCTGCCGGTTGTCCGGCAGGTACCTGAACGGCCGGTTCGTCTGCTTCCAAGGCGGGAGAAGACACCTCAGCAGGGCGCGTTTGCAGCGTTGGAAAGTTGATCTCCGCCCCGTTGTCCTTAACAAACACCATTTCTCCACTTTGCTGTGCTGTCCGCGGGTGGGCGGCGGGAATCGCGTTGAACGCACTTATCGGCGAGGGAACCGAAACGGGCAGTAGCAGCCGTGCCAACACCAATCCCCAAGCCGCGTAAAATACCCAGCGAGACAATCTACGTTTCCCAACGGCGCGGAACAAAAATACTGCCAGCCCGATCACCGAAGCGGTCAAAGACATATTGACGACCCGCAAAAATAATTCGTTCATTGCTTCCTCCCTGATGTCACGCGCGACTGCCGCCCCATTCTACCACCGTGAACCCTCTGCGTTCGAATGGTTCCAACACCTGCGGTTTTATCCGCGCTGGCTGACCCAACTTTTTATAAACCATATGCACCCGGAGGATGCTGTCCGGACGAGGGGAAATTTCGAGCGGCGCAAGCGCCTCATATTGTTCTGTTGAGAAAGTGATGAAATTGTACGCGTTTTGCTGCAATTCAGGAAGCCAATAAACAATAAAGTCATTGTATTCGCGCGGTGAAAGTCCCATATAGGAAAGCTTTTCAACGAGAAACTGTTCCGTGTCGCTTCCGCGGACGACAAATCCTTCGTCAAACTTCCAGTCTACAAAGGCGTCCCCTTCCCAGAAGAGATAGTAATGTTCACTACCGTCTGCCTTGTTGACAAGGCGGCCATCCGGATAGGCTGTCACGTTCCAGCCGTCCCGATAGGCAGGATAGGTATAAGTAAAATTTCCCTTATAATGCACTTTAACGGAAACATCGACTGGTTTTGGCGGATATAGGTAGATGACCGGTTTGGCTGTCGGCGGATTGATCCGCTCCTGCGCCATGCCGTCCAGTTCTTCCAGTTCATACTTGCTATCCGCTTCATATTTCAGCGCATAATCCATATCGCTCGACACCACAAGAACCGTTTTCCCATCATGCCAAATGTCATATTGAATGCCGTTAAAAAAGTCGATCTGCACATGCGCCGCGTCTTTTAGGGTTTTATCCGCCGCGACGCGCCTGCATGTTTCCGGTTTTACAGAAATCCTCCGCATGGAGGAAACGACCAGATCAAACCAATTGCTTTCCCGGTCATATTCCGCCGAATACCGGCCATCTGAAGAGGCGACCGTTACCCTCTCTGTGTTTGACTTTCTCATGACCGCCAGCCAGGAAGATGACCACCTTCCCTCCTTTAAACGCGCCCGCAGGGAGGACAGAAGCGTCTGATAAGCCTGTGAATCGACGGCAAGCCGTTTGTTTTCTCCGTACTCTCCGGCAACCGCGTCCATTCCAGGCCCGGGCGGCAGTTTGGATGCCTCCAAACCGCGCTCATACAGTTTATAGGTGTATTTGATGTCCGAATCGAGCACAATTTCCAGTACGGACAGGTCGGAAAGCGGTTCCCCGATGTCCTCCGACTCCTCCGGCGCAAGCGCGCTCAGATAAGAAAAATTATAAAACTTCTGGCCCGGGAAATAGGATATGGAATCCGGGTCCGCCTCGGGGCTCAACGCGCTTGTTACAGTAACACTTACCTGATCGGAATAGCGATAAAGTCTCGCGGATTCAACAATTTTCATCGTATTTCCCAAGCTGTCAAGTGCAAATGCCTCTTCCCACCATGAAAGCCCGTATTGGGCAGTCGCCTGGGGCAGCGGCGTGGATACGGTATTCGCTGCGGAAGACGTCTGCGATACAAAAGAAGATTCGGATGGGATTTCTTCTTTCGGCACGGCAGAAGACACCGTTTCAGAAACGGCCGAGGGCTCTTCCTTACTCACAGACAGATCCGGTGCGCTTTCCGGAAACGGAGCTTCGTGTACGGCCTGCGCACAGGCACACAAAAGTGAGAAAAGCAGAAAAACAGCAAACAGCCTTTTCATTTCTGCTCCCCCTCGTCAATCATTTTGCGGATTTCCGAAAGCTCTTCATCGGTCAGGTTTTCCTGCTCAAAAAAGGTGCTGATAAAAGTGCCCGGAGAACCGCCGAACAGCCGGTCAATCAAACCGCGCGTTTCCCATTGGCGCACATTGTCAATCGAGAGCAGCGGCGAGCAGGTAAAATTCGGTTCATCGCGGCGGATATACTCCTTCTCCACCAACCCTTTCAGGATGGTATAGGTCGTGTTCTTATTCCAGCTGTGACGCGCGGCGGCCTCTAAGGACACCTCCTTCGCGCTAAGCACCCCGCGCTCCCATAGGATATTCATGATTTTTAGTTCGGAATTGTTTAGGCGGATATCTGGTTTCATAATTTTCCCTCCGTCAGACGATGACTATAGTCTATATTTCCATTATAACCCAATAATAGCAGTTGTCAAGACTATAATTATAGTCTCCCATTTTATAATATGCTGCTTTTAAACTGTCCCAAAGTTGTCCCACGCGAAACTGCGTTACTACGAAATCAGTTCCCTTCAGCGCTTCTCCCCGATTAATTGTAGAACAAATTTTAACAGGATATGAAACAGCGTCCCACATTCGCTGGGAAAGCGCTCGAATGATCTCCACCCGCTCTTTGCCTTCCTCAATATCTGCCAGCCAAATTTCCGACACCGGTAATTCCTCGCAGCGCTTAATGAAGCCCTCCATCAGTTCCGGTATATAGCTGCTTCCGCCGCCGATTACTACCAGCTTAACCTGTGACCGGCAAAAAAATTCGCGCCTTTCGGCGCGATTCCTTTATTAGCCTATTCTTTTCTGCAATTCTTTTATATCTTCTGAATGGGACTGTACTACATGTTCAAGCGTTGACACACGCCCTTTTGTTTCACCATAATCCGCGATTGCATTCAGTCTTTCAATAATGTCTGCATGCTGTTCCGCAATTAAGTGAATATCGCGCATAACATTATTTTCTATCAATATTCGGTTATCTCTTATATCCTGCTTCATACTGGACATATCTTGCTTCATAGTCGATATATCTTGCTGAATTGATTGTAAACGTTGATCGAGCATTTTTCCGATTGCTTGCAATAATTCCTGTTCATTCATTGCTTATCACCCCATTCCCCTATTATACCATATATCCCCACGTCTGACAAATGGCCTACTTTCCAAATGTTTGGAAAATTCCTTGTTCTAAATGACGGGCGGGGACTTGTAAATTTCTCACCCGTTTTACTCATCGGGCGCGGGGATTCCCTTCCTTTTGAATACGAATCACAATGGTGGTATAAAACGTGTCCCCCGCATCGCAAAGGATATCTTCCCCATCACGGTCGGTATAAATGGTTTTTACAGCACGGAATCCAAGCCGCAGTTTGGTGCTGCCTTTGGCGGAATCGGCAAGCGATACCGCGACCAGATTGCGGTGGATGCCGTCGGCGGCTGTACTGTTTTTCTGGAGTGAAACCTTGGAGACTGCCTGTGTATTCGCTATGCGCTGTGTGGAGACCTGAAAAAAGGAGCGGTCTGTCAGATAGCTCCCCGCGGGAAGAGGCAGGTAATCAGTATACGGCGCTTCTTCCTCATCTTCGTCAAATACATAGGGCAGCTCCGCAAGGTAATAGGGTGTCCCCTCGTTTTCTGTGCGCAGTCCCTCCAGAAATTCATTGACATCAAAATATAGGGTGCTCCCCGGCTTTACGGTAATCGTATTGTCTTTAAAGCCGTCCGCTTTGCCGGAGGAGACAGAATCCCGGTACCAGGCTCTTTTCAGCGTGAATTCTCCTTCAAGCGCATGTGCCGATATGGCATTTCCGATAAGCAGGAAAACCGCCGCTACGAATGCGGTTATCTTTTTGCAAGTCATAATCTGTTCCCTCCCATGCCGATTATCCAATAAAGTACCATTATCATGTGTGGGGAACGTGTGGGCTTGCCGCAAATCAGGGATTTTCCGCTTTCCACCACGACCGGTGGTTTACATACCACGCAATTGTTCGGCTGATTCCCTCCTCAAACCGCACAGCCGGACGCCAGCCAAAATCATCTTTAAGTTTCCCCGGGTGAATGGCATACCGCCGGTCATGCCCGGGACGGTCGGCAACAAATTGTATCAGGCTTTCGGGTTTTCCGAGAATCTCCAATATTGTTTTGATCACAGACAGATTGGATCGTTCCTGGTGCCCGCCGATATTATAGAGTTCCCCAACTTTCCTGCGTCGAAGGATCAAATCGACAGCCGCGCAGTGATCTTCCACAAAAATCCAGTCGCGTATATTCTTCCCCGTTCCGTAAACGGGAATCGGGCGGTCTTCCAGCGCATGCCGGATGGTCAGCGGAATCAGTTTTTCGGGATGCTGGTAGGGGCCGTAATTGTTGGAACAGCGGGAAATGGATACCGGAACGCCAAACGTACGGTGATAGGCCAGCACAAGCAGGTCGGCGGACGCTTTGGAAGCGGAATAGGGGCTGGATGGGTGGAGCGGAGACGTTTCACTGAAGGAAAGCTCCGGCCGGTCAAGCGGCAAATCCCCGTAGACCTCATCGGTTGAAATATGATGGAACCGCGCGATACCGTATTTTCGGCAGGCATCCAGCAGGACCCCTGTTCCGATGACATTTGTCCGCAAAAACAACTGAGGATCTCGGATGGAGCGGTCGACATGGCTTTCCGCCGCGAAATTGACGACAACGTCGGGACGTTCCTGTTTGAATACACGGTCGATGGTTTCCGTGTCGGTGATATCCCCTTTTATAAATGTGAAATAGGGATTTGCCCGCGCATCTTCCAGTGTTTTCAGGTTTCCGGCATAGGTGAGCTTGTCCAGACAAACGACCTGTTCCTTCGGATGCTCCCGCAGTAGATAATGAACAAAATTCCCCCCGATAAACCCAGCGCCGCCTGTCACAAGGATTTTCATCTTCTTCCCTCCCCCGGTTTCCATGAAATAGCAGCTTATGGATTTCATCTTATCTTCCGGCGCGTATTTTGTCAAATGACGGCGATCAAAATGGTCCCCTTCTTGCGACAATTTTTGCCGATTGGAAAGATCTGTGCTATACTTGATATACTATAACAGAATCTTGAAACAAAGGGGATACATGCATGCGGCGCGGAGCAGTGTTTTTTGACTATGATGGAACCCTGGTGGATAAGGCGCAGGGGGTTCCCGCACCAACAAGCGCAACGAAAGCTGCAATCAGCAAATTAAGAAAGAACGGGTATCTGGCGGTTCTTTGCACCGGACGCCCGCTTTCCTATCTTCCCGATAATGCCCAAGAACTTCCGTTTGACGGATGGATTACGACCAATGGAGCGTACGCAAAAATGGGAGACACCGTTCTGTTCAATGAAATCATTGATCAGGAAATTGCCTGTTCCCTGATGGAAACCTGCGAACGGCTGAAAATCTCCTATGCACTCGAAGGGCAGGATGCCTGCTATTTCCGGGCGTTCAGTGATGTTTTTGAAGGATTTTTGAATCGGTTTGATATTTGTACGGAAAAATTCCATCCGATTGAACAGATGCAAAACTGGAAAGCAAATAAGATCATGACAGCTTATGACGACGAAAGCCAGCAGATCCAGCTGGAGCAGGCGTTTGGCGGAGAATTTGTGTTTGACCGGCATTCGCTTTTTACCAGCTGTGATGTTTCCCGCAGAGGTGTGAACAAAGGAACCGGCCTGCTGCAGTTTCTTGCGCGGCTTGAAATTTCACCGGAAAACGCCTATGCCATCGGGGACAGCGACAACGATCTTGAAATGATGCGCGCGGCAGGAACCGGAATCGCCATGGCGCAGCATTCTCCCCGGATGGGTAAGGCGGCGGGCTATATCACCGACAGCGTTGCAAACGACGGCGTAGCCAAAGCGCTTGCCCATTTTAAGCTGATTTGAAAGATTCGGTCAGTCGCTTTTTTGATAGGGTGAAAAGCCATAGCCGAAAACCTGGTGTGCTTCTGACGCAATTAAAAATGCATTGGGGTCAATTTCATGTACAATGTTATAAAGAGTGGCTGATTCGTTGCGCTTGACGGTGCAGAGAATGACCTTCTTAGGTGCGCCTTCATAAGCCCCCTGCCCGTTCAGATAGGTAACGCCGCGTTCCAGCTTATCCTGAATTTTTGCGGCAATTTCCGATGAAAAATCGGATATAATGTAGATCATGGTGGCATAATCAAACCCGTTCATGATCATGTCAATCACCAGTGAACTGACGTAGAGGGAGATCGCGGCATAAAGCGCCCGGTTGATATCCTGGAAAACCGTTGCGGAAATCGCGACAATCCCGCAGTCTACCAGCAGGATGATTTTCCCCAGCCGGACATGCGGGTAGCGCAGGCGGACCAGCCGGCTGATGACATCGCTTCCGCCGGTAGTCGCGCCGCCCGCAAAGACCATTCCCATTCCGGCCCCCATCAGGAGCCCGCCGTAGATCGAGGCCAGTAGCAGATCGTTTGTGAAGGCCGGCAGAAATGCCCACAGGTCGATCAGGATGGAAGAAAGTGCCGTTGCATAGGCCGTATAAAGAATAAACCGCTTTCCTAGCTTTAAAAAAGCGGTAAGTTGCAGAGGAATGTTCATTAAGAGAATCCCTACGCCGATCGGCAGCCCCGTCAGATATTTTACCACCATTGCGAGACCGGAAACGCCCCCCGGCGCGATGCGGGATGGGTCGAGGAACAGGTCAAAGGAAAGTGCGAACAGCACACAGCCAAGCGTTACCATACCGAAATTGATCAGCCTTTTCTTGCGATGCAAAGTCAGCACACAAATCCCCCCTTCTATCCATTGTTCCTAACAAAAGCCCTCCAAAACCTGTCAGATTTTGGAGGGCTTTTGATCGTAGTACTTTTATAAGCAGTTAAAATTTTATAAAACCGAATGCGCTCAGCACTGAGCTGATGAAAATAATCACCAGACAGATAGGCGCTAAATATTGTATGCAGAGCTTGTATGCCTTCTCGCGTTTAAATTTAGAAGAGAGCCGGATTTCTTCCGACAGTCTTGGAAATCCGACTACCTTGACAATGAACAGGCAGGTGCAGAGCCCCGCAACCGGCATTAATACGGAATTGCTGAGGAAATCGCAGAAATCGAGAATGGACATCCCCAGAGGCTGAATAAAATCCCAGAGTCCAAAGCCAAGCGAACACGGAATCCCGACTGCCAACATCTCCAGCCCGACGATGATACCGCTTTTTCTGCGGCTCCATCCGGTTTGATCCTGTATGGTGGATACGCAGGTTTCCATCAGGGAGATAGACGAGGTCAATGCCGCAAACAGCACCAGCAGGAAGAAGATGACCCCGACGAGATTTCCCATACCCATGCTTTCAAAAACCTTCGGGATGGTAATGAACATCAGTGACGGCCCGGCCTGCAGCTTGGACTGGTCTCCCCCGGAAAATGCAAAGACGGCGGGGATAATCATCAGGCCGGCAAGAAACGCGATTGCGGTGTCGAACAGCTCAATCTGGCCGGTCGCCTGCTCGATATCGACGTCCTTTTTCATATAAGAGCCGTAGGTAAACAGAATCCCCATTGCAATGGACAGCGAGTAAAACAGCTGCCCCATTGCGGCTATCACAGTCATAAAGGAAAATTTGGAGAAATCAGGAATCAGATAATAGGCGACGCCTTCCATCGCGCCCGGACGGGTGACGGAATAGCCGGCAATAAAAACGGCGAGCACCACAAGAATGGGCATCATGATTTTACTGACTTTTTCGATGCCTTTTTCCACACCGCTCAGGACGACAATAAAGGTAGCCAGAACAAATAGGAAAAACCAGAACACCGGCTCCCCCGCGCTGCTGATGAACCCTGTAAAATAGTTGTCCGACGCAAGCGGGACAGCTTGTCCGCGCAAATATTCAAACAGGTATTTTGCTACCCAGCCGCCGATGACACAGTAATAAGGTACAATAATCATCGGTACAATGGCATTGATCCAGCCGCCGAACTGCAGCCGGGTTTTTCCGAATGTCTGAAATGCACCGATCGGGCTTTTACGGGTCATTCGGCCAAGTGCCGTTTCCGAAAGAATCAGCGCGAATCCGAAAGTAACCGCTAAAACGATATAGACCAGTAAGAAAATGCCGCCCCCGTATTTTGCCGCAAGATACGGAAACCTCCAGATGTTGCCCAGCCCGACAGCGGAACCGGCCACTGCCAGGACATATCCGATTCTGCCGGAAAAGGTGCCGCGGGAATCTGTTTTCCCCATAAACACAACCCCTAAATAAAATTTCCTCAAATTGACGATAACCAATATTATAAGACACTTTCCGACACGTGTCAATCAAAAATACGTGTTTTCCCTTGACATACCAAATTAAATTCTTTATAATAGTATTTGTTAGCCATTTAATGCGGTAATATGGAAAAGGACGTGCATTCCATGAATATTGTGCTGGATCAGTTTGACAAAGCAATTTTGAACACCCTGCAGGAGGACGCTTCGATTTCCAATCTCGAATTGTCCAAAAAAATCGGGCTTTCCCCGTCTGCCTGCCTCTCGCGGACAAAAAATCTGCGGGAGCAGGGGATCATCCGGCAGTTTACCACCATTGTGGATGAGCAGAAGCTGGGAATGGAAACGTTGGTTTTTGCACTGGTAGATTTGACTCCGCTCAACCGCGAAACAATGCAGAGTTTTCTCGACGTCATTTCTCAGTATCCGCAGATTCAGGAGTGTTATACCATCACCGGCCCGCATGACTACCTGCTCAAAATTGTGGCGAAGGATGTGAAAAGCTATTACAGCTTTATTGTGGATTCGCTGATGAACCACCCGGCGGTCAGCGATGTGCAGACCTGCGTAGTGGTCGGGATCGAAAAACGTACCACGGCGGTGCCTACCGACTTATAATGTTTCCGAAATATCCGCCAAACGGCTTGCAATCATCTGCAAAACATGGTACCATATGAAAAACAACTGAATAAAGGGGCATCAGCGAATTGGGAAGCCGGGTGAAATTCCCGCACAGTCGCCGCTGCTGTAAAGACGTGAGGAAGGGCTGTTTTACTGCCACTGGGAGGGTTCCCGGGAAGGCCGCAGTCCGGAGCGTCTGAGTCAGAAGACCGGCTTTTGCCCCTGTGTGAGAGACTTTCGGTGAAAAAGCTGCTTGCCATAAATAACCACAATCGTTCAGCGGATTTGCCTGTTGATATTATTGTGTTTTTATTGGTATCCTGCTTTTTTGAAAGCGGGATTTTTTATTGCCTGAAAGGCTGTGGGAAAAATGGATGGACAAATCGCGGACATACTTGCCGGAAAAAGAAGAAAGCATCTGTTGGCGGGTATGGCTGTTGCTGCCGCGATTGCTGTGTCGGTGCTTCTCCTGTTGGGAATGGGCGCCATGGAACTTGGAATGGCGAAAACCATGGGAATTCTTTGGGGCAAACTGACAGGAAACAGGGCTCTGCTTGAAACCTACCGCCCGAATGAAATCGCTGTCGTTTGGAATATCCGGCTCCCGCGCATCCTGTGTGCCCTGTTTGTAGGGATGGGGCTGGCGGCCGGCGGGACGATCTTTCAGTCGCTCCTGCGCAATCCCCTTGCCGACCCTTATACGTTGGGGGTGTCAACGGGCGCGGCATTTGGCGTATCGCTTGTCATTTATCTTGGGCTCGCCTACGGCGTTCAGATTCCGGCCGTGCCGTCGGCATTTTTATTTGCGTTTCTCACACTTGCCATCGTGATCCTGATCGCCCAGAAAGGCGGCGGAATGCTTTCCTCGAGCCTGATTATTTCGGGAATCATTGTGTCCTCCATTTTTTCGTCCGGAATCAGTTTTTTAAAAATGCTGTCGGGTGAGAATGTCTCCGCAATCGTATTCTGGCTGATGGGAAGTTTTTCCGCAAACACATGGACCGATGTCTGGACGGTTGTGCCGATGGTTCTGGCGGGATGTATCCTTGCCTTCTGGTTTGCAGACGATCTGAATGTTCTGACCATGGGAGACGAGACGGCACTTTCACTGGGTGTCCCCGTCAAAAGGACGAGGCTTTTTTATCTGATCCTCGGTTCCTGTATGACCGCGGCCTGTGTGGCAGTCAGCGGGGTGATCGGCTTTGTGGGGCTGGTGGTCCCGCATATCCTGCGGTTTTGGATCACCAGCGACAACCGCGTGCTTTTGCCGCTTTCGGCCCTGACGGGGGGGCTTCTGCTGCTCCTGGCCGACAGCGCTACGCGGGTGTTTTCCACCGGTGAAATCCCGGTGGGCGTGCTCACAACCCTGCTGGGCGGCCCGTTTTTTATCTTTGTCTATTTGAGGCATTCCAATGGGAGGGGCTGACATGGAAAACTGGATCCTGGAGGCCTGCGATGTGAATTTCTCCTACGGCGGGCGGCAGGTGCTGCATCAGATCAGCGCGCGCATTCCGCAGGGTGCTTATGTCTCACTGGTGGGGCCGAACGGCAGCGGGAAATCCACGCTGCTTCATCTGCTCAGCGGCGCGCGCTCCTGCGAAAGCGGGAAAGTGCTTTATCAGGGAAAAGATGTGGTGCGTATGGCGCTTCCCCTGCGTGCGAGACAGTTCGCAATCGTGCGCCAGCAGGAGGAGAACCAGTTTCCGTTTTCCTGCCTGGAAATGGTGGTATTCGGGCTTCATCCCCAGCGCTCCAGATTCAGCCCGCCGACAGCGGAACAAATGGAAACTGTCCGTGACGTAATGGAACAGACGAATACCTGGACGCTTTGTGACCAGCCGGTGACCCAAGTCAGCGGCGGAGAGTTTCAGCGGGTGATTCTGGCGCGCGCCTTGGTGCAAAACCCGCGTATTTTGTTTTTGGACGAAGCAATGTCTGATTTCGATATCCGGGTTAAAATTCAGCTGACCGGATATCTGCGTGAACGGATTGCCCGCACAAATTTAACCGTGGTGGCGATTAACCATGACCTGGCATCGGCCTATCGGTACAGCGATTATATGATCGCGCTCAAAGAAGGGCGGGTCGCGGCGTGCGGAGCCCCTCAGGAAGTGATGACCCCTACATTTTTTGCAAATGTATTTGGTGTGGAGGCTGAAGTGCTTGGTGACAAGGGCTTTTTCATCCGCGATCAGATAAATGAACATCTGGAATATAAAGGAGAACAAAAATGAAACGATTATTGAATATTTTGATGGCTTCGACCTTGTGTGTATCAATCCTGTCCGCTTGCGGCGGCGCAGCACCTGAATCTTCCTCTTCAGCGGGGTCTGAATCCGCGGAGTCCGCCTCTTCGGAGATTGCATCCTCTTCCTTGCCGGCAGAATCGCAGCCGGAAGGCACTCCGGCAGAGCAGACTGAGGTGAAAAAAGGCGATCCGGACAAGAAAGCAATTTTGGTGGTTTCCTTCGGCACCAGCTACAACGATTCCCGTGAGGCAACCATCGGAGCGATTGAAAAAGAGATTGCAAGCGCGTTTCCAGAGTATCAGGTACGGCGCGCATTCACGAGCCAGATTATCATCGATAAGTTGAAAAGCCGCGACAATCTGGAGATCGACAATGTCAAGCAGGCTATGGAACGATTGATTGACGAGGGTGTCGGCACGCTGATCTGCCAGCCTACCCATGTGATGCATGGCCTTGAATATGACGATATGGTCAAAGAAGTCAATGCTTACGCAGATCATTTTGAAACACTGAAATTCGGTGAGCCGCTTCTTTCCTCCACACAGGACTACCGGGATGTCGTAGCCGCGATCAATCAGGAGTTCACTGTTCCAGACGACACCGCGCTGGTGCTGATGGGGCACGGTACCGAGCACTTTGCGAACAACACCTATGCGGCGCTTGCCTATTATTTCAGCCATAATAATCCGAACATTTTGGTAGGTACGGTGGAGGGATTCCCGGACCTTGAAACAACGGTCAAAGACGTGAAGGAACTGGGAGTCAAGAAAGTTATTCTGACCCCGCTGATGGTTGTCGCGGGCGACCATGCCAATAACGACATGGCGGGGGACGAGGAGGGCTCCTGGAAAACGGTCTTCAAATCGGAAGGTTACGAAGTGGAACCGGTGCTGAAAGGGCTGGGAGAATATCAGAGCATCCGCGATATCTACGTCGCCCATGTCGCGGAAGCCATTAAAAGCGAGGAAACAAAGTAAACGATGAAAAAGCTTGCCGCTTACCTCTTATCTGCCCTGCTGGTGGCGGGAATATTTTCCGGGTGCGGGCAGTCAAACCAGCCGAGGCCCTCTGAATCGCCGTCTTCGCCTGTTCAGAATGCGAAGATTTCCTTTACGGACGATGACGGACGGCAAATTGCGCTGGAAAAGCCCTGTGAACGGATCATATCCCTTTACTCGGCGCATACGGAAAACCTCTATTCTCTGGGCGCCGGAGACAAGATTATCGGTGCGCAGGACACCTCAACCTATCCTCCAGAAGCCGCTTTTTTGGATCACTATGACTATGACGCTGATCCTGAAAAAATAATTGCGGCGGACCCTGACTGTGTGCTGATCCGCCCGTTTATCACGCGCAAGGTGCCTGATTTTGTTAAGGCGCTGGAAAACGCCGGGCTGACGGTGGTCTCCCTCTATCCGGAAACGTTTGAGGGCTTTGACGGCTATATCGAGAAACTTGCCATGCTTACGGGAGCGGAAGACACCGCTAAAGAAAAACTGGCGCAATTCCATGCGAACCTGAACGCAATTTCAGATATGACAGCCGGGATTGCGGAAAAACAGACGGTGTTTTTTGAATCCACAGAAGTCAACCTGCGCACTGTAACGCCGGATTCCATGCCGGGGCTGGCGATTAAAATGGCGGGCGGGGAAAACGCGGCACCGGATGTCCAGCCCATCAGCGAAGGTGGAACCATTGCGGCGTTCGGCGCGGAAAGAATCCTTGCGCTTGCCGACGATATCGACGTTTACGTCTCCCAGCGCGGCGCGATGAATGCGGGAGGAGACCTGCATTCCATCACGATCCGTCCCGGATTCGATACCATTAAGGCGGTGAAGGACAGCCGCGTCTATGTCATCAATGAGAAGCTGATATCCTCCCCTACTTTCCGTTTCGACAAAGGCGTGCGGGAGCTGGCGCGTTACCTTTATCCCGAACAGATGGACAGTCTGGTACAGTATCAGACCGATACCCCGGCAACGAAACGCGGCCTGGCGAACCTTTTGGTGCGCGCGGCACACCTGCCGGTTTATGTGCCCTCCTCCTCCAAATATTACACGCAGGAGCATGCCGGGCATATCTATGGCTTGTTTGAGGATGTCACCTGGCAGGATCAGGACTTTGATTTCATCGAAACCGCCGCGGTTTCCGGAGCGGTCGGCTGGGAGGCCGACGGCGAAAAGCAGTATTTCCGGCCCGACGCCCCGGTAACAAGAGAGATGCTTGCGAAAGCGGTGTTTATCCTCTATGAATTTGAGGCAAAGGATCAGCACATCGCAATCGGCGACCTTGACCGGTGCGAGAAGCCCAGAATTATTCAGACCCTTGTGGACAACGGCGTTTTCCCCCTGATTGACGGACGGTTTGAGCCGGACAAGGTCATGAGCTGCCGGGAGGTTGCGGAGACGCTTGCAAAGCTGACCCCGTTGACAGAACAAACTGCCGCCGCATAAATACGCTTTCAGAAAAGGAAAAGTCCCCGCATAAACAACCAAGTTTATGCGGGGACTGATCTTATGCTATAAACGATAGCTGCTTCGAACGCCGGGCGGGAGTTCCACAGAAGCATCTTCTATCGTCTTGCCCGCGCAGTAAGCGCTGATGAACGGGCGAAAGTTCTGATAAACTGCCTCCTCGCCGGGGTCGGTCAGAAAATCATTTTCCAGCCGCCGTGCGCAGAGGTCTTTCCAGCAGTTTTCGCTCGCCTGCGTAGATAGGTCGGTCAGCTTTCGCAGTTCCTGCGCGGACCGGACCCCGCAGAAATGCGCCACCACATTGGGGCAGAGCACCCGCGCGGTGAAATTGTCCGCCTGCACATCGTAAAAATCACGGTGGCGCACGTTCGGGCAGAGAACGGGCTCGCCCTGATGGATGTGCCCCAAAAAAACATGCGCCAGTTCGTGCATGATCGTCCAGCGGGCGCGCTGGGGATTGCCGTGGTTATAGAAAATCAGGTATTGCGCGCCGGGATACCGAACGGTAAATCCATCCGGTCCATAACGTTGCACCACCTCATCCATACTGCATTGCGCGCTGTGGGCAAATGTTTCATAGAGATGGATTGCAATCTGATGGGTACGCGCTATTTGAGACGGGCGCACAGGCAAGCATGTAATTTGTTCATCGGCCAGCAGTTTCCAGGCTGCTTTCGTAATTTCACCGGCACGCAAGCCTAGTCCTCCCTGTCATCCTTTTTTGTAACGTTCAGTTCCGGTTTTGCCAGATTTTCATAAACCTTTGCCAGCCAGCGCGCTTCTGTTTCATCTGTGACTTTCAGGCCGCCTCTTGCGGCAATCTGCATGCCGACAAACTGCTTCCAGTTTTCGGAATCCTGGCCTTCCGGCTGGGGAAACGGCACAGCTGTATGGCACTGGCAGCGCTCGCACTCTTTCTTAAGCAGAAAGTCGATGATCTCTTTGCCGTGCTCATCCAGAGTACGATATCTTTTGATCTGCTTGAGCTCTTCCGGGGTAACCTCGGGGGGAATCAGGGGCAGTTCATCCTGATAGAGGAAGTTTGCGTCGCAGTTCAGAACGGACATCAGCCTGAGCAGAATTTCCAGTTTCGGCACGCTCACCTGGTTTTCATAGTTGGCTATAGCGCTTTTCGTAACGCCGACTTTGCCTGCCAGTTCTTCCTGTGTAAGCTGCAGACTCAAACGGACCTCTTTAATGCGGCTGCCAATACTCATTTTCAGCCCCCCTTTTTCCATTAATATACCAGTTTAAATGCACAGAGTCAAGAAAAATATCAAGTAACTTGGCTGAAAAAATCGTTAAGTACAATAATATTTGGTATATCAAAGTGCATGTTATGTATCAACCGGATAATTGACGGTATCCTATATTTCTGATATAATAAAACAAAATAAACGATTGGAGTTGGGAAGATGCGTAATTTTTCCTGCAGATAACAAACAGCATGTCGAAATGAAATCAGCGGTAATTGCCGCTTGTTTCGGTGTGCTTTTGCGGGAAGGTTACGGTATCTTTTCTCTCAGACGATACAGGGGTTTCTCTGCCTGAACAGGCTGTGTTGCGCTGTATGTTATGAGCTGCGGGAAGATGCTTTCCCGCAGCTCATTTCTTTTACAGGAGGCACGCCTAATGTCACAGATTAACGTTTCCAATTTAACTTTTGCCTATGAAGGCAGCTATGACAATGTTTTTGAACAGGTCTCTTTTCAGATTGATACAGACTGGAAACTGGGTTTTACTAGCAGGAATGGAAGAGGAAAAACCACTTTTTTAAATCTGTTGCTTGGTAAATTTGATTACCAGGGGCAAATCTCTGCGAGTGTAGAATTTGGATATTTTCCGTTTGAAGTATCCGATAAAACGAGGGCGACAAGAGAACTGATCGGCCAAATCCATCCTGACTGCGAACAGTGGGAGCTTTTGCGGGAGCTGTCCCTGCTGCAAGTAGACGAAGAGGTCCTCAACCGGCCTTTTGGGACGCTGAGCAATGGGGAGCAGACCAAGGTACTGCTCGCGGCGCTGTTTTTAAAGGAAAACAGCTTTTTGCTGATTGATGAGCCGACAAACCATCTGGACGCGGATGCGCGCCGGCTTGTCGGGAATTATCTGAAATCCAAAAAAGGATTCATTCTTGTTTCCCATGACAGGGCGTTTCTGGACCGCTGTGTCGATCATATCCTGTCCATTAACAAAACAAACATCGAAATTCAAAAGGGAAACTTCTCTTCCTGGTGGGCCAATAAACAGATGCAGGATAGCTTTGAGCTGGCGGAAAATGACAGACTCAAGCAGGATATCAAACGGCTTTCCGCCGCGGCAAAACGGACAGCCGACTGGTCTGACCGGGTGGAAAAGACCAAATTCGGCAAACAGGCCAGCGGCCTGAAGCCTGATAAAGGCTATGTGGGGCATAAAGCCGCCAAGATGATGAAACGCTCCAAGGCAATTGAGGAGCGTCGAACCGCATCCGCAGAAGAAAAGTCCCGCCTGCTCAAAAATATCGAAAGCGCGGACAGCCTGAAACTCAGTCCTCTCCCCTACCATACAAATAAATTGATTTCACTCGATAAGGTATCTGTCTTCTATGGGGATAAAAAGGTATGCGGGCCGGTGAGCTTTACAATTGAGCAGGGAGACAGAATTGCACTGTGCGGCAGAAATGGCAGCGGAAAAACCAGCCTACTGAAACTGATTCGCGGTGAGAATATCACATTCACAGGGGATTTTTCAGCCGGAAGCGGTCTCGTGGTCTCCTATGTATCTCAAGACACCTCATTTCTGCGGGGCAGCCTGTCCGATTTTGCAGAAAAACAAGGAATTGAAGAGAGCCTGTTCAAAGCCATCCTGCGCAAGCTCGACTTTGCGCGGGAACAGTTTGAAAAAGACATGCAGGATTTCAGCGGCGGTCAGAAGAAAAAAGTGCTGCTTGCAAAAAGCCTGTGCGAGAAAGCGCATATCTATCTCTGGGATGAACCGCTGAACTTTATTGATGTATTTTCTCGGATGCAGGTGGAAGAATTGCTGTTGTCCTATTCTCCTACGCTTTTGTTTGTGGAACACGACGCCGCGTTCACTGAAAAGATTGCGACAAAAATAATCAGGCTGTAAGTCCGATAAAACCCTCCCTCCGCGGTGACGGAGGGAGGGTTTTTGTTTTATACAGCGGGTGCAAGCTTTGGCTTTTTCCCGCTTTGGCTTCGCACAATGAGGCTGAGCGAAAAATTGATGAGAAAATAAATCAGCGCCATAGAGGCGAACAACAGGAAAACCTGCGAGGAGGATGCGAATCGGCCCATCAGAATCATGCCTTTGCCGGTAAATTCCTCAATCGCGACCGCCCACAGGAAAGAAGAGTCCTTGACGGTGGTAATAACCTGTGAGAGCAGCGATGGGACGATATTGTGGAAACATTGCGGCATGACAATATAACGCAGCGTCTGAAAAAAGGTGAAGCCCTGTGCATGCGCCGCCTCGAACTGTCCGAGCGGGATTGAGTTGAGGCCACCACGAATAATTTCAGCTATTACCGCTGTCTCAAAGATGGTCAGCGAGCAGATGCCGGAATAGTTTGCGGGGATCGGCACGAGAAAGCGAATCGCCAGAATCCACAGAATCAGCGGCGTATTGCGTACCGCCTCGATGTAGACGGCCGCGAGTTTCCCCAGAATGCCTCTGTCGTAGTTTCGCAGCAGGCCCAGAATCATGCCGAAGAAGATACTCACCAAAATGCTGGAACCGGCAAAAAACAGGGTGGTACGCAGTCCCTCCAGCAAGAACATCGTATTATCATAGGTAAAAATCGATTGAAGCAGTTCCATTTTATACCCTCCCTGTCTGAACGATTTCTATCGGGGTATCCCGCGCGATTGCCGCCTCCGCCTGGGAGATCGTGCGTACTTCCTTTTTCTTAAGTTTTTGCTCCAGTTTGCGCGCGTAGGACGAAAGCGGGAAACAGAGCAGGAAGTACAGAATGCCGGCAGTGATATAGGCTGGGCCGTAGATCAGGCGCCCGGTTGCCAGATTGTCCGCACGGTACATCAGGTCGCCCCCCGCGATCATTGCAAGGACAGAAGTATTTTTAATCAGGTTCACCGCCTGATTAGTCAGCGGCGGGAGAATAATTTTTACCGTCTGCGGAAGGATGATATAGCGCATGGTCTGCACATACGTAAACCCCTGACTCCTTGCGGCTTCCGTCTGCCCGACCGGGATCGACTGGATGCCGGTGCGCACTACTTCGCTGATATAGGCGCCGGTATAAACCCCGATGCCCAAAACGCCGATTGAGAACTTTCCCAGCATAATGCCAAGGTAAGGCAGCCCATTGTACAGGAAAAACACCTGTATGACGAGCGGGGTGTTCTGGATAAACTCCACATAGACCCGCCCGATGGCTTTGCATGTCTTATTGCCGGAGGTTGACAGGATGCCAAACAGGATGCCAAGGGCAAGCGCCAGAAGCAGCGCGAGGACCGCAACCGCAAGCGTCTGCAGAAACCCGTTCCCAAGCGCTGTCCACTCGCCGGCCAGAATCCTCCACTTGTCTATTGAAAAAGGTGAACTTTTCATAACAATACCATCGCCCTTCCGGTCTTGCCCTGATTTTTAAGAGAAACCCGCTTAGACCATCCGATTTTCCGGATGGTCTAAGCGGCTGTGCGGCCAGCCTTGAATCAATTGAGTCCCCAGGTTTCGATCATCTGATCCAGTTCGCCGCTGGATTTTAATGCTGCCACTTCGGCATCCACGAATTCAGCCAGATCCTTGTTGTCCAGCTTGCTCGCAATACCGTATTCCTGCGGCGAATATTTTTCATCCAAAATTACTGTGGAATCGTCTACATAGCCGCTCAGAATCGAGCCGTCCACAGAAAAGCAGTCGACACGGCCGGAATCCAACGCCGCCTTGATTTCCGGATAAGTGGGATATTCGTCAAATTTGATCTTAACGCCCAATTCATCGGCCGCGGCCTGAATTGCCTGCATGGAGGTTGCGCTCTGCGCAACGCCTATGGTTTTGCCGTCAAGGTCTTTCAACCCCGTAATGCCGGCATCTTTTTTGACCATCAGTTTGACCGCGTCGGTATAATAGGGCTGCGAGAAGTTATAAGTCAGCTTGCGCTCTTCCGTGATCGTAAACGTTGCGATTACGAGATCCAGCTCCCCGGTATCAAGCAGAGGGCCGCGCGTTTTCGCGGTGACAGCCTGCGTTTCCAGCTTGGTTTCGTCTCCCAGCAGATCTTTTGCAATCCGTTTTGCCAGATCAATTTCAAACCCTTCCACTTCGCCGCTGGCGGTGTTTTTCAGCCCGAAATTCGGGACATCCACTTTTACGCCGACCTTCAGCACGCCTGCCGCTTTGATTTTATCCAGGGTCGGGCCGCCGGAAGCAGCTTCTGAGGAGGCCGCCGTACTGGCTGCCGGAGCGGAAGAAGCGGCGGGTGCCTGCTGCGTACCGCAGGCGGCTGTGGAAAGCAACAACATCCCGGTTAAGGCCAGGGCAGTCCATTTTTTGATTGAGTTCATTACAATCATCCTTTCTCCTTCTGTATAAAAAGCCTTGCGCTTTTCAAAACTATCTCAGAATTTTGCTGAGAAATGCCTTGGTGCGGTCATTCGTCGGATTTTCGAAAAAATGTTCCGGTTTTCCCTCTTCCAGAATAGAGCCATCATCCATAAAGATCACCCTGTCGGCAACCTGCCGGGCAAATCCCATCTCATGCGTGACCACGACCATAGTGATGTTTTCTTTAGAAAGGCGTATCATGACGTCGAGCACTTCCTGCACTGTTTCCGGATCGAGAGCGCTGGTCGGCTCATCAAACAGAATGATTTTCTGTTGGGTGGCGAGCGCCCGTGCAATCGCTACACGCTGCTGCTGCCCGCCGCTCAAAGTTGATGGATGGACATGTGCCTTGTCCCGAAGCCCTACAATGTCAAGATATTGAAACGCCTGCTCCTCCGCTTCTTTTTTCGGCACGCCGTGGAGCTTGACCGGCGCCAGCGCAATATTTTGTAGTACGGTCATATGCGGGTACAGGTTAAATTGCTGAAAAACCATCGCGGTTGTTCTGCGGATCAGGTCGGTTTTGTTTTTCTGGGTCAGTTCGGTACCCTCAAGAAATACATGCCCGGATGTTGGTTCCTCCAAAAAATTCATACAGCGGATCATGGTGCTTTTTCCGGAACCGGATGGCCCGATCACCACCAGCTTTTCCCCCTGTTTGACTTCCAGATTGATATCTTTGAGGACATGCAGATTCCCAAAATATTTATGAACCCCAGCCATCTTAATCATTCGGATAACTCCTTTCGGCAGACACGGCCAAGCCGTTACACACAAACACAAAATGACGCTCCAACCCCTAAGAGTTGAAGCGTCATTGCTCATTTCCTGCATATTTATTATTAACTATTATGACATAAATAAGAGGCAAAGTCAATATCAAACCGTCGTTCAGGTATTTGAATATTATTTATATTTCATGAAAATAATTTTTAAATGCAGGAATCGCCGTTTGCTATGCAAAATTGATCGTATTTAAAAGGAACCGCGCATTCGGCGGATCAGCCGGTAAGCGACGGTGTTTTGCAGCACAAGGGGCGCCTTATGCGCAAAGAATAAAACGCCGTCGGTTGGAGAACGGATTTCCGAAAGGACTTCACCGCTGCACGGGTCGAGAATTTCCGCCATCAGATCGCCGCGGAGCACCGCGTCGCCGGGGTGCCTATGCCTGCGATAGATGCCGCCCGCATCCGTAAGGATAGTGCTCAGGTTGTCTTCCTGAATTACACTTGCCATGTAGCCGCTGTGGCAGTTGTAATGCAGAATCCCGGTGCGCGTCAGAAACCGCAGCACGGCGGTAACCGCCTGCCGCGCTGAAGTCTCATCAATGCAGTCGGTCTCGTTGGTATAAACGGAGAAGGCATTGGAATTCCAAAGCTGCCAGTTGTAATTGAGGGTTTTAGTATCGATGGGCCGCGGCTTGCGCACCACGACAAACGGCAGGCCGAACAGGCTGCCGAGACTGGTTGTCTGATAGCCGGTATCCATCATCCGCACATGCGGGACAAAATCGCCGGGCATATAAAAGCTGGCGAAGTGGATACCGTAGCTATAGCCCTGCACCTGTCGAAACAGGCTGTCGGCAATGCGCTGTGTGGTTTCCCCGCTTGCGTCGCCGGGAAACATGCGGTTGATATCGGTGTTGTCTACCGCCCAGAACCGTTTTCCCACATTCATCGAAAACCGGTTGACACAGGGAACCACCAGTATTTCGTGGTTTTTTACGATTGCGCCGCGCCGTTCCAGTTCTTTGAGCTCCCGGATGAGCTGGGAGCAGACATAAACCTGCTGGATTTCGTTGCCGCGCAGGCCGCCGACGATACAGGCCGATTTGGTGCCGGAACCAAATCGGTAGCCTTCGATCCGCAGTGGTTCACGGTAGCAGGATTTGGTGGAGAAAAGCGTTTCGACTTTCATACCGCACCTCCCAATATTCTGGCAATCAGGGAACCGTCATATACCACCGGATAGTCGCGCAGCGTAAAGAGCAAACCGTCACAGGGAGAGGACAGTTCGGCTACGATCTCACCCGCGAGCGGGTCAAAAATGGTACCGATCTGCTCGCCTTTCTGTACGTGCGCGGTATGGCGGGCGCAGGGGGTAAAAATCCCGCAGCAATCGGAGGAAACCTGCATCACTTCCCCGTCGGTGGAAATGACGGGCTCTTTGGGCGGGCAAACGTTCCCTTTCCAGACATCGAGTTTGGCAAGCAAAGCGAAAATACCGTCGAGCAGTTGGTCGCCGTAAGCCTTCGTAATGCGCATTCCGGTTCCCATTTCCACTACCAGTGCGGGCGTTCCGGCCGCGTTCAAACTGTACGCCAGCGTAGATTCCAGCACGGTTTCCGCCTCATGCACCCACACAAAGTCCGTATTCAGCAGTTTGGCGTACGGCAGAAGCTTTTCAGCAGAGGTTTCATTAACGCGAACCTGAGGAATTTCCCGCAGAAAAATATTGCTGGCGTGAATGTCAATACACATGTCTGCCCCAACCAGATCCTGCATGATGCTGTGCGCAAGGAATTCCGCGCTGGTACCGTCCTCCGAACCGGGGAAAATCCGGTTCATGTCCAGATCGAACATCGGAATCCCACGGGAAATGGAATCGATTCCCAAAGGGTTCAGCGCCGGGTAGATATCTACAATGCCGTTCAGGTGTTCATGCTCATTCTGAAGTCTGCGGCCCAATTCAAAGCAGACATACTGCCCCTCCAGTTCGTCACCGTGCGTTCCCGTTACGATGCAGACGCGTTTTGCGGATTCCGAAAGAACCGGCGGCAAAATCCGGTTTTTTTGAATAAAAAGTTTCTCGTGCACCGGCAAAGCGACCGATGCAACCGTCATAACCATGATAAGACCTCCCTGTAATATCCGGCTCTGCGCAACACAACCACAAAACCGGTTTTTAAAAAGAAAGAGCAACGGGGCTGAAAAGCCTCGTTGCTCTTTTTATAGGATAACAAAAAAATGAATCTCTGTCAACTTCAAACTGCAAATAGAAAAATAATCTGCTTTAAAAAATCAGGTTATTCACGAAATCTGCAGGAAATTATTTTAAAACAATCATGAATTTGATGAATCTTTGAAAATCTGCGTAATAAACCGCATGAGGTTGTCCATTGTCAGGCTCATATCATTTTTGCTGCGCTTTTTTGCTTCCGAAAACGGAACCGCCACACGGTTGATGCTAAAGATTGCAGAAACGCCCTCCTCATAAGCACCTTCGATATCATCCCCGATATCGCCCACAACGGCTATCAGAGGCACTCCCTGCTTTTTCGTGCGCCTCGCTACGCCGATGACCACTTTGCCGCGCAGGCTCTGAAAGTCAATCTTTCCTTCTCCGCTGAATACCAGGTCAGCACCCTCCAGTAACCGGTCGAACCCGACAGTATCCAGAACCGTCTCGATTCCCATCTGCAGCCTGGAACCGAAGAAGGCCACCATGCCGCCGCCCATGCCGCCTGCCGCACCCGCGCCGGGAAGCTGCGCCACATCCACATCGAACTGCTCGCGGATGGTGTCTGCGGCAGCGTGAAGCTGCCTGTCCAAAAATTCCACCATGGCGGGGTCCGCGCCTTTTTGCGGAGCAAATACATAAGCAGCCCCATTCGGGCCATAAAGCGGATTGTCTATATCACACATCGTGATGATTTTGACCTGCTTGAGCTCCGGCAGCAGGGAACTTTTGTCAATCCTGTGAATTTTGGAGAGTGTCTCCCCCACCGGAACGAACGAATTTCCGTCGGCATCGAGAAAACGGACGCCTAAAGCGGCGGCGGCACCTGTGCCCAGGTCATTGGTGGCGCTCCCGCCAAGGCCAACAACCAGCTTTTTGCAGCCGCTTCTGATCGCATGTTCCATCAGCTGGCCGACTCCGTAGGTTGTCGTCTTCTCTGCGCAGAGCCGGTCGCCTACCAGCGGAAGTCCCGCGCAGGCCGCCATTTCAATCACTGCGGTGGCTCCGCCGTCCACCAGACCGTAAAAGGCCTGCAAATCCTCCATATACGGGCCTTTGACAGTAACCCATACCTTTTCACCCTGCATGGCGGATAAAAACGAATCGACACTTCCCTCTCCCCCGTCCGCAACCGGGATGGAAATGACTTCGGCCGACGGACAATAGGCGTGGATGCGCTCCTCCATAATGGAGCAGATTTCCGAAGAGCTCATTGTGCCCTTAAAAGAATCCGGGATCAGCAATACTTTTTTCATCATATAGAAATCCTCCTTGAAAACTGTGTGTATACAACGTGTGGGGCGGCAGCCCGCGCTGCCGCCCCACACTGTGAGATCCGCAAACGGAATCCAAACGATTTATCGCAGGAAGAGCGAAAGGACGAAAATGCCCAGCATGGAACAAACGCCTTCCACCAGCGTGACTAATGTCTGGGTTTTATAACCCTGCTGCGGTGTCATTTCTCCGAAATTGGTTACAACCCAGAAATAGGAGTCGTTCGCGTGGGAAACAGTCATCGCGCCGGCACCGATTGCCATAACGGTCAGGGCGGACATTACCGGGGACGAGAGCCCCAGCGCACCCATCAAAGGCGCGAGAATCCCGGCTGTCGTGGTAAGGGCGACGGTGGAAGAGCCCTGCGCAGATTTGAGAATCGCCGAAAGGATGAACGGGAAGAAGATGCCAATCGCTTCGAGCATGGAAGAATTTTCGGTAATGAAGGTGACCATGCCGGAAACGGAGATCACTTTGCCGAGCACGCCGCCGGCGGCGGTGACAAACAGAATCGGGCCGACCGTTTTGAGCGTGTCATTGGTTAGGTCATAGAATTTATTCATTTTATGCGAAGTATGCAGCAGCCAAACACCGAACAGTGTGCCGACGGCAAGTGCAATGATCGGTGTACCCAGGAAAGAAGAAAGATCAAAGAGCATTCCTTCCCATTTGGCCATGGAAGCGACAGACCCCAGCGCCATTAAAAGGATCGGGACAATGATCGGCGCGAGGGAACTCCATGAACCGGGCAGTTTGCCGTATTCCGCCACGATCTGCTCATAAGTCTTTACGGTTTCGTCCTGGTTCAGTTCATCCGCGGATTTGACGGTCTTCCCAATATATTTTGCATAAAAATACGCACCGATTAAAGCCGGAATAGAGACCAGTGCACCGAGCCCCATAACCAGCAGAAGGTTATTCCCGATGCCCAGGGTATTGGCCGCGGCGATAGGCCCGGGAGTCGGGGGAATAAACACATGGGAAGCGTACAGACCGGCAGACAGAGCAACTGTCATTGCAACGCTGCTTGTGCCCGTCCGGCGGACCATCGCCTTACGGATAGGGTTCAGAATTACAAATCCGCTGTCGCAGAAGACAGGAATGGATACCACCCAGCCCATCAGTTCCACAGCAAGCTCCGGGTGGTTTGGCCCCACAAGTTTGATGACCAGGTCAGCCAGCTTCAGCGCCGCACCGGTGGCCTCCAAAATCGTGCCAATCAGCGCTCCTAAAATGATTACGATACCAATACTGGTAAAGGTCCCCGAAAAGCCGGCGCCGATCACATTTGCAAGCCCAAGCGTTACGGTGCCGTCCGCAGCGGTTTGGTTTACAAGCGGAATTCCGGCAAGCAGTCCAAGAATGACGGAAATTCCCATAATCGATAAGAACGGGTGAATTTTGAGTTTGGAAATAGCGAGGATCATGACAATGATTGCAACAACAAACGCGAAAATCAATCCGATTCCAGACATATGCTCTACCTCCATTTTATTGCGGGAATTCTATATTTTTATCCCGCGGTTCTTGCAAACTTACTACTATTTTAAAATAAATTCATCATTTCGTCTATGTTATGTGAGACATATTCTATGCATAATTATTGTGATATGTAACAATAGGAGATAGGTCTATGGAGATTTATTGGGTATATCGGTCAGAGATCATTGTGTTCATCGCTTATTTGATCATAAAACTGGATGGCGAGATAGAATAAAGCGGCGTCCGGCAGGCAGCGGGGATTACAGCCTGTCTGCTCGTACAGGCGCCGGAGCTTATATTGCAGCGTATTTTTATGAATATAAAGCTGGGCGGCTGTTTCATTTATGGAACCGTTTGCACTCAAATAAGTCCGAAGCAGGTGCACCCAGGAGGCGATGTCATCCTCATGAATCCCCCGGAAGATTCTCTGGAGGAATTCTTTCTTTGAGCTCTGAGAAATTTCATCAGTGAAAATTTCGAGACTGATATCGCCATAAAACCGGATGCTGCCATCCTGTGAGTGAGAGCAGGCGCGCAGAGCTTTTTTTGCTTTCAGATAGGCCTGATGCAGTACCCGGCTGCGCGCATCGATTCCGATCATGACCAACAGCCCGGAGGTGTTCTTAATTTGATTTTGGATTGTTTCCGCAACAGCGAGCATCTTTGAGTCGCTGCAGGCCGGAACCAGACAGATCATCTGGGAAGCGGTTTTCGTAAATACATTGTTTGCATCGGCTTCCATCAGCCGGCGTACAATTTTATTCACCTCATCAATCTTACGCTGGCCTTCTGCGCTGTCACTGTATTTTTTCAGATCGGTAATTTCAGCCACAAAAATCCTGCGCGGGATCGTGATATCAAATCCGAGCCTTGCGCCGCGCTCGACAAACTGCTGGCTGTAAAGCGGAACATCCTCAAAAAGCCATTCATCAAGGAACCGGGTCTTGATGCGGTCGTCAATCTTCTTCTGTTCCTTCGAATAATTCTCCAGAAGCAGAATCTCTGTCATCTTTTTAAGAATCTGCCCGTATTTCATAACCTCGTTGTATTCCCCGGTCATCCCGATGACACCGACAATTTCATTCTCAAAACGGATAGGCAGGTTGATTCCTTTCAAAGTCCCCGTGTATTCGGTGTCGTTGCGGATGATCAGCTGCTCGAGATTCTGGGAGATCACCTGGGAAGCTCCCGCATGAAAATCCCCGATCCGGTTTGGGTCGGTGCTGGCAATAATGATCCCTCTTTCGTCCATCAGATTAATATTCTGATGGATAATGCCGCTGATTTCCGTTACAATCTGCATGGCATTCTGTTTGCTTATATTCATGCCCAAACCAGCCCTCCTTTAAACAATGAGCTAACAAACTGTCCCGTGTGTTTTCAAGCTTTCCGTCGATTACCAACCGCAGCAGTATTTGCAGGGTGTTTCCTATCTGTACGCCCTGAGGCATACCGGCCATGATCAGGTCACGCCCGCTGATTGCAAGGTCTTTCAGACGGAAACATCGCTTTTGCGCCAGCACCCGTTCCAGGCACTTCTCCACAGCGTCCAGTCTCCACATGGCCTTATCTCTTTCCGCATTTTCCTGCGCCGCCAGATCGACGCGCTTGACCGCCAAGAGCCGGCGGAACTGCGCCTCCCCTATCCGGCTGAGCTGCCGGAGGATACATCTGTCGCTTGGAATCAGTTTGATTTTATGCAGGCCAACCAATTCCTCGACCGTGGAGATCGTGGCGCGGTCAAATTTCAGGCTGCGCAGGGCTTTACCGGCAAGCTCGGCGCTGATCCCTGCGTGCCCGTAAAAGCGCATGCTGCCTCGCCGGATTTCTGTAAAGCAAAAAGGCTTTCCAATATCGCGGAGCAGCATGACCAGCCGAAGAAGCCTGTCAGCCGGCGCGCTTGACACGCCGCGAACCGTTTCTGCCCAGACGTCCGGCCATCCCGCACCGTTTTTTGAAAATGCCGCCAGTTCCCCGATCTCGGGAAGAAACATTGAAAAAATATCTGTAAAGCGAGTAAGCATGACACCGGCTTTGCAGCCGCAGAGCAGCCTGCAAAGCTCTTCCTGAATCCGTTCCCCCGCGATGGAGCGCAGCAATTCCCGGTTGGAGAAAGCCGACCGCGCCGTCGCATCGTCCAGCCGGAACCCATAAACAGAAGCAAACCTTAGCGCCCGCAGAATCCGGAGGGCATCCTCCTGAAACCGCCGGTCGGGATCGCCGACACAGCGAATTTGCTTGTTGATAAGGTCTGTCTGGCCTTCGAAATAATCTACCAACCCTTTTTGCGGATGGTAAGCCATCGCGTTGACGGTAAAGTCCCTGCGTTCCAAATCCTGTCGAAGGCTGCGCACAAATTCTACATGGTCAGGCCGCCTGTGATCGGAGTAGAAGCCATCCGTGCGGTAGGTGGTAATTTCGTATGGCTCACCTTCGAGAAGGACGGTCACGGTTCCGTGTTGGATACCGGTTTCAATCACCCGGAATTCTGAAAAGCAGGCGATGGTTTCCTGCGGCAGCGCGCTGGTACAGATATCCCAGTCATGGGGAGTTATCCCCAGCAGGCTGTCTCGCACGCAGCCGCCCACTACATACGCTTCGTGGCCTCGGCCCTCCAGCATGTGAATGATTTGCTGTGGCCCTTCCGGAATTTTGAACATCTGCTGTCACCGCCTGCCGTATGATTTTCCTGTTTTAGGGTTGCCGCGGCCGGAACTTTTATCCGACCACATCGTTTTCATTAGTGTAACATTGCGGTTTTTGAAAAGCAATCCCTGCCGAAAATCAAAAACAGGATGTGCGGGCAGCAAAAGCTGCCCGCACATCCTGAAAACGAGTATCAAATAGGATTATTTAATTTGACAGAACTCAATCTTTTCGCCGTTTGGACCGATAAATGTAAAGTAACGATTAGAACGCGGTTCAAACATCTGATTGGACTCAATGCCGTTCGTTACGAACTGTACGCCCATCGCGGAAACTTCTTCGAAGGCGGCGTCCAGATCGTCGCTTGCCAGGGCGATGTGGTCGATATTCCCGACTGGTTTTTGATCGCCGCGGCGGGGATAGTATTCAACCACACAGCTGCCACACTGCAGCATTCCCCTGATATCGTGATCCACCAGACGTGTAAATCCGAGGTTTTCATAGAAAGCAACCGTTCCGGCGGGGTCATCAGTGGGGACTGCCACATGGGCAAGCCCGGTAGGCTTGTTTTTCAGCATACAAACAGTTCCTCCTCAGCCGACAATGCTCTTGATATAAGCGCCGATTTCCTGATCCTTGCAGTCGGCAAAAAACAGTTCTTTGAACTTTTCACCGCTGACAGCGCCTTTCACCAGTTCGGGATCAATGCCCTTCAGGCAGGTGACAAGATCTTTGAGATTATTGGCGCGGACAGCATCCAGAATCTTTTTATTGCGCTGTTCCGGAACAACGCGTTCTTTGGGATAGCCCTGGCCGCTTTCACAGCTGAACAGTTTTTCAAAGATATATTCAAGGTTCAGTTCGGCGCCCCAGCCAAACCCTTTCGCAAACGGCAGGGAAATCGCGTTGCCGTCATTGATTTGGGCAAAGAGATAAGCGTCGCTGGGATCGGCCACATAGCCGCAGATGACGCCGGGGAAGCTGTTGAGCCCAAGCATTGCGCCCTCGCCCGTTCCGCAGCCGGTTACGACATAGTCGACAGCTTTGCTGTTGAGCAGGACCGCCGCAAGGATTCCGTTCTGAACATAAGTGAGCTGTGCCTTGTCGTCGCCGGAATACATGCCATAGTTGACGACGGTATGGCCCAGAGGTTCGGCCACTTTTTTCAGTGAGTTGAAGATCAGCTCATTTTTACCGGCCTGACTGTTTTCGTTGATCAGTGCAATTTTCATAATCGTTTCCTCTCTTTCCATGATGTCTGAATTTATAAAACGCTTTGAATGCCCTTAAGTACCTGAGGCTGGCTGAGTCCGTACTCTTCGAGAAGGTCATCCGGCTTACCGGACTGGCCGAACCGGTCCTGAACGCCGATCTTCTTAAATTTGTAGTCTCCGTTGCCGATCAGCACATCGGCCACCGCGTCTCCCAAACCGCCGATGACACTGTGCTCCTCAACGGTTACCACTTTTCCGCACTTCTTAGCATACTTCAGCACACAGTCCCTGTCAATCGGCTTGAGGGTATGCACGTTGATAACAGCAGCGGATACACCCTGCTTTGCCAGTTCATCCGCACAGTCCAGTGCGGTCTTGACCATGATTCCGCAGGCGAACACCGCAACGTCGGTGCCTTCGCGCAGGACGTTCGCTTTGCCGATTTCAAACGGCTGCTCCTCTTCAAACACTTCACTGGGCAGACGCGCAAGGCGAAGGTAAGCGGGACCTTTCATTTCCGCAAGCGCGTTTACAGCCCGATGGGTCTCATTAGCGTCGCACGGAACAATCACAGTCATCCCCGGGATTACGCGCATAAGAGCGAGATCCTCGATTGCCTGATGGCTGCCGCCATCCTCGCCCAGCGTGATTCCGGCGTGGGTCATGCACAACTTCACGTTGAAGTTCGGATAAGCAACACTGTTGCGAACCTGCTCATAGGCACGTCCGGCGCCGAAAACGGCGAAGGTGCTGCAAAACGGGATATACCCCATGGTGGAAAGGCCGGCGCTCATGGAAACCATGTTCGCCTCCGCGATTCCGGCGTTGAAAAACCGGTCGGGAAATTGATTGGCAAAGGTTGCGGTCATGGTAGCGTGTGCAAGATCCGCATCCAGCACCACGATTTTATCATTCTTAGCACCCAGCGCGGCCAGAGCCTCGCCGTATGCCACACGTATTGCTTTTTTCTCTCCCATTGTTCAGCCCTCCAGTTCCTTGATTGCAAGCTGGCGTTCGGATTCGCTCGGCGCCTTGCCGTGCCAGCCCACCTGATTTTCCATAAAGGAGACCCCTTTGCCCTTGACCGTGTGGGCAAGGATGCATTTGGGCTTTCCGGGAACGGTTTTAATGTTCAGTGCGTCAATGACCTGCTCAAGATCATTTCCGTCCGGCAATTCGATGACGTTGAACCCGAACGCGGTGAATTTCGCTTTCAGATCACCCAGCCCCATCACCTCTTCGTTGGTTCCGTCGATCTGCAGGCCGTTGTTGTCAATCAGAATGGTCAGATTGTCGAGTTTATAATTGGCGGCCGCCATGCAGGCCTCCCAGACCTGGCCTTCCTGCAGCTCGCCGTCGCCGAGCAGCGCATAAACGCGGATATCGCTCTTTTGGGCTTTTGCGCCCAGCGCCATGCCGGTTGCTATCGAAACGCCCTGCCCCAGTGAACCGGTGGAAGCGTCAATGCCGGGAACCTTTTTGGCGTCCGGATGTCCCTGCAGAATGCTGTGCAGCTGGCGGAAGTTACGGAATTCCGCTTTATCAAAGAATCCCAAATCGCCGAGGATCGCATAGTAGCAGGGAGCCGCGTGCCCTTTGCTCAATACGAACCGGTCGCGGTTGGGGTCGTCGGGGTTTTTAGGGTCAATACGCATCTGAGTGTAATAAATACCCGCCATCAGTTCCACTGCGGACAGTGAGCCGCCCGGATGGCCGCTTGCAGCGTCCGCAAGCATGTTGATGATGTCTTCGCGCAGTTGCGTACATTTTGACCGAAGTTCAACAATGTCCATAGAATACCTCCGCCTATGTAGTTTGATTTTGTAGATTCAATCGTAACATATCATACAATCCAACAATACAATATCCTATTTCTCGTACAAAGTCAACTACTAAATCTGCAAGATATTGTGTTTTTCATACTGCTTGTCAAAAATGTTATTGACGAATCAAAAAAGAAGTGTTTTAATGAAACCAAATATACTTTTGCCCGACATCATGCAATTTTGAACCGACGGCTGTGTGGGCAGGCCGGAACTACTTTTGAACAGGTGAGAGAAATGAAATCAATACAGCGGGTTCCTGTGGTGCAGCAGGTGGCGGAAAACATTAAAGAATATATCTTGTCCGGGGCGGTCGAGGTTGGACAGAAACTGCCCTCCGAAAAAGAGCTTTGCGATCAGATGAGCGTAGGCCGCGGTACTGTGCGGGAAGCGTTCCGAATCCTCCAGACCAGCGGCTTTGTGGAAATCAAGCCCGGGCGGGGCGCGTTTGTGGCCCGTACGGAAGAGCAGGAGCTGGAAAATATTGTAGAATGGTTTATGCAGAACGAAGTGGAGCTGAAGGATGTCATTGAAATCCGCACAGCGCTGGAGCCGCTTGCCATCCGACTGACCATCCAACGCTGTTCCGATGCGGATATTGCTCAGCTTGCCCGTACCCATGAGAAGTTTATGTCAGCGATCGAAAATCATGATGTTGCCGCCATCGCGAAATATGATGAAAAATTCCATAATCAGATCGTGGAAAAAAGTCAAAATAAACTGTTGATCAGCATGAACCGCAAAGTGAGCGAATGTGCGCAGGCATTCCGCAGCAAGACGTTTTTGGTGGAACAGAATGTAAAAAATGCGATCGAGCCGCACAGCAATATTATGGAATCTATCAGCAGGCGTGATATCGACCAGGCCGAACGCTATATGCGCAGCCATCTGGATCAGGTGCTGATCGATTTGGAAGAAATGACGGTTCAGAAAGATTCCTAATTGAAAAGGAGTATTTTAATTGCATTTTGCACAAATTAATATGTAATTATTTGTAATTTTAAGCACTAGACAAAAATTGTAGGACATCATATAATTTTAGGCAAGACATCATACAATCCATCTATTGCAATGCTTACTTACCCTTGGGTACAAAGAATTAGGAGGAATTTTTAAAATGAAAAAATTAGTCGCAATGGCTCTGGCTCTTGCAATGACCACCGCGCTTGCCGCATGCGGCTCAGGCGCCGCATCTTCATCGTCTGCCCCCGCAGGCGATGCCTCTGCTCCTGCTGCTTCTTCCGAGGCTGCGGCCGCAGACTCAGGCTCAGAAATTGAGCCTGTTACACTCACGATTTATTCGCCCGGGAACGAAAATTCCGTACCGACAAAAACCATTATCAAGTATGCGGAGCTGGTTAAAGAAGCTTCCAATGGCGCGATTACCCTTGATGTGCACCATTCAAACGAGCTCGGAAACGATGCGGAAGCGATTGAATCCACCCGTATGGGTACCATTGATATCATTTTTGCGGGTACTTCCGGCTTTACTTCTTTCTATGAAAAAGCCAAGGTCCTTGATCTGCCGTTCCTCTTTGACAGCGCAGAGGAAGCTTACGACGTGGTCAACAGCGACGTCGGCGAAAAGATTTTTGCTGATTTCCCGCAGGTTGGCCTGATCTTCCTTTCCGAAGGCGATAACGGTATGCGCCAGATTTCCACCACCAACAAACCGGTTCACACCGCTGCCGATGTGAAAGGCCTGAAACTGCGTGTCCCGACCAGCCAGATGTATCTGGACTGCTGGGAAACTCTGGGCGCCACCCCGATTGCGCTTGCGCTGAACGAGCTGCCGATCGCGCTCTCTAACGGTACCGCTGAAGGACAGGACAATGCGACTTATCATCTGGTTGCCAACGCTACCTATGACAGCATCAAGTATTTCTCCAACATCAACTATATGTGGATGGGCTGCACCATGGCTGTCAATGCTCTTACTTGGGATAAGCTGCCTGAGGCAACCCGCAAGGTTCTGAAAGAACAGGCTACTGTGGCTGCAAAGTATTCCTTTGATACGATTGCGGAAGACAATGTAACTGCGACAAAAACCCTGCAGGATGCCGGCGTTGAGTTTGACACCGATCCGGATATCCAGAGCTTTAAAGACGCGCTGGGCGGAACCGAATTCTACAAGCGCTATGCGGAAGAAAAATGGTACGACCAGTCTCTGATCGACGAAATCCTGGCTTATAACAAGTAATTTGGCAATCGCCCGGTGCGATGGATTGCTGCGTCCCTGTCATCGGGCCGGGACGCAGTTTTTATAACCTGAGGCTATGCACCACATTGTTAAGGGAGTGTTTCTCTTGAAAATTTATAAGAAAATTACAGATGCAATTGTAAAGGTAACAGGAATCATCCTGATGCTTTTAGTTGCGGGCCTTGCGGGGCTGATCATTTTTGAACTGCTCATACGAAATCTGCTGGATAAATCCTTCCGCGCTTCTATCGAAGTATGCGGTATCATGTTTATGTGGATGGCTTTTCTCGGTATCATTTATCTATATGATAAAAGCCGCTTAATGCGGTTTGAAATCCTGCTTGTCCGTGTGAAAGAACCTGTGACAACCATTCTTTGGTATATCAATAAAATTGTCAGCCTGATGCTCGGGGCTGTCATGGTGCTTTCTTATATCAACCTTTATCCGTTTATCAGTACGCGGTATTTTTCGACGATTCAGTTTCTCCCCTACTCATTCCAGTTCCTTCCCATGGCTCTGGCTGGTGGATTTATGGTGTTGAAGACGATTTATCAGTTGATTGAGAAATCAACCGTTCCAGCAAAACGTGAAGGGAAAGGCAGGTAAGAAAGTATGATTCTTTTCGTTATTTCGTTTGCGGTGCTTTTGATCATCGGAGTACCGATCAGTATCTCTATCGGTGCAAGCGCCGTTTTGGCTTGCCTGTCGCTTGGTTATCCACTGATGGTCATCGGCCAGAAGATGGTCACAGGAGTTGACTCCTTCCTGCTGATTGCGGTTCCGCTGTTCATTCTTGCAGGTAATCTGATGAACGCGGGTAAAATTACAGACAAAATTTTTGGTACAGCGAAAGAACTGGTTGGCTGGGTCCCCGGTGGCCTTGCGCATGCAAATGTTGTGGCCAGCATTATCTTTGCCGGAATGTCCGGTTCTGCTGTTGCGGATGCTGGTGGTCTTGGCACCATTGAGATGGAAGCGATGACGACCAACGGCTATGATAAAGAGTTTTCGGGCGCTATCACAGCCGCTTCCTCGGTGATCGGCCCGATTTTCCCGCCAAGCATTCCGCTGATTATCTATGGCTCTGTTGCCAGTGTCAGTGTCGGAAAACTGTTCATGGGCGGCGTTATTCCCGGCTTGCTGATGGGCGTTGCTCTGATGGTTCTGGTTTACATCTATGCGGTAATCCGCAAGTATGAGCGGCATCCGTTCAGTCTGCGTGCTCTTGGCAAGCAGCTTGCCCACTCTATTTTAGCGCTGATTACCCCTCTGATCATTCTCGCGGGATTTACAACCGGCTGGTTTACCCCTACCGAGGCCTCCAGCGTTGCGGTTGTCTATTCCCTGATCATTGCTATCTTCGCTTATAAGACCATGAACTGGGGCGATTTCAAAAAGTGTCTGCTTGACTCTGCGACATCTTCCGCGAATACCCTGTTTATTATAGGAACCTCCACACTGGTGAGCTATGTTTTGGTCAAAGAAGGGATTTCCAGACAGATTGCTGATTTCATTCTGGGAATCAGCAGCAACCCGGCGGTTATTCTTTTGATTATCAATATCGTTCTGCTCATCCTCGGCATGGTCATGGAGCCCGGCGCGATTCTGACGCTGATGCTGCCGGTCCTGCTGCCGATTGTCAACGGGCTGAATCTCGACCTTGTACATTTTGGTGTCGTAATGGTACTCAACCTGATGATTGGGCAGGTCACTCCGCCGTTTGGCGTCTGCCTGTTTGTAATATCGGACGTCGGAAATATTAATCTGGAACGGCTGTCCAAGGCAGTGCTGCCGTTTATCATACCGCTTGTAATTGTGTTATTGCTTTGCACTTATATTCCGGGCGTTGTCACATGGCTGCCTAATTTAATGATTCATTCTGCTGCGTAATTTTGACAGAAAAGGAGATTATATCATGAATATGAACAGTTTCAGACTGGATGGAAAGGTAGCGCTGGTAACAGGCGCGTCGTATGGGATCGGATTTGCAATCGCGAGCGGGTATGCTGCGGCGGGAGCGAAAATCGTGTTCAACGATATTAAGCAGGAACTTGTGGATAAAGGACTGGCCGCATATAAAGAGGCCGGAATAGAAGCCCACGGTTATGTGTGCGACGTGACTAACGAAGAGCAAGTCAACGAGATGGTAGCCAAAATCGAACAGGAAGTCGGTATCATCGACATCCTGGTTAATAACGCGGGCATTATCAAGCGTATCCCAATGTTGGAGATGAGCGCGAAAGATTTTCGTCAGGTCATTGATGTAGATCTGAACGCGCCGTTTATTGTGTCCAAGGCGGTAATCCCTTCGATGATTAAGAAAGGCCACGGCAAAATCATCAATATCTGCTCAATGATGAGCGAATTGGGCCGCGAGACGGTATCTGCCTATGCAGCCGCAAAGGGCGGGCTCAAGATGCTGACCCGCAACATCGCTTCGGAATACGGCGAATTCAACATTCAGTGCAACGGCATCGGACCGGGCTACATTGCGACCCCGCAGACTGCGCCGCTGCGCGAGCGCCAGGCGGACGGCTCCCGCCACCCGTTTGATTCCTTCATCATCGCCAAGACTCCGGCAGCCCGCTGGGGCACTCCGGAAGATCTGATGGGGCCCGCTGTGTTCCTCGCATCCGACGCTTCCGATTTTGTCAACGGCCATGTGCTTTATGTGGACGGCGGTATCCTTGCCTATATCGGCAAACAACCGAAGTAATCATGTTTTAAAACGGGGTCCGGACAGTACTGTCCGGACCCCGTTTTACGTAATCGAAGAATTCGTCAAAATGCATAAATACCATGAGAAAAGTTAATTCATTATCACGTTTTATGTGAAATCCTCTTGCAAAACGCAAAAAAATCTTTATACTAAGTTTAAAGCAATGTTTAAGTGTGTTTTAACTGGTCTGACGTCTGATTAGCAAGAGAATGTCATTTCTCTTGCTTTCTCAATAAGGCAACTGGTCTGACGTCTGATTAGATCAAGGAGGTGGCATTTTGACCGAACATATCGCTGCTCAAAAAGAGCTGCCGGCCCGGGCGGCCGACCGTCTGCGTGAAATTATTATCAACAGCAACATGCAGCCCGGGGATCGATTCCCAAGCGAAAGTGAATTGATCAGCATGTTCGGCGTTAGCCGTTCTACAATCCGCGAAGCGGTAAAACTGCTGGTGGCAGAAAATGTGGTGGAGATTCGGCGCGGCAAAGGAACTTTCATCACCAGAAGGCCCGGTGTCGGCAAAGATCCCCTTGGGCTTCATTTTGCCGACCAGCACAAGCTGCTTCAAAACCTGCTGGAAACTCGTATGATTATTGAGCCTCAGGTCGCCTATCTGGCGGCGCAGCGGGCAACCGAACGGGATATCACCATGCTGGAACAGGTGGTGCAGCAGATGCGGGACGCTCCTGACCCCAAAGCGGTGCATGCTTCGCTGGACATTAAATTCCATTCAATTGTTGCACAATGCACACAAAATGAGGTACTTCATCGATTTCTTCCGATTATCTGCGAATCGATTCGGGAAGGCTATTATGAGACAGTAACCATCCAAGGCAGCCAGGAACGCGCAATGGAAAGTCATATCAAAATACTCAGCGCCATCAAAAATCGGCTACCCGATGTTGCCAAACGGGAAACCGAGAAGCATATATCCCTGACCGCAAGAGACGCGAAACTAAATTTAGGAGGAGAAACTAATGAAAAAACTAATTAGCACAGCTTTGGCTCTGGTGTTGTGTGCCGGAACGCTGGCCGCTTGCGGCGGCAAGGATGCTGGCGGTTCATCCGCTCCTGCCTCTTCCGCAACTCCTGCTTCCTCTGCAGCTTCATCCGAGGCAACAGCCAACGAGCCTGTTACCATCACGCACTGGTATTGGGCCGATAACAGCGAATATTCCGCTGTTATGCAGGAAATGGTGAAAGACTTCAACGCAACCAACGGCAAAAATATTACTGTTGTCGCCGAGGAATATCCCTGGGACGGCGGAAAATACAGTGAGAACCTCTTCACCGCGGTTATGGGTGGCGGCGGTCCTGACACCGCATCCTGGAAGCTGACCGCTACCCCGCTTTTCACTGCCAATAACCTGCTTGCCAATCTTGATGACTATGTTGCAAACTGGGCAGACAAAGACCTCATTGAGCCCAGCCTGTATGATGTTATGAAGCAGGCCAGCGGCACAGACAGTATTTATGTGATGCCTTGGAATACCCAGGTGCTCTATGTTTATTACAGACCTTCCATGTTCAAAGAAGCCGGCGTAGAGGTTCCCAAAACCTACGACGATTTCCTTACCGCCTGCGAAAAACTGACCCGTGATACCAACGGCGACGGCAAAACCGACGTATACGGATTCGGAATGCGCGGTTCGAAGGGCGGCCAGGAACCTTGGGGCAGCTTCGTCCAGGCGCGCGGCGGAAACTTTGAAGATTTCACCACGCCGGAAGCCATTCAGGGTATGCAGGACTTCATTGATCTGTACACCAAGGGCTATGTTCCCCCGACGGCAACAGCCGACGGCTTCAATGAGATCATTGCAAACTTCAAGAGCGGCAAAACTGCTATGACCGTCCACCACACGGGCTCCTCTGCCGAAATGGTAGATACCTTTGGTGATGATGTTGCCGCATTCCCCTTCCCTGCGGGTAAAGGCCAGTGGACTTCCATGGGTGATACCGAAAACGTGATGTTCGAGTCCTGCGAGAATAAAGATGCCGCTTTCGAGTGGATGTCTTATCTTGCTACCGGTAAGGGCCAGGAAACCTGGTGCGTCGCTACCGGCAATGTTCCTGTCAGTAAAGAAGTACAGCAGCTGCCGCAGTTCCAGGAAGACCGCTTTATGAAAGCTTCCATTGAGGGCGCTCCGTATGCCGGTATCTTCCCGATTCTGGACACCACGACCGAATGGATTTCCAACGTATGGCCCAACACAGTCGCCGCTGCCCTCACCGGCCAGATGACCGCTGAACAGGCGATGCAGGAGCTCCAGAAAGCACTCTACGCATAACACACTAAATCGTTGTCATAATAAGGGCAGGCTGCAAAAAAGCCTTTGTAGCCTGCCCTTGCCATATCGAAAATTAAAGTGAGGTGATCCGCTTGCAGAAGAAAAAGATGACTATTTGGCCTTACCTGTTGATCGCACCCGCATTAATTATCGTTTTGGCCGTGGTATTTGTTCCTGCAGTCAATGCGATTCTGATGAGCTTTCAAAACTACGATTTGCGCCGCCCCAATCAAATTGGTTTTGTAGGCTTTGACAATTATGTAGCGGTTTTTCAGGACCCGATTTTCTGGAGATCTCTCTGGAAAACAATTCTGTGGGTGGTGTTCGGCGTTGGATTCCAGTTTGTCTTTGGCTTTGCGCTTGCACTGCTCCTGAACAAGAACTTTAAAGGGCGCGGAATCGCCCGTGCGGTCAGCCTGATCCCGTGGGTCACCCCAGGCGTTCTGATCGGTCTGATGTGGCGCTGGATTTACGACGGTAACTACGGTGTTCTCAATGACCTGTTGCAGAAGGTCGGAATTATATCGGATAATATCCCTTTTCTTGCTCAGCAGACCACCGCGTTTCCCTCGGTCATTGTAACAATTATCTGGCAGGGAATCCCGTTCTTCGCGCTGATGCTGCTGGCCGGTTTGCAGGGAATCCCCGGCGAACTGTATGAGGCCGCGGACATTGACGGCGCTACCTATTTCCAGAAGCTGTTCCAGGTTACAATTCCCTCTTTGAAAAATACCATTTTTGTGACCACTCTTCTGCGCATCATCTGGGTTGCCAACTCGGTGGACGTTATCTTCAACATGACCGAAGGCGGGCCTGCTTATTCTTCGCAGACTTTGAGCGTGTACATCTTTAATAAGGGAAATTCCCTGAACCTTGGCTACGCGTCCACGATGTCCGTTCTGCTGACGCTCTTGCTGTCGCTGGTTGCGGTACCTTATTTAAGGAATATGTTTAAGAAAGATTAGAAAGGAGGAGCAGCAATGCCTGCAAATCAAACTACATCGCCGGCCGGTGAGGGCCCCATGCGGTATACTCCGCGCAAAAAAAAGCTGGCGCCTCGTATTTTCAGCCTTTATATCCCGATTATAGCAATTTTACTGTTTCTGCTGTTCCCATTCTACTGGACTTTTGTAACCTCCGTGAAACCGGAGCAGGAACTCTATGGAGCCGCTGTAACCTACTGGCCCCAAAACCTGACCTTTGAATCCTACAGAAAACTGTTCGTTGACTTTAACTTCCTGAGGCCTATGGGCAACAGCCTGCTTGTTGCCGTGATTACCACGGTTGTCACGCTGATCGTTTCGATGCTTGCCGCTTATGCGTTTTCCCGTTATGACTTCAAAGGCAGAAAAGGCTTCATGGTGATGTTTCTGACCAATAACATGTTCCCCTCTGTTCTTCTGCTGATCCCGTTGTATGCCATTATGCGCAAGCTAGGCATCCTATATACCCCGACTGCGCTGGTGCTGGCTTATACAACGTTTACCATCCCGTTCTCCGTGTGGCTGCTCAACGGTTATATCAACGACCTTCCTCTTTCACTGGAGGAAGCCGCTATGGTGGACGGCGCTAACCGCGCCCAGGCCTTTATCAAAATTATCCTGCCAATTTTGACCCCCTGCCTGATTGCAACAGGCGTGTATATTTTTATGCAGTCCTGGAACGAATATACCTTTGCGGTGATGTTTACAAACGAAAATAACCGCACGATCCCGGTAGCGCTGAAAAATCTGATCGGTCAGCTCGGCGTTCAGTGGGACCTGCTGACTGCGGGCGGTATCATTACGATTATCCCGGTCTGTATCATGTTCTTCTTTGCACAGAAACGACTTGTGGAAGGTTTGACCGCAGGTGCGGTAAAAGGCTGATCATGCCGGCATCGCCGATGCCGTGCCGATAAAAAGGAGTTATATAGGAATGAATATTGCACAACAACAAGAAAAAGCCAAACAGCTGCGTGCGGATATCCTCAAGATGCTCTACACCTGCCAGTCGGGCCATCCGGGCGGCTCCCTCTCCTGCGTAGAAATGCTGATGGCGCTGTATTATAATACGATCAAAGTGGACCCAAAGAACCCCAGGTGGGAAGACCGCGACCGTGTTGTTTTGAGCAAAGGCCATGCCTGCCCCGCGCTTTACGCGGTTCTCGCGGATATGGGCTTCTTCCCGCGGGAAGACCTTTGGGATCTTCGCCAGATCAACAGCCACCTGCAGGGGCACCCGGACTGCACCAAAACCCCCGGCGTTGACGTGAACACCGGTTCCCTCGGCCAAGGTGTTTCCATTGCCGGCGGGCTGGCAATGGCTGCAAAGCTCAAGAAAAAAGCATATCAGATTTATGCCATTATCGGCGACGGCGAGGCTCAGGAAGGTCTTGTCTGGGAAGCTGCCATGTCTGCCGCGCACTATAAACTGGATAACCTGACCGTTATGCTCGACCATAATGGCCTGCAGATTGACGGATCCAATGACGAGGTTATGAGCATAGGGGATATTGTAAAGAAATATGAGTCGTTTGGATTTGAATGTATCACCGTTGACGGGCATGATATTCAGGCGATTGTGGGAGCCATCGAGGCGCCGCATAACGGCAAGCCGAAATTCATCTGCTGCCAAACCCATAAGGGCCACGGCGTGTCCTTTATGTCCGACCAGTACGGCTGGCATGGGAAAGCGCCGTCTAAAGACGATTATGAGAGAGCAATCAAAGAACTGGGGGTAGCAGTCAATGGCTGAGAGTAAATCGCTGAGAGTCGCCTACGGGGAAACACTCGTGGAGCTGGGCGCTGAAAATGATAAAATTGTGGTGCTGGACGCCGACCTTGCGCATGCCACAATGACCAACGGATTTGCCGGACAGTATCCGGAACGTTTCTTTAACTTCGGTATCGCGGAAGCAAATATGATGTGCGCGGCCGCAGGCTTCGCACATTCCGGGCTGATCCCTTTCTGCAGCACCTTTGCGCTGTTTGGCGCCGGCCGCGCGTATGAGCAGATCAGGAATTCGATCTCTTATGTCAACGCAAATGTGAAGCTTGCGCTTTCCCATTCCGGCCTTTGCGTCGGTGAGGACGGCGGAAGCCATCAGTCGATCGAGGATATCGCACTGATGCGTGTGCTCCCCGGCATGACCATCTTCGTCCCCTGCGACCCGATTGAAACCCAAAAAGCGGTGCGCGCCGCTGTGGAAATCAACGGACCGGTTTATATCCGTGTCGCGCGTCCGGTTTGCGACTGCGTCACGGAGGAGGACACCCCATTTATCCCCGGCAAGGCGAACATCATGCGTGACGGTTCTGACGTTGCGATTCTGGCTACCGGCCTGATGATCCCGGAAGCGCTGAAAGCCGCCGACCTGCTTGCAGATGAGGGCATCAAGGCGGCGGTTGTCAACTTCCACACCATCAAGCCGTTGGACGCTGACTGCGTGCTCAAAATGGCTGAACAGTGCGGCGCTGTCGTGACCGCTGAGGAACATTCCATTATCGGCGGGGTCGGCTCCGCAGTTGCGGAAGTCCTCGCCGGAAATTCCAATGCGAAATTTGCCCGCGTCGGCGTCAATGACAAGTTCGGAAAATCGGGCAAGCCGGCCGACCTGTTTAAAGCCTACGGCCTGACCGCTGAAAATATTGCAGCCAACTGCAAAAAACTCATTAAATAAAAGGAGCTTGTCATCATGAAAATTCAGGAATTTGCCTTTGAAGGGGAAGGCCTCACCCGTGTATTCGAAAACGAAAAATGGATGGTAGGCATCAAGAACTGGAAACCTGCAAACGATATTACCGGAATTGACTGCCTGGAGCGCCACAACGAAACCGACGAGCTGTTTGTCCTTTTGGCTGGCCGCTGCACGCTGCTCTATGCCAATGAAACGGACGGCAAACTGGAGATCGGCGCTGTGGAGATGCAGCCGATGAAGGTTTACAACATCCCTTCCGCCCTTTGGCACAACACCGTTACCCAGAAAGACACCAAGATGATTTTGGTGGAGGACTCCTCCACCGGCATGGCAAACAGCGATATTCTTCCGCTGGATGCCGCACAGCTTGCACAGGTCAAAGCGCTCGTAAAATAGCTTTTCTTTCTCTCCCATTTGCTGAAAAGCATAAAGAAAAGAGGCTCCCGAAAGGGGGCTTCTTTTCTTTGATTTTATCGAGCAGGAATAAAATGAAATAGTTAACGGCTTGTAATTGTTCCTCTTTCAACTGACACTGATGAAGTTGAATGATTTGTTATATAAAATCTATAAAACCCATCACTTGGAATGTCAAAAGATGTCACCAAATAGTCAGTTGTTTTTGTGACTACTTTTGTTTTAGATTTACTTTGCTTTTGATAACCAAAGGTAATTTTGGCCTTTTTATCAAAAGTAATAATTGCAGTAATCGTTTCGTCGGCAACAAAATCGAAATAATCACCATCAGGCGTATAGTAGTAATAGGTTTTGCCTGCTGGAATGCTATGTGGATCTAAAATAACGTTTGGGTGGAAATTTCCTGTAATTAAATTCCCATTTTTATCTTTAATAACAAGATCACAAAAATCATAATTATATGTCTTAGTTTCTCCATTTTTACTTGTCGAGAGTATTGTTATAGTCCCTTGTGATTGTTGATCAGTAAAATTCTCCGCTAATACAGTTGTGTTCATTGCTAGTGCCAGTAATATTACTGAGAGTATTGACGAGATAATTCTGCTTTTCGTTTTTTACACTTCCAATCTTAAATTAATATTCCTGCCCAATATTTCCGACTATTTAATCGTCAGCGATGAAACATGAATAGTATCGGTAGCCGTACACCAAAGAAAAAATTTGTATTCGCCATCCTCAGGTGCTTCAAACTCTGCATAAGCCTGTTCTTTCAAACCGCCCCTTGCGAACACCTGATACTGATCATCAAGGATATAACCAATGGAAGCGTGGTGCCCATTAGGAAGAACCGGGTCGATATGAAACAGAAAGGAAAGCTGCTCCCCTTTCTTCAGATAAAAAGCCTGGTTTTTCGTTTGGTAAATGGCGAGATGTCCATTTTTTACCTGATGGCTTTTCGCGACACCATGTTTTAGTACAATCAATTCACAGGGTCTTGTCTGCAATAGTTTGGAATCCGTTTGATAGGCGCTGTAATCGGATTTCAGGATATATTCCGCCGGCAAATTGGCGAGGCTAGTAGACCTGCTATGTAAATTAAAAAAAGCAAATAAGAAAATAACGAAACATGCGCTTATACCCCCGATCAACTTTGGTTTTGCCATTTATAACTCCTCTTTCTTTTAATTAATAGATACTTCTATATATCTGGTGTTAAAAAAATTGGAAAATATTGCACACAAATAAAAACTCTGTTCACTTTAAAGTAAACAGAGTTTTTTATATAATTAGAAAATAATCAGTCGTTTTCAAGGTTTTCTTTTAAAACCTGATCCAAGAATATTTTCTGGCTGTCCTCTAGCGGTAGGAACGGGCGGCGTGGGATACCGGCGTCAATGCCCATTGTGGTCAGAACATACTTGATTGCCGGAATTAAGCCAACCGAGCACAGCGCTTCCATAATGTTGTTCGCCTTGACCTGCAAAGCCAGCGCGCCTTCCCTGTCCCCGGACAGATACGTGTCATAGATCTTCTTATAGTGCGGCAGCATGAAATTAAAGGTGCTGCCAATTGACCCGTCCGCGCCCAGTGCAAGTCCGGCGACCATGGTCTCATCAAATCCGTTCATGACCGTCAGAGCCGGGTTCAGGTGGCGGATGCGCTCCATCTGGAAGAGGTTCAAATTGGTGTGTTTGATGCCCAGTACGGCGCCGGAACGGAACAGCGCCTGTGTATCCGGATTGGCAAGATCAAACGGGCGGTTGGTGTTTCCGGGAAAGTTATAAATCAGTACCGGCATATCAACCACGGCGGAGATGTCATAGTAATATTGGGCAACCTGCCTGGCGGAAAAGCCGTAATAGAAAGGCGGGGTGGCGGCAATATGATGGAACCCAAGGCGCTTGGCTTCCTTTGCGTAGCGGATGGCTTCGCCGGTAGAAACCGCGCCGATATGTGCTACCAGCGTGGTCCTGTCCTTCAAGCCGGAGGCCGCCTCAAAGGTCTCGACTCGTTCTTTTTCGCTCAGGAGAAAGCATTCCGCGGAGGACCCGCCAAGAAAAAAGCCGTCCGCACCCTGCTTGAGGTTCCATTCCATCAGAGAAACAAGAGCTGTAGAATTTACATGACCGTCGCTGTCAAACGGGGTAATGGATGCCGCATAAATTCCTTTCATCGCTGTCTGTCCTTCCCTTCAGATGTTGTCATTAAGGTTGTTTGCCGATATAGGCAAGGATACCGCCGTCCACATAAAGCACATGGCCGTTGACAAAGTCGGAAGCGTCGGATGCGAGGAACACAGCGGGCCCCATCAGATCTTCCGGAGTGCCCCAGCGGGCTGCCGGAGTCTTGGCGATGATGAAGGAATCAAACGGGTGGCGGGAGCCGTCCGCCTGGCGCTCGCGCAGCGGCGC
>NZ_FYDE01000001.1 GCF_900186535.1 Marasmitruncus massiliensis
TGATTTCTTCCTTACTCGTTGTTCATTTTTCAAGGTGCTGTGCCTCTCGTTTTCGCCGTTTTCCGCGTCGCTCACGAGACAGCTTAGTTATAATACCATTCCCATCCCTTTTTGTCAACACCTTTTTGCATTCTTTTTTCCTTTTTCGCGCAGTTTGGGATTTCAACAATGTTTCAACCGGGCGGGCGACGCATTGCAAGCTGACTTTTCAACTCTTTCCACGAAACCCTGTTGAAAACTTTTTTGATTATTATTTTTCAAAACAGTAAAAATATGCGGTTTCTTTGATAGGAAGCCTAATCTTTTGGATAAAATTTGTTGAATTAAAGAAAACCAATTGCTTTTTTCAATATTTATGCTATACTATATAGCACTGGTTTAAAAACCAGCGCCTATACTATATATAACGCCTATACTATATATAATAGATACGCGCCCGTAGCTCAGCTGGATAGAGCGTTGGACTCCGACTCCAAAGGTCGCAGATTCGAATTCTGTCGGGCGTACCAAAAAAGCCTGCATAAACGTCTGTTTATGCAGGCTTTTTTTATATTCAAGCTGAATAATTAAAAAACCGGGCCATTTTTACTGGGTCACCCATTCTATACTGTTCGCAATTTTTACAGCTTCCTTTTTATCCAAAGTAGTCAACATGAGGAAAGAATACTCGTTCTGATTCCAAATCATCGTAAGAGAATCCTCATCCTGCGCACAATATCCGATCCCGCTGTTCAATTCTATTTTTTCGGTATATTTCCCCTCTGTGTTTATGAGAAACGTCGATCCGGTTTCTGAATATTGTTGAAAAATCAGCCTCTCGTTGTCCTGCCCTGTAAATTCAATGACCAAATATCCTCCGGCTTTCTCCGCATGAGAAGGTATAAATCCTTCCGGCAGATAGGATGGGTAATAATATTGCTTGCTGGGGATCTCCGCAGCCTGCCCATCGTCTCCCACCAGCGTAATTTCCATGTGGTCGTTTTTTGCGTGAAACAGAAAATTAAAGATTTCAACCCTCCACGCCTCAACACTCATCACCAGCCCGCTCAGGATCGCCAATGAGACAAGTATGATCACTGCTGCCTTAGGGAGCGTTTTTCTAACTGACCTTAATCTATGGTCCCATTTTGCTTTCACCCTGATTTTGTGGATACCGGCTAAAAAATTGCTGTCAAACGGAGGTTCGGGTTCCTTTTCACAGTTTTGCATATCGCTGAGGTATTCTTCCTCCAGATAATCTTTGACGGCATGCTTGATCATAACATCAAAAAGCTCATGATTCAATTCTGATTTCGCCATTCAGGAGTTCACTCCTTTCCTTTACCATCTGCAGCAGCTTTTTCTTTGCCCTGACAATGCGTACACTTACATTTACAGACGAAATCTGAAGCATATCTGCAATTTGCCTGTCGGAATAGTCGAAATAATATTTATAAATCAGCGGAAGCTGGTATTCCGGCTTTAACTCTTTTACGAACTGTTTTAGCAAATCACCGTCCAGCTTCTTCAGCAGGTCTTCCTCAATCTGAAAATCGGAAGCAATCTCCAGTTCAGAAATATCCGCATGATCCTGCCTGTTTTCCTGATCCATTTTCTGATAACAGACTCTTTTCAGCGTAGTTTTCAAATAAGCATAGGTCTGGGGGTGTTTCTCCACATCCAGCTTGTCAAGCATTTTTGAGATTTTCAAAAACGTATCCTGCACCGCTTCCTGTGCAAGACTGCTGGTTCTCATGATTTCCAGCGCGGCATAATACAGCGGTTTATGGTACTGCGTATATATTTGGGTAAACTTATCGCATTCTTCCTCTGTATCAAATAGAAATAACAATATTCTACGCCCCCTTATGTCCTGCATCTGCAAAGTTCCGGACAGCTTATAAAAAGTACGGAAGTCCAGAGGTTCTTCTTTTAAATAATAATTTATATTTGAAATTTTATATTTTGTATCATCCGCATAGGCAGATGTAGCATTTTAATCTGTTTTTTCCTTTATATAGTAAAACAATCTATTAAAGGAGGAATCCCTATGAAAAAATCAATGCGCAAGTTTCTCTCTATGATTCTGGCAAGTGCTATGAGTTTCTCTCTCGGCACACTGGTCTACGCCAGCCCAACCGGCAGTGAACCGCCGCCCGCCGCCCAGTCTTATGCTCCGACGGCTTCCGTGAGAGATGGCCCTATCTCTGTTCAGTACATTTATACGGATGCCGTAACCTATAGCTTCCTGATAAATCCGGGAGGACTGGCCCGCATTGACGCCACTATGTATCTGGAATCAAATGCCACCTCCTGCAAAATTGAAGCTGTGCTCCAGAGAAGAAAATCCGGCGGGAGCTGGGGCAATGTAAAAACAGTTACGGCAACAGGGAGCTCTTTCGTCGTTATGAGCGAAAGCTTATATGTGAGCTCCGGCTATGAATATCGGGTCATGTTCCATTTTTATGCGTATGTCAACGGCCGTCTTGCAGAACAAATCGACAAAACCAGTCCAATCCGAACATATTAATTATACCACTCTGCCTTAGATTTTGAAAGTCATGAAAAAGCAGGGAACGGTACAGAGGAATCTGTGCCGTTCCCTGCTTTTTTTCGATTATACACGCAGCTGAAACTTTTAAAAATTTGCAGCGTATCCACCTTAATTTTTTTGCTCTTCTTTTCTCTTTAGCAGGAAAAGGACAGGTGAGCGAAATGCAATCCCTATTTGATCAGATTTCACTGGCACAAAAAGGTGATGAAACCGCTTTGCTGGAATTAATCGATCAGTTTCAGCCTCTGCTTCGTAAATACTCCCGAAAATTAAAGGAGGAAGACGCCTACAGCGACCTTCAATTGCAGCTGATCGAAGTAATCAAGAAAGTGAAGCTGGAAAATCTGGCAAGCAGGCAAGACCCCTATTTGCTGAACTACATAAAAAAGTGTATGGAACACCACTTTATCAAGTTATCGAAAAAACAAAACGATATGGCTAAAGTGATTCCTTTGTCCGCTTTTGGTCAGGCAAATGGAGAAGAGCAAAGCGCCTATTTTTTGGACAAGCTGCAATCTGTTTCAGACGAATACCTTCAAATCGAGTACGACACTTTATCGCGCCTGTTGACCCCGCGTGAAGCGGAAATCATCATTTTCTTTTACCGGTTCCATTACCCGGTAAAGGAAATTGCGGAGCACTGCCATGTTTCCATGTCGGCAATCAGCCAGACAAAAACAAACGCGGTCAAAAAATTAAAAAAGCAGTTATTAGCGGGAAACTTTTGAAAGGAGGCCAAAATTTATGGACAACCATACACCGTTCTGGTTTCTATCTGCCGTCGCGGGATGGGTCACTTCATTTTTTGACAGATATGGAAGTCTTTCATTGCTGGTATGTTTGGCGGTTATTTTAGATGTCCTGACCGGGATTTTAAAAGCAAAGGCAGCCCACGCCGTAAACAGCAATACCGGATATCAAGGCTTTTGGAAAAAGATATCTCTATTTGCAGGTCTTTTCTTTGGCTATTTTCTGGACTTGTTTGAAGCTTTTCTGGTTTCCATAAGTGATCTCGTGTCTGTTTCTTTCCATATCCCATTTGGCACAATCATAGGCATTTACATTGTTTTGAACGAAAGCATTTCCATCTGCGAAAACCTGAACGCCTGTGGAGTCAGACTGCCGGCTTTCCTTGCCAAAGCATTGCTGAATGCAAATCAGGGGCTTGACGGAAACCAAAAGAAAAAATAATTTGCAGAGATCTTAATTTTTAGCTGATAATTTGCTCTTTATAGAGGCATAAGGGAAAAGAACAAAACCATTTATTCTCTCAAAAATAAGTGCTTGCTGCAGAAAGCATTTTATTTTAAAAATTATATGATTGAAAGAAGGATTTTATTATGGCAAAAGAATATGTAGGAAATACTAAGGTTACACCTAAAACTTGGAACAAGAAATACCCTCTTGCAGACTTGCCGAAAGACAAATATTGGGATGGAAGTTATGTCAACGATGAGGGGACCGGTTATTCTTGTATTGGGTTTGCAAGAATGGTCCTTGACGCTACTTATGGAAAAGGCGACCCCTTGGACACGACTACATTTACCGACGCAAATTCAGTGAAAACTGCTTTCGATGACATCGAGAAGGGCGCGCGGGTCACCTTTAAATGGCGGCCTAACGTTTCTTCAGGGCAGCATGGTATTATAGTGGCTGGCAAAACCTCAAAGGGGATTACTGCTTATGATTGCAATTATCTACTTGATGCTATGATCCGTTACAGAACATGGACCTGGCAGTTTATACTGGATGAATTCTCGCAAGTTATTGGTGGATATCATCACGCTTAAATAGTTGTTTTCTGTTTACAGGGGGCCATTTAGTTATGGCCCCCTCTTTTAAAAAGTTATTACCATTCAAATCCATCATACAATTGATATGAACTATACTCAACTGTTTTTTCATCTTCAATCTCTGCAGTTAAAATACCGGAGGGCACTAAAGCACCACGAGAAACCCAGATTATTTTTGTAGATTGAAGAGCCTTTGGGGCTGTATCTCCCATCTCCTGCAATTCCTGTTTGTTAACAGCACATAAAATCCCAACTTTTATTATAATTTGATTTCCCTGCTGTTCGGCAGACATTGCAACTGGCCATACGGCACCCCCGAACCCACCAATCAATTCATAGGTATGGTGCTGTGCGTTAAATTGAGGAGCTGTTTCCAGATACGCTTTTGTGACATCGAAGTGTTTCTGTATGGACGTCTCTACTTGATCGGCAGGCGCATTGCTGTATTCGGGCGGATAACATAGCTCGTTGTCTCTGGGAAGATTTAAAAAATTATTATAAGAGCAAATATCAATCAGATCTTTTGCCTTGATTTGTGATGCATCCTCCCATTCATAAAAATAGATGTTCGTCAGGATCGGTTGCACATAAACTCTAGTAACTGCTTCAAGGTCATTTAAATCCACGGGGGCGCTATCTATATTTAAACTGTTTAGATAATCCAGTCTTGCTTGATCTGGCTCGCTGGAACTGGATGGCACTTCCTGCTGACTTGATGATGGCTCACTGGAATCTTCTATCTCTGATGATGTTGATATACTGCTTTCGCTCATGCTGTTTTCTTCTGGTGCAGCAGATTCAGACTGTGCATTGCAGGCTGTCAGAGTGATGGTTAACAGTAAGCAGCAGAAAATATTTAACCATTTTTTGCTCATTAAAATAACCTTCTTTCTAAAAAGATATTTGATCAATACTCCACTCGCTTTTTTTAATTTTCTATATTATTTATAAAGGGCTTTTCTCTCTAAAATCCTACACCTATATTCCCAAAACATCAAATCGTACAAATAATTTACAGGATATCAAGGCTTTTGGAAAAAGATGTCTCTATTTGCAGGTCTTTTCTTTGGCTATTTTCTGGACTTGTTTGAAGCTTTTCTGGTTTCCATAAGTGATCTCGTGTCTGTTTCATTCCATATCCCATTTGGCACAATTATAGGCATTTACATTATTCTTAACGAAAGTATTTCCATCTGTGAGAACCTGAACGCCTGTGGAGTCAGACTGCCGGCTTTTCTTGCCAAAGCATTGCTGAATGCAAATCAGGAGCTTGACGGAAACCAAAAGAAAAAATAATTTGCAGAGGCCTTAATTTTTAGCTAACAGTTTGCTCTTTATAGGGGCATAAGAGAAAAGAGCAAAACCATTTATTCTCTCAAAAATAAGTGCTTGCTGCAGAAAGCATTTTATTTTAAAAATTATATGATTGAAAGAAGGGATTTTATTATGGCAGACTTTAACAACGCAGCATACAAAAGCCCTGTTAACCCTTATACAAAAGGTCAGTGCACATGGTATGCCTTTGGACGAATCTATGAATTAACTAGCAAAAAACTATCAGTTTCGGGTAATGCTGGTCAATGGTATGACTCTGCTCCCTCCAAAAAGCAATTTTCCTATCCATCAAAAAAAAGAGTTGCATGCTGGTCCGGAGGAAATGGTGACTTTGGTCATGTACTTGTTATCGAAGATGTTTTCGATGATGGCTCGATGCTATTTTCCGAGGCAAACTATGATGGTGACGGTAAGCTTTCTTCTGCAGACGGAAAAATTCTTTCTGTAAATAGCGAGGATGATCTCATGAAAAGATTTGGTCGTTCTTACACTTTCGAAGGGTATATCGGTGTATAATTTGTATGGGGAAGGCAATGATTGCCTTCCCCATTTTTAAGAAAGAATATCTTCTGCCTTACAGGACAGGTACCGCACACCATTTGACAGATCAATTTTAAGTTCAGATTTTCGAAACGGTTTATCTGCTGTAATATAAATCAGTGAAATCGTTAAAATCTGATCGTCCTTCTGAATGTCCGTTATTTCAAAGGTTGCACCCCCACCCATACCATATCCAAACCAATAAGTTCGAGAATCCATATCATAGTATTCTGCTTGTTGTAAATGTTCTGTTGAAACATCAAAATAGTTCTGAATAAATGGCTCGACAGCTTTTGCTAAAACTGTCATGGTTGTCCATGTGTCCGGGTATGTTTCATACAAGCACTGCACCTGATAAAAGGTTACCAATTTATCTGCGGGAATTTGTTCGGCGCCATCCCACGTATCAAAGGTAATTCCAGCCCAAAATAATGGATGTACTAAATTATAATATAGTTTATTAGCTTCTCTCTCATAGTACTTTTGTTGTTTGGAATCGTAACTAATTACAGGGGAGGGCAATTGTGTTTCGGCAAAGCTGTTTTCCTGTCGGCTGCTGGATAGCTGGCTCGAATCTTCCGACTCTAATAATGCAGATATGCTGCTTTCGCTCATGCTGCTTTCTTCTGGTGCAACAGATTCAGACTGTGTATTGCAGGCTGTCAGAGTGATGGTTAACAGTAGGCTACAGAAAATACTTAACCATTTTTTGCTCATTAGAATACCCTTCTTTCTAAAAAAGTTTTTATCTCATGGGCTTATAAATCGTGCAATTGTCTATCTATAGTAGTTGTAAGCAAAAGGTAAAACATTGCATAAGGATAAAAACAAAACCTTTTATTCTCTAAAAAACTTCTTCATGAAAATTATTTAACCCATAGGATACATATTTGTAATTTCCGTCTTCTTCTAGTCGCAAGACTATATTTCCATCCCATGTAGCCAGATAATCTGTACTGTCTATATGCCCAATATATCTTATCGTTAATGAATCATCGGTTTGTTCGGCGCCCACTGTGTAGAGATCCACCGTAGTTCCAATCCCCCCCGACCAATAAGCATGCTTATCCGCGTCGTAATATTGAGATTTTCTGAGGTGCTCAGCTGTTACATCAAAATGCTTCTGTACAAATTGTTCCAGCACATCCTCAGGTATTAAAGGATTATTATATTCTTGATCTTTGGGCCAATCGGATGAAAATTCAACCTCATCTGTGGTTCCCATATAAATATAATAAACAACGAAAGCATCCGGATCTACTTTTTCCGCATCATCCCAAGATTCCCGTCCAATTTGATATGCAAATGGATCTACGTATTTACGATATTGTTTTAAACTTTGTGGAGTCTGGTCATCGTCTGCCATATTGCTTTCGCTTGTGCTGTTTTCCTCCAATGCAGCGGATTCCGATTGTATATTGCAGGCTGTCACCGTGATGATTAATAGTGAGAAACAGAAAATACTTAACCATTTTTTACTCATTGAAATAACCTTCTTTCTAAAAAAGATATTTGATCCATACTCTATTCGACTTTTTTTAATTTTCTATATCATTTATAAAGGGCTTTTCTCTCTAAAATCCTACACTTATTTTTCGAAAACATCAAATCGCACAAAAAACTGTTGCTGTGCTCGAATTTTATTGGCAGGTAAAAGTGTAGCAAAATGCCCCTAGAATCGGTTATTAAAGTAGGTAACCATTCTGGAGGCATTTAATATAAAATGTGACTTATTTTGTCAACAATTCGTAAATGCGGTGTAAGTGAGACAATAAAACGCGTCAATTTTGCATTTTTTGATCTTTATCAGAAAAATTGTGATACCCTTATAACAACAAATAAAAGAGGTGAGTCCATTGGGTCAGTGAATTTAATAAACATATTTTCTCATCCAAATAAAGAACTATCATTGATTTTGAAACTTGAAAGTAGTGGTTAAAATAAAACAATTTAACCGACAGGCGATCCTCCGGCTTTGTAGCTGTATCCTCTTCTGCTGCATATCAGCGGGCTGCGGCAAAAGTGAAGTTGCTAATAGCAGCGAAAGCAGCATTAGCCAGAACAGTGAACTATCCAGTTCAATAAAGTCCGATTTGCCTCTTGAAGAAATGGATTATGATGAATATTTTTCAAAAGAGCGTAAATGGATAGACGAATCACTAGCTGTTGATAATGGATATTTTTACGATGCGAAAGAGGATGGTTCCGTTGTCAGATTTAAATTTAGTTTGACCAATGAGCAGATAGACCAAACAACCATTTCTGACCAATTAGGTTCAGTAAGCGATTATGCAGTGGTATACGGGAAGCCCATATTTATTGTAGATCATCACAAAATCATTCAAACGGATGAGAATGGGGAAAATCAGCAATTTATTTATGAAGATCCATACCCCATCGACCACATCCTTGCAAGCCGCGAACTGATTTATTTTGTGAGAGAAAACTCAGATTTTACAATTTTACGGCTTCATAGAAAATCCGGTGTTGCAGACGAGCTCATCTCATCAACAGAAGAAATCTCCTCTTATCGGCCGCTTTCCAACTATACTATACGCTGGTCCGTATTTACAGAGGAATGGAAAGAATTTTTAAAGACAGGTAAGCTATGGGAAGATGCGCCTCCTGGAATAGAACAAAGCAATAATTATTTTTATAATTCCAAGACTGGCGAGAAACGGGAAGTTGAAGATTCCGATTACGACGCAGATGGGTTTTTCAAATACACCATTGAAGAAGATTGATTTAACAATGATATGAAAAATTTATTTATTTCACTATTTTGCTTCACATTCTTATTATCCGGTTGCGGCAGTCAAAGCGGCGATATACCGCGCATAAATAATTCTGATAATCGCAATTCATCTATTGCTCAGGAGAAAAAGCCGGTAGAGGGTTATTCCATCGAGGAACTTGGTTTTGCAGTAAAGGCAGATAAAGATTTTATAGACCCTAATCTCGAACATCAATTGGAATCAGCCTATCTCACCATTACCGGCAATTCCGATTATATTATGGGAGACCTCACACAAGACGATCTCTTGGGTTCATTTACATATCTGTGCGTACTTACAGTGGAGACCAAGTTATCTGTGACCGAAATTCCGATTAGATATCTTCAGGGATTTAAGATTAACGATATAAAAGATGAGAACAGTCTAATCAAGGTGAAGTCAAATAACTACTCCTGGGAAGATTTAAAAGACTATAAAATTTATGAGGATTCTTCTATCGTCATTTTTGATTTTACTGATTTCATTATGACAGAATCATATAATGAATATCTTCTGCAATACAGCACAGATCATTTAGACTATGATTTTTCTTGGACAAAAGCTGTTTATCAGTATTTTAATGAACATATAGGACAGTGCATCATTCCATCATCAGAAGAAGACGCAGGGAAGTAGTATGAAAATGTTGCGATTAACGCAACTGATAATGGAAATCCGGTTGTAATAAGAACTAATAAATGGAACAGTCACTATGTAGTTGCTTATGGCTATTACATTACATCGGCAATGCAACTATATACATTCGTGATCCAGAGGGCGATTATAGAGCAGAAACCTTAGGACAATATTATAATAGTGGTGCAATTGTACGTTCCTATGCTATAATTAAATAATTGACATAAATAAAGCGTTGGTGTCTAATCAACGCTTTATTTTATCTTGAGGGAAGGTATTATGAGGAACTTTCAACTTTTTATGATAATCATATTGTCAATGTTGCTTTCTGGCTGTGGTGTCCATTCTGATGAAAAAGAAGAATTGCTTTCTGGCCAATCATTAGAAAATGCTCACTATCTGATAAACATACCTGATAATGTTATTTTAGCTGATGATCTGACTTTATCTGCATCTAGCAGTATTATCTCTGTAAATCCCTCTGATTTGTATACAGATTCTTCGCTCAATGGAGATTATACAATTCTCGCTTTGAACTTTTGGGACTCCAATGGCTCTGAACCCATTCCGATTATGTATTTACAAGCCTTTGAATTAGCAAATCAAAGTTCTTCATGCACAATTAAAATCTGCGGGGAAAAATATTATTTAAACCAGTTGGAAACCTTCATTATCTATAAAGACTCTGATGTTGTGATCTATGATTTTTATAACTATATTTACAAAAAGCCTTTTCAGACAGTTTTGAAGCAAATGATCGACAAAATAAATGATTCCATATCCGATCAATTATCTGATTTAAGCGATTGGCCAGATGATAGAAAAAAACCGACAATGCTTAATTATAACGATTATCGCTATTTATTAGACGCTGAAGCATATTTTGAAAAAAACATCTCAAATCTAATAACTAAAAGTGATTCATCTGAAACACCCTTAGGCAACCCTGAAAACCCTATTGCAGAGGAGCCCTGGGAACCGGCACCTGACGACCTAATAGATTCTTCATCAGAAGCACCCTTAGGCAGTCCTGAAAACCCTATTGCAGAGGAACCCTGGGAACCGGCACCTGACGACCTAATAGATTCTTCATCAGAAGCACCCTTAGGCAGTCCTGAAAACCCTATTGCAGAGGAACCCTGGGGACCAGTGCCTGACGACTTACTGAAATCATCCTCGCATAATTCATCTCATACTTCGTCACTTCCAGATGATGAGCCGGTAGACCCTTAACGATATTGTTTAGAAAATTGAAGCTTTAAAATAAAGGACATATCATGAAAATAAATATTAAAAGAACTATATCTCTCGCACTGGTCCTATTGTTTGCGATTTCTTTTGGAACAGTCATATCCGCCGCAGACGTTCCTGTTGCATCTGACAGGATTACCGTCAGCGGTGACTCCGTTCATTTTTTTGACAATGACAGTCAAAAATCAGTGTCCAAATCAATCGGCGATAAAGATATCACAGTCTTAATAGATAAAGAAAATGATCTGTGTATCTGTTTTTTTGATCAAGAGAACGCTTACCGGACTTATACGCTTGGAAAACAAACTTTACTTGAGGTCTCGGGCACCTTCAATTCCTTAACCATTTTAGACAGCGGCAGCAATAGCAGCCCTCTTTTGAATGTCCGCATGGCTTCGGATTGCACGGTAGACACGGTAACCGCTTCATCCTCGGGGAAAGCAGAGGTATGGGGAGCGGTTACTACGCTAAATGTAATGTCTGAGAAGCAGGCTGTTTCGATATTGGGACAAGTAAAAACTTTAAATGTATCCTCTGCAAAGGAAATTGCGATTGAGAAAAATGCTGAAGTTGAAGCCCGTAACGTGATGGATGCTTCTGCTAAAATCACTACCTTTGCTCTCATTGTATAATCTGATCATAAACGGTCCGGTGACAGACAGAAGCCAAAAACGAGCCTCTCGATGGAGACTCGTTTTTAGCGCCTTACAGCGGTAATGTAACCTTCGCAAAAAGTATACACTTTTTTCACAATTCCGTCACATTAATGCCTTATTTCAATCACGCTGGCTTTTTACACTGAATACAAGATGGTTAAATATCATATTTTAATATAGTACCTTTAAGGAGGGTTTTTATATGCGACGAATTATTTCCATGGTGCTTGCCGCTGTCATGGCCGCGGGATATCTGTCCGTCGGCGTACTCGCCTTTTCCCCAAGGGGGCATTCGCGCTTTAGCGGTACTTCCCGCCGGCAGGCACTGACCAGCAGTTCCCTGCCAACCGACACGGAGGGAACCGGTGCCGCAAGTTCAGAAGTTTCCTCCTCTGAGCCCTCATCCTCGGAAGCATCTTCCTCTTCAGCTGAATCCTCTTCTTCGGAAGCATCCTCCACGCAGGCAAGGTCTTTCCTGTCGCTCCTGACCGCTCAGTTGAACGAGTCTCTTGAACCCTGCACAGTTACCTATTCGGTTGGAGCGGGCGGTACCCTCTACCTGAATGATATGGCTTATACCGCCTCCGGAAGCATAGAGGTGGAAAACGGGGCATCCCTTTCTGTCTCGGCAACTGCGGACACCGGATATTCGCTTGGCTCTCTGCTGATCAATTCCGAGCCTTATTCCATCCCGACCACCTATAAAATCACATCGGGAACCAGTATTTCCGCCGCGTTCCTGCCTGTAGACATCGATAGCAGTTCTTCTGCGCCGTCCTCCTCAGAGGACGACAGCAGCCCTTCCACTCCATCTTCCCCAGAAGACAACACTAGTTCTTCCACATCGGCTTCTTGGGAAGACGAGACAGTCGTTTATCCCATAACGTATAACAATCCGGACAACGGCGTTTTGTCTGTGACCAGCGGGGACTCTTTAGTCCCGTCCGGCAACGCTCTGGAGACCGGAAGCTCGGTTGCAATCACGGCCACCCCTGCGGACGGCTATGAACTGGAATCCCTAACCGTTAATGGTGCGGCAATCAATAATGGTGACAGCTACACGATCGACTCCACCACAACAGTTTTCGCCTCCTTTGCGGAAGAAGAAACATCTTATACCATCACATTTACAGAAAGCTCTGCTTTTGGGAATCTGACCGTAACGCATAACGGTTTGCCTGTTTCATCCGGCACGAGTCTGCCTGAAAACGCGGCTGTTACGATTACAGCCACTCCCGTGGATGGCTATGAACTGGCGTCCTTAACCGTCAACGGTACGGCAATCAATAATGGCGACAGCTACACGATCAACTCCGCCACAACAGTTTCCGCATCTTTCACGAAAAAAGAAGTATCTTACACTGTCACATTTACAGAAAGTTCTGCTTATGGGAATCTGGCCGTAACTCATAACGGTTCGTCTGTTTCATCCGGCACGAGTCTGCCTGAAAACGCGGCTATTACGATTACGGCCACCCCCGCGGATGGCTATGCATTTTCTTTCATGCGGATTAACGGAACGAATTACACGAACAGCAGCGTTTCCTATACCCTCACAGGTGACACTGCCATTTCTGCGACTTTTTCAACGTCGCTTCCTCCAACAAATACAGAAACCACCGCTTCCTCCTATAATGTGACCGTACCGACGGTCTCAAACGGCACGCTGTCGGTCCGCGGATATGTAGGAGGGATTTACAAAACCTTGACAGCCGGAACCACTGTGGTTGATGCGGACAGCACGCTCACCGTCACCGCGGACGCGAATTCCGGTTACAGGCTGACCTATCTGGCAATCGGCGGCTCCACCTGGTCGCCCAATACCTCCTCCGCATACACGCAGTCGGCCACAGTTACCGCCGATACTGCCATTACGGCAACCTTCACGGCAATTTCCTACACCGGCAGCACGGGTTATGTCACCCAGCCAATTGCCGTCTATGACGAAGACGGTGAAACTTTAGAGGATAATTCCGGAGACAATTGTGAAATTGACGACATCGCCTCCAACGGAAGGCTGACTCTGGACGGCCTGCTGCCCAATCAAACCTTCTATATCAAGCTGGGCGAAACCGGAAATGATCTGGCCACTATTTTAAGCGACGGCGATACCGCAACCGCTAGCCAACTGGCAGATGACGACTTGTTCAAACTCTCCATTGATAAAGACGGCAGCGGAAAATCCCTGATCAGTTCGATTACGCAGGTCGGCGAAAAGCGGCTGGACGGCGACAGCGTACGGGGCAGTTACCTGAAAGTAGTACTGAAAGACTCCACCACCACCGATGAGCTGAAAGCCACCGCGGAAATTACGTTTAAGGCAAGAAAGACACTCTCCACATCCGACGGGGATGAAGGCACGTGGGATTCCGGCGAATACGCCGTTTTGGATCTCGTGATGTGGATCAACAATTCCGAAATCAGTGGTTCCGACGGCGAAGCGGACACCGGCGACAGCGTCTATTTCTCCCCCGAATCCGATGAGGTCAACACCTTTATCTGGGGTGACGACCGCGCGGCAATCGAGTTTACCGCCGATGATGACGCCGAAGACTTTTACGCCCGTCTGTCCACCAAGAGCGATGTGGACATCTACACCGAATACGGCGACCCTGTGGACGCAGACCTGTGGTTCTACAATTTTGTAGGGAACCCAACCGTTCCCAGTACCTCCCGCGCCGCCCTGACGTTGGGCATCCCGTGGGATGAGGACGACGACGATTATCCGGATCCTGAGGACTGTTATATTTACGAGCTGGACAGTGACGGCTATCTTTCGGATGTAACCGAGCGGTTCACCTATTCCGAGGACAGCTATGCCATTGACGGCTGGACAGTCAAAACCCGGGTACTGGGCACCTATATCGTTTCTGACACCGAGCTGGACGTCTATTCCCAGGATTATGAAGTCGAGTATGTGGAGGAAGACGATGATACTGCTGCGGACGACCTGGCAGACGACTATGAGTCTATGGTCAAGGTGAACCCCTCTACCGGAAACGGCGGATACTCCTATACACCGGTCACTGTGCCCGCGGCCACAGAAAGCACACAGGCTGAGGAAACTTCCAACATTAAAATTACTAACGACAATCCGGATCTGAAATCAGTCGGCCTTTCGGATGCGGATCCGGACAGCGGGAATGCAGAGCGTACTGCACAGGAAGATACCTTCCCGTGGGCCGGCGCGCTGATTGCAACCGTGCTGGTTCTGGCAAGCAGTATTACCGGAGGATATTTCCTCTACCGCCGCATGCATCAATAACAAGTATCAAATCAACAAGTATCAAATCAACAAGTATCAAATCAACAAGTATCAAATCAACAAGTATCAAATCAACAAGTGGGGCCGGCGAAACGCCGGCCCCACTTTTATTTATTTTCAACAAAACCATTGAACCCTCCACTGTGTGAATCGGTGGAGGGATTTTTTTAGGTCTTCATAACTACAAGTATCTACAAAGACTTCACTGATCCCACAAACGATGTATACAACATTCGACAGCGTTTTCATCTGTCCCGATCGGGAAAATGACCCTGCGATTCAAAAGCAGTTCTAAATAAGAGGTGCCTCACCGCTGAGCAGCAGGTCGAATGTTGCGTCTTTCGATTGTTTCAGATGCGCGCAAAGCTCCTGCGCGGCAAGCTCCCAGTCCTTTTTCAGGCACGCCTTTACAATGCTCAGATGCTCCTTTATGGTCTCCGACAGCCGGTTATCCTGTATTTTCCCGGTCATGACGCGGAACCGAAGGTTCTGGTTATGAATATCGGCATAGGTTTGAAGCAGAAATCGGTTCTGAATCACATTGATAATCGCATAGTGGAACTCATCGTCCATTAAGAAGAATTCATCCATCGTATATTGCTGGCTCTGGTCGGAAAACTTTGTATAATAGCTCATAATCAGCTCTTCCGGCATCAGATATCCGAACTTGCGCAGCGCATAAGGCTCCAAAAGCATGCGGACTTCGAATATCATGTTAATTTCACTGATAGAAAGGCTGGAAACCATAATGCCCTTTTTCGGAAGGATTTTAATGAGGCCTTCCTGCTCCAGACGGCTGAGCGCGTCGCGGATCGGAGTACGGCTGACGTTGATCTCTTCGCGGAGAATTTCTTCATTCAACAAGGTGTTGGGCGCATATTGGCAGGTAATAATTTTTTCCTTGATGATATTATATGCCTGCAGTTTCAGTGATTCTTTTTTCATGTTATTTTTCCTTTCCTCAGTTTTCGTAAAAGCACCGTTATCATCTGTCTAAAGTATACTATAAGAATCCTAATCTGCCAAGAGTTTGTTAAAAGATTACCGTAGTATGTCTGAAATTGGAAATTTGATTGTAGTACATCAACAAAATTATCGTGATTTACTTAGATATGATGTCCGAAAATTTGAATAGTTTGTGAAAATTTATTGACACTGATGGATTTATCATTTATTCTTACGTTGTACACAACAGAGCCTTGATGCATCAGGGAGGTAATAAAGCAAAGGTGGATTTCTGAATGAAAGCAATTTTTATTGAAGAACCGGGCAAGGTAATTCTTCGCGAAATTGAAAAGCCGGTTCCAAAAAAGGGCGAGGCACTGCTGAAACTCCTCTACGGCGGAATCTGCGGCAGCGATCTTGGCTCTTACCGCGGAACATTCGCTTATTTTTCCTACCCCCGCATCCCCGGACATGAATTCTCGGCGGAGATTATCGAGATCGGTCCAAACGAGCAGGGCTTCAAGCCGGGAATGATTGTGACCTGCAACCCCTATTTTAACTGCGGACACTGCTATTCCTGCCGCCGCGGCCTGGTCAACTGCTGCACCGACAACCAGACCATGGGCGTACAGCGCGAGGGGGCGTTCGCGGAATACATCACCATGCCGGCGGAACGCCTTTGCGACGGCAAAGGCCTGCCCGCAAAAACACTTGCACTGATTGAGCCGTTCTGCATCAGCTATCACGGAGTTTCCCGCGCTAAGGTAAAAGTGGGCGAAAAGGTTTTGGTCATCGGTGCAGGAACCATCGGCGTGCTGGCCGCTGTCGCGGCAAAGCAGCAGGGTGCTTTGGTTTATATCAGCGACGTCGCGCAGGGCAAACTAGAGTATGCAAAACAATTCGGTATAGACGGCACTTTACTGAATGACTCTGCGGAACATTTTGCGCAGCAGGTCAAAGACATTACAAACGGTGATGGATTTGACGTAACGATCGAGGCGGTCGGGCTGCCGTCCACCTTCCAGAATTGCATCGACGCCGCGGCATTTGGAGGCCGCGTGGTGCTGATTGGCGTCGGCAAAAAGAACCTCGACTTTAATTTTACCCTTTTGCAGAAAAAAGAACTGAATGTGTTTGGTTCTCGGAATGCGAAGACCAAAGATTTTATCGAGCTGATCGATATGGTCAAACAAGGAAATGTTCCGCTTGAAAAAATCGTAACAAACGTTTATCCTTTCGAGGATGCTGCAATCGCATTTTCTGAATTTGATAAAAACGCGGGATCTATGTTAAAAGTCGTGTTAGATTTTACAAAACAGTAAAATCAATCATAAAACCGTAATTATGAAGGGAGAACATCTTATGAAAATGAAGAGAATTACAGGATTTGCTTTAGCAGGTATTCTGTCCATGTCTATGCTTGCCGCCTGCGGGAACTCGGGGGCATCCAGCTCTGCCGATTCCGCAGCCCCGTCCTCCGAGGCGTCTTCAGTTTCCAGTGAAGCAGCCGCACCCGCGTCGGGAGAAGCCACGGTCATCCAGGTCGGCTTTGAAAACTCGATCAGCGAGCCGTTTGGCCAGGGTCTTGTCAAATGGCAGGAACTGGTTGACGAAAAGAGCAACGGCACTCTGAAAATTGAACTTTATCCGGACAGCCAGCTGGGCTCCAAGAGTGAGCTCATCGACTCCATGCTGCTGGGCGAGCCGGTTGTGACCCTTGCTGACGGCGCGTTCTATGCGGATTATGGTGTTCCCGATTTCGGTATCGTCTTCGGACCGTTCCTGTTTGACGACTGGGACCAGTGCTGGAAGCTGACCGAGTCCGACTGGTATAAACAGCAGAGCGATAAGCTTGAGGAAAAAGGCCTGAAACTGGTCGCGTCTAACTGGGTTTACGGTGAGCGCCATACTCTGACCACCAAACCGGTGAACACTGTGGACGATCTGAAAGGCCTGAAAATCCGCGTTCCCGGCAACCAGATCCAGTCGATCGGTTTTGACGTTCTGGGCGCTACTTCCACCGGCATGGATCTGGGCGACGTTTACCAGGCGCTCCAGTCCAAAACTATTGACGGCGCTGAAAACCCGCTGGCGACCCTCTATGGGCGCAAACTGCAGGAAGTTGCAAAATATCTGATTCTGGACGGCCACGTCAAGAACTTCACCACGCTGGTCTGCTCCGCGGATATGTTTAATTCCCTGACCCCCGAACAGCAGGATCTGCTGGTTTCCACCTGCCAGGAAGCAGGTCTCTACAACAACGTGCTGCAGGAAAAATCCGAAGCGGATTATCTCCAGAAGATGAAGGACGAAGGCGTAACCGTGGTAGAGCCCAGCCCGGAAGTCCTCCAGGGATTCAAAGACAAAGCGCAGGAATTCTATACGAAGGGCGATGTATTTGGCTGGTCTGACGGTCTTTATGAGACGGTAAAGGCCGCTATGGGGGCCTAATCCAAGAGGAGGGTTATCTTGAAACAGCCTAAAAGCAAACTTCTGTCCGTGATCGGCAATCTGGACATTGCGGTTGCGTCTCTCACCCTGCTGGTTCTGATTGCGCTTACCTGTTATGGCGTTATCATGCGTTATGTGATCGGCCAGCCGTTAACATGGCTGGAGGAAGTCCAGACGGCCTGCATGGTTTGGATCGTGTTCGGTGCCGGCGGTGCGGCATTCCGCACCGGAAGCCACGTGGCAATTGAAATGGTCGTAGAGCTATTTCCAAAAAAGGTTCAGAAAGTTTTCGACATCCTGATTTCCGCTGTTGTGATAGCTGTGATAGGGTATCTGTTTTATCAAAGCATCGGTTTCATCAATATGTTTGTAAAGAGCGGACGCTCCACCAGCATGCTGAAGATACCATTTACGGTCATCTACGGCATGGCGCCTGTTTCCTACGTCCTGATGATCATCAGCTATTTTTACGCAATAATCACAGGAACAAAATCCGAGGTTAAGGAGGCAATTGGAGAATGAATGAAATTTTGATTCTCGCATCAGTCGTGATGCTGGTTTTACTGTTCTTCAAGGTGCCGGTTTACATCTCGGTGCTTGGCGGATCAGCGGTTTATTTCCTGCTGAATCCTAAGGTAAACCCGATCGTTTTCGCCCAGCAGGCAATTACCGGTACGGAGAGCATCTCCCTGCTTGCGATTCCCTTCTTTGTGTGCGCCGGTATCTTTATGAACTACACCGGTGTAACCAAGCGGATCATGTCCTTCTGCGAAGTCATTACAGGGCGCATGTCCGGCGGCCTTGCGCAGGTGAACGTTCTCCTCTCCACCCTAATGGGCGGCCTGTCCGGTTCCAACATTGCGGATGCGGCAATGGAGGCAAAGATGCTGGTTCCCGAAATGGAGAAAAAAGGGTTTTCCAACTCTTTCTCCAGCGTTGTAACAGCGGCTTCCTCCATGATCACGCCGCTGATCCCCCCGGGGATTGCCATGATCCTGTATGGCTGCATTGCCAATGTTTCCATCGGCAAGCTGTTTGTTTCCGGAATTGGGGTGGGCACCCTTCTCTGCGTGTCCATGATGCTGCTGGTCAAATTTGTTTCTGAAAAGCGCGGTTATCTGCCGCTGCGCAGCACACGCGTAACCGGCAAGGAATTCGGCGCAGCCCTGAAACCGGCAGTTCTTCCGCTCTGCCTGCCGATCATCATCATCGGCGGCATCCGCCTCGGCGTGTTTACCGCGACTGAGGCCGGCGCGGTTGCGATCCTGTATGCCGCGATTTTGGGGCTGATCTATCGCGAGATACACATCAAGGATATGATGCAGGGCCTGAAAGAAACCGTTACAACCACTGCGTCCATCATGCTGATCGTTTCCGCGGCATCTGTTTTCTCCTGGATTCTGACCAAAGAACGGATTCCGCAACAACTGACCGAATGGATTGTAGGCTCCATCAGCAATAAATATGTATTCCTGATTATCGTCAACATTTTCCTGCTGATCGTCGGTATGTTCATTGAAGGCAACGCGTCCATGATTGTTCTGGTTCCGCTGCTTGCCCCGGTAGCTGCCGCATATGGTATTGACGAAATCCAGTTTGCGATGATTTACATCTTCAATAATGCCATCGGCGCATTATCTCCTCCGATGGGCACCCTGATGTTTGTCACCTGCAGTATTACAAAATGCAAAACAAAAGATTTCATCAAGGAAGCTGTTCCGTTTTACATTTTGCTGGCAATCAACCTGTTGCTTTTGACCTATATTCCAATCTTCTCAACAGGGTTGGTCAGACTGTTCTATTAAATAATCGTATAACATATCAAAGGCCTGCATATTATGCAGGCCTTTTTCTCTTGCCTTGCTTTCACATGATCCCTGATTTGAATTTTCCGCTCTGCTTTTGATTTAATTGATGCCATTATATCATTCATCGGATACATTGCAAACAGATCTCTTTTCTATGTACTGCTGCTTTATGGTTTTATTTTTGCAGCAGACGGAGAGGATTCCCCTCCTTTTTAGCTTCCGGCTGCCTGCCGGCGGGGCCGTATGCAGGCAGATATTCATGTCACACTGCCCATGCCCCTGATTTTGCTGACATATTCCTGCATATCTTCAAATGTGTTGATGTCTTTCTCCTTGATTTTATCCTGAATCTCTTTCGGCAGTGAATAATAATATTCATAGCTGGAAGAATCCTGGTCCAATAAATCGGAAAGGCCCACATAGATACTTCCTCTAATCATTTTGCACCTCCTGTGTCTGGTTTGCTTTTTCATATGCAACTAAATAGATTTCTTTATGCGTATCCTGGCTGATTTGATTTTCCAGCCGCTTGATTTCTGTTTCGACACGCTGAGATAAATCAGCGTATTTTACGGATTCCATTATAATATCACCTCAAAATCTATTCTTTCCATGCCGGAAGCTGAAATAAGCTGGTATTCTTGGAAAAAATAATGGAGACGATCAAATCGGCCAGATGGCATTTTGAGGGATTCTGCCCGAATCGAACGTCAAAACGTTCAAAGGCCGATCTTTTCCATTGGTGATTCATCCTAAATTTTAAATCTCTTATTGACAACTGTTATGAATTTTTTATAATAATAATTACAACAACCTATCATACAGGTATACATCATACATTTCCCTGATATTCTGCAAGCAGTATGATAAATAACAGGTTTTAAACGCATCCTGATCTTGCAATCCAAGCAAACCGATGTTATCATTAAAAGAAAGAAAATGATGCGGAGGAGACTATGGATACCATACAGCCGATAAAGCGGATGAATGTGAGCGATCAGGTATTTGATCAGCTGAAAGCCCAGTTTCTAAGCGGAAACTGGCAGCCGGGAGAAAAAATCCCCTCGGAAAACGAGCTTTCGGAAAAATTTCAGGTCAGCCGGGTTACTATCCGGCAGGCTTTGCAGCGGCTGACTGCTCTGGGATTGCTGGAAACCAGGTTTGGTGAAGGTTCGTTTGTAAAAAAGGCGGAAGTGGGCAATTTTATGAATGTTCTGGTTCCCCAAGCCTATCTTTCAAAAAACTCCACGCTGGAAGTGCTTGAGTTCCGGCAGGTAGTTGAAACCGAATCGGCGGGGCTTGCCGCCGAGCGCGCAGCTTCGGAAGATATCAGGCAACTGGAAGAAATCCTGGCAGAAATGGAACGGCTGAAAGAGGATTCCCTTGCATTTGCCAAAGCGGACCTCGATTTTCATGTCGCGGTTTCCCGCATTACGCGCAATTCATTAATCATTGCCACCAACTCTATCCTCAACGATATTCTCAGCGTTTCCATGCAGGATATTGTGGAACAGCTGGGGTTTGAAATCGGTCTTTATTATCACAAAAAAATCATTAACGCTATCGCCGCCAATGACGCGAAAGCCGCAACCAGTATTATGCGCGAGCATATCTGCAAAACGCGGGAGCGCTATCAGGAGCGTAAACATGACACGCCGGAAATAGAAGACTGACAATCGGCGTTCCTTTTTGTCCTTACCTGTATGACAGCTATCAGCAATACAGGTCGTTCGGTTTTTTGGCAGGCCTGCTGTCCCAAACGGACAGCTTACAGACATAAGAATTGCCAACCAGACAAATGACAGAAATGAGGTGGAAAAATATTCGTGAAAAAAGGTAGGCAAACAGGCAGTTCATAAACCAGACCGTATGGTTCACCGGTCTAGTGGTCCTGCTGATCTGCAACGCCGTATTCGGCGGCATAGTGCTCTGACGGTACAACTGATTCTTAAAGTGAGGTTTTTAACATGAAAGGCATTGTTTACAAGGGCCCGAACATCCTGAGCTATCAGGATGTTCCGGACGTTTCCCCCAAGGCGGGCGAAGTCAAGCTGCGCGTCAAGGCGTGCGGCATCTGCGGAAGCGATGTGCACGGCTACCTCGGGCTGACCGGCAGGCGGCTGGAGCCTATGATGATGGGGCACGAATTTGCCGGTGAAATCGTAGAGCTCGGCGAAGGCGTTTCCGATAAAAAGGTGGGCGGCAGAGTCGCAGTTTACCCGGTGGATTTCTGCGGGGAATGCGAGATGTGCGCCAAAGGCGACGTTCACCTCTGCCTGCATAAGCGGGCGTTCGGCGTTCTGGATGTGGACGGAGCGTTCGCGGAGTATATCTGTGTTCCCGCAAAATGCTGCTTCCCTGTCGACAAACAGGTGTCCTGGGCGATCGGAAGCCTGATGGAGCCTCTCGCGGTTTCCTACCGAGGCGTAGGGCATGCGGGCGACCTGACCGGGAAAAATGTTCTGCTGGTGGGAACCGGAACCATCGGGCTGCTGGCGCTTGCCTGTGTCAAGATGAAAAATCCGCGCAAAATCTTTGTTTCCGACCTCAGCGATACCCGTCTTCAGGTCGCCAAGAGCATGGGTGCTGACATCATTATCAACCCCGGCAAAGAAGATCTGAAAGAAATCATCCTCGCCAACACCGGCAACAAAGGGGTGGACGTGGCAATTGAAGCGGTCGGCGCGACCGCAACGGTGCAGCAAGCGATGGCCGCGCTGGCTTTCGGCGGCACGGCCGTCTGGATCGGCAACAACAAGCCGATGGTGGAAATCAACATGCAGGAGATCGTGACGCGTGAACTGACGGTGCATGGTTCCTTCCTGTATGGATACGACGAGTTCAGGGCCGTAGTGGAACTGCTCAACAAGGGCAAGCTGAACGTGGCGCCGCTGATCAGCAAGGAAATCTCACTTGCCGAGGCGCCCGGCTACTTCTATAAACTGGCGCACGACCCCGGCGATCTGATCAAGGTCGTCGTAGTGGATCAATAAATACGGCTCAACGGCAGCCGTTCAGAAACAGGGAGGCAGGTTGTATGGAAAACCGGGAAACAATCAAAAAAATACAGAGGCTTGCGGCCAAAATCCGCCGCGACGTCGTCCTCATGATCGGCGACGAGGGGCATGTCGGCCATCTTGGCGGTTCCTGCTCAAGCGCGGACATTGTGGCGGCGCTTTACGGCCATAAAATGAAATTTGATCCCCAGAACCCCAAATGGGAGGAACGGGATAAATTTATTTACAGCAAGGGCCATGCGGCGATTGCCCAATATGCGGCAATGGCAGAGATGGGCTACTTCCCCACCGAAGAGCTGACCACAGTAAAGAGCCTCGGCGCAAGGCTTCAGGGTCACCCCGACCGTCTCAAGACGCCGGGCATCGAAGCCGGTACCGGTTCGCTGGGTCAGGGCCTTTCCATTGCCAACGGCATGGCGCTTGCCATGCGGCTGGATGGCCGATACCGCAAGGTCTATTGCATCATGGGCGACGGGGAAATGGCTGAAGGCCAGATCTGGGAAGCCGCGATGGCAGCCGCCAATTTCAAGCTGGACAATGTCGTCGGTATCATCGACCAGAACCGCCTGCAGGCAACCGGCGCGGTGGTTGACCGGTTCAACACCAATCCCCTGCCTGAAAAATGGGAGGGCTTCGGCTGGCATGTCATTGAAGTTGACGGGCATCATATAGAAGAAATCCTCCGCGCACTCGATGAGGCGGACACTGTGAAGGGCAAGCCCACGGTGATTATCGCCCATACCGTCAAGGGAAAAGGCATTTCGTTCACGGAAAATGTTGTTGCTTTCCACAACGGAGCGCTGACGAAAGAACAATACGAGACCGCGCTGAAAGAGCTTGACGCGCAGATCTCAGCATTGAATTGAAGAGGAGGGTGCGCTATAATGAGTAAAACACAAAGCCAGCGCCTGGCATACGGCGAAGAACTGGTTGCTTTAGGCGCGGAAAACAAAGATGTTGTCGTTCTGGAAGCGGACCTTGGAAAATCCACGATGTCCTGCCTGTTCCAGCAGGAGTACCCCGAGCGGTATTTTGAAATGGGCATTGCCGAACAGAATATGCTTTCAACCGCCGCCGGTCTCGCCGCAGCAGGCAAAATTCCTTTTTGCAGCACGTTTGCGGTATTCGCTTCCGGCAGGGCGTATGACCAGATCCGCCAGACGATTTCCATTGGAAAACTGAATGTGAAAATCTGCGGTTCCTCCTCCGGTCTTTCGGATTTCGGCGACGGGTCCACCCATCAGGCGGTTGAGGACATCGCGATCATGAGCGCGATTCCGAACATGACGGTTCTCACCCCCTGCGACGCAACCGAAACACGCCAGGCGGTACGTGCCGCCGCGGCAATAGAAGGCCCGGTCTACATCCGTGTGGTGCGCAATGACCTGCCGGATTATATCGCGGAGACCGATTCCTTTGAAGTAAGCAAACTCCGCGTTCTGAAAGAAGGACGCGACGTGGCAATCTTAGCGCATGGCTCGATGGTGGAAACCTCGATGAAGGCGGCCGAACTGCTGGAAGCGCAGGGAATCAGCGCAAAAGTCGTCAACGCAGCCACGATGAAGCCGTTCGACTATCAGGGCGCGGCGGAAATTGCCAAAACCGTGCGCGCAGTCGTTACTGCGGAAGACCATAACTATATCGGCGGCCTCGCTTCCGCCGCCGCGCTTGCGCTGCGCAAATCCCCGCTGCCGATGGATTATGTGGCAATCGAGGACCAGTTCGGGCAGTCCGCGCACAGTGCTGCCGAGTTGATGAAGCATTATGGCCTGACCGCACAGAATATTGCGGAAAAAGCCAAAAAACTGTTATAAAAGGAGACAGATAGGATGAAAATCGGATTTATCGGTCTGGGCATCATGGGAAAGCCCATGGCAAAAAATTTAATCAAGGCCGGGCATGAGCTGATCGTTTATGACGTGGTCGCTGAAAATGTGGAGCAGGTTGTGGAGGCCGGCGCCAAGGCTGGTTCCTCCGCGCGGATTGTCGCGAAATCCTGCCCCGTCATCGTCACCATGCTGCCTAATTCCCCGCATGTGAAAACGGTCGTCATGGGAGAAAACGGCGTGCTGGAAGGCGCCAAGGCCGGTACCATCCTGATCGACATGAGTTCCATCGCGCCGCTGGCTTCCCAGGAGATTGAAAAAGCGTGTGCCGCCAAGGGCGTCAAGATGATTGACGCGCCCGTTTCCGGCGGAGAGCCGAAAGCGGTTGACGGCTCGCTCTCGATCATGGTGGGCGGCGACCGTTCGGTCTATAACGAAGTGAAGGACGACATCCTGCTTAAAATGGGCGCATCCGCCGTTTACTGCGGCGAGATCGGTGCGGGCAATACCACAAAGCTCGCAAATCAGGTCATTGTCGCCTGCAACATTGCGGCCTGCGCCGAGGCCTTTACGCTTGCGAAGAAAGCGGGCGTCGACCCCGCGCTGGTGTTTGACGCGATCAAGGGCGGACTTGCCGGTTCAACCGTTATGAATGCAAAGGTCCCAATGATGCTGGAAGGCAATTTCAAGCCCGGCTTTAAGATTGACCTGCACATCAAAGACCTGAATAATGCGCTTGATACCGGGCACGGTGTCGGCTCTCCCCTGCCGCTGACAGCCGCGGTGATGGAGATGATGCAGACCCTCCACGCGGACGGCCGCGGCCAGGACGACCACAGCAGTCTCGCAAACTATTACGCGAAGGTTTCCGGTGCAAAAATCGGGAAATAACACGATAAAAGGGCATGCACGAAATCGTGCATGCCCTTTTCTTCTGCCTGTTACCGATAAGACTGCTCAAGAATTCCGATGACGTCCTGATGGGCAATCTCGCAGGGGTCGACCTGAAACAGGCCGCCCATGGTCGCCCGCGCGTTTTCCGCAATCTGCGCAAGCTCGCTCTGTTTGATGCCGTAATCGGACATGTTCAGTTCCGCCACACCGCAGGCCGCCTGCAAACCGGCAAGCGTCGAAACGAAATCCATCGGTTCCTTCGCGTCCGCCTTGCCCAGCGCTTTCGCCATTGCGACCATGCGGGCGTCGCAGGAGCCCGACCGCGCAAGGAAGGTATAATAAGCGAGGCTCACCATAATCAGCCCCGCGCCGTGCTCCAGCTTCGGATGATAGGCGCTCATGGCGTGCTCCATCGAATGCTCGGAGGTACAGCCGGAGGCGGATTCCACGATGCCGGAGAAAGTATTCGCCAGCGCCACGTCCGCGCGCGCCTGTTCATCGGACCCGTCCGCGACGGCTTTTGCAAGGCTTTTGCCGATTAGTTCAATGGCTTTCAGCGCAAACAGATCGCTCATTTCGCTGGCTGTCCGGTTGACATAGCCCTCTGTGCTGTGAAACAGTGCGTCAAACCCCTGATAGGCGGTAAGCCTTGGGGGCACCGTCATCATCAGCTCGGGATCGATCACCGACAGCACCGGGAAGGTACCGTCAAAGCCGAAGCCGATCTTCTCGTTGCCGTTGGTGGTGACTGTCCAGGGGTCGGCCTCGGTGCCGGTGCCCGCCGTGGTGGTAATCGCGACAACCGGGAGCGGCGCGTTCGGGACAGGCTTCCCTTTCCCGCTGCCGCCGGAAATGTAGTCCCAATAGTCTCCTTCATTGGCCGCCATAACGGCAATTGCTTTTGCCGAGTCGATGCTGCTGCCTCCGCCAAGCCCGACGACAAAGTCACAGCCACCGGACCTTGCCAGCGCGGCGCCCTCCATCACATGCTCTTTAACGGGGTTGGGCAGGATTTTGTTAAACAGGACATGTTCCACGCCCGCCTTTTCGAGCTGTTCCTCAACACGCGCGAGATAGCCGTATTTCTTGACGGATTGCCCGGAAGAAGTGACAATCAGCGCCTTTTTGCCCGGCAGGGTATGCCGGTGCAGTTCCGCCAGCTTTCCTTTTCCGAACAAAAGCCGCGCGGGCATATAAAACTCAAAGCTCATAGTAAGAACCTCCTGAAAGTAAATAGTTACGGCAGTTCATTTCCCGCCGCCTGATAGATTCCATACCAATCCTCGCGGGTGAGGCGGATTTGGGCCGCCTTGCAGATCTCCTTTAAGCGGGCGGGGTTCATGGTTCCGGCAATCGGCTGCATTTTCGCCGGATGGCGCAGCAGCCACGCGATGGCGATGGTGGTATTGGAAACGCCGTATGCCGCCGCGATTTCATCAATCTTATCGTTCAGCTCCGGGAATTTATCATTTCCAAGGAAGACCCCTTCGAAGAAACCGTACTGGAACGGCGACCACGGCTGGATGGTAATGTCATGCAGGCGGCAGAAATCGAGGATGCTGCCGTCGCGGCAGACAGCCGGGTCATTTCCCATGTTTACGTTGATGCCGTTGCTAATCATCGTGCAGTTGGTGATGCTCAGCTGAAGCTGGTTTGCAACAAGCGGCTGTTTCACATACTTCTTCAGAAGCCGGATCTGCATCGGGTTCTGATTGGAAACACCGAAATGGCGCACCTTTCCGGCCGATTCCAGACGGTCGAACGCCTCGGCAACCTCTTCCGGCTCGACAAGCGCGTCCGGACGATGCAGCAAAAGGACGTCAAGATAGTCCGTTTTCAGCCGTTTGAGGCTGCCGTCGACTGCTTCGAGGATGTGCTCCTTTGAGAAATCGAACATACGGGGCTCTTTGCGGATTCCGCACTTTGACTGGAGGATGATTTTTTCACGCACATCCGCGTTCATATGAACCGCATCCGCAAACATCTGCTCGCAGAGGCCGTCGCCATATACATCCGCATGGTCAAAGAAATTCGCGCCCTCTTCCAGAGCTGCCTGCACAAACCGCTCCGCGCCGGCGGGATCCAGTGACTTAATGCGCATGCATCCGACGGCAATTACCGGAACTTCCAGACTGGAACTTCCAAGCTTCATCGTTTTCATCATACTTCCCCTTTTTAAAAAATTTGGACCCGCTGCTCTTGCAAAACAGACGAAAATCCTGTATATTGGGATTATATCTCTTAAAGTTCACTTTAAGTCAATAGCCGATTTTTCATTGAGGAGAAATGTTTATGAGTTATTCCATCAGTCAGGCGGCACAGTTGGTGCATCTGATGCCCCACACGCTGAGATACTATGAAAAGGAAGGGCTTCTCCCGTTTGTCGGCCGGACGGAGAGCGGCATCCGGCAATTCTCGGAAGAGGATATGGAGTGGCTGGAACTGATCTGCTGCCTGAAAAGCACCGGTATGCCGATTCGGGAAATCAAGGAATTTGTCCTGCTGAGCATGGAGGGGGACCATACGCTTGCCGCCCGCTGTGACATGCTGGAGGCGCACAAAAAGTCCGTGGAGCAGCAGATGGAAGAGATGCGCTGCCATCTGGAGAAAGTGACCTGCAAAATCAACTGCTACAACGAAAAATATCTCACGTATCTCGCCCAACCGGAGCAGATTGCTCAACCATAATGCTTTGGCACCGGGATAACAATATTCTATCATTGACAGAAAGGATGGATGTTATGAGCCAGGTATTGGAAAACATTAAAACAAGAAGGAGTGTGCGCAGTTATCAGGATGCGCAGATTCCCAGGGAACAGCTCGAACAGATTTTGACTGCCGGGCTGTATGCGCCCAGCGCAAAGAACTCGCAGCTCTGCCAGTTTACGGTTGTACAGGGCAAAGAGAAACTGGAAGCGCTGCGCGATGCCATTGCAAAAGCAATTCACAATCCCGATTATCACCACTTTTATAATGCGCCTACCCTTGTGATGGTTTCCGCGCCGAAAGACTATCCGCTTGCAGTACCTGACTGCGCGGTCGCGCTGGAAAATATGTTCCTGGCCGCCCACGATCTGAAGCTCGGCTCGGTCTGGATCAACCAGCTTGGCGGTATTTGCGATCAGCCGGAGATTCGCTCTATCCTGACCAAGTATGGCGTTCCGGAGAGCCATAATGTATACGGCTGTGCGGCGATCGGGTATCCGGCGGTCGAAATTGCCCCTGACCGTGAGAACAGGGACAAGGTGGTATTTGCGTAAGCAATTCCCGCTTGGGTTGTCAAGAAGCACTGTTTGCAGATCGATTGCAAACAGTGCTTCTTTGTTATGGCATTAATTTATACAATAATACACCTCTTGATTTGTTTAAAACGCAGAAATTTTCATGCAAGTGTCAGAAAACGCCTTTTTCAAACGTTTTATTAGATAGAGATTATATAGGCTTTTCCGGTTTGGAAAAGCGCAGGAGGCGCGTTTTGATACAGCCGACACACGGGATGCTGCAAAAGCTGCCAGAAACTTCTTTTTTATCAGCGGTAAAACAGCTTTACCTGCTGGCCCTGCTTTCCCTCGGCGATCCGGCCGCGGCCGAACAGACCGTGCGGGAAGCTTTGCTGTACACCGCCCGGAGACCCCGGGGGAACCCGGACAGCGGCAGATTTTTCGCACTTACCGTCAAAAAACTATATCGAAACATAAAAAAGGCGGCCAAAAAGACCGTCTATCAGTCCTGCCTTTCCGCCTGTACGGGTTTTTCGGACCTGAACGGCGGGACATCCTGCGTCGAAGCCGAGCCAATGATGAGATTGCTCAGCCAATTCCCCTTTCCGGACCGGTTTTTGGTGGTATGCTGTGCTCAGCGCTATCCTGTCACAGAAATCGCTGAAATTTCAGGTATGCCGGTTTGGTTTGTCAGGAAGCGGCTGGACCGCGCGGTGCACAGAATAGCGGGCAGTCTGCAAATCATTTGAACGCAAGACGAAAGGAGACCGATCCCATGATGTTTGTATGATATAGGAGAAGCTTGTCATTTTTTGCTTTTGATAATTTGTTATAATGCCCATATTTCATTTCTATATTACAGTATTTTTTACAAAATAATATAAAGTCGTTGACAATCAATTTTAATCATGATAGCATACTTGTATGGAACCGATTCCTCAGGAGAGTGTAGTATGACGATAAAAGACATCGCCGATAAGGCGGGGGTCTCCAAATCCACCGTTTCCAGAGTGCTGAGCGGCAATGGATATGTGAATGAGGAGACCCGGAAAAAAGTGGAATCCATTATTGAGCAGACCCATTACCTGCCCTCCGCGACCGCGCGAAGTCTTTCAAAGCGGGAAACCAACGCCATCGGAGTCATTGTCCCGGAAATTGACAACAGCTTTTTCGGGGAAATCCTGCGGGGAATTACCGAAATTGTTGATCAGAACAATCTCACCATGATCTGTTGTGACACAAACAACAATGCCCAGAAAGAGGAGCGCGCGCTTTCTATGCTCGGTCAGCAGCGTGTGCGTGGCGTCATCATCACACCGGCCATTGACTATTCGGAACCGAACGCCGCGAAAAAGCTGCGGCGGCTGCTGAATAATCTGAACGTCCCGGTGGTTGTAGTGGACCGCGAAATTGATAACTGCACCTGGGATGGTGTTTTTTATGAGAATTTTCAAAGCGCTTACTGCGCCACTAAGGTGCTGATTGAAGAAGGTCACCGGAAAATCGGGATTATTACGGGAGACTTGGGGCTTAAGCTGGCCCGTGAGCGCTATCAGGGCTTCCTGCAGGCGATGGAGGATTTTGACCTGCCTGTGGAGCCGCGTTATATCTACCGGGGCGATTTCACCATAGATACCGCCTACCGGCTCGCGAAGAACATGTTTGAAAGCGGGGATATTCCGGAAGCGATCTTTACCTGCAACAACCGCACCAACCTCGGCTTTATCAAAGCCGCAAGAGAGAAAAAATTTAAGCTGGGGCGCGATATCGCCGCAATCGGCATTGACCATGTGGAGGTATTGGACATTCTGGATTACAATTTCAGCTATGTCACCAGGGATACCGTTGAAATGGGGCGGATTGCAATCTCCATGCTGCTTAACCGGCTTAAAAATCCCGATATGCAGCGGAATTTCCGCATTATGCCCTATAAGCTGGTGCTGAAAGGTTCTGAAAAAAGGACGCCGGAATAAAAAACAAAAGGATGCCCTTCGGGCCTTCTTTTTGCAGAATTGTGGAACCGTTCCCACTCGTATTTATCTGTCTCTTATTTTACTCGGTGCTAATTTGCACATCGCAAATGAAAATACAATGATTCAGAAAGAGGTAACGCATGATGAAAATGAAGATCTTTTCGATGTTATTGGCGGCCGCTCTGACAGCGTCATTGGCAGGATGCTCCGGCGCCCCGGCGCAAAGCGGCAGCGCGCAGAGCACGCCCGCACCCGCGCCATCTTCCAGTACGGAGTCCCAGTCTTCCTCCGCCCCCAAGAATTCCGGCCCATACAAAATTTCCGTCATCATCAAGGCTACCGACTCGGATTACTGGCAGACTCTGCTTCTTGGCTCCAAGGCCGCCGAAGCAGACAGCAACGGCAAGGTTACCGTCACCACCGACGGCCCGCCGTCCGAAATTGATATTGACCAGCAGGTCTCTATTTTGGAGAATGTGATCGCTACCAAGCCGGATGCCATTGTCATTGCCTCCACCAGCACTGACGCGACCGTTCCCGCCATAGAGGACGCCATGTCCAAGGGAATCCCGGTCATTACCATTGACAACAAGCTCAACACCGACACCTACACCTCCTTCCTCGCCACCGACCATGCTCTTGCGGCTGGCACCGCGGCGGAAAACATGCTCGCCCTGTGGGAAAAGGACGGCATCGACCCGGCAGGCAAAAAAGTGGTGGTGGTCAGCTCTGTCGCGGGCACCAAAGTCAACGGCGACAGGACAGACGGTTTTATCAATAAAATCAAAGAGCTTGTTCCCGATATCCAGGTGCTGGAAACACAGTACGGCGACAACGATATTACGAAAGCCCTGAGCATCACGGAAAACCTGATCGCCGCGAATCCCGACCTGATCGGCATTTTCGCGGATAACAACCACATGGGCGTCGGCGTTGCCAAAGCGCTTGAAGAGTCCGGCAAGCAGAACGATATTTACGCCTATGCGTTTGACGCGGACGCGGACGAGATCAGCGCGCTGGAATCCGGCATCCTGCGCGGGCTTGTGGTTCAGGACCCGTTCGGCATGGGATACCAGGGCGTACAGTACGCGGTCAGCGCCATTGAAGGCAATACCGTGGAAAAAGATGTCATCGTGGACGCAACCGTTGTGACAAAAGACAATATGCAGGAGGAAAAAGTCCAGAAGCTGCTGTATCCGGGCAAATAAACCAAAAACAGGATTCAGAAAGTTTTTTATGGCATGCGGCGCCCGTTTTGCGGCGCCGCATGGCATGCGGCGCCCGTTTTGCGGCGCCGCATGCCGCAGGCAGGGCTTCCGGGCTAATCCGGGCTAAATGCGTTCATGTAAGGAGGATCACCGTGCCGCTGCAGTATGAAACCATTGTGGAAATGAAAGGGATTACAAAAGTATTCCCGGGCGTGAAAGCGCTGACAGACGTGGACCTGGAAATAAAAGCCGGTGAGGTGCACGCGCTTGTCGGAGAAAATGGCGCAGGCAAATCCACAATCATTAAAATTCTTATGGGGGTCTATCCCAGAACCTCCGGAGAGATCTATCTGGAGGGCAAAAAGGTTGACATCAAGTCGCCGCTTCAGGCGCAGGCGCTGGGACTTGGCGCGGTCTATCAGGATGTAAACCTGGCGCAGCACCTTTCGGTGGCGGAAAACTTTTTTATGGGGCAGCTCCCTAAAACCCGGCTGGGATTGATCGATTACGCAAAAATTTACAGAGAAACAAAAGAAATCATGGACTCCATTGAGGTCCATGTCGACCCGAAGGCAATCCTGAGTACCCTTTCGGTGGCGCAGCAGGAAATGGTGGCAATCGGAAAGATTCTGCACCAGAAAGCGAAACTGGTTATATTCGACGAGCCGACCGCGCTGCTCACCAACGATGAAACAGAGCAGCTGTTCAAAATCATCTCCATGCTGAAACAGAAAAATGTCGCAATCATTTATATTTCTCACCGCATGGAAGAAATTTTCCGCATCTGCGACAGGGCAACCGTCCTCAAAGACGGCGCAAAGGCAGGCACCGTCTATACAAAAGATACCAGCGAAGACGAGCTGATTTCTATGATGGTCGGCCGCGACGTGGAGGACATGTACGGCATTGCGCATGCCGCTCCCGGCAAAACGGTGGTTTCCGTAAAAGGGCTGACGCGCTCCCCCGCCTTCCGGGATATCAGCTTTGACGTCCGGCAGGGTGAAATTTTCGGCATGTTCGGGCTTGTCGGTTCCGGGCGCACGGAAATTGTCCGCAGCATCTTCGGCGCGGACGCGAAAGAAAGCGGCACAGTCGGAATAGGCGGCAGGCCGGTGGATTTCCGTTCGCCCAGGCAGGCGATTGACGCCGGGGTTGCGCTGCTGCCCGAAGAGCGCAAAACACAGGGGCTGGCACTTGGGCTTTCCATTATGGAGAACACCAATATGGCGGCAATCAAAAAGATTTCCCGCTATGGGGTGATCAACAACCGCAAAGGGGTTGAGGTTGCGGAAAAATTCCGGGACATCCTGCACACAAAAACGCCGACCGTCCATCAGCTGGTCAAAAACCTCTCGGGCGGCAACCAGCAAAAAGTTGTAATCGCAAAATGGTTGGCCATGGGAAGCGACCTGTTCATTTTTGACGAGCCGACCGTCGGCGTGGATGTCGGAGCGAAAATGGAAATCTACCGGGTTTTTGAACAGCTGATCAGGGACGGGAAAACCATCATCATTATCTCTTCCTATCTGCCCGAGGTGATGGGGCTTGCAGACCGGCTGCTGATCATGTATGAAGGGCGGCAGATGGCGATCCTTGACCGGGCCGACTATCAGGAGGAGACGATCCTCAAACTTGCTTCCGGAATCAAACAGGAGGAACCAGCATGAATGAACTTGCACAGAAGAGTCGTAAAAAAATGCGTTTTATCAGCGGGGGGATGAAGACCGAGCTGTTTTTGACGGGGGTCTTATTCCTGCTGTTTCTTGTGTTCTCCTTATCATCAGAAGTATTTCTAACGGTCAACAACCTGAACGCCCTGATGCGGCAGACTTCCATCTACGGAATCGTGGCGATCGGAATGGTTTTTGTCATTACCTCCAGCGGAATCGACCTCTCGGTCGGTTCGGTGATCGGGCTGTCCGGCGTGCTGATGGCGATGTGTGTCGTCCGCGGTATGCCCTTACTGATCTCCGCGCTGGTTTCCATTGCGGCCGGCTCGCTCGTCGGCCTGCTCAACGGCATCCTGGTGCATAATGGAAAGGTGCCTCCCTTTATCGCCACCATGGGGACGATGACGGTTATCCGCGCGCTGATCATGCTGATTACCGGCGCTAAAATGATTTCCGGGCTTCCAAAAACATTTACGGGGATCGCGCAGATGGACATTCTGGGGTTTCCATTTCTCTTTATCGCCTGGGCGGTGGTCGTCGCAACCGCATGGTTCATCACCAGAAAAACGATTTTCGGGAGGAACATCTTTGCTCTGGGCAGCAACAGAGAGGCGGCCAGGCTGAGCGGCATCAATATCCGCAGGACGACCTATGGCGTCTACATATTTTCCGCGGCCGTCTGCAGCATCGCAGGCGTACTGCTGACTGCGCGGCTTGGAAACGGTGTGCCCACCGCGGGCGACGGATATGAGCTGGACGCGATCGCCGCGTCGGTCGTAGGCGGCGCAAGCCTGGACGGCGGCGAGGGCAGCGTAATCGGGACCGTTCTCGGCGCGATGATTATGGCGACCCTGCGGCAGGGCGGCACCCTATTGGGCGTTAATTCCTTTATTCTGGAAATCATCATCGGTTCTCTGATTGTCATTGCGGTGTTACTGGATAAACTGAGAAAATAACTTTTCCTTGATTTTGAATATATAGGGGGAACAGGCATGATTTATAAAAAAGTCGCAAAAATCCAGGAGGAAATTTCAGCTATCGGAATCGGATGCTGGAATTTCGGGGGGGATTGGGACCATCCGGACGAACAGACCTCTATCCAAATCATACACGCCGCGATCGACGCGGGGATCAACCTGTTCGATGTTGCGCCCGTTTACGGCTGGGGCAGGTCGGAAACCATTCTGGGGAAGGCGCTCAAAGACGGGCAGCGGCAAAAAGTGCTAATTGCCTCAAAGTGCGGCCTCCTGTGGAACGACCGGCACGAGACAGCAAATAATCTGACAAAGGCCAGCCTCCTGCAGGAGATTGACAGAAGCCTTTCACGGCTTCAGACCGATTACATAGACATCTATCAGCTGCACTGGCCCGATCACGCGACTCCGATTGAGGAAACGGTGGAAGCGTTGGAAACCATCAAAAAGGCCGGGAAAATCCGGTATATCGGGCTGAGCAATTTTTCTCCCCGCGACACCGAAATTTTTATGTCGATGACGGAGATCCATTGCCAGCAGTCGCTTTACAATATGCTTGAAAGAAATACGGACAGTTACCACGGCATTCCGCTGGAATATCAGACAGAAAAAGAAATACTGCCGATGGTAAAGAAATACGGTCAGGCCTTCCTTCCCTACAGTCCGCTTTTCCAGGGTCTGCTCACAGGAAGGTTCACCCATGGGCGCAACTTCTCGGAAAAGGACATCCGCAATGAAAACCCCAAACTGTCCGGATTGGCTTTTGATACCTATTATGGTGCCACGCTCCGGCTCTCCGATATCTGTAAAGAAATCGACAGGCCTATGAGCGAGCTTGCGCTCAACTGGCTGCGGCAGAAACCGGAAGTCACCTCCATTATTGGCGGCGCTTCCTCCCTGTCACAGCTTGAAAAAAATCTGCATTCCCTCAGCTGGGATATTCCCGTACCTGTGATGGCGGAAATTGACGATATCCTGAAACCGTTTGAAAATCTGTGATAAAGCAGGTGTACTATGTGCAAGTATCTGATTGCTCACGACCTGGGCACATCCGGCAATAAAGCGACCCTCTTTGCAGAGGACGGGAGACTGGTCAAAAGCGTCACGCATTCCTACGGCACGCATTTTTATAACGGAAACTGGGCGGAGCAGGACCCGCTTGACTGGTGGAAGGCGGTATGCGCCTGCAATCACCGGCTGCTCGACGGGATTGACAAAACCATGGTGGCGGGCGTGGCTTTCAGCGGACAGATGATGGGATGCGTTCCCGTCGAAAAAAACGGGGAACTGCTGCGCAGCGCCATCATCTGGGCAGACCAGCGCAGTGTCGTACAGGAGCGGAAACTCCGGAATCAAATCGACGAATTAGCGTTCTACCACATTGTGGGGCATAAAATCAGCGCCTCCTACAGCCTCGAAAAGCTGATGTGGATTCGTGACAACCAGCCGGAGCTTTTTAAGCAGATTCATAAGATGCTGCTGCCCAAGGATTACATCATCTACCGCCTGACGGGGGAATACGTCACCGATTATTCCGACGCTTCGGGAACCAATGCATTTGACCTGCTCAAACTGCGGTGGTCGGATGAAATCCTGCAGGCCGCCGGAATCGACCCCGGTATGCTGCCGAATACTTACCCCTCCACCCATATTGCCGGGGCTGTTTCCCGGCAGGTAGCCGAGGAGTGCGGGCTTGCAGCGGGTACCAGAATTGTGATCGGCGGCGGGGACGGTGTCTGCGCGTCTGTCGGCGCGGCTTCCGTCACCGAAAATGTCGCTTACAATTACCTCGGCTCCTCCTCCTGGATCGCCTATACGGCAAAACAGCCGGTTTTTGACCCGCAGATGCGCACCTTCAACTGGGCGCATCTTGTCCCCGGCCTCTATTCGCCCACCGGGACCATGCAGGCGGCGGGAAATTCGCTGCACTTTATGAAGGAGCTTTTTAAGGACGGACTGTCCGGGGCGGCAAAAGAGCGGGGAAGCGGCGTCTATCAGCTGATAGACGAACTGATTGCGGCCTCCCCTCCCGGCGCGAACGGGCTGCTCTATCTCCCCTACCTGCTTGGCGAGCGCAGCCCGCGCTGGGACCCGGACGCGCGCGGCGCGTTCATCGGGCTGAAAATGGAGCATACCAAAGCGGATCTGCTGCGCGCCACGGTGGAAGGGGTGCTTATGAATCTCGACATCATCCTGAACATCTTCCGCCGGGAGGCCGACATCACTTCCGTCAACATCATCGGCGGGCTTGCGAAGGGCGCTCCGGTAAGAAAAATGCTGGCGGACATTTATGGGATTCCCGCCTGCAGGCTGAATTATCTGGAAGAGGCAACCTCAATCGGCGCCGCGGTGACCGCAGGCGTGGGGACCGGCGTGCTGAAAGACTTTCAGGAAATCCATCGGTTTATCCGCGAAGAAGAATGGGTTGAACCGGATGATAACATGCACGCAAAATACGAACAGACCAAACAACTATTTGATGACAGCTATTTCGCCCTGCGGGACATTTTTGCCCGGCTGGCGGAAGTTTAGGAGGATATTTTATGCAACTGACCCTTGAACAACTGGCAGGCATGATTGACCAGACACTTCTCAAGCCCTATGTATCCAATCAGGATTTAAGACTCCACTGCGAGGAAGCGGCTGCCCACCATTTTAAAACGGTGGCCATCAACAACGCCGTCGTCCCCTATTGCAGCAGGATTCTGGAGGGAAGCGGCGTGCTCTGTGACGCGGCGGTCAGCTTTCCGCTCGGGCAGTGCACCGTGGAAACTAAGGTCTTTGAAACCATCGACGTTATTGCAAAAGGAGCCGGCGAGGTGGATTATGTGGTCAACCTGGTGGAGGTAAAGAATCAAAACTGGGCTTATGTGGAGGATGAGATGCGCCGGATTGTGGAGGCTTGCAGCCAGCGCGGCGTTACCTCCAAAGTAATATTCGAAAACTGTTATTTGACGGATGATGAAAAGAAGAAGCTTTGTGAAATCGCGCTCAGGGTAAAGCCTGCCTTCATCAAAACTTCTACCGGATTCGGTACCGGCGGCGCGACGCTGGAGGATGTCAGACTGATGAAGTCCTGTGTCGGCGATGCGATCCGGATTAAAGCGGCGGGCGGTGTCCGCACCGCCGGGCAGGCGCTGGCCATGATCGAAGCCGGCGCCGGCAGAATCGGAACCAGCCAGGGCGTCCAGATTCTGGAGCAATATCGGAGCTTGCTTGCCAAGTAATCGCAATCATACATAAACAGCGGGGTCGCCTAATCAGGCGGCTTTTCTGTTTTTTCCCCTGTCAGGAAGATGCAGGGGATTAAAAAAAGATTGCATCTTTTTCCCAAAGCCTATAAAATAGGAATCACTTAATCTGTAAGGAGATGCGAAATGGTCGAGGGTGTTATTCTTGATATGGACGGCCTGATGTTCGACACGGAGCGTCTTTGGGACGAAGTCTGGGAAGACACCGGTCGTACATATGGCATTGATGCCGGCAAAGAATTTAATAAACGCACCCGCGGAACCAATGAGGCGGGCGCGCGGGAAGTTTTTCTCGAGTTATTCGGCGCAGGCGGGATTGACTATGAGGAACTGCAGGAGCGTTGTTTTGCGCGTCTGGAGGAGGAACTGGAACGGCATATCCCGGTGAAACCGGGGCTGTATGAGCTGTTGGACGCCCTGAAAGGGCGGGATATCCCTATGGCTGTCGCCAGTTCCACCCATCGGAAGATGGTTCTGCGTAACCTGGAACTTGCGGGAATCACGTCTTACTTTGCCGCTATCATCACCGGCGACATGGTAAAGTCCGGCAAGCCCGCGCCCGACATCTTTTTGGCGGCCGCCAAAGCCATCGGCAGAGAGCCGGAGCGCTGCCTTGTTCTGGAGGACAGCTCTAACGGAATCCGCGCGGCGGCAGCCGCAGGCTGCCTTTCCGTCATGGTGCCGGATCTGGACCCGCCCACCCCCGAGCTTGCCCGGCTTTATACCGTGCGGGCAGACAGCCTCAAGCAGGTGATTGATCTGCTGGATGCGCTCTGAAAATGCATGAAAACAGCCGGGTCACATATGTGACCCGGCTGTTTTTGTGTGCCGGACAGGCCGGCATATTTTTATTTCCGCACTTTTTTGAAGCATACTTCGCAGATATCGTCGCCTTTGGCAATTGTTTTTCCAAGGCTGAACTCGAAATCCGGGAACTGGCTGGCAATGCCGCGGTCACCGTCCATGGCAATATCGCAAAGCTTTGCGATTTTTTCCTCATCGTTGGTCAGCTTTCTCCATGCGGAAACCAGCGGGCAGTAGTGGAACTCGATCTTCATCGCTTCCGGTTTGGCATCCACATCCATCTCAAAGATGTCCTGCACGTTCTGGTTTGCGAACTCCTTGGAAAAGGCGACGAGATCGTCAGTCGGGGTATATTTGCTTTTGCCGTGAAAACAGCCGCAGCCCTGAATGGCGGCGCGGGCGAAATCGTAATTCAGTCCGCGTTTGAGCCCCTCTTCCACCAGGTAATAGAACCAGGTGGCTCTATGTTCAATTGCGTCACGCAGGTCTTTGATATGCTGGCCTTTGTCGGTTGGGTTGTTCTTAATCATAGTAAGTACTCCTTTACAAATCATACTCTTTTATTTTTCGGTAGAGGGTTGCGCGGCCGATTTTCAAAATCCGCGCTATCTCATCCTTATTTTGGTTGGTCTGGAGCAGGTGGCGGATATGTTCCCGCTCCAGTTCACTCAGCGGCTGACGATAAGATTCGTCGTTCTGCCGTTTTAGTTTCAGCTCCGCCACATCACTCTGCCGGATTTCCCCATCACAGACGGCGGCCAGACGGTCGATGACCAGTTCCGCTTCCCGCAGATTGTTCGGCCATTGATAATGCAGCAGGCTTTCCATTGCCTGCTCGTGGATTTGCAGGCCAGGTTTCCCGTACCGTTCACCGTAAAGGCGGGCACGTTCTTCCAGCAGCTGACGGAGCCGCACACTGTCCGCGCGCAGCGGCGGAACCGTCAGCGCCGCGCAGGAGATACCGTAGTACAGCTTGTCCCACAGCTGGCCTTTGCTTACCATCTTCTCCGGATCCTCGGCGGTAGAGAACAGCATCCGTATATCCAAAAAAACTTCAAACCCGCTTTTATGCCGCAGCGTGCGTGTCTGGAGGAAGGCGGCAAGCTGTTTTTGCAGATAGAGCGGCAGCCGCTCGACATGGTGGAAAAACAGCGTGCTCTTATGCGCCGCCTGCAGCCTGCCCAGCTCGCCGAAGAGGAATTCCTCCTGCCCGGCGTGGTAGGGCCAACCGCAGTCTACCGATACCATCGGCATCTGGCTGCGGTTGGAGAACTCGTGGATACACTGGGCAAGAAGACGCTTTCCTGTGCCTTCTTCCCCCTGAATCAAAATGCTTTCCTCCGTCATGGCCAGCCGTTTGGCTCTGCGCACCAGTTCGCCGGAGAAAACATGGCCCGCTGTCTGGGCGAACGAAGCGGCAGGGTGCTGGGCGGAAAGCTCCTCCCAGTCCTGATTTGCGCTGCTCACCGGCCGGAACAGGAACAGCATCCCGTTGCGGTTTCCGTTGATGCTGATGTTGCTGCAGGAGACAAATCCGCAGAACAGCTGGCCCGTTTCTCCCATATAGACCATCTTGTCCCGCACGTCAACTGAGTTTGTCAGAAAGTCAAGGATGACTTTGTGCGGAATCACCTGCGAAATCATTTCTCCGCAGCAGTCCTCCCGGATGTCAAAATACTTGGGGAACTGCCGGTTATAGTAAGCAATGCGCCCGAGGTCATCGGTGGAAACAATCGCGTCCGCGATGGAATCCATCAGTACCTCACGCTCCCGCCGGGCAATGTTCAGGGTGTTGTAGTCATCGCGGTTGCGGATTTTGCTGGTGAGCAGCGCGGACATATTTTCCACAAACGCAATTGAGTTCCGGACATCCTTAAAAATGACAGGCACCTTCTGCTTGGGCAGCACCAGCGCGATTGCACCGACGACGACCTCGTTATAGAAGATGGGCACACCGATGATGCCCGCCATCTCACATTCGTAGAACTCCGGACAGTTTTTGCAGGCGGCGAAGGTGGTGCGGTCATCAATCGCCACTGTTTCCCCGCTGAGGATGACTCTGCCCACGATAGATGTGCGGCTGATCAGCGTGAATTTATCAAAATACCGGCAGGTATTGCTGACTGTTTTTAAGTTGTTGTCGACAATCAGGACATCCACGTCCAGCGTTTTGGAAATCACTTCCGAAAATTTGTCGGCGTCACTTTTGATCTCCGCAAGCAGCATGTTCCGCACCTTCTTTCACCCCGGCCGGGATTCTTACAGTTTTTCCGCGAGATAATCCATCAGCGTTTCAATCTGATAGGACATGGTAATTGCTCCGGGATCGAGGTGGCCGACACCCTTGTTCGCCTGATAGAACGCGCGGCCCCGGATTGCTTCCATGGCGGCTGTGCTCTGCGCGCCGTCGATTGCCGCCTGCCTGACTTTTCCAATTGTTTCCCGCTCGGAAAGGCCGTTCGCGATGGAGTCGCGGTAGCATTCCACCGCGGGGTGCAGGCAGTCGATCATGGTTTTGAAGCCGGGCTGCGCGTTCCCGCGGGACATAATCGCCTCGAGCATCGCGCCGAGAACAGCGCACAGATCCTCGTTTTCAATCACCGTTTTGTCTTTGAGCACTTTGGCCGCTCCAAGGTAGGCGCTGCCGTAAAGCACACCGGAGCTGCCGCCGATGACAGACATCATAATCGTGCCGATTTTCTTAAATTCCTCGAAGAGGGAGAGTGTTTTCAGCTCTTCGGCTGCTTCCACCAACTTTTCGAAGCCCAGATTGATGTTACTCCAGTGGTCGCCATCGCCGGTTGCCGAATCAAGCTCGGTCACATAGTCGCCGTTTTCATGAATCTTTTGGTAAGCTCTGTTTAAATATTCCACATAGTCTGCCGGTGTCAGTTGAAAACCCATCGGATATCCTCCTTCTCTGTCCTCACAGAACTGTGAGCGCCGGTGTGTCGCACGGGGCGTCAAGCAGCTGTTTGAGTTCATCGTCCAGCTTCATCAGAGTGACGGAGCAGCCGGACATCTCAAGCGCGGTCATATAATTGCCCACAAAGGTCTTATGGATGGAAATCCCCTTCGCGGTCAGAATCTTCTCAATTTCATTGTTGAGGATGTAAAGCTCCATGAGCGGCGTCGCTCCCAGCCCATTTACCAGCAGGGCAACTTCGGAGCCGCTGAAATCATAGTCCTGCAAAATCCTGTCCAGCAGAATCTGCGCGGTCTCCGCCGCGGTTTTGATTCCGGTGCGTTCAACGCCCGGCTCGCCGTGGATGCCCATGCCGATTTCCACTTCGTTCTCGCCAAGCTGGAAGCCGGGCTTTCCGACTGCCGGAAGTGTGCAGGGACTCATCGCCATGCCCATGCTGCGGATATTCGCGATTGCTTTCTCCGCCGCCGCTTTGACTTCCTGTAAGGTGCCGCCCGCCTGTGCCTTCGCGCCGGCAATCTTATGGACAAACACAGTGCCCGCGATGCCGCGGCGCCCGGTGGAATAGGTGCTGTCCGGAACAGCCACATCGTCTTTTACCACAACACTCTCGACCGGGATATCGTCCATCTCGGCAAGGTCTTTCGCCATGCCGAAGTTCATGATGTCCCCCGAATAGTTTTTGATGATGAGCAGAACGCCCGCTCCCCCGTTTGCTTCCTCAATGCCTTTGATAATCCGGTCGGGGCTCGGGGAGGAAAATACGTTGCCCGCTACCGCGGCATCGAGCATCCCGCGCCCCACATAGCCCGCGTGCGCCGGTTCATGCCCGGAGCCGCCGCCCGCTACAACGCCGACCTTCCCAAGGGTTTTCTGCCGGCGGGAGATGACCTCCAGCCCCTCGGCATACTGCAGCGACGGATGCGCTTTCACCATGCCGGCCAGCAGTTCGGATACGACGCTGTTCGGGTGATTGATAATCTTTTTCATGTAAAACCTCCATCCTCATTCTTTGATCTACACAGATACACAGGGCCTGCCATATACGCGCTGATGCGCCTCACGCCAGTCCCAGATAGGCTTGTCTTACCCTTGGGTCGTTTGCGAGGTCGGACGCTTTGCCCTGCATGGAAATCTTTCCGATTTCCAGCACGTACGCCCGGTGCGCCACGGAAAGTGCCATATTGGCGTTCTGCTCTACCAGCAGAATCGTGACGCCCTGCTTGTTGATATCCTGAATCAGGTCGAAAATCATCAGCACAATGTTCGGCGCAAGGCCCAGCGACGGTTCATCAAGGAGCAGCAGTTTGGGTTCGTTCATCAGCGCGCGGCCGATGGCGAGCATCTGCTGTTCGCCGCCCGAAAGGGTTCCGGCCTGCTGCCTGATGCGCTCTTTTAAGCGCGGGAACAGCGTGTAAACACGGTCGAACGCGGCGCTGATCTGCCCCTTATCATTTTTAATGTAAGCGCCCAGCCGCAGGTTTTCTTCCACCGTCAGCGCCGGAAACACTTCGCGGCCCTCCGGGGCAAGGCTGATGCCCATTTTCACCATGCTGTGCGCAGGCATGCCCACGATGCTTTTCCCTTCAAATGTGATGGAGCCTTTTGCGCTGCGGACAATTCCGGCGATCGAATTCAGGGTGGTGGTTTTTCCCGCCCCGTTGCTGCCGATCAATGTGACGATTTCACCCTGCTGAATTTCCATGTCGATTCCCTTGAGCGCGCGGATGTTGCCGTAATAGGTATGCAGTCCTTCTACTTTAAGCATCTTTTTTCACACCCCCAAGGTAGGCTTCAATCACCTTCTCGTTATTCGCAATCTCCGCAGGCAGGCCATGCGCGATACGTTTGCCGTGGTCGATCACGTAGATCCGGTCGGAAATATTCATGACAACGCTCATATCGTGCTCAATGAGGATAATGGTATAGCCTTTGTCCCGCAATTTGCGGATAAACTGGAGCAGTTCCTCCGATTCCTGCGGGTTCATGCCCGCGGCCGGTTCATCGAGCAGGATGATCTTCGCGTCGGTCGCGATTGCGCGCGCGATTTCCAGCTTGCGCTGCTCGCCGTAGGGCAGGCTCTGCGCATAGTCGTCCATGCGCTCGCGCAGCCCGATCGATTCGAGGATGCGCACCGATTTGACAACTTTCTCGCTTTCTTCTCTGCGGAAGCGGCCGGTACGGAAAAACGAATCAAAAAACGTGTATTCCGTGCGGATCTGGGTGCCGACCAGCACATTTTCAATCACGCGCATATTGCCGAACAGCCGGATATTCTGGAAGGTGCGGGAGATTCCCGCCTTGACGATTTCGCGCGGGGTCTTATTGTGAATGGGCTGTCCCTCAAAAATAATTTCACCTTTATCAATCTGGTAAACGCCGGTCAGCATATTGAAGACGGTCGTTTTTCCCGCGCCGTTGGGTCCGATGATGCTGATAATCTCCCCTTTTTCCACCTCAAAGCTGACGTCGTCGACGGCGACGAGGCCGCCAAACTGCTTGGTAATGCCTTTTACCTCTAAATATGCCATATTGCGGTTGCCGTCCGGTGTCGCGCCGGAGCGGCGCTCCTTTCTTTTCAGAATACAGCGGGGTCAGGACTGTTTTGCCAGCTCTTCGCGCGCCAGACGGGGCAGTTTATAGGGCATCTGGGATTTCCAGCCCAGCACGCCCTGCGGACGGAAACGCATCATCACTACGAGGATGATGCCGTATACGACGAACCGGTAATCCATCAGAAACCGTGAAACCTCCGGGAAAATAATCAGGACGACCGCGCCGAGGAACATGCCCCGGATAGTCCCCATGCCGCCCAGAATTACGATACTGATAATCAGCGAGGAGACGTCAAACGTAAACGAGTTCGGGTCGATAAAGCCGACCAGCGGCGCATAGAACGAACCTGCAAGACCGGTAATGAACGCCGAAATGACAAACGCAAGCACCTTGCTGCGCGTAATCTGGATGCCCATCATTGTCGCGGCGATTTCATCCTCTTTGATGGCGATGAAGGAACGCCCGGTCTTGGAGCGGATGATCGCAAGACAGGAGACCGTAACCAGAGCTACCAGTACGAGCATCAGATAATACAGGCCGTGGTTGGCAAGTGTCAGGTCAAATCCGAAAAAGGACGGCCGCGGGATATTTTTGAGCCCTAAGGTTCCGTTTGTGACCGGCGCCCAGTTCATGAAAACCATGCGGGCGATCTCCCCGAAGCCGAGTGTGACAATGGCGAGGTAGGTTCCCTTGAGCCGCAGGGTCGGCAGGCCCAGCAGCAGCCCGCACAGCGCCGCAAGACAGGCTCCGACAATAGCGGCAAAAACGAAATTGACTCCAAGCCGCAGCATCAGCAGCGCGCCGGTATAGGCGCCGATTCCGAAGAATCCCGCGTGTCCCAGCGAAAGCTGGCCCACATAGCCGGTCAGAATGTTCAGCCCCATGCCAAGCATCGTATAGACGCCGATCATAATCAGGATGCGCATGATATACTGGCTGAAGCCCATAAACGGTACGGCCAGCAGAACCAGCGCGCAGACAGCCGATACCGGGAGTTTATATCTTTCCAGAAACAGCTCCATATGGTAGATAAAGCCGCTTCCGGCAGTTTCCTTGTTTTTGTTGTCAGACACACCTTTCAGCCCCTTTCCTGAGCATTATACCTTCGTGATGGTTTTTTTGCCGAAGAATCCGGTGGGTTTAAAAATCAGCACAATAATCAGGATGATAAACGCCATCGAATCGCGGTAGGTGGAGCCGAGGAAGGTTGCGGCAAGGCTTTCCGACACGCCCACGACGAGGCCGCCGAGCACCGAGCCGGGAAGCGAACCAATTCCGCCGAGAACGGCGGCCGCGAAGGCTTTCAGCCCTGCCATAAAGCCCATGCCGGGATAGACGATCTGATAGTAACCGCTGATCAGGCTTCCCGCGATGGCCGCCGAAGCGCCGCCGAGGAAGAAGGTGAACCCGATGACAAAGTTAACGTTGATGCCCATCAGGCTTGCGGCTTTGGCATTCTGCTCCGTCGCCCGCATGGCAAGGCCGATTTTGGTTTTGTTCACCAGCAGCATCAGCGCTGCCAGCAGAATCAGCGATACGACGCACATGACAATTTGGGTGGAGTTGACCTTTGCGATGCCAAGGTTCACCATACCGAAATCAAAAAATGCGGGGAACGCTTTTTTCTCGCTGCCGAAGAAAATCATCAGCAGGTTTTGAATAATGTTGGAGATTCCGATGGTGGTGATCAGCGCGGCAATCGGAATCGAATTTTTTTTGCGCAGCGGGGCGAGCGCGGTCTTGTCAATTGCCACACCCAGCAGGCCGGTAAACACAATACTCAGCAGGACAGCGGGGATTACTCCAAACTGGAACCCCACAAACAGCAGGGCGATATGCGCGCCAAAAGCGTATACCGAGCCGTGGGAGAAGTTGATGAGTCTTAAAATTCCAAAGACCAGCGAATAGCCTACCGCAATCAGCGCATATGCCATTCCAAGTGCCAGTCCGTTAAAAATTTGTTGTATAATCACACTCGTAACGGTTGCGGAGGAATCCGCAACACAGCTCCTTTCCATCTGTTTTCATAAGGATGGTCTTCCGCAGTGTTTCGGGCAGTCTCCGCGGAGCAGCTCTGCCGTGGAGACTGCCGTATGTTCCAATTCACTGCGATGCACGGCCGATATTCAGCAAGACACCGCAAAACCAGATTTCGTGGTTATTTTGCTTCTGCTTCCACAAATTTTCCGTCTTTCACGACAACCTTGACAAATTCCTTGTGCACGTCGCCGTTGTCATCAAACTGGGTGTTTCCGGTTACGCCCGGATACTCGATCTGATTGAGCTGGTCACGGACTTTTTCAGCGTCGGTGGTTCCCGCTGTTTCGATCGCTTCGAGCAGCATGCCTACGGAGTCATAAGCCTGAGAGGTCAGCGCGCTCGGCGCGGCGCCGAACTGGTCGGTATATCTGGTCACATAATCCTTGATGTCCGCTTTTTCCGAACCGGAGAAGAAGATAACCGGGAAACGGACGCCCTCAACAGCGCTGCCGCCGAGTTCCAGAAGCTGCTGGCTGTAAGCATTGGAGAAGCCGACGATCGCGATGTCCGGATTGACCTGCTTATACTGACGCGCAACCGGAGCAAGCAGGTTGTACATGCCAACGCAGATGACCACATCGGCTCCCGCGGCGTTCAGCTTGGTGATCGCGGGGCTGTAGTCGTCGGAGCCTTCCATCACTTCTTCATGTGCGACAACCTTTACGCCTTCGCCCGCTTTTTCCTCAATGAGCTGTTTTACGATCGTGGAAGTACTGGTTCCCCAGTCGGTCAGGATCGAGATAATACCGATATTCTTCTTGCCCAGATCGTTAATAGCGATATCCAATCCGGCAGCCGCTTCCACGTTGATGACGGTATTGTTGCGGAAGATGTAGTTGCCGATGCCGGAATAGTCCGGGTGGGATGCGGACGGCGAGATCTCAATGATCTTGTTCTCCTGATAAACAGGTGCGGCAGTCATACAGACGCCCGAGGCAAAATGGCCGATGACGCCCACAATGTCGCCCTCGCTAACGATTTTCTGCGCGATAGAGGCCGCTTCTTCCGAGGAGTTCTTGTCGTCATAAGCAACAATTTCCACCTGTTTGCCGATAACGCCTCCGGCCGCGTTCCATTCGTCCGCTTTCAGCTGCGCCGCATTGAGGAAGCCTTTGCCGTATTCGGCATTGTCGCCGGTCATCGGGCCGGCAACCGCAATTTTAATGCTGCCCTCGGTGGAAGCGGGCGCGGCCTGAGACGCTGCGCCGGAAGACGCCGCCTGGGAAGATGCGGGCGCCGCGGAAGATGCCTGGGAAGAGCCTGAAGAACCGCATCCCGCCGCGGAAAGTACCATGGATGCCGCCAAGAGGACCCCCAAAGTTTTTATTGTCCTTTTCATACTGTTTCTGACTGCCTGGCTGTTTGCCATAAAATAGCAGTCATCCTCCTTTCATTCTTTTAATTTTTTATAATTCATATAGGAATTATATGATTATATCGTGCCACCTCATTCCTGTCAACTTTATTTTTACGTAATATAGTATCCGGCATCTTCGCAAAACGAATTCCCATTTCCCGAATGCTCCGGGCTTGCGCTGATCAATTCAGGAACTGCTCAGGAACCAATCATGATTTTCAGGATTTCCTCGTCGGTTTCGCGCATGCCATCTTTCGCAAGACGGGATACGCTGTCAATTGTCTGTTCGATTTCTTCCTTCACAATCCCCTCTCCCGGGCAGAAACCGCGATTCTGCATCGCCATGGAAAATGCCATAATTGCGGCATCGACGCTTGATGCGATTTTCGCCGCGCAGGATGGTTTTGCGCCGTCGCATACAATTCCGGAAACATTTGCAAGTGTATTTGTGATAGTTTGTGAGATTTCCTCAATGCCTCCGCCGTGCAGATAGGCGATTGCCGCACCCGCGCCGGTCGCCGCACTGACCGCGCCGCAGTAGGCGGACAGGCGCCCGATCATCGATTTCTGATGGATAGCGGTCAGGTTGCTGATGCAGAGCGCCCGGTAGAGCTTTTCTTTAGAAGCGCCCAGTTCGTTGGCGTATTCGATTACCGGCAGGGAAACCGTCATTCCCTGGTTGCCGCTGCCCGAATTGATCACAACCGGCAGTTCACAGCCGCTCATACGTGCATCCGACCCCGCAGCCGCCACCGCCCTTGCGCGGACTTTGACGTCATCCCCGTAAGCGGACATCAACGTCATCCCGACTCCCGCACCGTAATAGTTATGAAGCCCTTCTTCTGAAATGGCTGTGTTGTAGGCAATCTGCCGGTCGAGCATCTCCCGGACATCTTCCACATCAACGGTCTGCGCAAATTCATAAATTCCTTCCACCGAAAGGCAGCCCCTGTCGGTCAGCCCTTCTTCCTGTACATTGGGGTCAAACGGAACTCTGAAAACCGTTTCTCCGTCTTTTTCCATCCGCACAATCCCGGTGTGGGTGTGGACAATTTCTACCAGTGAGCTGTGTTCGCCGCTGTACATCCGCACAATGATGTGGAGCTTTGCCGTGGTGACGAGCAGTTTTTCTTCACAGATTCCCGCCGCCAACAGTTCTCTTGCCGCCTGCAGATGTTCTTCCGTAACACCGGTGAGAATCTCAAGTTTTTTGGAGGCGTCGCCCCCTACTGCGCCGATTACCGCTGCCGCCGATATGCCGCGCAGCGTTCTGGTTGTGGGGACCACAACGCCTTTAACATTTTTGATAATATTACCGCTGCATTCCGCGATGATTCGTTCAGGGAACCTGCCGAGTAATTCCCGCGCTTTCGCGGAAGCGTACGCGATGGCAATTGGCTCGGTGCAGCCCAGAGCCGGAATTAGTTCTTCCCGCAAAATTGCGATATAATTTTGGTAAGTTTGTTTCGTAAGCGCCATGCAGTATCCTCCCGTCTCGTATCGAGACACCCGTTGTTTCCTTATCTGGCTCGATTCTAGCAGGTAATCCTGTCGAATTGCAAGCTATTTTTGTGCAACTCCTGCATTTTCTCAGCATATGTGCAATTAATTTAGGGCTATCTGTAAAATAGTCACATTCAGATATCCCGTTTCGTGTGCCAAGCCCAAGGAGTGTATCATTTTAAGACAAATACCATCTTCTTTTCCGGTTTCTGAATAAAACTATTCAGAACTTTCACTTTTATCAGCCAGACACGAATGATACAGCTTGGTTTGCAATGCTTTCTGCAAGATTTAAGCAAGCTTTCAAAAAATTTTGTTAAGAAAAAGGCGCCGTGAGATTCTGTCTCACGGCGCCTTTGCCTTACAAGCCTGATTATAGGAATATTTGATCGATTGTCAACCCTTGGCTGCAGCAAACATTTTGTACAATTCTGCTAATTTGACTCTGGAAATATTTTTTCTTATCTTTAAATATTGGTGTTTGTCCACAATATTATCAGCATTCTATTGTGAGTTATCAACAATATATTTTTACATTTTTCTTCTCGCACGCCAGAATTTCCATCTCGTATCATATTGAGATTTTGTGCGTTCCTGTTTTTGTGCGCTCTTACAAAAATTGCGTTTCTTTTTGTTTTTGCATAATTTTATACTTTATCCTGCATTTTGAACATAGAACAACCCGCCTTTCCACCAAAAAACGCCCGCGGCTGCAGGCGTTTTTTCTATATGGACTGCTGTCAGAGCACCAGTGACGGGGGCGCGTAAACCCTGGCGGCAAGCTCGGAATCCAGCAGATAAAGTCCTTTGGCGTCGGTGCCGAACAGATCATACTTTTTCAGCAGGCTTTCCGTGCTCTTTTCCTCTTCCCCCTGCTCCTTGACAAACCAGTCAAGGAACTGCATGGTACGGAAATCCTTCTGCGCATAGGCTTCCGCGTAAATTTTGTTGATTGACGCAGTCACCGCCTGTTCATGCTCCAGCGCGTTTTCCACGGGACGGCGGAAGTCCTGATAATCAAAGCGCGGCGCCTTGATATCCTCCAGAACCACCCGCTCGTTATTATTCATCAGATACTGCATAAACAGCATCGCGTGGTCCCGTTCTTCCTGTGCCTGCACACGGAACCAGTTGGCGAAGCCGTTTAAATCCAGGTCCTCATAATAGGTATAAATATCCAGATATATATAAGCGGAATACCACTCAAAATTTACCTGCTTATTTAACATCGCTACCAGTTCTTTATTTAACATCCTATGTCATCTCCTTTACCTCTGTCTGATCTGTTTTATACTGTTCTCGGGGGTTCTACGCAAAAGTGAGAACCCTCTGTTCAATCGGAAGATTCGCTTTTGGCTTAGCCCCTGCCGTTACCGAACCAAACGGCATCTCGGCAAGCAGCTTCCAGCTTTTCGGCAGATTCCAACTTTCATGAACCGCGTCGTCAATCAGCGGATTATAATGCTGGAGGCTTGCGCCAAGCCCCTCCGCTTCCAGCGCGGTCCAGATGATATACTGAAGCATCCCGGAGGATTCAAGCGACCAGACCGGGAAATTCTCCTGATAAAGCGGATAGTTTTCCTGCAGAGTGCGCACCGTGCTCTGCTCCTCAAAATAAAGCACTGTGCCGTATCCGGCGGAGAAAGAATCGAGCTTTGCTTTTGTATCCGAAAAGTTTTCTTCCGGGACAACTTCTCTCAGCGCTTTTTCCGTTATGCCCCAGAGCTTTTTGTGTTCTTCCCCGAACAGGACAACCACCCGGGCACTCTGCGAATGAAACGCACTCGGCGCATGCAGCACAGCCTTGCGCACCAAATCCCCGATTTTTTCTTCGGAGAGCAAAACCTCTTTTCCGATCGCGTAAATCGACCTGCGCGACTCAACGGCATTCATAAATTCTTTCCCCATCGTCAACAGCCTCCTTTATTTCTATTTCGTTTGCACGGATTATCCTCTTTTATTATATCCAACTCCTGTAAATCTTACAACCTGTCTTTGTCAATATGCTTTAAAATTTGGGGTGCATGCTCCGGTTTTTTATGGTTTCGCGTAAGCCCGGCGATAGGACTCCGGGATAAAGTCATCCAGTCCGTATTTCGCGGCGACATTGATCGGCCAATAGGGGTTGCGCAAAAGCTCCCGGCCCAGCGCGATCAAATCCGCCCTGCCGTTTTCAAGGATTTCCTCCGCCATCTTTTCGTCGGTGATCAGTCCCACCGCGATGGTCGGGATGCCGCATTCCCTGCGGAGTTCTTCGGCGAACTGTACCTGATAGCCGGGATAATCGCTGACCTTAACAGGCAGCAGCCCGCCCGAACTGGCATGGACGCAATCGACAAGCGGCTTAATCTGCCGGATCATTTCCGACATCATCCCGCCGTCAATACCGCACTCCTGATAGTCACAGGCGGAAACCCGAAGCCACAGCGGCTTATCCGCCGGCCAGGCCCCTCTCGCGGCCGTGAGCACCTCGCGCAGGAAGCGCACTCGGTTTTCCAGCGTCCCGCCGTAGCCGTCGGTGCGGCGGTTGGTCAGCGGCGACAGGAACTCATGGAGCAGATAGCCGTGCGCCGCATGGATTTCCAGCGCGTCAAATCCCGCCTGATCCGCCCGCTGCGCCGCCTGCCGGAAAGCCTCTGTCAGCGCAAGAATCCGTCTCTCCGTCAGCTCTCCAGGCACCCGGCTGTTCTCGTCAAACGGGATTGCGCTCGGCGCAAACGGCCCGCCCGAAGCCGATCTGCTCTTTCTTCCGGCGTGGTTAAGCTGGAGCGCCGCCTTTGCGCCGTTTGCGTGGATGACATCGGCAACCCGTTTCATGCCCGCGATCTGATCGTCGTTCCACAAACCAAGGTCGTTATCGCTGATTCTGCCTTCGGGGGTCACGGCGGTCGATTCCACAATAATCAGCCCCGCACCGCCCATCGCCCTTGTGGCGTAATGGCATAGGTGAAACAGCGTTGGAAAACCGTCCGATGTTGCCTGATACATGCACATCGGGGGCATCACAATTCGGTTTCTCAAGGTCATATTTTTCATTTGATAGGTTTCAAACAGCTTCATGATCATTCTCCTCCAGTCGGATTGATATCGGAAGGAAGGCGCAAACCCGTTGGCTTATCGCACAGGGCCTGCGCCTTCCGGTTTACTCGGCAGAGATGCATCCCTGCGGGAATTCGGGCGAGCAGCAAACCTCATCGGTCATTTTGTAGAGCTCCTGCTCATTTCCTGCCGCGAACTGTCCGTTCCATATCGGTGTTCTTTCTAAATTGGTTCTGTTCATAAAATTGCCTCCTATGTAACACCGGGCTGCCCCGGCCGATCTATTTTTTCCTTTTCTGAAAGGTTTATCCAATGACTTAGACTTTTGTCCTGTTTATATTATACTATACTTGTATATTTAAATCAATACTAAATCGGTATATTTTTGGAGAAAAATAAGATCTGAATTTGTCTTTTCTCATACAGTTCCTTCTTTTTCCTCTCAGCCGGAATCCCGCAGTAAAAACCGGCTGCGCTCAAACTCCAGCAGCCCTTCATCACGTAGCCTGCTAAGCTCCGCTGACATGGCGCTCCTGTCCACACAGAGATAGTCAGCCAGTTCCTGCCGGTTAAACGGGATCACAAATTCACGGCTTTTACAAATGACCGCCTGTTCGGAAAGGTAAGAGAGCAGTTTCTCCCGTGTCGTACGTTTGGAAAGATGCTCCATTTTCCTGCTGAGCAAGACATTTTTGTTGGCCAGAACCCGCAGCATGTTCTGAATCAGCTGATTATGAAACGTGCAGCCGCCCGGGCAGGCAGTCATCAGCTTTTGGCAGTCGAGAAACATCACCACGCTCTCTGAAACGGAAAAGACCGATACAGACAGCGTTTTTAAACTGGAACAGGCAAACGCCTCGGCGAACAGGCCGCCTTCGCCAAGCTGCGCCAGAATTGTGCGGCTTCCCGTTACATCCTCCTGCACCACCTGTACGCGCCCCGACAGCACCACTCCCACATCGCGGGCCTCTTCGCCCGCCAGCAGAATTACTTCATTACGGCTATAGCCCCTTTTGCGCGCATCGAGACAACCGAGCAGTTTTTCCAGGTCGGCGTCGCCCACCCCGTCAAACAGCGGCGTTTTTTTCAATATGGCAGAATCGTAATTCATACACACCTCCATTTTGTTGTAAAAACAACAGACTTCTGCTTCCCAATGGTATAAAGTATGAGTGTACCAAATGAAAATCAAGCGTAAAGAAAGGAAATAAAAAAATGAAACGTAAAATTATTGAAATAAATGAAGAAAAATGCAATGGCTGCGGCCTGTGCGCAAATGCCTGCCATGAAGGCGCGATTGCAATCATCGACGGAAAAGCCAAACTGATTCGTGACGACTACTGCGACGGTCTGGGCAACTGCCTGCCTGTCTGTCCCACCGGAGCCATCTCCTTTGTGGAGCGCGAGGCCGCGGCTTACGACGAAGAGGCAGTCAAAGCGCGGATGGCCGCCGCTCATGCCCATGCGCCGCACGCGGGAGGCTGCCCCGGCAGCATGGCGAAAGCCCTTCGGCGCCACCCGGAATCCGCGGTACCCGCTGTGCCCACTGCTCCTGCGGAAAGCGAACTGATGCAGTGGCCGGTCCAGATCAAACTGGTGCCGGTAAACGCTCCTTATTTTGATGGAGCAAACCTGCTGGTTGCCGCGGACTGCACCGCTTTTGCCTATGCGGATTTCCACCGCAGATTTATCAAAAACCATATTACGCTGATCGGCTGCCCCAAGCTGGACGAGGGGGATTACGGCGAAAAGCTGACCGCCATTCTCAAAAACAACGATATTAAAAGCGTCAAGGTTGTCCGCATGGAGGTTCCCTGTTGCGGCGGAATCCAGAACGCAGTGGTCGAGGCGCTGAAAAATTCCGGCAAAATGATTCCGTGGCAGGTCGTGGTCATCTCTACCGACGGCAGAATTCTCAGCGAATAACTAAAGGATTCAAGCACCCGTGGCTTCTTTATCATGCAGCTCACGGAAGAAGAAATACAGATACGGCAGACAGGCCGCGAAGCTCGCGGCGTCTGCCAGCGCCTGTGACATTTCAATTCCGGCCAGCCCCAGAAATTTAGGAAGCAGCAGAATCAACGGCAGGAAAAACACGCCCTGCCGGTTGCAGGCCAAAAAGGTGGCGCTGTTTGCTTTCCCGACCGATTGGAGCACCATATTCGTACCCATCATCACCGGCTGGAGCGGCAGCGCGATACACTGCCAGCGCAGCGCGGCTACTCCGATGGCAATCACCTCGGCATCTCCCCTGCGGAACAACGAGATGATGTCCGGCGCGAAAAAGAACCCTGCGGCGGCAAGCGTTGTCATAACGATCATGCCGATCCGGACCGTAAACCAGTATGCCTGCCGGACGCGGGCATACTGTCCCGCGCCGTAATTATAGCCTGCTACCGGCTGGAATCCCTGCCCGATGCCCAGCATCACCGAGAGAATAAATAAAAAAATCCTTGATACAATCGACATTGCGGCAACCGCGGGGTCGCCGTAGGCGGCCGCGCTTATATTGAGCGCCACCGTGGCGGCGCTGGCAAGCCCCTGCCGGCAGAGCGACGGCAATCCGTTGTGAATGATATCGGCATAATCCTCGAAACTGCGGGACACTTTTTTGATGTGAAGTACGGTGACGCTTTTCCCCCTAAGAAAAAAAGAGAGCAGGATAGAAAAGCTGATGCACTGGCTGATGAGGGTCGCAATCGCCGCGCCGGAGATTCCAAGCCCGAAAGTAAAGATGAACAGCGGGTCCAGCGCTATATTGAGGACTCCTCCCAAAGAGAGGCCCACCATGGAAAGCGCGGCTTTCCCCTGCGCGCGCAGATGATTGTTCATGACAAACGAACCACACATAATGGGGGCGCCCAGCAGGATATAGCGTGCATAATCGCGCGCATACGGCAGGATGGTATCTGTCGTACCCAGCAGATGCATCAGCCCGTCAAGAAAGCCCAGCCCGAAAATGGTAAGCAGCAGCCCGAATCCGATTGCTGCAAAAAATGCCGAAGAGGCGATCTGGCTCGCAGCTTCACGTTCCTGCCTGCCCAGCAGGCGGGAAATAATGCTCCCGCTTCCCATGCCGAGCGTAAAGCCGACTGCCTGAATCATCGCCATCAGTGAAAAAACAATGCCAACCGCACCGCTGGCGCTTGTTCCAAGCTGCGACACAAAAAAGGTGTCCGCCATATTATACAAAGCTGTCACTGTCATGCTGATGATGGTAGGTACCGCCAGCGAAAGGATTAGCCCGGGAATCGGCGCTGTCACCATCCGTTCATACTGTGCCCGGTCTTTTCCGTATATACTTTCTTCGGCCTGTTGTTCCTCCATGAAGTCCATTCCCCCAACTGTTTCACTTTATGATCTTTGTCTGCTCTTTTTCTGGAAAAGTCATACAAATATAGTTTAACAACTTTCGTACAAATGTGCAAGTCTTGAAGATGTTGGTTGCATTTTTCTCCTTTTTACAAACAGGCGGCGGGCCATATGACCCGCCGCCTGTTTGTAAATTGATAGGGAGAAATGATCAGCCTTTTACACTTCCCAGCGCAACCCCGCGCACGATATATTTGGACAAAAGCAAATAGACCATAATAACCGGTACAATCGCGATAAAGATCATGATATAGACTTTCCCCATGTCAAACTTCAGGAAATCGGCGCTGCGCATCTGTGCAATCAGGATTGGCAGCGTTTTTTTCTGCTGAGAATTGAGCAGCAGCGCCGGCAAAAAGTAGTTGTTCCAAGCGGAAACAAAGGTAAAAATCGCCTGCACCGCGATGGCCGGCTTCATAATCGGCACCACAATGAAATTGAACGTATGGAATTCGTTGGAGCCGTCTATGCGGGCTGCTTCCACAATTTCGAGCGGCAGCGCGCTCTCCATATACTGCTTCATAAAGAAGAACACGATCGGTGAAGCAATCGTCGGCACAATCAGCGGAATGAACGAATCCCGCAGCCCGACAGCAGTCATGAACTTGACAAAGCCAAGCGCGGACACCTGGGTCGGCACGAGCATCACCATCATGATAAACGCGAATGCGGCTTTCCGGAACCGGAAGTCATAAGCATGGATACCAAATGCGGTCATCGCCGAAAAATAAGTGCTCAGCGCCGCGACACCGGTGGAAACCAGCACGCTGTTTTTGATGCCGGAGAGCACCGGAAGGTTCTGATCGTGAAAAATATTCTGAAGATTGATCCAAAAAGAGCCGCCCGGCACTGCGGAAAATCCCTTTTGGATATCGGGGTGCGACCTCGTTGCGTTGATAAACAGAATATAAAAAGAGAACAGGCAGAGCACGGTAATCAGGATTAAGATGAGATAACAAAAGAAACGGTGGGCAGCAAGCCTGTTTTTTTCATTTCGTTGCGTGTTCTCAGCGTTCATCTTTTGCCGCCCCCTTTCCCTAATGTACCCTCACGCATGGAGAGAAAAACAATCCCGCTGAGCACACCCGTGATCAAGAACAGCAGAACGGATACGGCGCCGGCCATACCAAAGTTTTCGCTGAACAGATGCTTATTCAGATACATCACCAGCGTCATACTGCTTCTGTTGGGATTGCCCTGTCCGTTGGTAAGAATCTGCGGGACATCAAACAGCTGAATCCCGCCGATCATCGAAGTGATGAACACATAAATGAAGATCGGCTTAATCAGAGGCACCGTAATCCTCCAGAATGACTGGGTGGAGGTCGCCCCGTCGATCTCGGCGGCTTCATAAAGAGAAGTGTCCACGCCCATAATCGCCGCCATCAGAAGGATGGCCGTGTTTCCAAACCACATCAGAAAGTTCATCAGTGCGATCAGCCCCCGCGTGGTCCACAAATTGGACAGAAACCGCACCGGTTCCGCCGCGCCCAGATTCAGCAGGATGCTGTTGACAGGGCCCGCATCGGAGAACAGAGCGAAAAACAGCATGGAAAACGCTGTCGCCATAATGAGATTCGGCAGATAAATGACGGTTTTGAAAAAACCCAGCGCCTTCAGCCGCAGCCGCAGATCGGTAAACCATGCCGCCAGCAGCAGCGACAGCGCAAACTGCGGGATAAAGCCCATCAGCCAGATGATTACGGTGTTTTTAAAATATTTCGATAAATCACCCTGTGTCAAAACAGTTTTAAAATTTTCCAGACCGATAAAATTCGGCCCCACCTGACTTAACCCGTTCATATAGTTTTCAAACAGGCTGTTATAGAAGGTGGAAAGCAGCGGGTAGAGCGAAAATAAAGCATAGGCAAGGAAAAACGGCGCTATAAACAGATAGCCCCATTTGGCATAGCTGATTGATTTTTTCTGATTCTTTTTGTGTATGGAAGCCGGTTTCTTGACGCTGGTAGCGGCAGGCATTTGATCACCCCGATATGAATTTCCTGTGGCAGATTTGATGACGTACTGCGGTTACAGATAGGAGGAACGCGGGGCGGGAGGCTCCCGCCCCGCGTTCTGTCTGCTGGTTTGCCTCTGGTGGGAAAGGCAAATCAGGCGGGTCTTTTCAGATTCGGATATTTTTCAATTGAAGCGGTATAGAAGTTGTCAAGTGCTTCTTCCTCAGTGACGCTTCCGTCATAGAAATCATCGAAGGATTTGTAGAACGCCTCGTTGAGACCCTGGTCATACGGAGAAATTTTGCTCATGTCAATATTGGGAGCGGCTTTCGCAAACAGGGCGATATGGTTCTGCCCGCCCAGGAATGCGGACTGATAATCGCTGTTTGCAATCTCGTTCATCGCGGTCTGATTATTGGTGTAATCTTCGGTATCCTCGGTAATTTTCTTCATGGTAACAGGGTCGCAGGTCAGGGTCTTCATCAGGTCGCGCACAATGTCAACGTTATCGGTGCCGGCCGCGGCGCAGATCCAGGTTCCGCCCCAGTAATAGTTCTGCGGGCCTTCGCAGACCGCATAATCGCCAAAAATACCGTTGCCGACTTCCTTTGCACCGCCCTCTGCAAGCGGTTTATCGAGCGAGTTGCCCAGCAGGGTGAAATTGATACCCCAAGTGGAATAGAAGAAGCTGAATACCTTTCCGGCGGGGCCCTGGTCGGCATTCCATTCAGGCGCCCAGAGCTTGGTTTTGTTGTTGTAGCCTTTTTCGGTATATTCCTTGGTCTGCTCCACCCATTTCATGATGTTCGGGTCGATGCGGATGGTGTCGGTTTCGTCAACCCACGGCGCGGAGACGTTGTTGGAAAAGGTTCGGTAGGAGTCCTCGTAACCGGAGAGCATCTTGTAGCCTTTGTCGTGCATTTTCACTGCGACGGCATTGAATTTATCCCAGTCGCTGACCTGTTTCTGGACTTCAACGGGATCATCGGTGCCGAGGACATCCTTGGCAATCGAACGGCGGTAGGCCAGCAAACCGGGGGTTGCCTGCCAGGTGACCGCTTTCAGTTTGCCGTTACCATCGGTCGCAATCTCCTGTGTATATTTGTACTGGTCCTTCAGGTCATCGTCGGTAAGCCCGATATCCCCCCTGACATCCAGCGTGTAATCGGAATTGACGTATTTGAGGGCATAGTCTGCCTCAATCAGGAAAATATCAATTTTGTCCGCAGTGGAAGCCTGGTTTTTCAGGTCGGTGTCCAGCTTGTTCTGGTAGGCGTTATCGTCGCTGGGGGTAATTACCCAGTCAACGCTGACATCCGCAGGCAGCTTATCCTTGAAATAAGCGTTGAACCTGTCCTGGAACTCGGTGTTCCAGCAATAGATGCGCAGGACTTTCTCGGAGCTTCCCGCTCCAGCGGGCGCCTCGGAAGATGCCGCGGAGGCATCGGGAGCCGCCTGTGATTCCGGCTGAGCGGGTTTGGAGCCGCCGCAGGCGGAAACAGACGCCGTTATCAGCAAGGCAAGGCCGCAGGAAATTACTTTTTGTAAGGTACGCATGAATTTTCCTCCTTTTTCATTCTGCAAATCAGCTTGTTGTATCGGGAATCGGGCTGCCGATATTGGGCACAGAATCATAGTTTTTTCACAGAGCCGCCCTCGAGAAGTTCCCCCTCTACCAGTACCTGCCGCGGAAGTGCCGTCTTCGGATGCTCGATCATCTCGACCAGCCGCTCGACCGCTTCCCTGCCAAGCCCGTCGGTATCCTGACGGAGGGTAGTCAGCCGCGGGCGCAGCACCTGGGAAAGGTAAATGCCGTCATAGCCGGTTACGCTGATGTCGTCCGGAATATGCAGACCTGCTTTTTCGATCTCGTTCATACCGCCGATAAAGGAAAAGTCGTCGGGGTACATGATGCAGGTGGGGCGGTCGGCCAGCGCCAGCAGCTCCCGCGTCGCGCGCCCGCTTGACCGGGGATCATGGTAAAACGCCTGCCGGACGTAGGCTTCGGGAACGTCGATTTCCAATTCCTCGCAGGTCCTGTAAAAGCTGGCCATGCGCTTTTGCGTAACAGAGGTATTTTCTCCGTGGATCAGCGCAATTTTGCGGTGGCCGCACTGGTGAATGTAAAGCACGAGGTCGCGGACGCCCTTGATGTTATCGGAAAGGATCGCCGTACGGTTATTGAAAACGTGATCAATGGTAACCACCGGGATATCGCTTTCCACCAGTTCCAAAAAGCCGGGGTCCTTGAAGTCAATGCTTGCGGTCACCACGCCGTCACAGCCGCGGTAGCGGCAATGCTCGTAATAGCTCATTGGACGCTGGCCGATATTCTGGCTGATAAAAGTGATATCATATCCCAGCCGCTCCGCCTCCACTTTGACACTGTCCAGCACGGTGGAAAAATATTCGTGCCTCAGGCCGCTGTGGGTTTTGTCAACAAACAGCACACCGATGTTGTAGGTCCGGTTGGTCTTGAGCGCGCGCGCCGCAGAATTGGGAAGATAGCCCATCTGGTGGGCCGTCTGGCAGACGCGCATCCGGGTTTCCTGACTGATGTCCCGGTGACCGTTAAGCGATTTGCTGACCGTAGCCGCGGACACGTTGCAGCGAGCCGCAATATCTTTGATGGATACCATATTTTTTCCCTCCGCATAAAGTAATCGTTTTCTGGACTCATCATAACATTTTTACATTGTGGAGGCAAAAATGTAACTTAATCGTTTTCGTAATTAAAGTGTAATTTATTTGCACAACAAAGTCAAGTGCTATTATGAATTTTTAGTTTAATAGCACTAATTATGTGAAGCTTTTACAAGTCATGTTTGTCCTTTCTATCTATTTAAGCATGTTTTCGATGTATCTTTCGCCAAATTTTCGAATTTTTCGCATTTTTTTATTTCCATTGAATTTTAATTTTGCAAGACAATATCTTTTCATAAACTCCTTCTATAAAGGAATTTATTTACCCTATTGCATTTTTTATGGAAATATTGTAAAGTAAAAGCGTTAACTTAATCGTTTTCTGAATCCCAAATTTTACTGGTTTTTATCTGAAACCCGCCGCCGGTCCAGGCCCGCGGCAGAATGGAGGCCACCTATTATGAAATACGGGGCTTTTGACGACAAAACGCGGGAATATCGCATTGATACCCCCGCCACACCGCTTCCATGGATCAACTATCTGGGCAACGACGGATTTTTCAGCCTGATTTCGAACACCGGCGGCGGATACAGCTTTTTCCGCGACGCAAAACTGCGGCGCATCACCCGCTACCGTTATAATAACGCAGGGCCCGACGACGGCGGGCGCCGGTATTACATACGTGAAGGCGGCGAAATCTGGAGCCCTGGCTTTCTCCCCTGCCGCACCCCCCTGGACCGCTATCAGTGCCGCCACGGGCTTGGCTATACCGTACTGGAAGGCGAAAAAAACGGGCTCGCCGCTTCGCTCACCTGCTTTGTCCCGCTGGGCGAGGCCTGTGAAATCAACAGGCTGACGCTGCATAACCGCACCGGCTCGCCGAAAAACATTCAGCTGTTCAGCGCCGTTGAGTGGTGTCTCTGGAACGCCCCGGACGACGCGCAGAACTTCCAGCGCAACTATAATACCGGGGAAGTGGAAATCGACGGCTCCGTCCTTTATCATAAAACCGAATACCGCGAACGGCGCAATCACTATGCGTTTTTCAGCGTCAATGCCCCGGTCTCGGGGTTCGACACCGACCGCGAGGCGTTCCTGGGCCGGTTCGGCGGATGGGACGCCCCCGCCGCCGTTATCGAAGGGAAAAGCAGGAACAGCGTTGCCAGCGGATGGTCGCCGATTGCCAGCCACTCTCTTGAACTGACCCTCGCGCCCGGCGAATCCAGAACCTTCCTGTTCGTGCTGGGCTACTGTGAAAACCCGGAAGAGGATAAATGGGAACAACGGGGCGTCATCAATAAAGCGCCTGCCCGCGCTATGATTTCCCGCTTTTCCACAGAAGAACAGGTGCGGGCCGCTCTGGACGCACTCAAAGACTACTGGGACAGCCTCCTAGGGCGGTTTCAGATAGAAAGCGGGGACGAGCGGCTCGACCGGATGGTGAACATCTGGAACCAGTACCAGTGCATGGTAACCTTCAACCTCAGCCGCAGTGCCAGCTATTTCGAGAGCGGGACGGGGCGCGGGATGGGATTCCGCGACAGCTGCCAGGACCTGCTGGGCTTTGTCCACCTGGTTCCCGACCGCGCACGCCAGCGGATTCTGGATATCGCCTCCATCCAATTCGAGGACGGCAGCACCTGGCACCAGTACCAGCCGCTGACCCGCCGGGGAAACGCCGACGCGGGGACCGGCTTCAACGACGACCCGCTCTGGCTGATTGCCTGCGCCGCCGCCTATCTGCGCGAAACCGGCGACAGCTCAATTTTGCGCGAGCAGGTGCCGTTTGACAGCAACCCCAATCATACGCAGTCGCTGTTTGAGCACCTGCGGCGCAGTTTCCGTTATATCCTGACTCATCTGGGCCCCCACGGGCTCCCGCTCATCGGGCGGGCCGACTGGAACGACTGCCTCAACCTGAACTGTTTTTCCGATGAACCGGGCGAAAGTTTCCAGACCTGCGCCAATTTTGAGAGCGGAAAAGCGGAAAGTGTATTTATTGCGGCCATGTTTGTTAAATACGGGCGCGAATACGCCGAAATCTGCCGTCGCTGGGGCAACGCGGAAGAAACCGAAAAGGCCCTGAGCGCCGCAAATGAGATGGAACAGGTCGTTCTGCGAAGCGGCTGGGACGGGGAATGGTTCCTGCGCGCGTATGACGCGTTCGGCGGCAAAGTGGGCAGCCGGGAATGCGAGGAAGGGCAAATATACATTGAGCCGCAGGGATTCTGTGTTCTCGCGGGCATCGGGCTAAAAGAAGGCTATGCCAAAACCGCGCTGGAAAGCGTCAAAAAACAGCTTACCACGAAATTCGGCACCTGTCTGCTTACGCCCTGCTATACCTCCTATCACAAGGAGCTGGGCGAAATCAGCAGCTATCCGCCCGGATTCAAGGAAAACGGCGGAATCTTCTGCCATAACAACCCCTGGGTCAGCATTGCCGAAACCGTTGCGGGAGATCCGGAGGAAGCGTTTGAGATTTACCGGCGCACCTGCCCCGCTTATCTGGAGGAGCTCAGCGATATCCACCGCACCGAGCCGTATGTTTACAGCCAGATGATTGCCGGAATGGAATCGACGCGTTTCGGGGAAGCAAAAAACAGCTGGCTCACCGGCACCGCCGCGTGGACGTTTGTGAACGTGAGCCAGTACATCCTCGGCATACGCCCCGGTTTTGACGGGCTCGAACTCTGGCCCTGCCTGCCCGCTTTCCTGCCGGGCTACCGCGCGGTAAGGCTGTTCCGCGGCACGGAATACCGCGTCAGTGTAAAGCGCACCGGCGGGTTCTCGATCCGGGCGGACGGACAGCCGGTGGAAGGGCACCTGATTCCCCCTGCGCCCGGCAAATCCGTCCGTGAAATAGAGGTCACTGTTTAAGGGGGACAGATTGCATGGGGTTTCGCGAGGGATTTCTCTGGGGCGCGGCAAGCTCCGCTTATCAGACGGAGGGCAGCTGGGATGCCGACGGGAAAGGCCCCAGCATCTGGGACACCTTCTGCCACATACCCGGGCATATCGCCCGCGGGGAAACCGGCGACACTGCCTGCGACGGATACCGCCGGATGGAGGAGGACGTCGCTCTCCTGCGGGAACTGGGGCTTACCGCGTACCGTTTTTCCATCAGCTGGCCGCGCATTTTTCCGGAAGGGCGCGGATATGTGAATCAAAAGGGGCTTGCTTATTATGATAAGCTGGTTGATCTGCTGCTGGAAAACAAAATCACCCCGTTTGTCACGCTTTATCACTGGGACCTCCCCGAAAGTCTTGAACGGGAGGGCGGCTGGCAGAACAGCCGGACGGCGGAAGCGTTTGCAGGATATGCCGCGCTGATCGCAAGGCATTTTGACGGCAGGGTGTGCCATTATATCACGCTCAACGAACCGCAGTGCTTCCTCAGCCTCGGCTACGGCGAGGGGATCCACGCGCCGGGGCTCAGATTGAATACACGTGCCTTATTGTCCTGCGCGCGCAACGCTTTAGTCGCCGGCGGGCTTGCGGCACGCGCCCTGCGGGAAAACAGCGCGGCGCCGCTGCAAATCGGCGTTGCCTCTACCGGGAGGCTCTGCTATCCTGTGCAGGACACGGCTGCGGCGCGTACCGCAGCATACCGCGCTTCGTTTGCCATGGCGGAAAACGACTGGCTGTTCACCCACAGCTGGTTCCTTGACGCGGCGGTTCTGGGGTACTATCCGCCGGACGCGCCCGCTATGCTGCGAAACTTTGCCGAGCGGCTGCCATCCGCGGCATGGACTGTTATCCGGCAGCCGCTTGACTTTTTGGGCGTCAATGTCTACAACGGAACTCCGGTAGACGAAGCGGGAAACGCCGTCCCAAAAAATCCGGGCTTTCCGCGCACCGCGCTGAAATGGCCGGTAACCCCGGAAATCATGCACTACGGAAGCCGGTTTCTCTATGACCGGTACGGGCTGCCGCTTTATATCACCGAAAACGGGCAGTCCTGCAACGACCGGATTTTTCTGGACGGTCGCGTCCACGACCCCGACCGTGTCGACTTTCTGCACCGGTATCTGCTGTCGCTGCGAAAGGCGGCGGAGGATGAAGTTCCGGTGTTCGGCTACTTCCACTGGAGCTTCACCGACAATTTTGAGTGGCACAGCGGCTATGACGAACGGATGGGGCTGGTTTACATCGATTATCCGACCGGACAGCGGATTCCCAAAGATTCCGCACACTGGTACGCGCAAACCGCGCGGGAAAACGGCGCTCTGCTGTGAGCGCCGCCCCGCGCGGTTTTTCAACGCTTTCACGGCATGCTTCCTTTTTTCGGCAATTCGCGGCTTTTCTTCCGTTTCAGGCTGTGTTATACTAATAAAAACAGGTTTGGGGGCGAGGCATATGAAACTGGTGACCAAGGTCAGATGGCAGAGGGGCATCAGTTATTTTGTGCTGTTTTCCCTGATTGTTTCGGTAATCTATATTATTGCCGTCATGGCAAAAGCGCCGTCCCAGCCCATTCCCAATCAGCCTTACCGCCGCACCAAGAGCGAATATGTGCTGATGCTGCTGCAATGCTCCCTCGGTCTGTTCGCAATGGCGCTGCCTCCCCTGCTCAAACGGCGCGCACGTCTGGAAATCCCCTCCAATATGATGATTTTTTATGCGCTGTTCCTTTACTGCGCCATCTATCTGGGCGAAGTGCGTTCGTTTTACTACCATGTCCCCCACTGGGACACCGTCCTCCACACCTTCAGCGGCGCCATGCTCGGCGCCCTTGGTTTCTCTTTCATTAACTTTCTCAACAACACCGACCGGGTCCCCGTAAACCTCAGCCCCCTGTTTGTCGTCACCTTTGCGTTCTGCTTCGCGGTAACGCTGGGTGTCTTCTGGGAAATCTATGAGTTTTTAGCGGACGCGGTGCTGCGTACCAATATGCAAAAATACGCGCTGGAAAACGGGATCCTCCTGACCGGGCGCGCGGCACTCGGCGACACGATGAAGGATTTGATCGTAGACACGCTCGGCGCGCTCACCATGTCGGTAATCGGTTATATTTCCCTGAGATATCAGAAGGGCTGGGTGGAAAACTTGTTGCTGCATCTTCCCCGCAGCGGGCAGGACGCCTGAAAAACAGTTTACAAGCGGGCTGTGTCTTGTTATAATAAAGTTTGGCATACGCTTTACCGCATCACATCGATAAGAAGCGCGGCTTCATCAGATAAACAGGAAGGAAGAAAACCGCATGGAAAAAATTAAAATGACCACGCCCCTGGTGGAAATGGACGGCGACGAAATGACACGCATCATCTGGCAGATGATCAAGGACGACCTGCTCTCCCCGTTTGTGGAGCTCTACTGCGAATATTACGACCTCGGACTGCCCGAGCGGGACAAAACAGCCGATCAGGTCACCTATGACGCTGCGATTGCCATCAAAAAATACGGCGTCGGCGTAAAATGCGCCACCATCACCCCGAACCAGCAGCGTATGGGCGAATACAACCTGCACGAAATGTGGAAAAGCCCCAACGGCACTATCCGCGCTGTTCTGGACGGTACGGTGTTCCGCGCTCCCATTCTCGTGGACAACATCAAGCCGGTGGTGCGCAACTGGACCAAACCGATTACCATTGCCCGCCATGCCTACGGAGACATTTACAAGGGAACCGAATACCGTGTACCGGAAAAAGGCCGGGCGGAGCTGGTATTTACCGCTGAGGACGGCCGGGAAACCTTCCGCGAAACCATTTACGACTTTGAATGCCCCGGCGTTTTGCAGGGACAGTACAATAAAGACAGTTCCATCCGCTCCTTTGCGAACGCCTGTTTCCAGTACGCGCTGGACACCAAACAGGATCTGTGGTTTGCCACCAAGGACACGATCTCCAAAAAATATGATCACACCTTCAAGGATCTGTTCGCGGAAATCTTTGAGGAAAGCTACCGCGCCAAATTCGAGGCCGCGGGCATTGAATATTTCTATACGCTGATCGACGACGCGGTCGCGCGTGTTGTCCGCAGCGAGGGCGGCTTTATCTGGGCCTGCAAGAACTATGACGGCGACGTGATGAGCGACATGGTTTCCACCGCGTTCGGTTCGCTCGCGATGATGACCAGTGTGCTGGTCAGCCCCGACGGCTGCTATGAATATGAAGCGGCCCACGGTACCGTTACCCGCCATTATTATAAGCATCTGAAAGGGGAAGAAACCTCCACCAACGCGATGGCAACCATCTTCGCGTGGTCGGGCGCGCTGCGCCGCCGCGGCGAACTGGACGGCAACACAGCGCTTGCCGCTTTCGCGGACAAGCTGGAGCAGGCCTCCCTGCAGACGATCAACGAGGGAACCATGACCAAGGATTTGGCCGGCCTTTGGGAGGGCAGCACCCCTAAGGTGGTCAATACCGGAGATTTCATCAAGGAAATCCGCACCAGACTGGAAAAACTGTTGTAAGTGCTACTTGCAGCAAATGGGTCCGCTATTAAATGGAATAACACAAAAAAGTTTGAGCAAGAGGCATAAAGCCTATTGCTCAAACTTTTTTGTGTCTAAACGAAGTATTCAAAATTTATTCTTATCAGTACTTTCGTTGTTTTCTGCCAAGAATGAAACGACCTTCATTTCCGGGGATGGATTTGCACTATAAAGCTCCTCGCATTCCCGCTGTGCATGAATGATAATGTTAAGCGCCTTCTCCGAAGCTCGGAACATCTTAAAATACATCTCTTTATAGTCAGGCATAGATTTACCTCCAAATAATATATTCGCCACTACTTCACTATTTTACCACCATTTTGGTCATGACGCAATAAATTCATTATAATTAAACCATAATGACATCAATATAGTGAATTACAGGAGGATTTATGGAAGATAAACTATTGAGATATACTCTGCGTGTGGATCGGGTATTTTTTCAGAAATTTCGTTATATCGCGGAATCTGAAGGTCGTTCTGCAAACAAGGAGATCGAGCAATACATCAAAAAACGTGTTTCTGAATTTGAAACCATTCACGGTAAAATTGAAGTGAATGGCAAGGAAGAATAGCTCCCCCCCTGCTAAGGGGAAACTGCTGTAAGCTCCGTTTGCAGCAACAAGGCCCGCCGAATGGCGGGCCTTGTTTGATTTACAGGTTCAGCGATTTTTTCCACTCGAGGAAATCGTCGTATTCGACGGCTTTGTCCAGAATCGTGCCGTCCATCCTGATCTCGATGATGCGGTTTGCAATCGTCTGGATGAACTGGTGGTCCTGCGAGGAGAACAGCACGTTCCCCGGGAAATCGATCAGGCCGTTATTCACCGCCGTGATGGACTCCAAATCCAGATGGTTGGTCGGCTGGTCGAGCAGCAGCACATTCGCGCCCGACAGCATCATGCGGGACAGCATGCAGCGCACCTTCTCGCCGCCGCTGAGGACCTTCACCGACTTATAGACGTCATCGCCGGAGAACAGCATCCGCCCGAGAAAACCGCGCATAAAGGTTTCGGTGTCGTCCGGGGAATATTGGGCAAACCATTGAATCATCGTCAGGTCGTTATTATTAAAATAGGCGCTGTTGTCCTTGGGAAAATAGCTCTGCGAGGTGGTCATGCCCCACTTGAGGCTGCCCTCGTCCGGCTCCAGTTCCCCCGCCAAAATCCGGAACAGCGCGGTCTGCGCCTGCTCATTCTCTCCGACAAAGGCAATCTTATCATTCTTGTTCACGCGGAACGACACATGATCGAGCACCTTGACGCCGTCGATGGTTTTTGTTAAGTCGGTAACCTCCAGAATATCCTTGCCCACCTCGCGGTCAGGCTTAAAGCCTACCCACGGGTAACGGCGGGAAGATGCGGGCATCTCATCGACCGTCAGCTTGTCCAGTAGCTTTCTGCGGCTGGTTGCCTGCTTCGATTTGGACTTATTCGCCGAAAAGCGCGCAATAAACGCCTGCAGATCCTTGATCTGGTCCTCGCGCTTGCGCGTCTGGTCTTTCATGATCTGCTGCATCACCTTGCTCGATTCATACCAGAAATCATAGTTGCCCACATACATGCGCACCTGGTTGAAATCGATATCGACAATATGGGTGCAGATGGTATTCAGGAAGTGGCGGTCATGGGAGACCACGATGACTGTGCCGGGGAAATCAAGCAGGAAGTCTTCCAGCCAGTCGATGGATTTCATGTCAAGGTTATTCGTCGGCTCATCGAGCAGCAGGATATCCGGCTGGCCGAACAGTGCCTGCGCCAGCAGGACCTTCACCTTTTCGCCGCCTTTCAGGTCGCTCATCAGCAGTTCGTTCTGCTCCGGCGCAAGTCCGAGGCCCTGCAGCAGGCGGGCGGCATCGGTTTCCGCGTCCCAGCCGTTCATTTCGGCGAACTCGCCTTCCAACTCCGCCGCGCGCGCGCCATCCTCGTCGGAAAAGTCCGGCTTTTCGTAAAGCGCGTCCTTTTCCTTCATCACCTCAAAAAGCCGGGGATTTCCCAGCATGACCGTGTCGAGCACACGGTATTCGTCATACTGGAACTGGTCCTGCTTGAGCACCGACATGCGGCACTCTTTGGGGATGGCGACTTCCCCCGTGGTCGGGTCCAGTTCACCCGAAAGAATCCGCAGAAAGGTGGACTTCCCCGCCCCGTTGGCGCCGATAACGCCATAACAGTTCCCGGGGGTGAATTTGAGGTCGGCGCCTGCAAACAGCTTGACGCCTCCAAACATCAGGCTGACATTGGATACTGTAATCATAGCTCCTCCATTTATCTGAACTTACAAAAAATATTTGTTTGATTTGTCACGTTTTCCAGTATAGCATAGATTCCGGTTTCGTCAATAAAATCCGCCGGAAATCTGCGAAAAATGCCTGTTTTTCTTTACTCGCAGGCCAAAAACCGTGTATACTATAGTTGTATCTTTCAAGAAATGGGGCCGTCTTATGAATATTCTGGTAGTTGGTTGCGGCAAAGTTGGTTCCCGGCTCAGCAGCGTGCTTTCCAAAATGGGGCATGATGTTTCTGTGGTCGATTCCGACGCGGCACAGTTTTCCAATCTGGCGGATGACTTTACCGGCTATACCGTCTCCGGTGTCCCGATTGACCAGGACGTGCTCAAGCGCGCGGGCATCGCGGGCTGCGACGCTTTGGCCGCCGTGACGACCGACGACAACATGAACGTTATGGTCTGCCAGATCGCAAGCGAGGTCTACAAAATCCCTCGCGTGCTTGCCCGTATTTATGACCCGCAGCGCAGCAACGTCTTTTCGCAGTTTGGCCTGCATACCGTCTGCCCCACCAACCTGTCTGTGGATGCGATCTACTCCATGCTCACGGGGCGCGACCAGGTGAAAAGTCTGTATCTTGACTCGGCCACCGTTTCGTTCGAAACGGTAAAGCCTTCCCCGAAACAGATCGGCACGCCTGTATCAAAGCTGATTTCGGACAACTCCTCAAAATCGGTTCTGTTTGGGGTGCTCCATCGGGACGGCAACCTGAAACTGGCCCATCCGGGGCTGAAAGAGCCGGTCGGGCCGGAAGACCGCCTGCTGATGGCGAAGGTAATCGACTAGCAAAGGAGGAGACCGATTCATGAAAGTGATTGTAGTGGGCGGCGGAAAAGTCGGCTATTACCTGACAAAGACCCTTTTGGAGCACGGTCACAAGCCCCATCTGATTGAAAAAGAACGAAACACCTGCGCCCGTGCCGCGAACGACCTTGATGTACCGGTCATCTGCGGAGACGGCAGCACCATCGATGTGCTGGAAAGTGCCGAGACGCATGACGCGGACGCACTGATTGCAGTCACCGGGCGCGACCAGGATAACCTCGTGGCCTGTCAGCTTGCAAAGCAGCTGTTCCATGTACGGCGCACGGTGGCGCGCATCAACAACCCGAAGAATGCCGCTGTGATGAAGCAGCTTGGCGTCGACATTCCCGTTTCTTCCACCGACAATATCGCGCGGCTGTTGGAACGTGAAGTCGACAGTACCTCCATCAAGCAGCTGATGTCGCTCAACCGAGGGGAAACCTCCCTGTGTGAACTGCTGATTCCCCAGCAATATAAGCTCGACGGCGTGCGCCTTTCCGAACTGCAGCTGCCGGAGGAATCCATTATCGTTTCAATAACCCGCGACGGCAAATTGATTATCCCGCGAGGCAATGCCCAAATTCTCAGCGGCGACAAAGTTCTGGTCATCTGCGATAACAAGGTTGCGCATGAACTGTCCCGGAAAATAGGGCTTGAGGCCAACAGGGCGGACAATTAGCTGTCCGGCATGCGCGGCAATTGGGTTTGACAAATATGATTCGGGAGGTATCCGTTTGCGCGGATGCCTCCCGTTTTGTGTCAGATTCCTTTTTTACGGCAGATGGAATTTTCTTCACTTGCCTGCTTTAAAATTATGTCAAATCCAATTCATTGATAAAGCATACAATATCACGATCTGTAATATCAATTACACCGTAGCTGGGTTTGGTTCCCCGCGGCATCCCGAGGCTGCCGGGGTTCAAGATATGGACACCGTTCCGGTAGTCCATAAGCGGGATATGGGTGTGCCCGAACAGAATTACGTTCGCCTGAACCTCTGCGCCGGCACGGTAAAGGTCATCCAGTTCGTATTTTACATTGTACATATGACCATGTGTATAAAATATCTTCGCAATCCCGCAGGAAAAGCAGCCGGCCAAAGACGCGTTGGTACCAAAATCGCAGTTGCCGCGCGCGCTGAGGAATTTGCATTCCGGATAGATGTTTTCCACCTGTTCCAGCTCGACGGCACCGTCGCCCAGATGGATAAAAAGGGCCGCCGTGTTGCGGTATTTTTCCACCAGCGTATGCAGCGCGTAAAAATCCCTGTGGGTATCCGATGTTACAATAATCCGCATAGAGTTCGAAACCTTTCGGCTTAGATTCGACAGCTCCGCTGTCACACAATAGAGAATATCTGCTAATAATATATCATACAATGGAGTGAATGAAAACAGGCGGTGACAAACTTGAACAACAATTTTAATTTCTCTCAGAATCAGCTGGACGCCCTGATCAGGCTGGCAGGCAGGAAGATGGGGACCGACCCGCAAAAGCTCAAGCAGCAGATGGAGAGCGGCCAGATGGACAGCGTTCTGAAAAATCTTAACGCCAATCAGCAGGCACAGTTTAAAAATCTGGTGAACAACCCGGCTGCTGTCCAGCAGCTGATAGAAAACCCAAATATGCAGACTCTGCTGAAAAACCTGATGGGCGGCAAATAAACGTGGGGGAATGGAGGGATTACGATGGATGATTTAAACTCGACGCTGAGTGCAATTTTGAACGATCCGGACAAAATGGCCCAGCTTCGCTCCGTTGCGGAATCACTGGGCCTGAACCCGGGAGGGGGTGCCCCGTCTCCCCCTTCGCAGCAGAATACCGCTCCCGCAGGTGGCAGCGGAAGCCCAGGTAATTCGAACGGCAATGGCGGTATTGATGCCGCCGCCATTGCCTCCATTCTCCAGAATTTTCAAAGCGGAGGAAATGCAGGCACGGGAGGCGACGCGTCTTCCTCCGGAAATTCACAGGTGAATCTGGGGGCAATTTCAAAGGTCGCACAAGTTCTTTCCACATTCAACCAAAGCGACAAAAACGTAGAGCTGCTGCGTACATTGAAGCCGCATTTTTCTGCCGCCCGCGCAAGCCGCATTGACGACGCGGTGCGCATCATGCAGCTTTTGAAGGCCTGGCCCGCACTGCGTGACAGCGGCCTGCTCAGCAGCCTCGGCAATCTCGGCGGCCTTGGCAACCTTGGCAACCTTGGCAATCTGTTTGGAGGTGGCAGACGATGATGCGGTGGAACAGCACCAAGACCTATACGGAAGAAGACATTATGCGTATGCAGCAGGAAGCGGTCAGCCGTGTCCATGAAATGCAGGCACGCGCTCAAAATATGGCGTATTATGAATACGAGTCCAGGCCGGCAATCGGCGAACATTACGATCAGCCGGTAATCGAAGCGGAATCGAGAATCGTCCCGGTCGATCAGACATCGTCTCCCCCTCCGGAGGTATCCGCTGCTTCCGCACCCACGAACGATAACCAGTCCCATGGGCTGCTGAGCAATCTTAATCTTGACAGCGAATCTCTGCTGATTTTAGGGCTGATCTATCTGCTTTATAATGAAAAAGCCGACAATTCGCTTTTGATGGCACTGGGCTATCTCCTGCTTTAAGTTGCCGTTTCAGGCAATACATAGTTTCACAGGGCAGCCTTATAGAGCTGCCCTTTTTTATATCCGGTCTGGCGCGCTACATCCTTTGCGGCATCAGACAGGGACATGCCCCCCTGTGCCAGCGATTTTACCATTTCCACCGCTTCCTCAAGCGTCGGCGGTGTTTCCTCCGCGGGGGCGGCGCCTTCTATCACCAGCACAAATTCCCCCTTGGGAGTGTTCTCCGTATACCACCCCACCGCCTCGGAAAGCGTGGTGCGGCGCACCTCTTCATGAATCTTGGTCAGTTCCCGCGCGAGGGAAATCCGCCGGTCTCCGAATACGGTCAGCAGATCCTGCAGCGTGGAAAGCAGCTTATGGGGCGCCTCATAAAAGATCAGGGTACGGGTGTCGTTCTTTACCTGTTCCAGATGCTCCAACCGGCTGTTCCGCTTGACGCTCAGGAACCCCTCAAACGCGAACCGGCTTGTGGAAAGCCCGGAAACCGCCAGCGCGGAGATCGCCGCGCTCGGCCCCGGCACGACTTCCACCGCTACGCCGCGCTCGGCGCAGAGCCGCACGAGATCTTCCCCCGGATCGGAAATGCAGGGCATTCCCGCGTCGGTGATCACCGCGCAGGTTTCTCCCGCCTCCATACGCGCCACAATCTGTTCCCCGCGCTCGCGCAGGTTATGCTCATAATAGCTGACCAGCGGTTTTTTGATGCCGAAATGGTTGAGCAGCTTGAGCGATACCCGCGTATCCTCCGCGGCAATAAAATCGCAGTCCTCCAGCGCGCGCACCGCGCGGGGCGACAGGTCGCCGAGATTCCCGATCGGCGTGCCGACGACAAATAACTTTCCCATGGCGTTCTCCTTACAGATTGTGTTCTTTCTGGTAAATCCGCAGCAGTTCCGGCGAAAATCCGCCTTCTCCCTCGATGATGAGCGGCGCGTCCACCTGCAAAAACGGCTTTCCTCCCCGCCTGCCCTCCAGCAGAAACAGCCAGGGCGGCGTGTCCGGTTTCTGCTGGACAAACCGGAGCCGTTTTGGTTCCAGTTTTTCATGCCTCATTGCGGCAATCACATCCGCCAGCCGTTCGGGGCGTTGGCAGATACAAAGCTTTCCCCCGAATTTCAGAAGATAACGGGCGGCGGCGCAGACATCTTCAATGGAACACATGGTTTCATGGCGCGCGATCCGGTCCGCGTCGGTCTCGCTCATGATGCCGGTACCCGCTGTTTTATAGGGCGGATTGCAGGTTACCACATCTGCGGACCCAGCGGGCAGCCGTCCGCGCAGCTCCCGCAGATCGGCATGCACAGACACCAGCCGTCCTTCGGGAATCCCGCCTTCCCGAAGCGTAATGGCAAGCTGGTCGGCCGCCTTCTGCTGGAGTTCTACCGCATAGGCGATCTTCGGCGCGGTCTCCTCACTGCGGAACCACAGCACCGGGATAATCCCGCAGCCTGTCCCAAGGTCGCAGGCAATATCACGCCTGCGGGGCGCGGCAAAATCGGAAAGCAGAAACGCGTCGGTTCCGAATTTATGATCGGGCGTCACGCAGATTTTCAGCCGCTCTCCCAGCGGCTCAAAGGTATAATCAAACATGCGGGCGCTCCTTCCGATAAAAATGATACAGCATTCCACGCCGGATACAAAGAGAAAGCCCCCGCTGCACAGCGAAGGCTTCAGGTTTTTTCCATTCGGTCAGAAACTTATTCCGGCTTAATGGTCTCAACGGGGCAATCGGCAGCGCAGGCGCCGCATTCGATGCAAACCGCAGGATCGATCTCATATTTGCCGTCGCCTTCAGAAATGGCGCCGACTGGACAGGTATCCTTGCAGTTTCCGCAAGAGATGCAGTCGTCATGAATGACATATGCCATAGGGAACACCTCCGTATTATATGTATTTACCCAGCCGTTATCAGGCGGCCAGGCTATATCATATGCAGTCAGCTGCATATCATATGCAAAGTAAAAAAAGCAGTATAAAACAGGAAATGGTATCATAGCCGCTTGCGGTTATGATACCATATGTGACAAAAAAATACAAGATAAATTTGCTTTGCCGACGTTCGCCCGCGCTATTCGTTCTCCGCGTCCATCCCGGCCGGTTCTTCATAATTTTGGGTTTCGCGAAGGACCTTGACTTCCGACTTGTTATAATACTTCGCGGCCGCCTGATCTTTTTCGGGAGCCACTTTCAGCATTCCCGTGAGAAGATTGACTTCGACCACCGTTCCCCGGCCGTCTTTGGTGCGCACAAACGAGCCCTGTCTCGGTGTGGTGCGGAGCAGGTCCTCATAGGCTTCCTGCTCATATTTGAGGCAGCACATCAGCCTGCCGCAGGTGCCGGAAATTTTGGTGGGATTGAGGGACAGTCCCTGCTCTTTCGCCATTTTGATGGAGACCGGCTGAAACTCGCCCAAAAACGTGGAGCAGCAGAACGGACGTCCGCAGATACCAAGCCCGCCCAGCATTTTTGCCTCGTCACGTACGCCGATCTGGCGCAGCTCGATGCGGGTGCGGAAAACCGAAGCCAGATCCTTGACCAGCTCGCGGAAATCGACCCGCCCGTCGGCGGTGAAATAGAACAGGATTTTATTATTGTCAAAGGTGAATTCCACATCCACCAGTTTCATACTCAGCTTGTGTTTCGCGATCTTTTCATTGCAGATGGCAATTGCCTGCTTTTCGCGCGCCGCGTTTTCCTCCACCTTTTTCAGGTCTTCGGCCGTGGCGATGCGCATCACTTTTTTCAGAGGCTTAACAATGCTTTCATCCTCCACCTGCCGGTTTGCCATGGCGACCTCGCCGCATTCCACCCCGCGGGTGGTTTCCACGATGACCTTTGCCCCCTTTTCCACCTGCAGGGAATCAGGATCAAAGTAATACACTTTGCCCACGCTTTTGAATCGGACTCCTATGATTTCAGCCATCTTGTTCCTCCCTTGGTTTGTGTTTCCCGCGACGGGATTTTTTATTAGGTAAGTATCCCCTTGACTTCCTCAACCATGCATCCGCAGAGCAGCGGGATGCTGACATTGCGCTCTGCGCGCAGCGCGGCCTGCGCGACGATGTCCGAAACCTGCAGCGCCTGCGTGGCGGTGATACGGTTGAGCAGGCGCGGGTCCGCCCCGCTATGGCTGTAATGCGCCGCGGAAAGCTTTGCAAACGCTTCACGAAGCAGGGTAAAAAGCTGCCGCAGCCCCTCCCTGTCCTTATCGTAGGCCGCCAGCACTTTCAGCGCCTGATAACGGTCACCAAACAGCAGCGTTTCCTGCAGCCTCCGGGTATCCGCCGCCGCCCGGGAGGGTTTTGCCGTGCCGAGCAGGTCAAGTGCCTGTCCGATATTTCCGCCCGCTCCGGCGGCCGCCGCTTCCCGTTCAGTTTCGGAATGCTCCGGCGCGAGCCGCGCGAGCGCTTCTGCGCACTGCTCCGCAGACGGCAGTTCCAGTTCCATGGAAACCACCCTCGAAAGGATGGTGGGGAGCATGCGCGACCGGTTTTCACACAGCAGGACGAACCGCACGTTTTCAGGCGGCTCCTCAATCAGTTTCAGCAGCGCGTTCTGCGCCGCGGCGTTCATTGTGTGGGCACGGTCGAGGATATAAACCTTGCAGCAGCCTTCGTTCGGCAGCACATAGGCGTCCTGTCTGAGCTGGCGCACCAGTTCAATCGGAAACTCCTTTTTCCCGTCCGGCACCGTATAAAAACGCACGTCCGGATGAATCCGCTTTTCCACCTTGACGCAGTGGGGGCAGACACCGCAGGGCTTCGGCTCCCCTTCGCACAGCGAAATCTGCGCAATCAGGCCGGCGGCGGTCTTTTTACCGATACCGGCAGGCCCCTCCAGCAGGATCGCATGCGGCAAACGCCCGCCAGCGCTGAGGTTGGCGAGCGTACCGGTGACTCTTCGGTTATAGTCGAACTGAATCATTAAAGCTTTTCAAACCGTTCCACATTCATTACAAAGACGGTTGCGCCCCCCACCTGCACCTCCACGGGGAAGGAGGTATACATCCCGACCCCGTAAGACGCCGACGACGGAACCATCTGGGTACGTTTTTTTGAATATTTTCCGATGATGTCAATGACTTCTTCCACCTTGTCATCATCGGTTCCGATGATAAATGTCGTATTGCCCGCCATCAGGAAGCCGCCGGTAGTCGCCAGTTTTGTGACGGAAAATTTGGATTTGGTCAGTTCTTTGGAAACCTTGGAACTGTCGTCATTTGACACGATTGCAAAGATGAGTTTCATAAGCAGCCCTCCCTATGCTTTTCGTTAAGCCCATTTTACCACATCGGGCGGAAAAATTCCATAGTTTTTTGTTGGATTCTCTGTCGATGCGGAATTTCTGTTTACGCCATGACGCTGACTTCCCCGATTCCGTACGTTTTGAGCGCGGCGGCGGTCTCCTCGTCGATGCGCTCGCCGGGCATAACCACCGGAATTCCCGGTGGACAGGGCGAAACTTCCCCCGCCGCAATTTTCCCGACGGAGTTTTCCACATCGACGGTGAATTGTGTGGAAAACGCGGCTTCGCGCACCTCTGCCGCCTTTACGGGCCGAGGCAGAAGGACCGTCTGCGGAGCAGACCGCTCCTTTGGTTCAAACGCCGTAATGGCCTCCGCCAGCCGCTGATAATCCTCTTCGCGGTTCCGGCCGTTCGCCATCAGCACACAGGCCGTCCCGCTGATATATTCCGGCTCGATGCCGTGTCCGCGCAGGTACGTCCCAAACGAACCGCCGTCCCAGCCCGCCGCCGCGAACCCCAGCGTCAGCTTGGCGGGGTCGTGCATGCCTTCCGGCAGGGCAAACCCTTTTGTCCTTGCCGCCGCCGACAGTTCTTCCAATCGGCGGGCGGTATGGGAAAATCCGGCCTTTGCGCCGCTCAGCGCATATTGCAGGGCCGTCTCGCAGGAAAGCAGAATGGGATAACTCGGGCTGGTCGAACCGAACATCGACATCAGGCGTTTCGCGTCCTCCGCATAGCGGCTGTCACCGATATGCAGCAGCGCCGCCCCGGTCATGGCGGGCATGGTCTTGTGCAGGCTGTCCGCGCACATGGCCGCGCCGCAGTCGATCGGATGCGGCGAATCGTACCGCTCCGGCAGAAATTTCAAATGCGCGCCGTGGGCGTTGTCCACCAGCAGGGGAACGTCGAACGCACGGCAGATTTCAGCTATGGCCGGAAGATCGCTCATCACGCCGAAATAATCGGGCGAAGTGAGATAGACCGCAGAGGCATCGGAATGTTCCAGCAGCGCGGCACGCACCGCACTGGCCGTATAGCGCCCCTGATACCACTCGCCTGCGCTTCCGTCCGGATAAATCCATACCGGGTCAAGCCCGAGCAGCGCCATTGCGTTGATCGCGCTGCGGTGGAGATTGCGTCCCGCAATTAATTTTCTTCCGGTGCCGCAGGTAAGCGCCAGCATCGTCTGGATGCAGAGGGTCGCGCCGCCGGCGGAAAGCAGGGTACGCTTTGCGCCATAGGCATCGGCAAATGCCTCCTCCAGCCGAAGCAGGGGCCCCCGCGCATGGAACAGGCTGTCCGCGCCCTCCACCTCCGTGATGTCATAGGGCAGCAGTCCGGCAAATTCCTGCTCCCCGATTCCTTTATGGCCCGGCATGTGAAACCTTGCGGCGTCTCTTTCTATATACGTGCGCACCGCATCGCGCAGGGGGGTCTTGCTGTCTGTCATTCATTCAGCTCCGTCTCAGTTTCTTTTTAATGCCGCTTAATCTCCCGTTCAGGGATATCGCCCGTTTCACCATCTTGGCTTTCATCGGCTGGTATACATAGTCGAATTCGCCCGCAAGCTCGTCAATCTGACCGTTAAAGCCGCGCTTGAACTGGTACAGCCCGTACATGTGGCTGCCCTCTTCCAGATTTCCGGAGATGCCCTGAAAATCGTAGACATCCGCCTTTGTCTCCACTGCCCAGCGGATCATTTCCCACTGCATGAGATAGTTCGGCATGACATCGCGGTGAACGTTGTCCGAAGCGCCGTAGACATAGCAGACCTTGCCTGCATAGTTGGTGGTAATCGCGCCGCAGACCGGCTGGCTCCCATAAAATCCCATGTAAAGCCGGACATGCTCGCCAAGCGCTTCCAGCATCCGCTCAAAATATTCCTTCGGACGAGTATTAAAGCCATCGCGTTCACCGGTGGTTTTCATAATCCGCTCGAATTCACCTAAATATTCGGGGCCAACCGGGCGCACCTCCACGCCGCTGCGCATCGCGATGCGCACCTTGCGCCGCGTTCCCTGCGTCAGGTTGGCAAGCAGCTCCTCTTCGCCCCTGCCGTTTAAATACAGCCGGTAGTTGAACCGCGCCTGAATCCCCTCGAAGCCGTCGGGGCCATAGCTCTGCGTAAATCCCATGCTGTCCGCAATTTTGATGAAATCGGTATCGGACATCAGCACATCAGGGTCCATTTTAAACGTGTGGGCGTTATATTTTTTCGCCAGTTCATCCACACCCAGCTTGAGGTCGGCAAGCACTGCCATGTCATGCAGATCGCAGACCGGGCCGCGCGGCGCGTATAAAAAAGCGGTGCCGACCAGCGGAACCGGCTGGATCAGGACGGAAATGCCGCCCACAATTTTCCCGTTCTGGTCGCGCGATACAACAGCCTCAAAGCCCCAGTTGTTTTTCACCTTCTGCCAGTTGACGCTCTGGGTAAAACAGCCCTGCGGATGGCTGAGCACAAATAGTTCATATTCGCCATATTTATCGGGTGTCAGAATTTCCAAATCAATCGCTCCTTGCCCTGTCTGTCAGAAAAATCGGCGGCGTAACCGCCCGCCTTTTCGATATTATAGCACTTTTTTGCGGGAAATGATATCCAGATTCCGCAGCAGCACATTTTTCCCGCGCCATCCATACGCTTTCGAGTCGCAGAGTTTTCCAACATTATCCTGCCCGACCATCGGCTGGATATCCCGGTAGAATTCCTTCACGGCCGAGCGATGGGCATGGCGGTTGACCGGGCAGGCATCTGTACAGCGATCACAGCCCCAGACAAACCCGCCTTTTTGAATCTGTTCTTCCTCCCATGGGGTCAGCGTGCCTTTCTTCTGCGTAATGTGGGAACGGCAAAGTTCCTTTTGGAACCCGTCCGTCCGCAGCGCCCCGGTCGGGCAGACGGCGACACATTTTCCACAATGAGTGCATAGTCCCGTGGAAAACTTTTCGGCTTTCGGCAGGGAAAGCGTTGTCACAAGTTCCCCGATAAAGCAGTAGCTGCCGTAAACCGGATTCAGCAGCTGTCCGTTCATTCCGATTTCGCCAAGCCCTGCAAGGCAGGCCGCCCGCACTTCGGCGACAGGGGAACTATCAATAAATTGTATAAATTGTTCGTCTTTATACAGATTTCTGAGCTTTTCCGCCAGATTATCCAGCTTATTCCGAATTACAACATGATAATCGTCCACAATCGCATAGCGAGATATATTCCGTTCGGTATATTCTCCAACATAATATCCGAACAGCAGTACAATTACGCTGGCGGCGCTGTCCGGGATCCGGCTTTTCGCACGCACCGGGAGCAGCGGCAGGACATCCGCAAACGCGCAGATCCCCCACTGGTCAATCCCTTCTTCCATGAACAGCCGTTCCAGTTTTCCCACTATGCTCCCCTCCCCTGCCGCACGGCACATCGGGCAGTATGCCCAGCAATACACTTTCGTAGACATTCAGCCTATCATGTTTTGCCGTTTCGCGCAAGCCGGTACAGCAAAAAGCCCCGCCATGCGCGGGGCTTTTTCATTTTAACCGGTTTTAGTTGCATTTAGAGTAGCCGCAGGAACGGCAGCTGACACAGCCGCCCTCGTGTTCCATCGGGCTCCCGCATTCCGGGCAGAATTTATCGGGCAGCTTCTCGGTTTCTTCTTCCTGATGATGGGCCGCTTTTGTTTCGGCGGGCCGCACCGGCGCTTTCTGCGCTTCAATCATATCCGAAGTCTTTTTAATCACCCTCGCAATGGCGTCCGGGCAGGAGGTGCATTTCATTCCCGTGTGCCGGATGGTGGAGGGGCAGCGGATGCCGCGAAGCTGTTCAAGGAGCTCGTCCTTGCTGACTCCGGAACGAAGCGCGATGGATACCAGACGCGCGGTTGCTTCCGACTGGGAGGGGCATCCCCCCGCCTTTCCGGTGGAGGTAAATACTTCACAGATGCCGTTTTCGTCATAATTCACGGTAACGTAAAGGTTGCCGCACCCGATTTTCATGCGCTCGGTAATCCCGCAGGTGACATCCGGACGTGGACGGGGTTTGATGCTTCCGTAGTCAGGGGCGCTTTCCGCGGAGGCGCCTTCCTTTTTCACCGAGCCTATATTGAGCACCTGCTCCGCGCGGCTGCCGTCGCGGTAGATGGTAACGCCCTTGCAGTCAAGCTGGTAGGCCAGCATATAGACCTCCTGCACATCCTCTACCGTCGCGTCATGGGAGAAGTTGACAGTCTTGGAAACCGCATTGTCGGTATATTTCTGGAACGCCGCCTGCATCTTGACATGGTAAAGTGGGCTGACATCGTGCGCACAGACAAATATCCGGCGGATGTCTTCGGGCAGCTCCATGATATGCGTGAGTGTGCCTTCCTGCGCAATGCGCTTCATCAAGTCGTCACTGTAAAGCCCGCGGTCGATCAGCACCTTTTTCAGCGTCGGGCTGACCTCGATCATTTCGGTGCCGTCCATGACATTGCGGATGAACACATAGGCGAATACTGGTTCTACGCCGGAGGAACAGCCCGCGATGATCGATAGCGTGCCTGTTGGTGCAATGGTTGTAATGGTCGCGTTGCGAAGCGGCGGGCCGCCCGCAAACACACTTTCTTCAAACAGCGGGAACGCGCCGCGTTCCTTCGCCAGTTCGACAGATTTCGCACGTCCGGCCTCCGTAATGTACTTCATTACCCGGCCCGCGAGCTCGACCGCTTCGTCGGAATCATAGGGAATTCCCATCAGCCCCAGCATATCTGCCCAACCCATGACTCCCAGCCCGATTTTGCGGGTCTGCTTGGTGGTAAAATCAATTTCCGGCAGCGGATATTTGTTGACGTCGATGACATTATCAAGAAAATGGGCTGCCTTCTGCACGGTATCTTTCAATTTCGCATAATCAAGCTCCATGCTTCCGTCCTTTTCCGTAAGCATGTTCACAAGATTGATCGAGCCAAGATTGCAGGATTCGTAAGGAAGCAGGGGCTGTTCCCCGCAGGGGTTGGTGCTTTCAATCTCACCCTGTTTTGGGACGACATTATCGCGGTTCAGCCGGTCAAGAAAGATGATTCCAGGTTCCCCGTTCCGCCACGCGCTCTCGACGATTTTAGTAAATACCTCACGGGCGTCAAGTTCGCCGACAGCGGTTTTACTTTTCGGGTCAATCAGCTTATAACGGTTATTATGCTGCACCGCATGCATAAATTCTTCGGTGATGCCGACCGAAATGTTAAAATTAGTGATATCCGCGTTGTCTTTTTTGCAGTCGATGAATTGCAGGATATCCGGATGGTCGATACGCAGGATCCCCATATTCGCGCCGCGGCGGGTTCCGCCCTGTTTCACTGCCTCCGTTGCCATATTGAACACCCGCATGAAGCTGACCGGTCCGCTGGCGACACCGCCCGTTGTACGGACGGTAGAACCGCTTGCACGCAGCCGGGAAAAAGAAAATCCTGTACCGCCGCCGGATTTATGGATCAGCGCGGCCTGCTTGATCGCTTCGAAAATTTCTTCCATAGAGTCGCCGACCGGCAGGACAAAGCAGGCAGAAAGCTGCCCGAGCTCTTTTCCCGCATTCATCAGCGTAGGGGAATTCGGCAAAAATTCAAGATTGGTCATCATGTCGTAAAACTGCTTTGCGACAGCGGCAGTATCCGCATTCGGGTCGTGTATCAGGTCTGCCTGCGCAATTGCGTTGGCTACCCGCATAAACATCTGATCCACCGTTTCAATGTTTTTTCCGGTTTGATCTTTCATCAAATACCGCTTTTCCAAAACAGTCAGCGCATTCTTTCCAATCTTCATACTTCAACGTCCTTTTACACAATATTGTGTCATTTTACAACATCACACCATATATTGTGGTGCTAAAAATCATTTTATCACGAAATTCCGAATTATGCAACGTCGACGTCCCAATATTTGCCTGTCATTTGTAACAAATTTTCATATAAAAAACTAATAAAAAAAGATCCATTCATATTATGAATGGATCTTTTAGAGCTGGCAAAGACCTATTTTCCCAGGCAGCTTCCCGCCAAGTATCATCGGCACTGCTGAGCTTAACTACTGTGTTCGGAATGGGAACAGGTGGGACCTCAGCGTAATAAACACCAGCCATATGAA